>CAVQLS010000014.1:0-130052 GCA_963713395.1 uncultured Acidobacteriaceae bacterium | reverse complement strand
GGTGCGGTAGCCCTTTCAAAGCGGCTTCAGCTTTCTTTCCTTTTATCTGCAGCTTCTTTTTTCACCATAGCCTGCAGGGTCTCGACCTCAACGCGGCTGCCGAGGACGAAAGGAGTGCGCTGGTGGATGGACTCGGGCTGGAGGTCGAGGACACGATGTGCGCCGTTGGTGGCGGCGCCGCCGGCCTGCTCGGCGATGAAGGCGAGCGGGTTGGCTTCGTAGAGGAGGCGGAGCTTGCCCTGGGGAGATTTTTCGGTGGGCGGGTAGAGGAAGACGCCACCTTTGAGAAGCGTGCGATGGAAGTCGGCGACGAGCGAGCCGATGTAACGCGAGCTGTAGGCCTTGCCGTTGAGCTGGCCGCGACGGAGGCGATTGACGAACTGCTGATAGGGGAGCGGCCAGGAGACCTCGTTGGCTTCGTTGGTGGAGTAGTAGGGGCCTTGCTCGGGCATCTTCATCTGCTCGTTGGTGAGGACGAAGGCGCCGATGGCGGGGTCGAGCGTGAAGCCATGCACGCCGTTGCCGGCGGTGTAGACGAGCATGGTCGAGGGGCCGTACACGACGTAGCCGGCGGCGACCTGGCTGGAGCCGGGCTGAAGGATGGCTGTCTCGAGCGGCTGGCCGGGGAGGCGTTTGTGAATGGAGAAGATGGTGCCGACGTTGACGTTGACGTCGATGTTGGAGGAGCCGTCAAGCGGGTCGAAGACGATGATGTAACGGCCGGACTCGGGGTCGGCATTGATGACGACGGGCTCTTCATTCTCTTCGCTGATGAGCGCGGCGACGCTGTCACGGCCGCCGAGGATGTGGAGGAGAGTTTCATTGGCGTAGACGTCGAGCTTCTGCTGGACCTCGCCCTGGACGTTGACGGAGCCTTTGGCGCCGAGCGCGTCGCTGAGCCCGCCGAGACGGATCTTGGCTTCGACCATTTTTGTGGCGAGGGTGAGGCCGCTGAGGAGCCAAGAGAAGGTCCCACTGGCTTCAGCGAAGTTCTGCTGCTGGTGGCGGATGTGCTGCTGCACGGTCGTGATCATTCCGGTGGGCTCCTGAGGCTCCTGATATTAGGGTAATCGGCGGTGCGCCTACAATGCAGAGATGCTTTCGAGGCGGAAGTTTCTGGTTTCTACGGCTGTGGCTGCCCCTGCATTCGCGCTGGAGCCGCAACGGAAGGGTAGTCAAGCGGCGCCTCCTCAGCCGTGCGTCGACGAGGGTCTTCCGGCGCCAATTCTCGCGCTGAGGGACCGTGGCAAAGAGATTGTGCCGATCACGGTGAGTGAGCGGAACTCGCGGCTGGACAGGGCGCGTGAGTTGATGACCGCGAGTAAGCTTGACGCGATTGTGATGACGACGGGAGCGTCGCTGACGTATTACACAGGAGCGCACTGGGGGCAGTCGGAGAGGCTGTTTGCGTATGTGCTGCCGAGAGCGGCGGCGCCGTTTTTGATCTGTCCGGCGTTCGAGCGCGATCGCGCGGTGGAACTGCTGGATAACTTTCCGGAGCGTGAGTCAACATTGTCGTATTTCTGGCAGGAGAATGAGAGCCCGTTTGATTTGCTGCGCAAGGGGTTGGCCGAGGTGGCGGTGAAGACGGGAACGCTGGGGATCGAAGAGCACACGCAGTTTGAGTTTTCGTACGCGATGGCGCAGGCGTGCCCGGCGATGACGATTGCTTCGGCGACTCCGGTGACGGCGGGGTGCAGGATGATCAAGACTACGGCGGAGCTGGCGCTGATGAAGCTGGCGAACGAGATTACATTGAGCGTCTATCGCGCGGTGTATCAATCGTGCGGGCCGGGGGATACGAATCGGCGCGTCACGGATTTGGTGGACAAAGCGTATGCGCGATGCGGCGTAAGAGGTGAGTCTTCGTTGAATGTGGGGCAATATTCGGCGGTGCCGCATGGAAGTGCGCAGGTGCAGACGATTCGTGAGGGTGACATCGTGATGGTGGACGATGGATGCACGTGCGACGGATATACGTCGGATATTACGCGGACCTGGGTTTACGGCAAGGCGAGCGATGAGCAGAAGAAGGTCTTCGAGATTGTGCATCGGGCGCAGAGCGCGGCGCTGGTCGCGGCTAAGCCGGGTGTGGAGGCGCAGTCAGTCGATGCGGCGGCGCGCAAGGTGATTGTCGATGCGGGGTTTGGGCCCGGGTATGAGTACTTCACGCATCGTGTGGGGCATGGGATAGGGCTCGACATGCATGAGTGGCCGTATCTGGTGGGTGGAAACACGGCGAAGCTCGCCCAGGGCATGGCGTTTTCAGATGAGCCGGGGATCTATCAACGCGGGAAGTTTGGTGTCCGGCTGGAGGATGACATGCACATCACGGAGAGCGGAGCGGAGTTGTTCACGGCGCAGAGTGTGAGCTTGGAAGAGCCGTTCGGGAAGGCGTGACTTGCATTGAGCTGATCCGCGCGCAATCGCGAAAATACGGGGGTCTCTCCACTTCGCGGGACGGTGATACCGTCCCGCTTCGGTCGAGATGACACAGTTTTTGGAGTGATCCGAAAGGGCAGATTCCCTTCGGGAATGACAGAAAGAAAAGATTAGTGCGGCATGACGAGCAGGTCAATGCCGCTGGGTGCGTCGGCCTGATGGAAGATTGTCTCGGTGGCGATGTGGAAGTCTTCGGGCTTCGCTTTGTAGATGTCCATGAAGGTTTGCGGGTTGCGATCGACGAGCGGGAACCATGAGCTCTGAATCTGCACCATGATGCGGTGACCCTTGCGGAAGGTGTGGTTGATGTCCTGCATCGTGAAGTCGATGTCAGTGACTTTGCCGGGCGTGAGAGCTTCGGGGTGTTCCCATGAGTTGCGGAACTTGGCGCGGAAAGGCTCGCCGCGCACGAGCATCTGGTAGCCCTCCATGAAGACGGGCTCGGCCGCGGTGACATGCTTGCCTTCTTTCTCCTCGTCGGGGGCCTTGTAGTCCTCGGGGTAGACGTCGATGAGTTTGACGATGAAGTCGGAGTCGGTGCCGGTGGAGGCGATCTTCAGGCGCGGCTTGATGGGGCCGACGACGGTGACGTCTTCGGTGAGCGGCGCGGTCTGGTAGACGAGTACGTCGCCGCGGTGTGTGGCGAAGCGCTGATCTTCATCCATGTAGCGCTGCGGAACGTCGGGGCCGGTGACGTAGGGCACGAACGGAACGGGGTGCGCGGGATCGCTGATGTAGGAGTCTTGGCTCGCCTGCTCGGTGGGTGTGCTCCAGGCGAGGCCGCCGTTGGGTTGCAGGTAGAGCGTCTTCGTGACGGCCTGCTGTGGCGGCCAGGCATCGTACTTCTTCCAGACGTTGGAGCCGGTCTCAAAGGTGTAGGCCTTGGGCAGCGCGGTCCACGATTTGTTCTTCAGCCAGTGCGCGAAGAAGGGAGCTTCGATGTTGTCGCGGTAGAAGGTGGAGGGGCTGTCGCCGAACTTGATGTCGCCGAGAGAGGCGCCGGTGCCACGGCTCCAGCCTCCGTGTACCCAAGGGCCTTCGATGAGCGTGTTTTCAGGCGCGTCGGGGCTGAGCTTGTCGATGGAGTGGAAGAGTTGGACGGGGCCGGCGAGATCCTCGGCGTCGAACAAGCCGCCGACCTCGAGTACGGCGGCTTTCACGCCGTGCATGTGCGGTGTGAGATTGCGAATCTGCCAGTAGTCGCTGTAAGTGGTGTGCGAGATCTGGTCGTGAAAGTAAGGGTTGGTGCCGCCGGCGGGTGAGTCGATGTGCGCGAGCGTGCCCATGTGCAGGTAATAGGCGTACATGTCCTGCGTGGGGAAGTCGAAATCGATCTTCGGCTCCTTGGTGAGCGGGTTCTTCTGTGGCACGAAGAACGGTGCGTAGAAGGAGTGGTTGGCCGAGAGCATGAAGGCGCCGCCGTGATAGGAGTCGTCGCCCATCCAGAGGTTCATTACGGGCGCCTGCGGACTGGCAGCCTTGATGGCAGGGTTGCTGTCGACGATGCTGGCGGCGGCGTAGAAGCCGGGATAGCTGATACCGAGGATGCCGACCTTGGCGTTGTTGTTGGGGACGTTCTTGAGCAGCCAATCGACGGTGTCGGACATGTCGGTGGACTCGTCGATGCCCTTGCCGTCTTTGGCGGGCGTCATCTCGAACCACTTTCCTTCGCTGTTCCAGCGACCGCGAACGTCCTGGCAGACGAGGATGTAGCCGTCATGAATGAGATTGGGGTTGCTGGTGACGTGCGGCTGGATGACGTTGTTATTGTAGTTGCCGCAACTGTAGGGGGTGCGCGACATGAGGAACGGATACGGGCCGCGATCGGTGAACTGTTCGGTGATCGGCGTATAGACGACGGTGTAGAGTTTGACGCCATCGCGCATGGGCACGTGGTACTCGTGCTTGGTGTAGTGCGTGCGGTAGAAGTCCTCAAGCTGGTGGCGCTGGTCCTGTTGGGAGGGAGCCGGGGAAGGTGTTGAGGTCTGTGCGAAGCCGACTCCGATAGTGCTTATGAACAACACCAGTGCTGCTGCGTGGCTCCTGTGAGCTACCGCCATTTCCTATCCTCCGTGGATTGTCTATCTTGCCGATTGTAGCCGTTCGCATCAGAAGAGCTTCTGCGATAATTCGTTCGATGGTGCGGCCCTTGTCCACTGCGAAGGCTGTGTTGCACGCCTGCGGATGGGTTAGTGTGCTGTTACTGGGGAGCGCTTGCTGCCGCGGGCAGCAGGCTCAACCTTCCGGGTTGCAGGAGCAGGCTCCGGTATTCACGCTGAAGGTATATGCAAACCTGGTGCAGGTCCCTACGCTGGTTTTGGACAGTGACCGCCAGCCGCTGCCGCAGATCGACTTTCGGCGCTTCCTGGTGAGCCTGGACAGCGGCAAGCAGTTTGCTCCGACACACGTTCGGATGGAAGGAGCAGATCCGCTCAGCCTGGCAATCTTGATTGACGTCGGTGTGAAACACCGTAGTGATTTGGTGGGAGAGCTCGCCGCCGCAACTGCCGAGATGGCTACGAAAGAGTTGCATCCGCAGGACCGGATATCGATTTACCTCTTGAGCTGTAGCCTGCTTCGAACCGTGTATGAGGTTCAACCTTTTCCGGGGTTATTGAGCAGCTCGATTGAAGAGGGTTTGCAGTCGCCGAAGCTCGGGAAGAACACGGCGGGCGCGTCGTGCGGAACGAAGGTCTATCTGTGGGGCGCCATGACGTCGGTGATCAACGAGATGGCCAGCGCTACCGGCCGTCGCGCGATTTTGATTGTCGGTGATGGGCTTGATGACGGAAGCGCGATCTCGTGGGCCAAACTGCACGACTATGCCGGCGCCGAGGGCGTTGCGCTGTTTGGGCTCCGAAACGAAGGTGAGATTGGGATTGCGTGGCAGCGAGATCGTTCTGACGCATTTCGCGCTCTATGTGAGTCGACCGGCGGCATTGTGATGGATGCAGAGAAACGGGACGTGCAAAAGCGACTGCATCAATGGATTGAGATGCTGCGCGGACGATACGTGGTGGAGTTCCCGCGGCCACAGTCGCTGACGAACGGCGCACACGGTATTACCGTTTCGATTAAGAGAGATGGGATGGCGTTCACGACGGTCGCGGGTGTGTCTATGTCACTGCCCGATCCGAAGTTGACCGCAGACCCGAACTACGTGCCCTCCGATGAGGGGAAGGATATCCCGGTAGGCAAGCGGCGGCCGCTGCCGCAGTGAATACTTAGTTCGTGATAGCGGCCTCGTGCGCTGCGGTCTGGCGGCCGGCGAGACGAAGAACGAGGCGCTCGAGGACGAGGCGCTTGTCGGCAGGCGAGGAGCGGAGCTCAATGTCGGCGCGGGCGATGAGTTCGAGGCCGCGGGTGAGATCGCTGCGATCGCGGTAGCGGCGGGCTTGCGCGATAAGAGTGTCGGCGGCGAAGGGAGCGACACGGAAGCCGGGCCAGAGAACCTGCCACATTGCGCGCTGATCGCGGACTTGCTTTTCGTTGAGCACGAGCATCTGGCGGAATGTTTTCGAGAGCATGAAGACGTGGCCGATGGCGGCATCTTCTCCGCTTTCGCTGGCGTTCAGGAGGCCGTGCAGAAGTGCGACGGCGCGGGGTGCATCCTTGAGGCTGATGGCGTCGGTGAGTTCGTAGAGGCTGCGCTGCTTGGCGGCCGAGACCATGGTTTCGACGTCGGCGAGTTGGATGGTCTGCGAGCTTTGTGGCTGGTCCCGCGTTTGGGCGTAGAGGATGAGCTTCGAGAGCTCGCTGGAGAGCGTGAGCATCTCGGCACCGAGTGCGTCGACAAGCTCGCGGACGGCGTCTTCGGTGAGGCGGATGTGTTGAGACTCAGCCTCGCGCATTGCCCATTGAATTGCGTCGTCTTCGCTGACACGCTGGAGCTCGATGATGCCGCAGGCATCGCCGAGGGTTTCGCGGATCTTTTCGGCGCGCTCCTTGTCCTGCATATCCATGGTGCGGAGGTCTTGCGGGAGCCGAATATGGTCGGCGACGAAGATGAGGAGTGCCTGCGGATTCGGGCGGCGGAAGTAGTCGTCGATGGCGGCGAACTCATCCTTCTTCTGGCCGCGGCCATAGAGTGTCTTGAGGTTGCGGATGAACAGAACCTGGAAGGGAGCCATCAGCGAGGGCGTCTGCGCGAGGTCGAGCGCTTCGAAGATTGAGGTGTCAGCGAGGTCGAGATCGTGGAGGGAGAAGTCGCGCAGATCGGTGGGGACGAGTGCGTCGAGGATACCGCTGCGAGCGCGCTGGAGCAGGAAGGCGTCGTCGCCGAGGAGGACGTAGCCGGCGCGGGGCGTCTTGCCGGTGGCTTCGGCGATGAACCGATCGACGGTGGAGAAGCTGCGCAGGCCGGCGGTCGAGTTGGAGGGCGCGCTCATCGGAACGACTCCATCATGTCACTGACGAGAGCCTGCGCAAAGTCGCGCGCCATGCGGCGTACGGCGGCGGAGTCCTCCTGCACGAAGCCGGTGAGGTCCTGTGTTGATTGATATTGCTCGCGCCAGGCGAAGGCGCTGTTGCGGTAGAGCACGCTGCCGTCGTGGCCGACGAGCGCGACGTCGGCTGAGATGGTGACGAGGTAGCTGGAGGTTTGGCCGCTGGAGGCGTCGTAGGTGAGCGGGGTGACAGCCTGCGTGAGGATGGTCCCTCGCAAGGTTGCGTCGGAGGGCTGTTCCGCCGCGCCAACAGTGGGGTCGACGCTGGTGAGCACGCGGTACCGAGTGCGTGTGTTCAGCTCGCGTACGACCGCCTCAGTGAACACCGTCTCCGTGTTGTAGGCCTGGACCCTCGACCGGAAGATCGGTACAGACACCGTGCGGACGTTCGCGGGAATGTGCGTCGCGGCGCCGACCTGATGGTATCCGCAGCCTGCGAGTGGCAGAAGCAACGCAAAGGTGAAGAGGCGCCTCATCGAGAGATTCCTGTAGAGGCGCTCGCGGAGAGAACAACGTCGGTGTGGCTGACGTCGACGTAGAAGTGGTCGGTGTCGACGTGGAACTCATCTGCAGTGCCGTTCCACGGCATTGTCTGCCAGTTGGCGGTGTTGGGAGTGATCTTCGACCAGTGTTCTGGATCGCCGACATTGATGGGCATTGCGAAGCCGGCTTCATCAGCCTTCCAGCGATAGCTCATCGTGTGCTTTGCAGGATCGAAGCGCAGGTCGAGCACGGGAATCGCCGCGTGACGAAGATATTCGTCAAAGAACGGCGTGAGGTTCATGCCGGTGCGCTGGTTCCACCAGGCGACGACGTCCTCGGTCATGATGTTCTGATATTTGAAGTGTTGGTAGAAGTCGTGGACGTCGGCCCACCATTTCGTGTCGTCATTGATGATGCTGCGCAGTGTATTCAGCATGAGCGCGCCCTTGAAGTACTGATCCTGCGGCGGCTCGGCGTTGGTGCCGCGTGGCGGGATGATGGGGCGCTCGTTGTGGACTTTGGGTTTGAGGCCGTTGATGTACTTGATCGCGTCGTCCTTGCCCCAGCGGTATTCGACGTAGATGCCCTCGAGATACGTGGTCCAGCCTTCGTGGATCCACATGTCGGAGGGGTCCTGAGCGGTGATGGCGTTGCCGAACCACTCGTGACCGCTCTCGTGGATGATGATGAAGTCGAACTTCATGCTGATGCCAACGCCGGTCCAGTCGCGGCCGTAGTAGCCATTAGTGAAGTGGTTGCCGTAGGCGACGGCGGACTGGTGCTCCATGCCGGCGTAGGGAACCTCGATGAGCTTGTAGCCGTCCTTGTCGAAGGGATACTCGCCGAGGTAGTGCTCGTAGGCGTCAAGCATCGTCGGGACTTGCGCGAACTGCGCCTTGGCTTTGTCGAGGTCTTCAGGAAGCGCGTAAAAGTCGAGGGTGGTCTTGCCGTGCTGCGGCAGCGTGAAGTGCTGATACTCGCCGATGTTGAGCGCAACGTCGTAGTTGTTGATGGGGTAGTGCACGTGCCAGCGCCACTCGGTGTAGCCGTCCCCGAGATCTTTGCTGCCCTCGAAGCGGCCGTTGGAGACGTCCATCAGGCCGTTGGGGACGGCGATGTCGAGCTCCATGCCATCCTGAGGCTCGTCCTTCCACTGATCTTTGTTGGGCCACCAGATGCTCGGGCCTTCGCCTTCGCAGGCGGTCGTGATCCAGGGCTTGCCTTCCTTGTCCTTGTCGAAGGAGAAGCAGCCGAAGCGGCCCTGCGTAACCGGGTGGCCGGAATATGCGAAGACGACCTCGTAGGTCTTGCCCTTGCGTAGCGTTTCGGGAAAGTCGAGATAGAGGGTGCGCGTGTCGGGGACGCGCTCGTAGTGGACGGGCTTGCCGTTGAAGGTGATGCCGTCGATGGTGAGATCGGGTGAGAGCTCAATCTGGATGCGCGTGCCGTCGGCGAGCATGCGGAAGCGAATAGTGTTCGAACCCTTGATGGTCTTGGTGTCGGGGTCGACGCGGAGCTTCAGCGCGTAGAAGAGCAGGTCGTTGTTAGCGCGGTAGGGGCCGTAGGCGCCGCGGAGGAGGTCGTCCTTCGTCGGCGGCTTGAGGACGTCGAGTTCACGCGCGCGGCGAGCGGCGGTGGCAGAGCCGGGCGTGGTGGTCGTGCTCTGGGTTGACTGAGGTTGAGTTTGTCCGGATGACTGCTTTGTCTGCGCGGCGACATTGCAAGAGCAGACAGCAACCACCTGGGCAAGGGCAGTTGCCCACCATAACCTTTGAAGCCTCATGTGCTTAAGAGTACAGCCCAAGTCTTGTTTGTAGCTCTGCCCTCGTATTTCGGTGGCGAGCATCTTACCTGGTGTACGTCCTTCTGGCCTCACGGCGCAAGTCCACTCCCCCCGAGTTCTCATCAACCCCCACCCGAGAGGCAATTATGTACCACCATGTAAAGCAACTGATGTTTACCGTCAACGTTGGAACACCCGACATACGCTTCGGCAAGATGCTGCTTGAGCAGTTTGGCGGGGCCAATGGCGAACTGGCCGCGGCCATGCAATACACCATCCAAGGATGGAACTGCGTGGACGATCTGGCGCGGCGCGATCTGCTGATGGATATCGGCACAGAAGAGCTGAGCCATCTGGAGATCGTGGGCGCATTGATCCGCATGCACCTCAAGAACCTGAAGACGGACCGTGAGGCCGCAGAAGCCGATCCGCTGGTCACGATCGCCGGCGGCGGGGTGGCCCTGTTCAACTCCGCAGGCAATCCATGGACAGCGGACTATTTGAAGATTTCGGGCGAGCTGGATGTGGATCTGCGCAGTAACATTGCGGCCGAGGCGCGCGCGAAGATCGTGTACGAGAGACTCATCGATCACACGGATGATCCAGGGACAATCGATACGTTGCAGTTCCTGATGACGCGTGAGATTACGCACCTGAAGGCGTTCACTGCCTCTCTGGACAGCCTTGAGAAGTCGCCGTTTGCGATCGGTTTTCTGAAGCCAACACCGGGCATCGTCGACGAGTACTTCAATGCGTCGACAGGCGACGGCAGTGAGGGTGACACGGACATGCACGGTCCGTGGCAGACATCTTTTGGCTTGCATCCCGTGGAGTCGCAGATGATCGGCGGTCCGGGCCTCTCTGTCGACGACATCAAGGGCACAGAAGGCGAAGAGGACCGCGGCAAGCAGGACTCCGGTCAAAAGGTTGCGACATCGGTGTTTGCCGAAGCGTTGAGCCAGACCTCACCCAGCACAAACAAGCACGGACTGCATAATGGCTCTGGAAATGGATCGAAGTCCTCACGGACAAAGCGAACATCCAAATGAGCTGTGTTAACAGCCAGGAAAAAGGGGCGGCCGATTTGGCTGCCCCTTTTGTCGCGGTTACATATCTTTCGGCCATTCACCAGAGCCGGGAAAGGGCTCACCGGTTTCGAGCATTGTCTTCAGGCTGGAGAGGATCATCGGCCAGCCCATCGACACGGATTCAATAAGCTTAGATTCGGGGAGATCGATCTCGTGCAGGATGGTCAGCTTGACCGCTTCGCCCATGGGCACGAGCTCATATGTGCAGCGCGAGAATCCCTCCTTGCGCATCTCGGGCAGGAACTCGTTGCGCCAGGATAAGACGAGCTTGTGCGGGCGCTCCACTTCAAGGACTTTGCCCATGTCGCCGATGCGACCGTCAGGGATCATCAGTTTCCAGTCCGCGCCAGCTTCGAAGGTGCTGTCCTGATGTGTTCCGACCCAGTATTTACGAGTGAACTCGGGTTTGGTCAGTGCGTCCCACAGCTTCTCAGGGGTGGTGCGGATGTAAGTGACGTAGACGAATTTGCTAGCGCTCATCGTTCTCTCCTTCCAGGGACTTCTTCAGGTCCGCCAGCGCGTCGAGGCGCCTGCGTTCGTATTTGCTGATCCAGCGGTCGGCGATCTGGTGGATGGGCACGGGGTTGAGGAAGTGCAGCTTCTCGCGGCCGTGCCATTGAATCGAAATCAGGTTGGCTGTCTCCAGGATGGCGAGGTGCTTGGAGGCAGCCTGGCGCGTCATTTTGAGGCCTGCGGTCAGGTCGCCGAGCGTCTGGCCGTTGCGAGTGTGGAGGCGATCGAGCAGCCTGCGCCGGCTTGGGTCGGCGAGTGCGCGGAAGACAGCGTCCATGCTCACGGAAGCATTATGCAACCAAATGGTTGCATATGGCAAGAGGAAAGATTTCGGGGATTTTTCCGGGAACTAGATGCTTTGTACGGGGAGCATCATCAAGTCGCTGACGAGGGAGACCTCGCGCTGCACGAAGGGCTCAGCGTAGCGGACGCCGGCAAGCAGGCCGTAATGACGGGCGGTCGAGAAGGTGCGTTCGCGGATGTCGACCTCGGGGACGAAGAGGCCGCTGCCCGTGGGTTGTTCGCCGTACTGGGAGCGGTAGGCGAGCAGGGAGGCAAGGCGGGTCTCGATGTGCGGCGTGATGTCGACGACGAAGGTGGGACGCACGTCGGCGTAGAGCGAGGCGTAGAGAATCTTGTAGGGGCGGTGCGGAGCGCCGTATTCGGGAGGGAGATCGAGCTTGGAGAGGCCGGAAGCGAAGCAGGCTTCATAGCCGAGCGTTCCGGTGGTGTAGTGGTCCGGGTGGCGACCTTGCCAATAGGGAAGGATGACGACCCGCGGACGCAGGCGGCGAAGCACTGCGGCGATCTTCAGGCGGTTCTGACGCGTGTTCTCGACGTTGCCGTCGGGAAGATCGAGCGCCTCGCGATGGCTGACACGCAGGATGCGAGCGGCGTCGGCGGCCTCACGGGCGCGATCCGCTGCGGTGCCACGGGTGCCGGACTCGCCTTGTGTAAGGTCGAGGATTCCGGTGCGCCATCCGAGCGACTGCTGGACGAGCAATGTGCCGCCACAGGTTTGCTCGACGTCGTCGCGGTGTGCGGCGATGGCGAGGACGTCCACAGTCGTCTGCGAGAGATCTCCGGTGGCCATGCGCGGCGTCAGTTGGCGCTGTTGAGCTAATTTGCGCTGTTGGTAAGAGCGTCCATGTAGGCGACGTCGAGGACGGTGCCCTGGATGGTGATGTTGGAGTTGTCGATCTCCGAGCCGGCGGGAGGGGTCGTGCCGACCGCGGGATCGCCGAGCGTGGTAATCGCTCCGCCGGTATAGAAGGCGTGAATCTGGCCACCGTACGCGGTGAAGACCTTGTGAAAGTTCTGCACCCAGCAGATGCCCGTCAGGTCGCCGTAGTAGTAGAGGTTCTGGTTGGTGTTGGGATAGGGAACGGTCGTCGATCCGCCAGGCGTCACGTTGGGAATTACCTCCGCGGTGCCGATCGGACCTGAGCCCGCACCTAGCGTAACCATGGTGAGGCAGTTGTAGTTTAGTCCCGTGGCCGCGCGTTCCCCGACGGCGCACTGCTGCGAACCGACCCAAAGTGTGTTGTCATCGGCGAAGAGCAGCTTGGTGTGCGTTCCATCGGAGACTGAGATGGGGGCCGAGACGGAGTAGTTACTCAGATTGACCGCAGTGAGATAGCCCGTAAACAGGCCATCGGCGCGTGGGGTCGAGCCGAGCGCGCCGCCCGTGCCAAGACTGTAGAGCGATTGGCCTGCGACATAGAGCGTCGTCCCGTTTGAGAGGGCAACCGTGGCTCCTCCTGGGATTGGAACGGGGTTTGGTACGCCGATGTTGGCAAGCGGCGAGGGAGCGGAGGGCGAGAGCGGGTCGACGGCAGGGATGTTGTCGATGAGCAGCGATCCCGTCTGCAGCACACTGATGCCCGACGTTGTACCGCCGCACTCGGGGCCGCAGTTCAGAACGTAGACAGAGTTGCCGTCCAGTGAAAAGCCTGCGCTGATCGGACGGTCATAGGTTCCGGCTACCGGCACGACACAGAAGACGGGCAACAGCTGCGGTTCACAATCGACTGCGCCAGGAGGTATGACGGGGTTGCCGCTCGCCGGCAGCTTGATCACACGATAGAGCGCGTTGGAGTTCCGCACCATGGCCAGGATGACCGTTACGCCCTGGTTGACGGCGACCCGATAAACGTTCGGCAGATTGAGAGCGTAGGTGCCGCCGCCTGCTGAGACATAAATCTGGCTGTTAAGCGACGAAGCAGCCACGAAAAGCGAACCGTCATATGCAGCGCCAACAGCGGCCGGATTCGGGGTGAAAGAGGCCGCTGTGCCTGAGCCGGCCTCGGTGCTGTAGTTGATACCGATCAGCGTACCGGCCGTTTGAGAGAGCACGTATCCGTGGGTCTGCTCCGGGAAGTTCAGAATCTCTATCGGGTCAGGCGCAGAGAAGCCTGAGATTGGAAAGCTCAGCTTGGTGTTCTGAATGTTGCCGCGCAGATCCCGGAGGCCATCGAGTATCTGCGCTCCACCGGTGGTGCCGCCATTAGTGGATGTAGCGAGCACGCGCTGAAGCATCTGGCTGGGTGGAATAGGCCGGCCTGCAAAGTTAAACTCGGGAACTTTATAGAGGACCTTGCACGCAGTCAGGGTCAGCGTGAGGGCGGTCAGAAAGATGCCCGCAACAAGCTGGGCTGCGATCCTGCGATTCTTCAACTGGACAACTCCGGGGGACACTGCGGCAGCTGGTGGAGGGCACACAATGCGCCGCCGGACGCCGCCGGCGTCAGCCCAAAGTATAACAAAGCAACGAGCCTGGGCAGGGCGGTGCGGCGACTGCCCCGATAGGGCGTTTCCCCGGTCGGCGCGGTACCATGAGAGAACGGCCATAGGAGAATGATGAACCCAGCTTTAGAGAAGCTCTTTACCGGCAAACCGGTGCTCTGCGATGGTGCAATGGGCACCATGCTGTACAGCTGCGGTGTGTTTATCAACCGCTGCTATGACGAACTGAATGTGACACAACCGGATATCGTCCGCTCGGTCCACGAGCAGTACCTGCTAGCCGGCGCGGAGGTGATTGAAACCAACACGTTTGGAGCCAACTCTTTCAGGCTTGAGCACTTCGGACTGCGGGACAAGGTTCGCGACTTCAATCTGGCCGGCGCGTCTCTGGCGCGGCAGTGCGTCACCGCGATCCGTGAAAAACAGGCGACCGACGCCTATGTCGCGGGCGCGGTAGGTTCGCTGGGTGTCAGGCTGGAACCCTTCGGAACGCTGAGTCCGGCGGCGGCTCGAGCCGCCTTTGCCGAACAGATTGCAGCGCTGGCCGAGGGCGGAGTCGATCTGCTGGTTCTAGAAACGATGATGTCGCTGGACGAGGCGGAGCAGGCGATCGCGGCGGCGCGTGAGGCAGCGCCGGGGCTGCCGGTGATTGCGCTGATGACGGTCGACGAGGACGTGAACTGCCTGGATGGGAGCACACCCGAGCAGGCAGCACATCGGCTGACGGAAGCAGGCGCCGACGCAATTGGCTGTAACTGTAGCGTAGGGCCGGCGACGGTTCTGACGGCGATCGAGCGCATGCGTTCGGAGACGAAGCTGCCGCTGGTTGCGATGCCAAACGCCGGCACGCCGCAAAACATTGAGGGTCGCAACCTCTATCTCACTTCGCCGGATTACCTAGCGCGGTTCGCGCGCAAAGCGATTCGCGCGGGCGCGAGCTGGGTGGGCGGTTGCTGTGGAACGACCCCCGCGCACATTCGCGCGATGCGCTCGGAGATTCGCGCCATGCTGGCGCAGGATCAGGGTGTTGTTTCGGTGAGCACCGGCGTGCACGAGTTGCCGGCTGAGCCTGAAGTCGAACCGAAGCCGCTGGCGGAGCGCTCGGAGATTGGCCGCCGGATCGCCGCTGGAGAGTTTGTACATCTCGTCGAGATTGTGCCGCCGAAGGGATTTGACTGCTCGAAGGAGCTGGCGGGCGCGGCGCTGCTGGCCTCGCGCGGCGTTCATGCGATCAACGTGCCGGATTCACCGCGTGCGAGCGCACGCATGAGTGCACAGAGCCTGTGTCTGCAGATTCAGCAGAAGATCGGCATCGAGACGGTGCTGCACTACACCTGTCGCGACCGCAACATTTTGAGCATTCAGAGCGATTTGCTGGGCGCGGCGTCCATCGGGATCAAGAACATTCTGTGCCTCACCGGCGATCCACCGAAGTTGGGGAACTACCCGGACGCGACTGCCGTCTTCGACGTAGATGCGATTGGCCTCGTGCGCATTGTGCGCGGGCTGAACCATGGCCTGGATATTGGGAAGAACTTCATCGGTGGCTCGGCTGGTTTCACTATGTCCGTGGCGGCGAATCCCGGTGTGCCAGACATCGACTACGAGGTACGGCGTTTTGCGGCGAAGGTCGAAGCTGGCGCGGAGTTCTGCATCACTCAGCCGGTCTTCGATCAGCGCCTGCTTGAGCAGTTCCTGCGCCGTATCGAGGGCTTCCGGATTCCTGTCATCGCGGGCATCTGGCCGCTGACGAGTTTGCGAAACGCAGAGTTCATGAAAAATGATCTGCGCGTCTCGATGCCGGATTCGATTCTGGCGCGTATGGCGGAGGCCCCTGACAAGAAGGCGGCGTTGGCCATCGGGTTGGCGATTGCGCAGGAGATGCTCGCCGAGGTGCGCGACCAGGTGCAGGGCGTGCAGGTGAGTGCACCCTTCAGCAACTTCAAAGCGGCGGCTGAGGTTCTGGGCCTGAGTGATGATGATGAGGCGGCGGCTTGATGCCTAGCTTCCCACCCCAATCCAGCAAGCTGGCCGGGGACCCCGGTAGCTTCGAGGAACAGCTCGCAGAGCTCGAAAAGATCGTCGAGCAGCTCGAGCACGGTGATCTGGCACTCGAGCAGAGCGTCAGCCTGTTCGAGCGCGGCGTACACCTCTCCAACGCGTGTAAAGCGCAGCTCTCAAGCGCAGAGAGCCGCATTCAGGTGCTGCTCGACCCAGAGCACAAAGGTCCGGTTCGCGTGGAAGAGCTCGCGCTTGCGGTGGACGAGGGCGAGGATGACTCAGACGAGTCGGAAGAGATCGAAGTGGAAGAGTAGGGGCTAGCGGTCGCGGCTTGTGACGAAGCCGGGAACCCAGAGCAGCGCACGCTTATACTCGCTCTCGGGGAGCTCGGCGATGGACTGGCGGGCGGCCTCGGCGTATGCGCAGGCGGTGTCCATGGCGTAGGCCAGCGACCCGTGGCGGTGCAGGATTTCGAGAATCTGCTCGTGCGTTACGGTCACGAAGCGGCGTTCTGCGAGAACGGTGCGGATTGCCTCGCGGTCGGCTCCGGTACCGCGCTCGAGTGCGTGAATGACCGCAAGCGTAGCCTTGCCCTCGCGGAGGTCGGAGGCTGCAGGCTTGCCGAGATGGTCTTCATCCGCGGTGAGGTCCAGCACGTCATCGACGATCTGAAACGCGAGGCCAAGATTGCGGCCATACTCGCCTAATGACTCCTCAAAGGAAGCCTCGGCGAGGCCCGCATCCGTTTCGGTCAGCACGGCGCCCAACTGCATCGATACCTTGAAGAGACAGGCCGTCTTGCGATAGATGAGATCGAAGTACTCCTCTTCGTTGATGAGGTGGCCGAGCTTCTCCATCTGCAGCAATTCGCCCTCGACCATCTGCTGCGTCAGCGAGATCAACAGGTCGAGGACCCGGAAGTTGCGCTCGGCCAGCGCCGTCTGGAAAGACTGCATGTAGAGCCAATCACCGGCGAGCACGCACTTCGCATTGCCCCAGGTGGTGTTTGACGACGGACGGCCGCGGCGCGTGTCGGCCTCGTCGATGATGTCATCATGTACCAGCGTTGCGGTGTGAAGCATCTCCACGACCGCGCCCATGCGGATGCGTGAATCGCTCTCGCAGCCGAGAGCCTTGGCTGCGAGCAGCAGCATCATCGGGCGAATTCGCTTGCCGCCGCCGGCAATGAGATAGGTGGCGATGTCCGTGACAACGCCTACGGGAGAATCGGACTGGCGAGCAAACTCGCGCTCGATCGCAGCGAGATCGTCGCGCAACAGGTCAAAGACCTCGGTTGCGGTCGCGATGGAGATAGGACTCACCGTCTCTTCAGAGTAGCAGGTGAGGCAGGGGAGCGCGTCGGGGCAAGAGCAATCTTTCGTTTGACAGAGCGAGATTAGCTGGAACGGAAGTTCGTGAACTGAAGATCGACGCCCATGTCCTTGCCGCGGAGCAGCGCCATGATCTCCTGCAGAGTGTCACGATCTTTTGAACTTACCCGCACGGTGTCGCCCTGGATGCTGGCCTGCGCCTTCTTCTTGGTGTCCTTGATGGCCGCGACGATCTTCTTCGCAACTTCGGAGGCGATGCCCTGCTTCAGCTTGATCTTCTGGCGCACCGTTGAGCCGGTGGCGGCTTCCACCTTCTCGTACTCGAGATTCTTGAGCGGAACGCCCCGCTTGACGAGCTTCTGCTGAAGGATGTCAATGACCGCCTTCAGCGTGTACTCGTCCTGGCTCGCGAGCTGGACCACGTCATTGCCCTCGAGTGTGATCGATGACTTGGAGTTTTTCAGGTCGAAGCGCGCGTGGACCTCTTTGCTTGCCTGATCGATAGCGTTCTTGACTTCCTGGATGTCTACCTTGCTGACGACGTCGAAGCTCTGATCGGCTGCCATGGGTTCTGCCCTCAAAAAATTCTTTCTATCCGCGAACGGTAGTATCACACCGCACGGGCGGAAGGGAAAAGTCGGAAGAAGTTTGCGGTGGTCTGCTCGGCGAGTTGTACGGCCGGAACCTCGCGGAGCTCGGCAAGGAACTCGCCGGTGAGCGCGGTGTTGGCCGGCTCGTTGCGCTGGCCGCGAAGGGTGCCGGGCGCGAGAAAGGGCGCATCGGTTTCGACGAGGATGCGATCGGCGGGCGCGTCGCGGGCGACATCCTGGATGATCGTCGACTTCGGATAGGTGACGTTTCCCGCGAAAGAAAGATAGAAGCCCGCGGCGAGAGACCGTTCGGCCTGCTGCTGGTTGCCGGAGAAACAGTGCATGATGCCGGGGAGGCCCGTCGGCGTCCAGTGCTCGGCGATGAGTGCGAGGAGGTCTTCCCAGGCGTCCGCGGCGCCAAACTTTGCCTTGGCTGCGGGACTAGCGAGCTCGGAGGTGCGGCAGTGGATCGTAATGGGCTTTTGTGCGTTGGCCGCAATCTTCATCTGCGCGATGAAGGCGGCTTGCTGGACGGGAATCTCTGGATTGTCCAGATGGTAGTAGTCGAGGCCGATCTCGCCGACGGCGAGGCAGCGCGGATCGGTTGCGAGTTCGGCCAGCCTGGCCAGTGCTTCAGGCGTCGCGCGGTGCGCTTCCTGCGGATGAATGCCCGCTGTGGCGAAGATCTGCGGGTGAGCATGCGCAAGATCGAGCGCGTGATGCATCTCGTCCGGGCCTTCGCCGATGCCGATTGCAAGCAGCGTGTTGACCTGCGCGGCGCGCGCGTTCGCGAGCACCTGCGGCAGGTCGTCGTAGCTATCCAAATGACAGTGTGAATCCACCCACATCGTCTTCATAGGATGCGGCATTCGTGCGTTCGCATCAACTTTGCGCGATTCTTGACGGCGACTGAGGCGGACAGCGTACGATTTTGTCGAGCGCTATGGATCAATCGAGCCCCGAGCCAATCGACTTCAGCCGATCGCACGTCTTTCGCCTCGCGGACCTGCCGGTACATAAGAACCCGAACGGCAGCGAGAGCTGGAATGTGATGCACGGCCGGCTTCCCACGGGCGAGCAGATCGCCTTGCATGTGTCGATGCAGCCCGCGGGCACGGTGCCGAATCCGGCGCATCGCATCGAGCACAGTGAGATCATCTGCATGCGCGAGGGCACGCTTGAGTTTCAGCATGATGGTCTGACGGAGCAGGCGGCGGCGGGCGATGTGCTCTTCGTCGCCAAAGGAACGATGCACGGCGTGCGCAATGTGGGCGCTGGGCCGGCGGCGTATTTTGTGCTCGCCATCGGCGGCGATGTAAATCAGTAACGAAGTAAAAGGAGAACGACGGATGGCAGCAATGAATCGCAGGGATCTTTGCCTGAGCGCGGGAGCATTTGCCGCGCTGGGCCTGCTTGCGGAGGCGCAGTCGACAGAGCGCACCGGCGGACACCATCGACATGACGAAGTCGCATGTCTTTCACTTCGACCAGATGACGGTGCAGAAGCACGACAACGGCGGCTGGGGTCGGCCTGTGATGCACGGGACGCTGCCCACCGGCGAGTTCGTCGAGGTGCACGAGACGATGCTGCCGCCCGGCCAGATGCCGCACCCGCCGCACAAGCACCGCAACACGGAATTCGTGCTGATGCGCGAGGGTAACGTGGAGTATTGGGGCGAGGATGGCAAGCACGAGCCGATGGGTCCCGGGGACATCGCTTACAGCGCGTCGAACCAGCTGCATGGCATGAAGAATACGGGCAGCGCGAACGCGTCGTACTTCATTGTCGCGATCAGCCGCGGACAGATGTAGCGGCGTTACTTGAGGCGTGAGCCGAGCGCGATCTCCTCGTCGAAGGTCGCGAGCACGGGCTTGCTGCCTTCGGTCTCGGAGGCTGCAAGCAGCATGCCGTGGGACTCGAGGCCGCGCATCTTGCGAGGCGCGAGATTGGTGATGACCACGATGCGGCGGCCGATGAGTTCCTCGGGTGTGTACCACTGGGCGATGCCGGAGAGAATCTGGCGCTTCTCGTAGCCGAGGTCGACCTCGAGGCGGAGGAGTTTGTCGGCCTTGGGAATGCGCTCGGCGACGAGGATCTTCGCCACGCGCAGCTCAACCCTGGCGAAATCGTCGATGCCGATGGTACCAGTGCGCTCTGTCTCCTCGGTGGGCGGCACCAGCGCGGGCGCTCCGCCGGGTGGGTTGGGTACGAGCGGCGGCTGGAGTTGCAGTTCAGCTGCGGGCTGCGAGCTCTGAGTTGCGAGTGCGTTCTTCTCTTCGATTTCGGACATGATGTCTGCCAGTTCCTTCGGTGCGCGGGGGAAGATCGGGGCGAGCGAACCGAGTTTCGTGCCGGGCTTGAGGCCGCCCCATTCGAGATTGTTCAGCTCGCCGGACTTCGCGGCGAGTTCAATGTCGCCGAGGCCCAGTTGCGCCCAGACCTTTGCGGTTGTGGCCGGAAGAACTGGGTAGAGCAGGGCCGTAATGATCCGGATGGCCTCGGCAGCGGTGTAGAGCACGGAATTAAGGTTTCCCCTCGCAATCGCTTCTGGATCCTTCGCGATCTTCCAAGGTTCAGATTCACTGAGGAACCCATCTACCTGCCTGATGCCTTGTGCGATCAGCTCAATCGCTTGTGAGAAGTTTCGCGACTCCAGATAAAAACCGACGGCTTGCTCCAGAGAGGGTGAAGCATTCCAGAGCGGATCTGGCCCACCGACGGAAGAATCAACGCCGAGTGTCCACGAGTACCTTCCGGCAGCGATCGATTCGTCCGACGTAGCACCGATTCCGACAACGAATGCCATGTTATGGATTGCGTTAAACGTACCGCCCAAGCCTGTTTCAACGAGCTTGAGCGTACGGCTAACGAGATTTCCGTAGCCGTTCGCTAGGTCTGCGTTATAGCGGGTGACGAGCGCATCGAAGCTGAAGCTGCCGTCCTGGCCGAAGGGGATCTCACGGAGTAGGAAGTAGCGGAGAACGTCCGCGGCGAAGAGATCGCGCTCGCGCTTCGTGCTTTCAGGGAACTGCTTTGCATAGACGTGCTCGCCGAAGGCTTCAAGGATGGTTTCGGTGCGGACAATGTTGCCTTTCGACTTCGACATCTTGGCGTTGTCGAAGAGAAGCCAGCCGTGCGCGGTGATGGCCTTCGGCAGCGGCAGACCGGCGGCCAGCAGGAATGCAGGCCAGTAGACGCAGTGGAAGCGGATGATCTCCTTGCCGACGAGGTGCAGGTCTGCCGGCCAGTAGCGTGCAAACTCCGCGGCATCCTTGGGCTCATCGCTCCCATAGCCAATCGCGGTCATGTAATTTGCGAGCGCGTCGAGCCACACGTAGATCACGTGCTTCTGCTTGGCGAGCGAGGCCGCGGGCTCCGGAACAGGAATGCCCCAGGTGAAGCTTGAGCGCGAGATTGAAAGGTCCTTCAGCGCGCCCGGTACGTAGGGACTTCCGTTTGCTGTTGTCGAAATCGTACCTTTGTTTTTGAAATATCTGATCGACGTATCTGACAGCTCACGCGGCAGTTGCGGTTTTGTGCCTTCGGGAAAATCTCCAGGCTCGGTCATTGCTGCCACGAGATCGCCTCGGAGGAAACTTAGGACTTCGTTCTTGCGGCTCTCGGGAGTAATCGCGAGGGTATTGCTTTCGATGAGCTCGATCAGCGGCTGCTGAAACGCGCTGAGCTTGAAAAAGAAGTTCTCTTCGGTGACGGTTTCGAGGAGGCGGCCGCAATCCGGACAGGGCGTGCCGGCGGGCGCGTCGACGAAGGCTTCATCAGAAACGCAGTAAGAGCCAGTGTAGGAGTCGAGGTAGATGTAGCCGCGTTCGTAGAGCGTCGTGAAGAGCTTCTGAACGCCAGAAGCGTGGCGCGGCTCGGTCGTGCGGATGTAGTCGTCGTAGGTGAGACCCATGCGGTCCCACAGCGCTTTGAACTCCGCTGAGACCTTGTCGGCGAACTGCTGAGGTGGGACGCCGGCGGCGGATGCGGAGCGCTCGATCTTCTGGCCGTGCTCGTCCGTGCCGGTGAGGAAGAAGGTGTCGTCGCCGAGCAGGCGGTGACGGCGCGCGAGCACGTCGGCAACAATGGTCGTGTACGCATGGCCGATGTGCGGCCGCGCGTTGACATAGTAAATCGGCGTGGTGAGATAAAACTTCTTCTGTTCGGTGGGCATCAGGCTACAGCCAGTTTACAGGCTGCAGAGGCGAGCCGCGGTTACGTCACGCTGAGCGGAATCTCCGGCTCGCGCGGCGCCCCGAGGCGCGGCACGAGCAACTGGAAGATGATCAGCGCGATGACGTAGGCAAAGGCCGCCGACACAAAGATGATCATCGGGTGCAGCGAGAAGTAGTGCGAGACAACCATGGTGAAGAGCGCTCCCCCGCCCGCGCCCGCAGCTCCTCCGATGCCGACCACCGTGCTGATCGCGGTCGAGGGAAACATGTCCGTGGGTGTGGAGAAGAGGTTGGCGGACCACCCCTGATGGGCCGCGGCGGCCAGTGAGAACAGCGCGATCGCCGGCCAGGGATTCGCCGGGAAGATCTGGTGCATATGCGGCACGAAGAGGATAGGCACAACCGCCAGCGCGCAGATCAGCATCGCGAATTTGCGGCCGGAGTTGACGCTGTGGCCACGGTTCATTCGCCAACCCGACAGCCAGCCCCCGCCGATGGAGCCCACGCTCGAAACGCTGTAGATAACGATCAGGGGCCACTTGGCCTGGTTCAGGTCCAGGCCGTAGTTGTCGTGGAGAAACATCGGCAGATAGAAGAGGTAGAACCACCAGATGGGGTCCGTGAGTCCCTTGCCGATGCAGAACGCATAGAAGCCGCGATTACGCAGCAACGCGCTGTAGACATGACCCGGAGGAACGACCGGGGCAAGCTCGCGTTGCGTAGTGGTAAGGCCGCGGCGCAGGCGGTTATAGGGGAAGAGGAACCAGATCACGCACCAGCAGATGCCCATCGAACCGGTGGTTAAGAAGGCGGCCTGCCATCCCCAGCGCGAGGTGACGGCAGCAATGAGAATCGGTGCAATGAAGAAACTGGCGTTCGAACCGGAGTTGAAGAGGCCGGTGGCGAGCGCTCGCTCCTCGCTGGGGAACCACTCGGTGACGGCCTTGATGGCCGCGGGAAAGTTACCGGACTCGCCGAGCCCGAGGAAGACTCGAGCGATGCAGAAGCCGGCTACAGTTGTGACCAGCGAGTGGCTCAGCGAGGCACAGCCCCAGATGAGAATCGCCAGGGCGTATCCGGTCTTGGTCCCGAGCTTGTCGATGATGCGCCCGGCGAAGAGGAAGCCAACGCCGTAGGCGATCTGAAACCACTCGATGACGTGACCGTAGTTCAGGTGGTACTGGACCTGGTACTTTGCCTCGACGCCGGGAATCCAGCCCATGAAGCCGAGATGAAGCTGCGGCTCGATGAGCGAGAAGACCGAACGGTCCATGTAGTTGATCGTGGTCGCCAGGAAGAGCAGGAAGCAGACGAACCAGCGCACGTTCGATTTATCAGGCGCGTGTGCGGTGAACTCGGAGTCAGAGTCGAGGCGCGAGGCTGGCATTCGTTACGTGCTCCCGGAATTTGCGCGAGTCGCGCGTGCGCAGGCCCGCAGGATCCGGTCCAGACGTCGTCCTGAGAATAGCTTGAGCGGGCAACGGAGGCAATGCGCTCTGGTCAGTAGAAGTACGGGAAGAAGAGAAAGAAGAGCATCAGCATCAGCGCCATCAGATCCATGTAAATGAAGAGCAGGACGCCGGCGTGGTAGAAGCTCCATCGCCGCTGGATGCAGCGAACGGTGTCTGCCGTGCCGGCCATCGCGATAAGGACGGGAAAGATCAGCAGCGGAGCGCGCTGAATTCGCGGGTAATGCGAGAGCGGGATGGCGATAGCAAGGCTGCCCAACACAAGCAAGCTGGCTCTACGGAGAGAGTGCACGCGCGGATTGAGGATTGCTGGTGTCACGGGCCCGCCTTGCGGGCTGGCGGTCGGAATCCTCCGGCCGCGGAGTCGCACCCCACGAGTCTACTGCTTCCCGGTTGGTTGTGGCGTAGCTCCGGCAGCCGGTTTGGAGGCGTTGCCAGGGGCGTTCTGGGCCTCGAGCGGCGGCAGATGTCCAACCTCGGAGGTTGGGATCTCTACCACGCCGTAGTGGTTGCTCGGAATGTCATGGATGATCAGCCGCATGAAGCTCTCCTGCTTCACGGGCGCACTCACCATCAACTGGATGCGCACGGGGCTGGCCATGAACCGCTTATAGGTGGCGGGATCCAGGCTCAGAGGCGCCTTCTTATCTGAGATGTTCAGCAGGTTGCCATCGGAGTCATAGACGAAGACGCTGAACTCAATGGCTCCGGTGCGCCGTCCGTCGCTCTGCGGCACCATGGAAAAATCACCTGGCAGCGCAACATAATCCACGGCGAAGGTGCGATAGGGAGCCTTCAACTTTCCATTCGGATTCGCCTGGTTGTCCGGCGCCAACGTATCGTCGTTCTTGCCCGTTAGCGGAACAACGCGCACCTTGAACAAGATGTCCGAAGCCGCTGGCGCACCGCGACTGATCGCGGCACGCGAATAGGCTTCAGCCGCATGGTCAGCAAGCGCGGCCGGAGTTGGCGCAGTTGGAGTGGCTTTGGGCGGCAGCTCGCCGCGCTTTGGCAGTTGCGGTTTTTGTGGATCATCCGCATAGTATCCGTGCCGGTAAGCAAGCTTCGGCCCCTGCGCGGCAACGCTTCCGGCGAGTTCAACATGAATGTTGCGATACACGCCGTTCCACTTGTGGTCCGTCGGATTGTAGGTCAGAGTGTAGTAGTTTGAGCCAGCGTCAATCGCCTCCGCGACAGCGCTCGCCAGTCCATTCGTGTTGTAAAACGCGTGGCCTCCGGTATCGCTGGCCATCTGTTCCATCGTCATGTGCTCGTCGGCCTGGCTCTGGCCGAACTTCATCGCATCGTTCGTGAAGGCCGACGGATTGCGTCCATATTTGTTGCCTGAGTTCGTAACATCGAACATCGGCGCTGTCATCAGGCCACGCGCGTCCACGGGGTAGACAGCCGTCTGAGCCAACGCCAGAAGGTTCGTTGTCTCGCGAAACTCCTCGTTGGAGTCCGCCATCACGGCAAACGGGTCGTTAATCGTGGGATCGGGTTCGATCTGGAGCGGAAACGATCCGGAGAACCAGATGAGATTCTTTCGTCCGGGGAAGTTCGCGAGATAGTGTGCCAAGGCGTTGAACGCATCCAGCGTGTACTGCGTGCGCATCTGCGTCTGGACCGACGCCTGCTCGGCCTCGAACTGCTGCACAGAGGCAAGAGTCTGTGCGAACGCCGGGTTATTGCTGACAGAATTGGCATCCTGCATCATGTCCGACATCTTCTCCGGCCCACCGCCGCTCCCGACCGGATCATCCAGCAGGGGAGATGCTTTTGAATTGAAACGATGTTCGACCGCGGCCCGCAGCACTGCCGGATCCGAGGTGAAGCCCTGCAGCATGACGAGCCGGTTCGTCATGCCAAAGATCGCGACATTTATGCCCGGTCTCTCATGCTTGATGTAGTCGAGCAACTGCTGCCGGACGAAGACCTGATCCTTCATCGGTGTATTGAGCGCATCGATGAGCAGAATGTTGAGGGTGCTGTCCGGCGCGACCGGCGTGTAGTCGGTGAAGACGCCCGGCGGCATTGGGGGCATCGGCAGACCGGGCTTCTTATCCGCTGCCGCACTGTGTTCTTCGAAGTTGCGAATTGCCTGAGGCTTCTTCTGCTCGGTCAGTACGAAGCTATCGCGGGTCAGCCCATGGATCGGATGGCCACTTCTGTCCTCCACCACGACATCCACGATGACGAGCTGTGTGCCGGCGTGCAACGTCTCCGCAGGTGCTGGCGCCGGTTTTGCGGTCTGCGCAGGTTGTGAACTCTGTGCGCTGCATAGAGTCGAAGAGGCGATGAGCAGAAAAGTAGACACCGAGAATGAAACCAAGCCACGTGAAGAGGTCATTGAGAGGTCGCTGATCTTCATAGAGACGGACTGAGGCGCACTGAGGCTCCGGAAAAGAGGTTTATGGACGCTGAAACACCAGACGTGAGTCTAGTCGCCGGACTTACGGCTGCGAAGAGGATTTTGAAGTGCCGTTGGCACCTGATGCAGATGCAGGTGCGACGGCGTACACCGGCGGCGGCAGGTTGCTGACGGCAGAGCTTGCGACTTCGACAGTGCCTATGCGGCCGGAGCCTCTCTCCTCAATCCCGATACGGAAGAAGCTCTCACCCTTGGCGGGCGCGCTGACTTCGAGATGTTCGCGGAAGCCGAGTCTCTGAAAGACCACGTACTCTGCGGGTGTGAGGTCGAAGTGCAGGGTGCTCGAGACGGTGTTGAGCAGCTTGCCGCGGCTGTCATAGACGAAGACCGCCACCTGCACGGCTCCCACCCGATGGCCGTCGGATCGTTCGGTCAGCGAAAAGTACCGGGCAGCTGCGGCGCTGTCGACATCATAGCGGCGGTAGGGCGGCTTTATCGGGTCTTTCGGATCGAGCCCGTTGCCAGGGGCAATTGTCTCCTCCGTTGACGTGGAGGCCGGAAGCACGCGCGTAGTAAAGGGGATGTCCTGTTGTGTAGGCGCGCCGTGCAACATCGCCATGCGGTAATAGCGGCTCAACTCGACCGAAGGTGCGTTCGGATCTTCGCTCACCTCGGCCGTCCCGGTGTGATGCGCCGGAACCTTGATGTCGTCAGCGAAATACCCGCGGCGATAGGAGAGCTGCACGCCCTTGTAAGCTCCCGGATTCGCGAGCGCGATGCGAATGCTGCGCCACTCTCCGCCGGTCTTCTTTTCACTCGGAGAGTAGGAGAGCGTGTAGTAGTTTGCTCCGTCCTGTATGGCGTCACCGACGGCATTGGTAAGGTCATTGCGGTTGTAGAAGGTTTCGCCGCCTGTGTCGGATGCGATGGCGTCCATCGACGAGTGTTCAGCCGCCTCGTTCGTATAGAAGGTCGAGGAGGCCTGGGTGTAGGCGGTTCCTTGGCGGGGATTCAGGGTTCCGCTGGGCGTAAAGGCCGGGTCCGCCTGGTTGCCGCGTGGATCGACCGGATAAACGGACACTTGGGCACGGGTCAACAGATTGGTCATCTCTCGGTACATATCGCTGTCTACACCGGGTATGTCCGTGTTGTTCTGCATGGAGGCCGTGAAATCGACGCCAAGAGGGAACGCCCCGGAGAACCAGATGAGGTTTTTCCGGCCCGGGAAGTTGACCAGCCAATGTCCGAGCGAATCCAAAGCCTCGATCGTCTCCCCGATGCGCAATCCGGTCTGAGCAACACCGATCTGCTCGATGAATGTCTGGACGTCATTCGTCATGAGCGCGCTGGTATTGCTGCCTATCGCCGGCCCACGGCCAGGATCCGTGAGCGAGTCGGTCAGCGCCGCACTATCGGTGTTGCTATTGTTCAGCAGTGGAGACGCGATTCCGCCTTTGACGCTGCCTAGAACCGTCTTTAGCTGTCGCGGGTCCGAGGTGAACCCCTGCAGCATGTACAGATGATTGGCGAGACCGAAGATTGCAATGCGAGTGCCCGCCGGTACGTGCTGCACGTAGTCGAGAAGCTGCCGACGAAGATACGATTGATCGGCGAGCGGCGTGTTGAGGCCATCGATTAGGAGAATATTGAGCGGACCCCTGGCGGGCACAGGCGTGTAGTTGGTGAAGAGCCCCTGCGGCAGCGCCGGCATCTGCGGCGGCGTGGGGGGAACGGCCGGTGCGGCGTACTCCTCGAAGCTATTAGCGGTTTGCTGCTTACCACTCTCTGAGAGTACGAAGTCCTCTCTGGTCAGTCCGTGAATCGGCTTTCCGCTCTTATCGCGCACGACGACGTCGACGACAACCAGCTTTGTGCCGGTGTGCAACGTCATAACGTTTGCCGGAGGCGTTTGTTGCCCGGAGGCAGGCTGTGACGGCGCAGTCGTTGACTGCGCGTTGCAAGGAACCAAACACAGGCCGATGGCAGATACGAGGAGAAACACACAGCGAGCGAGACGCGTCATGCGGAGCCTCAGGAGCCCTGAAATATTCAGCAATAAGCTGCGCGGAATACTACACTGCCTGGGGCTCGTACTCAGAAGATGTTGCGGCTGCCGCAATAGATTCAGTAAACGGTGCCCGCAGAACACCGCGCTCCGTAATGATCGCCGCGATGTACTTCGCCGGCGTCACGTCGAAGGCCGGGTTCTCAATGGCAACACCCTCGGGTGTAACCCTCCGCCCATGCAGGTGCGTCACCTCACGCGCATCGCGCTGTTCGATAGGGATGCCCTTGCCACTCGCGGTCTCATGGTCGATCGTGTTGAACGGAGCGGCGACGTAGAAAGGGATGCCATGCTCCTTCGCCAGGATGGCGACGCCATAGGTTCCGATCTTGTTCGCCGTGTCGCCGTTCGCCGCGATGCGATCCGCGCCCACGACCACGGCCGCAATCCGGCCCTGACCCATGAAGTATGCCGCCATGTTGTCGCAGATCAGCGTTGTCGGGATGTTGTCCTTCAGAAGCTCCCAGGCGGTGAGCCGGGTGCCCTGGTTGAATGGCCGCGTCTCGTCCGCGAAGACGTCGATCTTCTTGCCTGCCTCGACTGCCGCGCGGATGACGCCGAGCGCCGAGCCGTAGCCGCATGCCGCCAGCGCGCCGGCATTGCAGTGCGTCAGGACAGTGCCTTCCGCAGGCAGCAGCTCCGCGCCAAACGCTCCCAGCCGGCGCAGGTTGGCGATGTCCTCGTCATACAGACGCTGCGCCAGCGCCACAACCTGCCGCTTGATCTCCGGGATCGGCGTCTTCTTCGCCCCGAGCTCGTTGTACAGATCGCGCACCTGTGCGATACCCCAGAAGAGGTTCACCGCCGTCGGACGCGTCTTCGCGAGCGTCTCGCAGATGACGTCAACTTCTTTGTTGAGTTCGGCAATTGCAGTCGCGTCCGAGCGCTCAATGCCCAGCGCCACACCCATCGCGGCCGACACCCCGATCGCCATCGCGCCACGCACAATCATGTCCTTGATAGCCCGCGCGACCTCTTTGTAGTTCTTGGCGAGAACGTAGGTCTCTTCGTGGGGAAGCTTCGTCTGGTCCAGAAAATTGACGCCTTCAGGCGTCCACTCAAGCGTAGGAATCATCTCGTCTTCTAGTTTATCGAAAACCCGAGATCTCCATTGCCGAGCGCGGCTGAGCTAGTGGAGAAACTTCTCCATGTGCCGGTAACCATCTGTCCCAACGAACAGCACGGCAAACACGGTGAAGTTGTAGGTCGCATGCATCAGCACCCCTGCCGCAACAGAGTTCGTTCGGATCCGTACAAAGGAAAGCACAAGGCTGACTGCATACAGAATCCCGAGAGCCCCCCACGCGTGCTGCAACTGACCCGCATGCATCAGTGCGAACGGGATGCTCGAGAAGATCGCGGCAAAGATCAGCGCAGCGCGGCTATGCATCGACGAGCTCTGCCACTTCTGCAAACCGGCGGGTGTGCGTTCCAGTGCCAGCCAGTCGTAAGCGATGGCGAGCGCCGGCAGAAGGAATCCGCGAAACGCGATCTCCTCGGTCACCGGAGCCAGCAGGACCCCGAATCCCGTCATCAGCCACGCGCCCAGGGGAGTATGAAGTATCTGGTCCAGCGGCGACGACTTCGGCTCGGCCACGAAACGCAGCGCGAACTGCGCCAGTCCGCTCATGCCAGCACCCACAAGCAAGATCCAGTACCACCAGCGCTTCGCTGCCAGCGCATTCCACTCAATACCCAGTGAGAACGTCCGCCCCCACAGCCTTGGAAAGAGCAACCACGCCACTGCGAGCGTCAGCACATACGACACCGCCTGGCCCAGCATCGCCAGTCCCTGGTGAGCCCTGATCTGGTCCTCCGTATGAAGGTGTGCTGCTGCCAGCACCGCCAGCACGCAGAGGCTCAGACTCAGCCACGCGATGATGAAGAACAGCAGCGCATGGCCGATATGCGGAATGTGCTTGGCCGGACCGTGATCCTGCGCGGGATCCGTATCGTGCTGGATATCCAGCGCCTTCGGTGCTCCGACCTCGGATGTCGTCAAAGGGCTCATAGTTTGGGCCTGTTAGCGCGCGGAAGCCAACTCCCGCTCCGTGTTGACTCTCTTCGCCGTCTTCTTTCTGCCAGCTCCTCTTGCCGTCGTGGCCTCAGGCTTCTTCTTCGAAGGCGTTGGAACTCCAGTCTTCTTTTCCGGCGCCGCCCGCTTCACCTTCGGCGCCTTCTTTGCAAGATCCGGCAGCTGCGCCGGCGGCAAAGAAGCGGTCGCCGAACCATTCTCTGCGCCCTCATAGTAGCGCGCCAGGAACCGGCCTGTGTGCGATTCCTTACTGTGCGCCACAACCTCCGGCGCTCCCTGCGCGACGATGAGCCCGCCACCCTCGCCACCCTCCGGCCCCAGATCAATCAGGTAGTCGGCATTGCGAATGATGTCCAGGTTGTGCTCGATGATGATGACCGTATTGCCCAGGTCCGTCAGGCGGTGCAGCACCTCGAGAAGCCGCCGCACATCATCGAAATGCAGCCCTGTCGTCGGCTCGTCCAGCAGGTACAAGGTCTTGCCCGTCTGCCGCTTGCTCAGCTCCTTGGCCAGCTTCATGCGCTGCGCCTCGCCGCCCGACAGCGTCGTCGCCGACTGCCCCAGGTGCACGTAGCCGAGCCCAACATCCACCAGAGTCCGCAGCTTCTGGTTGACCGCCGGGATGTCCTTCAAAATCGGCAGCGCATCCTCAATCGGCAGATCGAGAATGTCTGCGATGGAATAGCCGTTGAACTTCACGCTCAGCGTCTCCTGGTTGTAGCGGCGGCCGTTGCAGACCTCGCACAACACATAAACGTCCGGCAAAAAGTTCATTTCGATGCGACGTTGACCCTCGCCCTGGCAGGCCTCGCACCGTCCTCCCTGCACATTGAAGCTGAACCGGCCCGGTTTGTATCCTCGCTCACGCGACTCCGGCAGCATGGCAAAAAGATCACGAATCGCTGTGAACACGCCCGTGTACGTTGCCGGGTTGGAGCGTGGTGTGCGCCCAATCGGCGACTGGTCAATCTGAATCACCTTGTCGAGCTGGTCTGCGCCGTGAATCGCCTTGTACTCGCCCGGCTCCTCGCGCGATCCGTAGAGCTCCTTCGCGAGAGCGCGGTACAGAATGTCGTTCACCAGCGTCGACTTGCCCGAGCCGCTGACGCCGGTCACCACCGTCATGACGCCGAGCGGAAAATGCGCCGTGATGTTCTGCAAATTGTGCGAGCGCGCATCCTCCACCGACAGCCAGCGTCCCGTCACCGCACGCGGCGCCTCACTCGGCCGCGTCACGATGTCGATCTCCCCCGACAGGTACTTGCCGGTCACCGACGCGGGATTCGCCATAATCTCCGCCGGCGTTCCTGCGGCGATGAGCTGACCGCCGTTCTTGCCCGCCCCCGGCCCGAGATCCAGCACGTAATCCGCCTTGCGAATCGTGTCCTCGTCGTGCTCGACGACAAGAACCGTATTGCCCAAGTTCCGCAGGTTCTCAAGCGCCGCGATCAGCCGTTGATTGTCGCGCTGATGCAGACCGATGGACGGCTCATCGAGTACATAGAGCACGCCCCGCAGTCGTGAACCGATCTGCGTCGCCAGCCGGATGCGCTGGCCCTCGCCACCGCTCAGCGTCGCTGCGCTGCGATCGAGTGATAAGTAGCCCAGACCCACGGCGTTCAGAAACTCCAATCGCTCGATGATTTCGCGCTGCAGACGATCGGCGATAAGCCTGTCCCGCCCGACAAACTGCATCGACCGCGCACCCAGCATCGCGCGCTCCAGCGACAGCGCCGTAAACTCCGCAATCGATACTGACCGCCGCGAGCTGGAAGACGTCATCGGCTCAACGTCACGGTCATCCCGATGGACCGGTGGATGTTCGGCGGCATCGGCAATCGGAATCGTCACCGCCAGCGACTCCGGACGCAGCCTGCGCCCGTGGCATCGCGGACACTCGGTCGCAGACATGTACTGCATCATGTACTCGCGATAGCCCTCGGATTTCGTCTCTTCGAGCGTGTCGCGCAACCACGGAATGATGCCGTGAAATCCCGTGCGCGCCGCCTCCGGGCGCGGCGGCCCGTACAGCAGAAGCTCCTGGTCAGCCTTCGAAAGCTCCTGGAACGGCCGCTTCAGATTGATCTTGTATTTATCCGCCGCGAGCTTGATCAGCCGCAGCAGATACTGCGATGCCGATCCCGGGCCCATCGCTCCGTCGAGCAAAGGCTTGGACCAGTCCGAAATCGTCTTGGCCGGATCAAAGTCATAGATCGAACCCAATCCGTGGCACTCCGGGCACGCTCCGTAGGCGGAGTTGAAGCTGAAGCTGCGCGGCTCCAGCTTCGGCACGTTGATGCCGCAGTCCGGGCATGCCATCGACGAACTGTACAGCGTCTCGTGATACACGCCGCCCGGCGCCTGCAGGCCGATGAGGACTAGCCCGTTCGCTATCTGCAGCGCGGTCGTCACTGCGGCCTGCAGCCGTCGCGTGTCCAGTGGAGCGCGCCCGTCGCCGTTCGGCTCGAGCATCGGCTTCAGGATGATGCGGTCGACGATCGCCTCGACCGTATGGTTCTTGCGCTTCTCGAGCCGCATCCCCTCTTCGATCTCGGTAATCTCGCCATCGATCCGGACGCGGTAGCCCTTCTTGTCGAGTGCCTCGAGCTCCTCGCGGAACTCGCCCTTGCGACCGCGAACAACAGGAGCGAGCACGGTGATGCGCTCCCCCGGAGACTCCGTCTGGTTGCGCTCTACGATCTGGGCGACAATCTGATCCGCGCTCTGCCGCGAGATCGGCCGATGGCAGTTCGGGCAGTGCGGCTGACCCACGCTCGCCCACAGCAGGCGCAGGTAGTCGTAGATCTCAGTAATTGTGCCGACGGTCGAGCGCGGCGACCGCGAGGTCGTCTTCTGCTCGATGGAGATCGCCGGGCTCAGGCCCTCGATCGAGTCCACATCCGGCCGCTCCATCTGGTCCAGGAACTGCCGCGCATAGGCCGAGAGCGTCTCCACGTAGCGGCGCTGACCTTCTGCGTAGATGGTGTCGAAGGCAAGCGAACTCTTCCCCGAGCCCGAGAGGCCCGTAACGACGGTCAGGGTATTCCGCGGAATCGAGACCGAGATGTCCCGCAGGTTGTGCTGGCGGGCACCCCGCACCTGAATGTGAGTGAGGCTCATAGGCGTGCATTGGCCGATTCCGGCCATCATCCTAGGATACAGTCTCCCTGCCCACGGCACTTCCGTTGCGCCCTTTCGCGTCTTTCCTCAGCGTCCTTGCGTTAAGGCCTTTCACGTCCGCACCACGCTGACCTGCTCCGGCACGGTCCTTTGGTCGTACCCGGGTCGCACACGCACGTAATAACCCGCGCGGGGAATCGCGAACGCCAATAGTGGGTGCTAGTTTTCCAGAGACACGGCGAACCATTGGCCTCAGACTTGTCTGTGGCCGGCACGTCAAACGGTAGAACGCCGTAGCGAGCCGACTCAGTCACGACCTCAACGGGCGGACGGGCTGGAAGGACGGAAGATGCTGATCTCGTTGATGTTAAATCTGCGCAATCCTCGCTTCGCTGGCGTTTGGTGTTCTTGCCGCTTACGGCGTCTGCCTCGGATTCTTCCACCTGATGGCTGGCCGCACTGCCTCGGCCCCCCGCACCGCTATTGAACCCGCCAAGGCCGAGATCTAAGCTACAGAATCTGCCTGCCAACCCCACGCAGATTCCCTGCGCCTCATCGACGAAACCGTTCCACGTGAAACAAAAGCGAAGCTACCCTTACTTCGGCGCTGAAGATCCCTGCGGATTTGCCTGTGGATTGGCCGTCTTCTTCTGCTGCAGCTGCTTCAGCTCCTCGTAAATCTGCTCCGGGGTCTTCACTCCATTGGGCGACGCCTGAGTTGCCGTCGCCGGCGGCGCTGTATTCGGATTATTGTCCGGCGGGGTCTGGCTGGTAAATCCAGCCGTTGTACTTTCAGGGGGAGGGGGATTCGGCGAGTCCACGATTCCGCTTACCGGCTGCGCCGTTGAGGGCGTGGGCAGCGTATTCAGCGGAACGGAATTTGTGACAGGCAGTGTCGATACCGTCGGCGATACATTATTCGGATTCCCGAGCACATTATTCGACGGCTGCGGCATGCTCGGAGGGCTCGAGGGATTCGCAGGCGAAGTCGACGAAGTCGTGGGAGCAGCGGTTGCCGCCCGTGTGGTGGTCTGAGCCCGTACCACCGGCGGTGCGGTGGCTGGAAGCGTGAGCTCGGGTTCGGTCTCCGTCACGTCATAGCTCGGTGAACTTGGCGGAGGCGGCGTCACTCCTCCGGTCTGCGGTGTCAGCACCAACTGTTCGGGGGCGTGGGTTGACGTCTCCTGCAGCAGAATATTTGTCCCGGTACCATCGAGAAGGGTTTGAAGAATCGTTGCCGCTGGTGCCGGTCCATAGCTGCCGAATACCCGCTGATCTGCGACCCCGCCGACGATCTTCATTCCCGTCTGCCGTGAAATGTCACGCAGAATCTGGTTGAGGCTCGAATTGTCCGCTCGCACTGCCAGGAGTCCGTCCGCGTAGGTCACGCGTGCCCGATACCGTTGTGCAGTATCCGCACGCGTCGGCGCTGCTGCAATCGGCGGAGTCAGCGAATTCGGATTTGAGGTTGATGTGGGCGGATTCGGCGGCAGCCTCGAGCCTGTCTGGGTGTACCCAGTCAGTCCGATCCCGCACACCAATCCAACTATGGTTAGCCCACGCGCCCAGATTCGCTGCTGCTCATCGCACATCGTTCTCTTGGGACGTGCTCGCATCATCGCAGGTAGCCTGGAGCCCAGCATCGCTTCAGAATACGCTTGTCGTTGACCGCTGGACTCAGCCCCGTGCCCACCCGTATGCTGAGGCAGCCGAGCGACATCCGCCCGGAGGAGGCCTTTTCTGCGTCTCGTCCTAAGCACCGGCACTGCGAGCCCTCGGGTCCAAATCGGAGCCCTTCTTCGTCGTTGTGTGCCAGTCCTGATCGCAGTGTCGATCGCGAACTACGCCCTCTCCCAGACAGTGCCGTCCGCCTGTATGACCCAGTCCGCCATGACCGCCGAGATGCGCCAGTCGCTGGCCGATACGGCGCTCGCGCTTGCCACGGCCATCAAGGCCAACGATACGGACCGAGTACGCTCGATGAGCGCACCGGAGATCGCCTCGAACTTCGACTCGACCGTCTTCGTCATCCACCAAACGTCAGCCGCGATCGCGAATGACACCCTCCGCGTGACGCAGCTCTATCGGCTCGATGCCAGTACCCGCAAGGCCGACGATTCCGCAGAGGCGGACTTCGGTTGCGCACTCTCGGGCAGCACCGATGAGGTCGATTTCGCCATTCCCGGCCTGCCGCCCGGTGTCTATGCGTTTGCCATCGTTGAAGGCGACGGCGACCGTCCCTGGCTGCTTCCTGTCCTTCTGGTGCAGCAGGGAACAGCGTGGAAGATGGCCGGCTTTTACCCCCACGCCCGCACTGCGGTGGGACACGACGGCCTCTGGTACTGGACCACGGCGCGCGCTGATGCAAAGGCGGGCAAGAAGTGGCTCGCCTGGGTGCTCTACGGTCAGGCTGACCAGCTCCTGCGACCCGCGAACTTTATCACCAGCACCCATCTCGACCAGCTTCGCAGCGAACGCCGCAGTAATGCGCCCAGCGAGTTTAGCGAGGGCATCAGCCCGGAGGTGCCGCTGGCCATCAAGGCGAAGGACGGAGCGGAGTTCCACTTCACCTCGCTCAGCAGCATAGCTACGGAAGATGGCAAGTCGCTCAATCTCGTCTTGCACTACCATGTTGATTCTATTGGTGATCCCGGCTCTGCAAATACCCGCAACACAGCTGCCGCTGCAGCGATGCTTGCGGCGCATCCCGAGTTACGAGAAGGTTTTTCAGGTGCCAGCATCTTCGCGGAGGCTCAGGGGCAGACCCCCTTCATTACCGAGCAGAGCCTCGCCGAGATTCATTAAGCAACGGCGCAACCCACGCTATTGCTCACTCAATCGCAATCGATTCCGGCTAATATGCTGGAGAGCAGAATTACCGGGGAGGATTGAAAGAAATGGCCAATGGACCCAAGTCGCTCGCCGAGGCGATCCGCCAGCGGCGTGCGACGCCCAGCTTCGATGGAGAGCCGATTCCTCCCGGCGATCTCCGTCAGATTCTCGAGGCTGGACTGCATGCGCCCAGTGGGTACAACATGCAGCCCTGGCGCTTCGTCGTCGTGCAGCACCCGGAGCAGCGCCGCCGCCTCCGCGCGGCGAGTTACAACCAGGCCAAGGTAGAGGAAGCTTCGGCGGTCATCGTTGCCTGCGGCGACCGGGACGGCTGGCGCCGCGATCTCGACGAGATGCTTCGCATGGGCCGCTCCGCCGGAATGCCGGAGAGTTATGCCGCCCAGGCTGCGACAAGTGTCCCCGCCTACCTTTCCAGCTTTTCGCACGATCAGATGACGGCATGGCTCAACAAGCAGGTCATGCTCGCGTTTACCTCGATGATGCTTATGGCGGAGGTGCTTGGCTACGACACCGCACCGATGGAGGGCTTTGAGCAGGGCAAGGTCTGCGAGACGCTTCGTCTGCCGATGAGCTACTGGGTGGTCGCTCTCCTCGGCATCGGTCACGCCAGCGGGCCCGACAAATTCAACGGTGGCCGCTTCGACATCTCCCACACCGTCTTTGCGGAGGAGTTCGGCAAGCCGTACCGCTAGTTGTTCCTGCACCTTCGTGCTCTCGCACGGTGCACCTCTCGCCTGTACATTTGAATCCAAGAGACACGTGGAAGCGAGGAGCTGCGTTACAAGATGAGAACGCTGGGCCGTCTTGTGCTTGTTGTGTTGGTGCTGGGAGTTCTCCTAGGCGTCACGTTTTATCTTCGCCCGCTCTGGGTGATGCAACAGGGCACACACTTCGGCCTGTTCCTCTCGCGTGTGCAAAGCAACTACGTGCTTACTCCCGAGGGCCGCGTGCACTACTACGAGGCCGAGCCGCGCGTCCCCGGCGGAGGCATCCCCATCGTTCTGGTGCACGGACTCGGTGACAGCGATGAGGCCTGGGCGCCCATGCTCAAGCGTCTGAAGCGCGCCGGATTCCACGTCTACGCGCCGGACCTGCTCGGCTATGGCCGTTCTCCTAAGCCGCAGGACGGCGATTACTCCATCAGCGGCCAGTCGAAGTTCGTCTACGACTTCATCCAGTCACTCGGCCTGCAGAGAACCGACCTGGGTGGATGGTCGATGGGCGGCTGGATCGCCCTCAAGCTCGCTCTCGATCATCCCGAACTCATCGACCGCGTGGTGGTCTACGACTCCGCCGGAACCCGTTTCGATATCAACGATCCCAAGAAGCTCTTCGAGCCGCAGACAACCGACGACGTGCAGCGCCTCTTTTCCATCATGGAACCGGACGCCAAGCCGTTCCCGATGTATGTTCGCCGCGGTCTCCTGCGCGCGATTCAGGCCAATCAGTGGACCATCGACCGCAATCTGAGTTCGATGACCGAGAACGATCTGCTGGAGAGTCATCTGCCGTCCCTGACGGAACCTCTGCTCATCGTCTGGGGAGCCGATGACCATCTCATCCCGCTCACAGTGGGCCAACAGATGCATCAGCTCGTTCCCCGCTCTGAACTCGATATTCTTGAGGGCTGCGGGCATTTGGCGCCGAATCGCTGCTCCAGCCGGACGGCTCAAGCGACAGCCGATTTTCTCAAGGCCAATCCTGTGCCCTCGGGCAGCGTACGCACGCTGCAGTCGATGCACTAGCGGCCGACGCTAACGCTCCGCGCCGGCACCCCAGACGAACGCGCCCTTCTGCGGCAGTCCAATATGCTGAAGAACGCGGTGAACGAAGTTGTGCGCCACGTCCTGCATTGTTTTCGGCTGGTTGTAGAAGGTGGGGATGACAGGGAAGACCGTCGCTCCGGCTTCTGTAACCGCGGCCATGTTGCGGATATGAATAAGGTTAAGCGGCGTCTCCCGGACGCACAGTACCAGCCGCCGCCGTTCCTTGAGGCAGACATCCGCCGCGCGTTCCACAAGATTTCCGGCAAGTCCATGGGCGATTCCGGCCAGCGTCCCCATGGAGCAGGGAAGCACAATCATCCCGTCGCAGGGATAAGATCCGCTGGCAATCGGTGCACCCACATCCTCATGGGCGTGCTGCACTATCTTTTCTACGCCGGCAACTTCGAAACCGTCCAAGACCTTTTCTACCAATGAATTACGCCCACTGACCCCGGTCTCCTCAGCCAGTACGCGCAGCGCACTGGGCGACACAATCAGGTGAACGCGCTCCACTCGATGATCCGCCGCCAGCGCCTTGAGCATCTCAATAGCAAGCAAGGTCCCACTAGCCCCTGTAACGGCCAAAGCCAGCGTTTGCAGGGCGTTGATTTCCTTCTGGCTCATCCTGCGTCATTATCATCTACATACAGTTGTGATGATCGGCGTTTCTGGAAAAACTAACAGCGACATTTGACGAGCAACACTGTTCCTTTTCCATGGCAGCAATTCGCGAAACTGAGGTATGCACCCGGACCGTCAAGCGGGTGTGGGCTTAGGGTCACTGCCGAACGCTATGAAATGCTTCGCCAGAATCGTTTCGTTCGTGGCTGCCGCCCTCGTTGCGGTGGGAGGGACTCCCGCGCGTGCGTCGATCTCCCTGCTGCTCGAGCAACCCTACGGCGGCCTGGTGATCTTCAACCCGACCGGGCACTCAGCCGTTTACCTCGACCATGTCTGTGCTGCCTCGCCCATTGAGCTGCGTCCCTGCCATCCCGGCGAGCTTGGGGTGGTCATCAGCCGTTATGACCGAATTTCCGGCTACGATTGGATCGCCATTCCGCTCCTGCCCTACTTGTATGCGGTGGAATCCCCTGACGACATCCCGCAAAAGACGAACCGGGAACAGGTGAGCCTTCTTCGTGACCTTTACCGCCGCAAGGCCCTCGAATCCGTTGCCCCCGATGCTCCTGATGGAAGCGCTCCCACGGGAAACTGGTATCAGCTCGTCGGCTCCGCCTATGATCGCGCCATCTACGGGTTCAGCCTCGCAACCACGCCGGAGCAGGACGCCAACCTGATCGCCATGTTCAATGACCGGCGCAATGTGGAGCGCTACAACGGCGCCTTCCGCAACTGCGCGGACTTCGCCCGAACCACGATCAACTACCTTTATCCGCACGCCGTCCGCCGCAACTTCATCGCGGACTTCGGCCTGACTACCCCCAAGTCGGTGGCGCGGGGGCTTTCCCACTATGCCTCGAAGCATCCGAGCATCGAGTTCCGCGTCTTCAGGATTCCCCAGATTCCGGGTTCTCTACCTCGTTCGCACGCGGTGCTGGGCGTGACCGAGAGCCTTCTGAAGCGCTACGGTGTTCCCCTTGTCATCCTCTCGCCGATTGCGACGGGCGTAGTCTTCGTCGCTTACGTGGGGCAGGGTCGCTTTGACATGCCGCGCAACGCTCCGCTGCTCGATCTGCATCCACCGACGCTCGACCTCGGCGATGCCACGACGGTCGACGTCTCAGATGAGTCCCCGCCAGCGTCCCTGCCGCTGCCCACCCCCTCTGGCGTGGCCGTGCAACCCATGTTGCCATCCCTGTTGACGACCCATGGCGGTTCGTCGCCGGCATCTGATATTCCTCTGCCGCGTCCGGTTGAGAGATTTCCGGCCGAGTTGTTTGCTCCCCCCGCCACGGAATAGACTCGGAGCCAGACGCCGGGTGCTGTTCTGTCATCCTATTGTGGGGAATCGTGCAACGATGGATTTTCGCGAGCAGCCCTTGGGCAAAAACGTGCGCTTTCTGCTCCCCTCGCTCAAGCTGAAGGAGCCATGTCCCGGTGGGGGCACCATTGAACAGTCCGTTCACTCTTTTTTGGTCGATCATTTCGGCGGCTATACCGCCGGCTCGGCTACCGTTGCCGGGTATTGGCGCGAGGAGGACGGCAGCCAGTCCTACGGCGAGCACCGGGAGTTTACCGTCGCCCTGACCGACGATTGTGCCTTGCCCGACCTCAAGCGCTTCCTGGCGCTCACCGCGCGCCGCCTCTGCGAGTCCTGCCTTTACGTTGAGGTCGCCGGCAGCGCGGTGCTGCTCTACAGCGCCGAGGACGAAGACATTGAGATCGACCCATGCCTGGCAGGCTCCGCGATCGACGAGGAGCCCTCCTCGGCCCTCTGAAGGCGGTTACAGATCCGCGTCTTCAGCCAGGACCCGCTCAAAGATCGCATCCACGTTCCTAAGTTGCCGACCGTAGTGGAAGACCCCGGCCAGCTTTTCCCTGGACAGCCGCGACGCGATCTCTGCGTCAGCTTCTACCAATTCACGGAAGTTGCGATCGTTCGTCCAGGCGTCCATCGCGTGCGTCTGGACCAGCCGGTATGCGTCCTCGCGGCTCATCCCGGCTCCAGCCAGTTCCAGCAGAAGCTGCCCCGAATACACCAGCCCATGGGTCGATTCGAGGTTCTTCAGCATTCTCGCCGGATAGACCAGCATCCGCTCGATCATGGACGCTGTCTTGTCCAGCAGGTAGTCGGTCAGGGTCGTCGAATCCGGCAGCACCACGCGTTCGGCTGAGGAGTGCGAGATGTCACGCTCGTGCCACAGAGCCACGTTTTCGAGGCCCACCTGCGCATTGGCCCGCACCACCCGCGCGAGCCCGGAAATCTGCTCCGCAGTGATCGGGTTGCGCTTGTGCGGCATCGCGCTGGAGCCTTTCTGCTTGGCCGAGAAGAACTCCTCCGCCTCCCGCACCTCGGTGCGTTGCAGGTGGCGTACCTCGGTCGCGATCTTATCCAGGGTCGAGCAGAGCACGGCCAGCACGCACAGGTAGGCCGCATGACGGTCACGCTGCAGCACCTGGGTCGCAATGGCCGCCGGCCGCAACCCAAGCTCCTTCAGGATGTCTCTTTCGTGCTCGGGCTCTAGGTGACCAAAGGTGCCTACTGCACCCGAAAGTTTGCCTACGAGCAGGTCACTTACGGCTGCGTCGAATCTACGCAGGTTCCGCCCCATCTCCGAGTACCAGAGCAGCAATTTAAGCCCGAAAGTCGTCGGTTCTGCATGAACTCCGTGCGTTCTGCCGATGGTGGGAGTGTGCTGGAACTCAATTGCGCGCTTGCGTAAAGTGTCGCGAAGCCGGACAATGCCAGAACGAATCAAGCTAGAAGCGTCACCCAGTGCAAGGGCCTGCGCCGTATCTACTACGTCGGTGGAGGTTAGACCGTAATGCAGCCATCTCGCCTCGGGCCCAACTTTTTCGGCTACCGCTGTCGTAAATGCCAGTACATCGTGGCGCAGTTCTGTTTCAAGCTCATGGATACGTTCCACGGTAAACCCGGCACGTGCACGCAGCGCGGCCGCAGCTTCAGCGGGGACAATTCCCGCACGTGCGAGCGTCTCGGTCGCCGCAAGCTCCACGCGCAGCCAGTTTTCATAGCGGCTGTGCTCGGACCAGACCGAGGCCATCTGCGGACGGGTGTAACGGGCAATCATTGGATCTCCAATGGATGAGGGGGATGATATGGAAGCTAAGGCAATGGCAACAGCAACGCAGAGCTCGGTGGCCAGCATCGCAGCCACAAGAGCCCTTCAAAATCGGAACGTCCTTTCCAGTGTAGCCGTACCTGCACTTGGAGAATTAAAATCGCAAATCGTTGCGCGATAGAATGGAGAATGCCTCTATGGAAGAGAACGGCCACGGGAATGGAAACGGCATCACGGAGATCCCACGTCTAAGGGAGCTCGCGGAGTTCCGTTTCCAGTTGCGGCAGTTTCTCAGCTTCAGTGAGATTTCATCGGAGCGCCACGGCATTCAGGCCCAGCAGTATCAGCTCCTGCAGGTCATCGCCGCAGCGCCCTCGGGCCAGCCAGCCTCGGTCAGCTATCTTGCCGATCGCATGGTGCTTCGCCACAACAGCACGGTAGAGCTTGTCGATCGTGCAGAGCGCGCCGGCTTGGTACGCCGTCACACCGACGAACGCGACCTTCGCCGCTCGATCATCAAGCTCACTCCGACCGGCGATCAACTGCTGCGCCTGCTGGTTGCTGAACACGTTCAGGAGCTCGAGCGGCTTGGGGAGCGCATCATCCAATCGCTGCGGGCCGTCAACCATGGAGACCAGACGCTTTCTGCAGAGAGCGCTGGCACTGTCTGAGCTATCCTTCGCTGACACCGAAGAGCTGCGCCATCTCCGCGTGGAGAAACCCACGCCCTGGCTTGTAAGGCTGGATCCATCGGCCATCGAGCACGAACTGGGGGATGGCGCGCTTTCCGGTGTTTCGGATGACCTCGTCTGCCGCCCCCGGCGTCCGCTCGATGTCGATCTCCTCAAACGGAATCGAGTGCTTGGTCAAAAAACGCTTGGCCTCGCGGCAATCGCGGCACCAGTTGGCTGTGTAGAGAAGAAGGCCCATACCTCTATTCTCTCCGATCATCTCGCCATCGCCCAGCCACGCCCTATTGCTCGTGGTAGTTCCGGATGAGTCCGCCGTCGATAAAGTATGTGGATCCAGTCACATACGCGGCTTCATCGGACGCTAGCCAGGCCACCAGGCCGGCTACTTCTTCTGAAGTACCCATTCGACCCAGCGGGATGTTCCTCAACAGAGGATCCAGCTTGGTCTTGTCCTGCAACAAGGCATGGTTGATCGGCGTGATGATTGCGCCCGGCGCAACGTTGTTGACGGTGATCCCCAGCGGCCCAAGCTCCACGGCGAGATCGCGCATCAGCATCCGCAAACCACCCTTTGCCGCGCAGTAGCTCGGGAAGTGCGGGAACACCATGTCTTCATGCACAGACGAGATGTTGATTACACGGCCCGGTTTCTTCGCGTCGCGCAGCTTGCGCACGAACGCCTGTGTGAGGAAGAACGCGCCCTTCAGGTTCGTGTCCATGACCGCGTCGTAGTCGGCCTCGGTTACGTCCCAGAACTCCGCGCCCTTCTCGATGCCCGCGTTATTCACCAGGATGTCGCAGCTGCCCAGTTGCGACCACGCCTGCTCGATCAGATTGTTCGTGTCCGCGATCTTCGTCACGTCGCCCTGCACCATGATGGAACGCGCCTGCGCATTCTTCGCCAGAATCTGGCTTTGCGTCTGCTTCGCGCCATCTCCATGGCCGAGGTAGTCGATGACCACCGCGGCTCCTTCACTCGCCAACCGTACCGCGATCGCCTGTCCAATACCTGACGACGACCCCGTAACGACGACAACCTTGCCGTCAAAGCGTCCTGGCATCTAGCTTGCCTTCCTGGAGGTCCGCCTCGTATGGGATCTGTCGCTAGATCTCGTTGTCGATGCGCCTCGGCTCTTCGTGCGTGATGAGCCCGACGGCTTCGATCTCCCCTTGGAAGATTGCTTCTCTTCCTTCTCTCGCAGGATATCCTTCGCGTTTTTGAGGGTATGCTTGCGCTCGGCCGAAAGGTTCTTTCCGCCGCGATTCTCGTAGAAACTGAGCATCTGCATTGCCTGTCCCGGTCCTTTCGGGGAGACAGACTTCTTCTCCAGCCCTTCCGCAATCGCCTTCGCGGACTTCTTGAACAGCCCCGGCGCCGGTTTTGTCGAATCCGTCTTCACCTTCGCCGACCAGCGCCGTGACGGTGGTGTCGTTGAGCGCTTGCCGGACTTGGTGGGATAGGTTTTCTTTGCTGATGAGGACGAGGATCGCTTTGTTGAAGACTTTGCGTGAGACGTGCGTGCGTTTCTGGTTGCCATGGTGTTGCCTCCATCACAAGGTGTGATGCCGGTCAGACCGTGCTCGCGTTGGCTCGCCGGCGACGAAAGAAATCCGACAACATCGCCCCGCACTCCTCGGCCAGCACGCCCCCGACGACCTCGACACGGTGATTCAGCGCCGAATGGTTCATCACGCTGAGCACGCTGCCACACGCACCTGCCTTTGGATCGCGCGCCGCATACAGCAGCCGCCCGATCCGGGCATGCAGAATTGCACCAGCGCACATTGCGCATGGCTCCAGCGTGCACACCAGCGCGCAGCCCGTCAGCCTGTAGTTGCCGAGTGTGCGTCCCGCCTCACGTATTGCGACGATCTCGCAGTGCGCCGTCGGATCGCTATCGGCAATTACGCGATTCCATCCGCGCCCCACGACCGTCACGCCATCCGGCGCCACGACGATCGCCCCCACGGGAACCTCGCCCGCAGCCTCAGCCGCGCGCGCCTGCTCGATCGCAAGCTGCATCAGCGCAGCGTCGGGCAAGGGGATCGCGGGGAGCGAAGCCGGAGGAAGGGAACTCACAAGAATTTAGCTTACGACGGCCGAGTTATGACTGGGGCTGGAGGTGCTCGTTATCGGGCCGCGACCACAGCTGATCGAAGTCCAACTCAAACCTCCTCACGCTCGCCGAATCGTGCGTCAGCACCAGGTCGTTGTCCTGATGCTTCAGAGCGCTCGCCGAGAAGTTCGCGCTCCCCGACCGCAGCGTCTGCTCATCCACCGCATAGGACTTCAGGTGCATCAGCACCCGTGAGTGCTTGATCCTCACCTCAACATTCGGTGTCGCCGCCAGCCGCGCAATCACAGCCTCACTATTCGGATCCGGAACGTCCTGCTCCTCGAAGAGGCCATCCGCGTATTGGACATCGCGCTTGCGCCCGCGTGGCGCCGCCGAGCCGTCATGCTTCGCTGCGCGCTCCAACTCGTCGTTCGACTGCCCACGGTCTAAATACACACGCACCCTCACACCGCGTCGTGCCGCGCCGACGATCGCATCGCCCACCGCCTCATCCGTGAAGCTGAAGCCGCACAGGTCAATGCTCTTATGCGCCGACCGCAGCAGCGCGAGGTCATAGTGCTCCAGGTTCTCCGTGGGCGAATAGTGCGTCTCCACCGCCGCGCCCGTGTCACCGCCGACACCAAGGCCCATCCGACCCGGGCTTACCGGAACCTGGCAGCCACACAACGCAAGACACAACGCACTCAACGCAACCGAAAATTGAGAAAGCCCAGCCATTACTCGCCAGTCTAGCGACAGCCCAGCCTGTGCAAGCCCGGTGGGTCTCAAGATCGGCAACGGCCCGCCGTGCTATTTCACGCGGGCTCTTGTTGGGTCATGCAGTGCAGCGCGCCCAGCCCCCAGATGAAGTCCGTGCAGTGAATCCCCGCCACAACGCGATCCGGAAAGCACTCCGCGAGTGTGTTAAGTGCGATGCGATCATTTGGATCATTGAACGTCGGCACCAGCACCAACCCGTTTGCGATGTAGAAGTTCGCGTAGCTCGCCGGTAATCGCTGGCCCTCAAAGAGGACTGGCGCGGGCATCGGCAGAGTCTTGATCTCAAACGGCTCGCCGCGAAGATTCCGCGCCGCGTGCAACCGCTCAAGGTTCTCTGCTAGAGGTAAATGATTCTCATCCGCAGTGTTTTCCTCCACGGCGGACAGAATCGTGTTCTCGCCCACGAACCGCGAGATATCATCCACGTGTCCGTGCGTGTCGTCACCCGCGCAACCGCGATTGAGCCAGATCACCTTCTCGATTCCCAGGTACTCCGCGAACGTCTGCTCCAACTGTTCGCGCGTCTGGTCTTGAGAACCGAGGCCCGGATTGCGCTGCTGCACTTCGCTCAGCAGGCACTCCTCCGTCGTCAGCAGAACGCCCGCTCCATTGGTGTCAATGCTTCCGCCCTCGAGCACCAGCCGATGCTCTGCACCGTCAGCAAGCCTTACACGCGGCTCGAAGTTGCGCATCCCATACAGCTTCGCCACATGCTCCGGAATCAGATCGTCATTGTGCCAGTTGTCATACTTGGCCCATGCGTTGAACTTCCAGTTCGTGATCGCGAGCTTGCCTTCGGCATTCTTCACAAAGATCGGCCCCGAATCCCGCAGCCAGACCCGATCCGTGCGCCATGGATGAGAATGTATCCGCGCGAGGTTCGCGCCCTGCCGCCGCAACATATTGATCGCACGTTTCTCGGCAGCGGCGTCGTTCACCAGGATGTGAACATCCTCCACGCTCGAAAGCCAGCGCACGATCTCGCAGTACACCCACGGAATCGGTTGAAACTTGCCAGGCCAGTCCTCTGGGTTATGCGGCCACGCGATCCAGGTGGCAGCATGGGGAGCCCACTCAGCGGGCATACGATAACGTGCGTTTTGAAGTTGCGACATTCGGTTCCATTGTCGCAGAGCGTCCGCTCAAAGAGGCAACGCGCCGCCTGCAAACGCAAGCGACGCGTCTGTAGGACTCAACATCCTCTACTTCGGAATGGCCTTCGTGTCCTCAGGAGTGCGCGGGTTGTACTTCTTCGCCAGCTCTGGTGTCGCGATCACCTCATCCGGCTTCGGATTCGAGGCCTTCTCCACTTCCACGCCGATAACGTACGCCGGCCCAAACATGTTGCTCGTAAAGAACACCATCTTTTTATCCGGCGAGAACCTCACATTCGGTTCCAGGTGATAGTCATGCCACGCCATGTTCACCAGGTGCTCGGCGCTGAAGTAGCCCGGCTGGAAGAAGTCTGGGTCGTTCAGTGCTCCGGTCGTGTTGAGAAGGTGTGGATGAAAGAGCTCGATCCACTCGCCATCTGGTGCCTTCGCCACCTGGCCCGGATCACCGCCGTCTCCGCAAAAGAGATCGAGGTCCTTCGTCAGGTTGAAGTGAATCGACCAGTCGTTCCGCTCCATGTGATATGCCGTGCGCCGGCCATTCGCGAGGTCGTAGCCGGCGAGATAGAAGTCCTGCCCTTTGATCGGCTGCCAGTCGTACCAGATGGTCTTGCCGTCAAGACCCCAGAACTCGTGTCCGGCGATCTCCATGGCAATCCGCCGCTTGTGAATCAGCGTGTTGTGCGTGCCGTCCGTGTGGATCATCCAGATGCGATCCACCTTCTGCCACGGCCCTTCGTGGCAGTACATCAGCAGCGTTGGGTCGGTCGGCGAAAACAGCAGGTGGTTGATCCAGTCGGTCGAGTGCAGTAGCGGAGTAAGCTTTCCCGTCTTTAGTTCGATCGTGTACAGCGTCAGCGGAGTCCGTGCCGCCAGCCGCTGCTCCATCATCTGGCCCTTGTTCAAGGGCTGCACCAGTGGCCCGGACTGCCCGCGCGGATTCACGCGATTCTGTCCGTAATCCACCGCATCCTGCTTGTCGTTCATCGTGCCGGCGCCCAGCGTCTCGTCGGCGTTGATCGTCACTACGTTCATCCCACGAGGCATGTCGCAGAGCTTCGTAATCTCCTTCGTGTAGACATCGGCCTTGTATAGCGTGACAACGTGCGTCTCAGGATCTGCCTTACTGAAGAACACGGAGTTCGTCACGCGCCCGGCGATGATTGCGTGCACGCCGCCAAACCGGAATTGCTGGTTCGTCTCATCCGCTGGGCGCGGTGGATTCGGCACGATCAGCCACGTTTTCTTCGTCGCCAGATCCAAACCATGAATCCCATCCGGCGCCGAGTAGATCATCGTCTTCAGGTCAGGCGTGTAGGCATTGACGTTGAAGTAAAAGCCTGACGATCCCGGCTCATCCGTCATCCGCCACACGCGGTGGCCCGTGTCCTTATCCACCCAGGTCTTCGGTGGAACCTGGCCTGTTCCGCTTGGTTTGAGCGGTTCCCTCTGTGCGAGGCCCGCAGCGGAAAAGGCGAAGAGGGCAGTAAAGGCGATAGCAAGTCGGCGAATCGGAATATTCACGTTCAGTACGCTCCGGCAGGTTCAGTTCCCGGAAGAGCCCGCGCGCATTTCCACAACGGCGCAGGCGAAGCTTTACCGGGCGTTCGCTTTATACATGGAACGAACATCATTTGGAAATAGTTTCAGATTGGAAACTTTTCGCAAAAGTCACCGCTTCACCTTCGAGCGCCTTCCTTTGAGAATCCTGCAGTTGCGGCTATTCGGGATTGCAGGCGTCGACCAGGTGCGAGAATCGACGGATGGGTCCCCGTTGCACGCATCTCCTTCTGCTTGCCCTTCTCGTTCTTTGCATAAGATCAGTGTTCGCGGAGATCCCCACGACATCGGCGGACTCCGACCACGACGGACTCAGCGACCAGCTCGAGCAGTCCCTGCTGACACAATTCGCTCCGAAGTTCTCCATTGGAGTGCAGGATTGCGCCGGCCTTCCCGCGGAATTCACGCCGGGCCTTCGCGAGCCCGCCCCGGCCGCGGAAGACGGCACCATCTACGGCCAGGTCTCGCCCGTGAAGGTCGCGGAGGATGCGAAGCCGCTCGCCGAAATCCACTTCTATCATCTGTGGGATCGCGACTGCGGAGCACACGGTCATCCCCTCGATACCGAGCACGTAGCCGTGTTGGTGCAGGCCTCTGGCACGGATCTCGCTTCCGCGACCTGGAAGGCCCTTTACTGGTACGCCGCCGCGCATGAGGACACTGTCTGCGACGTCAGCCAGATCACTCGCGCTTCAACGGTCCATGCCGAAGATCATGGCGCTGAGGTCTGGATATCCCCCGGTAAGCACGCATCCTTCCTTGACGAGGCGTTGTGTTCGCGTGGTTGTGGCGCCGATCGCTGCGAGACGATGACGCCACTGCATACGAGTCGCATCGTCAACCTTGGCGAAGTCGCCCACCCGATGAATGGCTCTGTGTTCATCGCGTCCAACGCCTGGCCGCTCGCGGAAAAGATGACGCACACGAACTTTCCGTCCGCGCCGCTTGCCCGCCTGAACACCCTTCCTGTCACGGATATCGCCTGGTATAGCGCGGGCAGGCACCCGGCCCAGGGCGTCATCGCCGTCAGCTACTCAACCGGCGAGGCCATCGCCGACAGCGGCGGCGATACGGACGCTGCCGTCTCTCTCGCCGGCGATAAGACCGGGAACGCTCTACAGAAGAGCTATCGCAACACCCGTCATGCGCTCGGTACTTCGGCTCGCCATGTTGGCGAGGCGCTCCATCTCACGCCGAAGCCCGAGAAGCCGCAATAAGCAGCTAGTCCAGAAACCGGCTCGTAATCCCGCCGTAGGCGTCGATCCTGCGGTCGCGCAGAAACGGCCAGTGTTGCCGCGTCACCTCGACCTCCTTCGGATCGAGCTCCGCGTAGAGGATCTCTTCCTTATCATGCGAAGCCTTCGTAAGAATTCGCCCGAACGGATCGGCAATGAACGATCCGCCCCAGAACTCCAGCCCTGCGCCCGCTGGTCCTTTCAGTAGAGTGCCATCCGGAAGCTGCACATCGCCGTGCTCATGTCCCACGCGATTTACCGAGCATACGAAGACACCGTTCGCAATCGCATGCGAGCGCTGAATTGTCTGCCATGCGTCGTACTGCCGCTCGCCGTACTCCGCCTTCTCGCTCGGATGCCAGCCAATCGCCGTGGGGAAGAACAGCGTCTCCGCACCCTTCAGGGCTGTCACACGCGCGCCCTCGGGATACCACTGGTCCCAGCACACGAGCGTTCCAATCGGCCCCGCCGAGGTCCGCTGCGCCTGAAAGCCCAAATCGCCCGGCGTGAAGTAAAACTTCTCGTAGTAGAGCGGATCATCTGGGATGTGCATCTTGCGATACACCGAGACGACGTTGTCCTTCGCCGCATCGCCCGCGTAGTCCAGCACCGCAGCCGTGTTGTGATATAGCCCGGGCGCACGCCGCTCAAACAGACTCGCAATCACCACCAGCTTGTGCTCGCGAACCATCTCGCTCAGCGCCTTCGTCGACGGCCCAGGAATCGGCTCAGCGATATCGAATAGCGCATGATCCTCGCGCTGGCAGAAGTATTGAGCTCGAAACAACTCCGGCAGGCAGATCAGCCGCGCGCCATTTTCGGCTGCCTCGCGCACCCGTGCCACAGCCTTCTTGAGGTTCGCCTCGGTCGAGGTCCCACACGACATCTGAATCAATGCAACGCGAGTCGAACTCTTCGCCATCGCAAACTCCTCAATTTCTTCCGCTCTCACTTCCATGCAAAAGGCGCTGGCTCGAAACCAGCGCCTTCTCAACCGTCCTGCGCTGAAACTACTTGTCTTCGAAGATCAGAATCGCCGCGGCGATCGTCGTCGTCCAGCGGCCGTTCTTGTCGCCGACGGCGGACTGCGTCACGTTCGCCGTGCGCACGATCTTGTCCGACATCCGGTAGATCTCCTTCTTCTCATCCCAGCTCTTATCAGGGTCGAAGTCGACATCCAGCGTCGTCGCCAGCATCTCGGCCGCGAGTTCCTCAGCGTAATCGCCGGCCTGCTCCTCGGTCTCGCCGAAGCTGTGGTGCTCGCTCAGATAGCCGTACGTGTTCTTGTCCGTCGGAATCGCGACGCCGATCGAGCTCACCACAAGGCGATGCGGTTCACGTGTCGAGTTCTCCGCGACCACCGCGAATACAACCTCGCCGGGGTTCAGATACTTGAGGCCTTCCTTGCGCGTCACCAGCTTGCAGTTCGGCGGAAAGATCGATGAAACGCGCACCAGGTTCTGAGCTGCGATGCCGGCGTCGCGCAATGCCAATTCGAAGGAGGTGAGTCGCTCCTTGTGTTTACCAACGCCCTTCGTAAAAAAGAGGCGCTTGGGGACCATGTCCTTGCCCAATGGTGAATCCTCCAGATGTGTCCGCTTGCCAGAGTTGGCCGCCCGGCGAGATAGCGAACAGCGCGTTCGCCCCAAGGAAAATTATGACACGCGCAGCCGCCAAACAAATCGCTCGCCCGCGTGAATTTCGACTTGAAATGCTCGCGCACTCCTACTCCGTCGCGTTACCGGCCCGGCGCAGAGTCCGCAATGGTACTTGACGTTCGTTTCTGCTAATTTTTACTTGTGGCCAAAATAGGCGACTTCTCGCCCGGACAGCCACAGCGGACCCCCACAAATCTTCAGGCAGCCAGGACTGCCCCAAGGAGTGCTATGTCGAGCGAATACCGCAACTTTCTCGAGCTGTCGTACGAAGAACTCGAGGAGCTGAATCTCAAGGCCAAAGATCAGCGCCGGAAGCGCGTCGCCATCGACAAGCTCCAGGAAGAACGTTTGAAGTGGCTCACTGACAACAAGGGCGTCAAAGCCGTGACCGTGCTCTTCTCCGACCTCGAAGGCCGGTTGCACATGCTCGACTACGACAAGAAGTTCCTGGTCAAGAGCTACGACAATCTCACCTTCGACGGCTCCTCCATCCGCGGCTTCACCGCGCAGCGCGAGAGCGACCTTCGTCTCGGCCTCGACTGGAGCGCCTTTTACGTCACTCCCGCGGACATCTTCGGCCCCGGTAAGGTGCTCGTCTTCGGCGAGGTCATCGACAAGAACGGTTCGCCCTACGCCGGCGACGTTCGCGGCCTCCTCAAGACCTTCGCCAACGAGCAGTTCACCAAGAACGGCTACACGCTCAACGCCGCCAACGAGATCGAGGGCTTCCTCTTCGACGGCATCGACGCCGAGCGCAAGTACCACGAGACCGGCAAGTTCGAGTACGTCAACCAGGGCGGCTACTACCACTCGCTTCCCGGCGATCCGCTGCGCGAGTTCATCGACGTTACCGCAGAGGTGCAGCGCGCGATGGGCTTTGAGAACGAGAAGGACCATCCCGAAGTCGCGCCCTCGCAGTTCGAGATCAACTACAGCTACGGCGACGCGATCGCTGCCGCCGACCAGATTCAGCTCTATAAGCTCATCTGCCGCCAGGTCGCCACGCAGATGGGCATGACCGCCAGCTTCCTTCCCAAGCCGGTTACGGGCGTCAACGGGTCCGGCATGCACACCAACGTCTCCATCACCAAGGACGGCAAGAACCTTTTCTGGGATCCCAACGGACTCGAGAAGATCTCCGGCTCTGCGTGGGAGTTCGTCGACCGCATTCTGACCGCCGGTAACGACCTCTGCCTGCTGCTGAACGCGAGCGTCAACGCGTATCGCCGTCTCGACCCGCACTTCGAAGCGCCGAACCAGATCAAGGCGTCGGCTGTCGATCGCGGTTCGATGGTCCGCATCCCCATCGGCAACGAGAAGTCGGCGCGTGTTGAGGTTCGTTCCGTCAGCCCGGACGCCAACCCTTACATGGTCATGCTCTCGGTCTTCAAGACCGGGATCACCGGCAAGATCGCTCAGATCCCCAACCTGCGTCAGGCCGAGCGCTACCTCCCGGACAACATCTACACGGCTCTCGACGACTTCCGCAACGCCGCCTGGACGACCGAGCTCCTCGGCGCCGACGTCAAGGCGCGCTACGCCGATCTCAAGCAGGGTTCGGCCGATCGCTGCCCGCGCCTGCTCGGAACCATCGTCAAGGGCTCCGAGGTGCAGTTTCACCACGACGTTTACAACCAGCTCCTCTGGGGCCAGTTCTAAAGCTCTCTAACTCGCATCCAAACGAAGAGACCGGCTCGCCGGTCTCTTCTGTTTTTTTGCCGGAAAATTCGGGATTTTTACCGAAATTCCTTGGTTTTTCTCGTATCGGGACATTACCATAGAGTTACCCCAAATCCCGCTTGGAGGAGCAGCATGCCAACCCGCAAGTCCCCCACATCGGCAGAGAAGAAAACCACCACCCGGAAGGCTCCGGCCCGCAAGACCGTCCAGACCGCCGCCTCCCCTGTCGTCGAGAAGCACACACCCACTTATGGCGAGATCGCCCTGTTAGCTCAACAGTTCTGGGTCGAGCGCGGCAGTCCCTTCGGCTCTCCCGAGGTTGACTGGCTTCGCGCTGAGGCAACACTCTACACCTGATTCAAGAAACGTGACCTCACTCGCTTCGACCTCCGTTGCAAGTTGCGGAGGTCTTCTTGCATGTGAGCAATCACGTCCGCCCGCCGCGCGTTTAGCGAACGCCCGCGTTGCCAGTCGTTGCGCCGCTTTGTTAGCTTGGCCAAATCCCCGATTCTCCGAGGAGCCAGCTCATGCAGACCAGCTACAACGGCATCGCCGTCCCCGCCGACGGCAAGGCGATCCAGTACGCAGACGGCAAGTACACCGTCCCCGACAACCCGATCATCCCCTTCATCGAAGGCGACGGCACCGGCCGCGACATCTGGAAGGCCTCGCAGCGCGTCTTCGACGCCGCGGTCGCCAAGGCCTACGGCGGCAAGCGCAAAGTCGCGTGGTTCGAGGTCCTCGCCGGCGAAAAGGCCTTTCGCCAGACGCAGAACTGGCTCCCCGACGACACCGTCAAAGCCACGGTTGACTTCCGCGTCTCCATCAAGGGGCCGCTCACAACGCCCGTCGGCGGCGGCATCCGCTCGCTCAACGTCGCGCTGCGCCAGCTCATGGACCTCTACCAGTGCGTTCGCCCGGTCAAGTACTATACCGGCGTCCCCAGCCCCGTGAAGCACCCCGAGAAGCTCGACGTCGTCATCTTCCGCGAGAACACCGAAGACATCTACGCCGGCATCGAGTTCCGCGAGGGCTCGCCCGAAGCCGAGAAGTTCATCTTCTTCGTCAATGACGTGATGCTCCAGGGAACCAAGAAGAAGATCCGCAAGGACTCCGGCGTCGGCGTCAAGCCCATCTCCATCACCGGCTCCAAGCGCCTCGTCCGCGCGGCCATTCAGTACGCCATCGATAACAAGCGCAAGGTCGTCACGCTTGTCCACAAGGGCAACATCCAGAAGTTCACCGAGGGCGCCTTCCGCGAGTGGGGATACGAGGTCGCCACGCAGGAGTTCCGCGACCAGACCATCACCGAGCGCGAGAGCTGGATCCTCGGCAACCTCGAGGCCAACCCCAACCTCACACCGGAAGAGAACGCCGCACTCGTCGAACCCGGCATTGAGTTCGCACCGAAAGAGTTCGGCGACTCCATCGCTCAGGAGGTCAAGGACGTCGTGGCATCCATCGGCAAAACCCACGGCAACGGCCAGTGGAAGCAGAAAATCCTCATCAACGACCGCATCGCCGATTCGATCTTCCAGCAGATCATCATCCGCCCCAGCGACTACAGCATCCTCGCCACCACGAACCTCAACGGCGACTACATCTCTGACGCCGCAGCCGCGCAGGTTGGCGGCCTCGGCATCGCTCCCGGCGCCAACATCGGTGACGGCTTCGCCGTCTTCGAAGCCACCCACGGCACCGCACCCAAGTACGCCGACAAGGACGTCATCAACCCCGGCTCGGTCATGCTCTCCGGCGTCATGATGTTCGACTTCCTCGGCTGGCACGAGGCCGCGCGCCTCATCGAAAGTTCCATGGAAAAGACCATCCAGCAGAAGTTCGTCACCTACGACTTCGAGCGCCAGATGCCCGGAGCGACAAAAGTAAAGACTAGTGAGTTCGCTACTCGCATGATCGAAAACATGGGCTGACGCACTAGCGGTTGTTGAACAAATTTGGCGGTTCAGACGGGTCCGGGCACTCGAGCAGCTCGGGCCCGTTATTTCTTGCATCGCCCACCGCTGGATTGCAGAGCGCCGCCTGCATCTCTTCCGACTCATACGGCCGAAGCAAATCCACCGGCAGATGTGACACCTCGCCTCGCCGCAGCCAACGGTCGTAGTCTCGCGGATGCAGAATCACCGGCATGCGGTCATGCACCTCCGCCGCCAGTTCATTCGCGGTCGTCGTAATGATGGCGAACGTCTGCAGCCACTCACCATTCCGCGGATCCTTCCAGGCATCCCACAGCCCTGCAAATGCAAAGGGCTTGCCGTTGTTCAGCGTGTAGACAAAGGGCCGCTTCGTCTTCTTGTCGATCTTCTGCCACTCGTAGAACCCGTCGGCCGGCACCAGGCAGCGTCGCTTCTCAAACGGTCTTCGCCACAGCGCCCGCTCCTGCAGGTTTTCCGCACGCGCATTGATCGTCGAAAACCCCTTGAACTCATGCGCCGACTTTGCGAAGTAGGGAATCAGCCCCCATCGCATCAGCACCACCTCGCGCTCGCCCGTGTCGCGGTTCAGCCGGATCACCGGCTGAAAGGTCGTCGGCGCCACGTTGTAGTCCGGCGGCAGCACGAAATCCTCGGATAGCCGCCCCAGGTGGAACGCCTCCGCGATCCGCTGCTTATCGCTCCGCCGAACATATCGCCCGCACATACCTTCAGGATGCCAGCAGTCTGCCCAATCTGTCCGTTCATCGCACACCCCCAGCGCTCACCGCTCCCGGCGGATATCATGGAAGAGTCTCGAAACACCACTCTGAAGGACCTGATACATGCGTAAAAAAGTCACCATCGTAGGCGCCGGCAACGTCGGTGCGACCGCCGCCCACTGGATCGCGGCCAAGGAACTCGCTGACGTCGTCCTCATCGACGTCGTCGAAGGCGTGCCGCAGGGCAAGGGGCTCGACCTCCTCGAGGCCATGCCCATCGAGAAGCGCGACTGCAAGATCACCGGCACGAACGACTATGCCGACACCGCGAACTCCGACATCGTCGTCATCACCGCCGGCATTGCCCGTAAGCCCGGCATGAGCCGCGACGACCTCCTCAACACCAACTTCAAGATCATGTCCGACGTTGTGCAGAAGGCCGTCGCCGCCTCGCCCGACGCCATCCTCATCATCGTCTCCAATCCGCTCGACGCCATGGCGCAAACCGCATTCAAGCAGGCCAAGCTGCCGCGCGAGCGCGTCATCGGCATGGCTGGCGTGCTCGACTCCGCGCGCTTCCGCACCTTCATTGCCGAAGAACTCAACGTCTCCGTTGAAAATGTTACCGCCTTCGTCCTGGGCGGCCACGGCGACACCATGGTGCCGCTCTCGCGCTACTCCACCGTCGCCGGCATTCCTATCACCGAGCTCATCGAGCCCACGCGTCTCAAGGAACTCGAGACCCGCACCGCCAACGGCGGCGCAGAGATCGTCAAGCACCTCAAAACCGGCTCCGCCTACTACGCTCCGTCCGCCGCCGCAGTCGAGATGGTCGAAGCCATCCTCAAGGACAAGAAAAAAATCCTTCCCTGCGCCGCGTACCTGCAAGGCGAGTACGGCATCAGCGGCCTCTACGTCGGCGTTCCGTGCAAGCTCGGCGCCAGGGGCCTCGAGCAGATCATCGAGATCAAGCTCACGCCCGAAGAGCAGGCCGCCCTCAACAAATCAGCTGACGCTGTCAAAGAGCTGTGCACCGTCATCGGCGTCGCTTAGTCCCGTATTGTCGCAACATGGCCCGCTCACCCGAGCGGGCCATTTTCATCCCAAAGCTCAGGCCGTCACACTGCTTCTCAGATGTCGGCGACGCTTGCTATTCCGGTTGAACCGCGCGCGAATCATCTGCCGCAAGGTCCCACCGCTCACACCACCTATCGCCTCATCCAGGTGCTTCGCGCCGTCGCCGCGGAGATGGTCGTGCTTCGTCACGCCACAACATTGCTGCACGCGCGCGATAGCCAGCACTTCCGTGTGTGGTTCAACGGTGTCACTGGTGTAGACATCTTCTTCGTCATCAGCGGCTTTGTCATGATGATCTCCACTACGCCCCTGCTGGTTACCACGCACCCGGCGCGGACCTTCTTCGCCCGCCGTATCGAGCGCATTGTCCCCATGTACTGGCTCGCTACCACAGCCAAGGTCCTCGCGCTTCTCGCCGCGCCCACACTCGCGCTCGTTGGACTCGGCCGCTGGTGGCACGTGGTCGCGTCCTATCTCTTCTTTCCCACTCGTTCTCCAGCGGGTTCCTACGGCAATGTCCTCGCGGTCGGATGGACTCTCGTCTTCGAGATGGCGTTCTACATCCTCTTTTCCATCGTGCTGGCAACGCGCCATCCGCGCCTGCGCACGCTCGCGCCTGTGCTCATCGCGCTGGCCTTCGCCTGGACAATCCCGTTCATCGCGCGCCACGGCACACTGCACTTCTACGCCAGCACCATGCAGCTTGAGTTCCTCTTCGGCATGTTGCTCGGCGCATCGATCCCCTGGGTGCAAAAGATTCCCGCGGCACTCGCTGTATTGCTCGCCGTCGCTGGCCTTTTTCCACTACTTCTCTGGCACCCTGAAGCCGTCGTAATCTGGGGCGGCCTCCTCTGGGGCATTCCCGCCCTCGCCGTCGTCATGGCTGCCGTCGCACTCGAGTCACCACTCGCCCATCGCACTCCGAGATGGCTGCTTGAAATCGGTGACGCCTCCTACTCCATCTACCTCATCCACGGCTTCGTTCTCCCCTTAGTCTGCATGCTCTTCGCCCGCTATGGCAGCCGCGGACCATACATCCTTCCGCTCGCTCTCATCGCCTCCATCATCGTCGCCACACTCGCCGGCGATCTCGCCTATCGCCGCATCGAGCGTCCCATGATGCAGTGGCTCAAAGGGCGCCGTCGTCCCGCCATCCCCGCCAACGCCTGATCATATCGACGACCAACACCTGATGAATGCCTCGTAATCCTGCTGTGGCAACATATCGACATGGATTCGCGTGCGGCACGAACCCTCGCGACGGCTGCACTCCTGGCCCTGTTCTTTGCCGCCGCGCGACCCGCCCGCGCGCAGGCCGGCCCACCCTACCAGGTTGACGACCCAGACCCCGTCCCGTATCGCCACTTCGAGGCCTACATCTTCTCGCTCTCCGACTCCGCCCGCACCATCGGCACCTCCTGGCAGGGCCCTGGCAGCTATGAGATGAACTACGGCGCCGCTCCCCGCCTGCAGCTTCACTTCGTCATTCCCTTTGTTTACTACTACGCACCCGACGGCACCGTCACCCACGGCTTCGGCGACACCGAACTCGGCGCCAAGATCAAAATCTTCGACGAAACAAAACTCTTCCCCGAAACAGGCATCTTTCCGTTCATCGAGCTCCCCTCCGGCGACGCTTCGAAGGGCATCGGTGTCGGCAAGACCTGGTACCGAGTCCCGCTCTGGCTCAAGAAGGGCTTCAACGGCGACAAGTGGAGCGTCTACACCGGCGGCGGCGAGACCATCGTGCCGCAGGAGGGCTATCGCAACTTTCCCTTCGCAGGCGCACTCTTCCAGCACAAGTTCACAGACAAGCTTGTCCTCGGTCTCGAGTTCTACGGCCACGGCTACGAGGGCGACCCCGGCACCGCGCCCGACCGCTCTCTCCTCGCCGACTTCGGCGGCTACTACGCCTTCACCGACCACTTCCAGTTCCTCTTCGCCGGTGGCCACAGCATCGTCTGGACGCCCGAGACCTACACGTACTTCGCCGCCTACTGGACGTGGGGCAAAGGTCCAGAAGATAAGGACAAAGACTCCAAGTCCGACACCAGCCAGAAACTCTTTCGCAGCCTCATGCACTGACGCACTCTCCGGAGCCCACGCATGGAAATCACCTTACGCAGCCTCATCACTATGGTCCACGGCATGGGATTCGGCGCCCTCTTTCTGCTCGCATTCTCCGGCGCCTTCTTTGAGCTCGCGCGCACAGGGCAGGGAAGCACGGTTCCATCGAGCGATCGCGCTGTACGGGTCTACCTGCTCGTGATGACCCTCCTCGCGTGGCTCACCGTCCTCTCCGGCGCCTACATCATCTACCCGTGGTATCGCGCCATTGCGCCGCCCGGCACAGTCGATCTCTCCGCATACCCGCAGCTCTTTCTCAAAGCACACCCCAACACCGTCAGCTGGCACTCATTCGGCATGGAATGGAAGGAACACGTCGCGTGGCTGGCGCCCATCTCCATCACAATGGTCACCGCCGTCTACTTCCACTACGGCCACCAACTCCGCCATCACTACGCTCTTCGCCGAGCCGTTCTCACATTCGTAGGGATCGCATTCTTTGCAGCCGCCGTCGCCGGCTTCTTCGGCGCCATGATCAACAAGGTCGCCCCCGTCCAGGGAGGCCACCTCTTCCATCTCCTCCACCGAGCATGACCGTGAACGATACCGCATCGAACCAAAAACTCGACCGCACCCTGCGCAACGGCTTCGGCGCCGCCGCTATCTTGGCGGCGAGCCTCGGCTGCCTCTCGCTCGGTATCCTCACCGTCGCCGGCGACGCATCGAAGTCCTTCGCGCGCCACCTGATCCTCTACCGGCCCACCGGTCCGCTGTCCGGCGTCACCACGACCGCCATCGCCATTTGGCTTCTCACGTGGGCTCTCCTGTCACGCCGTTGGAGCACGCGCGACATCGCGCTCCGCCCCATCCTCACCATCGCGTTCCTCCTCGTCGCTGTGTCGCTCCTTCTCACCTTTCCACCCGTCATCGATCTCTTCTGAAAAACAGGAAGGCCCGCTCACTCGAGCGGGCCTTCCCACAATCACCTGCAAACTACGAGCGCTCGATCGTCACGCTCTCCAGCACCACCGGCTTCTTTGGGCGATCCATGCTGTCGCGCGGCACCTTGCTGATCTTCTCCACGATGTCGTAACCCTCCGTCACCTCGCCGAAGATCGTGTGCTTGCCCGTCAGCCAGCTCGTGTCCGTCACCGTGATGAAGAACTGCGACCCATTCGTGTTCGGACCCGAATTCGCCATCGCCAGCTTGCCCGGCGCTTAAAGTTGTGCGGCGAGCCCTTCGTCTCATCGGCAAATTTGTAGCCCGGTCCGCCCATGCCATTGCCCTCAGGATCGCCGCCCTGAATCATGAACTCCGGAATCACGCGATGAAAGATCGTGCCGTCATATAGCTTGTCGCCCTTCTTCGAGCGCGAGTTCCACTCCTTCGTCCCCTCCGCAAGCCCGACAAAATTCTTCACCGTCTCTGGTGCGTCGCCTTCAAAAAGCTTCGCCTTGATCGTGCCCTCGGATGTCTTGAATACAGCAGTTGTCGCCATCGTTTCTCCTTCGCGTTTGTTTGTTCTTTGTTATTCCCGGAGGAAGCTTCTGAAATCCTCGGATGCTGTCTCACAGCTCAGTGGCTCTGAGCAGCTCCCGTTGGTGTTGCTGTCGTCGGCGCACCCTGCGCCGCGGGGTCCGGTGGAATCGGCTGGCCCTCCGGCACAATCGTTACCTTGTTGACCACCACCGGCGTAATCGGCTTGTCCTCGCTATTGCGTTCAACCCGCGCAATCGATGCCACAATCAGTACCGAGTGCGCATCGCACTGGCCGAAGATCGTGTGCTTCCCGTTCAGCTGCGGCACCGCAGTCTCCGTGATGAAGAACTGCGATCCATTTGTGCCCGGCCCGGCGTTCGCCATCGCCAGCCGCCCCGGCACATCGAACCGCAGCGACGGCGAAAACTCATCCTCGAAGAAGTAGCCCGCATCGCCCGCACCCGTACCCAGCCGGTCACCGCCCTGGATCATGAACTGCGGAATCACCCGATGAAACGTCGTGCCGTCATAAAACGGTTTGCCCGTCACCTTCTGTTGAGTCACCGGATCCGTCCACGTCTTCGTGCCTGTCGCCAATCCGATGAAGTTGTCCACCGTCTTCGGCGACTCCTTCGCGAACAGCTTGCACGTCAGCCGTCCCATCGTCGTGTCAAAGATCACCGTCGGTCCCGTCGGCACCGCTGGCGGTGCCTCCTGCGCCGTCGTCGACGGAGCGTCCGGCAACTGCGCCGTTGTGCCTGACTGTGTCTGCGCGAAGCCTGCGGCGCCGCACATCGCCAGCCCCGCAATGCCCATCACCCGTAGAGAAAACCGAAACCAAGTCATCCAGCTAACAGGCTACTCCGTCTCCACTCGCGCCGCAAAACAGGCGCATCATAGTCACAGAGCTCTCTGGAGGGCACATATGGCGAAGCAGGCATTGTGGGTCATGCTCAAGGCGAAGCCCGGCAAGGAAGCAGAGGTCGAAGCATTCCTCAAGCAGGGTGCAACGCTCTCAAACAACGAACCCGGCACCGTCACCTGGTACGGCGTCAAGATGGCGCCCGGCACCTACGGCGTCTTCGACACCTTCAACGATGAGGCCGGCCGCGACGCTCATCTCAACGGCCAGATCGCGAAAGCCCTGATGGCGAAAGCTCCCGAGCTCTTCGCCAACGCCAACGAACTCCGCATCGAGCGCATGGAGATTCTCGCGTCGAAGTGACTACTCCGCCGCGCTCTGTACCGCCTCCATCACACGCAGCAGATTCTCTCCAAGAATCTTCCGCATCTGCGCGCTTGTGTAGCCTCGCGCCATCAGCGCTTCATAAATCTTCGGCAGATCCGCCGCACTTTCCAGCCCCTCCGGAAGAATCCCAAATCCATCGAAGTCCGTACCGATCCCGACGTGATCGATTCCCGCAACCTTCGCCACGTGATCGATGTGCTCCACCACGCGCTCGAACGACGGCCGCTTCATCATCGCCGCTCGCGCCGCAAAATACTCTCGGTCCACCTTTAGAGCAACAGAGTAGGGAACCGGCTCCCCACGCTCGCGATACTCCGCCGCGGCCTTCTCCGTCAATGCCTCACGTTCCGCCGACGTCCCACTCCACACCTCGCGCCACACATCATCCACAAACGACGCGTAGAAGTTCACCATCACAATCCCGTCACTCGTCGCCACCGCGCGCAATTGTTCATCGGTCAGGTTCCGCGGAGCACTCGCCAGCGCCCTCGCGCTCGAGTGCGACGCAATCACCGGCGCGTGCGTCGTCTCCATCACATCCCAGAACGCCTTGTCCGAGACGTGGCTGACATCCACCATCATCCCGAGCCGGTTCATCTCCCGCACCACCTCGCGCCCGAAGTGCGTCAGCCCGTTGTGGTGCACAACATTCGGATCTTCAATATCGCCTGAGCTGTCCGCCCACTCATTCGTGTTCGCCCAAGTCAGCGTCATATAACGCACGCCCAGTCGGTGATACATCCGCAGCAGCGCCAAACTGTTCTCGATTGAGTGCCCTCCCTCGATCCCCAGCAGAACGCAGAATTTTCCCTCCGCATGCGCACGCCGTACATCCTCCGCACACAACCCGAGCGCCAACTCACGCGGATGCCTCCGCAACTGCTCATACACGCCGTCGATCAACTGCAGCGTGCGATGCGCGTATCGCCCACGCCACTCATCCGGCTGCACCCAGATGGCGAAGAACTCCGCCGCCAACCCACCGCGTCGCGCCGTCTCCAGGTTCAGATGACCACCGCCCAGCGGCCCCACAAACCCCCATCCCTCGTCGACGAACCGCTGCGGCGTGTCCGCATGTCCGTCGATCACAATCGCGTCTTTCAACTCTTCAGGCAGCAGCAGTGTTCTCCTCCCGAACTTCACTTCCCGCATCTCCGCTCAACTCCGCGCGCAGAATCGCAGCAGCGCACACCGCAATAAACACCGCGATGTCGCCATAGATCCTCACCTCTAGTATCTGCCCAACGCACAGCAGCATCAGCACCCACAGCGGCAGCAGCAACACACACGCCCGCAGCCGCGGCGCCGAGATCAAATCTCGTCTCCAATAAATCCACGGCATCAGAAACGCCGACCCGCTCAGGATCGCCGGCCACAGCACTGGATGCGAAAGATCACTCACGTTGTTCACAATCCGCGATCCCGCCTCCGTCGGATTAGCCGCGTACTTATAGTGCAGCGTCCCATAACCGCAGCCCACACCACGCACAGCGCGGCAATCTCCAACACGTCCCGCACCTTCACCGCCCGCAGCCGCCACCGCCCCTCGCGCGAAAGCGCCACCGCCGCACGCGCCAGAATCAAAAACAACGTTGTCTCTCGATTCCACGTCGCCAGCGCAAACAACGGCAGCAGCCACCAGAACTGATCCGTCAGCACCAGATACAGCCCCCAGCCGAGAAACATCATCGACATCGGGTCATACGGAAAGCTGAACGGAACACCGAGATAAAAATCGAAGAAGAACACAACGATCAGCACCGCAAACGGCAGCAGCGGCACGCGCGCCTTCGGCCAGTACATGCGGTCGATCTTCTGCGCCGCCCACACGCTCAGCAGAATCGCCAGCAAATGTCACCAGCATCAGCACCAGCCGCTCCGGCGAGTTCATGCCTGCGCGCCCAGTCGTATGTCTCTGCAGAAACGCGGAGTTCCCCGCCCACAGCAGCGGATACCGCATCAGCTCGCGCGCCTGGAACGGCATGCGCTCCTGCCCCAGCGCATACTTCCGCAGATCCAGATACGGTGGTAGCTCAATGGTGTAAATCTGTGCCGTAAACGCCGCCGCAAACACCACAATGATGCGCGAATACCAGTTCGCCAGTTGGCTGCGCAGCCGTTCTTTCGTCATCGTCTTGGGCGGCTCCGCTGCATAAATGTAATGCACGCATCACATAGCGCGCTCGTCTCCTCACCGTACCATAGCGACGCTCGGCGGCAACCCCACCCCGTGGCCTTCCATCTTATCCGTTGAGAGGTGAACCACATGGCAAGTGGCTTAGATTCCACCAAAACCCCGGCAAGACCCTCGCACGAAGCAATTGAATCCTCTGGCGGCAACGCCACCGACGCAACACAGTCAGCCCGCAAACGCTTGGATCACGAGGCGATGGAATCTGCCAAGCGGGCGCAAAACCGCATCCACGACGATGAACAGAAGAATCCAGAAGATACTATCTTTACGAAATAGTCTTCCCAGCGGTAGTATTCCGCCAGCAGTAAAAGCCCCGCTTGGCGCGGGGCTTTTTTATTGCACCCATGCAACTATCTCCGGAACAGATCCTTCACCTGTTGCACGAACGCATCGCGCCCGATATCGCTGATCGCCTCCGTCAGTGGCAGCTGCTTCGGACACGCCTGCACGCAGTTCTGCGCAAAGCCACACTCCTGCACGCCGCCATCGCCGGCTAGCGCGCGTAACCGTTCCTCCTTCAGTACCGAGCCCGCGGGATCCATATTGAACAGCTTCGCCTGCGCGATTGTCGCCGCGCCCACAAAGTTCGTCACATCGTTGAACTGCGGGCACACCTCCATGCAGATCGTGCATGAGATGCAGTTCGACAGTGGATACCGTTGCTCCTGCACCTGCGGAAACTGTCGCGGCGCCGCGCCCAGATCGTACGTGCCGTCAATCGGCACCCACGCCTTCACAGCCTTCAGGTTCTCGAACAGCACACTGCGGTCCACCGCAAGATCGCGCACCACCGGAAACTTCGACAGCGGCTCCAGCTTGATCGTGCCCTTGCCATCCGCGCCCAGCAGCTTATCCACCAGCGCAGAGCACGCCATCATTGCCTTGCCGTTGATCCGCATCGCGCAGCTTCCGCAGATCTCCTCCAGGCAATTCGAGTCATACGTCACCGGTGTCGTCGGCTTGCCATCCGCCGTCACCGGGTTCAGTGCAATCTCTCCCAGCACTGACGTAATATTCATCCCCGGCCTGTACGGCACTGAAAAACGCTCCGTCACTGCGGGCTGATCCGGTGCGGACTGACGCTTGATCTCGATCTGAATCGTGCTCGGAGGCATTGCCTTCTCCTCTTAACTCGGAATCACTGCTGGCACGGGCTGCTTGAACCGCTGCGCGTGCACATGTACGCGGTCGAGTGCCGGCTTCTCGACCAGGAACCACGAGATGACCGCGCCGGCCGCGACCATAAGAAACGTAAGCGCCATGCCGCCCCACGGATGCAGAGCAAAAACGCCTGCTGCCACAACCAGCTGCAGAATCGGCCAGTGCAAAACGTAGGTGCTGTACGAAAAGTCTCCCCAGCGCGTCGGCCCCTTCACTATCGGCAACAGAAGCGCCGCACCCAATATAAGCGTCGCCACCGCAGCCGGGCGCGGAGCAAACCATCCTGTGTACTCATGCAGTGCAAACAGCGCGCCCGCGCCCGCCATCAGCCACCATCCGTACTTGTAGAAAAACTTCTGATGGTAATGAATCAGCGCGCCAATCATGAAAAACGAGAGCTGCCCCGGCAACTGCAGCGAGAGGTCCTCATGCCTAGGAGTCATCGCCACTCGATACACAATCGACAGCGCAAACAACGTCCACAGTACCGCGTCGCGGTGCAGCTTCCGGCAAACCCACACAATCAGAGGCACCACGAGGTAGAACATCACCTCGATCTTCAGCGTCCACAGCGCTCCATCGACCACATTCGTGGGGTTCGTTGTCCACAACCCTGGAATCCACGGCTGAATAAAGTTCGCGAACGTCAGGTTGCCCAGCAAGAATTTGCCTACGTGGAAGCACCCCTCTGAAAATGCAATCGCCAGGCAGAAGACTGTTGCCAGCCAGTAGCCCGGAAGAATACGTCCCCCGCGCTTCAGAAAATAATCCTTCAGCGAGCTTGAACGCTCATAACTCGCAAAGATCAAAAATCCCGAAATCGCGAAGAATCCTTCCACGGCAAGATGCCCGCTGAACACATCTGGAAGCCACATAAGCTCTGGGCTTCCGCTGATCGAACCCGCATGAAAGAACACCACTACGATCGCCAAAATCAGGCGCAGAATATCGAAGTTGTTCTCTCGTCTTTTGCTGGAGTTCTTACTCATTCGCTTACCGCGCCGACCTAGCCGTCCCTTCGCTCCTCATCCTCTCTTGCATGAACCTCACCCGTTCCTTCCGTGACCGGGTGCTGTCCCTTCTTCCGAATCCTCTGGCGCTTCCCATCAATCCACGCGCCGTACAGCACAATCAATCCGTAGAATCCCAGCGCCACCACCACCAGCACAATCCCCACAACGGTTGTGCTCATATGCGGCTGCGTCATCTTGGCTGCTTCTTCTTCAGGCTGGCCATACGCGCTGAATACACCAGCCTTCCCACCGTAGCCGCGACAACCAACACCACTACGACGACCTCTTCGGTGTGTGTCATTCGCCCTCCCTCGCGGCAGTTACATCAGGGCTAGTGCAGATGCGCCTGATGCTCCGCCTCGGTACCGACCGCAATTCCTTCCTCGGTGCCGAAGTGCTGTCCGCTGCCCTTCTCAAGCTCCTCTGTCCGGTGCTTGATCCGCAGGTTGTACCAAACCATGTAACTGACCACCGAAATAAAAACGATGACCAAAAGGACGTAAACCACTCGAGTAAGCGCTTCAGGTCCGAACATGATCGCCTTAGATGGCGGGCTCCCCCGTCTGGGTTAATGTCGAAAAAAAACGAAGCAAGACCCGGAGATATAACAGCTAAGCAGATCTGGATATTAAGCTGTAGCGTCGTACCTCCGTGGTCTCGGCGGAATGAACTGCGTGTCGACCTCCTCCCACTCGAACGCCGGTGCGCCGTTGCGGAAGAAAGCCTTGGTCGTCTTCAAAAACTTCTCATCGTTGCGATCCGGGAAGTCCGGCTTGTAGTGCGCTCCGCGGCTCTCATCGCGAAGCTTCGCTCCCTGCACCACAACTCGGCTCAGCTCCAGCATGTTCCAAAGCTGCCGCGCAAACGCAAAGCTCGTATTCGCCCACTGACTCTTGTCCGCAAGGTTCACATTGCGGAAGCGGTCCTGCAACTCCACAATCTTCGCGTCGGCTTCCTCAAGCCCCTTGTTGTATCGAATGATCGTCGCGTGCCGCGTCATCGTATCGCCCAGCTCGCGCCAGATGCGGAACGGATTCTCATTGCCCGAATTATTCAGCAGCGACGCATTCATCTCCATCTGCCGCTGCTTCTCCGCCGCATGCCCGCCATCACCCGTCGGTGCGGCCAGCGACTTCGCATACGCCATCGCATTCGGCCCGGCAACAAACCCGCCATAGATGCAGCTCAGCAGGGAATTGGCGCCCAGCCGATTCGCCCCGTGAATCGAGTAGTCCGCCTCGCCCGCCGCATAGATGCCCGGCACATTGGTCATCTGGTTGAAGTCCACCCACAGGCCGCCCATCGTGTAGTGCATTCCCGGGAAGATCTTCATCGGCACCTCGCGCGGATCGTCGCCGACAAACTTCTCGTAGATCTCCAGAATCCCTTCGAGCTTGCGGTCGAGTGTCTCGCGGTCGATGTGCGTCAGGTCCAGGTACACCATCGGCTGCCCATCGATGCCGAGGTTCTCCTGGTACACAATGCGGTGAATCGCGCGGGTCGCAATATCTCGCGGGACTAGATTTCCATACTTCGGATACCACTCCTCGAGGAAGTAAAACCGCTCGCCCTCAGGAATCGACTTCGCATCGCGCTTGTCGTTCTTGTCTCTCGGAACCCACACGCGCCCGCCTTCACCGCGCGCGCTCTCGCTCATCAGCCGCAGCTTGTCCTCTCCCGGAATCGCCGTCGGATGCACCTGGATGAACTCGCCATTCGCATACGACGCGCCCTGCTGATACAGCGCCGCCTGCGCCGACCCCGTGCACACAACTGAATTCGTGCTCTTCCCAAAGATCGCCCCAATGCCACCCGTGCACACGATGATCGCGTCCGCAGGGAACGTCCGCACCTCCATCGTGCGCAGGTCCATCGCACAGATACCACGGCACACGCCCTTGCTCATCCAGCACCGCCGAGAGGAACTCCCACCCCTCGTACTTCGTCACCTTGCCTTCGCTCTCGTAGCGCCGCACCTGTTCATCCAGCGCATACAGCAGCTGTTGGCCCGTCGTCGCTCCCGCAAACGCCGTCCGGTGATACAGCGTCCCGCCGAACCGCCGAAAATCCAGCAGCCCTTCCGGCGTGCGGTTGAACGGCACGCCCATGCGGTCCAGCAGGTCGATGATCGCCGGCCCCATCTCGCACATCTGCTTCACCGGCGTCTGGTTGGCCAAAAAGTCGCCGCCATACACCGTGTCGTCAAAGTGCTTCCACGTGCTGTCGCCCTCGCCCTTCAGGTTCTTGGCCGAGTTGATGCCGCCCTGCGCGCACACCGAGTGCGACCGCTTCACCGGCACAATCGAAAACAAATCGACCTTACCGCCCGCCTCGGCGATCTTGATGACGGCCGCCAGCCCCGCCAGCCCGCCCCCAACAACGATGATCCTTGGTGTTGCTGCTGCCATTGCTTACCTTCTTCTCGAAGCTATCTCAGAAAATGACCACCAATGAACATCGCTGCGCCTATGCCACATACCGAATATGCAATCCTGAGATTCCTGTACAGAGACCGTTCGCCTCTGTTTCGCGGTATTTCCGAATTACTTCTCGCGAGCGGTGATCAGCCTGAAAGCTCCTGCTAACTTCCCAACGGACCTTTACGATCTTTGCCATCTTCGATACCGCCGAATTGCTCGGATCACACCCGCTATAAGCAAAGCAAAACCCGTATAGGAAATGATGTCGGATCGGTTCACAGGTCACTGCACCGTCCGGCCTGCGGATTCGTAATTGGTATTGCTGTTGCCATTTTCTTTTCCGATCCTTCGTCAACCTGCCAGCCAAATTCCCAATACCGCTGAAGAGAAGCCGATTGCCCAAAATATTCTGACTTGCTTCTTCAGCTCTAGTGGCATGCTTCGCCAGAGCAACCTCTTGTACTCACTGTTTCCTTGTCGGGTACTCGAAGGTGCAGGTGCGAAACCTTCTGTCTTGCGCCAGTCCTCGATCTTCCGTGCCCCTAAGAGGCCGAAGAATAGAAACGCCCCAAGACCCAGGATCAAAAAGACTGGGTGCGTTGGGCTTGCTCCGTGCAGCATCACTGCACCCCGCCCGGCTGGCTGCGGATTCACACTCCCCGGCGGCGCGCTCTGCGGAGCCGGCATCACCACACCCGCCGGCTGCTCCGGCATCACATCCTCCGGCGCATTCGGATACTTCCACACCACCGCATAGATCGCGATCAGCCCCATCAGGCACAGCGCCGTGCCGCCCGCGGCACACACCCATCCAAACTTTTTCCGCGCACTATTGCCCGGCGTAATCCCCCACTTCGCCGCGAACAGCCACACGCCATACGCAAAGTGCCAGCACGTCGCCACCATCGCGATCACATAGAACGCCAGGATCCACGGGTTCGACAGCTCATGCTGCACCTTCCAGAACGCCGCCCCCGGATGTGTCGGCAGATGCACGCCCGCAAACCGCTGCGTCCACACGTGGTAGCCGATGTAGAAGAGTGCGATGAAGCCGGTCACGCGCTGCGTGAAAGTAGCCCCAGTTACCCGCCCACGGATACACATTGACGTTGTTCCGCCCGCGCACCGCAATATAGACGCCATATAGAGCGTGATACAGCAGCGGAATAAAGATGAACGTCCACTCCAGCACCCGCACCAGCGGCAGCCCATTCAGGAACTTCACCTGCTGCGCATAGGCCAACGGCCCATTCCACGTCTCAAAGTTCGAAACGATGTGCTCGACGAGAAACGCCCCAATCGGCACAATCCCGGTCAGCGAGTGCAGCTTCCTCCAGAAGAAGCTATGCCCCTCACCCGCGCGCAGCGGCTGCACGCCCCGCCGCTTGTCTGCATGTTGAGCGCTATCGGGCGGTGCGGTCGGAGCGGCTGCGGCCATTCATCTCTCCTCGGGGTCCTTCTGCGAAGCATAACTCCTCGCAGAATCAGGCAAACCGATTCTTCCACCCCTAAAAAGATAGGGCAAGCAAACCAGCGCCCTCGCAGCCGATTACCGCCCACTTTGTTCGAAATCCTTCAACTGCCGCAGCAACTCCCGAAACGCATTCCCCCGATGACTCACCGCCCACTTCTCCTCGCCCGACATCTCCGCCAGCGTCTTCCCTATTCCCGGCACTAGAAACAGCGGATCATACCCAAATCCATCGCTCCCGCGCGGCGCATCCAGAATCTCTCCCTCGACCTCACCCTCCGCCCGCAACACCACCTCGCCATCCTTCGCCAGCACCAGCGCGCAGACAAATCGCGCCCCGCGGTTATCAAGCGTCAATCCGCCATCGGCCTCCAAAGCCTCTGGCAAATCCCGCAGCAGCGACACCACCGCCCGGTTATTCCTTTCGTCCTTCGACCCTACGCCCACCTCAAACCGCAGATCATCCGCAAACCGCGCCGACCGCACTCCCGGCTGCCCACCCAGCGCATCCACCTCCAGCCCCGAATCATCCGCAAATACCATGAAGCCCTGTTTGCCTGCGGCAAGCGCCAGCTTCGAGTACGCCACCGCCTTCAACTCCGCATTGCCCATAAACGTCGCCGCATCCTCCACCGGCTCGGGCATCGTCTCAATGCCCGGCAGCGCCAGCACCTCCACGCCTTTCGCCCTCGCACACTCCGCAAACTCCCTCAGCTTCCCCTGATTCGTCGTCGCCGCATAGATCGTCATCATCCCTCCACCTTAAACCGCTTCCTTCAGCCTCCCAAACTTGTCATCCTGGCGGAGCGAGTAGCGCGGAGTCGGAGGACCGCTGTATTTGTCTTTGCTTCTAGGTATCCCGAGGCTTCAGCCTCGGGTCTCTCATTCCGGCAAATAGAAAAGGGGCTTCAGCCCCTGGGGTATGCCTTTCGCATCGAACTTATCCGGGCCTCCACACAACCGAAAGGCCACGATGCCTCGCTTCCTCGCCCTCACACTTCTCGCCTTTGCGCTCACCGCCTGCAGCCGCTCCCCTCAAACCTCAACGCCAGCGCCCGCACCCCAACCACAGACCAAACCCACACCACCCACCCCAATCGCGGAAAAGAAGGCCGAACTCGGCAATCCCAACACCTGGGATCCATCCTGGGACGAGCTCATCGAAAAGTCTGTCCCACCCGAACTCCTCTCCGCGCAGGCCGCGCACGCCGTCCGCCTCTACTGCCCACGCTTCGCTGAACTGAGCGACACCGACAAGCGCGCCTTCTGGGCCTATACCTTCCAGGCCATCGCCGCCGCCGAAGCCGGCCTCGACGCTACCAGCAATGTCCACCACACCGACGCCTCGGTCAATAAAGTCGATCCCGAAACCCACCGCCTCTCCCGTCAGGCCGGTCTGCTCCAGCTCAAGTACGAAGACGCCCAACGCTACAACTGCCCCTTCGACTACGCCGCCGACCGCAGCCTCCCCGAGCACGATCCCAACCGCACCATCCTCCAGCCCCAGCGCAACCTCGCCTGCGGCATGAACATCATGGACGACCAGATCATCACCCATCACAAACCGCTCGTCAGCCGCACCAGCTACTGGGCCACCCTCCAGCCCGGCACTGCCGGCTATCGCGTCTTTCGCAAGCAAATGGCCAACGCCCCCGCCGACTGCACCCTCCACCGCGGCACCCGAACCGCCTCCCACGCCCGCTGAATATCGCTCTCCAGATAGTCCTGAACTCTGATTGTGGATCTCTCAGGCGGGCAAAAGGGATTTCCCCGCGCGAAACGATCCCTCTCGCAGCGAGCAGTGCGCGCGGAGTTGCCGAGCCGCACTTTCATCTTGACTCCGGCCCGCCGCTTGCTAGCATGACCACCACCATCCCCGGGTCACACGCGGAGCTCTCATGGCTGACCAACCCATCCATCCCACCCCGTCCAGCGTCCAGCCCACCGGCAAGAACATCATCATCTGCTGCGACGGCACCGGCAACGAGTTCGGCTCCTTCAACTCCAACGTCGTCCGGCTTTACACCACCCTCGATCTCAGCAACGAGACGAAGCAGGTTGCCTACTATCACCCGGGCGTCGGTACCATGGGTGCGCCGACCGCCCGCAACGTCATCGAAAAAGAGTGGAGCCGTATTGCGGGCCTGGCCTTCGGCGCCGGCTTCCGCGACAACGTCTTCGACGCCTACCGCTACCTCATGGAGATCTATAACGAGGGCGATCGCGTCTTCCTCTTCGGCTTCTCACGCGGCGCCTACACCGTGCGGGCCCTCAGCGGTGTCCTTCACGGGTACGGTCTGCTGCGCCGCGGCAACGAAGGCCATCTCCCCTATGCCTGGCGCGCGTTCACGGAACAAGTGAAGCAGAAGGGAGATCAACAGGCTGTGGGGCGTCTCGCGCATCACACCGTCGATACCAACTTCAGCTTCCGTCAGACCTTCTCGCACGACAACTTCGCGATTCACTTCGTCGGCCTGTGGGACACCGTCTCCTCGGTAGGTTGGATCTACACTCCACTGCGCCTCCTCTATACCGCGACGAACCCGCTCATCCGCACCGTGCGTCACGCCGTCAGTATCGACGAGCACCGCTGCTTCTTCCGTGACAACCTCTACGGCAAGCCCGGTCCCAACCAGGACATCGTTCAAGTCTGGTTTCCCGGCGTCCACTCTGACGTGGGTGGGAGCTACCCCAGCAGCGAAAGTTCGCCATCGAATACTGCCTTCCAGTGGATCTTCGGCGAAGCCCGGACCGCAGGTCTCGCCATCGTTAAGGACCGTATCAACCTCGTCCTCGGTCTGCCCACCCAAAATGTCTACGCGTCGGCGCCTCTATACCAACCCGCGCCCGTTCCCGGCCACAAGATTCACGAATCGCTCCGCCGCGTATGGCGCCTCGCAGAGGTTCTTCCGCAGCGTTACTACGACAAAACCCGCAACATCCGGTTACTGCGTGTCCCCTTCGGCGTTCATCGCTTCATTCCCGCCGGATCCATCATCCATCCCACTGCCTGGGACTCCCTCAATCGCAAGTTCCCCGCGGAACCGGTCTACCAACCGCCGAACCTGCTGGAGAAATACCTCCAACCCGGCGCTTCTGTGCCGTTTCCCACCACGGCCAACCTCGCCAACTTCTACACCTACAACCCACCCGCCACGACGCTACAAAGCCTCTCGGCGTTCAAACGCTGGGTTCGCCTGATCTTCATAGGCTTTCCCGCGTTTGGTGTCTTCCTGCTTCTCGTCGCGCTCGTCTGCTTCCTGCTCGTTTCCACCGCATGCTGGCTGGCTGGCCATCTCTGCCACTGGATCGGATGCTTATGGACATTCGTCCTTGGCCACCTGGACAAAGTCGCGACCAGATGCGGCTGAACTCTACCCCCCCAAAAGTGCCCCCCTACCCGTTAACCAACCTGTTTTGAAGACTTTGCCTTCAAGTAACACATTCCAGAGACTTTGGCGAGCTTCGCACATTGGGTCCACCCCTAAGTAACATGTTGTCTGGACTTTGCGCAAATTATGGCGGGGAGGGGGGTACCACGCCACGTAGCATGAAAAACATGAAGGTCCACACCGAGTACCTCACGTTCAACACCCGCGATCGCTACGAGATGGTTCACATCACCCCGCAGATCGAGGCCATCGTCCGCAAATCCGGTGTCGACGACGGCCTCTGCTTTGTCTCGCCCATGCACATCACCGCCGCCATCTACGTCAATGACAACGAGTCCGGCCTCATCGAGGACATTGGCCAGTGGCTCGAGCACCTCGCCCCGCGCCGCCCCAACTACAAACACCACCAGACCGGCGAGGACAATGCCGACGCCCACCTCAAGGCCCTCCTCCTCCACCACGAAACCACCCTCCCCGTCACCCATGGCCGGCTCGACCTGGGCACCTGGCAGCGGATCTTCTACGCGGAGTTCGACGGTCAGCGCGCGAAGCGCGTCATCGTCAAGGTCTTCGGGGCAGCAAAGGGATGAACGCAGTCACCGCATTCTTCCTTCCGCAGCTGGCGGCGAAAGAATGCGGCAACCCGAAGCAGGTTGAGTAGCCAGCGGCTCGAAAGGTCAGGGTTTGAGCACGATATTGCGTTCAAGCTCGCTGCTGACGACCTCGGAGGATTCGGTACGGAGCCTGCTGATCTCGGCCCGCTTTTCCGGCGTGCCGTAGACCTTGGCGACGATGGGGTCAGCTTTATTGGAAATGTTGTCGAGGGCAGCCAGGTCTTTGTACATGATGACGATTTTGAAATCCCATTTGTCCGGGCCGCTGTAATCAACGGAGGATAAAAGAGCATAGCCAGTGATGAGGCCGGCTTCCTTTTCGGCTTCGAAGACCTTAGGCGCGTAGGCGAACGCCTTGTAAAAGTCCGCACTCTTGCCGGGAAGAATACGGATGGTGACAACGCGGCTGACACCAGTGTAGGAGTAATGCTCTTGGGCTGATGCGCAGAGCGGGAGGAGGGCCGCAACGGATAAGACAAGCAAACCACGGGCGATGAGCTTCATGGTAAGACCTCAAGTGATTGATTTTTTTGGGAGCGGGCCTGCGAGCGAGAGTAGGCCTCGTATTGCGATAGGTCAACAGAATTCGTCTCGGAACGAGTTCTGGAGCGCAACGAATTTCGCGTCAGGCGTTTACGATCTCTTCTTCGAGGCTGCGCAGGCAGCGGCTGATCCGCATGAACGGCTCGACTAAGTTCAATTGGAGCAGAAAGGTAAACACAGGATTATGACAGCTCTGATCAATCATCCGCGGGTGTTCTGTTTGGTGAGCTTTCTTGCGATGGTGCTGATGGCGTGGATGGGCCGCTGGCTCGCCCGGCGTTTTCATCGAGTCGAGGAGCAGGACAAAGAGATGGTCTCGCTGGTGTTATCGGCGACGCTGACCTTACTTGGGCTGATCATCGGCTTTTCCTTTTCGATGGCGACCAGCCGATACGACCAGCGAAAGCAGTATGAAGAGGAAGAGGCGAATGCAATTGGAACAGAGTACGTGCGTCTGGATTTTCTGCCTACTGCCCAGAGCGCTGCCGCGAAGCAGTTGATAGTCCAGTATCTCCAGGAGCGGATTCAGTGGTATTCCGCGGGTAGTGAGTCGGAGATCGGCGCGGTGAATCGGAAGACCGCGGAGGTCCAGGACGAGCTATGGGCCGCGGTGCGACCGGACGCAGTTGAGCATCAAACTCCGGTTACGGCGCTGGTCGCCAGTGGCATGAATGATGTGCTGAACAGCCAGGGATACACGCAGGCGGCATGGTGGAACCGGCTGCCGATTTCGGCGTGGATGCTGATGTTGGTGATCGCGCTGTTTGCGAATCTGTTGCTGGGCGCATCGGCGAAGGTCTCTTTCAAGGGCCGCTGGCTTTTCCTGGTGGTGCCTGCGATTATCTCGATTGCACTGTTTCTGGTGGGGGACATCGATTCGCCGCGCACGGGCCGCATACGAATCAGGCCGCAGAACCTGATGAGCCTGTCAGACTCTTTGCAGCCGCAGAGCCATTGAAACGGTGCCGCGCTGCTCTTTAGGCGTTGACGATCTCTTCTTCCAGGCTCTGTTTCTCCGCCAGCTCGGCGTAGTATCCGCCGCGCTCCAGCAGCTCGTCGTGCGTGCCAATCTCCGCAATGCGTCCATCGACGAGCACAGCAATGCGGTCTGCGTTGCGTGCCGTCGAGATGCGATGCGCAATCAGAATCGTTGTGCGCCCCTGCATCGCCTCGCGCAAACCCGACAGAATCTGATCTTCAGTGTTGGTGTCGACTGACGCGAGCGCATCGTCGAGAATGAGAATCCGCGGATTGCGCAACAGCGCGCGCGCAATCGCCGTGCGCTGCTTCTGTCCGCCCGAAAGCGTCATTCCACGCTCGCCGACCATCGTCTGAAACCCCTTCGGGAACTCAAGGATCTCGGTACCGATATGTGCTGTTGTCGTTGCTTCGAGAATCTGCTCGTCGTTCGCCTTGTCGACGCCGAAGGCCACATTTTCGCGGATGGTCTCCGAGAACAGGAAGGTCTCCTGCGGAACGAAACCAATTGCACGCCGCAGCGTCTCCAGCGGATACTCGCGGATTGGTCGCCCATCGATCAGCACCATTCCCGGCACAGCATCCTGCAGCCGCGGAATCAGCGATACCAGCGTCGACTTGCCTGATCCGGTTGGTCCCGTAATCGCGAGGCTCGATCCTGCCGGAATCTCGAGCGTGAGATCGTGCAGAACCTCAGGGCCCGTCACATACGCGAAGCTCAGGTTGCGGAACTCGATGCTGCCGGCGATGGGCGCCGCTATGAGCTCCGGCAACGCCGCCGCATCATCGATAGTAGGCTTCTCGGTCATCAGGTCATTGATGCGCACGACCGACGCCGCGCCACGCTGCACGAGGTTCGTCACCCAGCCGATGGCAATCATCGGCCACGTGAGCTGCACCATGTAGACGAAATAGGTCGTAAACTCACCGACGGAGATACGATGATGCGCTGCCTCGCGGCCACCGACTAGCAGCGTAATCATCAGCGAGATGCCGAGCACGAATTCGAGCGTAGGCCAGAGCATCGCCATCAGGCGCGCGAGCAGCAGACTGCGGCGGATGTACTCCTTGTTCGCCTCCTCGAAGGCCGCGATCTGCGCCTCCTCCTGCGCGAACGCACGGATGAGCCGTGCGCCGGAGAAGTTCTCCTCGGCCATCGCGGAGATGTCGGAGAACATCGCCTGGATGCGTTCGAAGCGTATGTGGATGCGCGCGCCAAAGTACTGCACGAGGATGCTCACGAACGGTAGTGGAAGGAAGGCCAGCAGCGTCAGCCGCGGGCTGATGTGGATCATGAACGGCAGCGCGAAGGCGATGAAGACGACCGTGTTGGCCGAGTACATGATCGCCGGCCCGAGAAGCTGCCGCACCGCATTCAGGTCGTTCGTCGAACGCGCCATGATGTCGCCGGTGCGATGGCGCTGAAAGAAGCTGGGCTGCTGTGCTTCGAGACGCTGGAAGAGATCGTTGCGGATGTCGAACTCGATCTCCCGCGAAGCGCCGATGAGGATCTGGCGCATGAGATACAGAAAGATGGCCGAGACAGCGGCGATGCCGAGGAGAAGAAACGCGTAGTGCTCGACCTTGGTGAAGCTGAGACCCAGCCTCATGTCGTCGATGGAGCGGCCGATGACCAAGGCGATAACAGCCTTGGCAGCGTTGTAGACAAGAAGCGAAAGTCCGCCCCACACGTAACTCCGCCAGTAACGGCGCAGGTAAGGGAAGAGCGGACTGAGTCGCTGGAGCATGCGTCTGTTGGATGAGGCTGCGGAGCCAACGGACTCCGCAATCCAGTTAGTTCTTCGGCTGGCTCGTCGTGGACGGCTGAGCCGGTTGTGTTGAGCTCGAAGGCGTAGTCGAATTCACCGGCGGAGGCGCAATCGTGCCCGCTGGCATCGGCGTCGGCTTTGGAGCAGGTGTCTCCGTGCTTGGCTGAATCGCTCCGGCCGGAGGCGTTGGAGGAGTCGGCGGCTTCGGCGGCGCCGGCTGCGTGTCGCTCTGCGCGATCAGCTCGACATCGAAGACAAGCTCTGCTTTGGCTGGAATCTGCTGATGTCCGTTCTCGCCATAGCCAAGCTGGTAGGGCACATACAAACGCCGCTTGCCACCGATGCGCATGCCTTCAAAGCCGGTGTCCCAGCCCTCGATGACGCGGTGCGCGCCGTAGGGAAAGCTGATGGGCTGACCGCGGTCAACGGAGGAGTCGAACTTCGTGCCGTCGACCAGGTAGCCGGTGTAGTGCACGGTGTACCACTTGTGCGGCTCGGCGAGCGGGCCGGTGCCCACCTTCGTGTCGACGTAGTCGAGCGAAAAGACCTCGGGTTTCTGGTCGAGTATTTCGCGCAGCGCCGGGCTGACCATCGGCGAGGCGTAGTCGAGGGTGATCGCGGGGCGGTGCGTGATGGTGTAAAGCGGCTTCGGGCAGGAGCTGCCGGCGGGCAGGGCCGGGATCTTCGGCGAGAGCTCGGGAACCTTCGCGCAGCCTGGGGCGGCCGTTGCGGCAGCGGCGTGGTGCACGGTCGCCGCCGCCGGATGTGCGGTGGTCTTGGTTGGAGTGGTTTGGGCTAGGAGTGGAGTGGCCGTGATGGCGATCAGGATCGCTGGGATTCGCATACTGCAAACAGTGTACGGGAACCTAAGTCGGCGTTCGCAGCAGCAAATAGGAGCCGGCCATGGCAAAGAGCAGGTCCGGCGACCAGGCGGCCAGCACGGCAGGCAGCGAATTCACGTTGCCGAGGTTCTCCGAGATGCCTGCGAGCACCCAGTAGAGGATGGCCAGCGCCAGGGCTGCACCGATGCCGGCCAGGCTGCCTCGCTTGCCTGCAGCCAGCGAGAAGGGAACGGCGAGGATGGCCATCACCAGCGTGAGCAGCGGATAGGAGAGCTTGCGGTTGAGCTGTACGCGCAGCGGTGTTGTGTCGAAGCCGCTCTGCTGCAGGTCGCGAATATAGCTTGAGAGCTCGCTGTAGGACATCTCCTGCGAGGGCCGCTCCTCCTTTTTGAAGTAGATCGGCGTCTCGTGAATCTCGCCGAAGCTGGACTCGTTGAAGGTGTGGTAATTCTGGACGCTCGCACCGTCGGAGGCGAAGACACGTTCCCATCCGTTCTCGAACTCCCAGTGGTCTGCGGCCGCATCCCAATGGGCGCTTTCTGCGTAGATACGGCGCGAGAGGGTGAAGGTGCCGGGCTGGAACTCGAAAACGGTGATGTTGGCGAAGACGTTCCGGTTTGGGTCGAAGGCCTGGTAGTAGAAGATGCGTGTAGGCTCGCCGGAGCCGGAGGGCTGACCGGACATCCACTTTCTATCAGGACGAAGGAAGGTCTGCGCGGGCTTGCCCTTGATGCTCGACAGCAGCGCTTCCTGACGACGGTTCGCCCCAGGAAGATAGCTCTCGTCGAAGGCGAAGAGGAGCACTGCAAGGATTGCGGCGACGAGCAGCACCGGCGTAACGATGCGGTAGAGGCTGACGCCGGTGGCCTTCATCGCGGTGATCTCGCTCGAGCGGCTAAGCGCTCCGAATGTGATGAGCACAGCGACCAGCGAGCAGAGCGGCGTGACGTTGTAGAGGATGAACGGAATGAGGTTCAGCAGGTAGTCGCCGACGGTGACGAGTGGTGTGCGGTATTTGATGATGTCGCCGATGAGCTCGAAGAACGTGAAGATTAGGAAGAGCACGGTGAGCGCTGAGAGCACCAGCACGAAGTTGCGAAGGAAGCTGCCCATGGCGTATTCGTCGAGAATGAGCGGGAAGCGGGCGCGCACGGCGCGGCGCAGTCTGCGGAGGCGATCGCCCGAGCCAACGCCGCCCGGCTCTGTGCGGCGGACGCGGAGCAGGCGGTCAAAGAACTTTGCTGACGAGTTGCCCAGGCTCGAGAACAAGTCGAGCGCAAGCCCGCCACGCGTCATCTGTTGAATCAGCAAAAGACCCGCAGCGGTGAAGAGCACGTTCGCTCCCCACACGCCGGCGAAGGCCGGAAGCTTCTGCTGACGAGCGAGCGCTACGCCGATCTCCGAAAGAAAGTAGTAGAGGAAGACGAGCAGCAACGTGACGGCGAATCCAGTACCTTTGCCTCCGCGTTTGGACGAGAGACCCAGCGGCACGCCGACGAGCATCAGCACCAGGCATGCAGCCGGAAAGGAGAGGCGTCGATGGAACTCGATGGAGTAGGGCCGCGTGTCGCGGGTATTGTCCGAGCCGCGCGCGCGCCGCCAGACCTCGCCGGTGTCGAGCGCCTGCATGGGCGTGTCGCGGCGGCTGAGGTGTGTGTCCTCCTGCGAGTTCGTCTCGATGGGCAGGACCGTGGATTCGAATCTCGCGATGTCGTACTGGTTGGGATCGTTGGCGGCGATGTCGTGACGTGAGCCGTTGAGCAGATCGAGACGGAGCGTCTGGCGTTCGCCGCCGGCCTGAACGATGGCCTCCTGCGCGCTGATGATGTGCGGCGTCGCGGGTTGGGTCAGGTCAGCGAGGAAGACATGCTTCCAGATGGCGGTGCCGTTGGCTCCGGGCAGGACGTCCTGCGTGTAGAGGACGTAGTTCTTGAAGTCCTCATAGAACACGCGTGGCTGAACTTCGACGGTGGCCTGCGAGGTCTTGCTCTGCTCCTCGTAGTTGAGCAGCGCGCGTGCGGCGTGCGGCGCGACATAAAGCGAGTTCGCCAGGCCGGCCAGCCAGCAGAGGATGGCGACGATGCTGACGATTCGCAGGAACGAGACGACTCCGAGCCCGCTCGCACGCATAGCGGTCACCTCGCTGTCAGCGGCGAGGCGGCTGAGCCCAAGCAGGATGCCGATAAGGACCGCCATCGGGATGGTGAGCGTAAGGAAGTTCGGCAGCAGGTAGCCGATAAGCCGCAGGAGATCGAGCGGAGAGGCAATGCCGCGCACTGCAAGCTCCAGCAGCGGCAGCAGGTAGCGCATGAACAGGATGAAGGTGAAGAGCACGCCACCCAGCAGGGCGTAGCCGACGACCTCGCGAAGAATGTAGCGGGTGAAGATGCGCACGTGAGATCTGCCTGCCGAGTTCAAGTGTATCGTGCGCGCTCTTGGCGAGCGCGCCTAGCCGGAACGTAAGCGCAGCGAGTTCGCGAGCACGCTGACGGAACTGAACGCCATGGCGATGCTGGCGAGCACAGGGCTCAGCAGGATGTGGAAACGCGGATAGAGGACGCCTGCAGCGATAGGAATCCCGATGACGTTGTAAAGGAGCGCCCAGCCAAGATTTTGTCGCATCACGCGTACCGTCCGGCGGCTGAGGCGAATGGCTTCGGGGATGAGGGCGAGGTCGGAGTGGAGTAGAAGGACGTCGCCGGCCTCGCGGGCGAGATCGGTGCCCGCTGCCATCGCGAAGCCTGCATCGGATTGCGCGAGCGCGGCAGCGTCGTTGATGCCGTCCCCGGCCATGCCGACACGGTGGTGTTGCGACTGAAACTCACGGATGGCTTCAAGCTTGCCGCCCGGGAGCAGGCTGGCACGGACGTCGGCGATGCCCACTTCGCGGGCGATGACATCGGCGGAGGCAGGCGTATCGCCGGTGAGCATGAGCGAGCGGATGCCGAGGCCGTGAAGATCGCGGATCGTTGCGGCGGCTTCGGGGCGAAGCTGGTCGGTGGCGAAGAATACCGCCTGCGGCTCCGAGTCCACCAGCAGATAGATCGGTGTGGTGTGAGCGAGTTCCGGGCATGTTGTCAGTGCAGGATCGAGATCGTGCGCTGGCAGAAGCGAGTTGTTGCCGAGAAGAATCTTGCGTCCCTCTGCGAGTGCGCGCACGCCGATGCCCGGAATGATCTCGACGTCTGAGATTGCGTATGCCGCACGCGGAGCGCCGTGTTTAATGCCGAAGCGAACGATGGCCTCGGCGAGCGGGTGTGTGGACGAGCGCTCAACGGCAGCAGCAAGTGCCAGCAGCTTTTCCGGCGCAAGCGCAGGGTTCGCAACGGTTGCAAAGTCCGCGATGCGTGGCTTGCCTTCGGTGAGGGTCCCGGTCTTGTCGAAGGCCAGCGTGTCGAGGGCGCCGACCCGCTCGATGGATTCGCCGCCCTTGATGAGCAGCCCGTTACGGGCCGCACGGCCGATGGCAACGGTGATTGCTGCGGGGACGGCGAGGCCCATCGCGCACGGGCAGGCGATGATGAGCACCGCAATTGCAATCGCGAAGGGCTGCGCGAGGCCCGCATGGCGGCCGCCGGTATTGAGCGCGATCCACCACGCGGCGAAGGACAGTGCGGCGATCACGAGAATGGCAGGGACGAAGACAGCGCTTACACGATCCGCAAGGCGCTGCATAGGAGCGCGCGAGGACTGAGCCTGCTCAAGGAGATGCCGCATCTGCGCGAGTGTGGAGGCGTTACCGACGGCGGTGGCGCGCACGATGAGCACGCCATCAAGATTGAGTGTGCCGCTGATAACGCGGTCGCCGCGCGTGCGTGTGACGGGGAGCGGCTCGCCGGTAAGCATCGACTCGTCGACGGAGCTGCGGCCATCGAGGATGATGCCGTCGACGGGAATGCGGTCGCCGGCCCGGACACGGAGAATGTCGCCCGAGGCGAGTGCATCTGTCGGCAGAATCGTCTCGGGCGCGGCAGAGAAATCAGGATGTTCGGAGGCGAGATCAACAGTGAGCAGGCGTGCGGTCGCCGCGGTGAACTGGGCGAATCCGCGTATGGAGCGCGTAGCCTGGCGGCGCGCTCGTGCTTCCAGCCACCGGCCGGCGAGGAGAAAGCCGAGGATGAGGATGACGGATTCGAAGTAGACATCTGCGCCGGAGGCAGTGGCGCGGATGGTTGTGACGAGCGACGCCGCGAAGGCGCTGAGTGTGCCGATGGCGACGAGCGTGTTCATGTTCGTCGTGCGATGGCGCGTGGCGCGCCATGCGCCGACGTAGATCTCCGGTGCTGCAAAGAGCATCACCACGAGCGAGAGCGCGCAGAGGAACCAGCGCAGCGGCTGTGCGGGAAGCGACATCAGCGCGGCGGGAGTGAGGGGTTGGAGGACGCGCGCGAGGAGGTTCAGTAGCGGATCGGCGCTGCGGCTCGCCATCATCAACGGCATCGAAAGCACCATCGCGATGGCCCCCGCGACGAGACTCAGGAGCGCGCGAAGGCCGAGAGCGGGCTCGTCGGATTCGTGGACATGTTCCGCATGGCCGGCGGTCGCGTGGTGTTGCGGAGTGGGGACGGACGCGTCATACCCGGCGTCACGCACGGCCTCGATGAGCGGCTGGACCTCGATCGGTTGCGTGGAATTGATTTGCGCGGAATTGGCAAGCAGGTTGACGGTGGCGGACTCGACACCGGGGACGGAGCACAGCGCACGCTCGACGTGGTGCTGGCACGCAGCGCAGCTCATGCCGGCGATTTGGAGGGTCTGCTCACTCATCGTGTGGCGCTAACGTAGGACGTGCGCAGGATAGCCTGCATTACGCAGCGACTCTTCGATCTGCGCAGGATCGGCCTCGGTGGTCACGCGCGCAGCGCCGACGCGAACCTCCTCGGCGTGCGTGCCGGGCAGCGCGTTGATCGTCTGCATGACGAGGCGCACACAGCTGTTGCAGTGCATGTTCTCGATGACAAAGTCCAGTGTGGCCATGGCGATTCGATGCTCGAGTCAGGATGAAGTGTGCAAACGGCGGCTGCCGGTGATAGGCCTGCTCAGGGTTCTGGAACAAAACGATAGCCGACGCCGCGCACTGTGACGAAGTGCGCAGGATGCGCAGGGTCGGGCTCGAGATAACGGCGCAGGCGGACGAGAAAGTTGTCGATGGCGCGGGTGTCAGTGTCCTCATGGACGCGCCAGACGTTCTCGAGTAACTCCTTGCGGGCAATGATCTTGCCGGGACGCTCCAGGAGATAGCGGAGCAGGTCGGCCTCCATCACGGTGAGATGGATGGTCTCGACGGGGCCTCGGATCTCGAGGGCGTCGAGATCGATCGTGCGATCGCCGAGGATGAATGCGGATTGTTGCTCGGGCTCTTCGGAAGCAGGCGCGGGTGCCTCAGCGCTGGCCGTTTCCGTATTCGTCGCTTCCGCATTCGCGGCCCAATGGACGCGGCGAAGAAGCCCGGACAAACGCGCGAGCAGGATGTTGAGATCGAAGGGTTTGGGAAGGTAGTCGTCGGCGCCGGCGGAGAATCCTTCAACGATGTCCTCCGAGCGGCCCCGCGCGGTGAGCAGAAGGACAGGGGTGAAGCGGCCGGCCTCACGCAACGCCCGCACGATAGAGAAGCCATCCTGGCCCGGAAGCATGACGTCGAGCAGCACGGCCGCCGGCGGCTCGGGCGTATTGAGCAGCCACGCCAGGGCGGCGTTGCCGTCAGCCTCGTGGTGAGTGCGGTAGCCCTCGGCTTCGAGGTTGAAGAGCAGACCCTGCGCGAGGTGCTCCTCGTCTTCAACGACGGCGATGAGAGGAGAAGGCATCGGCGACGATTGTATCGTCGCCGCTACCGGAAGGTTGTCAGAGATTTATGGGTGTGCGGCGTTCGGCGTCGCGGTGGTGGTTTGCGTGGCGGCGGCGCTGGCGGTCTCGGTGGTCTTCTGCTCGGACGGCAGCTTGTGCTCTTCAAGCGCGAGCGCCTCCGGCATGAAGGTGAGAGCCTGCCTGATCTGCGGGTCCCACTCGGCGCGAACCTTCAGACCCTCGGCCTGACCGAATTGCGAGGTGAAGAGCTCAGCCTTGATGCTGGACTTGACCCACTCGATGTTGTCGTTGAGGTCCTTGTCCGTGAAGTCGATCTTCTGGGCGCGCAGGAAGTCCTCGAACTGGCTCATCACGGCATCGTCAACGACGAAGTCGCGCGAGACCGTGTGATTGGCGAGGTAGTGTATTGCGAAGTCGAAGAACGCGCGGTGCGGAGGCGTGAGTAGGACCTCCTGGAAGTGGTTGCTCTTGAGCTCGGCGATCTTCTCGTCCGGTGTGATGCCACCACCGCCATAGACCGGGCGGCCGGCGTCGGTGAGCTTCACCTCGCGGTTGGTCTTGTCCGCGGGCAGCGCATCGTTGCGCACGTAGTAGTAGTCGTACAGCGAGACGTTGTTGTAGTTGCGCTGGATCAGGCGTCCGGACGGCGTGTAGTAGTGGAAGGTCGTCAGCGCGAGGCCGGTATTCTCGGAGATCGGGAAGACGGTCTGCACCAGGCCCTTGCCAAAGGTGGTTTCGCCGACGATGAGCGCGCGGTCGTGGTCCTGCAGCGCGCCGGAGACGATCTCGGCGGCCGAGGCGGTGTCGCGGTTCACAAGAATGACGATCGGATACTTCAGGTCAGAGCCCTTCGGCGCGCGATAGACCTGGTCCGGGAAGGCGCGACCACGCTGCGAGACGACAATCTGGCCTTTTTGGAGGAACTTGTCGGCGGTGTTGACGGCTTCGTTCAGCAGACCGCCGGGATTCTCGCGCAGATCGATAAGCACACCCTGGACGTTGGGGCCGAACTTGTCGAGCGCCTCCTGCACCTCATGGGAGGTAGTCTCCATGAACTGGGTGATGTGGATGTAGCCAATGTTCGGCTTGATCATGAACGCGATATCGACGGAGTAGCGCGGAATCTCGTCGCGGATAAGGTCGAAGACCAGGGGCTTCGATGCACCTTCGCGTGCCATGGTCACGGTGACGTGGGTACCGCGGGGTCCCTTCAGCATGGAGGCGACGGCGGCGGAGTCCATGTTCTCCGTGGACTTGCCGTCGACGGCGAGGATGACATCACCGGGACGGATGCCGGCCTTGTAGGCAGGCGTGCCCTCAAACGGGGCGAGCACGACGATCTTGTTCTCCTGCGGCTGGATCTGCATGCCCACGCCGTAGTACTTGCCGTGCTGATCCTCGCGCATCTGGGCGAAGGCCTTGGGGTCGTAGAAGTTCGAGTGGGGGTCGAGCACGTGCAGCATCCCCGGGATGGCGCCGTCGTAGATCGCCTTGTCCACCTGGTCGGTGTTCAGCTTGTCCGCGTAGTTCTGCTCCACCAGTGCGTAGACATCGGTGAAGTTCTTCATCGAATCGCGCAGGGTGGACTCGTCCGAAGCGGACTGGGCAGCGACGCGGCCGCCGATGATGGAACCGGTGACGCCGCATGCTGCGAGAAAGGTAGCTGCGGAAAAGAGGGCGCGACGGGTACGCGAGTTCATGGCGCGGAGGAAACCTCGAGAGGAGCAGAAAAGCCCGAAATCAGGGCGCAGAACGGGCCGCTACTCGTTGGACGAGTATAGCATTCGGGCGGTGAGCCCAGACCGGTGCAGATAAGGCGTGGGACGACGCGCAAAGGGGCTTCCTGACAGGTAGAATGGTCGCACTGGATGACCTCAGGCAGACACTGCGGGTCCAACTAAGAGCACGCTGCAGAGTGGCTTGCAGGGGGTCAGAACGACCTTGGCTGCGCGGCCCAAAAGGCTGCTGCGAGGAGAGGCCCCGAAGGAACGAATGATTAGGAAGCACGGATATCTCCCACGTATGAGCCGGTTTGCCGGCGCAGTTTTGGTCGCGTCACTGGCTGCCACACCGAGTCTGCTGGCGCAGGTGGGCGCCCAGCAGCCACGTTATCCGGTGCCTGGCGGAGGGATGACGCCCGCGCCGCAGCCCCGGCTGCAGCTTCCGCCACTGCCGGCGACTACTCCGATTACACCCAAAGGCACGGTCGTCGAGGACGTCGTGGCCCGCGTCAACGACCAGATCATCACTCGCACCGAGTACGAGCGCGCACGCGAGCAGGTGATGGAGCAGGCCCGGCAGGATAACGTCCCGCAGGCCGATGCCGAGGAGAAGCTGCACGACCTCCTGCGCGACATGATTGATCAGCAGTTGCTGCTCTCGAAGGGCAAGGAGCTGGGCATCACCGGCGACGCCGAGACGATGCACCGGCTCGATGACATCCGCAAGCAGAACCATCTGGACTCCATGGAAGCCTTGCAGAAGGCCGCTGAGCAGCAGGGAATTTCGTTTGAGGACTTCAAGCAGCAGATTCGCAACCAGGTGATCTCGAACCAGGTGGTGCAGGACGAGGTGGGGCGTCACCTGAACCTGACACGTGCGCAGGAAGAGGCCTACTACAAGGACCATGGCAAGGACTTCGAGGTCCCTGAGCAGGTTCACCTGAGCGAGATCCTCATCCCGACGCCGGACAACGCCACCGATGCGCAGGTAGCGGCGGCGCAGCAGAAGGCGGATGAGGTCGAGGCCAAGCTGAAGGGCGGCGCCAACTTCGCGGACACCGCGAAGGCCAACTCGGGCGGACCGACGGCCTCGGCGGGAGGCGACCTGGGCGATTTCAAGCGCGGGGCGCTGGGCGATGTGCTGGAAAAGGCGACGTTTTCATTGCAGGCAGGTGGTTACACGGAACCGATCCGGACCCGCCAGGGTTTTGTGATCCTGCGTGTGGACAGTCACCAGCAGGCCGGCATCCCGCCGCTCGACCAGGTAGAACGGCAAGTGCAGGAGGCGATTTACTTCACCCAGTTGCAGCCGGCGCTGCGCTCTTACCTGACGAAGGCGCGCGAAGATGCGTACATCGACATCAAGCCGGGCTTTATTGATACCGGCTCGAGCCATCAGCAGACGAAGCCGGAGTTTACGGCCTACGCTCCTCCTGCACCGAAAAAGAAGATCGTGAAGAAACAGCGTGTCGAGCAGGAGAAGGCGGAGAAGGCGCAGGCCGATCTGGCTGCCGCACGTGAGAAAGAAACTGAGAAGGCGGCGGCCAAGGCCGCGGTGGGTCAACCCGCCGGGCACAGTAGCTCAGCACCGCCAAAGAAGCAGAAGATCCATCGCGAGAAGATTCGCTATGGACAGGCTCCGGAAAAGGCGCTTCCGACCGGCACACCCCAGACTGCGGAGACGGGCAATAACGCGGAGCCATTGGGACAGACGGCCGGTGCGGCGATGGCTCCTACTGAGGGGACGACCACGGTTACGACGGGTACGGGCGTCGAAGAGGCCAGCACGGATGCGTTGGCGCCGCAACCGGTCGCCACAAAGAAGACTCGCTTCACAGCCCGCGAGCAGGAGAGTGAGGAGAAGCATGCGCAGGAGAAGGTCGCGAAGGCCGAGGTGAAGGCCTCCAAGCGGCCGGCGCCGTCTACTTCGCAGGAGACAGCGGACGAGAAAGAGCGCGCCACCCCGCTTGGATTGAACGGCGACACAGATGCCAAGAAGAAGAAGCCCAAGGCGAAGCACGACAAGAACGAGCCCAAGGAGCGCCTGCAGGAGAAGCCCAAGCCGGTCGAAACCACGCCGCCACCGCCCGCTCCGACCGTGAACCCCGCTCTGGGAACGACACCCACGGCTCAGACTCCTCCGGCAAACCAGACACCCCCGTCCGCAGGTCAGACGCCGCCCACCGGCACGTCGAACCCACAGTAGCGTCCGCGCTGCTTTCCACCAGAGAGCCCCGATCCTCGGGGCTCTCGTCGTATTCTGAGGCGACTGATGAAAGACTTCTTTGTTGCCGACGCGCCGCGCTTTGAGAACCAGAGCATCACCAGCTACTTCTCCCTCACGTCGCTCAGCCTGCGCGACCGCAAGGGCGGCGGGCAGTACCTTGCCCTCACTCTGACCGACAAGACAGGACAGCTTGAGGGGCGCATGTGGGAGGAGTTCGCCAACGTCGTCGAGACGTGCGCCGAGGGCTGCTACGTCAAGGTGCAGGGGCTGATCTCGAAGTACAACGGCAGGTTTCAGATCACCCTCACCCGCATGCGCGCCGCGGCCGAGAGCGAGGTCGACACCGCCGACTTCGTGCCGACGACGCAATACGAAATCCCCGCAATGATGGCTGAGCTGCGCGGCTACGTGGAGGCATTCTCCAATCCGCACTTGCGTGCTCTCGTACTGCGCTTCTTCGATGATCCGTCGATCGGCGCAGCCTTTCAGGAGGCGCCCGCGGCCAAGCGGTTGCATCATGCCTGGCTGGGCGGCCTGCTCGAGCATGTGCTGTCGCTCGTGCGCGTCAGTCGCGCAACCGTGCCCTTCTATCCCGAGGTCGACCCCGATCTCCTTGTGACCGGCGCCATCCTGCACGACATCGGCAAAGTACGCGAGCTGAGTTGGCGCTCGAACTTCAACTACACGCTCGAGGGCCAGCTCGTCGGCCACATCACCATCGCCCAGCGAATGCTCGCCGAGGCAATCTCGTCGATGGACGCCGAGGCCCGCGAGCGCTCGCAACAAACAGGCGGGCCCCCGCAACTCTTCCCCGAGTCTCTCCGCGTCCTCACCGAGCACATGATTCTCGCCCATCACGGCAAGCTCGAGTTCGGCTCCCCCAAGCTGCCCATGACCCCGGAGGCGATGCTCCTGAGCGCACTCGACGATCTCGAAGCCAAGTTCCAGACGATGCGTGCGGAGTTCGCGGCCGCTCGTGACGCCGGACGGCGGCCGGACGAGCCGACCGAGTGGGTCCGCTCGATGGACCGGAATCTCTTTGATTCGCGCAGGTTCCTCGAAGCGCAAGTTTCGAACCGCGCGTCACCTGCGCCGCAGGTTGCGCCAGCCGCTGCGTCTGAAGCGGCCGAGTCGCCCAGTGAGGGCGCGCCGGAGCCGGTCAAAGTAGGTCAGGAACTCAGCGATCTGTTCACCAAGCCCTGATCCGCCGAGTTCGCTGATTCAAACCGATATAATCAAGCTCTCATGCTTCGATTTTTTACTGCAGGCGAGAGCCACGGCGAAGCGCTCGTCGCTCTCATTAGCGGGCTGCCCGCGGGAGTTCCCGTAGACCAGGAGTTTGTGAACCACGAGCTGTGGCGCCGCCAGCAGGGCTATGGCCGCGGCGGTCGCATGCGCATCGAGAAGGACGAGGCTCACATCCTCTCCGGCGTGCGCCACGGCAAAACCATCGGCTCGCCCGTCGCCATGACACTCGCCAATCGCGACTGGAAGAACTGGGAGCAGATTCTGCCGGTCGAGTCCGGCGACCCCTCGCTGCACAAGGCCGTCGCCAGCCCGCGCCCCGGACACGCCGATCTAGCCGGCGCTCTCAAGTACGACTTCAAGGACGCGCGCTACGTTCTCGAGCGGGCCAGCGCTCGCGAGTCCGCTGCACGCGTCGCCTGCGGTGCGCTCGCGAAGCTGCTGCTGGGCGAGCTTGGCGTGCATGTAGCAAGCCACGTCATTCGCGTCGGCACGGCACAACTTGCACGCGAGGTCTCCTTCGACGAGGTCGCAGCCATCGCCCAGCGCGAAGATGTCATGCTCGCCTGCGCGGACGCGGACTCCGAAGCAACGATGAAAGCCGAAGTCGATAAGGCTCTCCGCACCGGCGACACCGTCGGCGGCGTCTTCGAAGTAATCGTTCACGGGCTCCCCCCCGGCATCGGGACGCACACCAACTGGGACGAGCGTCTCGACGGCCTCCTCGCACAGGCGCTGATGAGCCTGCAGGCGGTGAAGGCTGTCGAACTTGGCCGCGGCGTGACAGCCGCCGAATCACCCGGCTCCCAAGTGCACGATGCGATCGCCTACGCCGAGGAAGAAAATGCCTCGAACGAAGGCTTCACGCGCTTCCGCCGCGAGAAAAATAATGCTGGCGGAGTCGAGGGCGGCATGTCGAACGGCGAGGATGTCGTGGTGCGCGGATATCTGAAGCCGATCTCCACCTTGCGCCGTCCGCTCGGATCGGTCTCCTTCGAAACGCGCGAAGCCACCAAGGCATCGTATGAGCGATCGGACGTCTGCGTGGTGCCGGCAGCAGGCGTCGCCGGCGAGGCGATGGTAGCGCTGACGATCGCGCGGCTGGTACTGGAGAAGTTCGGCGGCGACAGCCTCACCGAGCTGAAGCGCAACTTCCACGGTTACTGCGAACAGATTCGGGCTTTTTGACCATGAGTGAAACGAAGACAGAAATCGAAACGACGACCGTCGCATCGACGGACACAGACGGAACGAAGGTTCACCCGATCGTGAAGTATCCCGATCCCGTGCTTTCGAAGAAGGGCGCTGCTGTAACGGAGTTCGGGCCGGAGCTCGCGCAGTTTGTCAAGGAAATGTGGGCGAGCATGTACGCCGCGCACGGCATAGGCCTCGCCGCTCCGCAGATCGGCGTCTCCAAACGCATCACGGTGATCGACGTGAGCTTCAAAGAGCGCCCGGACGAAAAGCTCGTTCTGATCAATCCGGAGATCATCGAACGCGAAGGCAAGCAGTTTGAAGAGGAAGGCTGCCTGAGCCTCCCGGAGATTCGCGAGAAGGTGCAGCGCGCGGCGCGCGTGAAGGTACGGGCGCAGGACGTCAACGGCGAGTTCTTCGAGGCCGAGGGTGACGAGCTGCTCGCACGCGCGATGCAGCACGAGATTGATCATCTCGACGGCGTGCTCTTCATCGACCGCCTGAGCACGCTCAAGCGCGACCTCGTGAAGCGCCGCATCCGCAAGCTGCAGAAAAACGGGGAGTGGTGATGCCGCAGCGGAGGTCACGCCCGTGAGGCTGGTCTTCTGCGGAACACCCGACTTCGCCGTCCCTACGCTGGAGGCGCTGCTCGCGCACGGACATGAGATTCGCACTCGTGCTCACGCAGCCCGACCGCCCCGCCGGACGCAAGATGGAACTGCAGCAGTCGGCCATCAAGCGCGCCGCGCTCTCACGCAGTCTGCGCGTGTCGCAGCCGGAGAAAATCAAGAACAACGCAGGAGCTTCGCACCGAGCTCGACTCGATCCGTCCCGATGCGATCATCGTCGTCGCCTACGGCCGCATCATCCCTGAGTGGATGCTGAAGCTCCCCCGCTTCGGCAACATCAACCTGCATGGATCGCTGCTGCCGAAGTATCGCGGCGCGGCGCCGATCCAATGGGCGGTGGCCAACGGCGAGACCGAAACCGGCGTGACAACCATGCAGCTCGACGCCGGACTGGACACCGGCGACATCCTGCTGGAGCACCGCGTTGCGATCGGACCCGACACGACTGCATCGGAGCTATATCCCGCCTTTGCCTCCATCGGCGCGGAGCTGATGATCGAAACCCTCGACGGCCTGGAGCACGAACAATTGCGCCGCGCCCGCAGGATAATAAGCACGCAACGCTTGCGCCAATTCTCACGCGTGAGGATGGCCGCATGGAGCTCGACCGCAGAACATCTCGCGAGGTCTACAACCGTTGGCGAGGATTCTCCCCCTGGCCGGGCGCGCACGCGGAGTTCCGCGGCAAGCGCTTCCTCGTGTATCGCATGCACCCGATTGAAGCGAGTGAGCCCGCACTCGCACCAGGTGAACTCGCACTCGCCGGTGATCTTCTGCTCGCCGGCACCGCCGCTGGAACCCTCGCGCTCGACGAAGTGCAGATGGAAGGCAAGGCGCGGATGCCCGGTGCACAGTTTGCGAAGGACTTCCAGTTGCGCAACGGAGAGCGTCTTGCCTAGGCCGAGGCACGACGACGACACGCGCCCCCAGCGCGCAAAGCCAGCAGCACAAAATCAACAAGCGAAGACCATCAGTCCTGCGCGATCGGCGGCATTCCGCGTTCTGCTGCAGGTCGAAACCTCTTCCGCACACAGCGACGATCTTCTCCACGGCGAAGCGCTGCGAAAGTTGTCGCAGGCTGACCGCAATCTCGCGACCGCCTTGGTGATGGGCGTTCTCCGCTGGCAGATCGCGTTAGACGCAGAGCTGGCGAAGCTATTCGATCGCCCCGATCAAGCGCTGCCGGAAGAGATACGCATTGCGCTGCGAATGGGCGCCTTCCAGCTCCGCCACATGGACCGCATTCCGGCGCATGCCGCCCTGAGCGAAAGCGTGGAACTCGTGCGTGCAGCCGGACATCCCAAAGCCGCCGGGCTGGTGAACGCAATCCTGCGCAAGTTCTCCACTCAGTCCGGACCGCGCAAGCCAATAGCCGAGTCCATCGATACGATGTCGAAACGACTCGGACATCCCGACTGGATGGTGCGCCGCTGGGAGACCTTCTATGGAAGGGGAGCGGCTTCCGCGATCTGCGAGTACGACCAGCACGAACCCACACGTGGCCAGTTGTTCGCACACGATCAGATCGCCGAAGAAATCGATACGAATCTGATCGACGACGGATCACGCCTTATCGCAGAACTCGCAGCGGCCAGCCATCCCTCCCCCGAGCGAATCTGGGACGCCTGCGCTGCACCCGGAGGAAAGACCTCCGTGCTTGCTCGCCGGCATCCCGGAGTAGATCTGCTGGCGACCGACATCAGCGCGAAACGCTTGCAGGCAATGCGCCGCCGTATCGAAAGCGAGTTGCCACAGCGAGAGATTCGCACACTCGAGTCAGACGCAACACGACTGCCCACTACCGAAGGCAACTTCGACCTGATTCTCTGCGACGTGCCCTGCAGCGGCACCGGAACGCTCGCGCGCAACCCCGAGATACGGCACCGCCTGCAGCCGTCTGAATTCGAGCGTCAAGCTACGCGCCAGCGAGAAATTCTCAGCGCCGCACTCGCACGGCTACGCCCCGGGGGAAGTCTGTTGTACTCAACATGCTCCCTCGAGCCTGAGGAGAATGAAGAGGTTGTAGAGTCCGTCCTCGCGCAGAGTGAAACGCAAAGCAAGCTGCAACTGATCTCCATCGCAGAGTTGTTGGAACGTCTGCGGTCCGGCGGTGTGATCCGCGATAATGCGGATCACCTGCAGCAGTTAGTACGCGGCAACATGCTGCGGACGCTGCCGGGAGCGAACTTTCACGGAGACGGATTCTTCGCCGCCGCCTTCGCGCGCGAAGCCTAACTGTCTACTGTGGTGTTGCGGCAGGCGCAGCCGGTGGCGTCGCAGGCGCGGTACTCCCGGTGGACGAATGCCCGAAGGTCAGCTTCACCACCGAACCTTTGCTGGCGCGGTGCCCGGCCTCCGGTGATTGTGCAGTTACAGGCCCGACAGGCACCATCTGCACAGGAGCAGCCTGCTCCGGCGGCGCTGTGGCGCCAGGATTCGCAGTCGCACCTGGCTGCTGCCCCGCCGTAGGCGGTGTCGCCGCAGATGTGGGTTGCGCAACCGCGGCCATCTCTCCCAGCGCGGCAACGCGCAAGCCAAGCGCAATCGCCGCACGGTTCGCGGAGGGCCAGCTCATTCCCACAAACGAAGGCATCACGAAGGCATCCGACGCCCCCGAGCCCTGTTGACTCAGCAGCAGATTCACGCGCGGCTGGTCGACTCCAGCGTCCGGCGGCGGTGTCTGCGAGAGCACCATGTCCGTATCGCCGGGTGCATCAATATGTGCCAGCGTGCCGAGATCCAGCGAAGCCTTGCGTAGATCCAACGAAGCCTCGCGCACAGGCTCGCCGACCACATCCGGAATCGTGACCTGCTGCGGCCCGAGGCTCTCCGTTACGCGCACCTGCCATCCCCTGCGCACGCGCGACCCAGCCGCCGGCGCCTGCGAGAGGATGCGACCCGCAGGCACAGTGCGCGAATAAAACTTATTCTCGATGTTCAGGTCGAGTCCATTGTGCAGCGCGGCCTCGCTGGCCTGCGCGACCGTGAGCCCCGCGAGGTCCGGGATTGCCACCTCGCGTCCGTGCAGCGCAATCCGCAGCGCAAGGCCCGCGAAGAAGACGAAGACCACGAGCAGCAGCAGTGCACCGGAGAACACGCGCAGGATCTGAAGGAATCGCCGCATCGGAGTCAGCATACAGGGTTAGACGCCGTGTAGCGTTATCTGCGATTGTCGGAAGCCGGTTCCGGATGAATGAGCACCCGCGTAACTTGCGGGTGCTGCATACGGAATTGGTTTTCGAAGTCAGTGATGATGGCGTGAACACGGCTCATCGGCAGATCATCGGGCAGCGTGCAGTGGCAGTTAATCTGAATGGCATTGGCGGAGCCGCTATACCCGCGAGTGACCCTGATTTCGTGAATGTCGAGGATTTCGGGGAAATGAGCCGCCGATTTGCGAAGCTTCGCTTCAAGGTTCTTGGCGGTCTCGATCGGCGCGGCGTGAGCAATCGTCGCAGGTTCGCCCTCAATGTGCGTCAGCAGTGTGACGATGCCGGGCACCTCGCGCCGAATGTCGGACTCAAGTTGCGTCGCGACCTCGTGAGCGCTGTGCAGAGACATTGACTCCGGCACCTCGAGGTGCTGCTCCAGATGCAGCGCGCCGTCATATTGCTGCAGCGTGACGTCGTGAACCTTGAGGTTGCGGCGAGCAGCAACCGCGCGCACGCGATCGAAAGGACTCTCGTCGACGGTTGCCGTCGGCACAGTTTTCACGACCACGTCGGCGCCTTCCAACCGTTTCTGCACCGCCTCGGTCGCCTCGGCATTCACCTGTTCCGAACGCTGGAAGCTCAGAGCGCGCGGAAGCCCAAGCGTGAGATCCACAAAATAGTCCGAGCCCGACCGACGCACGCGCAGGCGCTGTACCGAGATGACGTCGGGAATCGCCTGCACATCGCGCAGAATCTGCCCCTGAATCTTGTCGCGAACCTCCGGCGGCGTGGCATCGAGCAACGAGTCCAGCGTCTTATGTGCAAGCCGCCACGTAACCTGCAGGATGATCACCGCGACTACCAGCGCGGCAATCGGATCCGCGTAGCGCAGCGCTGGAAGATTCCATCGTTGACCGGCGAACGAGAACAACAGGCCCACGATCACCGCGGCCGACGCCCAGATGTCTGTGCCGAAGTGCACGGCGTCCGCCTCGAGCGCCTCGCTGCGGTGAATCTTGGCTACGCGACGCAGCGCAGCAGAGCGCGCGGAGTCCACAATGATGGACAGCAGCAGCACGATGAACGGCCAGATCGAAAAACGTAGCGTGAGACGGCTCGGGTGCAGGATGCGCAGGATGGCCTCGATCGCAATCCACACGCATGAGGCGATCATCAGCGCCGTTTCGACGACCGCAGAGAGGTTCTCAACCTTGCCATGGCCGAAGGCGTGCTCCGCATCCGCGGGGCGATCCGAGAGTCGCACTGACGTGAACGTCAGGAGTGACGCGACGAGGTCGATGCCAGAATGCGCCGCTTCGCTCAGCATGCCAAGTGAGCCGGTGAGAAGCCCGGTGATGAGCTTCAACAGCGTGATGCCCGAGGCCGCGAGGAACGACGTGAGCGCCGCAGTTCGCTTCGCATAAGCGCGCTCATGGTGTTCCGTATGGACGACGACGGGCTCCGTGCTTCCGGCCATGGGCTGAGGATACATGCGTTCGCTCAGGCTTTGATGCCGCGATAGAGGCCGGCCGCGCGCAGAAAGTATCCGTCCCAGGCGCAGCTCGTGAATCCTGCGTCCTGCATCAGTTGCAACATCCGCGGGGGTCTCGGAAACCGCTGAACCGACGAGGGTAGCCATTCGTAAGCCGCGCGCTTGCCGGAGATCCGTCCACCGGCAACCGGCAGGACATGGCGAAAGTAAAGGTTGTAAAGCGCTCCACTTAGGCCATCGGGCTGGTTGCACTCGAGGATGCCGATGCTTCCGCCGGGCCGAAGCACGCGATGAATCTCCCTGAGACCCGCAGCGTAGTTGCTGAGATTGCGAAAGCCAAAGGCGGAGGTCACAACATCGAAGGAGTTATCCGGAAAGGGAAGAGCCATCGCGTCTGCCTCTACCCAGCGGACGTTCGCGCCCGCGTACTTGCGCTCTGCAAGACGAAGCATCTCGCCGGAAAAGTCCAGCCCTGTGACCGGCTCCGCGCTAATCGGCCGCTCCGCGAGCAACGCTGCCGTCAGATCCCCAGTCCCGCAGCAGATGTCGAGCACCCGCGCATCCGGACGGGCAAGTATCTCGCGAAACGCGGCGGCCGTACGACGCCACCATCGTCTGTCCAGTCCAAACGAAAGCAAATGATTCGCTCGATCATATGTCTGTGCGATGGAGTTGAAGAGTTCGCGGACATGTTCCGCAGCTTCGCTTTCAGAGCTTTCCGCCGCCGGACGCGCGCCCTCGATAAGTTCGCCGCGTTCGTGTTCGGCACCCGCGGCAGGGTGATTCACGGCAACGCTCCGCTGAGGTGAGGCTGCGCGCTCCTCGCCTCGGAGACAATCTCTCTGGCGGCGTCGAGCAACTCCTGCGCGCTGACGTCGCGAACCACCATTGCGCTACCGATGCCCGTCGGCAGAACAAACGAGCGCGCACCGCTGCGGTTCTTCTTATCCTTCGCGGTCAGAACAACGAGTTCCTCTGCCTCAGCACGAAACGGCTTCATCGGACCGTAGGCGCGAATAAGATCCTGCATACGGTCGCTATCGGCCGCCGTGATGAGCCCGCGCGAAGCGGCGATGCGAATCGCGGCAAGCATTCCCCACGCGACTGCCTCACCATGCAGCAGCTGTTTGTACTCCGTGGCAGCCTCAATTGCGTGGCCGAGAGTGTGGCCCAGATTCAAAATCATGCGCAGACCTGACTCGCGCTCATCGGCGTTCACGACATCGGCCTTCACCCGCACGCTCGCCGCCACCACATCGGTGAGAACCCCCGCGTCACCAGCGAGAACGCGTTCACGTTCGCGTTCCAGCAGAGCGAACAACTCCGGATCACGAATGATGCCGGCCTTGATGGACTCCTGCAGGCCGGCGTGGAGCTCGTCGGCAGGAAGTGTGGAGAGCGTCGAAACGTCCGCATAAACCGCCAGCGGATGGTGGAACGCGCCCGCAAGATTCTTCCCCGCAGCAAGGTTGACGCCGGTCTTGCCGCCGATAGAGCTGTCGACCTGCGCGAGCAGCGTCGTCGGCACCTGCACATAACGGATGCCGCGCATGTAGATCGCTGCGAGGAAGCCGGTCATATCACCGAGCACGCCGCCGCCGAAGGCAATCAGAACCGAATCGCGGTCAGCACCGCCTTCAGCCAGTTGCTCCAGCAGCCTCTCAACCGTGGCCATGCGCTTATAGGATTCGCCGCTCGGGACCGTGAGCGTCGCCAGCGGCGTCGAGAATCCGCCAAATAGCTCGTTGCCCCATAGCTTCAAAATCTCCGGCGAGCTGACGACAAACGCCCGCTGCTTGCCCGCCCGGAGCCCGCCCTCAAGAAGTTCGTCCACGCGGGAGCCGACGGAGGCGAGCAGACCCGTGCCGATCTCTACGTCGTAAGAGACATTCGGCGTGCGCACTGTGATGGTTCTGACGGCTGATGTCACCTCATCAGAATAGCGTCGCGGATGAACTTCCGCTACGCCTCTGATTCCGGAGCCTCGAGCTCTGGCCGAGCCTTCGCAAATACCAAAGATGCAGTGATAGTAATGGCCAGCAACACCGCGATGACCAGCAATGAGAGCAGCGGGCCGACTTCAATCCATGACGAGAGGAGCATCTTCATCGCCGCGAATGCGAGCACGGCCGCCAGGCCGAAGTGCAGGAAACGCAGCCTGGCCAGCATCGCCGCCAACAGCACGTACAGCGAACGCAGCCCCATCACCGCCATGATGTTTGAGGTATACGCAAGAAATGGGTCTCGCGTAATGCTCAGTACGGCTGGAATCGAATCCATCGCAAAGACAATATCGCTCACCTCAATGGCGAGCAGCGCCAGCATCAGCACGGTGATCATCCGGCGCCCGTCTTCGTGCACAAAGAATGCGTCCTGCCGCTCGCTTACGGGATGAATGCGGCGGATCAGCCTGATCCACGTGGGTGTCTTTTCCTTTTCGTGGCTCGGCAGCACAAGGCGCACGGAGCTGATCAGCAGCAGTCCGCCGAAGACATAACTGATCCAGTGAAAGTGATTCAGCAGGCCGACGCCGGCGGCGATGAACGCGCCCCGCATGACGATGGCTCCGGCCACACCCCAGAACAACACCTTGGGCTGTCGCTTCTCCGGGATCCGAAAGATCCGGAAGAGCAAGAGGAAGATAAAGAGGTTGTCGACCGAGAGAGACTCTTCAATCGCGTAGGCTGCCAGGTATTGAACGCTGCCCTGTGAACCGAACCTCGGCAGCACCAGGGCGGCCAGCGCCAGCGACGCTGCGACCCACAGAAATGTGGCATAGAGCGCCTTGCGGTGCGTGTCCTGCACGCGGCGCGCCATCAGGTACTCGCCCGCGAGCAGCACAACCAGGGCTACATGAAACGCAATCCAGTAGGAGATTGGCGTCACCCGGGCGAGACTCCTTCCGGCGCCTCAGCGCTGGTCTGGTGCAGCGTTCCTGATCTGTTTCAGTGTTGATTAATCAATCGAATCAGATCCAGGAACAGATCCGCCGAGACCTGCAGACTCTGGGCACTCAGCTTGTCCATCGTGTCCTGTGCAGTGTGATGGTACGCGTAATCGCCGCGTTTCTCGTCATAGGGTCCATACTCATAGGCGATCACGTCCAGCACCGGAACACCGCGCTGCTTGAATGGCAGATGGTCATCGTCGATCGGCCCGGAGTGCTTGAACAGATAATTCGAATGTCCCGTATTCTTGCCCGCCTGCGCCAGCAGATCCAGCAGCCACGGCGTGGAGTTCATCTCGCGATCGATGTTCATGCTCTTCCATCCGATCATGTCGGCCACGATAAACGCCTTGATCTTTCCCAGCGTTCCATCCGCGCTCCACTTGGCCGCAATGTGCCGCACGCCGTAAAGCGAGTCCGAATCACTCCACTGCGCGTTGATCGACTCCTCACCATCGTCGAACAGCAGCCACACCGAGTAGCCTTGCGGCGGATGCTCGCGCAGATACTGTCCGATCGCAATCAGCAGCGCCGTCGTGCATGCTCCATCATCAGCGCCGACGAAATCAATATCCTTCAGCCAGTAGTTCGTCTCGTAGTGCGAGGCCAGCACAATGATGCCGTCCTTCTTGCCCGGATACTTCGCAATGAAGTTCCGCATCGTCACCATGCCGATGGGCGTGCGCGCGTAAAACTCGTCGGTAACGAAGTTGCCCTTCGCGGTCTCCGGCTGAAAGTGCGACTTGATGAAGTTCTCCGCGGCCGCGTGGCCCGGCGACCCCACGTAACGCTTCGGCGCCACGTTGACGTACTCCTGCGTCAGCCGAAGAACCTCTGCGCCGGAAATTCCATGCTGCGAAGCAGCTGTCTTCGCGGCACGTGCCGGAATTCCCGCAGCAGCAGACGAACCAGCAGAAGCGCTCCATGCAGCGCCACGCGGCCGAGTGACCGAAGTTCCATCAGGCTGTTCCTTTCAGTGCTGCCTTCTTCTTGCGGCGGTTCGGATGAACGAAATACGCCACGCCCACCCCGAGGAAGTACAGCCCCAGCATCGGCGCCGCGAACAGGCACATTGCCGTCGGCTCCGGCGAAGGGCAAATGATCGCCGCAATCAGGAAGATCGCGAGGATTGCATAACGAAAGTGCTTCAGCAAAAACTTCGCGTCCACGATCCCGAACAGCGACAGGAAGAAGATCACCACCGGCATCTCGAAGCAGATGCCGAGCCCGAGAATCACGGCAAGGAAAAATCCCGTGTAGTCCTCGATCGTGATCATGTGCGTGAAGCTCTTCCCGAAGTCCTGGATCAGGATCACCATCGCACCGGGCAGCACGTACCTGTACCCAAACCACGCGCCGGCGAGAAAAAGAACCACCGTCGTGAAGAGGAATGGAAACACATACTTCTTCTCATTCGCGTACATACCCGGCGAGATAAACAGCCACACTTGGTACAGGATGAACGGACTCGCAAAGATCGCGCCAAACACCAGCGCCGTCTTGATGTACAGGTTGATCGCATCCGTCGGGTGCGTCATCGTCATCGACAGATGAATGTCCAGCAGCGGCTTCTGGATGAAATTAATCAGGCGAACGCGGAAGATCCACGCAATCACCATGCCCACGCCGAGAAACATCACCGCCCGCAGCAGCCGCGTCCGCAGCTCCTCCAGGTGTTCCATCAGGCTCATGCCCGGCAGTTCGGCGCGTTCCTGCGCGGCACTGCGCGCACGGTCGAGAAGATCAGGCACTGGTCTCGCCTTCTGCGGCCAGGGCTACGGCTGCATGTTCATGTCTTTCGTGTTCCTGTGCGGTAGAAGAGGGAATCGCGTCCAGCAACCCACCGCCGAGCGGATCCCCTGAATCCTCGACATCCGCCTCGCGCGTCCTTCGCGCCTCTGGCAGCCCCGTCGTGGGCGGCATCATCTTTAGCTCGCCCGCGGTCGCAATCGGAAGCGCTTCATGCGCTGGTTCGGGCGCCGTCTCTTCGCCAGCCGTAGCGGCAGCAGGAGTCTCGAAGCTCTCAAGCTCAGGCTCGGACAGATGCGGGTGTGGCGGCGGATCCATCGGCTGAGCCACAGGCGCCGCCGCCTCCATGGCAGAGATCTGCTTCTGGCGGTCTTCCTGTTCGGACAGGCGAAGTTCCTCTTCCATCTGCATCTTGAACTCATTTGACGCCCGCCGGAACTCGCCCACCCACTTGCCCAGCTCGCGCGCAAGCACCGGCAGCTTCTTGGGCCCAAAGAGCAGAAGCGCCAGCACAAACAGAAAAATGCTGTCGGAAAAGCTAGGCATATCGATAACGATGATACCGGGCGTCAGCACCTATAGCCAAAGTCCCAACCCGCCGCCATAAGTAGAGCAGGACAAAAAGATACAGCAGCCTGCCGCAGACGTTTTCCAAACCTGATACGTCCCACAGCCATGACTTCCAAAGGACCGCGCCTTCCGGGGGGCGACCTGCGACAATGATTCGGAGGAGATATCTGTGTATCCACTGCGGAGAGCAGCACGGCGTGTCGCGGCACGTGGCTGCGCGGCCCTTAGTTGTGTGGCCCTTAGCCTGGCAGCAACCCTTCTGCTTTCCGGTTGCCACAACTTCTTTGTTTGCCAGAAGGCCAGCTGCCCTTCAGGCGGAGGCGGATCCACAACCAGCGACTGGGTCTACGTCTCCAACGCCTCCGCCGGGTCCACCGACATCTCCGCCTACGACATCGGCAACGGTTCGCTTGCAGCGATCTCCGGTTCGCCCTACAACATTGGTTTTGTGCCCGTGGCGATGAGTGTCTCGCCCAGCAACGCGTTCCTCTACGCTGCAACGCTGCCTGGGGCGACCAACCCCGGCATCTACATGTTCGCCATCAATTCCAGTGGCCAGCTATCCTCCGCCAACAACGGCAACGTGCTCATCAGCACCCAGGTTGCCTCCATGGACATCTCGCCGGACGGCAACTTCCTGTTCGTGGTCAACTCGCTCGGCACCGGCCTGACCGAGTACCAGATCAACACCACCACCGGCCTCCTGACGCTCGCCTCCACCTTCCCCATCCCGCCCACCACCTGCACGCTCGGGGGTCCGCCGGTCATCCAGAGCTGCACCGTCAAGGCCGCTCCCAGCGGTCAGTTTGTAGTCGCCTCGCTGGGCACCGCCGGCACCGTCATCTATCCCTACACCAGCGCCTCGGGCATCACCACCACCAACCCCGTGACGATTCCCTCCGGCTCGACGCAGAACAACCCCACCGGCGACTACTCCGTTACCCTCGACAAGAACAACTTCATCTACATCGCTCGTACCGCCACGCTGGCCGTCTACCAGATCACCGACGCCTCCGGAGACGCCACGCTGCAATCCACCGCAACGTTCTCGGGCACCGCGTCTCCTCGCTCCGTCGTGCTCAGCACGAGCTACAACTACGTCTACACGGCCAACGTTGGCGCGAGTAACATCTCCGGCTTCTCCATCGGCACCACCGGACAGCTGTCATCAATCACCGGCTCGCCGTTCACAGGTCCCTCGGGTGTGTCCGCCATCGGCACCGACAAATCAGGCAACTACATGGTCGCTGCCGGGTACAACGGCACCTCCGGCGTCCAGCTCTTTACCGTCGCCACAACCGGAGCCCTGGCGCTCACTACCAGCGCAGGTACCGGCACCTCGGAAGCCTTCCCTGCAATCCTTGCCCTGAGTCACTAGCGCCGCTACAAACCTCTTCAGCCCGCCGAGGAATTTCGCACGCCCATGTCTCCCGATTCGCATCTGACCTCTATCCCTCACAAGCGACGGTCGCAAGCTCGATGGCTACTCGCCGGCGTTGCACTCTGCACGCTGCTGGCTGCCTCCGGCTGCAGCCGCTTCCGTGCGCACACTGAGACGCAGTATGTCTACGTCATCGCCAAGCAGAGCATTCTGCGCGACCGCATCGCCGCCGTCTCCAACCGCGTCGGCGAGGTCACCAACGGAGAGAAGCTGCAGGTTCTCGAGCGCGATCGCCGCTTCGTAAAGGTGAAGACACCAGACGGCGCCGTCGGCTGGCTCGAAGCCCGCCTCATCGCCGACCAGACCATCGTCGATCAGTTCGACGCCCTGCGTCAGCAGCACGCGAAGGATCCCGTCGTCGCCACCGCCACCGCCACCGACGACGTCTACATGCACATCACCCCCGGCCGCGAGACCGACCGCTTCTACCGCCTCGCCGAGGGCGCTTCGGTCAGCCTGCTCGCCCGCGCCACCGTTCCCAAGCCGCTTCCTCCCGGAACCGCCGTCGCCGACGCCGCGAAATCAAAGCCCGGCGAAGCTCCACCACCGCCCGCGATGGAAGACTGGTGGCTCGTCCGCGGAGCCCAGGGCCAGACCGGCTGGCTCTACTCCCATCTCATCGACGTCTCCGTCCCCGACACCATCGCGCGTTATGCCGAAGGCCAGCGCATCGTCGGCGCCTACGTGCTCGCCACCGTCGAGGACCCTGACTCCGGCGTCCTCAACAACGGCCAGACCGTCAATGCCATCCCCGAGTACGTCTCCGTGCTCAACTCCGGCAAATCCGGCCTGCCCTACGACTTCGACCAGATTCGCGTCTTCATCTGGAATCTCAAGAAGCACCGCTACGAGACCAGCTTCCGCGAGCACAACATCGAGGGCTACCTGCCCGTAAGGCTCTTCAAGTCCAAAGACCCCTACGGCAAAACCCCCGACGCCGCGCAGCAGCTCCCCACCTTCAGCTACACGGTCCTCGCAGCCGGCGCTCCGGTACCCGTCCCCGACCCTAAGACTGGTGAAATCAGGCCCGGCGAGGGCAAGCCCGGCGCGCTCATCACCAAGACCTACCGCCTCGAAGGCAACCTCTGCCGCCGCATCCTCCCACCCAACACCCCCGGTCCCGACGAAGCCCACCCCACACCGGAACCCAAAAAAGAAAAACAGGCCAAACGCAAACACTAGCCGGGCGAAGCAAACAGATCGGAATCCGGATTAGCAGCGGGTCTCGATCTGTTATACATTCCATCGTGCGCATTACACCGCGAATACTAAGTGCTGTCTGGTCCCTGTTGTTCTGGCCTCAACTCCAGCCCCAACTGTCTCACGACGCATCCGTGAGCGAGGTCAGATATCCTCTGGAGGGCATTCAAGTGGGACCTGTGCCAGTGCCATGGACCGCGGCTGCATGCTCTTTCCGGATGTGATGCACCGGGCGGTCGGGCAGAAGAAACCGTCCTGATCCTAAGGATCCAACGGCAATACATCAGCTTGATGGTCTTCTGTGGATCGCTCTACACGTTAGTCCGGGCTACCTCTGCATTCCACTTTCCGCCGGACGCTGATCCGAAACAGGGATTCATCGATTGCCTTCGCGAAGGACAACAGATTGGTAAGTGGTGCTCACCCTCGTCTCTGGATGAATTTGCAGATCAAAGCGCTCCGCACAGCAACACCGTTGGAGCTTGGCTTTGATTACTGCGACAAGGATTCATGTGTCGCTCGAATGAAGGAAGGCAAGCTTGACGATGCAAAGGGCGGCTTTATCAATCTTCTTCGGAGCTTCCAGAGCGAAGATTATATATGAGCGGTGGCATACGCCAAACGCGGCGAATTCTCCATCCGCTCAATGATTCCCCTATCTCCATTTAGGCTCGGCCTATAGCCACGTCCTGACGGACAGACATGCCGCCGCCAAGATAGAGGCTGTTACGTATCGACCATTGCCAGATTTCCTGGTCTTTCCGCGTGCATCTATCTCGTGAATCGGAGACTTTGCAGCATAGCCAGGCTAGTCCGATGTCCCGCCAAATCCTGTTAAGCCCGTGCGCCTCTGGAAATCTCTCCAACCGAAACAGAATCAGCTAACATCTACGTGGAAAACTCACGACATAATCCCGGCCCCACTCGTTAGAATAGAAATAGAGAGTTAAGCAAACGAGGCTGCGCATCGCGCAGCCTTCTGATTTGTTGGGAAAGAAAACTCAAGCATCTCAATAACATCGGAAGCCACTCAAAAGTGCCGGCAACCCGCGGATGTCCAGAGAATTTCACGCTCGCCTACCCTTTAGAATCAATATTTTGCATGTAAAGTACACCCCTAACTCCAATATCATCTAGACTTTGCGCAAAAAGTGGCGGGGTGGGATACTTAGGCATAAAAACGCCGAATCCCATCGACAACCGTCTCGACCTCATCGTCTCGCAGCTCCGGATAGATTGGCAGCGCGAGCACCTCATCCGCCGCCCGCTCGCTCTCCGGAAAGTCACCCTTGCGATAGCCAAGAAACGCCAAACTCTCCTGCAGGTGCAGCGGCAGCGGATAGTAAATCTCCGACCCGACACCTTCCTCCGCCAGAAACGCACGCAATGCATCCCGCCGCGGAGCCCGAATCACGTACTGATGAAACACATGCTCCGCCCGCGGATCGGTCCACGGCAGCACGATTCCCTCCGCAACACTCTTCGCTGCCAACCCAGCATCGCGGAATAGCCGATCGTACAGCGCAGCGATCTCTCGCCGCCGCGCATTCCCCGCCTCGACCCGCTTCAGCTTCACCTCCAGCACCGCCGCCTGGATCGCATCCATCCTCGCGTTCCATCCGATCTCGTCGTGAAAGTATCGCCGCCGCATGCCATGTGTCCGCAGCATCCGCACCCGCTCATCGGTCTCGGCCGACCGCGTCGTCACCATGCCCGCATCGCCCATCGCACTCAGGTTCTTCGTCGGGTAGAAGCTGAACGCCGCCGCATCTCCCAGCCCGCCCACGCGCACGCCATTCCACGACGCCCCAAACGCCTGTGCCGCATCCTCGACGACTTGCAGTTCGTACCGCCGCGCCAACGCTGCGAACGCATCCATCTCCGCACACTGCCCGTACAGGTGCACCGGCATCACCGCCGCTATCCTGCTCGCTCCCACCGGCGACTGCTTCAGCTGCTCCTCCACCGCCGCAGCCGAGAGGTTGAACGTCGCGGCATCGATGTCCGCCAGTACCGGCACCGCCCCGGCCCGCAGGATCGAACTCACGCTGGCGAAGAAGCTGAACGGCGTCGTCACCACTGCATCACCCGGACCGACCTTCAGCGCCGCCAGTGCCAGCCACAACGCATCCGTCCCGCTCGCGCACCCCTCCGCATACGGGACCCCGCACGCCTCCGCCGCCGCCCGTTCAAACCGCTCCACCTGCGGCCCCAGGATGAACCGCTGGGAATCGCACACCTCAGCGATTGCCTCCAGCACCTCATTGCGGATGACGGAGAACTCGCGCCGGAAATCAAGCATCTGAACGGCTTGGCGGGAGCCTTTTGTGGTCGTTTCAGGCATTATTCCCATCCTACGCTGCCGTCCGTGGTTCCCCTGCGGCACGGCAGAGAATCAGCTTCTTGCGGGAGTGTCGCCCGAAACTGTAGGGTAGTGAATGCACTTTCGGCGGTGCTGTGCACGCGCACAGTAGATCGCTTTAAGGCAGTAAGTTGTTTGGCAGATGTGTCACCCAGGAGATCGGCCGCTATGGACTCGAAGCCGGCACAGAATATTCAGGACACTTTTCTCAACACTGTTCGGAAGGACAAAAGCCCGATCACTATTTATCTGGTCAGCGGTGTCAAGCTGACAGGGCGCATTCGGTCCTTCGACAAATACTCGGTGCTGTTGGAGAACAACGCGCAGGAACAGCTTATCTTCAAGCACGCGATCTCCACAGTAGTCAGCGGCCGGCCTGCGTTGCACACAGAGCCGAGACCCGCTGGGGCCACCGGTGCCGAGCCTCGGCCCGGTCCGGCTTCCGCACCCGCTGAAGGCACATCTTCAGCGCCGGCGCCCGCCGCCGTCGCGCACTAAGCGCAGACGCGCCGGGCTTTCAGCCGGGAGAGAACAGAGAGTCGCATGTCAGCAATTCCCCAGGCCGTTGCCGCCGGGCGAGGGCGCGGTGGTGCAGCGCGCGAGCGCGCCGTCCTTGTTGCCGTCGACTTCACCAGCGGCCGCCCCGGTGTCTCGCCAGCGGCCCGGCAGGCTCGTGCCGCCGCTGCGCTCGATCGCGCCTCCCGCGGCGAAGCTCCGCTGCCGGAGACCGCCGAGCCGTCTCTCTCACGCGACCTCGAATTCGATCTCTCCCTCGCCGAGTTCCAGGAGCTCGCCCGCTCCGCCGAAGCCGAGATCGCCGCGGTCCTCGTGCAGCATCGCCCTCGCCCTGATCCCGCGACGCTCGTCGGCGGAGGCAAGCTCGATGAGATCGACGCCACCGCTCGCGCCACTGAGGCCGACCTCGTCCTCTTCGATCACGATCTCTCGCCGTCGCAGCTTCGCAACCTTGAGGCGCGTCTCCCGTGCCGCGTCATCGACCGCACGCAGCTTATCCTCGACATCTTCGCCCGCCACGCCCGCACTCGCGAGGGCCAGCTCCAGGTCGAGCTCGCCCAGCTTGAGTACCAGCTTCCGCGCCTCGCAGGCCGCGGCAAGATGATGTCGCAGCTCGGCGGCGGCATCGGCACCCGCGGCCCCGGTGAAACGCAGCTCGAGACTGATCGCCGCCGCATCAACACGCGCATCGACCGCATCCGGCAGCAGCTGGAAGCCGTCCGCCGCATCCGCCGCCAGCAGCGCGGCCGCCGCGAGGCCGTTCCCGTCCCCACCGTCGCACTCGTCGGCTACACCAACGCCGGCAAATCGACCCTCTTCAACGCACTCACTGGAGCCGAAGTTCTAGCCTCCGAACGGATGTTCGCCACGCTCGACCCAAAGCTTCGCCAGCTCACGCTGCCCTCGCGCCGCAAGGTTCTGCTATCGGATACTGTCGGCTTCATTCGCAAGCTGCCGCACTCGCTCGTCACCAGCTTCCGGGCCACTCTCGAAGAGGTCGAGCGCGCGGAGCTATTACTGCATGTGCGTGACGCCGCCAGTCCTCTCCTCGAAGAACAACGTCTTGAGGTCGAGGCCGTTCTGCAGGAGCTTGGAGCGCAGGACAAGACCACGCTGCAGGTCTTCAACAAGATCGATCTTCTCGCCGAAGGCGCAGCCACACCCATGCCCACCGGCGCGATTCCCGTCTCCGCGCTCAAGGGCGAAGGGCTCGACGGTCTGCTCCAGGCGATTGACGCCGCGCTCGTCGCCGATCCGCTCATGGAGGCGCAGTTCTCCATCCCACAGTCAGAGGGGCGCGTTCTTGCCGCGCTGGAACGCGGCGCCACGCTGCTCAATCAAAGTTACGAAGGGAACAATGTCACGCTGACCGCATGGGGACCGACGTCACTTCTCGGCCGCTATCGTCGTTACCAGCGAAACGAAAACAACAGAGCCGATGGAAATGTTGCCAGCAGATTCGACGGAAACGCCGCAAACAACAATACAGGCCGCCTGAGTGGGGAGCGGAGGTAAATCCCCTTTCACGCGGCCTGCACGACCCGGAACGGGTCTCGGGTGGTACCCCCAGTGTACGCCTCCCGGAGTCAAGTCACAGAAAATTTCTAGACCCGTTTCGCTATTGCAACTATGGCCTTCTAACCCTCGCAAATGAACTGCAACCGGGCGAGTTTCAGTAAGGCTGATTATCGCCGTTATCCACCGATTACCGTTCGGCTCTCTTTGACGTTCAAAGCGAGCGTTTGCTACAAATAGAAGGTACGTAGGCAGGGAAATCTGCGCCGCTTGGAGTGTGCGCATTGAGCGGGCCGTTACAAGCCCGCCGCCGCCGGTCCTACCCAAAGAACTACATGGAAATTCTGAGCCAACTTGGTGGTCTGCTGCTCGGCGCTGTGCCGACGGCCATCTTTTTTATCCTGCTGATCATTGCCTACGGCCTCCTGGTCCGCCGCCCGCTGGAGCGCACACTCGCTGAGCGCCGCGCCCGCACCTCGGGTGCCGTCGAGCAGGCGCGTGGCGCCATCGCCGCGGCTGAGGCCGAAACGACAGCCTACGAGGAGAAGCTCCGCGCCGCCCGCGCCCAGATGCTCGCGCTTCGCGAGAAGCAGATGGAGCACCTGCAGGCTGAGCGAGAGGCCGCAGTCAAGGACGCACGCGAGCAGGCGCAGAAGAAGATTCAGTCAGCGAAGGCCGAAATTGAGAACTCGACTGCCGTGGCGCGTGAGCAGATCGAGCACGCTGCGGCCACCCTCGGTGAACAGATCGTGAAGGCCATCCTGCCATCCGGCGCGCCAGTTGCGGAGGCCATTCAGTGACATCGTCGCGTAATTTTGCCGGCCGCATTCGGCGCTGGTCTTTCTTTGCTCTCCTTGCGCTCATGCTTACCGGCGTCGGCGTGGTGCCGATGCACGCGCAGACGGCACCGCAGCAGGCTCCAGCCAACACCGGCGACGCCTCGATGCCCGTCAATTCCGTCCCTGAGAAGACCCAGGAGGTCAAGGACGAGAACGACGAGTACCGCCACTCGGAGGCCGTGCAGAAGCTCGGCAGGATGGTTGGCCTGAACACTGAGCAAGCCGCCACGGCATTCACGGTCTTCAACTTCCTGATCCTCGCCATCGGCGTCGGCTTCCTTCTCCTCAAGACCCTTCCCAAGGCCTTCCGCGACCGGAATAGCCGGATTCAGAAGCAGCTCGTCGACGCGCGCACCGCGACCGAGGAGGCCAGCGCTCGCCTGAACTCTGTCGAGGCTCGCCTTGCCAAGCTCGACGATCAGATTGCTGCAATGCGCTCCCACGCCGAGGCCGATGCCGCCAAGGAAGCGCAGCGCATTCGCGCCAGCGTCGAAGAGGAGAAGTCCAAGATCCTCGCCGCTGCTGAGACGGAGATTCAATCTGCGACCGCCACAGCGCGCCGCGACATTCAGCAGTTTGCCGCCGGGCTCGCCATCGAGCAGGCTGCGCGCAAGCTCGTCGTCACGGCCGAGACCGACCGGCTCCTCATCGAAAACTTCGCGCGTCATCTCACCGGCGAAAGTGGAGGGAACAACTGATGGCCGTCGTTGACCTTCGTTACGCGCGCGCTCTGGCTGCCGTCATCAGCGATCAGAAGCTCGATCTCATTGCCGCGCAGGGACAGCTGAACGACTTCGCAAATCTGCTTGCCGAGAGCGTCGAGCTTCGCGAGGTGTCTGCAGAATCCGTCGATCCCCGAACCGCAGAAATTGAAGGTACTCGATGCGATCGCACCACGCCTCGGCTTGAGCCGGCCCATTCGCAACTTCATCGCGCTGATCACGCATCATCAGCGTCTGCACGAGCTGCCGGAGATGATCACGGCCTACGCCGGCGTCGCTGACGAGAACACGGGCATCGCCGAAGTTGAGATCACGACCGCGCGTCCGCTCGACGACGCCAACCGCCGGCTGCTCGAGCAGCAGGCGGCGAAGCTCGCGGGCGAATCGAAGGTGCAGGCCACGTATCACGAAGATCCCTCATTGCTGGGCGGAGCCGTAGTTCGGCTGGGCTCAACGGTCTACGACGGTTCCGTGCGCGGGCAGCTCGAGCAGATGAGGCAACGCCTGGTAACGGCGAGCGCCTGACACGATCAGCGCGCAGGGCAAGAGATCAAGTCCTAGAGGCTCAAAGGAAAAAGGGAACAGCATGGCACAGATTCAGGCAAACGAGATTACCGAACTGCTCAAGAGCAGCATCGAGAACTACGAGCAGCGCATCCAGGTCGATGAGGTCGGCACGGTCATCAGCCTCGGCGATGGTATCGCGCGCGTGCACGGCCTCGACAAGGTGATGGCCGGCGAGCTGATTGACTTCCCGCACGGCGTCTCCGGCCTCGCGATGAACCTCGAAGAGGACCAGGTCGGCGTCGTGTTGCTGGGCGACTACACCGTCATCAGTGAGGGCGACCAGGCCAAGCGCACGGGCCGCATCATGGACGTTCCCGTCGGCGAGGCGCTGATCGGCCGCGTCGTGAACGCGCTTGGCCAGCCCATCGACGACAAGGGTCCCATCAACACGCCCCACCGCCTTCCCGTCGAGCGCCTCGCTCCGGGCGTCATCGCGCGTCAGGGGGTTACTGAGCCGATGGCCACCGGCATCAAGGCCATCGACACGATGATTCCCATCGGCCGCGGCCAGCGCGAGCTGCTCATCGGCGATCGCCAGACGGGCAAGACCGCCGTTGCGCTCGACACCATCATCAACTCGGCGAAGAACGACCTCATCTGCATCTACTGCGCGATTGGCCAGAAGCGCTCGTCCGTTGCGCAGGTTGTGCAGACGCTCGAGAAGTACGGCGCGATGGAGTACACCATCGTCGTCGCTGCGACGGCCTCCGAGCCCGCGCCGATGCAGTATCTCGCTCCCTTCGCCGCAACTGCGATGGGCGAGTACTTCCGCGACAACGGCAAGCACGCGCTGATCATCTACGACGATCTTTCCAAGCACGCCGCTTCCTATCGCGAGATCTCGCTGCTGCTCCGCCGTCCGCCAGGACGCGAGGCATATCCGGGCGATGTGTTCTATCTGCACTCGCGCCTACTGGAGCGCTCGGCGAAGATGTCGAAGGAGAATGGCGGCGGTTCACTGACAGCGCTGCCGATCATCGAGACGCAGGCAGGCGACGTCTCGGCGTACATCCCGACGAACGTGATCTCGATCACCGACGGACAGATCTTCTTCGAAACCGACCTCTTCAACTCCGGCGTTCGTCCGGCCGTGAACGTGGGCCTCTCGGTCTCGCGCGTAGGATTCGCCGCGGCCATCAAGGCGACCAAGCAGGTCGGCTCGACGCTGAAGCTCGACCTCGCGCAGTACCGCGAGCTCGCGGCCTTCTCGCAATTCGGCTCCGATCTCGACAAGGTCACGCAGAACCAGCTCAACCGCGGATCTCGTCTCACTGAGCTGCTGAAGCAGCCGCAGTTCCACCCGCTCACCTGGGTGCAGCAGGTGGTCATCATCTACGCCGGCACGCAGGGCCTGCTTGACGACGTTGAGGTGAAGGACATCCGCGCGTTCGAGGACGGCCTCTATCCGTACATGGATGGAGCGCAGGGACAACTGCTCGCCGATATCGAGAGCAAGAAAGCGCTCGACGACGATCTCCGCAAGCGGCTCACCGCCGCGATCAACGAGTACAAGCAGGATTTCAAGGCCAAGCTGGCCGACAAGAACCAGGATCAGGCAAAGCAGACCGCAGGAGCCGCCGCCTAACCCATGCCCAACGTACTCGATCTACGGCGTCGCATCCGCAGCGTGAAGAACACGCGGCAGATCACGCGCGCCATGAAGATGGTTTCGGCGGCCAAGCTGCGCCGCGCGCAGGAGCGTGCGCTGCAGGCGCGTCCGTATGCCCAGATGCTGACCAATGTCCTCGAATCGCTGGTGCGCCGCAGTGATCTCTTCGATGAAGAGACCGGCGACGTAATTCACCCGCTCTTGTTGGAGCGCGAGGAGAAGAATGTCCTAGTGGTGGTCATTGCGGGCGACAAGGGTTTTGCCGGCGGCTTCAACTCCAACATCGGCAAGGCCGCCCAGAGATTCATCGACGAGCGCCGCGCACAAGGCCAGAACATTGACGTGGAACCGATCGGCAGGAAGGCCATCGGCCTGTACAAGCGCAAGTACCCTGCAGCGGTTTATGAGCACAAGGAAGAGCTCTACGACAACGACCTGGCGAAGCACATCGAGGACATCCGCCACCGCGCACAGCCTATCGAGGTGGCGGCCGAGCATGGCGATTTGCTGATCAAGGCTGATATCACGCCGGTCTCCGAGGTTGCACACTCGATCATCGAACGCTACGAGCGCGCCGAGATCGACGCAGTCTATCTCGTCTACAACGAGTTCAAGTCGGTCATCTCGCAACGCGTCGTCGTGGAGAAGCTGTTGCCCATCCGCAAGCTCGGAACGCACGAGATTACCGCGGCCGAGGAAATGACCGAGGAGCAGCGCGAGGCCGCGGCGAAGGCCGCCGAAACCTCCGGCGTCTCGATCTACGAGCCCGAAGAGACCGTCATCGAACAGGAAGCCAAGCGTTTCGGAACGGCGGACGTGGATTACATCTACGATCAGCCGCCGGAGAGGCTGTTTCGTCACCTGATGCCGAAGTATGTGACAACGCAGATCTTCCACGCGCTGCTTGAGTCCATCGCCGCGGAGCACGCCGCGCGTATGACCGCGACCGATGCGGCAACGAAGAATGCCGGCGAACTGATCGATAAGCTGTCGCTGACGATGAATCGCGTTCGCCAGGCGGCGATTACGAAGGAAATCATCGAAATCGTCAGCGGAGCGGCTGCGCTGTAAAAAAAGTTTGGTTGAGAGTTTGTTTAGAGGATTTATGGCAGAAGAGAACATTGGCAAAGTGATCAGCATCAGCGGACCAGCCGTTGACGTGCAATTCGACGAGGCGAAGATGCCTCCGATCTATGAGGCGATCCGCGTCACCAGCGAGGGCTTCGATGTGCCGCAGCCGATCGACGTCGTCCTCGAGGTGCAGCAGCACCTCGGCGAGGGCCGTGTGCGCTGCATCGCTATGACGGCGACTGAGGGCATGGTTCGTGGCATGAAGGCGACCGACATGGGCGCGGGCATCACCGTTCCCGTGGGCCGTGCGACGCTGGGTCGCGTGCTCAACGTGCTGGGTCAGCCCGTGGACGAACTCGGCCCGGTGAACGCCGAGGTCTACATGCCGATTCACCGGCAGGCTCCCGCATTTGACGAGCAGTCGACCAGCGAGGAGATGTTCGAGACCGGCGTGAAGGTCATCGACCTGATCCAGCCGTTCTTGAAGGGCGGAAAGATCGGCCTGTTCGGCGGCGCCGGCGTCGGCAAGACCGTCGTCATTCAGGAACTCATCAACAACGTTGCGATGAAGCACGGTGGCTTCTCCGTGTTCGCCGGTGTGGGTGAGCGTACCCGTGAGGGCAACGACCTGTGGCATGAGTTTCAGGAGTCGGGCGTTATCGACCTCAAGGACCTGCCGAAGAGCAAAGCTGCGCTGATCTACGGCCAGATGACGGAGCCGCCAGGAGCTCGTCTGCGCGTCGCGCTGACCGGCCTGACAGTCGCGGAGTACTTCCGCGACGAAGAGGGCGCGGACACGCTGCTGTTCATCGACAACATCTTCCGCTTCACGCAGGCAGGTTCCGAGGTGTCGACGCTGCTTGGCCGTATGCCGAGCGCCGTGGGCTACCAGCCGAACCTCGCCACCGAGATGGGCGAGTTGCAGGAGCGCATCACGTCGACCAAGAAGGGCTCCGTCACGTCGGTGCAGGCGGTGTACGTACCGGCCGACGATCTTACGGATCCGGCTCCGGCGACGACCTTCGCCCACCTCGATGCGACGACCGTGCTCTCGCGGCCACTGTCGGAGCTTGGCATCTATCCGGCGGTCGATCCTCTGGCTTCGACGTCGCGCATTCTGAGCCCGCGCATCGTCGGGCAGGAGCACTACGACGTGGCGCAGGAGGTGAAGCGCATTCTGCAGCGGTACAAGGATCTGCAGGACATCATCGCCATCCTGGGTATCGACGAGCTGTCGGATGAGGACAAGCTCACCGTAGCGCGTGCACGTAAGGTCCAGCGCTTCCTGTCGCAGCCGTTCCACGTGGCCGAAATCTTCACCGGAATCCCCGGAGCGTACGTGAAGGTCGAGGACACGGTGCGGAGCTTCAAGGAGATCATCGAGGGCAAGCACGACGATATTCCGGAGCAGGCGTTCTACCTGAAGGGCGGAATCGAGGATGTGCTCGCAGCTGCGGAGAAGATGAAGGCTACTGCGTAATGGCAGAAAACGGAAACAATTCGGGGCTGCTGAAGGTACGGCTGGTAACGCCGGACCGGGTGCTGCTGGATGCGACGGCGTCGGCGGTGGAGCTGCCGTCAATGTCGGGCTACATGGAGGCGCTGTACGGCGCGGCTCCGCTGCTGGCCGAGCTGGGCGCTGGCCAGGTGAAGCTGCACGGCGGCACGGCGGGGGAACAGGTGTTCTTCGTCGCCTGGGGCTTCGTCGAAGTGCTGCCGGAGCGCGTGACCATCCTGGCAGAGACAGCGTTGCATCCGGAGGAGATCGATCCGGCGGAGGCGCAGCGCGAACTGGCGCACTCGCAGGAGCTGTGGAACGAGGCTGGTGACGATCAGGACAAGTACGACGAGGCGAACGCCGTCGCGCGCGTGGCCGAGGAGAAGCTGGCTGCGGCGAAGGGCAGTCACTGAGTTCGATTCAGTCTGATTTGAGAAGGTCTGGCTTCGGCCAGACCTTTGCTTTGCAATCCGGCAAGTCAGCATGTATGCCATGTCAGTTGGCCGCCGGCGTGGAGGAGGCCGTGTTGGTTGGGCCTGCGGTCGTGGACTTGAGGACGATGCTCTGCTGGTCGTTGGTTTCGAACTGCGAGTAGAAGCTGCGGAGCTGGGGATACTCGTTCGGAAGGACGAGGACGTCGTTGAAGGCGTAGGTGCGTTTGGTGGTGAAGCTTGTGGGCGTCGATGCTACGGACAGAGCGTAGATTGCCCGTCCGGGCATGCCAAACTTTGTGGCGGACGGGGCGGCCTCGATGGTGAAGCCTGAGGGGAGGATGACGCGCAGGGCGTCGAGAACCTGTTTGGGATAAGAGAAGTAGACGGCGAGATCGCGCTTCTCGTGAGAGAAGCTGGCGTGGGAGCCGGCGAGGAACAGGTCCGCGGGCACGATGAGCCGTTTTCCGGTCCAGGCGCCGAAGGTGCCGCTGACCTTGTAGGTGATCTTCAGCGGCTGCTCGTAGTCGTCGAGCGCGGAGATGGTGACGTCGTTGACCTCGAGCGATTTGGGAATCATGTCCTCGAGGTCCGAGCGCAGGTTGTGCTTGAGGCTCTCCTCGTCGCCGGTCAGAGCCTGTTCGCGCCAGTGCAGTGCGGGTGAGCCGATGAAGGCCAGATCGACGGTTCCGGAGATATGGCCGGTCGAGTCCATCGTCAGGTTTGCTACGCGCACGACCTGGTTGTCGGAGATGGTAGCGAGTGGAGTTTTGTCGAAGACAACCTCGTTGTCCTTCTGGCGCAGCCCCTGGACGAGGGTGTGCTGCCAGGCGAGTTTGCCGTAAGGGCAGTAGCGCGAACCGGGGTCGAAGAACTGATCCTTGCCCCCGACGTTTGCGATGGCGATGACATCAGGGAATTGGCCGAGGGTGAGCCAACCGGGGATAAAGAAGCCGCGAGAGCGGTCGGGAACGAGCATGACATCGGCCTTGATGCCGGCGGCGCGGGCCATACTGACGAAGAGCTGCGTGAGCTCGGTTGAGTTGCCCCGCTTGTTTTTGAGGATGTCGCTTGTGTGATTGAGTTTGGCAAGGCCGTTTGCCTTGTCCTCGCGACGATCGTGCTCGCGGGTGTAGTCGGTGTTTTCGAGCTGCTCGACGGCGGCGTAGATCTTGCGGAGCTTCTCATCGTCGGTTGTGACGCCGGCGACGATCTGCTGTATAGCCGCGGTCAGATCGGAGTTGGGATGCAGGAAAGAGTCGGATTCGTGGAACCAATCCTTGCCCGCCTCTTTCCAGAAGTCCTCGGGGGAGAGACGGTTGAGATAGAAGAGGACGCGATAGCTGTAGTTGGCGATCGGAGGCATGTACTCTTCGTCGGAGACGACGGGAGGAACGTCGCTCAAGGAGAGCTCATAGATCTGGTGGATTCCGGTGATATTGCCGCCGGACACGCGACGCTGGACGCTGGCGCCGGGCGGCAGAATGGGAAACCATGCGATGGGGGCAGAGAGGGTGGAATTCCACGTGTAATGCGCGGATTTGACATAGAGATCGCCCTGGATGATCCAGTCAGGGACCTCGATGAAGTCCTCGTTGATGCGCGAGGCGTAACGGTATTCGATGATGCTTCCGACGGTGACGTCGGGAAGGGTGAAGACGACGGCCTGAAACTTCGCCGTCCCGTGGTCGAGATTGCTCTTCTCGATGGTCTTCAGGTAGGGCTTGCCGGTGAAGGGGACGATGGTGCCGTCGGGATGAATGGTGCGGCCGACGACCTCGGCAACATCCCTGCCACTGCCCTCCCAGCCCCATTCTCCGCTGTAGCGCATGTAGGGAAGCTCTACGTTGGCGTACTTCTTGCCGTCATCGGTAAGGATCTTGATGCGGTTGTAGTAGAAGGTCGAGTGGATTTCGTCGTTCGTAATCTGCTCGTGATAGAGCATGACGGCTGCCGCGCCCGGGTATCCCGGGAGGGAGGCCATCGCGAGCTCTTCTTTGGTCGGCGGGGCGAACTGGCCGGAGGCACTGGTCCCGAGAACGGGAGCAAGCGCTGCGACAAGAAAGAGAGAGCAGCGGACGGCCCGGCCAATTTCTCGGGTGAGGCCGCGTGGGATCCGGGTGCAGACCATGTCAGTTGGCTGCGGGTGTTGAGGAGGCCGTGGTGGTCGGACCCGCCAAGGTGGACTTGAGGACGATGCTCTGCTGGTCGTTGGTTTCGAACTGCGAGTAGAAGGTGCGGAGCTGAGGGTACTCTGCCGGGAGGACGTAGATATCGTTGAAGGCGTACTCGCGGCGCGTGGTGAAGTTGGTGGCGGTGGAGTCGACGGTCATGCCGTAGGCAGCCCGCTGCGGGAAGCTGTATTTTGCAGCGGACGGAGCGGCCTCGACGGAGAAGTTGGAGGGGAAGTTGACGCGGAGGGCGTCGCGGGTTTGCGATGGGTATTCGAAGTCGACGGCGATCTCACGCTTCTCGTGGGGGAACGCGGCCTTGTGGTTGACGAGGAAGAGGTCGGCGGGAACGACGAGGCGCTTGCCGGTCCATGAGCCGACGGTTCCTTCGACGGTGAAGGTGACCTTGAGAGGATTCTCGTAGTCGGCGAGGTTGGCGACGGTGACGTCCTTGACCTCGAGCGAGTGAGGGAGGAGAGCTTCGAGCGAAGTGCGGAGCTCATGCTTGAGGCTCTCATCGTCTCCGCGCAGAGCGGCGTGGCGCCAGCGCAGAGCGGTGGCTCCGAGGTAGGTCATGTCGACTTTCCCGGTGACCTTTCCGGTCGCGTCCAAGTTGAGATTGGCGACACGGAAGACCGCGTTGTCCTTGTAGTTGCCGCCGGGGACCTCGGCGAAGGTGGTTTCATTGCCCTTCTGACGAAGGCCCTGGACGTAGCTGTTTTGCCAGGCGACCTGACCGTAAGGAATGTAGCGGTCGCCGGGATCGAAGAACTGGTCTTTGCCGTCGACGCTGACGACGGCGATCCAGTCGTCGAACTGTTCCATGCTGAGCCACTGCGGGATGAAGACCTCGCGGGAGCGATCGGGGACGAGCATGGCGTCCGCTTCCATGCCGGCGGCGCGGGCCATAGCGATGAAGAGTTCGGTGAGCTGGGCGGAGTTGCCGCGTTCGTTCTTGAAGACGTCGTTCGCGTTGTTGACCTTGCCGAGGCCGTTGGCCTTGTCCTCGCGGGCGTCGTGTTTGCGGGTGTAGTCCGTGTTCTCGAGCTTCTGCACGGCGGCGTAGATGGCGTGCAGCTTCTGATCCTGTGTGGTGGCGCCGGCGATGATCTGCTGGGTGGCGGACTTCAGGTCAGAGTTGGGATTGGCAAACGAGTTGACGCGCTTGGACCACTCCTTGCCGCGAGCCTTCCAGTAATCCGCGCCGCTGGTCTCGGCGATGAAGTTGAAGTACACGCGATCGCCGTAGTTCTGAACGGGAGGCATGTACTCCTCCTCAACAAACGGCGGGATGTCCTTGACCGTGACCTCGTAGGTCTGTTGGGCGAGCCCGAGGGCACCGACGCCGGGGATCTCGTGGTGGACGATGTTGGCGTCTTTGGGGAGGATGGGGAACCATGAGATGGTGGTGATGAACTGGCCGGACTCATTCTGCATGGGATGGCTGGAGGGGTACCACATGAAGTGGGCTGACTTGAGGTAGAGGTCGCCCTGGATGATCCAGGTGGGCGGCTCATAAAACCTATCGTTGATGCGCGTGGCGTAGCGGTACTCGATGATGCTGCCGACGGTGACATCAGGAAGGGTGAAGACCTTGGCCTGAACCTTGACGCCCTTGGTCTTCTCGAGGACTTTGAGGTAGGGTTTGCCGGTGAAGGGGATGACGGTGCCGTCGGGGTGGATGGTGCGACCCTGGATGTCTTCGAGGGTCTTGTCGTCGCCGGGACCGTCGTTGTAGAAGTCGCTGGTGGTGCTGACGTAGGGGAGCTCGACGTTGGCGTACTTCTTGCCGTCTTCACTGAGGATCTTGATGCGCTCGTAGTGCAGGACGGAGTGCAGGTCGTCCTTGGTGATCTCTTCCTTGTTGAGGATGACGGCGGCGACGCCGGGGTATCCGGGCAGCGAGGTCATCGCCAACTCATCCTTACTGGGCTGTGTGAACGACGTCATCTGCGCGAAGGCGGCGGCGGGCGCGAGCGCGGCGGCGGTGAGGACCAGTGCGGAGAGGATGCGGCGTGGTCTGCGGTTGTCGGGATGCGATGCAGTTGTTGCGGTCATGGTGCTCCTTGAAGCGGGTAAGGCAAATGAAAATGTTTAGTTGCCGCGCTTGAGAACGACGCGGCTGTCCTCGTCGGCGGCGATGAGCGCGACGAAGTGCTGGAGGTCGGCGTACTTGTCCGCCGGCAGGGAAACCTGGCGAAGGGTGAAGGTGCGGGTGTAGTGGAGCGTACGGCCATCGAGGACGGTCGAGCTCTGGTAGCTGGCAAAGCCGACGTCGGCCTTGACCGGATCGGGCAGCTCGTCGACGGTGTAGCCGTCAGGGAGCTGGATGTCGAAGCTGTCGGTGCCCTGCATGGTCTGCCGCAGGTCGATGGCAACCTTGCGGTTCTTGTGGTCGACGGGCAGCGTGTAACTGCCGAAGACGCGCGGGCGAACCATGATGAGCGGGCCGACGGAGTTGGCGAAGTGATCGGCGGTGAGGTCGAAGCTGGTGGTGAGGTCCTTGTCGAGCGCGGCGATGTTCTGAACCTTGAGGCCGGTGACGGAGGCCGCCATGAGGTCGTGCGAGACGCTGCCGTCGACATATTGCTGCTGTTTCGTCGCGTCTTCATGGGCGAAGACGTAACGGCCCTGCTCGGCGAGATCGCCAAAGCGTGTGACAGTGATGTTCCCCTTGAGCGAGCCGTCGGCGGTGAGTTGCAGCGTGCCGGAGCGGTGAATGGTGTTGAGGTCCGGGCTGAGCACGGGGATCTGGATGACCTGGCTGTCGGCACCCTCGACGAGCAGAGCGTAGCTGCCCTGGAGATTGTCCTCGATCTGGCCGAAGGGCGTGAGCTCCCAGGTGGGATCGAAGATGAGATAGCGCTTGCCGTTGCTGGCAGTGACGACGCTATGGAGCCTGGGCGAGTCGTAGCCCTTGGGAATTTCGATCGCGGCAATCATGTGATTGCCCTCGATGGAGGGTGCGTCCGGGTCGATGACGCCGCGGCGTGTATGGACCATGACGAGGTCGCTGTGGATGCCGACCGTGGAGAGCATGGCGGAGAGCAGCGTTGCCTTGTCCTTGCAGTCGCCGTACTTGCCGCGGAAGATGTCCTCGGCGGAGTGGGGCTGGAAGCCGCCGACGCCCATCTCGATGACGAAGTAGCGGATCTGCTTCTGCAGGAAGTCGGCGATGGCCTCTGCCTTGTCGTAGAAGTCGGTCTTGCCGGTGGTGAGCTCAGCGGCCTTGGCGGCGATGTCCGGTGTGGCGGCGAGGCGGTCGTGCGAGAGCGCGGTGTACCACTCGCCGATGCCGCGCCAGGTGCCATCCTCGGGGAACGCCAGGCCGGGGCCGGCGTAGTGGACGGTCATGCGGCCGGCGAGCGACTCGGTGGAGGGTGACATGGGGATGCGCTCGAGATCGATGGCAGGCTCGTTGTTCATCTCCCAGCGATAGCGCTGATGCTCGAGATCGATGGCATCAACCTTGGGGTGGTGCGCCCAGGAGGTAGTGAAGGTGTAGCCGGCCGGAAGCTCGAGGGTGAAGCTCTGGTTGACGATGGGGAGCTCGCCCTGGAACCACCAGTCGGTCTCGGCGAGATAGGGGCGCGCACGCTCCTCGTACTCGAAGGCGATGATGCCGCCGGGGTCGCGGCCGGGAGGGTCGGCGGTGCGGTACTTGACGTCCTCGAAGAGTTCGCCGCCTTCGCCGGGAGGGCTGCCTTCGTGCATTTCGCTGTCCTTGACGGCGTACTCGTGGCCGGCGGGATCGATGCTCCAGGCATGCAGGGAGAGGATTTTTTCGTCCTTGTCGTACCAGACGGTGGGTGTGCCAAAGCGGCGGCCCTGCGGACGAAGAATCTTGATGACCTCGCGCTCGTGAATGATCGCCTGCCCTTTGGCGTCGATGGTGTAGGTCTCGTCGTCGAGCAGGACGACGGCCCTGGCGGTCTCAGGCAACACGGGGAGCGGCTGCTGCGCGGCGGTCTTGACCCAGTCCGGAACAGAATTGGACGAAGCCCAGGCGATTGTGGGGGAAAGCGCAATGAATACCGCGGCTTGAGCGGTGAAGCGACCGACGCGTAGATGATGGCTGGCCCGATGCATAAGCGAGCTGCTCCTGAAAGTACGCGGCCGAAACGCTACGTAGGGCGGCCTCGTTAACTGAAGAGAGATATCGGCTGAGTTTATACGTTCGATTGCAACGGATTTCAAGGAAAACCTTGTTGGAAATGACACCGAAGTTGCAACAGGGGAGTGCGGACCGTGGAAAACGCATTCGTCAGTGACGAGCCCGGTCTTTGAAGGCCGTGCGGGGCTCTATGGTAGTTTTCATTTTGATACGGGTTGTCGAGACGTTTCCTTGTGGGTGTGCATGCTCCGAATCGGGTTAATGGTGGATTCCTTCGCGGTGGATGCCTGGGTGGCGAAGATCATTGCGGATATTCAGGCATCCGGCTTCGCGGAGATCTCGCTGGTGGTGCTGAATACGCTGCCGGCGCCGGTGCGGAAGCCGCTGGGCAAGCGGATTAGGGCCCACTGGAAGTCGACGGCGTTTGTGCGCTACAGCCAGTGGGACTATCGCCGCAACAAGGATTCAGATCATGATTCGCACGCGGAGATCGATGTCCGGGAACGGTTGAGCGAAGTGCCGGTTCTGCAGGTGGAACCGATGCGGAAGGGATTCACGGACCGGTTCAAGGACAGCGATGTGCAGGCAATACGCGCGGCGAACCTGGATGTCATCTTCCGGTTCGGGTTTCGCATTATCCGCGGAGAGGTGCTGGAGACCGCGCGCTATGGCGTCTGGTCGTTCCATCATGACGACAACTTGGAGTATCGAGGCGGGCCACCGCTGTTCTGGGAGATCTTCGAACGGAATCCCATCTCGGGGACGATCCTGCAGAGGTTGACCGATTCGCTGGATGGCGGACGGGTTCTATATCGCGGCCATTCGAGCACGAACTTCTCTTCGCTGTATCTGAACCGCAACCCGATCTACTGGAAGACAGCAGAGTATGCGATGCGCAGGCTGCGCGATCTGCACGAGCGTGGGTGGGAGTACATCGAGTCGCTGGCAACGTATAACGAGCCCAATACTTACTCGCGCGGAATCTATCACTCGCCGGACACGATGAAGATGGCGGCGTTTCTGGGCCGGAAGGTGGGACGCACCGTGCGAGGAAAGCTCCGCGCGGCGACGGGCAAGGTGCGGCCGCAGTGGTTTGTTGCGCTGAGGCAGCGAACAGAAGCGCACAGTTTTGACGACGTGGCGGGCTACAAGATTGTTAACCCGCCAGCCGACCGCTTCTATGCCGATCCCTTTCTGCTGGAGAAGGACGGGAAGACGTATCTCTACCTTGAGGACTTTCGCTACGCCGAGGGGCGGGCACTGATCTCATGCGCGGAGCTGAAGGAGAATGGAGAGCTCGGCGAGATTGTGGAGGTTTTGCGGCGGCCGTATCACCTCTCGTACCCGTTCGTCTTCGAACACGGAGGCGAGGTGTACATGATTCCGGAGACGCTGGATAACCAGACGATCGAGCTCTACCGGGCGGAGCAGTTTCCGTACAAGTGGACGCTCGAGTCGACGCTGATGGAGGGAATTTTCGCGGCGGACACGACAATCTTTGAGCGCGATGGGATGTTCTGGATGTTCACGAGCATCTCGAACGGGATGTACTCGAATAACGATGAGCTGGCGATTTACTATGCGCGGAGCCTGAAGGGGCCGTGGACGGCGCATGCGAAGAACCCGGTGATCTCGGATGTGAGACGCGCGCGCCCGGCGGGGCCGCTGTTCTATGACAAGGGACGGTTGATCCGGCCGTCGCAGGACTGCGGAAAGGCGTATGGATACGCGCTGAACTTCTCTGAAGTGGTGACGCTGAATGAGCAGGAGTACGAGGAGCGCGCGGTGGGACGCGTCGAGCCGACGTGGGTGAAGGGGAACCTCGGCACGCATGCGTACTCGCGGTCGACGCGGTTCGAGGTCATCGACGGAAACTTCTCGATCAAGCCGCGATATTGAACGCGTGAGCAGTGACGCGCGCTTGATGCCGCTCAGGCGAACGTGAGGCCGTGGGCGTCGAGGTAGGCGGCGAGGGTGCGGGCCTTGGCGGGTGGGTCGGCGAAGGCGATATAGCCGTCGGGGCGGATGAGGTAGACAGCGTTTTCGACGAGGCCGGACTGCGCGAGCTCCGGCCGCCAGGGGAAGACATGGAACGCGAAGCCGCGTTGCCGGGAGAGGCGGCCGATGTCCGGGCAGATCCAGGTGCTGTAGATGTGGACCTGCCAGTCGAGCGAGGAGAGCGGGGCGAAGTTGTCCGGAGCCGGGCTCTTGGGGTTGTCCGGGAACTGGATCCAGGGGAGGCGGTCGCCGGCGCGGAGCTTGCCGGTGCGGCCTTCGCTGAGATCGCTCGAACGGTAGTTGACGCCGATCTGCGAGACGGTGCGAAAGAGGAAAGGCCGCACTCGCCGCGAGGAAAGCAGCGCGGGTAGAAGGTGCGGGACGATGTGCAGGCGGATGAGAACGGCGAGGTCGCTGTCGGAGGTGACGGCGGTGAAGGCCTGGTCGGTGGTGGAGACGAGGCGGCGCGCGAAGGCGATGCGCTCGGGCTCGTAGGTGTCGAGGATCGAAGCGGGCGCGCGGCCGCGCAGGACGGAGGCGAGCTTCCAGGCGAGATTCACGGAGTCGCCGATGCCAGTGTTCATGCCCTGTCCGCCGACGGGCGAGTGGATGTGCGCGGCGTCGCCGAGGAGGAAGGCGCGGCCGCTGCGGAAGTGTTCGGCGACGCGGTGATGGACGCGGTAGGTGGAGAACCAGTTGACGCTCTGGATGTCGACGTTGATCCAGTTGAGCACGCGTTTGGAGATGTCATTCCAGGAGAGATCGTCGCTGGCCTGTTCGGCCTGTTCGTCGCGAATGGTGCCGACGAGGCGGATGCGGCCGTTGTCGTCCAGCGGAAAGATGGCGAGGAAGTCGGTGTCGTCGAGCGCGACGTGAAGCTCGCCGTCGGCGACGGAGCCGTGGGCGATGACGTCGGCGACGTAGAAGAGGTGCGTGTACTCGCCGCCGGGGAAGCCGATATTGAGCGACTGCCGCACGACAGAGCGGGCGCCGTCGCAGCCGGCAAGAAAAGCACAGCGGCAGGTTTGCTCCGAGCCGTCGGCGAGGCGAAGACGGGCGGTGATAGGGGCGTCGGTGGTTCTGGCGGATTCGGTGAAGGAGAGAAGCTCGGTGGGGCGCTCGACGGCAACTCCAAGCTCGGCGAGGTGGCGGATGAGGAGAGGTTCGTGCTCGTCCTGCGGATAGATGAGGGCGAAGGGGAAGGGGCTGAGGCCGCCGCCGAGGTCGCCGAAGGGAGCGTGCGCGACGCGGCGGCCTGAGACCCAGACGTTCGCGGCAGCAACGCGGTGGCCGGCGTTGACAAGTTCATGCGCGAAGCCGAGCTGCGAGTAGAACTCAAGCGTGCGGGCCTGCACGGCGAGCGCGCGCGAATGCGCGGCGGGGTAGGGGTTCTTGTCGATGATGCGAATGCGAATGCCGAGACGCGCTAGCCAGAGCGCGAGGACGAGGCCGGTGGGGCCGGCGCCGGCGATGAGGACCTCGGGGTCGGGGGATGGTGGCATGGCGCGCCTCAGGAATTGTCTGAGTTCGTGAGATGTCCTTAGCATACGTCGGGTTGTCGAAGCATACCCGCCGGAAAGTTCTTCGTTCGACTGCGAGGATTTGATTCCGATACGCGGAGTCTGGCGCTACCGAATTGCCGTTCCACGAGTGAATCGGCGATTCTCTCCAACGGAGTAGAGAAATAACTGACGACACACTCCGTCCAGCGGGTTTCTCAGGCGTAGCGTGCGGCTGATAAACTCGCTTCTCTTGTGAGGATGGGCGCGATGGCGGTGAGGGAACGGCTGGGCGTAGTGGGCGCGGGAACGATGGGCAACGGAATCGCCCATGTGATGGCGCGCGCGGAATTCGAGGTAGTGCTGTGCGAGGTGAATGAGGCGGCGCTCGAGCGCGGCCTCGCGACAATCCGCACGAACCTCGACCGCGAAGCGGCGAAAGGCAAGGTGGATCCGGCAGAGGTGGAGTCGATCTATAAACGCGTGAGACCGGCGCGTGAGTTGAAGGCGCTGAAGGACTGCACGCTGGTGGTGGAGGCCGCAACCGAGCGCCTCGAAGTCAAGCAGGCGATCTTCCGCGATCTCGACGCTGTTGTCAGCGAGGACGCGATCCTCGCGTCGAATACGTCGTCGATCTCGATCACAAAGCTAGCGGCGGGGACGAAGCGCGCGGAGCAGGTGATCGGGATGCACTTCTTCAACCCGGTGCCGGTGATGAGTCTGGTCGAAGTCATTCGCGGACTGCAGACGAGCGATGAGACGTTTGAGCGTGTGCATCGCTGGCGCTGGAACTCGGCAAGACGCCGGTAGAGGTGAACGATGCAGCGGGGTTCGTCTCGAACCGCGTGTTGATGCCGATGCTGAATGAAGCGATGTTTGCCGTGATGGAGGGCGTCGCAACTCCGGAGGCGGTGGATGCAGTTTTCCGGCTAGGCATGGCGCATCCCATGGGACCGCTGACGCTCGCGGACTTCATCGGCCTCGACGTATGCCTGGACATCATGCGCGTGCTGGAGGCTGGGCTCGGCGATCCGAAGTACAGGCCGTGTCCGCTGCTGGTGCGGATGGTGGATGCCGGGTGGCTGGGAAGAAAGTCGGGCAAGGGGTTTTATCAGCTACTAGGTACGTAGGTCCTAGGTATCCAGGTAGCTAGAACCGTAGAAGTCTGAAAACATGGCAGCAAAAGTTTGGGGCGAGTGAGCGTCGAAGGAACTTTATTTTGAGGATCTGCACCCGGGGATGATGTTCAACTCCAGCCGGTCGTACAAGGTGACGGCGGAGGAGATCATGGAGTTTGGCGAGCGGTATGACCCGCAGCCGTTTCATATCGACCAGTCGGCGGGGGAGAGCTCGTTCTTCAAAGGGCTGGCCGCGAGCGGGTGGTTGACGGCAGCGATTGTGATGCGGCTGCGCGTGGAGTCGATCCCCATTGCCGGCGGGATGCTGGGCGCGGGTGTGGAAGAGATGCGCTGGACCGCCCCGGTGCGGCCGGGTGACTCGCTGCGAACCGAGGCGGAGATTCTGACCGTGCGGCACTCGCGGTCGCGTCCGGAGTATGGCGTAGTGCGGTCGCGGACGACGGTGTACAACCAGCGCAATGAGCTCGTGATGCGGTCGATTGTGACCTTCCTGGCACCGCTGCGGCATCCGGTAAAGGCGTAGGGAAACGTCAGGCTCCGACTACTCGAAACCTCTCCGGCGACCGAAGGTGTTAGCCTTTCGCTGTGCGGCGGCACCCTCTCCTCATGCCATTTATCTTCGTCGCGATTGCGCCGGTGTGCCTGGCGCAATCGTCAACCCATTCTCAATCGTCTGTGGGGATGCATCCCAAGCTTGCGTTCGAGATAGCCTCTGTTCGCGAGAACAAGTCAGGTGGTCGGACGACCTCGAACTTTCCGCTTGATCGGGGAGACGTATATTCGCCCACCGGAGGACGTTTCGTAGCGACGAATCAATCCGTCGTCTCTCTCCTTATCTTTGCCTACAAGATCAACGCCAGCGAATTTCTTGGCGGATTGATGCGCAATCTCCCAACTTGGGCAAAGACGGAAAAATTCGACATTGAGGCAAGAGCCCCATCCGGAGATCCGACGAAGCAAGATATGCGGTTGATGGTGCAATCTCTTCTTGAAGATCGGTTCAAGTTGAGAGTTCATCGGGAGAGGCGGGAGATGCCCGTATACGGGTTGTATCTTTCAAAGCCCGGGAAAACTGGACCCCAGTTGAAGCCCCACGATCCGGCTTCGTCGTGCGCGGCTCCTTTGCCACCCCCGGCGGCGGGAACTCCCTTCGCGGCACTTGTTGGACTTTGGCCCGCTACCTGTGGCGACGGCGACGAGGTTGCGCCTGCAAGGTACCGTCTCAGAGAAGGTGGCCGCGATATGACGATGAACGCAATCGCGGATTGGTTGACCGGAGCAGGAGAGTCTGATCGAGCTATCGTGGACCGGACCGGATTAGACGGAACGTTTGATTACATTTTTGAATTCGATCCCGAATCCCTGGATCGGGATGGGGTCAGCATTGCCCCACACGACGATTCGGGGCCGACGTTCTCCGAGGCGCTCAAGGAGCAGCTCGGTCTCCAGGTGAAGAAAGGGGATGGCGTCGTCAGCATCTTCGTGGTCGACAATATCGAGTACCCGTCGCCGAACTGACCGTTCGAGCTTCCGCTGTCACAATAGCAGGCATTCCATAGATGTGAAGTGCGAGGGCGAGGGCGTTCCTGCCGAGAGTCGTGGGGTGTAATGCGGACGAGTTTTGAACCGGCGAGCGCGGTATGCTCGTAAACGTGCGGATGACGGTTCTAGCTTCGGGATCTCGTGGGAACGCCACGGTGGTCGCCGCGGGTGGAACGGCGGTGCTGGTGGACGCGGGGCTGAGCTGCCGGGAGATTCTGCGGCGGATGGCGGCGACGGGCGAAGACCCATGTGAGCTGGACGCGATCCTGATTACGCATGAGCACCTGGACCACGTGGCCGGTCTATCGGTGCTGGCGCGCAAGCTGAAAATTCCGGTGTTCTTTACCGAGGCGACGCATCGCGCCTGGGTGCGGATGCTGACGCCGCAGAAGCGCATGAGCTACAAGGCGTGGCTTGAGAAGATGCAGCGCGAGCGCGAGGCGATGGAGGCCGGGGCTGAGCCTGCCTCCCCGGAGCCTGAATGCGCAGCGGACGAGGCTCCGAAGAAGGTGTGCCCGACGGCGCTGCCGGCGCTCGAATTCTTTGAGGCAGGGCGGAGCTTCCGGATCGGCGAACTCGAGGTTTGCCCATTCACGATTCCGCACGATGCTGCCGATCCGTGCGGGTTTGTTTTTCACGCCCCTGGGGAATCAATCCGCATGGCGATTGCCACGGATCTGGGCTATGTGCCGCCGAATGTGAAACTTGCGCTGAAAAATGTGGATGTGCTGCTGCTCGAATCGAACCACGATCTGGAAATGCTGAAGGATGGGCCGTATCCGTGGAGCGTGAAACAGCGGGTTTTGAGCCGTGTAGGGCACCTGTCCAACGCGGCCACGGCGGAATTTCTGATGAGAGACTACGACGGCGGCGCACACACTATCGTTCTGGGACATCTAAGTGAACAGAACAACCTGCCGGAGCTGGCCAGGCTGGCGGCGGAGCAGGCGATAGGCGACCGGATGAGCCTGTTAGGAAATCGGGTCTTATTAGCGCAACAAGATGTTGCGCTGGAACCGATTCGGTTGTAAAACATCGTGTAACAAAGAGATGGGCTTAGGGCCGCTCCGCACGCAGAGACTCAAGCTTGGCGCTTTTCGGGCATCAGGCAGTGAAGTAGAATAAAGCTTGCGTAAAATAAATGCCGACTCTCCCCCGACACTCGTACCACGACGCACACACTCCCTGCACAGATCAGGTTATTGGCGCGATTCTCTCCGGATGGCGGTATGACATCTCGGGGACGCCGGTGAGCCTGCGTGGCGATTATGAGGCGCATCTGCGCGGATGCGCGCACTGCCGCGGGAAACAGCGGCTGCACCGCACGGTGGACATGTTGCTGCTGGCCGTGACGACGATGGCCTGCATGGCGTTCCTCCTGGCGGCACTGGTGTTGCGCCGGCTGGAGGCAATCCGGCACCTGAGCGGAAGCCTGCACGTGCACCTGGGAACAGAGCGCGCTCTGGCGCTGGCGCACATTCCCCCCAGCGTGACGATCAGTTTGGAAGCGGTGGCGGTCTCGGGTGTGATCTTCTCGCTTCTGCTGTGGGCGCTGGTGGCCATGACGACGCCGGTGCCGGGCATGCTGTCGGCGATGCTGCGCGACCATGTATCGCCGGAGCTCCGCGAACGGCTGTGGAAGCAGGCGGCGTAAGCGTCATAAGTTACAAAAAGTTCGCTATGATGTGAGTCAGGCTATTCACCGAGCGAATCTCTTCTTCTGTGTCGAATCCTCATAACAGTGATGTTGTCTACACGCACGAGCATGCGCATGAGCCCGCGTCCGTAGTTGCGGCCCGCGCAGGCGAGGTGACGCGCGGCAGTGCACCGCCGTCGCGGAAGCGTTCGTGGTCCTCGATGATCGCGGCCTATCCGGCGACGTCCGTGCTGATGGGGATCAACCTGCTTGTGTTCGCCGTGATGCTGCGCTGGAGCCCGATTATTCCGCTGTGGAAGGCCCATCAGTATGGGTCGATTCTGACGGCGCAGTTCAATTGGGAGGTGCTGAACTACTTTGGCGGGTGCAATGGTTGGGCGGCCATTGCATATGGCCAGCCTTGGCGATTGATCACGGCATGTTTCGTGCACGCGAGCATTCTGCACATCGCGACGAACCTTTGGTGCTTATGGAACCTGGGTCTCTTCGGGGAGCCGCTGCTGGGACGCTGGGGACTGGCGTGGGTATACATCCTGACCGGAGTGACCGGGAACCTGTTGTCCTCGGCGGAGACCATATTTACGCACAACTTTACGATTGCGGTGGGGGCATCAGGCGCGATCTTCGGCATCGCGGGAATTTTGATTGTGCTGCTCTCGAACCGCAAGCTGGCGCTGCCGTGGGAGGAACTGAAGAGCCTGAGGCGGCAGGTGATTCTCTTTGCGGTGATCAACCTCGCTCTGGGCATCGCGCCGCAGTTCTCGCCGTCGCTGACCTCGGCGGAGTGGGCGCGGCTACATGTGAACCCGAACAATATCCCCCACATCGATAACTCGGCACACCTGGGCGGGCTGCTCTCAGGGCTGGCGCTGGGGGTGCCGCTGCTGCCGAAGATGACAACAGGCAAAGCGAGCTATCGCGCCCGGCAACGGGCGACGTTTACGGCTGCGGCGTTGATTCTGTCGCTGGTGGGATATGCGTTGTCGAAGTTCGCGACGGGCTGAAAAGGCCAAAAACGAGCCTTTCAAAACACGCTTAAAAGCGCAAAAAATGCGCTAAAACCGCTCCAAAATCGATCATGAAAATTGGCTAATCGAAGGTTGTGGAAACCGTTGCGGCGAATTTCCTCACCATCGCGAGCAGCAGGCGGCGGTCGCTTTCGGTGAGATTTGCAGCATAGCGTTGTACCTGCGTCAGGAAACGAATCTCTTCTTCGCTGAGCGAAATGCCGGACACATCGCGGACTGGATCTTCAGAAAAGAAATGACTTAGCGAGATATCGAGAGCGCCGGCGATCTTCTGCAGCGTCTCGAGCGAGGGGACGGTATGGCCGTTTTCCACACGCGAAAGATAACAACGAAGCAGCCCCGTACGCTTCTCGATGTCGCCCTGAGACAGCCCTTTTTGCAGCCGGAATCCACGAATGGTCACCCCGATATTGATCGGTTCCTGGACCGGAAGGACCGTCTGCTCAGACGGCAGAGCTGTGTGCATGTTTGCCATTAGCCGTAAAGTAACCACCGAAGGTAGTGGTGGCAAGCATTATCTTCGATATCTTTTGCCGGTTGTACCAATTCGGATTCGTGAGATTCGTGGTTAGTCGCTGAAACCATGGGCGATATCCGAACTTCGTTTGGCGAGAGTTTTATCCCATGTACAGGCCGCCGTTGACGTCGAGGGTGTGGCCGGTGATGTAGGAAGCGGCGTCGGAGGCGAGGAAGGTCGCGGCGGCGGCGATGTCGTCGACGGTACCGTAGCGGCCGAGCGGGACTTGCGAGAGGATCGAGGATTTTTGTTCGTCGGTGAGGGCGTCGGTCATGGCGGTGGAGATGAAACCGGGGGCGACGGCGTTGATGGTGATGTTGCGGGAGGCGAACTCACGGGCGAGGGATTTGGTGAGGCCGATGAGGCCGGCCTTGGAGGCGGCGTAGTTGGCCTGGCCGGCGGCACCGGTCTCGCCGACGACGGAGGTGATGTTGATGACGCGGCCCCAGCGGGCTTTCATCATCGAGGAGATGACGGCCTGGGTGAGGAGGAAGCTGCCGGTGAGGTTGGCGCGAAGGATGTCCTCGAAGTCGGCGAGCTTCATGCGGAGGGCGAGGCCATCGCGGGTGATGCCGGCATTGTTGACGAGGATGTGGCAGGCGCCGAGGTCGGCGAGGACTGCTTTGGCGCAGGACTTGATGGAGTCCTCGGAGGTGACGTCGAGGGCGAAGGCTTTGGCCGCGCCGCCTGCGGAGCTGATTTCTGCGGCGAGAAACTCGAGCTTGTCGAGGGAGCGGGCGGCGAGGGCGACCGTGGCGCCATGCTTTGCGAGATCGAGGGCGATGGCGCGGCCGATGCCCTGGGAGGCTCCGGTGACGAGCGCGACTTTGCCGGTGAGGTCTGTGGGCATTTAGTTCTCCAGATGAGGGCTGTCCTTGGCTATTAGAGCATTGCGGCGAGTATTCGAGGGTACGCAATGAGCTTATCGCCGCAGGTGTCGGACGGCACCTATCTGAAGAAGAGGCACGAAATCGTGCCCCTGCAATGGAGGTAAAGAGAGCTTCGATCCCCTCGTTGAACCGCGCGCGTATTTGAGGGTGCTCACGAGAAGACGTTTCTGAGGACTGAAAGCGGCGCGCGGACAGCACACGTATCGCGTCACTCCAGCGATACGCATACTATCCGCGCATATCTTCCGCATGAGGCAGCCTGCTACGGAATCGGAACGCCAACCGAAGCCGAGCTGACCTGCGTCAACAACCACTTTC
>CAVQLS010000013.1:0-32194 GCA_963713395.1 uncultured Acidobacteriaceae bacterium | reverse complement strand
CGGCTTATCGGCAGTCATGGAAGGCAATGACACCGATAACGTTCCGCTTGAGCTAAATGGAACTGCAGACGCAGATCCACGCCACGGATAAACACTCCTCCGCGACCAGTGTCGCCTCCGCTCTTGCTAAACTCAGCACAGCCAGCGCTCCGCCGAACCCATGCAGATCGTCCAAACCGTCTTCGGTGTCTTCCATCACTTTGAGCTGGCGCGCGAACTCGAACATCGAGGCCACCTGCGCCGCGTCTACTCCACCTGGCCCTGGGCGCGGCTGAAACGCGAAGGCCTCAGCCACGACAAAGTCGAAACCTTTCCCTGGCTGCACGTGCCCGAGTACCTTGCCGGCCGCGCGCACATCGATCTCACCTGGCTCCGCGACCCGCTCGGCTATGCCAACGCCGTCGCCTTCGACCGCTGGACCGAATCGCATCTCAACCGAAGCCTGCGCCGCGAGGGTCATGTCGACGCGCTCATCGGCATATCCGGCTCCAGCCTCCGCGCCGGTGCGCTAATCCAGCGCACAGGTGGAATCTTTATCTGCGACCGCGGCTCAACCCACCAGCGCTACCAGGAACAACTCCTCGCCGACGAGTTCCGCCGCTGGGGCGTCGCCACCCCACCCTCCGATCCGCGCGACACCCGCCGCGAGGAGGCCATCTACGCCGCCTGCGACGCCATCACCGTCCCATCCACCATGGCCGCCCGCTCCTTCGCCGAGATGGGCGTTCCGACCGACAAGGTTCACGTCATTCCTTACGGCGTCCGCCTCGAGAGCTTCCGGCCGGCCGCCGAGCCGTCGCCGGACACCTTCGACGTCCTCTTCGCCGGCGCAGTCGGCTTGCGCAAGGGAGTTCCCTACCTGCTCGAGGCCTTCGCCAACCTGCGGCACCCGCGCAAACGACTCATCATCGTCGGGACCATTCAGCAGGACATCCGCTCCGTCCTCACACGTCTCCCGATGGAAAACGTCGAGATGCTCGGCTCCCTCCCGCAGTCCGAACTCGCCACGCTCATGAGCCGCAGCCACGTCCTCGCGCTGCCCAGCATCGAAGAAGGCCTCGCTCTCGTGCAGGCGCAGGCGATGGCCTGCGGCTGCCCTGTCGTCTGCTCCACCAACACCGGCGGCGAAGATCTCTTCACCGACGGCGTCGAGGGCTTCATCATTCCCATCCGTGACCCCATCGCTCTCGCCGACCGTCTGCAACGTCTCGCCGACAATCCAGCCCTCCAGCGCTCCATGCGCACCGCCGCGCTCAAGCGCGTGCATTCCATCGGCGGATGGAAGGAGTACGGCGACCGTTGGGAGAATCTGCTGAATGCCCTGCTCACCCCATCCCAAAATCGAGCGCAGCCCCTGTAAAGCCCCTGACCCTTTCGAATCAAGACTTTGCACACTAAGGTCCACCGATAAGTCATTTATTGTCTAGACTTTGACACATTTCAGGGGGGAAGGGGGCGCCGTCCGCCGAAAGCCGATGCCGCCGACCAGCTAGTTTCGGCCGCCACCAACAAAATGAACGACTTCGATGCGATCCTTGTCTGCCACCTTTAACTCTGCCCACTTCGTCCGCGGCGCAATCTCGCCGTTCAGCTCCACCGCGATGCGATCCGGCCGCAGCTCCAGCCGCTCCAAAACAGACGCCAGAGGCGCCGGAGACTCCAGACCATCCAGTGTGCGAGGCAGGCCGTTGACGACCAGGCGAAGAGCCGATTCCATACCTTGAGCCTAGCAGTTGCGGCGGCGCCCGGTCCGCAACGGCCACAGCAGGTTCAGCGGCCCACGTCCGTTGCCCAGCGCGGGAGCTGACCGCAGCGCCTCGGTGACATACGCCTTGGCATTGGCTACAGCCTTCGCCGGCGCATCGCCCAGGATCAGCCGCGAGAGCAGCGCCGCCGAGAACGCGCACCCGGTCCCATGCGTCGACGTCGTCTCCACCCGCTCCCCGCGGAAGGTCTGCACCGCGCCTCCCGGCGCCCGCAGCAGGTCTATCGGTTCCTCCTGATCCCCCCCGGTGGCCACGATGTAAAGTCCCGGATGAAGCTTGCCCAGCGCGTCGGCAGCCCGGTTCACGTCTTCGATCTTCCGCACCCGCACCCCGGACAGCACAGAGAGTTCATCCCAGTTCGGCGTAATCCAGCCCACCAGAGGCAGAAACTCCGCATGAATCCGCCGCAGCGCCGCAGGGTCCAGAAGCTCAAATCCAGAACTTGATCGAATCACCGGATCGAACACAACCGGTCCCCGCCCCTGCACTGTCAGCAGAAACTCCACAACCGCCCGAACGATCGGATCGGTCGCCAGCATCCCAACCTTCACCCCGGCCGCCGGCAGGTCAGTCGACACAAACTCCAGCGTCCGCAGCAGCCAGGCCGGGTCCGCCGCCCGGACCGCCGCGACCCCCATCGTCGACTGCACCGTCGTCGCCGTAACGGCGGACGTTCCGTAAATGCCGTGTGCTGCGAAAACAGAGAGGTCGGCGGTCACACCGGCGCCGCTCGACGGATCAAATCCTGCGATCGTCAGCGCGATGGCAGGCGGGCGGGCTTCAGTCTGTGGCTCAAAACCGGGAGAAGGACGCAATCATGGCCTCGAATTTGTGACGGGTTTTCCTAGCATACTAGCGAGTTCAGTGCAAGGTACCAAAGTAATGAAAGTGGCTTTAGCTTGTTTGACTTAGGTGGCATCAAACAGAGACAATATGTGTATGAACGATACCTCGAGAAGTTCCAGGCGAGGGATTCGGTCGAAGTGGATGCGTCGGCCTATACATGCCGGCCTCCTGGCCGCAACCCTGGGTGTGACGGCAAGCATCATCGCCAGTCCCGCCAAAGACAACGGTCCAGTGCCGACCACACCGGTCAAGCAGCATCACTGGTATCAAATCGGCGAAGCTTCGTGGTATGGCTCTCATTTTCAGGGCCGTAAGACGGCAAACGGTGAAAAGTACGACATGAACGCTTTCACCTGCGCCCATCGCACCCTCCCCCTGGGGACATGGTTGCGCGTGACGAACCTTCGCAATCACAGATCGGCCTTTGTCCGCGTCAACGACCGCGGCCCGGTCCCAACCAGTCGCATTCTGGATCTATCGTATGCGGCTGCCCACAAGATCGGCGTTGCAGGTCTGGCCGAGGTGAAGATCGAGCGGGTTACCCCGAACGATCCAGCTCTCACCGACCAACTCGTCGCCGAACTTGTGAAGCCGACCCCGATAACCGTCGCGCCGGTCGAGCAAAGGCAAGGAAACTAAGCCATAAAACCATAAGCAAAAAAATAGGCCCCGCCTCTCACCTGAGAAGCGGGGCTTCCCTCTTTGGAAAAACCCTTAGAAAACCTTTTCAGGCAGCCCGGACTGTCCGGACCACCCCGTGCGTCACCGGCAGGTCGCTGAGCCGGAGCGCCAACGCGCCTGCGCCTCCGCCGCCCTTGATGAACTCGCTCAGCTCCAGCTGGACGACGTCGAAGTTCAGGTCGAAGAGCTTCGTCGCCAGTTCGCGGCTCACCTCGCCGGTAAAGACCGTCCGGCCGATGTTCAGCGCGCAACATGCCATGCGCGTCGCGTCAGCCTCTGTCACCGCAATCCTGCGTTCTGCCGGGTAGACCTTCTCAATCTCCGCCCGCGAGGCCGCGTCGAACGCCTCCGGGTAGTACAGGAGATAGCCGCCGTGCAGCGGAACGAAGCACGTATCCAGGTGGTAGAACCGTGGATCGACCAGGTGCAGCGAGCGCACCGGCACGTGCCACGCGTCCGCAACATGCGCGTGCGCAGCGCGGCAGGTGCGGACGCCGTGAGCCGCCCACAGGATCTTGCCCTCATCATCAAAGGCGCTGTCCCCCTGGCCCTCGTAGGCTGTCTCGCGGGGCGTCTCCCAAAGCAGGAAGCCCTGGCCGAGGAGCCACTGCCGCAGGAACACTGATTCTGCCCGGCGTTGCTTGGGGCTGAAGCTCGAGAGCGCGGCGACACCATGACTGATCAGCGCGCCGTGCCCGAGAAACACCATGTCCGGACAGCCGGGCTCGGGATGCAGCAGCCTCACATCCGCAACGCTGTGGAGAACGTTGTAAAGGCTCTTCCACTGCGCGAAGGCGAGGTCACGCGACGACCGGTTCACATTGCCGGCCATCCATGGATTCAATACGTAGTCCACCCCATACCACTCTGGCGGGCACATCAGAAAGGTTGGGCGGGTGTAGTGAGGAGTCGAGTCTAGGTTTTCCTGCTGAACCAGGGTGCTGCTTGTAGCCATATCTGCTAATTCCCTACTTTCCGAATGGGAGTCTGCCAACGGGCAGCTACCTTCGTCAAGTGGGTCCTTGGGGACCCGGGTGCCTCTTTTGGGGACACCTCTCCCACTTTCGATGCAAATCAAAGAAAAGAGTCATCTTAGCGGCGACCCTATCTGTGCAAATTGATTAAAGTTTGACGAAGCTATTACAGCTTTCCGTAGAGACTTTTACAGCTTTTCGTAGAAGTCGCACGCCGAGCAGGAGATATAAACTCCACCCGGAACGCCGCGCTCGCGGTCCTTCACACGTTTCACAATGCGCGTCGGCTTCGAGCACTTCGGGCAATCGGTGCTCTTCTGTGTGTCCATGACCTTCTTGCGGTCACCGGTCTTGGCAATCTTCGCCATGGTAGCTCTCCCTGCAAAACTCAGAATTCTGGCGTACCCCGAAACGCGCGCGTGCGCGCAGCGCATTCACTCAACATCTCTCTGCGGGCTGATTGGAGGTGCCGAACAGGAGGGAAGGATGGCAGGCGCCGGGTACTGCTCGTCTCCTAGAATACACGACCTTCCGCGCGCTCGAAAGCTCACATCCGCGACGTATCTGTAACCAGCTTAGGCGCCGAGGAATTGTCCGGCGTCGCCGATGGTTGCGACGCCGGCGATGTCGCTGGAGTCTGCTGCTGCGGCTGTGTTGGAGGCTGCTGCTGATCGGTCGGTATCTTCACCTTGCCCATGCCAGGCACATTCCCCGGCGTATCCAGCACCTCGCCCGGGCGGCGCAGCGTCGGCGCAGAGGCGGCACTGGTTCCACCCTCTTCTCCGGTGGGCTGTACATCGCCGTTCACGATCGTCCTGGCCTGAAGTGTTGGTTCAGCTTCTCCGCCGATCTCATTCTTATCATGGACTACTATCGGTTTGCCGATGGCTGCAATCTCCAACCGTGCGACGCGCCCGTTCTTGAAACGCACGAACTGCGTCGGCTGCGGAGGATCACCGTAGATCCACTCCTCGAAGATCGGGCTGTCCGGATCCGTAGTGGACGCGTGCTCGCGCTCCTTTGTCTTGGGCTCGCCCATGGCGGCAATCACCATCCGCCGATTCATCCCCACCAGAATTTCGTGTGCCTCGACGGCCTCCCGCACCTTCGGTGGCAGCGTATCGGCATAGGCCTCCGAGCTCGACTTCGCCCGGAAGTCCACGACTGGATCGAGCAACGCCTTCACCTCGGCCGCGGTCACCTCGGGGACGCCTCCCTCGAAGATCAGCGTGATGCGGCACCCGGTTGCTGTCGGCCCCTGCTGCGCCAGCGGAATATCGTTCAGTGAGATGTGGCTCAGGAAGCGATGCTTCGCATACGGCCCGCCGTTTAGGTCGATGACAAGGCGGTCGGGGCGGAACTCGAGCGACGTGACCTGCACGCGGTCGCCTGCCGCAGCCGACTGCCCCTTCTCGTAGAGCATCTTCTTGTACTCTTCGTCACGCGGTGACAACGTGCCGTTGGCGACGAGCTGCAGACCTGCTCCTAGCGGCAGCTCGCGATGCGCGAAGCCCTGTTCGGACTCGAGGTTGCGAATCAGCTCCTGCCTGCCCTTCAGATCGAGAGGTTCTTTCGGCAGGTCTACACGCGTCGGGTGGAATTCCGTGGTGACATCGGCAGTCGCGGTCTTCATTCCCACGGTGAAGACCTGCGCGCAAAGCTTCGGCATTGCAGACAGCAAAAGCCCGCACAGGAGACTCCCGGCGAGCGGAGGAATCGTCTGCGATCTGCGTGTGCATGGGCCCATGCAGTCACCTGCGAATACCCATGATTGTGCGCCTTACTTTTTCTGCGCGCAAGTGTCCGTATCGGGAACTTAAACGAAACCTATGGCCTGGGTGCCGACTCCGTCGACGACGACAGCTCCGACCCATTGCTGCTTGGCGCCGGCGCGATCTGCACCAGAGTAGCGGTCTTCGCAGCAGCGGCCTCTTCCATCGCCGTGTGCGCCGGCGGCGGCGGAACATCCATCGGATACCCGCCCGGCACGATCTCCGGGTGCGTGTAGCTCCACGCATAATTCCGCGTAACGCGATACACAACCGCCATAACAACGACGAGCACAATTACCGTGAACAGCGCTCCGTCCGGCCCATAGACTCCGCCGGTCAGCCAGGCCGGCCCGCTGGTGTCCGTCTGCACGATGCTCGAATAACTGGCCTCGCCCGCGACCGGAAGTCCGAACACAACCGCTGTAGCGGCCGCCCACGCGAAGTGCATTCCCCAGCCGAGCCAGAGTGCGTGTGTTCGCAGATACGCCATGGAGAAGAGCACGCCGGCGATGATGGTGACCACGAAGCTGAGGCTCGAACCATTCGGCCCCAGGCTCCCGATCAGTGCATAAATCAACGACAGCAGAATCGTCGCTGTGGTCGGTCCGGTGGCATCGATCAGCCTCTGAAAGAGAAATCCTCGGAACGCGACCTCACTCGCCAGCGCACCCAGCAGCAGCGAGATGATTGAGACCACCGCGCCTTCCCAAGACGGTGCAGCCCACGAGAACTGTGGATGCAGCGCGCCGAAGATCACCATCGGCACAACCGCGGCAAGCGCCGCAGCCCATCCGATCACCGTCCCGCGCGACCACTCCTCGCGTGAGGTCGGGCGTTTGGGAAGTGCATTCGCAAGGCGAATACTTCCCTGCCGCGTTCCAATCCAGTTCAGAACTGTGAATCCAACCAGGAGCAGAAACAGCAGGAACAGATTTACCAGGAGGTCCTGCCCCACCGCGCTCCATCGAAGACGGACCGCAATCCCCTCCGCCGCGCGAAATGCCACAGCGTGCGCGGCCAGGAGCCACAGCGCCCCGGTTACGAAGAGTGCCAGGTGCAGCGAGCGAGGTACCGGAGTTGGAGTGATGGAAGAGGCCAACGGTGCTCAAACTCCTTCTGCGCTGGCTCTGGCGGCCACCTGTTCGCGCTCAGGCCGTCGTATAGAACTGCGCGATGTTGCGGAACTTCGCGTACCGCGCCTCCAGAAGCTGCTCGATGGAGAGCGAATGCAGCTCGCGGAGATGCTGTTGCAGGCGTTCGCCAAGAAGTTGAGCCGCGCGTTCCGGATCATTGTGCGTTCCACCGTCGGGCTCCACGATCACGTCATCGACGCAGCCTAGCTCTTTGACGTCCACCGCTGTATATCGGAGAGCCGCCGCGGCCTGCTGCTTCTTGGCGGCGTCCTTCCACATGATGGACGCGCAGCCCTCCGGCGAGATTACCGAATAGATCGCGTTCTCCAGCATCAGCACGCGGTCTGCAACCGCCAGCGCCAGCGCTCCTCCCGATCCACCTTCACCTGTAATGGTTGCAATCGTCGGCACGCGCAGCCGCGACATCTCCAGCAGATTGCGCGCAATTGCTTCGCCTTGCCCGCGCTCCTCCGCACCGAGCCCGGGGTTCGCACCGGCCAGATCGATAAACGTGAACACCGGCCGGCCGAACTTTTCGGCAATCTTCATCGCGCGCAGCGCCTTGCGATACCCCTCGGGGTCCGGCGAGCCGAACTTGCGCAGTACGCGCTCCTTCAGACTGCGGCCCTTCAGGTTGCCGATGACCAGAACCGGCTCGCCATGGAACCGCGCCATCCCGGCGGTCATCGCCGCGTCATCGGCGAACTGACGGTCGCCGTGGATCTCGCTGAAATCCGTAAAGAGCGTCTGGATATAGTCCATGGGGTACGGACGTTGCGGGTGGCGCGCTAACTCAGTCTTGCGCCACGCCTCGGGAACAGATGCTTCAGTCTGGTGCGGCTGTTTGGGCTGCGTGTTCTCGGCCATCGGTATACCAAAGCGATTGTAAGCGATATCCCGCTTATCGCCCTCGCAGCCGGATAAGAAGACCGCCAACGCCACCAACCTCAGCAACTCAATGCACATCAATGAGCCAGCAGGACAATTCGCAGCAAATGCGCCGACGCGTTGCCTCGCCCCCGCACGCCAGCACTCTCGCCGGCGCGCAGCCACAGCGTCGAGGAATCCTCCGGAAACACCTTCGGCTTGCCGCGCTCTATCAGCTCCGACGGTGAGAACGCCACAAGCACCGAAGGCGAACTCTCCACCGGCAGCGCACAGGCTGCACCCGCATCGCACACTACGCGCTCGATGCGCAGCACCGGTTTCTCGTACTCCACCTTTGTTCCCTGCACCAGCGTCGCAGGCGCGCTCCCGCGAAACTCACGCTTCAGCGTGCCCAGAGGAACCTTCTTCAGCTCCACCCGCAAATAGTCCGAAGGCTTGTCGGTCAAATTAACAACACTGTGCCGCTCTTTCCGCCCCGGACTCACGCGATACGCCCCTGTATGCGTCGGCGGCCGCGTCAGAATGACATTCTCCGGTTCATGCACAAACCGCACCGGCCCCGAGTCATTCAGGTACACGTACACCGTCGGGTGGTCCGAGTGATCATGCACACCGACCGACTCATGCGGTCCGTAGTGCGCCCGCAGCACCACGACATCCGCATTCTCCAGCACCTTGCGATAGTTGTTCGGAAACGCAACCGTCGGGTCCTGCGCGAGCATCCGCGTCGAGCCCAGATCGAAAACCACGCCAACGACCAGCACAGCCACCTGCAGCAGAACCCGTCGCACCCTGCCTCCGCTCGACCTGAAAGCCTACCGCCGTCCCGGCCGCCTCAAATCACCTGCACTGCTCCGCGCCCGACCAGCGCCTCAACGCGCTCAATGAACTGCACATCCGCCGCCACCGCAAACCCTTGCGGCTCCAACACCGCACAGAACGATCCGGGCTCCTCCAGGTTCAGCAGCAGCTTTCCAGTGCCGGGCGCCTCGCGAAAGACCGTCTCCAGCTTCGAGAGCAACGCATCATCCGGGCTGTGCAGCGGCACACGAATTCGCAGTGCATCTGGGAGCTTGATCTTCACGTCCTCGAGTGCCGTAATTTGGGATACAGAGAGCTTCGGCGCTGCGTCCTCGTCCCCACGCAGCGAACCGCGCACCAGCACCGGAACATCGATCTTCAATTTCTCCGCGAGCTTCTCATAGTTCTGTGGAAACGCAATCAGCTCGATCTTGCCCACAGTATCCTCGAGCGACGCCTGTGCATACATCTCGCCCGAGCGCTTCGACTTCGCAACCTTCAGCCCCGTAATCACACCTGCAATCTGAATCTCGTTCTGCGGCTCCTGTTGTCCGCGACGGAAGACCACCGGCTCGGGTTTCATCTCGCATGCCGTGGCCGTGTCCACTACCTTCAGGTTGCGCAGCTTCTCGCGATAACGATCCATCGGATGCCCGGACACGAAGAACCCGAGCACCTCCTTCTCGTTCGCCAGCCGCGTATGTTCATCCCACTCCGGAGCCGCCGGCAGCGCGTCTTCGTTCGCAGAACTTCCTGCCACAGGCTCATCGTTGAACATCCCGAACAGCCCATGCTGACCCGCCGCCGCATCTCGTTGCGACTTCTGCGCGCGCTCCATCGCCTTATCCAGAGCAGCCATTACCTCCGACCGCTTGCCAAATGAATCCAGCGCGCCGGCCTTGCACAGGCTCTCCAGCACGCGCTTGTTCATCAGCCTCAGATCGACCTTCTCGCAGAATTCCCACAGCGTCGCGAAGCCAGGCTTGCCATCCGCGCGCAGCGCTTCCCTTGCCTGCACAATCGATTCAATTGCGTTGTGCCCGACGTTCTTAATCGCCTCGAGCCCAAAGCGGATCGCATCGCTCGCGGGCGTAAACGTCGCCGCAGAGATCTGCACATCCGGTGGCAGCACCGTGATATTCATCTCGCGGCACTCGCCGATGTACTTGACGACATTCTCGGGCTTGCTCGTTTCTGACGTGAGCAGCGCTGCCATGAACTCCACCGGATAGTGCGTCTTCAACCACGCCGTGTGATACGCCAGCAGCGAATACGCCGCCGAGTGCGATTTGTTGAAGCCGTATCCCGCAAACTTCTCCATCAGGTCGAACAGCTCGCCCGCGCGATCCTTAGGAAACTTCTTCGCCGCAGCGCCGGCCATGAAGATGTCGCGCTGCTTCGCCATCTCCGCGGGGTCCTTCTTGCCCATCGCGCGCCGCAGCAGGTCCGCTCCGCCCAGCGAATACCCGCCGATGACGTTTGAGATCTGCATGACCTGTTCCTGATAGACGATGACGCCGAGCGTCTCCTTGAGCAGCGGCTCCAGCTCCGGCAGCAGGTACTCCACCTCGCGCCGTCCCCACTTGCGCTCGATGAAGTCGTCGATCATCCCCATCGGCCCCGGCCGATACAGTGCGTTCAACGCCGTCAGGTGCTCAATCGAGTTCGGCTTGTACCGCCGCAGAACGTCGCGCATGCCGCCGGACTCAAACTGGAACACACCGCTGGTCAGCGCCTTGTGAAACACCTGCTCAAACGTGTGTTGATCGTCCAGCGCGATGGTCGCCATGTCGACGTCCTCGCCGCGATTCGACTTGATCAGCTTCAGGCAGTCATCAATCACCGTCAGCGTCGTCAGCCCGAGGAAGTCCATCTTCAACAGGCCCATCTTCTCGACGGCCTTCATGTCGTAGCTCGTGACGATGGCCTCGTCCTTCGTGCGCGTCACCGGCACCAGCTCCGTCAGCGGCTCCGGCGCAATCACCACACCCGCCGCGTGCACGCCCGCGCCCCGCACCAGTCCCTCCAGCCGTAGCGCCGTGTCGATCAACTCCTTGATCTTGCCGTCCGTGTTGTACGCCTGCGAGAGCGGCGGCGAATCCTTCAACGCCTGCTCAATCGTGATGCCAATCGTCGGCGGAATCAGCTTCGCAATGCGGTCGACCTCGCCATACGGCATGTCCATCGCGCGGCCCACGTCCTTGATCGCCGCCTTCGCCGCCATCGTGTTGAACGTGATGATCTGCGCGACCTGGTCATTGCCATACCGCTGCCGCACATACTCAATCACCTCGCCGCGGCGGTTCATGCAGAAGTCGATATCGATATCCGGCATCGATACACGCTCCGGATTCAGGAAGCGCTCGAACAGCAGCTCATTCTGCAACGGATCGATGTCCGTGATCTCCATCACGTACGCGACGAGCGACCCCGCCGCCGATCCCCGCCCCGGCCCCACCGGAATGTTGTGCTCCTTCGCGTAGCGGATAAAGTCCCACACGATTAAGAAATAGCCGGGAAACTTCATCTGTTTGATGCAGTCGATCTCCCGCTCCAACCGCGCCTCGTAATCCGCGATGGACTTGTGCAGAATGCCGCGCGACTCCAGGTGCGCCACCGCAGTCTCGCGCCGCTTCCTCCAGCCCGCGCGGCACACCTGCTCAAAGTGGCTGTCGATCGTCTCACCCTCGGGCACATCGAACCGAGGAAACGGATTCTTCACTTTGGTGAGTTCGAGGCTGCAGCGCTCTGCAAACTGCATCGTGCGCGTGCAAACCTCAGGTGCCTCTTTAAAGAGCCGGTTCATCTCCTCCGCGCTCTTGATGTAAAACTCCTGCGTATCGAACCGAAACCGCTTCGGATTGTTCATCGAGTCCGCGGTCTGAACGCACAGCAGAACCTCATGCGAGCGCGCATCCTGGTCCTCGATGTAGTGCGAATCATTCGTCGCGATGAGTGGGATGTTCAGGTCTTTTTCAAGGCGAAACATCGCCTCCGTAACCTTCTTGTCCGGCTCCAGCCCATGATCCTGAATCTCGAGAAAGAAGTTTCCCCGCCCGAACAACTCCTCGTAGAACCCAGCGCTCTTCTTGGCCGCCTCATAATCCCCGGCCATAATGTTCTGCGCGACTTCGCCCGCAAGACACCCCGAGAACCCGATCAACCCCTCCGCGTGCTCCGCCAGAAACCTCTTCGACACACGCGGCTTGCGATAGAACCCATGCAGCGCCGCCTCGCTCGTCAGCCGCACGAGATTCTTGTAGCCCGCCTCATTCTCCGCGAGCACCAGCATGTGGTTGTACTTCGAGTCCGGATCAGGCTTCCCGCGATGATCCTCTTCCTTGCACACATACAGCTCGCACCCGAGGATCGGCTTCAGGTCGCGCTTCTTCATCGCATCGAAGAAGTGCACCGCGCCATAGATGTTCCCGTGGTCCGTAATCGCCGCAGCCTTCTGCCCAATCTTCTCCAGATGCTTCGCCAGCTTGTCGACATCACAAGCCCCATCCAGCAGCGAATAATCCGTATGAAGATGAAGGTGGGTAAACTCAGCAGCCATACCTTAAGTTTACTTCCCCGTTACAAGCGGCTAGCCGGAGGAAAAGCCGGGACGAAACTCGCTAGAGTCCTTCCAAACACATCCCGGTCGCCGTCATCCTGAGCCGCAGGCGCAGGACCTCTGTATTTCGCCTGCGCTGACGATTTACCTCTGATTCGCCTGCTGCTACCCTTGCCGGAATGCCTCTTCTTAGGTCCGAAATTCCCTTTACCACACCTCAACAGCTCCGGCGCCGGATCGGTGCAGTTGCCATTCTGGTAGCCGCACTGGTGTTCACCATCTGGGCTGCGGAAGATTGCATTCATATCCGATTCGGCTACGCAGCTTCGTATAGCTACGCATCGGTTTTCTATATCAGCATTTTTGTCTGCATGATTGGCCTTCCGTTGCTCATCTACTGGCGAACCCGCAGCACTGGCGTCACGCTTGATTGCAGCCGGAATCCTGATGTACTCGACGCTTTCTCGGCTACATCAGCGTTATGAAGAAGCTCGACCGTGTCGCTTGGGTCCACGAGCCACCCATGGAACAATTCGGCCCGGATCAATCAGCGCTCTTTGGTGATCTACTACCGCCCCGGAACGACGCAACGCGCAGATAGAAGACTTCATCGAAAACAAACTCGGAACAGCCCGCCGCACCTCGCCATGACGGCAAAGACTATCCCGAATTTGTGGAGTCTTACCTGCGGCTTACTCCCTCGCAAGCTCACGGCTATGATGCAAGCGCGCTTACATTCCGCGGCAGTGAAGCAGCCCCCGAGGTTTCGTCATATATCTCGATGATCCAATCCGACACTCGAGTGCAGCGCGTATTCCGTAGCGTCACGCCCGTCTCGATCCATTTGCCGCCCACCGAACAAGCTGCTCCGGCTAAACAAGTTCGTTGAATCAATTTGTCCCTCAACTCCCCGGCAGCCACCGATTCTTCGGAAACCCACTGATGCGTCAGCCGCCAGCATCCCTTCATCTCTCCCGCATAGTGCTGGACAATCTGTTCGCGCGTGAACTCCCTCGGCCACAGCGCCGCATGCGTCCTCCACGCAAACGCATTCGCACCCTTGTAGTGTTCCAGGATCAGCGCCGTTCGTGGCAAATGCGACGGCGAGCTGACCACCTCCGCCGACCGCCAGCCATGCGCGTCCATGATCGCCTTGCTGAACCAGATGTTCTGAATCGTGTCCTGCGCCTGCTTCTCCTCGACCACCGAATCCGAAGGCACACCCTGCTCGACGGCAAGCCGCTTCATGCAGTCCGCCTCGACGAACTGGTTGTGCGCCGCACCTCCCGTCACGATCATGTGCTTCGCCACGCCTGTCACGAAACTCGCGCACACCCTCCAGCACGCGCTCGCGCTGCTCCGCCGAAGGCTCCCCCTCCGCCGTGCACGGCGTCCCAAGAACGATCAGCGTATCGAAGTGCTTCAAACTCGTATTTGCCGCCGGAATCGCGTCGTAGTTTGCGACAACCATCCCGGCGACCACCGCTACCTTCAGGATCCAGCCCGCCTGCACGCGCCCTCCTCATCTAAAATTCTCACCACGCGCGGAGCCCGCACACCATCATGCCGAAACTCCACCTCATCGCCGCACTGCTGCTCACCTCAACACTAGCAATGCTCGCGCAATCACCCAACCCTCCGCAGAGCAACAACCCGGAAGTCCCCGCCTGGGCCTACCCCGGCTCCGCCACTCACCAACAGGTTGCTCCACCACCAGACTTCCATCGCCCCAGCCGTAACTTCTCGACACCCATCGGCATCTTCACCGGCCAGTCTGACATCGGCAGCGCCCTCCTCCCCGGCGACGCATCCTTCGATCCCGCCATCAACGCCTATACCATCCACTCCGCCGGCTATAACGTCTGGTACACCCGCGACGAGTTCCGCTACCTCTGGAAGCGCACGTCCGGCGACATCTCCCTCGCGGCCGACATCGCCTTCCCTGACCCCAACGGCTACAGCGACCGCAAAGCCGTCCTCATCATCCGCCAGGACCTCGACGACGATTCGAAGGAAGCCATCGTCGCGCTTCACGGCCTGGGCATGATCCACCTCGCGCAACGCCCCGACAAAGGCCTCCGCGTCTCCGACACCGAGTACCGCATTGGCGGCCGCGGCCGTCCTGGCGGCAAGACACCCGACTCACTCGTCCCCATCACCGCCAAGCGCATCGGCATCGAAAAGCGCGGCGACGCCTTCGCACTCTTCGTCTCCCTTGAAGGCGAGCCTATGCACCAGTTCGGCCCGCCCATTACGCTGCACCTAACCGAGCCCTTCTATGTTGGCATCGGCTTCTGTTCTCACCTTCCTGACAAGTCCGACACCGCCATTCTCTCCAACGTCACCCTTGCCGACGCCGCCGGCCAAATCCATTAGCTCGCTAACGCATCGAATAACACCGATGAGCATCCTCACGCACAACGCCATCACCCGAGCACTTCACAAGCGCCACCGCGCGCACGATCTCGCCGCCGCAGCCTCATGGCCGCTCATCGAAGCCCACACCCTCAAGGGCGTCATCGTCGCCAAAGACGAGCTCGCAGAAGGCACCGCAGCGCAGGATTCACAACTCGAAATCCCCTTCTACTTCACGCTCGCGGAATCCGCCGGCCAACCCTCCGGCTACTTCGGCGGTCACCTCCGCACAGTCGCCCTGTCGCACTCCGAGGCCTCGCGCCTCATCCCGCAGATCCTCGAAGGCACCCTGGTTCGCGTCCGCTACAACCCGCAGGACCCCGACCAGACCCACACGCTCGCCGCCGACAACGAGACCCTCCTCGCAGTCGGCGTCTGGTCCAACTAGTCGAAATCGCGTCGGCTCAACCTGGAAATATTGTGGGGTCTGGATTACTGGCGGCGAGACGGTCTATTCGGTCGGTAAAACCAATAGTATGCGGCAGCCCCGCCAATGGCAGCGCCAAGAACTCCCCCGATAGCACTCAGTCTCATGGAACAGTCTCCCTGCAAAAGGGTTCGACAAGTGAAGGACAACAACTAACAAACGATAAGCCTACGTCAAGCGGCGCCAATGCGGCACCAAAAATTCACGAACCCACGCGCCGCCCGTCTCATCCAAACACCGTCAACTGTCGAGACAGGAGCGATCGCATGAACCCCACAGGCAACACCATCCTCATCACCGGCGGCGGGTCCGGCATCGGCCGCGGCCTCGCCGAAGCCTTCCACAAGCAGGGCAACCAGGTCATCATCGCCGGCCGCCGTCAGTCCGTGCTCGATGAGACCATCGCCGCCAACCCCGGCATGACGTCCCTCACGCTCAACATCGAAGACCCCGACGCCATCAAGGCCTTCGCCACAAAAGTCGCCGCTGACTTCCCCACCCTCAACGTCCTCATCAACAACGCCGGCATCATGAAGCCCGAAAACCTCGCGTCCGACTCCCCCGAGGACCTGGCGAACGTCCTCGCCGCCTCTGAGTCCATGATCATCACCAACCTGCTTGGTCCTCTGCGGCTCACGGCTGCGCTCCTGCCCACTCTGAAGAAGCAACCCAAGGCAACGGTCGTCACCGTCACCTCCGGCCTCGCCTTCCTTCCACTTGCCGGCACGCCCACCTACTGCGCGACCAAGGCCGCCATCCACTCCTGGACGCAGTCGCTCCGCTACCAGCTGCGTAACACCAATATCGAGGTTCTCGAACTCGCACCGCCCTACGTTCAGACCGAGCTCCTCGGCCCACAGCAGGCCTCAGACCCCAACGCCATGCCGCTCGCCGATTTCATCTCTGAGACGGTCACCATCTTCGATAATCCGCCCGCCTCCGGCGAGATCCTCGTTAAGAATGTGGAACCACTTCGCTGGGCTGAGAAGAACGGCAACTTCGATCAGATCTTCGATCGCGTCAACAGCATGTTCGCATCCCACTAAAAACCCACGAGGCCGCAGGGCGTTCAGAGCTTCAGCCGCTCCAGCATCGTCACCTTGCCGGTGCCAACGTCGTACATCGCAGACTCCACCGCCAGCCGGCCATCTTTGGTCCGCTCTGCGATTAGCGCTGAGGCACCGCGCAAAATCTCCGCCTGCACCTGCGCATTCTTCACAATTGCGGCCGGCACGTCTGCCGTTCCCAGCGTCGCCGGATAGATGTATTGGAACAACCCGCCAATCATTCCCGGCTCCGCACCGCCATGTTTCGCCGCGGTCACCGCTCCGCACCTGGTGTGGCCGACAACGAGAATTGCCTTCACGCCCAGCACAGCTACTGCGTACTCCAGACTGGCAATCGTATCGGGCGTCGAGATGTTCCCCGCGACCCGCACCACAAACAGATGGCCGATGCTCCGATCGAAGAGAATCTCCGCCGGTACGCGCGAATCCGCACAGCACAGAATCGCCGCGAACGGCTTCTGCTCCTCCTCGGAATCGTGGCGCAGCGTTGCGAAGTTCGTGGAGCACTCCGTCAGCTGTCCCTTCAAATAACGCTCATTGCCCTGCAGCAGCAACTGTATCGCCTGTTCCGGCGTATCCGGCTTCGGAAACTGGGGCACTGCGGTCTGCGCCAGCAGGTCCATCGGCGTCGCGGCCAGCGCAGCCACCCCTCCCATCGTCATCCTCAGCAGTTGTCGTCTGGACGCTCGATGCTCCATCGGTAGCTCCTTTTCCGAAGCATCGACCATCGGCGCCCGCCGCGCGCCTGTCAATCCGAGCAGCTTTTACTGCGCCACCAACTGATTCGCGAGCCGCACGTACAAATCCACTGCCTCCCGCAACTCACGCTTCGCGATCCGCTCATCCGGCGTATGCGCCACGTGAATGCTTCCCGGCCCCAGCAGAAACGGCTCGCCCCAGTTCGTCAGACTCGGCACATCGGTGGTGAACTTCGCAACCATCGTGTCGAACCCCTCGAGCGCCCGCATCTGCACGAACGGAAGCTCGAGCGAGAAGCTCACCTCGCATCGCCCACCCACCACTCGCACAATCGACTCGCGAATCTCCTTCGCCGGACCCACCAGCCGCACCAGCAGGTGCGCCTCAGCCTTATCTGCGATCACGTTCGGCGCGCGGCCGCCGGAGATCAGCCCCACATTCATCGTCGTCTCGCCAATCCCCTCCACGACCGGCAGCTTCAGCGCCTGAACCTCATGCAGCGCCGCCAACAGCTTATTGATTGCCGAATCACCCAGCTCCGGATACGCCGAATGCGCCATCTTCCCCGTCGCATACAGCTCCACGCGCAGACATCCCTTGCTCGCCAGCGCCAGCCTGTTATCCGTCGGCTCTCCGTTGATCAGAAATCTCGACCCGCGCGGATTTTCATTCGCCACCTTCGCGCCCGCAGAATCGCGCTCCTCGCCCACGACGAACAGCATCCCCACGCGCATGCCCTCGTCACGCAGCAGCTCCGCCGCCGCTACCTGCGCGGCCAGAATCCCCTTCGCGTCGCACACCCCGCGTCCATAGAGAAACTCATCATCCTCGCGGCACGGCCCCAGAAACGGCGGCACCGTATCGAAGTGCGTCGAAAACACGACATTTGGCGTCACACTCTTCATGGCCGCATAAACATTGAACCGCGGCCCGTCCCCCGCGCCCGGCGTCCGCGCCAGCTCCGGCTGCTCCACCGGCTGCCGCTCGACCGTCCATCCGTTGCTCGCCAGAATCGCTGCAAGAAACTCGCCGCACGCACCCTCGTGATAGGTCGTCGACTCAATATCGACCAACTGCTTCGTCAACGCGATAGGATTCAAGCCCATGAACTTCCAGCATACCCGGTGCGCTCACCCCGGCATCCCATCTCATGTGAACCCTGCCTAACCCAAGCCGCACAACGTCGCTCCTCGAGGCACCCGTGACCCGACGAACCAAGCCAGACGCGCCCGAAGATCCGCCGCACGATAACGAGCTCGAACTCACTCGGCGTGAGTTCATCGCGGCCACCAGCGTCGTCTCCGCTGGCCTCGCCATTGGCATCTCACCCGCCGCCGCCGCGCAGGCCAGCGCCGAACCCGCCAACACGGTCCCCATCACCCTCTCCATCAACAAGCAGCAGCGCACCCTCACCATCGACACCCGCACCTCACTGCTCGATCTCCTCCGCGAAACCCTCGACCTCACCGGCAGCAAAAAGGGCTGCGACCACGGCCAATGCGGTGCCTGCACCGTGCTCATGGACGGCCGCCGCGTCAACTCCTGCCTCACCCTCGCCGTCGCCGCCCAGGGCGCCGAGATCACCACCATCGAAGGCCTCGGCACTCCCGACAACCTCAGCCCCGCACAATCCGCCTTCCTCTTACACGACGGCTTCCAGTGCGGCTACTGCACGCCCGGTCAGATCTGCTCCGCCACCGCACTCGCGCAGGAGGCGCAGCGACGGCGACCTCTCCCTCGTCAGCTTCGAAACCGGCCACACCTCACACCCCGAACTCACCGACGACGAGATCCGCGAGCGCATGTCCGGCAACATCTGCCGCTGCGGCGCCTACCCCAACATCGTCGCCGCCGTGCGCCAGCTCACCCGCGCACAATCAGGAGGCGCCGCGTGAATCCCTTCACCTACCAGCGCGCCTCCGCTCCCGAAGCCGCCGTCCACGCCCTCGCGACAACCGGCACCAAATGCCTCGGCGGCGGCACCAACCTCGTCGACCTCATGAAGGACGGCGTCGAGCACCCCACGCATCTCGTCGACGTCAACCACATCGGCCTCGACAAAATTGAAGCCGAGCGCCATCCGGCGCGCGCATCGGAGCCTCCGTCCGCAACTCCGACCTCGCCAACCATCCTGGCATCGTCGCCAACTATCCGCTGCTCTCCCACGCTCTTCTCGCCGGAGCCAGCCCGCAGCTTCGCAACATGGCCACCACCGCCGGCAATCTCATGCAGCGCACCCGCTGCCCCTACTTCATGGACCCCGCCTTCCCGTCCTGCAACAAGCGCGCGCCCGGCACCGGCTGCGGCGCGCTCACCGGCTTCAACCGCTATCACGCCATCCTCGGCCAGACCGACAACGGCGCACGCGCTCCGCACACCTGCATCGCCACACATCCTAGCGACATGTGCGTCGCGCTCTACGCACTCAACGCACAGGTCGAAGTCCTCGGCCCCAGCGGCAAGCGCACTATCCCTGTCACCGCCTTCCATCGCCTCCCCGGCGACAACCCCGCACTCGACACCGATCCTCAAGCCCGACGAGCTCATCACCGCCGTCACCCTTCCCGCTTCAAAATTTGCAAAGCACTCCTGGTACCTCAAAGCCCGCGACCGCCAGAGCTACGCCTTCGCGCTCGTCTCCGTCGCCGCCGGCCTCGAGATCGAGGGCAACACCATCCGCTCCGCAGGCCTCGCCCTCGGCGGCGTCGCGCAGAAGCCCTGGCGCTCGCGCGAAGCCGAGGCCGCTCTCGTCAACCAGCCTGCAAACGCCGAGACCTTCCGCAAGGCCGCCGACCTCATCCTCCGCGGCGCGCACGGCTACAAACACAACACCTTCAAAATCGAGCTCGCCAAACAGTGCATCGTCCGCGCCCTCACGCAGGCCGCGCAAGGAGTCCAGCAGGCATGAGCCAACACCAATTGCAGCCCGCACTCCCGCAACCCCCGCACCGCTACGACGGCATCGCCAAGGTCACCGGCACCGCAAAGTACGCTGCCGAGTTCCGCGAGCCTTTCCCGCGCAAAGACCTCGTCTACGCCTACATGGTGCAATCCACCATCGCCACCGGCACCATCAAGGCCATCGACACCCAAGCTGCCGAGCGCGCCTCCGGCGTCATCACCGTCCTCACGCCCTTCAACGCGCCCAAGTTCCCCACTCAATCCAGATCCGCAGGCCGCCGCATCAGCATCCTTCAAGATGCCGACGTCCACTACAACGGCCAGCCCATCGCCGTCGTCGTTGCGCGCTCGCTGCCTGAGGCCATGCAGGCCGCACGCCTGCTCGATATCACCTACAACGAGGACCCCGCGTTGCTCGATTTCATGGGCAGCCTCCAACATGCCCGCCCGCCCAAGAACCCCGGCCGCGGTGCGAAGAAAGTTCGCGGCGACTTCGACGCCGCACTCGCTCGCGGCACCGTCATCGTCGACAACACCTACATCACGCCGCTCCAGAACCACAACCCCATGGAGCCGCACGCCACGCTCGCATGGTGGGAGGGCGACAAGCTCACCGTCTACGACTCCACCCAATACATCACCGGCGACCGTTCAACGCTCGCCAACACCTTCAGCCTCCCGCCCGAAAACGTGCACGTCATGAACCCATTCGTCGGCGGCGGTTTCGGCTCCAAGGGCTCCACCTGGTCGCACGTCGTCCTCTGCGCCATGGCCGCCCGCATCGTGCAGAAGCCCGTGCAACTCGCGCTCGCTCGTCCGCAGATGTTCGGCCCTGTCGGAGGCCGTCCCGCCACCGTCAACCGCATCCGCCTCGCCGCGACACCCGACGGCAAACTCACCGCCATCCAGCACGACGCCACCATGACCGCCTCCGTCATGGAGGACTTCCTCGAGCCCATCATCCTGCCCGCGCGCATGCTCTACTCCAGCGACGCCAACTCGACCTCGACCGCCATGGTCGACATGAACATCGGCGTCGCCACCTACATGCGCGCGCCCGGCGAATCCTCCGGCACCGCCGTCTTCGAGATCGCCATGGACGAGCTCGCCGAAAAGCTCGACGTCGATCCCGTTCAACTTCGCCTCATCAACTACGCCGAAAGCGACCCCGACGAAAACCGACCCTGGACCTCCAAGCACCTTCGCGAGTGCTACACCGAGGCCGCCGAACGCTTCGGCTGGACACAAGCCCGACAACGCAATCCCAAACCCGGTCAACTTGTCGAAGGCAACAATCTCATCGGCTACGGCATGGCTACCGCCACTTACCCCGCGAATCGATCCAACGCGGGTGCCATCGTCCGCTTCATGCCCAACGGCCGCGTCTTCGTCGGCTCCGGCACGCAGGAGCTCGGCACCGGCATGTACACCATCATGGCGCAGACCGCCGCCGAAGAACTCGGCATCGATCCGCTCACCATCGACGTCAAGCTCGGCGACTCCACACTGCCCCACGCTCCCGTCTCCGGAGGTTCGCAGTCCGCCGCGTCCGTCTGCCCCGCTGTGCAGGACGCCGCAAAGAAAGCGAAACTCAAAGCTGCCGACCTCGCCATCGCCGATTCGCAATCACCTCTTCACGGCGCGCTCGCCGACGACATTGATATCCGCGCAGGCCGCGTCTTCCTCAAGAAGGATCCATCTCACGGCGAAACACTCGCCGCCCTCATCACTCGCAACGGCAACACTTCCATCGAAGCCGAGGGCTCCGCTCAACCGTCCGCAGACCGAAATGCCAACTCCTCGCAATCCTTCGGCGCCGTCTTCGCCGAGGTCGCGGTGGACCGCGACACGCACATGGTCAAGGTCCGCCGCATCGTCGGCACCTACGACATCGGCACACTCATGAACCGCCAGACCGGAATCAACCAACTGCACGGCGGCATCGTCTGGGGCGTCGGCTTCGCGCTGACCGAAGAGACCTTCATCGATCCCAACACCGGCCGCCCCGCCAACGGCAACTTCGCCGACTATCACGTCCCCGTCAACGCCGACATCGGCGCCCTCGACGTCACCGTCCTCAACATCCCCGACACCAAGTTCAACCCGCTCGGTGCCCGCGGCATTGGCGAGATCGGCATCACCGGCGTCGCCGCAGCCATCGCCAACGCCGTCTACAACGCCACCGCCATCCGCGTCCGCGAATACCCAATCACCCCCGACAAACTCCTCCGCGCCTGAACTCCGCAACTTCCTGCCCAGAGTGCCCATCCCCCAACAAGGCCGTCATCCTGAGCCGTACCGGGGTCCCCAGCGAACGTTCTTTGCTCGATGGGGTGTTTAGGCGAAGGACCTCTGTATTTCGCGCGGACCACTAGCACCGCATAACCCATCGAAGGAATCTCTAACCTTACAATCAACCTATGCAGTTCAACTGGCTCCCGGTGCGCGAAGACTTCGACAACGCCCTTCGCGAAGTGAAGACTCTCTCCGCAGCCGACGCCGCTCGCCGCCTGCGCGATCTCGCAACCAGCCGCCTCGACCTCACCCAAACCGCAAAGCTCGACCGCGCCCTCCTCAACGCCCTCAAATCGCACGGCAACCTCCCCGGCCTCGAACCCCTGCGCCTTGCCATCCTCAGCTCCGCAACGACATCGCATCTGCCCCCCGGCATTCGCGTCGCCGGCCTGCGCCGCGGCCTCGCCATCGAAATCTACGAAGCCCCCTACGGCATGTACTACCAGGAGCTCATGAGCGAAGCCGAAAGCTCCGCCCTCCACACCTTCGCCCCGCAAGCCATCCTCCTCACACTCGACGCCCGCCACCTCGCCGCCGCCGACGGAGCCACCGCCAATTCCGCGCTCGAGCTCCTGCAATCCTGCTGGCGCAAAGCACGCTCCGCCTTCCACTGCCAGGTCATTCAGCAAACCGTCATGCCCGTCCTGCCCACACTCATGGGCAGCAACGAAGACCGCATGCCGTCGTCACCCGCTGCAGTCCTCAACGAAATCAATCGCCGCCTCCCGCAACTCGCCGCTGACGAATCCGTCGACCTCCTCGCACTCGATCGCATCATCCTCGACGACGGCCTCACCTTCTGGCACGACCCCGCCCTCTGGCACCGCTCCAAGCACGAAGTCCACCCACGCGCCGCCGCGCTCTACGGCGAACACCTCGCCCGTCTCCTCGCCGCCGCTCGCGGCCGCTCCGCCAAGTGCCTCGTCCTCGATCTCGACAACACGCTGTGGTCCGGCGTCATCGGCGACGACGGCCTCGAAGGCATCATCTTGGGCCAAGGTTCCGAGCTCGGCGAAGCCCACGCCGAGCTGCAGCGCTACGCCCTGCGCCTCACCGAGCGCGGCATCGTCCTCGCCGTCTGCTCCAAGAACGACGAAGCCAACGCACTCGCGCCCTTCAACTCACACCCCGAGATGATCCTCAAACGCGAGCACATCGCCTGCTTCGTCGCCAACTGGACCGACAAAGCCACCAACCTCCGCTCCATCGCAAAACAACTCAACATCGGCCTCGATACTCTCGTCTTCGTCGACGACAACCCCGCCGAGCGCGCCATCATCCGCCAGGAACTCCCGACCGTCCACGTCCCCGAGCTCCCCGACGAACCCTCCGCCTTCGTCACCACTCTCGCCGCCGCCGGCTACTTCGAAGCCCTCCGCCTCACCGGCGACGACCGCGCCCGCGCCTCGCAATATCAAGCCAACGCCGAACGCGACCGCCTGAAAGACTCCGCCACCGACATGGACACCTACCTCCAATCGCTGCGCATGACGCTCACCGCCGGCCCCTTCGACGCAATGAATCTGCAGCGCATCGTGCAGCTCATCAACAAGACCAACCAGTTCAACCCCATGACCGAGCGCCTCACCGAGCCCGAAGTCCTCGCGCGCATGAACGACCCGCGCTGGCTCACGCTCTACGCCCGCCTCACCGACCGCTTTGGCGACAACGGCCTCATCGCCGTCCTTATGGCCCGCCTCGAAGGCACCGACGCCATCATCGAAACCTGGCTCATGAGCTGCCGCGTCCTCGGTCGCGGCGTCGAGCAGGCCTGCCTCAACCTACTCGCCACCGCCGCACAATCGCACGGCGCGAAACGCCTCATCGGACAATACCGCCCTACCGAAAAGAACAACATGGTGCGCGATCTCTACCCAAACCTCGGCTTCACACCACTCGCCGAAACCGATGGCCCCACGCGCTTCTCCCTCGACCTCCGCGACTTCACTCCGCATCCTGTCTTCATGGAGATCAATCTCCTCCGCGAGGCGATGATAGAACAGTAATCAAGCCCAGTAATCAGAGCCCCTTAGCGACACCTACGCCACAAAGGAACCATCGATGACCCAAGAGATCTACCCCCGCCTCACCAAAATCATGCGCGACGTCTTCGACGACGACAACCTCGTCGTCACGCCTGAGCTGACCGCGAATGATGTCGAAGGCTGGGACTCCGTCAGTCACATCACGCTCGTCGTTGCCATCGAAGAGGCCTTCGGCATCAAGTTCAAAAGCGCGGAGCTCGAGAAGATGAAGAACGTCGGTCAACTCGTCGAACAAATCGAAAAAAAGACATCGGCCTAAACTGGACGAACCACTTTGACCGACGCATCGCAGCGTGACCGACAGGAGTTTAGCACCGACCTCACCGAGGTCCGGCATGAACCGCTTGCCAGCCCCTGGCGTCTCCGCCTCTACGTCGCCGTCCTCGTCCTCTTCCCCTTCGCACTCATCCTCTTCACCTTCTGGTGGGTCACCACCGACAGTTATCTCCGCCACGTCCCCTTCCCCTACATCGTCGACACCGGCTACGGCTCAAAGCTCCAGCACGCCGACTGCGACGTCGTCATCGACGGCGATTCCACCGCACTCGTCGGCGTTCTCCCGCGCATCATCGAACAACGCACCGGCCTCAAGACCTGCAACATCGCTGAGGTCGCAGGCATCAAGCTCGTGAACGGCATGATGGTGCTCGACGACTACCTCGCGCACAACCGCCGTCCGCAATACCTTGTCTTCGTCTTCGCCCCTGAGAACCTCAACAACCCCGCCGGCTGGGCCTTCGTCAGCGACTTCGAAGGATGGTTCTACCGCATTCGCTTTCACCGCGACGCAGCTTTCGGGCGCAGAACGCTTCGATTTCCCGACAGCTCGCTCGCCAATGCCGAGCTCGCCTTCCGCAACGGCGTCGAGTGGCTCCCGAACCGCCCGCTCCCCCCGCACTCGCACACGAGCGCGATTTCAACGGCGGTCACGTAAGCGAAGCCGGAACCCCTCTCACGCACTGCGCCGGCGACACCATCTATCGCCCGCCCGATCCCGCGTGGCTCTCATCTCTTCGCAACACCTACAGCGTCGGAGGCACTCACGTCCTCATCGACGTCACTCCAATGCCCCCTTGCGACGAAGGTCTGCCCTTCTATCGCAGCCATCTTGCTGGCCTCACCGACAACGCTGTCGACACGCTCCCTATCGGCGACTACAACTCCTCCGGCCGCCTGCACACCAACGAATTCGGCACCGCCGCCATCTCCCAACGCATCGCCGATCAAATCGCCGCTGCTATCAACTCTCGCGCGCCCGCTCCCACACCACAACGAGGAGGCAAGTAGCGCCCCATGCTCTTCTCCTCCAACGTCTTCATCTTCTTCTTCGTGCCCGTAGCCCTCATCGGCTACCAGCTGCTCGGCCGTTTCGGCCGTCGCGCCGTCTTCGGCTGGCTCTCGATCGTCTCGCTCTTCTTCTACGGCTACTGGAACCCGAAATACCTCTTCCTCCTCGGCGGCTCCATCCTCCTCAACTTCATCGGCTCACGCGTCATCGCACGCGTCACAACGGAGCGCAGCAAGACCATCGCACTCGTCTCTGCCATCACCGCCAATCTCTTCCTGCTCTTCTGGTTCAAGTACCTCTTCCCTCTTCTGCATTTCTTCCACGGCGTCGGCTGGCTCTCGCGCAACTTCGGTGGCGTCATCCTACCGCTCGGCATCTCATTCTTCACCTTCACGCAGATCGCCTACCTTATCGACCTCCGCCAGGGTGAAGCCGAACCGCAAAGCCTGCTCTCCTACGTCCTCTTCGTCTCCTTCTTCCCGCATCTCATCGCCGGCCCCATCATTCATCACTCGGAGATGATGCCCCAATTCAACGCGCAGCGTCACCGCGGCCTGCGTGCAGACGACATGGCCGTCGGCACTACCTGGTTCCTCCTCGGTCTCGCAAAAAAAGTTCTCATTGCCGACACCTTCGGCCCCATCGCCGACCGCCTCTACTTCGACCCGCATCGCTTCGGCGCACAGGCCACCTGGGTCGGCATGCTCGCCTACGCCGTCCAGCTCTACTTCGACTTCTCCGGCTACTCCGACATGGCGCTCGGCCTCGCGCGCATGTTCTCCATCACCTTCCCCGTCAACTTCAACTCACCCTACAAAGCCGCCAACATCATCGAGTTCTGGCAGCGCTGGCACATGACCCTCACCCGCTACCTCAACCTCTACCTCTTCAACCCCATCGCGCTCGCGATGAGCCGCCGCCGCATCCGGCTCGGCAAGAAAGCCTCACGGAAAGCACAGCGCACCTTCTCGGGCTTCACGCAACTCATTGCCTTCCCCATGTTCGTGACAATGTTCCTCGCCGGCATCTGGCACGGCGCCGGAATGCAGTTCATCCTCTTCGGCCTCGCCCACGCGGTCTACCTCACCGCCAATCACGCTTGGCGCGTCTTCGTTCCCTCGGACTCCAAACTGCAAAAGCTTCTGCCACTCCCCGTCGCCGTCGCCATCACCTTTGCCTGCGCTCTCGGTGGTCAGATCTTCTTCCGCGCCAACAGCGCACACGACGCCTTTTACGTCTTCGGGTCTCTCCTTGGCCTCCACCCCGGCTCCGGCCTCAGCGGATTCGCCGGTCTTCCCTCACGCTCCGGCTTCGCCGTTCACGCCACACACGTCTGGTTCGGTCTGGCGCTCATGTTCGCCATCTGCTGGGCCCTTCCCAACACGCAGGAGATACTCAACCAGGTCGAAGAGTCCGAGCGCACCCGCTCCCTCGGCATGAACCTCCTCCGCTGGCGCCCGAATTTCATCTGGGCATCAGCCGTGCTGCTCCTCACCGCCGCCGCCCTCAGCTACATGTACGCCAGCACCAGCTTCCTCTACTTCCAGTTCTGACCGCTTTCTCTCCTCTGTGTGTCATCCCCGCAGGGGATCTGCTTTTGCTTCAAGGTACCCCGAGCCTTCAGGCTCGGGTCTCTCAGGGGTCTTCGGGGAAAAGAGCTTTAGCCCCTGGGGTATGCCTTCGTTGGGGAGAGACCCCAAAATCCTGTCAAGCCCCTGAACCTCTGGAAATCCCCGCAACCCCCACCGCGCCAATAACATCCACGAGGAAAACTCACGACATGATTTCCGGCCCCACTCACTACAATAGAAATAGACAGCTAAACAGACCACGGCCGCACACGCGCCCCACGACCTTCCCGCACCCGGCTCGCAACTGACTGATTTCAGATATTTTACCATCTACCCCAATGGAATCAAGACTTTGCACCCGAAGTCCATGCCTAAGTCAAATCTTATGAATACTTTGCACAAAAAGTGACGGGGAGGGGGGTATCCCCTGCTCGCCCTCCGCAACCGACGTACACTTCGCGGTTCCCGTCCGCATTTGCACCGCGAAGAATGCAACGATAACCGCAGCGCTCATGCCCGCATCAGGCCCCAGCATCACCGAAGCACTTCCAGAAATCCTTCACCGCGTCTTCGGTCACCGCGACTTCCGCGCTCACCAGCGCGAGGTCTGCGAGGCCGCAGCCTCAGGTCGCGACGTCCTGCTCGTCATGCCCACCGGAGCCGGCAAGAGCCTCTGCTACCAGCTCCCCGCGCTCGCTCGCCGCGCGTAGAACACAACGCCACCAGCCTCGTCATCTCGCCCCTGATCGCCCTCATGGACGACCAGGCCCACAAGCTCTCCGCCCTCGGCCTCCGCGTCGCCCGCATCCACTCCGGCCTCGACCGCGAGACCGCCCGCGCCGCCTGCCGCGACTACCTCAGCGGCGAACTCGACTTTCTCTTCATCGCACCGGAGCGCATGCGTGTTCCCGGCTTCCCGGAGATGCTCGCCAAGCGCAAACCCGCGCTCATCGCCGTCGACGAAGCCCACTGCATCTCGCAATGGGGTCACGACTTCCGCCCCGACTACCGGACCGTAGGTCAGCATCTCGCCGCGCTCCGCCCCAGCCCGATCATCGCCCTCACGGCCACCGCAACGCCCACCGTGCAGCGCGACATCGTCCGCCAGCTCGCACTCGACGACGCAGCCATCTTCATCACCGGCTTCCGCCGCTCCAACCTCGCCGTCGAGGTCCTCGAGCTCTCCAAGCCGCAACGCCCCGAGTTCACCGAGAAGCTCCTCAGCGAACCAGCATCACGCCCCGCAATCGTCTACGCTCCCTCGCGCAAGTCCGCCGAAGAGCTCGCCACCCGCCTCAACGCGAAGTTCCGCTGCGCCGCATACCACGCCGGCCTCGACCCCGCGACACGCGAACGCGTACAGCGCGACTTCCTCGCCGGCAAGGTCGAGGTCGTCGTCGCCACCATCGCCTTCGGCATGGGTATCGACAAGGCCGACGTCCGCACCGTCGTACACGTCGCGCTTCCCGGCTCCGTCGAGGCCTTCTACCAGGAGATCGGCCGCGCCGGACGGGACGGCAATCAGTCACGCTCCATCCTGCTCTACAGCTTCCTCGACCGCAAAACCCAGGAGTTCCTCCTCGAGCGCAACTACCCTCCTGCAAGCGATCTTCAGCGTATCCTCCGCGCGCTGAAGGACGAATTTGTCTCGCCTGACTATCTTCAGCGCAAGCTCAAGCTCGACCAGGAAACCCTCGATCGCTCCCTCGAGAAGCTCATCACCCACGGAGGCGCAACCGCCGACTTCAACGGCAACGTCCGCCTCGCAGACGAGCCATCATGGCAGGACGGCTACGACGCTCAGGTCGCCGCACGCCGCCGCCAGATCGACTCCATGATGGCCTTCGCCGAAGGCGCCACCTGCCGCATGACCGCACTCGTCGATCACTTCGGCGATCGCAGTGATCCGCTGCGTTCCTGCGGTCTCTGCGACATCTGCCAACCCTCCTCCGCCACCGGCTCCGCCATGCGCCAGCCAGATGGGAGCGAGCGCGAAGACCTCCGCTCCATACTCACCGCCGTCGCGTCACGCAGCACTTCGACTGGCAAGCTCTTCACCGACCTCGCCCTCACCAAAGACCGCAAGCACTTCGACGCGCTCCTCGACGGTCTCGCCCGTGCAGGTCTCCTCACGCTCACCAACGACACCTTCCGCACACCTGAAGGCCGCGACGTGACCTATCGCAAGGCTTGCATCACCCATGAGGGCCGCACACCCAACGACGAAACCCTCTCCACCGTCTGGCTCCGCGACACAGCAACAACCTCATCGAAGCGCACTTCAAAGCGCACCAACAAACGCGAACCAAAGCGCCGAGCCACATCAACACCCGAACCAACGCGCCGCACACGCGAGCCTCAATCGCAACTCCCCATCGCACGCCGCGAAGCCGCCGCGCTCCGCAAACCGACACCACCGAAACCCGCCGTCGAAGCGGCCGAACTCAACCCCGCACAATCGGCACTCGACGTCCGGCTGCGCGCGTGGCGCAAGGAGCAGGCCCACGCCGCTGGTCTTCCCTCGTTCTTCATCTTCAGCGACTCCGTCCTCCGCGACATCGTCCTCGCAACACCCTCATCACTTTCCGACCTCCGCTCCATCCGCGGCCTCGGCCCCGACAAGCTCGACCGCTTCGGCCCCGCAGTCCTTGAACTCTGCCGCACTCAAGCCTGATCTCTCATCTCTGATCTCTCTTCTCCATGAGAGGATTAACCCCGTATGGATACCAGCTCCTTCGGCGTCGTCATCATGGCCGCTGGCAAAGGCACCCGTCTCAAGTCCAGCCGCCCCAAGGTCCTTCACGAGATCGGCGGTCGCGCACTCCTCGCCCACGTCATCGACGCCGCCAAGACCGTCGTCACGCCTGACCGAATCTATTGCGTCATCGGCCACGAAGCCGACCGCGTCCGCGTTGCCGTCGAGCACATGGGTGTCAAGTTCGTCCTGCAGGCCGAGCAGCGCGGCACCGGCCACGCGCTTCAGATGGTCAAGGCCGAGTTCGAGCTCAGCGGCACAACACCGCCCGCAAATCTCCTCGTCCTCTCTGGCGATGTCCCGCTCATCAAGCCCGAGACCATCCGCGCGCTCATGGAGTTCCACCACACCGAGCGCGCCGCGATGACCATCCTCACTGCGATCCCCGCTGATCCCACGGGCTACGGCCGCGTCCTCCGTAAGGGCACAGACTCCACCGAGGTCCGCGCCATCGTCGAGCAGAAGGACCTCAAGCCTGGCGACGGATCTGCGGAGATCAACTCCGGCATCTACTGCTTCGAAACCGCCGCGCTCTTCGCTAACCTCGAGCGCCTCACCGACCAGAACGCCAGCGGTGAGTTCTACCTCACCGACATCGCCACGCTGCTCGTCTCGGAGGGCAAGCGTGTTGTTGCCACCGTCGCGCCTGCAGTTGACGAGGTCCTCGGCGCGAACACTATCGCCGAGATGATGCATCTTGACGCTGCGATGCGCTCTGCCACCGCGCGTCGCCTCATGGCCGCCGGAGTTACGATCTTCCGTCCTGAAACCTGCGTCATCGACGCTGCCGTCGAGGTTGCGCCCGACACCGTCATCGAGCCCTTCGTTCAGCTCCTCGGCACATCGCGCATCGGCCCCGAATGCCGCATTCGCTCCTACTCCGTCATCCAGAATTCCACTCTCGGCGCCGGAGTTCTCGTTCGCAACGGCTGCATCCTTGACGAGGCCACTGTCGCCGACGGCGCTCTGCTCGGCCCCTACGCGCACTTGCGTCCCGGCAGCGATATCGGTCCCGAAGCCCACATCGGCAACTTCGTCGAGACCAAGAAGGTTCGCCTCGGCCGCGGCTCCAAGGCCAACCACCTCACCTACCTCGGCGACGCCATCATTGGCTCTGGCACGAATATCGGCGCCGGCGCCATCACCTGCAACTACGATGGCGTCCACAAACACACCACCACCATCGGCGACAACGTCTTCGTCGGCTCCGACTCAACGCTTGTCGCTCCGCTCACGCTTGGCGACGGAGCCTATGTCGCGGCCGGCTCCTGCATCACAGAAGATGTACCACCCGATTCGCTCGCACTCGGCCGCAGCCGTCAGACCACCAAGGAAAACTGGGTCGCCGCGCGAAAGAGTCGCAAGGCCTCGTCCTGATTGCACTCGAAAGGAGAACCTCATGCAGAAGCTGACCGATCAGCAACTTGAGCAGGCTCTCAGCACGCTTCCCAATTGGGCCCTCAAGAACGGCGAACTCGTCCAGGAGCGCACTTTGAAGGACTTCGTCGCCGCCATGGCCTTCGTCAACGACGTCGCCCAGCTCGCCGAGGCCGCTGGCCACCACCCCGACATTGACATCCGATACAACCGCGTCCGGCTGGCCCTCGTCACACATGACGCAGGGGGAATTACACAGAGCGACGCCTCCCTTGCACAAGAGATCAACAACTTACGCGCCTGATGTTGATTATTCGGCGCTTGCAGAAATCCCTGCTTGAGTCGGGAGCCACCCCTGTGCTACGCTGAGGCTCTGCCTGTGGGAAAGGTCCCGGGCAAACGTTTTCCTGAGCAAGGTACCGCTCAGCACAAGTTGCGTCACTGGCCTCCCGGCACGAATCAAAACACCGTTCGTGCCGCCTTTTTTTTCTGCGGGACGCCCTAGGCCTCTCCTGAAGCCCTTATGACCCCAGCGCATCTATAATCGGGACAGTTCTTTGCAGCGCCACAACGCAATGTTGGGCCAGCTCCAAATGGGGGCGTCACGGCTTCGACGGGATTGCTTGCGGCAGAGAGGCATGCCGGGGTGTGTGCACCCGTACTGCTTACAAAACCATAAGTGCCAACAACAATCTGCGTCTGCCTGCTTAATTCATGAAGTAGCCTATCGCTCCCGCTTCGCCTATGGGCGGGTACCGATCGTCGCACAGTAGGCTGGTCCGCGGGGTTCCGCCTGTACGCCAAGGACGAGATCAATCAGGCTGGTGGCCGGTGCATCTTCGCCCGTTCTAAGTGGCGGCTACGAGACAAATCAGAACTGGGAAAAGCATGAAGGCTCTCTGTTGTCAGCTTTTTCGGACGCGGGTTCAACTCC
>CAVQLS010000012.1:0-18942 GCA_963713395.1 uncultured Acidobacteriaceae bacterium | reverse complement strand
GGTGAGCGGGCTGGGGCTCGAACCCAGGACCAACGCCTTAGAGGGCGATGCTCTACCAACTGAGCTACCCGCTCGCTCTTCCATTAAAGTAGCACGATCAAAGGTCAGAAAAGACGCGGATCAGACAGCGAGATTCACAAGCTGAGGCTCTTCCGACACCGTCCGTTTCAACTGCCCGCATGCCGCATAAATATCCCGCCCGCGCGGCCTGCGAATATACGTCGGCATCCCACCCTCAATCAGCATCTTCTGGAACCGCGCCACATCCTCCGGCTTCGGCTGCACATAATCGATCCCCGGCCCCGGGTTCCAAACAATCAAATTCACCTTCGCCCGCATGTCCTTCAGAAGTGCGAGCACCTCGCGCGCGTGCTCCGGCTGATCGTTGACTCCGCCGAGCAGCACATACTCAAACGTCACCCACTCTCGCGTGCGCAGCGGAATCCGCTTGCACGCTTCCAGCAGCTCCGCGATCTTCCATTTGCGCGTAATCGGCATGATCTGCTCGCGCACAACGTCATTGCTCGCATTCAGGCTCAACGCCAGCTTCGGCCGCACATCTTCTGTCACGAACCGCTCGATCCCAGGCAGAATCCCGCTGGTCGAAACCGTCATGCGCGACTCCGGAATCCCGATTCCCTCCACCAGCAGCCGCACGCTGCTCATGAACTCGTCATAGTTCAGGAACGGCTCACCCATTCCCATGAACACCAGATTGATCCTGTCCTTGCCGATCTGGATCGCGTGCCTGTTCAGCACCGCCGCAACCTGCCCCGCAATCTCTCCCGCAGTCAGGTTGCGCCTGATCCCGAGCTTCGCCGTCAGGCAGAACTGGCAGTTCACCGCACAGCCCACCTGGCTCGAGATGCAGATCGTCGCGCGCCGTAACCCTTCTCCGCCAGCGTGCCGAAGGTCGACTTGCTTCGGTTCTGGGCCCGCCCATTCCCGCGCCGATCCCAATATCCAGCCTTCTGATTCCCCGGAGTGACAGCCTCTTCCGCGTCGACCTGCTCGGCTGCTTCTTCCTCGGCGGCTTCGCTGCCATCCCCACGCTCGCCGCCATCGCCGTCCGGCATCCACACTGTCTCAACCGTCTCGCCGTCGGCCATCCGCATCAGATAGCGCTCGGTCCCATCCACCGACCGCGCCGTCTGCACGATCTCCGGCAGACCAACGCTCCAGCCCTCGGTGATCAACCGCTCACGCAACTCATGCGAGAGCGTGGTCATGTCCTCCACGCTGGCTACACGCTGCCGGTACAGAGCCTCCCACACCTGCCGCGCGCGGTAAGGCTTCTGCCCGAAGCCTTGCATCAGCTCCGTCAGATCAGCGAGGTTCTTGCCAAAGAGTGCGGGCACACTTCCAGTTTATCCGCTGCGTGTGACTTCCAGCGCTTGCGCGCGGGCGCCGCAGCTTATGCAGCAGCCGAGAGCAGCGCTACCTGCCGCTCAGCCTCTAGCACGCCGTCAGCGATTCCCGCCTCTCGGTACAACCTGCGAGCCTCGCTCCAGTGCTCCATCGCGCTGTCCTTCTCGCCAGCAGCCGACTCGGCCAGCGCCATCACGCGCAGAGCGTTCGCCATCTCGAGCGTAGTTGGCGGCGTGCTCCGGTAATACTCCACAACGACGCTCGCCTCGCGCAGCCCGGTTACACTATCGCCCGCTCGTAGAGCGAACTCGGCCGCGTGTCGGAGAGCGTGGGCCCACCGTGCCGGTTGTTGTTCTGCCTGGAAGGATTCTGCTGCTTCCTCATACAGCGCCGTAGCGTCGGAGAGCCGACCCTGGCGCCGCGCTGACTTTGCTTCAATCACGCAATCGTCACCGCTCATGCGCAACAATCTACGCCTATCCGGCCCTGTTGAAAACTGAGAAATTATTTCCATTCGGTTAGCGGCTGTCTTACGGAACCGTCGACGGAGCCGGAGTATAGGGAGTGAGCTGCAACTGCCTATCCTGAACATCTTCTACAAGATCGCCGTATTTGGCCGCCGTGGACTTCTTGATCGCGACCACTCTGGATCCGACAGAAACGCCTTCCACGCCCTGGCCCGGACCTCGTCGCTCGGCCAGCGCAGGAGGTAGACGAACTCCGGAGCTCAGCCTGCGGAGCATTCGAGCTCCCGTTTGACACTCCAATACCGCCGGCTACCGGCCATGAAACAATATCCCTGATGCCCATTTCCGTCCCTGTCGCCGAGAACGCGACGCCCAGCACGCCCCACACCCGCGACATTCGCTCCACCCGCCTCCCCAACGGGCTCCTCGTCCTCACCGAGCGCATGCCCCACCTCCGGTCGGTTTCGATGGGCGTGTGGCTGGACGCAGGATCGCGCGATGAGACGCCCGCGCTGAACGGCATCTCGCACTTTCTGGAGCACATGGTCTTCAAAGGGACCACGACGCGCAGCGCGCAGCAGTTCGCACGCGAAGCCGACGCTCTCGGCGGCAATGTGGATGCGTTCACGGGCAAGGAGACCGTCTGCTTCTCGATCAAGGTGCTCGACGAGAATGTGCCCGCGGCGCTGGATCTGCTGACTGATCTCGTGCTGCATCCGACCTTCGCGCCCGAGGACATCGTGCGCGAGCAGGGCGTGATTCTTGAGGAGATCAAGATGGACGAGGACAATCCGGATTACCTCGTCCACGAACTCTTTACCCGCAACTTCTGGCCGCACGATGCGCTGGGCCGGTCGATCCTTGGGACGGCGAAGACGGTCTCGAGCTTCAACCAGCAGCTTGTGCTGGATGAGTATGCGCGGCGCTTTACCCCGGCCAATATGATCTTTGCCGCAGCGGGAAATCTGCAGCATGATGAGTTCCTCGCGCAGGTGGAGATGGCGTTCGACTCTCTGACCGCAAGTTCCGGGGACAAGCTGGTGCGTGGCGAATCACCCGCTGTGAAGCCGCACATTACGCTCAAGAACAAGAAATCTCTCGAGCAGGTGCAGCTTTGCCTCGCAGTTCCGGCGCTGCCGGTAGCGCATGAGGATCGTTACGCGGCGTTTCTGTTGAACTCGATTCTGGGCGGCGGGATGAGCTCGCGGCTCTTCCAGTCGATTCGCGAAGAGCGAGGGCTGGCGTACTCGATTTATTCCGAGCTGAGCCCGTTCCGCGACACGGGATCGCTTGCGGTTTATGCAGGCTGCGCTGTGGAGCGCACGCGCGAAGTGCTGGATCTGACGCTGGCGGAGCTGGGCCGGATGAAGTCCGAGCCGGTCTCCGAAGACGATCTGCGCCGCGCCAAGGATCAGATCAAGGGCAACATGGTGCTGGGGCTCGAGAGCTCATCCTCACGCATGAGCTCGCTGGCGCGACAGCAGATGTATCACGGCCGCTTCTTCTCGGCGGAGGAGATCACGGCTGAGGTCGACCGCGTGAGCTCTGCCGATGTGCAGCGACTGGCGAAGCAGCTTTTCGAGCCAGAGCGACTGACGCTGACGCTGCTCGGGAACCTCCGCTCGCTCGAGATCAACCGCCCCGACCTGGTCTGCTAAACCGCCGGCTACGTACCTCTTTTCGGGTATCTACAACCGCACGGCGGCGCATGACTACCCGTCATCGTCTACGTCTATACTTCTGAGTTGTCATTCCTGACAAGAGGACTCCTGCCTTGCAAACCGCACGTTCTGAGCGCGCTTCTTTATCCGAGATTCGTCTTGAGTCTTCTTTATCCGAGATTCGCTCGAAATCTTCTGTAGCCGAGGCCGGCTTTACGCTGGTCGAGCTGCTTATCGTCATGTCGGTCATCCTGATCCTCATGACGCTGGCCATTCCGGAGATGCAGAAGGTCATCAAGCGCAGCAACGAGACCTCGGCCATTCAGTCTCTGCGCGACCTGAACTCGCAGGAGGGCACGTACAACTCCACATTTCCGACGCATGGGTTCGCGTGCACGCTGGCGCAACTTGGCGGCAAGTCTGGTTCCGGCGCACCGACGCCGGAGGCCGCGCAGCTGATCCCGGAGGACCTGGCGAGCGGCGTGAAGGCGGGTTACACGTTCAACATCACCTGCGGGTCAAAGACGACGGTGAACAACGTCGATCAGTACAACAGCTACGTGATCACCGCCGTTCCCAACGCGGTGAACAAGACCGGTGACCGCGGGTTCTGCACCGAAGGCAACGAGATCCGCTTCGATCCGAAGGGTGGGACGAACTGCACCGACCTGTTGCAGTAGGCATGAGGCGGTGGGTTGCGCTGTGGATGCTGGCGGTCGCCGCCGGTGCATGCGCGCAACAACCAACTGCCGCAGCGCTAGCGAAGAAGGTCGACACACATTACAACCATCTGCGCTCACTGGAGACGCGCTACACGGAGCGCTACCAGGGCATGGGCATGGACCGGTCCGAGACCGGCACGCTGACGCTTGAGAAGCCCGGGCGCATGCGCTGGGCCTATGACTCGCCGCCGGGCAAGGTGTTCATTCTCGACGGAACGAATGCGATCTCGTACACGCCCGGCGATGCCGAGGCGACGCGCTTCCCGGAGAAGCGGCTGGATGATCTGCGCTCGCCGTTGCGATTTCTGCTGGGACATACGGAGTTGGAGAAAGAATTGCGAGGCTTGAGCGTGACACTGGTAACCCTGAACGGGCAGACCGGCTACACGCTATGGGGCACGCCGGTGGGGATGGAGCAGCGGGTGCGGTCGCTGGCCGTAACAGTGGATGCGCAGGGCGTGATCCACACACTGCGCATCGAGGAAATGGACGGCGCAATAACTACTTTTGCCTTCTCGGAGATGCATGAGAATGTGCCGGTGAACGACGACGACTTTCGGTTTATTCCGCCCGCGGGAGTTGTAATTATCGACGGCGCAAATCCTATCTAAAGCGATTCAGACGCAGGAATAGTAAGTTACCGATGGTTTAACCGACGGCACTGAATTTCATTTCCAAGCGGCTTTCTCTGGGGTAGAGTGGATGCCGCAATGACCCCTACAGTTCGCCACGCTCCCAGCCGCTCCCTGTCTGTTCTGTGTCTTGTTGCCGGTTCCCTCTCGCTGACGCTCTCAGGATGCGGCGGAGGCGGGAACAACGGCGGTAGTGGCGGAGGCGGCGGCGGCGGAACTACGAACTACACGATTGCGATTGCGAGCACGAACCCGACGAGCGGTATCTCGATTGGGTACTCGGTCGGAGCCACTGGCGGAACCCCGGTCACAACGGGTACTACACCGTTCAGTCTTACTGAGAGCTCCGGCACCACGGTAAACTTCACGGCGCCGGCCACGCTTTCCAATGGCAACGTCTTCAGCAGCTGGTCCGGATGCACTTCGACTTCGACCAACAGCTGCACGGTGACGGTGTCGAGCAACGCGACGATTACGGCAACCTACGCGACGCCGGTCGCTCCGACGGTCACGGTGACTCCGTCTCCGGCGACGATTACGACCGCGCAGGCGCTGTCGGTAGCGGTCTCCGTGGCGGCGTCGCAAGGCGGCGCAACGCCGACGGGGTCGATCGTTCTCACGAGCGGAAGCTACACCTCGGCAGTGACGACGCTGAGCAGTGGCGCGGCGACGATCAGTATTCCTGCGGGAACTCTACCCGCGGGCACCGATTCGCTCAAGGCAACGTACACGCCGGATACGGCGAGCTCCACTGCATACGCAACGTCGTCCGGCACCGGCTCGGTGAAGGTGAACCCTCTCGTCGCACCGGTAGTGACGGTAACGCCATCCCCGGCAACGATTACGACCGCGCAGACGTTGTCGGTAACGATTGCGGTGGCTGCGCCCGCGGGTGGCGCGACGCCCACAGGGTCGATCGTTTTGACGAGCGGGACCTAAACCTCGGGACAGCGACGCTGAGCAACGGCTCGGCGACGATCAGCGTTCCAGAGGGACTCTACCCGCCGGAACAGATTCGCTGACAGGCGACCTACACACCTGATTCGGGGAGTTCGACCACTTACTTGACGTCCTCCGGAACCGGTTCGGTGACGGTGAACCCGCTGGTTGCACCAACCGTGACGGTGACGCCATCTCCCACTTCGGTCACGACGGCGCAGACATTGTCGGTCACAGTTGCGGTGGCTGCGTCGCCAGGCGGCGCGACGCCCACAGGGTCGGTCGTTCTCACCAGCGGAAGCTATACCTCGGCGGCGACGACGCTGAGCAGCGGTTCGGCGACGATCAGTGTTCCGCCGGATCGCTGGCCTTCGGAACAGATTCGCTGAAAGCAACCTACACACCGGATTCGGCGAGCTCTACTGCTTACTTGACGTCCTCCGGTACGGGTTCGGTGACGGTCACCCTGCCGCCACCGACGACAACTCTCGGCCTGTCCTCATTGAGCATCACGACGACTCAATCGCTGACGGTAACCATTAGCGCCAGTGGCACTCCGACGCCCACTGGAAGCGTCGTGCTGACCAGTGGAAGTTACACGTCGGCCACCACTGCGCTGAACGCCGGCGTTGCGGTTATTACGATTCCCGCGGGCTCACTGGCCGCAGGCACCGACACGCTGACGGCCACCTACACTCCTGACTCGGCCAGTTCCTCCACGTACGGCAGCGGGACACAGACGGCCACGGTTACGGTGTCCTACGCCATCACAGTTGCAAGTTCGAACCCGGGAAGCGGAGTAAGTGTCACGGTCAGTCCGAAGGATGTGAATGGGAACGGAAGCGGATTGACGCCGCTCTCGCTGGCCTATGGTCCCAGCACGACTGTCACGCTAACCGCACCCGCGACCGCGGCCAATGGCAACGTGTTCGCCTCGTGGACCGGGTGTAGCTCAACATCCGGAACACCGGCGCTCACCTGCACACTGAACGTCGCAGCCGCTGCGACCGTGACCGCAAATTACGCGAGCGTCTCCGTCTCGCCCTCGGGTAACGTCACGATTGGACAATCGCAGCAGTTCAGTGCGACGGTCACGGGCTTGAGCCCAACCACCGTAACGTGGAGTGTTGCAGTCGCGTCCGGTACAGGCACGGCGGGAACGATTTCGTCGAGCGGCTTGTATCAGACGCCGTATCCGGCTCCGACCAGCGTAACCATCACCGCAACGAGCACGGCGAACACCTCGGTCAAGGGCACAGCGACGGTGACACTGGTCGCGCCCGCAACGGCGGCCGGGCCGGCGCTCTCGGTCGACGCCAACCCCAGCGATGGCACGGGTGCAATCAGTCCGCTCATCTATGGCATGAACGCTTATCTGCTGGATGCCACTACCGCTAGTAACGCGAACATCACCGTCACGCGCTGGGGCGGCGACGCTACCTCGCGGTACAACTACCAGAACGCAAACTCCAACTCGGCCGCCGACTATTACTTCCAGAACGGCGGCACGTACGGCATGCTGACCACGAACCCCAACAGCACTACCTCTGAGGCGAACTTCAACGACTTCATCGCTGAGACGAATGTCCTGGGGATCAAATCCATTGGCACGGCACCGGTGCAGGGCTACGTCTCCAACAGCAGCACCAGCGCATGCAGTTTCCCCAAGTCAACCTACCCGAACCAGCAGAGCTACGACAGCTCGAACTGTGGCAACGGCATCTATCCGCAAGGCACCAACGGCTGCACGACCGCTGGCGGCTGCCCCTTGTCTGGCACCTCGACTACATGGCAGACCACGAGCTTGCAGCAGCCACCACCGACTGCACCAACTCCGGCTTCAGGCGCAACGACCGCCTGGGCGCAAGGCACTTGGACCGGAAGCTGGGTTAACTGCCTGCTCAGCACGGGGACGAACTGCACCAATGCGGCTGGGCACGACGCCTCCATCTGGGACCTCGACAACGAGCCGGCGTGGTGGGATGCGGTGCACCGCGACGTGCATCCGAATCCTTCCACCTATGACGAGGTGACGAATGGCGGCGTGGGCACCGCGCTGGCAATCAAGACGCTCGATACGAACACGCTGACGGCCGGTCCCGTCATCGATTACTGGTGGAACTACTTCTACTCCAAGAAGGACATCGAGAACGGCTGGGCGACTGGCAACCCCTGCTATCAACCGTGGAGCGCTCCATCCGACCGCCAGGCCCACGGCGGTGTTCCGATGATCGTCTACTACCTGCAGCAGATGGCCTCCGCCTCCAACACCTATGGCATGCGTCTGCTCGACTACCTCACGATCCACTCTTACGTTGCGGCGACCTATAACGGATCTTCGGTTGGATTAACCACGGCGGGCGACACAGGGGAGCAGCAGGCACGCATGAACTCCACTCGTGCGCTCTGGGATCCGACGTACACGGACCCGGCCTTCCCGCAGCCCAACTACAGCACGGACGCCAATTACACATCGAGTTGCTCTGTACCTCTGCAAGCTCCTCAGATCATCCCGATGATGCACTCCTGGCTGACCTCCGGCTGGACAGGCACCGGCTACGCCGCGCCTGGAACCTCCATCGACGAGTACAACTTCGGCGGAACCGAGTCGATCAACGGTGCGGTCACGCAGGCCGATGTTCTCGGCATCTTCGGCAAATACGGATTGACCATGGGAGTCTTCTGGCCGACAGCAACATATTCGACGCAGATACCCGGCAATATGGCATTCGCCATCTACCGCAACTACGACGGCAACAAGTCGGTGTTCGGTGATCAGGAACTCAGCTCTACTACTGGCGATCAGAGTCGACTCGCCGTGTACGCTGCCTCACGCACCGGGGACGGCGCTGTGACCGTCGTGGTCATCAACAAGACGTACGGTCCATTGACCAACACGCTTTCCATCAACAATCTAACCAGCACAGCGACGGCGGCCCAGGTCTTCCAGTACAGCAACGCGAATCTGAACGCCATCGTCGCACAACCCAACGCCGTCATCACTCCACCGTCCTCGGGCACGATCAGCACCATTGGCGCTTCCGCGTCGCAGCCGATGACCTTCCCCGGCCAGTCGATCACCCTGATCGTCATCCCATCGCACTAGCCTGATATGCGGTTGAATCTCCCACAGAGGTATTCAGCCGCATTCTTTCTTCAAGCGCCCGGGCCGTGTACCGTAAAGTCATGCGTTTTGTTGCACTCGCTTTAGTTGCCGGACTTACGGCCGCCGCCTCCGCACAGACACCAGCCACTCCCCTTCACCTGATTCCCATGCCGCGCCAGGTCTCGTTCAAGGGAGATCAGCCGGTAACAGGCGTCACCGTGGAATGCCCTAACTGCGGCGCAGACGACCAGTTTGCCGCCGGCGACCTGCGCGATGAACTCGCGGCACGCGGCATTCCGGCGGTCGATGGTCTGAGGATTGTTCTTCAACGGCTTGGGCAGCATCCCGATGCTTCGTTCACGCAGGCGATGCGCCCCGAGGGCTACACAATTACCTCGGCGCCTGGCGTTCTTACGCTGACCGGGGCAACGGGGCCGGGGGTCTTCTACGCCGCGCAGACCGTGAAGCAGATGATCGAGCGCTCGGCGAACGGCGGCTTCGTCCTGCACGCGGCCGACATCCGCGACTGGCCGGCGATGCAGTATCGCGGCCTGAGTGACGATCTCTCGCGCGGCCCCGTCGACACGCTGGAGTTTCAGAAGAAGATCGTGCGCACGCTCGCTGCGTACAAGGCGAACCTGTATTCACCGTACTTCGAGAACACGCAGCAGTATGCCTCAAACCCGCTGCCGGCACCGCCGGGCGGCAGCATCTCTGCCGACGACGCGCGCGAGCTGGTGGCCTATGCCGCGAAGTATCACGTGATGATCGTGCCCGACCAGGAGGCCTTCGGGCATCTTCGCCACATGCTGGTCTATGAGCAGTACCAGCAACTCGCCGAGACGCCGCATGGCGCGGTGCTTGCACCCAGCCAGGCGGGATCGCTCCAGGTGATCAACCAGATGTTCACCGAGCTCGCGGCACTGTACCCATCGCCGTTTCTGCACATCGGCGCAGATGAGACCTTCGATCTGGGAGTTGGCCAGACAAAGCCCGCGGTGGATCAGCAGGGACTCGGTCCCGTCTACCTCGCCTTCATGCAGCAGATCGACAACACGCTGCGGCCGCTAAACCGGCGCCTGCTTTTTTGGGCTGACATCGCCGAGCGCTCGCCCGATCTGCTGAAGGGCATGCCTGAAGAGTTCAAGCGCAACACGATTGCCATCAGCTGGCACTACTCGCCCTCGGACACCGGCTTTACGAAATATCTGAACTACTTCAAGTCCGCAGGCTTCGAGACGTGGGTCTCGCCCGGCATCAACAACTGGTCGCGCATCTATCCCAACTACAACATGGGACTGGAAAACATCAAGCAGTTCACACGCGATGGCCAGCAGATGGGCGCCACGGGCCAGCTAAATACGCTGTGGTACGACGACGGCGAAGCGCTGGCATCGAACAACTGGTACGGAATTCTCTTTGGCGCCGCGGCCGCGTGGCAGCAGGGCGAGAGCTCGATCCCGCAGTTCGAAGCCGACTTTGGTCCGGCGTTTCACGGTGACATGACCGGCAAGCTCGAGATGGCGCAGCAGGAGCTGATGGCCGCACACGATCTGCTGAGGTTTACGGCTAAGGTGGGTGATGGCTCCGATGGTCTCTTCTGGCTCGATCCCTGGTCGAAGGATGGCCAACAGTATGCCGAGAAGATTCGTCCCTACACGCACGAACTGCGCCTGCATGCCGAGCATGCGCTGCAGTTGATCGCCGAGGCACGTGCGGCCTATCCCGCGCCCGCAACGCCCGTCGTCTACTCGGTAACGAACCAGCTTCCTTCGAACCCGACTTCGTTGCGCGAGACGAACGCGATCGACGCACTTGAGCTTGGCGCGCGACGCTTCGACTTCATCGGCGAGAAGTTCCAGCTCGCCGACGAGATGGCAGAAGGCTACGCGCGCGCGCAGGCCGATGCGACATCCAGCGACCGCAAGCAGCGCATGGAGGTGAGCCGCGAGCTGAGCGACATCAACGGCGTGAACGGCCGCATTCAGGACATCAAGGATGGCTACTCTTTGATTCGCGGTCTGTACGCTCAGCTGTGGCTCCGCACCAACCGCCCCTACGCGTTACGCCCCGTGCTTGCGCACTATGACTACACGATCGACACCTGGCTCGCGCGGATGGACAAGGTTCGTAGCGCCCAACGCCAATGGGCCGATACGCACACACTGCCCAACGCGGCCGATCTGGAGATTCCACCGCCTCCGCCCGCCACGCCTGTGCCGGCAGTACCTGCGACCCCCATTCCGGCTGCAGCCGCCACTCCACCATCGAACTAAGAGACGATGCCAACGATCATCACAGCGCGGCGATTGCTCACCGATGTAGGTTCGATTGAGTTCCCTGTTCTCATCGTTGATGACAATGGAACGCTGACGGACATCAGCTCTGATCCCACGGCGCTTGCGCGCGAAGAAGACACGCTTACCAGCGCGTTCTTCGACGTTCACACGCACGGTGCGATGGGTCACGATGTGATGTCGGCATCGCCAGCTGAACTCCGCGAGATCCAGCGCTTTCTTGCCATGCACGGGGTTGTACAGTACCTTCCGACAACCGTGACGGCTTCGGTTGACTCCACTCTGCGCTCGCTCGAATCGCTCGCGAATGCGATTGAGGCTGAACCGCAGCCACTGCAGGCGCAGCCGCGCGGCATCCATCTCGAAGGGCCCTTTCTCTCGCACATCAAGCGCGGCGTTCACCCAGAGAAGTATCTGCAGAAGCCGAGCATCGAGCTCTTCGAACGCTTTCAGCAAGCTGCACGAGGACACATCTGCCTGCTAACGATCGCACCCGAACTAAGCGGAGCGATGGAATTGATCGCCTACGCAACAAGTCTCGGCGTGCGTTGCTCGCTGGGCCACACGAATGCGCTTGCATCCGAGACGCGCCCAGCGATCGATGCCGGCGCAAGCAGCGTCACCCACACCTTCAACGCGATGCGTGCGCTGAATCATCGCGAGCCGGGTGTTCTCGGCGTTGTGCTGGACGACCAGCGCCTCTATGCCGAACTGATCTGCGACGGTGTCCACGTCGCACCGGAACTCGTGCGGCTTTGGTTCAGGTCAAAGGGTGTGGAACGCGGGATTCTCGTGACCGATGCGATGTCCGCTGCTGGAATGCCTGACGGCAGATACAAGCTCGGTGAACTCGACGTCAATGTCGCAGATGGCCGCTCCATGCTTGCCGGTGATCTCGAACGTGGCGCGCACACGCTGGCCGGGTCCGTGCTGACGATGGACCGCGCTGTCGCGAACCTGCGCCAGTTCACCGGTGCATCGATCGCAGACGCCGCGCGGCTGGCCTCGCATAATCCTGCAACGATGCTGGGCCGGCCCGAGCTGACACGCCTTGCTCCAGGCTGCCCCGCGAACCTCAATCGGTTCGACACCAGCGGTCGCCTGGTTGCGACCTACATCCACGGAGAGCTTGTCACGTAGACGCGAATTACGTACCTCGCCGCGCACGCCACAAGGCGCCTTCGAGCGGCTGCACAGCGTTAGCGTCGACGCGGATCTCCGGCCACGCTGCGCGCAGATGCTCGTCCATTGCGCGAAGCACGCGCGGAATCCTGGCGAGCACGCTGCCCGTGAACGCTACGCGCGAGGCATCCTCTGCTCCACAGTCAGCCGCGCGCATCTTCGAGATAACGAGACTCACCTGCGTCGCCAGTTCCTCGCCCGCACGCTCCAGTACGCCCTGCGCCAGCACATCGCCGTCGTCCGCACAGTTCGCCACAACTCCGGTTAGCAAAGCAAAATCGGGCCGCTCACGCATGTTCGCCTTGGCGACGAGCGAGCCTAAATCCTCAAGCTGCCACGCTCGTTGTATCTCGCGCAGCAGACAGGTCTCTACGCCGCGATCGCGCGCGCGCAGACAGGCACGAATCGCCTCCAGGCCAATCCACGTTCCCGAGCCCTCATCGCCTAGCACCGGTCCCCATCCACCGGCGCCCACCGCCGAACCGTCGGCACACCGGCCCATCACATTCGATCCCGTCCCCGCGATCACGAGCACCCCAGGGCCTCCCTGAAAGGCTGCATCGAGCGCAATCTGCTCATCGCCCGCGAGGATGACTCCGCCACTCACGAGTTCGCGCAGTGTTGTCTCCGCCCAGCGGCATACCTCGGCACTTGACGAACCTGCGAGACCGAAGCACGTGCAGGCGACCGAGTCACCCGCAACGCCCGCCGCCCCAAGCGCGTCGCGCACGATCGTCCGCAGGTTCTCCGTCGCGATCTGCTCGCCTACATTCATGAGCTTGACCGTCGGCCCCGAGGCCTGCCCCAGCACCCGCGACTCGTTCGCGACCCAGCACTCGGTCTTCGTCCCACCGCCATCCAACGCCACAAAATACGCCATCCGTTTACCACTCCGAACGCGCTCTGAGCCAGTCAGGCGCTAAGCCCGTTATCATAACCTGCAAGGTTGCCTCACGTCAGCGCACCGCAGGAGGAGTAAGCCCGCTTGCCTTGTTTCATCAACGCCCTTGCAGTTCTTCTTGCAACGCAGCGGCTCAGTGCTCTTGACCTCGCGCTTGTGGCGGCCTACCTCATCGGCATCACGCTCTTCGGCCTTCGCTTTCGCAAATCGCGCGGCGCCGCTGCGGCCGATACCCCGCTCGCTCAAGAGTTACTTCCTCGCCGACAACACCATCCCCTGGTGGGCCATCGCGCTCTCCGTTGTTTCGGCCGAAACATCTACGCTCACCATCATCTCCATCCCCGGCGTGGCCTTCGCCGGCGACTTTGGCTTCCTCCAGGTCGTCATCGGCTACATGCTCGGACGCATCGTCGTGGCAGCGCTCTTCCTGCCGCGCTATTTCGCGGGCGAGATGCTCACCGCCTACCAACTCATCGACCGCCGCTTCGGCGGCACGCTGCACAAGGTCACCGCTGCACTCTTCCTCGTCACGCGCGCTGCCGCGGAAGGCGTCCGCGTCTTCGCGGTCTCGATTGTCGTCGGCATTGCCATCGGCACGCGCGACATCCTCTCCATCGCCATCATCTCCGCACTAACGCTGCTCTACACCTTTGAGGGCGGAATGGCGGCGGTCGTCTGGACCGATGTCGTGCAGATGGCGATCTACGTCGGCGGCACAGTCGTCGCTCTAATTACACTTGGCTCGCACGTGCATGGCGGGTGGCCCGTAATTCACTCCGTCGCGGGCGCCGCGGGCAAGTTCCATATCTTCAACTTCGCCCTGAACCTCACGACGACCTACACCTTCTGGGCCGGCGTCATCGGCGGCACCTTCCTCACCATGGCCTCACACGGCACCGACCAACTCATGGTTCAGCGGTCTGCTCGCCGCGCGCAATCTGCGCGAATCGCGCGCCGCGCTGCTCAGCTCCGGGGTCGTCATCTTCCTGCAGTTCTGGCTGTTCCTGCTTATCGGCGCGGGCCTCTACGTCTTCTATCAGCAGCATCCAGGCGCCACCTTCCGCACCAACGACTACATCTTCCCCACGTTCATCGTGCGCGAGATGCCGCTCGGCATCGCCGGTCTGCTCGTCGCCGCTATCCTCGCCGCTGCAATGTCGAACCTCTCCGCTGCACTTAACTCGCTGTCGTCGACCACCGTCGTCGACTTCTACACGCGTCTGCGTCCCGATGCCGACAACCGCGAGCGCGCCATCATCGCGAAGTCCTCGACTGTGCTCTGGGCGCTGGTCCTCTTCGCCATCGCGGTCTACTCCGTGAAGGCTGGCGGCAAGGGCCACGTCGTCGAGATCGGCCTCTCTATCGCGTCCGTCGCCTACGGCTGCCTGCTCGGCGTCTTTCTTCTCGGCACGCTCACGCGCTTCGCAACGGAGCTTGGCGCCAGCATCGGCATGATCTGCGGCTTCATTCTTAACCTCTGGATTTGGCAAGGAGCGTTCCCCGTGCATCTCGGCCCCATTACGATCCCGCACATCGCCTGGACCTGGTATGTCGTCATCGGCGCGGCGGCTACCTTCCTCATCGGAGCATTCGCCAGCCTCTTCCTCGGCAAGCGCACACGTACGGAACGCACCGCTGCCGTGACCGCGCTCCTGCTCCTGTGTCTTTGTCTCCCACTCGCAATCGCAGCCCAGAAGCCCTCGCACCATCGAGCATCAACTCAAGGGCCGGCCACAGTCGCCACGCCAAACTTCACCACTGTCTCTGACCTGATCAACCAGGGCATCGCCGAACATCGTCTCCCCGGCGCCGTACTCCTCGTCGGCCACAGCGGCCGCATTGTCTTCGAGCATGCTTACGGCGAGCGCAAACTCGCCGGTGAGCCCGGACTCAACGGTCGGCCCTCACCCGCCGAGCGCATGACTGAGAACACCATCTTCGACATGGCGTCGCTCTCCAAGTGCCTCTCCACCGCAACCGCCATCATGCAACTCTACGAACAAGGCAAGCTCAACTTCGACGAGCCCGTAGAGCAGATCCTTCCCGCGTTCAATCCGGAGCACGATACCGAGCGCGCAAGGGTCACCGTGCGCATGCTGCTCACGCACACCTCCGGCGAGCCCGCCGACGTGAACCTGAAAGATCCCTGGGGCCTCGCGAAGCCCGATAAGGCGGAAGGAATCAATCGCGCCCTCACTACGCCGCTGCAGTCAGCTCCCGAAGCCATCTTCCGCTACTCCGACATCAACTTCATCCTGCTCGGCGACATCGTTGAAACGCTGTCCGGCCAGCCGCTTGATGTTTATGCGCAAGAGCACATCTTCAAACCGCTCGGCATGACAGAGACGCGCTATCTTCCTATCGACAAAGCCTGCGGCCCGCACAAGATCATCGGCGCGGCAATAGCGTGGGCTCCCACTCCGCGCGGCCACACGCACTATGCCTGCCCCGCCGGCGACTGGAGCACTGCGCTGCTCCCGCGCATCGCACCCACCACGCACGACGACGAGAGCAAATCAGATCCCCGGGCCAACCCGCACTTCGACATGCTGACGCGCGGCACCGTTCACGACCCCACCACGCGCCGCATGGGCGGAGTCGCTGGCCATGCAGGCGTCTTCTCCACAGCGCACGATGTCTCGCTCTTCGCGCAGGCGCTGCTGGATCGTCTCGCTGGCCGCCCATCAAACTTCCCGCTCCAGCAATCCACGCTGCAAGTAATGACGACGCCCGAACAGCCCGGCCACTACGCCGGACAGCTCGTGCTCGCAACGACCGCAGAACAATCTGCCATCGTTCACGGAGAAAAGGGGGCAGCGCCATTGCTCGCACCGCGCTACCCTGCAATCCACGGACAGGACCTGCGCGGCTTCGGCTGGGACATCGACAGCGCCTTCTCCAAACCACGCGGCATGATCTTCCCCATCGGCAGCTTCGGCCACACCGGCTTCACCGGCACCTCGCTCTGGATGGACCCCGGCTCCGACACGTATGTCGTCCTGCTTGCAAACGCAATTCATCCACGCGGCAACGCACCGATCTCCAATCTGCGCGGAGAAGTCGCAACAGCGGTCGCGCAAACGTTACAGCTTTACACGGATCGCCAGAGTTCAGACGCTGCGTGTTCGGCTGGCTCATCGCAGACTTGTACCCTCACCGGCATCGACGTCCTCGAATCCGATCACTTCGCTGAACTCACCACTCTCGCCGCGCAGCACAACAACGCGCTCCGCCTCGGCATCCTCACCAACCAATCCGGGCTCGACGCGCACGGCCGCCGCACCATCGACATCCTCGCGAGCGACTTGCCCAAAGTCATCCCCGGCTCCAAACTCACCACCATCTTCTCGCCCGAGCACGGCATCTTCGGCAAGCAGGACACCACCGCCCTGGGCTCCGAGACCGATCCCACCACCGGCCTCGCCGTCACCTCGCTCTACGGGCCTCATGACGCCGACAAGCGCCCCTCACACGATCAACTCAAAGACCTCGACGCCGTCGTCATCGACCTTCAGGACGCCGGAGTTCGCACCTACACCTACGAGACCGTCACCGGCTACTTCCTCGAAGCCGCCGCACGCGAGCAGCACGACTTCCATCACACGCTCAACATCGTCGTGCTCGACCGCCCCAACCCCATCGGGGGTCTCGCCGTACAAGGTCCCGTCTCCGACCCCGGCCACGAAAACTACACCGACTACGGCCAGGTTCCTGTGCGCCACGGCATGACCCTCGGCGAGCTCGCGCGCTTCTACAACGGCACGAAACATATCGACGCCCCACTCACCGTTGTCGCCATGCAACACTGGACGCGCTCCGAGTTCTACGACCAGACCGGCCTTCCCTGGGTGAACCCCAGCCCCAACCTCCACAACCTCAACGCGACGATTTTGCTGCCCGGACTCACCTTTCTCGAAGCGACAAACGCTACCGTCGGACGCGGCACGCCGACGCCCTTCGAACTCATCGGCGCCGGCCTGCCACCGAAAGACAAGAGCACCGGCGCGCAGCCACCGGCATGGTTCCGCGCCTCTGACATCGTTAGCGCACTTAACGCGCGCCACATTCCCGGCGTCAGCTTCTCTGCAACAACGACAACCGTCGACGACGATCCCATACATCCCTATCACGGCCAAACGATCGAAGCCGTTCGCATTACTGTCACCGATCGCAACGCACTCGACTCGCCGGAACTCGGCGTCGAGATGCTCAGCGCCCTGCACAAGCTTTATCCCGAGCAGTTCCATCTGCAGCGCGCCGCAAATCTTCTCGCCAACGCCGCCACGCTCGACGCCATCTCACGCGGCGACGATCCGCATTCCATCGCCGGCACATGGCAACCCGCACTCGCCGACTTCAAGACCACGCGCGAACCATATCTGCTCTATAAGTAACTATCGCTTCACCGGAATCGCATCCCAGATGGCAGGGTCTTCCTCGCCCAGGACCCACGAGCAAACGCCCTCTAACCCGCGCTGCTTCGCCAACTGATACCGATCCATGAACGCCCGCTTGTCCGTGTAGAAGACCCACTCGCGCGTCTGGTCATGCGTGAAATAAAACCACGGGGTGTGATCGTCATCATCCCACTGCAGCTTGCCGTTGTAGCTCGCGCGCAGAAACTCCGCGTTCGTGAACGAGATTGACTCCGCCGTTGGATTCGGCTTCTGCTCCGGCTTATTCAATCCAGGATCGCCCGCAAACCAGTGGTACCCATACAGCGCGATGCCGAGCGACAACTTCTCCTTCGGCACATCCTTCAGCGCGTAGTCCAGGTTCTGGACCGTCCACTCCCACCCATCCACCGGCCCCGGCGCCGTGTAACGCGAGTGCTGATCGTAGGTCATCAGGCAGATCAAATCCACTGACTCAGCCAGCGCCTTCAGGTCATACCCACCCCGCCACTCTTCAAACATCCACCTCGCATAAGGCAGCGAGCCAGCATGTCCGGGCGCATTGGGCACCGTCGCAATCTGCACCTGCAATCCCTCCGCGTGTAGCGCGTCTGCGCTGCGTTTCACCAGCGCTGAGAGTCCATCGCGCTCCACCCACAGCACGTGCTCCAAATCGAACTGAATCCCCGCATAGGCATGCTGCTTGCACTCGCGCACCAGCGCGCGATTCATCACATCCTGCGCCTTCACGTCGCTGAATAGCTGATGAAGCTGATCCTTATCAAAGAGCACGACGATCGGAATCACCTGCACATGCGCAGCTTTCGCCTCGCTCAGCACTCTTCGATCCGGCTCGCCCGTCACGAGCCCGTGTCCATTCACCGCATACCAGGTCGGCACGAGGATATCGATCTTGTCCTTGTGCTGCTCAAACGATTGCACAGACGCAGCGTTCTGCCGCATGTAGAAGAGCGTCTTCTGCGCCGCGCCCCTTGCAGCAAACCCGCATATCCACGCACATACCAGAACAGCCGCGACTCGTTTCACCAGAGCCTCGCAATGGAGGGATTCAAATCCGCATCCATTGTGACACCGCTGGCGGGCGAAGCTAACACCCCCCCCTTTGATGGCTTCGAAAGAAGTGCAGCAGAAGCGGCCCTGATATTCTTAAGTCCCACCACGCGGAGGGATGTGTGAGTGGTTGAAACAGGCGGTCTTGAAAACCGCTTTGCCCTAACGGGCAACGGGGGTTCGAATCCCTCTCCCTCCGCCA
>CAVQLS010000011.1:0-94321 GCA_963713395.1 uncultured Acidobacteriaceae bacterium | reverse complement strand
CTCGGCAATCTCGTCCATCGTCCCCTGCGTTCCATCATCAGTGCCTTTGCTGTTGCGATCGAGGTTGTCATGATCCTGTCGATCGCCGCAATCATGTTCGGCATCCTCAACGGCAGCCGCCAGCAAAGCAATGGAGCGGGCTGGGACATGGTGGTGCATCCGGGAGCGTCCACCGCGCTGATGAACACCTCCGCCGCCGCTGCCGACATCCGCGTCGCGGGTGTCTTGCGCAAGTTGCCCTATGTTGAGGTCGTCGCGCCGGCCAACATCAAGCTCACCGCCGGCTCCTCGCTCGAGAACATCTATGGCATCGACTTCGCCAGCTATGACGAGTTGCGCCCCTTCGTCTTCATCAGCGGCGGCCCATTCCAGCAGCCCTTCGACATGATCATCGACGAACTTCAGGCCGCCAGCGGCAAGGGTACGCATGTCGGAGATACCGTGAGGGCCTTCAATCATGACTTCCGCGTCTGCGGCATCGTCGAACATGGCAAAGGCAGTCGCAAATACATTCCGATCGAGACCATGGATCAGCTCGACGGCAACCCCGGCAAGGCCGCCGAGTTCTTCCTCCGCACCCAAAACCAGCCGCAATTCCAGGACGCCGTCCGCAAGGAGATTCTCTCCACGCCCGGCCTCGAAGACTGGAGCGTCCAGACCCTTGAGGAGTTCCTCTCGACGCTCACGCCCGAGCGCATGCCTGGCTTCAACATTGCTCTGCGCGTCGTCATCGGAATCGCCATCATCATCGGCTTCCTTGTCATCTTCCAGTCCATGTACACCGCCGTGATGGAGCGCACGCGCGAGATCGGCATCCTCAAGTCCATGGGCGCCGGTCGCGGCGCCATCGTCTCCGTCGTGCTTCGCGAAACCGGTCTGCTCGCCGTCGTCGGCGTCATCCTCGGCGTCGCCGCTACCTATCTCCTGCGCACGGTGCTGCACGTTCGTTTCCCCACGCTCAGCTTCCAGATCACCCCGGGCTGGGTTTTCAGCGCCGTCATCATCGCTCTCGTCGGCGCCCTCTTCGGCGCACTTTATCCTGCCCTTAAAGCTGCACGAAAAGATCCCATCGATGCGTTGTCCTACGAGTAGCTGAAATGCCCTTGCGTCGCGTCTTAACACTGGTGGCGGCCGCTCATGATTTCGCCGCACACACGGCCTTTGAATCACTCTTTCGCATCCTCGCTGGCAAGCTCCGCCCCAATCCACTCCGGGCCTGCTGACTCAGGTACATTGGACCCGATGCCGGCCAGTCGACATCGCAGACACGCCATTCTTCGATACCTGCCCGGTCTCCTTCTACTGGCCGTGGCCGCGGCCTTCTTCGCGTTTCACTTTCTCCATCTCACCGCTGACTTCCCCAACAACTCGCCCTGGATGGACTGGGCCAAATACACCGACGAGGGCTGGTACGGCGACGCCGCCATCCGCCACTACCTCACCGGCCACTGGTATTGGTCAGGCGACTTCAACCCCGCCGTCGCGCTTCCTGTATGGCCCGCGCTCGAACTCATCGTCTTCAAGTTCACCGGCGTCTCTCCCGTCGCTGCCCGCTCACTCACACTCTGCGTCTTCGGCCTCACGCTCGTTGCGTTCTACGTTCTGCTGCAGCGCGCTGCCCGCACACTTCACCCCCGCTCCACGCCACTCGCCGGTCCGCTCTGCGTCCTCTTTCTCTGCCTCAGTCCGTACATCTTCGTCTTCGAGCGCATGGCCATCCTGGAGCCGCTGCTCATCGCGCTCGGCGCGCTTGCACTGATCGTCGCCTCACAACTCGAACCCCTCAGCCTCCGGTCCCTTCGATCCTCGCCCCCACGCAACACCCTGCGCGCGATCGCCCTCACCCTCGCGCTCGCCATCCTCATCCCCGGCATGGTCCTCACCAAGACCACCGCAGTCTGCCTCATGCCGGCGGTCTTCTACATGGTCTGGGCACGTTCCGGCTACCGCATCCCCCGCTTCCTCCATCTGGCCATCCCACCCGCAGCTCTCGGCATCGCGCTCTGGCTCATTTACTTCATCGCCTTCGTCCATCCTCACTACCTCGAGGACTACCGCTATCTCTTCTCCGCCAACGCCTACACCGGCGTTGAGCTCGATCCTCTCGCCACCGTCGTCCTCAACGCCATCGGCGACGGCATGTGGATGGGCCATGTCATCTACCCCGTCTTCTTCGTCGTGCTTGCGCTCGCACTCTTCTGGCGCCCGCGCCTCTTTACGCAGCCGCTCTTCCCCGCGCTTCTGCTGTGGATCGGCGGCTACTTCGCCTTCCTCGTCTACCACAACAATCTGCAGCCGCGTTATTACCTCGTCATCGCGATTCCCATCACGGCCGTCGTTGCGCTTGGCCTCGATAACTTCCGCCAGGCGACGCCGCCGCGTCAAAACCATCATCATCTCAACACTCGTTGCCGCCGTCACGCTTGCCATCGCCATCCCCGATGCGCTCCTGCAGCTCGACTTCGTTCGCAACCCCACTTACGAGTTCGAAGCCGCCGCCCAGGCCATCAAGCGCATCGTCGACTCCGACCCCACGCACTCGCACCTGATCCTCTCCATCTCCGGCTCTGACCTTTCTCTCATGACTGGCCTGCACTCCATCGACGACGACTTCGGCACGCTCGATCTCGATCAGCGCGTAGCCAAGTACCACCCCGGCTGGTACATCGCCTGGAACGAGCTCGACGACGACAAGGCCGACGCCATCACGCCGCTCTATCGCCCCGTGCGCGTCGCCGCCTTCCCCACGCTCGACGATCCCGACCGCAACCTGCTCATCGTCTATCGCCTCGACCCCAAAGAGCCGACGCCGCCCATCCACCCGCGTCGCCGCCACATCCCCAAGCCCCTCCAGACCCGGATCGGACAGCAGCCCGCCACCACACAACTCCAGCACTGACGCTAGAAAATCTGAAAGTTGATCGCAGCACCCAAGGGCACACTCACCGGCGTTCCATGACAGGTAGCTGGCTGGAATACATAGGTAAATACTGCCTTCGCTGCCTCTCCATCCAGACCGTAGCCTAATGGACGCGTGATCCACACATCGTGAGGGAGACCTCTTTCATCCACAATGAACGCGGTCACAACGTTGCCATTGATCTTTAGTCTTCTGGCCTCCTCACTGAACCTGGGATCGCCAGCGTGGACGATCTTTGGAAATACGTACCCCTGTGCTCCCTTCACGCTCGCGCATGGATCGTCCTCGCTGCAGTCGCACGGCTTCGTCATGGCCCCGGCATTTTGGGCGCCTTTGTTCTCACGCGCGGGTACCGACTTCCGCAGCGGCTTCGGCACCGCACCCAACGCATCCGCAGTCGACGAGTAAAAGATCGCCTCCCGTAACTGTGGTAAAAGCTGAGCAGCATCTCCTCCTCGAAGATCAATGGAAATCACAACCGAATCGGTTACCGGATATTGTGCGAGACTGTTTGCTTCGTTCCAGGCCAGAACGTGCCGGTCGCATTCCATGCTGATCTGTTCGCCCTTCATCTTCACGGAACGAATCTGAAGCACTGCAAATGTCTGCCACTTCGGCGTATCGAGTACAAACTGTGTCCCCGTCCACGCTGCATGCACCTTCGTCTCTCCGCTGAAGTCCCGCAACACAAACTGTTGCTTCACAACGGAGTCACGAAATGTATTGAACGCGTCCTTCACGGACTGCGCGCACATCGCCGCTGTGCTGAAAAGGCACACACACACCACGAACATCCTTCGCATGCGCAACATCCTACCGCACCACACAAGTCACGCCGCGCTTCATCAACCGCGCCAGTAGGCTTTCGTATACTCGCCCCATGCCCTCAATCCTCACGCCTCAACGGACCAACGGATGACCGGCATCCAAAGCCTTGAGGCCAGGACCGCGCTTGGTTGCGTCTTCGCCGTCGCGGGTTACATCGCGGCGTGCAGCAATTCCATCCACCGCCTCACCCGCCGCGCCTTCGACCGCACCGCGAACCTCGCCTTCATCCTCTCGCGCTTCTTCATCTTCTTCGGCGTCTTCTTCGCGCTGCACGTGCCACCGCGCGGCGACATCCCCGCCTTCTACTTCACTGAAGCGCACTCCCTCATGCAGCATCGGCTGCCGTATCGCGACTTCCCATCCAGCTACGCCCCGCTTCACCCCTTCCTCGACGCCGGTCTCCTCCTTCTCTGGAACTCGCCCATCGCGATCATCCTCTTCGCCATCCTCGCCGAGTGCCTCATCCTCCCCGTATGGCTCCGCGCCGCGCGGCTCTTCGCCTCCGAGTCCGCCGTGCGCATTGCAGCCGCGCTCTACATCACCAGCGCCATCAGCCTGCAGTTCGTCGCCCTCGACGGCCAGGACAACGTCGTCATCGCGCTGCTCCTCGGCCTCGGCGTGCTCGCACTCGCCCGCCAACGCGAAGCACTCTCAGGAGCATTCGTCAGCTCCGGCGCCGTCCTCATTAAGTTCCTTCCGATACTCTTCGCGCCGGCCTTCATCCTCGGAGCACGCCGCTGGCTCCGCTGGCTTCTCGGCTTCATCGCCGTGCTCGCCCTCGGCTACGGCATCTTTGCCGCGATGCACCTGCCTATCTTCTTTCCGCTCTCTCAGGAAAGCAGTCTGCGCACCGCCAGCGATCTGCCCTATCTACTCGAGTCCACCGCAGGGTTCACTCCCCCCGCGTTCTTCGAAGACGGCCTGCTCGCCTTCGTTCTTCTCATCGTCATCGCGGTCATGCTGCGCGCCCGCCTTCGCGCACACGCCGAAACACCCTTACTGCGCCTCGCCGTCTTCGGCTGCAGCTCGCTCAACCTGGCGCTGCTCATCTTCTCCAAGAAGTCTTGGCCGCCGTACCTCGTGCTGACGCTCTTCCCGCTCTGTCTTCTACTCGGCGACGGCGGGCATCGTCGCATCCGTCTCGCCTGCTTCGCGGCGTTCAATGTCGTGGCCGTCACCACGCACAGCATCTGGGCTACGGCCTTTGGCCAATTTCTCGCAGAGCCCTTCCACCACGCGCTCACTCAAGGCGAGCCCACGGCGATCCTCTTTCTCATCACGCAGATTCTGCTGATCGCCGGCTACGCCTGGCTGCTCATCGAAAGCATCGACATGATGCTCACGCCCACCCCAGCCACACTCGCTTCAGAGCCACAGCTCGCTGAAAAGACGCCGCGGCTCACCAAAGAGTAGACTGCAGCGTCTTGAAGCTCACATCCAGATACAGATCTACCGTTACTGCGCTGCCATTCTGCGTCGCCGGCTGAAACTGATACTGCTCGACCGCCGCAATTGCGGCCTCGTCCAGTCCCAACCCCGCAGGCTTCGCCACGCTCACATGTGACACCTTGCCGTCCGAGTCGAACCACAGATACAGCTTCACGTTCCCCGTAAACTTCTGCGCATTGGCCAGGTCCGTGAACGTCGGGTTGGAGGTGTGCACCAGCGTCGGCGGCTTCACTGACCCACCCACATGCATCGCGCTCTTCTCACTGGGCGCGAAGCTCACCGGCGCGGCGCTCTCCCTCACGAAGCTTTCTTTCTCTAACCTCGCCGAATCCCCCGAAGTCATCGGCAGAAAGTGCAGCAGCGCATACGCCTGCCAGTAGGAGGGCAGGGAAGGCGCCAGGGTCGCAAGGTCTTTCGCAAAAACCGCATCCAGCGCCTTGTCGAAGTTGCCGCTGCCGTCGCCCTCAATCTCCATGCTGATCGCGCCCGGCTCCACATCCGTCTTCGCCGGCACGCGCCGTATCTCGTCGTTCGGCAGGAACTCCAGCGCCATCCGCTGGCCCTCAATCATCAGCGAGTTCCCATTCACCCGCACCGACCGCACATCGATCCCCGACTCCGTGAACGGAACCGTCTCCGCTGTGGCCGATTCGATCTGCCCCTGCGCATTGAATTTCAGGTTGTCGTTGGCCCAGAAGCCCCGCAGAAACAGCTGCTTGCCAATCAACCGTTCGGCAATTGCCTGCCCATTGGTCTGCATATCGGCGCCCATCGCCGCTGCCGCACTTGCTAAAAACAGAGAGCCCATTACCGCGGCGTACAGTCGTCGCATCTTCATATCACCCGAGCCCCGTTACTTTCAGTTCGTTGCGTTCTCCAATACTCTCTGTTGTCCGAACCCCACAAGGCACTCCCAATCTCGCGCCATCCGCGCTACCCATCGGCAGCGTTACCTTCGTACCGTGCCAAATCCCGCTCCCCCGCCTAGAACGTGACCGCAAAATCCCGCCTACAATAAAGCGCGGTGCTCCCCATGAAATTCCTCGAATCCATCGCCGAAGCCTTCATCATGACCTTCGGGATCACCCCGCCTACCCCTGAGCGCCGCCGCATAGCCTCTCTCTTCATCGGTTCGGCGCTCTTCCTCACCGTTGCTGGCATTCTGATCCTGTTTATCGCGGCCATCGTGCACCTCCTAAGGCACTGAAATTCCCTCGGCCGGGCTGATTGGAACCCCCTCACAAATCGTTGACTTCCGGTAAGGGGTCGGTTATTCTGAAGACTCGCGCAGTCCTGCGCCTGCGACCTCGGTGTGCCCTCTTCGGGCAGTCTTGAGGGCCCGGCACGGGACATTGAGGCGAGGCTCTCCGCCGTCCCCCGCCGAGTCTGGCTCCTCCCGACTCGCTGTTCGGCACCGAGACCCTGCTCCCCGGCCATTGCTCCATCAGGCTCTGTGCGCCTTTAGGCAACTCCGGCCCTTGCTTGGGCAGTCGTCGCAGCAATCGTGCTGCGCGCGGCCTGTCGCCCAGTGGGGTCCGCCCAACGCAGGCACAATATCTTCGCGCTTCACGCCGGCCACGAAGACGGCAGATGTAAGGAGTAAACGTGAATCTGAATCAGACAACGACGATTCCCAGCGGCAAAGACGTCCAGCGCAAGTGGTTCGTCCTGGACGCCAGCGGCCAGACCCTCGGCCGTCTCGCATCGCGCGCCGCCAATGTTCTCACGGGTAAGAACAACCCGCTCTACACGCCCTACATTGATATGGGCGACCACGTCATCGTCATCAACGCCGAGAAGATCCACGTCACCGGCATGAAGGCGAGCCAGAAGATGTACCGCCGCTACACCGGCTTCCCCGGCGGCCTGCGCGAGGAGGGCTTCACCAAGCTGCTCGCCCGCCGTCCCGAGAAGATCGTCGAAGAGGCCATCAAGGGCATGCTGCCCAAGTCCAAGCTCGGCCGCCAGATGGCGACCAAGCTCAAGGTCTACAAGGGTGCCGATCACCCGCACCACGCCCAGCAGCCCTCCGCGCTCAGCGCCTAGCTTTACCGGATTAGGTCCGGGCTTTAGCCCGGACATTCGACGGAACCGAAATCTGAAAGGGGCTTTAGCCCCGGAGCAACACCCAAGAGGATTCGAAATGGCAGATTTGATCCAATATTACGGAACCGGCCGGCGCAAGAGCGCGATCGCTCGTGTCTTCCTTCGCCCCGGCTCGGGCAAGTTCACCATCAACGGCAAGCAGTTCGAGGAGTACTTCGTCACTCCCGCCCAGCGCGCCGCCGCCAAGCAGCCGCTCGGCATCGCCGACATCAACGAGACCTTCGACATCCTGACCACGGTCAAGGGTGGCGGCGTCAACGGCCAGGCCGACGCGGTCAAGCTCGGCATCGCCCGCGCGCTCATGGAGTTCAACGCTGAATTGCGCAAGACGCTCAAGGCCGGCGGCATGGTCACCCGTGATGCTCGTGGCAAGGAGCGCAAGAAGTACGGCCAGAAGGGTGCCCGCGCCCGCTTCCAGTTCAGCAAGCGCTAGTCGCTTGCAGTGAGAAGTGAATAGTGAATAAGGCCTCATCGTTCCGAGTCTTTGCTTTATTCACTACTCACTAATCACTATTCACTTGCACCATCCAGCTTCACCCACCCGCACCGCGCGAGTGGCAAGGAACTAAATCTCCCAGCCCAACGGGATCAATCGTCTGTCGCCTAGGCCCCCGGCCGGACTCACAGACAGCGATGCCCAGATAGGAAATTGACATGGCAAGCATCACGATGAAGGAGCTGCTCGAAGCAGGCGTTCACTTCGGGCATCAAACCAAGCGCTGGAATCCGAAGATGAAGGAATATATCTTCGGCGAGCGCAACGGCATTTACATCATCGACCTGCAGAAGACCCTCAAGATGTTCAAAGAGGCTTCCAAGTTCGTCACCGACCTCACCTCCACCGGCAAGCTCATCCTCTTCGTCGGCACCAAGCGCCAGGCGCAGGACGCCATCGCTGAGGAGGCCACCCGCGCGGGCATGCCCTACATCAACTCGCGCTGGCTCGGCGGCCTGCTCACCAACTGGGTCACGGTCCAGAAGTCGGTCAAGCGTCTGCAGGAGCTCGACGACATGTCGACCGACGGCCGCTACGATCTGCTGACCAAGAAGGAAGTCATCAAGCTCGAGCGCGAGCGCAAGTCGCTCTCGACCAATCTGTCCGGCATCAAGAGCATGCGCCGCCTCCCCGACGCGATCTTCGTCGTTGACTCGAACAACGAAGCCATCGCCGTCTCCGAAGCCCGCAAGCTCGGCATCCCGGTCGTCGCCGTCGTCGACACCAACTGCGACCCCACCGTGGTCGACTACGTGATCCCCGGCAACGATGACGCCCTCCGCGCCATCCGCCTCTTCACCACGAAGATCGCCGACGCCGCCTACGAGGGAACGCAGATGGTCTCCGACAAGGCCTTCGCGCAGGAGTACGCCGACGTCACTCCCGCCGCAGCCGACCCGAACCTCCTCGCCGAGGACGACGATGTCGCCCGCAACGAGATCCAGATCTCTGCCGGCGCCGCGGCCGACTCCATCGAGGACACCGAGGACGAGGAGATCGACCTCAACGCAGCCCTCGGCGGTGGCATCCGCAAGGCCCCGGCCGCGGCTGACCTCGACGCCGAGCCCACCCCTGCCGATATCGAGCAGGTCATCTCCGCCTAAGCACCACGCAACACTCTTTTCAGAGAGCGTGGCCGCTCGAGCAGCCACGCTCTTTCTGTGTCGAGCGTCCCAGAACTGCGCTCATGAAGCTTTAACAGAAGGAAGGAATTCAATGTCTACAATGGAAGCTGTGAAGATCGACGCCAAGCTCGTCAAGGAACTCCGCGAGAAGTCCGGCGCCCCCATGGGCGACTGCCTCAAGGCCCTCCAGGAGGCCAAGGGTGATATGGAGGAGGCCTTCGTCGTCCTCCGCAAGCGTGGCATGGCCTCCGCCGCCAAGAAGGCCTCGCGCACCACCAACGAGGGCGCGGTCGGCACCTACATCCACGCCGGCGGCAAGATCGGCGTCCTGCTCGAGCTCAACTGCGAAAGTCGATTTCGTCGCGCGCACGGAGGACTTCCAGGAGCTCCTCAAGGACATCGCCATGCACATCGCTGCCGTCGACCCGCGCTACATCGGCAAGGACGAGGTGACCGCTGCCGACATCGAGCGCGAGAAGGACATCTACCGCGCGCAGGCTGCTGCGACCGGCAAGCCCGCGAACATCATCGAGAAGATGCTCGAGGGCAAGATGTCCAAGTTCTACGAGGAGGTCTGCCTGCTCGAGCAGCCCTTCATCAAGGAAGGCTCGCTGACCATCCAGCAGCTTATCTCGCAGAAGATCGCCAAGCTGGGCGAGAACATCAGCGTTCGCCGCTTCGCTCGCTTCAAGATCGGCGAGCCCAACTACACGGTTGCTCAGGCAAAGGTTTCCACGCAGGAGGAGCCGCAGGCATAGCGCCCCGTCTCCCACGTGACACCGAGCCCGGGCGACAGCCCGGGCTCTCTTATTTGCGTCGGACGCGAGGAGCGCTGACGACGCAACTTAACCCGGTCGTCTACGGCTACAACCAGCCGCTGGCCAGAAAGGAACCAACGTAATGCAGTTGATCGACAACATTCCCGTATTCGGAGAACACGAAGCCAACACACTCGAACAGGCTCGTATGTGCGCGCGTCACGCGGATCACTTCGCACTGATGGCCGATGGCCACCTTGGTTACGGCGTGCCTATCGGCGGTGTAATCGCCTCCGAGTCTCGCATCAGCCCGACTGCCGTCGGCTTTGATATTGCCTGCGGCAACAAGGCCGTGCGTCTCGATATTCCGGGCACGGAGCTTCGTGCCAACATCCATCGCCTGATGGATGAGATCTGGCGCACGCTGAGCTTCGGCGTCGGACGGAAGAACCCAGAGCGCAACTCCGACTCGCCGTTCGTCAGCGATACTCACCCCGGCTGGGACACCGAGGCCGCGAAGCCGCTGCGTCATAAGGCCAACGCGCAACTCGGCACCATCGGCTCGGGCAATCACTACGTTGATCTCTTCACCGACGAACTCGACCGCGTGTGGGTTGGCGTGCACTTCGGTTCGCGTGGGCTTGGTCACGGCATTGCAACCTGGTTCCTCAAGGCTGCAGGTGCGAAGGATGGCATGATGGTTGATCCTGTCTTCCTCGACACCAACTCTGACCTTGGAGCGCAGTACATCACCGCCATGCAACTCGGCGGAGCCTACGCCTACGCCGGTCGCGACTGGGTCTGCGACCGTGTCGCTCGTCTGCTGGGCGCAAGCATCGAGGAGGAAGTGCACAACCACCACAACTTTGCGTGGTTGGAAGAGCACGACGGCAAGCAGCTCTGGGTCTGCCGCAAGGGAGCCACACCGGCCTTTCCCGGCCAGCGTGGTTTCGTCGGGGGCACCATGGGCGAGCAGTCGGTCATCCTGGAGGGCATCGCTCCTGACGTGACGACCGACGAAGGCCGTGCTATTGCCGCGGAACAGAAGGCATCGTTGAACTCGACCGTTCACGGCGCTGGACGTGTGCTTGGCCGCAAGCAGGCGGCTGGCGTCTACGACCGCAAGACCGGCGCGTGCAAGCGCGAAGGTCTCATCAAGCCCGAGATGATGCACGAGTGGCTTACGCGCTCAAACGTCGTTCTCAAGGGCGGAGGTCTCGACGAAGCGCCCCACTGCTACAAGCGTCTCGACGAGGTGCTTGCGGCGCAAGGCAACACCGTCCGCGTCCTGCACACGCTCACGCCACTCGGTGTAGCTATGGCCGGAGCCAACGAGTTCGATCCCTACAAGGACTGAACTCTCGCAATAAAAAATCCTTGGGCAAAAGTGGCAAGGGCCGCGGTACATCGTGGCCCTTGCCTCCCAAGGAAACTCTTATGCGCCGCAACCGGCGCACCTTTCTACTGCTTCTCGTAAACGTAGGTCTGTTTCTCTGACTCCTTGCCCGGCGTCCACGACACATCCGTGATCGTCTTCCCATCCGCGCTCAGCGTCATCACATCCCGGCCGAGTTCCTTGCCGTTCAGCGAAACGATTGTTAGCACCTTGTTTGGTCCGTCATTCTTGTTGGAGATCATGAGTCCTGGGGGCGCTGTCGGTCCCTTGATCGGTCCTGGCGTCCCGTCCAGCTTTGCATCCGACACGTCCTTATAGCCTGGGTTCTCGTAATGCAACACATCGCCGTTAACCTTCAGAACGAAGACGCCCGGTGCACTGTTCTTGATCGCGGTTTCCTTCCACGTGCCGGCCATTCCGCTGCCACTGCCTACTCGTGTATCGGTCTCGTGATCGGTATAGGCCGTTCCATCTGGACGCGTTCCCGTCGTCACATCGGTCAGCGTCTTACCGTCGGCCGAGATAGTGCGCTTGACGGTCGACTGGACCTTTCCGTTGATCTTCCCCACCAGCGTGTAGGAGTTGCCGCTTCCGGTGCACGAGATCGTCCGGTCCGGGAGCACGTGATAGTCCTTCCCGTCGCAGCCGAAACTGAACTTGAACGAGCCGGTATCCAGGGTGTACATGTTGTCGTTCTGCGTGATGATGACGGTTGATCCTGTCATCTTGCTCTTTGTTGGATCCAGCTTCCACGTCCCATCCCAATTCGAAGCCGCCGCAACACAAGGAGCCGCCACCAGCGCCAGCGCGGCGCAAACGCAATACAGTCTTTTGTTCATAACAACCTCGGTATTACAGAATTTTCTTGCGAGGGCCCAATCACACCGGCCTACCCCAAGGGGGCGCCCGCAGTCATGTGACTGCTGACGTACAGCTCTGCAAAACGTCGGAGAGTGACACTCTCCTCTCGAAGCCCATAGAAAGTCAAGAACATACAACGCCCGCTCGAACTTTCTTCGCAGGTCCTCTTCGCCCTCTCGACCTGCGAGCTCCCATCCCTCAGAGCGAACCTCTTCTCCACCTTATTGCCGATGACAATATATTTGCCCTCTCGTACTGTGGGACAGCACTGACAATCAGCATTTTGTGGCGCGGCCTGTAAGCAGCCGACGCCCATCCTCGTGGAGTCATGATGAATTCCTCGAAGTCTCTCGTTGTCCTCTTCGCCTCTTCCTGCGTTCTTCTCGGGGCCGGCCGCTCCCTCGCTCAGGGCTGCGTCGCCGCCCATGTGAACCAGCGTGTCATCAGCCAACTCGTCACCACGGACGGCGGCCGTCCCACCTCGCTCTTTTCGATCCACAACCTGACCCTCGACATCGGCTACCGCGTCTTCAACTCCAACAAGTACTTTCAGGGCTCCACCGAGATCTCGCGCCCCAACGCCGTGCGCAATCACCAGAACATCTTCGACATCGGCATCGAGTACCGTCTCTCTTCTCGCTGGAGCCTCCTCGCCGACGTCCCGGTCTTCGACGGCACGCGCAATCAGATCTACCCGCCCACCGGCATCTTTCAGGTCAGCGGCCTCGGTGACATGCTCGTCGGCGCGCAGGCGTGGATCTTCCGTCCGCCGACAGAAAGCGATGGCAACATCGCCGTCTCCGCTCAGTTGAAGATTCCCACCGGCATCAACGACGCCACCGGAACCGCGCTGCTCGCTGGCAAGCCGATCAAGGCCACCGCTGATCAGTCGTTGCAGCCGGGCGATGGCGGCTGGGGCTTCACCCTTGGCACACAGGCCTACAAACGCCTCTGGTCCACCGCCTCCGCCTACGGCCAGGCCAGTTACCTCTTCAATCCTGAGGACACCAACGGCGTCGCAACATTCCGTACGCAGCCCGGCCAGAGCGTCATGTCCGTCACCGACCAGTACCTCTACCGCGCCGGCGTCTCGCAGTATGTTCCCAAGATCCACGGCGTCGCGCTCAGCCTCGGCATACGCGGCGAGGGCGTTCCCGTCCGCGATCTCCTCGGCGACAGCAATGGCTTCCGCCGCCCCGGCTTCATCCTCTCGCTGGATCCTGGCCTGATGGTCAACTACAAGCGGACCACGCTCTCCGTGAACGGCCCCTGGGCACTCTATCGCGACCGCCCGCCCAGCGTCCCTGAGATCCAATACAACATCACCAACGGCGACGCCTTCTTCGCCGACTACACCGTCATCGCCAGCCTCTCGCACAACTTCTAGCTCCAGCCGAGACAGCAGCGCGGCGCGCCCACAAACCGCCGCGCTACACTCGCATCATGCCGCGCTCCGGCCCCGCAACAGCGTCCGTTTCCCCGGCCGGCGAGATCCATCTCGGCGACAACCTGGCTATCCTCCAAGCGCTCCCCTCCGCCTCCGTCTCGCTCATCTACATCGACCCGCCCTTCAACACCGGCGTCACCCAAAAGCGCACCCGCATCACCGCCCGCAGGACCACCGAAGAAAAGCCCGGCACGCGCAACGGCTTCGGCAATGCCCGCTACGAAACCTCCACCGTCGCCTCGCCCGTCTACGCCGACACCTTCGACGACTACCTCGCCTTCCTCCGCCCGCGCCTCGTCGAAGCCCGCCGCCTCCTCACACCTACCGGCTCACTCTTCCTCCACCTCGACCCCCGCGAAGTCCACTACGCCAAGGTCATGCTCGACCAGATCTTCGGCCGCGACTCCTTCCGCAACGAGATCATCTGGGCCTACGACTACGGCGGCAAGCCCCGCGACCGCTGGCCCGCCAAGCACGACAACCTCCTCTGGTACTCGCGCTCGCCCACTCGCTACACCTTCCACTACGACGCCATCGACCGCGTCCCCTACATGGCGCCCGATCTCGTAGGCCCCGAGAAGGCCGCCCGCGGCAAAATCCCCACCGACGTCTGGTGGATCACCGTCGTTCCCACCAACTCCCGCGAGAAGACCGGCTACCCCACGCAGAAGCCCCTCAAGCTCCTCGAGCGCATCGTCCGCGTCCACTCCAACCCCGGCGATCTCGTCCTCGACTTCTTCGCCGGCAGCGGCACCACAGGCCAGGCCGCCGCCAACCTCGGCCGCCGCTTCCTCCTCATCGACTCCAGCCCCGACGCCGTCCGCGTCATGCGCAAGCGCCTGGCCGACCCCGCATCGGAGTAGTCCCCTGTTCTGTGCCGCCGGCGCGTCCGCTGCATGCAATGCCTGCCACCTTCGCGTCACTCCTCAGTCACTAACGACCTGCTCTATTTAGGTCGTTTTACCCCTATCATTCCTCGCAAGGGCCCAGACAGTTTCTTGGAGGAACCAAATGTCAGCAAGTTCGCTGATGCCGCATGCCGTGTGTTGGCGCGCGGACCAGCACCTTATCTGGACCATGGTGATCTCGAACGCGGTCACCTTCCTCAGCTACACAACCATCTGTCTCACGCTGCTCGCACTCGCGCGCCGCACTCGCGTCATCATTGCGCGCGACTGGGTCTTCTTCCTCACCGGCTTCGCTCTCTTTATCGTCGCCTGCGGCTCCACGCACCTCATGGAGGTCGTCACCACCTGGTCGCCCTTCTTCTGGATTGACGCCTGGGCCAACATCCTCACCGCGGCACTCTCCGCCTACGTCGCCCTCCAACTCATCCGCCGCCTCAAAACCATCAGCTTCGGCATCAACGACTACGCCGACCGCCTCGCCCGCACCGAAGACGAGAAGGCCCACCTGCAGGAAAGCCTCATGGCCGCGCAGAAGCTCGAAGACTGGAGCCGCATGTCCGCCGTCGTCACGCATGAGATCGGCAATCCGCTCGAGGCCATCCAGAACATCCTCTATCTCATCCGCCAATCCGACGTCGCCACACCCGAGATCGCACGCCTCACGCGCATGGCCTCTGAGGAAGCCGATCGCGTCATCGCCATCTCGCGTTCCACGCTCGCCTTCTTCCGCCAGTCCACCGCGCCTGAGCGCGTCGACCTCCGCGCCGCCGCCGAAAGCGTTCGATTCCTCCTCGACCCCGTCCTCCGCCGCCGCGAAGTCACCTTCAACGTCCGCATCTCCGGCGACGTCCTCATCGATGCCATCTCCGGCGAAGTCCGCCAGGTTCTCCTCAATCTCGTCCGCAACGCCTGCGAGGCCTCGCCCCGCGGCGGCTCCAACGTCACACTCACGCTCGCCGGTCAGGCCGAGCACGTCGAGATCACCGTCGCCGACGAAGGCACCGGCATCCCGCCCGAACTTCTACCCACCATCTTCCAGTTCGGCCACACCACCAAGGGCGCACAGGGCAACGGCATGGGCCTCTGGACCGTGAAGCACATTGTCGACAAGCACGGCGGCAAAATCCAAGTTCAATCCGAACCCGGCAAAGGCACCACCTTCATCATCGAGTGGCCCCGCTACGTCAACTCCTCCACCCCCCACTCCCGCTTCACGAAACGCCTCCGCACCGTCACCGCCTGACACAGAAAGTCCGGCACAAATTCGGGTGGCCTACCCTTTCACGCAATCGGTGGCACAACTCGGGTGGCCTACCCTTTCACGCAGTGAAAGGGTGGGGTATCGTTTGCGGTAGCAAACGATAAATGACGTTTCGTGTGGCAATCACCACTCCCGACTCAGAGCGCTTCCCCGGTAACCCGAGCCTAACTACTCGCCTAGTGCACTCCGCCCAACAACTCCACCAGCCTTTTGAACCCCGCCTGCCTCGCCGCCGAGTTCGCCGCACTCGCATCCGGAGCCTCTCCCGCGCGCATGAACCCATGCCCTGCGCCGTCGTAGACGACCGGCTCATACGTCTTGCCTAACCCCTTCATCGTGTCCTGCGTCTTCGGGACCGTCGAGGTGATACGCGCATCGTTGCCCGCATAGAACCCATACACCGGCGCCGTGATGTTCTTCACCAAGTTTTCAGGCGGAGGCGGTCCGTAGAACACAAACGCTCCGCTGAGATCGTGCCGGTACGTGGCAAACAGAAACGTCTTCCCACCACCCCAGCAGAATCCTGCGACATAAAGCTTTCCGCTCGCTGCCGGCAGCTTCTTCCCGTAATCCGCCGCCGCATTCAGATCCACCATCACCTGCATATCCGGCAGTGAGGAAACTGCTCTCGTCACCTGGTCCGGCGGAAACGCACTCGTTCCACCCGGACTCGCCGGCACATACGGCGCGCCCGCATTTTGCGCATCAGCCAGTCCCGGATGATCCATATGGAACTGCTGCGGCGGTCCCTGTTGATAGGCTGCGAGCACTATGTGCCGAGCGCTTTGCACCTCGGCCCCCATCTTCGGCGGCCCCAACCCGCTCAGCAGATCCGGCTCAACAACAATGTAGCCCGCGCCCGCGAGTTCATCCGCCATCTCTCTCGCCCAGTCGCTCATGCCGAAGATCTCGTGGATCATCACCACCACCGGAGCCTTGTCCTTCACCTCCGGATACACCACCCACGCCTGCAACTGCCGTCCGCCGGCTTCGTTGATCGTTACGAACTCGCCATGTCGGGGGCTCTTCGCCAGGTTCGCCTTCGCCCAGTCCTGCGCCATCGCTGCGCCGCTCGACACCGCCAACGCAACTCCAACCACTGCACTCGCTACAGCTGTCACTTGTCTCATGCGCGCCAGTCTAAGGCTTTAACTGCCTACCTGAAAACAACCGACAATGGAATGACAATTGAAATTCTGGGAACCCCAGTCAGGTTCGCCCTTGACGCACCCGATATAATAGAAATAGAGGGAAATCCACCCACCCGGCCATCCAGCCGGGTTCGTCATTTGACCTGTGGGACGCCAACTGACCTGTTTTGAGGACTTTGCAGGGAGTCAACTGCGTAGCAGCCTTTATTTTCAATACTTTGCGCAATTCGGCGCAGAGTTGGTCCACCCCTAAGTCCAATTCCCTGAAGACTTTGCGCAAAAAGTGACGGGGGGAGGGGTACCCTCCCCATTCCGCAAAATTTCCTACTGCTGCTGACCCGCGAAACTCGCCGCCAGGTCGCCCACGATCGGAATCTTGTACCACTGTCCCTGGCTCGCCTTGATCAGCGCAATCAGCCAGAACACGAACAGGATCAGCCGAATCGCCAGCCGGATCAGCATGAACATCCACCACAGGATGTGGAAGCCAATTACTCCCAGCACCGTGAAGAGGATGCTGATTCCGACCGCCACAACCGTCAGCGCAATGCACTGCCACGCATGGAACCGCACGAACCGGTCACGGTTGTAAGGCTCCATCACCAGGAACAGCACCGCTGGGATGAAGGTGATATACGAGATCGCCGCAGCCGCGTTGCTGCTCAGCCCCTGACCCGCTGAGGGCGGCGGAGGCGGCGGAGGATACTGTGGCCCCGGCCCACCCGCATATCCCGGAGGTGGCCCCTGCGGCGGTGGCGGAGGAGGAGGCGGCGCCTCTGCTTGCGTCCCGTATACCTGCTGGTATCCGCCAGCGGCCGGCGGTGCCGGGGGTGGTGTCGGCAGTGGCTCCAGCGACTGTGCCGCCGGGGCTGGTGGTTGTGGAGGAGCGGGTGGTTGTGGTGTGGGAACCGTGCTCCACTCGCTCGCTCCGCCGCCCATGCTGGTCTCTTGTCCCGTCCCCTGTGGCCCGGCACCCGGTGTCTGTGTTTCGTCGTTCATCTCGTATCCCCTTCAAGAGATGCAAAATCTACACGCGCGTGCCAGCCTCCACACGCGCACAGCGCATGACGAAACAGCAGGCGAACGCGAATGCCGCCTCATCATCATCGGGAGCATGTTAGCTCAGCCCTGCGCTCAGGGCTGGTAGCCGGACTGCTTTGCCGCAAATTCGCTAATCACCGGCAGCTTGAAAGCACTGCCCTGCGAGGCCTTCACGATGCTCATAATCCAGCACACAAGCAACACCAGGAATCCGAGTGCGCCGACGATCCATCCGAGAATGGGAACAATCCACACCAGCCCAAGGCAGAACCAGCAGATCGCAAGCCCAATGCACTGGAAGGCGTGGAAGCGCACGAACGGCTTCGTGTTGTATGGAGGCATCACCAGGAAGATGATTGCCGGGATGATCGTGACATACGCCAAAGCACCTGCCGCTGTATCGCTCAACCCCTCAGCGGGAACTGCGGCGGCCTGATAGTTCGGCGGTGGTGGCGGTGGCTGTTGCCAGCTTGATCCGCTTGGTGGCGGGGGGACCTGCTGCATCGGTTGCTGCTCGTCCATGCTGCCTCCTTAGGGCCCCCGGCCAGGTCGCTGACTGGGGTGGTCATCATCGGCGAAAACGCAAAAGGCGGCCTGCTACCGCGGGCCGCTCTCCTGATTCACCGATTCTTTGAATGCAGCCCTTCTACCACATAAGTGGGAGGGCGACCATCAGGAAATTCGCGTCGCCCCCCGATGATTCAATTTCGGAAGGTCTAGCGATTCTCGAACATCGATCCAACGATGCCACCGAGCACTGCTCCCGCACCCACATCGCGCACTGTTTCACCACGGTTATGCGGCAGATATGGCTCGAGCGCGTGTGCGAGGTTCACCAGCGGAAGCGTCTGTAACCACACGCGCCCCGGCCCTGTGAGCGCGGCGAGGAAGATGCCGTCGCCACCGAAGAACATGTTGCGGATGCCCTGAATGCGCGTGATGTTGAATCCGACGCACGCCTGGAACGCGCCGACATGGCCCGGATGAACGCGCAGGGTCTCGCCGGGTTGCAGATCGCGCACGACGACCTCGCCGCTCAACTCCAGCCACGCGGTCCCATGGCCGTTGAGCTTCTGCAGCAGGAATCCGTCACCGCCGAAGATGCCCGCGCCGAGCGACTGCTGGAAGCCGACACCGAGCTGAACCTGTGGTGTGGCGCAGAGGAAGCCATGACGGTGAATCAGAAACTCGTGCCCGGGACCAATCTCGATGGGCAGAATGTGCCCGGGGATCTTGGTCGCGAAGGCGACCTCGCCGGGATAGCCCTGTGCGGTGTATTCGGTCATGAAGAGGCTGCCGCCGCCCACCACGCGCTTGAGCGCGCCGAAGAACCCACCGCCGCCCATCATCTGGGTGTGCGTGGTCATGCTGATGGTCTGGGTCATCCAGCTCAACTCGCCAGCCTCGGAGATCACACTCTCGCCCGGCTGCAGCAGCACCTCCAGCACCGGCATGGTCGTTCCAATAATTCGGCTCTGCATAGACTTATCCTTTCGTGCGTTTGAGCACACGTATACCTTCTGAGACTCGCTCTCATCGTACGCTGGCCCGCGACGCAAAGTTCCCAATCCTTGTTCTCTGAATGCAACTCAGCCAGCGGTGGCAGGCTGCTACCATGCTGGTGAATGGTGACGAGCGTCGACGCATCCACGCGGTCCGGGAGACCGCGCCACAGATCAGCATCTACAACGCGCGATCTTTTGCTGGCCCTACCGTTTCTCGCTCTTCTTTATATTCAGATCGCTCACCATGTTCTGTGGCGGGATGAGCTAAACGCGCTGGCGATCACCTGGGCGAGTCCCACGATCTCTTCGCTGTTCTGGCATATCCATCATGAGGGCCATCCGTGGCTGTGGTACGTGATCCTCTGGATTCCGTCGCGGTTCACGCAGTCTGTCCTGGTGCTCAAGTTCGTGGAGGGTATCGTGAGCACCGCGATCATCTTGTTCGTCGCGCTACGCTCGCCGTTTCGGACGTGGGAAAAAGCACTGGTTCTTGCGGGCTACTTTTTCGTGTTCGAATACACGGTTTTGTCCCGTATGTACGGCGTGATGCTGCTGATGTTTGTGGTGTATCTATGGCAGCGGACGACTCACCCAGACAGACCGATGCTGGGCGCAGTCGCACTCGGCGTGATGGCAAGCGTGGATACCATCGGCATCATCCTGTCGTTTGTGCTGCTGTTTGAGTATGCCTATACGGCGCTTACGCGACGCCACTCTTCGCCCCTGTTTTCTCGCAAGACGGCAATCTCCGCATTAGCGGCCTATGCGGCAATTTTGCTGTTTGCGGTCTGGTCCGCCCGGCCCGCACCAGACATCAGCTGGAGAACGACCGGCAGGCCGTTCAAAGATGTAAAGGACCTTTCGCACCTCTACGAAGCCTTGCTGAGGTACACGGTCTTTCCATTTTTTCCGGTGCAGAGTCCACGGAGCCATTTCTTCTGGAATCCGCTGCTCCACTACGGAGTTCGCACCTACACAATACTCATGCTGGTGATTCTCGGCGTGCTGTGCGTGGGCTTTTGGCGCCGCAAAAACCTATTGATGTTGATAGGCGTTACGATTCTTGCGGGCACCGCATTTGGGCATTTGGTCTATGCCGGCTCGGAGCGCCAGTTTGGTATCGTCTTCCTCGCCTTCCTGGCGGCAGCGTGGATCGTTCGCGCTGAAGATACTTCGGTTTTGTTGCCCATACCCGTTTACGTCCTCCTGGTGATCTCGGCGTTGTCAGGCGTCTGGGCTACCATCGGATCCTGGGAGCGTCCGTTTTCCTACGACAAGGCTGCGGGGGAATGGATCGTGGCGAATCATCTCGAGAGCATGCCGCTGGTCGGCGAAACCGATACGAGCGTAATCGGCATTGCTGAGTATATGCATCGGCCGATCTATCAGATTGAGTGCGCCTGTGTGGACACCTATATGTTGTTCTCATCAAGGCGAGACGGCTTCAATCCGTTAACCGATCCGCCGCAACGCATCCTCCAGGCCGCGCATTTTTATCATGACGTACCGCTGCTGTACGTGCGCCCTTTTCCGCTGAAACAGGATGAGGAGGATGCTTTGAAACAGGAGGGATTTCAAGTTGAGCCACTGAAGAGCTTTACCGGAGCTGAGGAACTCGCCGAGAACTTCTACTTCTTCCGGCTCACGCTCACTAACGCAGCCGAGAGCGGGGCCGCATCCAACTCGAAACCAACGCCGTAGCGAGGCCAGTTCCTGCGATACTCTTAGCCCAAGCACACATGTCTGTCCCCACCCTGAGTGTCGTCGTTCCCTGTTACAACGAGCAAGAGAGCATTCACGCCTGTCACGAAAAGCTGACCGAAGTGCTGAGTGCCCTGGGCGAGAGCTACGAGATTGTCTACGTAGACGATGGGTCGCGTGACCAGACGCCGGCGCTCCTCGAACAGATGCATGCGGGCGATTCGCATGTCGTTGTGGTTCGGCTCTCCAGAAACTTCGGCCATCAGCCGGCTGTAACGGCGGGGCTCAGCGCATCGATCGGCCAGGCCGTTGTGATCATCGACGCGGATCTGCAGGATCCTCCGGAGTTGATTCCGCAGATGGTCGGTCTTTGGCGTTCGGGCTACAAAGTGGTGTACGGCATTCGCCAGACGCGTGATGGGGAGACGCCCTTCAAGCTGTGGACGGCGAAGGCGTTCTATCGCGTGATCAACTCACTGTCCGACGTGGAGATTCCGATCGACACAGGGGACTTCCGGCTAATCGACCGCATCGTTGTGGATGTGTTTCTGCAGATGCCGGAGCGGCATCGTCTGCTGCGTGGGATGTGGAGCTGGATTGGATTCCCCCAAGTGGGCTTGCCCTATCAGCGCGCGCCGCGGTTTGCAGGCGAGACGAAGTATCCGCTGCGAAAGATGCTTGGGTTGGCGCTGGACGGCATCGTCAGCTTCTCGGTTGTGCCGCTGCGGCTGGTCACCGCGTTGGGATTTTTGTCCGCAGGCGCGGCCTTCCTGGGGATTGTCTATACGCTTTGGGTGCGGCTGCTGACGCACTCGTGGGTACGCGGTTGGGCCATCAGCTTTGTCGGGATGCTATTTATGGCGGGCGTGCAGATGCTCTGCCTGGGCATCCTTGGCGAGTACATCGGACGAATTTATACGGAATCCAAGCAGCGCCCGCTGTTTATCAGGCACGAAATATTGCGCAAAGAAGAACGGTAGAGCGCACCGGTTACTGCACGCGGGTATAAACCTGCATATTGCCGACCGTCTTTTGATAGCGATAGTACGACCACTGGTCGCGAAACTGTGGATCCTGTTCGAACCAGTCGAGCAGGCCTGAAAAGCCGATGCGCCTCAATGCCGAGCAGATGTCACGGTCGTTGCATGGGTCCAGGACAACGACTGGAGGGCGCCAGTATGCGAGGTCTTCCGCGGTCGTCCGGCGAAGTAACGATGAGAGTTCGGCGACCTTCGCCGGCGGCAGGTGATGGGTTCTCTCTTCATCGAGCGGATCCTGACTGCGAACGATCGCGGGCAAGAGCCACAAGTGCATATAACGTGAGGCCCAAATCTTGTTCTGCTCGAGCACTTCGGGCCACTCCCAGGGCTCGATACCCAGATAACCGACCGCAGTGCCGGCTGGGTATTCGGAATAAATGGCAGCTAACTCGGTTTTCTGGACCTCGAAGTAGGGCACTGGCCGCTGTTGCCGCAAACGAATGGATAGCGCAATCACAAAAGCCAGGACTGCTAACCCGACACCGATGGAAGTGCGAAGAGGTTTGGCTTCGGCGCTGCGCGATGTGACGCCCCACTTCAGCCACATCTGTTCGGCGACGTCGCTGCAAATGATGGCGACCGCCAGATAGCTGAAGATTTGCAGGGCCAGGAGCTGGTAGCTCCAGCCCTTGTGCTGCTGCGCATAAGCGAGCAAAGCGCCTGTCGTGGCGGCGAGAAGGCAGGCAACCATGGGTTCGACGCGCAACCGGCGGCGCAAGCCGACGTACAGAATGATTCCGATGGCAAAGACGGTGGCCTGTTTGCTGACCGCGTGCGCAACTGTGCTCCAGGGTTTGTCGAATCCCCAGTACGTGTCTCTGAGCAGTGGCGTGATCTCTTGCAGATACGACGGAGAGAAGATGCGCACAGCGAGCAGGTAGATCACTGGCCCTGCGATGAGAGCAATGAGCGCCGGTTGAAACCATTGCCGCACCTTGCGCAGACGTATCAGCACCAGGAGTTCCACCACAATTACGTCGAGGACGTGCTGGGGCTTAAGGCAGATGCCTACTACCGCGAAGAACGCCACGGCCAATGTTTCGGTGGGCGGGATGGCGATGCTCTGCGACCGCGATGCAGCCCAGAGAACGTAGGGCAGCAGAAAGAGAGCAGTGAAGTACTCACGCTGGCCGCGATCGTCCAGACCGATCGGCCCGGTGGCTACGTAGATTGAGCACAGGACAAAGAGCCATGTCCCAAGCACAGAAGCCCTGCACACGCGCCGGTAAAGAGACGCGGACCATGCGATAAGAGCGACGGTGCTTGCAATCAGGAAGGTCCGGAAGCCCGCCGAAAGAGAGATGTGCAGCAAGCGGGCGAGGAGAGCGGGAAGCGAGAAAAACCAGACAAGAAAGGGCGGATTCACCTCAAGCAGCCGAGGGCCGTTCAGCTTCACTCCATGCATCACGGCATTCGCAGCATAGAGGTCCCATGCCTGGTCATGGCCCACATGGGCTGCAATTGTCGGTGCAATTTCGATGCCCAAAATGAGCCCGCATGCAATCGCACATCCGGGAACGAGATAGCGTTGCAGCCGGGAGCCTGTAGTCATTGGGGGGCAGTCACGCCAGAAGGCATCTGTGGATGCAGTGTCTGTTCTGGTCATTGTGCTGTCAACTTTGAGCTGTGGAATTCCGCATGAACATTTGTCGGTTCGTTTCGATGTATTCCGTATCGCCCGTTTCCTGTTCCCGTAACCCGTCGGCGTTCCTGATCGCTGAATCTCATACGCCTTATCATCGCAATGAACTCTGCCTGAGATACCCTTACGCCAGCGGCTCTCATGCAGATGGTCTGTCCCATACTCAATTTCAGCGCGGGGATCCGCAAGCAACACCCGCTGTTTACCTGGCATAGGGAACAGCGGGCGCCGGCAGGCCAGAACAAATGAAAAGAATCACTGCCCCCCTGTCGGTTGAGAGACAGCCGACAGCCGCGTCTGTCGAGCCGGCATCCAGACGGGTTTCGCCCGAGTTTGCAGCGGCCATCGCTCTCGTTGTCGTCTATGTCATCTGGCTGCTGTCGTTGCCAGCTTTTCCCACGCAAGACGGGCCGATCCATCTTTATTACACCCACGTGCTGGGGGCCCTCTTCAGCCATCGTCCGACGCCGTACGCCGATTTCTATCGAGTAAAGCACTTGCTGCCGCCGTACTCGCTCTACTACTACGCGCTGCTCGGCATGTCGCGAGTCGTCTCGTTCTCGATGGCCGACCGCTTAGTGGTGTCCGCCTATGTCGTTTCATTCGTGTTCGGATTTCGGTATGTTGCAAGATCGCTTGGGCAGGCAGCTGACGCGATGACTCTGTTCGCGACGTTGCTGCTGCTGAACTGGCCGCTGGGCATGGGCTTTGTGAACTTCTGCCTGGCACTCTCGTTTGCATTCTGGGCAATCGGTCTCTGGCTCCGCTTTGCAGGACGTGCAGGCGCTCTGCCGCGGATAGGCTTCGTTCTGCTCGCGGTGCTGATCATGTTTACGCATCCGGTGCCGTTGCTCGCCGTGCTTGGTGTGGCCGGACTGGAACTGGTCCTTCGAGTGATCGCGAATCGTCGGGCAATACGTTCGATGCAAAGCCTTGTGAGCGACATCATCACGTGGATCGCCGCTGCGTGCACGCTCGGGTACGTGAAGCTGTTTACCGCCAGCCGGCCGTTGCAGCAGACCTCGGTGGGGCAGGAAGCGGGATCGTTTGCGGTACGGCTTGCGCACAACGTGACGAACTATGCGTCGGAGAAGGGAGTTGCGTTCCTGCTGGGACCGGGGTTGGCGCTGCGTAGCTACCGGTTGATCCTGCTCGTGGCGATTGCAGTGCCGCTCTTCCTTGCGATTCGGCAGTTTGTGCTGAATCGGCGGAGCGGCAGATGGACGGCGGCGGACGTGACGCTTGTGCTGGCGATCGCCGCGATCGTCCTGATGCCTTTCGTTCCACCCGATCTGAACGGTTCGCACTTCTTTGCGGAACGTCTGCTGCTTATTGTCTGGTTGCTTCCGCTGTTCGCGGCGAGCGGCAGCGCCCTGTCCCGCAGAGGTCTGCGAATCGCGATGTTCAGCTTCGCTCTTGTGGCACAGGCGATCATCCTGCCGCTGGCGAATGCGAAGATGCGACCGGTTGCGAACGCGATCGCTGCGGTCGATCGGGCACCGGCTGAGATTGCTGCGGCTCCGGGGGCGATTGGGCTGGTCCTGGATGACGCGCGCCCGATGGAGGCGCCGCCGGGTCTCAGCTTCAATCCATTCCTGTGGGCCGCCGTCGATGTTCTGAGACACGACAACGCGATCCTGGCCAACACGCCCTGGCTGGATCTCGAGATTATCCCCCTCGGAGGCACAGACAGGTTCCCTGGAAAGGACCTTGGGCCGGTCGCGCTCGAGTTCCCGTCGATCCTGCGAGGCAGGCTGGAAGAAAATCCGGCGGAACGACGGCAGTTGCTCTCGACCATGGACTTCGTCGTCATCGAGCAGGCCTACCGCCCCCCAGCCATCGGATCTGACCCGGTTCTGCAGGACGATGCCGCGGCATGGGACTGCCGAACCGCCGAGCCCGGGTGGGTCCGCGTTTGCCGCCGCGAGGGCCACCGCTAGGCGAATCAGATTGCAGCCAGGCGAATCAGGCTGCGCCTCATCCCTAGTACACTTTCAGTAGTTATGTACAAGCGTGTGCTTCTCAAGATCTCGGGCGAAGCCCTGGCCGCTGGCCGGGGGTTCGGCGTCGACGCCGTTTTTATTCACGAGATCGCCAATGAGATCGCACAGGTCGCACGCACGGGGTGCCAGATTGCCATCGTCGTCGGCGGGGGCAATTTCTTCCGCGGTGTCTCCGAGCAGGCCATCCACATGGACCGCGTCGCGGCAGACCACATGGGCATGCTGTCGACTGTCATCAATGCGATCGCGCTGCAGGATGCCATTGAGAAGACGGGCCTCTACGCGCGTGTGATGAGCGCGATCGAGATGCACGAGGTCGCCGAGCCCTACATTCGGCGGCGCGCGATTCGCCACCTTGAAAAAGGGCGTGTGGTCATCTTCGCGGGTGGCACGGGCAATCCGTACTTCTCCACCGATACCGCTGCCGCACTGCGCGCGATGGAGATCGGCGCTGAGGTGCTACTGAAGGCAACGAGCGTCGAGGGCATCTACACCGCGGATCCGAAGAAGGTGGCCGACGCAACGAAGTTCGAAACGATCACCTACATGGAGATCATCAAGCTGGGCCTGCGCGTGATGGACACGACAGCCGTGTCGCTCTGCAAGGACAACAACCTGCCGATGATCATCTTCTCGATGCGCGAGATGGGGAACATCGTGCGCGTTGTGCAGGGCGAGAAGCTGGGCTCGCTGGTTACGGCCTGACCCGTGGCCCGCGGCTCATGGGCGTAAACTAGACACATGGGCATTACCCGCCAGCAGGCGCTTGATTGCTTCGCCTCGGACGACCTCATCGGCATTGGCATGGAAGCCGACGCGGTGCGGCGCAAGCTGCATCCGGACGGCGTCGTCAGCTACATCATCGACCGCAACATCAACTACACGAACTTCTGCACGGAGTACTGCACCTTCTGCGCGTTCTATCGGCCGCTGAAGGGCAAGCTCGCAGCCGAGGGATACATTCTCGACTTCGACACGATCTACGAGAAGATTCGCGAGACGCTCGAGATGGGCGGCACCGGAGTGCTGATGCAGGGCGGCATCCACCCGGACCTGAAGATTGATTGGTTCGAGCGGCTGTTCACGGGCATCAAGCAGCGCTTCCCGCAGATCTGGCTGCACTGCCTGAGCGCGTCCGAAGTTCTGGCTATCGCCGAGTACTCGGAGTTGGACCTGCGCACGACGATCTCGCGCCTGCGCGACGCGGGACTCGACTCGATTCCCGGCGGCGGCGCGGAGATTCTCGACGATGAGGTTCGTCATCGCATTGCGCGGCTGAAGTGCGGGACCGAAGACTGGGTGAGCGTGCATCGCACGGCGCACCAGTTGGGCATGCGCACCACGGCGACGATGATGTTTGGCGTTGGCGAGACGATGGACCACCGCGTGAATCACTTCGAGGTCGTTCGCAAGCTGCAGGAAGAGACCGGCGGGTTTACGGCGTTCATCCCGTGGAGCTTCCAGCCGAACAACACAGCGCTGGGCGGCCGCGGCTGGGACGAGGCCACCAGCGTCGAGTACCTCAAGACCCTCGCCATCTCGCGCATGTATCTCGACAACATCGAGAACGTGCAGGCGAGCTGGGTGACGCAGGGCCTGAAAGTGCTGCAGATGGGTCTGCGCTTCGGCGGCAATGATGTCGGCTCTGTGATGCTTGAGGAGAACGTTGTGAAGGCCGCGGGCACCTCCAACTGCACGACCGAAGAGGAACTGCGGCGCATCATCCGCGACGCAGGCTTCCGGCCCGTGCAGCGCGATACCTTGTACCGCACTATGTTCCTGAACTAGCGCCTTACTCCCACTCGATGGTTCCGGGCGGCTTCGACGTGATGTCGTAGACGACGCGGTTGATGCCGCGCACCTCGCTGACGATGCGGCTGGAGATGGTGCGCAGCACATCATAGGGCAGCGCGGCCCAGTCGGCCGTCATGCCGTCTTCGCTCTCGACGGCGCGAATCGCGCACGTCGACGCATAAGTTCGCTGGTCTCCCATGACGCCAACCGACTTCACTGGCAGCAGCACAGCAAACGACTGCCAGAGCTTCGTCGTGAGGCCGGCGCGCTTGATCTCTTCAGTGCAGATGGCGTCGGCCTCCTGCAGCAGTGCGACACGCTCGGGTGTGACCTCGCCGAGGATGCGCACCGCGAGGCCGGGACCCGGGAACGGCTGGCGCTCCAGGATCTCGGCCGGCATGCCGAGGTCTCTGCCAATGCGGCGGACTTCGTCCTTGAAGAGGTCGCGCAGCGGTTCGATGAGCTTCAGCTTCATGTCCGCGGGAAGGCCGCCGACGTTGTGGTGGCTCTTGATGACGTGCGAAGGCCCATGAACACTGGCCGATTCGATGACATCTGGGTAGAGCGTGCCCTGCACCAGCGACGCAATCTCCTCGCCCGCCGACTTCTCGGCCTCGAAGATCTTGCGCGCTTCGTCATCGAAGACCGCGATGAACTCATTGCCGATGGCCTTGCGCTTCTTCTCTGGGTCGGTCACGCCGGCGAGCTTCGTGAGAAAGCGTTCGCTCGCATCAACGGCAACAACGTTGAGTCCGAGTTGTTCACGCATGCTGCGTTGCACCTGCTCGAACTCGTTCTTACGCAAAACGCCGTTGTTCACGAAGATGCAGGTCAGACGATCGCCGATCGCCTTTGCAACGAGCACTGCGGCAACGCTGGAGTCAACGCCACCGCTCAGCCCGCAGATCGCGTGTCCGGTCTCGCCGACCTGCGCGCGGATGCTGGCGACGGTGGTCTCGATAAAGTGCGCGGGTGTCCAGTCCTGTTTTGCCCCGCAGATGTCGACGACGAAGTTGCGCAGTAGCTCGATTCCTTGCCGAGTGTGTGCAACCTCAGGGTGAAACTGCACACCCCACATCTTCTGTGATTCGTTCGCAACTGCTGCTACTGCGTTGGGAGTCTTCGCGACGACGTGAAAGCCCGGCGCCATCGTCTCGGCGTGATCGCCGTGCGACATCCAGACCTCAAGTGTCTGCGGCAGGCCGTGAAAGAGCGGCGTCTCCGCGATGACCTCGACCTCGGCGTGACCGTACTCGCGTGCTGTTGCAGGAGCCACGCGGCCGCCGAGGTGATGCGTCATGAACTGCAGACCGTAGCAGATGCCGAGTGTCGGCAGACCTGTCGCGAGCACCTTCGCATCGGCCTTCGGCGCCGCGTCGTCGTAGACGCTAGAGGGCCCGCCCGATAGGATGATGCCCTTGGGCTTCAGCTCGAGCACGCGCTCAAGCGGTGCGGTGCACGGAAGCACCACCGAAAACACATCCAGCTCGCGAATTCTGCGAGCGATGAGTTGTGTGTATTGCGATCCGAAGTCCAGAATGACGATGGTTGACGATCCGTGCGTGTCCACAACGTCAGTCTATCGTGCGCCTTAGGTATGGGGTGGCAACGGCATCGGCGCCTGCACGACGCCGTAGTGGCCATTCGACATCTTCGTCAAAACGGGCGCGTACAAGCCGAGCAACTGGCGCTTCCACCAGTTGCCGGTCGCGCGCTTCTCCTCCATTGACGTGAACCAGTACTGCCAGAGCACTGCGCGGATGTACTTCGGCGGCCCCTGCGCAAAGGGATTGCCGCGGAAGAGCGTGAGCACATCGGCATCGTTGTCGAGCAACCGCTCCTCGGTGAGCGGCACGATCTCGTACTGCTGCCAGTCGCCGAGTGAAGCGAACCAGAGGTTCCAGTCGAAGCGCGGCTGGTAGGGCGCATAGACACGGGGCCGCTCATTCAGCTCCTGCGGCTTGTAGCGGAAGGGATAGGCGGTCCAGTTCTGGCCGTCGTTGGAGCCCTGAAACTCGATCTCGTAGCGACCGGTCGTCATGATGGCGAAGAGCCCGTACTGGTTGGCGATGCGGAAGGGCTCCAGAATCGCGACGGGAGTGGATGGCAGTGGCGGCTCTGGCATGACGATGTTGAGCAACTCGAAGCTCGTGTCATAGGCGATGATCGCGAGCAGCAGCGTGCTGACGGTGAGCTTCAGCGCATGAAGCCCGCGCTTCGTGCCTGATTCGGGTTCGATCGCGGGCGGCTTATTCTCAGCTTGAGGAAGCGAGAGTTTTTCGCGATAGCGTCTTGGGATCCAGCTTGCGAGCGTGCTGTCGTCGAGCAGCAGAATGCCGAGCGCGAGCACGATGTAGTTGAGGAACGCATAGTTGCCGGTGAGGATCACCGGAATCTCCCACAGCGTGACGATTGCGAAGAGCACGACGCGCACGGCGCGGCCTGCTGGCCACTTTCTCGGAAAGAAGAAAAGCAGAACGACGAAGAACTCGAGGATCAGAGTTGCGGCTGCGGTGGCCTTCTGGAATCCGTGCGGCAGATGCTGCACGTACCAGCCGATCCAGCTAGGCAGCGGGCTGTTCTGGTAGTACTGGTCCATTGCGGTCAGGTGCCGCCACTGGATGTCTCCGCTGAGCCACTTCACCATCCCGGATTCGAAGTAGATGCGAAACCACTCCCACTGCAGGAGCCAGAGGCTGAGGCGGATGGGTGGATGCGCGGCGCCGAGGCCGGGGCGCAAGCCCGGCGGAGCGAAGAACATGGAGATGAATCCGGCTTCGAGCAGCATGCCGTCCGACTGATACGAAGAGAAGTCACCCGCCGCAGCGACGAATGCGAGGAAGCACAGCCAGCAGATGAGGAGGCTGGCGCGCGGCCACAGGTTGAAGAAGACGGCGATCGATGCCAGCAGGCCGATCCACATCACCGCGACGATAAAGTGCGTGCTGGAGGAGATCCAGAAGAGCGAAGGAGCGATCCAGAAGCGGTTGTGACCTGCGGCCTGCGCGATGGCTGCGAGGGTTTCACCGGCGGGGAGAATGCCGTGCTCGCCGATGAGTCCCTTCACCTGGAAGAGCAGCGAGAAGAACGCCGAGAAGTAGATCAGCGCCAAAGCGCGGAGCCAGAGCCAGCGCGCGAGGAGGACCGTACGCGGTCCCTGTTCGGAGGCGAAGATCCAGCGCACCGGATTGGACGGCCGTTGCACCGTAACTGATTGGAGATTCTGACCGAACACTTCAGTTGCGTCCCTCAGAGATTTCTGACCGCGTTATGAGTGGAAACGGTGCGATTTTAGGGCGAAATTTCGTACAATAAAAGGAAGATGAGTGAAACGACAGTTGCCGTACCTGAAGCTCCTGCCAAGATGCACACCGCCAGGTACACCAGAAATCAACCGTACATCTCGCGCGTCATTACCAACCAGCGCCTGACCGGACCTGAGAGCGAAAAAGAGACGATCCACATCGAGCTGGAGCTCGAAGAGGGCATGACCTACACGCCCGGGGACGCGGTCGGCATTATCCCGACGAACCGCGAGAGCCAGGTCGTAGAGGTGCTGGAAGCGCTCGGCTTCAACGGCACCGAGCGCGTGCTGGACCACTACAAGGTAGAGATCTCGTTGCACGAGGCGCTGACATCGCGGCTGGGCATCGGCAAGCTCGCGCGCGGGAGCGTAAACCAGTATGCGAAACTGTGCGGCGAGAACGTTCCGCCGGCGCTGAAGGGCCTGCTCGGCACAGAGAACAAGGCGGTTGCGGAGGAGTACATCTGGGGCCGCGAGTTCGTTGACCTCGTGAAGGAGTTTCCGGGTATCGTGAAGCAGCCGCAGGAGTTGTTTAACATCCTGCAGCGGCTGACTCCCAGAATGTATTCGATTGCCTCGTCGCAGGCGGCGCACCCGAACGAGGTGCACACGACGGTGCGGGTGGTGCGGTTCAAGGCGCATGGGGCGGAGCGGCAGGGGGTGTGCTCCGGGCATATGGGCGAGCGCGCGCCGGAGGGCAGCACGATGCCGATCTTCCTGCACGAGAACAACGCGTTCCGGTTGCCGGAGGATACGGATGCGCCGGTGATCATGATCGGTCCGGGCACGGGGATTGCACCGTTCCGGGCGTTCCTGGAGCATCGGCAGGTGTTGGGGCAGAAGGGGCCGATGTGGTTGTTCTTCGGTGAGCAGCGGCGTATCTCGGACTATCTGTATGAGGAGCAGTTCGCGCAGATGCAGCGCGATGGCGTTCTGACGAAGCTGCACACGGCCTTCAGCCGCGACACGTCGAAGAAGGTTTACGTGCAGGACCGCATGCAGGAGAATGCATCGGAGCTGTACGACTGGCTGGAGCGTGGAGCGTACTTCTACGTGTGCGGCGATGCGAGCCGCATGGCGAAGGACGTGGAGAACGCGCTGCTGGATGTGATTGCGAAGGGTTCGAATGGAACGCTGGAGAACGCAGCGGGGTACCTGGCTGCGATGAAGAAGCAGAAGCGGTACCAGCGCGACGTCTACTAGACCTAGAGATTTTTGTCCGGTGCGGGGAGGGGACCCCCTCCCCGTGATTTTTTGCGCAAAGTCTTCATAAGATTTGACTTAGGCTTGGACTTGGGCTGCAAAGTCTTGATTCTATTGGTTTATTGTGCAAAGTCTCTGGAATCAGCGCGTTGCGAGGAGCTGCCTACGAATCCCTGTCTCAAAATCGAGACATAACGCGCCCTGCTAATAGCGGTCCTTCGGCGCGATGAGGTTTCTCGAACTGCGAGATTCGGGCTACAGGCTCTCTACTTCCATTTTACGAAATAGACCCTAATTAACCTGTCGCGACTTTTGCACGGAGATTTTGCTGTGCTTTGTTGCGATTGCGGGGATTTCCACGTTTCCAAGGGCTGACAAGAATTTTGGGGTGGTCAGACGCGGAGGTTGTCGGCGCGCCAGTTGGTGATGGATTGCTTGATGGCTTTGGGTTCGAGGTTTTCGGTTAGTGCACGCTGAACGAGGGTGGGCAACTCAGCGTCAGAGGCGAAGCGGAGCGCGATGATCTGCTTCACGGTCAGGGACTGTGCTGCGGCGACGGCCTCGGGTGGAAGCAGACGCTGGTAGCGCAGGTTCTCTTCGAGGCGAATGACGCGATCCTGGACGCGGAGGGCACTCGATCGAGCGCTTCCGGCAAGCATAAACAGAGCAAGCGCCATGACGACAAACCAGGAGAACAGCACAACGTGCTGCGGCCAGTGGCGAATGAGTACCACGATCGTGAGGATGAGGTTGATGAGCAGGACGGGAAGGATGAAGAAGTGAAACATCGGCTCGAAGCGAGTGTGATTGCTGTAGGTTTGCGGTGTGGACATAGTCCCTCGATTCGCGATGAAGAGGCACCGCCATCATAGCGCGGATGTTGCGATAGGCTGAGGGGATGGTGAAGAAGAGAATTGGCGTGCACGTGGGTGTCAGCGGTGGATGCTGGACTGCGGTGCAGCGCGCGGTGGATGCAGGGGCAAATACGTTTCAGTTTTTCAGTTCGAGCCCGCGGACGTGGAAGAGCTCGCCGGTGAAGCCGGAAGAGGCGCAGAAGATGCGCGAGGCGCGCGCGAAGCATGATGTGAATCCGATCGTGATTCATGCGAGCTATCTGATCAACCTGTGCAGCCAGGTGGAGAGTGTGCGCGCGAATTCGGTGAGTGCGTTTCGCGGCGAGGTGGAGCGGGCGCTGGCGTGGGGAGCGGAGTACCTGGTGCTGCATCCGGGGTCGTGGAACGGACTGACGCGCGAGGAGGGTTTGCGGCTGGCAGTGCAGGGAATTGAGCGCGCGACGGATGGTCTGCCGTGGCAGGACCATAACTTCAAGGTGTTGATTGAGAACACGGCGGGCGCGGAGTTTTCGCTGGGTGGCACGCTGGAGCAGGTGGCGGAGTTGGTGGAGCGGCTGCGCCCGTGCGCTCCGGTTGGCGTGTGTTTAGACACGTGTCATCTGCATGTGAAGGGTTATGACATTGTGACGGCGGAGGGATGGGCTGAGACGACGAAGCTGATCGCGGACACCGTTGGGCTCGAGACCGTTCGCGTGTGGCACTGCAACGATGCGAAGGCGGCGCGGGGCTCAAAGCTGGACCGGCATGAGCATGTTGGCGAGGGGACGATTGGGTCGGCGGCGTTTCGTCGGCTGCTGCATGATGAGCGGTTTGCACACGCCGCGTTTATTGCGGAGACGCCGGTGGATGAGCCGGGTGATGAGATGCGGAATGTAATGGCGCTGAGGGCACTGAGTGCGGGGTGAGCGCACCACGCGGCGAGGTGGCACCTGAGTTTTCAGCTAATCTCAAAACGATATGTGGTGCGGAAGTAAGCGGCTGAGGCTTCTTTGCCTGCTTGGCATATCGCTGGTGATCAGCGCTTGCCATCGTCCGGAGACCGTGTCTTCCGGAGACATTCTGGTCCGAGGTTCGGGAGTTGCTCCGCAACTCGAGTTTGCCTGTTGCGAGCACGGCATTGAGGAGATGCAAGGTCTGTTCTCGCAGGCTGACGTTATCGCGATCCTCAAAGACCTTCATGCCACCGTGGCCATCCCGACTCTCGACTTTTCGCTACAGAGGGCCGACGTTGTGCGACTCCTCAATCGTCAGGGAATACCTGTCGTTGCGTGGATGCTGCTGCCGAAAGAACAGGGTCACTATTTGACCGCAGACAATAGTCCGGCCGCCGTCGCCCGGTTTGCTGACTTTCAGAGATGGACGCACGATTCCGGCTTGCAGTGGCGCGCTGTTGGCCTCGATATCGAACCCAACTACGCGGAGCTCGCGCAACTTCGCGGTCACCGGTGGCGGATGACAAAGACGCTTCTGCGCCGTAGCCTGAACGGCGAGCGTGTCCGGCGCGCGCATCAAGCTTATTCGAGCGTGGTGGATCAGATTAGGTCTTATGGGTATCCGGTTCAGATCTACGAGATGCCCTATATCCCGGCGGAGCGGCGGGCGCATTCGACGCTTCCAGACCGGGTGTTGGGTACTGTTGATGTCCAAGGCGACGAAGACTATCTGATGCTTTACACCAATATTGCCCGCCCTGTCGGAGCAGGGATGATTTGGTCCCTCGGCTCACAATCGTGGGGGATTGGAATCGGCAGCACCGATGGCAATGGAGCTCCCGGGACGGGCAACGGTCCGCTCGACTGGGATGAGTTTGCGCGCGACCTGATCGTAGCCGGTCACTTCACTCGGCACGTCGGTATATATGATCTCGAAGGATGTGTTCGCCAGGGATTTCTGCCGCGTCTTCGCACGTTTGATTGGGGCCAGTCTGTCGCGATTCCAGCGGAGTCTGTTCAGAGGGCGAGGCGACTCGGCTTCATTGTGCGGTGCTCGCTGTGGGTCATCTCGAATCTTATTTACTTGTTATTGGGTGGCATTCTGATAGCTGTCTGGTGGTGGAGGCGCCGGCGCATCCGCTCGAGAGAACCTGACGCACGCAGTAGCTCGTGATGCTGTCCTCTGAGGTTCGGTCGTATTTTGATGAGCCGATTCGATCGGCTCGCGCTTAGCGGCTCTTCTTGCTTTTTGATTTCGATGCCCGCTCCGGGAGCTTCAAGCCCTTGCTCGACTCCTCCCACTCCTTTACGTCGACACCCTGCTTCTCGAGTTTTGCCTTGTTCGCTTCAAAATAGCGGCGCTGCGCTTCGCTCTTGAACGGCATAGATAAGCCTCCCTACAGCTTCGACGCCTTTGTGTCAGCTTGTGTGCGAATCTTTGGTCGATTTTTCAAGTGGTGATAACGGGGAATGTGATGGCGCCAAAGGCGATGAGCGTGAGGCGAAGCGTAGTGACACCTCTCGTGTCTGGACATTGATCATTCGCGACGCGCGAAACATTACAGAACTACGACGAGCGGGAGCGCCTTTCAGTGGTCGAATGAGTATGGCCATGGTGATTCCGATGCTCGATGCCGCTCAGGCCTCAACGATTGATGCTCTCTCAACCCAGGAGACTAAGCGTTCAGTCGTTCCATCTTCAGCTCACAACTCCAGTATCGCGTCGCCGATCATGCTCCTCGGCCGTACGTCGCAGCGCCGTTCGCTCAACTGGCTGGTGTTTCTCTTTATGCTGCTGTTCCATGTTGCGGCGATTGGAGCATTCTTCTGCTTCAGTTGGTCTGCACTGGCTGTCGCGGTTGTCTTTTACGTCGTGGCGATCAACGTAGGCATCGGCATGGGCTATCACCGTCTGCTCACTCATCGGGGATACAAGGTGCCGAAGTGGATCGAGTACGTGATGGCTGTGTGTGCGACGCTCAGCCTCGAGGGCGGACCGCTGGTCTGGGTGGCGACGCATCGCGTGCATCATCAGAACACGGATATTCCCGGCGATCCTCATTCTCCGCATGAGGGTGGATGGTGGTCGCATGCGGGATGGATCATCTACGGAGCTGGCGCAGCGGGCGAGCCGGGCTTACTCGCGAAGTATGCTCCTGACCTTGCGAAGGATCGATTTTATGTTTGGCTGACTCGTTTCCATTGGGTTCCTCTGGTGGTTCTGGCTTTGGTTCTGCTTGCGATTGGAGGATGGCCGTGGGTCCTATGGGGAATCTTTCTCCGGGTCACGGTTGGTCTGCACGCGACCTGGTTGGTCAATTCCGCGACTCACATGTGGGGATCGAAGCGATTCGCGACGAGAGATGATTCGCGCAACAACTGGTGGGTGGCGCTGCTGACGGGAGGCGAAGGCTGGCACAACAATCACCATGCGCATCCTGTCTCGGCCCGGCACGGACTCGCCTGGTATGAGTTTGATGTCAACTACTACGGCATCTGGATACTGGAGAAGGTCGGCCTGGCCAAAAAGGTGCAGATTGCATGCTTCGATCGAGCAGCACCCAAGCCTGCGGGTGGGCAATGACACCGACCTACGGCCGAATTTAAGCAAGTTTATGCGTTGGCGATGTTGCGCCGGTGCGTCCACATGCCAGATCAAAACATCGCGCCTTCATTCATTCGCCGATGGAGGCCCGTCTTATTGGGAGCCCGGCGTGCGAGGGATTTTCTGTGCCATCGAATGTATACAATTTGGGATTTCTGACGGTATGATTGGGCGATTCCATTTCAGGAGGGTTCGTGAGCGAACCATCGCCGGGTTTCAAGGACAGCTCTCGCCGCAGTTTTTTGAAGGGCCTTACAGCGACGCCGGTGGTGGCTCTCGCTGGTGGAGAAGGGCTTCTGGCGCAGGCGGCGAAGAAGCCTGAGGACAGCGCGGCGGCGGCGCCGCAAAGGCAGAGAGATGCGGCGCCGTTTCCTCCTCCGGGCAAGAAGTTTGTTGCGATTCAGATTGGGGCGCGATCATTCGTCGACGAGGGGGTGGATGCGTGTCTCGACACGCTGCGCGAGAAGGGTGGCGTGAATGTGGTGATGGCAACCGTGTTCACGTATGGCACTGGGCTTGCTGGCAGGCAGGTGCATGGTGAGCCACTTCCGGATCATGGCGTTCAGGAGTACGACCGGGTTCACGGCGGGAGCTATACAAAGGTTCATCCGGAGTTCTACGAGGACTCCGTGGTCAAGGACATTCGCGCGCCGGAGCTGGGCGAGTTCGACATTCTTGCGGATGTGATCCCGAAGGCGAAGGCCAAGGGGATGCAGACGTATGCGCTGTTCGAGGAGGCTTACAACCCGCGGCTGATGCCGAACTTCGAGAAGGTTTGCGAGGTCGATGTGTATGGCAGGCTGGGGCGCGATACATGCTTCAACAATCCGCAGGCGCGCGCGTTTCTGACGTCGATGGTGTCGGATTGGGTGACGAACAATGAGATTGACGGGCTGATGTGGGAGTCGGAGCGGCAGGGTCCGCTGAACAGTACGCTGGGGGCGCACTTTGGGACGATCGGGCCGCGGCGTTCGATCTGCTGCTTCTGCGACTACTGCATTACGAAGGCGAAGGATGTTGGTATCGATGGCCAGCGTGCGAGAGAGGGATATATTGCGCTGGATCATTGGGTGAGCCGGACGCTGAGTGGGCCTCGTGCTGCGGATGGCGCGTTCATCAGCCTGTGGCGGTTGTTTCTCGAGTACCCCGAGATCATGGCGTGGGAGCGGTTCTGGTACACGAGCCAGGAGCAGATGTATGGGCTGATCTACGGCACGGCGAAGGGGATCAATCCGCGCATGCAGGTTGGATGGCACATCATGCACCTGGTGACAATGAGCCCGTTCTATGCAGCGGACACGAACTACGCGAGGCTCGTGCATGTGTCGGATTTTCTGAAGCCGTGTCCTTATAACAATTGCGCGGGACCCCGGCTGGCGCGATACATTCGCAACGTACAGTCAACGATTTTTCGTGACATGACGCCGGAGCAGGTGCTCGCGATGCACTACGAGTTCTTTGGATTGCAGAACGAGGCGACGCTGGATAAGCTACCGACTGCCGGACTCTCGGGCGAGTCCGTGGGTGTGGAGACGAAGCGGGCGATTGCAGACGTGGATGGTGCGATTCCGATTTATCCGGGCATCGATATCGATATTCCTACGGGGCTTCAAGAGAAGCGGACGCAGCCCTCCGATGTGAAGGCTGCGACGCTGGCGGCATTTCGTGCAGGAGCTCCGGGTGTGGTGCTCTCGCGCAAGTACGCTGAGATGAAGCTGACCAATCTGGCGGGAGCCGGCGAGGCTCTGAAGGAGTTGGGCTTTTATTGACGCGGGATGTCAGATCCCTTTGGTTTCTCCGCCGTCCATTCGCACGGAGGTGCCGGTCATCCACCTGGCAGCCGGGGAGACCATGAACGCCATGAGATCCGCGATCTCCTCCGGTTGTCCGTAACGGCTGATGCCCGCTTCCTCGGGAAATTTCTTTGTGGCTTCCTCGACGGTCATGTTGTGCGCGGGCGCCCATTTCTCGAGAAACGACCTGCGTCGGTCCGTCATCACAGCGCCCGGAATAATGCTGTTCACCTGCACGCCATCTTTGATTCCCTGTTTGGCGAAGGCCTTGGCCAGCGCTATGATCGCCGCGTTGGTGGCGGCGACGGCGGCGAAGCCCGGCTTGGGATCGAGTGCGGCGCTGCCCGACATGAAAACCACGGAACCCTTATTGGCTTTGAGCGCGTCCCAGGCGCGGATCGTCAGCCTGCGGGCTCCGTGGAGTTTCAGCTCCATGCCGGAGGTCCATTGGTCGTCGGTCATCTCGAAGAGGTCGATCTGAGGCACTGCACCGGCAATGTTGAGCAGCGCATCGATGCGTCCGTAGCGATCCAATGTGGCTTTGATGACGGTTGCAGGTGCATCGACGTGGCCGAGATCGAGCGCGATGGTCAGCGGCTCGGCGCCTTGCTGTCGAACTTCGGTCGCCACCTCATCGAGCGCCGCGGCATTCCGTGCAACGAGAGCGATCGCGGAGAAATCTCGCGCCAATCGGATCGCGGTGGAACGTCCAATGCCCTGGCTGGCTCCAGTGACAATCGCAACAGAATTCTTCATCAGCATTACTCCTTCAGGAAGACGTTCCTGGTTACATAATCGGGGTTTGCAAGCGGGCGCAGGGCGCTGGGTAATGGACTCTCGCCAGTCGTGATCCGTCACTTCTGTCCGGTGCAAGACGCGAAATAAGGTGATTTCGACGGAGTGCAATCGACGGAAATTGTCGTTGCGCGACGCGCGGGCCTCCCTGTCATAAGTGCGAGTGACGGAGCATGCCTGTGCTGATTTCTGATTAGCGAGAATGCAGCTGTAGAGGCTGTCTCGTGAGGAGGGCTTATGAGACTGCGCAGTAGTTACTCCGCCCATGGTCCTGCAGGGCGTCTTGCTTTCGGTTCGACTCTCGTCTTTGGCACGCTGCTGTTTGCAGTGATGCTGTGGGGCGTGGGGTGCAAGAAGAATGAGGCTCCGGCGCCGGCTCCGGCCGCAGCGAATCAGCCGCAAACTCAGCCGCAGACTGAGGGGCAGCCTCAAGCGTCTGCGATGAGCCTTGACGAACTTGTGGCTCCGATCGCTCTGTACCCGGACAAATTGCTGGGGCAGTTGCTCATTGTTGCGACCAATCCGCAGGAGGTGTTGGACCTTGGCAACTGGCTGATCATGAATCAGAGCATGAAGCCTGCGGATGCTCCGGCGGCGGCAAAGGCGGCGGGGTTCAGCACGAGCGCGCAGTACCTGGCGGCGTTTCCGCAGGTCGTCGACAACATGTGCCAGCAGATGGACTGGACGAAGGATCTTGGCGAAGCGGTCAAAAGCAATCAGCAGGGCGTGTTGAATGCAATTCAGGCCAAGCGACTGCAGGCGCAGCAGCAGGGGAATCTGAAGTCGAGCCCGCAGATGACGGTGGATACGGCGACCGACAACGGTAAGCAGGTGGTGGAGATTAAGCCGGCGGATCCGCAGGTGATCTATGTTCCGCAGTACAACCCGGAGACGGTGTACACGGAACCGGCGCCAGCGCAAACGACTCAGACGACTCAGACGAACCAGGTGAATCAGACTGTGGTGGTTGAGCAGCAGGAACAGTCGGGCGTGAGCACGGGAGGGGCAGTTGCGATCGGACTGCTCTCATTTGGAGTTGGGATGGCGGTGGGCTCGGCGTTCCACAACGACGACTACTATCCGTATCCCGGGTGGGGTGGCGGAGGGATGTACTACGGCGGGCGGCCGTACTATCCGCCGCCGTATGCTGCGCCGCATTATGCGGGCTATCGACCGGCTGGTGCCTATGCTCCGCCGGGCAATTATCGATGGAGCAATTACAACCGGAACGTCAACCTTAACGTAAACAACAACAATTACTACAACCGGTATAACGCCAATCGCGTTAACCCCAATAACCGCGCGGGGAACAACGGCTATTTAGGGAATAACAATCGGCCGGGCGGAGGGAATTCCGGGTATCTGGGTGCGCGGAACGATGTGGGCAGGAATAACGGACCGCCGGGCGCTTCGATGGCGCGTGTGAATCCGGGGATCAACAATAACGGTCGCGGCATCGACAACAATAACCGCGGCGTCGATAACAACCGCGGGAACAACAACCGCGGGGTCAACAATAACAACCGCGGAGTAGACAACAACAATCGCGGGATGAATGGCAATGCGGGCCGCGGGGCGGCGGGGAATCCTTCTGCGCGGCCGGGTGGCGGCGCGGATCGCGGCTATGGCAACAACTCTCCCGGGAACAACGCGCGGGCAAATAACATGCAGGCGCAGAACCGCGGAGCGAGTCAGGGAGCGTTGGGCGGCGCGAATGCGAATGGCAGGGCTGCGACCCAGGACAGCAGCCGAGGGCGCCAGAGCATGAATGCGCCGAGCGGCGGCGGCCGACCTCCGCAGGGCGGCGGCGGCCAGCGTGCACAAGGTGGCGGTGGTGGTGGCCGGCCTCCGCAGGGTGGCGGCGGTGGTGGTGGTGGCCGGAGTGCGCCTAGTGGAGGTGGCAAACGGCGTTGACCTGCTGTGACGGTTTGCGGGGAGCGAATGGGTCTGCTGGGTCAGTGTCAGCGGCTTCGAGAGGAGACAAGGTGATGAACGCTACGATGCATCGCGCCGAAGTTCGAACGATGGTTGTTTTGCTGGTTGCCGCGATGAGCGGTGGAGCGGGATTGTCTGCGCAGACCGCAGGGCAGAGAACGTTTGCGTCTTCGACGGATGCAGTGAACGCGTTTGTGAAGGCGGTAGATACGGATAACACTGCGGAACTCGAGGCACTTGTAGGCGAGGGAGGCAAGGCGATTGTCTACTCGGGCGATCCGGTGGCAGACAACGCGGCGCGAGACCACTTTGTGGCGGAGTACAACGCGAAGCATGCGCTGGTGGCCTCGGGCGGTCACAATTACACGCTCATTGTTGGAACGACTAGTTATCCGATGCCGATCCCGCTGGTGAATAACGGAGGCAAGTGGTACTTCGATGGGGCTGCGGGAAGAGAAGAGATTCTTTACCGCCGTATAGGGAACAACGAGCTCTCAGCGATCGAGGTGTGCAGGGGCGTAGTGGATGCGCAGCGAGATTATGTGGCGAACTCGCACGACGGAAGGCCGGCAGGGACGTATGCGCAACACGTGATGAGCACACCCGGAAAGCAGGATGGGCTGTACTGGGAGACGAAGCCAGGTGAGCCGCAGAGTCCGGCCGGGCCTATGCTTGCGGACGCGAGCAGCCAGGGATACACCACAGGGAAGGGTATTCCCTATCACGGCTACTACTACAAGATGATCGAGAATCCGGGCGGATTTGCTCTGCTTGCGTTTCCGGCAGAGTACCGCAACAGCGGAGTGATGACGTTTGTCGTTACGCAGAGCGGAGTGGTGTATCAGAAGGACCTCGGCAAAGATACGTATGACATCGCGCAGCGGATCAGCCAGTATCAGATGGATGGGACGTGGGGTGTGGCGCAGTGATGGCGGCTGTGTTCCCCATCATCCTCATGTGAGCGCAGTCGGCTTCGACGCAACGGGCGAAGACCGACAGAGATCTCGGAGCTGTTGGGATTCCGTTTCCGGGTTTGGGTGCGTAGCGGCGGGTGGTAGTCTGGGCGGGCGCGGCTAAGCCGCGGATCCAAACAGAGCTTGAAGGACACGATGAAGAGAATCTGCCGCGTATTCCTGGCCAGCGCTGTGCTGGCGACGACCTCATTTTGTTTCGCGCAGCAGTTGCCGAAGGATGATCTGACTCCGGGATTCAAGGCGCCGGAGGTGGAGAAGGACTACATCAAGCGCGTCGAGATGGTTCCGATGCGCGACGGCGTGAAGCTCTACACAGTGATCGTGATTCCGAAGGGCGCGCATGATGCGCCGATCGTGCTGACGAGGACTCCATATAACGCGGCGGCGAGGGCAGCGCGGACGAAGGAAGCGGCAAAGATGATTGAGGTACTGCCGCTGAGCGACGAAGACTTCGTGAAGAACGGCTACATCCGCGTGTACCAGGATGTGCGCGGGAAGTATGGGTCGGAGGGCGTGTACCTGATGACGCCGCCGCCGGTGGATTCGGGCTACAACCCCAGCGGAGCGGATGACACGACGGATGCGTACGACACGATCGACTGGCTGGTGAAGAATGTGCCGGAGTCGAATGGGCGCGTGGGCATGATCGGGTCGAGTTATGAGGGCTTCACGGTGGTGATGGCGTTGCTGCATCCGCACCCCGCGCTGAAGGTGACTGCGCCGGAGAGCCCGATGGTCGATGGGTGGATGGGCGATGACTGGTTCCACTATGGGGCGTTTCGTCAGCCGAACATCGACTACATCGCCGAGCAGACGGAGAAGCGGGGATTGGGCGCACACATCGATCGTGCGCATAAGGACGACTACACGAACTATCTCGAGGCGGGCTCAGCGGGAGATTTTGCACGGGCGGGTGGGATGGACCAGCTGCCTTTCTGGCATGTGATGGAGGAGCATCCGGCGTATGACGGCTACTGGCAGTCGCAGGCGCTGGACAAGTTGATTGCGAAGACGCCGCTGACGGTGCCGACTCTGTGGGAACAGGGTGAGTGGGACCAGGAGGATATGTACGGGGGGAACCATGCGTATCGCGCGTGGGAGCCGAGAGACACGACGAACACGATGAACTACCTGGTGATGGGGCCGTGGTTCCATTCGCAGATCAACCGGCAGGGCCGCGGGATAGGGCCGTTCGAGTGGGCGATTGACACGTCGGAGTACTTTCGCAGGGATGTGCTGGTGCCGTTCTTCAATCAGTATCTGAAGCCGGGGTCTCCGAAGGCGGATACGGCGCCGGTGCTGATGTACGACGCGGGGATGGATCGCTGGGACAGGCTGCAGGCGTTTCCGGTGAGCTGTGAGCTGGGATGCAAGGTGGCTGCGCAGCCGCTGTATCTGACGGCAGGTGGTGGGCTGTCGTTCGAGGCTCCGAAGAAGGATGCGGCGAAATTCGATGAGTATGTTTCGGATCCGGCGAAGCCGGTGCCGTACAGGCCGCGGCCGGTGGATCAGGCGGATGGGACGGGATGGCGGACGTGGCTGGTGACGGATCAGCGGTTCGTGGATGGAAGGCCGGACGTGCTGACGTATGTGTCGGAGCCGTTGAAAGAGCCGATGAAGTTGTCGGGTGAGCCGATCGTTCACCTGATGGCGTCGACGAGTGGGACGGATTCGGACTGGGTGGTGAAGCTGATCGATGTGTATCCGGAGACAAATGTGAAGCCGGGCGACAACGGCGGAGTGTTTCCGGGAGTGCTTGGGACGCCGACGGATATGAGTGGGTATGAGCTGCCGATTGGCATCGATATTTTTCGCGGCCGGTACCGGACGAGCTTCGAACATCCGAGCGCGATAGAGCCCAACAAACCGCTGGAGTATAAGTTTGCGCTGCCGCTGGTGGAGCGGACGATTCTTCCGGGGCATCGGCTGATGGTGCAGGTGCAGTCGACGGCGTTCCCGCTGTACGACCGCAATCCGCAGAAGTTTGTGCCGAACATCTTCAACGCGAAGCCGAGTGATTACGAGAAGGCGACGCAGAAGGTATGGCATGAGCCGGCTGCGGAGAGCTATATCAGTCTGCCTGTGGCGCCGAACAGGTAGCTCGCTGAAACGAGGGTTGACCCCTCCCCCGGCAAATTTGCGCAAAGTCTTCATCGCAAACGAGATGAGGGTGGACTTGTGTCCAAATAGCTACATGGGTGTGGTGAAAAGTGGTCAGACTCTAAGTCATTGAAACTCCTGCCAGTGATTCGGGCGTTGATGTAGTATGAGCAGCGTTAGCTGTCAGACAGGTTTTGGAGGCGTGACGATGCGGCTGTTGGCTGGTGTGTGTGTTGTGGCGATGGGGTTGGCGGGCGTGGGGGCGCGATGCGGCGAAGGTGTGCGATGTGCGCGGGTACGGAGCCAAGGGCGACGGCACGACGAAGGACACGGCGGCGATTCAGAAGGCGATTGATGCGTGCGCAGCGGAGAAGGCGGCGGGACGGTGAAGTTGAGCGGCGGCACGTTTGTGAGCGGGCCGATCGTGCTGAAGTCGAACATCACGCTGGATGTGGAGAAGGGCGCGACGCTGCTGGGGTCGCCGGACCGCGAGGATTTTCCGAAGGCGACGTTTGCGCGCAACCCCACCGTGCAGCCGTTTGTGAGCGCGCCGGATGCGGAGCATGTGACGATCACGGGCGGCGGCACGATTGATGGCAACGGGCACATCTGGTGGGAGTATGTGCGCGGCGTGAAGGATTCGGGCGTGCTGGGGAATGATCATCCGCGGCCGATGGGGATCGTGTTCGACCACACCAAACACGTGCGGATGGAAGACATCACGGTTCAGAACTCGGGCTTCTGGCAGATTGTGCCGTACTATGCGGATGACCTGACGTTCCGGAATATCAGGATTCTGGCGCCGCTATCGCCGAACACGGATGCGATCGATCCGTTCTCGAGCTCGAACATCGTGATTGATCACGTTTTTTCGAGTACGGGTGATGACAATATTGCGATCAAATCGGGTGCAATCAATTCGCCGGGGCCGGATGCGCCTTCGAAAAACATCACGATCACGGATTGCACGTTTGAGCGTGGGCACGGGCTGTCGATTGGGAGCGAGGTCGCGGGCGGCGTGCAGAATATTCGCGCCGAGCGCATCACGTTCAAGGGCACGGACAACGGTGTGCGCATTAAGGCGAATCGCGATCGCGGCGCAGATGTGTCGAACATCGTTTTGAAAGATCTGACGATGACGGATGTGAAGGTTGCGATTCTGGTGAGTGAGTACTACCCGAAAGTGTTTCCGGAGGGTGAGGTTGCGGCGGCTCCCGTGACAAGACTGACGCCGTTGTTCCATGACATCACGATTGAGAATGTGAAGGCGACGGGGTCGAAGACGGCGGGCGTGATTGTGGGGCTGCCGGAGGCTCCGGTGAAGAATATTGTGCTGCGTAATGTCGACATCCAGGCGCAGACGGGCATGCGGATTGCGTATGCGGATGTGACGTTCGATCACGTGACGGTGAAGGCGGCGGAGGGGCAGGCGATTGAAGTGGCTCCGAGCGCGAAGGTGACGGGCAAGTAGACTGGAACCATGCGAGTGGTTTTGCGTGCGGCTGTTGTGCTGGGAGTGTTCGTCGTTGTGGCGTTTACGATCTCCCATGCCGTGATGGCGCACGAGCTTGCGGATGGGGATACGCCGTTTGCCGAGGTGCGGCTGGCGTCGTGGATGGCCGGGCTGTTTTGTGGCGGGCTGGCGGCGGTGCTGGTGGGGATTGCGCTGGTGGTCAAGCGAGGCCGCTGAGTAGACGCGCTTCGGCTTCGGCGGCGGTGATGCCGGTGAGGCGGAGGGTCTTCGATCGGCTGGCGTGACCGGTGAGGAGCTCGATGCTGAGGCGTGGGATGTTGAGGCGCTCGGCGAGGAAGGCGATGAGCGCGGCGTTAGCGTGGCCGTCGGTGGGTGGGGTGGTGAGGGAGATTTTGAGGGCGTCGGCGTGAGTTCCGGTGATGGCGTTGCGTTTGGCGCCGGGGTGGACGCGGAGGGATAGGATGCAGCCGCCGTCGGTGGGGCGAAGAATCATGGGTAGATGCGCTTGCCGAAGATGGCGGTGCCGATGCGGACGGTGGTGGAGCCCTCTTCGATGGCGACGCGGAAGTCGTTGGTCATGCCCATGGAGAGCTCCGTGAGCGTGGAGTGGGTGGGTTGCAGTTCGTCGCGGAGGCGGCGGAGGCGCGCGAAGTAGGGGCGCGCGATTTCGGCGCCTTCGGGCGTGTCGTCGCTCCAGGGTGGGACGGTCATGAGTCCGCGGACAACGAGGTGGTGGAGCGGCGCGAGTTGATCGAGGAGCGTAGGGAGCTCTTCGGGGGCGAGGCCGTGCTTGGTCTCTTCGGGTGAGAGTTTGACTTCGATGAGGACGGGGATGGCCTTGTTGAGCGCGGCGGCAGCGCGGTGGAGGCGCTCGGCGGTCTTGAAGGAGTCGAGTGTGTCGACGGCGTGAAAGAGCTCGGCGGCTTTGGAGGTTTTGTTGTTCTGCAGTGGGCCGATGAGGTGTGCCTCGATGTCAATTGCGGTGACTACCGACTGTTTTGCTTGCCATTCCTGAACGCGGTTTTCACCGAAGAGACGCTGGCCGGCGGCGTGGGCCTCGAGGATGGCTTCGGCGGGATGCATCTTGCTGACGGCCATGAGGGCGACGGTGGATGGGTCGCGGTGGGCGCGCGCGCAGGCGTCGGCGATCTCGTTGCGGATGCGCTCGAGGTTGGCGGCGATGGACATCCTCGTCAGTGTACGAGGTGTGGGCTCAGACACATCCTGCCAACCCACGTCTCAGAGGCGAGAGGTGGGGCACCCGGCAGCGTATGGTTGGGGGGGCCAGCGGTGGTGCATCCTAGTGGATATGTGGACGATATTGCTGCTGATTGGATCGAACATCTTTATGACGTTCGCGTGGTACGGACACCTGAAGTTTCGCAACGTGGCGTTGTGGAAGGTGATTCTGGTGAGCTGGTCGATTGCGCTGTTTGAGTATTGCCTGCAGGTGCCGGCCAACCGCATTGGAGCGAAGACCTTCACGCCGGACCAGTTGAAGGTGATCCAGGAGGTGATCACGCTGACCGTGTTTGGCGTGTTCAGCGTGTTCTATTTTGGCGACCGGCTGCACTGGAATCACGCCGTGGCCGCATGCTGCCTGGTGGCCGGCGCGTTCTTCATGTTTCACAAGTTTTGAAACGGATGGTTATGGATTGCGATGCAGGATGTGGATGGCGATGTCGGGGTAGAACTCGCGGAAGACGGTGAAGCCCATGTCACGCGCGCAGGAGTAGGAGAACTTGGTGGCGAGGACCCCGAAGGATTCTGATCCCGGTGGATAGTAGGTGCGGGAGACGAACTGGGTGCTAATCTTGCCGCCGAGGCCGGCGATGTTGGGCGTGGCATGGCCCTCGTAGGTGCGGGCGACGGCAACGCGGGACATTGCGTAGCCGAGGCGCTTCCACTTGGAGCCGTGCCCCATGGCGTAGTAGCGCGTATCTTCGTGCAGGAGGGTGGGAAGGATCCAGGCGGACTGATAGTTGCCGTCGGTCTTGTCGAGGAAGCCGCGCCAGAGGTAAGCCCAGAAGACAGCGTCGCCGCCGTTCCAGGTGTCGAGGGAGGGATGCGAGTCCTGCCAGTAGGCGGAGGCGGTGGTGATGCCGAGGAAGACGAAGGAGGAGTAGTCGAAGGCCTGGCGGGTGGCGATTTTGAAGCTCTGTTTGAAGCCGGGCGGCGGCGGTATCGTGCCGGAGGAGACGCTGCGATAGTTGGGCATGAGCCCAAGGATGCGGTGAGGCTGCGTTCCGGTGTCGGTGACTTTGTGGCTGGACTTGTCAGACGGGGTGGTCGTGGTGGAAGTCGTCGTCTGGGAATCCTGGTAGGGGTCGAGATCTGAATCCGCTTCGAGGGTGGTGTCGGTGACGCTGGAGCTGTATGGTTCGGAGCCGGTAAAGAGACTGCTGTTGCTCGCGGAGGGCGCGGGGAAGGTGTGGGGAAGGGCGGTCGCGAGGAGTGCGGAGGGTGCATCAGGCAGCGACTGCGCCGAAGCTGCGGGTGAGAGGGCGAGGGCTAGCGGTGCGAGAACCACCGGCGCGATGCGAACAAAAAAACGTAACAAGGATTAAACCGTCCTAGGGATGACGACGCGAGTCGTGTCGGAAGATGAACGCGGACTTTGGTTATTAGACGGGATTTCGATGCTGCAGTTGCGGTTAAAAGCGCCACTGGAAGCGGGGAAGTATATGCAGGTGGAACATCTTGAGGCGAAGTATCGTAACGCTGCATCCGCGGGAAGGCTTTTCCCGTCCTACGATGTAAATAGCGGTTTTCGGGGTGACAAATCACAACATGCGCCCTGATACCGTGTTGAAAGACGCAAAAGGGTTTCCCCCAGTTGAAGGAGTAGAGCAGCATGTCCAAGACCCAGTCTCGATGGATTTCGTTTAGCGGCCGCGCTTTGGCCACTGTGGCACTGATGACGGCGGGCGGATTTTTACTGCACGCGCAGACAGCCGGAACCAGCGGAGCCTCTGCGCCGCAGAGAGTTTCGGCCCAGGAGCCGATCTTTCAAATGCAGCCGGCAGCGGCGGAGGGGCAGACCGGTTCCTCCGGTGAGGTCTACTCCAGCAGTTTGAGCAGTTCCGGGCTGAGCGAGCCGGATGTACCGGCCAATCAGGTGGCCTCGAATACAGAGTCTCCGTTCCACTTTTTCAACGCGCAGTATGGCGGCGGGCGGCAGCGCTATGGACGGCCTAAGTACCGCGGCAGCAACACGAACGCTGACGGGTCGCCGAAGTACGACTTCTTTGTGGGGGGCGGATTAGGGATTCCAATAGGAAGCCAGTTTAACTACGCGACGCCGAGCTGGGCGTTTGGCGGCGGCGGCGGGCGGATGTTCAACGCACACGCCGGTGTGAACCTCGAGTTCAATTATGACCACTTCGGGTTGACGGGAGCGACGCTGAGCAGCCAGCAGAGCCTCTACAACTACTCCATCGCTCTCTATAACCAGCAGAATCCTGCGAATCCGGCGCCGTTTATCTCAGGTCTGGATGGCAACAACCATGTATGGTCGTTCTCGCTGCAGCCGATTTACAACATCAAGAGCGGCGAGGGAATCGGCGCGTATATTACCGGTGGCGGTGGCTACTATCACAAGGTCACGAACTTCGAGGTGCCGGCGATCGGAACCTACTGCGATCCGTTCTATGGCTGCTATTCGTACACGGCAAATCAGGTCATCGACCACTACACATCGAATGCGTTTGGCGTCAACGGAGGCCTGGGCATTACGTACAAGTTCTCGAAGTTCTCGGGGCAGCGGCTGTTCGCCGAGGTACGGTACGTGTACCTGTTGAACTCATACCGTCCGGGAGTCACGATTGACAACGTAAACCCTGTGAATGCGAGCGAAGCCAACTTCTTCCCGCAAAACAGCCAACGCACCTCCTACCTTCCGATCAAGTTCGGCCTTCGGTTCTAACCGGGTGGTGGTGGAGGAGGAGAAAAGGCCCGCTTCGGCGGGCCTTTTCTATTCGGGCAAGGTTGCAACGCTCCACCTGGTCCGTATGCGATCTGCATACAAGGGCGCTGCGGCGACGATGTAGCTTTTGCAATCCCCGACATACCGCTCCGCGGGGCAAGAAGCATAAACGAACGCCCACATAGTTTCTTCCAATGTCCGTTTGGTGTTCCAGACGGTCATCAACACGCAATCGGGGTCATTCGGGTCAAAGTGTCCGCTCTCCCTGTCGACTCTGTCCACGAGATCGTGCAGCGCCTCACAATCTGCCCCCCACGATGAGAAGTAGGCAAGCCCTTGGACGATCAGATGGTCGATTGCACGCCGAACATCCGGCGAATAACCTGCGAAATCAATCGCGGTGAGAAGCGCGAAATAGGGCCCGGTGGTCTGTAGTCTTGCCGGAATCTCCTCGAACTTCTCAACAACAATCAACGAGAACTCTCGATCGTCGTCAGGATGTGGGCTAGTGAGATGCTCCATATTAGACGCCGACCGGATAGGGTTTTTCGTGCATAGCGTCGCCGCGCGGGCTGCGGCGCTCGAAGAGTCCCTGGAAGAGGCTGAGCAGGCCCGTGTACCAGTAGCCGATAACGAAGAGCAGAAGGAAGGGCACGGTGAAGTAGTTCTCCGTGCTGATCGCGTACCAGACGGTCGCGGTGAAGTAGCAGCCGATCAGGATTTCAATCCAGGGAATGATGCCGAGGCGCTTGCGGTACTTCTTGGCCTGCGATTTCTCTCCCTTCTTCAGTACGCGGTATTTCGGTGTGCGCGCAAAGGCGGATTTGATGCCGAAGAGGGCTTCGAGAACGGCCTTGGTGTTGGTAATGGTGAGGCCGATGCCGAGCGACATGAGGAACGGAAGGTAAAGGAGGGTCTTGTACCAGGTGCGCGGGAAGAGCTCGCGCTGGCTGGCGAGATAGAAGCTGGAGATGGACATCGTGGACGCCATGAAGAGCGGGAAGTCGATGAGCATCATCTGGACCCAGCCCTGGTAGGAACGAATGATCATCGCCGGCATGAGCAGTGTGGAGAGCACGATCATCAGGGGATAGCTGATGTTGGCGGTGAGGTGGTACCAGGCTTCGAGCTTGGTGTGGAAGGGTGCGTCGGATTTAAGGACGGAGGGCAGGATTTTTTTGCTGGTCTGGATGAGGCCCTTGGCCCAGCGCGCCTGCTGGGTCTTGAAGGCGGTCATCTCGATGGGGAGCTCGGCGGGGCACTCGACGTCCTGCAGGTATTTGAACTTCCAGCCTTTGAGTTGCGCGCGGTAGGAGAGGTCGGTGTCCTCGGTGAGGGTGTCGTGCTGCCAGCCGCCGGCTTCGTCGATGGCGGCGCGACGCCACATGCCGGCGGTGCCGTTGAAGTTGAAGTAGACTCCGGCGCGGGAGCGGCCGCCGTGTTCGAGGACAAAGTGGCCGTCGAGGAGGATGGCTTCGACCTGCGTGAGGAAAGAGTAGTTGCGGTTCAGGTGCGTCCAGCGGGTCTGCACCATGCCGATTTTCGGATCGGTGAACTGGTCGACGACGCGGCGGAGCCAGTCGGGCGGAGGGACGAAGTCGGCGTCGAAGATAGCGACGAGCTCGCCCTTCGCGACCTTCAGACCTTCTTCGAGAGCGCCGGCCTTGTAGCCGTGGCGATTGGTGCGGTGGAGGTAGACGATGGGCTGCGGTGGGAGGCCTTCAGCGCCAGTGGCGTAGCGCTGGACGATGGATTCGGCGACGAGAGTGGTTTCGTCGGTGGAGTCGTCGAGAAGCTGGATCTCGAAGCGGTCGCGCGGATAGTCGATGCGGCAGCAGGCGTCAATGAGGCGGTCGATGACGAACTGCTCGTTGTAGATAGGGAGCTGAACGGTGACGAAGGGGAGCTGGTCTTCGGCGAAGCGCGCGGGAGGTTCGTTCGAGTGGGAGGCCTTGCGCTTGTTGCGGTAGTAGAGCCAGACGAGCTGGTAGCGGTGGATGCCGTAGAAGGCGAGGATGACCATCACGACGAAGTAGGGGACGAGCAGGCTGACGTCGAAGGCGTTCCAGCGGTAGTCGCCGCGGAAGGTGCGGTCGGCGTAATGGGTCTTCCAGTAGTGCGAGAGGCTGTGCTGATCGGCGAAGAAGAGCGCGAGCGCGTGGAGGTGATGTGTCAGGGTACGGCTCCCCAGAGGATGTCGGCTCCGCCCATTTTACGCGAGGGTTCTTGTCCAACCGGTGTGCTAAATAGGCACGAAAGATGCGTTTTCAGCGGCTTGCGGGCTGGAGTGTTTTTGGGCGAGAAGAGGATCTTCGGCGAATTTTCTGGGCGGGTGGAATGCGTTTTGCTAGGCTCGGGCGTATGCGAAATCTCTTGTTTGGCCTTTCCTTGGCAGTTGTGTGCCCGGTCGTTCTGGCGCAGGTTCCTTCCGTGGGCGACCGCGTGACGCAGCAGAATGCGTTGTTCGAGGAGTACTACCAGGCGGGGCTGAAGAACTCGCCGGAGCGGGCGACGTCGCTAGGTGACTACCGCTACAACAACCTTCTGTCGCAACACTCGCTGAAGGCCATTGCGGATGAGCATGAAGAGGCGGATGCGTTTCTGGCGCGGCTGGAGAAGATTTCGACCGAGGGAATGAGCGACCAGGACCTGCTGAGCCATGAACTGATGCAACGGCAATTGCAGCAGGCCGACGTGAACTACAGCCTGAAGAATTATGAGATGGCGATCAATCAGCAAAATGGCATTCATACGTCGCTGGCTGATCTGCCGCTGAGTGTGCCGCTGGACTCGGTGCAGCACTACGAGGACTACATTGCGAGGCTGCAGCAGATTCCACGGGCGCTGGAGCAGACGACGGAGGTGCTGCGGCAGGGCGAGAAGGATGGCCTGATGCCGCCGAAGCTAATCACTGCTCTGCTGCCGGGGCAGTGCGATGGGATTGTTGCGGCGGATCCGTTCCTGCTGCCGCTGAAGAAGTTTCCGGCGAGCTTTTCTGACGCTGACAAGCAGAAGCTGACCGCGGAGATGACGAAGGCCGTGAACGAGGATGTGCTGCCGGCGTATCGCAAGTTTGCGGCGTTTCTGCGCGATGACTATGCGCCGAAGGGGCGTCCCGCGCTCTCCATTGAGAGCCTGCCGGATGGGAAGCGGCGTTATGCCGAGGCCGTGAAGATGATGACGACGGTGAACATTACTCCGGCGGAGGTTCATCAGCTTGGACTGGATGAGGTGAAGCGAATTACTGCGGAGATGACGGAACTCGCGCAGAAGCAGGGATACAAGGACTTGGCGAGTTGGCGCGTGGCGATAAACAGCGATCCTAAGTGGAAGCCGACGAGTGAGCAGCAGATCGTGGATGACTTTGCAAAGTACATCCACCAGATGGAGCCGAAGCTGCCGGAGCTGTTTGGGCTGCTGCCGAAGTCGCCGGTGACCGTGGAGCCGATTCCGGACTTTGCCAAGGCGGAGGCGACGCACTATGTTGCAGGGACGCCGGACGGCAAGCGGGCGGGGCGCGTGGTAGTGGCGGTTGCGGATCCGACGTCGCGCACGCTGGTGCTGGATGAGGCGGTGGCGTATCACGAGGGCGTGCCCGGGCATCACATGCAGATCAGCGTGGCGCAGCAGTTGAAGGGGCTGCCGAAGTTCCGGCTGCGCGGAGGGTACTCGGCTTACACAGAGGGGTGGGCGCTCTATGCAGAGGCGCTAGGTAAAGAGATTGGGTTCTATCAGAACCCAGTGTCGGACTATGGACGGTTGAACTCGGAGCTGTTTCGCGCGGTGCGGCTGGTAGTGGATACGGGGATTCACGACCAGGGATGGACGCGGCAGCAGGTGATCGACTACATGCACGCGAACGATGTGAACGATGCTCTGGCGCAGACGGAGACCGACCGCTACATCGCGTGGCCTGGGCAGGCGCTGGCGTACAAGATGGGGCAGCTGACAATTCTGAAGTTGCGTACTGAGACTAAGGCGCAGTTGGGAAATCAGTTTGATATCAAGGCATTTCACGACGAGATTCTGAACGGCGGAGCGATGCCTCTGGACCTGCTGCAGGAGCGGGTGGAGCGGTGGATCAAGACGCAGATGCCGCAGAATGCGAGTGCGAAGCAGTAGCTCGACGGATTGCGCGAATGATAGGTCAAGGCACTGTTGTTCACCATGACACCGGATCGCGGGTGTTGTTGGTTGTGGACCTGCTGGCGACGCTGCTGGTGGCGTTGGAGGGCGGAGCCGCTGCGGTCAACGGGCATCTGGACTTGTTGGGCATCCTGGTTCTGGCGTTCGTGAGCGCGCTAGGCGGAGGCATTGTGCGCGATCTGCTGCTGGGTGCGCTGCCGCCGAATGCTTTGCGCGACTGGCGATATGGAACCGTGGCGCTTTCGGGCGGAGCGCTGATCATCCTTGGGTTCGGGTTGCTAACGAGGTTTCCGGAGATGCCCCTGACGATGATGGATGCCGCGGGTCTCGCGTTGTTTGCCGTTGCGGGTGCGGACAAAGCGATAGAGTTTCGTGTCTCGCCGCTCGCCGCGGTGCTGCTGGGAGGCATTACTGGATGTGGCGGAGGTGTGATTCGCGATGTGCTTCTGACGCGCGTGCCGCGGATTCTCAACGCGGACCTGTATGCAACGGCTGCGCTGCTGGGAGCTCTGTTCACGGTGTTGCTACTGCGCGCGAAGGTAAATCGCGGCTGGGCCATGGCGCTGGGTGCGGCGGCCTGCTTTGCGCTGCGGATGACGGCGGTGGTCCGGCACTGGTCGCTGCCACACTTGAACGGGTATTGATTTTGGTATTGATTCCGGCGAACTATTTCGAGGCGTGTCCGGCGCCGGGGGATGAGCTGTCGCCTGTGGCAGCGGGAGCGGCCGTTTCGTGCACCAGGCCAATGCTCGTGTAGGTGTTGCGGGGATTCCAGAGCTGCCAGCCGTCGGTGTGGTCGGCGTCGGCGGCGGAGATCTGTGTGGCAACCTGCGGTGGGCCGAAGACCACACCACCGAAGGCGTAGTCGCGGAAGGCCTGCAGCCAGGGGCGCAGTTTGAGCGGGTTGATGTCGGTGCGCGCGATGCCTTTGTCGAGCGTGAGCTTGATGGTCGAGTGGATGTCGCCGGTGGTGGCGAGTGGTTTGGCGTGACCGGGGATGCCGTGCGCGAAGCCAGAGGGGTAGAGCATGGGGCAGAGGTAGTCGACGGCGTCGACGAGGTGGTTGAGCTGCTGGCCGATGCCGGTGTCGTTCGTGTTCCAGAAGGTGTAGCCGAAGATGTCGGCGGACTGGAAGACGTTGTAGGGTACGAGTGCGGCGTGCGCTTCGGCGAGGAAGCTGGTGATCGCCTGGATGCGGTGCGGCTCGTCGGTGGGGCCGCTGACGACGAGCTTGGTGGTGGAGTCGGGGAAGCGGACGTAGTCGAACTGGACCTCGTCGAAGCCGGCCTTGGCGGCCTCGACGGCGATGGCGATGTTGTAAGCACGGACTTCGGGCTTGAAGGGGTCGGTCCACGAGAGGCCCTCGCGGTCCTTGAAGAGCTCGCCGTTGGCGAGGTGAATCGCGTCTTCAGGCTTTGAGGTGGCGAGCGGCGTGTCTTTGAAGGTGACGATGCGGGCGATGATGTAGATGCCCTGCGCGTGCGCGCTGTTTACGAGGTCCGGCAGCGAGTGGATGAGCGTGATGTCGCGGGCGCCGATCTGCTTCGCGAGCGGGATCGTGCTGGGATAAACGAGCTGGCCGTGATCGCTCTTGATGTTGACGACGAGGGCGTTCGCGCCGCCACGACGAATGATGTCGAAGGCGGAGTGGCGAATGATGGACGAAGAGATGCCGTACTCGGAGAGATAGAGCGCGTGGACGGCGAAGGGTTGCAGTGCGATCGCGTCATGATTGTTGTGGACGTCCGCGGCTGAGAGAGTGACGGCGCGGTAGCCGGGGGCGCGCGCCATGACGGACTGCGTGTTTGCGGGCAGAGTATAGGCGCCGTTTGTCGCGCTGAGGACTTTGCCGTTCACGGTGACCGTCGGGTCGAGGGCCGGTTGATGGGTGGCGCTGTTCAGGACGTGCACGGTGAGCGCGGTGGAACCGGGCGCATTCGCGGTCTGTGCCGTCAGGGCAAAAGAGGAGGCGAGCAGCGCGGAACCTGCTGCGAGGGAGAGAAGCTTCGTCGATGGGAGGGGCATAGAGGAGGGCGGGCCTATAGTTCGCTCGAAATGCAGTACATCACGATTGTTAGACGCGGCCGAATGGCAAAGATGGGGGAGGAAGCTGTGACGATACGGCTACGAAAGCAAGGATCGTTGCAGCGATATGAACTTTGGGGATTCAGTGGGAGGCGCGGTAGCCGAGGAGCGCTCCGAGGGCAAAGGCCACCGGGACGAACCAAAGGTGACGCAGGCGCGGAGTTGCAGAGGGCATGGGTTTCGCAGGCACGAGTGCGAGTGGCCGGGGAACGGAAGCAACGGCGGCCTGCCGGGGGCGAAAGACGGCGCGGTAGCCGCCCCTGGGAACCTCGATGAGCAAAGGATCGGCCTGGCCTTCGCTGGCGTAATACTCCAGGAGCCGCGAGCGGAGCCGGCCGGCTTCGACCCGCACGGTGGCGTCGACGGCGGGGTCGTAGGAGTCGTCACGATCGAAGACATCGAGGGCGAGGCTGTACTCCTTGAGTGGCTCGCTGGGGTGGTCGAGGGCGTGGTCGACAATGTAGCGAAGGAAGAGTTGGCTGCGGTGTGCTCCGGAAAAAAGGTGGGAGTTCAGGATGCGCTCGAGCTGCGCGTGGGTGGAGTTGCGCATAAGCGGCTGGTCGAGCGAAACGTGACCGTTGTGTGCCGGTGAGGAGTGCGCGGATTCGCGGCGACGAAATGTGTGGGGGGAGGGTCGTGGCACGGAGAACTCCAAGCGGCTTATAAGCCGATGAATCTACGCTAGGCCGATGTAAGTTACGGGCCGGAACTTGCCAGAGATGCCGGAGCGGAGCAATGTAGCTCGGTTCAGCGTGTCAACACTGCTACCTGAGGAGTCTTTCTATGATCAGCTCGTCGATCAAGCGCATTCTGCTGCCTGTCGTTGGAATGGCAGTGAGCATAGCCCCGCAGACGCTTCCTGCACAACTGTCCGCCAATGCAGTCGTAGTTGCAAGCGGACTTGAGGCCCCGCGTGGGCTGCGATTTGGACCGGATGGCGACCTATATGTCGCAGAGGCCGGGACCGGAGGGACGAATTCGACAGCCGGGCAGTGCCCAGCCGATCAGGTTATCCCGCCGGTGGGACCGTATCTGGGCGGAATGACCGCGCGGATCTCGAAGTTCGACAAGAGCTGGAACCGGACAACCGTCGCGAGTGGGCTGGCCTCGACGGTGGATGCGATGGGCGATCTGCAGGGTGTTTCCGATCTTCAATTCGCAAATGGCACGCTGTACGCGCTGATTGCGGGCGGCGGATGCTCGCATGGGAATGCCACGATGCCCAGTGGTGTTGTGTCGGTGAACGTGTCCAATGGCACGTGGCGATATGTTGGGGATATCGGCGCGTTCATGCATGCGAATCCGGTGCAGTATCCGAATGTAGGTGACTTTGAGCCGGACGGAACCGCCTACTCGATGGTGAGCGTGAATAATGCGCTGCATGCGATCGAGCCGAACTCGGGCGAGCTGTTGCGTATCGATCCGTTCAGCGGACTCATTTCGCGAGAGATCGATTTCTCGGCTTCGCAGGGCCACATCGTGCCGACTTCAGTGGTGTACAAAAACGGAAACTACCTGGTCGGCAACCTGAACCTGTTCCCGATCGAACCGCACACGTCGCAGGTTCTGACGGTTTCGAATTTTCCGGCGGGCACGGGAACTGGTGTGCCGGGGTTGAACGTGCCGGGACCTTACTATGTCGTGGCGGCGAAGGCTGGGTTTGCGACTGTTGTTGGGCTGGCCATTGGGCCGACGAACGGACAGCTGTATGTGCTGCAGCTCGCACCGGACACGCCGTCCCAGTATCCGCAGCCGGGGTTCGGAAAGGTGACGCGAATCAATACCGACGGCTCGCTAACGGATGTGGTGACCGGGTTGTCGGTGCCGACGGCGATGGTGTTCGGATCGGACGGGAAGCTGTATATCTCGAACTTCGGCGCTGCGCCGGCGGGAGCAGGACAGATTGTTGTCGCGACTGTGCAGTAGAGGATGTGATTTGGATGGACGACTCCCGGAGCAACGCTCCGGGAGTTGCCATTTGTGGCGATGTTGCAGCAGCAGTGACTGCGGATCGGTATAGACTGCCACTACTTCCTTGAAGAGAGTGTGAGCCGATTTCAAGTTCTGGAGATTGAACTATGCGCATTGCGCGGGTTGGTGCAATTGCTCTGATGGTGGTGGGGCTGGCAGGTGTGGCGCGGGCGCAGAGTGAGGCGCGGCCGACGGAACTCAAACGGGCGTACACGTTCAAGCAGGGTGGATGGACGTATGTGCATCTGGAGGGGTCGCCGCATGAGTTGGGGTTTCAGCATGGGTATCTGCTGAAGGATGAGATTGACGACAACCTGAGCGTGTACAAGCTCGAGGCGGTGAACGACTATCACCGCGACTGGAGCTTCTTTCGCGATGCGGCGAAGAATGTGCTATGGCCGAAGATTGAGCCGGAGTATCGGGCGGAGTTGCAGGGGATTGCGGATGGACTGAAGGCCAAGGGCTCGACCGCGGACCTGTGGGATGTGGTGGCGCTGAACGCCGACCTGGAGCTGACGCAGTACTACCTGCCGATGGTGAATGAGCGGGAGAAGAAGGCGAATCCGGAGAAGGCGAAGGCGCAGGGACGCTGCTCGGCATTTATGGCGACGGGAAGCGCGACAAAGGACGGCAAGATTGTGATGGCGCATAGCAACTGGACGAGCTACGCGGAGGGCGAGCGGTGGGTGATGGTTTTCGACATTCAGCCGGAGCGTGGACAGCGAATGCTGATGGATGGGACGCCGGGCGTAATTACGAGCCAGGATGACTTTGGCGTGAACGCTTCGGGGCTGATGATTACGGAGACGACGCTGCCGATGGCGGTGGGGTTCGATGAGAACGGGATTCCGGAGTTTGTGCGGTCGAGGAAGGCGATGCAGTATGCGACGTCGATCGACGAGTATGCGGCCATCATGCGCGAGGGAAACAACGGAGGGTATGCGAACTCGTGGATGATTGGCGACAGGAAGACGGGCGAGATTGCCTACCTGGAGTTGGGCCTGCACCACACGCCGCTGACAAAGAAGAAGGATGGGTATTTTGTTTCGGCGAACTTCACGGTGGATCCGCTGGTAATCCGCGATGACACGCCGGGGTTCAATCCCAACAATATGTCGAGCAGCATGAACGCGCGGCGGGTGACGGGCGAGGCGTTCGTGAAGAAGCACGGCGGCCAGCTGGATACCGCGCTGGCCGAGGCGTACCTGAGCGACCATTGGGACAGCTTCGAGAAAAAGGATGACCCGGACCAGCGGAGTTTATGCGGGCACGAAGAGACGAGCCCGGTGGGTGAGCCGGTGTGGGGGAATCCTCCGTATGCGCCGAGCGGGGCTGTGACTGGCGAGGTGACGGACGCTGCGATGGCAGGGCGAATGAGCATGATCGTGCGGGCGGGGCATCCGTGCGGCGCGGACTTCATCGCAGCGCCGTTTCTTGCGGCGCATCCGGAGTTCGATTGGCAGAAGCCAATTCTGCATGACATGAAGGCGGGGCCGTGGACGGAGTTCAGGAGCGGAGAGAAGGCTGCGACGCCGGGCGCACAGATGGCGGCTGGGCGGTGACGGAGTACGGTTCGTGAGGCGATAGAGCCTTTCGTCATGTAGCTGACGCAAGCTGAAGTGGTAGAAGGAAAGGCGGTTCTTTCGTACTTGGTTCAGGGCCTCTCGTACCAATTGACAGCCATAGAGTGCGCGTCGAGAATGAGCGCGATTCCAGCTTTTGCAGCAAGAGTCAGCGGGCTTTCAGCATCAGCAAAGGAGCATCTCTGTGCACAAATTCGGTCGCAGTTTGGTTACGCTAGCGGTGCTTGGCGCGGCGGTTGTCGCGTCCCAGGCGCAGTCGATGATGACGCACCACGTGCGTGATGTTGTTCGCAACGGACAGGCGCAGTCGAACGGACGACTGCCTCAGAACCAGATGATGAACCTGAACATTGTTCTGCCAGTGCGCGACCAGGCAGGGCTCGATCAGTTTGTGGCGGATGTCTATGACCCGGCGAGTGCGAACTACAGGCATTTTTTGACGCCGCAGGAGTTCACGGCGCGGTTCGGACCGACGCAGGCGGATTACAACGCTGTTCTTCAGTTTGCGCAGATGAACGGCCTGACGGTGACGGGCGGCAGCCGCGACGGCATGGATGTGCAGGTGCGCGGATCGGTGGCGGCGGTGGAGGCTGCATTCCATGTGAGGATGCAGACCTACAAGCACCCGCAGGAGGATCGCAACTTCTTCTCGCCGGACCAGGAGCCGAGGACAGACCTCGCCTTCAACCTGTGGCACGTGTCGGGGCTGGATAATTACTCGACTCCGCATCCGCTGTTTGTGTCGAAGACCGCGTATGCGGCGGCGATGGGCGTTGATGCGAACAAGGTTGTGTCGCATGCGACGACGGGCAGTGGGCCTTCGGCGTCGTTCCTGGGCAGTGATATGCGCGCGGCCTATTACGGGAGCGGCAGCCTGACGGGCAATGGGCAGAATCTGGGTCTGCTGGAGTACGTCGGGACGGACCTCGCCGACCTGCAGACGTACTACAAGAACGTGGGCCAGACGTATCCGGGGAGCATCATCACGCTGCTGTCCACCGATGGGACGAGCACGAGTTGCGTGGATACTCGCGCGGGCGGCAGTTGCGACGATACCGAGCAGACGCTGGATATGACGCAGGCACTGGGTATGGCGCCGGGGCTTGCGAGTCTGACGATGTATATCGGTTCGACGGACACGGCGATCATCAGCGCGATGACCACCCACAGCCCACTGCCGACGACAATCGGCTGTTCGTGGGGATGGACGCCGGCGGACCCGAGCACGCTGAATCCCTACTTCCAGAAGATGGCGGCGCAGGGGCAGAGCTTCTTCACGGCGTCGGGGGATAACTCGACGTGGACGAAGACGGGAAAGAGCGAGGCGTGGCCGGGTGATAACGCCTATGTGATCACGGTAGGCGGAACGGACCTGGTGACGTCCAGCGCTGCGGGACCGTGGCAGTCGGAGACGGCATGGGTGGATTCAGGCGGCGGCATCTCGCCGGACAGCATCGCGGTTCCGTCGTGGCAGCAGATTGCGGGTGTCATCAACTCGAGCAATAAGGGTTCGACGACGCTGCGCAACGGGCCGGATGTTTCGGCGAACGCAAACTTTACCTTCTACACCTGCGCGGACCAGACGGCCTGCCTCGCGAACGAATACGGCGGGACCAGTTTTGCTGCGCCGATGTGGGCTGGGTATCTTGCGCTCGTGAATCAGCAACTCGCGGCGAATAGCCAGGGGCCGGCGGGGTTCATCAATCCGACGATCTATCAGCAGAATGTCGGCTCGGCCTATGCGACGGACTTCCACGACATCACGAGCGGGACCTCGGGCAGCTACTCGGCGGTGACGGGCTATGACCTTGTCACCGGGTGGGGCAGCCCCACGCCTGCGCTGGTGAATGCGTTGACGGGAACGCAGACGCAGCCGGACTTCACGATTGCGGCGAATCCGGGCGCGCTGACGGTGACGCAGGGCAGCAGCGGAAGCTCGACGATCTCGATCTCCGGAGTCGGCGGCTTCTCGTCGGCAGTGGCGTTGTCAGCGTCGAACATGCCTTCCGGCGTAACGGTCGGCTTCAATCCCGACGTCGATCAGCGGATCGCAGACCTCGACGGCGACATTCACCGTCGCCTCGGGTACAACACCGGGCACGTACTCGATCACAATTACGGGAACAAGTGGGAGCCTGTCGCATTCGACGAGCGTGAATCTGACAGTAGGTGCGGTGAAGTCGAGCTACTCGATCTCGGCGTCACCGGCTTCGTTGACGGTGACACGCGGCTCCTCGGGCAGCGTAACGATCACACTCACGGGCACCACAACGGGGGCGGTGACGTTCTCCGCAACAGGCCAGGGGGGCGCACAGACGGTGACGTTCTCGCCGACCTCCTTGTCCGCAGCAGGAACAACGACGATGAACATCACGGTTGGAAAGAACGCGGCCAGGACGACAAAGACAATTACCGTGAAGGCGTCGGGCGGGGGAACCTCTGCCACCACAACCGTAAGCCTCACGATTCACTAAACCGTCCAGCATTTGCGAAGCGAGACCGGCCCGGAGCGAAGAGTTCCGGGCCGTCTTGCGTTTGAGCAGCAGACCTCTGCGGGCGCGGTTTCTTTACAATGGAGAGATGCCAGAGTTCACGAAAGATGCCGCACCGACTGCGGCTGCGGAGAGGTATAACCCGGCGGAGATCGAGACGAAGTGGCAGGCGCGGTGGGACGCCGATGCCGCGCTCTATCGCGCCGAGGACCAGGCGGGCGGAAAGCCGACGTTTTACTGCCTGGAGATGTTGCCGTATCCGAGCGGCAAGCTGCACATGGGCCATGTGCGTAACTACTCCATCGGCGACGCGCTGGCGCGATACATGTGGATGCGCGGCTTTAACGTGCTGCATCCGATGGGCTGGGACGCGTTCGGGCTGCCGGCGGAGAACGCCGCGATTAACAACAAGACGCCGCCGCGCGAGTGGACTCTGAGCAACATTGCAGCGATGCGCCAGCAGATGCGGCGCATGGGCTTCAGCTATGACTGGGCCGGCACCGAGGTGACGACCTGCCTTCCGGACTACTACCGCTGGAACCAGTGGTTCTTCCTGAAGATGTACGAGCGCGGGCTCGCGTATCGCAAGTCGAGCAAGGTGAACTGGTGTCCGAAGTGTTGCACTGTGCTGGCGAACGAGCAGGTCGTGAATGGCTACTGCTGGCGGCACGAGGACACGCTGGTCGAGCAGCGCGAGTTGGAGCAGTGGTTCCTGCGCATTACGAACTACGCGGACGAGCTGCTGGATGGGCTCGACAAGCTGCCCGGCTGGCCGGAGAAGGTGCGCACGATGCAGCGCAACTGGATCGGCCGCAGCGAAGGAGCCGACGTCAAGTTTCCGGTGTACAAATGCACGGATTCGATGACGGTGACGGTCTTCACCACGCGTATCGACACGATCTTCGGCGCGACGTCGATCCAGCTTGCGCCGGAACATCCGCTGGTGAAGCACTGGACGACCCTCGATGAGAAGCTCGCGCCCGCCGTAGAGCAGATGATCGCCGAACAGAAAGCCGCGAAAGAGGCGGGAGACATTGGCACCATCGAGAAGCACGGTGTGCCGACCGGCCGTGAGGCAGTGAATCCGTTTACCGGAGAGACGCTTCCGATCTGGGTTGCGAACTACATCCTCGCGGACTACGGCACCGGGGCGATCATGAGCGTGCCGGGACATGACGAGCGCGATTACGAGTTCGCGACGAAGTACGGTTTGCCGATCAAGCGCGTGGTTGCGCCGGCGACTTCGGGCGGAGCCGACGACGATTCAGGCGACCTCGCACTGCCTTATATCGGCGAGGACGACGCCGTGCTGGTGAACTCGGGCGAGTGGACTGGTGAAGCGGTCCTTGAGGCGCAGGAGAAGATGGGGCGCTTTGCCGAGGAGCGCGGCTTCGGCAAGCGCACGACAACCTATCGATTGAAGGATTGGGGTGTCAGCCGTCAGCGTTACTGGGGCACGCCGATTCCGATGGTGTACTGCGATAGATGCCGTCAGCAAGATAAGGATCATCCGAACGCCGGCATCGTTCCGGTGCCGGAAAGCGCGCTGCCTGTGCTGCTGCCGGAGAACATTGCGATTACGCAGGAGGGCGGAAGCCCGCTGGGCAACGTGCCGGAGTTTGTAAACACGACGTGTCCGAAGTGTGGAGGTCCCGCGCGGCGTGAGACCGACACGATGGACACGTTCGTTGACTCGAGCTGGTACTTCTACCGCTATACGGACGCGCACAACGCGAGCGCGCCGTTCGATTCTGCGAAGGCGAACTACTGGTTCCCGATCGACCAGTACATCGGCGGAGTGGAGCACGCGATTCTTCACCTCATCTATTCGCGCTTCTGGACGAAGGTGATGCGCGACCTTGGAATGATCAAGAACGATGAGCCTGCGACGCGGCTGTTCACGCAGGGCATGGTCATCAAAGACGGCGCAAAGATGTCGAAGTCGAAGGGCAACGTCGTCTCGCCCGATGACATGATCGCGCGCTATGGTGCGGACGCTACGCGCATGTATGCGCTGTTTGCTACGTCGCCTGATCGCGAACTCGAGTGGCAGGAGGAGGGCGTCGCTGGGATCAGCCGCTTCCTCTCACGTGTGTATCGGTTGGTGACGAAGTTTGCGCCGACGGTGCGCAGCATCGAACGCGGAGCGCACGGCGATGAGGTCGCCACGAAGGCATTTGCCGCGCAGACACCGGCTGATGCAGCGCTGCTGCGTACGCTGCACCAGACGATTGCAAAGATTACTGACGACTTCAGCGGCCGATGGCATTTCAACACTTGCATTGCCGCGATCATGATCCTGGTGAACGAGATGACTACTGCTGAGGCCAAGATGGACTCGGGCGAGATCTCGACCGCGACCGTTGCCGAAGTGATACGCACGTTGGTGTTGATGCTGGCTCCGTTCGCTCCGTTTGTGGCGGCCGAGTTGTGGGAGGAGATTGGCGAGCGCGAGTCATTGCTGCGGCAGCCGTGGCCGAAGGCCGACGCGGAACTGGCGCGGGAGAGCGAGATCGAAATTCCTGTGCAGATCAACGGGAAGCTTGTGTCAGTGACTAAGCTTGCAGCGGGAACGGACGAAGAGGCCATCAAGGCAGCGGCGCTTGCGGACGAGAAAGTGGCTGCGCGCATTGCGGGCAAGACTGTAGTGAAGACGATTGTGGTCAAGGGCAAGCTCGTTAACCTGGTGGTGAAGTAGGAGAGGCGAACTCGTCCGCCGCGGTCTGAAAACCTGCGCGGAGGCGGGTTCGCATCCACAGCTTCAGGCGATCGAACTGTATCGCGAAGGCCACGCTGAGCAGCACGACGGCGATGAGGGCGATGGAACCTCCCAACCACGTGCGTGCCGGTCTACCGGCAATGCTGAATGCCAGGATAAAGAATGGAACGTGCAGAAGGTACAGAGTGAATGTGCTGTCGGCTACTGTGCGTACGGCGCCCGCAACGGAGCGCGAAATCGCGGGGAAGAAGTCATCCAGCGCCAATATGAGCGCAAGAAGAACGAGGCAAAAGAGAGCACCAGTGAAGAAGAAACTGATGCTCAGGCGATCGAGCCATGGCACGGTAGAGCCATGAAAGAGCCGATGGCCGAGTGGCATTGACGATGCAAAGCGCGTTGCCTGTGCTCGTCGCCATTCGACACTGGTTCCATGAAGAAGGCTGATGATCTGTTCGCGGAACAAGACACAGAGAGATACGCCTGAGAGGGCAGCCACAGCAGCTGTTGCTGCTCCCCTCATGGTCTGCTTCAAAAGGCTGTACGTCTCGAAGAGCAGGCCCCCCATCCACCAGATGAGGAATAAGAGGGCGATCGATGGGCCGACGAGAAGAAGGATTGCAGGAACGAGGAACCAGCGAAGCCTCGTCGTATAGCGCATCAGCCCGTACAGAACGTAGTAGACGCACTCATAGGTCAGCGACCAGAACGGAAGGTTGGACAGTGGCGCAGCGCCGTAACCCCAGTAGCCCGAAGTGAACGTAATGTTCGTGAGCAGTTGCCCCGGAACCTGAGTCCAGACATAGGGCTGGGCGAACCTGTGATAGGCGGCGGGGTTGGAAAGAAAAGCAGCGCCTTCAAAGAGCACGGTGAGAGCGAGTGTGGGCGCGACAACGGAGTAGATGCGCGAAGCGCGGTCGATCCAGTATTCCGCAGCGTCCGATTCGCGTGCGACGGTAACAAAGCGGATGACGAATCCGGAGAGCACGAAGAAAATGCAGACCGCGGCGTTGGCGCTCTGATCAGGAAGGATTTGTCTCGACTGAACGAAAGTGGAAAGGTGGGTCGTTGCAACAATCGCGGCAGCGAAGAATCGGACCACGTCTAGCAAGACAGAGGTGTTGCGCCCCAAAGAATGACGTTCAGCAGTGTTCCGTCCCGGCATTGTGGCGATTATAGTTAGCGCTCCTTCGCAGCAGAATATATGGGCGATACACTGGAAACACGGTCGGAATCAGTGAGCAGTTCTCTGGAAGAGAGGTCGGCGAGCAATATCCACGGCCCGCGAGCTATGGTGCGCGGCACGCAATCGTTTGTTGGCGTGATGGCTGCGGTGTGGAAGCGGCCTTCGCTTACCGGGCTCGAACTCGTGTGGCGCTGGAGCTTTGGCCTGATTGCCGCGAGTCTGATCTGGTTCTTCGCGCACGATGCTGTGATGATCTGGGCGTTGAAGGTCGACGACATCGGGCCGATATTACTGCGCGGAGGACTTGTTGCGCGCGGAACCTCCGATGTGTTGGCGCAATTTTGGCCGTTGCTCGGGGGGATAGCGGCGTGGTCTGTGTTTGCGGGCGTGGGCCGGGGAAAGGTAGTTCGCCGATGGGATCCTGCGCTGCGATTGATGCGCGGAACCGCGATCGTCCTTGCCATGCTGCGCGCAACCGCGTTTGCGACGCTCGTGGTGTTGTGGTTCACACTGCTAGTCAGGATAGCGAGCAACTGTGTCTGGAGCCCGATGGATCGTGGGCTCGAGCCGTCCTACGTTCCCGGTTTCGCCTTGGCGGTGACGACGACGTTGCTGGTGTTCGTGCTGTGGGCCGCCGTGAGCTGGATTCTGCGCGTTGCCCCGGTGCTCGCGATGTCGCGCGGGCTGGGTGTCGTCGAAAGTCTACGTGCGGCGGTGCGGCTAGGACCGCTCAAGTCAAAGCTCATCGAGGTCAACCTGGTTATGGGCATCGTCAAGGTCGCGCTGCTCGTGCTGCTGCTGGTCTTCTCGGCGTGCCCGCTACCATTCGAAAGTGTCGAGACGCAGACGTTTCTTGCCTGGTGGTGGAGTGGTGTTGGAGTGCTCTATTTGGTTGCCTCGGACTATTTTCATGTCGTCCGCGCAGCGGCATACGACGCACTCTATCGCATCCACGAAGCTTCCCCGAGTGACATAAGCCGCTGAATCTGCATCGTAGAGAAGGGCCTCTTTGATTGCGCGCGAATGCGCGGAGGAGTTCGATGTCCTTCACTCTCTACCTGATCGGAACGATTATTTTGGTCGCTGGGGTCGCGTATGTCGCGCACCTGGCGCATGTGCCCGAGCACTGGATTCTCGCCATCGCGATTGTGCTGCTGGGTGCCGGTGTGATGGGAGCGGTTTCTTCGACGCGGCGTCGCGATCCAAATTAGCCGGCCAGCTGTCGTCTTCGGCCCGCACGTCTCGCCTTGGAAAGGTTCTCTGCGTTCGCAGAGCGTTGCTCCGCGAATACAAATGAGCAAAGCGATGCGCGAATCATCTTCCGACGGCAATGCGGCTCCCGGGCCGAACCCAAATTCATTGTCAGAGAAATTTACGCCGCGCTTCGGGCCGGAGCTGCGGGCTGAAGGCGGCGTTATCTTCCGGCTGTTTGCTCCGTCGGTGGCGAATGTTCTAGTGGCTATCGACGAGAACGCGCCGAACGTTCGCGAGCCTGTTGCTATGCACGGCAACGGTGACGGATGGCATGAGGTGACCGTTGATGACGCGGGTCCCGGCACGCGTTACCGCTTCGTACTTCCGGATGGTGCGCGCGTGCCCGACCCGGCATCGCGCTACGCACCCTTCGGAGTGCATGGGCCGAGCGAAGTCGTCGATCCTGAGGCCTTTAGGTGGAGCGAGGCGGAGTGGCCCGGACTGCTCTGGAATGAGGCCGTGTTGTATGAGCTGCACGTCGGCACGTTCACGCCGGAAGGAACCTTCCGTGCGGCGATCGGGAAACTGGATCATCTGAAGAACCTCGGCGTCACGGGGATCGAGCTGATGTGCGTTTGGTCGTTCGCTGGTCAGCGAAGCTGGGGCTACGACGGCGTGCAACTCTATGCGCCTAATTCCACGTATGGCCGGCCTGAGGATTTGAAGGCGTTCATCGATGCTGCGCATGCGCGCGGCATCATGGTGATTCTCGACGTGGTCTACAACCACTTCGGTCCCGAGGGCAATTACATTCCGAAGTACTTCCCCCAGATCTTCAGCGAGAGCCACAAGACAGCATGGGGACCTGGGTTGAACTTCGATGGCCCATGCAGTCGCGAGGTGCGCGAGTTCATTGTGCAGAATGCCATCTACTGGACGAGTGAGTTCCACATCGACGGACTACGCCTCGACGCCTCGCACGCAATGATCGACACGAGCCCGCAGAACATCCTCGACGAGATCGCAGAGCGGGTTCACGCAGCGGCGGGCGATCGCCACGTCCATCTGATTCTCGAGAATGAAAAGAACATCGCGCAGTTGCTGAAGCGCGATGTGCACGGCCGCGCGCCATACACAGCGCAGTGGAATCACGCGATCGACCATATGCTCGGACTTTCGATGAGCGCTGACTGCGATCCCGCGGACCCGAACCGTCGCCGCGAGACGGAGGAGTTAGCGCGCTCGCTGGCGGAGGGCTTCTTCAATGGAGATCCTTCCTGTCCACCCGCCGACCGCGTCCCCGTTCCGACGACCGCGTTTGTCAGCTTCATTCAAACGCACGATCTGGTAGGAAATCGAATCTTCGGCGAGCGCATCGACAAGCTGGCCCCGCCGGAGGCGGTGCGAGCGGTTGCAGCCATTTACCTGCTGCTGCCGCAGATCCCTATGCTCTTTATGGGCGAAGAGTGGGCCGCAACTACGCCGTTTCCGTTTTTCTCCGATTACGGTGGCGAACTGGCGGAGGCTGTTCGTCGCGGCCGCGTTAAACAGCTGGTTGAGACGGGCCACGTCGACGAGGAGACACTGCGGCGCGCCCCCGACCCTCAGGCGGACTCCACGTTCCTGTCCGCAAAGCTGCGCTGGGAGGAACTGAATGACTCGCCACACATGGCGCAATTCGATTGGTATCGGCGGATTTTGTCCGTCCGGCGGGAGCGTATTCTGCCTCTTCTGGACGGCCTCGAACCTTGCGGAACCTATCTTGTCCATTCCGGGGGCCAGTTCGAGTGCGAATGGGCAATGAAGCAGGGCCGCCGGCTCTGCCTGCGGGCAAATCTATGCGGGATGGCCTCCAATGCGTTCAGGCCAGTCGGTCCCGGCGAGGTACTGTGGCTCGAGGGTTCGCAAACGGAAGCCCGCAGCCTGGGCCCGTGGACGGTGCGTTGGGCGGTCGAACCCGGCCAGTGATTGTCGTGACGCGATAAAACCCAACCCTGTACTCGCCAACCGACAAAAATCCGTCTACGCTTGCATGCAAATGGCTATGGCGACGGATGTTCTCCGCCTTACCAGCCGTGAGCGTGCGCTCACTGAGCTGGACGATATCGAAGACCTGGTCCAGACGCACCGTGCGAGGCTCCTGCGGTTTGTCACGTTCTCGCTCGGCGACGAGGACCTCGCCGCGTCCATTGTGCAGGACTGCTTCGTAAAGGCGTGGTCCAACCGTCACAACTTCCGCGGCGACTGCAGCGTGCAAACCTGGCTCCATTCCATCGCGCTGAATCTCGTCCGCGACTATCAGCGCACGCAGAAGTTTCGTTTCTGGAAGCAGGTGCGTAAGACGGCGGCCGACGTCACAGAGATCGCCGGGATGTTGCCCAGCGCCGCAAGCTCGCCCGAGGAACAACTGCTGGCCCGCGAACGGGCGCGCGAGGTGGTTGCGATTCTGCAGACGCTATCGCTCAATCAGCGCACGGCGTTTGTGCTCCGCTTCCAGGAGGAGATGGATCTCGGCGACATCGCCGCAACCATGGGCATGCCGATCAACACCGTAAAGACGCACCTGCATCGCGCTGTGCGCACTGTGCGCGCGCGGATGGGAGGACGGCGATGAACTTTGAACATCTGAGCGACGAACAGTTCGCAAACATTCTTGCCGGCGACCGCACGGACATGCACGCGCGGCTTCACGTCGAGAGCTGCGCAGAGTGCCAGCAGGAGCTGGCCTCGCTCGGCGCTGCCGTCGGCGATCTCAACTTTGCCAGCCTTCGCTGGGCGGAGAAGCGCGCCGCGCGAATTGAGGTTCCGTCCCGCTGGGTGCTCAACTGGAACGCGATGCCGGGCTGGGGAGCGACTCTGGCGGGCGTGCTTATCTTCGGCGTCGCAGTCGGCGCGCACATGCAGGTCAATCAACAGAGTGCGGCTGTCGCGGGGCCGTCGCATACGATCTCGGCTCCATCGGATGACGAGCTGGCACAGGACAACAGCCTCATGCTCTCCATTGACAATGAGCTCAGCGAACAGATCGGGCCGCGGGTACCGGCTACCGATTTGAATGTCTCGCCCCGGACGGCGCACCGTCGGGCGGTCTCTGAGGTTTCGAACTAAATGTCTCCGTGCAACCAGATGTTCGTGCGTCCAAATCGCCTGCTATTGCATGCGACGCTGGCGCTCGCGCTTCTGGTGGTGCTCTCCGTACCGCGGCCCTCGACCGCGCAGCATCACGGCGGAGGGCCGGGTGGTAGTGGCTTTCCTGGTGGCATGCGTACTGGGGAGGTGGGCGGATTCTCGCGATCTCCCAACGTTCCCTCGGACATGAACCGCAACAGTTCCGCAAGAACGCACGGCGGTCTTCAGGTGGGCCCCCCCGGCCGCTGGTGGGACGACAAGCACTTCGCCAAGCAGCTGAAGCTCACCGACGATCAGCAGCGGCACATGGACTCCATCTTCGAGACGAACCGCCCCATGCTGCTCAAGCGCTACGAGAACCTCGAACAGGAAGAGCAGCGCATGGAGGCGATGACCCACGCGAAGACGCTGGACGAAGGCGCTCTCTTCGCACAGATCGATCGCATCGAGCAGGCCCGTGCGGACCTCGGAAAGGCGACCTTGCACTATCAGGTCCAGATCCGCAACGAGCTCGATCAGGATCAGATTGCGAAGCTGGAAGACCAGCATTAATTCCCAACTTATTTAGCCTGGATAACCGGGGAGCCAGGTGCGCCCGAAGCGTAATAATCGCTTATGCGCTTCGGTGCACAGGACCGGCTCTTCGTGCTCACCGGGGCGGGCATCTCCGCCGAGAGCGGCCTCGCAACCTTTCGCGGATCCGGCGGCCTTTGGAACGGTCATCGCGTGGAGGAGGTCGCCACGCCCGAGGCCTGGGAGGCGAACCCGGAGCTCGTATGGCGTTTCTACTCGATGCGCCGTCGCGATGCGATGGATGCCCAACCCAACGCGGCGCACAAAGCACTGGCCGCCATCGAAGCGCAGATGGTCGATCGCTTCTACCTCTGCACCCAGAACGTCGACGACCTGCACGAGCGCGCCGGCTCGCATCGTCTTCATCACATGCACGGCGAACTCTTTCAATCGCGCTGTGTGAGTTGCGAGCAGCCATTCGCCGACCTGAAGTTCTACGAGTCTGCGGCTGCTCTTCCGAGCTGCGATGCCTGTGGCGATCCTGTTCGTCCGCACATCGTGTGGTTCGGCGAGATCCCGCTGGATATGGAGGGCATCTATCGCGAACTGGACCGCGCGACCGTTCTGTTCGTCATCGGCACCTCAGGTTCTGTCTACCCCGCCGCAGGCTTCGTGCACGTTGCGAACCAGCGCGGTATCCGCACCATGTACATCGGACCCGAAGAACCGCAGAACGCGGACGCGTTCGATGAGATTCTGTTAGGAACGGCCACGGAGATCGTTCCGCAGCTGCTTTAGACCTTTGGAGCTTTCGGAACAGATGCCAAAACGCAGCGCGGGATTATTGATGTACAGGATTCGGAACCGCCGCATCGAGGTCTTCCTCGCTCATCCTGGCGGTCCGTTCTGGGAGACCAAAGACAAAGGCGCATGGACGATTCCCAAAGGACAGTTCTTCGAGGACGAAGAACCTCTCGAGGCCGCGAAGCGCGAGTTTCAGGAAGAGACCAGCTTCATCCCCCACGGTGAGTTCCGTTCGCTCGGCATGATTCGTCAATTGAGCGGCAAGCTGGTGCAGGCGTGGGCGTTTGAGGGCGACTGCAATCCCGACGAGCTCCGGCAGCATCACCTGCGAGGTCGAGTGGCCACCGCGATCCAAGCGCATGCTTGAAGTTCCAGAGGTCGACCGCGGCCAGTGGTTCTCTGTCGACGACGCGGGCGAAGCCATCCTCCCGGCCCAGCGCCCATTCCTGGCCTCGCTCTGCAAGTTGCTGGGGAGCGATGAGAGCGGGCACCTCGGGTAACCTTCGATGCACGGAAAGACGCAATTACACAAAGCGAACCCTGCAAGCACGTAGCATGTCAGGGAACAGTTGCGTGCCGCGGGACGGGGAATCGCTTTGAAGACAGGACTGTACCTCGGATTTGCCGCGACCGGTGTCAGCGTGGCTTTGCCCGGTGCTCTACTGCCATTGTTGCTTCGTCGCTGGAACCTTGGCGACGCGCGCGGCGGCCTGCTGTTGTTCTGTTTCTTTCTGGCGACCACCACTGGAGCACTCCTCTCGCGCGGCCGAATGAACCGCTCTATCGCGCGGGGTGCGCTGCTGACATCGGCCGGCGCAGTATGGCTCGGCTTTGCGAGCCGCGGCTGGGGCTTCGTAGCGATCGTCGTCTACGGTCTGGGGCTTGGAATCGCGATGACATCGACGAGTCTTCTCGTATCCCGCCAATTCCCGGAGGAGCGCCGCGTGGAGATGATGCGGCTCAATCTGCTCTGGGCTGCCGGCGCATGCGCAGGCCCATGGCTCGCTCTCGGAGGCCAGGCACTCAAAGCCGGAGCGCACGCGGTGCGGCCGCTCTACGTTCTCCTCGGTCTCGCTGCATTCTTCGCGGCGTTCGCGCTGTGGGTATGGCTCGCGCTTGAGTCTCTTGCGCCCGCCCCACCCGATCCGTCCACCAATCCTGGTCCCGCAGCCGCGCGCTGGCCGCTCGCGCAGATTCCTCTCGCGCTGCTCGTCCTTGTTTTTTGCGCGACAGGAATTGAGAGCTCGACAGGAGGCTGGTTGGCGGCCTACGCACAGCGGCTTGGCGAAACAGCAACGACGACCATCGGTGCAGCGACCGCCTTCTGGGCCGGTCTACTTGGCAGTCGCCTCATCAATTCGCTCCGCGTAACCGCTCGTCTGAGCGAGCGCATCGTTCTGCCCGTGAGTGCGGGGCTCGCTACTGGCGGCCTGACCGTCCTCGTTGCGTGGCCTGGCGCTGCCGCCAGCGTCGTCGCAGCCCTGGCGGTCGGCCTTGGCGCAGGTCCTGTCTATCCTCTGCTGTTATCGATCGTCCTTCGCAGGCGCGAGACACGCGGTGTGTTCGTTCTCGCGGGCGTCGGCGCATCCGCTCTGCCGCTGGCTACAGGAGCGCTCTCCGGATGGCTGCGCTCGCTCTCCGCCGGTCTTTGCGTCCCGCTGGCGGCCGCCTCGATGATGACGATCCTCAGCCTCAGCGTGAAGGCCGATTTGCCGCCCGCTCCCGGCGAAAGCTAGTACACCAGGATATGGGGCGCAGGCCAGGTCATTGTGCCGTCCGCGCGATTCACATACATGAAGACCTTGTGCCCGGGCTTCGTGTTCGGCGGCTCGCCCGGGTCCGCCGGCACGATGCCGTCCTGAAGATTGACACGCACGGCGACGATAATGCCCGTGCCGAACATTCCGCTTCCGTCGGTCTTGGAGATGTCCACGTGGTGTGACGTGATAGGAGCCTTCACCGGGGACTCCGTCGTCCAGTCCTCGGTGAAGCGCGCCAGCGGGTAGCCGGAATCGGGATGGCCATTCTCGTAGATGTCGTAGGCCTTGGCGTAGTCCTTTGCCTCGAGCGCGTCGAAGAAGTTACTGACCCGGTGCTCTGCGCCGAGGTTCGTGAACAGCCACCCGTGCCCTGAAACGAAGCCGGCAAAGGTGAGAATCAACAGCAGCAGAAACGCGACGCCGGCTCCGATCAGAAGGTTAAGCTTCCGGCGTTCGCCGCGCTCGTCATACTCGGGTGCTTCCATCAGGCTCATCTGGCAGACGACTCCTTCATCACCGCTCTAGGCCACCTCTCTACTATAGACACCGAAATCCTTGCGATGGATACCCTTACCTTGGCTCCCGATACGGAAACGCGCCGGCGATGTGCTCAAACTCCGGCTCGTCCGTAAGGAGATAGACCGACACGACATCAAACCGCACAGGCACTCGCCCGCGGTGCCGCGCCGGCAACTGCGCCAGCCATGCCGCGGTCAGCTTCCGAAGCTGCTTCTGCTTTGCCGGATTCACCGCGACTTCGGCCGGGAACAGATCGCGCGCCGTGCGCGTCTTCACCTCGAAGACCACGAGCGTATCGCCATCCCAGCCCACCAGATCGAGGTCGCCCTTCACCCGAGCCGACACCCACCGCCGCGCGACGATCGTGTAGCCCAGCGACCTCAGGTGAAAGAACGCGTGGTCTTCACCGCGCTCGCCCGTCAGCAGATGTTCAGGTTTCGGGTCTTTACTCTCGCGACGTGCCCTTGCCGCCAGCCGGCGATCCGCCAGCGCCCGCAACCGCATGTAAATGCTTTGTTCAAGGCGAAGGAGAAGGCCCGGCGAATCCACGAGCTGAGGATAGCAGTCCGACGCAGCTCAGCAACTATTGCGGTGGTTGTAGGTTGGCGAGGTACTTCGTCATATGGATGACGGGAAGCACCTCGCCGTTCGGCAGCGGCACCTCCACACGTTCGAGTTCGGTGTAACCGCGCAGGCTGTAAAGAGGTACACCGGTAAGCGTCGAGCCCATCTCGAACCGTTGAAAGCCTGCACGCTCTGCTTCGGATTCGCAGTGCTGGAGCATAAGTGTGCCAAGGCCTCGCCGCGCCCAGTCCGGATGGACGAAGATCGCGCGGATCCTCGCGGCATCAGTGAACGGGTCGAGGCGTCCGGCGTCGCGTCCGGAGCCGCCGTCGGAGCCGAAGAGGGTGCGACGATCGCTCCAGCCGCCGCACGCAACCAGGGTTTGGGCGTCGTCGGCCGGATATGCGACGAAGTATGTGGCGTCGAGAATGAGTTGCGAGTCGAGGCCGAGGGCTGTGCCGAGCGCGCCCTCGATCTGGCGCGCGCTGTAATCGTTGGCCTGTAGGCCGCGGATGGAGAGCTCGATAAGCAGGTGAAGTGCGGGCACATCGGCCAGCTGGGCCACGCGGATGCCGAATTTTGGGTTGGTCTCCGGCATGGTTCGGGCTGAGGATAGCCTGCCCGGGGCGCTGCGGTATACTTGATCGTGCACACCAGGCACAACCAATTCTCACAACCAAAGAGGTCGCTATCGTGTCAGCAAAGTACATCTTTGTGACGGGCGGTGTTGTGTCTTCACTGGGCAAGGGCCTGGCGGCAGCCTCCATCGGCTGCCTGCTGGAGGCGCGCGGCCTGCGCGTCAACCTCATGAAGTTCGACCCATATCTCAACGTCGACCCGGGCACGATGAGCCCGTTCCAGCACGGCGAGGTCTTCGTCACCGACGACGGCGCGGAGACCGATCTCGACCTCGGCCACTACGAGCGCTTCACGCACGCCAAGCTCTCGCGCGACAACAACCTCACCACGGGCCGCATCTACGAACAGATCATCACCAAGGAGCGCCGCGGCGACTACCTTGGCAAGACCGTGCAGGTCATCCCGCACGTCACCAACGAGATCAAGGCCGCCGCACGCAAGATCGGCGCCGACTGCGACGTCGCCATCGTTGAGATCGGCGGCACGGTCGGCGACATCGAGTCGCTTCCGTTCCTCGAAGCCATCCGCCAGATGCGCCAGGAGATGGGCCGCGACAACACCTGCTTCGTGCACGTCACGCTCATTCCGTGGATCGCCGCAGCGCAGGAGTTGAAGACCAAGCCGACGCAGCACTCAGTCAAGGAGATGCTTTCCATCGGAATCCAGCCGGACATTCTGCTCTGCCGCGCTGATCGCGCCGTCCCACGCGAGATGCGTTCGAAGATCGCCGCCTTCTGCAACGTCGAAGAGGCTGCTGTCGTCGTTGCTCGTGATGTTCCCAGCATCTATGAAGTCCCTCTGAACTTCGCCATCGAAGGCGTCGACGCGCTTGCGCTGAAGTATCTCCGGATCGAGGCGAAGGAAGCCGACCTCGCCAAGTGGAAGGATCTCGTTCACCGCGCCTACAACCCGGCGGATGAGGTTTCGATCGGCATCGTCGGCAAGTATGTCGAGTACGAGGACAGCTACAAGTCGCTCAAAGAAGCGCTCGTGCACGGCGCGCTTGCCGAGAACCTGAAGCTGCGTGTCACCTGGCTTGAAGCCGAAGGCCTCGAAGTCGAGAACTACGAATCACAGCTCGAAGGTTTCGACGGAATCCTCGTTCCCGGCGGCTTTGGCAAGCGCGGCATCGAGGGCATGCTCAACGCGATCCGCTACGCGCGCGAGAAGAAGGTTCCGTACTTCGGCATCTGCCTCGGCATGCAGACCGCATGCATCGAGTACGCGCGCAACGTCTGCGGTCTCGCGAAGGCGAACTCCGGCGAGTTCGATCCCTCCACGCCGCATCGCATCATCTACAAGCTCCGCGAGCTCATTGGCGTCGAAGAGATGGGCGGTACGATGCGCCTCGGCGCCTGGACGTGCATTCTGCAGCCCGACTCCATCGCGGCGAGAGCCTACGGCCAGACCGAGATCAGCGAACGTCACCGCCATCGTTACGAGTTCAACCGCGAGTACGAGCCCGTGCTCACCGGCGCCGGTCTTCGTCTCACAGGAACAACTCCCGATGCGACCTATGTTGAGATCGTTGAGATTCCCGGGCATCCGTTCTTCCTCGGCTGCCAATTTCATCCTGAGTTCAAGTCGAAGCCGCTCGAGCCGCATCCACTCTTTCACTCGTTCGTGAAGGCAAGCTACGCAAATCGCGGCCTTCGCGGTGCCGAGCGCATGGTCCGCGCCGAGGTATCGGCGTGACGTCGCAATACGAGTATGGCTACGGCCGCAGGCGAGGATCAGGCGTCCTCGTCGCCGTCATCCTGAGCCTACTGATAGGCGCAGCGATGCTCGGAGTCTTCGTGCATCGGGCCCGCAGCGGATGGCCCGGACGACTCGCCTCCGCCATCGCCGGGAGGACACTCACCGAGGTCTCAGCGCCGGACGTCATCGAAAAGATTCAGCGGTTGAACCGGCTGGAGACGGTCAAGTACTCGCTCGACACCATCGTGGAGGGCGACGAATCGAACCCCCTGCTTCCCGATGCTCTTGCCGGCGACAAAGTGTTGATGATCGTGCATGGAAGCACCGTTGCCGGCGTGGACCTGAGTCAGTTGAAGCCGGAGAGCGTGCAGATCTCCGAAACTGCAAACGGCCGCAGCATCCAACTCACGTTGCCCGCAAGTCAGGTATTTACCACGACTGTCGATGAGACCAGGAGCCGCGTGTACTCACGCAATACAGGTATCTTCGTCAGTGCGGATCCGAATCTCGAATCCGCCACACGGGCGAAGGCGCAGACCGATCTGCAACAGGCGGCGCTGAGCGACGGAATTCTTGACGCCGCGGCTAACAATGCTCGTGTTGCGGTAACCGCCCTGCTTGAAGGTCTTGGATTCACGCACGTCGAGGTGCGGTAGTCTCGAATGCCGCCGGGACCGTCTTAACGCAACATGCAGAACGGCAAGAAGCCTTGAAAAAGGCTGTCGTGCCGCGACTCGGACGCTTTGAGAAGCGTCCTACTCAGATGGGATTGGATCGAACTGGATGATACGGGTTTTGGAAGAGAGGGCTTTCGCATCAGCAGGAGAGCCCGCGGGCAGGTTGCAGCCGATGCCGAAGAAGGCCGGCACGCCCGCGGCCGCTGCTTCAATGCGGAGACCGGCGCTGCCGGCGCTTACCGGCATCCGTTCGTTGCTGGCGCTCACCATCATGCTCTTCCACTTCACGCCCAGCGGCCTCACCTGGGCAGCGCATCCGCGCTTCACTCTCTATCCCCTCATCGACATCGGCTACGTCTTCGTCAGCTTCTTCTTTGTCATCTCCGGCTTCATCCTCTATTACAACTACGCGCACCGGCCGCGCGGCGTGAACGCGGTGGACTTCTGGGTGGCGCGCGCAAGTCGACTGTACCCGGTCTATTTGCTCACGATGCTTGTGTCGATTCCGATGCTGGCAACTGAGTGGTACGCGCGTTCGCACACACAATTCTTCGTCGGCGTCATCACGACACCTCTGCTGATTCAAGGATTCTTCCCGCGTCTCGCCACGTTCTGGAACACCGTGACATGGACGCTCTCCTGTGAGGTCGCTCTCTATCTGCTGTTCCCGTGGCTCGTGAAAGTCAGGCTCCCGAAGAACGTCGGCAAGCTCATCCTGATGGGCCTCGGCTTCTGGTTGATCGGGATGGTGCCGCACATGATCTATCTGTCGACGAACCCGGATCACCTCGTGCACGCGCCCGACCGTTACAGCACGGGCGTTTACATCGAGTTCCTCAAGTACACGCCGCTTCCCTATCTCTGCACCTTCCTCTGTGGCATCACTATCGGCAAGATTCACGAGGAGGCGAAGCTCGGCGTACGCGGAAGGATGATTGTGGGTATCTGTGGTTTCGCCGCTGGATGGTTTTGCTGCTATCACCTCGAAGCGCAGATGCCGTACATCCTGGTGCACGGCGGTCTGCTCACACCCGTCTTCGGCGCAATCATTCTTGGCCTCGCTGGTCCGAGCCCGCTCGCGACCGTGTTCTCCTGGCGTCCTCTCGTCGCAATCGGAACGTCAACCTACGCCCTGTACCTGCTGCACTTCAACGTCTTCCAACTCATCCACGATCATCATCTGCCCGAGCGCTTGCACGTCGCGTGGATCGATCCATGGATCAGCTACGTCTTCGTTGTGCTGCTCGCGATGGCCGTGCGCAAGTGGGTCGAGCATCCCTTCCAGATCGCCATCGGCAACTGGTGGAAACGCAAGCGTGAGGCACAGCGCGAAGAGCGCGAACAACTCGCGCTCGCCGCCGATTAGCTGCTGTACCTCAACTAGACGCTATCGATTGCCTGCGCCGCCTTATCGATCGCCTCGGCGATCTTTGCAATCTGTTCGGGCGTGAGGTCGCCGCGAAACATTCGCAGCCGCACGGCCTCGCCGAGATTGCGAAACGCACGCATGATCTGCGGCGAGCGCCCCCGGCGGAACGCATGCCCCGTGTGCTCCATCCGCTCCGTAATCTCGCGAAGGCGAGCAGCGTTGTCGGTGAGCTCCTTGCGGCCGGCGTCCGTGATCGCGTAGGTCTTGCGCCCGCCTTCGGTTGGCTCAACAACCTCTGCGAAGCCGCGCTCTTCGAGTAGCGTCAGCGTCGGATACACGACTCCGGGGCTCGGTGCGTAGCCACCCGAAAGACGCTCTTCAATCGACTTGATCAGCTCATAGCCGTAGCTCGGCTTCTCTGAAAGCAATTGCAGGATCAGCAGCGAAAGGTCGCCCGGGTCGAGGAACCGCTCGCGCCCGCCACCGAATCCGCGCTCCCACGGCCCCCCCGGTCCGCCATGGCGGCCAAACCGCGCAAAGTGACGCCCATGGCGGTCGCAGGACTCGTAACCGCCCTGTTCTTCGTGAAAATGCATAAATCTGCGAAACATATTCGAATCTCCTTCTCCTACGATACATCGTAAGATATATCTTAGATAACTCGAAGGAGAGAAGGATGCAAGTCTTTTGTGAAAGATTTTTGAGATTTCTGGCCGGGGAGGACCCGGATTCAGTCGTTTGCGATTGCCCGCGCGGCCGCCCGGGCGTCGCGGATGAGGTCCGGAATCCCGACACCCCGGTAGCTGTTCCCGAGCAGGTGCAGACCAGGAGTCTGCGCGATCATCGCCTCCAGCCTCTCTATCCGGTCCAGATGCCCGACCTCATACTGCGGCAGGCTACGAGGCCAGCGGCGAACGGTACGAAACGACGGCTCCGGAATTGGACCGAGAATATTCCGCAATTGCGCGAGAGCTAACTCCGCAATCTCCTCATCCGGTCGCGAGCTCAGACTATCTGCACTCTCACCACCGAAGAATGCTCGCATAACTCTCGCGCCCTCGGGAGCGCGATGCGGAAACTTCTGATCGACGAACGTGCATGCGAGCAGTTGCTCCTCATTCGCTGATCCTTGCGGCACAAGAAAGCCGAAGCCGGATGGAATCGTGAATGTTCTTGCTTGAGTTGTAGTCCAGGCAAAGGCAACGAGAATCGCGGAACTGCTGTTCGGTGGAAGGAGAGAATCCCCGATGCCGGTCGGTTTCAATTTGCGATGTGGCCAGAAGTGCAGAAGGTATCGAGTGGATTGCGTTGGCGTGCAGACCAGAACAGAATTGAAGCGAGTCGGCGTCCAGTCGCTTTGGTCGTCGTACATCCCTCTAAACCTTGAGGTGAACACACTCCACTCTGTTGGATGTGGCTTCAGCGTTACGGCTCTCTGCCCGAAGCTGACGCGCTCGGATGGAACTTGCGCAGCGAGAGCTTCTATGAATGACGCCACGCCGCGGCGCAGTGAGGTGAAGATGGGTTGCGCTGCGTGCATGCGTTGGCGCGTGCGTGCCTGAAGAGCGGCAATGAGCGAACCGTGCTCGCTCTCCATTGCGACGAACTGTGACATGACGGCGCGGACGGAGAGCTTGTGAACGTCACCACCGAAGACGCCGCTGAGCAAAGGTGCGGCGAGGGTGTTGAGTACCTCGTCGCCGAAATGACGTCGCACGAAGCTGGCGACGGACTCGTCCTCCGCTGGAGCTTGTGCTCTGAGCTCTTCCGCGCGAGCGAGTTCGCTTGCGTAGGCCTGCCTTGCGGATTCGGAGAAGAGCGGTGAGTTGTTGAGCGCGCTGAGGTCTTCGGGGACCATCATGCGCATGCGGTCAGGGATGGGTTGGAGTTCGCCGTCGATGAGGATATACGTCTTGCGCGTCGCGTCGTTCGAGAAAATCAGTTCGGATTCGAGCCCGAGCTCAATCGCAAGTTCGCGGGCCCACGGCTTTTCGCTCACCCAGCCGTCGGGACCGCCCTCGAGGATGAACTCGCCTTCGGGTGTGGTGTGGCGCGTGGTTTCAATAATGCCGCCGAGGCGGTCGCTGGCCTCATAGAGATGCCAGTCGATCTCCGCGCCTCGCTTGCGCGCGAGCTCAAGTTCATACGCAGCGGTGAGCCCGCTGATGCCTCCGCCGATGATGGCAATGCGCTTCATTGCGAGCACGTGAGCGAGTGCGCGGATGAGTGTCGGTGAGTCGTTGAGGCTCTCGGCACGATAGAGCTTCATGCCGAGCTTCGCGCTGCAATATTGCGGAAGTTGATGTCGATGTCGTAGAGAATCTCGACGTGATCGCAGAGGAAGCCGATGGGCTGAATCACGACCGCCTTGTGCCCTTCTTCAGCGAGAGCTTTCAACGTGTCTTCAACAGTCGGGCCGATCCACGGCGCTCCGGCGACGCCCTGCGATTGAAAGGCGAAGTACCAGTCGCTGTCTTTCAATCCAACTAATTTTGCGACGGCGGCGGCGGTCTGTTTGCACTCGACGGGGTAGGGGTCCCCCTCTGTAGCGGCGCCGTAGCTCTGGATGCCCTCGGCGGGGACGGGGCTCCCGACGGTCTGTCGGCGACTGTGCACTCGGCGTTGTGGTGCGCGGACAGGATCGTGCGGCAGGGAACGGAGTGGGCGGTGAAGAGGACGGGTGCGGTCGGGCTTCGGCGAGGACGGGTTGGAGACGCTCGGCGAAGGCCTGGGCGAGGAGGGGTTCGTCGGCCCAGCCGGCGATGAACTCGTAAGTGAAGGCGTCGCATGCTGCGGCTTCGAGTGCGCGGCGATAAAGGCCGGTGGAAGTGCGGGAGTTCTGCGGGGCGAGGCAGAGGACGCGCGCGTGGCGTACGCCGTCGACCTTCATCTGCGCGACCGTCTCGGCGATGAAGGGATGCCAGTTGCGCATGCCGACGTAGACCCTGGTTCCGGTCTCTTTTTCGAGGAGTTGGGCCTGGCGGAGGGTCCAGCGGGTGAGGGGAGGGCCGGAGGGTAACGGCTCGTCTTTCAGGCCAATCTCGGCGTAGCGGTGCTGGAGTTCGGCGATGACGTGGGGGGGCATGGGGCGGCCGCTGGTGACGTGCTGGAGGTAGTCGGACATCTCGCTGAGGCGGTTGGGTGTGCCGTGCGCGAGGAGGAGGATGGCGGACTGACTCATGAATATTTCTATGGTAAGTGGTACCACCCCCCCTCCCCCCGTTTATTGCGCAAAGTCTTCCATCGAGAGACGTTAGGGGTGGACTTTACGTGTGCCAGAGTGTTCGGCGAAAAAAGAAGCCCCGCGAGGCGGGGCTTTTCGAGGAGGCCACTTGTCAAGCGAAGTGACTCAGGGGCCGGGCTCGGCGACGACTTCGATGTCGATGTGGCGGGTGGTGCCTTCGATATCGAGGCCCCCAAGGGTCAAGGGTTTGTTGAGCTTGATCGCAGAGCTGCCTTCCAGGACGGTCTGGCGAATTACAGGCTCCTGGACGCCGGCTATGGTGCTGGGCTGGCCGAGACTGGATTGCTCGATTTTGGATTTGAGCCGAAGGCCGTCGGGGGAGTCGGTCAGGCTTGCGTCCACGTTGATGCCGATGTCCAGGTACTGAAACTGAGTCTGCAGCGGATCGCTCCCTTTTCCGTAGGTGCCGGTGGCGACGGGAATCTTGTCGCCCTGCTTGAGCACGGTACGCTGGCCGGCGGCGACGATGATGGAGAAATGCTGAATGCCGACGCGCTTCCCGGAGTCGGACTCGGCAAGGGTGAACGTAAGACGGTAGATCTTCTGCGGACGATCAAGGTCGGCAATGATCTTCTGCGCGAGCGCCTGCTGCTCGGGCGGAGCGTAGAGTTCGATCGCGTTCTGAAAAGAGACGAGGTAGAGCTTGGTCCAAGGTTCCAGCATGTTGCGGAGGGCAATGAGGATCTCGTTGGCGTCGTTCTGCTGAGAGACGCTGGAGAGGTAGTAGGTCTTGAAGACGAACTCGGAGGCCGGTGGACGCGCCTGATACGACGGTCGTTCGGCGGGTTTGGACTCCGCGGGTTTGTTATCGGTGCTTTGTGCGAACGCAGCCGGAACGAGAGCGAGCGTGAGGACTCCGGCTGCGAAAAGTTTGAGCGTGCGGTTCATTCGGCGTCTCCGAGCGGTTGTTTGAGCGGTGGTGGGTCAGGGAAGAAGGTCTTGAAGGCGGTGGTTTCGTCGGCGTCATGTTTCGCGCGGATCAGGGGATCGAGCTCGGCGAGCTGCGTAGCGTTGCCGTATTGGAGCATGCGGAGGAAGAGCTTCTCCTGCGAGGTGAGCGGGAGCGGCGGCGCGGGATGGCTGGGCGCGTGGAGGTCGGCGAGGAGTTGGGCGTCGGAGGGCGTCTGTGAAGCCCCATTCATGACAGCGTGCGCGTCACCGTCATGAATGGGGCACCCGGATTGAGTGCACGGCACCGGCATCGCGGAACGATGGGCCATCCGGTGTGTTGGCTCAATCGAGGTTCGAGGTGATCCTGATGCGAGCTGGGACGCGCGGTTTTGTACCAAAGCCCGAGAGGTCGGTAACACTGTCATCCCGACCCCACCCTGCCGCGCTATGCGCGTCGAGGATGGGGCACCCGGTTGATGCAGGATCACCAACGAGGCGATGGCGAGGACGGCGGCCGAGGCGGCGGTCCAGAGGGCGAAGTGCGCGGAGAGGTGGAAGCGCGCGGGTTGCGATGCGGCGGTGCGGTGCTCGAGGTTGGCGAGGATGCGTCCCGCGAACATTTCACTGCCGGAGCGGGGCTGAGCATCGCGAAGCGCGGAGAGTGCGCGATCGATGGTGTGGTCGATTGCGTCAGAGTGGAAGCGTGGGGCGTTCGCGTTCATGCCTTGCCTCCTTTCGTGAGCCGTTCGCGTAAGCGCGAGCGGGCTCGGAAGATGAGTGCGCGGATGGCGGACTCGGATTTGTTGAGCACCTGGGCGAGCTCGCGGGTGTCGAGCTCGTCGATGGCCGAGAGCAGGAGAACCTGGCGCTCGGCGCGGGGAAGGCGGTCGATCTCGCGGAAGACGCGGGCAAGTTCGCGGGCCTCGTGAAGGGCGACATCGGCAGGCGTGTTGCGGCCGGCGAGGGAATGGGCGAAGGCTTCGTCCATCTGATCGGGACGGATGCGGCGGCGGCGGTCGAGCGCGAGGTTCCAGGTGATGCGCACGAGCCAGACGCGGAGGTCGCGGACTTCGGGCAAGGACCGCTTATGCTCCATGACGCGGACGAAGGTGTCCTGCACGGCGTCCTCGGCCTCGGTGGGGTTGCGGAGGACGGAGTGCGCGACGCGAAAGAGGAGCGTGGAATAGGTCTCGACGAGCGCGGCGAGGGTGGTGTCCGTCTCGGCGGGCCGGGATAGAGCATTTCCCCCAATGCCATGGCCTGGTAAGCCTTCGGGGAAGCCGTTTTCTTCGACGGAAAACGGCCCGGTCGGCATAGTCTCCGGTGTACACCCTCGGGGGGAATGCTCAAGCGGCAAGACCAAACTGAGTTCCTCGATCACGTTGGGGCTCGATTTCCGGGTGTTGCGGTGGCTTCTACTGTGACAGACGGATGAGTGTGGTTTGCGCTCGGGAGAATTTTAGGGGAGGGAAGCGTTGCGGCGTTGGGCTTCCAGGTAGTCCGAGCCTTTAGCCTCGGGCGCTTCCAGGTAAGCCAAGGCTTTAGCCTTGGCCCTCGAGCCACGGCGGGAGGATGGGTCTTTCGCTATGGTGTGCCGACAGGTGATTGTCATGGATCCGGACCGGCCTGCTACAACGCAGAAGAAGCGCTGAAGGCGCGACATATACCAGCCTGGGGCGGAGGGCACGTCTTTCTGTGCCCGCAGCCCCAGGAAAGCGTCCCCAAACAACAGAGGGCTGAAAGCCCGACCCATAGATGCCCGGAAGCCTCCAGGATCGGATGACAATCTCCTGAAATTCCACATCTAGGATGGTGGCGAGGAGCTTGTTCTATGCCGAGTGCCATCAATTTGCGGGAGAAGTTCGCGCTGTTCAGCGATCAGTGGAAGCCGAAGGTGATTGCGGAGATGAACGACTACCAGTTCAAGCTGGTGAAGCTCAAGGGTGACTTCGTCTGGCATCAGCATGCGGAGACGGATGAGACGTTCTTTGTCGTTGAGGGCAAGCTGCGGATTGATTTTCGCGCTGGTGCGGTGACGATCGGGCCGGGCGAGATGTTCGTGGTGCCGAAGGGCGTGGAGCATAAGCCGTTCGCGGCGCGAGAGGTGAAGCTGATGCTGATTGAGCCGAAGGGTGTGGTGAATACGGGCGATGCGGGTGGGGAGATGACGGCGAAGAATGATGTCTGGGTGTGAGGGGGCTAGAGTGCTTTCAATACGCGACCGTTCGTTAGGAAAATGTAGGGGCTTGCGGCACCTAAAAATTTGAGTTCCGCCTCTGTTGCGGCACGATGCTCATGCTCGAGTTGATAGTCAGCTGGACCAGTCGATTGTCCTGTGTAGTCATCCCAGATTTCGCATACATCAACATTGCGCTTGATATCAACGGAACAGTGAACGTAGGCACCGCCGTCTGCCCCGCCTGCCCAAACGGCAGAGCTAGGAACTTTCGAAGGGCGTACTTTGGGCTCTAGCGATCCCCCGCTGCACGCAATCAACGACCCTAGCAGGCAAATCGCAGCGATGCTGATCAGTGCTCTCATGGGCTCTCAACTAAGTTTTGAGCGGTAGAATTTGGTGCGTCGCCAATTCTATCTGCCTGGATGGACCATCGTGGCTGAAAATCCGCTCGCTACTTTGCTAAACCGTGCACTCTCTGACTGCGACTTCGGTGTCATGGAGCATGGTTTCCTTCGCCACGGCCGAGATTATCGATTCGTGATTCAGGACAGTATATGCAGCGATCCCGGAACATATGAGTTGATCTTCACGCATGTCGTCGATCTCAAGTACGAGACCCGCGTGAGCGACAAGAGTTGGCAGGTTTCGTGGAGTGAAGAATTCACCGATTATGCCAAGTGGATGCAAGCCGGTGAGCCCGACGGTTACGTCTTTGGCACAGACTGGTCCCTCGCGTATCCGGGCATCGCGGCCCCTGATTCCAGTCCTGAGACCCAAGAGTGGTCTGAACGACTTCAACGGCCGATGTACTCGGCGAAGATTGAGACTGATCGATTTTCTATGACGCTCATTTTCAGCAATGTTCATCACAGGAAGCTCTCGGACGACACCGGAGTTATCCGACAAACGGTTATCAGCCTGTAGGGCTCAGGTTCTGATGGCGCGGTCGCTCGTGGCTTCGTTGGGGGCGTGCCGGGCGATGTGGCCGTGGCGCTTGATGAGTTCGACGCCGCGGAGGCCAATATCACAGAGCCTACCCAAGATACGGTAAGACCTTCCTGTTGAGGATCGCGACCAGCTTCGGGTCCATATAGCTGTATTGGTCAGGGATACCCAGGACGATCACTCGTTTCGTCCTAAGAAGCGGTCCGAACTTTTCTAGGAGTTTTTTTCGATGTATCGGCTCCATGGCGAATATGATGTCCGCCCACTCGATGAGTTCTGCAGACGCAACGGTGTCCGCGTCATCGCTGGTGCCAGCCGAGGTCACCTCGATTCCGATACGAGGTGAGAACAGGGCTTCAGCCGTTGGGCTGCGGAGCCGATTGCGGCTGCAGACGAATAGAAGCTTCATATGACAAGCTTCAAGCGCGGATGGCCCAGTCGCTGGTGGCTTCGTTGGAAGCGCGCGGGGTGGTGTGGGCGTGGCGCTTGATGAGGTCCACGACGCGGAGGACGGCGTCGACGGGGGTGTTGGGGACGATGCCGTGGCCGAGGTTGAAGATGTGGCCGGGGCGGCCGGCGGCGAGGGAGAGGATCTCGAGGACGCGGGCTTCGAGCACCTCTGCGGGGGCAAATAGCGTGATGGGGTCGAGGTTGCCTTGCACGGCGGTGTTGTGTCCGACGGCGCGCCAGCCGGCGTCGAGCGGGATGCGCCAATCTAATCCCATGAACATCTGCGCCGGTCTCGCGGAAGGTGGGGAGGAGTGAGGCGGTGTCGACGCCGAAGTAGATGACGGGGACGCCGAGGGCCTGGATGCGGTGGATGAGCTCGGTGGTGGGGGCGAGCGCGTAGGCGCGGTAGTCGGCGACGGAGAGCGCGCCGGCCCAGGAGTCGAAGACCTGGATGACGTCGGCGCCGGCGGAGACTTGTTGCGCGGCGAAGTCGGCGAGGACGGTGATGAGCTTGTCCATGAGGAGGGGCCAGGCGGACGAGGGTCCAGGGTCCAGGGCCCAGGGTCCAGAGGGCGAAGCGTCCGACGCGTACATCAGCTTTTTGGTCTCGATGTAGTTGCGGGAGGAGCCGCCTTCGATCATGTAGCTGGCGAGGGTGAAGGGCGCGCCGCAGAAGCCGATGATGCCGAGGGCGTCCTGTGGCGGGAGAGGCAGTCCCTCAGGGGCTAAAGCCCCGCCCTTTGTGCTTTGGGGGACGGACGGGCTGAAGCCCGTCCCCTTCAAGACAGATGAAGAGGCGCTGTTGTTGAAGTGGGCGGCGACCTTGCTGATGGCTTCGGCGACGTAAGAGAGCTCGGAGGTGCGGTCGGTGCGGAGGGCGCGGATTTGCTCGAGGGTGCGGAGGGGTTGGTGGATGACGGGGCCCTCGCCGTTGACGAACTCGAAGTCGAGGCCCATGGGGGTGAGCGGAAGGAGCAGGTCGGCGAAGATGATAGCGGCGTCGACGCCGAGGCGCTCGGCGGCGGTGATGGTGACCTCGGCGGCGATGGAGGGCGTGCGGCAGATGTCGAGGAGGGAATGGTGCTTGCGGACGGCCATGTACTCGGGCATGTAGCGACCGGCCTGGCGGAGGAACCAGACGGGCGTGCGGTCGACGGGCTGGCGGAGACAGGCTCGGATGAAGCGGGAGGTGCTGTTGGGGCTCACTTTAAGAGGCTAGCACCGCGAATCGGCTTCTCAGGACTGGTCGATGTTCGAACACGCCGAAGTCGCTATCCACAGAAATCTGCGTTCCCCACATTTCTTAGCGACATAAGAATGAATGTTCCATGCGGAACATCGCTGTTCAACACACCGGCAAGGCGAATAACCTGCGCGGACAGGTAGACTGGGAGAAGGCTTCTCGCTGGTTTTGGGTGTTGCTGAGCGTGTCTGCAGGCAGCGAGTGAGTCAAAAATTTTTCGCGAGAAAGCGAAGCGCAGGTCTATGCCGAACTACCTTGAACTTCCCGTGGGCTCGAAGTCGCCGGAGCTGGTGAACGCAGTCATTGAGATTCCGCTGGAGGGGATCAACAAGTACGAGTACGACAAGAAACTGCATGTGTTCCGGCTGGACCGGAATCTGTTTTCGCCGGTGCATTATCCGGGTGACTATGGGTTCATTCCGAGCACACTGGCAGCGGATGGCGATCCGCTGGATGTGCTGGTGCTGGTGGATACGCCGAGCTTTCCGGGATGCGTCCTGAAGGTGCGGCCGATCGGCGTTCTGGAGATGACGGACCAGGGCGTGGCCGACGAGAAGATTCTGTGCGTGGGCGATGGGAATCCGCGGTACAAAGACGTGTGGAACTACTCGGAGGTGTACCCGCACGTACTGCTGGAGATCAAGCACTTCTTTGCGATCTATAAGGATTTGGAAGGCAAGCGCGTCGAGGTGAAGGGATGGAGAGACGCGGCGGTGGCTCGGCAGAAGATTGCCGAAGCGTCGCAGGCTTTCTTAGACAACAAGGAGAAGGAAAAGGCGGACGAGGCGAAGGCCGCGAAGAAGTAAGGCAACCAGGTTTTCATCAGAGGGATCGGCGAAAGCCGGTCCCTTTTGCTTTTGCGTCATGCGGTGCGGCGGCGGGTGAGGTTCATGAGCGCGTAAACGATGGGGCCGCCGATGGCGATGATTGAGGCGAAGAGGAGCGCGTTGATGCCGCCGAGTTTTTCGGTGCGGGCGTTGAAGAGGGCGAAGGCGAGAAGCAGCATCGGGCCGCAGCCGATGAGGATGAGTGCGAGCTGATTGCCGGGGATGCGGAAGGGGCGTTTGAGTGCGGGCTCGGTGCGCCGGAGGACGATGAGGGAGAGGAACTCGAGGATGAGCGAGGCTCCCCAGAGGACGAGGTCGATGGAGATGAGGCGCTCGAAGGTGAGGCCGAGCGCGAGTGCCCAGGTGGTGCCGCAGGCGAGGACGGAGACCCAGGGGACTCCGTTGCGTGTGCGGAGGGTGAGGATGCGGGGAAGGAGGCCGATCTTCGGCCATCGCGTACGGTAATCGCGTGAGGGTGAGGGTGAGGGCGTTGAAGGTTCCGAGGCCGTCGAGGGAACCGGCGAGGACGACCGACATGGCGAGGACAGATCCGCCGAGGAGGCCGGCGGCGTCGGCCCAGGCTCCGGTGGAGAAGCGCGCGGCAGGGATGCCGACGGCCCACACGGCGAGCAGCGGCAGCATGTAGACACACATGACACAGAGCGCGGAGACGAGCATGGCGCGCGGGTAGTCGCGCTGCGGGTTTTCGACCTCCTGCGCGATGGTCGAGGCGTTGTCCCAGCCCATGTAGTTCCACATGGTGACGGAGAGTGCGCCGCCGAGGTCGTAGGTGAGCGTCTGCGGACCGGCGGCGAGGTGAAGACCGCCGTGCGCGATGCGCCAGATCGCGATGAGGAGCATGACGGCGAAGGGCGCGAGCGAGATGGCCATCATGCGGACGGAGCCGTGGCCGACGGAGACAGCGCCGCGGAGGTTCCAGAGGGTAGCGATGATGACGATGGAGAGCTTCAGCAGAAGAGCGTAGTGACCGTGCTTGAGTTCGGGGAAGACGGTCATCAGGTAGAGCGAGACGGTGGTGGGGTAGATGGCCATGTCGAAGACGCTGGAGGCCAGTGAGAGCCAGGCGACCTGAAATCCCCAGAAGCGGCCGAGGGCGCGGTGGGCCCAGACGTAGAAGCCGCCTTCGTCGGGGATGGCGGAGGCGAGTTCGCCGACCATGAGCGCGGTGGGGAGGCTCCAGAGGATGGGGACGATGGCGAGGAGAAGGAGCGCGCGGCCGAAGCCGGCCATGCCGATGATGTCTTCGAGGCCGTATGGGCCGCCGGAGACCATGAAATAGATGGCCGCGACGAGCGGGAGGAGACGGAGACCGGTGGGTTTGGGCTTGCGGGCGCGGGGGATCGGTCGATCTCCTTCGGAGGAGGGCTGATGTGGAAGTTAACACGCGAGGGGACAAGATGCGGGCTGGGAAAGTGAGGATTACGTTGGTGTAGGCAAATTTTTATTTTCTTCGCGACACAAACTATCGTAAGGGTGTAAGGTTCCACGAATAGATTGCAAAAGGGTGTTTCAGAGTGCGAATGCGGCTGAGGGGCTGGATTGTCGCGGGAGTGTTGCTGATGGCGGTGCGTGCATGGGCGCTCGGAGAACGGCGGTACGTGAGTACGACTCCGGTACAGGGCGGGTTTGTTCTGTACACCAGTGAAAAGGCGGCGCCGCTGGTGGTGAGCGATGCGGACTGGCCGGGTGTGGTGCGGGCTGTGGGAGACCTGAGCGCGGATGTGGGGCGGGTTACCGGGCATGCCGCGACCGTTTTGAAGGAGCGGGGCGCTGAGCGGCAGGATGCAGTGGGCGATGTGGTCCTCATCGGGACGATTGGGAAGAGTCCGTTGATTGACGCGCTGGTGAAGGCGAAGAAGCTGGATGTGAGTGAGATCGTGGGCAAGTGGGAGTCCGCGGTGACGACGGTTGTCGAACATCCGATGCCAGGGGTGAAGCGGGCGCTGGTGATTGCGGGTGCGGACAAGCGTGGAACGATCTACGGGATCTATGACCTGAGCGAGCAGATTGGCGTTTCGCCCTGGTACTGGTGGGCGGATGTTCGGGTGCCGCACAAGGATGCGCTGTACGTAATGCCCGGCCGAGTGGTGCAGCCGGTTCCGGCGGTGAAGTATCGCGGAATCTTCTTCAACGATGAGGCGCCGTGCCTGTCGGGGTGGACGAAGGAGAAGTTCGGCGGGATGAATCACGAGTTTTACACGAAGGTGTTTGAACTGCTGCTGCGGCTGAAGGCGAATTTTCTGTGGCCCGCTATGTGGAATAACGCGTTCGCGATGGACGATCCGGAGAATCCGAAGCTGGCGGATGAGTACGGGATTGTGATGGGCACCTCGCATGAAGAGCCGATGATGCGGGCGGAGAAGGAGTGGACACCAGGACACTATGGCGCGTGGGATTACAGGACGAATCAGAAGGAGATTGACGAGTTCTGGCGTACGGGGATGGAACGAGACAAAAACTTCGAAGAGGTTGTGACGCTGGGGATGCGTGGTGAGAACGACACGCCGATGTCGGCGGATGCGAATACGCAGTTGCTGGAGAAGATCGTCGCGGACCAGCGGGAGATTTTGAAGGAGACGGTGAATCCGGATGTGACGAAGGTGCCGCAGGTGTGGGCTCTGTACAAGGAGGTGCAGGGCTACTACGAGAAGGGCATGCGCGTGCCGGACGATGTGACGCTGCTGTGGAGCGATGACAACTGGGGCGATCTGCGGCGACTGCCGACGGCGGAGGAGAGAAGGCGCTCTGGCGGCGCGGGGATTTATTACCACTTCGACTATGTGGGTGGGCCGCGGAGCTACAAGTGGTTGAATACGAATCCGATTCCGAAGGTGCAGGAACAGATGAATCTTGCGCTGCAGTATGGGGCGGACCGGCTGTGGGTGGTGAACGTCGGCGATGGGAAGCCGATGGAGTTTCCGATTGAGTTCTTTCTGAGCTACGCGCGGACACCGCAGCGATGGGATAAGGACCATCTGGATGAGTTCACGCGCGATTGGGCGACGCGGGAGTTCGGGCCGGAGCATGCGGACGAGATCGCGACGGCGATGGAGGAGTACACGCGCTACAACGGAAGGCGAAAGCCGGAGCTAATCGATCCGACGACGTTCAGTTTGACGAACTTTCACGAGGCGGACCGCGTATATGAAGAGTGGGAGACGCTCGCGAAGCGCGTGGATAAGCTCGCAACGGAGCTGCCCGAGAATGAGCGGGCGAGCTACTTCGAACTCATTCAGTATCCGGTCGATGCATGCGCGAATCTGACGGAGATGTATATCACCGCCGGGCGCAATGCGCTGGATGCGCGGCTAGGGAATCCGAGGGCAAATGATGAGGCGGCCGAAGTGCAGCGGATGTTTGCACGCGACGCAGCGCTGAGCGATGAGTACAACCACAAGCTGCTGAACGGCAAGTGGGACCACATGATGGACCAGACGCACATCGGATATGTGATGTGGAGCGATCCGCCGGTGAACGTGATGCCAGCAGTGAGTTGGACGCAGGTGCCGGAGACGGGGTCGCTGGGCGTGAGCGCGGAGGGCGCGACGTTTATGCGTGCGGGTGGAAGGTTTGAGTTTTCGCTGGGGACGGTTGATTCGCTGAATGACCAGAAGCGGACGCTGACGCTGTTTGATCGAGGGAAGACGCCGGTGAGTTATGCGGTGAAGACAAGCGCGCCATGGCTGACGGTTTCAAAGAGTGAAGGAACACTGGAGAGCGCAGAGCAGCGCGTTGGGGTGAGCGTGGACTGGAGCAAGCTGCCGGGCGATGAGGCTGAGGCAACTGTGACCGTGACCTCCGGCGACGCGAGGCCGATGGCCTACATGGTGCAGGCGAGGAAGCTGCCGGTGACGCGGGAGAACGTGCAGGGATTTGTCGAGGGCGATGGGTATGTGGCGATGGAGGCTGCGGATACGACGTCGCGGACGGCAGACGGTGCGGGTGAGGCTTCGATGCGGTGGGTGGAACTGCCGGGGTATGGAGCGACGAAGTCGGGAATGACGGTGTATCCGGTGACGGCGGCGAGCGAGATGAATTCTGGGACATCGTTGGACTACAGGATGTACCTTTATGACTCCGGAGATTTCGAGCTGCAGATGACGCTGGCGCCCACGTTGAATTTTGTGCCGGGGCGCGGATTGCGCTTCGCGGTCTCTGTGGACGACGGACCGCGGAAGGCAGTGGATGCGCTGGAACACAACTCCGATAAGGACTGGGCGCAGGCCGTGAGCGACGGCGTGCGTCGCGTGACTGTGCCGCTGACGATTGCGGCGCCGGGATATCACACGCTGAAGATCTGGGCAGTGGATCCGGCGCTGGTGGTTGAGCGAGTGGTGCTGAGCCATGGGGCTGATGGATTACTGAAGCCCAGCTATTTGGGTCCGCCGGAGAGTTTTCATGCGGGTGTTGTCGGGACCGGAGAAGCAAGAGCGGGGCAATAGGTTCGCTGAGTTGAATGTTTTGTTGACTGTTGACTTGGTGAGTTGAAACGAGCGAGCGATTCGAAGGTGGAAGGAGCCAAAACGTGGCGAAGAACACGGAAGCAAACGGGGGAAGGCAGCCCGCGGCACATGAGACGACACACGCACTGCGACGGGCGGACCTGGCCTATGTGAGGCTGGCCTCGAGCGAGGTGGCGCGAGACATCAACCGCGACGTGATCCTGGAACTGGTGCGCGCGAAGCAGCCGGTGGCGCGGGTGGAGCTGGCGAGAGCTTCGGGACTGTATCCGAGCACGGTGTCGTCGATCGTCGAGGAACTGATTGAAGAGGGATGGGTGGTTGAGGGCGGGACGCAGCGACTGCCGCGAGGACGCAGGCCGACGCTTCTGTCGCTGAATGAGGACATCGTGATGCTGGCGGTCGACGTGAGGCCGGAGCAGGCGACGATCGCGGTGGTGGACATGAATAGCCGGCTGCTGTCGCAGAAGGCGATTGTGCTGCCGTCGAATGTGGAGCGTGCGTTGCCGGAGTTGGTGTCGGCACTGGAGCGTATGCGCGAGATGCATCCGACCAAGACGTTTGAGGGAGTGGGCTTGAGTATGCCGGGAAGGGTCGACCCGGTAACGCAGCAGCTGGTGCTGGCTCCGAACCTGCGCTGGGCAGGACATGAGATCGCGGGGGTGATCGAGACGGCGCTGGGGCTGAAGGTAGAGATGGAGAACGAGGCGAATGCGTGCCTGATTGCGGAGATCTGGTCGGGAAGACTGGATGGTGTGAGCAATGCGGTGCTGGTGGCGATCTCGGAGGGCATTGGAACCGCGGTGTTGAGCAATGGACAGATGATTACGGGGCACGGCGGGCTCGCGGGTGAGTTTGGGCACGTGGTGCTGGACCCAACGGGGCTGAAGTGCGGGTGCGGCCGGACGGGCTGCTGGGAGATGTTCGCTTCGACGCGCGCGGCGGTGCGCTACTACAACGAGGCGAGCGGGAAGAAAGATAGTGGAATGACGGGGACGCGGCTGCTGAACCTCGCAGTCGACGACGACCCGGCAGCGGTGAAGGCGCTGAGCCGGCAGGCGGAGAACCTGGGGCGCGGACTGCATGCAGTTACGGCTGCGCTGTCGCCGGAGGTGATCCTGTTTACGGGTGAGCTGACGTCGGCGTGGCAGCGGTTCGGACCGATTGTGGAGGCGGAGCTGAAGCGGCAGATGCTGGCGGGGCTGCCGCCACGGGTGATGACGACGCTGAACCCGGAGTTTGCGCGGCTGAGGGGCGCGGCGGCACTGGTGCTGCAGCGGCACTCGGGATACCACCGGACGCATACGCACTCGCGGCGGGGCCGCGGCCAGGGTGAGGGCGAGTCTCTGGGGACGGCGGCGCAGGCGGACTGATTTTCACGATGTGAAGGGACAGGCAGGGAGTTGGGCGTGTCCCGCCGCGACATAATGCGCGAGTTCGACAAATTATTTCGACTCCTAGGAATGTAGGCCAGCGGAGGCTCTCGGGCAGGCGCGGAGGGCTCCAGGCTGGTGCTAATGAAACACCGAAATCCTTTGGAAAGTGACGAAATTTTACAACCCTGGGACAGACGGGCCGAAAAACCCTTGACAGTGTTTTTCTCGACATCCTATAGTTCGCGACGCATAAAAAAGAGCGGCTCAGAAAGTCGTGTGTTGTTCGGAGCACCAGAAAGAGCCGCGAAAGCTGCA
>CAVQLS010000010.1:0-112569 GCA_963713395.1 uncultured Acidobacteriaceae bacterium | reverse complement strand
GGGTGAAGGACAACGCAGAGTTCACCTTCAAGCTCGGCATCGTCGACGGCAAGGTCATCAATGTCCAGGAGATTCAGTCGCCTGTGACCCTCCCGGGCAAGGAGGAGCTCTTCTCGAAGCTGCTCTTCCTCATCAACTCCCCGGCGCAGCGCCTGGCGACGGTCATCGACGCCACCGGCCGCAACCTGGCCGTAGTCGTGAACCAGGCGGTCGAGCAGAACAAGCTCTCTGGCGGTGCTGTTTGCGAAGTTGCTCCTGCGGCGAAGGCCGAACCAGGCTCCTGCAGCAGAGGCTGCCGAGGCCAAGGCCGAAGCGACCGAGGCAGCCGCGCACGTCGAGGAGTCGGCGGCCGGCGAGCAGCCAAGCGGCGCGGCGCAGCCCGAGAACTCCACCGCCTCGCAAGGCGGGGGAAGCGGCAACGACGGAGCCCGCAGAGGGATAAACAAGTTTCGCCGGCAACTCCTTCGGGTGCGCTGGTCTGGGCGCGACGGAAACCTGAAGGGGGAGGCGGCAACCTGAGGCGCAAGCCTCGGGAACAGCAATCGGCAATACCCGCAGAAATCGCGGAAATCAAAGATTCAGCAGTAAATTGGAGAACAAAATGGCAGACATTCAGCAGTTGGGAGGATCCAGATCGTTAGCCTCACCCTCCTCGAGGCTTCGGAGTTGGTAAAGAGGCTTTTGGAGCGTCTCGGCGTCTCGGCGGCTGCGGCCACCGTGGCGGCGGCTCCTGCGGCCGGCGGTCCTGCGGCTCCGGCAGCCGAGGAGAAGACCGAGTTCACCGTCATCCTCAAGGATGCCGGCGCGAACAAGATCAACACCATCAAGGCAGTGCGCGAGGTCACCTCGCTTGGTCTCAAGGAGGCCAAGGACCTGGTCCACGGCGCTCCCAAGCCTCTGAAGGAGAACATCTCGAAGGAAGATGCGGCAGCCATCGCCAAGAAGTTTGACGGCGTCGCAACCGTCGAGATCAAGTAAGGAGCTTCTTCAGGCAAAAGGTCTAGGGGTTCCTGCTCGCGAAACTCTTGTCAGGTCAGGGTTTACACCCGGGCGGCCGGGCAAACAGTAAAGTGCAGTGACCGCTCGGCACCGTTGGGGCTTCGGCTCCGGCGGTAGCCAATCTGGCACGCCACTTGCATTCTTGTGCGTGTTTACTGTATCCTTACCAATGGGCAAGGACCGCGGCTGTTTAGGCGTACAGCCGTTGCGAGCAAAATGCTCGGGGGTTCACGCCGGACGTCTCCGGCAGTGAGGACGACGGGACCCACATTGTAACCTCGATTCGAGTCATTCCGGCGGGTAGGTAGTCCGGGTGCTTTTCTTAGCATTATCCGGTTCATCCTGCGGATTGGGACGCAGGCTACGGAGCCGGCCATCCTGTGGTTCGAGCGGCGGATCCACGGGGTGAAACGTCTGACCAAGCGGCAAACTCTTGAGGCCTTGCGGCGGGCTTCAAAGGGCGGCGACCATACAGCGTTTCGACCTACATTTTGAACAAAGAGATCATCACGCGCTCTCCGGGCATCCGCGCCCGCAGAGCGTTTTCGGCGTCTTCAGAAGCACCTAACGCCGCGCGCTTTCGCCGGACATTTGTCCCGCGTCAGCGCCTTTTGTGGCTGTAACAGCTTCTCTTGTGAGAAGCGACATACCAAGTTTTGGCCCCGCAGAATGCTTCGCGGGGAGCAGTACACCGCGCCTTGGGCGTGGCCGGTACGAGGACGGTCACTCCCGAATGGGCGCACAGCAAGTCAAGGCAGAAGAGTTCGCCTGACCAGCGTTCTCTTCTCCCTCTCGATCAGCCTGACGCACATGCGCAGGCACCCTCGAGAGGCCCTCGAGCCAAGCAACAGGCCCCACAACCCGGGGCCGAGCAACAGGAGAGCTCATGTCCGACTCGACCAACCCGAACGAATTGCGTGCGGTTCGTACCCGTCTCGACTTTTCGAAGATTCCAACCAGCATTCAGATTCCGAACCTCATCGAGGTTCAGCGCCGCAGTTACGAACGCTTCCTGCAGATGGACGAACTCCCCCAGGAGCGCGAGGACAACGGCCTGCAGTCTGTCTTTACCTCTGTATTCCCCATCACTGACTTTCGCAACGTCTCCGAGCTCGAGTTCGTGGACTACACGATCGGCAACTGGGAGTGCAAGTGCGGCTACCTCAAGGGCCTGAACCACCTGCGCACCGCCTGCTCCAACTGCGGGCACATGGTCATCACCGACCCCTTCCATCCCGGCGATGTCCTCTGCAAGTTCTGCGGAACCTACAACAAGAACACCCCTGACTTCTGCACCAAGTGCGGCGACCCCGTCGGCCTGCAGCTGAAGTATGACCAGGCTGAATGCGAAGACCGCGGCATGACCTACTCGGCCCCGCTCAAGGTCACCATCCGCCTCAAGATCTACGACAAGGACCCCGAGACCGGCGTCAAGAGCCTGCGCGACATGAAGGAGCAGGAAGTGTTCTTCGGCGACATCCCGCTGATGAGCGCCAACGGCACCTTCATCGTCAACGGCACGGAGCGCGTTATCGTCTCGCAGTTGCACCGTTCGCCCGGCGTCTTCTTTGAGACCGCGAACAACCGCACCTACTTCCTGGGCAAGATCATCCCGTACCGCGGCTCCTGGGTGGAGTTCGAGTACGACCAGAAGAACACGCTCTACGTCCGCATCGACCGCAAGAGGAAGTTCCTCGGAACCATCTTCCTGCGGGCACTTGGTCTCCGTACTGACGAAGAGATCCTCAAGACCTTCTACACGGTTGATACCATCAACGTGAAGGACGGCAAGCTGAACTGGGCCGTTACGGCCGAGGACAAGCCGACGCACCTCGTCGGTACGCGCTCGACCGCTGCCATCCACGGCGGCAAGGGAGCGCACGAGGAGATCGTCTCCTCCGGCAAGAAGATCGGCGCCTCCGCGCTCAAGCACATTCGCAGGCCGGCATCACCTCCATCGAGGTCGAGACGTCGGAGTTCGAGGGCGCGATGACCGCCTCGGACGTCGTCGATCTCACCACGGGCGAGCTGCTCTACGAGGCCAACCAGGAGCTCTCCGCCGACAAGCTGCACAAGATCGTGCAGTCCGGCGTCACCACGTTCGAGGTCTTCTTCCCCGAGCGCGACGATGTCGGCAACATCATCTCCAACACGCTGCGCCGCGACTCCGTTCGCAAGCCTGAGGAAGCTCTCATCGAGATCTACCGCAAGCTGCGTCCGGGCGATCCTCCGACGCTCGACACCGCGACAGCGCTCTTCGAGGGCATGTTCTTCGATTCGCGCAAGTATGACTTCTCGCGCGTCGGCCGTCTGAAGTTCAACATCAAGCTCTACGAGAACCAGGAGGCGACTGGCCTCGACAAGCGCACGCTCACGCCGGAAGACTTCTACGGAACCATCCGTTACCTGCTGAAGCTGCGTAAGAACATCGGCCTCGTCGACGACATCGACCACCTTGGCAACCGCCGCGTTCGCGCGGTCGGCGAGCTCATGGAGAACCAGTTCCGCATCGGTCTGGTTCGCATGGAGCGCGCTATCAAGGAAAAGATGAGCGTGTATCAAGAAATGTCGACGGCGATGCCGCACGACCTCATCAACGCCAAGCCCGTCATGGCCGCGATCCGCGAGTTCTTCGGCTCCTCACAGCTCTCGCAGTTCATGGACCAGACCAACCCGCTCTCGGAGATCACGCACAAGCGTCGCCTCTCCGCGCTTGGGCCGGGCGGTTTGTCGCGTGAACGTGCTGGCTTCGAGGTCCGCGACGTTCACCCGACGCACTATGGCCGCATCTGCCCCATCGAGACGCCGGAAGGACCGAACATCGGTCTCATCTCGTCGCTCTCGTGCTTCGCTCGCATCAACGAGTACGGCTTCATCGAGTCGCCTTACCGCCGCGTCAAGGACGGCAAGGTGCTCGACTACGTCGCCGTCTCCAACGCCGGTGAGAGCGGTCTGCGTCAGGGCGACACGCTCGAGATCAACGAGGCCCAGAAGCTCAACAAGCAGCTCAAGAAGGACGGCAAGCGCACCATCGACTTCGAGCCCTTCAGCTTCTACCTCTCCGCGTGGGAGGAGGATCGCCACACCATCGCGCAGGCCAACATCGACCTGAACGAGGCTGGAGCGATCGTCGAGGACCTGGTCAACGCCCGTAAGCAGGGCAACTTCGTCCTCGTGCCGAAGGGAGAGGTCGATTACATCGACGTCTCGCCGAAGCAGCTCGTCTCGGTCGCCGCCTCGCTCGTCCCGTTCCTCGAGCACGACGACGCCAACCGCGCTCTCATGGGCGCGAACATGCAGCGCCAGTCGGTTCCTCTGCTTGTCTCCGAGGCTCCGTTCGTCGGCACCGGTATGGAGGGCGTCACTGCCCGCGACTCCGGCGCCGTCATCCTGGCCAAGCGTAACGGCATCGTGGACTCGGTCGACTCCGAGCGCATCATCGTGCGCGTCGAAGGCGAGCACCACCCCACGCAGCTCTCGCGTGAGGTTGGTTCGGACATCTACCAGCTCACGAAGTTCAAGCGCTCCAACCAGAACACCTGCATCAACCAGAAGCCGATCGTTCGCAAGGGCGACCGCGTGCTGAAGGGGCAGGTGATCGCCGACGGTCCGTGCACGGAGCAGGGCGAGCTTGGTCTCGGCCGCAACGTGCTCGTCGCGTTCACTCCGTGGCGCGGCTACAACTTCGAGGACGCGATCCTGATCTCCGAAAAGCTCGTGAAGGACGACTACTACACGTCGATCCACATCGAGGAGTTCGAGATCGAGGCCCGCGACACGAAGCTCGGACCCGAAGAGATCACGCGCGATATCCCTAACGTCTCCGAGCACGCTCTGCGTGATCTGGACGAGTCGGGCATCATCCGCATCGGCGCGAAGATCAGCCACAACGACATCCTCGTCGGCAAGGTCACGCCGAAGGGCGAGACGCAGCTCACTCCTGAAGAGAAGCTGCTCCGCGCCATCTTCGGTGAGAAGGCCGGCGACGTGCGCGACGCCTCGCTCACCTGCCCTCCGGGCATCGAGGGCACGGTCGTCGACGTCCGCATCTTCTCCCGCAAGGGACAGGAGAAGGACCAGCGTGCTCTTCAAATTGAGCAGGAGATGATCGAGAAGCTCGAGCGCAACCTCGCCGATGAGATCCGAATCCTCACCGACGAGCGCCTCAAGCGTCTCGAAGCCATCCTCGGCAGTAAGGAAGTCCAGGCCGACCTGCACGACGAGCGCACCAACAAGAAGCTGCTCTCCAAGGGCGACATCCTCGACCGCGACACGATCGAGCTCATCTCCACGCGCAACCTGAAGCGTATCCGTTACGCCGACAAGGACCCGCGCGTGAACGAGCAGATCGACGAGATCGAAGAGATGACCTCGCGTCAGATCGACGTGCTCCGCAAGATCACCAACGAGAAGATCACCAAGATGGGCAAGGGCGACGAGCTCTCACCCGGCGTGATCAAGATGGTGAAGGTCTACATCGCCATGAAGCGCAAGCTCTCGGTCGGTGACAAGATGGCGGGCCGCCACGGTAACAAGGGCGTCATCTCGCGCATCCTGCCGGAAGAGGACATGCCGTACCTCCCGGACGGAACCCCCGTCGAGATCGTCCTCAACCCGCTCGGTGTGCCCTCGCGTATGAACGTCGGCCAGATCCTCGAGACGCACCTCGGCTGGGCTGCCCATGAGCTCGGAGCCAAGGTTGCCAACCTCGTCGAGAACTACCAGAAGGCCAACGAAGTTCGCGAGGTCTTCAAGGAGCAGTTCAAGGGCACCGCTGCACTCAACCACCTTCTCGAGTTCGACGATGAGCAGACTCTGCGCGTCGCCAAGGGCATGAAGAAGGGCATCTGGTTCGGCACCGCGGTCTTCGACGGCGCGCGCGAGACCGAGATCAAGGCACTGCTCACTGCAGCCGGCCTTCCGACCTCGGGCAAGAGCACGCTCATCGACGGCATGACAGGAGAGGCATTCGAGCAGCCGGTTACGGTCGGCTACATCTACATGCTGAAGCTGTCGCACCTTGTCGACGACAAGATCCACGCCCGCTCCATCGGACCGTACTCCCTCATTACGCAGCAGCCGCTGGGTGGTAAGGCGCAGTTCGGTGGACAGCGCTTCGGTGAGATGGAGGTCTGGGCGCTCGAAGCCTATGGCGCCGCCTACATCCTGCAGGAGCTGCTCACTGCCAAGTCTGACGACGTCTACGGCCGCACCAAGATCTACGAGGCCATCGTCAAGGGCGAGGCAGCCATCGAGCCCGGCGTGCCCGAGTCGTTCAACGTGCTCATCCGCGAGCTGCAGTCGCTCTGCCTCGACGTCGAGCTGGTGAAGGTAGCCGGCGGCCACGACGAAGGCATCCCTGCACTCCCGGAGCTGGCCGTAGCCGATTAGCTAATCCGCCCGCCTCTGCTCTTCCTGAGCTTGCGTAACGGCAGGGAAGAGCAGAGGTCAGGGCGATGACCTCAAGATTCAAGGTTGCAGATCACCGCAGCCGACAGTAACCAGCAGCAACACAGCAGCGAAGCTCGCAACAGGCTCTCAAATAACCCAGAGAGCGAACCAAAAAGTTGGCATCGAGCTAAGCACTGCAACGGAGAGAAAAAACATGTTCCGCTCCAGCCCCTTTGAGCTCGCCGGTCCCATCACGGACTTCGACTCCATCAAGATTCAGCTCGCCAGCCCCGAGAAGATCCGCTCGTGGTCGCACGGTGAGGTGACCAAGCCAGAGACCATCAACTACCGCACCTTCAAGCCGGAGCGCGACGGCCTCTTCTGCGCCCGCATCTTCGGCCCCATCACCGATTGGGAGTGCCTCTGCGGCAAGTACAAGCGCATGAAGCACCGCGGAGTCATCTGCGACAAGTGCGGCGTTGAAGTCACACTCAGCAAGGTTCGCCGCGAGCGCCTCGGTCACATCGAGCTCGCCTCGCCCTGCTCGCACGTGTGGTTCTTCAAGGGCCTGCCCTCGCGCATCGGCCACCTGCTCGACATCTCGCTGCGTGAGCTCGAGGCCGTCCTCTACTTCGAGTCCTACGTCGTCGTCGATCCAGGCGACGCGCCGGTCAAGGAGCGCGAGGTCATCAAGGACGAGAACCGCTTCCGCGAGCTCGACCAGCAGTATCGTCCCTCTGGCTTCAAGGCCATGATGGGCGCCGAGGCCATCAAGGAGCTCCTCAAGCGCGTCGAAATCAACGAGCTCGCCATCGAGCTCCGCGAGCGCATGAAGACCGAGACTTCTCTGCAGAAGAAGCTCAAGTACTCCAAGCGCCTCAAGGTCGTCGAGGCCTTCCGCAAGTCCGACAACAAGCCGCAGTGGATGATCCTCGACGTGATCCCCGTGATCCCGCCCGAGCTTCGCCCGCTCGTGCCGCTGGATGGTGGCCGCTTCGCGACGTCCGATCTCAACGATCTCTATCGCCGCGTCATCAACCGCAACAACCGCCTCAAGAAGCTCATGGACCTCCATGCGCCTGAGGTCATCGTGCGCAACGAGAAGCGCATGCTGCAGGAGGCCGTCGACGCTCTGTTCGACAACGGCCGCCGCGGCCGCGTTCTCCGCGGTGCCAACAACCGTCCGCTGAAGTCGCTCTCTGACACCCTAAAGGGCAAGCAGGGCCGCTTCCGTCAGAACCTGCTCGGCAAGCGCGTCGACTACTCCGGCCGTTCCGTGATCGTCGTCGGCCCTGAGCTCAAGCTGCACCAGTGCGGTCTTCCCAAGAAGATGGCGCTCGAGCTCTTCAAGCCGTTCATCTATCACCGCCTGGAGCAGACCGGCCACTGCACCACCATCAAGCAGGCCAAGGAGATGGTGGAGCTGCAGGAGCCCATCGTGTGGGACATCCTCGAGGAGGTCATCAAAGACCACCCCGTGCTGTTGAACCGCGCTCCGACGCTGCACCGCCTCGGCATCCAGGCCTTCGAGCCTGTGCTCGTCGAGGGCAAGGCCATCAAGATTCACCCGCTCGTCTGCACCGCCTTCAACGCGGACTTCGACGGCGACCAGATGGCCGTGCACATTCCTCTGTCTCCTGAGGCGCAGATCGAGGCTTCCGTCCTCATGCTCGCCTCGCACAACATCCTGTCGCCGGCCTCCGGCCAGCCCATCACCGTGCCCACGCAGGACATGGTGCTCGGCCTCTACTACCTGACCAAGTCCAAGGTCGGCGCCGTCGGCGAAGGCCGTGCCTTCGCCAACGTCGAAGAGGTCCTCATGGCGCTCGAGGCCAAGCAGGTGGAGACGCTCACGCCGATCCGTCTGCGTTACACCGGCCCCGTGCTCGACATGACCACGGCCTACGACGACCAGGACATCACGCACACCGAGCCGGTGCACTTCAACAAGCAGTACATCCCCACCACAGTCGGCCGCGCCATCCTCAATGACGCGCTGCCTGAGGGGATTCCGTTCATCAACGGTCTGCTCAAGAAGAAGGGCATCGGCCAGCTCGTCAACTACTGCTACCTCAACCTCGGCCTCGAGGTCACCGTTCGCGCACTCGACCGCATCAAGGAGCTCGGCTTCCAGTACGCCACGCGCTCCGGCCTGTCGGTCGGCTTCGACGACATGGTCATCCCCGAGTCGAAGTACACCGTCGTGGCCGACGCTGAGAAGCAGGTCATCACGCTGCAGCAGCAGTACCTTGAGGGCTCCATCACCAACCAGGAGCGCCAGAACAAGGTCACGCAGCTGTGGTCCGGTGTCACCGACCGCGTCGCCGACGAGATGTTCAACAACATGAAGAAGGCGGACAAGGAAGGAGCCATGAACCCGATCTACATCATGGCCGACTCCGGTGCCCGTGGTTCGAAGCAGCAGATCCGTCAGCTCTCCGGCATGCGCGGCCTCATGGCCAAGCCCTCCGGCGAGATCATCGAGTCGCCCATCAAGGCCAACTTCCGCGAGGGTCTCACCGTGCTCGAGTACTTCATCTCGACCCACGGCGCCCGCAAGGGTCTGGCTGACACGGCGCTCAAGACCGCTGACTCCGGCTACCTCACCCGCCGTCTCGTCGACGTCGCCCAGGACGTGATCATCTCCGAGCACGACTGCGGCACCGTCGAAGGCATCTACGTCACCCCGATCATCGAGGCCGGCGAGACCATCGAGCCGCTGCGCGACCGCATCATCGGCCGCGTCTCGCTCGAGAAGCTCAAGGACTTCGAGGGCAAGATCATCGTCGATATCAACGAAGAGATCGACGAAGACAAAGCTTCTGCGGTTCAAGCAGCTGGAATAGAGCGCGTCAAGATTCGCTCGGTCCTCACCTGCGAGTCCAAGCGCGGTTGCTGCATCCTCTGCTACGGCCGTAACCTCGGCTCCGGCAAGATGGTGGAGATGGGCGAGGCCGTCGGCGTCATCGCGGCGCAGTCCATCGGCGAGCCCGGCACGCAGCTCACCATGCGTACCTTCCACGTCGGCGGAACCGCGTCGCGCGTGGCGGACGCCTCGCACCTCGAGGCCAAGAACGCCGGCAAGGTGCACTTCATCAACCTCGTCACCGTCCGCTCCAAGGAAGGTGGCCTGGTGGTCATGAACCGCTCCGGCTCGCTCGCCATCATCGACGAGAAGGGTCGCGAGAAGGAGCGCTACGCTCTCGTCTACGGCGCCAAGCTTCGCGTTGAGGACGGTGCAGGCGGTCAAGCTCGGCAGTCTGCTCGGCGAGTGGGACCCCTACACCTTCTCCATCCTCACCGAGATCGCCGGCACCGTGCAGTTCAAGGACCTGCAGGAAGGCGTCACGGTCAACGAAGAGATCGACGAGGTCACCGGCCTCTCGCGTCTCGTCGTCTCCGAGTCCTCCGACGAGAAGCGCCAGCCGGCCATCATCATCAAGTCGTCCAAGGCCTCGGCGCCGACCAACAAGCGCTACCTCATGCCGTCACGCGCCTACCTCATGGTGCAGGACGGTGACGAGGTTCACCCCGGCGACATTCTCGCCAAGATCCCGCGTGAGACCACCCGTACCAAGGACATCACCGGCGGTCTGCCGAGAGTCGTCGAGCTCTTCGAGGCCCGCAAGCCCCGCGATCCGGCGATCATCTCCAAGATCGACGGCACGGTCCGCTTCGGCGACATCTCCAAGGGTCAGCGCAAGGTCTACGTCACGGCCGACAACGGGCAGGAAGAGGAGTACAGCGTTCCGCGCGGTGTCTACGTCAACGTGCAGGAAGGCGAACGCCTCCGTGCCGGTGACGCACTCATCGACGGTCCGCGTAACCCGCACGACATCCTCGAGGTGCTCGGCGAGCGCGAGCTGCAGATGTACCTCGTCAACGAAATCCAGGAGGTCTACCGTCTCCAGGGCGTGTCCATCTCGGACAAGCACATCGAGACGATCGTCCGCCAGATGCTCCGTTGGGTGAAGGTCGAGGAGGTTGGCGACACCAACTTCCTGCTCGAGCAGCAGATCGATCGCTTCCGCTTCAACGCGGAGAACCAGCGCGTGCTCATGGAGGGTGGCCGTCCGGCAATCGGTCGTCCGCTGCTCCTCGGCATCACCAAGGCGTCGCTCTCCACCGACAGCTTCATCTCGGCGGCGAGCTTCCAGGAGACCACCCGCGTGCTCACCGAAGCCAGCATCAACGGCTCGATCGACGCGCTGCGCGGCCTCAAGGAGAACGTCATCGTCGGCCGCCTCATCCCTGCCGGCACCGGTATGGACTACTACCGCAACGTCCAGCTCTCCCCCGAGCTCGAGGAAGCGGCAGCCCAGATCCAGGCCGAGGTCATGGAAGCCCACGAAGCCGAAGAGCGCGAGCTCGAAGCCATGCGCATGGAAGGCGAACAGGAAGAACTCGCCGCCGAGTAACCGGAGTAGGTCAGGGCTTTAGCCCTGACATCCAGCGCAACCAACCAAACCAAAAGGGCGGACTCGAAAGAGTCCGCCTTTTTTCTGCATTTCGATGATGCCTGTAGTTTGGCGGAGTTTTGAAAGGGCACGGCTTTAGCCGCGCCGCAACGCTATCAAAGGAAAACGGGCTTTAGCCCCTGAGGGAGTGCGCAGCCCAGTGCTATGGATTCCTTGACTTACCGTCCATACAACGTATATACACAATGAGTGGACGTGCTCTACAGCATTGGCGGTCTGGAGTTCATCTGGAACGTTCACAAAGCAGCAGCCAACGTGGAGAAGCACGGCATCCGTTTTGAGCTGGCCTGTGAAGTGTTCTTCGACCCTCTGGCACGCGCTCTCGATGCGGGGACGTCTGCCGACTCGCGAGATGCCCTCGTTGGCGAGACGGAACAGAGGCATCTTCTCTTTGTTGTTCACATCGAGCAGGATGCGCAGGCCATTCGCATCATCTCAGCCCGGCCAGCTACCGCCGCCGAAAGGAGAGCCTATGAAGACAATGCGTGAACGAATCCAGAAGCGACTCCAGCGGGATCGCCCCATGGCAACCATCAGCCTCCGTATGCCCGAGGACGTTCTAGACGACCTGAAGGAGATCGCGCCCGTGCTGGGTTTCAGTGGCTATCAGCCGCTCATGCGCTCCTACATCGGCCAGGGTTTGCGCAAGGACCTCCAGCGTCTCGAAGGCTCACAACTCAAAACGCTCACCGAAAGCCTCCGCAAGCACGGTGTCAGAGACGAGCAAATCTCCGCCGCCATCGCCGAAGCCGGTCTGAAAACGGCCTAGTAAGGTGCCCTTTGGCAGGGTCCGCTCATAGCACAACTCGGTACTCACCTCGTTTACCCAGAAACTCGATATAACCGAGGTCGCGAAGGACCTGCAACTGCTGTCGAATCTTTGGACGAATGTGCGAATTGCTCGGATAAGCCCTGTGCATCGTCTCTTCATGCGCATAGACATCGTCAAGACAGAACTCTGTCTTACCAATTTTCCGCACCGCCGCGAGTACAAGTGCGGTCCATCCACGTTTCGCGACCGGAATTTCTGCAAAGCGTTTGGACTCGCGAAACTCTCGTCGTGCGTCCTCTTCCCGACGAGCCCCTGACGCATCTACGATGACGATCTTGCCGTCAGGCGGAATCACCGTGAGGTCGAGGTCGCACATCCAGTACTCCAGCCCACTGCGTGGACGGATGTGCGGCTTGCGCCGTTTCCGCACGACTACTGAAGTCAAAAATACGGGGTGAATCGCAATGAGCTTTTGAACACACCACTGTGCCGAGTAGTGCATCAGCATGAGCGCCGGAGCTTCTTGTGCACGAATACGGCGCATCATCGAATCGAATCCGCCATCCTGAACAATTCTTGTATGTGCCCTCGCCGCCGACTTTAGCTCGTAGGGTTGTGAGCACACTGGACACACAAAATCACGAGCAATCGTTCCCGCTGTCGTCGGATTCAGTCGCTTGGAATTGCAATTAAGACAATAGCCCTCAGCTTCAAACCAAGCTTCTGTAATCACCCGTGCGCGCTGAGTGTTGCGCTTAAGGCGATCACCTAGCGAAAGATTGCAATTCAGGTTCATTTGATCGTAAAAAGTAGATCCAACTGAGTCCTGTATGCCATTTACACAACCTACCCTTCATCACGTTCTCTACATAGAATCCGACACCATCCAGATTGCCAAGTACGGATTCTTGCGTCCAGAACCAAAGTCAATATGGGTCGAGTTTGAGCATGAATCTGAACGGGAACTTGTCGCCGAGGCGCTCATGCGGTTACATCGAGACGGAATTTTGAAGTTGTATATCGTAAGCGCTTGTCATCACGGTGCTGACTACGGAATCGAGGACGTGTATGAGGAGCTCAGCGAACTCACCAAGTGGCCGATAGGCGGCAACAGATGAAAGAAAAGAACATTTGATGAAAAACGAAAGGACAGGAGCAGGTCATGACCGAAGCAGTCACGGCGAAGCAAATCTTTGAGCACTTGTCCCCGTACGACCTGGAGCGCGTCACGTTCCAGATGCCAGATGGCCTAGCTGTTGTAGCTGTTTATATCGACACAGACACGGAGGGAGGCGCAATCATCACCCTCAGCGACGTGCTAGACGAGCAGTAACAGTTGGTCGCGTGGCGGAGGTCCAATGCAAACAATCTTGATTGAGAACGTAGAGAATCTGATAAAGCTCGCCTCGATTGGAAACGGTGTGAATGTCTTTATCCGATTGAATTATGGATTTCGCTCCTGCAAGTTCATCAGTTTCGATGGCAAACGGCTCTACATCTTTAACGCAATCGATGATACCGAGCAACGGCTCCTGCCCAAGAATCTCGGCCGTGCTGGGCTCCTGGTTGAGGCAATCGCGACTGGAAACTGTTTCGCTGAGTTGGGTGATATGCCCAAATGAAATGGGATTCACCTGCCGGTTTCGCCCTGTGAAGGCGCGGCTCCGCCCCCAACCTTCAGCCCTAACTGTCCCAGCAGGTCCAGCGGCAGCGGGAACACCACCGTCGTATTCTTCTCCACCCCAATCTCAACCAACGTCTGCAGGTAGCGCAGCGTGAGTGCGCTCGGTTCACGATTCAGCACAGCGGCTGCCTCGGCCAGTCTGGTGGACGCCTGGAACTCGGCCTTCGGCGGCGATGATCTTGGCTCTGCGCTCGCGCTCGGCCTCGGCCTGCGCCGCGATGGCGCGTTGCATCTCCTGCGGCAGGTCCACCTGCTTCAGATTGACGCGAGTCACCTTCACGCCCCAGGGCTCGGTATGTTCATCCAGAATGATCTGCAGCTTCGCATTCAGCGTCTCGCGTTGCGAGAGCAGATCATCCAGTTCCACCTCGCCGAGCACCGAACGAAGTGCAGTCTGCGCCGCCTGCTCTACGGCGAAGCGATAACTCTCCACCTCGATGACCGCTCGCGTTGCGTCCACCACGCGGAAGTACACCACCGCGTTCACCTTCAGCGAGACATTGTCGCGCGTGATGATGTCCTGCGGCGGAATCTCCCAGGTCACAACCCGCAAAGAGACCTTCACAATCCGGTCGATCGGCCAGATGATGAGGACCACGCCCGGCCCCTTCGCATTCCTGAGCACTCGCCCCAACCGAAAGACGACAGCCCGCTCGTACTCAGGCAGAATGTTCAAACACCTGACGATCCAGATCAGAACGATAAATGCGACAAACACAGACAGTACACCGGGGAAGGGGTTCATCTCGATACTCCAGGCGCCGATGCCGGCGGCCACTCATACTCTATCCCTCACCTTCGAACGGGCACGGTTCCAGCCGTGCCGCAGATACACACGAATCCGAGCCGAACCCCCTGTGAACTCTACCCCTTTGCCCTCAAGACTTTGCACGATTTGCCCCTTCTCGCGCACTAAAGTCCACCCTCAAGTCCAATGTTCTCTAGACTTTGCGCAAAAACAGGGGGAGGGGAGGGGGTGCATCTCAACGACAACTCACGCCCACTGCCTTTATCCTCCTCGATATCCAAAAAATCAGGAGACCGCATAGTGCCGCAAGACGAGCCCACACCAATCACTGAGAAAGAGATCGCCCTCTCCCGTCGCCACTTCATCTCCAAATCTGCTGTCGCCCTCGCAGCAACCGTTGCCGCGACGCCGCTCGCCGCCGCCGCGCAGCAGCAAAACTCCGAGCCCGCCCGTCCCGCCGGAGTGCAGGTCACCTCTCCCGACCATCATCTCCCCAACGAAAAGCGCCCCGGCCCCACCAACGATCCGCTCGCCGCACAAAACCCCGACGCCGTCTGGCCGCAAGACACCGACAACGGCAGCGTCCAGACCTTCAAATGGTCCTTCGAGCTCGCCAAGAAGGAGATTGATTCCGGCGGCTGGACACGCCAGGGCACAGTCCGCGACTTCCCCATCTCAAAGCGCATGGCTGGCGTCGAAATGTATCTCACGCCCGGCGGCATTCGCGAGCTCCACTGGCACGTGCAGGCAGAATGGGCCTTCGTCATTTACGGCAAGGCGCGCATCACCGCCGTCGACCCCACCACCGGCAAAGGCTTCGTCAACGACGTCAATCCCGGCGATCTATGGCTCTTCCCCGGCGGCACGCCCCACTCCATTCAAGGTCTCGGCCCCGACGGCTGCATGTTTCTTCTCGTCTTCAACGACGGCAACTTCAACGAGTTCGACACCTTTCTGCTGACCGATCACTTCGTGCACACGCCGAAAGAGGTCCTCGCCAAAAACTTCAACGTTCCCGAATCCACCTTCGACCACGTTCCCACGGAGAAGCTCTACATCTTCCAGGCGCAGGAGCCGCGCCCGCTCGCCGAGGAGCAACAGCAAGCCGCGCAGGGCACAGGTGGCGACCACGAAAAGTTTGTCTTTCGCGCCTCAACCATGCAGCCGAGCAAGGGGACCGCAGGCGGCAACGTGAAGATCATCGACGATCATCTCTTTCCCGTCACCAATATCGCTGCCGCCATCGTCACGCTCAAGCCCGGAGGTCTGCGCGAACTTCACTGGCATCCCCTCTCCGACGAGTGGCAGTACTACGTGAAGGGCAAAGGCCGCATGACCGTCTTCGACGCCAGCAAGAATGCGCGCACCGAAGACTTTCAGGCAGGCGACATCGGATACATCGAGACCTCCCGCGCGCATTACATCGAAAACACCGGCGACGAGGACCTCGTCCTTCTCGAAGTCTTCCCTGACAGCCGTTACCAGGACATCTCGACCGCGCAATGGCTCGCGCACACCCCCGCCCGTCTGGTCGACGAACACCTGCACACCGGCGAAGACTTCCTCAACAAAATCCCGAAGAAGGAAGCGATCATCGTCCCGCTTTAGGATGAGCTCGAGGAAGCGGCAGCCCAAGATTCATGCCGAGGTCATGGAAGCTCACGAAGCCGAAGAGCGCGACCTCGAAGCCATGCGCATGGAAGACGAACAGGAAGAACTCGCCGCCGAATAAGCGGACGAACAACTAGCACGAAATAAGAACGGCAGGGTTTCGGCCCTGCCGTTGGTCTTTGTTAGCATTCATCGATGGCAGCGAGAAACAGACTTCCGGAAATCCGAGAATTGCGGCAGCTCCTAGACGAGGCTCAACGCTTCTTTATGGCCGCTTCCGAAATCGAAAAAATGGCCAATGAAGCACAAAAGGCAGAATCAAATCAGAGAACTTTAGACGTGTACCCTGTCCGAGCCGTATCTCATGTCGAGGTTCAATGCCGACAGCTAGTCCGCGAGATTGTCGAAAGTAAGCAAGAATTCGCTCGGCGAGCCGTCCCGCTGCTGACACATGCGAAACCGGATTATGAGCTCCTTCTATCAGTCTCTGACGATGAAGTAACTTTCAGCGATATCGTTGCGCATAGTGTGAGCTTCAGCAACCTGTCGGACATTTTCACGGTATTCGAGCAACTTCTCGACACGAAATTGAGCAGAGCATTGCCTGTAGTAACCGATCGTTTCGGATATGCATCAAGTCCAGAGCAGAAGCCTCTTATTGAAGATTACGACTCGGATTGCTCCAACATTGCCCAACTCTATGTCTTGCGACATCGAATTTGCCATGAAGCGTTAGCGCCAGCATCGGATGCGTTAGCAGGCACAGCGACAAGGATCCATTCGCTCGCTCGTTTTATCGGCGCACTGCATGGGCTGGTTATACATACCCTATATTCGGATTTACCCCGGACTCAGTTGGAGCTAAATGTTCAAGCACACGAGCGGCTGCGTTCGGCGCAAACTGAGCTAGACCGATACACTGCGCAATTCAAAGAGAGATATCATGACCGGCCTGATCACATTTCGTTGTTCGACACGGCCCAAGCGGCGTGGGGAAAATATGTTGATGCTCAGCAAAATTTGCGTCATGATCCGTCCGGAGGCGGATCGATAGGTCCGATGCTGCGGGCCGATGAAGCTGAAGTCTTAACCCGTGAACGTGCAGACAGGGTCAAATGGTTTGCAGAGAGAGCTGAGGGTGATCTGTGATTGTCGGGTGCTCAATATCTCGCTTCTGAGATGTGGGCCGGACCGGGAACATTCATAACGAAGGAGCCACAAAGCCGAAGAGCGGGAGCTCGAAGCCGTACGCATCGAAGGCGAACAGGAAGAACTCTCCGCCGAGTAGTGCTGCGCGTAGGGCGAGACGCGCCTTGACTAGACAGCCTTCAATTCTCCGATGGATGCTGAACATGATCAACGACGATCACATCCAGTGGCGTTTTCTCCACAGTAAGCTTCAAGCCCAGTCGAGACAGCCCCTCAAACAAGCTCGGCTCGGTGGCACCGCTTTGCGCGGTCATCGGCGGTCGCCCGTGAAACATCGACTCATCGGGCATGAATCGCAACTCAAAGTCATACCGGCCCGGCAGTCCCGTGTGATCTACGACCGGTCGGTCGAGAACCACCTGCTGCAGCATCTGCGCAAGCTGTGACATCGTCGTATTCCTCGCCGGAAGCAACAAGCCGCCCTCGACTTTCAAAAACTCGAGCCCACTCGGCATCGGACTGTTGCTCTCACTCGGCGTCAGATTCTTCACCCCGTCCTTCCCCGTCGCAAGAACATAGCTCGAAATCTCGCGCTGCTCATGATGCAGCGTCAGCGCAAACCGCTCGGCAATCAGCTTCTGCATCATGGTCAGCCACTGTTTCGCATTCGGCTCGCCCTCTGCGTCCGGTGTACCCACCACATCGAACCGTTCTTCAAACGCCCACGCCGGAGCACCCACGATCTGCTTCTCGTTCACGCCATACGCCACCTGCATCAATTCCACCAGCGACGTTCCATGCGCCATATATCGGCGCCCGACCACACGTAAATACTTTGTGGAATCACTTGGATTCGAAGGCTTGATCGTCGCCACCGCGAACGATGGATTCTGCTCCGTCATCGGCTTCAGCGGCGGAGCAGGCTGAGGAATCTCCCAGGCCGTCTCCTTCGTCGCTCGCGTAAAGTTCAGCGGCACCGTTTGCGCCCAGTTGCCGGCGATGGAGTTTCCATCCGCGCTCAACTTACCCTCATAGCTGTTGCCGAGCGACGGCACAGCGTAGTGAAAGACATTCCCACGCAAGGACACTTCGGCCGTCCGCATCGGCTGAGGACTCTGATCGATGCTGTAGTTGAGCGCCGTTAGACTTCCGTCCTCGGCCTTCGATACCTTCAACACAATCCGAAGCTGCCTGCCACCGGACAACTGCAATGTTCCCTGCCATTGCCCTTCGATCCCGCTTGAAACTGCAGGAGCCTGCGCCACTGCGGATCCAGGGGAGAGCATTAGCACAAGCATCGCCAGCCCGAACTTCATTGCATGCCTGCGCAAGCTCATAAGCGGTACCTCACACGAAAGACGAACGGCCCCATTCCGCGCTCGAAAATATTTCACGCAACGGCCGTATCGGCTCGGGGACGGTGGGTATGCGGTATGAGCCGAGAGGGTAGCGATTGTTTCATCGCTCCACACCCAAACCAGAGCTGGTCCCCCTGTGAACTCTACCGCTTTGTTCTGAAGACTTTGCCCAAATCACCGGTTGTCGCACCTATAAGTCCACCCTCAAGTCCAATCTTCTGAAGACTTTGCGCAAAAACAGGGGGAGGGGAGGGGGTACCCAACTCCCCAAAAACGAAAACGCCAGAGACCGAAGTCTCTGGCGCTTCCATCGTTGACAATCTCGCAGTGTGGCAGCTCTCGTCTCAGGCTTTCCGTCGGCCGACTCTCTCAGCTTGCGCCGAGCATCGCGTCCTCCGTCTCTTCCTTCGGTTGAGCTTCCGGCTTGCGCCTTCCGCTCCTCCTCTGGCTCTTCCGGAAGCCAGGCGTCCGGCTTGCGCCTTCCGCTTGTACCCTCCGGCCCGTCCGGTTCTCCTGGCTCTCCCAACTCGCGCTGGTTGCCTTGGTGTCCCGGCTTCCTGTGGCTGGCTTTCCCGACTCTCACCGGGTGCTCCGTCCTCAGGCCTTGTACCTTCGACCAACTTCCGGCCTCAATCTTCCACAAATCCTCTGATCTTGCTTACGGTCAGCTTCCGGCTTGCGCCTTCTTCTGGGTTCGTCTGCTACTTCAGCGATTCATTTCCGACTTACTGCTCGTTCATCAGTTGGACAGACATTACGGATCAGCCACCTGTGCACGCAAGTGCAAATCATGTCGTTTGTGTGGATAGCGCGTTCGATCCGATGTGGACCCTCCGACTGATTTCTCCCAAGGCGAATCGGTTGATCTGATCGGACAAATCTGCAACAAAAGCAATGCAAAAGCGAGCTTGGTAACTAGTCATTCGGTCAACAGTAATTTCTCCACATTACGAATTGGCATTGCGCCCGATGACTATAGTCGGTTGCCGTGCTGTTTCCGGCGAATAGACTTCGGTCGATACAAAGCGACAGTGTCGTAAGCCCCCCAATGCGCGCTCGAGCACGAACCCGGGCCCAATCTCGTTTCAGGGAGGCTTACTATGCACAAATTTGCTTTGAGTCTGATGGCGCTCGGAATCACGGGGCTGGCAGTACCTGCACTTGCCGACAACATTCCGTATGCAAATGTTGGCCACGTCGCTCCGACCGCGCCACCCTCGACGGTCCAGATGACCGGCAACACCCTCGACATTTACTTCTACGGCAGCAGCGCCGGCGACACGGATGACATCGAGGTGAAAGATGTCACGCAGGGTTGGACGAGCGGTCTCATCCTCGACAACCATTCGTCGACGCCAGGGCAGGAGTTCAGCTTCAGTGTGAATCCGAATGACGTGATGGAGTTTTATCTCGTGAATCAGACCACCGGAGAGACGTATTCCTCCAATCCTGCCGACAGTGCCGATGGCTACAACCACGCGTACATGACGTCCTATACCGCGACGGGAGGCACCGCAGTTCCGGGCATTCCTCCTGGAACGTTTGTAGGCTTTGAGGACCTGTACATCGGCGCGAACAGCGATCACGTTTGCAGCGGTCAAAACAACCTGTCCGACTGCGACTATAACGATGACGAATTCGTTTTCGTCGACGCGAACGTGCCAGCAGCGCCGGAGCCCAGCTCATTGGCCCTTCTTGGTACGTCGATCCTCAGCGCGGCCGGACTGGTACGCCGCCGCTTCGCCCGCCGCTAAGTCGTCTTCGGAACCCCAAAGCGAAAAGGCAGACCGCAAAGGTCTGCCTTTTCGTTGACTGCTTTTTGCGAGTTATTTCGTCTGCGGGAGGACGCGAACCTTCAGCAGGAGGGGCATGGCGGTGGGTTTTGAGTCAAGTGATGCAGGAGTGAAGCGGTAGTTGGCAACGGCATCCAGGACGCTGCGGTTCAGCAGCGGATCCTCAGACTCGACGACCTTCAGATCAGCCGGTACGCCCTTCTCGGTGACTGTCATCGACACTGTAACCGAGCTGACCTGATAGCGTGGCATGTTCTGGTTGTGCTCGTTTGCAGCGATGTTGGTCCATTTGATCAGCTTCGGTCGGAGAAGATTGTAGGTTGGGTGAATGGCGCTCGGAGCGGCAGCGTTCTCCGCAGCGTTCGGGGTAACGAGCTTGGATTCGAGGACTGGCGCGTTTGCGCCGCGGGGTTGGACAGGGGACTGGCTCTGAGCGTGAGCCAATACCGGAGCCAAAGCGAGGGTAGCCATGAGGATATTCCGCATAAGAGCGTCTCCTTGACGTTACGTAAATGGGTACCCGTCACCACCATACAACGCGCACAACACGATTGTCAATGAATTTCTTGTAAATCCGCCAAATCCATGAATTAGCGCTGGTTGCGTGAGGGCATCTGACGGGACGCAGCCAGTTTTCGGAAGGGCCCGCCAAAAATGCAACGATCCTTCGCAGTCAAGCTCGAAGGAGCCCGCCCCGTCTGAATAACGGCAAAGCGGCCGTGGAACATCGCCATACGAATACCACAAACTGCGAATCGCTTTTCATTACACTGGCTCAACGAATTCCGGAGATCCCTGATGCTGAAATCGGTTGCGATCGTTGTTGTCGTGGCAGTGATTGTGATCCTCATCTTCGTTGCAATGAAGCCGGCGACGTATCACGTCGAACGCTCTACGACGATCGCGGCCACGCCCGACAAGATCAGTCCGCTGCTCGACGACTTTCACAACTGGGACCAGTGGTCGCCGTGGGCGAAGCTCGATCCGAACATGCGCGTGACCTACAGCGGTGCGCCCGCGGGGCAGGGAGCTGTCTACGAGTGGGAAGGGAATAGCAAGGTGGGCAAGGGCAGAATGGAGATCGTCGCAGTTGAGCCGACGTTGACCTCCATCAAGCTCGATTTCCTCTCACCGTTCGCGAGTCATAATCAGACCAACTTCGTCCTCGCGCCGCAGGGGTCGACGACGCGTGTGACCTGGACGATGGATGGACCCAACACCTTTGCGAGCAAGCTCATGAGTCTGTTCGTGTCGATGGACAAGATGATCGGCAAGGACTTTGATACCGGCCTGGGCCAGTTGAAATCTGCTGCCGAGAAGCAGAGCTAAGATTCCCTTATCAATCTGGGGATAAGCAGATTAGCCGAGGTGGCTGCTGGGTTTTGTGGGTAATGTGAAATGGAACATTGAGCCTTCGCCGAGCGTGCTCGTGGCCCAGACGTGACCGCCGTGTTGTTGAATGATGCTTCGGCAGATGGCGAGTCCGAGTCCGGTGCCGCCCATCGCGCGTGAGTCCGAAGCGTCGACCTGCTTGAAGCGCTCGAAGATCTGCTGCAGCTTGTCCGCAGGGATGCCGCGGCCGCGATCCTCGACCTCGATCAGCGCCTCGTCCGGCGTGACGTAGTGCGCGATCAGGCGAACCTCGCTCGGAATCGTCGAAGCCTGCGGTGAGAACTTGATCGCGTTCGAGATGAGATTGTTCAGCGCCTGCAGGATGCGATCGGGGTCGGCCCACACCACGACGTTGTTCGCCTCCATGTGGAAGCGGATGTTGGCGCGCGATGCTACCGTCTGATGCTGCATCGTCGCGCGCTTGAAGAGATCGTCGACCGAGGTCTGGGCAAAGTGAAGCTCCGCCTTCCCGGAACCGATGCGCTCGAGATCGAGGATGTCGTTGACCAGGCGCACCAGGCGATCGGTGTTGCCGATGGCAATCTCCATCATCTGGCGCATCTTTTCGGGCCGCGCGTTGAGCGCGCCTCCGGAGACAAGGCCAAGCGCGGCGCGCAGCGAAGTGAGCGGCGTGCGCAGCTCGTGCGAGACCGTTGAGATGAACTCGTCCTTCATGCGATCGAGTGCGTTGCGCTCGCTGATGTCCGTGAAGGCAACGACGACACCGACGGCGCGCCCGCGCGTGTCATTGGAGAGCGACGCGGTGTCCGACTCGAATTCAGAGAGCTCTTCGTTGTCCGCGAGAGGGTCTTCAGGCGTTTCCTCGTTTCCGCCGAACCACGGCGCCGAGCGGCGTTTCGCAGGCTCAAGCACTGTCGCGGGCTCGTCATCGAGAGAGGCTTCGATCTGCGGCCGGGCGACGTACTCGACGGCGAAGCTGGTGCCGTCCTTGCGCCAGAAGATCTCGTTCGCGATACGCACGGTGGAGCGGTGATCGAGGCTGGCCTGGATGGGGCTCTCCTCTTTGGGATACGACGATCCATCGACGCGTGTGTGATGGATGAGCTCGTGCATGTTGCGCCCGAGAATCTCCTCCTGCCGGTAGCCGAGCATCTGCGCGGCAGCAGGATTCACAAGCGTGATGCGGCCTTCGAGATCAAGCGCGAAGATGCCGTCGCCCACAGACTCGAGCACCGAGTCGCTTTGGCGGCTGAGCGTGTTGAGTTGTGCCTCGGCGCGAATCTGATCCGTAACATCGACGCCGAAGCCGAGCACGTAGCGCTCACCATCAACCGGCGCAACAACTCGATTGCGATACGCAAACGTTCGTTCATCGCCGCGTGCATTCAGCAGATGGAGCAGGCCCTGCGCCTCCTCCTTATTTCGCAGTTCCTCAAAGTAGCCTTCGAGCAGGCTGCGGCGCTCCGGCTCGGTGAAATCCTGCAGCGTCTTGCCGACAACCTCCTGGACGGTGTAGCCGAGCCCGGACGCGCCGTGCTCGTTGATCGAGAGAATCCTGCCGTCCATGTCGTGCGTGCAGACAAGGCCGAGCGAACCTTCGACGATCTGACGGTAGCGCGATTCGCTCTCGCGGATGGCGGTCTCGGCGACGCGCTGCACCGTGACATCGATGCCGGTGGCGATGACGAAGGCGACCTGCCCATGCGAGTCGAGCATCGCGGTTGCGGACCATGAGATGCGGCGGCGCACGCCATCGGCCGAGAGCCAGTAGTTCTCGTAGGTGGTGGGGAACTGCCCGTTGCGAATGCGCTGGAAGTTGTCGACGTACTCCGGGATCTCGTCTTTCGGAATCAGCCGCTCCCACGCGAACTTGCCGATGAGCTCCGACGATTGATAACCGGAGATGATCTCGCAGGCGCGATTGAAACGCACGATGCGTCCGGCGGTGTCGAAAACCACGACCAGCGCTCCGACGGTGTCGAGCACGGCGGAGACGAAGTTGCGTTCGACGGTGAGCGCCGACTCCACGCGCTGCCGTGCGCGCGAAGATTGTCCGTTCTCGCGAACGCGGCGCGCAAGCTCGAGCCGTGTAGTGACGAGGTTCGACAGAGACTCCAGCGCCTCGAGCTGTGTGTTCGTCAGTTTGCGTGCCGAGCTGTCGAGAACTACGACGCAGCCGATTGTGACGGACTCCGGCGTGAGCACCGGAGCGCCGGCGTAGAAGCGATAGCGTTTGTCGCCGACCGGAATGCCGTTCGGCGCATACTCGGGGTCGCGGCGCGCGTCGGGAATCTGGTAGAGGCCATCGCCGTTGATCGTGGTCTCGCAGGGAAGTGTGCGCCGCGGAGCCGAAGTCTGCTCGATGCCATAGCGGCCGACGAGCAACACCTCGTCGCGCTCGACGACGGTCACGGCACCCACCGGTGCATTGCATACGTGGGCGGCCAGACGAGCGATGTCGTCCAGTGCTGTGTCATGTGGAGCCTCGCGCAGGTCGTAACTTCTCAGGGCCTGCAGACGAGGCTGCTCAAGCGTCGAGTTGAGCGGGCTCAGTTCGATCATTGCTACGTAAACGAGAATACGAATTGTACGAGAGGAAGTGGCTGCCACTTTCGCGCTAAGCCGCGAACCGATGGTCAAGGCAACCTATTCTGCCGGTGGGGCTTCTGTGGATTTCTCTCAGGGTTGCGGCATGACCGGGGGAGCGTCGTCGGCGCTGGCGTCCAGGGCCACCTTCCAGTGCCCGTCTACCTTCTTCCAGAAGGTGATGTAGCGGCCAGAGGCAGTGATCGGCTGCCCCTTCGGATTCTGTCCGTGGGCCTCATAATGGCCCCAAGTGAAGCCCGTATCGCCCGAAGGCCCCATCCGGGCGCCCTCGGCGTACCAGGTCAGCTGGTAGGTCTTGGGGTCCCAGTTGGCTTGACCGGCAATGGCGAGCTGCCCCTGGACCGCCGGCTGACCGTTGTTCAGGGTCACCCCGTCATCTGCAAACCAGGAGGCAAAGGCCTTCCCCCCGCCCTTGGCGACGGCGTTCTCGAAGTCGCCCTCCAGCTTCACTAACTCTAACGCTCCCGGCGAGATAGCTGGGTTTTCCATCGGAATTAGGGTGGCCTTGTCCGGTTTGGCCGGAACGGGCGGAGGAACGGTCTTCTGCGCTCGGGCAGGGCAGAGGACCATAGCAAAACCAAGCGGAAGCGCGAAGGCCGGGGCGGCGGACAGACGAGACATGCCAGCAGTCTACGTCGGTCCGCCCTCGGGTGCAGGCCCCCGCTACTGCGCCTGGTGGTAGTTCGGGTAGGCCGGGCGGTGAGGCTCCGGCGGCGGATTCTGCTTCAATTGCTCGAGCGCCACGGCAACCGCCCGTTCGAGCTGCGGATCATGACCCTCGGCTACCGCCTTCGGATCTTGCTCGACCGTGACATCCGGGTCGACGCCATGGTTCTCGACATCCCACGTGCCTGCGGGTGAGAAGAAGGCGACGCTCGGGCTTGTGACCTCGCCGCCATCCATCAGCGTGGGAATCTGCCCGATGCCCACAAGGCCGCCCCAGGTGCGCTTGCCCACGACGGTCCCGAGCTTGTTGTGCTTGAACAACCACGGCAATGCGTCGCCACCCGAGCCGGCCGACTCGTTGATGATCATCACCTTCGGCCCGTAGATACCGGAGTTCGGCGTATGCTCGATCGCGCCATAACGCGGCGACCAGTAGGCCTCGATATGCCGCCCGAGCACCTCGACGATGTAGTCGGCCACTTGTCCGCCGCCGTTGTAGCGCTCGTCGACGACCACGCCCTCCTTGTTCGTCTGCGCCATGAAATAGCGATTGAAGTTCGTGAAACCGCCGTTGCCGGTATCGGGCAGGTAGACATACGCGAGCTTGCCGCCCGAGAGTTCATCCACCTTGCGCCGGTTCGCCTCCATCCAGTCCAGGTTGCGAAGCTGCGACTCACTCGCGACCGGGACCACGCTGATGTCGCGCGCTCCGTCGCCGTTTGCCGCCCCGTCTTTTGGAGACCCGATGCGCAGCGTCACCGCGTGCCCCGATGTTCCTTCCAGCGGTTCCTGGATATTGTTCGCCGCAGTCAGGTTCTGCCCGTTGATCGCAAGAATGCAATCGCCCACGCGCACATTCAGCCCGGGCTGCGCCAGCGGAGCCTTCACCGTCGGCGACCACGTTCCCCCGGTGTAGATCTTCGCAATGCAGTAGCGGTTATTGTCGATCTTGTAATCCGCGCCCAACAGGCCACCCGGCACGCGCTGCGCCTCGGGGATCGCTCCGCCGTGTCCGCGCAGATGCCCGACCGAGAAGCCGGTCAGCATCTCCTGGAAGATGTAGTTCAGGTCCGCGCGCGAAGCGATCGAGTCGACGTACGGCTCAAACCGCCTCTCCTCCTCAGTCGTGTTCACGCCGTGGTAGTGCGGGTCGTAAAAGTACGCACGCTCGATGCGCCAGATCTCGTGGTACATCTGCTTCCACTCAGCCGCAGGGTCGACCTTCACCTGCAGACTGCTGATGTTCACCCCACCATCGCCGGGCTTCACGGGTGCCGTCGCGGAGACGATAAACAGCTTGGGCGCCGGGCGCGAATCTGCACCCGCAGGCGGCTGTGCGCCCTCTTCAGCGCCGCCCAATCGCAGCAGCATCTTCTCGCCGTCGGCTGAGATCTCATAGCTCTCCACATGCTCGGCGAGCTTCTCCGTCTTGCGCCCCTCAAGCACAAATCGGCTCAGCGTGTTGTCGCCGCCGCCACCGCCGAGCCGCCGTTGCCCGCTCGACTCCAGGAAGTAGATCGTCCCCGGCTTTCCTGTCGAGATCTCCGTATAGTTGCGCACCGGCAGCGGCAGTGCAGCGATGCGTCCCGCGATCACGTCAAGGCTCGCGCCCGCAATGTCGACCTCCGTCGGCCTCGGCCCCGTAGGCGTCTGCGGCACGTTCGGATGCTGAGTCGCCTCGGTCTTCTCCTGCGCCGTCTCGCCTGCGGGCGTGACGTCAGTCTTTTCCTTCGCCTCTTCCTTTACCTGCGCCGCGGCCTTTTCATCATCGGTCTCCGGCGCAACGGGAGAAGGCGTCTTCGCCGAGAGCGCGAGCGAGTAGATCGAGTTCGTGACCGTATAGAGGTCGCTCGTCATGTCGAGCCCCGCCTCCGTCGCGCCCTCATTGTTGCTCGCGAGGAAGTACAGATACTTCCCGTTGCGATCGAACGCCGGCGTACGCGAGTCCGCCATCTCGTCGGTCAACTGCGTCGACGTGCCCTTCTCCACCGAGTACAGAAAGAGCGAGTGCATATGGTTCGGCATCGATCGCGGATACACCAGCCACTTCGAGTCCGGCGACCATGCCACCGAGTGCGTCTCAAACGAGAAGCCGCCAAACGTATCCGGCTCTCCCACCTGCGTCAGCTTGCCGCTCGTCGTATCCAGCAGATAGCGCCGCAGCCGGTTGTCGTAAAAAGTAATCAGCTTCGAGTCCGGTGACCACACCGCCTCAAAGTAGTACGCGGGCTCCGGCGCCAGCGCGAATTTCTTCACCGGTCCCGCTCCCGTCTGCGAGACGACGTGCAGCCTGTACAAACCCGGCTTGCCATCCGCGTCGGGTTCATCGGAGAAGAACGCCACCGATTGCCCATCCGGCGACCACGCGGGTCCGCGCTCCATCACGCCCGGCGAGTTCGTCAGGTTGCGAATCGGCCCATCCTTCGCGGGCACCGTCAGGATCTCGCCATGCGCCTCAACCGCAATGCGAATCCCGGTCGGCGACAGCGACATATTCTGAATCTCGTTCGCGACCTTCACGAAGCGCGGCCGCACATCTGGCAGATCGCCCGTCACATCCACATCGACGAGATGCGGCTGCCCGCCCGGCTCCATCGTGTACAACTCGCCGAGCCGGTCGAAGACCAGCGTGTGTCCGTCGCTCGCGAGCGAGTGAATGTCCGGCCCGGTGTTGTGATACACCTCGGCGACCGCCTTGCTCGACGCGTCGTAGCTGTAAACCGTAATCGGCCCCTTGCGACCCGAGAGAAAGTAGAGCTTGCCGTCCGCCCACGTGGGCGAGTAGTCCGCGGAGACCTCATGCGGCACCTCGACGGACTCCAGCCCAGGCAGCGTCGTAATCCAAAGCGACGGCGCCAGCCCGCCGTGATAGTTGCCCCACGAGACATACGCCGTGAAGTTGAACGCCGAGCCCGGCCCCAGCGGGTTGTAGGCGATGCGCGACCCATCCGGCGAGAGGGCGCCCTCGTAGGCAGTCGGCAACGGAAGTCGCTTCTCGACGCCACCTTCGGCTGAAATCTCAAAGAGCTGCGTATACCGGCTCGCCGCGTCGCGGTTGGAGCGGAAGAGAATGTGAGTGCCGTCCGGCGTCCATCCCACCGCAACATCCGCGGCCGGATGGTAGGTGATGCGCTTCGGAATGCCGCCTGTCGCGGGAATCGTGAAGACGTCGGTGTTGCCGTCGTACTCACCCGTGAAGGCAATCGTGCGCCCGTCCGGTGAAAAGATCGGTTGGCTCTCGATGCCCACGCCGGTCGTCAGGTGCGTGGCGCGGCCCCCCGCGCGCGGCACTGTCCACAGATCGCCCGCATAGCTGAACGCGATCAGGTCTTTGCTGATCGAGGGTTGCTGCAGAATGTGCGGATGAGGATCGGCGGCGAAGGCAGGAATCGACAGGGACACGGCAAGGCTGACAGCAGCGGCAAGACGCAGGCGCACAGGCATCTCTCCCAGAACAGTTCTCAAATGTGCAGCCATCCTACAACGCATTCGCACGCGCGCTACACAGAGATTGATATCCTTCCGCCACGATGCAGAAAGACATAGCCGCCCGGCCGTCTCGCGCCCGCGAAGCCGCCGCGCTCCTCGCAGGCCTGATTTGTTTCTCCGCCGGGATCATTCTCGCCGCACTCCACGGCCCGCACGCCCTCGCGCTAGGTCTCCGCCTCCTCGGCGTCTTCGCGCTGCTGGTGTTCGCTGTGTTGCGACGCAGCCTCTCCGTCTGGATGTTCGTCGCGATGGTCGTCGGTGCCGAGCTTGGCTTCGACGCGCCGAAGTTTGCCGTGCAGACGCGCTTCCTCTCCGACATCTTCCTTCGGCTCATCCAGTGCGTCGTCGCTCCACTCATCTTCGCGATGCTCGTCGTCGGCATTGCCAGCCACGGCGACATCAAGAGCGTCGGCCGCATGGGCATCAAGTCGCTCGTCTACTTTGAGGTCATCACGACGGTCGCGCTGGCCATCGGCCTATTCGCCATCAACATCAGCAAGGCTGGCGTCGGGCTCGCGTTCACCGCGGCCGGCACGCAACCCGCCGCCCCGCCGCCCACGCACTGGAACGATTTCCTCATCCATATCTTTCCGGAGAACTTCGCGAAGAGCGTGGCCGAAGGCCAGATCCTTCAGGTTGCGGTCTTCGCGATCATCTTCGGCATCGCGCTCGCGCTCGTGCAGGAATCCAAACGCGCGCCCATGTTGCGCTTCTGCGAAAGCCTCGCCGAGGTGATGTTCCGTTTCACCAACATCGTCATGTACTTCGCGCCCGTCGGCGTCGCCGGCGCGATGGCCTTCACGGTTGGCGGCCTCGGTCTCGGTGTGCTGGTCAACGTCGGCAAGCTGCTGCTCACGCTTTACATCGCGCTGGTCATCTTCGGAGCCGGCGTGTTGCTACCGGTGGCTCTGTTCTTCCGCATTCCGGTAGTTGGTTTCCTTCGCGCTGTCGCCGAGCCCGCAACCATCGCCTTCGCGACAGGAGCCAGCCAGGCCGCGCTGCCCAGCGCGATGGAGCAAATGGAGGCCTTCGGCGTTCCGCGCCGCATCGTCGCCTTCGTCATCCCCGCAGGCTACAGCTTCAATCTCGACGGCTCAACGCTGTACCTCGCCGTCACGTCGATCTTCATCGCGCAGGCCGGCGGCATGCATCTCTCCATCGGGCAACAGCTCGCGATGATGTTCACGCTGATGATCACGAGCAAGGGCGTCGCGGGCGTGCCGCGCTCGATGTTCGTTGTGCTGCTCGCCGCCGTCTCCACCTTCCATCTGCCTATGGAGCCCATTTTCGTTCTGCTCGGCGTCGACACCGTCATGGACATGGCGCGCACCACAGTCAACGTGGTCGGCAACTGCCTCGCCAGCGCCGTCGTCGCCAAATGGGAGAATGCCTTCCGCACCGAGCAGCCCTCACCCGCTGCGCTCGAAGCAGCCATCGACTAGCCCGGCGAATTACTAAAGGCAGTTGGGATTATCAGGCGGCCCAGCCGGCGCAGTCGCGGGCGCCCCGGGGCGTCCGACCGCAAGCTGATGCGAAGGGCAGGGCACCGGCGCCAGAGGTTCAGTGATCGTTCTCGCCGTCGTCATCGGCTGCGGCAGCATGCCGATTCTGCGCAGCCATTCGGCCGCCGTGTCTCCCCAGTGTTCTTCGGGCATGCCCACCGGCCGCATGCCGAAGCCGTGACCGCCGCTCGCATACAAATGCAGCTCCGCAGGCACGCCCGCATCCTTCAGCGCGCGGAAGTACACCAGCGAGCTGTCGATGTAGGTCTTGTCATTCTCGGCCTGGATGATGAACGTCGGCGGCGTCCGCGAGTTCGGCATCAGGTTCGGGTCGAGGTCTTTCTTGTCAGGTCCCTCCGGCAGATACGCCGGATAGCCCAGGATCGCGAACTCCGGGCGCGCGCTGATCTTCGTGTCCACGTCAGCCGCTGCCGGTGTGCTCTCCACGCTCGTGTCGTCAAAGTGATTCGAGAGTGTCACCGCAAGATGTCCGCCCGCCGAGAACCCCACCACGCCGATGCGCACCGGATTGATATGCCACTCCTCCGCATGCGCGCGCGCCACCCGCATCGCCTGCTGTGCATCCTGCAGGTCCGCGCGATTCTCCGGATAGTGTCCCTGCTCAGGCACGCGATATTTCACCAGCAGGCACGCCATGTCGATCGAGTTCAGCCAGCGGCACGCGTCCAGCCCCTCTTTATCCCACGCCAGCCGTTGGTACGATCCGCCGGGAAACACCACGGCCGCCGATGTAACTCCCATCGAATGTTGAGGAAGAAAGACTGTCATCGAAGGCTGGGTAATATTCGTCAAACGGTTCGTGCGGTGGCCTGCTGAATCCAGAATGTTCGTCTCTGCTTCCGTCGTCTGCGCCGGCTCCGGAGTGCCATGAGGCCATAGAGGAAGAACCGTCTGTGCGCTGGCGTACATTGCGCCGGAGAGCGGCAGAGACAACACAATCGCGAGGGCCTTGAATTTCATGCGAGCCATCCTACCGCAAAACAGGAGCGCTCGCGCCAGAGTCAAGGCTCCTAACTTGATACACTTGTAAGTTGGTGTGCTGATACGAAAACGTCGTCAGCTAGTGCGAAACGAGTTGCAGGAATGAGTGAGTACCTTAGCAGGATCAAGTCGCCCGCGGACGTGAAGCGGCTTGGATTAGTAGAGTTAGAGCGGCTGGCCGAAGAGATCCGCGACCGCCTCATCACCGGCGTCGCGAAGACCGGCGGTCACATCGGGCCGAACCTTGGCGTGGTCGAACTGACCATCGCCATGCACTACGTGTTCGATACTCCGCGCGACAGCTTCGTCTTCGACGTCAGCCATCAGAGCTACGTCCACAAGCTGCTCACCGGGCGCGAAGACCGCTTCGACACCATCCGCCAACCCGAAGGCCTCAACGGCTTCATGCTCCGCACCGAAAGCGAGCACGACAGCTTCGGCGCCGGCCACGCGGGCACCGCGCTCTCCGCTGCGCTTGGCATGGCCGTCGCGCGCGACATGGCCGGCGGCAAGGAGCACATCGTCGCGCTCGCCGGAGACGCTGCCTTCACTAACGGCATCAGCTTTGAGGCGTTGAACAACGTCGCCGCGCAAACCAAGCGCATGATCATCGTGCTCAACGACAACGAGTGGTCCATCGACAAGAACGTCGGTGCCATCGCCGGGTACCTTCACAAGATCGCCACCAATCCCACCTACATCAGCCTGCACGACCGCGCCGCCGGCCTCGTCGAAAAGTTCGGCGGCAAGGCTGCGCGCCACATCGCGCGCAAGGCTGAAGAGGCTGCCAAGGGCATCGTCGGCCGCGGCATGATCTTCGAAGAGTTCGGCCTCGGCTACTACGGCCCCGTCGACGGCCACAATCTGCCGATGCTCATCGAGACCTTCCGCTTCCTGAAGCAGCTCGACCGCCCCGTCATCCTGCACGCCATCACGCAGAAGGGCCGCGGCTTCCAGCCCGCGCTCGAAAAGCAGAAGAAGTTCCACGGCCTTGGCCCTTATGATCCCGAAACCGGCGAGACCAAACCAACCGGCCAGAAGACCTACTCCGAGATCTTCGCGGAGAGCCTCACCAAGCTCGCCACCATGAACGACAAGGTTGTCGCCATCACCGCGGCCATGCCCAACGGCACGGCGCTCGACCTCTTCCGCCCGCACCACCCCAAGCGCTACTTCGACGTCGGCATCGCCGAGGAGCACGCCGTGCTCTTCGCCGCGGGCATGGCCACCAAGGGCTTCCGCCCCTTCTGCGCCATCTACTCAACATTCCTTCAGCGCGCCTTCGACCAGGTCGTTCACGACGTCGCGCTGCAGGAGCTCCCCGTTGTCTTCTGCATGGATCGCGGCGGCCTCTCCGGCGACGACGGCCCCACGCACCACGGCCTTTTCGACATCAGTTACTTGCGCGGCATCCCCAACATCATCCACATGGACCCCAAGGATGAGGATGAGCTGCAGGACATGATGTTCACCGCGCTCCAGCACAACGGCCCGAGCGCCATCCGCTACCCGCGCGGCATCGGCCCCGGCACTCCGGTGAAAGAAAACCCCGTCGCTCTCGAGATCGGCAAGGCAGAAGTTCTGCGCGACGGCTCCGACGTCGCCATCTTCTCGCTAGGCGGCATGCTGCCCGAAGCCGAACGTCTTGCGAGCATGCTTCGCAAGGAGGGCCAAAGCGTCGCCGTCATCAACGCGCGCTTCGCCAAGCCCGTCGATCACGAGTGCATCGCACGTTACGCCAAACGCTGCTCGCTGCTCGTCACCTTCGAGGACCACGTCCTCGCCGGAGGCTTCGGCTCCGCAGTCCTCGAAAGCCTCGCAGAGCAGGGAATCGAAACACCCGTCGTCCGCATCGGCTGGCCCGACCAGTTCATCGAGCACGGCAAAGTCGAATCCCTCCGCGCAAAGTACGGCCTCACCGCCGAAGCCGCACTCGAACGCGTCCGCCCACACCTGCGCCACGCCGTCACCGCCTAAGCTCTATCGGGATATTAGGCCGCATGTTACGGTGACGTGATGAGATTTGATTGGCTTCAATCGAAAGCAGCCTCGATGCTGTTCCTTTGTTCAGCCGTCGTTCTTTCAACTCTTTTTGCGTTTGTATGTTTGCTCGCCATTCCTGGAGTTCCACAATTCCTAAACGCTTCGCCGGCTAGTTGCCCAGTTGCGGTGGTGTTCATGGCCGTGGCAGTCCCGGGAATTCCGGCGATGTTTGTTCTTTTTTGTGGAATGGCCATTTTCTGTGCATCGACGGACCATTCTGCGATGGGCACAAAAGCGCTTTGGCTCATCTTGTTTTTGGGAAGCGGGCCCATCGGATCACTCTTGTATTACTTCGCTGTGTACCGCCGTTTCAGAGGGAATAGGGCGGATAGCCACCTCAGTGCGGCTTGAACGTCTTACCCGTCTCGATCAGCGTCTTCAACCGCGACAATATCCGCGGCCATCCATCCATCGTCGGCGCGTACATCGCATCATCCTCCGCCCACTGATCGTGCGTCACCACCACTTTCGTCGCCTCAGTCTCCTGCGTGAGTTCCACCGTCACGCGCGAGAACTTGCCTGCAGGCCCGATCGCAAACGTGTACTGCAGCAGCTTCGGCGGCTCAGCCTTGATGACCTCGCCGTGCACATACGTCACACGCTTGCCATCCGGCCCCGTGCCCACCCATGCAATCTGACCGCCCGGCTTTAGCTCGATCTCAAAATCAGTCGAGAAAATCGCGCGGTTCGATTCCGCAGAAGCAAATCCCTCCCACACCTTCTCAGCAGGCGCGGCGATGTAGAAGATAAACTTCAGCGGAACCTGTTCAGCCATCTCTCCTCCTATCCCTTCAGCGCCGCGCTCACCAGCGCCTTCGCCTCATCCTGAATGCGCTTCAAATGCTCCTCGCCCTTAAAGCTTTCGGCGTAGATCTTGTAGACGTCCTCAGTCCCGCTCGGCCGCGCTGCAAACCATCCCTCATCGGTCGTCACCTTCAGCCCGCCAATCGGCGCGCCATTCCCCGGCGCCTCCGTCAGGATCGCCGTGATCGGATCGCCCGCCAGCTCCTTCGCCGTCACCTGCGAGGCTGACAGCTTCGCAAGCTTCGCCTTGTCCTCCTTCGAGCACGCCGCATCAATCCGCTGATACACCGGCGCGCCGTACTTTGCCGTCAACTCACCGTACAACTGTCCCGGATCCTTGTCCGTCGTCGCTGTCATCTCAGCAGCCAGCAGCCCGCAGATCAAACCATCCTTGTCTGTCGTCCACACCTTGCCATTGCGCCGCAGAAAACTCGCGCCCGCCGACTCCTCGCCCACGAACCCCAACGTGCCATCCAGCAGTCCATCGACGAACCACTTGAACCCGACCGGCACCTCCAGCATCCTGCGACCCAGGCCCTTCGCCACGCGGTCAATCATGCTCGACGACACCAGCGTCTTGCCGATGCCCACCTTCTCACTCCACTCCGGCCTATGCGTAAACAGATACTGAATGCACACCGCGAGATAGTGGTTCGGATTCAACAAGCCAGACGAGCGCGTCACCACGCCATGCCGATCATGATCCGTATCGCACGCCCACGCCACGTCGTACTTGTCCTTCTTCGCAATCATCGAGGCCATCGCATACGGCGAGCTGCAATCCATGCGAATGCGCCCATCCCAATCCAGCGTCATGAACCGGAACGTCGGATCGACGTATTTGTTCAGCACCTCGAGCGGCAACTTATATTGCTCCGCAATGCGCGGCCAGTAGTGCACACCCGCTCCGCCCAGCGGATCCACCGCCAGTTTTAAGCCACTATTCCGAATTGCATCGATATCAATAATGTTCGGCAGGTCGTCCACATACGACGAAATAAAGTCATACTTCTGCGTCGTCTCCGCCGAAACCGCACGGTGATATGCCAGCCGCTTCACGCCCTGCAGCTTCGCGCCGATCAACTCATTCGCGCGATTCTCGATCCACTTCGTCGCCGTCGTGTCCGCCGGGCCACCCGTCGGCGGGTTGTACTTGAAGCCGCCATCCTCCGGAGGATTATGCGACGGCGTAATCACGATGCCATCGGCAAGGCGGTCCTTCACCTCCGCGTTGTGCTTCAGAATCGCGTGCGAGAGCGCCGGCGTCGGCGTATAGCCCAGGTCCTTGCCCCTTCGACCAGCACGTGCACGCCATTCGCCGAGAGCACCTCCAGCGCCGTCGTGAACGCCGGATCGGACAACGCGTGCGTATCCTGCGCCAGAAACAGCGGCCCTGTTGTCTTCTCATTCGCGCGATACTCGCAGATCGCCTGCGTGATCGCGAGAATGTGCGCATAGTTGAAGCTCGTCTGCAGCGACGACCCGCGGTGCCCGCTCGTCCCGAAGCTCACCCGCTCCGACGGATTCGCCACATCCGGATGCTTCGCATAAAACGCCGTCACCAGCCGCGGAACATCTCACCAACTTGTCAGGTGAGGCAGGATGCCCGGGAGTATTGAATCCAAGCTTATTGAACTCTGTCTCAGTGGTCGCGTTCGTCGTCTCGGTAGCCATAGCTCAAAGCATACGGCGAACATCTTCCGCCGGAAAGTTTGCCACTCCCTCGCTGACAGAGCGCTCGCCGAACGATATGGTTGCTCCATGCGTTCTCTGCTCCTTGCAGCCGCGCTCGCAACTCCACGCTCGCGTCCGCACAGGTTCTCGACGTCCACACCTTCAACACCAGCGGCCATCCCACGCAGGCCATGTGGACGCCTGACGGCCAATACATCCTCGTCACCATCACACGTCAGCACGGCACTGAATCCGGCATCGAGGTCTACCGCGTCGACGGCACCAAAATCAAACGCGCCGCCTGGCAGCCTCTGGGCAGCGAACCTGCAAAGGGCATCGCACTTATCCCCGGCACCCGCGTTCTCGCCGTCGGCCTCTCCGACGCAGGCGTCATCTTCCTGTCACTCGACGCAGTCCTCAAGGGCAAATCTGACCCCCACGTTCTCTTCCAGGGCGAACACTCCGGTTCCAGCTATCTCGCCGTCACGCCCAAAGGCGATCACCTCTTCGTCTCCAACGAGACCCTCCACGGCGGCAGCGTCGGCATCATCGCCATCCGCCGCGATCCAAAAGGCCAGCCCGTTCCCGAAGCCGTCGCACAGATTCCAACACTGAGCTCCCCGCAAGGCATCGCCCTCTCACCCGACGGCACCCGCCTCTACGCCGTCAGCGAAGTTCTCGCCGCACTCCCCGAGCGCCTTCCCGGATTCGACAACCCAGACCTGCAACACGGCAACTGCTATCACACCGCTGGCGGCACACCAAACCCCAGCGGCGGCCTCTTCATCGTCGACGCCCTCAAAGCCTCCGCCCCGCCCACCGACTACAGCCCGCAGCATGAGCGCGACGCCACGCTCCGGCTCTTCAACTCCGGCTGCGGCCCCGTCCGCGAGACCGTCTCCTCCGACGGCCGCACACTCTACGTCTCCGCGCGCGACGACGACAACATCCTCGTCTTCGACACCGCGGCACTCGAGCACGACCCCGCGCACGCCTACCTGCGCAGCTTCACCACGAACGGCCTCGCGCCCGTCGGCCTCGCTCTCTTCGATCACGACAGCAAAATGCTCGTCGCCAACTCCTACGAGTTCGCCGGCATGCCTGGCAACGCCACCGTCATCGGCCTCACCGATCCCGCCAAGCCAAAATTCCTGCAAACCATCAAAACCGGCCTCTTCCCCCACGACATTACTGTCTCCCCCGACGGCCGCAGCCTGCTCCTCACCGTCTTCCTCGAAGACCAGGTGATGCTCCTCACAATGAAGTAGAGCGCAGCACGGAGGGGGACAGGCTTCAGCCCGTCCGCAATCACTTCACCTGAATATCGGGCCTTTAGCCCCTGAGGGAGTTACTACCCCGCGCTTCCGCGCCGCTCGTAGTGAAACAGCAGCTCCTGCTCGCTCGCGATCGGCGTCCCGTTTCGCGTCGCGGGCGTGAAGGTCCACGTCTGCACCGTCGCGATCACCTGCTGATCCACATTCGGTCCCAGGCTCTTCGTCACAGACAGCCTCGAGATGTGCCCTTGCGCGTCGATCAGCGCATCCAGCACCACATCGCCGCTTGTCCCCGGCGTCAGTGTCGACAGGTCCGGCGTCGGCCGCGGATGAAACTGCACCAGCGCGATGCTCATATTGCCATCGCCCTCGGCTCCATCCGCCGCATTGCCCGGGGCTTCATTGGTCGCCGCCTGCGTCAACTGCTTCGCCTTGTCGATCGGACTCTTCGCCGGCGCCGGCAGAGCCGGTCCCTTCGCCTGCTCGCGAGCCTTCGCTGTCGTCGAACCCGGCGGCGCTCCCAGCTGCTGAAAATTGAACATCAGCACCGTGCCCTGCGCCGTCCCCGGCATATGCTCTGGAGCCAGCACCGGCCCATGCATCCGCGTTATCAGCGCCAGCGCGCCGATTACCGCCGCATGCACCCCTAACGATAGCAGCGTACCCTTCCGTCCTGGCGCGATGCCCGGCATCTCAGCAGTGTAGCTCCGGCCCTGGCTTCCAGCCGAAAATTCCTCAGAAAAGAAGCCCCGGGGGTATTGCACCGGGTGGCGCAAAACGCTACAAACAAGGGAAGTATCCACTCTATTTCGCTGCACCTCTGTAGCGACGTGAAACGCTGAGCTGGGATCGTTGTGAGGGCCAGAGGGTTGTCGGGACACCACCACCTTGCATTCGTGAGAAGCGCCTTCTGCGCGCTGATCCTCTGCGTTGCTTCGCGCGCCTACGCCGTCCAGGCCACCCTCGTCGCTGACGCCCACGTCTCCGCGGCCCAGCCTGACGTCAACTCCGGCACTCTCACCAACCTCAACGTCGGCGGCGGCTACACCGCCCTCGTCCAGTTCGATCTCGGCGTCCTTCCCTCCGGCACCACCGCCGCCCAGATTACCCGCGCCACCCTCCGCCTGTATTGCAACCTCGCTACGACCCCCGGCACTCTCTCCGTCGCGCAGATCAACGCTGCCTGGGGTGAGTACAGCGTCACTTACAACACCCTCCCATCCGTCGGCTCCGCGTTCGGCTCCGCGCAGGTCCCCGCCGCCGGCCAGTTCGTGACGATCGACGTCACCTCCGCCGTCCAGTCCTGGGTAACCTCACCCTCCAGCAACAACGGCCTCGCCCTCACCGCTGCCTCTGCCGTTCTCCAGTTCGACAGCAAGGAAAACGACCAAACCTCCCACTCTCCAGAACTCGAGATCGCCCTCGCCGCCGGAAGCACCGGCACCGGGACTGTCGGAGCCACTGGCCCCCAAGGTCCCGCTGGTCCAGCCGGTCCGCAAGGCTCCGCAGGCCCTGCCGGAGCCACGGGCCCCCAAGGCCCCGCTGGGCCAACCGGAGCGTCCGGCGCCAGCGCCTTTGTCTACCAGGGCGCCTACGCTTCCGCTACCAACTACGCCCAGGGCTCCGTCGTCACCTTCGCCGGTTCCACTTACGTCTCGCTCTCTGACGCCAACCACGGCAACACGCCCTCATCCACCCCCTGGGCCTGGGGCACCCTTGCCCTCGGAGCCACCGGCGTTCAGGGCCCCGCGGGCCCGGCCGGTCCGCAAGGTCCAACCGGCCCAGCCGGAGCAAGCATCCAGGGCCCCGCGGGTCCCGCAGGCACTCAAGGTCCGGTCGGCCCCGCAGGCAGTCCCGGCCTCGTCTACCAGGGCGCCTACGACTCCACGCACAACTACGCTCTCGGCGACGTCGTCCTCTTCAGTGGCTCGAGCTACGTCTCCACGCTCGCCAACAATCACGGCAACACCCCCGGCCAGGTCGCCTCCGCCTGGGGTACGCTCACCGCCCAGGGCCCCATCGGAGCCACCGGCGCGCCCGGCCCGCAAGGTTTCACAGGCGCCCAGGGCCCTCCCGGCTCTACCGGCCCTCCCGGCTCGCCCGGTCCGCAAGGCCCGCAGGGAATCCCCGGTCAGCCCGGCGCGCAGGGCCTTACTGGCGCGCAAGGTCCCGCTGGCCCGCAAGGGTCCACCGGCGCCCAAGGTCCCGCCGGCCCCACCGGCCTGACCTTCCAGGGCCCCTACGATCCCACCCATAACTACGCACTCGCCGACGCCGTCCTCTGGCAGGGCTCAGGCTACGTCTCGCTCATCGCCAATAACCACGGCAATGCGCCCGACCAATCCCATTCCGCGTGGTCGCTCTTTGCCTCCGCCGGCGGCGCCGGCCCGCAAGGCCCCGCCGGCCCCACGGGAGTTCAAGGCCCCGCAGGCCCATCCGGCCCACAAGGCGTCCCCGGCACCGCTGGCCCGGAAGGCCCCGCAGGCCCAACAGGGCAGGGACTCAACCTCACCGGCGCCTACTCTGCCACCAACAGCTATTCCATCGGCGACGTCGTCACCTGGAACGGTTCCAGCTACGCCTCGCTCATCGCCTCCAACCACGGCCAGGCTCCCGACACCTCGCCCACCTACTGGATGCTCCTCGCCGCCCAGGGCCCCGCCGGTCCCGCAGGCGCAGCCGGAACAACCGGCCTCACCGGCCCGCAAGGCTCACAAGGTCCTGCCGGGGCGACGGGCCCACAAGGCCCCGCCGGCCCAACCGGAGCCACCGGCGCTCCCGGCATGAACTTTCGCGGCCAGTGGTCGCCCTCCGTCTTCTACTCCATCAACGACGCTGTCAGCTTCGACGGCTCAACCTATCTCGCCCTTGCCTCCGGTTCGAACCAGCAGCCCGACCAATTCGCGCAGATCTGGACCGTTATCGCTCAGGGCGGCAGCACCGGTCCCACCGGCCCGGCGGGCACCGCCGCGACACTCTCTGTCGGCACTGTCAGTACACTCCCTGCCGGCTCCGTAGCAACCGTCTCCAACTCGGGCACCACACAAAACGCGATCCTCAACTTCGGCATCCCGCAGGGAGCCACCGGCCCACCCGGCTCAGGCTCGACGAGCACGACCTCCGGGAGCTTTGCCGCGATGTACCACCCCACCAGCTTCAACGACACCTACTACGCGCTCAACTCGCCCAACGCCTCCACTACGGAGAGCGACTCCATCCTCGCCTGGATCCCGCAGTCCTGCACCGCCACCGAGCTGGACGTGAAATCCAATCAGAGCGGCGCCATCACCGTTACACTCCGCCTCGGCACGTCTGGCACCAACATGCAGGACACCGCGCTCTCCTGCACCCCATCCACAGGCTCGTGTCCGGCACTGGCCTCCGTTGCCATCCCCGCTGGCAGCTTCGTCGACCTTCGCATCGACCACGCCTCCGGCACCGTCGCCGGCGTCTGGACCTCACTCACCTGTAATTAGCAATGAGTTCGGCTCGAGGTCTGGTACCATCCTCGCCCAGTGAGGGTCTCCATGGACGTGATGTCTCTTGATGCTTTGAGGCAGAGGTTTGCCGTTTCCCCAGGGCGACGACGCCGTCTTCTCCGAAGCAGACAGGAAATGCTCGCCCGTATTTACCAAAGCGAGGCTACCTACCGGGAACGAATCGAACAAACCGCCCCCTGCTCCGAGGAGCGCGAGAAGGTCGTCGAGGAAATGTATGCCAAGTCATGGCTTTTCACGCTTCCTCTGAAGCTTTCGCTCAATACGCCGGCAACACGGAAGAGTTGACCGACCGTACAAAGGATGCCTTGTCTCTTCTTCGGTTGAGCGGCGCCAGAACAGTCCTGAAGGTGGGCGCCGGACAGGGAGCCCTTACTGACGCTCTGGCCAGGCAGGGTTGTTTTGTCGATGGAATCGACGTTACGCCGGGATTGCAATGGGATGCAATTCAGGCTCGGCATTCAGGACGGGTGCGCCTCTCAACAGCGACAGTCCGGGCCGTGAGCGAATCGACGTATGACCTTTGCGTTGCGGAGGGCGTCCTTGAGCACGTTCCATCGGGCGACTATGAGATGTTCCTCGATTCTTGCTACAGAGCCCTAAAGCCCGGCGGTTGGCTCGTAATCTTAATTCCCAACCCGCTGACCGGTCCTCACGATTGCAGCGGCTATTTCTCGCAGCCTGGAGAGGCGGCCACGGGAGGCCACTTCAACGAACGGACCATGAAACACTTGAAAGCCGATTTTCGCCGGATCGGATTTCGCAATCTGAAAACAACGATCGTTCACACATTTTCCTCGGGCCGAAAAGCCATGGGATGGGCGCAGGTTTGGGTGTGGCGTGCGCTTCTGTTCGAACAGCTTTGCGCGAGAGTGGCTCCCGCCAGACGTTTGCACCCAATATTCAGATACACAATTCCGCGCACGCTCGCGCGGCAAAAGCCAACTCGTTCCTGAGAGCAGTGACGACCCTGAGCTGCCTGGCGACGGGCATGCTCGCCGGCGTCTGGACCTCGCTCAGGTGCAATTAGTTAATTAGTTCGAAGTTCCGCCGCCGCCGCTCTTACAGCGGTAGGCAACCGCGCAATTCCACCACCAGCTCGCGCAATGATCCGGCGTCCACCACGCCCTCGTACTCCAGCATCTGTTCAATCTCGCGCGCCAGCTCCGTCCCGCGCGGATATCCAAACATTCCCAGCGACCCAGCCAGCTTATGCGCCGTGTCCATCGCTCCTCGCCGCATGATCGGCGAAAGCCTGCCCAGCACTGCGGCCTCGCAAGCAATGTCCAGCCCATTCAAACGCTCTGTAATCAGGGGCGCGCTGCGCTCCCACAGCGCGCTGATCAGCTCACGCGCTACATCGCCGGGCCTCGTCGCAGCCCCATGTCCATTGCCCGATCCATGTCCATTGCCCGCGGCGTGTCCGTTGCCCGCGGCGTGCACCTTGCCCACGACGTGCCCATTACCCGACGCGTGGATCTTGCCAGCGCCATTCCCATTGCCTGCAGTTTGGGTCTTCACTGCGCCATGACCGTTCCGCGGCACCGCGCCGTTCCTGGTGACAGACCCATTCACTGAGTGCCGCCGGCTCGGCGGCGGATGAAAGCCGGACTCCATCGTGGTTGTTAGCTCCATCCCAGAGTGGCCGCCATCTGCTCAGCCAGTGTCAGCGGATCGAAAGGCTTGAACAAAACTCCTGCAACGCCCAAGCCTGCAAACCGCCGCTGGTCCACTCCCTGCACTTTCGCTGTAAGAAGTACAACGGGAATCTTCGCGATCTCGGGCGATCTTTGCATCTCCCGAAAGGTTGTAGGTCCGTCCATCGAGGGCATCATCACGTCCATCAGAATTGCGTCAGGTTGCTCCACCTGAGCCGCAACAATGCCTTCGGCGCCGGAACAAGCGGTTAAAACGCTCCAGCCCGCAACTGATTCTAATGACAGTGCCGCTACCTCGCGGATGTCGTCCTCGTCATCAATGATGAGAATACGGCGCATGCACAAACCTGTAGGAGATTGCGGTGCCATTCTACGCTGATACCGATCCCATTGCAGGTTTTCCTAAGTGTCGAACCATTGCAAGTATCAAGTCTTCAACGTGTCGCGGCTGAACCCGGGCTTTCGTTAAGAACTGAGTAGGCCCCAATCTGAGCTGCGCCATCTCAGCCTCGCTCAATTCGCTGCCAGAGTACACCACAAGTGGCAAAGTGCGAAGCTTTGGTTGTCGCCTCAGCCAATCCACTAGCGCAAATCCTGATCCATCCCGCAGCGTCAGATCCAGAATCAGCAAATCCGGCGCGTCCTTCTGGCAGTAACTCTCCGCCTCTGCAAGCGAACTCACATGATCGACGCTGATTCCCCCAGGCTCACCAGCTCCGGCCTCGCCGATTGTTCGGAATCCGGACAATACGACCGTCGCCAGGTCCTCATCGTCTTCCACCAGCAGAATCCGCCCCGGCCCGCTCGTCGGATGCAGCGCCCGGCTGATCTCCGTCAGCAACAAAGTTTCGTGAAAAGGCTTCTGAACCCATCCCTGGGTCGTCGGCACATCCGGAGTTCGCGTCGCAGGTGAAAGCACACTCAGCACCACAACTGGGATATCGGCGGTCTGTCCGTTCTTCTTCAGCCGCTCCAGCGTCTCCCAGCCCGACATCCCCGGCATGCACAGGTCCAGCAGCACAGCATCCACGTGCTGTTTGCCCACGACCTCCAGTGCCTCTTCGCCGCTGGCCGTCTCGATCACCGTATATCCATTCCGGCGCAGATGCTCGCGCACCACATTGCGCACGATTGGATCATCGTCCACCACGAGGATCGATCCCTCGGAAGCCGCAGGCAGCGCTGCCGCCTGTTCGACATTTGAGTACCTCGGTAGTCGCAGGATCACCGTCGTCCCCGGTCCCTTGCCCGTCGTATCGTTGCGCTCCGCCCAGATCGTTCCGCCGTGCTGTGCCACAATGCTCCGGCAGATCGCCAGCCCCAGCCCCGTCCCGCCCTTCTGTCGAGCATCCGATGCTTCCACTTGCCCAAAGCGGTCGAAGATGGTTTCCAGCTTGTCCACCGGAACGCCACGCCCCACATCGACCACCTGCAGCACCAGGTTCTCGCCGTCAGACGCCGTCGACACGCTCACCACTCCGCCGCGCGGCGAAAACTTGACCGCATTCGACAGCAGATTCGTCAGCACCTGCTGAATGCGGTCCGGGTCGCCATCGAACGCAATCTGCGTCTCCGCCGGCTCCGGCACAATCTCCAGCGTCACGGCGAACTTCTCCGCCATCGACCGCATCGTCTCCACCGCCTGCGCTACCACCTCGCGCAGCTCCAGCCGCCGGATCTGCAGCGGCGCGCGTCCTGACTCCATGCGCTCCAAATCCAGGATGTCGTTGATCAGCCGAACCAGCCGCTCCGTGTTGCTGTTCGCGATGCGCAGCAGGTTCGCGGCTTTCTCATCCACGTGGCCGCCCTTGCCCGACGACAACAGTCCCAGCGCTCCGTGAATACTCGTCAGCGGCGTGCGCAGCTCATGCGACACCGTTGAGATAAATTCATCCTTCAAATTATCCAGCTGTTTCCGCTGCTGCAGCGCCGCCTGCTGCTGCAGGCTCTCCCGCATCGCCCTCGCCAGTTCATCCGAGAGCAGTGCGCTTCGACGGCGCGCCCGCACCAGAGCCGCCGAGACAACTAGAAGCGCGACCAACAGAGCCGCAGAGAGCCAAATGAGATACATAGAAACCAGAGCGGGCCGGAAACTTATGGTAACCCAGCAGTGCAACAGACGTGGTATTGGTACCAGTACGAAAGTTACGCGCCAGTCTACGACTTAAGGCTGTTTTCCGCATTACTTATTGCAAGCACTGCCTCCCGTGCCTCAACGGCCGCCACCTTGCGGTCTTCGTAGGCTGCGGCTGAAAACGCAATAGGCTCATCCGCAAACCGCACGCTAGCCTTCATACCGTGCAGTCCCAGGAAGTTCCAGAGGTGCCCCACCAGCGGTTGATGCCCCCAATGCACATCGTTCCGGGCCGTCCTGCCCTCAGCCACATCTTCCGCACTCAACTCATAGCGGATAAACCCCGCAGTCACCCGTGCCCCGGCCTCCAGCGCCTCCGCCAGCAGGCCACTGCGGAACGGCATCACCGGCTCATCACCCACAAAGGTTCCACCTTCCGGAAAGAACACCACGGGCAGCCCGTCGCGAAATCCCTTGGCCATCACCTCGGCGGCCTTCTCCGCGCTCCCGCCCCCGCCGCGAGTCACATACACTGTGCCGGCCATCATGCTGATCCACCCAATCAGCGGCATCTCTCGCGTCTCAATCGCCGACACAAACACGCACGGATGAATCGCCGCGTGCACCACGATATCCAGATAGCTCAGGTGGTTCGTAATCACCGCGCCTTCCAGTGGCACGTGCCCTTCGGTGGCGCAGGACACATTGACCACCCGCAGCGCCGCCCTGCAGAAGCCGCTCAACCACGCGGCGCGCTCCGGCCTTGTGTGCGGCCGCGTCACCACCAGCTTGGTCAGCTGCGCGGCAAACACGCATATCACCTTCACCGCGCGCCACAGCGTATGAAAGAAGTTCACTCGTCCGCTCCCACCTTCACTGCGGTCCGTGGTACTCCTCCACCGGGTCCGCGCTGTGCACCCAGGCAGAGTAGATAAGATCCCTCAGCTCAATCGCCCCCGCCGCGAGCCGCTCTTCCGTGAACGCCTTCGCCTCCGGTGTTCCCGCGCCGTTGAACCCACCCGCCTTCTCCAGCTGGTACACCTTCTCCACCAGCCCATTCGAGTGGTCCAAATACTTCCAGTACTGCGTCCACTCGTCGTCGATCTTCACCGGCTGCGTCGCCTTCACCAGCGGCCACACATCCGCGGGCTTGATGTTCGCGCTCACATACACTGACTCAAACTGCGAGTGAATCTTGTGCTCCGTCGTATATCCATTCGGATTCGGTCCGGTCCACCCGTTGTACTGAATCGTGTTGTGCAGCGGCTGCGATCCATCCGCTACATAATGCCCCAGCCATCCCGCGTCGAACAGAATCGCCGTCTCGACCCCGGACGTGTCCTGGTTCGCCGCAACCTCGTGCCGGTACTCCCGCAGGTCCGACTTCAACCGCTGCCAGACCTCCTCCACCTGCCACGGCTGAAACCCCACGCGCTCGTCCAGCTTCAGGTCCGGATGTTGCGCCTGCGCCGCTGCCAGCGCGCGGATAAAGTCATACCGCCTCTTCGGGAAGTTATAGCCGTCGACGCACCCCGGCGTTCCGTTCGTGCACTTCGTCGCTCCATAAATCGCCCACTCATAATCCAAAAAGTGGTCCGGCGACTGCTCCGCCACCAGCTCCGGCTCCGCATCGCGCTGCTTCCACCGGTCTGGCTCCGGCCCCATCCACTCGATCACGTCCCGCGCATGTCCATTGCGCAGAAACGCCGGAACATCCGCCGGCAGGCTTTGCTGTGCCAGCAGGTTCACCATCATGTGCCCATCGCGTCCCCACGCCCACGCCGTCGGGGTCGCACATAGTACCAGCCCCGCCGCCATCACGGAGCACCCAATAAATCCTCGAACAAAATGCATTTCCGAAGTATACCCAGCCGCCCGAACTGCAATCTAAGGGTTCACAAGCAATCCTTCATCTCGGCCCGCAACCTGGTCTGACGGGACCGGAGTAAAGAAATATTCGTCCCTAGGAATAGCCCTAGGCTCTTAGATATAGGAGTGAAAAATTTGTCACACTAAATCATCTTGACTCGACGACACTTCAGCCTGATGAGCATATACTCGCAAGAGTTCCAGGCCAGGTACATCGATTGACCATACAGAGGAGAAATTACCGGTGCTGGGATCCTTCGGCAATCCACTAGGCAATAACGGAAATGGGCACTTCCCCGGCCCCCCCTTGAAGGCCGCTGTCAGAGACGCGAAGCAACAGAAGCAGCACTTAAAGCAGTTGATCGCATGCGAATGGTCTGAGCTGCCCTATGCCATGATGCGGATCACTGCCGCTCGCAGGCCGTGGGACGGGAACCGGGTCTACTGGCGGGACCGCATCGTTCAACTGGGCGATGTCGACCTGAATCTGATAAACCGCGACGCAGAAAATGTAGCGTCCGGCTATACAGCTGTCTACGCGGCTGAAGAATCGAACCGTGAGTTCAACCTCCATCCCTCGCTCGAAGACGATCAACTCCGTTGGACCGCGCCCGGGATCAGCGAGGTGCAGCTGACGACGCAGCAGTTGGCCGAAAAACTCCTCAGCAAGCTCGTCACCTTCTACACCACCGGCCTGCAACCTCCTACTTCGTCAGCTTCGCCAGGTCTCTCTTCTTAATCTTCAGCACGATCCCAGCATTCCTGTCCGCCACCTCGCTGATGTGGAACTCCGACGCCACGCCCAGGAACTCCGCCTGTTCGCTCGCCGTCAGCTTGTAGTCCTGCTGCAGCCAGTCGGCCATATTCGCCGTAGCGCCCCGCAGAGCATCCTCCAGCGTCCCACCCAGCCCCATCGCAGTAATGGTGTCCGCAGTCTCCACGCGCGGCCCGTTCAGGTGCTTGCCCTGCAGCACATCCACCCTCACCGTCACATCCATCGACGTCTCCAGCGCATTCCCGTTCAGCTCGCCATCCCCCTGCAAAGCATGCGCATCCCCGAAGTACAACAACGCCCCCGGATTCGAAACCGGCAGATACACCGTCGCGCCCTCGCCAATCTCGTTGAAGTCCATATTCCCGCCATACCCGCCCTCATCGCCCGTCGGTGGCGGAGCCTGCGGTGGTCCCACCGCCGTCGCCACGCAACCCAGCATCGGCCGCACCGGAATCGTGAAGCTCTTCATATGCTCGCCCGGCTCCTCCACCGACGCCGTCCCATTCACCCGGTCCAGCTTCCACCGCACCGTCTTGCCCGAATCCTTGAACCGCACCGCCAGCTCCGTATTTGTCGCACGGCTCACCACATCGTCATCGCTGATCGCCCAATCCCGATTCAGCTTCAGCCTCACGATATACACCACCAGCGTGTCGCCCGGCATCGCGCCCTCAATATAGAACGGCCCCGTCGCCGGATTCCCGCCCATCACCCGCCGCTGGCCCTTCTCATCCGTGCCGCCCGCATCCACCGTCGTCGTATGAATCGTGTCCCCCGGCTTCACCGTCAGCACCGGCTTGTTCATCGGTGACCACGACCGGTAAAACACCGTCGGCACAAACTCATGCGTCTCATTCCCACGCACAATCGGCTTGATCAACGTCGCGGTGAAGGGAATCCGGTCACGCCCCGTCGGATTGCCATCGCCGGTCGCAATGTCTTCGCCCTTCATCTCGCCATTCACCACCGTCGCGGTCACCTCGTCGCTATCGCCCTCACTATCCTTCGCCACAAAGTGCACCTTCTGCCCGCCATCTCCCTTCTCGACCGTCCCCTCCAGCTTCTCCCCATGAAAGTTCCCGGTCAGCTTATTGCTCGCCTACTCCAGCTGCAGTCCTCCATACGTCGGCGTCCCATAAAAATTTGCTGTCATCTGCCACTTGCCCGTCAGCGATTCACTCGCCCCCACTCGCTCCGCCAGCTCCATTCGCCGCCGCCTGCGCCGCACACGACATCGCGCACCCACCCATCACCAAAACCGCACCCACCCACACCGTCGCCTTCATTCGCACGCCGCAACTCCTCTCGCCGAACCTCACCGACAAACACAAGAATGCCTAGCAGCCTATACGCCCCGCAGTCCCAAATGTTCAGATCGCAACGATTCGGGATGAGCGCTGTCCCGGGTGAGTGTACCGAGACATGCGTTACGCTGTGGACCTGAGACATCCGTTACAAGCCCCTTGCGGTGCGGGAACTCCCACCAATCTGCTGCTTCTGCAACTGTTGTGAAATGTCGATCCCGTCGTCGTTTCCAGGGCGCAAGCCGGGCGTTCAAGATCGGTCTTGCTGACATACTCCCATCGTGCACGCCACCACCCTGAAGCCTTCGCGTCCGCATTTGCTCAATTCGGCGTCGATGCATCGGGTGGATTCGCCTAGTGTCCAGCCGTCCTCAAATCTAAAGTCACGAGATTGCTAATGCGGCGAGGCGGAATCTTATCCTGATTATTGAAAAGAACAAACTGACCAATTGGTCCGAGCGGTTGGCCGTCACGTTTTGTCGCGACGATGCTGCTGATCCCGGAAAACTGTTGGATCAACTCGGCCGCTGAAAAGACAGCCATATGTTGGTAGCTGAGGTCGAGCGTGCTCTTGGGGGCAAGTTGTTGTTCAACGGCGACGCCCGCCTGCTGAGAGTAGGGGTTCTGAATATTGCTTTGCATTGTTGAGAAGTTCTCTAAGGCGCCAGCGGGGGGAGCCGCCGCGATGTTAGGAAAGGCGGGTGCTCCTGTCTGATTCGGAGAAAATGTGTAGCTAAGCAGAACCGCCTGGTTGTAGTCCGTCGTGTTGTGGGCTGACAGCAGTGCATTCGCCAGCGGCCGCAGAGGCACGCGATCATAAAAGAGGCCGTAGCTTCCACGCACGACCGTTCGATTGTCTCGATACGGTGACCAGGCAAAGCCTACTCGCGGCGATACGTTGTTCTTGTCTGTGGTAATCGTCTCCAGGAACTCGAGATCGTATCGCATACCCAGATTCAAAGTGAGCGACGGCGAGACCTTCCACTCGTCCTGCGCATAGAAGCCAACGTTCGGATTTGTCTGGTGTACAGTCGGTGTTCCAAAGTTCTGGGTGAAACCGCCGTTGTTGTACGTCCCTTTGAGGAAGTTGGCCAGCGATGAAAAGGAATACGAACCGCGGATTGACTGCGGATAGGTAATCGTGTCGTCGTTATAGAGAAAATCGATGCCGGTCTTGAAGCTATGCGCTCCGTGCTGGAGGAGCAAGTTGTCGACGATCTCTCCCAGGTAGTTCAGCCTGCCAGTTGGGGACGATGTCGATCGTCCAAAGACAGCAACTCCAGAGATTGTTACCGCCGGGCCGATCTGGTCATTAGGCGGAGCATAGAGATTGTCGTAGATGAACTGCGCACGCGTCTCATTCAAGATATGCTGCGACAGAGTTGCGATATTGCTCACCGCAAAGGAATGATTCGTGTCGTACACTGATGTGCCGTTGCTCACCTCGTTGAGAGATCCGACGCCGCGAGCATTGAGACTGCTCAATTGGTAGAAGCTGTAGTGCGCTTCGAGGCGGTCGTGCTGACTGAAGTTATGATCGCCGCGAAGAAATATTGTGTCAGTATGAAGTGTCGTGGGATAGAGCGTCGTGGGTGTCGAGACTACGGGCAGCAACGGAGCCTGGTAACCCACAGCGACGAGTCGAGCGTTGATCGTGGCAGCGTTTGCTGGAGTCACGGTGATGACGCCATCGGTACGCAGACGCTGTTCCTCGAAATTTCCGAACAGAAAGGTCTTGTCCCTCTGCAGAGGCCCGGAGAGGCTGGCGCCGTACTGGCCTTGGGTCAGAGGTAGCCTGGTTCCGGAAAGAGCATTGTCCGCGTTAAGACGTTGATTGCGCAGAAACCCGTAGGCCGTACCGTGCAAGTTGTTGGTTCCGCTTTTGGTCAGAATGTTAAAGTAGCCCCCGAGCGCGCGTCCGAATTCGGCTTGGCCACCCGAAGTCACCACCTGAAAATCACGAATGACATCCATGCTGAAGACATTGCCTGCGACCCCTGCGCGTCGTCATTGTCCGAGAGACCGTCCACAATGAAGCTGTTCGAAAAGTTGCGTTGACTGTTGACCGAATAGCCTTGCCCTACAACCTCCGATGTCTCCGCCAGGGTCTGTGTACTCGCGGTGTTCGTCGGTGAGACACCCGGGAGAAGGAGTGCCAGATCAAGGTAGTTGCGCCCTTCAAAGGGCAGGTTTTGAATCTCCACCTGCTGCACAGTCGCTGCAATCTGGCTGCGATTCAATTCGATGACTGGCGTTGTTGCGGAGACTTGAACTGTGCGTCGAAGACCCGGCGAGTGCAAGCTTCAGGGTGATGTCGAACGCTGAGCCAATCGAGAGATCGACGGTCTGCTCGCTTGCCGCGAAACCAGCCGATTGTGATTGGATACGGTATTGTCCCACTGGAAGATAGAGCAGGCGGAAACGCCCCTGGTCGTCTGTCTGTGTGGTGAAGGTCTCATTCGTCGCAGACTGCAGAGCAGTCACCGTGGCGTGGGGAATCGAGGCTCCGGATGGATCAAGCACCCGTCCAGTTACGATTGCGTTGCTAATGGTCTCCTGCGCTATGGCTCTGGCTGCGAAGAAGAGAAAACTGGTCATCAAGGCGAAGGCGATTCTAGGTCGCACCAAGCGAAACATATTCATCTCCCGTTTGAGACATAGGACAGAACAGCAACCCATGCCACGACAAACGAGGAGACGAGCACTTTATGCACTGCAAGCGGGCGGAAGTTCATACTAGGTCCTCGCAGCCTTCTGCGTTGCGGTTTCCACGGCCTTCGCGACGTCAGAAGGACTCCAATTGCTGCCCTCCCACGTCTGCAGCACTTCGCTGTCAGGCCCGATCAATGTGGTCTGCATGGTATGCGTGATCTGGTTGTCCTCGAGGGTGTACTCCAGACCGAAGGCAGAGGCTAGCTTCTTGAGATCAGCCGGCGTGGTATCGGCGAACCGCCAGTGCAAGAAGCCAGCAGGATTCCCGTCCAGATAAGCGAGCCCATACTGGTGCATGACCGGTGGCGTGTCGTAGGCCGGATCGAGAGTGATGCTGAGAAGGTGGCTCGCAGCGTACGCAGCCGCATCCTTTGTCAGAGCATCGTTGACTTCCGAGAAGTGAGTCGAGATCCTCGGGCATGCCGTAGGCATCGGGCACCGCGTGTAGATGAAGGTCACTAACAGCGCCTTTCCCCGATAGTCCTGAAGATGGATCGTCTTCCCGTTCTGATTGACCAGCGGGAGATCGGGGACTGCCTCTCCAATCATGAGTTGGTGCGCCAGGAGTTTGTTCGGATTGAAGGAGCCTGAAGGTTGCGCGACAACGACAACTTTGTCCAGGAGGTAGTTGTCGCCGTTGGGCGGCACCAGCAAATTCGCGGAGATGCGATCGCCGGGTTGCAACGTTTGCACCTGAGCAGGATTCTTGAATTTATAGACCATCGTCATTGCCGGCATAAAGCCGGCAATGGTGTCTTCCTGAAGCGTGATCTCGCCCGTTGCCGCACTCTTCGCCAGCACGAGACCGGTCGCGCGATAGGTCTTATCAGTTGCGCTCGAAGCCGGACCTTGCAACTCAACCCCTGGCTGGGACGATGATTTGCAGCCCGTGGTGGGCCATAGCGACAGGCAGGTGAGAGTAAGAACGAGCGGATGCCGGATGGGGCAGTTCATAACTGGAACTCCCGTGTGGAAGCCAATGCGGTGCTCCCGAACCACGACGATGATTGGGACGGGAACGCGATCGCTTCTGACCGGTAGGGATGCGCAGACATCGTCTCAGCGCGAATCGCCGAAACGGCCGGCGAAAGACACCGAGCCGACGCTTGTCGACGCAGAGACACTCCGTCGCCTATCAAGACTTGAAACGCGCTGGATCTTAGAGAGAGGTCACTGGAGGGGGGCCACGTTTATAACGCGAGCGCTCGCGGCAGATGCGGCGCCAGGACTCAACCTGGCAGGTCGCAGCAACGTGCGCGAAGACTCCAGCGTAGATGGCCTGGTCGATAGGGGGAGCGAACAGATTGCTGTGACTCACCGAGACGACCTGCGCCGGGTAATACGGACAGCGCTCAGGCGGAGCTTCGAACTGCGGATCCTGATTTGCGATCCGTGTGCGTTCCGCCATGTTCATCATGCAATGGTGTTTACCATTGCGACGGCAGCACGCAGGCAGATTTGCCTCACTCGTGGGCGAAAGCGCCAGGAGCGGAGTAATCAACGGCAGGCCGAATACGGCGAGCAGCGTGATGGCAATTAGCTTGCGCAATGCCGCAATTCAATCATGATGTGCGATCTCGAACAAGTTGATGCGATTACCGGACCCGAACGGGATCCCCGACGTACAAGTTTTCGCTTTGAACCCGTGGGTTAGTAAACGCAGCGCGCTTCTGAGAACCTGTGCGATTCTTCCGGCGAATTGCAGTTACATTTCCGAAGCTTATGAATTCCTGAAGACGCGATGCTACTCGCATGTGCACGAGACGCGATGGCACGGCGGCATGGCGCCATCCAGTGCCGGGATGCAGTGGCCGTGGGGATCGCTCTGGGGATGTCCCAGCTTCTCGGCAATGCGCTCCTCAAACTTTTCTGAGATGAAGTGTTCCAGCCGCTCCGCTTCATCGTGCAGTTCGTCTATGGAATAGCCGAGCACCTCGAAGAGAAACGTCTCGACCAGGCGATGATGGCGCACGATCTCCAGCGCGCGGCGGCGTCCGGCGGCGGTCAGGCGAACGCCTTCACCGCGCTTGTAGTCCACGAAAGACTTCGGCTGCAAGGCCAATTTCTGCAGCATGTTGGTCACGGAGGCCGGAGCGATGTCGAGGCGCGCGGCCAATTCCGATCCGCCGACCCAGCGGCGCTCATCGCCACCTAGCGCATAGATCGCCTTCAGTAGTCGTCCACCGACTCGGTGTTGCGCCCCCAATGTTTGTGGGTCTTCTTCTTCATGACGAAGCGGCCAATCTCGTCGCCTGTGTTAGGTTATCCTAAAGTTGATATTTAGGTATACCTAATGAGCGGCGATGGTTTTTTTCTTCACTTATCGTCCTCGTTCTTCTGATACCCGCGGCCTGCGCGCAGAGCGGAACCTCCAGCGCCATCTCTGGAACCGTGCTCGATCCCAGCGGGGCGGCCGTTCCTGGAGCCGTGGTGGTGGCGACTGAGGTGAACACACGGGCGACGCGAACGGTACAGACGGACGCGTCCGGCCATTATCTGTTCTCGCAGGTGAACCCCGGCACCTATCAAGTCAGTGTTTCGTGACAGGGTTCGCCAGGTCCATCTCAGAACCCACGCCGGTGCCTGTGGGAAGAAACGTGGCACTCAATTTCACGCTGAAGATCAGCGCCGCGACCCAGACCGTGGAAGTGACCGCGCAGCAAGGGCTGCTCGCGCTGGATAATCCGAACATAACGACGACGCTTGAGGCCAAAACGATCAAGAGCCTGCCGAATCCCGGCAGGACCTTACCTATCTTGCGCAGTTTGCTGAAGGCGCTCTGATGAACACCGCGGGTTCGTCGAACGATGCCAAGGCCGCGGGCGGCTATGGCAATGTGGAGTTCAACGGCCTGCCGGCGACCTCGAACGGATACATCCTCGACGGTTACGATACGAACGACCCGTGGCTGGGCTTGAACATCGGCCTTTCCACGAATCTCGTGATCGGTCTCGACGCGGTCGAGCAGGCCACGGTCAACACCAATTCCTTCTCCGTGGATCAGGGCCGCTATGCGGTGGCGCAGGTAAATTACTTCACCAAATCAGGCACAAACAAGTTTCACGGCGATGTTTACGAATTGTGGAACGGCGCTTTGCTGAACGCGGAGAACTATTTCCTTCACGCCAACGATTCGCCGGGCGATGTCGCGCGCAAACCGCGCTCGGTGGTCAACGAGTTCGGCGCAAGCGTCGGCGGCCCGATTCGCAGGAACAAGCTCTTCTTCTTCGGCCACTACGAAGGCATCCGCATCGCGCTTCCGCTGGTTTCGCAGTTGACGCTGCCATCGCCGGCATTCCAGACATACGTTCTCGGGCAGCTCGCGGCTAGCAATCCCGCCGAGGTCCCGTTCTATCGCAATATGTTTTCGCTCTTGCCGAACGCCGGCGGCTCTCCCGTCCCCGTGATTGGTTGTCCGCTGGACAACGGAGAGGGCTGCGCCAATCAGCGGCAGGCATCGCTGAACAATTCGGACAGCGAAAACCTGATCGTCGCCAAGATTGATCAGACGTTCAGCCAGCAGGACAGCGTCTGGTATCGCTTCCAACAGGACACCGGATTGCAGGCGGCCTACACCGATCCGGTGAACGCGATCTTCAACTCATACTCGCCGCAGCCGCAGCGCACTTGGTCGTCGGATACACGCATGTGTTCAGTCCCAAGCTGGTGAATCAGTTCAATCCCGGCGCGAGCTGGTACTCCAGCATCTTCGAGCCGAACAACTATGCCTCCGTGCTGCAGCAGTTTCCGATCGTGTTGATGGCGGGCAGTTCCGCCGTTCCGTTCACAACCATCGGCGGCAATAACAACACGTATCCGCAGGGCCGCAAGGTCACGCAATGGCAGATCAACGACAACCTTACCTGGACTGTCGGGCAGCACACGCTCAAGTCCGGCGTCAACACGCGCCGCCTCGACGTCAGCAATTACGATCTCGGCGAAGGAACTGTTCCCACGGTGATCTATAACAACCTGTCGGAGTTCATCAACGGGCAGGCCTACACCGCAAGCCAGACCTTCCCGGCGTCGCTCAAAGAGCGTGTTGCGGTGGGAAATCTTGAGTTCTATGGCATGGATACGTATAAGCCCATGCCGAAGGCAACCATCACCTATGGCATGCGCGTGAGTTGGAACACGAATGAGACCAATCAACACGGCCTCTTTGCTCGTCCGGCCGGATCGTTTCTGGATATGTCACACGATAGCAATCAACCGCTCAACCGCGTGATCCTCACCGGCGTTCATAACCTCTTTCCTGGCACTCCCGCTGTTCATCTATGAGCCGCGCATCTCCGTGGCGTATCAACTGCCGTTCGAGATGGCGCTGCATAGTGGCTTCGGTGCCTTCAATGACATCATTCCGGCACAGATCGCGGATCTCGCTTCGAGCAATGCGCCCTATGCTCCCACCTTCGTCGGCGGCCTCTTCGGTCAAGTTGGAGGGAGTGCCATTGCGCCCGGCGTGCCGGGCAGCGCGGTGGATGCGACACAGGCTGCAAACACGCAGTTCCAATCCCTCTTCCGCCCGGGAGGCGCTCCTTGCGCCGGCATCGCGCCCGGTGCGGCGACCTGTCCCCTGGCTGTCAGCCTGAATACCTTCCCAAGTGGCACGCTGAAGACGCCGTATTACTTTCAGTACAACCTGGGACTTGAAAAGCAGATCGGCACACGCGGCGACCTGCACGTGGACTTCGTCGGGACTCGCGGCACCCACGAACCCTATCAAGTGCAGTTGAACGGCTATCAGACGGTGTGCCCGGGATGCTTCGCGCCTTATCCGTATGCGCAACCCATAGACCAGCGCTTCGGCAACGTCAACGAGTTCCGCACCGGCGCGAGCAGCAACTACGCCGGCTTGCAGACCGCGTACAGCCAGCAGATCGCGGGCCTGACGCTGCGCGCTAACTATACGTTCAGCCATTGCCTCGATGAGGTTTCCAACGGTGGCCTGTTGTCGTTCTCAACGCAAGGGATTCTCTCGCCATTAGCAGGCGAGCTCAGCCGCGATTATGGCAACTGCGATTATGACGTACGCCACAACATCTCGGCGTTCGGCCTCTACCAGATACCGTTCCAGTCCTCGCATCGTTGGCTTCGACAGGCGCTCGGCGGCTGGTCCTACTCCCAGACAGCGTTCTTTCATACCGGCTTGCCCTTCACTGTGCTCAGCCAGCCCTACGCGCTCAACGGCAACGGCATCATTCAGGCAAGCGGGCCACAGTTTGCGAAGCGTGTTCCCGGAGTGCCGCTCTATCGCAGGACTGCTTACACCGGCGTCACCGTGCCCGGAACCCGCCAGTGGCTGAACCCCGATGCCTTCGTCTCTGTCGTCGACCCTGCGACCGGTGCGTGCACGGGGGCGATTCAGTCGCCAATTGCCAGTTTGGCGATTCAGGACGCAATACGGTGCGCGGGCCGCACTTTACCAACTCCGACATCTACATCACAAAGACTTTCCCGATTCACGAGCGCGTTACCTTTCGCCTGGACGCTCAGATGTTCAACGCGTTCAACCATCCCAACTTTGCCCTGCCGAACAATGTTGAGGCAGGAGTTCCTGGGCAGTCAACGCTGGATATCCCGGCCCGCTTCGGCACTCTGGACAGCACGATTGCCCCGCCCACGGGCCTCTTAGGTGTCGGCCTGGGAGGAGACAGCTCGCCACGCATGATCGCCTTCCAGGGCAGGATCGAATTCTAAACATGAGGCTATTGTTTGCGCTGTGAATGCGGCCAGAGTTTAGTAATGCAAAGTCGGCTTTGCCGAAGTAATCGGACCAAGTTCGGGATGTTTCCTCCCTGTCTGCAGCCGCTCCGCGTCTTCCGCCACCCTCCTCTCAGCGGGCCGTTCCCGCCCGCAACGCCCACCCTTTGTGCGCTGACGCGCACCAATAAGGAAGCCATACGGGGTGCCCCCCTCGCGCAGCAGGGTGGGGTATCGTTTGCGGACGAAGTCCCCGGCGAGCTCGCTCGCTGGGGTGAGGTAGCAAACGATAAGAGGCTTCCGAGCCACAGACCTTCCTTGAGCCGCACGCCCGCTTCCCATTGAAGGGGCCCGACTTCAGTCGGGCCGTAATCGCCGCGCGCTAGCGCGCTTCCGCTCTGCCGAAGGCCCAAGCGAAGCGCCTGAATTGCCTTCTTCGACTCCCGAAACAGGTCGGGGTATAACGTTGCTACCCGGATTGCCCCATGATCTTCATCCACTGGCGTGAGTTTTTCGCGATCGCACTGCCGCTCACATTGACGACTCTTTTCGTGCTGCTGATGTGGCAGGCAAAACGCAAGCCTTTATGGGTCCGCATCCTCACCGCCATCATTTGCCACTCCGCTTACGCTCGCGGCCCTCGGGTTCTCAGCACTCTTCATCTTCGTCGCCACAACCAGTTCGAGTGACAGCTCAAACCCGATCCGTTCCCCTGACGGCAAACGCGCTGCAAGGGTCGAGACATGGAGCGGATTTCTCAATGTGAGCGACACAAATGTGAGGATCTACTCGCTGCATGGTCTGCTTTCATCCTCGGTCTACGGCGGAGGCGAACAATCCGTCGGAGACGTTCGCTGGCTCGACAATCACAGCCTCGAAGTCCGCTACACCTACGACGACGGGTCACACCTGCGACAGCACGCGAAACGTCCACGTCATCTGCCTGTCCGTTGACACTCCGGAACCTTAATAGCTGCAGAGGCCGCCATGAACCCCCGCCGCAATTTCCGCGCGCGCAAGCGCCTTCCGCTCTGCCGAAGGCCCAAGCGAAGGCAAAGCCGAAGCGCCTGAATTGCCTTCCTCGAACCCGCCACTTCTACAAACCGCGCGGCAAACAACCCCATCCTGATACACTCCGGCTGAAATTCACCATGGAGCATAAATGGGACCTTGGGCTGCGCGAATCATCGGGCTCGCTTTCATCGTCGTGTCGTCGCCTTGCGTCGCGCAGGTAAAAGACATCGACGCCACCAAACTTCCTCAGAGCCCCGCCGTCCAGGCCGCCTATCGCAGCGCGCAGGACCTCGAGCGTTTCGCCGACACCTGGACTGTGAACTGGAACTACGCGATCCCGAAAACCCAGGTTCAGGACAAGCTCGCCGATGACCTCGGCATCTTAAACAAGGCTCTCCAAGCCGACCCATCCAACCACGAGCTTCAACTCCTCACCGGCCTCGTCGCGCACTTCGCCTACAACGTCAACGACGAAGCCGCCTTTCAAATCGCAACCGACAACCTGACCAAGGCTGCAGCCGCCGACCCCGCCGACATCCGTGGCGAATGGTTTCTCGGCATCCATCAATGTCAGGCGCTGCAGGTTGTCGACGGCATGAACCGTCTCCTGAATGTCGAGGCCAAAGATAAGAATCCTCCAGACGACTTCTGGTACGACTACGTCACCTGCGCCAGCATCGCGATTCTTCCCGCGCACACGCTCCGCGCCATCGATCGCGCCGTCGCCAGCGGGGACCCGCCCGAAACCTACCATCAACTCTCCGAGATTGCCGCCAGCCGTTACAAAACTCCCGACCTCACCAAAACCATCCCGTCCCACAAAGCCTGGACGGACGAACAACTACCCAATAACCGCCTCCGCCTTACCAGCCACCTGTGCGGCATATCCTTTGCGGTCGGAGACGACCGGGACTTGCAAGTCGGAGACATCTCAAACGGAGTCTGCACGGTAACCTCCAATCCGCCCACGAAGAGGGGAGCGCCCGTCGCAACGATTCTTCTCATGGCGAAAAGACCCGCCGAGGGCCAAAGCCTCGACGACTTCGTCAAATCGTTTCTCAAAGACCATGACACCTTCCAAGACGACAAGACGCAGGTAAGCACTGCCTCCGATCTTCCTTGTCCGGTGGAGCGCTGCCTGTCGCTTGATCTTTTGGTTCCCGGGATCTACTGGAAGCAGGGAGGCGCTCACATTCTCGTCGTGGCCTTTGAGCGCGACGAACCCCGCTATGACGGCCTCCCGTTCGAGAAGCCCCAGGGCCCTCCCATCACGAAGCCGCAGGAACAGCCGGTAGCCTTCCACTTCGCTTACATCTTCCACCGAATCCCCGGAAAGCTTTACTACCTCGTCCTCCTCGACTCCAACCAACAAATCTTCGCGAACAGCAAACCCGAGTTTGTTCAGTTCCTGAAATCCCTCGTCATCGAATAGACGCTTCCGCTCTGCCGAAGGCCCAAGCGTAGTCCGCAGGACGAAGCGCCTGAATTGCCTTCCCTCGAACCCGCCAATGTCATCGAGAGGGGCCTGTACGACCCGAGCCCTCGCCTCCGCATCGGCTAGGTCTTCGAAGACGAGCCTTATCGCGCAAAAAATATCAGTCAACAACCGGCCAACGACCGGCCGAAAGCAGGTAACTTGTATGTCGATATGACAAAGACTCAGGATGAGTGCGTGACGGAGTCTAGTCTCCCCGCTTGGACCCCATCGCGAGTTATCTATGCCATGGCCGGCGTGATCTGTGTTTGGGTGGCGCTCAACACGTACGCAGGCCTCAGATTGTCCAAGTACATCCAGACAAAGGACCACGCGACGTTTACGGCGCTCTATGACGTCGTGATCGCGACACCTTTCGTCTACATCTTCATGTTGGCACTGGCTATTTGGTTCTTTCGGCCTATCAGAAATCTGTTCGCGTGGGACAAAAGACTAACGAAAATTAGTTGGCGGAGCATCTCTAAACAGGTGTTCCTCGGCGTCTTGGCGGGTTTGTTGGTTTCGCTCCTATCTGCGCCCTTTCCTATAACTCACAAAGGCGCCCAGCTTGGCGACGTCGCGGGCCATTTGTCTGGTTCCAACTCTGCCTATCTCTTCATTCCGATATTCATACTTCTGGTAAGTGCGATTGCAATCTGCACGGAAGTGTTCTTTAGGGGAATAGTGATGCGGAGCTTGACGGAGTATTCGAATCTGTCATCCAGCATCATTGCGAGTTGCTTTCTATCTGCTTATCTCTGGTCCTTTGATAGGCCCGCGGGCACGGCTGTCATTCTGGGAGCCGTGTCGGGAATCTTGTTTTACAAAACGCGATTCCTTCTCTCGTCGATGCTGGCGACTATGGTCTTTCTGTGCACTGGACCGCTGTGCTCAGCGGTTTTTCACCGCCTTGCGTGGTGAGGCGATCAGCATTCAAATTTTCCTGTAAAGCCCCCTTGACATGACAAGCAGACTTGTCGTAAAGTTTGCTTGTCATCAGGAGGGCATCAGAGTGAAGTCCCTAGCCAAACGAAATTACGTCCGCCGGATGTATCTGACCGCTGTCGTCTACCTCGGCCTCACTTACCTCTGCACCTGGACGGTCCACCACCTCCATCCCAACCGCCCGGTCATCTATCTCCTGGCGCTCATCCCCACGCTCGCCGTCGTCAAGATGCTCCACAACGTCGCACTCTACCTGCAGGAGCAAAAAGACGAGTACCTCCGCGCCCAGCTCGTCCGAGCCATCCTTGTCGGCATCACCGCCACGCTCGTCGCCAGCGCCTTCTCAGACTTCCTCGTCTCCTACGACCACGGCCGCGGTCTCCCGCCCTTCACCCTCTTCACCCTCTGCTGGGTCGTCACCGGCTTCGCGCAGAGCTTTCAATCTCACAGAAACCGGGTGCGTGATGAAGAACCGACTGCGTGATCTCCGCGCCCTCCGTGGCTGGTCCCAGGCCTATCTCGCCGAGCAGCTCGAGGTCTCCCGGCAAAGCGTCAACGCCATCGAGACCGGCCGCTACGACCCCTCGCTCCCCCTCGCCTTCCGCATCGCTCGCATCTTCGCCCTCCCCATCGAGCAGATCTTCGAAGACCAGGCCTGATCCACAAGGAGCCCAAAATGAAGGACACATTCATGAAAGACACGTTCAGAACCATCTGCCTCGCGCTCATCGTCGGCACACTCGCCGGGGCCGGCGCAGCTACCTATGTGCTGGGAGTTGACGCACACGTGGAACTCGATCGGTACCCAGGCGACGCTACCGGCAAGCCGCCGAAGTTCTGGGGACTACAAGTCGGGGACGGCGGTTCTCTGACAGCCATCGGCGTTTATAGCGGCGGCACCGCGACTGGCGCCCGACACGTCGCTCCCGCGCAGCTGTCTCCCAAACTCCCGGAATAACTCGTCCGGGCCGCCCAAAAATCCTGTCAAGTCCCCGCGCCTCTGGAAATCCCCGCAACTCGCACAACCGCAATAACTTCCGCGTGCAAAACTCACGACATGTTTTCCGGCCGGAATCGCTACAATTAAATTAGAGATCTTAGCCGGGGGACATCGTCCGCTCCATCCCCTAACTAGCGCAAAATCAATACTTTGCCTATAAAGTCTCTCGAATGAAGACTTTGCAAATTTAGTCCACCGCTAACTCATGTGGATTGAATACTTTGCGCAAATATGCCGGAGAGGGGGTGCTATACCAGCACCGGCTGCTCCCTCAGCACCGGCGAACCGAACACCCTCCGGTACCGGGCAATTTCCTCCGCGGGTCCGGTCGCCTTGCTCGCGTTATCCGAAAGCTTCACCGTCGGCACACCGTCCGCGCTGGTCAGCTTGCACACCAGCGAGATCGGCTCGAACATATCCTCGCCCCGCGGATGGCAGCCGCGAAAGTCATTCGTCAGCAGCGTCCCCCAGCCAGCTGCGAACCGGATCCGCCCGTCGAAGTACTCGTGCAGCGCGATGATCGTCTCCGCGTCCAGCGCGTCGCTGGCGATCAGCCGCTTCGTCCGCGGGTCCTGTCCCTGCCGCAGCAGCCACGCAATGTACTCATCCCCCGCCTCAAACGGATCCTTCGAGTCCACGCGCTCGCCGGTCCACCGCGCTACCCAATCCGGCGCCCCCTCCAAAAATTGAGTCGTCCCAAACGTGTCCGGAAGCAGAATCAGCAGCTCGCCGTGATAGCTCTGCTGCCACAGCTCCAGCACGCGATACTGCGACGCCCGCAGCTCGTCATCGCTGCCCCGAGAGGCCATCGCCGCCAGCGCCATGGGCAGCTCGTGCGCATTCGTGCCAATCGCCTCAAGGTTGTGCTTGTACGCCAGCGCCGTGTTCGACGTGCCGCTGAACCGGTCCTCACCCAGCGCCGCCTGCAGCGCCTCCACGCAATACTCCTGCCACAGGAAGCTATGCCTTCGCCGCGTCCCGAAGTCCGACAGCCTCAACCCCTCCACCCTCCGCAGCTTTTCAATCTTGTCCCACAACCGCGTCTTCGCCCGCGCGTAGAGCACATCCAGCTCCAGCTCGTTCAACTCCGAGAGCGCTGCGCGCGTCTTCATCTCGCTGACGATGGCGAGCGAATACACTTCCCACATCGTCACCTCGGTCCACAACCCGTTGAACCGCAGCACCAGCTGGCCATCCTGCTCCGAGATCTCGTAGTCCGAGAGCCGGAACCCATGCTCCAGCCAGTCCAGGAACCCAGGCTCGAAGATCTGCCGCACGCCGTAGAATGTGTTGCCCGCCAGCCACACCAGCTCCGACCTCTGGAATCGCATCCGCCTCACGTAGTCCATCTGCTCGCGCAGCAACTCGGCAGAGATACGCTCACCCAGCCGCACCCGCACGGTGCGGTTGGTGATCTCGCTCGACGCCGTCACGCGCGGAAAGTTCTTCCAGATGAACTGCAGCATCAGGAATTTGTAGAAGTCCGTATCGAGCAGCGAGCGCACGATCGGATCCAGCTTCCAGTTGTGGTTATGCGCGCGCTCTGCGAAGTTCACATTCATCGCTGCAATTTAGCGTAACCGAGTTGAGGGCCTGGCGTAAGATGGTTGTGCTTAGGAGAGGACCTTCCAGGATGAAGACCGTTCTGCAGTATCTCTTCACGCTGGTGCTGGTGATTCTCGGGATCGCTCTGCTGTGCAATCCATCGCGTCCGTCAACGATGACGAGTGAGCTCCAGTCCGGCCCGGACAGCAACTCCCAGGTCCTCGATCGGCCCGCCCTTCGGACCACGATGAGGCTGGCCTGATTTTCATCCCCGATTTGCAGAAGACCCGCGTGATTACTGGTGAGAACGCGATAAACTGGTAGCTGATTATGGCTACTAAAAAAGAACTCCTCAACAAGCAGATTCAGCACATCGACATCACCGAGCACAACGTTGTGCCGCTGGTGGACGCGATGGCTTCGATGGCCTACAGCTCGCGCGATCTCGCGCGTGCGGCCGACATTTACGACATGATGCTGCGCGACACCGACTGCGGCGTCATCCTTTGCCTCGCCGGCTCGCTCATCTCCGCCGGGCTGCAGAAGGTCATCGTCGACCTCGTGCGCAACAACATGGTCGATGCGATTGTCTCGACCGGCGCGAACATCGTCGACCAGGACTTCTTCGAGGCGCTGGGCTTCCGCCACTACATCGCCGGCGACGAGTACAAGTACGGCGCGGGCGATGCCGAGCTGCGCGAGCTGATGATCGACCGCATCTATGACACGTTCATCGATGAGGAAGAGCTCCGCATCTGCGACGAGACGACCGAGAAGATCATCAACGGCATGAAGCCCGGAGCGTACAGCTCGCGTGAGTTCATCCGCGAGATGGGCCGCTACCTGAAGGAGAACGGCCGCACGCCTGAAGCGGGCAACGCCGACTCCATCGTGCTCGCCTGCTACGAGAAGAACGTGCCGATCTTCTGCCCGGCGTTCTCGGACTGCTCGTTCGGCTTCGGCATCGTGGCGCACCAGCACGCGCGCCAGGGCAAGCCGCACTGTTCCATCGACTCCGGCAAGGACTTCTACGAGCTGACGCAGATCAAGATCCAGAACCCGACGACGGGCCTGCTGATGATCGGCGGCGGCGTGCCGAAGAACTTCGCGCAGGACATCGTCGTCGCGGCCGACATCCTCGGCGTCGAGGCCTCGATGCACAAGTACGCGATCCAGATCACGGTGGCCGATGCACGCGACGGTGCGCTCTCGGGATCGACGCTGAAGGAAGCGAGCTCGTGGGGCAAGGTCGACCTGACCTACGAGCAGATGGTCTTCGCCGAAGCGACGATCGCGTTCCCGCTGATCGCCGGCTACGCGTACCACAAGAAGGCGTTCGCGGCGCGCAAGGGCAAGGCGTTCGCGGAGAAGCTGGATCTGGTCACGGCGTAAGAGCAGTGGTTAGTAGTTAGTGGTTAGTGAACGGCGGAGCTTCGGCTCCGCCGTTTCGTCTTTAGATCGGTTCTTGAACATATCGGCTGATCCTGTATTCCGGCGTCGCTTGTTGGGGAGGTGTAACGACGCCTCCAACGTAGAGATGGTATGGAAACGCAGCGGACACGATCACAATTTCATCTCCTTCGCTGCTGCGAAGAGAAACTCCCGATTCGGCTCGGAATCCGCTTTCTTCGATCACGAGTTTCGATATCGATCCGCCATTTCTGAAGGACCAGGCAGGTTGACCGAGGTTTCGTCCGGTAGTGGCTGCACTACCAATTCGATCTTGAGTACGCCGACCTCGATGCGCTCAGCGACATCGTGCATGGTGGGTAGAAATCGAAAGCCCTCTCCGGAGGTTAACCAGAGCGTGGCGGTGAAGCAGCCGTAGAATGTGAAATCCGACGAGATGCGTTTGAGCTGGCCTCGTCTGACGCCGTTTGCGAGCGGAGTGATGTCACCGATAAAGGGAAGTGTTGTCATCGCGGTTTAGACAGGATGTTACGCGTGCGCAGCTCGCCGAAGATCTGCTCGATGGACCAGTCGAGCGCGTCGGTGCCGAGGACGGTCATGGTGGCGCGGGTTTGTGAGGGGAGGACGTAGAGGTCGGCCATGGGTTTGGCGGTGGCTTCGAACTGGGCGCGGACGGACTCTTCGGTGCGGCCGCGCTCGCGCATGTCGCGGTAGATGCGGCGCTTCAGGCAGATCTGGTTGGGCGCGTCGACATAGATGCTGAAGTCGTAGAGCGGAAGAAGCTCGTCATAGTGCAGCGCGAGGATTCCTTCGACGATGATGACGCGCGATGGCACGACCGGCTCGAAGGCGTTGGGCACGCGGGTGTGGCGGCTGAAGTCGTAGACGGGGCGCTGAATGGTGCGGCCGAGGCGGAGGTTGCGCAGGTGCTCGATGAAGAGCTCGCTCTCGAGCGAGTCAGGGTGATCGAAGTTCTGCTTGTCGCGGCTGTCGAGAGGGAATTGAGAGAGGTCGCGGTAGTAGAGATCGAGCGGGAAGACTGTGCCGTCGAGCTGTGTGGCGAGCTCGCGCGCGAGCGTGGTCTTGCCGGAGCCGGAACAGCCGGCGATGCCGATGAGGATCGGCCGCTGGGGAAGGGTTAGCTGTTCGGGCTGGGGCACGAGAGACAGTGTATCGAGAGCGGCAGCGTGGTATGCCAACCTTAGCCGACGATGAAGCCCGTCGGCGAAGATGGCGTACCCGGAGTCATGACTGCACAACTGCAGCGGCGACCTGTGGCACGAGAGCTTTCACGAGCGAGGTGAACTGCGCTTCGGCGCGGAGGCCGGTCTCCATCACCTCTTCGTGGTGGATCACCTGGTCGAGCACGCCCGCGGCCATGTTGGTGACGAGCGAGAGGCCGAGGACCTCGACGCCCATGTGGCGCGCGATGATGACCTCGTGCACGGTGGACATGCCGACGAGGTCGGCGCCGAGGGTGCGGAAGGCGCGGATCTCGGCGGGCGTCTCATAGCTGGGGCCGAGGACGGCGAGGTAGACGCCTTCGGGCAGCGGGATGTTTTGCTTTGCGGCCTCTTCGGCGGCGAGCTTGCGCAGGCGCGGCGAGTAGGCGGTGGTCATGTCGAAGAAGCGCAGGCCGGCGCCGGGGCGGATGGCGAAGCGCGCGTCATTGGGGCCGATGGCGGCGTTCTGGCCGGTGAGGTTGATGTGGTCGGAGATGCAGACGAGGCCGCCCTGCGCGTAGGACTTGTTGATGCCGCCGGCGGCGTTGGTGACGATGAGCGCCTTGCAGCCGAGCAGGCCGAGCACGCGCATGGGGAAGGTGACCTCGGCCATCGCGTAGCCTTCGTATGCGTGGACGCGGCCCTGCATGACGGCGACGGTGACGCCGCTGATGGTGCCGATGACGAGCTTGCCCTCGTGGCCTTCGACGGTGGAGCGCGGGAAGTTCGGGATCTCGGAGTAGGGGATGACGACGGCGTTCTCGACCTGCGAGGCGAAGCCGCCGAGGCCGGAGCCGAGGATGATGCCGAGCGTCGGCTTCAGGTCGGTCTTGAGGAAGATGTGAGTGAGGGCCTGCGTGACGCGGGTGTGGAGATCGGGCGCGCGGTCTTGGTTCGCTTGTGAGTTCTTCGGTGTGTCGCTCATTGTCGTCGAGACGATTGTATTGGCTAGCGTGATTTGCGTGACTTCGCTTTGGATTTTGATGAGTTCTTGGCGACGCGGAGTTTGTAGGCGGTGTGCAAAGCGTCGTGGAGTGTGTCCTTGTTGGCGGCTGCGAGGATGATGTGCGTATGGCCCATGCGGCCGAAGCCTCCGGGAATGGGAAGGAAGATGTCGGGGGCATCGGCGACGAGGCCGGCCTGGATCTCAGGTGTGAGCGTGAGATTGCCATAGCCCTGCGCGACGCTGGCGAGTCCGGCGAAGCGGCGGCTCCCGACGGTGAAGGCAGGCTGGCCGCCGTGTTCGTGCTCGTCGACATCAGGCAGCGAGAGTGCGATGCGGCGAAAGTCGGCGGCAGTGGCCATGGCCGTTATCTGGGCAGAAGCATGCTGACGATGGAGGCGGACATCAGGTTCGCCATGGTGCCGGCGAGCAGGGCGCGCAGGCCGAGGCGGGCGAGGTCGTTGCGGCGGTGTGGAATGAGGGCGCCGATGCCGCCGATCTGCATGCCGACAGAACCGATGTTCGCAAAGCCGCAGAGGGCGAAGGTGGCGATGGAGAGCGTGCGTGCGCTGATGGCGCCAGCCTTCGCCAGTTGGCCGAGCTGCGTATAGGCGATGAATTCATTGAGTACGGCGCGAGTGCCGATGAGGTTGCCGACGATCTTCGCATCCTGCCAGGGAACGCCAATCATCCACGCGATGGGAGAGCAGAGTTCGCCGAGGGCGTTGCCGAGCGAGTGCGGGAAGGGAATGTGGCCGTGCGCCCAGAGGTCGTTGGAGATTCCGAGCATGATCGCGTTGATGAGGCCGACGATCGCGAGGAAGCTGATGAGCATGATGGCGACGTTCCAGGCGAGATTGCCGCCGTCGATGGTGCCGCGCGCGACGGCGCCGACAAGGTTCTCTTCCTTGTGCTCCTCGGATTGCGGCATCTTCACGGTGCCGAGCGTTATAGGGACCTCGGTCTCAGGCACGAGCATCTTTGAGATGAGGATGGTTCCGGGCGCGGTCATGATGACGGCGGAGAGGAGATCCTGCGCGTGGATGCCGAAGAGGATATAGGCCGCCATAATTCCTCCAGACACGTGCGCCATGCCGGAGGTCATGATCGTCATGAGCTCCGACCGCGTGGCGTCGCCGAGGAAGGGGCGGATGGTGAGCGGGGCTTCGGTCTGGCCCATGAAGATGCTGGCGGCGACGTTGGTGGACTCCGCGCCGGAGGTGCCCATGGTGCGCTGCATGGCCCATGCGACGACGCGAATGACGCGCTGCATGATGCCGAGGTGATAGAGCATCGCGAAGAGCGCAGAGACGAAGATGATGGTGGGCAGAACGGCGAAAGCGAAGACCGCGAGCGGGCTCTTGGGGTTGCCGAGTTGCGGACCGAAGACAAGGATCGAGCCATCGGCGGCGTGGCCGAGCATCGCGGTCACTTTGTCAGCGGACCACTTGAGGATGACCTGGCCGACGCTCCACTTGATGACGAGAAAGGCGAAGAGGATCTGCAGGCTGAGGCCCCACGCGACCGTGCGCCAGCGGATGGCGTGGCGAGCAGTGGAGAGCGCGTAGCCAACGCCAAGAAGAACAGCAAGTCCAATGATTCCGGTGAATCTGCCCAACGCGTCAACTCCTGTATTTGGCGGGGAGATGTGTCAGTGTAACGGTTCGCAGCCCGGGTGGCTACCCAGAAGTTGCGTGGCGTACGATCTCCCGGATGAGCGGCTCCAGCGTGGGCGCGGTGTCCTCTATGCGGATCGTCTCCTCGAGCATGCGGAAAGGGTCGTCGAGCAGCGCTGGGTCCTCGCTGAAGAGCGTGAAGATCGGCTGTCCGGCTGCAAGCTTCGTGCCGAGCTTCGCGTGCGATTCGATGCCCGCGTGGGCGCTGACGGGATCGCCCGGTCTGGTGCGGCCGGCGCCGAGCCTCTGCACCGCCCAGCCAACCTGTTTGCAGTCCATGCCTGCGAGGTAGCCTGCGCGTGCGGCCGTGAGGACTCGCGTGGCGCGAGGTTTGTGGAACGCCGCGGGGTTCTCGAAGATGGTGATGTCGCCGCCCTGCGCGCGGATGATGTCGAGCCAGGATTTGTAGGCGGCGCCGGAGCGAAGCAGCTCGTCGCTGAGCTTCGCTCCATCTTCAGGCGAGTTCGACTTGCCGGCGATGAAGAGCATCCAGCCGGAGAGTGCGTTCGAAAGTGCGATGAGATCCGCGGACATTGGATGGCGGATGCCGCGCATGATGTCGACGCACTCCCAGACCTCGACCCAGTTGCCGCTGAAACGGCCGAGCGGCTCCTCCATCGACGTGAGCAGGGCGACAGTGCGCGTGCCGGCGAGTTCGCCGGTGGAAACCATCAGGTTGGCGAGGAGCCTCGACTGCTCGTAGCTGGGCATGAAGGCGCCGGAGCCGACTTTGACGTCGAGCACGAGGCCGCGCAAGTCTTCGGCGAGTTTCTTGCTCATGATGCTGGCGGTGATGAGAAACGGCGACTCGACTGTGCCGGTGTGGTCGCGCATCGCGTACAGGATGCGGTCGGCGGGGACGAGCCGCGGTGTCTGGCCGACGAGCGCGGCGTGACACTCGCGCAGGACCTCGCGCATACGCGACAGTGAGAGTTGGATGTTGAAGCCGGGAATCGTTTCGAGCTTATCTAAAGTCCCGCCTGTATGACCCAGGCTGCGCCCGGAGATCATCGGCACGGAGATACTCGGCGAGTTTTCGAGACCCGCGGCCGCGAGTACTGGAGCAATGAGCAGCGAGCTCTTGTCGCCGACACCGCCAGTGGAATGCTTGTCGACGGTGAAGGTGTCGAGGCCGGAGCTGTCGAAGGTCTCGCCGGAGAAGCGCATCGCGGTAGTGAGATCGGCGAGCTCGCGTGGCGAGAGGCCGCGCTGAAAGACGGCCATGAGGAAGCTGCCGATCTGTGCGTCACTGATTGTTGGCGCGGATGTTTTCTCGCCGCTTTTGACGACGCTCTGGACGAACTGGCGGATCTCTTCGGTCGACAGCTCGTGGCCGTCGCGCTTGTGAAGGATCAAATCGATAGGATGAAAGACTGGTTCCGACATACTCACTTTGGGTCGAGGAACTGCATGCGAAAGGCGTGCGGAAGCAGCGCGCCGAGTGTGGTGGATTCCTCGGTGCCGTCTTCGCCCGGATAGAGGATGAGCACGTCGTTGTCACCGAACTCGCTGAGCGTCTGGCGGCATGCGCCGCAGGGCATGGAGGCAGTGTCATTGAGGTTGGCGACGGCGACGGCGCGCAGACGTATATTGGGTCCGCGCTCGGAGACGGCGCGTGCGATGGCGGCCTGCTCGGCGCAACTGGTGAGCCGGTAGGAGCAGTTTTCGACGTTGCAACCGGTCACGATCGAGCCGTCTGTGAGCAGCAGCGCGGCGCCTACGCGGAAGTGGCTGTAAGGTGAGTAGGAGTTTGCAGCGGCAGTTTGAGCGAGCTCTCGCAGGCGCTGCTGCTCAGCGGCAGAGAGCGGATTTGCAGGGGCAGACGACATAGTGAGTTGTTTAGAGTAGACGCTCGGAGGAACGAAGGCAAGGTGTCGAGCCGGAGTCCGGAGGGCTACGGCTCTTGGGGCGACTCTGGACAGCGCCTGAGCGCATCCAAAGCAGAGACAGAATCGGAGCGAATTCGTTGGCAAAGCGAGAGCGTTCATCGAAGACGGCGCGAAAGCCTGAAGAGCGCGACATCCGTGCAGGCGTCGCCAAATGATGTTCTCAGGCTGTTTCATCCTGTTACCGAAGCGTGGTTCCGTGCGGTCTTTGAGCAGGTAACGGCGCCACAGCGTGAGGGCTGGCCTGCGATTGCGCGAGGCGAGTCGACCCTGATCCTGGCACCGACGGGAACGGGCAAGACGCTCGCTGCATTCTTGTGGTGCCTGGACCGGCTGATGTTGCGAGAACCTGCGACCGCGCCTGGTTGTCGCGTGCTTTACGTCTCACCGCTGAAGGCCCTGGCGGTCGATGTTGAGCGCAACCTGCGTTCGCCGCTTGCAGGGATCGCAAACATGGCGGAGCGTGAGGGCGTTGCTGCACATGTTCCTGAGATCAGTGTCCGCACCGGGGATACAAGTCCGCGCGAGCGTGCTCGGTTTCGGCGGCATCCCGGCGAAATTCTCATCACGACGCCGGAGTCGCTGTACCTGATGCTGACCTCGGGTGCCAGCGAGGCGTTGCGATCGATCGAGACGGTGATCATCGACGAGATTCATGCACTGGTGCCGACGAAGCGCGGAGCACATCTCGCGCTCTCGCTGGAGCGGCTGCAGGCGCTCGTTGCGCGGCCGATCCAACGCATCGGCCTTAGCGCAACGCAGCGGCCGTTGGAGGAGGTTGCGCGGTTTCTCGGCGGTGCGGAGGCGAATGTCGCGAGCACTTCGATGGCAAAAACATCGAAGGCCGATTCTCTGACAACGGACGCGAGCCCTGCTGATGAGCATGATGGAGACGGAGGCGGAACGCCCTTTCGTCCTGTGACGATCGTCAATGCCGGCGCGCGCAAGACGCTGGAGCTTCGCGTTGAGGTGCCAGTAGAGGACATGGCGAAACTTGGCGAAATGGAGGATCTACCAAGTGGGCCTGCATCGCAGGGACCAAAGCGCACGAGCATCTGGCAGTCGATCCATCCGCGCCTTCTCGAAATCATTCGCGGCCGCACTTCGACGCTGTTGTTTGTCAATGCAAGGCGTGTGGCGGAGCGGCTTGCGGGGGCGTTGAACGAGCTTGGCAGGTGAGCCCATCGCGCGCGCACATCATGGCTCACTCGCAGCGGCGCAGCGTACCAGAGATTGAGGAAATGCTGAAGGAGGGCCGCATACGGGCGCTGGTGTGCACGTCGTCGCTTGAACTCGGTATCGACATGGGTGCAATTGATCTTGTGATTCAGATCGAAGCTCCGCCAAGTGTCGCAAGCGGCATGCAGCGCATCGGTCGGGCGGGCCACCAGGTGGGTGCGCCATCGCATGGCATCATCTTCCCGAAGTATCGCGCGGATTTGATTGCCTGTGCCGCCGTGACGCAGGCGATGCATGAGGGCCACGTGGAGTCAACGCGCTTCCTGCGCAATCCGCTGGACGTGCTGGCACAGCAGATGGTCGCGACTGTGGCGCATCCGCCCTTGCCGCTCGCTGAGGCCGAGCGCCTTCGTGGTGGCGGTGAAGTCGAAGCGGAATCACCGGGCATCTCCTATGAGTCGCTGTTGTCCATTGTTCGCAGCTCGGCTCCATTTGCGGAATTGAGCATAGCGGTATTCGATGGCGTGTTGGATATGTTGGCCGGACGCTATCCGTCCGATGAATTTGCAGAGCTGCGGCCGCGCGTCACCTGGGACAGGCAGCGCAACTGGATCACGCCGCGACAGGGTGTGCAGCGCATCGCGATCCTGAATGGCGGCACGATTCCTGATCGCGGGCTCTATGGTGTGTTTTTGAGCGGGAAGCATGCGAAGCCTATCCGCGTCGGCGAGCTTGACGAAGAAATGGTCTTCGAGGCGCGCGAGGGTGAGACGTTTGTGCTCGGCGCGTCAACGTGGCGCATTGATGAGATCACGCAGGATCGTGTGCTTGTGAGCCCTGCGCCGGGAGAGCCGGGAAAGATGCCGTTCTGGCATGGCGATCAGGCAGGCCGGCCGATCGAGTTTGGAAGGCGCATCGGAGCGCTGGTTCGCGAGCTGCGCGAGTTGCCGCGCGGTGCTGCGGTTGCCAAGCTGACGAGCGAGCACGATCTCGATCAGCAGGCCGCGGAGAATGTTTTGCGCTATCTCGCCGATCAGGAGCTCGCGACACAGCAGGTCCCGGATGATCGCACGATTGTGATTGAGCGAGTGCGGGATGAACTCGGCGACTGGCGCGTCTGCTGCCTGACACCGTTCGGCAGCCGCGTGCACGCGCCGTGGGCGATGGCGGCGACCGCGAGAGTGAAGGCTGCAGGCATCGATGTCGAGACCATGTGGAGCGAGGATGGCTTCGTGCTTCGCTTTCCCGAGACGGATAGCCCGCCGGAGGTCGATATGCTTCTGCTGGACGCGGCAGAGGCGGCGGATCTGGTACAGCGTCAGCTTGGGTCCACGGCGTTGTTCGCAGCGAAGTTTCGTGAGGCTGCGAGCCGAGCGCTGCTGTTGCCGCGACGTCGTGCTGACGGACGCACGCCTTTGTGGCAACAGCGTAAGCGTGCCTACGATCTGTTGAGCGTGGCCTCGCGCTATGCGAGCTTTCCAATTCTGCTGGAGGCGTATCGCGAGTGTCTGCGCGATGTATTCGACATGCCAGCGCTCTCGGAGACCCTGCGTGCGATTGCCAGCCGCAGCATCCGTGTACACATTGTTGACTCTCGTACGCCTTCGCCGTTTGCGAGTGCGTTGCTATTCAGCTACGTTGCCAATTACATCTATGAAGGCGATGCACCGCTGGCGGAGCGGCGCGCGCAGGCGTTGTCGATCGATCAGGAGCAGCTGCGCGAGTTGCTCGGCGATGCGGACCTTCGAGAGCTGCTGGACGCTAATGCAATCGAAGAGACCGAAGAGCAACTGCAATCGCTCGCAGAGGGTTACAAAGCGCGCAACCTGGATGCGGTGCACGACTTGTTGCTGCGGCTCGGCGATCTAACTGCGGCTGAGCTCGCGAGACGATGCGAGGGCATTGATGTCGGAAGCAAGCATCGCGCGACTGCTGCGCGTCACGAAGGGTTCTCGAGGTGAGGATCGCCGGTGAGCCGCGATTCATCGCAATCGAAGACGCCGGGCGAGTGCGCGTGATGCGCTCGGCGTCCCGCTGCCGCCCGGTGTGCCCGCAGCATTTCTCTCAGCAACACCAGAGGCCCTTGTTGATATTGTTCGCCGCTACGCACGCACGCACGGGCCGTTTACGACCGTTGAAATTGGAAGCGCTACGCACTGTCGAATGCGGCGGTTGAGTCTGTGCTGCAGCGACTCGTAGGAATGGGTCGCGTCGTTGAAGGTGGATTCCGTCCGAGCGGCGTGAACCGTGAGTGGATCGATGTGGAGGTGCTGCGAACGATTCGCAGACGATCGCTGGCGCGGCTGCGCAAGGAGGTTGAACCGGTTGAGCAACGCACGCTGGCGAGGCTATTCACCCGGTGGCAAGGCGTTGTGCAACCACGACGAGGACTCGATGCACTGTTGGATGTGATTGAGACGCTGCAGGGCGCGGCGTTGCCAGCCTCCCTGCTTGAGACCGAGATCCTTCCAGCGCGCATCATGGGTTATGCTCCGTCGGACCTGGACACGCTCATTGCAGCAGGTGAGGTTGTGTGGGTTGGCCTGGAACCGCTGGGCGAACGCGACGGCCGGATTGGGCTGTACCTGGCGGACAAGCTGGCGCTGTTGTGGCCTCCTGACCGAGTTGTAGTCGCCGACGGTCGCTCGCAGACAGAGGCCGCTGCGATGAGCGAGCGCGAGCAGGCGGTGATCAACTATTTGACTCGCAATGGAGCGTCCTTCTTCCAGCCGCTGCATGACGGTGTCGGTGGCGGGTATCCGGGAGAGACGATCGATGCGCTGTGGTCGCTGGTGTGGCGCGGGCTCGTGACGAACGATGCGGTGAACGCTCTGCGCGCATACTGCGATAAACCCTCCACCTCGTCACGAAGCACAAAACAAACGCGAAGAGTTCACAGCCAACAAGGGTTTCGCAGCAGGAGAACGACGCCGCCCACGGCGCAGGGCCGTTGGAGTCTTAATGCCTCTGCTTTTTCAGAGACGCGCGCGACACCCGCGGAGCAGACTGTGTGGAGTCACGCGATCGCGCAGCAGTTGCTCGCGCGTTATGGCATCGTCTTTCGCGAGACCGCGCATGCGGAAAATCTGGCGGGCGGGTTCAGCGCAATTTACGACGTGCTGAAGGCGCTTGAAGAGAGTGGCCGGATTCGCCGCGGCTATTTCGCCGCCGACCTCGGAGCCACGCAGTTTGCGCTTCCTGCGGCTGTAGATCTGCTGCGCTCGTTGCGCACACCGGTTGAGGACAAGCATGAGGTGATCATGCTGGCTGCAACCGATCCGGCAAATCCATATGGTGCATTGCTGAGATGGCCCGCGGCGCCCGAGGAGGGTTCAATACTCACGCGGAGCGTGGGCGCGCGTGTTGTGCTGGTGGACGGCGCACTCACTGCGTATCTTCGTCGCGGCAATCCGAATGTCCAGGTTCTTCTGCCCGAGGATGAGCCGGCGCGCTCGCAGGTGGCGCGTGCTCTCGCGGAGTTTCTAGCCGCATATGTGCAGCGCGCGTCCAATCCTGATGGACGCGGACGCACTTCGATGTTGATCGCAAGTGTGAACGGTGTGCCCGTGGCGGAGCATGCGCTGGCGCGCTTCCTGCTCGATGCGGGATTTCAGGCCGCGCCACTTGGCTTCAACGTGAGACGCGGTCTTCCACCGCTACCCGGAGCAGCAGTCGAGACACGCAACGATGCCTGAGGGCGATACCATCTTTCGGGCTGCGCGCGCGTTACAGAACGTGCTGGCCGGCAAGGTTGTAACCGGGTTCGAGACGACGATTGCGAAACTTGCAAGTGTCGACGACCAGAATCCGATCACTGGCCGCACCATCGAGCGCGTCGAGGCGCGAGGCAAGTGGTGCCTGATCTTCTTCTCCGGCGATCTGATTCTGTTGACCCATATGCGGATGTCCGGCTCGTGGCACATCTACAAAACCGGCGAACGATGGCAGGCTCCGCGCAGTGCGATGCGTGTCGTGATCACATGCGGCGATGTGCAGGCGGTTGGCTTCAGCATTCCGGTTGCAGAGCTCCACACGGCGCGCTCGCTCGAGCGCAGCGCACATGTGCCGGAACTCGGGTTGGATGTTCTCGGCACAACTTATCGGGTTGACGAAGCCGCGCGAGCGTTGCGTAAGCATGGCCGCGCACATCCTGACGCGGAGATCGGAAACGTATTGCTGAATCAGCGCGTGATCGCGGGGATTGGGAATATCTATAAGTCAGAGATCGCATTCGCCGCGGGAGTTCATCCGTTCCGGCACATGCATACGATCAACGATCGGAAACTCGAACGCATCGCAGAGATTGCGCAGCGTTACATGCAGGCGAATGTCGCAGAGGGAAAAGCCGAGGGCGGTGGAATAGGCGCAGGCACTCGCGGCACGACGGGCGCGATGGATCGCGGCGCTCGACTGTGGGTATACCGTCGGCAGGGGCAGGAGTGCAGGCGCTGCGGCGCGACGATTGAGATGCGAAGACAGGGAACAGGCGCACGCTCGACCTACTGGTGTCCCTCATGCCAACCATGGGTTGAAGCAGACGATCGCACCTGACATCACGGTAGAACAACTAATTCTGCGGTGACGACGGCGGTTGCGGCTGCTGCGGTTGTTGCTGTTGTTGTGGCGGTTGCTGCTTATCCTTGTCCTTGTTGATACCGAACATTTTCTCGAAGAAGTTGCGATGTTTGGTCGCGTCGTCCGGCTGATTGTTCGTGCTGCTGTCAGGATTGAAGAGCTTGTTCGCCAGTGTCTGCGAGTCTTCGCCCATCTGCGAGCACGTACCCTGCGGCGCGGTGCCGACAAGGAAGGCCACGGTGAATCCGTCGCTCGGGCAACTCGCGTCCGCTGGCAGATCTGTCGCGCGGTCTATGCGCAAAACCTCAATCCCATCGGGTGCCGTGAAGGGCTTCATGTCGGAGTACTGCGGGAGCTTGATGGCGCGGTTCATGAACTCCGCCCAGATGGGTGCAGCGGCATCGGCGCCTTGCAGCGCATGCGTCAGCCCATGGGAGATATCCGTGTAGTCGTCGTTGCCGACCCAGATAACGCAGAGGAGATTCGACGAGTAGCCAGCGAACCAGACGTCGTGCGATGTCCCTGTCTTGCCTGCCGCAGGCGCCGTGAACCCGAACTTCCGCGCTGCAGAACCGGTGCCGTAGGTCATCACGTTTTCCAGCAGCGATTGGGTGAGGTAAGCCACGCGCGGGTCGAGTATCTGCTTCGCCTCAGGGGCATAGTCGGCGACGATGTCTCCGTTCGGATTGCGGACGCTCGCGAGCATCCATGGCTTGATATGCACGCCGTTATTTGCGAAGACGGTATAGGCGCCTGCCATGTCTAGCGGTGTCGCGTTGTAGGTGCCGATGGCAACCGATGGCGTTCCACGTGCGTTGACGATGCCCGACTGCCGGGCCAGCGAGGCGACGTTATCAAAGCCCACCATCTGAGCGAGGTTGATGGTCGCGATGTTGAGCGAGTGCTCAAGGGCCGCGACCGCCGTCACCATGCCCGGGTACTCACCGCGCTCAAAGTTGCCGGGTGTGTATGGCTTTCCGTCATACATGAAGGTCGTGGGGTCATCGTTGAGCAGGGTGAGCGCGTTGAATGGGCCGCTGCCGTTGAGCCCCGTTCCGTTCAGCGAAGTGTTATAGGCAGCGGCGTAGACGAAGGGCTTGAAGATCGATCCGGTCGGGCGCTCGGCCAGCGCATGATTCAACTGCGACACTCCGTAGTTCCGGCCACCCACCAGCGCGAGCACCTGCCCGGTGTGCGGATCGAGCGCAACCAGCGCAACCTGGGGATATGTGATCGGTTCGTCTTTCTTGTGCAGCTTTCGTATCAATTCGTCGACGCGCTTTATACCGGCATCGACGGCGTCGGCGGCGGCGGCTTGAAGCGACGGATCCAGCGAGGTGTAGATGCGCAGCGAGCCGGAGCGAGCCGTGTCCGTATCCCCCAGGCGCTGCACGATCTGGTCGTGTACGAGATCGACGAAGTAGGGCGCTTCGCTGCCGTCGACGTTCGGCGGCGCCAGGCGCATCGGCTCGGCCTTTGCGCGCTCAGCCTCGGAGGAGCTGATGGCGCTGGTCTCAACCATCGCATCGAGGACGAGGTTGCGGCGTTCCATCGCGCGATTGGGGTGGCGATAAGGATTCAGCCAGTTGGGGCTGTTGATGAGTCCAGCGATCGTCGCAGTCTCCGCGAGGTCGAGCTGGCGAAGGTCCTTCCCGAAGTATGACTGCGCAGCTTCGCCGATGCCGTCGATGGCGAATGAGCCATGCTGGCCGAGGTTTACCTCGTTCGCATACATCTCGAAGATTTGTTGCTTCGTGAACCGGTTCTCGAGCTGGAAGGTGATCATGATCTCGGCAATCTTGCGCGAGATCTTCTTGTCCGGCGTGAGGAAGAACCCACGCGCAAGTTGTTGCGTGAGCGTTGAACCACCGCAGTTCATACGGTGGGCGAGCACATCCTGCACAGCGCACTTGAAGGTGCGGACGTAGTTGATGCCGCCATGCTCAAAGAAACGGCGGTCTTCGATCGCGAGGACCGCCTGCACCATCTGCGGCGGAATCTGGCTATAGGTCACCATGCGGCGCTTGGTGCGGCTGCTGTCCTCGGAGAGCGCAGTGATGAGCTGCGGTTCGAGCTTGTATCCCGCCAGCGGAGCGCCGTCCTCTGCCGTAATGGTCTTCACCACGCCATCGCTGGTCACGATGGTCGCGCCGTCGGCCGCAAGATAACTCTGCGGGCCCGGTTTCACCTGGATGGTGTCGCCTTGCAGGCGAAAGGTCCCCATCTCGGGGTTGACGTTATAACCAGCCTGGCGCAGCGAGGCGGCGATCTCGTTTGCAGTGCGCTGCTGGCCAGGACGAACCTCCTGCGGCGCAGCGTAGATCTGTGCTACCGAGGCGAAGAGCGGACCTTGCTTCAACCGCTCGCTCACCAGCCCTTTGTACTCGTGGGAGAAGTACCCGTAAATCGCTGCGCCCGCGACTGCGACCGCGACAACGAGAACCAGCGCGACTCGCAGAAGCTTCCACCAGATCGAATGCTGTTGTGATTGGTCGATCTTTACTTTTACGGGCATTAGGGTTCCAGTCGGCAGAGGGCGTCGTCCGAGGATGCTATCTCTTGGACGCTGTCAGGAGTGATTGGATGTGTGCCGGAAGCGCCTCGAGCGTTACGTCCTCCGAGGTGTGCTGCAGACGGTCGACGACCTCGACCTTGCCTTCGGCGAGCTTCTTTCCAACGTTCACGCGGTACGGGACGCCGATCAAGTCGGCGTCCTTGAACTTCACACCCGCACGCTCGTCGCGATCGTCCAGCAGCACGTCGACGCCGGCCTTGGTCAAGTCGGCGGCGACTCGCTCACCCGCAGCTGACAACTCCGCCTCGCGAACGTTGGTCACCGTGACGACCACCTCAAACGGTGCAATCGAGGGCGATAGAGCGAATTGGTCGGCAGAGGTGGTTGAGGGCTCAGCATCCGGGAAGCGTGTGCGGAACTTCGCTGCCGAGCTCTCGATTGCCGCGGTCAGAATTCGCTCGATACCGATACCGTAGCAGCCCATAAGCGGCATAACCTCTTTGCCGTTGGCGTCGAGCACGCGCGCGTGCATGCTATCCGTGTACTTGCACCCGAGTTTGAAGATGTGACCGACCTCAACGGCCTTGCCGATTCGCAGCGGTTGTCCGCCTACCGGATCAAGCTCGCCCTCGTTCACATTGCGGATGTCGGCGACGACGGTCCAGTTGAAGTCGCGGCCCGGCGTGACGTTCTTGTAGTGATAGTCGAGCTTGTTTGCACCGGCGACAAGATTCTTCCGTCCCTGGAGGCCAAGGTCGACGACGACAATCGTGCGCAGGCCTTCGCTCGGATCGTCGCGGAGAACGCCCTTCAGCTTATCGAGCGCCTTACCGGACTTCAGGCCGTTGAGCGAGCCCTCCGTCATCATCTGTGCGATGCCCACGGGTCCAAGGTAGCCGGCAGGTCCGCCAATGTGCGCCGCCAACTCCTCCGGCATCATCGGGCGCAGGTCGCCTGTACCGGCAATCGCATTCAGCTTCGTCTCGTTCACCTGGTGATCGCCGCGAAGGAAGGCCACGACCGGACGCAACGGTTCGCCCGGCTTGTGGTTGCTGCCCGCACCCATAAAGGCGACGCACTTGATGTCCTGCGCGGCCGCGATCCCAAAGAACTCAGTAACATCGACAATCGCGGCCTTACCCGGAGTAAACACAAGTTCGGGCGCATCGCTCGTGGCTTCGAGATCGACGACCGGAGGCAGCTGCGAGGTCGCCTTCTCAAGATTGGCCGCATAGCCGGAAGCCGAACTGGCGATGAGGTCTTCGCCGGCGTCGGTGTAGACCATGAACTCCTGCGATCCGGAGCCGCCCATCGCGCCGGAGTCGGCTTCGACGGCGATGAACTCGAGACCACTGCGGGTGAAGATCGCGCGGTACGCACCATCGTGCTTGTTGTAGCTCTCATCCAGCCCGGCCGCGTCAAGATCGAAGGAGTAGGAGTCCTTCATGATGAACTGGCGCACTCGCAGCAGACCGCCCTTGGGACGGGGTTCATCGCGGAACTTCGTCTGGATCTGATACCAGATCTGCGGCAGCTGCTTGTAGCTGCGGACCTCGTTGCGCGCAATGGAAGTAATCACCTCTTCGTGCGTCATCGCAAGCACCAGCTCAGCGCCCTTGCGATCCTTGAGGTGGAACATGTTATCGCCCATGACCGCGTAACGGCCGGACTCCTCCCACAGCTCGCGCGGGTTGAGCGTCGGCAGGTAAAACTCCTGCCCGATCCGGTCCATCTCCTCGCGGACGATAGCCGTGATCTTATTCAGGGCGCGCCGCCCCAACGGCAGGTAGCTGTAGATACCGGCGCTCAACTGGCGGATGTACCCCGCACGAAGCAGGAGCTTATGACTGGCGACCTCTGCGTCGGCCGGGGCCTCACGCAGGGTAGGAATAAAGAGCTTTGACCAACGGTGCATGCCTAATCGATTGTACCGAAGGGCCGGGCCCCTGCCGTTGACCCGAAAGCGCCACAAAGCATCCAAGTTTTCAACCGGATGGCGTGCTGAGTGGCGCCAGGCACGATCCGTAGATTCGAGGACAAAGTGCAACATACCAATGGTCAAACGGCTCTGGTCCGCGGGACAGGCAATCGTCTGTTGGACCGGATGCCTGACGACGAGTGGCAGCAGGTCGTCGCCCAACTGGAGGAGGTGGACATGCCGCTGGGCATGCAGCTCACCGAGTCCGACGCTCCGGTAGAACTCGTCTACTTCCCAACCGCCGGCGCAATCTCGACCGTCGCCACGACCTCTGGGGGCGAGTCTGTCGAGGTGTACCTTGCCGGACGCGAGGGCTTTTCCGGTGTCGCCGCGTTGTTCAACCTGCCGGAGATGGCCCACGGAGTGGTCGTGCAGGTCGCCGGCCGTGGCTTCCGGATGCGCGCCTCGGCCTTTCGCAACGCGGTTCATTCCATGCCGGGCTTTCGCGAACTCATCTATCGCACCATCTACCTCCGCATGGTGCTCGCCACGCAAAGCGTTCTCTGCAATCGCCTCCATGAGGTCGAGCAGCGCCTCGCACGCTGGCTGCTCACGCTCGCCGATCGCGTCGAGTCCGAACAGGTGCAGGTCACGCAGGAGTACATCGCCGAGATGCTCGGGGCGCGCCGCTCCACCGTCACGGTCGCGGCCGGCGCGCTGCAGGAGCGCGGCCTCATCAGCTACTCACGCGGCAAGGTCGTGATCCTCGATCGCCCCGGCACCATCGCGACCGCCTGCGAGTGCTACCAGATCGTTGCCGACGCGCATCGCCGCGTAGCGGGCGCCTGAGTCGGTCAGCTCTTCGCGCCCTCGCCCGGCAACGCCCACAGGTCGTGCGTATGCAGCACACCCAGCACCGCGCTCGCGGCCGTGCCATCCGCCGTCACCACCAGCGAGGTAATCCGGTGCCGCTCCATCACTTCCAGCGCATCCGGCGCCAGCGGCTCAGGCGCAATCGTGTGCGGCAACGGGTTCATCACCTCCGCCGCGGTCTTGCCGAACGCCTTCGGTCCCTCGCGCTCCAGCAGCCGGCGCAAGTCGCCATCGGAGAGCACGCCCAACAACCGCCCGCTCTGCTGCACCGTCGTCATGCCCAGCCGCTTCGCGCTCATCTCGTGCACAATCTCCGGCAAACTCGCGTCGGGAGCGACTATCGGAATCGCATTGCCGGTATGCATCAGCTTGGCGACGGGCATCAACCGCCGTCCCAGATGCCCGCCCGGATGCAACTCCGCAAAATCATGCGCGCGGAAGCCGAGTCGCCGGCTCACATCAATCGCCAGCGCATCGCCCAGCGCCAGCATCGTGGTCGTCGACGCAGTCGGCGCAAGCTGATGCTGACACACCTCCTGGCTCACGCTCACGTCCAGCACGTAGTCGCTCGCCTGCGCCAGCGTTGAGCCCGTGCATCCGCACAAACTCACAAGCGTCACACCCAGCCTCGGCAGCACGGGCAGAAGCCGCAGCAGCTCCTCCGTCTCGCCCGAGTAGGAGAGCGCAATCACCACATCGCCGCGCCCCACCATGCCCAGGTCGCCATGTACCGCCTCACTCGGATGCAGAAAAGACGCGGACGTTCCGGTCGAGACCATCGTCGCCGCAATCTTGCGCGCGATTAGACCGCTCTTGCCGATGCCGGTCAAGATCGCGCGATGGCCCTGTCGCGCAGCCTCGGCCAGTAACTTCGCGACGCGCTCAAACGTCTCACCCGCAGGACCTTCGAGCCGCGCGGCCAGTTGCTCCAGCGCCGCCGCCTCAATGCGCACCAGTGCGGAGGGGCTTGGGTTCGCCGGGTTCCGGTTTTCAGCGACTTGCGAGGCGTCAGGCGCGATCTTATCCATGGGCTGCGAACTGACGCTCATGCTAGCAGAGCGCACACTGCCCCGCGGCAGCGGGATCGGTGCGGGCGGTAAACTTAAAGCAGCGTAGGACGAAAGGGAAGTGACTGTGGGACGTCGACTGGCTGTACTTGCAATCATGATCGCGTTGGTAGGTGTGCTCTTTTGGGCTGGTGTACATAACCTCCGCCATCGCCAGGCGCTCAGCGAGGCCAATCACATCAAACTCATTCCGGCGGCTCCGGCATCCTCCGCCTCGGACGACTCCGGCGCCCCCGATGCCGAAGGCTCCAACCTCCGCGGCAAGGACGCCCCCGCGTTCACGCTTCCCGACCTCTCCGGCAAGAAGGTCTCGCTGGCGGACTTCAAAGGCCATCCTGTCGTCGTGAACTTCTGGGCCACATGGTGCGGCCCATGCAAGCTGGAGATGCCGTGGTTCCAGGAGTTCTCCGGAAAGTACAAAGGACAGGGCCTCGAGATTCTCGGCCTCTCGCAGGATGATGGCGCCTCGCGCGATGATGTTGCTAACGCAGCGAAGAAGATCGGCGTAACCTACCCGATCCTCATGCCCGATGAAGCCGTCGCGAAGAAGTACGGGGGCGTCGACTATCTGCCCGAGACCTTCTACATCGACCGTTCCGGCAAGGTTGTCGAGGTCACCGCGGGCGCGCCCAGCAAGGAGCAGATGGAAGCGCTCATCGAGAAGACCATCGCTGCGGGTGGAGCGTGAAGCGTAGCTTCCTTCCGGTCGGCGTCGCGCTGGCGCTTCCTCTGATCGCAGTAGCGCAGATTCAGCTTGGCGGACTTGATCGCACAACCGAAGCGAAGAAGCAGCATGTCGAGCTGCTGACAGACTCGCTCCAGCTCACCGCCAACAAGCCGCAGGACGTCGAGCTGCGCTTTCGCGTCGAGCCCGGCTTCCACATTAACTCGCACAAGCCGAAGGACGAGCTGCTCATCCCCACTGAACTGAAGCTCGATTCCGGCTCGTTTCACATCGCAAACGAGCAGTATCCTCCCGGCTCGCACTTCCGGCTGCAGGTCGGTAGCGGCGAAGACCTTGACGTCTATCAGGGGGAGTTCCGCGTAGCGCTGCGTATCGAGGCGCCCAAGGGAGACACGACGCTCAGCGGCTCGCTGCGCTACCAGGCGTGCGACAACGCCGCCTGCTTCCCGGCACGAACACTGCCCGTGAAGATCGCAGTTACAGCAAAATAGATCTGAAATTACGACGGATGCTGTGACAGCGAGAGTGTGTTTCCGTCAGGGTCGTGAAACCACGCTACCTTTGTGCCGCCGGGTGCGTTCCAGATAGCGTGGTCGTCCTGTTCGAAAAAGCCATACCGTATGAACTCCACGCCCTTCGCGGCGAGTTCGGTCACGGTCGCCACGATGTCATCGACCTGCCAGCCGAAGGTCGTGAACGGATGCGGCGTGAACTTTGGCGCCGGCGTCACGCGCAGCATGATGCCCGGTTCCGGTCCGAGCCGGAAGACGATTGCAAACTGATCTGCGCTCTCGAAGCGAAGCCCAAGCGTCTTCTCGTAGAACGCTCGCGCCGCTTCAGGTTTTTGCGTCGGAATGAATGCAACCGGAGAATTCGTTGTGAGGCCCATGGTGTTGCCTCCTCTCGATGCGAATCACTAGCCCGACCAGTTACTTCCTCTTGCGCTCTGCCTCGATGAATCGCCGCACACGATCGATCGATCGCGCCTTGCCGAAGACGAGCAGCGAATCCATCAGCGGAGGCGACTGCGTGCTGCCGGTGATGATAGCCCGCAGCAGCATGAAATTCTCCTTCACGCTCCAACCCTTCTCCTCGCCGAGCTTCTTCATGTCGGCTTCGATTTTCTCGGCCTCCCAAGTCGCGCCCTCGAGGATGGTTAACAGGTCCGAAGCGAACGTGATCGTTTCCTCGGGCGTGCGCTTTTTCGGCACCCACGCAGACTCCGCCGGCATGACGTTGTCCCTGAAGAAGAAGTCGGCCATATCGCCGAATCCGCCCAGTGTGTCGATGCGTGTCTGCACCAGCGGCGCAATAGCCTTCAGATACGCATCCGAGAAGACCGTTGCTCGCATCGCGGCGAAGAACTCATCCGGCGAAAGCTTGCGCAGGTACTCGCCATTCATCCAGCGCAGCTTCACCAGATCGAAGACCGGACCGCCGAGCGAGATGCGCGAGAAGTCGAAGCGCTCGAGCATGTCGTTGAGCGTGAAGAGATCGGCCTGCTTGGTATCGAGGCCCTTGGAGACGATCTCCTCCTCAGTCGCATGAGGCATACCGCCGCCCATCAGCCCGAGGAAGTTGAGCATCGCAGGCGGCAGGAATCCCGCGTCGCGGTAGTAGTTCAACGAGACAGGATTCTTGCGCTTCGAGATCTTGCTCTTGTCCGCATTGCGCAGCAGTGGCATGTGCCAGAAGCGCGGCAGCTCCCAGCCAAATGCCTGGTAGAGCAATACATGCTTCGGAGTCGACGAGATCCACTCCTCCGCTCGAATCACATCCGTGATCTGCATCAGGTGATCGTCGACGACGTTCGCGAGATGGTACGTCGGGAACCCGTCGGACTTGAGCAGCACCTGGTCGTCGACGTTGAAGTGGTCGAAGGTGATGTCTCCGCGCAGTTCGTCGCGAAAGGTTGTCGAGCCGTCTGTCGGCACCTTGAGCCGGACGGTGAACGGCTTGCCTGCGGCGAGATTCGCGTCGATCTCAGCTTGCGAAAGATTGCGCGAGCGTCCTCCGTACTTCGGCGGCTGCTTGGCCGCGAGTTGCGCCTTTCGCTCGGCATCGAGCTCCTCCGGCGTCTCAAACGCACGGTAAGCGCTGCCATTGGCGAGCAGCTTCTCCGCGTATTCGCGATAAATTTCGGTGCGCTCGGACTGGCGGTAGGGGCCATAGGGGCCGCCGACGTCCGGGCCTTCGTTCCACTCGAGGCCGATCCAGCGCAGGGAGTCGAAGATCATCTGCTCGCTGGTGGGCACGAAACGGGTGCGGTCCGTGTCCTCAATGCGCAGGACAAACTTGCCCCCGCGCTGCGCGGCGAAGAGGTAGTTCAGCAGGCCGATGTAGGCGGTGCCGACGTGGGGATCGCCGGTGGGCGAGGGGGCGACGCGGACGCGGACAGGGCGGGGGCTTGCGGACGATGCGGCGGAGGAAGGCTCAATCATTGGGACAACTTCATGGTACTAGAGCCTGCTCCCTGTCCCAGCGAGCAAGCTCGCCGGGAACCCCGCGCCGCCTCGAGAGTGCGCTAGAGCTGGTTTGGCGGTGCGGGCGGCGCCGGTGGATAGGATGGCGGATAGTTCGGCGGCAGCGTTCCGTACTGCGGCGGCGCGGGAACGACGTTCCAGCGGGCGAATGCAAGGATGCAGAGAACTACCAGGGAACCGATGCCTGGAATGAGAACCAGGAGTGCCAGCGGCCCTGCAAGACCGGCCTTGGTGAAGATGCGCCAGAAGCAGAAGATACCGAATGCAACGAAGATCAGGACGATGAGGAAGAAGAAGGCGCCCATCCCTGCCATGAGCCCGGCGATGTGTTGTTGCTGCTGGTACGGATCCATTAGATTGCCTCCTGAGTTTCAGCCACTGTATCGGAGAAGCGATACCCGAACCAAGAGATTTCTAACGACTTTGCGCGATTTGCCTCGGGCGAATCGTTTTCGCTAGGTGAGGTCATCGGGGTCGAAGGCGGGGCGCTTGCGGCCGAGGGCGGACATGTCGTGGGCGTTGTCGAGCAGAGTGCTGACGACGCCGTCGATGTCGGCCTCGTCGGGGGCCTCTGCGGCGACGGCGAGGAGCTTGTCCTCGTTCGGCAGCTCGATCGATTCCAAAAGAACGACGACGTGGGCGACGGCGGTGGAGTCCTGGAGGAGGCCCTCGGGGGTTTTGCCCTTGATGCTGACTCGCTTCATATCGAGCGAGAGGAGGTCGGCGACGCGCTCGCGGAGTTCGGCGGCGATGGGGACGATCTTGGGCCGGTGCATCACCAGGACGCAGTCGATGTTGACGATCTTGTAGCCGGCGAGCGCGACCTCCTCGAGGGCGGTCTTGAGGAAGACGGTCGAGTCTGCGCCTTTCCATTTCGGGTCGCTCGGCGGAAAGAAAGTTCCGATGTCTCCGGCGGCCACGGCGCCGAGGAGAGCGTCGGTGATGGCGTGGAGGAGAAGGTCGCCGTCGGAGTGTCCGGCAAGGCCTTCGGGGTGGTCGATCCTGAGGCCGCCGATGACCAGCGGGACTCCGGCCTTGAAGGCGTGCGAGTCAAAGCCGAGACCGATGCGCATTGACATTCTGTTCATCCTAATCGAAGTTGGGGTGGTACCCCCTCCCCCCGTCACTTTTTGCGCAAAGTCTTCCATCGAGAGACTTTAGGGGTGGACCTAATGCGCACCGGATGTCAAAAAGCGAATGCCCGGACTGGGCCGGGCGAGAGTGGTTCCTTTAAGTTAAGTATATCGTGCGCGTCAAGCGTTCCGTCGTGAGCGAGGGCAGGGAATCCGGCGAGCAACCCTGACAAAGACGCCTTCGCCCCGGAGACAGAAGGCGAAGGCGCTCAAACTCGATCCTCTGAGAAAATCGAGTGAGTTGAATGACTCAGTGCAGGTTGAACCGGAGGATCTGTCCAATCGGCGCATCTGCCGCGCCCCAGTTCGAGATGTACAGCGCTCCGTCCGGACCAAAGGTCATCCCCGTCGGGACCGATAGCCCTGTGATTACGTCCTGGGCGATGCCTGGTCCTTTCACGCGCACGACCTTGCCAGCCCCGGGCGTCGGAAATCCGCTCTGCGCCGACAGTTCGAGCACATACAGAGCACCGTCCGGTCCCCACGCCAGACTCACAACCGTGGTCAGGCCAGGCGACGATGTGCCTGTAAGAGTCATTGGTTCCGGCAACTGCGGGTCAAGCGCATCCAGGAGGAAATTGAGCGGTCCTGGCTTCAATGTCATCAAGATCGACGAATCCGGTGTGATCGGAAACAGACCCAGGTTGCCGACGAGTAAGCCTTCCCCGTTCGGAACCGCAGCGGTCGGCACGACGTGCCCTTCGGCCTTCGAGATATCGGTGACCATTTCCACGTTGCCCTGCTTCGTCACCGACCAAATCTGTCCGTGGTTCGCCTCCACGGTGTACAGCTTTCCCTGATCGGCGAGCATGCTGTAGAAGACACCGTCGGCCTCAAAGTCCGGAGCCACGGTTGTTGCGGGATGCGCAGCCACCGCCTGGCTCATGTTCGCGATCATCGTCCAGTTGCCTGTGCGCTGGTCGACTTTTGCCACCATGTTCGGAGTCGTCGACCCATGGGAGCAGCCTCCGCCCGTCACGATCGCATAGAGATCGCCGTCCAGAAACGCAATGTCCGCTACGCCCATGACGTCGGGCCTCTGGCTGAGCGCTGAGGGAAAGCCCGTCGCCACCGTCGACACATTTCCGTGCTTGTCCACCTTCACGATGCTGGCTGTGTTGCCGTTCGTATACGGTCCGCCGACGGCGACCGGAACCTGCAGCTGCGGGCATACATTTGCAGTGCTGTTCGTTCCGCCCGGCCCCGAGAGAGCCACATAGAGGTCTCCGTCGGGCCCGAACTTAATTCCCCGCGGACCGAACAGTCCCTGCGCAACCGCCGTGGCTCCTGTTGGCAGTGGCGGCAGTTGCGCACACATGTTGACTACACCCGCCACCCCAAGCGCGACCATCGCGCACACCTTTGCTGTTGCAATGTTTTTCATCGAACTGCTCCTCTCAGGTATCGACCTCTGTTCTTACTGCCGAACGTCTTGCAAACTTCGTCAAAGGATTCCTCGCCCCTGCAGCGATTCGCGCTCATCCGGGACGCGCGCCCGCACAGCGCCATCGACTAGCTCGCAGTCAGATATCCATAAAGATCAAATTGGTCTTCGTAGTCGGTCTGGGAGTAACACGATGCCGGTGGGTTTCCGAAATATGCGGATGAACCGGTGATACTCGATCCCGGTCCGATCACGATTCCGGAGGGGTAGCTGTAATGCACGCTCAGGTTGTCGACCAGCCAACTCTGCGCGTAGTAGGCGGAGGTACCAGCCGCCGACACATACAGGCCGTCGCTATGAACCACGCTGCATGTTGCCGACATATAAATCTGCGTCGGATAAAGATCCACGGATGTCACGACCAGAGACTGATTGGCAGGAACGACATAGACCTGACTGGTGCCGCCTGGAGCAACGACCGTGCCGCATCCTCCTCCACCGTAAGGTCCCGTTGTGTCCTCGCTGCAATGCAGATGAATGATCTGCCCAGCCTGTTGACCCGTACCCTGCGTGACCACCGGGTTCGACGCAGTGTTAGTCACCTGCACCAGCGCGGCTGCAAGTGCATGCACAGTCTTCGGGTTTGTGAACCCGATCATCGCTGCCGCCACCACCGCACTGCCAACTGCCACCACAGACCTGGGAACGCGAATCATCGTGGACCTCTCTTTCAAAACACACGGCTGCGTCAGCTCAGTTATTGGTCAGGTAACCATAGAGGTTGAAATACGCAACGGGGCAGGTGGAGGCATCGTAACCGGAGGTCAGATAGGTTTGCGGGGACACGACGATGCCGGAGGGATAGGCGAAATGAACCGTGCCTGACTTTGGCTGCAGATACCATCGATGCAGGCCAGGGACCACGTTGGGCCCATAGTTGATGTACAGATACACGGAGGTAGGAGAACTGCAGGATTGGTTCGCAGTAATGTCAACGGCTGTAATTACGAAAGACTGATTGGCCGGAGGCATATACGAAAACGACGGGTAGCCATTTGTGCCATTACTCGGATAAACCGGGGCGCAATTCGGGTAGTAGGACACGCCACAGTCAACATCCACCAGTTGTGCAGCTTGCTCAGTGATACTTTGTCCAACCACCGGGTTCGAGGCAGTATTGGTCACCTGCACCAGCGCGGCCGCCACGGCATGTACTGTCTTCGGGTTTGTAAACGCAATCAGACCCGCCGCCAGCACCACGCCACCCACCGCCATCACCGACCTTGAGATTCGCATCACCGCATCCCTCCCTTTGCCTTGCTCATTGCTCTCTTGTCTCTGCGATACATCCACGCAACGATGAACAGTGCGCCTGATCCTGCCAACTCCACCGACGGCGGCTCTGGCACTGACGGAGGCACCGACGATTCGCCCGTCGTAACGTCCAGTGCCCAGTTCGCCGTGTCGTTGTTGCAATTGCCGTTGGTATCGCACGTCTGGAAGACGCCGGCGGTGAAGTCCACGAAACCATCGCCGAGAGTCCCACCAGGACCTTCAAACGTTGCGAAGGGAATATATTCGCCATCGCTCAACAGCACCGTGTATGTCCCCGCAGCGAGCCCTGTGAACTGCATGTTCACGTCACCGCAAGCCGCTGAACCGCCCAGCATCACGGCGCCCGCCGGCGGACATCCCGGCGTGTAGTTCGTGAGGATGTCCGACGTCCCATCCACAAAGACCGCGCCATCGCCGGTTCCCTGAAACAGGCCGACGAACGGATCAAACCCTCCCGCCGCAATCGGCGTCCCCGCCGCGTTCACTCCTCCGCCGAAGCCGTAGGTCTGGAGCGTGAGCGATCCCCCAGCCGCAACGGACACCGTCATAGTGAAGCTGTCCTCTGCATTGGCCAGCGTCCCGGTGTACGAAACCGTGTCCGCATAACCGCACGCCGCTCCCCCACCCGCAACGCAAATCGCCAGTGCAATCCTGCCCACCCATCCGACCTGCGTCATGACCTTTCATCCTTCTTCCAGCCTGATCGGCCGCAGCGCGCCTTGAATCTCGCGTCGTTGCTTCGAGCCCAGGCCTGTTCTGTCGCTATGGCCTCAACATGACGCCGCGCTGCCCTCCATGTCGTGATGGAGTTCTCACCAAACTGTGATTTTTCTCAAATGTCGCGGAATCCGACCCATAATAGAAACCCAGCCCCAGAGGGATTCCGCCCAGCGCGGTGAGGCAGACAAAGGAGTTCAGCGGTGATCTACCGCTTCGATCGCTTCCAGGCCGACGACACCGCCTTCCGCCTCAGTGCGGACGACGCGACCGTCTCCCTCGAGCCCAAAACCCTCCGCCTGCTCCTCTACCTGATTGAGAACCGCGGCCGGCTCCTCCGAAAGCAGGAGATCCTCGATGCCGTCTGGGCCGATGCCGCTGTCACGGAGAACGCCCTCACCCGCTCCATCGGCCTCCTGCGAAAGACCCTCGACGACGACAGCCGCGAGCCCCGCTTCATCGAGACCGTCCCAACTGTCGGTTACCGCTTCGTCGCCCAGGTCGAGACCGTTGCCTCCGCACCGCAACCTCTGGCATCCGTCGGCGCCGTCTCCCAACCCTTGACCGCACCCGCTGCGCACCCGGCTTCGCAGGCCGAGGCCGCACCGCGCTACGTGCGTCGCCTGCGCCTCGGAGCCGTTTTCGCTGCCTGCCTCCTCGTCCTCGCTGCGGCGACGTGGCTGCTCGCCGGTCGTCTCCACACCGCGCCCGCCATCCGCTCGCTTGCCGTCCTCCCGCTTAACAATTTGTCCGGCGACTCCTCGCAGGATTACTTCGCCGACGGCATGACGGACGAGCTCATTACCGAGCTCGCCCACATCCCCAACCTCCGTGTGGTCTCGCGCACCTCCGTCATGCTGGACAAGAACGCGAAAAAGCCTTTGCCTGAAATTGCACGGGAGCTCGGCGTAGACGCCATCGTCGAGGGCTCCACGGTCCGCTCCGGGAATCGTGTTCGCATCACGGCGCAGCTCATCGATGGGCGCAGCGACCGTCATCTCTGGGCGCAAAGCTTCGAGGGCTCCGCGACCGACATCCTTGCGCTGCAGGACAGCGTCGCGCAGCAGATCGCGTCGCAGGCCCGCCTCGTTCTTCTTCCATCACCGCCGCGCCCGTCCATCAACCCCGCCGCGCATGACGCCTATCTGCGCGGCCGCTACTTCTTCAACAAACAGGACCTTCCTCGCAGCGTCGAGTATTTCGAGAAGGCCATCTCTCTCGATCCGAACTACGCCTCCGCCTACGCGGGCTATGCCACTGCGCTCGAGGCTTCCACCACCTTCGGTCTCGCCTCTCTCGAAGATGCGATGCCCAAAGCTCAAGCTGCCACTCTTCGCGCCATCGAGCTCGACCCAAACAACAGTGAGGCTTACACCGAGCTTGGCAGCATTCAAACGGTCTACTCCTGGGAATGGACCGCCGCCGAGCAGAATCTGCTTCGCGGCATCTCCCTCAACCCCAACGACTCGATCGCCGAGTTCAAGTACGCCGTGTACCTCGACGCTGTGAACCGCCCGCAGGATGCCGTTGCAGCGATGCGCCGGGCGCTTCAGCTCGATCCGCTGTCTTTCCTCATGAACCGTCGTCTCGGCGTCACCCTCTACCTCGCCCGCGACTACGATGCCGCACTCGTTCAACTGCAGCGCGCGGCGGAGATGGAACACCAGCCCGGCTCCATCGACAACTACGTGAGTCTCGTCTACGAGCAGAAGGGCCAGCGTGACCTGGCGGTTCAGCACGATCTCAGCGCGCTGCGCGTAGACCAGCAACAGATCGACACGGGCTCGCTTCTCGTGGTGTATCAGCAGCACGGATGGCAAACCTATTGGCGCGCCCGCACCAGGATGCTCCTCACCACCTCTGCGAAACCCTGCAGAGCTTACGAGATCGCCGTCGACAATCTACGAGTCAACGAAGTCGACGACGCATTCGACTCGTTCAACCAGGCACTCGACCAGCACTGCTTCTACATGGCTCTCATCCGCGTCGATCCCCTCCTCGACCCGGTTCGCAATGACCCTCGCTACATCGCTCTCTTGAAGCGCATTCACCAGTGAGAGGTGAGCTGGCGAAGGAGCGTTTAGCCGGCGGGAGAGCCTTCAGCCAGCGAGGGAGCCTTCAGCCAGCTAAATAGAATTCGGCGATTTCGAGGTCGCCGGGCTGGGTGACCTTGAGGTTGCGCGAGCTGCCGGGGACGACGTAGACGGGGATGTTGGCGCGTTCGAGGAGTGAGGCCTCGTCGGTGCCGACGAACTGGTCGGCCTCCGCCTCGGAAAATGCCCGGCGCATGAGTGGGACCGTGGCGCCTTGCGGGGTTTGGGCGTGGACGATGAGCTCGCGGGGGATGGTGGCGGTGATGAGGGCGCCGTCGGCGGTGCGCTCGACCTGCTTGATGGTGTCGATGGCCGGGGTGCCGACGATGGCGGCGCCGTGGTGCTCGATGGCGTCGATGGTGCGCTCGATGGTGGGGGTGTCGATGAGCGGGCGGACGGCGTCGTGGACGAGGACGATGTCGTCCTCGTCAGTGGATGGCAGCTCCGCGAGGGCGTTGGCGACGGAGTCCTGGCGGGTGTCACCGCCGGAGACGACGTGGACGCGATTGGAGAGTTGGTGCTCAGAGAGCAGGGCGGAGACGCGAGGCTGTTCGGGCTCGCGCACGGCAACGTAGATGCCGGTGACGCGGGGGACGGCGAGGAAGGCCCGAAGCGAATGGAGCAGAATGGGGATGCCGCCGAGCTCGAGGAATTGCTTGGGAGCCCCTCCGGTTGCGGAGGCCATACGAGTACCGATGCCCGCTGCGGGCAGAATGACAAAGACAGACATGGGAAGAGGAGTATACCGCTTTCAGGGATCAGGCTCCGCGCCTCTCCCGGTGGTCTTCGAGAGATCGCGTATGCTCTTGCTGCATGCCTCGCAAGAGCGCGAGCGGGCCTCGCTGCGCATCGCATCCCAGCGCTCCGTACACAGCTTCGCCACCTGCAGATCAAACCCGCCCCGCCTTTGCACGATCTCCCTAAAACGCCAACCACTAAAGCCCGCGGTAACGTACAATGAAGGCTGACCTCCTCAAAAGCGACTGAAGTCTGACCATCTCAAAGCGACTGAAGTCCGAGGGATTACTGCGAACCAGCCTCTAAAGCCTGCAAGTTCTAAACCCTGCAAGTTCATGTTTTTAGAGAGACGCGCGGGTTTCCACCTGTGAAATGGTGGTGAACGGCTGTTATTGCAGGCATCTCTGGGCCAGCTTTGGGGTCTCAAAGGAAGGTATAGGAGAGTTGCCATGCGTGTGCGAATTTTCAGTGTGCTATCCACAGCGGCGTTGGGGTTGATCTTCGTGGCGCAAGCAACGGAGGCCCGAGCCGATGTGATCTTTTCGAACTTCGGTTCCGGGCAGACCTATCAAGGCGCAAGCTGGTGGAATGTCGGGGGTGTCCCGGGAACGCCGGCGCAGGTGCTCGCGTTTTCGTTCACCCCAACCACGACGGAGACGCTGACGGGCGCTGACCTGGCGTTGGCCGCGACGGCCGGAGGGGCAACGCCGTTGAATGTGTTTATCGAATCAGACTCCGGAGGCGCGCCGGGCGGCCTTCTGGATGCGCTGACGCAATCAGGAAGCATTCCGGTCTATCCCACGACTGCCGTGGTGAATTTCGACTGCGTCGTGGCCTGCTCGACGCTGGACGCGGGGACGACGTATTGGATTGTGGCGCAGCAGACCGACCCGCTGAACCAGGCGGGGTGGTTGTGGAGCTTCAACGATACGGGGACTGGTTTTTTCAACGATCTGAACAGCGAGACTGGTCCATGGACGGCCGGAGCAACCGGCGGCGCTTTCTCCGCGTTTGATGTCACCGGGACACCGGGAACCGGCGTCGTCCTGTCTGGTGGGGATACCCCTGAGCCTGCGAGTCTGGCGCTCCTGGGATCGGGATTGCTGGGAATCGTTGCGGCGGCGCGGCGCAAAGCCTGGCAACGTTCATAGCCGGTGAAGCACAGCTGTCGTTACGAAGTGGGTGGGGCGAGCATCATCTCGGTGCTGGCGGTAAACCCGAAGCGTTCGTAGATGGGGCGGCCGAAGCGTGAGGCGTGCAGCGTGATCACGCGCGGGCCGCGGGTGCGGCATTCTTCGACAGCGGCATTGAAGATCTGTTTGGCGTAGCCGCGGCCGCGTGCCTCGGGGACCGTGTAGAAGTTGAGCAGATAGGCGCGGAGCGGCTCGGGGTCCATCCAGTGCGGTGGGAACTCCATCAAGTAGATGCCGGCAGAAGTGAGGACCTTGCCGTCTTCCTCGAGGAAGAGACCGACGTAGGTGCCGTCGGCGAGATGAGTGCGGACCCACGGCTCGAAGGCCGCGTCCATCTCGCGAAGACGGTCTTCGGTGGTGAAGTCGTTAGCGGCGAACATGAGGTGGCGCTGCTCGGTGATGAGCGCGGCGTCGTCGACCGTGGCGCGGCGTAGGGTGGCCATCTTTCGATGGTAGCCGCGCGGAGTTTATTGGGTGAGTTTTGTGACGGGCTGCAGGTCTTCGAGTGAGGGCGGCGGGTCGGGGTGCGTGTGGCGGGTGACCACGACGCCGTTGGTTTCGAAGTGAGTGATGTGGTGGCCGTGGTCGTGGCCGAATTTGATGGTCTTGCGCAGCAGCATGAGATGGTGCCGCGACTCGTCTTCAAAGTGGCGGCTGATGGCCCAGTCGTAGTCGGCGATGAGGAAGTAGGTAGCCTCGCACTTCGGGCAGTAGAGCGGCGTTTCCAGCGTGCGATGGAAGGCAGCCGCGGGCAGCGGAACGATGGGATCGGTGCCGGATTTTATGGCGACGAGGATGTTGCGGGACATGGGTAGGCGGTCCGAATAAAAGCAGATCCCCTTCGGGGATGACAACAAGAAAGACAAAAGCAAAAGAAAATACAGAGGCCCTTCGCCTACGGCTCAGGATGACGGCGTGTTTAATCGGTGGCTCAGGATGACGGCATAAAAACAGATCCCGCGGTTTAGAACTCCCAGCGCAGAAGCGTGGCGCCGACCGTGAAGCCTGCGCCGACCGAGGCGAGAAGAACGAGGTCGCCCTTCTTGAGGCGGCCTTCTTCGATGGCGGTGTCCATAGCGAGCGGGATCGTGCCGGCGGTGGTATTGCCGTAGCGGTCGATGTTGATGATGACGCGATCCATGGGCATGCCGAGGCGCTGCGCGGTGGACTCGATGATGCGCTTGTTAGCCTGGTGGGGGATGAAGCAGGCGAGTTCGGTGCCGGCGACGCCGTTACGCTCGAGAACCTTCTCGGCGGCCTCGGCCATCTTGCGGACGGCGAACTTGTAGACGGCCTGGCCGTCCTGGAAGACGAAGTGCTGCCGTTTGTCGACGGTCTCGTGCGAGGCCGGCAGGAGCGAGCCGCCGGCAGGCATGTTGAGCGAGACGGCGCCGGAGCCGTCGATCTCGTGCCAGAAGTCGATGAGGCCGATCTCGCCTTCGGCGCAGGGTTCGAGAAGGACCGCACCGGCGCCGTCGCCGAAGAGAATGCAGGTGGAGCGGTCGGTGTAGTCGATGATGGAGCTCATGACGTCGGCACCGATGACGAGGACCTTTTTGTGCGCGCCGGATTCGACGAGCTTGGCGCCAACCTGCAGCGCATAGGGGAAGCCGGAGCAGGCGGCGGAGAGGTCGAAGCCCCAGGCGCCGGTGGCGCCGAGCTTGTTCTGGATGACGCAGGCGGCGGACGGGAAGATCATGTCGGGCGTGACGGTGGCGACGATGATGGCTTCGACTTCAGTGGGCTGGATGCCGCGGGAGGCGAGGCAGCGGCGCGCGGCTTCGACGGAGAGATCGCTGGTGGCAATGCCCTTGTCGACGAGATGACGCTCGCGGATGCCGGTGCGCTCGACGATCCACTGGTCGTTGGTCTCGACCATCCTTTCGAGGTCTGCGTTGGTGAGGACCCGGGGCGGAACGTAGGTGCCGATGGCGGAGATTTTGGCGCGGACGGCAGACCGGGGCTTCAGGGTGAGACTCAAAATGTGCTCCTCCAAGGGAAAGTAGCCAAAGAGAATCTTATCGCGACGAGGCGAGATATCAGAGAGGGGAGACCAGAGATCCGGAAAGGCCGAGATTTTGAGGGGGAAATAAGTGTACCGGGTTAACCTACTGCGCCCGCGCGTGCCCGTTACCGTTGCTTCCTTCCGGACCTGGCGGGGTTGGCGGGTTCGCGTCGCGTAGGACCCGGCACAGGAGCTAGTTTAGCAGGGTTCGCCGACAGTTTGGCCGTGATGGGTTCGAGTGTGGGCAGAAATGATTTTGCTTGACACCTATCTCACAGATAGATATCTCATAGATATGTTTAACGTTCCGCTTGCGTCGGATTGCCGCGTTGAGGTTCCCGAGCTTTCGAGGCGACGCGCACGGACGACGACGGTCGAGTCGCTGCTGGTGATGCTGAGTCTGCACTCAATGTCCGGATATCAGTTGCGGTTGACGGTCCGCCGGACAATCGGCAACTTCTGGCAAGAGAGCTTCGGGCAGATCTACCCGGCGCTGCGGGGGATGGTTGCCGAGGGGCTGGTGACGTGCGTGGCCGTGGAAGAGCCCGGACAGAGAGCGAGCAAGGTGTATGCGCTCACCGAAGCTGGGCGAGCGCGGTTAAGAGAGTGGCTGAATTTGCCATGCGAGCGACAGGTGATGCGAGACGAGCTTCTGCTGAAGCTGTTTTCGGGCATCGATGCTCCCCGAGGCAGCCTGGAGCGGCATGTGGGCGAGTATCGCGAGAAGGTTCTGGACGACCTGCAGCGCTACAGGGAGGTCGAACGGCGGCTGCCAGTGGCGCAGAAGGGGAACCCGGCGCTCCCGTACTACCAGCTGACCTTGCGGCAGGGGCTAGCGACGGCCGAGGCGCTGCTGCGGTGGAGCGATGAGGCTCTTGTGGAATTGAAGCGGCTGGATGAGGAGCGATCAAGGAAGAAGAAAACGGGCCCGAAGGCCAGAAAAGCAGCGGCTGCACGATGACGCGATAGGTGGCGTGAAGGAGGCAGTATGACAGGCAATCCGTTGTGGATGAAGGCGTTGCTGACGGTGCATGTAGCCGCGGGATTTGGTGCCTTTCTGATTGCGCCACTGGTGTTGTCGGTGGCGAAGGGTGGGCGCACTCATAAGCGCTGGGGCATGGTCTACCTGTGGTGCATGGGCGTCGTCGCCGCAACGGCGCTGCCGATGGCACTGTTCCGTCCGGTTCTGTTTCTTGCGCTGGTGGCGGTGTTCAGTTTCTATGCGGCGTTTGCGGGGTATCGGGTGCTGCGGCTGAAGGACCTGGCACACGGGGGAAGCGCGAAGCCGATCGATTGGGTTGCGGGAGTGGTGACGTTTGCAACGAGCGCGTTGCTGGCGTGGATGTCGTGGTTTCATCCAAGGCAGATTCAGACGTCGCCGATTGTCGGCGTGGTGTTTGGGCTGGTGGGGATGCGGCTGGCGTACACGCAGTTGAAGATGTTTGTGCGGAAGCCGAAGGAGAAGATGTTCTGGTGGTATGACCACCTGGGAATGTTTATCGGCAGCTATATCGCGGCGTGGTCGGCGTTCAGCGCGGTAACGCTGACGCAGCTTGTGGGGAACCACTGGTGGGTGTGGCTGTGGCCGGTCATGGTGGGGATTCCAGCGATCATCGTGACGACCGCGTACTACAGGCGCAAGTTCACGCCGAAACGCCCCGCCGCTGCAGTCACAGCGTAGTGAGTCAGGCGACGCGCTCGAACGGTTTGCCGGGGCGGAGCTTCACGGTGCGGGAGGTCTGGACGAGCTTCCAGATGCCGACGGCGGTGAAGACGATGATGACGGACCAGAAGACGATGAGGATGGTGACCGCCCAGCGGTCGGAGAACTGATTCCAGAGATGGAGGACGGCCCTGCCGTAGTGGACGCCGAGCCATGCGGCGATGACGTGGCGCACGAAGCGGCTGATGGTGAAGGCGGTCATGAACTTGCGGCGGTCCATCTTGACGGCGCCGGCGACCAGGACAAAGGGCGAGAGCGGCATGGGCGGCGGAAGGATCGCCGGTAAAGCGACGGAGAGGATCGAGTGGCGTTCGACCCAGGACTGTATGGGCTTGAGGTAGCGCTTGGAGACGTGCTTTTCGAGGAAGGCCATGCCGCCAGCGTGGGCGAGTTCGTAGGAAAGAAAGCCGCCTAGAGCGGAGCCGAGGCTCGCGAGGAAGACGAGCAGGACGAGGTTGGTGTGGTTGGCGGCGTAGAGGATGACGAGGATGTCGGTGACGCCGGGGATGGGAAGCGGTACGAAGGAACTGTCTACGGTGGATATGAGGACAAGACCCGCAAGGCCGAGGTGATAGAAGGCGTGCATCAGCCGGTGGCTCGCGGTGGCGAGAAGAAGAGCGGCGATGGTGTGGGACGCGGCCTTCATGCTGGTACTTAGGACGCCAGCCGGGGTGCGGGAGTCTCGTGGCGGGAGATTTTAGATATTAGATTTCGGATGCCTCAGCCGAGCAGGCGCAACTGCGGGAGCAGGGGAAGGACACCGAGTTGTGTGGCGAGTGCGCGGAAGTGCTCGATGGCGCGAAGGCAATCGGGGTCGAGGGTGTAGTGGATGTTGCTCGTTAGATAGGTGCGGATGACGTCAGCGGGGATGGAGATGCGGGGCGTCCACTCGCGGACGAGGGTGTCGATGTGGGTGAGGCCGGCGTTGCGGCTGGCGGTGAGGTCGGCGAAGAGCTGCGCGGATGTGATGCCGTTGAGACGGAGAGCAGCAGGGCGGACGGCCCAGACAGCGGCGACCCAGGGAAGGCCGGTGTGCTGACGCCAGAGCGCGGCGAGGTCGAGCCAGAGTAGTGAACCGGGACCGAAGTCGGTGTCGAACTCGGTGGCAATCTGCGCTTCTATCTGGCTGCGGTTCTGGCGGGCGAGAAGTGCGGGGTCGCCGATGAGGAGCGCGGCGTCGGAGGTGGAGAGCATGGAGACGGCGTCGGCGCGGTGCTCGGTGAAGGTGGGGCGCGTGTTGTAGAAGTCCTCGAAGAGGATGTGCGCGTAGGCGGTGGAGCTGCGCGAGGCGGAGTCAGTCGCGATGGTGTTGACGTTTGAGAGAGCTTCAGCGACGGGAAGGTTCGCGGGATTTTTGACGAGGAGAAGAATGCTGCGGACTTCGCGCAGAGAGGCAATGGTGCAGCCGGGAACGACGGCGAGCTCGGGCGTGAGTTCAGCGATGGGGATGAGGCCGAGGTCGGCGGCGCCGGAGTGGAGCTCGCGCGCGCAGTGTGCGGGCGTGGTGTAGTGGAGCTCGTATTGAGAGCGAAGAGTGGAGGCGGCGGGGTCGTGCTCGAAGTTGAAGAGGAGCGGGGCCGGATTCAGGAAGGAGATGGCAGCGACGCGAAGGGGCACAGGATGATTTTAGTGGGATTCGGGTGTGGGGCTAAGTGCGGTAGAACTGTGTGCGATAGGATGCGAGCAGTTTGCTGAGGAGTTGAGGGCCACGATGGTTGAGGTGAGTTCGGGGGTGTTGGCCGAGAGACGGCTGGCGTGGATGGCACTGGTGCTGACGCCGGGAATGGGACCAACGCGCTGCGTGAGAGCGGTGCAGAGGCTGGGTGGTGATGCGGAGCGGCTGTTTGGGGCGTCGCTGACGGAGCTGGAGGGACTGGGGCTGCCGGGCGAGTCGGCGCAGTTTGTGTTCGATGGACGGGCACGCAAGGCGGCGACGGAAGAGGCCAGCCGCGTGGCGGATGGGGGCGCGACCTTCCTGACGATGGACGATCCGGAGTATCCAGCGAGACTGATGGAGATCTTCGATCCTCCGCCGGTGTTGTGGGTGCGGGGCGACGCGTCGATTTTGAACCGTGCGGGAATTGCGGTGGTGGGAACGCGGAATCCGACCCCGTATGGCTCGGGCATGGCGGAGATGCTGAGCCGGGACCTCGCCAAGCGGGGAGTGGTGATCCAGAGCGGGATGGCCCGGGGTGTGGATACCTGCGCGCACAAGGGCGCGGTGGATGCGGGTGGCAAGACGGTCGCGGTGTGGGGCACGGGGATCGACGTGATCTACCCGAAGGAGAACAAGAAGCTGGCGGAACAGATTGTGGCGAGCGGCGGAACGATTGTGAGCGAGTTTCCGCTGGGGACGTTTCCGGCGCCGCAGAACTTTCCGATCCGGAACCGGACGCTGAGCGGGATGAGCGTTGGGGTGCTGGTGGTGGAGGCCGCGGAGTACTCGGGGACGCGGATTACGGCGCGGTGCGCGCTGGAGCAGGGGCGGGATGTGTACGCCGTACCCGGTAATGCGACCAATAAGAACGCCTGGGGGCCGAATACGCTGATCAAGCAGGGGGCGAAGCTAACTGCAACATGGGAGGACATTTGGGAGGATCTGCAGTCCCAGGTCCGGGTGGCGCTGGAGGAGGAGCTGGAGCGGCGGAACGGGCGAAATGAATCGAAAGCGTGGGAGACCGCATCTTTATTTACCGCTGGGAGCTCAGAGAGCGGCGTAGAGCCGATGAGTGAGCACGAACGCCTTGTTTTCAGCGAGTTACGGGAAGATGAGGCGGTTCAGCTGGACGAGCTGATCGAGCGGCTGGAGCCGAAGATGGTCTCGGGTGAGATATTTACGGCGCTGTTCGAGCTGGAACTTGCGGGGAGGGTGAAGCAGATGCCCGGCAAGAATTATCTGCGGTGTTTTTAGGACGCAGATATAGGACGCAGATATATATAGTGAGCGCAATTTAACGTCGATTTCCTCCTAAGAGAATCGTCCAACGGAACGACCGGCTTCGGCGGTCCGTAGAGGTGGTTTGAGCCGCCAGGGTTTGCCTTGGCGTTTGACTTGTCCTCGGCGGGGCGTGTTAGGGTGCATTGACATTGGTTGATGGTGGGGCGGCAAGAGTCGCCTCGGACGGAGCAAAGGCAACAGATGGCAAAGAATCTAGTGATCGTGGAGTCGCCGGCGAAGGCGAAGACGATCGGGAAGTATCTCGGTAGCGACTACGTGGTGGAGGCCTCGATTGGCCACATCATGGATTTGCCGAAGAACGATATTGGTGTGGAGCTGAAGCGGCGGACGTTTGAGCCGACGCTGATTGTGTCGCCGGGCAAAGAGAAGGTGGTGGACCGGCTGAAGAAGCTGGCGGCGAAGAGCGATTCCGTTTTCCTGGCACCTGACCCGGACCGCGAGGGCGAGGCGATTGCCGCGCATTTGAAGATGCAGCTGCTGCCTTCGATGAAGGACAAGAAGAAGATTCAGCGCGTGACTTTTAATGAGATTACGAAGAAGGCCGTGCAGCAGGCGTTTCTGCATACGCGGGACGTGGATGAGAACCTAGTGGATGCGCAGCAGACACGCCGGGTTTTAGACCGGCTGGTGGGGTATCAGATCTCGCCCTTGCTGTGGGACAAGGTGAAGCGCGGGCTGAGCGCGGGGCGCGTGCAGACGGTGGCGCTGCGGCTGATCGTGGAGCGCGAGCGTGCGATCCAAGGCTTCCCCCAGACGGAGTACTGGAATATTGATGCAGTGCTTTCGCCGAGTGGGGTGAAGGACGGCGAGTTTACCGCGCGAATGGTTGGAGTGAAGGGCGTTCCGGTGCGCGTGGAGGATCGCGCCGAGGAAGGCAAATACATTGCGAGTGCGCTGCCGGATAAGGCGGCGGTCGATGAGGTGATGACGCAGCTGGAGCGCGCGACGTGGCGAGTGCGGTCGGTGGAGAAGAAGGAGACGAGGCGGAAACCGAAGCCTCCGTTTACGACCTCGCAGCTGCAGCAGCAGGCGGCGGGGCGGCTTGGGTTTGGCGTGCGCCGGACGATGGGCGTGGCGCAACGGCTGTATGAAGGCGTTGATGTGGGTGCAGAGGGCACGGTGGGCTTGATCACCTACATGCGTACCGACTCGACGCGCATGAGCCCGGATGCGATTGAGGCGATTCGCGAGCATGTGAAGAAGCAGTTGGGCGATAAGTACATTCCGGAGACGCCGAATGTTTATTCGTCGAAGAAGGACGCGCAGGATGCGCACGAGGCGATTCGTCCGACGAACATTGCGTGGACGCCGGAGTTTGTGCGGCGCTATGTGAGCGATGAGCAGTTCCGGTTGTATTCGCTGATCTGGGAGCGCGCGGTGACCAGCCAGATGGTGCCGGCGGTGTTTGACCAGACGACGGTGGATATTGAGGCGAAGGCGGACATGAGTTATGACTTCCGCACGACTGGAAGTGTGCTGAAGTTTGCGGGCTTCCTCTGGTATGAAGAGCAGGCGAAGAAGACCAAGGCGGCGCGCGATGCGAAGGCCTCTGCAGAGGCGGCGAGGCTGGAACAGAAGGCAAAGGATGCGCGCGCGGATAACGATAGCGATGGAGATGGCGGCGAGGCGACGCGAGAGGATGAGGCCGAGCGCCGGCTGCCGGAGTTGAACGATGGGCAGGCGCTGAACAAGGTGCGGCTGGATTCGCAGCAGAAGTTCACGCAGCCTCCGCCGCGGTTTAATGAGGCGAGTTTGGTGAAGACGCTGGAGGAGAACGGGATTGGAAGGCCGTCGACTTATGCGTCGATCATCAACACGATCCAGGAGCGCGACTACGTCAAGAAGATCAAGGCGCGGCTGGTGCCGACGGAGATCGGCATGGTCGTGACGGATCTGCTGGTGAAGAACTTTCCGTACATCTTCAAGGTGGAGTACACGGCGGGGCTCGAGAACGAGCTGGATGCGGTGGAAGAAGGCACGGAGAAGTGGACGGACCTGCTGAACGGCTTCTATGGGCATCTCGAGGACGAACTGAAGGTCGCCAGCGAGACGATGGAAGACGTCAAGGCGATGGAGCAGGAGACGGACGAGATCTGTGAGAAGTGCGGGGCTCCGCTGTATTTGAAGTGGGGTAAGTTCGGGAGCTTCTACTCATGCGCGAACTATACGAATGAGAAGCCGATGAGCGTGAGCGCCGCGGCGTGGAAGAAGAGCGAGCGCGAGGTTCTGAAGAAGATCACCACCAAGTTCCATCATGCAACGCTGAAGGTGAAGGGCACGGACGAGGGCGGCGCCGAGCGGTCGGTGGAGGTGACGGACTCGAAGGACCGCAAGGAGTTGAACGCGGCGCTGCAGCTGGCGATGAAGGATTGGAAGAAGGTTTCAGTCGAGCCGGTGAGCTGCGATTTCACGAAGGAGAATTTCGCGTCGAAGCCGGATCTGAATGCTCCGGGAGCGGATGCGGTCGAGGAGCAGGAGGAGGAGTTCTGCGACAACTGCGGGCGTGTGATGGTGCTGCGCAATGGGCCGTGGGGACCGTTCATGGCCTGCCCGGGCTACAACGAGGACCCGCCGTGCAAGACGATCCGGAAGCTGAACCAGAAGGTGCAGTCGAAGCCGCCGGTGCAGCTGGAGGAGCCTTGCCCGAAGTGCGGCAAGCCGTTGCTGCAGCGCGAGGGGCCGTACGGCGAGTTCATCGCATGCTCGGGCTACCCGAAGTGCAAGTACGTGAAGCAGGAGATTCTGGACGTGCCGTGCCCGAAGTGCGGCGGCGAGATTGCGGTTCGGAAGAATCGGCGCGGCGACGTGTTTTATGGCTGCACGCGGTATCCGAAGTGCGACTTCACGAGCAATCAGAAGCTGATTGCGCAGGCATGCCCGAAGTGCAAGTCGCCCTACCTGGTGGAGGTTTCGGACAAGGAGGGAACGTGGCTGGTGTGTCCGAATAACCACGAGCGGTTGCCGAAGCGTCGTGCCAAGAAGGGCGCGGAAGATCAGCCGGCGGGCGTGGTGTGCGGGTACGAGAAGAAGATTGGGCCGCCGAAGTCGAAGGAAGAGCCGAAGGAGCTGAAGCGGCCGGATCCGGAGAAGACACGGCCGGTGGTCGAGGCGGTGGCCTGAGGGGACGACGGGGCGCAAACCGCGTGGATTCTATGGCGTTCCGTAGGAACCCCAAGGAGGACTTTCCATTTCCAGTAAAACCGTGGTAAACTCCTGTTAGACCAGCGGCATAGGCCGCGGCCAATAAGACCTTCCGGATGGTCAGGGAAGGGTTTGGCTGCTGCTATCTGACTGAAAAGACAGGAAGGCTGATATGGCAAAGGCGATTTGGAACGGACAGACCCTCGCGGAGAGCGACAAGGTTGAGACCGTTGAGGGAAACATCTACTTCCCAGAGGAGTGTGTGAATCGGGCGTATCTGCGTCCCAGCTCGAGCAGCTCGACCTGCCCGTCCAAGGGACGCGCTCGCTACTATACGGTGCTTGTTGACGGCCAGGAGAATCTGGACGCAGCGTGGTACTACCCAGATCCGAAGCCGGCGGCGAAGTCCGTGAAGCACCATGTGGCGTTCTGGCGTGGAGTCGAGATCATCACGACCTAGTTCAAAGCACAATCCGGAATTGGGGAGCCCCTGCCAGTGCGCGGGGGCTTTCTGCGTTCAGGGTTGCGGTTTGGCGACAACAGGGGTCTCGGCGTCAAGGATGGTGGAGGTGACGTGGGTCTTCTCAAAGTCGCGGTTCTCGGCGGCGATGACAATCTGTCGTGTGAAGAGAAAGAGGACGTGGATTTTGAACTCGCTTCCGAGCGAGACCGGAAACCAGACGCCATCGGGTTGCGGAGCGTAGATGACGGTGAAGCCTATGCCGGGGACGTTGGTGCCGAGCAGGACGCGGACGCCGAGCGGAAGATTGCGGGAGAGCGCGGTTCGGATGACGACGGGTTCGAACGTGACGGTGTCGATCCAGGCGTCGCCCTTCCAGCCGATGTCGTTTTTGTCTTTGGGGTGGAACTCGATGTGGAAGGTGTCGCGGCCGTTGCGGGGCTCGCGGCCGCGCAGGGTGAAGGCGTAGTCGGGCTGCTGCTTTGAAGTGAGTGGGAAGAGATTTGCGTTGATGCCGTCTTTGCTGTGACTGGGCTTGTCGCCGAGGACGTTGGCGCGGATGTTCTCGACAAGGTCGCGATCGGTGTCTTCGTCGTCATCGATTTGCTTGAGGTTGGCTTTGCTGTCGTCGGCGTCAGAGGAGACTTTGGCGTGCTTCGAGTCGGGCAGATGGTCGTAGGTGATGTAGTTGCCCTTGTGGAGCAGGCGACCCTGGATCGTAAGGAGCTGTTGGCTGGAGCCGGTGGGCGTGGGTGTGATGCGTGTGTCGGTGAGCTCTTCGCAGCGGATGGCACTGCCTTTGCGCGAGAGGACGCGCGCGTGCTGAACGTAGACGTAGTGTGCGCGCTGGGCCTCGGAGCGGTCCTGGTTCGCGGCCACGCGGGCCATGATCTGGTCGGCGGTGAGTGAGGGCTGCTGCGCGTGTGCGCTGAGGAGCGAGAGCGCGAATGCAAGTGCGACGGAACATAGACGCAGCGGACTGTTGGTACGCGTGTTCGATGGGTGGAGTTCCGTTGCGCGTGTGACGTTAGAACGACAGGACGATCTTGCCGAAGTGACTGCCATGTTGCATATGCTCGAAGGCGGAGCGCGCTTCTGAGAAGGGGAAGATGCGGTCGATAACGGGTTTGAGGTTGTTGGCGGTGATGGCGGCGTTCATGCGCTCGAACATGGCGCGGCTGCCGACGTAGATACCGTTGATGTGGATGGATTTGGAAAGAATGGAGCGGACGTCGATCCCCGGGCCTGCGTCGGCGCCGGTGCCGGAGAGGACGCCGATGACGTGCACGTGGCCGGCGGGGCGAACGGCGTTGAGAGACTTGGTGATCGTGCCCTGGCCACCGACCTCAACGACATGTTCGACGCCGATGTCGTTGGTGAGGTTCTTCGCGGACTTGTCCCAGTCGGACGTGGATTTGTAGTTGATGGTGTGCGTGGCTCCGAGGCGGCGACCGCGATCGAGCTTCTCGTCGGAAGAGCTGGTGAGGATGACGGTTGCGCCGTGCATCTTCGCGATTTGCAGAGCGAAGAGCGAAACGCCGCCAGTGCCTTGAACGAGGACGGTTTGGCCGGCGCGGAGATGGCCCTGCTCGACGAGTGCATTCCATGCGGTGAGCGCGGCACAGGGGAGCGTTGCAGCTTCTTCGAAGCTGAGGTGGGCTGGCGCGTGGATGAGGCCGGATTCAGGCAGAACGCGCTCGGTGGCAAAGACGCCATCGATGGCGCCGCCGAGTGCAGACTTTCCGGTGAGCGGTTGGATCTCGCCATCGAGCCAATCCTGAAAGAAGAGAGTGCAGACGCGGTCGCCCGGTTTGAATCGCGTGACGGCAGTGCCGATGGCGACGACCTCGCCGGCGGCGTCAGAGCCGAGGATGCGTGGGAGCTGCATCTTGGGGTTGTATTGGCCAAGGACAACCATGAGGTCTCGATAGTTGAGTGACGCAGCGCGGAGACACACGTGGACGTCGTTGGGGCCGAGCGCAGGGAGGACGTCCTCGTCGCGCTGGAGGTTATTGAGACCGAAGGCGTTGAGGCGGAGTGCGGTGGGCATGAGTGTTTGGATGAGGAGTCAACGAAGAAGGTCGTGTGGATGCGGCGGTGTGGGATCAGGTCGAATTTCCAAATGTTCTCGGAGTGCACTGTGATTTTAGAGAGTAGACTCGATCCAGGTCACCCTGAATTTATTTACAGCCACCGGCAAGCTGCTTCCCTGTTTCATCTCTCCCTCCATTACGGGAAGCGTTTGGTGATCGCCTGCATCGATCTCCGCATATCGCAGTGCTGTCCTTTGGCCTGCGCTTTAGCGACTAGCGCGAGAGCTCACAGTTGAATCGCGTGTTACCTCTCAGACATTGAACGGTCGCAATCATCTTGCAACATTTTTATCGGAGGTTCTTATTCGATCCACACAGGTCTATCGTGCCCTCACTGAAATTCCTAATCGCTTTGCGTTGTGCATGACGATATCCAGGAGCGTGCGCATCATTCACAAAGACGGTAACCCGATGGAAAACACAGTTACAAGCGTCTTCACCGGCATAGAGGAGGGGAAATTTGGCCGTCAGCTTGACGAACGGCTAACCCCTGCAAACTTCGGAGGAACCACCGCACTTTTTCATTATCACGATCTGGTCTAGAGGGCATAGACGTGAGTGATAGAACCAAGACGCCGGCCGGTCATGGGAACGATCACCACCGGGAACGCATCACGGCTTTGTATCGGAGAGCTGAGATCGCCCAGGAGCATACAAGAGGGACACGACTGTTTGACGAGGTTCGCGCGGCTTTTGTGCAAGGGGCACGCGCGACGTTCGGAGCCTGCATCGAGGTGCAGTCCGCTTCGGACGTAAACATGTGGGAGAGAACCCGCGTCGCAGCGATTGAGGATCTGCCGGTCGTGGGCGCCTCCTATCACTATGAGAGCGGTGACACGAAGACAGTGCTGTACGTTATTGTCGAACGTACTCGTGCTCGTATTCTGACAGACTAGGTGCGGATCGAACTGAAGTGCTGGGGAGTGCATCCAGTTTTGTCTTTACACTTTGTATTGCAAAGTGTAAGCTTTCGCAGTGAGAGCTGATTTTGCTGATGACCGACCTCAACCAAGCGCTCGTCGATATACGGAATATTCGCCGCCAGGTGGCGCGAACTACCGAGTTCCGCGGCTACGGTCCGCTCACTCTTTCTGCGACCGGTGCGATTGCCCTGCTCGCCGGGGCGGCGCAATCGCATTGGATTTCTGAGCCCGCAGCTCATCCGGAACAGTACGTTGCCCTCTGGCTTACTACCGGCGTCTTCTGCGCCGCGCTCATCGCCACGCAGATGCTTACGCGCGCCAGGCGCCTGCATTCCAGCATGGCGGACGAGATGATCCGCATGGCTGTCGCGCAGTTCCTTCCTGCGGCTGTTGCCGGTGCAATCTTGCCCATGGTGCTGCTGCACGTGAATCGCGGTGTTTTCTGGATGCTCCCTGGCTTGTGGCAAATCATCTTCAGCCTCGGCGTCTTTGCTTCGTGTCGATGCCTGCCGCGGCTCATGCATCTTGTGGGCGCATGGTTCCTTCTCACAGGTTTCGCCTGCGTGGCTCTCGGAGACGCGCGTGCTCTTGCTCCGGCTACGATGTCCGGTGCGTACGCCGCCGGCATGATGCTGGTCGCTGTCATCCATTATTTTTCTGCAAAGAAGGCCCTCCCCGATGAAGACAAAAGGCTCTAAATCCACGGCACCGTTCGCCTACGAAGGCCTTGATCGCGTGATCCATGAGCGCGCCCGGCTTAGCGTTCTCACCTCGCTGATCACGAACCCTGAGGGTCTCAGCTTTGTCGAGCTCAAACAACTCTGCGCTCTCACCGACGGCAACCTGGCCCGCCATCTCCAGGTGCTGGAGGAAGACAAGATGGTCCACATCACGAAGGAAGAAGATCGTGGGCGCGCCCAGACGATCGCCCGCGTCACCGCTTCAGGTCGTAAACGCTATATCGAATACCTGGCCATCCTCGAGCAAGTCATTCGCGATTCCGCGTCCGTCGTTGCGGACGAAGAGGATGCGGTTCACCGCAGGCTCTTCCCACTGAACGCTTAGAAAGTTTCGCTTGCCGGCTTAGCAGTTGGCCGGCTTATGTCTACGAACTTTGTATTGCAAAGTAACCATTAAGGAGAATGCCGCATATGAGCACCTTCGCCTCAGTCCAGCCTTCGATTACCACCTTGCGCTCCCGTTCCCTGGGCGCAAAGTTCTTCGTCATCCTTCTGCTCGCGTTTGTGATGAGCATCTCAGGCTTCCTTGTGGAGGGCCTGACCGTGGAGCGAGCCAATCACCGTGGCGTCCTCGCGGCCTCGTCGGAGAATCCTACTGTGCAGCCGACGACTGTGCTCGGCATTCGTCTCGCCGATTCGTACCGATCCACTCGCCGGTCACTGCACTACATCACTCTGTTTCTAGGGCTCGTTTTCCTTACGTATTTCCTCTTCGAGGTACGTACCGGGAAGAGATTGCATCCGGCGCAATACGCTCTGGTCGGAATCGCGCAGACGATCTTCTACCTTCTTCTCCTGTCGTTCGCGGAGCATCTCGGTTTCGACTGGAGCTTCCTCATCGCGGGCGTGTCGACGATTGTGCTGCTTTCCGTGAACACCGAGTGGGTTTTCCGCAGCCGCAAGCTCGCTCTCCGGTCGCTTGCGGTCTTTACGGCTCTTTATGCGTTCATCTATGTGCTGTTGCGCGTGGAGGCGTACGCTCTGCTCGTTGGCGCAATTGCCAGCTTCGCAGCAGTCGCGGTCGCTATGTACATCACGCGCGACGTCGACTGGTACGGAAACGGAGTGCCGGCGGCTGGCTTTGCCGCAGTTCCTTCTGCAAATCCTGCCGAGGCCGGCCTTCGTGACTCATGGCTAAAGTAAGCCGTCAATCCGAGGTTGGAGATCGTGCGATCACGCGATCTCCAACACGCCGAGTTCAGGTGCGTTGGGCGGCGGTGAAGAGGTAGTCCATGGGCCAGGTGGGTTTGAAGCCTTGCTGGCGCGCCAGGGTGGCGAGCTGCGCGTAGTGGCGGATGCTATGCAGCGTGAGGTGCACGAGGACCGCCTCGCGGGACGTGCGCAGGCGACCGGCGGCGATGGTGTCCACGGTGAGTTCGGTGGACCAGTCGTAGTCGGAATTGGCGAGCAGGCTACGGATGAGACCGACTGCGAGTTCGTGGGCAGTCATGAGTGAGTCGATCGATTTTTTGGGGATCTCTTCGTAGGGTGATTCGGGCAGGCCCGCCAGGCGCTGCGCGTAGCGGAGCTCGACGGCGACGATGTGCTGGAGAGTGTCGGCGACCGTCTTGCCGTTGCGGATGTCGCACAGCAGAGCGAAGATGGGGGGATTGGCGTGGATGAAATCGCGCCAATGTTGCGCGGTGGCATCATTCCAGGCAACGAGTTTTTCGGCGGAGACGGAGAGAGGCATGTTCGTCAATTGTTCTCCAGAAAGGATAACCCCATTGATGCGCGATGAGACGACGCTTCAATGGGGCTCCGGTTGCGAGGCAAAGGCCCTGGCGGTTACGCCTTGACGACGGTGCCGTTTTCGACCTTGACGGGGTCGAGGAAGGGCATGGCTTTGCGGAGCTCGGCGCCGACCTTTTCGATGGGGTGGTTGCGTTCCTGCTCGCGGAACTTCTCGAACTGCTTACGGCCGGTGTTCTGGTCTTCGATGAAGCGCTTGGCGAAGCTGCCGTCCTGGATGTCCTTGAGCAGGCCCTGCATGGCCTTCTTGACTTCCGGGGTGACGACGCGCGGGCCGGCGATGTAGTCGCCCCACTCGGCGGTGTCGGAGATGGAGTAGCGCATGTACTCGAGGCCGCCGCGGTAGAGGAGATCGACGATGAGCTTGAGCTCGTGGAGGACTTCGAAGTAGGCGAGCTCGGGCTGGTAGCCGGCTTCGGTGAGGACTTCGAAGCCAGCCTTGACGAGAGCGGCAGTGCCACCACAGAGGACGGCCTGTTCGCCGAAGAGGTCGGTCTCGGTTTCTTCAGTGAAGGTGGTCTGGAGCACGCCGCCGCGGGTGGCGCCGATACCTTTGGCGTAGGAGAGTGCGTTCGCCAGCGCTTTGCCGCTGGCGTCCTGTTCAACCGCGACGAGTGCAGGGACGCCGCCACCTTCAGTGAAGACCTCGCGGACACGGTGGCCGGGGCCCTTGGGAGCGACGAGCGAGACGTCGATCGAGTCGGGCGGGGTGATGGTGCGGAAGCGGATGTTGAAGCCGTGCGCGAACATCAGGGTCTTGGGCTGGCCGTCGGAGCCTTTCAATTGCAGACCGGGCTCGATCTCCTTGTAGACTTTCGCGGCGGTCTGGTCGGGGACGAGGAGCATGACGACGTCGGCCCACTTGGCGGCTTCGGCAGGTGAGGTGACTTCGAGGCCGGAGAGCTCGGCTTTCTTCGCGTTGGCGGAGCCGGGGCGAAGGCCGACTTTGACGTGGACGCCGGAGTCCTTGAGGTTGAGGGCGTGCGCGTGGCCCTGCGAGCCGTAGCCAATGATGGCGACCTTCTTCGCCTGGATGAGAGAGAGGTCAGCGTCTTGATCGTGGTAGGTCTTTGCCATTTTGTTCTTCCTTCTGAGTGAATAGTGATTAGTGAATAGTGAATAAGGCAGGAGCGCAAATCATGCTTCGTCGAACTCGGTGGGGATCTTTTCGTCGTCGGGAAGGGCGCTTGGATCGACGGCGTCCTGTGGCTCGTCGGCTTTGCTGCCAAGGGCCTTGAGGACTCGGCCGGTGTGGTGGCCGCGGCGCATGGCCATGCGGCCGGTGCGCGAGACCTCGAGGACCTCGTAGCCGGTCTCGCGGAGAACCTGGAGGAGGCCTTCGATCTTGGAGGCGGAGCCGGTCATCTCGAGCATGATGGATTCGGGAGCGAGGTCGACGACGCGGGCACGGAAGACATTGGCGAGCTCGAAGATCTGCGAGCGCGAGTGGACGCCGTGGGGAGAGTTGGGGCCGGCGGCGACCTTGATGAGGCAAAGCTCGCGGACGACGGCGTCGGCGCGGTTGACCTCGTCGACGTGGATGGTGGTCTCGAGCTTGTAGAGCGAGGCTCGGATGCGGTCGGCGGCGTGCTCATGGGCCTCGCAGACGATGGTCATGCGCGAGGTCTCGGGGCGCTCGCTCTCGCCGACGGTGAGCGAGACGATGTTGATGTTCAGCCGGCGGAAGAGCGAGGCGACGCGGGTGAGCGTGCCGGGCTTGTCTTGGACGATGGCGACGAAGGTGTGGAGCATAGGGGTCTCAGTGAATAGTGAGTAGTGAATAGTGAATAAAGCTAAGCCGTGGGGGGGCGTCGGGGTTCCAGAGTTCGGTTTGTTTGTCGTCGCTGTGGAGGAGGACGGCGTCGTCGCGGTCTTTGTTGGAGAAGCTGCCGAGGGTGTAGTCGCCGGCGGCGTGATAGCTGGGGCCGCAGGGGAGTTTGCCGGTGGTGTATTTTTCGCTCGCGCATTTGGGTCCGCGGTAGATGTGGAACCAGATCATCGGGTCGCGCTTGTCGACGAACTGCTGCGGGATGTGGAGCGCGGCGAAGGTGTGGGTGTGGGCGGCGTCGTGGAGCTGCCAGAGGATCGCGGCGATCTGGTCATCGGTGGCGTTGTCGTCGGTGACGAGAGTGATGGAGTTGTCGGTGGTGTGGAAGACCTTGAAGGGTGGTGGCGTGATCGTGGGGCGGGGTGGGTAGGTGGATTTGGTAACGGGAGGTTGTGCGGGCGCAGGAGTGGGTGCAGGCGGGGATTTGCAACCGGCCATGAACGCGAATGCCACCGCGAGCAGCGTCGTACGATTAATCGGTTTTGCGCATCGTTGAAGTTAGGCATTTGAAGGTCGGGTCTTGATTCGGGTATTCATTTCGGATTTGTCAGAACAGTTAGAGCCTCTTCGGAGATTGGTTTCCAATCCAAAGTGCCCACCTCGTATTCGAATTCGATCTGTGCGAGGGCATCATCGATATTTGCGTGCCAAGTATCTCCACCGAATGACCAGTCATCGGCGTATCGGAATACGTAAGTGCCTTCAGGATGCTCCTCCAAAACCAGACGGCGAGCAGGTTTGAGTGATTCTCCGTTCATCGTATGCCGTGTGTTAGCTGCGGTGACTGCTGGCAGGTCGGCGATCGATCTCGCGATGCTCATTACTCGTCCTCCGCGGTTTCGAGGAGGGGATCTTTTTGTGGGCGGCGGACCATCTCGTGGAGGGCGGCGCCAGGGGTGATCATCGGGTAGACACCGTCTTCTTTTTCTACAGCGAAGTTGATGAGGAAGGGCTTGCCGCTGGTGCGGGCTTTGGTGGCGGTGGGTGTGACCTCGGCGCGTTTGGTGACGTTGGTGGCGTCGATGCCGTGGGCGGCGGCGAGCATGACGAAGTCGGGCGAGAGGATGGGCGAGGCGGAGTAGTTCTTCTCGTAGAAGGTCTCCTGCCACTGGCGCACCATGCCGAGGAAGCCGTTGTTGATGACGGCGATGTTGATGGCGAGCTTTTCCTGGACGATGGTGGAGAGCTCGGCGGCGGTCATCTGGAAGCCGCCGTCGCCGGCGATGACCCAGACGTCTTTTTCAGGGCAGGCGAACTTTGCGCCGATGGCCGCAGGCAGAGCGAAGCCCATGGTGCCGAGGCCGCCGGAGGTGACGAGCGAGCGCGGCGACTCGTGCTTGAAGTACTGCGCCTCCCACATCTGGTGCTGACCAACGTCGGTGACGATGATGGTGTTTTCGATGCGGCCTGCGGCTTGCGCTTCGCGCCAGATGTCGTGGATGACGTGCGCGGCGTAGAGGTGGCCGTTGTCGGGGAGGTTGATGATGTCGCGGACGGCGGCGGTGCCTTTGGAGGCGTTGATCTCGCGCAGCCATGAGGTGTCGGTGCTCTTCGGCATGAGGGGCAGAAGGAGTTGGAGAACTTCTTTGAGGTCGCCGATGAGGGCGACGTCGGCGCGGACGTTCTTGTTGATCTCGGAGGGGTCGATCTCGATGTGAATCTTCTTCGCGGTGGGAGCGTAGCTGGCGAGGTTGCCGGTGACGCGGTCGTCGAAGCGCATGCCGAAGGCGAGGAGGAGATCGGATTGCTGGATGGCGTTGTTGACCCAGGACTCGCCGTGCATGCCCATCATGCCGAGCGAGAGCGGATGCGCGGCGGGGATGGCTCCGAGGCCGAGGAGCGTGGAGGCGATGGGAATCTGTTGCGATTCGGCGAAGGCGAGGACCTCGCGCTCGGCGCCGGATTCGATGATGCCGTGGCCGGCTAGGATGACGGGCTTCTTCGCCTGCTTG
>CAVQLS010000009.1:0-21437 GCA_963713395.1 uncultured Acidobacteriaceae bacterium | reverse complement strand
CTGTCTCCTCACCGTGCTCGCCTTATCTGTTCGATGCATGGTGCAAGATACTCATGCTTTTCACGCGAGACGATGCACCGCATGTATTCTGGCGGAACTCGACCAGGTAGGAGAATAGAATGACGCGCCCTGGGCCTCGTCGCTAAAGCCGGTTTGGCTGTCGCGCTCGCGATCGGTACGCATACCGCATGCCCGGCGCAGAGCAGCGGAGCCTGCCCCTGTCCTCCTCCGAAGCTGGTGCCGATTACGGGTTGCGTGTTGGACGCGATGACGGGAAGGCCAATCGCGGGAGCGGTCGTTCATTACTTCGACAGCAATCCGCCGTTGGACAGGGCCGGCAATCGCGTTCGCCAACCGATTGTGGGTGAAGTGAAGAGTGCAGCAGATGGAAATTATGCTTTGCCGGCTGATCTGCCGCTGAGCAGCTTTCATGTACGCGCGTCGGCGTCGGGATACTTCGCTGCAGCGTTCTATGACGAGCCGGCGGTTGTTGGCCAGAAGTGGCCGGCAGACTTTCCGCCGCGGCCCAGCCATGACTTGCAGCTTCAGCCGAGCCATGATCTGGTAGCGCTGGGTTCGAGCTTGTTTACGAAAGCTTCCAGTTCGCAACCAACCATGAAGTCACGGCTGCGGCGTTGTCTCCTGATGGCCATTCGATCGCTATTGGCTATGCGGGGCCGAAGCTATTCCGATTGCTTTGCCCGAGCGAGCATGTCACCGCGATCCCGTTGCCGGATGTGCTCGCGAAGGGCCACGACGATATCCAGCAACTTGGCTGGGACGGAGCACGCCTCATCTTCACGCCGGAAGTGAACACGGCGCCCTTCGTCGGTGGCGCGAGTGCGACGGAGTTTCATATAACGATCCTGCCTGCACCGAATATCTTCGCGGCAAGCGTGAGCATCGGAACTCCGAACTTTACGGCGAGCGCTTCACGGTCGAGGAGGTCAGCTCCTGTGATGATGACGATCCGTCGCCACACTGCGGGCAGAGTGGATCGCTGGTCGTGCATGACACCGCGAACGGCAAGACGATCCCGATCAAGTCAGGCGCCGTGGATGATCTGAGTTATCTCCTGCAGCCGGATCTCGGGACCATTGTGTTTTCGGATCCGGAAGAGACAAGCGTGGTCAGGAAGGTGCCCACACAGGTTATTCGCTCCGGGCAGATGACTTCCCGTATCGAGAGGCCCCGCTTGACGCTGCTGGATCTCAACACCGGGCAGCGTGCGAACATTGCGCTGCCGGGCGACGGCTCGCGCACGCTGACGCTGCTCGCTGCCCACCAGTTCGGTCAGGGTGGTGTCGGCGGAATGCGTGTGGCGTACAGCAGGGAGGGAGACTGCGATCCGCAGTCGACCGATGCTGCGCAGCCGTTTGCGCCTGCTGGTCTTGCAGGAGTCACGCCGAATGCCTGGAGCGTATGCATCGTGACCGTTCCGTTCCCGCCGCGTCCTCGACCGGACGGGACGCATGCAGCTGCGAAAACACGCTGAGCCAAACGAAGGCCCGCTCGAAGGAGCGGGCCCTTTGTTCTCGCCAGTCCGGCGTGCTCGTCAGATTCGCATGGGCATCAGGATGTAGCGGTAGCGCGTCTCCTCGTTGCCGTCCTCGGGCCGCATCTGGCCGGCGGACTGCGCGTCCTTGAACTCGAGGCTGACTTCACCGGTTTCACCGATGGCGCGCAGGAAGTCGATCAGGTAGGAGCTGTTGAAGCCCACGACCAGCGGATCGTAGTTGTAGGGGCTCTCGATGATGTCCTCGGACTCTCCTGAGTCGGTCGACTGCGCGGAGAGCTTGAGCTCGTTCTGCTCCAGGCGAATCTTGATGGCACCGGAGCGCTCGTCGGCGAACTGGGCCACACGCTGAAGCGAAGACATAAGATCTTCGCTTCTGACGATGACGAACTTGTTGTTGTCGCGCGGCAGCACAGCCTCGTAGTTGGGGAACTGGCCGGTGAGCTTGCGCGAGGTCAGCACGCGGCCGCCGACCTTGAAGAAAAGATGCTGGTCGTCGTCGGCGAACTCGATGAACTGCGGCGCCTTGTCCTTGGCGGGCTCCATGTTCGCAAGCAGGCCGCTCAACTCGTGCAGCGCCTTGCGCGGGATCAGCGTCTTCTTCTCGCCGGAGATGCCCTCGATCGTTTCGCCGGTCTTCTCGATGTGCGCGAGGCGGTGTCCGTCGGTCGCCACCATCGCCATCGACTCCGCCTTGAGCACCAGCAGCGCGCCGTTCAGCGTGTAGCGCGACTCCTCGTTGGAGATAGCGAAGATCACCTTCGCGATCATGTTGTGCAGCGTCGCCGCATTGATCTTGTAGCCGCCGGCGGCCGGGAACTGCGGCACCTGCGGGAAGTTCGCGCGCGCCATGCCGACCATCTTCGTGTTGGAGCGGCCGGCGCGAATCTGCACCCAGTGGTTGTCCATCAGCTTGATGGAGATGTCGCCCTCGGGCAGCAGCTTGATGTAGTCGTACAGCTTGCGCGCGGGGATGGTGCACGCGCCGGGCTTCTTCACCTTGGCCGCACAGCTGGTGTTCAGCGACTGGTCGAGGTCGGTCGCCGTAATCGTCAGCTTGTCCGCGGAACCATCGGTCGCACTGGCCTCGAACAGAAAGTTCGAGAGGATGGGGATGGTCGTCTTGCGCTCGACGACCGACTGAGCGGCCGTGAGCTCGCGCAGCAGCTCTGCTCGCGAGACCGTGATCTCCAGGTTGCCGGTGGGCGCTGCGGCGACGTCGGGCGTAAGGGTGGCACTGGACACGGTCGGTTCTCCCTGGTGATACACCCTCCCGAGTTCAACGACACTCCGGGCGGGTTCAAGTGAGTTGAAACGATTCTAGGGCGAATGGGCCCCTTCGCGCGAGGGCCAACTGCTGTGCATAACAAGGGGCGTGTTGTGCGAGACCACCCCAGCGAGCAAAGAACACTCGCCGGGGACCCCGGGGGTTCGTCTTTCACCCTTGGCGCTGCCTGCCTTCCCTGCTCCCTGCTGAGCTCGCGAAGAAGAACCCTAAGATTAAGCTTAAAGATAGAGAGAAGACCGTAGTCGTAATCGTTTGGCGTGGAAGAGTGGATAAGCTGTCCAAGCGCGCGGAAGCGCCCTAAAAATCGCGGTCCCCGCTTTCCAAAACTGCTGCCGGCGAAACGAAGAGTCTGGAAGTTTGGAATTAGCTCCAGGGTTTGGTCCGGCATTTTCCCGGTTCCCCACAGGCGGTGATGAACGCTCGTGAGAAAGCACCCCGGGGTGTGTGGGCAACGCGCGTTAATTCAATAACGGCGCGCCTCGATCAAACACCGCAATCTCAACAGTTGCACAGTTCTGGGGCAGGAAATCGCGTCCCGGCCGCGATCTGCAAGGAGAGCCTTTGTGCGGGCAAAGCAAAAGCCGCTGGGTACAAGGCCAGCGGCTCTGCGAACTCAAAATTTCCTGAATTTAATCTCTGCGGTATCCGCCACGGCGCGGTCCACCGCGGCCGCGGCCGTATCCACGACGATCGCCGTGGCCGCTGCGCTCGCGCTCTTCCTCCGGAGGAATCCTGTAGCCCTCCGGGTAGAGGACGACGAACCGCCGCGGACCTTCGCCGGAGCTGGCCGTCTGCAGCCCGCTGTCGCGCAGGAAGAGGTGCAGCATGCGCCGCTCGCGGGAGCTCATCGGCGGGAAGCTGTAGGGGCGATTGGTGTCGTCCACGCGGTCGATGGCGTCATCCGCCAGGCGGCGGAGGTGGCGCACACGCTCGGCCTTGTAGCCGTCGGCATCGAAGGAGACGCGATCATGCTCCTCCGGCTCCAGCCGCAGCATCTTCGCGGCGATGTGCTCGAGCGCGCGCAGCAGCTCTCCATCGCGGTCCAGCATAAGGCCGGCGTCTGGTCCCTTGCACTCCACGTAGATGTCGCGCCGCTCGAAGCCGTCGGGGTCCGCTGCACCCGCTCCCGCGGTAATCCGGTACTTGAGCCGAAGCCCTCCGGTTGAGGTCAGGATGCGCATCAGGGAGGCTACTTTCTCAGCCGCCTCGGCGAGGTCTTCCATGGGTTTCAGTGTCCTCAGAGCAAAGTAAGTTGTTTGTGGGGCAGAGCAGCAAAAGGTGTGGCTGGAATCAGGGCCCGAAGTCCAGATAACTGTAAGAACTGACAGCGAAAACTTTTCGAACTTCCTCGCAATAATACTCAGAGTTGCGTCCTCCAGTATGACGCAAACTGGAGCGGACGCGACTCTATCGCCGTCCGGGAATCGTCTTGGGACCCGCCTTGGCCTGGGCCTTTGCCTGCGCGCGCTTCAGCTGGGCCTCGCGCATCTCGCGGCCGAGTTTCGTACGGTTCATGAGGAGCTGCTGGCCCACCATGATGAAGTTGCCGACGTTCCAGTAGAGCGCCAGGCCGGAGGCGTAGCTCCACGTCCAGTAGCCTGAGAACGCCGGCATCAAGAAGGCCATCATGCGCTGCTGCGCGGGATCGACACCCGGTGAAGGCGTGTAGAACTGCACGAGGAAGCTGGTGACCACCATGACGATCGGCAGGATGTGGTACGGGTCCGGCTGGCTCAGGTCGGGCAGCCAGTAGAAGTGAGCCTGCCGCAGCTCGACCACCTTCGTCATCATGGTGAAGAAGGCGAACAGCAGAGGGAACTGCACCAGAGTCGGGATGCAGCCGCCGAACATGCTCACGCCGTTCTTCTTCTGCAGATCCATGATCTCGGCGTTCATCTCCGCCATCTTCGGATCGGTCGGCTTCGGATTCTTGTACTTCGCCTTGATCGCGTCGATCTGCGGCTGAATCCGCTGCATCTTCAGCATGCCCTTCATGCCCTGCACGCGTAGCGGCACCAGCAACGTGTAGATGAGGATCGTAAAGAGGACAATCGCCCATCCCCAGGAGTAATCGTGCGGTCCTGGGCTCGCCGGCGCAATCCAGGTGTGCACCGTCTGCAGGCCGATGAAGAGATACTTCGCAATCGGCCCCCAGAAGCCGAAGTCCAGCAGCGGCTCCAGCGAGTAGCCGTCCACCGTCTTCACGCTCTTCAGCAGCTTCAGGTTCTTCGGTCCGACGAATACCCGCGCCAGCGTGTGGCCGGAGAGATCGCCCACCGCTGCGCCTAACACCGGAAGCTCAACATCCTTGCCTGCCGGTTTGCCTTCGGCGCGCAGAAGATCATTCATGCTGAGCTGGTTATGCAGCGTCACTACGCTTGCAGTGTGAGTCTGATCGGGCAGGATCGTTGCGGCGAAGTACTGATCGCTCACGCCTGCGAAATCGAACGGTCCGCTCAGAGTGGCTCCTCCGGAGACCTTCTTCGAGGCGATGTGCTCGTCCTTACCGCTCTGCATCGTGTCGATCGAAGGATCCGAAGGATACGAGTGTCCCTGGCGCGTGCGAGCAACGGAGAGGTCGCCCATGCCTGAAGGCCATGAGAGCAGCGTTCGCACCAGGCTGCCGTTCTTCAGCACCTGCGTGTCGGCGTGGATCAGATAGTCCTGGCCGAAGCTGAAGGTTTTGGTTACATCCAGCCCATTGGCCGCATAGTGGAACGTCAGTGACGCCGGCGCTGCGAGAGCACCTGTCGCCGAAGGAACGTACATCGCGTTCGCCAGCGTCTGGGTCAGCGCCGGGTCGTAGGTGTAGAGCGACATCGGGTAGCCGAACTTCGCCGAGGCTGCGCGGTCCACCAGATCCAGCGGCTTTCCGTCCTCATCCTTGTAGCGCTTGAGGATCCACGAGGTCACCTGGCCGCCGCGGTTTGAGAAGGTAATCCTGTACACCTCGTTCTCGACCACCGTGGTGCTTTCGGCCGTCGCCTGGACTGCCGGAGTCTTGGCAGCGCCGGCCGTCATTGCCGGGGCCTGGGTTGCTGCCGCGGATGACGCAGCGGGGGCAGTGGCTGCGGGAGCCGTCGCGGCGGGGGCGTTTTCAGGGGCCTGGGGAGTCGTGCGCGCATGCCAGAACTGGAAGCCAACGGCGACGGCCACAAAGACCAGAAGCATGAGCATGAACGAGCGGTTGTCCTGGCTTGGCGCACCGCCTGCATTGGGATTACGAAACTCTGGCAAGAGAAGAACTTCCTATCGTTGAATCCCCGCTTCAGGCGCGGAGTTCGCTATTGTCCATGGTAAATGACTACGTTGAAAGGGCTGGTTCAGTTTCGCTCCATCACGATCAAGACATACTCAGGGCACAGGGTCGAGACCCCCCTTGCTGAACGGGTGACATCGTGCCAGTCTGCGCAGGGCCAACCATCCTCCTCGAAGCCACCCGTGCCGCACGATCGCCACGTAAGCGTATTCGCTGCAGGTTGGAAGATATTTGCATTGTGAGATGGACACTGCGTGAAGCACCGGCGAAAGAACCCGCTTGTAGGCACCGAGGAGGACGGCGGCGGTGCGCTCGCGGCGGGCGGCATCCGATGAGGCCGCTGCGTTCACCGCGGCCTCGCTTCGGAGACTTGCGTCCCTGGTGACTCGTTCGCTCGCTTCTCGGCTGCGGCCTGCACGCTGCGAAAGATCGTCTGCACCTCGCGCTCGATTACGGCGAACTCCGCCTCGAGCACACTGCGCTTCGGGTGCAGCACGACGTCCACAGGCGCTGAGAGCAGCGGCAGCGCGGCTCGCACGGCCTCGCGCAGCCTGCGCTTGATGCGGTTGCGAGCCACGGCCTTGCCCAGCGCCTTCGGCACTGTCAGTCCAACGCGCGGGCCTGTGGTTTCGGAGCGCGCGGCGGCCTCGGCGTCACGCAGCGCGAAGAACCAGGCCATCTGCTTCCCGAACTGCTTGCGTCCGGTCTTGTACACGCGCTGGTAGTCCGCATGTTTGCGCAGCCGGAAGTTCGTCGAAGGGACCATGGCACCAGAAGGAGTGTGGCGTCCAGCACAGCGTCCTAACAAAGAAAGGCGCCCGGGAGGAAAACCCTCCGGAGCGCGCGTTGCGAAGAGAGCTCGGAAAGACCTTCGCGAAGGAGAAGAAGCTCTCGCGACGAACTAGCGAACTAGTCGCGGAAGCCGGCCGAGACCGCGATCTTGTGGCGGCCCTTGGCGCGGCGGCGGCTCAGCACGGCAGCGCCGGCCTTGGTGGCCATGCGGCTCAGAAAGCCGTGGACCTTGCTCCGGCGGCGGCGGTTCGGTTGAAAGGTGCGCTTAGGCATCGTCGTATCCTGTTCTCAATCTTTGGGATTGTTGCATCGCTGCACGCTCGCTCCTCCGTCAGAGGGCCTCTACGTTCGCATGCACAAACGCGTACGGCAGCAACTATTGAGTATACCGAAGTTTGGCGTCGCGGGCAATGTTTTGCTGTCCGCGTCCTCATCGTCTGCACCCTTCGTGTGAGCAATTTTCGCCCCACTCGCAAAACTTCACCGACTCTGGTGCAAACAGTCTCTCTTTCGTACTTTTGAATTTTTTGACTTGTCGAACGCGCCCGAAATGCGTGCTACTATCGACTGCGTTCGTGGAGTGCAGTTCACCTCCATCTCTGAGTTCCGACGGGCTGCTGCTTCACTCTCCGGCGATGCCAATGGCAACGTCGGACTTCAAATCAATTTGGGGTTCGTTGTCCTCCGCGTGAAGGTCATGCACGGAGCTGCCCAGCCGTTGCTTTTTGCCGTGCTTGTTTCACTTTTGCACCTTGCTTTGCCCCTCCAGAAACGTCTAGGACACTAAGGAAGATTCACGATGTCATTTGAGCCGGTCCCAGCCACCGTCCTGAACCAGTGGGTTCGGATCCTCGGCGCGCTGGAAAAGAAGATCAATCGTCAGAGCTTTGAGACCTGGCTGAAGCCCACGCGCTTCTCGCACATCAACGGTCGCACGCTGCACGTGCGCATTCCTTCCGCCGCCTTCCAGCACGTCGGCGATCGCTACGGCGATCACATCTACGAGGCCATTGAGACGCTCGGCCTGGAACTCGACGAGGTCATCTTCGAGGTTCCGCCGCAGGAGCCCGCGCCTCGCGTTCGTGAGGACGGCGGCTTCGGTCCGCAGTCGGCGCACAACGCGAACATTACGCGCAACCAGCGGCCTTCAACGCCCGCCGGCCCTGGACCCGAGCAAGCGCGGTTCGACTGGAACTCCGCTGCGCAACTCAACCCGCGCTACCAGTTCGACGGTTTCGTCATCGGCAGCGGCAATCAGTTCGCGCATGCTGCGGCGCAGGCGGTTGCCGAGCGTCCCGCGAAGGCCTACAACCCGCTCTTCATGTACGGCGGCGTCGGCATGGGCAAGACGCATCTGATGCACGCCGTCGGTCATCTCGTGAAGACGCGCACACCGCACGCCTCCGTCAGCTACATCTCGGGCGAGAAGTTCACCAACGAGATGATCAACTCCGTGCGCTACGACAAGATGACGACCTTCCGCGACAAGTTCCGCACGGTCGACGTCCTGCTCATCGACGACATTCAGTTTCTCGCCGGCAAGGAGCGCACCCAGGAGGAGTTCTTCCACACCTTCAACACCTTGCACGAGACCTCCAAGCAGATTGTCATCTCGTCGGACCGCTCGCCCAAAGAACTCTCCGACTTCGAAGACCGTCTGCGCTCGCGCTTCGAGTGGGGCCTGGTCGTCGACATTCAGCCGCCGGATCTCGAGACCAAGGTCGCGATCCTGCAGCGCAAGGCCGAGAGCGAGCGCATCGGACTGCCTACCGAAGTTGCGCTCTTCATCGCCGGCAACGTGCGCACCAACATCCGTGAGCTCGAGGGCGCGCTCAACCGCCTCATCGCGTGGTCGTCCATGCAGGGCGCGGAGATTACGCTGCCCAACGCGCAGCACTGCCTCAAGCACATCATCGACACGCAGGTGCGCAAGATCACCATCGAGGCCATCCAGCGCGCTGTTGCCGAGAGCTTCGGCATGCGCGTTGCGGAGTTGAAGCAGAAGAACAACTCGCGCCAGATCGTTGTGCCGCGCCAGATTGCGATGTACCTCGCCAAGCAGCTCACGGAGGCGTCGCTGCCGGAGATCGGACGCCAGTTCGGCGGCAAGCACCACACTACGGTCATGCACTCCATCGCGAAGATCGACGAACAGCGCCGCCACGACAAGGACCTCAACCGCACGGTGGCGAAGCTGCTCGAGACACTGAGCTGAAGTGGTTAGTGGTTAGTAGTTAGTGAAAAGCAAAAGAGAAGGCCGCCATTACTGGCGGCCTCTTCGTTTTTTAACTAACCACTAACCACTAACCACTGCCTTACTTCAAATACTTTTCCGGCAGCGTGAGGCCCGAGCGCTCATCGTCCCAGATGATGCTTGCGACCCAGTAGCGTCCCTGAGCTTTCACAATCTGCAGCGAGTTGATGCCGCGCACAAACGGCTTCGGATCGTCGGCGGCGTGGCGGCTCTCGTAGGTGCTCCACACGCTGACCAGGTTGCCGAAGTCCTCCACGCGGTTGGCGATGCCGCGCTCGAAGAAGCCCTCTGTCTTGAAGAACGGGGCATCGCGGTCGATGTAATCCTGCGGCGTCAGGAAGACGACATCGTCTGGATGCGCGGGGCGTCCATCGGCCGCCGGCGCGGCATGCCGGATCACACCGAGCCGTCCATCGGGCAGAAACAGCGAGCGGAAGCGGTCCCAGTCGCGCGGCTGGCCGGCGGGACCGCTGATCACGTCGTACAGCGCCGCCATCAGCGCGTCAACGCTCTCGACATCGGCCTTCTTCCCCTTCGGCCAGTCCGGATGCGACGCAATGGAACTCGGCAACGGCTTAGGCTGCGGCGCCGGAGCCGCCGTCTGTGCGCCCACCGCGCCACAGCAAAGCAAAGCCGCCACCGCGGCGGAACACACTGAAATCACACGCACAAAAACACCTCCAGAAGATTCACCGGAGAATACCAGACGCCTTTGCCCCATGGCGTTCCTACGGAATCCGAACTTCATCCACCGTTTTTTCACCGCGAGCTCAACGTACAAAGCAACTCTGCCGCGCCGCGCCCTGTCCAACTTTCACAACGATGATGGAGGTGTTGAATGGAGTCGCTTCATAACGGTCAGTGCGGGCTCTGTGGTCACTTCGGAGAGAATCATGCGAAGACGCAAGCGCTGGTTTCCATTATCAGCAGCAAGCAGGCGAGCGAGACCCTGCTGGATGAGTGCGGTCATCCACGCCTGGCCCCGCTTCACCTGAAAGTGTCTACGATCTCCGGTTGTGACGGGTTTGTGCCAGCGGCACAGGCCTGAAGTCCGGGCAAGCTCGCCCCTCCCCGGCCGGGTCCCTCACCTATGAAGACGGCTGACGAAACAGCCTCGCGCGTGGCGCTGTACGGGCTATGCGGAGGCTGTTTCGTGCGTTGGAGAGGTTTTATCTTGAAACGCCAGGGTCGTCAGGCGTAGGCGCCCATCGACTCGAAGTACCCCGGCAGCGACGCCACTGAGACCAGGAACTCCGGCCCGGGATGCGCCGGCAGCTCGTGGTTGTGTCCGTGCTGAGCTCCATGCTGAGCAAGGAGCGCCTGTTGAATCTCGACACGCGTTGAGCGCTCCCCGGAATAGGAACGTGTCCAGTAGATCTGAAAGCCCTGTCCGCAGACAGGACAGCTCACATCGCAATCGCACTCGGAAGCCTTACACAGGATCTGCATCGTTGTTGAACCCCGTAAGAAAAACCCTGAAGAACCGCTGAATGGACTCTAGAGCGAGTGCGTCCGCAAACTAATGCCGCATCGGCTGTAAGGCGTACAACTTTGCTTTGAAAACAAGCCTTTTGTAATGGCGGGTTTGTACCGTGACGGCCGTACCGTGACTCCAGTACCGTTTCACCTCACGGTTGCTATGCTTGTCTTGTGAGCCAGCAGATAAAAATCCAGCTTCCGGACGGCTCCGTGCGTGAGGTCGCGCACGGAACGACGCCGCTCGACATCGCCAACAGCATCTCGCCACGACTGGCCGCAGCCGTCGTTGTCGCGCGCGTGCGCCCACTTAACGTCACGGCTCCCAACGAGAGCGCCGACGACGAAGCGAAGGCCGAGCAGACCGAAGAGGCGATGTACTCCGGCCACGATGCCACAGGCGAACGCCTCGTCGATCTCACCGCGCCTTTGAACGAGGATGTTGCGCTGGAGCTCCTCAAGGAGAATGATCCGGCAGCGTTGCGTGTCGTGCGTCATTCCGCCGCGCACGTCATGGCCACGGCCATCCTCGAGCTCTTCCCCGAAACCAAACTCGGCCACGGTCCTGCCACCGACAACGGCTACTTCTACGACGTCTACCGCGAGGTGCCGTTCACCGAGGCCGACCTCGCCGCGATCGAACAACGCATGGCCGAGGTTGTCGCGCGCGACGAAAAGTTCCAGCGCGTCGAAGAGCCTCGCGAAGAAGGTCTGAAGGACTACGAAAAGTCCGGCGAGTTCATGAAGGTGCACTTCATCGAGCGCTTCACCAAGCCCGGCGACACCATCTCGCTCTATAAGAACGGCGACTTCACGGACTTCTGCCGCGGTCCGCACGTGCCTTCCACGGGCCGCGTGAAGGCCTTCAAGGTCATGTCGATCGCGGGCGCGTACTGGCTGGGCGACGAAAAGAACCAGCAGCTGCAGCGCATCTACGGCACGGCCTTCTTCTCGCAGAAGGATCTCGACGCCCACTTCAAATATCTCGAGGAGATCAAGGCGCGCGACCATCGCGTGCTCGGCAAGCAACTGGATCTCTTCTCCATCCAGGAGATCGCCGGCGCGGGTCTCATCTTCTGGCACCCCAAGGGCGGCCTCATCCGCAAGGTGATGGAGGACTGGATGCGCGACGAGTGCATCCGCCGCGGCTATCAAATGGTCTTCACGCCGCACATCATGCGCCGCGAGCTCTGGCAGATCTCGGGCCACGAGGGCTACTACTCCGAGAACATGTACCCGCCCATGGAGCTCGACGACGCGGAGTACAGGCTGAAGCCGATGAACTGTCCGGGCCACATCCTCATCTACAAGTCGACGCCTAAGTCCTACCGCGACCTCCCGCAGCGCTACGCCGAACTCGGCAACGTTTATCGCTACGAGCGCTCCGGAACGATGCATGGTCTGCTGCGTGTGCGCGGCTTCACGCAGGACGACGCCCACATCTTCTGCACGCCCGAGCAGATCACTGGTGAGATTGAAGACTGCCTCGACTTCGCCGAAGCCGTGTTGAAGACCTTCGGCTTCAACGAGTATCGCGTCGAGCTCTCGCTGCGCGACGAGAACAAGGCCGGCGAGTTTGTAGGGAATGCCGCCGATTGGGAGAAGGCCGAGTCGGTGTTGCGTGACGTGCTGACGAAGCGCGGCGTCTCGTTCAAGGCCATCCCCGGCGAAGGTGCCTTCTACGGCCCGAAGATCGACATCAAGCTGGTCGATGTTCTCGGCCGCCTCTGGCAGCTGTCTACAGTTCAGTTCGACTTCAACCTGCCCAAGCGCTTCGAACTCGAGTATGTCGGCGAAGATGGCGAGCGCCATCAGCCCGTCATGGTGCACCGCGCCCTCTTCGGCTCTGTAGAACGCTTCTTCGGCGTGCTCATCGAGCACTACGCCGGCGCCTTCCCCTTCTGGCTCGCGCCGGTGCAGGTGGGCCTCGTGCCCATCAGCGAAAAGCACGCCGACTACGCGCGGAGCGTGAAGCAGCGCCTCGAAGCAGCCGGTCTCCGCGTCGAGCTCGACGTCTCCAACCAGAAGATGAATGCGAAGATTCGCGACTTCGGCCTGCAGAAGGTCCCATTCATCCTCGTCATGGGTGACAAGGAATCGGCGACTGACTCCGTCAGCGTCCGCGTCCGCGGCAAGGGTGACCAGGGCTCACAAACAGTCGATGCCTTCCTCGCGCACGCAACGCAACTCACCGCCGAGCACTCGATGGAGCTCTAGTGCAGCTCATTGAGCTCGAAACAAAGATCGCAGCGCCGCCCGAGCGCTGCTTTCTTTTGTCGCTCAGCATTGACCTCCACATGGACAGCACTGCCCCCACAGGCGAGCGCGCCATCGCAGGCGTCACGCACGGCATCATCGGACCGAACCAGACCGTCACGTGGCGTGGTCGTCACTTTGGCCTAATGCTCGAGCACACCTCGCTCATCGATCGCTACGACCCGCCTCACTACTTTCGCGACGCCATGATCAAAGGCAACTTCCGCAGCTTCGAACACGAACACCTCTTTGAGCCAACGCCAGACGGCGGCACGATCATGCGCGATCGACTGGCTATCGAGGCGCCATTCGGCCCGTTCGGCTGGCTCGCCGAAAGATTAATCCTGCGCGCCTACCTGACGCGATTTCTCCGCCAGCGTGATGCAGTGATCAAACGCATCGCCGAAGGCCCACCCGCCGAGTGGCAGGAATACCTTCAGAACACCAGCTTGCGAAGCTAACTACCGAAGAAGCCCCTGCAGGTAGAACGCGATCGTTCCTTTGATATCTCTGAAGTCTGCTATTGAATCTTTCGCAAAAAACAGGTCGCCCACGGACCGGATCGCCGCCTTTGACCGCGATTCAACCGGGTAATCCAGCGGATCTGGCGTGCGCCGCATCATCGTCAATATGTGCTTCAGGATGGCTCGCTTGTTGACAACAGTCTTTCTTCTTGTGGAGAAGTTGCGCGGAGAGTGTGGCGCCGTCAGTCCATAGGCCAACAAGCAGTTTGCTGCTTCGTTCACTCCGAACCAGATAACCTTATCTGTCGTTCCGCCGAAGCGGACATTGACTTCCAGGTAATACCACTCGCCGGTTTCAGGGGAGTGGAGGAAGTCAAAATGATACGGCCCGGAAGCTCCCAAGGCCCTGCTGAACGCGGCAACCTTGGAGACCATGTCCTGCGGTAGCGGCATCGGATACATTCGCAGGCTCAGCCCTTCGAATTTACGGTCGACAAGAAACGCCCTGGAGTTTAACAATTCCCCGTTCTCGTCACTCGTACAGTGCAGAACCACGTTCGGGAGCACTCGAAAGGGCTGTGCAAGCAGGCCGTCCTGGGAGATCTGCGTCTCGCTTACGAACTCCGTCAGTTCCTGCGGAGTCTGAACCACTCTGGCCTTAAAATGCGGGAATGGCTGCTTCCGGGATGGCAGGGCGCAGGCAGAGGGGATAATGGCGGCTGTCAATATCGATGATGTCATTTGCTTCTCGTATGACATACGTGGGCAACGTATTGAATCCGGCTTCCCGGGCCAATTGGATCTGGGTTGTTTTCGACTCGGCCAGTTCAAGACAGCGAACCGACGGAATCATAAGTTTGCAGATACCACGGAAGCGGTCAGCGTTCGTGGCGAACCAGAGACGGTGCGTATGGGACAGCGTTGTAAGCGCATCAGCCCCCACTTCGGTCACATACGCTAAGACCGCTTCAATACCGGCCGCTGTGCCGGTCGCGTTCGCATCCATCGTTCGGAAGCCGGAGAAGCACGCCTGCTGCAGCGCGCTCGGCTTCTTCTCGCTGTCCGGGGTCAGCAGAAAGGTAGAAATTCCCATGGATCGGCAGCTTCGTGAGAACGTGAGCGCCGGCGGCCCGAAGCTGCCGAAGAAAATTACTCGCTTTACCCTTCTCAACGGCGCGTCATCTGGCACTTCAGGGCTCACAAGACTAAGCCCCGGCGACAGTTCTTGCGCTGTCGAATCGGTAGGTGACATAGAACTCCCCTTGCTCCTGCGACTTCCAACGTGGATTGCTGTCGAACACAATCCTTGCGAGAGGGTTGACGTAGATGATCATACAATCCCGTGAACTCTGCACCAGTGAGTCGGTCAAGTGAGCAACGACCTTTTCCATCACGGGAGCTTCAAAGGGATTGAAGAAGAAACAAATCAGATTCCCATCGGGTATGACGAATTCGGCAGCGTCCATGCAGTACAAACTTATCGGCGCTTTTCGCTCAGGCAGCAGCTCCGTCTTGCGCACGTTATCCTCGGCGGCCGTATGCAGCTCCGTGGCAAACTCAACTCCAATTACCTCTCGAAAGGGATAGCGCGACGCATAGAGTACGACTCGTCCCATCCCCGATCCGAAATCGACAAACCTGTAGTCCGAATAGTGAATCGACAGGTTCTCAAAAATCGTGCGCAGAACGCTCATAGAGCTCGCAACATACTTGCGGCCCAGAACCGCGTTGTCGCTCTCCACTGTCAGAGCGCCAAGAGGGATGCTCTCTGAAGTCGTAATGCCCAGCTCTTGATCGAAGGCGGCTCCCTCTGGGTCCGTCCGTCGAAAACTGCGTATAAACTGACGCGCCAGATCCTGGAGAGCGCCAGGGGCGAGTTTGATTGTGCGCCACAGACCCCGGCGCGCTACCGAGTTTCTAAGTCGGCGAATGCTTGAAGATCTCACCATGTCCGCCAGTCAACCAAGTGGTTTGTGGTTAGCGAATTCCGCTGTACGCTCGTCGCATATTGCGACCGAGAGTGTCCGAGCATAAAGCCAGAATGGAAGCGGTGAACGAGCATCTGTATTTGACGAGGATCAGGCGCTGTCCTCAAAGTAACCGCTTCCCCCAGAATTGGCGAGCTTCAGCCGCGCTCCAAAATCACATCCTACCCTGCTCGTCGCCTGCTCAGCCAGATAACTTCCGTCATGAAAGAAGAGCTTTCCTATCGATTGCAACGAATCAATATCGAGTACAGCTACCTCGGCAGCATCGACCGGTAACGGCTCTCTTGCATCACGAAGGTGTGGTCGCCGCGATGTTTGAAGATGAGGCGGTAACCATTGTTGTGCAGTCGCCAGATGGTCTTCCAGGTTTGCCGCGGTTGCAGCCACGGATGGAACTCGACGCACAACTGACGCACGGGAATTCGATCTGCCAGAATCTGATGAACGATTGCGTACTCGAAGCCTTCGATATCCATCTTCAGCAGGTCGATCGCCGAGTCGCCATTCTTCCGCATAATCGTCTGGAGACTCCAGCATTCGAACGAAGCGCGGGGCAGGCCCTCTCGCGGCACTGAGAATGAGCCTTCATCCGGGTCGTTCGGCACGGAGAACTCGATTACCCCATCCTGTGCGGCTAGTCCTACGGAAAAGAACTCAATGTTCGTCAAGTCGGAGTCGGCGATGGTGGGAGCCGCGGTGGGCGTAGGGTCGAAGACGAGCACCGGTTTCCCCGCCATCTTCGCAACCTCTACCTCAAACGTTATGCCCTTGCCGACACCGGCGCAGTAGCACACTGTCGGTTTGTGTCGCGTGTCGATTACCCATCCACTGCCCTCATCTCCAACCCTCCTCACATGAGGAGAGGAAGAGCAGAAGATCCGGTCCAGAGTTCTCCGGCCCTTATCGCGAAGCCAACGATTGAGTCCCATTCGTCATCATGTTACGCGAGATTCGCAACCTTCCAATCATGGAGCCTCGAGTCTGCATCTCAGCTTTCAACCGAGGTGCCGCACATGAAAGCCGTCGTTCTTCACGAGTACGGGCCAGCGTCGAAGCTCAAGTACGAAGACTTCCCCGACCCCAAGGCGGGACCCGGGGAGGTTCTCGTTGCCGTCCGCGCCACCAGTATCAACCCTATCGACTGGAAGCTCCGGTCGGGCGCCGCTAAGGAGCGCTTCCCGCTCACTTTTCCCGCCATCCTCGGCCGTGACGTCGCGGGCATCGTGCGCGAGCTCGGCGAAGGTGTCAAGGACTTTGCCATTGGCGACCGCGTCTTCGCCCTCACGCATGGCACTTATGCTGAACTCTGCGTCGTCAAGGCCGAGGTCCTCGCGAAGATCCCTGACGGTCTCGACATGACCATCGCCGCCGCGGTCCCGCTGGTCTCCTGCACCGGTGACCAGCTCATCCGTAACGCGACCGCCGTGCAGCCGGGCCAGACCATCCTTCTCACCGGAGCGGTCGGCAGCGTCGGCCGCTGCGCGCTCTTCGCTGCAAACGAGATCGGTGCAAACGTCATCGCCGGTGTAAGAAAGAGCCAGATTATCGAAGCTAAGTCGCTGGGCGCTATTGAAGCCATTGATCTCTCCGACGACTCCGCGATCGCGCGTCTTGGCACGCTCGACGGCGTCGCCGATACGGTCGGCGGCGACATCGCGCCGAAGCTCCTCGCCAAGGTCAAACCGGGCGGCAACTACGGGAGTCTTGTCGGCCCTCCCAAAGACGCCGCGCTTCATCCCACGGTGAACATCAGGCCGATGATGGCGCAGCCCAATCCTGCGACCTATGTTCATTACGGCGAGGCCATTCGAGACAATAAGCTCATCCTTCCGATCGATCGTGTCATGCCGCTCAGCGACGCGGCTGCGGCTCAGGCTGCTGCAGAGAAGGGCGGTATCGGCAAGATCGTCCTGACCCCTTGATCCAGCCCCCCGTTCACAGTCTCTGAACCCCCAAACCCGTACAATCAGGAAAAGCGCCAACCTTCTGGAGACTGATGTCCTCGCGAAAGATTGTCATCACAGGTGCGGCAGGCCTGGTCGGACAGAACCTCATTCCGCGGCTTGAGAACAGGAATCTCGGCGAACTCGTCGCTATCGACAAACACCCTACCAACACGGAGACTCTTCGCCGTCTCCACCCCAACCTGCGCGTCATTCACGCCGACCTGGCAGAGCCCGGCCCCTGGCAGGAGGAGTTTGTCGGCTGCACGCATTTGATGAACGGTCACGCGCAGATCGGCGGAATCTACCCCTCTGAGTTTGTACGCAACAACATCACTGCCACCGAGCGCGTGCTCGAAGTTGCCGTTCGCAACAACGTCTCCTACGTCGTCAACATCTCTTCCTCGGTCGTCAATTCCATGGCGGTCGACGACTACACCGAGACGAAAAAGGCGCAGGAGAAACTTGTTCTCGACTCCGGCATCAAGCAGGTCGTCCTGCGCCCTACGCTGATGTTCGGCTGGTTCGATCGCAAGCACGTCGGCTGGCTTGCGCGCTTCATGCAGCGCACGCCTTTATTTCCCATTCCCGGGAGCGGCCGATATCTTCGCCAGCCGCTGTACGCCGGCGATTTCTGCGACGTCATTGCCAGCTCGCTCGAACACGAGATCACCGGCAGCTACAACATCACCGGCCAGCAGCGCATCGACTACGTCGACCTTATCCGCGCAGTGAAGCAGGCCACCGGCGCGAAGACGAACATCGTGCGCATCCCCTATCGCCTATTCTGGCTTCTGTTGAAGACCTATGCCGTCTTCAACAAGAACCCGGCCTTCACCGCCCGGCAGCTCGAAGCTCTCATCACACCGGACGTCTTCGAGGTCATCGACTGGCCCGGCATCTTTGGAGTGCGCTCCACCCCGCTGCAGGAGGCCCTCGACACCACCTTCCGCGATCCCAAGTATTCGAAGGTCGTTCTCGACTTCTAGCCGCGGGTCGTTGTGGCCCCGGCTGCTTCACTGGTCAGAGATAATCTGCCGTTAGATGCCGACGCCCACACCCAACCGTGCGGAGACACGACCCGCTTCACCCCGCAGCGCAAGCGCTCTCTCGCACCTTCTTGAGCCGCTGCGCCGCCTCACCGTACGTCTCGACGCACATCAGGGCCTCGATACTCGATGGCTGATAGCCGCCTTCGCGATCGCCCTCCCGCTGATCTTCCTTCGCGATCCTTCGCTGTTCACGAGGCCACAGTTCTGGGCGGAGGATGGCAAGGTCTGGTACGCGCAAGCCTATAACCAGGGTTGGCTGTACGCGCTTTTCCAGCCTCTGAACGGCTACCTTTCCATCTTGCCGCGCCTGGGGGCAGGCGCAGCGCTGTTGGTTCCATTCCGCTGGGCTCCGCTGGTGATGGCACTTGAAGGCCTCCTGTTTCAGGCGCTTCCCATCCCAATCCTTCTCTCGGCGCGCTGCCGCAACTGGGCACCTCTGTCATTCCGGCTGCTCTTCGCGGCTGTCTACATTGCGATTCCTGACGCGCGCGAGGTGCACATTGTCTGCACAAACTCCATTTGGCATCTAGCCCTCATTGCAGTTCTCCTCGCCTTCGCCGCTGCGCCGCGCTCGCTCTTCGGTCGCCTCTTCGACATCATCCTCTTCGCTCTCGCCGGCGCTTCGGGTCCCTTCGCTCTTGTGCTTCTGCCGCTGCTGCTTGTCTTCTGGTGGATTCGGCGTCAGCGTTGGTCCCTGATCCTCTTTCCGATCCTCGCCGCCGGCAGCGCCGTGCAACTGGCATTATTGGGGCATTACCAGAAGGTCCGCCACCTCCGTTTCCTCGGAGCCACTATGGCGCGGTTCGTTCGAATCGTGGGTGGAAATATCTTTTGGGCCGCACTGCGGGGTTCACGTGCCTACGGTTACGAGCACTCGCTGCTGCCATGTCTTATCGCGTTCCTCATCGGCGTTGCCGTCATTGCCTATTGTTCGCGCAAGGCATCGCTTGAGGTCCGGCTGTTCTTCCTCTTCTGCCTGGGCATTCTCGTGGCCTCGTTGTGCAGTCCGCTTCTCGCTCCCACATCCTTGCCGCTTTGGGAGGCGATCCTTCGAACCCCATCCATTCGTTACTGGTACTTTCCCAGCCTGATGTTTCTCTGGTCACTGCTATGGTGCGCCTGTTACGCACGTTCCCGCATCTTCAGAGTGACTGGCGTCCTGCTGAGTCTGATACTGCTGCAGGGAATCGTTCGCGACTGGTGCATTCCGCCTCTCGAGAATCTCCACTTCCCCGAGTACGCTGCGCGATTTGAAGCTGCACCTCCTGGCACGATGATGAAGATTCCGCTCAACCCACCCCCAGAATGGTTTATGGAAATCACAAAGAAGTAACGATTCTGTTGAGGACCAAACATTGCCGGCACCTAGTACCGTAAAAGATCCCGTTGCCGAAGCCGACAGGGTGAGGCTGTTCTCGCGCGATGGCCTGCTGTGTGCAGCGCTGCTCGGACTGTCCATCCTCGCTACATGGCCGGTCGCGGAGATCGGCATCAATGACGACTGGTCATCCATCCGAACCGCCCAGGTCTTCGCTCAGACTCACCACTTCGTCTACAACGGCTGGCTGGCCACGATGCTTGGGTGGCAGGTCATCTGGGGAGCTTTCTTCGCATGGATCTTCGGGCCAGGCTATACCGGCATTCGACTCTCGACGGTGCCCATCGCCCTGGCGACCGCCCTCCTGTATCACGCGATCCTGCGCGGCTTCGGCCTCAATCGCGCGCATGCCGTCTTCGGCACGCTCGTGCTTACGCTCAGCCCTCTTTTCCTGGCCGTCACGGACACCTTCATGACCGATGTCTCCGGCCTCTTCAGCATTCTGCTCTGTCTTTATCTTTGTCAGCGGGCGATCGCGGCCGAAGAGGACTCTCACGCTGTGATGTGGCTTGTCTTTGCCGGGCTCACGAACATCCTCTCCGGAACAGCACGGCAGGTCTCATGGCTCGGCGTTCTCGTCATGGTGCCATGCTGCGGCTGGCTGCTTCGCCGCCGGCGCTTCATCATCCCAGCCACAATCATCACGTGGCTTGCCGGAGTGTTCTCGATCCACTGGCTCATGGCCTGGTTCGCGAGTCAGCCCTACTCCATTTCGGTGAAGATGTTTCCCGACGGAATGAGTATCCACGTCCTGGACCGAATCGTCATAGAGACCGCGCGCTCATCCATGTCGACACTGCTCTTCCTGTTGCCCGTGTTGGTTGCCTTCGCAACGGCCGTATGGCCCCCGCGCAAATCGCAGCTTGTTCGAGCGTTCGCTCTTTTCGCGGCTCTCGCCATTCTCTATCTGCTGCTCAATGCTCGGAGCCGCGGCGACATGATCGTCTTCCCCTGGCTCGCCGGATCGGGCAACATCATCACTCCTCACGGAGTCATGCAGGATCAGCCCCTGTTTGGCTCCACGCGGCAGGCGTCGACCCGGTGGCAGCTTCTCGTTCTCGCGGTCTTCGCGTTCGGCTTTCTAGGCTGGGTGGAAGCGATGCGTGCGCTCCCCCGCCGCACTCTCCAGCCGGTCGATCATCAGGAGCGGCGAGTCACGTCCATCCTCTTGCTGCCGACTCTTCTTGCGTATTGCGTTCTGCTGCTTCCCTTTGCCGCGCTCGTCGTGGTCTTCGATCGCTACCTGCTCCTCATCATGGCGTTCGTGCTCATCTACCTGCTGCGAGCCCATCAGGAGCGCGTGGGCCCACACATTCCCGCGGCGGCCACAGCTGTGCTTGTGATCTTCGCTCTTCTCGGCATCGCCGGCACACACGATCTCTTCTCTCTCAACAGGGCAGAGGTTCGGCTTCTGCGCGAGCTTCAGCAAGCCGGTGTTCCACGAACCCAGATACGCGGGGGCTTTGATTTTGACTCGATCACCGAGGTTGAAACGGCGGGCTACCTCAACGACTCACATATCGTTAATCCGCCGAACGCCTATCGGCCTCAGCCCACGCCCGCACCGAATTTTCGCGACGCAGCAGACTGCGGATATCCCTTCCATCGATACGTTCCAGCTCTTCAAGTCCGCTACGCCATCTCGGCAGACCCCACACCCTGCCTCGCGCCCACAGCATTCGCGCCTCAAACCTACTTCACGCTGCTTCCACCGGCGAGACGCGAACTCTTCATAGGCAGCGTCCTCCCCGGTGACGGTCGAGGGTCACAC
>CAVQLS010000008.1:0-23806 GCA_963713395.1 uncultured Acidobacteriaceae bacterium | reverse complement strand
CCATGCTCTTCCTCCGTTTCTCCGTTATCACCAGCTTCTTCTCCATCGGATGCTACCGGTCGCAAGACTCGCTGCCGGCCAGAAAATTTTGAAGCTCTTCTTTCGAGCCCGTGTATTCTGTCCGGGCTTTCTTTTCAATGGCTTTCAGGAGATAACAACCATGGGTTTTGTGACACGGTCACTGTTGGTCTTGTCTTGTCTGTACGGCCTGGTCTTCGTGCTGGGCGATCTCGCGCTGCTGCACAATCAGGCGCCGTTGTGGTGGGGAGCCTTCTTCGTTATCGGCCTCATCGGCATTCAATATCTTGTCTCACCCTGGATTATCGAGTGGATTTATTCGATCGGATGGTACGAAGAGGATATCCCCGAAGCGCAGCGCGCCTTCGTCCGTCAGCTTTGTGAACAACGCGGCATGCCGGTACCGCGCATGGGCATCATCGAGAGCGGCACACCCAACGCCTTCGCCTTCGGACGCGTTAGAAGCGATGCGCGCATCGTCGTCACGCGCGGCCTGCTTGATGTGCTGACGCCGGAAGAGGTCAACGCGGTTCTTGCGCACGAGCTGGGTCACGTTGCCCACTATGACTTCGCCGTGATGGCGCTGGCAGCCATTGCTCCACTGTTACTCTGGCAGATCTACGCCTGGACGAACCGGATGAACAACCAGGGCCGGATCGTCAGCTATGGCGCATATCTCGCCTACTGGATCGGACAGTTCCTCGTCCTACTCCTGAATCGCACGCGCGAGTACGGCGCCGATCATTTCTCTGCTGAGGTCACTCGCGAACCTGGAGCGCTCTCGTCTGCGCTGGTCAAGATTGGCTATGGCATGGTCCGTGAGCGCAGCGAACAACAGCGGCTCGTGGCTGAGGGCTCGGGCGACGAGAAGAAGGATGCCCGCCGCCGGCTGCAGGCAGGGCAGGCTCTCGGCCTGATGGGCATTGCCAGCGCGACCGGTTCGGACTCACTGGCGCTCGCCAGCAACGATCCGGCCGCGGCCGCGCGTGTGATGCGCTGGGATCTCGTCAATCCGTGGTCGCGTGTCTACGAGCTCGGCTCAACGCATCCGCTCACTGCCATGCGGCTGCGCGCACTGAACCGTGAAGCAGAGAAGATGGGACAAAAACCCGCGTATCCGTTGCCGGAGAAGACACGGGTCCGCTGGGCGGGATTCCCCATCGAATTTCTCTTCTGGCTCGCTCCCCTTGCTTGCGGATTCTTACTGATCTCATGGCTATGGATCGGACGTTCGCTGGAGCGCATGGGTGTGACGATTCCGCGTGATGCGCTGGCGTGGGTGCTTCTGACGCTGGGCGTTACCTGGGCTGCCCGAATCGCCTTCCGATACCACGGCCGCTTTATGCCGAAAAAAGTAGGCGAGCTGCTCGAGGACCTCGGCGTCTCCCAGATGCGTCCGCGTGCCGTGGAGATGGAAGGTGAGATCGTCGGTCATGGCGTCCCAGGCGCTTTCTGGAGTCCGGACCTTGTACTGCAGGACGAGAGTGGGTTGATGTTCCTTTACTACCGCTCTTCGATCCCCCTCGGCCGGCTCTTCTTCGCAGTTCGCAGCGCCGACCGCTTCGTGGGCGAACGCGTGAAGGTGCAGGGGTGGTATCGGCGCGGAGTCAAGCCGTATGTCGAGTTGGCGAGAATTGAAGCAACGGTGAACAAGCCGGCCAAGGGAAGCGGTGTCACGTCTCTGTTTGGAGCGAACGGCGCCTCCTCACCACTTGAGTACGAGCAGCTCGTCGAACGCTCCTACTCGCGCTGGTTACAACTCGCAGCAGCGGCCGTCTGCGCGGCCGTTGGGCTCATCTGGCTGCTGAGCTGACGGCCTTCTCCAGACAAGTCAAAGGCCCGCTCGATGGAGCGGGCCCTCTTGTTCTCGCCAGTCCGGCGTGCTCGTCAGATTCGCATGGGCATCAGGATGTAGCGGTAGCGCGTCTCCTCGTTGCCGTCCTCGGGCCGCATCTGGCCGGCGGACTGCGCATCCTTGAACTCGAGCCGGACTTCACCGGTTTCACCGATGGCGCGCAGGAAGTCGATCAGGTAGGAGCTGTTGAAGCCGACGACCAGCGGATCGTAGTTGTAGGGGCTCTCGATGATGTCCTCGGACTCTCCTGAGTCGGTCGACTGCGCGGAGAGCTTGAGCTCGTTCTGCTCCAGGCGAATCTTGATGGCACCGGAGCGCTCGTCGGCGAACTGGGCCACACGCTGAAGCGAAGACATAAGATCTTCGCTTCTGACGATGACGAACTTGTTGTTGTCGCGCGGCAGCACAGCCTCGTAGTTGGGGAACTGGCCGGTGAGCTTGCGCGAGGTCAGCACGCGGCCACCGACCTTGAAGAAAAGATGCTGGTCGTCGTCGGCGAACTCGATGAACTGCGGCGCCTTGTCCTTGGCGGGCTCCATGTTCGCAAGCAGGCCGCTCAACTCGTGCAGCGCCTTGCGCGGGATCAGTGTCTTCTTCTCGCCGGAGATGCCTTCGATCGTTTCGCCGGTCTTCTCGATGTGCGCGAGGCGGTGACCGTCGGTCGCCACCATCGCCATCGACTCCGCCTTGAGCACCAGCAGCGCGCCGTTCAGCGTGTAGCGCGACTCCTCGTTGGAGATAGCGAAGATCACCTTCGCGATCATGTTGTGCAGCGTCGCCGCATTGATCTTGTAGCCGCCGGCGGCCGGGAACTGCGGCACCTGCGGGAAGTTCGCGCGCGCCATGCCGACCATCTTCGTGTTGGAGCGGCCGGCGCGAATCTGCACCCAGTGGTTGTCCATCAGCTTGATGGAGATGTCGCCCTCGGGCAGCAGCTTGATGTAGTCGTACAGCTTGCGCGCGGGGATGGTGCACGCGCCGGGCTTCTTCACCTTGGCCGCACAGCTGGTGTTCAGCGACTGGTCGAGGTCGGTCGCCGTAATCGTCAGCTTGTCGCGAACCATCGTCGCGACGCTGGCCTCGAACAGAAAGTTCGAGAGGATGGGGATGGTCGTCTTGCGCTCGACGACCGACTGTGCGGCCGTGAGCTCGCGCAGCAGCTCCGCTCGCGAGACCGTGATCTCCAGGTTGCCGGTGGGCGCTGCGGCGACGTCGGGCGTAAGGGTGGCACTGGACACGGTCGGTTCTCCCTGGTGATACACCCTCCCGAGTTCAACGACACTCCGGGCGGGTTCAAGTGAGTTGAAACGATTCTAGGGCGAATGGGCCCCTTCGCGCGAGGGCCAACTGCTGTGCATAACAAGGGGCGTGTTGTGCGAGACCACCCCAGCGAGCAAAGAACACTCGCCGGGGACCCCGGAGGTTCGTCTTTCACCCTTGGCGCTGCCTGCCTTCCCTGCTCCCCTGCTGAGCTCGCGAAGAAGAACCCTAAGATTAAGTCTTAAAGATAGAGAGAAGACCGTAGTCGTAATCGTTTGGCGTGGAAGAGTGGATAAGCTGTCCAAGCGCGCGGAAGAGCCCTAAAAATCGCGGTCCCCGCTTTCCAAAACTGCTGCCGGCGAAACGAAGAGTCTGGAAGTTTGGAATTAGCTCCAGGGTTTGGTCCGGCATTTTCCCGGTTCCCCACAGGCGGTGATGAACGCTCGTGAGAAAGCACCCCGGGGTGTGTGGGCAACGCGCGTTAATTCAATAACGGCGCGCCTCGATCAAACACCGCAATCTCAACAGTTGCACAGTCCTGGGGCAGGAAATCGCGTCCCGGCCGCAATCTGCAAGGAGAGCCTTTGTGCGGGCAAAGCAAAAGCCGCTGGGTACTGGGCCAGCGGCTCTGCGAACTCAAAATTTCCTGAATTTAATCTCTGCGGTATCCGCCACGGCGCGGTCCACCGCGGCCGCGGCCGTATCCACGACGATCGCCGGAGCCGCTGCGCTCGCGCTCTCCCTCCGGAGGAATCCTGTAGCCCTCCGGGTAGAGGACGACGAACCGCCGCGGACCTTCGCCGGAGCTGGCCGTCTGCAGCCCGCTGTCGCGCAGGAAGAGGTGCAGCATGCGCCGCTCGCGGGAGCTCATGGGCGGGAAGCTGTAGGGGCGATTGGTGTCGTCCACGCGGTCGATGGCGTCATCGGCCAGGCGGCGGAGATGGCGCACACGCTCGGCCTTGTAGCCGTCGGCATCGAAGGAGACGCGATCATGCTCCTCCGGCTCCAGCCGCAGCATCTTGGCGGCGATGTGCTCGAGCGCGCGCAGCAGCTCTCCATCGCGGTCCAGCAGAAGGCCGGCGTCTGGTCCCTTGCACTCCACGTAGATGTCGCGCCGCTCGAAGCCGTCGGGGTCCGCTGCACCCGCTCCCGCGGTAATCCGGTACTTGAGCCGAAGCCCTCCGGTTGAGGTCAGGATGCGCATCAGGGAGGCTACTTTCTCAGCCGCCTCGGCGAGGTCTTCCATGGGTTTCAGTGTCCTCAGAGAAAAGTAAGTTGTTTGTGGGGCAGAGCAGCAAAAGGTGTGGCTGGAATCAGGGCCCGAAGTCCAGCTAACTGTAAGAACTGACAGCGAAAACTTTTCGAACTTCCTCGCAATAATACTCAGAATTGCGTCCTCCAGTATGACGCAAACTGGAGCGGACGCGACTCTATCGCCGTCCCGGAATCGTCTTGGGACCCGCCTTGGCCTGGGCCTTTGCCTGTGCGCGCTTCAGCTGGGCCTCGCGCATCTCGCGGCCGAGTTTCGTACGGTTCATGAGGAGCTGCTGGCCCACCATGATGAAGTTGCCGACGTTCCAGTAGAGCGCCAGGCCGGAGGCGTAGCTCCACGTCCAGTAGCCTGAGAACGCCGGCATCAAGAAGGCCATCATGCGCTGCTGCGCCGGATCGACACCCGGTGAAGGCGTGTAGAACTGCACCAGGAAGCTGGTGACCACCATGACGATCGGCAGGATGTGGTACGGGTCCGGCTGGCTCAGGTCGGGCAGCCAGTAGAAGTGAGCCTGCCGCAGCTCGACCACCTTCGTCATCATGGTGAAGAAGGCGAACAGCAGAGGGAACTGCACCAGAGTCGGGATGCAGCCGCCGAACATGCTCACGCCGTTCTTCTTCTGCAGATCCATGATCTCGGCGTTCATCTCCGCCATCTTCGGATCGGTCGGCTTCGGATTCTTGTACTTCGCCTTGATCGCGTCGATCTGCGGCTGAATCCGCTGCATCTTCAGCATGCCCTTCATGCCCTGCACGCGTAGCGGCACCAGCAACGTGTAGATGAGGATCGTAAAGAGGACAATCGCCCATCCCCAGGAGTAATCGTGCGGTCCCGGGTTCGCCGGCGCAATCCAGGTGTGCACCGTCTGCAGGCCGATGAAGAGATACTTCGCAATCGGCCCCCAGAAGCCGAAGTCCAGCAGCGGCTCCAGCGAGTAGCCGTCCACCGTCTTCACGCTCTTCAACAGCTTCAGGTCCTTCGGTCCGACGAATACCCGCGCCAGCGTGTGGCCGGAGAGATCGCCCACCGCTGCGCCCAACACCGGAAGCTCAACATCCTTGCCTGCCGGTTTGCCTTCGGCGCGCAGAAGATCATTCATGCTGAGCTGGTTATGCAGCGTCACCACGCTTGCAGTGTGTGTCTGATCGGGCAGGATCGTTGCAGCGAAGTACTGATCGCTCACACCTGCGAAATCGAACGGTCCGCTCAGAGTCGCTCCTCCGGAGACCTTCTTCGAGGCGATGTGCTCGTCCTTACCGCTCTGCATCGTGTCGATCGAAGGATCCGAAGGATACGAGTGCCCCTGGCGCGTGCGAGCAACGGAGAGGTCGCCCATGCCTGAAGGCCATGAGAGCAGCGTTCGCACCAGGCTGCCGTTCTTCAGAACCTGCGTGTCGGCGTGGATCAGATAGTCCTGGCCGAAGCTGAAGGTTTTGGTTACATCCAGCCCATTGGCCGCATAGTGGAACGTCAGCGTCGCCGGCGCGGCGAGCGCACCTGTCGCCGAAGGAACGTACATCGCGTTCGCCAGCGTCTGGGTCAGCGCCGGGTCGTAGGTGTAGAGCGACATCGGGTAGCCGAACTTCGCCGAGGCCGCGCGGTCCACGAGATCCAGCGGCTTTCCATCCTCATCCTTGTAGCGCTTGAGGATCCACGAGGTCACCTGGCCGCCGCGGTTTGAGAAGGTAATCCTGTACACCTCGTTCTCGACCACCGTCGTGCTTTCGGCCGTCGCCTGGACTGCCGGAGTCTTGGCAGCGCCGGCCGTCATTGCCGGGGCCTGGGTTGCTGCCGCGGATGACGCAGCGGGGGCAGTGGCTGCGGGAGCCGTCGCGGCGGGGGCGTTTTCAGGGGCCTGGGGAGTCGTGCGCGCATGCCAGAACTGGAAGCCAACGGCGACGGCCACAAAGACCAGAAGCATGAGCATGAACGAGCGGTTGTCCTGGCTTGGCGCACCGCCTGCATTGGGATTACGAAACTCTGGCAAGAGAAGAACTTCCTATCGTTGAATCCCCGCTTCAGGCGCGGAGTTCGCTATGGTCCATGGTAAATGACTACGTTGAAAGGGCTGGTTCAGTTTCGCTCCATCACGATCAAGACATGCTCAGGGCACAGGGTCCAGACCCCCCTTGCTGAACGGGTGACACCGCGCCAGTCTGCGCAGCGCCAACCATCCTCCTCGAAGCCACCCGTGCCGCACGATCGCCACGTAAGCGTACTCGCTGCAGGTTGGAAGATATTTGCATTGTGAGATGGATACTGCGTGAAGCACCGGCGAAAGAACCCGCTTGTAGGCACCGAGGAGGACGGCGGCTGTGCGCTCGCGGCGGGCGGCATCCGATGAGGCCGCTGCGTTCACCGCGGCCTCGCTTCGTAAACATGCGTCCCTGGTGACTCGTTCGCTCGCTTCTCGGCTGCGGCCTGCACGCTGCGAAAGATCGTCTGCACCTCGCGCTCGATCACGGCGAACTCCGCCTCGAGCACGCTGCGCTTCGGGTGCAGTACGACGTCCACGGGTGCAGCGAGCAGCGGCAGCGCGGCTCGCACGGCCTCGCGCAGCCTGCGCTTGATGCGGTTGCGAGCCACGGCCTTGCCCAGCGCCTTCGGCACTGTCAGTCCAACGCGCGGGCCTGTGGTTTCGGAGCGCGCGGCGGCCTCGGCGTCACGCAGCGCGAAGAACCAGGCCATCTGCTTCCCGAACTGCTTGCGTCCCGCCTTGTACACGCGCTGGTAGTCCGCATGTTTGCGCAGCCGGAAGTTCGTCAAAGCGGTCATGGCACTCTCGAATGACAGGTTGCGCCCGGCTCGATTACGTCAAACACAGAAACGCGCCCTGGAGGAAAACCCTCCGGAGCGCGCAATGCGAAGAAATGCTCAGAAAAAATCTTCGCGAGCTGAAGAAAGCTCTCGCGGCGAACTAGTCGCGGAAGCCGGCCGAGACCGCGATCTTGTGGCGGCCCTTGGCGCGGCGGCGGCTCAGCACGGCAGCGCCGGCCTTGGTGGCCATGCGGCTCAGAAAGCCGTGGACCTTGCTCCGGCGGCGGCGATTCGGTTGAAAGGTGCGCTTAGGCATCGTCGTATCCTGTTCTCAATCTTTGGGATTGTTGCATCGCTGCACGCTCGCTCCTCCGTCAGAGGGCCTCTACGTTCGCATGCACAAACGCGTACGGCAGCAACTATTGAGTATACCGAAGTTTGGCGTCGCGGGCAATGTTTTGCTGTCCGCGTCCTCATCGTCTGCACCCTTCGTGTGAGCAATTTTCGCCCCACTCGCAAAACTTCACCGACTCTGGTGCAAACAGTCTCTCTTTCGTACTTTTGAATTTTTTGACTTGTCGAACGCGCCCGAAATGCGTGCTACTATCGACTGCGTTCGTGGAGTGCAGTCCACCTCCACCTTGAGTTCCGACCGGGTCTGCTGCTTCACTCTCCGGCGGTGCCTCTGGCAACGTCGGACTTCGAACCAATTTGGCTTCCGTTCTCCTCCGCGTGAACGTCTTCACGGAGTTGACCTGCCGTTGCGTTTTTTTGCAGTTCTTGTTTCACTTTTGCACCTTGCCTCGCCCCTCAGGAAACGTCTAGGACACTAAGGAAGATTAACGATGTCATTTGAGCCGGTCCCAGCTACCGTCCTGAACCAGTGGGTTCGGATCCTCGGCGCGCTGGAAAAGAAGATCAATCGTCAGAGCTTTGAGACCTGGCTGAAGCCCACGCGCTTCTCGCACATCAACGGTCGCACGCTGCACGTGCGCATTCCTTCCGCCGCCTTCCAGCACGTCGGCGATCGCTACGGCGATCACATCTACGAGGCCATTGAGACGCTCGGCCTCGAACTCGATGAGGTCATCTTCGAGGTTCCGCCGCAGGAGCCCGCGCCGCGTGTGCGCGAGGACGGCGGCTTCGGTCCGCAGTCGGCGCACAACGCGAACATCACGCGCAACCAGCGGCCTTCAACGCCCGCCGGCCCTGGACCCGAACAGGCGCGGTTCGACTGGAACTCCGCTGCGCAACTCAACCCGCGCTACCAGTTCGACGGTTTCGTCATCGGCAGCGGCAATCAGTTTGCGCATGCTGCGGCGCAGGCGGTTGCCGAGCGTCCCGCGAAGGCCTACAACCCGCTCTTCATGTACGGCGGCGTCGGCATGGGCAAGACCCATCTGATGCATGCCGTCGGTCATCTGGTGAAGACGCGCACACCGCACGCCTCCGTCAGCTACATCTCGGGCGAGAAGTTCACCAACGAGATGATCAACTCCGTGCGCTACGACAAGATGACGACCTTCCGCGACAAGTTCCGCACGGTCGACGTCCTGCTCATCGACGACATTCAGTTTCTCGCCGGCAAGGAGCGCACCCAGGAGGAGTTCTTCCACACCTTCAACACCTTGCACGAGACCTCCAAGCAGATTGTCATCTCTTCGGACCGCTCGCCCAAAGAACTCTCCGACTTCGAAGACCGTCTGCGCTCGCGCTTCGAGTGGGGCCTGGTCGTCGACATTCAGCCGCCGGATCTGGAAACCAAGGTCGCGATCCTGCAGCGCAAGGCCGAGAGCGAGCGCATCGGACTGCCTACCGAAGTTGCGCTGTTCATCGCCGGCAACGTCCGTACCAACATCCGTGAGCTCGAGGGCGCGCTCAACCGCCTCATCGCGTGGTCGTCCATGCAGGGCGCGGAGATCACGCTGCCCAACGCGCAGCACTGCCTCAAGCACATCATCGACACGCAGGTGCGCAAGATCACTATCGAGGCCATTCAGCGCGCGGTTGCCGAGTCCTTCGGCATGCGCGTTGCGGAGTTGAAGCAGAAGAACAACTCGCGCCAGATCGTTGTGCCGCGGCAGATTGCGATGTACCTCGCCAAGCAGCTTACGGAGGCGTCGCTGCCGGAGATCGGACGCCAGTTCGGCGGCAAGCACCACACTACGGTGATGCACTCGATCGCCAAGATCGACGAACAGCGCCGCCACGACAAGGACCTGAACCGCACGGTGGCAAAGCTGCTCGAGACACTGAGCTGAAGTGGTTAGTGGTTAGTTAGTTAGTGAAAAGCAAAAGAGAAGGCCGCCATTACTGGCGGCCTCTTCGTTTTTGACTAACCACTAACTACTAACCACTGCGTTATTTCAAATACTTTTCCGGCAGCGTGAGGCCCGAGCGCTCATCGTCCCAGATGATGCTTGCGACCCAGTAGCGTCCCTGAGCCTTCACAATCTGCAGCGAGTTGATGCCGCGCACAAACGGCTTCGGATCGTCGGCTGCGTGGCGGCTCTCGTAGGTGCTCCACACGCTGACCAGGTTGCCGAACTCCTCGACGCGGTTGGCGATGCCGCGCTCGAAGAAGCCCTCGGTCTTGAAGAACGGGGCATCGCGGTCGATGTAATCCTGCGGCGTCAGGAAGACGACGTCGTCTGGATGCGCGGGGCGTCCATCGGCTGCCGGCGCCGCATGCCGAATCACACCGAGCCTTCCATCGGGCAGAAACAGCGAGCGGAAGCGGTCCCAGTCGCGCGGCTTGCCTGCAGGCCCGCTGATCACGTCGTACAGCGCTGCCATCAGCGCGTCAACGCTCTCGACATCGGCCCTCTTCCCCTTCGGCCAGTCCGGATGCGACGCAATGGAACTCGGCAACGGCTTAGGCTGCGGCGCCGGAGCCGCCGTCTGTGCGCCCACCGCGCCACAGCAAAGCAAAGCCGCCACTGCGGCGGAACATACTGAAATCACACGCACAAAAAACCTCCAGAAGATTCACCGGAGAATACCAGACGCCTTCGCCCCATGGCGTTCCTACGGAATCCGAACTCCATCCACCGTTTTTTCACCGCGAGCTCAAAGTACGAAGCAACTCTGCCGCGCCGCGCCCTGTCCAACTTTCACAACGATGATGGAGGTGTTGAATGGAGTCGCTTCATAACGGTCAGTGCGGGCTCTGTGGTCACTTCGGAGAGAATCATGCGAAGACGCAAGCGCTGGTTTCCATTATCAGCAGCAAGCAGGCGAGCGAGACCCTGCTGGATGAGTGCGGTCATCCACGCCTGGCCCCGCTTCACCTGAAAGTGTCTACGATCTCCGGTTGTGATGGGTTTGTGCCAGCGGCACAGGCCTGAAGTCCGGGCAAGCTCGCCCCTCCCCGGCCGGGTCCCTCACCTATGAAGACGGCTGACGAAACAGCCTCGCGCGTGGCGCTGTACGGGCTATGCGGAGGCTGTTTCGTGCGTTGGAGAGGTTTTATCTTGAAACGCCAGGGTCGTCAGGCGTAGGCGCCCATCGACTCGAAGTACCCCGGCAGCGACGCCACTGAGACCAGGAACTCCGGCCCGGGATGCGCAGGCAGCTCGTGGCTGTGTCCGTGCTGAGCTCCATGCTGAGCAAGGAGCGCCTGTTGAATCTCGACACGCGTTGAGCGCTCCCCGGAATAGGAACGTGTCCAGTAGATCTGAAAGCCCTGTCCGCAGACAGGACAGCTCACATCGCAATCGCACTCGGAAGCCTTACACAGGATCTGCATCGTTGTTGAACCCCGTAAGAAAAACCCTGAAGAACCGCTGCATGGACTCTAGAGCGAGTGCGTCCGCAAACTAATGCCGCATCGGCTGTAAGGCGTACAACTTTGCTTTGAAAACAAGCCTTTTGTAATGGCGGGTTTGTACCGTGACGGCCGTACCGTGACTCCGGTACCGTTCCACCCCCGCGAGCAAAGAACACTCGCCGGGGACCCCGGGTTTCACCTCACGGTTGCTATGCTTGTCTTGTGAGCCAGCAGATAAAAATCCAGCTTCCGGACGGCTCCGTGCGTGAAGTCGCGCACGGAACGACGCCGCTCGACATCGCCAACAGCATCTCGCCACGACTGGCCGCAGCCGTCGTTGTCGCGCGCGTGCGCCCACTTAGCGTCACGGCGCCCAACGAGAGCGCCGATGACGAAGCCAGGGCCGAGCAGACCGAAGAGGCGATGTACTCCGGCCACGATGCCACAGGCGAACGCCTGGTCGATCTCACCGCGCCGTTGAACGAGGATGTTGCGCTGGAGCTCCTCAAGGAGAATGATCCGGCAGCATTGCGTGTCGTCCGCCACTCTGCCGCGCACGTGATGGCGACCGCCATCCTCGAGCTCTTCCCCGAAACCAAGCTCGGCCACGGTCCTGCCACCGACAATGGCTACTTCTACGACGTCTACCGCGAGGTGCCGTTCACCGAGGCCGACCTCGCTGCGATCGAACAACGCATGGCCGAGGTCGTTGCGCGCGACGAAAAGTTCCAGCGCGTCGAAGAGCCTCGCGAAGAAGGTTTGAAGGACTACGAAAAGTCGGGCGAGTTCATGAAGGTGCACTTCATCGAGCGCTTCACCAAGCCCGGCGACACCATCTCGCTCTATAAGAACGGCGACTTCACGGACTTCTGCCGCGGCCCGCACGTGCCTTCCACCGGCCGCGTAAAGGCCTTCAAGGTCATGTCGATCGCGGGCGCGTACTGGCTGGGCGACGAAAAGAACCAGCAGCTGCAGCGCATCTACGGCACAGCCTTCTTCTCGCAGAAGGACCTCGACGCCCACTTCAAATATCTCGAGGAGATCAAGGCGCGCGACCATCGCGTGCTCGGCAAGCAACTGGATCTCTTCTCCATCCAGGAGATCGCTGGCGCGGGTCTCATCTTCTGGCACCCCAAGGGCGGCCTCATCCGCAAGGTGATGGAGGACTGGATGCGCGACGAGTGCATCCGCCGCGGCTATCAGATGGTCTTCACGCCGCACATCATGCGCCGCGAGCTCTGGCAGATCTCGGGCCACGAGGGCTACTACTCCGAGAACATGTACCCGCCCATGGAGCTCGACGACGCGGAGTACAGGCTGAAGCCGATGAACTGTCCGGGCCACATCCTCATCTACAAGTCGACGCCTAAGTCCTACCGCGACCTCCCGCAGCGCTATGCCGAACTCGGCAACGTCTATCGCTACGAGCGCTCCGGCACGATGCACGGTCTGCTGCGTGTGCGCGGCTTCACGCAGGACGACGCCCACATCTTCTGCACGCCCGAGCAGATCACTGGCGAGATTGAAGACTGCCTCGACTTCGCCGAAGCCGTGTTGAAGACCTTCGGCTTCCACGAGTATCGCGTCGAGCTCTCGCTGCGCGACGAGAACAAGGCCGGCGAGTTTGTAGGCAATGCCGCCGATTGGGAGAAGGCCGAGTCAGTGTTGCGTGACGTGCTGACGAAGCGTGGCGTCTCGTTCAAGGCCATCCCCGGCGAAGGTGCCTTCTACGGCCCGAAGATCGACATCAAGCTGGTGGATGTTCTCGGCCGCCTCTGGCAGCTGTCTACAGTTCAGTTCGACTTCAACCTGCCCAAGCGCTTCGAACTCGAGTATGTCGGCGAAGATGGCGAGCGCCATCAGCCCGTCATGGTGCACCGCGCGCTGTTCGGGTCTGTCGAGCGTTTCTTCGGCGTGCTCATCGAGCACTACGCCGGCGCCTTCCCCTTCTGGCTCGCGCCGGTGCAGGTGGGCCTGGTACCCATTAGCGAAAAGCACGCCGACTACGCGCGGAGCGTGAAGCAGCGCCTCGAAGCAGCCGGTCTCCGCGTCGAGCTCGACCTCTCCAACCAGAAGATGAATGCGAAGATTCGCGACTTCGGTCTGCAGAAGGTCCCATTCATCCTCGTCATGGGCGACAAGGAATCGGCGACTGACTCCGTCAGCGTCCGTGTCCGCGGCAAGGGTGACCAGGGCTCACAAACAATCGATGCCTTCGTCGCGCACGCAACGCAACTCACCGCCGAGCACTCGATGGAGCTCTAGTGCAGCTCATTGAGCTCGAAACAAAGATCGCAGCGCCGCCCGAGCGCTGCTTTCTTTTGTCGCTCAGCATTGACCTCCACATGGACAGTACTGCCCTCACAGGCGAGCGCGCCATCGCCGGCGTCACGCACGGCATCATTGGACCGAACCAGACCGTCACATGGCGTGGCCGTCACTTTGGCCTAATGCTCGAGCACACCTCGCTCATCGATCGCTACGACCCGCCTCACTACTTTCGCGACGTCATGGTCAAAGGCAACTTCCGCAGCTTCGAACACGAACACATCTTCGAGCTAACGCCCGACGGCGGCACGATCATGCGCGATCGACTGGCACTCGAGGCGCCATTCGGCCCGTTTGGCTGGCTCGCTGAACGATTGCTTCTTCGCGCCTACCTGACGCGATTTCTCCGCCAACGTGATGCAGTGATCAAACGCATCGCCGAAGGCCCATCCGCCGAGTGGCAGGAATACCTTCAGAACACCAGCTTGCGAAGCTAACTACCGAAGAAGCCCCTGCAGGTAGAACGCGATCGTTCCTTTGATATCTCTGAAGTCTGCGATTGAATCTTTCGCAAAAAACAGGTCGCCCACGGACCGGATCGCCGCCTTTGACCGTGATTCAACCGGGTAATCCAGCGGATCTGGCGTGCGCCGCATCATCGTCAATATGTGCTTCAGGATGGCTCGCTTGTTCACAACAGTCTTTCTTGTTGTGGAGAAGTTGCGCGGAGAGTGTGGCGCCGTCAGTCCATAGGCCAACAAGCAGTTTTCCGCTTCGTTCACTCCGAACCAGATCACCTTATCTGTCGTTCCGCCGAAGCGGACATTGACTTCCAGGTAATACCACTCGCCGGTTTCGGGGGAGTGGAGGAAGTCAAAATGATACGGTCCGGAAGCTCCCAAGGCCCTGCTGAACGCGGCAACCTTGGAGACCATGTCCTGCGGTAGCGGCATCGGATACATTCGCAGGCTCAGCCCTTCGAATTTACGGTCGACAAGAAACGCCTTGGAGTTTAACAATTCCCCGTTCTCGTCACTGGTACAGTGCAGAACCACGTTCGGGAGCACTCGAAAGGGCTGTGCAAGCAGGCCGTCCTGGGAGATCTGCGTCTCACTTACGAACTCCGTCAGTTCCTGCGGAGTCTGAACCACTCTGGCCTTAAATGCGGGAATGGCTGCTTCCGGGATGGCAGGGCGCAGGCAGAGGGGATAATGGCGGCTGTCAATATCGACGATGTCATTTGCTTCTCGGATGACATAGGTGGGCAACGTATTGAATCCGGCTTCCCGGGCCAATTGGATCTGGGTTGTTTTCGACTCGGACAGTTCAAGACAGCGAACCGACGGAATCATAAGTTTGCAGATACCACGGAAGCGGTCAGCGTTCGTGGCGAACCAGAGACGGTGCGTATGGGACAGCGTTGTAAGAGCATCAGCCCCCACCTCGGTCACATACGCCAGGACCGCTTCAATACCGGCCGCTGTGCCGGTCGCGTTCGCATCCATCATTCGGAAGCCGGAGAAGCACGCCTGCTGCAGCGCGCTCGGTTCCTTCTCGCTGTCCGGGGTCAGCAGAAAGGTAGAAATTCCCATGGATCGGCAGCTTCGTGAGAACGTGAGCGCCGGCGGCCCGAAGCTGCCGAAGAAAATTACTCGCTTTACCCTTCTCAACGGCGCGTCATCTGGCACTTCAGGGCTCACAAGACTAAGCCCCGGCGACAGTTCTTGCGCTGTCGAATCGGTAGGTGACATAGAACTCCCCTTGCTCCTGCGACTTCCAACGTGGATTGCTGTCAAACACAATCCTTGCGAGAGGGTTGACGTAGATGATCATGCAGTCCCGTGAACTCTGCACCAGTGAGTCGGTCAAGTGGGCAACGACCTTTTCCATCACGGGAGCTTCAAAGGGATTGAAGAAGAAACAAATCAGATTCCCATCGGGTATGGCGAATTCGGCAGCGTCCATGCAGTACAAACTTATCGGCGCTCGTCGCTCAGGCAGCAGCTCCGTCTTGTGTACGTTATCCTGTGCGGTTGTATGCAGCTCCGTAGCAAACTCAACTCCAATTACCTCTCGAAAGGGATAGCGTGACGCATAGAGTACGACGCGTCCCATCCCCGATCCGAAATCGACAAACCTGTAGTCCGGATAGTGAATCGACAGGTTCTCAAAAATCGTGCGCAGAACGCTCATAGAGCTCGCAACATACTTGCGGCCCAGAACCGCGTTATCGCTCTCCACTGTCAGGGCGCCAAGAGGGATGCTCTCTGAAGTCGTAACGCCCAACTGTCGATCGAAGGCGGCTCCCTCTGGGTCCGTCCGTCGAAAACTGCGTATAAACTGACGCGCCAGATCCTGGAGAGCACCAGGGGCGAGTTTGATTGTGTGCCACAGGCCTCGGCGCGCTACCGAGTTTCTAAGTCGGCGAATGCTTGAAGATCTCACCACGTCCGCCAGTTAACCGAGTGGTTTGTCGTAAGCGAATTCCGCTCTATGCTCTTCGCATATTGCGACTGAGAGTATCCGAGCATAAAGCCAGAATGGAAGCGGTGAACGAGCATCGGTATTTGACGAGGATCAGGCGCTGTCCTCAAAGTAACCGCTTCTCCCAGAATGGCGAGCTTCAGCCGCATTCCAAATCACATCCTACCCTGCTCATCGCCTGCTCAGCCAGATAACTCCGCCATGGAAGAGCTTCCGCGAGCATGAAATAGGGTTTCGATTGCAACGAATCAATATGGAGTACAGCTACCTCGGCAGCATCGACCGGTAACGGCTCTCTTGCATCACGAAGGTGTGGTCGCCGCGATGTTTGAAGATGAGGCGGTAGCCGTTGTTGTGCAGTCGCCAGATGGTCTTCCAGGTTTTCCGCGGTTGCAGCCACGGATGGAACTCGACGCACAACTGACGCACGGGAATTCGATCTGCCAGAATCTGATGAACGATTGCGTACTCGAAGCCTTCGATATCCATCTTCAGCAGGTCGATCGCCGAGTCGCCATTCTTCCGCATAATCGTCTGGAGACTCCAGCATTCGAACGAAGTGCGGGGCAGGCCCTCTCGCGGCACTGAGAATGAGCCTTCATCCGGGTCGTTCGGCACGGAGAAATCGATTACCCCATCCTGTGCGGCTAGACCGACGGAGAAAAACTCAATGTTCGTCAAGTCGGAGTCGGCGATGGTGGGAGCCGCTGTGGGCGTAGGGTCGAAGACGAGCACCGGTTTCGCCGCCATCTTCGCAACGGCTACCTCAAACGTTATGCCCTTGCCGACGCCGGCGCAGTAGCACACAGTCGGTTTGTATCGCGTGTCGATTACCCATCCACTGCCCTCATCTCCAACCCTCCTCACATGAGGAGAGGAAGAGCAGAAGACCCCGTCCAAAGTTCTCCGGCCCTTATCGCGAAGCCAACGATTGAGTCCCATTCGCCATCATGTTACGCGAGATTCGCAACCTTCCGATCATGGAGCCTCGAGTCTGCATCTCAGCTTTCAACCGAGGTTCCGCACATGAAAGCCGTCGTCCTTCACGAGTACGGGCCAGCGTCGAAGCTCAAGTACGAAGACTTCCCCGACCCCAAGGCCGGACCCGGCGAGGTTCTCGTTGCCGTCCGCGCCACCAGTATCAACCCTATCGACTGGAAGCTCCGGTCGGGCGCCGCTAAGGAGCGCTTCCCGCTCACTTTTCCCGCCATCCTCGGCCGTGACGTCGCGGGCGTCGTGCGCGAGCTCGGCGAAGGTGTCAAGGACTTTGCCATTGGCGATCGCGTCTTCGCCCTTACGCATGGCACATATGCTGAACTCTGCGTCGTCAAGGCCGAGGTCCTCGCGAAGATCCCTGATGGTCTCGACATGACCATCGCCGCCGCGGTCCCGCTGGTCTCCTGCACCGGTGACCAGCTCATCCGTAACGCGACCGCCGTGCAGCCGGGCCAGACCATCCTTCTCACCGGAGCGGTCGGCAGCGTTGGCCGCTGCGCGCTCTTCGCTGCAAACGAGATCGGTGCAAACGTCATCGCCGGTGTAAGAAAGAGCCAGATTATCGAAGCTAAGTCGCTGGGCGCTATTGAAGCCATCGATCTCTCCGACGACTCCGCGATCGCGCGTCTTGGCACGCTCGACGGTGTCGCCGATACGGTCGGCGGCGACATCGCGCCGAAGCTTCTCGCCAAGGTCAAACCCGGCGGCAACTACGGGAGTCTTGTCGGCCCTCCCAAAGACGCTGCGCTTCATCCCACCGTGAACATCAGGCCGATGATGGCGCAGCCCAATCCTGCGACCTATGTTCATTACGGTGAGGCCATTCGAGACAATAAGCTCATCCTTCCGATCGATCGTGTCATGCCGCTCAGCGACGCGGCTGCGGCTCAGGCTGCTGCAGAGAAGGGCGGTATCGGCAAGATCATCCTGACCCCTTGATCCAGCCCCCCGTTCACAGTCTCTGAAACCCCAAACCCGTACAATCAGGAAAAGCGCCAACCTTCTGGAGACTGATGTCCTCGCGAAAGATTGTCATCACAGGTGCCGCAGGCCTGGTCGGACAGAACCTCATTCCGCGGCTTGAGAACAGGAATCTCGGCGAACTCGTCGCTATCGACAAACACCCTACCAACACGGAGACCCTTCGCCGTCTCCACCCCAACCTGCGCGTCATCCACGCCGACCTGGCGGTGCCCGGCCCCTGGCAGGAGGAGTTTGTCGGCTGCACGCATCTGATGAACGGTCACGCGCAGATCGGCGGAATCTACCCCGCTGAGTTTGTGCGCAACAACATCACTGCCACCGAGCGTGTGCTCGAAGTTGCCGTTCGCAACAACGTCTCCTACGTCGTCAACATCTCTTCCTCGGTCGTCAATTCCATGGCGGTCGACGACTACACCGAGACGAAAAAGGCGCAGGAGAAACTTGTTCTCGACTCCGGCATCAAGCAGGTCGTCCTGCGCCCCACGCTGATGTTCGGCTGGTTCGATCGCAAGCACGTCGGCTGGCTTGCGCGCTTCATGCAGCGCACGCCTTTATTTCCCATCCCCGGGATCGGCCGATATCTTCGCCAGCCGCTGTACGCCGGCGATTTCTGCGACGTCATTGCCAGCTCGCTCGAACACGAGATCACCGGCAGCTACAACATCACCGGCCAGCAGCGCATCGACTACATCGACCTTATCCGCGCAGTGAAGCAGGCCACCGGCGCGAAGACGAACATCGTGCGCATTCCCTATCGCCTATTCTGGCTTCTGTTGAAGACCTATGCCGTCTTCAACAAGAACCCGGCCTTCACCGCCCGGCAGCTCGAAGCTCTCATCACACCGGACGTCTTCGAGGTCATCGATTGGCCCGGCATCTTTGCAGTGCGCTCCACGCCGCTGCAGGAGGCCCTCGACACCACCTTCCGCGATCCCAAGTATTCGAAGGTCGTTCTCGACTTCTAGCCGCGGGTCGTTGTGGCCCCGGCTGCTTCACTGGTCAGAGATAATCTGCCGTTAGATGCCGACGCGCACACCCAACCGTGCGGAGACACGACCCGCTTCACCCCGCAGCGCAAGCGCTCTCTCGCATCTTCTTGAGCCGCTGCGCCGCCTCACCGCACGTCTCGACGCCCGGCAGGGCCTGCATACTCGATGGCTGATAGCCGCCTTCGCGATCGCCCTCCCGCTGATCTTCCTTCGCGATCCTTCGCTGTTCACGAGGCCACAGTTCTGGGCGGAGGATGGCAAGGTCTGGTACGCGCAAGCCTATAGCCAGGGTTGGCTGTACTCGCTTTTCCAGCCTCTGAACGGCTACCTTTCCATCTTGCCGCGACTCGGGGCAGGCGCAGCGCTGTTGGTTCCATTCCGCTGGGCTCCGCTGGTGATGGCACTTGAAGGCCGCTCTCCGGTCGCCTCTTCGACATCATCCTCTTCGCTCTCGCCGGCGCTTCGGGTCCCTTCGCTCTTGTGCTTCTGCCGCTGCTGCTTGTCTTCTGGTGGATTCGGCGTCAGCGTTGGTCCCTGATCCTCTTTCCGATCCTTGCCGCCGGCAGCGTCGTGCAACTCGCATTACTGGGGCATTACCAGAAGGTCCGCCACCTCCGTTTCCTCGGGGCCACCGTGGCGCGGTTCGTCCGAATCGTGGGTGGAAATATCTTTTGGGCCGCACTGCGGGGTTCACGTGCCTACGGTTACGAGCACTCGCTGCTGCCATGCCTTATCGCGTTCCTCATCGGCGTTGCCATCATTGCCTATTGTTCGCGCAAGGCATCGCTTGAGGTCCGGCTGTTCTTCCTCTTCTGCCTGGGAATTCTCGTGGCCTCGTTGTGCAGCCCACTTCTCGCTCCCACATCCTTGCCGCTTTGGGAGGCGATCCTTCGAACCCCATCCATTCGTTACTGGTACTTTCCCGAGCCTGATGTTTCTCTGGTCACTGCTATGGTGCGCCTGCTACGCACGTTCCCGCATCTTCAGAGTGACTGGCGTCCTACTGAGTCTGATACTGCTGCAGGGGATCGTTCGTGACTGGTGCATCCCACCTCTCAAGAATCTCCACTTCCCTGAGTACGCTGCGCAATTCGACGCTGCATCGCCTGGCACCACGATGAACATTCCGCTCAATCCACCCCCAGAATGGTTTATGGAAATCACAAAGAAGTAATGGCTGACAGAAGAGCCATGCCGCACCGGCGTGCAGCATATCATTATGAGAAAGAGAAAACCGCGTGATGTCGCACCAACCACCTCGGTCGATCAGAGCTTTGTTTATGCAACTGACCCATGCCGCCGCAGAATGGTCAACTTGCCATCCTGCTGGGTAACCCTGAGGTTGACAGAGATTTAGTTGTCCAGCAGGTGAACGTTGTGCGAGCGGTCGTCTAATATCACTTTTCCGAATTCCCCCAATCGGAGCACAGCACTGCATGACCTCAACGCGAGCTGAATTGCCTGACGCAATGACCAATGTCCGTTCTGGGAAGGTAGGATCTCTGTCGCTTCTCTCTCGCGACGGCCTTCTGTGCGTGGCAATCTTCTGCGTCTGCATTTTGCTCATCTGGCCCGCAGCCGAAGTCGGCATCAACGACGATTGGGTCTACACCATTACGGCCCTCGACCTTGCCCGTACCGGACACTTCATGTTCCATGGCTGGGCTTCCCCGATGCTCGGATGGCAGGCCATATGGGGGGCGCTCTTCGCGAAGGTGTTTGGCCCAACCTACACTGCCGTTCGGCTGTCAACAGCTCCGGTCGCAGCCTTTTCGATCCTGCTCTACCATGCCATTCTGCGCCGCTTCGGACTCAATGCCGCCCACGCAACCTTCGGTACGCTCGTACTGGCGCTCGGTCCCATTTTCCTTTCGCTCTCCACGTCTTTCATGACCGATGTGCCGGCGATGCTTCCGATTCTGCTGTGTCTCTATCTCTGTCAACTCGCCGTCGTTGCTTCCAGCGACACCCGGACAGTGTTGTGGCTTGCAGCGGCCGCACTCAGCAATATCGCGCTCGGCACCGTCCGCCAAATTGCGTGGCTTGGTGTACTCGTCATGATTCCAAGTTGTGTCTGGCTACTCCGCCGCAGGCGTGACGTTCCAGTGGTTGGCGCCGTCCTGTGGATCACGGCTGTGATCTGTATCCATTTCATGACGAATTGGTTCAACCATCAGCCTTACACGGCGCCGGAGAAGTTGATAGCAGGGCCTCTCGAGAGGCGCATGATCGGTTTCGTCGCCAACGAAGCCGCCCGCTTCGTAATGACGATCCTGCTCCTGCTGCTCCCTGCATTGACGATGGCGCTTCCATCCATGTGGTCCCTTCGCCGCCGCGCCGCGATTCAACTGGCGGCTGTGCTGATTCCCGCCGCGCTTTTGCTCGGCCTTTTCCATCACCGGGGACACGCCTTCATGATCGACTCTCCCTGGTTGGGCAACACGTTCAGCCTCTATGGCGTGATGAGGGATAGCTTCTTTAGATCGGATCGATCCATTCCGCCCGTGGCTCGCGCGATTTTGTTTTTCAGCGTCGTTATCTGTACGTTTGCCGCGTTCAAAGCTTTCGACCTCTATCGCGAAAGAACGGTACCCGATCCGGTCCCGCGGGAGCAGGCAATCTCATGGGCAGATATGTCGATCCTCCTGCTCCCGTTTCTTGGTACCTACTTACTATTGCTCGCTCCCAGGTCATTATTCTTCTATCTCTTCGACCGCTACCTGTTGGAGATAATCGCAATCCTGTTGATCTACCTGCTGCGCTGGCATCAGGAACACATGAGTCTTCGGATTCCGGCTATTTCCGTTGCAGTTCTCGTTCTGCTCTCAAGCCTGGTCGTTGCCGACTTGCACGACCTGTTTTCGATGTACCGCGCCGAGATGCGTCTTGCAGAGGAACTGGAGAATGCGGGTATTCCCCGCACCGAGATGCGCGGTGGTTTCGCGTTCGACTTCGAGACGCAAACTCGCGCCTGGGGCTATGTCAATGACCCTCGCATCATGAATCCACCCAACGCCTACCACCCTGTACCCCAACCCGCCGCAATCATGCGCGACGGAGTCAACTGCGCCAATCCTTTTGAGAGATACCTTCCCGCCTTGCACGTCCGCTATGTCTTTTCGGCTGACCCGTCACCTTGCCTGGCTCCAACCAGCTTTGCGCCACAACCCTATTCCACATGGCTGCCATCTGCTCGACATAGCATTTTTGCGGGCACGCCTCTCCCCGCAAACTCTCCCACACACCTCCCCTGAGAGCTGCCAGACCCGAACTTCTCCGCTCAAAGTTCAGCCGATGAATGTCAGATTATGAAAATGTCACTAACTCGCATCCCGCCGAACGAATGTTGAGTTAGTCAGGGCGATACCTTCCCCCAAAATTCAGCGTATTGACATACAACTTCGCTATTTTGGCGGAACGCTGCTCAGCTTCGTGGTCCCTGCGTACAACGAAGAGGCCTATCTTGGCGCCTGCCTCGAATCCATCCTCCATCAGACACGCGGCCTCGAGCACCTCACCGGTCAGGTCAGTATTGCCCGCCAGCCCCAGAAGAATGCAGTTGCCGAGGACCCCATTGGGATTGCGCACGCGCCGCACTACATATAGCAGCACCAGCAGCAGCATCACGGAATACATCCGGCACATCACCGTGTACTCCCACACCAGAAAATAGCTGCTCAGGATCAGCGCACGCTGCCTTGGGGCTGAACGGAGAGAGCAGCCCAATGATCAGGAGAATAGCCGTTCCAAACACAGCCTCGACCCATTTCATCGCCACCGGATCATGAGTCAGACGCGAGGGAAACCACAGGATGAAGTACCACAGCCAAGGATGTCCCTCGTAGTGAACGTAATAGAACAGCTTCGATAGCGTCGGGCTCGCCGCGCTGATCCCCCAGGCATTCACCTCGTCGAAGAACATCGTGTGATGCGCGATGTTCACCCAGAACAGCAGCACAAACGGAAGAACAACTGCCCAGGTCTTCCATCCGAATCCAACTGATTCCGTTTGTTGGTGAGGAAATATAGACATTCAGCGCTGACGCGAACAGCATCATTCGCCTCAACGCTGAGGATCTGCGAGATTCTGAGCGGCATTTAGTATTAACGAACGTCAACTTCCTTGGCATCCCTAGACGAACAGATTTCGAGAAATTTGGGTCGATGAATAGACACGCTTGCGGAAGATCAGAAGGCCAAGGGTATCCTTCTGCGATCCATCATCTGATGTCGCGTGACGGTATCTTCTGTTCGATCCTGTTCGTTGTCTGCATTCTCATCACTTGGCCCGTCGCCGATCTCGGGATCAACGACGATTGGTCCTACATCCGCAGTGCGCAGGTGTTCGCTCATACACATCATTTCGTCTATAACGGCTGGTCGACCGCAATGCTGGGGTGGCAAATCGTTCTAGGCGCGATTTCAGTCTGGATCTTTGGTCCTAGTTTCACAGCGGTTCGTCTCTCGATGCTCGTCGTTGCGATTGCCACAGCGCTCCTGTACCACGCTGCCCTGCGCAACTTCGGTCTCAACCGCGCCCACGCCATCTTCGGCACTCTGACCTTCGTACTCAGTCCGCTCTTTTTGTCGCTTTCGGACACCTTCATGTCGGACGTCCCGGGGTTCTTCAGCATTCTGCTATGCCTTTACCTTTGTCAGCGCGCCGTAGCGTCCGAGCGGGACCTGCAGGCCGCTCTGTGGCTCGCAGCCGCCGGGATTACAAATGTTATCTCCGGAACGGCTCGCCAGACCGGTTGGCTGGGTGTTCTGGTTATGGTGCCTTTCTGCGGTTGGATGATGCGCCGCCGCCGTTTCGTCTTCCCGACAACAATCCTCACTTGGATTCTTGGAGTCATCTCGATCAAGCTATTGATGGCATGGTTCACTCGTCAGCCATACTCCATATCAGCCGACTCTTCGCCCTGCCTCGGCATGACCACGTTTCCGCGCGAGAGCTACCGCACGTGGCTCCCTCCCGCAACGCACGAGCTTTTTATCGGCAGGCAACTGTCGCAACCCATAGGTAGCACAACCGAGACCCGATAAAGTGCCAAGTGATCGCCGTCAAGTTTCAACAAAGGACGTGTCCATGACAAAAGAGAGTCCCTCCGCGAAGAGGGTGTTTTTACCCCGGCCCCTCTTCTGTTTCTTGG
>CAVQLS010000007.1:0-316347 GCA_963713395.1 uncultured Acidobacteriaceae bacterium | reverse complement strand
TTGGCTTCTGGTCACTGAAGCAAGCTTTCCATCGGGGTTTCTATTGTCTTAGTTAGTCTGGCCGTAGCAATGTGCTCCGATGCGCATTCGCAGACAGCGTCCTTCAGCAGAGCTGAACTCACAGTCCCGACAGACAACCTGACTGTGCCGGACGCAATTGCGGTCGACGCGACCGGCAATTTTCGTCGGGTCGCACATGCCAACACCAACTCGAACACACGCCGACAGAGACAGAACACCGCAAGGTCCTCGCGGCGTTAGACGAACTCCCTCCACTCCCTCAGCGTGACGCCATCCCCTATTTCCTGCTCGACGAGAGCGGGCAGACGCTGCAGGCCCCATGACCATGGACGCCGGACCCGTGTGATTGATGCGTTCAAACCTGTCAGTTTTGTTAGTTGTGACACGTGTGCGACCGCATCTAGCATTTTGCTTCAGAGAGAGATCGTGGCGCAGAATGTCACAAATCGCATCGAGGCGAGTGAGCAGTTGTTCCGCTCGATCTTCGAGACTGCCCAGCTTGGGATCAGCTTTTTCAATATTGATGGCCACGCAGTGTTCTCGAACCGCGCAGTGCATCAGATGTTGGGCTATACCGCCGAAGATTTGAGTCACATTGAAAAATGGGACGAGATCGTCCATCCGGACGAACGCGCTGCAGGAGCGCAGCGATATGCCGAACTCATCGCGGGTAAGCGGGAAACGTACGAATGTGAGCAACGCTTCGTCGGGAGTGACGGCCGCTTCGTAGTTGCCGACTCAAGGTTTCAGTTACTCAGGGATGCAGACGGCAAGCCGCAATTCGTTGTTGGTCTGATGGAAGACATTACGGAGAGCAAACGGGCGCAGGAAGAACGAAGCCGTATCGCGAAACAAATGGAGATGTTGCTGGAATCTACCGGTCAGGGCATTTACGGTATCGATCTCCAGGGAAGCTGCACGTTCATCAACAGGGCCACTTGTGAATTGATTGGCTACCGTCTCGAGGAGGTTCTGGGACGGAATGTGCACGAGTTGATCCATCATCATAAGCCGGACGGCTCCTTTTATCCGATAGATGAATGCCCCATTTACCGCGCGTTCAAGAAGGGTGAGGGCTGCTGCACAGACGTGGAAGTGATCTGGCGCAGGGATGGCACCCCGGTTCCGGTTGAATATTCTTCGTTTCCAATTTTCGAGGGCGGAACGATCACTGGAGCCGTTGTCACGGTTGTTGATATCACAGAACGCAAGCAGGCCGACGAAAGGCTGCGGGCGAGCGAACAACTCTTCTGTTCCATCCTTGAGAATGCCCAGATTGGGATCAGCATATTCGGAACAGATGCTCAGGCGCATCTAACCAACCGCGCATTGCAGGAAATGTTGGGCTACTCGAACAAGAGCTAAGTCGCCTGGAACAATGGGACGAAATTGTTCACCCGGATGAACGCGCCTCGGGAGCAAAACGATATGCTGCGCTCCTTCAGGGACAGCGAGACACCGACGAATACGAACAACACTTCATTCGGCGTGACGGCGAAATTGTCGTTGGTCAAAGAGAAGTTCCACTTGACTCAAGAACGCATTTCAGACAATCCGCAATATGTTGTCTGCTTAACGGACGTATCGCATAGCGGAACGGTGCCGAGGAGGCCCTGCAGGAGAACGAATTACTCTTCCGTTCTATATTCGAGAACGCACCGGTGGGCATCGCCTTTACATGTCCCTAAGGCGCAATATTTGACCAATCCCGCAATGCACGAGATGCTCGGTTGCACTCCCGAGGACTTGAGTTCCGTAGAGAATTGGGATCAGATCGTCCATCCGGACGACCGCGCCTGGAGTGCGCAGCGATATCGGGAACTCCTCGAAGGCAAGCGCGAGCGAGACGAGTATGAGCAACGTTTCGTCCGCCGTGATGGCCGCAGCGTCTTCGCAGACGGCAGCTTTACCATCATCAGGGACGCTGCTGGAAACCAGCAGTATCTCCTCAACACGACCAAAGACATTACCGACCGCAAGCAGGTCGAAGCGGACCTCCTTGCTGCCAAGGAAGAAGCTGTGGCTGCCACGAAAGCAAAGTCCGACTTCCTTGCCAACATGAGCCACGAGATCCGCACCCCCATGAATGCGATTCTCGGAATGACACACTGGCCCTGAAGACTGACTTGACAGCCAAGCAGCGCGACTATCTGACGAAAACAAAAGTGGCTGCACAGGCCCTCCTCGGTATCATCAACGACGTTCTCGACTTCTCGAAGGTCGAAGCTGGCAAGCTGGAACTGGAAGAGATAGAGTTTCGCCTCGATCACGTTCTTGAGGATCTCTGCTCCGTCGTCAGCCAGAAGGCCCACGAGAAGAATCTGGAATTTTTGATCGCACCGCCAAAAAATCTTCCGCCGAATCTTGTTGGCGACCCTTTGCGCCTTGGTCAGATCCTCATCAACCTGGTAAACAACGCGGTTAAGTTCACGGAACGAGGCGAGGTGTTGGTAACGGTTGCACTGGAAGAGCAGTTAGCGGATCGGGTGAAGGTGAGATTCTCCGTTCGCGACAGTGGAATCGGCATGACACCCGAGCAGAGCGCCAAGTTGTTCCAAGCGTTCTCACAGGCGGACACCTCAACGACGCGAAAGTATGGCGGCACCGGGCTTGGACTCTCGATCTCTAAACGCCTGGTTGAGTTGATGGGAGGCACTATCTGGGCTGAGAGTGAACTTGGAGCGGGTAGCACCTTCCATTTCACTGCATGGCTGGGGATTGGGTCAGAGGACAATCGCAAACGCTTCATTCCTGATCTGGCGGGCATCCGGGCGCTGGTTGTGGACGACAACGCGCAGGCGCGCGAGATCCTCATCGAAACACTCCGGGTGTTTGCGCTCCGGGCCGACTCGTGCTCCTCGGGGGAAGACGCAGTCCGCGAAATAGCCGCCGCAGATTCGCTGGATCCTTATCGTCTGGTGTTGATGAATTTGCATATGCCGGGAATGGACGGACTCCAGGCCAGCCGCGTCATCAGGCGCAATGATCGTCTGCAGCATATCCCCAAAATCGTAATGCTTTCCGAATTCGGTCGGGAAGACGTCAGGGCGCAGGCAGAGGAGATCGGGGTAGACAGCTATTTATTGAAACCCGTCAATCAGTCTTTGCTCTACGACACCCTCGTGGATCTGTTCGGCTTTGCGGAACACCAGGACTCCCGTTTCCATGAGGGGACGGACGAACGAACAGTGCACGATGCCACGGGAATTCGCGTCCTGCTCGTCGAAGACAACGAGATAAACCAGCAGGTTGCGACAGAATTGTTGGAGAGCGCCGGAGCGATCTTGACCGTAGCCAACGATGGTCGTGAAGCCGTGAAAATCCTGATTGATGGAAATCAACCCCCGGCATTCGACGTGGTGTTCATGGACTTGCAGATGCCCGAGATGGACGGGTTCACGGCAACCAGGCTGCTTCGGAGTGACCCACGTTTGCAGAAATTGCCTATCGTCGCGATGACAGCGCACGCCCTTGTGGAAGAGCGCCAGCGCTGCCTCGATGCAGGCATGAACGATCATGTGTCGAAGCCGGTTGACCCGGATAACCTGTTTTCGACCTTGTTGCGATGGGCGAAGCCCCGGCCTAAGCAAGCAGCTAAGTCCCAGGCATCATTCACACCTGTAAGAGCTTCCGATGACGTAGTTCTGACTGAAATCGCAGGCATCAATCTTGCGGACGGCCTGAAGCGCGTTGCCGGGAACAGGCGACTCTACCGTGACCTGCTGGGAGAGTTTGTCGCCAGGCAAGGCGATGCAGCTGCTCAGATTTCAACTGCGCTTGAAAGTGGTGACCTGAAACTTGCTGAACGCATTGCCCATACCGTGAAAGGCGTCGCCGGAAATCTCGGGATCACAGAAGTTCAGCAAGCTGCCGAAGAACTGGTGATGGCTATTCGTGAGAATGAAAAAATCTCTGTGCAGCTAGGTCGGTTTGCCGGCGTAATGGATGCTCAAGTTCGTGCGATTGAGAAAGCCCTCCTAGACTCGGCATCCCCTGACCCGGAGAAAACACGGACTTCACCTTTCAATGCAGAGGCGGCAGCCGCTACGATTGCGCGGCTTAGAGTCTTGCTCGAAACAGGCGACGGCGATGCCGACGAGTTGTTCCACACTCTCCAGGACTTGGTCGGAGGCACTGTCGAGAAGACGCTCTTGGAGGGATTGGGTGCATCGATCAGTGACATCGATTTTGACACGGCGCTAGTGAAACTGGACGAGATCGCCGATCGCTGCACAACGAAATGAGTCTGACCCATGAACCAGGCTGATCAGAAGAAGACGGTGTTGTTGGTGGATGATGCTCCCGCCAACGTTAAAGCCGTACAGGCGATCTTGAGAGACCTGTACAAGATTCGCGTTGCAGCCAGCGGCGTGAAAGCATTGGAAATGGCCAGAGTGGAACCTTCCCCCGACCTGATCCTGCTTGATGTCTCGATGCCCGAGATGGATGGGTACCAAGTCTGTACCCAGTTGAAACTGGACCCGAAGACACAGGACATACCGGTCATATTTCTTACCGCACTGACGCATGTCGAAGAAGAAATGATGGGATTCGATGTCGGCGCAGTCGACTACATTCATAAGCCATTTTCCCCTGCGGTCGTAAGAGCTAGAGTCCAAACTCACCTCGCGCTTCGTGAGAGCCGCGAACAGCTCGCACAGCAGTTGCTCATGATCCAGAGGGAATTGGAAACAGCGTCCCAAATCCAATTGTCCATTCTCCCTTCCGAGATACCGAAAATCGAAGGTTTGGACATTGCTGCACGCTACGTCCCTATGACCTCGGTCGCGGGCGATTTCTACGATTTCATCGTTGTGGATGAGAAGCACATCGGAATTCTGGTAGCTGATGTGTCCGGACACGGAATGCCTGCAGCGCTTATCGCCTCGATGCTGAAGATTGCACTCTCCGCCCAGGAGGCGCATGCCGCCGATCCGGCGCAAGTGCTGTTGGGCCTGAACCGCGCGCTGTGTGGCAAGTTCCGGCACCATTACGTCACTGCGGCATACCTGTTCTTGGACATGCAGAAGCGAACCTTAACGTACGCGGGTGCAGGCCACCCACCCTTGATCTTCCGGAGCGGATCATCAAACGGCGTGCGTGATGTACAAGAAAATGGCTTGTTTCTTGGAGCGTTTCCGTTTGCAACTTATTCTTCAGTTGAGTTGCAGCTCAGGACCGGTGATCGAGCCTTGCTCTACACCGATGGAATTCCTGAAACGAAGAATCGCGCGGGAGTCGAGTTTGGTACTGGCTGCTTCAGGCGGTTTCTGGAGGCGGAACAAAATACGTCGGCAGATCAATTTGCCGATCGCCTGCTCGAGGAGTTGGCCCGCTGGTCAGCTCGAGGCCCGGGTCAAGACTTGGATGACGATATTACGATGGTGGCAATCCACGTGGTTGACGCCAGGTTTTCAAAGGAACGCATTGGCGATTTGGCATAAATCCACAAGCTTTCTCTGCGACTTCGGCGGTTTCGGGGACTGATACGCCGTACGTTGAGGACCCCGCGCTGTAACCTGAAGGCATGTGCGACCGCTTGTTCTCCGCCGGTCAAGCAGGTGATCCACTTATGTGAACCTGCGCGATTTGAAGAACGAATGGGCCGAACCGGCTAGGGAGTTTGCTGAAAGGCCTTTGGGACCGCTTCCGCAGATTTGTTGATCCGCATTCCCTGACCGAGGTTCGCCGCGATTCCGATGAGGCACAGCCTAGCTCTCGGCTTCGACTTCGAGTTGGCGCACAATCCTAAGAGTCGGGCTCCCATCGCTGATCTCGTGATCCCCGCGAAGAAGGCTTGGCGAGCTGTTCTGAACGAGACCGGCGGAGATCTGACAGCTTAAGCTGGCACAGATCGGCCCTGTGTATGACTATTCAGGGCCGCCACGGGTGGACGTTGAGATTGCGTGACAGCATCAACTTAAGCGTCCATTTGTCCGAAGCCGCAGTCAACCCGTACCCGACACCGCTTTCAACACTCAGACCGAGAAACCCGGGGCCTGAGTAGTCCGTAGTCGCCCAGACCTCGTGAAATTGCTTGGAAAGTGGCAAGAACCCGTGCAGCGGGCCGAAACCGTCATACTCTTCCGCGGCAACGGCCCACCTGTCGTTGAAGTTATATGCCACTCTCCCCGAGGGGTTGTACTGCAGATTTCCAAGGCCCCCGGTATAGTCTGTGTCGAGAATCGGGTTGTAGATGAAATCCCACGGATGCAGGTGCAGTCCTACGATCGGCCTGATCTCGGAGGTAATCGTTCTGGACTCCCAGTAGTAGCGATTGACGCTGAACTCAAAATTGGCAGCATAGAAGAAGGTTTGGTTATGAGCGTTAGGTCGCGTGAATAGTTCGCGAATCTTGAAGCCGTTGATCGTCGAGCCATAGTTCGAAGAATAGGGCGAGGTTACGGGGAGATAAAGTCCCTGCTCGAACCACGGGGTCACGCCATAAGCCCATTCAGCAGTTACTTGATACGAATGATTGGCGATGATCGCCCCAGGGTAGTCGGGAGTCGTCCGTCCCTTGGGAGTGAAGTTGTTGTGAACCATCAGATTGAATATTCCTGGCGGAGCAATCTCACCGTCGTAGACCTGGATCTCGTCAGTCTGGGCAATAGCCAGCACCGGCATAGCGATAAGCCAGAAAGTGACCAGTACAGCTGCTCGTATATTCATTTTTGGTTGGATCTCTTCTGAAGATTGTATCGGCCACGATTCCGCGGTCGACGGGCACCATTCTAGGTTTCAGTTTTGCACCGTCTGGTACCTTCATTCATCCTGGTGTCTTCCTAACCTCGGTTTCAATCGGCGATATTGCCGACGAGACTTAGGTCTATCGCAACGTCATTCTCGGCCTTCCAGATCAGAAAGCTTGGGTTTTTGAGACCCCACTGCACATAGGGAACGACGAATTGCGCCTTCGCCGTTCCCTTCGATCCATCTATGTGAATCTGCATCGGAATCGTCAGGTCGTGAGAATTGCCGAGTAGGGTGAACACTCCGCTCACCTGAATGGTTGAGTCGCCAGAGGGCGCGATTGTCCCGGTGTAGGTCTTGGGCGCAAAGGAGACGGTCGTGTACTGATCCACCTTGAGAATGTCCTTATTCATCTTCTTATCGCGGCTGTCGTTGCCGGTCTTGCCGCTGCCGGCGAGAACGACCACTGAACCCGACATCTTGGGAGTGCTGCGGTCAAACTCAATCGATCCAGATTGGATGTGAAAGGTGCCGTTGACGATCTCGTGGGTTGTTTTGAGCGTCATCTTGACCTCGCTGGCATCAGGTTTGACGACAAAGGTTTGATGCTGAGAGAGTGCGGCCGGCGCGAGTATGACCGCGAGGGCAAAGACTGCGAAGGATTTCATTCCATCACCCTAAAGGATTCTGACTACCGAGAGCTGTTTAGCGCAGCTCGATTTCAGCTGGTGGCTACCTGTGGAGCAACAGCGGCGGCCTGGGTGACGCGTGTCAGCTTTGCCGTCACGCGCATCACGCCGGGCCAGACCCTGAGGCAAAACGGCAATACAGCTCGCGCGAGCGAATTGTTCAAGCCATCCGCGGCGAACTCCGCAAGGCGCATCTGGGCCAGCAGTGCCGAGCGCAGCTTAGCCTGGAAGACGGCCGCGGGCTCTGCCGCAAGATAGGCAGCTGCGGCACAGCGGGCAGTATGCAGTGCGATCGATATGCCATCACCGGTGAACGAGGGGATGACGGCTGCCTGATCACCGATGCAGTAGAGCCCATTCTCTGTTGTGCGGCGGATGTAACCATACGGGATATGGGTGATGGCGATCGGCTTGGCGAGTAACGGCTGCGCACCGGCCAGCCTCATCGCGAGGTGCGGACAGTCCTGCTGCATCTTCGTGAGGAAGTTCTCCCAGCGGTCACCCACACTTGGAAGGTACCGCTGCTGCACCACGCAGCAGAGGTTTGCGATACCGCCTTCAACCGGCTGGATACCGCCATAGCCTCCGGGGTAAAGCATCAGTTCAGAGGCGCGCTCCAGCTCAGCAGCCTGCTCGGGCGCCAGGCGGAAGTACATCTTGAAGGCGACCCATCGCTGTGGATCCTTCGGACGCGCGTGTCCGCGGAGATCATGCTTGCCTGTGGCGAGAAAGACTGTTGCAGCTTCAAGGATGGCGCCGTTGTCGAGCGTAACTTGCCAGACGTCGCTTGTCGTTCGGCTGAGCGCCTGCACGCTGCGGCCGCGCTCTACCCGGACTCCAGCGGCGATGGCCTCGGCGATGAGCGCATGTATCGAGCGTCTTGCGCGTGAGCGAGGCTGCGGGAAAAGGCAAAGGAGCCTCCGCGGCGCGCCTGGCGGCGGCGAGGCGAACATAGTCGATGGGAACGGCCCCCAGCGAGGCTACGTCAATGCCGAGCGCATGCAGATCCTCAAGGGCCTCACCGCTTAAGAACTCTCCGCAGACCTTATCGCGCGGTGTGGGCTCGCGTTCAATCAGCGTGACGCTTCGTCCCTTTCGAGCGAGCGCGATCGAAGCCGCGCACCCCGCCACTCCACCACCCAGGACGAGAACTTCATCTTGCAAAGGAATCTGATTCAAATGGGACGTTGTAACTGGAATCTCCTGTTCGGACCCGATACTTAAATTGTAGCGCTCCTGCTTGGTACTACATGACGAATGCTTCAGTTGGTTCGTGGTGCGGTTTGCGGCCCCCACGATTGGCGCAAGGGTTTGACGAGCCATAGGCTGGAATTGCGAAGTTTAGCCTGCTCTGCCAGCTCTCTTGCCAGCAGGATTATGACGGAAACTTAATCAGTGATGGCGAGTGCTGAGTCTGAAAGAGGAGATGTGAGGTGCGTTCTTGTAGTGGGTCACTTTGCATTCCATATGGTTAAAGCTGAACGTTAGAACGAGGTATTGATGGAGCGAAGCAATTTCTTTGTAGCCGCTTTTTTTGCGATAACGTTGGGCACCGCAGCGCCGGCAGAAACAATTTCGGTGAAACACATCCAACTCCCGATGCATCGGTTTATGGTGGCGCGCTCCGAGGCTGGAAAAGTAATCGCGAGTGGTGAATTTACGCAGGTGGTGCAGGGCGATGAAGTGACAATGCGTATGATCTATCGCTTTGTCGATGGGTCGATTGATGATGAGACGACGACCTACAGGCAACAGGGCACGTTTCGGTTAGTACGCAACCATCACATACAAAAAGGGCCATTCTTTGCGAGACCCGTCGACTTTGCGGTGGAAGCCACTACCGGCATAGCGATCAGCCGCACTGCAGATAAGAATGGAAAGATACACGTCGAGAGCGAGCACATAGACCTGCCGGATGACCTGGCGAATGGGTTCGTTGGAACGTTGCTGCTGAATGTGCCGCACGATACGGCGCCGTTTCGGGTAGGGATGCTGGCGCCATTCAGCGGCGGTCGATTGATTCGGCTCCTGATCTCGCCAGAGGGCGAGCAGCCGTTTCACACGGCTGGACAGACCCTTAAAGCGACGGTGTTTCGCATCCATCCGGAGTTGGGCGGCATCGTGGGCTTGATTGCGCGGCTGATCGGCCTTCAGCCGAAAGACGTGATGGTGTGGATTCTGGAGGGTGAGGAGCCTGCGGTTGTGAGGATAGTTGGACAGCTAGGTGGTTACGGTCCTGTGGTCAGCTCGGAGCTGGAGGGAAGCAACTTCGGGAAATAGGACACTTTACGAACCCAAATCACAAGGCCGAGATGTGAATCGCCCGCGCTTATGACGATGCCTGAAAATCTCATGGCCTACCAGCCGTCGATCAGTTTCGACGGGTGGTGAGCTCGCGCCAGTTGAGGCCGATCTCCACGATAAGCAGCGAGCCAAGAGTGAAGGCAATCACACCGACCGCGGCGAACGAATCGCCGAGATGGCTCCAGTAACGAGGCCAGAGGTTGAGCACACGACTGGAGACGAAAGTGAAGGTGACTGCGTAGGAGCGGGCCATCCATTGGCGGTGCTGTGTGATCTGGCGGTTGCGCGCAGTGATCAAGGCGGCGGTGGTACAGACCATCCATGCGGCGGCCTGCATGGAGGTTCCGGGAAGACCCGGGCGGCCGGCCGCGAGAGCGATCCCCGTGAAGGAGCCAACAAACACAGAGATGACGTAGATGCGGCCGAGGATGCGATGGAGTTGGAGATGACGCTGGCGGATCCGCGAGGAGAAATTGATGGGGCCGATCAAAAGAGCCAAGCTTCCGGCGAGAGTATGCGGGATCAGCAGACCGCGGTCGGCAATGACCTGCAGACGGTAGGCGTGGTACATCGGATAGTCGGTGATGAGAAGCAGCTCTGAGGTAATGAAAACGAAGAGTACGGTGAGACCAAGCGAGACCCAGAGAATCGTCTTGAATCTGGAACCGGCAGAAACGGGCGTTAGCAGAGTGGAAGTTGCCATTATCCGCCTCTCAGATGATTAGACGTGATGATGTGCGTCACGATGGTGACGGAGGCGACAGGCTTCATATCTCTTAGTTTAACGAGACGCTGCAGAATCCGGCCTCACTTCCACCGCCCCACACACAACCGTCCGGGCTGCCAATGCTCCACCGTCACGACCTCCCGCGAAACCTCAGCTGCTGCCAGCAACCGCATCCAGTCTTCCTTCCGGAAGGCCCGCCGGAAGGACACCGGCCCATCGTGCCGCACAAATCGGTGCCACCCGAACAGCCCCGCCACCCACCCAAACATTCGGCAACTCCGCTCCGACCGCTCCAAGTCATTGATAAACCAACCAACCTGCGCAGTCGCTTCCATCCACCGGAGCAGCGCGATGATCTCCGCATCCTCCAGATGATGTGCCGTCAGTGAACTCACGACGATATCTGCCGGCTTCTCCGGCCGATACACCAAAGCATCGCCGGTCACCCACGCGATTCCGAGCTCCTTCGGCGTGGACTCCGCGGCCGTTCGTGCCGCATAAGGATTCAAATCGATCCCCGTCAACTGCACGGCGATGCCGCGCCGTTGAGTCCACCTTGCAATCTGCCGCAACAGGTCGCCGCCGCCACTTCCCACATCAAGAATGTGCACCGGATCACGCAGCCCACGCGGTAGCCGCTCCAGCCATGCCAGCGTCGGCCGATAGCCCAGCAGCCAGCCATTGACTTGCTCCAAACTGCGCAGGCAGCCACGGAAATCCTCATAGCTGCACTCGCCATCCATCAGCTCCGGCAGATCGCGCGGAGAGACCCGCCGTCTGAAGTCGATCTCTGCACTAGACCACATGGAAGCGCATCGTCTCCGCTGTCAGCCCCGGGCCAAACGACATCGCGCATCCGCGCTGCCCCGGCCGCGCCTGCTGCATCATCCGCTCCAGCACAAACATCACCGTCGCCGACGACATGTTGCCAAAGCATGACAGCACATCGCGCGACGCCGCCAGCGCATCCGCCGGCAGCTCCAATCCCTTCTCGACCGCATCCAGAATCGACCGTCCGCCTGGATGCACCGCCCACAGGTCGATGCCGTCGCGCTCCGCCATCAGCTCACCCTCGTGCAGCGCGCGAGCCAACTCAGATCTTCACCTATTCTCGCAGACGAGTTCCCCCTTCTCTTGGTAGCGCCGTCGAAGAGCGGAAGAGATGAAGGTTTGTTCATTGATCTCTCATGCACCAAGACGAATGTATGATGTGCATCTTGATACGTTACGGTGAAACAGGCTGAAGGGAATGCGAGTCGCACGATGAATCGAATTGCTCTGGGACTTACAGCCTTTGTCGCGGGTCTTGTTGTTCTTCCTCTCGTTGTCTTTTGCTACCTGAAATTGGGCAGGCCACCAGTCGCGGTCACCGATGCAGCGTTCCCGTTGGAAAAAACAATCGTTCACACTCCACTGAAGACGCGCATCGAGCGCGAGATGCCTTCGGCATCGCCACTTCAACCTACCCCTGGGAACCTCGCGTCCGGGGCCTCAATCTATCGCACAAACTGCGCGTCTTGCCACGGTTTACCGAACCAACCTTCTGTATTCGCAAAGCACATGTACCCAGCGGTTCCTCAACTGTGGCGTGCGCACCGGAATGGAGCCGTGGGCGTGAGTGACGATCCCGTGGGAGAAACCTACTGGAAAGTCAAGAATGGTATTCGTCTTACGGGAATGCCGGCGTACGCGGACATCTTGAGCGAAGAGCAGATGTGGCAGGTCTCGCTATTGCTCTCATCGGCCGCGAAGCCGCTTCCGACGCAGGCGCAAAACGAACTTGCGGTTGCTGCTGATAGTCGTTGAACAACTGGGTTCAACGGCTTACCTGAGGCGACGCGAAGTTGCAGACAAACTCCTTAGTCAAGCAGCGAGAAGTATCGCATCGGCGCGGGATCATGCCTCGACAGAGGCCGCTGCAGATTGCGCAAATTGGCCTCCGACGCGCTCGTCAGCCGTGACACATCTCCTTCTCACGACTGCCCAGTCAGCACGCCGGAGGCGAAGACCAGGCCACCTCCGGCCAGTACCTGGAGGCATGAGACTGCGAAGCTTGTCTTCAGGTACCTGTACTGCATCCATATCATTATGATTCGCAATTCGTGGCTCCAAAGCGCGAGCTTTCACCCTCCCGGAGCACGAGTAAGTTCTGAGATGGGTGGTCTTCCAGTGCTACTGCTTGCCAAGCTCGCATTAGGTCCACGGCTCGATATCGCTTGAGGATCCTGTCTCTCGTCCGGTATTCCTTCCATCCATGCGGTCACGTGAAGAACATCGACACTCGCGAGCAACCGACGATGAACAAACCCGCGTTTGTACCCATCTGCCTTACTTGCAATCTCCAAGTTGTCGAGAAGAATGGTCGGCCCTACTAGACGATTCTAGAACTTTGGAGCTCTCACGATCCGGAACCTAAGTTTGTGGAGGAGGCAGATGTTATGAGGGGATGCCCTTAGCTGCCCGGAGGAAAACGCCTCAGTGAAGCGATTTGCCGGCTGGCCCGCCCAATATGAGATTAGGACCTCGGATCCCGCAACGCGGGCAACTTCTCGCAAGCGCGTTTGTCAGTATTTACGCGACTTTGTGGCGGGAGGCAAGCTCGCTGAGTGATTGGACTGTTGGCAACACTTGAGATTGAGTGCGTAGACAAGCGCGACGGTGATCGTCGATCAGTGTGTGACGTCATCTTGAATGAGAACCCAATCCCGGTTTCGGGCTCATCTTGTATGAGACAAGAGTGCTGGCACAAGCGGGAGGCGGTTGGGTGTACTATGTTCGGTACCAAAAACACCCCAACGAGCGGGAAGAGGGGGACGTCATGGGACAGTACGCGGACACTCGGCTGCCGGTGTATCGGGTCGCAGCGACGGGGATTCAGGAAGCAAAGGCTCATCAACTTGCGGAGGCGCTGAGGATCCCCGCCAAGACGCTGAGATGGCTGGATGGCGAGGCGTCGTTTGTGGATCGCGACAAGTACCTAGCCGTTCCAAGCATCCGGATCGAAGACCGGGATATCGTCGCCCGCTTGACCCAGGCCACCACGAACCACCACCCGGAGATCCCGATTGCTGTCACTGGCATCGACTACGCAGCGCTCCACCGGCTTGTGCCGTTCGCCGACGACCTGGCGTTGAAGTCGGCGGCCTCCGCCCTTGAGAGCGCCGGGCTGACGCCGGCTTCAGCCCGCCCGATGGTCGGGCACACGGAGTTCACGACGGTGGGCATCGGCGCCGATGGTGCCGAGCGGGAGCAACGGCGCACGCTGCTCGATACTCATGTCAGTTATCGCTTCGCCGTCGACGGATATCCGCTTGTGGGCCCAGGCGCTCAGATCCAAATATCGTTCGCCTCCAAAGGGGAAGTCACTCGCCTGATTCACGCGACGCGAACCCTCGAGCCCGGCCCATCGGTGGCGATCATCGACGCCGACACGATTCGCAGCCGTGTCACGTGCTCGCTGACCGACGACGTTGTTGTCGACGTTCGGCTCGTCTATCTGGCGCCGAGCCTGCGCAACGCATTGAACGGTGCGTCCTACTGGCGGCCGAGTGACATTATCCCGTGGTATGCGGTCACCGTTACGCGGACGATGACCCACCCAGACCGGGGCGCCGAGCACCCGCTCACCTCCCGGGTCCGCCTGATCCCGGCCACCGACGACACTCGGTTCGTCCCATCGGTCAGCGTCTCGGCAAGTGCCCTCGAGGGCTCCCGCGTCAGTGCGCGTGCAACCGTATCCGGCGGCACGGCACCTTACTCGTTCCTCTGGGGAGGATCAAACCCCGGCACCTCCACCGAGCGCGGCGCTGCGGTGACCTATGAGCCGTTGACTCGAGACCTGCGCGAGATCCTCCCCTCCCAGTCCTTGAGGCGGACCGAGCATGTATCGGTCACCGTGGTCGACGCCAACGGTGTATCAGCACAGGCCGACACCTCATTGCTGGTCGTCGCCCGACCGGCGCCGGACACCCACAACTCCGTCACCTACGGGTGCGAGAGCCCCAACGACCCAGGCGCGTGGACCGGGGACCGCGTCGCCTGGCAGAACGCGATGACCACATTCGGTGGCGGGTCTGAGCGGTTCTGCTGGCTTGCCGACTCCTCCTGGCCGGGCGACTACATCGAGCCCACGCCTCCCGGGACGCTTCCCGCGTCCCCATGGATCCACGGGGACGCCGATTATCGCAACTGGGGCATCAACACAGCGAACATGGTCTTCTATATCGGCGACGCCAACCCCTATGCCTTCGCTGAGATGTATCCGGGCGCCACACCGTCCCAGTACAACAGCTCAGCGGGCACAACGGTTCTGGCCCCGAACTCTTCGATCACCGTGGAGATCGGCAGCCAGAACTACCATGTCCCGTTCACCGGTTCATGGGGCAAGCCGTATCCCAACGACCAACTGCAATGGCTCCCAATGTACGCCTGCAACCTTCTCGAAAATGATGCAAATGCGTCGGCCCCCTGGCGGAGTTGGGGCCAGGCATTCAATGGCCTGCATAGCGTCCTCGCATTCGATACCGAGGCGGCCGACAGTCACGCATTCGTATCGGACTTCGTGCTTGGCTTCCTGGGCTTCCAGCTCCTATTCATCAACTTCGAGCCGCAGACGGTCGTCCAGTCGTGGCTGCACGCCGCCAACGCGACGGACATTGGAACGGCGGCGGCGATGGGCCCGATCCTCAACATCGATGTGGGGGGCATTACCTTCGGCATCTGTGACTATGCTGACTACTACTGGGGCAGAGGTGCGGTGGGACCTACCCTCTCTCGGAGCTCGATTAACGCCTGGTGGTATATCAAGGGGTAAGCGGCAGGGCCGGAGGAGTACGGTCAATAAGCGCTAAATCGCCGGATATCAAATCGAGCTAGTCCGAGGTTGGAAATGCGCATCGGCCGGTTGGCAACAGCTGAGGCTAACAAAGCTGAGTTTGGGCCGCCCGGACAAGTGGGCATGGCTTTCCCCCGTGTGCAGTGAAACGATGCTTGCCTCTGGACTACGCACGAGGAAAGAAGCATAATGTCGTGGCAGAAAAGCTGGCTCGAATTCCCGGCGATAGGGTCACTGGATATCCTCGACGATCCGGAAGCGGCCACTGTGGAAGTAGTCGAAGATGGCGAATTTCACGCCGCTGGATAGACGTAAGTTAGAGGGGGAGAGGCCATGGGATATGAAGTGAAGCGCATCTCGGCCGCTGGAACCGCTGAGGCCATCGCAAAAGCGGAACTCTATCGCTCCCTCAGCGAACCTGAAGAAGCAGAATCGATCTGCCGCGATATCCTCGCCATCGAACCGCAGCATCAACTCGCATTGCGTTTACTCGGGCTTGCGCTGACCGATCAGTTTGCCGGACACAGTTCCGATCGCTACAACGAAACTAAACACATCTTCCTGCATCTCAATGATCCATACGAACGCCTCTACTACAGCGGGCTGCTGTACGAGCGGCGCGCGAAAGCGATGCTGAAGGCTGGCCAGCCACCGCGTTCTCTCCTCGCGCTTTTTGACCAGGCACTGCGCTCCTTCGCTGAGGCTGAGAAAATTCGTCCTGAGGGAAACGATGATGCCATCCTTCGATGGAATCGCTGCGTGCGGCTGCTTCAGAATACAGACTACGAATGGGACGGAATAGAAGAGGAGCTTGTCGCCTTCGATGCCCAGGATGCTCCGCCGGGATAGCCCATTTCCATGCGGAGTTAGAACGCTTCCTTCTCAATAGTTAAATCGCATTTCGTCAGAGGATGCGGAATAACCGCTTGAGTGGGTCGAAATAACGGTCCACAACTCGCTCCTTCAGGGGAATGATTGCATTCTCGGTGATCGTGATCGACTCCGGGCACACCTGCCGGCAGCACGTTGTGATGTTGCAGTATCCGATGTTGTGCTTTCGTCTCAGGTCGCTCACCCGGTCTTCCACATCAAGCGGATGCATTTCGAGCGCCGCTGCATATACCAGCAGCCGCGGGCCGATAAACTCGTCCTCCTTGTGGTGCTCGCGCAGCACGTGGCACACGTCCTGGCAGAGAAAACACTCGATGCACTTGCGAAACTCCTGCACGCGTTCCACGTCTGCCTGTTGTATCCGCCATGTGCCGTCGGCAGCGTCCGGAGGGCGTGGCTTGAATTGCTTGATCGTCTTCTTGGCCCGGAAGTTCCAGGAGACATCTGTGACCAGATCTCGTATGAGAGGAAACGTATGCATCGGTTCCAGGGTCACCGGTGCATTCAGGTCGATGTCGCTGAGCCGTGTCATACACATCAGCTTGGGCATGCCGTTGATTTCAGCGGAACATGATCCGCATTTGCCTGCCTTGCAGTTCCATCGCACTGCCATATCCGTCGCCTGTTGCGCCTGGATTCGGTGCACGGCGTCCAGTACCACCATGCCTTCCTCGACCTGTGTGGAGTAATCCTGGAAGGCGCCGCCTGCGGGATCTCCGCGCCAGATGCGAAATGTCGCTGATGTGGCCATGTGCCTCGTCTCCCTGCTATTTCATCTCCTCGATCACTACCTTCAGTTCCTCCGGCATCGGTACCACTGCGTGCTTTTCAACCAGCATCTCGCCGTCTGCGGCGCGTTTGATCACAATGTTGTGCTTGCCCCACTCGGGGTCCTTTTGGGGGAAGTCTTCGCGGAACTGTGCGCCGCGGCTCTCCTTTCGGAGCAGTGCTGCGCGCGTAATCGCCTCCGACACGACCAGCATATTTCCCACATCGATGGCGGTGTGCCAGCCATTGTTGTACTCGCGATTTCCCGCCACACCAACCTGTTCCGCACGCACGTGCAACTGCGCGGTCGCCCTGAGTGCTTGTTGCATTTCATCCTCCAGGCGCACAATCCCAACCAGGTTCTGCATGGTCTCCTGCAGATCGTATTGAATCTGGTAGGGGTTCTCACCGGCAGGACCACGTTCGAAGAAGGCCAAAGCCGTCGTTGCCACGGATTGAATCTCCGCCTCGTCGACCGTCGCGTTTCCATTTTCGGTCGCGAATGCTGCGGCGAAGCGTCCGGCCCTGCGCCCGAACACAAGCAGATCAGATAGTGAATTGCCCCCCAACCGATTTGCGCCATGTAACCCTGCTGCGGCTTCGCCCGCGGCGAACAGTCCGGGCACGGTAGACATCTGCGTCTCGCCATCGACGCGGATGCCCCCCATCATGTAATGCGTCGTGGGGCCGACCTCCATTGGCTCTTTGGTGATATCAAGATCGGCAAGTTGTTTGAATTGGTGGTACATGCTGGGGAGCTTGCGTTTGATATGTTCTTCCGCCTTCGGCAGGTGCTCCTTGATCCAGCTGATATCGAGAAAGACGCCGCCGTGCGGAGAACCCCGGCCCGCCTTGACTTCACGATTGATGCACCGCGCTACATGATCTCTGGTGAGCAGCTCGGGAGGACGCCGTGCATCTTTGTCCCCCTGCGTGTACCGCCAACCTTCTTCTTCGCTGTCCGCGGTTTGCTCCTTGTAGAGATCCGGGATGTCGTCGAACATAAACCGGCGGCCTTCGCTGTTGCGCAAAACACCCCCTTCGCCGCGCACGCCCTCTGTCACCAGAATTCCTCGAACGCTGATAGGCCAGACCATTCCGGTCGGGTGAAATTGAACGAACTCCATGTCCTGGAGCTCGGCTCCGGCGCGATACGCAAGGGCGAGACCATCGCCCGTGTACTCCCAGCTGTTGCTTGTCACTTTGAAAGCGCGTCCAATTCCTCCGGTCGCGATCACGATAGCCTTTGCCTCCCACACGCAGAAGCGGCCCTTCTCGCGATCGTATCCACAAGCTCCGGCGATGCGGCCTCCATCAAGCAGAAGGCTGAGAACCGTGTGCTCCATGTGGAATTCGATTCCTGTGTGAATCCCGCGGTCCTGGAGCGTGCGTATCATCTCCAGCCCGGTTCGATCGCCGACGTGCGCTAGCCTGGGATACCTGTGCCCGCCGAAGTTTCGCTGGAGAATTCTGCCGTCTGGCGTGCGATCAAAAAGGGCACCCCATGCCTCGAGTTCGCGTACGCACTCCGGCGCTTCCTTCGCGTGCAACTCGGCCATGCGCCAATTGTTGAGATACTGTCCCCCGCGCATCGTATCGGCGAAATGAACCCGCCAGTTATCGCGGTCGTCAACGTTGGCCAGCGCTGCCGCGATGCCGCCTTCTGCCATCACCGTGTGAGCCTTGCCTAGCAGCGATTTGCAGACTACCCCTACCGTTGCGCCGTTCGCGGCGGCTTCGATCGCAGCACGCAGGCCTGCCCCGCCTGCCCCGATCACCAGAACATCGTAGGAGAACCGACGGAATTCCGGCATCTACAGAATTCTCCAGTCGTGCCAGATTCCCATCGAACATAGCCGGACATAGATATCGGCGAATGCCACCCAAAGCAAGCTTGCCCAGGCCCATCTCTTATGCCCGGCGTTGAGGCAGCTCGCGCAGTCGTAGATCTTTTGGCGTACAGGGTGTTCCGAGATTTGGTCGAACGTTCCTCCAATGAGGTGGCGGAACGCATGGCATCCGAAGATATATCCGGCGAGAAGCACCACGTTCACTACCAGGATCAGGCTTCCAATTCCGATCCCGAATCCATTGGAAAAAAAGAACCCTCGCACGGCGTCGTAGACCAAAAAGCCCCAGACAATGTAGGAGAGCCTCAGGAAGTAGCGATGATAGTTCTGCAGAATGAGCGGAAAGCTTCGTTCGCCCCAATAGCTTTTACGCGGCTCGCCCACTGCACAGGCTGGTGGATCCGCCCAGAACGACTTGTAGTAGGCGCCCCTGTAGTAGTAACAGGTCACGCGGAACAGGCCGGGAATCCACAGAATGAAGAGGGCTGGAGAAAAGGGTAGAAAGCTTGGGTACCAGCTTGGCTTTGGGCCAAACCAAGCGTGCGGAGAAGCACCGAAGAGCTCCGGTGAATAGAAGGGCGAGATATAGGGACCAAAGATGTAGTGGCTGTTCTGGAACGCCGCCCAGGTTGCGTAGACGACAAACGCACCGAAACCGAGCAGGACCGCCGCCGGAGAAAGCCACCAGAAGTCACGTCGTGACGTTTGGCCAAACTTGCCGTTTTTCCAGACAACATCGGGAGCAGACATCGTCCTCCCAAGGCGGAGGAACACCAGACAGCACCCTACCCGCCGGATGGCAAATGATTGTATAGCAAACCGTGCCCTCAGGACCGTCTGCGCATGTGTCGATGCGAAAGGGCGGATCGAGGACGACCCCCAAACCGTTGGGGGAATTTCTTTCGTCCCCATCGGGTCATTCATGTGCCAGCCAATCAATGTCCTTTGTTCTCCGGATTCCCCAGAGACGATCACGTTTAAGCGCGTGATTGTTTTATTGGATCCGTCCCACATCATGGATAAGCCATTCATCTAAACATCATGATTGACGTCAACCGTGGCGTAAGGCACTCTTACGTGTATCGTGACCATCGAACGGACCCAGGTCGGGGGCAAGCTTGTGCTGCACGTAGCCGGCCGCATGGATGCCGAGAACTCGGCTGCTTTCGAAAGTCAGTGCGAGTCCTGCATTTCAGAAGGATTCACTAGCCTTGTCATCGACCTGGGGGGGCTCACATATGTCAGCAGTATGGGACTCGGTGCGATCGTCAATATTGCTAAGCAATTGCGTGACAAGGGCGGGGAGGTCCGCATCTGCTGCCTGACTGGTCTGGTGCGGCAGCTGTTTGAGATCACCAGGCTGAACCATATCTTTCCTCCGCACGATTCGGTTGAATCCGCACTTATGGAGGGCTGAGGGAACGGCTTGCCGACACCTCAATCATTGACGTTGCTGGCACACGCCGAATCGCTCGGAACTGTTACTCATTTCGTCAGAGAGGGAGCACAGGAAGCGAATCTGCCGGCAGCGCGCCTGGGTGAACTGGATCTCCTGGTCGAGGAGATCTTCATGAATATAGCGCGGCACTCATATCCGAAAGGTTTGCCAGGACCTGTAAGCGTCTCATACTCGGTCACCGGCCCAGGTGAGTTGGCCGTCGAATTCGGCGATCGGGGTGTTGAATTTAATCCGCTGACCGCCAATCCGCCAGACCTGACGCTCGATCTCGTACATCGCCCCGTTGGTGGCCTGGGGGTCTTTCTGCTGAAGGCGTTTGCCCACTCGTTGAGTTATCGTCGCGAACAAGGTTGGAACCGCCTGACGCTCGGGATCTCGTCGAAGCCGTGAATCACGTCTGGCTGAATGCTGGCGAGCTGCTTCGGGGCGCTTTGGCCTTAGCGCCAGTGATCCTGTTTCTTGCCGCGTTGCGTGCTCTGGACAGCTTTAAACTGGTCTCCTTGCGCACGGTCGCATCGGCGCTGGCCGCCGGCGCGCTGGCCGCAGCAGTCTGCTATGGAATCAACACCGTTGTGTTCCAGCACTTCCCACGCTATGGGGATGAATACGTCCGCTTTGGCGCTCCTGTAGTGGAAGAATCCGCAAAGGCTGTCTATTGGATCTTTCTCATTGCAACTGCGAGAGTCGCGTTCATGGCTGACTCGGCGATTTGCGGTTTCGCCGTTGGTGCTGGTTTCGCTCTGGTCGAAAACATTACCTACATGCACCTGCTCACGGCGAACGGTGCTGGGATCTGGATATTGCGCGGATTTGGTACAGCCATCATGCACGGGGGCGTGGCCGCGCTCGGAGCGTTGATTTCGGCGTACCTGCTCGAGAGTCGGCAATGGCGTGGCGTGCGACTTTTCGGGCCTGGCCTTCTAGCAGCGATTGTTCTCCACTCGTTGTTCAACCAGAGCCTGCAGTCGCCACTGGCCTCCACTCTGGCTGCGGTCGTCGGGCTCCCATTGATCCTCGGCGTTGCTTTCTATTTCAGCGAACAGTCCTTGCGGCGGTGGCTGGGAGGCAAACTGGACAGCGATATAGACACGCTCGATATGATCGGTTCCGACGAATTCCAGAACAGCCGCGTCGGCGCCTATCTCACGTCTCTGCAGGAAACCTTTCCGCCAGAGTTGCGCGGCGACATGCTATCTCTTTTGCAGTTGACGACTGAACTCAGCATGCGCGCCAAAGGCGATCTCATGCTGCGCGAGGCCGGTTTGAAGGTCGAGCCCGACCCCGAACTGGACAGCATGTTCGCCGAGTTGAGATATCTGGAGAGAAGTATCGGACCCACTGGAATGCTGGCCATCCGGCCACTGCTCTCGCAAACGCCCCGCGATCTGTGGGAGATGCATAGGCTGGGGCAGGGACGGACGTGAAATTATTGGATCCCCTTACGCGCGGAGCCGCTGTATGATTTCACGCGGGATGGGGCGAAATGGATTCTCACGGCGAGGTGACCAGTCTCCTGGCCGCCTGGGGTAAAGGTGACCAAAACGCACTCAATGAGCTGATGCCGCTCGTCTATAACGAGCTGCATCGTATGGCGCGACGCGCTTGGATCGGCCAAAACCAGGGCCACACTCTCCAACCGACGGCGCTGCTCAATGAGGCATATCTGAAGCTGGCCGGAGCCGGGAACGCATCTTTTCAGAATCGTTGCCACTTCTTTGCGGTGGCTTCCACCGCTATGCGGCAGATTCTGGTGAATCATGCGCTGAGCCGTCTTGCCGGTAAGCGCGGAAGCGGACAGATAAAGCTCTCGATCGATGACGTCCAGGTTGCGGTGAGTCAGGAGGCGGCCGAAGTCGTGGCACTGCATGAAGCACTCGGGCGTCTGGAGATGGTGGACGCGCGCAAGAGCAGGGTTGTCGAGATGCGCTACTTTGGCGGCCTGAGTATCGAAGAGACAGCCCAGGCCCTGGGCGTTTCCGTGATCACTGTCAATCGCGACTGGCGGCTGGCTCGCACGTGGCTGATGCGCGAGATGAACGGCGAGCAAGCATGAACGCGAGTGCTGATTGGGAGGAGATCGAACGGCTGTTTCATGAAGCGATCAGTCTTCCGATGCAAGACCGATCGGCTTTGCTGGCAGCGGCGAGTGAGCCGGTCAGGGCGGAGGTTGAATCGCTGCTCAAAACAGAAGATGGGGAGTTCTTCGCAAGGCCCCCGGCGCATCTTGCGGCAGACCTGCTGGAAGACCAACCCGGTGCGCTTGCCGCTGGCGAGAATGTCGGCAAATACGAAGTGGAGTCGCTCGTCACTGTCGGCGGCATGGGTGAGGTTTATCTCGCGCACGATCCAAAAGGCATTCCGGTCGCGCTGAAGATTCTCCGCCGCCATCTTGTTGCTAGTCCCCAGGCGGCTGACCGCTTCGAGACAGAGGCGCGTGCAGCGTCGGCCTTGAATCATCCGAACATTGTCACAATCTACGAATCCGGCGAATCGCCTGCAGGACTATTCATTGCAATGGAGTGGATGGATGGCCCAACCTTCCGCGGGGTGATCGACGCTGGCACAGTGAATCGGCTGCAGGCCATCGATTGGGGTGGACAGGCCGCTCGTGCAGTAGCCGCGGCCCATGCGGCCGGAATCCTCCACCGCGACATCAAGCCCGAGAACATCATGCTCGGCAAGAATGGCGTGCTCAAGATCCTGGACTTCGGCCTCGCACGCCTTGAAGGGCCGGTGCGGCTGGATGTGGATTCGTCGGGTGCAACGGGAACCATCTCGGGCACACTGTCCGGCACGCTGTTGTACATGCCTCCGGAGATACTCCGCGGCGAGACGGCTACCGGTGCTTCCGATGTGTATTCGCTGGGTGCGTTCTTGTATGAATTGTGGACCGGGCGGCACCCTTTCGCAGCCGAAACGCCGCTGGAAGTGTTTGAGGCCATCGAGTGCAGGGTGGTGGCACCGCCTTCTGCAGTGTGCGTGGATGTACCTCCGGAGATCGATGAGCTGATCCTGGGCATGCTCGATCGCGACCCGTCGCAGCGGCCTTCAGCGAGCGAAGCCTGCGATGTGTTCAGTAGATTTTCAGCGAGAACATGAACTCGGTCGAGGTGTGGCCGGTGCGATCATGTGCTGCAGCGAAGCCGGTGGAGACGGTCGACTTGATCTGAGAGAAGGCCACCATTCGCACATCGATCTGCCCCCCCACGTCACCGTAACCGCTTTGCTGATCCGTGCCGAGGTTCGCCGCGAGGCCGCCTGCGAACAGTGCGAGTCTCGCCCAGTTGAAGTAGAGCTTGGTGGAACCTAAGTCACGGAAGTGCAGCGGCGTGAGGTCCCATTCGGCCTGCCCCTTCACGAAGGACTGAGCGCCGATCTGATTGATCTGAACGCCGGGAAAGCTATAGTACTCGCGGTAACGGCTGATCTCGCCCTTGTCGATCCAGTTGTTGCCGAAGGCTCCGAAGTAGAAGTTCGCGAAGGGATCGCTCTCATTGCCGAATGCGCGGCCAGCATATGAACGGAGCCACAACGAGGAGTTGCGGAGCGGGAGAAGGAATCCGCGAGAGTATTCGCCCCATAGCTGCGGAAAGAGCTTCGGGAATGTGTCGTCCAGCTCTGCGTACAGCTTCCACTGCGTACCGCTTTCGTCTTCGATTGCGCCGAGAGACTTCTGCAGGTTCGAGTAGGCCAGCGTGCTGCTGGCTGTAACAACCTGCGTGTGTGTGGCAACGATGTTTTGATAGTCGGGCAGTTTGTCGAGGCCGGAATAGCCGGAGAGATTTGCTGTCCAATCGAGCGTGCGGTCCGAATCGTGGAGGAGGTTCTTGCTCTTCTCTACGGTCAGTGCGTATCCGCGGCGGCCCACCTTCGTGGGGCCGAACAGGTCGTAGAAGTCGGCCTTGTTAAGGTAGGCTGACAACTTCCAGTCCCAGTAGTTCGCTTCGAGGCCGACGTGAAAGCGATCGCGCTGGCCTGCGGAGCCGGGGCCGGTTGGAGAGTACGCGAATGTCGACGCGATGTGGGTAACGCCGAGGCTGTCGCCGAGGTCCATCCGCAGGCCCAACGCCTGGTTGTCCTGATAGCCCTGCGGGATGGGATATATCGACTGCAGATCCATGTTGCGGAGCGGATGGTATACGCCTGCGTACGTTCGCAGCTTGAGGTCGTCGATGTTGTTCCGCGACGGCAGAGTCCAACTTTTGAGCTCCGGATATTTTTCGACGACGGACTCCCCGAGGTACGGAATGGCGTTGACATCGTCGATGACCTTGACCGGCAGCTTCACAAGGCGAAAACCCTGGGACGAATACTCAAAGGCGGCGAGACTCGTGTCCGAGAGCTGCATCGGGCGGAAGAGTCCCGTCTCCGTGTTACTAAGCGCTTCGAGCTTCTTTGTCTCGAGATTGAATCGAAAGAGATTGGATGCGCCGGTCACATAGGATGAGCCCAACAGATACCGCCCGTCCGCTGAGAAGGTGAAGCTGTCCGGTGAATTGAACTGGAAGTCATAAAGCTCCTCATGTGTCGTCTTTCCGGCGAGCAGATCCGCGGTTTGGAAACGGACGAGGCGTTGAGTTCCGGTCTCATCCGTAAGCGCGCCCGTCAGTTGCTGTCCGTCTGGGGAGAGATCGAGACCGAAGAAGTCGGAGGCATAGGGAAGCGTGTAGAGCATCCTTATGGACTTGAAGTCCCCTTCCATGCGCACAATGGTCGAGAGACCGTTGTCGTGCCTCACTCCCCACAGCGTTCCGTCTTTGCGATCGAACACAAGATCGCCCATCCTCAGGTTGTGACCGATCTCGGATCGCTTGCGGGTTTTCAGATTGAAGACGTTCAGGTTCCGCAGGCCATGCGAATTGTTGGTAGTAAAGAACAGCCTGCGACCATCTGGGTCGAAGGCGAGTGAGGCAACATCGTAAACTGCACCGCCGGGCACATCGGTGAGATGTTCCACGCGGCCAGTATCGACATGAATCGCCGCGAGATACGGCATGCGACCGGTATGCCGCACAGCCACATAGATGGCGTTCGCTTCTGCGTCATAGTAGGACCGCGATATCGATCCGAGAACCTTGGGTGAGATATAGCTCACCGGCGTAACTGGGTATTGGCGGATCAACTTGAGATTGCTGTTCTGCCACTCTTTCTCGAAGGCGATCCAGCGGTGCCACTCGTCATGAAGAGACCGGCCGTAGACCTCGCGGAACTGGGTTTCGAAGTATGCATGGCTGGTTTCGGTGCGGACGATCCACGAGGTGAGCTTGTCGGGGCCATACTGGTTGGCCAGGTAGTTCATGAAGCGTGTTCCGTACAGATACGAGTTTGCGCCGACCTGAAAGTCCGCAGAAGTTCCCTCGGACTCGAGGCCAACCACGTCGTACATGTAATGGTTGTCGCGGACCATCGCGCGAAAGACCATCTCGTCATAGCCGCCGAGGGCGCGCCCAAACCCACCGCCCATCCAGGTTTCCATGAACACGGCTGCGCCCTCATGAAACCAGCGCGGCGAGTAGACGCGAGGGCTGCCGAGAAAGCTGAAAGGAATTGAGATCGGATCATCCGTGTTCGGCATGATCTTTCCCGAGAACATCGCCCGGAACAACGCATCGCGGGGGGCGGGCTCGTCACCCATTACGATGTGCATCAGCTCATGCCGCGACATCAGCCCCATGCGCTCGGCGGAGGGCAATGTCTCGAACACCAGATCGAATGGCTCGATACCGATCTGGATAAAGTCGATGGGGACGGTTCCGGCGCCGCCATATCCGGAGTCGTCGAAGTCCTGAATGAGGATGGTGATCTTGCCCTTCGGCTCGTAGCCAAAGTTCTTCTTGTAGAAGATCAAGGCATTCTCAAGCGAGCGGATCAGCAGCGGAGCGAGGTACTCATGTTGGGGTGAGTAGTAGATGATCCTGAAGTGCTTGGTCTCCTGGCAATAAAGCCGAGGTTCGGCGCGCGCGGAGAGACCGAACGCGAGCATGAGCCAGAAGATCAGCGCGCAGATGCCGCTGACCGGAGTCAATTGCATTGCGATTCTGACCCCACCCCCGACCGATCTGCGAATCATGTCCCCCCGAGTTCAGGCTGAGGGCCGGGACCTCTCAGAAGACGGGCCGCTGTCCCTCCCCGAGGCAGCGGCCTTCTCTCCAATGCGAGTTACGGCTTCGTCACTACTTGGCGTTCTGCATCTGGCCGCTGTTCATGTTCAGCCGTAACTGGCCGTTGTTCATCTGGTTGCTGTTCATGCTCAGCCGTTGCATCTGACCGTTATTCATCTGAAACCTGACGCCATTCTGCAGCGCGAGGACCTGGCCATTCTTTACCGCAAGCATCTGGCCGCTGTTCATGTTCAGGCGCTGCATCTGGCCGCTATTCAGCTGATATACGACACCGTTTTCCAGCTTAGCCATTTGGCCGTTGCTCAGCTTGAACATCATCCCATTCTGCAGGGCGACCATCTGGCCATTCTGGATCTGGTACATCATGCCATTGCTCAGCTGGAACATCTGGCCGTTCTGCAGGGTGACGACCTGCTCGTTCTTCAGTTGTTCAGCGGTTGCTGCCACCGGCGCATCGCTGGGATTCACAGACGCGTCCGTTGGCTGTTCGGCGCGGTACACGTCGCGCTGACCGATGGTGCCCCGACCGTCACGGCTGGAAGCCGGCGGAAAGATGCCGAGCGCGTAAACCAATACGCCTCCCAAAACCACCACGGAGGCCCCGAAGATCGCCATCTTTTTCGCGTTCATGTCAGTTTCTCCCCAAATCAAATTGGTGGCGGCCATCAGAAGCTCCGCGCGACCTCTTGTTGTAGATAACAGCAACCCTGGAAGATTCGTATCATCATCGGCCAACTTTATTGATTTCGCCAGCTATTTCTTCCATAGGCGCAACCCCCACCGTCTGAATCTCACGGGTGCGGGAAGCAGCGAACAATTCCGCCACTATTCTGGAGGAGACTGGTTGATCTTCTGGGGTATCAGCGCCTATCTCTTGGACACGGACTTTTTGATGGGACACAGAACGCGTCTTTGACGGCGCTCTAAGAATGTCCTATTGAATGGTCGGGGCGATTGGATTCGAACCAACGACCCCCTGCTCCCGAAGCAGGTGCGCTACCAGACTGCGCTACGCCCCGAACCTTAGTGAGTTCCGCCGGAGAATCACGCGGCAGGAGTCAGCCTCCGCCCACGGTTCACCCCGCCTCCGACTAGACAAGTCTAACAGAAAGTCGCGGGATCACGGAGTTCGGTGAGTCGTCCTTCAATTGGTCACTAACTCTTCTTTGCCGGTTGAGTCATCGGAGTCGCGGGCGAAGGCTTGCCACCCGCGGCTTGGATCGGGGTCGCAGGTGAGGGCTTGCGGATCGCCCGCTTTCCTTGCGTAGGCTGGACAGGCATTGGCGTTGCCGGCGAGGGCTTGGCGTGCGGGTTTGGCTTCGTGGTCGTGGAAGGCGCGGAACCTGGTCTTGCCTCTGGTGTCGACGGGCTGGCTGTCGGAGCTGCTTTCGCCGGTGCGGCCCCTCTGCTACGCGAAGACTTGCTCCTGTGTGGCTGGTAATGTGAGCCCGAAGGCGCCGCCCTTCCCGGAATGCCATACGCCTGCCCGTGGCGCACAATCGAGTTCTCATCAAAGGTTCGTGAGTTGGAACCATCGAAGTGCGCTCCAGGCGGTACGAGCGTATTGCTGACGAACCGTCCCGGCATAGAACCTACGCGAACCTCGATGCGCGAACTGTCGATACCCTTCTCCTGTACGAGGTACTGCCGGGCGTTGAGTGCGCGCTCTGCGCCGGCCTCCGGATGCTCGTTCGCAGAGGAGTTTCCGACCACCACGAGCGTCGCGCCCGCTTGCTGTTGCATGGTGAGTGCGATGTCGTCTAGGCAGCCTTTCGCCTCGTTGTCTACGCGTACAGGGCGACGATGGTCACGCTCAAAGCTAATGTGGCAGAGATCCTGTGTCTCTGCAACGATTGGCGTCGGCGGAACGGTCAACGCAACCTGGGTGTTCGCTTGCGCGCTCTGACCAAGATCGTCGACGACGTTGCAGGTGACGGTGATTGTGGTAGCGGTGAGTCCCGCGGTCGAGAGCTTCGCTGTCGGCCCGGTCGCCGTAATCTGACCCGCGCTTGATGTGTAGGAGTACGTGAGTGGACGATTCTGCGGGCTTGTTCCTGTTGTGCTGATATCGATGACCGTGCCTGCCGTCGCGCTTGGGGGATTCGCTGAGCAGGTGAGTGTCGGAGGTTCAAACGGCTTAATAGTGAACGGCGTCATGCACGAGGCCTGCTGCCGCGCCTTCATGCCCTGAACAACGTGGGCACTCACCTCATACTCACCCGGCGCAAGTCCCGTCGTGTCGATAGTGGCCTGCGCCTGATCCGGCTTCAGCTTCCCGCCGTTGGTCTTCCACGTGTAGGCTGCAGGTTTTTTCGAATCGAAGTTGACCGATGCGGCCGTGACCGTGATGACATCGCCCGGATATCCAGTCGCCGGTTCTGCCTTGCAACCGACATCGAGGACTTTCGCGGGCGTGATTTCGCCCAGCTTCACTACGAGCCCGCCTGACAGCTTCATCGCAGAAATCTCACCGAAGCCGCCCTTCACCGCTTCGGGCAGAACGAGCGGGCCATAGACGACCTGCGAATACTGCCAGTCCGCCTGGATGATGCGCACCGCAACATGCTTATGAAAGAACGGAACCGTGTAGTCGAGCCCGCCACCGCCCGTCACGCCCCAGCCCCAGGTCAGCGGCTGATCGACGGGCCCGTTGTTCCGGACACCGCCGCCAAGAGCATGCAGAAATGGAATCCAGGGTCCGAACGGAACACGAAATACAGGGCCGGCTTCTGCGGTGTAAACAAGCTGTGAGCAGCCTTCACCCACGCAGTTCGGGTTGTAGACCGCGTGTTCCCGGGTGCCGGAGAAGTAGCCACCCTCCATCGCGACGCCGATATAGCGATTGAAGTAGCCCGTGACACTCACGGTCCCGTTCATGTTGTTGATGTCGAAGTACTGTTTGGACCCAACGCCGCTGTTTATCGGGTGAAAGTAGCCATATCCGCCATAGATATCGACCCGTGAGTCCGGATATTCGGTTGCGCTCTTGCTGGCCTGCGCGTGCATGTTCGCACTCGCGCCGAGAAGGCTGGCAGCGATTGCGAGAAACGCAATCAGCCGTTGGCGAAATGCGAACATACGACTGACTCCTTAGGGCTCAAAACGCGAGCGGCAGAGCACGGCGGGGAACTCTCCGGGCAAACTACTGAAGCCATTCTGGCGTTCCGCCACCAGTTCCACAAACCTCGCTCGATGTAGACAGAGGTGCAACGGGGGTGTAGTTGCAGCATCCCCCAAGAGGGCCGTACACTAGCACCATGAAGGGCACGCCTCACTCTTGCCGGCCGCTCAGCTGTTGTTGTTGCTGACACCGCCCTCTCGTGGGTTGGATCGATGCGGAATGCGTCTCCGGCCCTTTCTCTACTGACAAAAAGCCACAACAGCAACTGGATTCGCGCCCTGGAGCTCTGCACCAGTGTTCGCCTGTCTGTTGCTCTTCCGGAGGCACCATTGCCGGCGATTGAAAACGAAGCCGTATCCAAGGTTGACCAGCTGCACCGCCAGCGGTTGAACCACCTTCAGGCTCTCGAAGCCGAGAGCCTCTACATCCTGCGCGAAGCTGTAGCGGAGTTCGCCCGGCCGGTGATGCTTTACTCCATCGGGAAGGACTCGAGTGTCATGCTGCGCCTGGCACAGAAAGCGTTCTATCCCGGAAGGATCCCGTTTCCTCTGCTGCACGTTGACACCAGCTACAAGTTCCGCGAGATGATAACGTTTCGCGACTCCTACACGCGCGAAATCGGCGCGCAACTCATTGTCCACCGCAACGCAGAGGCTATTGCTGCGGGCGCGAGCCCGTGGACACTTGGCACGCAGAACTGCTGTGGTGCCCTCAAGACCCGCTCGCTGCTTGATGCGCTGGCTGAAGGCGGGTTCGACGCGGCCTTCGGTGGCGCGCGTCGCGATGAAGAAAAGAGCCGAGCCAAGGAGCGTGTCTACAGCTTTCGCGATGCGCACGGCCAATGGGACCCGAAGAACCAGAGGCCCGAGCTTTGGAGCCTGTACAACTCGCGTCTCCGCAAAGGTGAGTCGATACGCGTCTTCCCTCTATCGAACTGGACGGAGCTCGACATCTGGCTCTATCTGTACGCCGAGCAGATTCCAATCGTCCCTCTCTACTTCGCCGAAGAGCGACTCGTCGTCAATCGTGGCGGAACCCTGACGCTCGTGGATGAGACAACGCGCCTGCTGCCACACGAACGCCCCGAGAAGTTGAAGGTCCGCATGCGCTCGCTCGGCTGCTCGCCGTGCACTGGCGCCATCCGTAGCGAAGCGGACACGTTGCCGAAGATCATCGAGGAACTCATCAGCTTCCGCCGCAGCGAGCGGGAGAACCGTGCGATCGACCACGATGAAGAGGGCTCCATGGAGTTGAAGAAGCGGGAGGGCTATTTCTGATGACTTCGACTGGCGTTACACTCGGCCATCCCTCTCACTCGGAGAACGTGCGTGAGCAGGCGTTCCGCGACTTTCTAGATCGCCATCTCGATCATGAGATGCTGCGCTTCACCACTGCCGGCAGCGTGGACGATGGGAAGAGTACGCTCATTGGACGCTTGCTGCATGACACCAGGAGCGTCTATGAGGATCAGCTCGCCTCGATTCGCGCGAGCCGGGTCAATCGTTCCGGCGGAGAGCTTGACCTCTCTCTCCTGACCGATGGTCTGCGCGCCGAACGCGAGCAGGGAATCACGATCGATGTCGCCTACCGGTACTTCTCAACTGCGAAGCGGAAGTTCATCATTGCCGACACGCCAGGCCACGAGCAGTACACGCGCAACATGGCTACCGGCGCGTCCACCGCAGACGTTGCGATTGTGCTGATCGACGCAAAGGCGTTCGTCAAGGCCGGCGGCCTGCTGCCTCAGTCGCGGCGGCACACCTTCATCGCAAGCCTGCTGCGCATCCCGCACATCGTTGCAGCCGTCAACAAGATGGATATCGTCGACTACTCAGAGCAGGTCTTCAACGAGGTGCGCAGCGAATTTCTTGAGCTCGTGCGCGGGTTGAGGCTGCCTAGCGTAGAGCTCATTCCAGTGAGTGCGCTCGTCGGTGACAACATCGTCGATCCGTCCACATCAATGACTTGGTACAACGGACCGACACTTCTCGAATACCTCGAAACGGTTCCGCTGCAGACGACCGACACGATCTCTGAGCCGTTGCGCTTTCCCGTGCAATTGGTAATGCGCCCTGACGCCGTCTTTCGCGGTTTCGCCGGTCGGGTGGAACGCGGTGAGCTTCGTGTAGGGCAGACCGTTCGCGCTCTGCCCAGCGGCCGAACCACACGCGTGAACAGCATTGTTACTTACGACGGTAAGCTCAACTCTGCCCGCGCGCCGCAGAGCGTCACTGTGACTCTGGACGATGAGATCGATCTCAGTCGCGGCGAAATGTTGATTGACGCAGAGGCCGAAGCCCCGGTGCAAAGCAACGCTTTCAGCGCAACGCTGGTCTGGATGAGCGAGCAGCCGCTCATCGCAGGACAGAGCTATCTCCTCAAGCAAACCACGCGCACCGTGCGTGCTTCAGTCCGTTCCATCCATCACCGCGTCGACGTCGTCACCAGCGAACATCTGCAAGTCGGCGAGTTGTGCATGAACGACATTGCCGAGGTTGAGTTCGGCACTAGCCTTCCGCTCTTCTTCGATTCCTACACAGACAGTCGTCCGCTCGGCTCCTTCATCCTCATCGATCCGATCAGCAACTCGACAGCGGCTGCGGGCATGATTACCGCGCCCGCCACCAGCAATGAGGAATCCGTTGCTTCAAGACTGGATTCCGCTTTCATCTGGCTCCCTGGGGACCACGACGCTGCAACTCGCGTTGGCCAGGCCTTTCGGCAGGCGGGCAAGGTACCGGTTCTGGTCGATGATCCACTGATTCCGGAACTCACCCTGCCGGCTGTGGTCCGCGCTCTGCAACTCGCTCAAGTCAGTGCCGTGTCTACACGCTCCGAATTGCATCCGGTCATTCTGGAGGCCATAAAGAAGATCGCCGGAGACGGCTGGATCGAACGGGAAGAGGATCTGCAGCAGTGGCTCAAGGAGCAGCAATGAGTGGTGGCGTCCCGAATTTGCAGTCCGATGCGGAACAACTGACCGCAGAGCAACTGGTCGCTGAAATTGTCCGTGTCTCCGCGGGCCGCGACGTTTGTCTTACCAGCAGCTTTCAGACTGAGGACATGGTCGCGCTGCACCTTCTCCGCCGGCACCTTCCAAACGTCTCCGTCATCTTCCTCGAAACTGGGTACCACTTCGACGCCGTCATCGAATACCGCGACCGTCTCGCGCGCGACTGGAATCTGAACCTCATCAGCGCCCTCCCGCTCACCACGCTCGGCGAGCACGAGGCGCAGTTCGGCCTGCTACACATCATCAACCCGACTCAGTGCTGCCAGATCCGCAAGGTCGAGCCATTGATGCGGTCTCTCGAGCCCTTTAACTGGTGGTTCACGGGCCTCCGTCGCGAACAATCGCCGACTCGTGCCAACCTGAAAAAAGTGGAAGACCACCGTCTGCCGAGCGGGAAGCAGATGAAAAAGATTAGCGTTCTGGCAGACTGGACGTGGGATCGCGTCGAGGCCTACGCTCGCGAGCATGACATTCCGCGACTCTCGCTTTACGATGAAGGCTATACCAGCATCGGATGCGAGCCGTGCACGGCCCGGCCGGTTGCTGGCGCAGATCCCCGCAGTGGCCGATGGGGCGGCAGGAAGCTGGAGTGTGGCATCCATACCTTCAGCGAAAAGTCTTAGGGCCAGCCTCAAGACGACGCCACTGATGGAGCAACGAATGCGGGAGCGTCGAGCGATCGTCGAACGTTGGGAGCAGGGAAACGCTGCGGCCCTCGTCACGCTCGTCCGCGTTGAAGGCTCAAGTTATCGGCGTACCGGCGCGCGCTTGCTGGTCACCAATGATGGCGACACCGTCGGTGCTATCTCCGGAGGCTGCCTTGAAGCCGAAGTCGCAAAAAAGGCGCGATGGGCTGCACGGAGCGGTGCAATCATCGAGCGCTTCTCGACGGTCTTCGATGACACCGCGGAGATTCCATACGGCCTCGGGTGCGGCGGCACGCTGGAGCTGCTTGTCGAACCGGTCAACACCCCCGAAGCTGCGGCGCTTCTGAAGGCAATGCGAGAGTCCCTCGTCGCCCTGCGCCGAAACGTCGTGACGTGGCTTCCCGAGAGCAGGCAACCGCTGCGACGGGCCGTGTACGACGAATCTGGAACAGCTCTCTTCGAGAGCCCCGGAACCTCGACACATGAGTCTGTCTTCGACGAGTGGCTCGAACCTCCACAGAGGCTACTTCTCTTCGGCGCAGGAAATGATGCTCAGCCGATGACGCAGATGGCGTCACTGCTGGGGTGGAGAAGCATCGTCCTCGACGGCCGCACGCGATTCGCCCGTTCCGAGCGCTTCCCCTCGGCCGAAGCCGTGGTTGCAACCAGCGACCTTGCCAGCATCCTTCCGCAACACGACGACGCGGCTGTCATCATGGGGCACAGCTACGAGCAGGACCGGGCATGGCTGATGGCTCTTCTACCGCACCAGCCCCGCTATCTTGGACTGCTCGGCTCTCGTCACAGGAGTGCGCTGCTGGTGAGTGAGGCCGCGGTGGCACTCGGTTGGACACTGGATCAGGCCTGTCAGAATCTCTTCGCGCCCGTAGGCCTCGATCTCGGCGGTGATGGCGCGGAGGCAATCGCGCTGGCTACGATTGCGGAGATCCAGGCTTGCTGCCACGGCAAGCTTGGGTACTCACGCCGCGTGACACCCCGGTTCGTTCTCGAACAGATAGCGCTGGGTAGTTCTTCGCGTTATTTGCAGTGTGCGCAGTGAGCGTCGCTGCTGTCATCCTCGCAGCAGGCGGCTCGCGGCGGCTTGGGCGCCCCAAGCAAGACATTGTTATCGCCGGCGAAACTCTACTGCAGCGAGCCATTCGCTTCGCGCACGAAGCATCCCTCTCGCCGGTCATCGTAATCACTCGTGCAGACAGAGACTACAGCAAGACTTTAGACTCATCCGGCGCTCTCGTTTTCGCGACCAATCACGAAGCCGACGAAGGTATAGCGTCCTCAATACGTTGCGGAATCACGATCGCAACGAATCAAGGCGTTGACGGCGCCGTCGTTCTAGCCTGCGACCAAGCGGCGCTTCGCGCCAACCATCTGCGCGTCCTCACAGAAGACAAGAGTCGCGTGACTGGTTCCGCATATGCGGGTTCGATCGGCGTACCCGCATATTTCCCAGCAACGTCTTTCCCTTTACTGCTGCAACTCCGGGGCGACGCGGGCGCGCGCAAACTTCTTATCGATGCACATGCAATCTCTGCAGAGGATTTGACACTCGATATCGACACGGAGCAGGATCTCGCCGCTGCCCGCGTGCTTCTAGAAGATGATGGAGTAGGAAGCAAGATGAGCTAAGACGAGAGCTGTCGCAAGAACTCTTCCAGGAGATTCGCGGCCACCGCAGTACGGTACATTGCGGTCGAGCGAATGTCGTCGATGGGTTTGGCCTCGCGAGCGATTGCGGCACGTCCAAGCCGAATGGTGTTCTCCAGGTCGGCTTCCGCGACCGATTGTCCCCGAACCGCATCCTCGGCGCCCACACAGCGCAACGGCCGGTCTGCCAGGGAAGCAGCTCCGATGCGAATCTCTTCGATCTCGTTCTCGCGAACCAACGCCACTCCCGCCAGGGCCGTCTTCGAGATCGCCTGTGCGCTACGTGTTCCCACCTTGCGAATGTACTGCCGCCAACCTCCATACGCGCGCGGCACACTCACCGAGTAGAGAATCTCGTCGGCCTCCAGCGCCGTCTTCTTGTAGCCAAGATGAAATCTGCTGTACGGGACCGTCCGCTCGCCACGAACGCTCAACAGAGTCACGCTTGCGTCGTATGCCAGCAATGCAGGTGGTGTATCGGCCGCAGGCGACCCGTTACAGATGTTGCCTCCAAGCGTGCCTCGGTTCTGATTTGCGATCGACCCCGTCCACGACGCGGCCTGTACCAGCAACGGCAGTTCGCGCGCGATGGTCTCGTTCCGACGAATGTCGGTGAATGTTGTGGCTGCACCGATGTGCACAGCATCCGCCGTGACCCGAATGAATCGTAGCTCCCGCAGATGTTGAATCGAGAGGAGCGAGCGCGACGCTAGCCTGCCCGTGTTCAGTGCGACCATCAGCTCTGTGCCACCTGCGATGAGTGCGTGACGTCCAGGTTCAGATGCAAGCTGCGTCAACACGGCGTGAAGATTCGACGGTGCGTTCAGCTCATATCCTGTGACATCAGATCGCATGTTGAACCTCAGCAGCCTTCTGTACGGCCTCGAAGATCCGCATATAGCCGGTGCAGCGGCAAAGATTCCCCGCGAGTCCTTCCTGAATCTGTTCGAGCGTGGGCGTTGGGTGTTTGTCCAGCAGATGATGCGTCGCCAGGATCATGCCCGGTGTGCAGATCCCGCACTGTGCTCCCCCGTTCTCGAGAAAGCACTGCTGAATCGGGTGCAGACGACCCTCCGTCGACACACCCTCGATCGTGCAGAGCCGGGCACCGTTCGCCTGAAGCACCGGAACCAGGCAGGAGTTCACGAGCTCTTCGTTCATCAGCACGGCGCACGCTCCACACTCTCCCTCCCCGCAGCCTTCCTTTGTTCCAGTCAGCTGAAGGTCCTCACGCAGCACATCCAGCAAACGCTTCATCGGCGGCACGTCGATTCGCTGCTGCTCGCCGTTAACCGTCAGTTGAATCGTCCCGTTCATGCGTGCACCTCCGGGAGAAATTCGCCGAGCCTGTCCGGATCGAATTCGCTGCTCCCGCCATGTTGTGGATCTGTAAATCCGTAGGCCTTTTCAAAAATGTCTTCCGGCAGTAGCGGGATCGAGTTGAAGCTCAGGCCGGTCGCATTCTCAATCGCATTTAGAATCGCCGGCGCAGGTCCATCCATCGGCAACTCGCCGATTCCTTTGGCTCCGGAAGGCCCATGTACACACGGAATTTCTTCGAAGTGGACGTGAATCTCAGGCAGGTCGGCGCTCGTCGGCATGATGTAATTCGTCATCTGGTTATTCATCATGCGGCCGTCCTTCCACACGCACTTCTCATAAAGCGCATATCCGATGCCCTGCGCAACGCCGCCCTCAATCTGTCCCTTGGCCAGCACCGGATGCATAATCCGTCCAACTTCCTGCAATGCATCGAAACGTGTCACAGATGCGCTGTACGTATTCAGGTCGACCGCGACCTCCGCAACGTAGATGGCCCACGCGTAGGCTGGATATGCATCCCCGTGAAACAGTTCGTCATCCCATTCAACCGGCCGCACGGGTTCATAACGAGCAGAACAACGTAATGACCCACGCTTTTCGAGATACGCCATCGCCGCCCTCGTGAATTGTTCAGGCGTGTGATTCGTTGGCAGGTCATTCTCAACGCGTAGCGTCTCCAGAAGTTGAGTAGAGGCTCGCTCCACGAGTTTCCCCACGATCATCGCCGTGCGGCTGGCAACGGTGGGGCCTGAGTTCGGAACCGCGCGCGTATCCGGCTGCGCAATCACGACTTGCTCATAAGGAACCTGCAATGCCTGCGCAGCCACCTGGCACAAAATCGTATTCGTTCCCTGTCCAAACTCTGTCGAGGAGACAAGAATCTGTGGCCGCCCATCCGGCAGAAGCTCAACCTCCACTAGAGAGTTGAGCCTGCGTTCGCCCGAGCCCGTAAACCCCGAGCCATGCATGAACGCTGCGATCCCCATCCCGCGCTTGATGGCCGATCCTCTGTTCTCCTCCCCGAATCGCGCCAGCTTCGCATGGTAGCCGCTCTTCTCAAGAGCGCGCGTCAGCAGGTGTTGCATATCCACCGCCTCGGTCAACAACTGGCCGGTAGCAGTCCGATCGCCCGTAGCTAGGAAGTTGCGACCGCGCAACTCCTCTGGCGCGAGCCCGACGACGCGCGCGACCTTATCCATGTGACGCTCGAGAGCGAATAGTGATTGCGGCGCACCGAACCCTCGAAACGCTCCATGCGGCGGCAGGTTCGTCGCCATTGCCTTGGCTCGTACTCTCACAAATGGCCACTTATACGGTCCAGGCGCATGAATTGTGGCGCGCGACAGAACAACAGGTGACAGGGTCGCATAAGCGCCACCATCGAGTGCGATCTCAATCTCACACCCGAGCAACTTGCCATCCTTCGATACCGCTGTGCGATGCCGCGTGCGCGATGGATGTCGCTTCGTCGTGGCGGCCATGTCCTCAGCGCGGTCGTAAATCACCTTCACCGGATGTCCGCACTTCATCGCGAGCAGCGCCGCATGTGACCCGATGACGGATGGAAAATCTTCCTTGCCGCCAAACGCTCCGCCGGTTTCCGTCTGAATCACCCTGCACTTTTCTTCCGGCAGCTTGAAGATCAACGTCAACGCGTGCACAAGGTAGTACGGACACTGCATCGAGCCCCGCACGCACACGCTCGTCACGCTGCCCTGCTCGTCCTTTTCGCACTCGGCGATGACACCATTCGGCTCGATGTAGAGCTGCTCCTGCGCTCCCGTGCGGTACTCGCCCTCGACGATGTAGTCTGCTGCTTCAAATGCCGCGGCCAGGCCATCCTCTGTCTCGCCCGCCTTGCCCGAGTACAGGACATACTGCTTGAAGCAGTTGGCCATTCCCCCGTAGTCGCTTCCCTCCCAGATCACCCGCTCCGCATCATTGTTGGCGACGGCCTCTTCCGACTCCTCAATCGTGAACAAACCCGGGAGTTCGTCATACTCAATCCGAACACCGGCAACGCCGGCCAGCAGCGCAGCTTTCTCGGGATGCGCAAGCAGCAGAATCGGCTCTTCCGGATGGTTCACCTCATGTGTTGCCAGGCAAGGATGATCCTTGGTCAGATGGACGATCGTGTTCTCGCCAGGAATGTCGTTGGCACGCACAACCGCAAACTCCGACCAGTCGACCTCAGGTGCAAAGTGAATTGTGCGGATCCTGCCACGTGCAATCGCGGAGCGAACCGTTGCTCCGTGCCACATCCCTGGAAGGCTCAGATCATCGACATACTTCGTCTCACCGAGCACCTTCGCACGGCCTTCCTTCCGCAAAGGTGAGGTCCCCAAGATGTTGTGCTGCTCTCCCATAGTTTCCGTGGTGCGGCTTAGATATCCGAAGAGGATAGTACGAAAACCGCCTCCACGTCACGCTTCGCCTTCAGAAATGACGAAGGCGCGATCGGGACTGCGCATCTGCGGGCCGCTGATTTGCCACTTCTGACGGCCCGCTCGGTCGTTCCATCGTGCGTTCAATCGACCTGCTGACGAGCTCGCGAGATCCAAGTCCCACAGCTAGCGCCAGCGTCAAAACGATTCCTCCGAAGAGAATTCCAAACGCAAGACTTACAATCGCGCCGCCCACTTGCAGATGATCCAGCGCCATCGCCGCCGTTAGTACCAGCACAAGCCATTTCACTCCGAGCGAGAGAATGCGCGCATACTGCAACTGCGCGTTCACCGCGCCGATCAGGACCGAACGCGCAAGAAAACGCGCAATCACGGTGCCTGCAAAGAGAATCAGCACCGCTCCAATCACGTGCGTCAGATAGGGCAACAGGAAGATCGGCACTTGTGAGTCCGAAGAATATGAGGCCCCGAACGCCGAGATGCCAACCGCAACGCCCACCAGTGTGCAGAGCCAGAAGAGCGCGCGAGACACAAGGCGCGATGGAGGCTGATTCGAGGTCCACTCGAAGAGGCTCGCCGGCGCGCTATTTCCCGCACTTCTGCCCAGTCGCTCATCAAAGCGCGCCATGGTTAGAATCCACCGGACCACTCCGGCGATGATTGCGCCGACCAGCGCAAAGAGAAGCACGGCAACAAGAAACGCGAGCAGGCCGGGAAGAAAACTTACCAGCACAACCAGCACACGATGCATGGACTGCCGAAGCGCAAATTCGATCTGCTGACCCATCATCCATTCCTTTCCGGACTCTGGAAGCCCTTGGCGCAAGCCATAGAAAAATTGAAGCAGGACTGTCATGGATTAAACCGATCCGGCCAGCGCCAGCGCGCCACCAGGTAAGACTTCTCATGTTCAAACGCTGACGCCGTCTCCTCGCGGTGCGTCGCCGCACTTGCATCGTCGGTCACCGTCCGCAGCGTGGCAGCCACCCACGCCAGATACAGCGGAGTGAACGCGCCCAACAAATGACCGCGGTTCAAAGTCCGCAAATGAAACGCGAGCGCAAAGTCATACACTAGCCGTGCCCACAGCGCCGGTGCGATGGTGAACGCCTGCGGCTCTGCGATGGACAGCTTCTTCAGGGCAAGCAGCGACTGTGGTGGCAGCGCCAGCGCCCAAATCTCCTGCAGATTTCTATGGGCCAACCGGAACGCCTCCACCATGCCCGGAACCTCCTCTGCAAGATCGTCGCTCTCGGTCTGCCGCATCGGCGGGACCTCGCGCGTCGCGACTGCGGGTCCACGCGACCGTTGCCAGAAAGGTGCCTTCGCTTCGATATCTGCAAAGATGCTCCCTGCCACACCAACGAAGAGCGTGTTGAAGTCGGATGCGGAGGGTGCCGGCGGCGTCGGTGCGCCGCAATCAACCTGGCGCGCACTAAATGCTGCCGCTGCGGCCTCGGCGACGGGCCATAGCAGCACCTCCGATTGCGATGCCGCTTGGCGCTGAGCCACTGACGCCATTCGCTCCACCATCCGGCGCGACATCCCTGCGTCCATCGGCAACGGGAACCGAATATTTGCCGCGAACAGCGCTCGCGTCAACGGATAGAGAAACGCCGAGGTTACAAGACCATCGTGTGCACCGAGAGAGTACGCTGGCACGATAAGGTCTGCACCCTCTGCAATCCTGTCCGCCATCGCACGAATCGCCGCGGCCGGCAAAGCGCAAACGTCCGCACCCAGCAGGAGCACCTGCGTCGCATCGTGTCGTTGTGCAAGTTCGTTGGCCGCCAGGTAGTCACCGGCTGTCAGCACCCAGTCGCTACGCACGCGCGTTCCATCAAAGATCGTCAGCGGCAATGCCGGCGCAGATTCCGGCTCTTCAAGGTCCGGAGATGCGATCAGCACCTCGTCCCGCCGGAATACGGTTGCGAGATCGGCGAGCAATCCGGGCAGCCTATCCTCAGAAAGCGCGGGCACGCACAAAAGCAGCCGGGGAGGCCCAGCCGGTTGTACGTTGCGCTCGGCCGATACAACCTCTTGCGGAACGCTGAAGCCTTCGATGCTGGAAGAAGATGCCATAGCAACCAGAGTTTGAGATGCCTTCTGCATCTAGGATGCGCCTAAAAAAGAGTCTATGCCGTTCACCCTAAGAGTTCACGAGCACCTAAGAGCGGAATATGCAGCCACGTCGGCCTGTTGTTCAACTCGTACGCCAGCTCATAGCATGCCTTCTCCAGCAGCAGCGCTCTTAGAAGCACCTGAGCCTTCTCCGCCGACGCCAACAACGGACTGTCGCCCATCGTGTCGCGATAACCCCGCAGGAACTCTCCGGAAACCGAGCGCTCCCAGAGCGTCGCCCACGGCTCCAGCGTGGAACTATGCCCCGGTCGTCTCTGGATATGCCTTCCGAGAGCCGCTTGAGCCGCATAGCTGAAGCTGCGCAGCATGCCCGCAACGTCGCGCAACGGCGACTGCCTTCTCCGGCGCTCTTCTAGTGACCGGGCCGGCTCGCCCTCAAAGTCCACAAAGAGAAAATCCGTGCGTGCGCGCAAAAGCTGCCCAAGGTGAAGATCGCCGTGGATGCGGATTCGCTGTCCAAACCGCATTGGATCGCCGCTTAATTCAGCCAATCGCTCCTTCACGTTTCCGCGCCGCGCCAGAAGTTCTTGCGCCTGCTTCACAGTCTCTTGCGGCAACTCCTGCTCGGATGTCGCTAACGTTCGCTCCAGCGCAGCCAGAGCTGATGTCACCTGTTGATCAATCCTCTCGCGCTCCGTCGCGAGATCCTCACGTGTGAAAGGCTCTGTCTGAAATGCGGCATCGTTCGTCTGCGTCGCCAGCGCAAGATGTAGTTCCGCCGTCCGTTTCCCCAATAGATACGCGGCGTCCATATAGACCCCAGCATGCTCCCTCGCCTCGGGCGGCGGGACATCCTGCGCGGCTCCGAGCGTTGCAGGAACGCCAGCCGACGAGGGTGCCGGACACCCCACGACCGACTCGTAATACCGCCCGAGCTCTTCGAGCGTCCATGCCCATCCATCGCCCTCGTTGTGTGCAAACGCCTGCAGAAACGCAATCGTCGCACGGTCGCTGGCTCGATGCAGGTCGCCAAGATACGCGGGAATATGCCGGAAGTGAGCCGTCTCGGTGAGGAACCGAGTCATCTCCACCTCGGGATTCTCACCCGGACCGAGCCTGCGGAAGAGCTTGAGAATCGCCAGCTCATCGAAGATCAAACTGGTGTTCGACTGCTCCGCGGATCCAACCCTTGAACTCGCCTCGAGCAAAGGTTCTACGTTCAGCTCACGCGAGTGTGTGCCGAGCAGCACCGGCTCCTCTCCCGCTACGGCCGTCGCACCGTCCTCCGCAACCATCCGCACCAGTGCTTTGCGAAAGCCCTCGTCCGCGGTTGCGTCAAACAGAACCGGTCCCTTCTGGCTGTTGTTGTCCAGCGACGCGATCACGGCGCGCGGAGAGTTCACTCGCAGGTCATCCGCCTGCGCGCCCGAAGCTACCGCTAGCGGGATCTGGTACGTATCTGCAGACGTGCTTGGCTCATTTTTGTAAGTAACCTCAACCGTGGTCAGCGCTGCGGAACTCGACGGCACGTGCGTTGACGACGTCACTCGCACCGAACCGATGGTGCGCGATTTTCCCCCGAACCACCGCTGCTGCGCAATGTAACCCGGTAAAACCTGTTGCAGGAATGCCTGTGCACCGGGCTCCAGAATGTCGCCCACGGTGAGCGAAGCAGCTGCGGCCAGCTTCACTTCGGTCGCCGCCGCTTTGCCTTCCACAGCTGCGGTCTCCGCTGCACGAAGCGCCGGTTGAATCTCCAGCCATAAAAAGCTGTACGGGGCCAGCGTCAGCGGATACGGCTGCGTTCCGATCTCGGGGAAGGAAACGTACCCCAGCATCTCGACCGGCTGCCTCCCCACAAAGCGCGCGAGATCCAGCGCCACCGGCTGCGCGAATCGCGAAAGGTTCGCCACGCACAGCACCGTCTCGGACTGCGATCCATCAGGACTCTGATAGTCGCGAATGTACGCAAGAATCTTACGGTTTTCCGGGTGCAAAAACTCCAGAGTGCCACGGCCGAAGACCTGAAACAGCTTCCGCAGCGCAATCATATTGCGCGTCCAGTGCAATAGCGACGACGGGTCCGACTGCTGCGCCTCCACGTTGATCGCCTGATAGCCCCAGATCGGGTCCATGATTACCGGGAAGTACAGCTTCGCTGGCACTGCCTTGCTGAAGCCCGCGTTTCGGTCCGAGTTCCACTGCATCGGTGTGCGCACACCGTTGCGGTCACCGAGATAGATGTTGTCCCCCATCCCAATCTCATCGCCGTAGTACATAATCGGCGTTCCCGGAAAGCTGAAGAGCAGCGAATTCAGCAGCTCAATGCGCCGCCGATTGTTGTCGACCAGCGGCGCCAGTCTTCGCCGGATGCCCACATTGATGCGCATGCGCGGATCGGCCGAGTACGCGAGATACATGTAATCGCGCTCATCAGCCGTCACCATCTCCAACGTCAACTCATCGTGATTCCGCAGAAAGATTCCCCACTGGCAGTTGTGGGGGATCTCCGGCGTCTGCGCCATGATGTCCGTAATCGGCAGCCGATCCTCCTGCCGAATCGCCATGTAGATTCGCGGCATCAGGGGGAAATGAAACGCCATGTGGCACTCATCGCCGTCGCCGAAGTACGGCCGCACATCCGCAGGCCACTGATTCGCCTCCGCGAGAATCAGCCGGTTGGCATAGCCCTCATCAATCGCCGCACGAATCTGCTTGATCTTCTCGTGCGTCCAGGGCAGGTTCTCGCAGTTCGTTCCGTCGCGCTCCACGAGATACGGGATCGCATCCATGCGCATCGCATCCACGCCCATGTCGAGCCAGAAGCGCATCGCCTTCAGCACCTCTTCCATCACTGCTGGATTGTCGAAGTTCAGATCTGGTTGATGCGAAAAGAACCGGTGCCAGTAGTACTGTTGCGCAACATCATCCCACGTCCAGTTGGACTTCTCCGTATCCGTGAAAATGATGCGCGCGTCTTTATAGAGCTGGTCTGTATCGCTCCACACGTAGAACTCCCGTTCCGGAGATCCCTTCGGTGCACGGCGCGCGTGCTGAAACCACGGATGTTGATCGCTCGTGTGGTTGATGACCAGCTCAATCATCACCTGCATGTTGCGCGCGTGCGCGGCGTCGAGAAATTGCTTGAAGTCGTCGATCGTTCCGTACGACGGATTCACATCCGTGTAGTTCGCGATGTCGTACCCGTCATCTCGCAGCGGAGAAGGGAAGAACGGCAGCACCCACAGACAGGTGACACCGAGGTCCTGCAGATAGTCCAGCTTCGAAATCAGCCCCTGAAAATCGCCAATGCCATCGTCGTTCGAATCTGCGAACGCACGCACATGCAGTTCATAGATGACTGCGTCTTTGTACCAGAGAGGGTCAGTGGCGCTGCAGGGCTTCTTCACAGGTGGTCTTCTCTCACACAACTGCGGGTTTAGATGTCGCTCGGGCAGGCCGAGAAGAATTGTGCAAAATCTTCGAGGCTAATTCGTGTGCGTTATCCAGAGTGATGCCCTGCTCTTGCATTACGCCTAGCGGATGATCCGGTTCGTCGATAAAGAAGAGAGGCCGCGTCCCGAGCGGTTCGACCTGAACGGTGAGTTTTACGTTCACCGTTTCAAACGGGTACTCGCTGATGGAGTTTGCCAATCGACCTTTGAATGGTCCAACACAACTTTCACGTCCCTCCATCTCCCATGCGTCAGAGATAAGGTCAAAGTCTTCTGGCCACAGGTTTGCCCATAATCCCCATAAGAAAACACCATCCGCATCTCGCAGCGGAATTTCGAGACAGCCCCGGATGTAGTATTCCTTTTCGTCTAGGATGCATTGATCCGAACTAATCAAGGCGCGAAGCTCGCGATCGTCGGAGGAAAGGCGCGCGTAGTTGTCAGGAAAATCCGCCGCAAAGCTAAGCGGAATGTCATCGTGCTGTTCTCCACACGTTGAGCAACGCCAGCTCACGATGGCCTCACAATTCGAAACACATGCGCCGGCATTTCCGACGGCCGTAGCGCGACGTAGTTACGCTGGTCCTTCCACGTATAACTTGCCCCGCTCAGCAGATCCTCTACAACAAAGCTGCCCTGCCGCGGCAGCCCGAGCGCATCCATATTCAGATCCAGCCACGCCGTCTGCTCTTTTCCCGGATCAAGATTCACGACGATCAGAATCACACTGCTCTTGTCCGCCGTGGCCTTCGAGTAACAAAGAATCTGCGGGTTCGGTGCGTCATGAAATATGAGATGTTCGTTCCGTTCCAGTGCCCGGTTCTCATGCCGGATCTGATTCAGCTTCGTTAGCAGCGGTGCAATCGAGATCGGGTCCTTCCGATTCCACTGCCGCAACTGATACTTCTCGCTGTCCAAGTACTCCTCGCTTCCGGTCTTTCCCGCGGCCGGCTTCGCCGCCCGTCCTTCGCACAGCTCAAACGCCGGTCCGTAGATCCCCCAGTTCGCACTCAGAGTCGCCGCCAGCACCGCCCTCAACTGAAATACCGCACGCCTTCGCGCCGGGTCCTTCTCCTGAAGTTGCTCATGCAAAATGTCCGGCGTGTTTGGCCACACGTTCGGTCTGAAGAAGTCCGACACTGGAGGATTGCATATCTCCTCGAAGTACGCCTGCAGCTCGTCTTTTCCCGTTCGCCATGTGAAATACGTATAGCCCTGCGTATATCCAGCCTTCGCCAGCGCATACATCACATGCGGCCGCGTAAACGCTTCTGCCAGGAAGATCACCTCAGGATGCGTCTTCCGAATCTCCGCGATGCACCATTCCCAGAACGGCAGCGCCTTCGTATGCGGATTATCCACGCGGAACACCCGCACACCGTTTTCCACCCAAAACTTGAACACGCCGTACAGTCCATCCCACAGCCCGCGCCAGTCCTTCGACTCGAAGTTCAGCGGATAGATATCCTGATACTTCTTCGGCGGATTCTCCGCATACTGAATCGTCCCGTCCGGCCGGATCGTGAACCAATCGGGATGCGTCTTCACCCACGGATGATCAGGCGAGCATTGAAACGCAATGTCCAGCGCAATCTCCATCCCATGCTTCTGCGTTGCCTTCACCAGATGCGCGAAGTCCTCCATCGAACCCAACTGCGGGTGCAGCGATGTATGCCCGCCCTCCGCACCGCCGATCGCCCACGGGCTGCCAACATCGCCTGGCTTGGCGATCACCGAGTTGTTCTTCCCTTTGCGGTACTGCACGCCGATAGGATGAATCGGCGGCATGTACACCACGTCAAAACCCATGCCAGCAATCTCGGGCAGCCGCGCCTCCATATCCTTGAACGTGCCATGCTGTCCAGGCGCCGACGAACATGACCGCGGAAACAGCTCGTACCACGCGGAGAACCGCGCCCGCTCACGGTCCACCCACAGCGGAATCTCGCGCTCAAACTTCGCCGCCAAGCTCATGTCCGGATATCTCGCGGCCAGCGCCTCCAGCTCCGGCGTCAGCGGCGAGTCATAGTACGGCAAATTCGCATCCGCCAGATGCCGCAGCTGCGCCACTGCTTCTTCGAGCCGTCCGGCATCGTTCCCCTCGGCGCGCCCCGCCGCAGTCTCCAGCAGATTTGCTCCGATGCGCAGCGCCAGCGGGATATCCTGCGGTGTCACTTGCGCGGTGGGTTCCTTCGGGTCGGGCTGCGCGTCGAGCCGCTTCACCAGGTCGTGCGCCCACGTGTCGAAGTGATCGACCCACGCCTCGATCGTGAACCTCCAGGCGCCGATTCGGTCCACCGGAAATCGCGCTCGCCACAGATCGTTGGTCAGCGCCTCAAAGTGTGCCTCGGCCCATTCCTGCTCCGTCTCATGCCGGTACAGCAGTCGTCCCGCAACGTGATCGTGCCCATCTCCGAAGATCGCCGCGGTCACCTCCACGACATCGCCGATCACGCGTTTTGCGGGATACTTGCCGCCGTCCACATGCGGCTGCACCCCCTCAATCACGACGCGCCGGCGTCCCTCCGCTGGTTTCATGCTGCGGCCTCCACCCAAAATTCAATCTGCCGTTGCAGTCTACCTCGCCCGGAGCCGCCCCCGCGTTCACCCTGCATCCAATTCGTTTAGAACCAGAAAAGCGCCGATGGTGAGCAAGGGCTCGCAGAGTCCGGGCACCGCGGCGGAACGGAGGCCGTCTTGCCAGAGTGGTTTCGAAAGCGCGAACGTAAACCTCTCCACGGCGCACGCATCGAGGACTACGCCGTCATCGGCGACCTCGAAACCTCGGCACTCGTCAGCCGCCAGGGCTCCATCGACTGGCTCTGCTGGCCCACCTTCGCCTCTCCAGCCTGCTTCGCCGCCTTGCTCGGCACGGCCGACAACGGTTACTGGAGCCTGCGGCCCAAGGAAAAGATCATCTCAGTCCGGCGTCAGTACCGCCCTGGCACCCTCATCCTCGAGACGACCTTCACGACCGCATCTGGCGAAGTCTGCCTTACCGACTACATGCCTCCGCGCGGCAAGCATTCCGACGTGATCCGGCTCATCCGTTGCACGCTTGGCAAGGTCCCCATACGCTTCGAACTCGCCCTCCGCTTCGACTACGGTCTCACCGTGCCGTGGGTCACCATGGCCGACGGCGAACTCCGCGCCGTCGCCGGCCCGAACATGGTCGTACTCCGCTCTGAGTGCACCGGCGGGAGGCCCGCAAAGCTCCACGGCGAAGGCCAGGCGACCGTCAGCGAGTTGACGCTCCGCGAGGGCGAGCAGCAATGCTTCGTCCTCACTTATGCGAGTTCCACCGAGGAGGTCCCAGAGCCCGTTCCCATCGAAGCTACCTTTAGAGACACGGAAACCTTCTGGCGCGAATGGATCGCTCAATCCAAATACGACGGCGTCTACAAAGTCGCCGTCGAGCGGAGCCTGATGACCCTGAAGGCGATGACTTACCTGCCCACTGGCGGCATCGTCGCCGCGATCACCACCAGCCTCCCCGAGGAGATTGGCGGCATCCGCAACTGGGACTACCGCTATTGCTGGCTGCGCGACACCTCTTTCACGCTCCTCGTGCTCATGCACGCCGGCTACACAGAAGAGGCGATCGGTTGGCGTCTGTGGCTGCTGCGCGCGATCGCCGGTAATCCAGATCAACTCCAGACGCTCTACGGCCTCGGTGGCGAGCGCAAGCTCGTCGAGTGGGAAGCCACATGGCTCCCCGGCTACGAAAACTCCAGCCCCGTTCGCATCGGCAACGCCGCATCCGACCAGTTCCAGCTCGACGTCTACGGCGAGGTCGGCGTCGCGCTCGCCCGCACACCCGCGGCCAACGAAGACATCCGCGTGCCCGCAACCGAACTACAGGCTCACCTCGTCGACCATCTTTGCGACATCTGGCATCTGCCCGACGACGGCATCTGGGAGGTCCGCGGCGGTCGCCGCCACTTCGTCCACAGCAAGGTCATGGCGTGGCTGGCGCTCGACCGCGCCATCAAACACCATAAGCACTACGACGGCGCGGGCGACGTGAAACGCTGGCGCAAGAACCGCGACAAGCTCCACGCCGAGATCTGCAAAAAGGGCTTCAACAAGCGCCTCAACTCCTTTACCCAGAGCTACGGCTCAAAGAATCTCGATGCATCCTGCCTTCGTCTCGCGCTCGTCGGCTTCCTTCCGCCCGACGACCCACGCATCATAGGAACCGTCGATGCCATCCAGAAGCACCTTATGAAAGACGGTCTCGTGCAGCGCTACAACGCCAGGAAGACCGCCGACGGCCTCAGCGGCAGTGAAGGTTCTTTCCTCGCTTGCAGCTTCTGGCTCGTCGTCTGCCTTTGGCTCATCGATCGCAAGGATGAGTCCCGCCGGCTCTTCGATCATCTGCTCTCACTCGCCAATGATGTCGGCCTCCTCAGCGAGGAGTACGATGCCAAGCACGGGCGCATGCTGGGAAATTTCCCACAGGCGCTCTCCCACATCGCGCTCGCGCACGCTGCCTTTACGCTCTCCGGCCAATGGAAGCCCGAACCCTATTCACCCAGCCTCTAACCTTTGCGATGCAACCTCGTCCCTATCGGAGTGACTCTATCGAAAGAGGGCCGCGCCCTACTCCTCAACTCTGACACCCACCCTCAACCGCACGATCCAGTGAAGGAGATGCAAACGCCCTTGAAGCGAGTGCCCAGCGCGACGTACCGCCTGCAGCTGCACAAGGGCTTCACCTTCGACGATGCCGCGGCCATCGCCGATTACATCCGCGCGCTCGGCGTCAGTCACGTCTACAGTTCGCCATACCTGCAGGCCGCGCCTAACAGCACACACGGCTACGACGTCGTCGACCATCGCCGCGTCAATGAAGAACTCGGTGGCGGCGCCGCTCACGAGCGCTTCTGCAGGAGCCTCGGTGAAGTCGGTCTCGGCCAGGTGCTCGACATCGTCCCCAACCACATGAGCCTCGGCGACCAGAACCGCTACTGGCATGACGTGCTAGAGAACGGTCACAACAGCCGCTACGACAGTTTCTTCGACATCGACTGGAACCCCAACGAAGAGCGCCTCCGTGACAAGGTCCTCGTTCCTATCCTCGACGATCAGTACGGTCGTGTGCTTCGTCGCGGCGGCATCGTCGTCGAGCGTCACAACGCAATCTTCTTCGTCAAAGCCTCCGGCCAGGCGCTTCCGGTCGCGCCCGAAAGTCTCGCCACGTTGCTCACTCGAGCAGCAGAATACGCAAAGAGCGACACCCTCAACTTCATTGCCGCGAGCTGCGGCCGGCTTCCTACAGCAGAGTTTGCCGATCGCCGTACCGTCCTCGCACGTCATCGCGACAAGATTGTGTTGCGCACTTTGCTTGAACGCCTCCTCGTCGAAGACGACTCCGTTCGGGAGGGAGTTGATCGCGCGGTACGTGAACTCAATGAGAATGTCGACGCACTCGACGAGTTCCTTGAGCAGCAGCACTTCCGCATCGCCTACTGGAAGACCGCCGATCAGCAACTCGGGTATCGCCGCTTCTTTGATGTCAACACGCTCATCGGCCTTCGTGTCGAGCGTGAGTACGTCTTCGAAGAGACACACGCGCTCGTCCTCAAGTGGCTCGAAGATGGTGTTCTCGATGGCGTTCGCGTCGATCATCCTGACGGCCTTCGCGATCCGCTGCAGTACTTCCAGCGTCTCCGTGACCGCGCTCCTGATGCGTGGATCATCGGCGAGAAGATCCTTGAGCCCGGAGAGTGGCTTCGAGCAGACTGGCCCATCGAAGGCACAACCGGCTACGACTTCCTGAACACCGCGCTCGGCGTGCTTGTGAACCCCGATGGCCTCGAAAAGCTCGACGAGTACTACGCGGAGTACACCGGCGACACCACGCCGTTTCCCGTCGTTGCCCATGACAAAAAGCTCAACGTCGCGCAGGAAGCTCTCGGCAGCGATGTCAATCGTCTCGCGAGCCTCTTCGTCGAGATCTGCGAGACGAGTCGCGATCAGCGCGACTTCACGCGCGCCGAGATTCGCCGCGCTGTTCGCGAAGTCGCAGCCTGCTTCTCCATCTACCGCACCTACGTCGTTCCCGATCGCGATGAGCTCACCGACGAAGACATCGCCGTCATCACGCGCGCGACCCGGTGCGCCAAGGACAACCGTCAGGACATCGACGGTCTTCTCTTCGACTTCATGCGCGACGTCCTCACGCTCAACGTGCGCGGCGAGAAGGAGCGCGAGTTCGTCTACCGCTTCCAGCAGTTCACCAGTCCGGTGATGGCCAAGGGTGTCGAGGACACGGCGTTCTACTGCTCCAACCGTCTCACTGCATTGAACGAGGTCGGCGGCGACCCTGACTGCGATGGCTATTCACTCGAGTACTTCCACACCTACAACGTGGCCACGCAGCGGACCTTTCCCCAGACCATGATTACGCTCAGCACGCATGACACCAAGCGCAGCGATGACGTGCGCGCCCGCCTCGCTGTTCTGTCCGAGGCTGCAGGCGACTTCAATGCGCTCGCCGAGCACTGGAGCCGCCGCAACGCGCGTCATACATCCGGTGGTGTCATCGATCGCGGCACCGAGTGGTTTCTCTATCAGACGATGATCGGCGCGTGGCCAATTTGCGCTGAGCGCTTGCGCAGCTACATGGAAAAAGCCATGCGCGAGGCCAAACTTAGAACCAGTTGGGTGTCCAACAACACCGAGTACGAAAACGCTCTGGGCCACCTCATTGATTCGCTGCTCGTCGATACGACCTTCATCTCGGAGCTCGAAGCCTTCGTCGCAAAGATTGGGCCCGCGGGCCGCATCAACTCTCTCGCCCAGACGCTGATGAAGTACACGTCTCCCGGCGTGCCGGACCTTTACCAGGGCGGCGAGCTTTGGGACTACTCACTCGTGGATCCCGACAACCGTCGGCCGGTCGACTACGAGTTGCGTCGCAAGCTGTTGAACGATCTGCGCTCCATGACGGCTGACCAGGTCATGCAGCGCATGGGCGAGGGTCTGCCGAAGATGTGGGTTATCCACCACGCACTGTGGCTGCGGCGTGAACGAGCGCGCTCCTTTGGTCCGGAGGGAAGCTACTCGCGCTGCTCGGCTCGAGGACCGCAGGAGCAGCGCGTCATCGCGTACGTGCGTGGTGGAGACGTGCTTACGGTTGTGCCTCGCTGGTCGCACTCGCTGACCTCGTGGGACGGAACCACACTGGAACTGCCGAAGGGACGCTGGACCAACTGCCTTACCGGCCAACACTTCGAAGGGCTTCAACCAATCGAGAATCTGTTCGCAGTCTTCCCGGTGTCATTGCTGGCTCTTGATCACACGGCGTAGCACGCCGCACACGCATCTCAGAGGCTGAGGAGAGGTCGATGCACGAGTTTCGGATTTGGGCTCCGCGCGCGCAGAAGTTGCAGCTCCAGTTGAACGAGCGCGAGCCGCTTGCGATGGAAGGGCCGGACGCAAAGGGGTGGTGGTGCCGCGCGGTGCAAGACGCCGGCCCGAACTCCGACTATGCGTTTCTGGTGGACGACGACCCCACGCCATATCCCGACCCGCGCAGCGCGTGGCAGCCACGTGGTGTGCACGCGGCCTCAAGGATCTATGATCACTCTGCCTTCCAGTGGACCGACAAGAACTGGCACTCGCCTCCGCTCTCTGCCGGCGTCGTCTACGAGATGCACATCGGAACCTTCAGCGAAGAGGGAACCTTCGACGGCGCGATCAATCACCTCGCCTATCTAAGAGACCTCGGCATCACACACCTGGAGGTGATGCCGGTCAATGAATTCGCAGGCCAGCGCGGTTGGGGTTACGACGGTGTCTTTTTGTTTGCTCCGTTCGAGCCATACGGTGGCCCGGACGGATTCAAGCGATTCATTGATGCGTGCCACGCGAAGAACCTTGGGGTGATTCTCGACGTCGTCTACAACCACTTTGGTCCCGTCGGGAACTACACGAACAAGTTCGCTCCGTACCTGACGGAGAGGTTTCACACCCCGTGGGGTGCTGCCGTGAACTTCAACGAGGGCGGTAGCGACGAGGTCCGCAGGTTTTTCCTCGACAATGCCCTGATGTGGCTGAAGGACTATCACGTCGACGGCCTGAGGCTCGACGCGACGCATGAGCTCTTTGATCGTTCCGCAATCCACTTCATGGAGCAGCTCTCGGCAGACGTGGAACGGCTGGGTGCGACGCTGGGGCGCAGATTCACGCTGATCGCCGAGAGCGATCTGAACGATCCGAAGTTTGTGCGCCCCCGCGAGGCTCACGGCTACGGTATGGACGCTCAGTGGAGCGACGACTTCCACCACTCGCTCTTCACGCTGCTGTGGTGTGATCCGGGCCGCGGTTACTACGACGACTTCGGCACAATGGACGATCTGGTCAAAAGCTTGAAGTGTGTCTTCGTCTACGACGGGAACTACTCGGGCTATCGCAACCACCGGCACGGGCGGCCGGTGGAGGGGCTTTCGGCACACCGCTTCCTCGGATACATCCAGAATCACGACCAGGTGGGAAACAGGGCAGTCGGGGAGCGGCTGGAGCACCTGGTCGGGATGGATGCGGCCAGGGTGGCGCTGGGGATCGTGCTCACGGCTCCGTTCGTGCCGATGCTCTTCATGGGCGAGGAGTTCGCGGCGTCGACGCCGTTCCTGTACTTCGCGGATCACGAGGACGAAGAGATGCGGCGGCTGGTCGCCGAGGGGCGTAAGCGGGACTTCGCGGCCTTCGGGTGGGACCAGTCGCAGATCCCTAATCCTGAGGATCCGGAAACCTTTGAGCAGTCGAAGCTGAACTGGAGCGAGGTGCATGAGGGCAGACACCAGTGCATGTTCCAGTGGACAAAGGAGCTCATCCGGTTGCGGCGGACGACTGTAGCGCTGAACGACGGCGACCTCGGACACCTGAAGGTTGCGTGTCGGGAAGAGGACCGGTTGCTGGTGATGGAACGTGGGCCAGTGCGGATCCTGGCGAACCTCGGCGACGCGCCGGCGAAGATCGACCTGCGGGAAGGCGAGTCGCTGCGGTTGAAGTCGTGCGATGGCGTTGTACTCTCGGCCGGGCAGGCTGCGCTGCCGAAGATGAGCCTTGCGATCCTGCAGCGCTCCGAGAACCAGGAGCGCTCGGAGAACTAGAGGCTGCTCCAGTTAGCATTGGGGCAGGAGCGATCTGGCGTGGCAGACGAGGTCATCAGGACCATCAGCAGTCGAGAGGTTTACCGGAATCCGTGGACAAGCGTTCGCGAGGATGTCATCGAGCGCTCCAACGGGCAGCGCGGAATCTATGGTGTCATCGACAAGGATCCGGCTTGTATCGTGATTCCGATCGAGCGGACTGCGGACGGCGATTTTTTGTGGCTGGTGAGGCAGTTCCGCTACACGGTGGGGGGGACGTACTTCGAGCTGCCGCAGGGCGGATGGGAGCAGCCCGACGTGGACCCGGTGGAGATGGCGCGAGGTGAGCTACGCGAGGAGACCGGGCTGCGCGCGGAGCGGATGATCGAGCTGACGAGGCTATGGATCGGCTATGGAGTCATGCGGCAGCTGCATCATGTGTTCCTGGCCGAAGGACTGACTCAGGGAGCGCACGAGCGCGATCCGGAGGAGCATGACATGACGGTGCATCGTGTCCGTGCCAGCGAGTTTGAGTCGATGCTGCTGGATGGAAGGGTGATGGATAACTGCTCGGCTGCAGCGTGGGGAATTTATCGTGTGTGGCGCGACCGCCAGGGATAACCCCTCCCCGTCACTTTTTGCGCAAAGTATTCAGAAGATTGCACTTAGGCTTGGACTTTGGCTGTAAAGTCTTGATTTTACTGAAGGCAATCCGCAAATATCTGGAATCAGCAGGTTGTGTCGGTTGTCGACCAGCCGCGAACTGCCAGCGCTCTCTTAACCTTCTTTATTTATTCTACCAAATTGACCCCAATTAACCTGACGCGACTTTTCTCTGTGTTTTCAATAGGTTGAGTGATTTGTGGGCTTGACAAGATTTGGAGGGCCACCCGGATCTCCGGCTGTTTAGAGCTGGGTTCAGGGCGCGGCTTCGGTGGTATTTTCGTAGGCGGTCTGGAGGGGAAGGAAGACCATCACCCGAGTCCCGTGCGCTTCTGGGTCGACGCTGCTCTCGAGCCTGATGGTGCCGCCGTGGCCCTGGACGAACTGTTTGGCGACGAACAGCCCGATGCCGGTGCCGACGGCGAAGCGGGTTGTGAAGAAGGCATCGAAGACCTTTTCGAGATTCTGCTCGGGGATGCCAACCCCGTTGTCCTCGATAGTGAGCAGAACACCGGGCGACGGTGTCTCCACGTCGGAGACGGATACTCTGAGCTTGCCGCCCTCGGGCATGGCGGAGATGGCGTTGGCGAGGATATTTGAGATGACCTGCGTCATCTCGCCGCGGCGCAGGGTGACCTTGGTCGTGGAGTCGAGGTGGCTCTCAATCGAGATGTTGTAGGCAGAGCAGCGCGGACCATAGACGGTCAGGGCGTGTTCGGCAAGCTGGGAGAGCGAGAGCGAGACGGCCGAGGCGTGTTCGCGGTAGTAGCCGAGGGTCTGCTTGGCGATGTGGGCGACGCGGTTAAGTTCGATCTCTGCGGTGTTGAGATAAGTCCGGCCCTCGGAGCTAGCGACCAGCGGGCGCAGAAGATAGAGCAGATTGAGCACGGCCTCCAGCGGATTGTTGATCTCATGCGCGATGGTGGCGGCCATACGGCCGGTGGCGGCGATCTTTTCTGCCTGAATGAGCGAGCTTTCAAGGCGCTTACGGCCAGTGACGTCGCGGAGGATCTTGGAGGCACCGACGATCCGGCCCTGGTGATTCTTGACGGGCGAGATGGTGAGGGAGACCTGGAGCAAATCGCCGGACTTGGTGCGGCGGATGGTATCGAAATGCTCGATGCGCTCGCCGGCACGGATGCGGGCGAGGATTTGGGGCTCGTCGGAGCGGAACTCTTCAGGGATCAGCTTGAGGATGGATTGGCCGACGATCTCATCGGCGGTGTAGCCGAGGATGCGGGTGGCTGCCTCATTCCAGCTGGTAATGATGCCGTTGAGGTCCTTGCTGATGATGGCGTCATCGGAAGATTCGACGATGGCGGCAAGCTCGTTGAGGCGTTTGGCGTCGGTATTCCGTTGCACCTCGAAGCGATCGAGGTCCGTGAGCTGGCGATCGAGTTGCTGGCGCATGCGGGCGTTTTCAAGGGCGAAGGCGGCCTGGGCGGCGATGGTCCCGACGAGGAGCTCGGTGGTCTCGTCGAAGATGTCGGGTTCCTCGTGGCCGTAGACGAGCGCGCCGAGGATTTCGCCGGTGAGGATGCGGACAGGAACAGCGAGATAGCTACGAATGGCGCGCGTCTCGTGCGGGAGACCGTCGCCGGGCAGCGGACCACGGAAACGGGTGTCGCGGCTGATGTCGCGCGAGCGGATGATGGATGAGTCCTTGAGCGGAGGAGCAACGGTGCTGCGAGCCGGGAAGGTGGAAGTGCGCGTGGGGCCGGAGCCTGACACGGTGTAGAAGGCGAAGCTGCCCGGATGTGGAGCGGCCTGATTGCAGACGAACCCGCCGAACTCCGCGCCGGTGATCTGCAGGCCCGTGTCGGTGGCGCGTTGCACGATGGATTCAAGATGGACGTTGCGGGCGAGAAGAAGGCCTGTCTGGGCGACGAGTTCCAGCCTTTGTTCGAGGGTCCGGGCGTGGTCGACGGTGACAGTCATGCCGCTCCGCCGAGTGTAACGTGTGCGGGTTGATAGGGGGGCGGCATGGAGGCCCTTTCGGATGGAGCTCAGGTCAAAGAGAGAGAAAGAGCGACGGGATCTATTGAACTTGGATTCGTATGGTGAGCAGGACGTTGCGTGAGGAGTCACCGATACGGAGCTCAACTGGCTCTTTTTCTATAAGAAAGCGGCCTAATTTTTCATTCCAGTAGGCCAGCGTCGAGATTTTGAGAGGAATGGTGACGGTGCGGGTTTCGCCGGGGGCAAGCGAGACGCGCTCGAATCCCTCGAGCTCTTGTGTCGGGCGGGAGACATTAGAGCGGAGGTGATGGACGTAGAGCTGCACGACTTCGTCACCGGCGCGCGAGCCGGTGTTGGTGACGTCGACGTTGACGTTGAGGGTGGAATCCGGCGCGGCGGAGGTAGCGCTCTGCTTGAGATTGGCGAACTTGAAGGTCGTGTAGCTGAGGCCGAAGCCGAAGGGATAGAGCGGCTCTCCTTTGAAGTACATATAGGTGCGTCCGTGGCGAATGTCGTAATCCATCATGGGTGGGAGCTGGTCGATGGATTTCGGCCAGGTGACGACGAGGTGGCCGCCGGGGTTTGCGTCGCCGAAGAGGACGCGCGCGAGGGCCGTGCCCTCGTCCTGCGAGCTGTGCGCCATGTGCAGGATGGCGGGGATGTATTGCTGCGACCAGTTGATGGTGTACGGGAAGCTGGAGATGAGCACCATGATGGTGCGCGGCTGCACGGCGAAGACCTGCTTCACGAGCTGCTCCTGCTCGAGTGTGAGTGATTCGCGGTCGCGGCCTTCGCGGCCGTCGGAGGGTGTGGTGCAAGGGAGCGTGCCGCCGCCGTCGACGGTCTCATGCCAGTCGTGCGCCATGTCCGGGCCGCAGGTGGGGTCGTTGCCGACGATGACGATGGCGACGTCAGAGTTCTTTGCGGCGGTGATGGCGTCCTGGTGGAGTTCGCTGGCGGCGTAATTGATCTTCACGTTGGGGCCGACAGCGTCCTTGATGCCGGCGAGTGGCGTGACAGTGTAGGGAGGGAGGCCGCCGTACCAGTCCCAGTGGACGGAGTCGGCGAGCGGACCGATGACAGCTATGGATTTGAGTTTCGATTTGTCGAGTGGAAGCGTGCTGTTGACGTTCTTGAGGAGCACGACGGACTCGAGCGCGATTTTTTCGGAGATGGCGCGTGAGTGCGCGGAGTTCCAAGGTTCGGGTTCGTTGTATGCGTTGATGTGCGAGTAAGGCACATATGCGGGTGGGTCGAGCAGGCCGAGCTTGAGCGTGACTGAGAACTTGCGGCGGAGAAGATCGTCGAGCTCGGCTTCGGTGACGGAGCCCTCTTTGATGGCCGCGTGCGTCTCCTCCTTGTAGGTGTCGAGGAACTGGTTGATGCCGTTGTGGAGGCAGGCGATGACGGCGGCTTTCTGGTCGGGGAATTTGTGATGCGCGGACCAGAGCTGGCGGACGGCGCCGCCGTCGGAAGAGAGGACGTCGACGTGCCACTGGTCGATGACGATGGATTTGAGGATGGGATTGACGGCCATGGGCGTGCCGTTCCACGAGTTGTAGCTGGCCATGACGCCGCGTGCGCCGCCGTCTTCGAAGCCCATGCGGAAGGGGACGGAGTAGTACTCCCAGAAGAGGCGTGTGTCGAAGTCGGAGCTGGAGCGGTCGCGGTGGTCCTCGTTGGAGTTGGCGAGGAAGTGCTTGAGGAGCGAGGCGGCCTGCCAGTAGTGCGGGTCGTCTCCTTGCAGGCCGTGGACGAAGGCGGTGACCATGGTGCCGTCGAAGAACGGGTCCTCGCCGTAGACCTCTTCGCTGCGGCCCCAGCGTGGATCGCGCGCGAGGTCGGCCTGCGGGCCCCAGAGCATGAGGATGCTGCGGTTGTACTTTGGCGTCTGCGTGATGTAGCGGGCTTCGTAGCCTTCGACGCCGGCGGCCTGCTGAACGAGCGCCGGGTCCCAGGTTTCGCCGAGGCCGGGAGGCTGCGGGAACTGCGTGGTGGTGATGGCGTCGCGGCCGCGGCCGCCGCGCTGTACGACTCCGTGAATGCCCTCAGAGCTGCCGAAGCTGGGAACGCCGAGACGCGGCACGGCGGTGTTGGTGCCGAGGCAGTCGACCTTCTCGTCGAGCGTCATGAGCGAGAGGAGATTGTCGATGCGTTTTTGTGGGGAGAGGGAGGGGTCGCGGAAGGGATATTGCTGCTGTTGCGCGGATGCTGATGCGAGCGTGAGCGCGAGTGCGCTCGTGAGGAGGAGTTTGAGCACGCGGGGACCTCGTGGGTTTGGTCCAGAGAATAGTAGCGCGAGTGCTTTTAGTTGATGTGTTTGGAGCGGCGGGACATGAAGTCCATCAGCAGGTAGTTGCCGAGCGTCTGCGGTGTGGTGAAGTAGGCCTTGCCGCGGCACATGGCGGCGACCTGTTGCACGAACTGCACGAGCTGGAAGTCGTTCGCGAGCATGAAGGTGTTGATCATGATGTTGGCACGCTTGCAGCGGCCAACCTCTTCGAGCGTCTCGGAGATGACGATGGGGTCGAGGCCGAAGGCGTTTTTGTAGATGCGGCCGTCGTCAAGCGTGAGCGCCGAGGGCTTGCCGTCGGTGATCATGACGATCTGTTTCATGTCCTTGCCGGAGGAGCGCAGAATTCGTTGCGCGACGCGAAGGCCTTCGCGCGTGTTGGTGTAGTGCGGGCCGACCTTGACGCGCGGAAGCTGTGAGAGCGGGATCTCCTCGGCGGAGTCGTGGAAGAGGACGAGCGAGAGCTGGTCGCCGGGGTACTGCGTGCGGATGAGGTGCGAGAGCGCCATGGCGACGCGCTTTGCGGGCGTGAAGCGGTCCTCGCCGTAGAGGATCATCGAGTGCGAGCAGTCGAGCAGCACGACGGTGGCGCAGGAGGACTGGTAGTCGGCCTGCTGGACTTGCAAGTCGGAGTACTCGAGGTTGAGTATTCCGGTGCCATCCGGAGGGCCCTCGCGCGCGAAGACGGAGTTCAGCGTTGCGGTGATGTCGAGGTTGAGGGAGTCGCCGAACTCGTATTGCTTAGACGAGCCGTTGGTCTCAACACCCGCGGCCTCGTAGAGCGTGTCGTGGCGGCCGAGTGATGATTTGCCGAGCGGGCCGAGGAGATCGCGCAGGGCCTTGAAGCCGAGGAAGTCCATGGCCTTGTCGGTGACCTCGAAGCGCGTGTTCTCAGTGTTGCCGTCGCCCTGCTCACCCTGACCTTCGGCGTCTTCGGGCGACTCGGCGTTGAGGAAGGCCTCGTCCTTCATGCGCTGAATGATCTTTTCAACGAGCTCCTGCTTGCCCTCTTCGGGAAGCTCTTCGTACTTTTCCTGCGCGTCCTCGTCGAGGAGTTCGCCGGAGTCGAGTGCCTGGCGGATGGCCTCGCGCAGATCTTCCATGGAGTCCGAAGCGCTGGGAAACTGCGACCACGGATCTTCGAAGCCGGAGTCGAGGAAGAAATCCGACAGGGCCTCCATTAAATCTTCGAGATCGAAGCTCGTGGAGAGGTCGCCGGTGAACTTTGTGTAGCGGGTGAGCTTCATGGGACGCCGTTCTGCGTGTCTCCAGATTAGACGACCGCCAGCGGGCAAGGATTCGAGTCAGCGGTTCGCTCTGCCCCGCGGTCAGAAATGATAAACCACGCCGGCATCCAGGAAAACCGCGGCTGCGTGAGCCGTGTTGCCTGCTGCGCCCGCGTCGGCACCATAGTCCAGCGCACGGATATCAAGGTGCCGCGTAGCGCGGACGTCGAGCCCGACGACGATCTGGGCAACGCCGTTGGTGACACGGCTGATGGTTAAGTCGCAGCCGAAGCCGTTGCAGATGGCCTGACTCAACTGCGTTGAGACGACACCTCCGCCTACCTGGAGGTAGGGCCTGAGCCGGTTTCGGTTTGGGACGAAACTGACGCGCAGAGCTCCGGTGTAGGCGGCGCCTCCGTTATAGCCGGCGCTGTAAGTTACCCGACCGTCGATGCCTGCTTTCAGGCGGCTGGAGCTTGGAAAGGTGTAGAAGGCCCCGCCGATGACGCCGCCGGTATCTGATTTGAACGATCCGCTGCTCGAATAATTGGCGCCTGTGAAGCCGAAGGCATCCAGCATGACCCCACCGTAAATCGAGGTTTCTGCCGAGGCGATTTGAACGAAGGCGAATGAAAAAAGGAGGAAGAGAGCGGCGGAAAAACGGCGACTTGTCGTCAACAAAGGGGCCCCAGATAGCGGAGTGGATTTTCGACCGCAAGCATAGCCGAAGACGGCAGGCGACACAATCCAAATATCGTTCAGCGAGGCCGCGTACCGCTCATCACAGCGAAGCTGGAGTGTTTGTACCAGCAGTCGACATTGGCGAAGCCTTCTTCGCGCAGCCATGCTAGCTGCGTAGCAACGGGTGTGCGCCGGTCTTCCTGTTGACGATAGAGCGAGTCGGCGATCTGCTGCTCGGTAGCGCCGAGCGTACGGACGTCGGCAAGCCATCGAAGCTGATAGGTTTCTTCGAGCTCGGGCGTGGGGCCGGCGATGTGGTCGGCGTTGATGAAGAGGCCGCCGGGACGGAGCGCGGTGAAGATGGGGCGCAGCAGAGCGTGCTTGCGCTCGTCCTCGAGGTGATGGATGGAGAGCGAGGAGACGATGGCGTCGGAGTTGGCTGGCAGCGGCTCGGTGGTGTAGTCGGCGAGCGAGAAGGTGATCTGCTGGTCGTTGCCCAGGCGGCCGAGCGCGAGCGCGAGCATGTTCTCGGAGAAGTCGATGAGCGTGAGGTGGGCCCCGGGGAAGGCCGCGCGCAGCATGGCGGAGAAGAGGCCGGAGCCTGCACCCAACTCGACGATCTGCAGCGCGTCGGTGGGGATGAGTTCGAGTGCAGCAGCGTAAAAGGCTTCGTGACCGGGGATGAGCTTCATGCGGTCACGGTCGTAGGTGACGGCGGTGGCATCGAAGACGGCGCGGCTGTTGTTCGTGGCCATAGCAGAGAGCATAAGTCGATTTGATGGAGTAAGAGAGATGGATAAGAACTTCGAATGAGTGAATCAGTTTTCAGGAATCGTCGCGGTTGAAGTTGTCTTCGCCTGTGATCGCATACCAAAGACAGCGGAATGAGATATAGAAACCGCCGAAGCCAAGGACTCCGAGCAGGTCACGATATCCAAAGCTTGAATAGCTCCAGCTCGAGAGGGACCGAATTTCGAGTGCGATCAGAAAGACTGAGACGAAGAAGATGACGACGCCAAGAATGCCCTGATACCAGCGGGTAAAGGTGTCCTGTTTGTCCAGCATGCGGAGCAAGTGTAACCGCTATTTGCGCTTAAGGGCTTCGAGTTCATCGAGGGTGCGCGGCCAGTCGGAGCCGAGGAGGCGCGAGAGCGAGCGGTCGGCGAGGACGCGGCCGTTGGTTTGGCAGGTGGGGCAGTAGTTGGTCTCGTTGTCGGCGTAGCGGATGCGCTGGACGGGCGTGCTGCAGCGCGGGCAGGGCAGGTTGAAGCGGCCGTGCACTGTCATCTCGGGGCGGAAGGCGGTGACCTTTTCGGGAAAGTGCTTCGCTGCCTCGGAGTTGAAGCGGTCGATCCAGGTTTGCAGTGTTTCGCGCGTCGCCGTGTAAAGACGTTGCCACTCGTCGGGTGTGAGCTTCTGTGTCTGCACGAGCGGCGAGAGTTTTGCAGCCCAGAGAATCTCGTCGGAATAAGCGTTGCCGATGCCGGAGAGGACGCGCGGGTCGGTGAGTGCGCGTTTGAGGGTGTGGTTCTCGGCGGAAAGCGCGGCGCGGAAGTCGTTGAGTGAGAGTGAGAAGATGTCGAGGCCGCCGGGATCGAGCGCGGCGAGTGCCGCCTCACCGCGGACGAGATGCAGCGAGGCACGGCGTTTGGCTCCGGCTTCGGTGAGGACGAGCGAGCCGTTGGGGAAGTCGAAGGATGCGAGGTTGTTGCGGCCGCCGAGCCTTGGTCGTGGTTGCGGCCGCGCCCCCGCTTTCAACTCGCGCCAGTGAAGACGGCCGGCGATCATGAGGTGCAGGACGAGAAAGAGTAACTCGCCGGTTTCATCTGCGTCGAAGACGAACACGATGCGTTTGCCGAGACGGCGCAGGCCACGGATGGTCTTGCCTTCGATGGAGTGAATGGGCGGAACTGCCGTGCGCAAAAGCAGTGGGCTGGCGACGCGGAGTTGATCGAGCGGCTGCTCGATCACACGCGGTGCGAGCGCGGTGAGATAAGCCTTGATGTCGGGAAGCTCAGGCATGCGATGAATGAGATGAAGGATACGCGAGCTAACTTGCGCTTCATCAACATCAGCGATCAGCGACACGAAGATTTACTGCAACGAGACGCGCTCGATGGTGATTCTGCGAGGGTTACAGAATTATGCGAAAAGTGAGAAATGACCAGCAAAAACGGGGCAACGCAGAGATGCGGGCTGCGCTCCTAGGTAGTGCGGGCGATGATGCCCGCCCAAAGCTGAAGAGGAGTACACGCTATGGCAGCACACGATCAGAACATGGAGCAGCAGAAGAACAAGGCCAACCAGGATCCGAACCGCACGCAGTCCTCCGGGATGGGAGGCTCGGCTTCGCAACAGTCCGGGAAACAACAGGGCACGCAGCAGGGATCCCAAGGAACCCACGGATCGCAGAGCGGCAGCCAGAAGGGGTCTGGCAGCGACAGGAGATGAGGAACAACAAAAGATAAGTAGCAGAGTGGCCAGTGCGCGGAGCTGAGACCGCGACTGTGCAAGCCAGTCCGCAGTTGCGAGCGGGCATAACCGAGCGGCGAAGAGGAAAGATGTGCCTCTTCGCCGCTGTCCATTTTGCGTGCGAGCCGTCGAGAACTACTTCCCGGCGAGCACGGTGGTGTTGCCGCCGACGCGCGTCGCGGTGGCGGGTGTGTGCAGGAGATCTCGGAGCGGGGTGGGCGTGCTGTCAGGGCCGAAACGCGCGAGGTAGAACTCGAGCTCGGCGACGTCGCCGGCGCTGAAGTGCAGCTTCTGTTCGTCCGCGGTGTACTGCTTGACGATGCTGGGGTCCGCGATGGCTTGACCGAGGAAGGTGACGGCGTTGCGAATGGTGCGGCCGCGCTCGGTGTAGGCGTAGAGGTCGACGTTCTGGCGCTCGGCGAACTCGGCGATCATGATGAGCGGCTGCAGCGCGAAGGCCTGGTAGTGGATCGCATTTTCGTGGCGCGCCATCTCGAGCGGAAACGCGCCGTTGTCGTCTTCCTGGCCGACGGCTTGTTTGAAGGTGTTGATGCCGAAGCGGAAGAGCTCGTTGTCGTTGGACGCTACGCCGATGGAGATGGCGGCGAGCGCGCGCCAGTAGTGGTGATTGTTGCCTGGCTCACCTGGCTTCTCATACGAGATGAGCTGGTGGGCGGCGTTGCGCAGCCACTTGGCGACGCGCTCCTGTTGCGCGGGGTCGAGTGCGGTGTCCTGCCTGAGCACGGAGTCGGTGACGCCGGCAGAGGCGAGCGACCACTCGGCCTGATACCACGACTGCGAGTACGCCTTGGGATCGTAGTTGGTGAGCGCCTTCGCTTGTGCCCATGCGTCGAGTTGCGCGAGGGCACACTGCGCCTCGGCCTCGTTGCCGGTGGCGACCCACTGATTCATGCCGGCGGTGATGCGATGCTCGAAGGCGCCATAGGTGCGCGTGGCCTCGGCCTCTGCAGGATTCGTAGGACCATTAGACCCGTGCATATAGTGATGCGGAATCTGCATCTCGCCGGTGGGTGCGGGGACGAGCGGCGATGCTGTGCAGGAGCCGAGATGCGCCATGGCATTGTGAAGACGGGCGTCGCTCGTGGTCTTCAGGAAGGCCTGCCGCGCGGCGACGTCGAGCACTGAGGCGCTGGGGTTGGAGATCTTTTGCGCTGACAGCGTGGAGGCGAAGAGAAGGGCGGCGGCAAGAACGTTCGTCGTCATAAGGACGAGAGAATCTTACCCCGCCACAACGATATCTGTCGTGCTTTGAACTAATTCTTAGTTGAGGCTGCGGCGCTGTTCCTAGTTGAAGCCGCGGCGCGTGCGATTGAAGGCGTTCTCGCGCTCGCGTTCACGCATGCGCTCGCCGAGGTTGGCGGCGTCTTCGATACGCTTGCGCTTTTCGCCGGCGGTGAAGGTGCGGGCCTCGGAGCGCGAGATGCGCTTGTGCGCGGTCATGCCTTCGAGTAGGAATTCGGCGGCAGAGACGGTGAGCTCGGGCTCGGCGCCTTTGGGCAGCTTCAGCGGCGCCAGCTTTTCGAGGAGACCCTGAATCTCCTTGAGCGACGCGAGCACGGTGGCAGAGGGCTGCTTATCGTTCATCTCGACGGCGCCGCCGAGGTTGAACCATTGCTCAATCTGCTGCGTGTCGACGCCCGCGAAGTAGGTGTCGTAGATGCTGGCGACCGACTGGCGGATGAGTTCGCGCATTACGACGTCGGAGCCCTTCATTTCACCTTCGTACTCGAGCTCGACCTTGCCGGTGATGCCGGGAAGCGCAGCGAAGATGTCGCCGACGCGCGGCACGACGAGCGACTCATCGTGCAGCAGCGCGCGGCGCTCTGCGTTAGAGACGACGAGCTCCATGGTGCTGATGGGCAGGCGCTGCGAGACGCCGGAGCGCTTGTCGACCTTCTTCTCCTCGCGTGCGACGAAGGCGATCTGCTCGACGATCTGGCGAATGTAGTGCGGGATATGGATGCGCTGAATCGCGTTGTCGGCGGCCCCATCATCGTTATAGCTGCGCGCGGTCCAGGCTTCCTGCTCGGTGATGGTGATGGCCTCGTCGAGCGATTCAGGGTAATGCGTGCGGATCTCCGAGCCGATGCGGTCCTTGAGCGGTGTCACGATCTTGCCGCGCGCCGTGTAGTCCTCAGGGTTCGCGGAGAAGACGATGGCGACGTCGAGCTCGAGGCGGACAGGGTAGCCCTTAATCTGAACGTCGCCCTCCTGCATGATGTTGAACAGCGCAACCTGGATCTTGCCGGCGAGATCGGGGAGCTCGTTGATGGCGAAGATGCCGCGGTTGGCGCGCGGCAGAAGGCCGTAGTGCATGGTGAGCTCGCTGCCGAGTTCGTGGCCGGAGCGCGCAGCTTTGATGGGGTCGACGTCGCCGATGAGGTCGGCGACCGTGACGTCGGGTGTGGCGAGCTTTTCGACGTAGCGCTCGATGGGCGTCATCCAGGCAATGGGCGTGTCGTCGCCGAGCGAGGCGACGAGGTCCTTCGAGAACTTGCTCAGCGGAGCGTACGGGTTGTCGCGGAGTTCAGAGCCGGCGACGTACGGTGAGTACGGGTCGAGCAGCGTGGTGAGCGCGCGCAGGATGCGCGACTTCGCCTGCCCACGCAAGCCCAGCAGAATGAAGTTGTGGCGAGAGAGGATGGCGTTGACCACCTGCGGAATGACAGTGTCCTCATAGCCGACTATGCCGGGGAAGAGCGCCTCGGCCTCCTCGGCGTTGCCGCGGGCCTTGCCGGAGATGTGACGCAGGCGGGCGATGAGGTTGTCGCGGAGCTCATCCTTGACGGAGCGCGAGACGCGCCCCGGCGTGAACTCGGACTTGCGGAGCTGGCCCAGAGTTGCCGGAAGAGCTGTTTGCGGCCTGGAGGGATTCGCCATAGATAAAGTATAGATGTCGTACCAGCCGTGACGGTTCAACGGTTTGGCGGCTGCAGGCCCTGAAAGCGAGGCGTATGAGTGCATTTGAAGCGCGGCATGCCTGGTTCTTCCTTATCTTTGTGTTCTGTGCGGCTATCGGGCTTGCCAACCTGGTTCACTACCTGCTGTTTCGTTTCACGCGACTGAGGAACGTCGAATCCGGCGGCGTGCGGATCGCGATGCGCCGGCACCTCTCCAAGCCCGCCCGTGTGATCTCCATCCTCGTGTGCGTGATGATCGCGCTGCCGTTTGTTCCCATGCTGTCGCATCAGCTCCGCCACTTCACCGACCATGCTCTGCTCCTCGCATTGGTGGCGTCGCTGGGCTGGTTTGCGGCAGGCACTATCTATGTCTTTGAGGCGATCATCCTTCGCAAGTACGACCTGACGGCTGGCGACATTGAAGCGCGAAAAATACACACGCAGTTTGGAGTGGTCCGTCGGCTTGTCATCGCCTTTATCGCGGTGATCACCATCGCGGGGCTCCTCTGGACATTCAACAATCCACGCATTTGGCAGTACGGCACCGGGCTACTGGCGTCTGCAGGACTGGCGTCCCTGGTGCTCGCGACCGCGGCAAAATCGACCGCCTCGAATGTGTTGGCGGGCATCCAGATTGCGTTTACAGGAATGATCCGCATCGACGATGTCGTGGTGGTGCAGGGAGAGCTGGGCCGCGTGGAGGAAATTACGTCCGCCTACGTCGTGCTGGAGATATGGGACTTCCGCCGCATGATTGTGCCGCTGAGCTACTTCATGGACAATCCATTCTTCAATTGGACGCGGACAAGCACCGATGTTGTGGCGAGGGCCTTTCTCTACATGGACTACACGATTCCAGTCGAAGAGGTTCGCGCGGAGTTTCAGAACATCGTGATGGGTTCTCATTATTGGGACGGAAAGATCTGCGATCTGCATGTGACCGAGTTGACCAACCGCACGGTTGAGTTGCGCTGCCAGGTCAGTGCGGCCGACAGAATCAAAGGCTTCGAGCTTTGCTGCGTGGTCCGCGAACGGATGATGGCGTGGATCCGAGAGCACTATCCGACATCATTTCCAACGACGCGGTTCCAGATGCTGCCGAAAGCTGCGGGGGAAGCAGACAACGACGCCGGTGGTGGGTCCGCAGGCAAGGGAGTCATTCGCTCCACATAAGCGAGCGCACGCCGGGCAATGACCGAAATTGCACAATTGCGGTGGGTGTGCCGGGTTCGTGTGAGGCTCGCTCGCGCCAGCGAACCGTGCATTCGAGCGCGGTCAGCGAGCCGGGCGGATCGTAGGTTGCCTGCCAACGCGTAAACTCGCAGCCGGCTTTGAGGATGAGCGCTCGGAGCTCGTCTTCGGACGGCGAGCTGGGATCCAGTACGAGGCACAGATTGCCCTGCTGCATGCGCGGGATGAAGTTCTCCACGTGCTTGAGGCCCCACAGAATGAAGATGGCGAGCGCGGTCGCAGCGCTACCGAGGACGAGCTGACCGCCGCCGAGGAGGAGGCCGAGCATGCTGACGAACCACATCGTCGCCGCAGTGGTGACGCCGGTGACGAGATTGTTGTCGCGCTTGACGATCACACCTGCGCCAATGAAGCCGATGCCCGAGAGGATACCAAGCGGAAGGCGCTCAAGATCGAGCACGGAGAACGACGACATCGTCTTGCCGGCGGTGGTGAGCAGCATGTTGGCCTGCAACTGCGCGAGACACGCAGCGAGGCAGACGAGCATCGTGGTGCGCATGCCCGCAGGATGACCGCGCTCGTCGCGATTCAGGCCGATGAGCAGGCTCGCAATGGTGGCGAGCAGGATGCGGACCGCGATCTGTTCCCAGGTGAGCGTCAGCGGCATAGTAGTTGCTACCAGCTGATTTCGATGGTGTTAGTGGATGGGGTGTTGCCGACGGCTTAGCTGATGTCGTCGAGCATGGCCTGCATCTCGCTCGCGGCGTGTGCGTTGCTGGTGCGCGCCGCGGCGGCGAGGCCCGCGTTGAGGCGCTGGCGGGCCTCGTCGGTGCGGCCGAGCTTCAGAAGCGTCTGCGCGGACATCTGGAAAGCGGGCACGTAGTCAGGATTGTGCTGGATGGCCGTCGCGAACTCGCGGAGTGCGTCGTCGTTCAGGTTTTCGGCGGCGTAGGCCATAGCGAGGCCGTAGCGCGCGAAGGCGTCGGTGGGATGCTCGGCGAGGATCCCGGTGAGCATGGCGATCTTGTCCATGTCTGACATTCTCGCAGGCTACGGAATGAAGACGAAGCGGGAGTCGCCCTCTGGCTCATCCCATGCAGAGGTGATGTCGCGCAGCGGCAAGGTGCGGATGGCGATTTCGAAGGGAGCACGCGCGGCCTCGACGAAGAAATCCGAGATCGAGGTAAGGAGATCCGGCAAGGCAACGCTGCCGAAGCCGCTGCCGAGGAGTTCGATGGCGTTGCTGCGCAGCATCGCGCCATCGAGGGGGATGGTGCGGCCGGCAGACTGGCCTATCTGGACGTAGCGAAGACGCGAGGTTTCGTTGTCTCTCCTGGCGATGGCCTCGAGCGTAGCTTCAGCGGGTGGTCCCCATACGTAGTCGAGGACTACATCGATGCCTGCTGCGATCTCGGTGCGCAGCGCGGCAACGAGCTCTTCGCGCGGGAGTTCGAGCGAGATGGTCACATCGGCGCCAAGGGCCGTGGTTTTCTCGAGGGCTTGCGGATTACGTCCGCAGGCGATGACCCGCTTCGCTCCGCGGCGCCGGGCGATCTGTACCGCGAGCTGGCCGGCGACACCGGTTGCGCCGAGAATCAGCACGCTCTCGCCGGGCTGGAACTTCGCGCGATACGTTAGCGCTCCCCAGGAGGACATCGCAGGATTCCCCAGCGCGGCTGCGGTTGCATCCGGGATCGAGTCGGCGAGCGGGAAAACCGCCTGGGGACGAGCCACGGAAAGCTCGGCGAAGGTGCCGAACGGCGGGCGTCCGGCACCGAAGAAGACGCGGCGCCCGTCGTCGAGCCGGCCGACGCCGTCGACGCCGGGAATGAGAGGGTACTGTCCGCCGCTGGTGTAGTGGCTGCCCCTGGCGCGCGACTTCACGACGGGATGGAGCCCGACGGCAAGCACCCGGACGATGGACTCCCCGGGCTGCGGGACGGGATCGTCGAACGGTCTGTATTGCGGCGCGGACTGGGCGAACTCGACGACAGCGGCGTTCATCGGCGTTTCTCCTCTAAGTGCCTAAAACTGCGGATCTCCCGCAGTTCAGATGCTCTCCAAGCGTACGGGGACGCGGAGATTTAGAATATAGAGAAGGGAACTGAATCACGGAATCAGTAGTTTTCTCCCGAGACTTGAGCGGAGGTGTAGCAAACAGGATGAGCGAAGGTGTGGCCGCACGGCCGGTCTCCGAGTCCCGGTCCGAACGCAGCGAGATTATCTTTCCCGGCGACGCGAATGCGATCGGGAACCTCTTCGGCGGACGGCTGATGCAATTCATCGACCTGGTCGGTGCGATGGCAGCCAGCCGGCACGCGCGCGCGTATACCGTGACGGCCTCGATGGACCATCTGGATTTTGTAGCGCCGGTGAAGGTCGGCGACCTGCTCATCCTGAAATCGAGTGTGAACCGCGCCTTCCGCACCTCCATGGAGGTCGGCGTGAAGGCTATGGTTGAAGATGTTCGCGAGGGCCGGTTCCGGCAGGTGGCTTCGGCGTACCTGACGTTTGTGGCGGTCGACGCGACGGGCAAGAGAATTGAGGTCCCGCAGGTCATCACGGAGACCGAACACCAGAAGCGGCGCTTCGAGGACGCCGGCCGCCGCCGCGAGATGCGTAGCGGAGAGGTACAGCGGCGCAAGGATCTGCGGGCGACTCTGCCGCCTGAGTGGCATGTGTAAGTGATTTACATCCGATAAGGATTAGAAGGGATTTGATGGGACACACAGGACAGCAGCCGATGGGACCACAACCGCTGCCGGGCGTGCAGTACGTCGTTGCGGTGGGCTCGGGCAAGGGCGGAGTCGGCAAGACCACCGTCGCGGTGAATCTCGCGGTGAGTCTCGCGAAGCAGGGCTATCGCGTCGGCCTGCTAGACGCGGACATCTATGGCCCCAATGTGCCGACGATGCTCGGTGTCACACGGCAGCCTGCAGTGGGGCCGGGCAATATGATCGAGCCGCTCACGGCGCACGGCGTGAAGTTCATGTCGGTCGGCCTCATCTCGCCGGGCGACAAGCCGATGGTGATGCGCGGCCCGATGCTGCACGGCATCATCAAGCAGTTCTTGCAGCAGGTCGCGTGGGGCGAACTCGACTTCCTCATCGTTGACCTGCCGCCGGGCACCGGCGACGTCGTCATCTCGCTCGTGCAGACTGTTCCGCTGACCGGCGCCGTCGTCGTCTCGACCGGTTCGAGCGTCGCACTGCAGGATGCACGCAAGGCGCTCGAGATGTTCCACCAGGTCAACGTCGAAGTGCTGGGCATGGTCGAGAACATGAGCCAGATGACGCTGCCGGACGGCACTGTGATCGACGTCTTCGGCGCAGGATCAACCGAGCAGACGGCGAAGCAGTTCAACATCCCCTTCCTCGGCTCGGTCGATCTCGACCCGCAGGTGCGCGAGGGAGGTGACCGTGGCCTGCCCGCGTCGCTCGCGGGCGATCAGTCGGCGCGCGGACGAGAGTTCGCGGCCATTGCGCAAAAAGTGAAGGCTCGTGCCGAGCAGGTGGCGGCGCAGAGCGAGAATGTTCTGGAGATTTCGTAGGCAACAATCCACGTATGCGGAACGACATCACAACCCGGCAGCGCGAGATCCTCACCGCCATCGTCGAGCAGTACATTGCGACGGGCGAGCCGGTGAGCTCGGGCTCGATCGCGCGGCTGTCACTGTCGGGCGGTCCGGCCAGCTCGGCGACCATTCGCAACGAGATGGTGGAGCTTGCGGACAAGGGCCTGCTGGAGCAGCCACATACCTCCGCCGGACGCGTGCCCTCCGCGCGCGCCTTTCGCATGTACGTCGAGCAACTCAGCGGAGGCAAGTTGAACAGCCTGTCCGCCCCATCCACAGCCGAACTTCAGTCGCGCATCGACACCAGCTTCGCCGGCATCGCCGGAGCGGAGGCTCTGCTCGAGCGCACCTCGCACGTGCTGGCCGTGCTCTCGAGCGGCGTCGGCGTCGCGATGTCTACGGCGAGTTCGCAGGACACGCTGGAGCATGTGCACTTCAGCCGGCTGGCCGAACTCCGCGTGCTGGCCGTCGTCGTCACGCGCAGCGGCATGGTGCGAGACCGCGTTTTGTCGCTCGATCGCGACGTCACGATGCTGGAGCTCGAGACGGCCTCGCGCTTTCTCAACGAGCACTTCCGCGGCTGGAGCATCGAGCGCATCCGCACAGAGCTCGCGCACCGCATCGAGAACGAGCGCAGCACTTACCAGCAGATGATGGAGTCCGCGCAGCAGCTATGGAACCAGACCGTCGGCATCGCAGCAGGCGGCCAGGCGGTCTTCGTCGACGGCGTTGCAAACCTTCTCGGGCTGCCCGAGGACCGTGCACGGCTGCGCGAGATGCTGACCGCGCTCGAGGCGAAGGAACGCCTCGTTGAGCTGCTGAATGCGTACATCGACGCACGCCAGGAGTCGGTGCGCGTTGTCTTTGATTTAGAGCAGCATGCGCCGGAGATGGCGGGCCTCGTGCTCATCGCAGCGCCGGCACGTGTGGCCGGCGAGAACCTGGGCTCGGTTGGCGTGATTGGGCCGAAGCGGATGAACTACCCCAGCAACATGAGTGCGGTGGCCTATGTGGCGCAGATGCTCGAACGCGCGCTCGCACCGCGAAGCTCGTAGGCGCATCAGTAAATGTGAGGGTTTGGCGATGAGCAACGTTCGCACGCGATGGCCGCGGCCGGGAGTTTTTGGAAAGGACAGACGTATGACAGGGACAGAAGAGATTCAGCGGGTGGACGCACCGGAGGGCGATAACGCACCGGAGCAGATGGAGTCCGCCGCTGAGCAAGGACAGCAGGGCAATGATCCGGTTGCGGAGGCGGCGGAACTGACGGCTCTGCGCGAAGAGCGCGACGCGCTGAAGGACCGGCTCGCGCGGCTGCAGGCGGAGTTCGACAACGCCCGCAAGCGCGAGATGAAGGAACGTCAGGACGCGCGCGACTACGCTGTGCAATCCGCCGTCGAGCCGTTTCTCGGCGTGATGGACAACTTCGCCCTGGCGCTGAAGGCGCAGGGTTCCGTTGAGCAGCTTCGCAGTGGCGTCGAGCTTATCCTCAAGCAGATGGAAGAGGCGCTGCGCGGGCTGAATGTGCAGCCGGTCGAAGCCGTCGGCGCACAGTTCGATCCGCGCGTGCATGAGGCGCTGGGCAGCGAAGAGCGCGAGGATGTCCCCGACCACCAGGTAACTGAAGAGATCCGCCGCGGTTACAAGCTGCGCGACAAGCTGCTGCGCCCGGCGCTGGTGAAGATCGCGACCAACGCGAAGCAGATGAGTGACTAGTTTTTGAAAGGGCGCGGCTGGTAGCCCTGGGCTTTAGCCCACGGTCTCCGCGCCGCAAAGAACCTCTCTCGCAACGGGCTTTAGCCCCTGAGGGAGCGATGATGGGAAGTGTGTAGATGGCGACCGCAACGATGAAGATGGACTATTACGAGGTTTTACAGGTGGAGCGCACGGCGAGCGACACGGAGCTGAAGGCTTCGTACCGCAAACTTGCCATGCAGTACCACCCCGACCGCAATCCCAACAATCCGGATGCGGAGGAGAAGTTCAAGGCCTGCAGCGAGGCTTACCAGGTGCTCAGCGACCCGGATAAACGCGCCGCCTATGATCGCTACGGTCATGCGGGTGTTGGTGCGGGCGCCGCCGGCAACCCGTTCGCGGGTGGACCGTTCGCGCAGGGCGACCTCGGTGACATCTTCGGCGATCTCTTCGGCGAAATGTTCAACATGGGCGCTCGCGGGGGCCGCGCCTCGCGCGCGCAGCGTGGCCGCGATCTCAAGTTCGACCTGCGCCTCGAATTTGAGGAAGCCGTCTTCGGCATCGAGCGCGAGATTACGATTCGCCGCGCCGAGGCCTGCACCGACTGCACCGGAACCGGCTCCGAGGGCGGACGCCAGCCCGAAACCTGCCAGCAGTGCGGCGGCCGCGGACAGATTCGCACGCAGCAGGGCTTCTTCTCCGTCGCGCGCACCTGCCCGGTCTGCTCCGGCACCGGCTCCGTCGTACGTCATCCGTGCAAGGTCTGCCGCGGCGACGGCCGCGTACAGCGCGAGCACAAGATCCTCGTCAAGGTCCCGGCGGGCGTCGAGAACGAGACGCGCATCCGCTACTCCGGCGAAGGCGACGCCGGCAAGTGGGGAGGACCGTCGGGCGATCTCTACGTCGTGCTCGAGGTCCGCGCGCACAAGTTCTTCGAGCGCGACGGCGACGACCTGCACTGCGTGATGCCGATCAGCTTCCCCCAGGCCGCGCTTGGCACCGAGCTCGAAATCGAAACGCTACATGGCCCCGAGACGCTGAAGGTTCCCGAAGGCACGCAGAGCGGCAAGGAGTTCCGTCTGCGCGGCAAGGGCGTTCCGCACCTGAACGCGCACGGCCGCGGCGACCTCATCGTCGAGGTCCGCGTGCAGACTCCGGCAAAGATGACTAAGCAGCAAAAGGAACTCATGCGCCAGCTCAGCGAGTCGCTCAAGGTCGACAATGTGCCGCAGTCGCGTGGCCTCTTCGATAAGGTGAAGGAAATGTTCTCGTAAGCGAGATCGTCGAGATCAGACGGTAGAAGCGGCCGGCACGTTCGGCCGCTTTTCCTTTGTGGCTACAACAGCGCTGAGCACACACTCAGCGCCGCAATCGCCGCCGTCTCCGCGCGCAGGATGCGCGGGCCCAGCGTCACATGCCGCCATCCATTCTCGCTGAACAGCGTCATCTCCTCCGCCGCCCATCCACCCTCCGGCCCAATCGCCAGCGCCACCCGCATCTCCGCTGACTCGCTAACTTGCTGACCCGCTAACTCGCTCATTAACGTGTTCTCCTGCTCGGTTTCCGCGAGCAGCAGCTTCGTCGGCGCATCAACCCGCGTGAGCGCCTGCTTCAGCGGCAGCGGATCATCCACCTGCGGAAGATCGCTGCGCCGCGACTGCTTCGCCGCCTCCAACGCAATCCGCCGCCAGCGTTCCACGCGTTTCGCCGCCGCCTGAGCAAGATGTTTTTCCGTGCGCCGCGCAATCACCGGAGTGATTCGCGCCGCTCCCAGCTCTGTCAATTTTTCTAGTCCCCACTCGTAGTGATCGAACTTGATGATTGCAAGCAGCAGATGAACCGGAAGCGCTGCTTCGGCCTCCAACTCCTCGCCTAACGCAAAAGTAACCTCTCGTTCGGTGACGTTTACAACCGTGGCACGTCGCAGAAATCCATTCGCCACCACGTCAAAAATTTGTCCGGGTTGGGCGCGGAGGACGCGTGCGAGGTGCAGCGCCTGGTCGCCTGTGAGCGATGCGGTCGTGTCGGTAAAGTTGTCTGCGATCCAGCGTCGGCGCGTCATCGTGTTCAAGAATACTGCGATGTGAAGAATTTTGAGAGTGCGTGCAAAGCCGCATGAACACAGGCTCAAAAACACCTCGGGGGACGCTCTCTTTGGCGTCCCCCGAGTGTGTTGCCTTTGTTTGTTGCTTTGCCTTGGGTTGCGTTTGCCTGCGCTCCCAATCGATGAACATCATCGACGCCGCAATGCGGCTAACAAGGGTATAGATTTCCTGCGGCTTAGAGTCAAGAGAAAAAAGAAGATTAAGGAGGAATTTCTGACCTGCTTTGCACAGCCGCCGATGACATTTCATCCCCTCTCGAAGTGCCTCCGACACGTCGACGATCTCGCAACGCAACATCGAGCGCGAAGCAAACGCATCCAAACGAGACGTATACTTTGTCGGCGCGAGGCACACGAACGCGCTGCCGTCATCAGGAGATTCATCCATGCGTGAAGTTGTCATCGTAAGCGCCGTTCGCACACCGGTCGGAAAATTTCTCGGCGGCCTCTCGTCGTTGAGCGCCGTCGAACTCGGCGCGATCGCAGTACGCGGCGCGGTCGATCGCGCCGCAATCGATTCCGCCAAAGTCGACGAGTGCATCATGGGCTGCGTTCTTCCCGCGGGCCTTGGCCAGAATCCCGCGCGCCAGGCTGCACTTCGCGGCGGCCTCGCGGACACCGTCAGCGCGCTCACCATCAACATGGTCTGCGGCTCCGGCCTCCGCGCCGTCGGCCTCGCCGCGCGCTCCATCGCCGAGGGCGATAGCGAGATCGCTGTCGCCGGCGGCATGGAGTCGATGTCCAACGCGCCCTATCTTCTCCCCGCCGCGCGCAAGGGCATGCGCATGGGTGACAGCCCCGCCGTCGACTCGATGATCCGCGACGGCCTCTGGTGCGCCTGCGAAGACTTTCACATGGGCGAAACCGCCGAGCTCGTCGCCGACAAACACGGCTTCACCCGCGAGCAGCAGGACCAGTTCGCGCTCGACTCGCACCGCAAGGCCTCTGCCGCCTGGAACGAAGGCCGCTTCGACACCGAGATCGTCCCCGTCGAAATCCCCGGCAAAAAAGGAAGCACGACCGTCACTCGCGACGAGAGCGTGCGCGATGACGCCAGCCTCGAAGCACTCGCCGCGCTCAAGCCGGCCTTCCGCAAGCAGGGCACCGTCACCGCCGGCAACGCGCCCGGCGTCAACGATGCGGCTGCAGCCGTCGTCCTCATGTCCGCCGACAAAGCGCGCGAACTCAAACTCAAGCCGCTCGCCACGATCCGCGCTCAAGCCACCAGCGGCGTCGCTCCGCGTTGGGTGATGCTCGCTCCCGTCACAGGCGTCCGCAAAGTTCTCGAGCGCGCCGGTTGGGCACTCAGCGACGTCGACCTCTTCGAACTCAACGAAGCCTTCGCCGTGCAGGCGCTCGGCGTCACGAAAGAGCTCGGCCTTAGTCTCGAACGCGTCAACGTCAACGGTGGCGCCGTCGCCATCGGTCATCCCATCGGCGCCAGCGGCGCTCGCGTGCTCGTCACGCTGCTGCACGAGATGCAGCGCCGCAACGCGCACAAAGGCATCGCCGCGCTCTGTCTCGGCGGCGGCAACTCGGTCGCGATGGCGCTCGAACGCAGCTAGCGGTTTGTAGGTACTTCGGTACGCAAGAGCTGACCTGTGCGATTTGCCTGCTGTCTTATACTGGTTAAAATGCTCCCCGTAGTCCGGCCTCTTTCCCTCGTCCTGGCGATGGCGTTCGCGCCATCCGTGTGTCTCGCACAGCTTTCGTCTCCTGTCATTGAACCCAACGGAGCGGCTCATGGGCCGAACTCCGAAGGAACCTACGCCGCGCTGCGGTCGAACCTGCCCGTCGGTCCCGGCCTCGCGGTAAAGGGCTTGACCATCGAGCGCCAGGGCGGCAGCTTTCATTTCGATGACGGCGATTTTTTCCTCTACGGAGCCGTGAACGGCCGCGTCACCGGCGCAGTCTTTGCGGGCAAAGGCCATTTCACTCTTTCACCCTCCAACCCCAACGAGCGCCGCTCGCTCGCCCTGCTGACCAAGACGCCGGAGATGTCGCAGGAGTTCACCAACGTTGTGCTGCGCTTCACGGATGCAACTGCGGATGAGATTCGCAAGGCCTCCACCGGATCTGCGAGCGGCGACGCGACCGAAGCGTCGAAGGCGGCCGCTGACCTCGCCAGAAACTTCCGCGAGACGATCCACTGGAATCTCGACGCACGGCTGCTCGAAGACGTGCTCATCGACAAGCCGGCGGATGGCCACGGCAGCTTTTTCCTCGCATCTTTCCGCGCCGGTGGATTCTTCGCGGGCAAAAATCTTCTCTTCATCGTCGATCCGGAGGGCGCACGGGAGGCCGACGGCGATCAGGTTGAGCTCGCGACATGGGAAGCCGACGACTTCCACGGCTGGACCGCTTACCGCATGCAAACCGCGGCCTCTGATGCCATCGCCTTGCCCACGCATGTCACCGACGAGGCCATCGACATCGGTCTTGAGAAGTCCGGCAAGATCACCTGCGCAGCCACCGTCTCGCTCAACGTGAACCGTCCCGGTCTGCGCGTCATCCACTTCGATCTCTTCCCAACTCTTCGTGTCTCCGGCGTCTATAGCGAGACCGGCGCTCCGCTCGACTTCATCCAGGAGGACAAGAAGCGCGACCCTGACTTCTCCGTCGAGCTGCCGCAGGGCGCGCCCGCGGGCAAGCCGATGCGGCTGCTCATCAAGTACTCCGGTCCCGATGCGGTGATGCGTCAGGGCGACGGCGTCTATGACCTCGTGCATGCGGCGCGCGATTCGTGGTATCCCGCCGGCCATGAGGTCGCGGGCGACTTCGCCAACTACAGGCTCACCTTCCATCTGCCCAAAGGCCTGCAGGCTGTCGCCACCGGCGACTTGGTGACGCACGATCACGACGGCAACATCGAGCGCTACGTCTGGCAGACGCGCGCGCCCATCCCTCTCGCCGGCTTCAACATCGGCGAGTTCAAGCAGGAGGAGATCAAAACCCCACAAGGCTTCGTCGTCGACGGCTTCGCCAACGTCAACCTGCCCGACTGGATCGCCAACGAAGCGAACCAGGGTATGGGCAGCCTTTCCGCCACCTCCGGCCTCAAGGGCCAGGTCTCACAGGGCAATGCCGCCATCCAGATCTACAGCGACTACTTCGGCAAGCTGCCCTACGATCACATATCGCTCACCGAGCAGACCACCTGTCTTGACGGCCAGGGCTATCCGACCATGGTCTATCTCCCCGTCTGCGCCTTCTGGGACGCCACCGAACAGAACGCCCTCGGCCTCCGCAGCTTTGACATGCCGGCCTTCTGGAACTCCGTTACGCCGCACGAGGTCGCGCATCAGTGGTGGGGCGATCTCGTCGGATGGTCCAGCTATCGCGACCAATGGATGAGCGAAGGCTTCGCCACCTTCTCCGCCAGCCTCTTCCTCATGCAGACCTCCCCGAAGATGGACGGCTATCACTCGTACTGGAACGACCAGCACAAGCAGCTCTTTGAGAAGAACGCCTACGGCAAGCGCCCCATCGACGTCGGCCCCGTCACGATGGGCTACCGTATCAACAACTCCAAGACCGGCGACGACGTCTACCGGGCCGTCATCTACGCCAAGGGCGCCTACATTCTGCACATGATCGAGATGATGTACTGGACGCCGCAGTACCAGGAGCAGCCCTTCAAGCAATCCATGCAGGCCTTCGTGCAGCAATACGCCGGCAAGGCCGCCTCCACCGAGGACTTCAAACACTCGCTCGAAAAGACGCTGCCCAAGTGGGCCGATGCCACCGGCGACGGCAAGCTCGACTGGTTCTTCAACGAATACGTCTACGGCACCGAAGTCCCGCACTACGACATCAGCTCAGACTTCAACACCGGCGCCGACGGCGTCACCTCCGTCCACTTCAAGGTCACGCAAAGCGGCGTCTCCGACAACTTCCTCATGCTCGTCCCGCTCTATCTGCAGATGGCCGACGGCAACACCATCCGTCTCGGCAGCATGAAGATGCGCGGCGTCACCACTCTCGACCAGACCGTGAAGCTCGGCAAGCTGCCCTCGCAGGGCAAAAAGCTGCTCCTCAACTACAACGCGGACGTGCTCAGCGATTAACTACTTCGGCTTCTGCGCATCCGGCTGAGGCTGCGCGTTCGGCGGCTGCGCATCCGGCTGCTTCTGTCCCGGAGCGATCGTCTCATCGCCGTACGTGATCTTGATGTTCGAGTGGAAGTTGAACTTCTTGTAGTTCGTAAACCGCACGATCGCTCGGATGTGGTCATCCTGGCTCAGAGCGCCATCCTGCGCCGCAAAGTGCAGAATTCCCTCAGCCTTCGTGTACACCGGGAACCAGTACACGCCATCGATCTGCTCATAGTAGGTCGTGAACGGCGGGCTCAGGTCTTCGTGTCCGCGCCTCGTATCCTGCGGAACGTTCAGCCCGTTCACCAGCACAATCTCGTTGTCCTGCTGGTCCACCCAGATCTTGCCCTGAAAGTACCGGTGCCCCTTCACCAGCACCCTCGGCGCGGCGTCGAAGACGTACGTCTCCAGCTCATCCACACGCTGCTTGCCCAGGTAGGTCAGGTTGTAATCCGGCAGCTGCGCCTGCGTCAGGATGAACGGAATCCTCTCCGCGATATCCCTCATGTCGTTCTCGGTCAGGATCACGCGCTCGATCGTATTCTGCGGCGCAAACACCACGTGCTCCACGCGTTTCGCGTCGGGGGTGAAGGTAATGTCCGTCACCTGCTGATACTCGCCGTCGGGCCGGTTGGTGTCGTCGTTGATCGTGTCGATCTTCACCGTCTGCCGAAACTCGTACTGGTTCCGCGCCTGCTCGAACGCCGTCTCCCGCGCACCCATCTTCTGAACAATCTGTTCCACCGTCGTCCCGGTCGGCTGCGAAGGATCCAGCGGGCCAAACCCCTGCGCGGAGTTATTCTGCGCAGCAAGCGGCGCGGCGGCGGCAACAAGAGCGAGTACGAGCAATCTACGAAGCATGTCCTGAAATCCCTACACCACTAGACGGTAGGCCGAGCCAAAAGGTTCTGCAACCCCACCCGCCTAACCCGCCTTTTCGCCTACCTTTCCGGCAAACGAGTCCCGGCGCTTCAGGCGATCGTGATGTTGTCCCCTTCTGCTTGGGCGAAGACCGAGAGCAGGTTCGTCATCTTCAGCACATTGCGCAATTGCTTGCCCAGATGCTGCAGCTGCAACCGGCAGCCCGTCGGGCGTGCTGAGACATAAATCCTCACCAGCGTACCCAGCCCCATGCTGTCGACATAGGTCAGGTCGGCCAGGTCGATGGTGACTTCCTTCGTCTCCGTCAGCAGCGGTTTCACCGCCTGATACAGCTCGTCACTGACCCCGGCCACCAGGCGGCCATGGCACCTCACTACGGCTGACTCTCCATTGCGTTCGATCTCAAAGCTCAAAATTTTGGCAGGGGCTTCATCAGGCATGGTGTCACTCCAACACTTCCTTATCCAGGGCCGGCGGGAGACGCGAGAATTCTCGCACAGCCACCGCAACACCGGCATGAAAACTCCGGTAAACCAACGCGCTACACTTACGACCGATGCGCCTCGCCACCTTTCTCCTTACCGCCGCCCTCGCGATCACCTCGCTCTCCGCCCAGCAGCCGCAGAAGCGCCCCATCACCTTCGCCGACCTCATGGCGATGAAGCGCGTCTCTGACCCGCAGATCTCGCCCTCCGGCAAATGGGTCCTCTTCTCCGTCACCGACGTCTCGCTCGAGAAGAATACGAAGACGAACCACCTGTGGGTGGTGCCGCTCGTCCCTATAGATCAAACGAAATCGGTGAATCAGTGGCAGGTGACCTTCGGCGACGGCGAGTCCAACGGCCGCTTCGCTCCCGACGGCAAATCCATCGCCCTCAGCATGAAGGATCAGATCTACACCATGCCCTGGGACGACGCCGCCGGCACGGTCGGCTCGCCCACGCAGGTGACGAACGTTAACGGCGGAGCCGACGGCGCCATCTGGTCGCCCGACTCCAAGCGCCTGCTCTTCACCGTCGACGTCTATCCGGAATGCTCCGACCAGCCAGACTGGTCGAAAGAGGACGCCTGCAACGCCGACAAGCAGAAGGCCGCCGACGCCTCGCCCGTCAAAGCGCAGATCTGGGATTCACTCCTCTATCGCCACTGGGACCACTTCACCGGCAAGCGCCGCAGCCACGTTGCCGTCGTCGACGCCGACGGACACAACCTCCGCGACCTCACGCCGCGCTCCGTCGTCGGCGATGCCGAGACCCCAACCTTCTCCCTCGGCGGCCCGCTCGGCTATGCCTGGGCTCCCGACTCGCACGAGATCGCCTACGACACCAACCTCGAGGTCGGCTTCGCCAAGCCCGGCGTTGTCCGCAACCCGGCGAGTCCACCAACAACGACATCTTCACCCTCAAGCTCGACGAGCCCACCGCAAAAGCCGTGAAGGTCTCCACCAGTCGCCCGGCAGCGACGACGGCCCGCAGTACTCGCCCGACGGCAAATACCTCGCTTGGCGTTCGCAAGCACGCAACGGGTATGAGTCGGACAAGTTCGATCTGGTCGTCATGGACCGCGCGAATACGGTCCATCCGGAATCTCACGACGAAGTTCCCTGAATTGGGTGGACGAGTTTGCATGGATGCCGAACTCGTCACGTTTTTTTTGCAGCGCCGAATCATGGTGAAGAGCAGTTTTTCATCGCTGGACTCGATAGTTCAATTCAGCCCGATTTGGTCTCAAGCTGAAGATCAAGAAAAGCGCCAGCAGAATGCAGAGTACGGTAGCCCAGTGATATCGACATTCGGCGCCACCCTCGTAGCAACGAAAATGTCCGTGAGCATGCCGACCGAGCTAGTCGCTATGGGGATTGGGACGAGCCAGCCATCGATAGGCAAGGCTTACATACCGCGACGACAACGGCAGCTTAGTCCTTCAGTACGGCGTGCAGATTCGCCCCACTGATATCGATGCGCAATTCACACCTGAGAAGCCGCTGACTGGCCTGCAACGCTCCACTTCTCGAGCAACTTTTACTGGATCCTATGGAATCCTTCTGGTTCGCCGGAGCGAACGACACCAAAGTCCAGGGCTTCCTCGTCAAGCCGCCCAACTTCGACCCCTCCAAAAAATACCCCGTCAAATTCCTCATGCATGGCGGCCCGCAGGGCGCCTGGGGAGACGCCTGGTCCTACCGCTGGAACCCCAGCTCTTCGCCGCCAACGGATATGTAGTGGTGTGATCAACCCGCGCGGCTCCACAGGCTACGGCCAGAAGTTCCTTGAAGAGGTCTCCGGCGACTGGGGCGGCCGTCCCTACATCGACCTGATGAAGGGCCTCGACTACGCCGAGCAGCACTACAGCTTCATCGACAAAAACCGCGAGTGCGCCCTCGGCGCCAGCTACGGCGGCTACATGGCCGACTGGGTCCTTACCCACACCAACCGCTTCAAGTGCATCGTCACCCACGACGGCATGTACAACCCGCAGTCCGCCTTCGGCACCACCGAAGAGCTCTGGTTCAACGAGTGGGAGTTCCGCCCCCTCGCACAAATCCGGGTGACCCATCTTCGCCCGCAGCTTCATCGCGGGCTAAGGTGGGCTCGAACGATGCTGACGCCGTCGTCGAACAAACCAACCCGCCCACCCCTGGGACTTCTACAACCTCCCCGCCACCGAAGACCCCTTCCGCAAATGGTCGCCGATGCTCGCCATCAAGAACGCCCACACCCCCACGCTCGTCGTCCACTCCCAGCGCGACATGCGCCTCGACGTCTCCGAAGGCCTGCAGCTCTTCACCGCACTCCAGCTCCTCGGCGTGCCCAGCAGGATGCTCTACTTCCCCGACGAGGGCCACTGGATCCTCAAACCGCAAAACTCCCAGCTCTGGAACGAGACCGTCAACGACTGGTGCGACCGCTGGCTCGGCATGAACAAATACGCGGACGAAGGGACCGGAGAGGAATCCTGTGGCGGCGAAGTAGAGGGTACCCCCTCCCGTCACTTTTTGCGCAAAGTCTTCCAGGGAAATGGCTTAGGGGCGGACCTAACTCGAAAATCCAGTTGTTTTTGCGCAAAGTCTTCAAAACAGGAAAGTAAGCCTTACAGGAGATGCACTCGTAAATGGCGTTCGGAAAAGCAAAAATGGCGCGGAAACCGCTGGAATATTTGGAGTTGCTGGACTATGCGGTGAAGTCGCTGGGCGCGAAGATGAAGAGCGAGCGCGACCTGCGGCGGCGGCTGGGCGAGCGGGTCTCGTCCGATGAGAGTGGGCGGGCGGATGTCGAGAAAGTGATCGCGAAGCTGAAGGAGTTGGGCTATCTGAGCGATGCGAGGTTCGCGGCGGACTTCGCGAGGCTGCGCCAGGAGAATGAGAAGCTTGGGGCGCGGAGGGTGCAGCAGGGGCTGATGCAGAAGGGAGTTGCGTCGTCGCTGGTGAGCGAGGCGGTGACGAAGCAGTATGAGGATGTGGATGAGGTGGCGCTGGCTCGGCAGTATGTGGAGCGGAAGCGGCTGAAGCAGCCGAGCGGCGACAGAGAACAGAGGCAGAAGGAGACTGCGAAGATCATGCGCCGGCTGGTGGCGGCGGGGTTTTCGAGCAGGGCGGTGTGGGCGGTGTTGCGCGACTGGGGCGGGGCAGATATCACTGAAGATGATGTGAGCGGCGAGGACGTCTAAGCTTTGTGGCGCCGAGGAAAGAAAAGCAGATTCCCTTGCACCCCAGCGAGCAAGCTCGCCGGGGACCCCGCTTCGGGAATGACAAAAAGAAAAGCAAAGGCATGACGTCGACTGCCGCTACTGAACAGACGCTGCGACTGATTGCGATTGACTGGTCGGGGCGGATCGATGCGGCCGGACAGCGGAGGCATATCTGGGCGGCGATCTGGACGCGCGGTGAAGATGGGCGAGTGCGCGTTGGGCTCGAGGCAGGACGCACGCGCGACGAGATTACGGAGTGGCTGATTGAGCTTGGGCGCGAGATGCCGCGGCTGGTCGTGAGCATCGATTGCTGCTTCAGCTTTCCGGGGTGGTTTCTGGAGGAGCACGGCTGCGGGGACATGTTCGCCTTCTGGCGCAAGGCGAACTCCGGCCTCGCCGAACAGTGGCTCGCCCGCGAGTGCGACGACATCGCCCGCGACGAGCGCTTCTGGGGCGCGCCGCACAAGAGTCCGGAGCAGTTCTGCGGCCCTGGCTACCGGCGGATGTTTCGGTTTGCGGATTACGACAACAAGATCGCCCAGGCGTTGCCGGGCGGCGACGCTGCGAACGCGCGGCGAAGATGCGCGGCATCACGCCGAAGTCGCCGTTTCAGATCGGTGGCTCGGGAAGTGTGGGCACAGGCTCGCTGCGCGCGATGACGATGCTGGAGCGGCTGCACGATGCGGGCTTTCGCATCTGGCCGCTGGAGAGTGCAGCGATTGACGCGAAGGTTCCGCGGCCACTCCTGGTCGAGATGTACACGCGGCTGATGACGGGCGCGGTGGCGAAGTCGAATCCTGAGGCGCGGAAGAAGTATCTTTCGGCGAAGCGCAAAACTGACACGTTGTATGCGTCGTTAGGGCGCACTGTCTTAGCAAAGGCGCAGGGAAGTGAGGACGCCTTCGATGCGCTGGTGAGTGTGATCGAGATGGCGCGTTATGCGGACGAGTTTGGCGGGCTGAAGGCGACGCGTGATCCGGAACTGCGCCGCGAAGGCCTCACTTGGCGGCCCGGCGTGAGCTGAGCCGGAATAATCAAGACAGTCGCTTTTACGCTGATAAACTGAACATTATGCGTAACCTGTCCGGCAACCAGATTCGTGAGGAGTTTCTGCGCTTTTTCGAGGGCAAAGGGCACCGTCGTGTGCACTCGTCTTCGCTGGTGCCGGCGAACGATCCCACGCTGCTCTTCACCAACGCGGGGATGAATCAGTTCAAGGATGTGTTTCTGGGCGCGGAGAAGCGCGAGTACTCGCGCGCGGCATCGTCCCAGAAGTGCGTGCGCGCGGGTGGGAAGCACAACGATCTGGAGAACGTCGGCTTTACGCGGCGGCACCACACGTTCTTCGAGATGCTCGGGAACTTCAGCTTCGGCGACTACTTCAAGAAGGATGCGATTGCGTACGCGTGGGAGCTGCTGACCTCGCCGGAGTGGTTTGGGATCGATCCTTCGCGGCTGTACGTGACGATCTTCGAGGGCACGGAGAGCGTGCCTCGCGACGACGAGGCGGAGAAGTACTGGATGGAGACCGGCGTGCCCAGGGAACGCATCTTCGAGATGGGCATGAAGGACAACTTCTGGCAGATGGGCGACACGGGACCGTGCGGGCCGTGCTCGGAGATCTTCTTCGATCTGGGAGTGGCGGGGAGTGAGACGGGTGAGGACAAGCCGTTTCCGCATGACGATCAGCGGTATATCGAGATCTGGAACCTGGTGTTCATGCAGTTCGATCGCGCGGCGGATGGAACGCTGACGCCGCTGCCGAAGCCGTCGATCGATACCGGTATGGGGCTGGAGCGGATTGCGTGCGTGTTGCAGGGGAAGCTTTCGAACTATGAGAGTGATCTGTTTACGCCGTTGATTAAGCGGGCGGCGGAGTTACGAGCTTGACGGCGATTAGCGAGATAAGAGTCGCGAGATTGGGCACCCGATTGCGAGATCGAGAGGCTGGCGATCAGCGATGAGAAGGGTGCGGCTTCGTTGCGGATCATTGCGGACCATGCGCGGGCGGCGACGTTTCTGATTTCGGATGGTGTGCTGCCGTCGAATGAAGGGCGCGGGTATGTGCTGCGCAAGATTATGCGGCGCGGGATTCGGCATGGGCGGCTGCTGGGGCAGGAGAAGCCGTTTCTGCATGAGATGGTCTTTGCGGTGCGCGATGAGATGCAGGCGGCGTATCCGGAGCTGAAGGAATCTGCGGAACGCGTGAGCAAGGTGGTGCTCGCGGAGGAGGAGCAGTTTGCGCGGGTGCTCACGGCTGGACTTGCAGAGTTGGATCGAGAAATCGATGCCGTTAGAAATGCTTGGATCGAGAAGTATCAGGTCACGTACGACTCTAAGACGGATTCTTATGTCGCGCAGAATCCCGCTGCGGCATCTGAAACCGCACAAGAAGAACTCAGAAATCAGAAATTGAGCGGCGATCGAGCGTTCTATTTGTACGAGACATTTGGTATGCCGCTCGACTTCATGGTCGATGCGGCACGCGATGCTTTGATTGACTTCGACTACGAGGGCTTTGAACGGGCGAAGCTGGAGGAGCAGCAGAGGGCGCGGGCGAGTTGGAAGGGTGGCTCGCAGAAGAGCGCGGCGCCAGTGTATCGCGAGCTGCCGAAGACGGAGTTTGGGGGGTATGGAGCGACGCGGCTGGATGGAGCGCGGGTGCTCGCGCTGGTGAAGGATGGTGTCGGGGTTGCGAGTCTGCAGCCGGGTGAGAGCGGCGAGGTCGTGCTGGATGCGACGAGCTTCTATGCGGACTCGGGCGGGCAGGTGGGCGATGTGGGCTGGCTGTATGCGAGCGATCACATTACGTCGGTTGCCGAGGTGAGCGGAGCGAGGAAGCCGGTGCAGGGAGTGTTTGCGCACCAGGTGATCGGCGAAGCACACGATTGCAGTGGGCGATGTTGTCGACACGGTGGTGAATGCGGGTGTGCGGCATGCGACGATGCGCAACCACACGGGGACGCATTTGCTGCATGCGGCGCTGCGGCAGGTGCTGGGCACGCATGTGAAGCAGGCGGGGTCGTTGAATGATGCGACGCGGCTGCGCTTTGACTTCTCGCACTTTACGGGCGTGGCCGATGAGGAGTTGCAGGAGATTGAGGACATCGTCAACACGCAAATTTTGGCGAATAACAAAGTAGAGACGCTGGTGGATGTGCCGATCGATGTGGCGGTGCATGAGCTGGGCGCGATGGCGCTGTTTGGCGAGAAGTATGGCGAGCGCGTGCGCGTGGTGAAGATTGGGGACTTCTCGACGGAGCTGTGCGGCGGAACGCACACGGCGGCGACGGGTGAGATCGGGCTGCTGAAGCTGGTGGGCGAGAGCTCGGTTTCGAGCGGCGTGCGGCGCGTGGAGGCGGTGACGGGGACGGGATCGCTGGAGTTGTTCCGCCGCGATGCGGATGTGGCGAAGGTTGCGGGGCAGGTGATTGGTGCGGGCGAGCCGACCGCGGCAGCGCTGCAGTCGCGGCTGAGCGCGCACGAAGAGGAGATGAAGAAGCTGCGGCGCGAGCTGGAGCAGATGCGCATGAAGTCGGCGAGCGCGGCGACGGCGGATGCGGCGGCGAGTGCGGTTGAGGTGAAGGGCGTCAAGGTTCTGGCGCGGCGCGTGGATGCGCTGGATAAGTCGCAGATGAGAAATCTTGTAGACGAGCTGCGCGGCAAGCTGGGCTCGGGTGTTGTGGTGCTGGGTGCGGCGACGAGTGAGGGCAAGGTGACGCTGATTACGGGCGTGACGAAGGACCTTACCTCGCGCGTGCAGGCAGGCAAGGTTGTGGGCGCGCTGGCGGCGAAGGTTGGCGGCAAGGGCGGTGGAAGGCCGGATCTCGCGGAGGCCGGTGGAAGTGATGTTGCGGCGCTGGATGGTGTGTTGGCGCAGGCGGCGTCGGTTGTCGGCGAGATGATGGCGTAAGCGCGGGGACCGCATGGTCCAAACAGCGGGAAATACAGGGATCCTTCGACTTCGCCTCGCGCGGCGAGGCTTCGCTCAGGATGACGGACCAAAACTTTTCCACGGTACGTTCGTAGCAGGTACATGCGTGAATACCTTCGGGCGATTCGCGGGGGTGAGAGTCGCGCCGCGAACCTAAACTGAGGGTGGGTATGCGTGTGTCTCGGCAGAGCGGAAGACGATGCGGCCGCGCCTGGGTGAGCGCAGCGGCGAGTGCGTGCATGTTGTTGAGCGCGCATGCCGCGCTGGGCTCGCGTGCGGAGACGAGTGCGTGGGATAGCGCGGTGAAGGCGCGCGAGATTTTCGAGGCGAAGCCGGAGGGAACGCACACGAAGATTGACTATGCGCATGTGATGGATGAGTTTCGCGCGATCTATCACGGCGATCCGAGAGATGCGCATGCGGCGCGCGCGGTGGAGCAGGTGGCGGAGCTGCTGGCCGAAGAGGGGCGGGAGCTCGACGATCACAAGGCTCTGCGGGATGCGGCGGGGCAGTATGAGTTTTTGGCGAAGGCGTATCCGGGTGGAACGATGGCTCCGCGGGCGCTGGGGCATGCGGTGGAGTTGCTGGGGCCGGATGCGGCGGATGATTCGATCGAGGCGAAGAGGGTTCGGGCGCTGCTGGTGAGTGAGTATCCGCGGAGTGCGGAGGCGAGGGAGCTGCGTCAAGGGCCAAGGGCCAAGGGCCAAGGGCCAGAGGATACGACGGAGGCGTCGGGTGCTGCGGGGGCGCCGAATGCGGATAAGCACTATCGGAAGCCTGCGACGGTGGCTGCGGCGAAGGTTGAGGATGCGCCGGTCGAGAAGATGGATGTGAAAGCGGAGCCGGGTGCGGAGGTGGATGAGGAGCATCCGTCGAGCGGGAAGATTGACGCGAGTGATGTGAAGCCGGAGCGGATGGCGACTGTGACGGGGATTCGGCACTGGTCGACGCCTAGTTATACGCGCGTGGCGATTGATCTTGGGGATTCGGTGGAGTACCAGGCGGCGCGCGTGGAGAATCCGGACCGCATCTTTTTCGACCTGCATCATGCGAAGCTGGCGCAGCAGCTTGTCGGCAAGAGCTTCGCGGTGACGGACGATGGTTTTTTGACGCGGATTCGTGCGGCGCAGTTCTCGGGCGATGTGACGCGGGTGGTGCTGGATGTGCACCAGGTGGCGGAGTACTCGGCGTTTCTGCTGCCGAATCCGTACCGGCTGATTATTGATATTCATGGCAAGCAGAATGAAACGCTGCAGGATGCAGCGAGCGACCATACGAACGGGAGTGCTGCGCCCACGACGCATTCAACAGGGAGTGCTGAGAACTCCGCTGCAACATCGCAGCCTTCGGCGGGGGGAACGGAGGTCTCGAGCCTGCCGCCGATGCCGGTGACGGATGGGAGTTCGGGGTTTGGGTTGCCGGCACGTGGTGGATCCAGTCATTCGAAGGAGACGGTGGCTCCTCCACGAGTGATCATTCCATCGAAACCGACAGCGTCGCGGCCGGTACCGAACTCGGTAGCGAGCAAGACTTCGGACAACGGCGTGGAGATTGCGGAGGTCAGCGATCAGCCGGGAAAGATTGAAGCGACGCGGCGGCCGACGTCTCAACCGATTGCGGAGCGAGCGGCGGATGGGCGGAGTGCGAAGGCAGGTTCCAGGAGTTCGAAGGGTAAGCATGTGGCGGGTGAACCCGCACAACCACCGCCTCCGACAGCGGATGGCGAGGCGACGCTGATGCGCGCCCTGGGGCTGAAGATCGGGCGGATTGTGATTGACGCGGGGCATGGTGGGCATGATTCCGGCACGCTGGGTGCGGGTGGGATTGAAGAGAAGGATGTCGTACTGGATGTGGCGCTGCGGCTAGGCAAGCTGCTGCACGACCGATTGGGCGCCGAGATCGTCTATACGCGTGCCGACGACACATTTATCCCGCTGGAGACGCGGACGGCAATTGCGAATAAGGCGCAGGCGGACCTGTTCATCAGCGTGCATGCGAACAGCTCGCAGGATGAGACCGCGAGGGGTGTTGAGGTGTACTACCTGAATTTCACGAGCGATCCGGAGGCGATGGAAGTGGCGAGCCGCGAGAACGCTGTGTCGACACAGAGCGTTCATCAGCTGAGCGACCTGGTGAAGAAGATTGCGCTGAAGGACAAGATCGATGAGTCGCGCGAACTGGCCGAGGATGTGGACCAGTCGCTATATGGCGGGTTGGAGAAAGGCAACAGCGGGTTGAAGAATCGAGGGGTGAAGAAGGCGCCGTTCGTGGTGCTGATCGGCGCGAACATGCCGTCGATTCTGGCGGAGATCAGCTTCCTGACGAACCCCACCGATGCGGACGAACTGCGGCGGCCGGAGTATCGCGAGCGCGTGGCGGAGAGCTTGTACGCGGGTGTGGCGCGGTATGCGAAGACGATCAATGGGGTGAAGCGGCAGGCTCCGACAGAGCGGGCTGCGGTCGGGCGTTGATTCGCTGACACTTTGCCCGCGGGTGTAATCTGAAGGCTGTATGGGCGCGGGTTTCAGAGTTGCAATTGGGGTTGTGGCTTGCGCGCTGGCACTCGGTGCGGTGCAGGGTCATGGGCAAGGTGTGACTCTGACGGAGCCGCCGGTGCAACTGTTGCCGCAGAGCTTTGGTGGGTGGCAGCTGGGTGGGAATTCCGAACCGGGAACCGTATCACTGACAACGGTCAATAAGGCAGCGCTGCAGGAGTGCGGGCCGTTGCGCTCGCAGGTGAACACATACGCGCGCAACGGGAGAACAATGCGCGTGGAGGCGATCGAGTTCGGCGACCGGACCGGGGCCTATAGCGCGTTCACGCTGGCGGTGCGGCCGGATATGCGCGTGAGCAAGGATGTTGGGTCGTCGAATGCGGTGGGCGACGGCGTGGTGATGTTTACGATCAGCGACACGCTGGTGCTGGCTTCGCCGGCGACCGGGGTGGATCTGCCGGCGTTGCGTGAGCTGGCCAAGGCGCTGCCGAAGGTGACGGGAAGCCAGGGCGTTGCACCGCTGCTTCCGAGCTTCGTTCCCGAGGAGCACCTGGTGCCTTCGGGGATGCGTTATGCTCTGGGGCCGGAGAGCTATGCGGCTGAGGGCGGCGTGCTGCCGGCGAATTCGTTGGGATGGGACAAGAGCGCCGAGGCGGTGACGGCGAACTACGACCAGAAGTATGGCCGCGAGACGGTAACGCTGCTGATCTATCCGACGCCGCAGATTGCGCAGGCGTTCGAGCGGCGGCTGTCGACGGGTGTGACGGGGTTGGGAGCTGCTTTCGCGAATGCGCGAGTGCGCCGCGATCAAGAGTTGGTGATGCTTGCTTCGGGGGCGCTGCCGGGCAATGAGGCACAGGCGCTGCTCGAGGACGTGCACATGAAGCAACTGGTCACCATCGACCGCGATATGCCGCCCGCATTTCACACCGAAGTGCAGAAGACGTTCAGTCTGCTAACCAATATTGCGATTCTGTCGGGTGTGCTGATGGGCGCGGCGGTGCTGCTGGGACTGTTTCTGGGAGGGGCGCGCGCGCTGATCCGGGTGTTACAAGGCAAGCCAGCCGCCTCAGAGCCGGAGTTTTTGAGCTTGCATCTGTCGAATCAGAACCCCGTGCCGCGCTGGGAGTCGCCGGGGCCGAATGCCCATTCCTGAGCCCAGGCGCCCGATTGCAGGCGCCCAGAGGAGAATCGGGGAGGAAAACAGAGGAAAACCGCTGGTTTTCATATAAGTTCAATAATTTCATGTAGTTACGATTTGCGGGAATTGTGTCTTGACACCGCCCGGAGCCGAACATACTCTTGCACCAGAGCGTTCCGATGGCTTTGCCTCCGTTGGAGCTGCCTCCCATAGAGAAAGGGTCGCCCTGTTGCCGGGCGGCCCTTTTGCCGTTATGAGCAATGTGGTGGTGGCGGATCTTAAGACTCCGTGATGCGAGTGGAGGGGCGAGGAACGGAGGTCGTACCTCTTTCGTTGCAGGAGACGTAACAGTTGAGGTTCGACAGAGTTCGCAGTGGGGGATTTGTGTTGTATAGAACAGACGAGATAGTGGGAAGGCAACGCTGGCTCAGAAGTTGAAGAACCCAAAGGACAGAGCTCATGCCTACGATCGCAGTCTCGTTGACGACGGTGGTGATGATTGCTGTGCTCGCATTGGTTGCACTGGCCGGACGCATGGAGCATGACGAGCTAGAGTGACCAGCGAAGTTTTCCAAGTGCAGTCGGCTGCGCGGTTTGGCGTCTCCTCTCTTTGCCGTTAGAATGAGGGAGAGCAGGCCGACGTAGCTCAGTTGGTAGAGCAGCTGATTCGTAATCAGCAGGTCAACGGTTCAAGTCCGTTCGTCGGCTCCAGTCCTTCCCTGTTGCGGTGTTGAGTCCGTGGAAATCCCGGATTGAACCTGGTTTGATTCCAGTTATCCACTGAAAAGATACGTGTTGGGCATTCTGCGCTTGAAGCGCGGGCGAGTGCACCGCATACTCGGGAGCAGAGCCGGTCGCGTGGGGCGATCGCTCCGAACCGAGAGACGAGCGCCGTGAGCCATTACCGCCGAGAAGATGTTCTGCGCATCCTTCGCCTCCCTCATCGACAGTTGCATGCATGGGAGCGGGCGGGTTTAATCTCCGCCTCGGAACACTACTCGTTTGACGGGCTGGTCCAGCTTCGCAAACTGCGGGAGCTAGCCGAGACCCGGATCTCCGTGAAGAGCATCCGGCAGTCGGTCGACGCGATGCAGAAGGTGGCGGGACTCAGTAACCCGCTCCTGGAGGTCGCCGTCGTAGCGCGGGGATCGCGGTTGGCCTTCCGCCAGGGCGGTGCTCTCGTCGATCCGATGACGCGGCAGATGGCCTTCGACTTCGAGTTGAAGCCGGCGGCGGGCATGGCCGTCGTACGGCGCTGTTCCGCGGATATGAACTTGCAGGCCGCGGAGGTTCAGGAGATGTTCCTGCGCGCAGTGCGTCTGGAAGAGAACGCGGTGACGCTCGCGGAGGCGAAGTCGATCTACGGCACGATTCTGGAGATAGAGCGAGACCATGCGGCCGCGGCGATCAACCTGGGAACCATTCGCTATAACGAACGCGACTTCGATGGCGCGGAGACGTTGTATCGGCGTGCGACGGAGGCCGATCCGGAGTATGCGCTGGCGTTCTTCGACCTCGGCAATGTTCTGGATGAGCTGCAGCGGTTGCCGGAGGCGATTTCAGCCTATGAGCGCGCACTGAAGCTGGTCCCGCAGTACGCGGACGCTCACTACAACCTGGCGCTGGCGTACGAGCGTATGCAGGAACCGCGGCGGGCTCTGACGCATTGGACAAGGTACATTCAGCTGGACCCGAGCGGACCGTGGGCAACGCATGCCAAGGCGCAGGCCAAGCGGATTCTTGGCAATGAGCGGCTGGCGATTGTGACGCGGCATGGGCGGACTATGCGTGTGCGCCGGTAGATCGCGTTCGAAAGCGTTTATAGAAGCAGATTCATATTCGGGCGACAAAGAGGCTTTCTAAGAGGCTGCACTGGTACACTCCGGTGCAGCCTTTGACTTAGTTTGCGAGGAGATTCCGCCTGATGGCCACAACCACCACGACCTTTCGCCCGTTTGTGTCCGCGGAGGAGAGCCCGAGGGAGCTTTCGGCGCGGGCGCTGCTTCTCGGAGCGATCTTTGGGATCATCTTCGGCGCGGTGACGGTGTATGTGGGATTGCGGGCAGGCCTTACGGTCGCGGCGAGCATTCCGATCTCGGTGCTGTCGATCTCGATCCTGCGGGCGTTCGGCCGGGCATCGATTCTTGAAAACAATATTGTTCAGACGACGGGCAATGCAGGGCAGTCGATTGCGTCGGGCGTCATCTTTACGTTGCCGGCGCTGATCTTTCTGGGGTTTGACCTCGAAAGCTTTCGAATCTTTGCGCTGGCGCTCTTCGGCGGATGGCTGGGTGTGCTGTTCATGATTCCGCTGCGTCGGCAGCTGATTGTGGAGGAGCATGGGTCGCTGACGTATCCGGAGGGGACGGCTTGCGCCGACGTGTTGCAGGCTGGGGAGCGCGGCGGGTCGTTTGCAAGCCGCGTGTTTCTCGGGCTGGGGCTGGGCGGGCTTTACACGCTGTTTCAGAACGACAACCTGCTGGGACTGTTTCCGGGAACACCGAGCTGGTCGCCGAACTTTGATCCCAACGGTCAGCAGATTATGAAGGGGGCGTCGATCCGAGCGGATGTGACGCCTGAGTACCTGGGGGTGGGGTACATCATCGGGGCGCGTGTGGCAGCGGTGATGCTGGCGGGTGGTGTCGTGAGCTGGCTGGTGGTGATGCCGGCGATCGTCTTCTTTGGCAAGCACCTGGCGACGCCGGTCTACCCGGGCGTGGTGCCGATTTCGCAGATGACACCGAGCGATCTTTGGTCGACCTATGTGCGGCCGATGGGCGCGGGCGCGGTGGCGGCCAGCGGCCTGATTACGCTATTGCGGACGGCCCCAACGATTGTGAGCGCGCTCTCGGCCGGGTTTGCGAAGATGGGCAAAGACCGCACGCGGGCCGCCGAGGTCCCCAGTCGCGTCGAGCACGACATGCCGATGAGCGTGGTCGCTGGCGGCAGCCTGCTGCTTGTGCTGCTGATGTTCATCTTCCTGGAGTTCAAGCCAGTGCCGGGAGCGCAGGTGAGCTGGCTGGCGAACCTCGCGGCTGCGCTGCTCGTGGTAGTTTTCGGGTTTCTGTTTGTGACGGTGAGCTCGCGGATCGTGGGCATTGTGGGATCGAGCGCGAGCCCGGTGAGTGGCATGACCATCGCTACGCTGATGGGGACGGCGGCGATCTTCCTGGTGAAGGGATGGACAGCTCCCGCGTTCGGCGCGCTGGCGATTACGGTGGGCGGGATTGTCTGCATTGCGGCGTCGAACGCTGGCGATACTTCGCAGGACCTGAAGACCGGGTTTCTCATCGGCGCGACACCGTGGAAGCAGCAACTGGCGGTAATGATCGGCGTGATTGTCAGCGTGTTTGCGATTGGGCCGACGCTGAGTGCGATGAATCGAGGTTATGAGAGCTTTCAGCCGATGGCCCAACCGAGGGCGGTGTCATTGCAAGCATTGCCGGATGGTGTGACGAACCAAGGAAATTTCGGTCGCAATGGTTTTTTGCTGACTCCGCGCGGAGCGATCGGAGGGGCTTCGAGCGTGCCGACCTCACAGAAGCAGGAGGTTGGCGACGCGCGGCGGTTCATCGTGCTGAACTCGATCGGGTCGGCGACGTTGGAGGATGGCAAGTATCTTTACGATCCTGCGAGCGGGCAGATCACCGTGCAGTGGGTGCAGGGAATCGGCAGCGAAAAGGCGGCGGCTCCGCAGGGAAGGCTGATGGCGACCGTGATCAACGGCATCCTGAGTCGCAAGCTGCCGTGGAGCCTGGTGCTGCTGGGGGTGGCGCTGGTCATCGGCGTTGAACTGCTGGGGATTCGGTCGCTGACATTTGCGGTGGGAGCATATCTGTCGATCGGGACGACGCTCGCGATCTTTTGCGGTGGAGTAGTGCGGTGGATGGTCGATCGTGCATTGGCGCGCGCCGGTGCATCAACGGAAGCGGAGAGCGAGATCAGCTCAGGAAGCCTGTTTGCGTCGGGGTTGATTGCAGCGGGCGGCATCATGGGACTGATAGGTGTGTGCGTGAAGATCTATGAGTCGGTGAAGGACACATCGATTCCGCGCTTTGCACCGACGAACCCGCTTCACAGGGATTGGGTGAGCGTGCTGGCGTTCGCGGCACTGGCGTTCAGTCTTTATTACTTTGGGCAGAAGCCGTTGACGAGTGAGGCAGTCCTGGAAGAGGTTGAGCGCGAGTAATCGGGCCACCAGGCTGGGAGGAGGCCGAGATGAGGCGATACGTTGCGGTACTGCTGATGGTGCTGGCGGTGGGATGCTGCTGCGCGAGGGCAGACGAGGCGTCAAAACGCGCCAAGGCGGAACAGCTGTTCATGCTTCTCCACATGGACACGATGATGGATCAGCTGATGGGCGGCGTTAAGAAGCAGGTGCAGCAGATTACGGAGTCGATGCCCGGTGCAGACCAGGCGACACCGGAGCAGAAAAAGCAGATCACGGACTTTCAGCAGCGAGTGATGGACCTCGTCAACCAGAAGATTGGGTGGAAGGCGCTGGAGCCGGACTTCATCAATCTGTACGCGAGCACGTACACGGAGGAGGAGCTCGACGGAATCGTCGCGTTTTACAAGTCGCCGGTGGGGCAGAAGATGATGGAGAAGACACCGGAGCTGATGACAAAGAGCACCCAGATTACACAGCAGAGGATGAGCGAGTTGCAGCCGCAGCTCAACCAGATGGTCCAGGACTTTATGAAGTCGATGGCGACGAGCATGGGCAAGCCCGCACCCGCACAGACGGCGCCGGCGAAGAAGGAGCCGTAGTGGAAGAAATGGAGAAGCTGTGAGACTTACGAAGCGTTCGCTTCTTGAATTGTCTTAATTTCCACCGCCTGGGTCTGCCGGGAGCGACCTGCGAGACGGTGGCCGACGGAGATCAGCGGCTTTTCGATCAGGTAGTAGCTTGCGATCGCACAGGCGATCGCCGCACTCCAACATAGCGTGTTGTTCGCCTTGAAGGTGCCGGGGGCCGGCGTTACGAATGGATCTAGAAACAGCATCTGCCAAAGATAAAGACTGTAGGAGATGCGCCCGACAAACCGAACGGCGGGGAGTTCGAGAAGGCGGCTGAACCACGTATCAGGATGAAATACGGTTGCAATGATTAGAACCGGAAATACGGTAATCAGGATTGCATGATCAAAACGTGACCGATGGAGGCCGAGGCGCGTGAATACGACGGCTGTGTACAGCAAGGCAACCCACGGATGGAGCCGGCGTTTGACCCATGCCACGAAGGATGGATTTTCCGCGAGCGCGACAGCGAAGACGCTGCCGAGCAGGATTTGCCCGATCACTACATCTGTGCGCAGGTAGACAAGCATTCCGAGCTTTTGCAATGAAGGATGCTCGAAGACGACGAGTCGCCAGAATTCGATCGCGATGACCGCGAGGCTGAGAATTGCCAGTCGCCTCTTGCGGCAAAGAACGAGAAAGCCCGGAAGCAGAAGGTAGAAGTGCTCCTCTACAGCGAGGCTCCAGAAGTGCGCGGTGTACCACTGTCCTGGCCCGGGGCGCGGGGGCCAATAGTTACGAATCATCAACGCCGCGCCGACAACCCCTGGAAGATACAGCTTGATGATCCCAATCATCCCGAGCACGACGATTACCAGAAGATAAGTGAGCGCCGCGGGTTGGATACGGAACAATCGACGAATGTAGAAGCTCTTCAAAGAGATTGACTTCGATACGACCTCCTCCTTGAGGAGACGGGTGCATATCAGGAACCCGCTGAGAGCAAAGAAGAGCTGAACACCCCGGTCTCCTGTCTCTTTGAGCGGGCCGATGGAAAACCAGCCGAAAGACCACATCTGGGAATGGGCAAAGAGAACCCAGATGATCGCAATCGCGCGCCATCCGTCGAGCGTCGGGATATATCCTTTGCTGCGGCTGCGGCGAGGGTCGACCTGGGTGGAGTGCCGAGTCTGACTGCTGGTCATGGCAGCGAGCATTCGACTCCTAGAGCTCCAGGATAATGGGCATGATGAGCGGGCGGCGGTTAGCGTTCTTCTGAATGAAGCGCTTGAGGTCGCCGCGGATCTTGTCTTTCATGACGCCGTAGTCGCGGCGCTCTTCTTCGCTTGATTGCTCGAGGGTGCGGGCGACGATGTCGCGAGCGTTGCGCAGGAGCTCGGGGTCATCGGCCGCAAAGCCGCGAGTGGAGATCTCAGGCAGGCCCTCGACCTGGCCGGTGCGCTTGTTGATCGCGATGATCGGGAGGAAGAGGCCATCGCCGCCGAGCTGCTTGCGGTCGCGGATGACTGTGTCTTCGACGACGTCGGCGGTGGAGTTGTTGTCGATGCAGACGCGGCCGGTGGTGATCTTGCCGACCTTCTCCGCTCCGTCGCGGTTGAGTTCGAGCACGTCGCCGTCTTCGAGCAGCAGCACCTTCTCGGGGATGCCGGTCGAGACGGCAAGTTCAGCGTGGCGCTTCAGATGACGGTAGTCGCCGTGAATGGGCACGAAGAATTTCGGCCGGACGAGGTTGATCATCATCCGCAGCTCTTCCTGCGAGCCGTGGCCGGAGACGTGGATAAGGCCATGCGTGCCGTCGTCGTGGATGACACGGGCGTCGCGGCGCTCAAGGTGATCGATGACGCGGTAGATGGCCTTCTCGTTACCCGGGATGATGCGCGAGCTTAGGACGACCGTGTCGCCGGCGTCGATTTTGGCGAACTTGTGGTTGTCGACGGCGGCGCGGGAGAGCGAACTCATTGGTTCACCCTGCGTACCGGAGATCAGGATGCAGAGCTCATTGTCGGCGTACTCCTTGATCTGGCCGGGATGGATAAGGAGTCCGGTCGGCGGATCGAGGTAGCCGAGGTCCTGCGCGATCTCCGCCGAGTTGTCGATCGAGCGGCCGATGAGCGCGACCTTACGGTTGTGCTTTTCGGCGAGTTCCATCGCGATGCGGATGCGGTGGATGGACGACGAGAAGCAGGAGAAGAAGAGCTTCTTGCGCGCGGCGCCGAAGATGTCGTCGAGACGCGGGCTGACGGCGCGCTCGCCGGGAGTGAAGCCGGGGCGGTCGACGTTGGTGGAGTCCTGCAGAAGGCAGAGGACGTTCTGCTTGCCGAGGTCGGCGAAGGCCTGGAGGTCGAAGGGATGGCCGTCGGGTGAGGAGAGATCGATCTTGAAGTCGCCGGTGTGGAGGACGATGCCGGCGGGGGTGTGGATGGCGAGCGAGACGCAGTCCACCAGCGAGTGCGTGACGCGGATGGGCATGATGCTGAAGGCGCCGAGAGTGAAGCGGCGGCCGGGCAGCATCTCGATGAGCTCGGCATCGTCGAGGAGACGGTGCTCGTCGAGCTTGCCCTCGACGTAGGCGAGGGTGAACTCGGTGCCGTAGACGGGCACGTTGAGCTCGGAGAGGATCCAGGGCAGGCCGCCGATGTGGTCTTCGTGGCCGTGCGTGAGGACGATGGCGCGGACGAGTGCGCGGTTTTCAACGAGATAGCTGATGTCGGGGACGACGATGTCGACACCGAGGAGCTCTTCCTCGGGGAACATGAGGCCGGCGTCAATGACGATGATGTCGTCGCCGAAACGGAGGGCAAGGCAGTTCATGCCGAACTCGCCCAGGCCACCGAGAGGGATAATTTGCAGCTTGTCTGAAGCCATGAATCTTCAGTTTAGCGCAGTGGTTCGGCGCTTACTGCTTTAGACGGCGCGAAGGACGCGGGCGGGTAGCAGAAAGAGAGCCGCGATGAGCTCAAAGACGCCATGCACGACGATGCCGACAAGACGGAACGGAAGCAGCACGAGCCAGACGAACGGATAGAGAACGAGCGCAAGCAGCGCGGCGGGCCAGCAGACGACGAGCAGGATGCAGAAGAGAACCAGCTTGATCACAGATTGCCTCCGCAAGAGATACGCCAGCCGGGCGCGCGTGGTTCCCTGGCCACGGTCATCTCAGGATATCTTCAAGCGCCGTCGAGAGTTCGGTCTTTTCGTCGCGGTATTTGACGATGATGGGCGTGTAGACGGAGAGGCCGAGGTCCTTGCCGGAGCCGTGCGGGATGGCTCGAGAGCCGGGCACGACGACCGCGCCCGAGGGGATGATGAGCGGGGTGTCGGCCGTGGCACGCAGGACGGTATTGTTCGGCAGGTCATAGACCGGGGTGCCGCGCGTGAGAACGGTGCCTGCGGCGAGTACAGCCTTGCTGCGCACGATGGTGCCCTCATAGACTCCGGTGTTGCCGCCGACGAGGACGTCGTCCTCGATGATGACGGGCGAGGCGTTGACGGGCTCTAGCACGCCCCCGATCTGCGCGGCGGCGGAGAGGTGTACGCGTTTGCCAATCTGCGCGCACGAGCCGACGAGCGCGTGCGAGTCGATCATCGTTCCCTCGTCCACATAGGCGCCCACGTTGACGTAGGCAGGCGGCATCATCACAACGCCGCTGGCAAGGAAAGCGCCGGAACGCACGGAGCTGCCGCCCGGAACGATGCGGATGCCTTGCTCCGGCGTGAAGCGGCGCGCGGGATAGGTGGCCTTGTCCACGAAGCTGAGGAGTGAGTTGCCGGACGCCTCGCAGCCATTCATCGACTCGAGTGCGCCCAGGCGGAAACCGAGCAGGATGCCACGCTTCACCCACGGATTGACCCGCCAGCCAATGGTCTGCGAGGCATCGGGTTCGGCGGAGCGGATGGCGCCGGATTCAAGCGCATGGCGCAGCGTGTGGAACGCGGAGAGCGCGTCGGAGTTGCCGACGGCTTCGGAGCCGAGAGAAAACCAGTGCTCGATGTAGTGCTGGAGCTTGTCTTGTGGAAGCGAGTTCGTCATCAATCAGTTTCCTTCTGGGGAGCACAGATGTGGTGTGATCCTGGGCGTGGGGTACGGCTGGCCGTCGTCGTTCGCCGTGTCGACGGTCGCGCAGCTGTCGCGCTGGTAGCTGGTGCCCTGGAATTGCCAGCGGACTCGCTCCTGCTCGTAGGTGGACGCGTGGCTGCTTGTGATGATCTCCGGCATGCCGCCGGGCCGGTGTGCGCTGACAGCAAAGCTCTGGATGCCAACTGCATTCAGGATGACGCGCCGGTGGCGGACGTCGACGATCCAGAACGAACAATTGCCGCTGGACCCGCAGAAGTCGCTCCCTGAGGGCTGAACTACAAGTGCCGGGCTGCCGGCCAGAGTGAGCCGCTCGGCGCGGAAGTAGCGCATCATGTGATTGAGTTCCTCCGAAGACTCGCCCTGAACGAGGGGACCGAGATACGGTTTGAGCAGCGAAAGCGCGACGGTGCGCTCGGCGGGAAGGAATCTCTCGAGCGGCGTCGAGGCCTCATGCATATGAGTGAGCGGCCAGGCCGTGGGCTCGGACACATGCGGTTCGGCTGCATGCGCGGACAGCGCCGCGAGAAGCAAAGTTACGGGGAGAATTGGCACAGGTTCAAGAGTAGAGCATGAGTGTGGATTCGTGGCACTGGACCCACGCCGCAGATTTGCAACGGTCCCCGGTCGGTTAGAAGACGCGCAGATTCTCGTGCGGCGAGTTCGTCAACAGGCCCAGTTCGCCCAGGATGCGCTCCAGCTTGCGGCGAGTCGGCGTGGTGACAGGGATCATTGGCAGCCGGAGTTCCTCGTTGCCTCGGCCAAGGAGCGCCATAACGGCCTTGATGGGAGCGGGGCTGGGCTCACAGAAGTTGGCCTGCATCAGGTGGAAGTAGTGGCGATTGATCCGCCGCGCCGAGATCCAGTTGTCGTTCAGGGCGGCATTCACCATCTGCGTCATCTGCTGTGGGATGGCGTTCGACGCAACGGAGACGAGGCCGCAGCCACCCACTGAAAGTATTGGCAGTGCGAGCGCATCGTCGCCGGCGAGCACCTGGAAGGCGCGCGGCGCCTGCGTCAGCAACTCGGTGATCTGCACCATGTTGCCGCTGGACTCCTTGACGCCGATGATGTTGGGAATCTCGGCGAGGCGGAGAACCGTGGCCGGCTCGAGGTTCGCACCGGTGCGGCCCGGGATGTTGTAGAGCAGCACGGGCAGGTGCACAGACTGGGCGATAGCCCGGAAGTGTTGATACTGGCCCTCCTGGCCCGGCTTGTTGTAGTAGGGGTTCGCCGTCAGGATGCCGGAGAGGCCCTGGATGCGGCCTAACTGCTGAGCTCGGTGAATTGCCTCGCGCGTGGAGTTATGCGTGGCGCCTGCGAAAACAGGCACGCGGCCGTTCGCGGCCTCGACGGTGATCTCGATAACGCGCAGCCATTCGGGCTCGGTAAGCGTGGCCGCCTCGCCGGTCGTGCCGCAGGGGATCAGTAGCGAGATTCCGCAGGCGATCTGCCAGTGAATGTGCGCACGAAGAGCGGCCTCATCGAGTGAGCCGTCCAGACGAAATGGGGTGACGAGGGCGGTGCCGCAGCCTTGCAAATTCATTTCAGAGTCGAGTTTAGCGCGAATCAACCGATGGTGTTGAGGCGGCGTGACGTCGGGTTTGCTCCACGACGCAGCGGGGTGGCAAGAGCCAGACAAAGGCCACGATCGCGATCATTCCCAGAGCGCCCCATGGAGAAACAAACGCCATCGCGATGGCACCCAGGTCCATGGCCAGGGAAAAGAGCTGCTTGGCAAGGCTGGCGGCAGGACGAACGCCAGTGTGCTTGCAGATGATGTTGGCCAACACAGCCCACGCCGCGCCGGGCGCAAGGAAGCAAAGCACATAGACTGCGACGGGAACGGGCTCTACCCCGCGGACGGCAATCCACTTCGTCCCGAACGGAATGAGTGAAAGGCAGAACAGCACCGCGAGGTTCGACCAGAGGATGCCGTGGGTCACCTGCTCAAGATCGTCGAGCAGATAGTGGTGGTTGACCCAATAGATGCCTGTCTGCACGAAGCTGAGCAGATACACGAGGACGAGCTTTAGATCCTCGCGTATTGCGGCCGAGCTGCCGGCCTCATGGATGGAAGGCACGCGCAGGTCGAGCACCATGATGGTGATGATCACGGCGATGACGCCGTCCGAGAAGGCTTCGAGCCGCGAAGAGTTCAGGTCGCGAGGCATAGACGCTTTGCGCAGAGTATACCGGGTCAGTCTGCGGCGGCAGAATTCTTCGCCAGCAACTCTTCCATCTGCCGGTAAACGCCGTTCGTCCAACCGAAACCGACGACGTTGGTCTTGTAGCCGGTAGTTACGTTCACAGTCGGATGAACTAGTGTCCGTGTTGTACTTCTCGCGGATGGTGCCATCGTGCTGGAATCCGTTTTCCACGGTCGTCATAAACTTTCGCGCGATGCGATCCGCGTCGGCTGTATAGCCGTACTTTGCGAGTCCGTCGACCGCAAGCCAGTTCGTCGGCGCCCAGCCGAACGGCGCATCCCATTGCTGACCGGTGTCCTCGGTACTCATCTGGAGGCCGCCTGGGCGTTCGAACAGCGGCAGATTGGCGACGAGGCGCTTGGCCTGCGCGGGAGTGGCAAGGCCAGCCCACAGCGCGTAGTACGCAGTCACGTAGCGGTAAGTGGAGCGCTGCTGTTTGCGGGCGTCGTAGTCGACGAAAAGACCGGCTGAGTCGTCCCACAACAGAGTGTTGATTCGCTGCTTGCGGACTGCTGCGAGGTGGTTCCAATGCGCGGCAGCCGAGTGGTCTCCGAGCGCAGTCTCAATCGTCGCAACGTCGCGCTCGTACTTATAGAGCAGAGCGTTCAGGCATATCGGCGCGTAATCCTCTGTGGATCCGCTGAACGGGCCAAAGCGCGAGCTGGTATCAAAGCCCGATTCACGCATGGCACGATCGCCCAGGTAGAACTGCGACGTGAGTTCTACGCCGTCGAGGCTCGTCTGCAGGCAGTTGGCACGGTCGGCGCAGCGTGCGTTGGGCGTCGCGCTGGCTGGCTCGAGATAACCGGATGGCGTCTGTTCCGGGTGCGCCTTTAGCCAGCGAATGACGTCGAGATAATACGTGCTGTCGTCAGCCATCTCCGGCACAGGGCCGTGGCCGAGGTCGAAGTAACGAGAAAGGCCGGTACTGCCCGCGAGGTGCGGCGCCGCCGTCCACAACGCGTGGTCGCGGATGAGATAAGGAAGCGACTCGCGCAGCCACGCCCGCGCAGCAGAGGGTTTGTGGGCGCGCTCTGCATCATAGACGGCCATCACCATCGAACTGAGAAACGGCGGCTGTGAGCGCGTGAGATAGTAGGTGCGGTTGGCGTTGAGGATCGAGCCGTAGTGGTCGATTTCATAGAAGAAATTCTCAACGGTACCGCGCGCAAGATCGAGCCGATTGTCGGTGAGCTCTCCGAGCAGAATGAAGTAACTGTCCCACCCGTACATCTCGTTGAAGCGGCCGCCTGGCACGACGTAGCGATGCGGAAGATACAGCAAACCCGGCGTCGCGATCTCCTCAGGAGAGAGCTCGCCTTCGTGGTGAATGGCGCGCGGGAGCGAGCGCACGTCGACGCGGCATTTGCTCTCCATCGCCTTCACGTCGGCTGGGATGGCCTCCCCCGCAGGCAAATAGAGAACCGGTGCCGTCGTGAGTTTCGGATCAACCAGCGACGCACAGTCCGTCATCGAACGCTGCAGCGTGTCCCAGGACTGATGGATGTACGTGTCGATGGACGGCGACGAGGAAGGTTGCGGTGATTGCGCGGCCGCCGCGAGCGCAACGCACAGAACCGGGGCGAGGCTACAAAGGCGAAGCACGATGCGATTGATGCTATCTCAGTGGGACAATCTCTTGCGAAAGAAACAGGCGGCCTGCGGATTGTCGTTATAGCGCTCGCAGGATTCGTACCCACGCGCATGGTAGAGCGACTGTGCTGCGGTGAAGTTCGCGCCGGTGTCGAGGTATAGCCACTCAAGTCGTCCCGTCGCAAAGCCTTCGACGTAGTCCATCAGCAACGATGCGAGACCTTCGCCACGATGCTCAGGAATGACGTACAGTCGCTTGCACTCGGCTGCCGATGCAATGGACGGCAGCGCGCGGAGAAGAACGCAGGCAACGAGCACGCCGTTCTCTTCAACAACGACGAAGCCGAACGGAGCTGGCTGATCGAGATACTCGGCGACGTGCTCGGGAGCGTCACGCTGCACAACATCCCATTCGCCGTAGTAACGCTCCAGCAAGGCGCTCAATTGCGGGAGATCGTCGCGCGTGGCGCGGCGAACGATGAACTGCGCCGCGTTAGACCCAGTCGCCATCGCGCATGAGCGGTTCGGCAGTGCCGTTGGTGCCGACGCCGTCGATATTCATTGTCGGGCCGCCGATCATCCAGTCGACGTGGATGATGCTCTCGTTGGCGCCCAGCTTCGCAAGCTCTTCGTTCGACATCGTTTCACCGTTGATGATGCACGTGGAGTACGCCTGGCCAAGCGCGATGTGGCTCGCCGCATTTTCATCGAACAGCGTGTTCCAGAAAAGAATGCCGGACTGGGCAATGGGCGAGTTATGTGGAACCAAAGCGACCTCGCCAAGTCGTCGCGCGCCATCGTCGGTCGCGATGAGTTTCTGAATCGCTTCCTCGCCCTTCGTCGCTGTCACCTCAACAATGCGACCGTTCTCGAAGCGGCAGCGGATATTTTCGATGAGCGTTCCCTGGTGCGAAAGAGGCTTCGATGCAGTTACGACACCGTCGACGCGATCCTTATGTGGCGTCGTGAAGCACTCCTCGGTGGGAATGTTCGGCTGGCAGTAGATGCCGTTGCCTGCGGTCGCCCCGCCGCCGGCCCACAGGTGCTGATCCGCAAGCCCGACCGTGAGGTCCGTCGCGCCGTCCGGCGTGAAGAAACGAACCGAGTGATAGCGCTTTGTATTCAGCAGGTCGACGCGACGCTTCAGGTTTTCACCGTGCTGCTTCCAGTCGGCGACGGGGTCGTCGCCGGTGATGCGCGAGGTACGAAAGATTGCGTCCCACAGCTTGCCCATCGCAAGCTCCTCGGGCTCGCCTGGAAAGACGAGCTCGGCCCACGCGGGCGTGGCCGCGGCCACAATTGTCCAGTTAATATCGTGCCGCGTAATCAGTTCCATCGCCGGCTTGTAGGCCTTTGACATCGCGATGTTGGCGCGCGACACCTTCTGCGGGTCTTGTCCGGAGAGTAGTGCCGGGTTGGCTCCGGTGATTCCCATGCGTGCAGCGCCGTTACGGAAGGCGTTCGCGATTCCGTTGTAAAACCATTCGGGCGCGAAGTCGAAGCTCTCGTCCGGCGCGGAGCGGTAGCGCGCCAGCGCAATCTCGTCGTCGCTGATCAATGGGGTGACGAACTTTGCTCCGGCCTTGTATGCCTGTTCGACAATGCGCCGCACGAGCGGAAGCGCATCGGTGGGCGCGGTAAGCACCAGCTCCTGGCCCTCCTGCAGATTGAGACCAACGCGGACAGCGACCTCGGCGAGGCGGTCCAGCTTCTGGTCGAAGCTAAGGGAGGCGAAGGAGGGAGCGGCAAGGGTGGCAGAACTCATACCGTAAGCCTAGGAGGCCGAGCCGCTTCGTGCAACTCGGCGCCTGCCGTCGGAGCGCTAACTACTGAGCTGGTCGAAGATCTCGCGGAAGTCATAGACGCCAGGCTTCGCCTTGACGAGCCACTCGGCCGCTCGAACCGCGCCCTCCGCGAACGGCCGCCGGGAGTGCGATTCGTGTGTCAAAAGGATGCGGTCACCGTCGTGCTCTGCCTCGAGCACGTGCAGGCCGACAGCGTCACCGTGACGGACCGACTTAATGGGAATATCTCCCATGTTGCAGGAACGCCTTACGACGTCCCGCAGCGTGAGCGCTGTCCCGCTGGGCGCGTCGAGCTTCGTGAGGTGATGGGTCTCGGAGATCGAAAGCGTGTAGTTGAGGCCCGCGAGCTGCTTCGTCATCATCTCCGCAAGCTTGAGCATCGTCTGCACGCCGAGGGAGAAGTTCGTGCCGTAGAGCAGACTCGCCCCCTTGCGTTCAGCTGCCTCCTTCGCGCGTTGCAAGCGATCGTACCATCCCGTAGTGCCGACGACCATCTTCGCACCGGTCGCCAGGCATGCGCGCATGTTGGCAATCACCGCCTCTGGAGTCGTGAAGTCGATGATCACATCGAAGCCGGCGACGAACGGTGCCGTCAGCGCGGCGGCGTCCTTGTTCTCCTTCGCGTCGAGTACATGCACGCTATGACCGCGTTGTGCTGCCACTTGAGCGACAAGCTTGCCGGTTTTACCCACACCGAGAACGAGAATGCGCATGAGGATCGTGCTCCTAAGCGTTGGAGGTGACGGGCCGTGCCTCAACGTCGAAGATCGTAGCATCAGGCGCCGCAAAGAATCTCTTGTGCAGCGACCGCACCGCCTCTTCGACGTCCTCTTCGTTGATCATAAAGCTCATATTAATTTCGCTCGCACCCTGCGAGATCATGCGGATATTGACGTGCGAGACTGCCGCAAAGACCTGCGCCGCGATGCCGCTTTGGCCGCGAATGTCTTCGCCGACCAGGCAGATCAGGGCCTTGTCGCTTTCGTACTTCACATCCGCGATGCGGCCAAGTTCCTCGCAGATTGCCGGCAGCGACTCGCGCGAGTCGACCGTGACAGAGATCGAAACCTCTGACGTCGAAACCATATCGATCGCGCACTTATGCTTGTCGAAGATGTCGAACACCATCTTGAGGAAGCCGTGCGCCAGCAGCATGCGGCTGGCGACAATGTCGATGATGGTCAGCTTCTTCTTTGCCGCGATCGACTTGAACGGGCTCGCGCAGGGCGGGGGAGTCGCGGTAATGCGCGTACCCTCGTTCGCAGCATTGCGGCTGTTCAGCACGAACACCGGAATGTTCTTCTGCACCGCTGGCAGAATCGTCGCGGGATGCAGCACTTTCGCGCCGAAGTAGGCGAGCTCCGCCGCCTCTTCGAAGCTGATGGTGCGTACCCGCAAAGCATCCGGGCAGATGCGCGGGTCGGTCGTCATGATGCCGTCGACGTCCGTCCAGATCTCAATCGCACCGGCATGCAGGCCTCCGCCCACGAGTGCTGCGGTGTAGTCCGAGCCGCCGCGGCCGAGCGTCGTCGTAATGCCGTTGCATGAGCCGATGAAGCCGCCCATGACAGGCACGCGACCGGCCGTCAAGCAGCGGAAGGACATTCTGCTTCAGCGCATGCTCAATCGCGGGCTCGTCCGGCGCAGCCTTGCCATAGTGGTCATCCGTGAGAATTACGTCGCGTGCATCGACGTGCACGGAGTTGAGTCCGCGCTCTGCGAAGGCCGCGGTGACCATCACGCTCGAAAGCCGCTCACCGAAGCTGACGATGAGGTCGGAGCTGCGCGCCGTAAGCTCACCAACGACGGCGATGCCGCGAACGAGCTCGTCCAGCCCGTCAAAGGCGCGGTTGATATCCAGTTGCAGCGAGTCCAGCCGATCGCCGTGGACGAGGTCGCCGGCAACCTGCAAGTGACGCGCGCGCAGACGCGCAGCGATCTCCAGCGCACCCTCGCGGTCGCCACGGCCAGCCAGGGCCGCCGCAGCGCAGGCGAGCAGCTGGTCCGTGACCTTGGCCATCGCCGACACAATGACAACGGGCCGCAGGCCCTTGGCAACTCGGCCTTCAACGATGCTGGCCGTGCGCAGGATGGCGGCAGCGTCCTCAACGGACGTTCCCCCGAACTTCATGACAACAATCTCTGGATGTGCGGAGCTGCGCTTCGAGCTCATGCGGGCACCGCGCTCTCTTCAAGGTCGGCGGATCCCACGGGCGGGAAGTTGCGGAAGTCGAACTTGCCCAGCACGGCGAGAATTTCGGCGTTGAGAATCGCTGCGCCTGCCGCGCCGCGCACCGTGTTGTGCGAGAGCAGCGTGAACTTCCAGTCGAAGATCGAGCACGGACGCAGACGTCCCACAGTGGTCGTCATACCGTGGCCGCGATTGAGATCGAGCTTCGGCTGCGGGCGCGCATCCCCCTCCATGTAGACGACGGGATGCAGCGGCGCCGACGGCAGATGCAGGCCCTCGTGGCCCTTGCCGCTCAGCGGCTGGAAGCTCTTCCACGCGTCGAGAATCTCCTCGCGTGTCGCCGGCTTGCGCAGTTTCACGCTCACGCACTCGGTGTGACCTTCCATGACCGGAACGCGATTGCACATCGCAGAAACGGTGAGGTCCGCAAGCTGGAAGCCGCGGGCAGTGTCACCTTCCACGCGCAGTCCGCCGAGCAGCTTCGCGACTTCTTCCTGCAGCTTCTCCTCTTCGTTTTTGATGTGTGGAATGACGTTCCCAAGAATGTCGAGCGACGCAACGCCCGGGTAGCCTGCGCCGGAGACCGCCTGCATCGTCGAAACGAAGAGTTTGTCGATCCCGAACCGCTGGTGCAGCGGCGCAAGCGGAAGCACAAGACCGATCGCGCAGCAGTTGGGATTCGTAACCAGATAGCCGCCCGACGTCTTGCGCGTGGCCTGCGCCTCAATGACGTCCAGGTGGGCTTCATTCACCTCAGGCACGACCAGCGGGACGTCCGCGCCCATGCGGAAGGCAGAGCTGTTCGAGATCACCGCGCAACCCGCGGCCGCGAACTTCGGCTCAAGCTCGCGCGCGATCGGCGCATCGACGGAGGAAAAGATAATGCGCGGAAGATTCGTCGCGCCTTCGGGAGTGTTGGGTTGCACCACCATCTCGGCAATGCGCCGCGGCAGCGGCGTGTCGAGACGCCACGCACAGGCCTCCGCATAGGTTTTGCCCGCGCTGCGGTCGCTGGCAGCCAGCCAGGTGATGTTGAACCAGGGATGATCGGCGAGCAACTGGATGAATCGCTGTCCGACGGCTCCAGTTGCCCCGAGGATGCCTACATTACGCCGTTCCATCCACCAAGTTTATCGCAGCCATTGCATGGAGCGGGATGCCTTCGGCGTGGCTCACGAAAGATTCGGTCAGGCGTATCTAGCCGTCGACCTCGACCACGCGCCGGCGAGTAATCACGCGTCTCGACCCTCCGCCCCAGGCGATAACCAGCGCAATCGCGTGCAGCAGAAACCAGATGGTGATGCCCTGGTCCTGGTAAATCCAGAAGAGGATCAGGATGCGCGGAATCAGGAGCGCGACGAGGATCTCGATCAGGTTGACTGAGGTGGGAATCAACGGTGTCATGCTGTGCTGCAGCCAGGCGACCACGATGCAGACGCGCGGCAAAAAGAGCGAAAGCACAAGAAACCACAGCGGAATCGCATGAACCGGAAAGGTAAGGGAGAAGTGCATCGGCAGCCTTTCAATAACGGTATGGGTACAGCGAAAACTGCAGGGGCAAACCTGTTCAACCAGTTTTGATTCACTTTGCGGAGTAGGTGAAATCCGCCTTTGCCGTTGATTTTGCCCGAACAGTTACCTGCAGATCCTGTTCGCCGAGCTTCTCATGGACGGCGGCCACAGTATAGGTGCCCGGAGGCAGTCCGTGAAGCGTAAAGCTTCCATCCGTCCCGGTGACGGCGAAAAAGCCGTTCGGCGCCACATTGATGAAGGCCTGCATCCACGGATGGTTGTTGCAGCGCACCGGTATCATCAGCTCCGGCGAGCGAAAGGTCTCGGTCTGCGGCTCGCCCCCCGGCATCTCCGAGACATCCACCGACTGATTCGCCGCGTCCTGCGGCAGCGTGTGCACGTTGTGCGTGGCCGGATCGGAATTCCGGTACTCCACCTTGCCGCCCTGCTGTACGCCAATCACATGCGGCACATACCGGCAGCCCTTCTGGTCCATCACGACCGGCGGGGCATTCAACGGCGCCGACCAGGCGGGAATTCCGCTCTTCACATACACGAACACATTCGCCAGCCGTCCGTCCGCAACGACGTACTGCTCGGTGTAGTTCTCGCCGCCAGGTTCCGACGCCGAAAGCGCGCAGGCCGGATCCGCGGACATGTCAATTTTGATCCGCTCCGGAGCCTTGCCGCTGAAGTGCACCACGCCGGAGATACTGCCGGCGGTCGTAGGGTCAATCACCGGGGCCTTGCTGACAGCAGGCGCCGGGCCAGCACTTGGGGCCTCAGTCGCAGTATTACGATGACAACCGCCCGACATCAGCACAACGGGAATTGCAAACCAGAGAGCGAATCGACGAGTAACCACAGTGTTCCTTTGGATGCGCGGCGGAACCCGCCGGTTAGTATGCGAAGCCTTAGAGCGCAGTCAGCACGGCCTCGGTGAACGCACGCGTGCCCGCTGTTCCGCCGACGTCGCGCGTCAGCGTTGTCCCTTCAGCGTAGACGTGCTCCAGCGCCCGCTGGATGCGGTCGGAAGTCGCCTTCTCGCCGATATGGTGCAGCATCAGTACCGCTGACTGCAGCAACGCCGTCGGGTTTGCCTTGTCCTGCCCCGCGATGTCCGGCGCCGATCCGTGCACTGCCTCGAAGATCGCGGCGTCCGCGCCAATGTTCGCTCCGGGCACCAGGCCCAGCCCGCCAACGAACGCTGAGCACAGGTCTGAGAGGATATCGCCGTACAGATTTTCCGTCAGGATGATGTCGTACTGGTACGGGTTCAGCACCAGCTGCATGCACGCGTTGTCGACGATGTGCTCCAGATACTGAATTTCCGGATATTCCGCCGCAACAGCCTTGCAGCAGCGCAGAAACAGTCCGTCGGTCAGCTTCATGATGTTCGCCTTATGGATCGCGTGGATCTTCTTGCGCCCGTGCTTGCGCGCGTACTCGAACGCCGCTCGCGCAATCCGCGTCGAGCCCTTCGTCGTGATGATCTTCAGCGACTGCGCCACGTCCGGCTGCACCATCACCTCGAGCCCCGCGTACAAATCCTCGGTGTTCTCACGGAAGATGACCAGGTCGATCTTGGGATAGTTCGTCTTCAGCCCCGGCAGCGATTTCACGGGCCTGAAGTTCGCATACAGGTCGAACTTCTTGCGCAGCGTCACGTTGATCGACGAAAATCCCTGTCCGATCGGCGTCGTCACCGGCCCTTTCAGCGCCACCTTGTTCTCCGTAATTGAGTCATACAGCGCCTGCGGAATATACTCGCCGGTCTTCGCAAAGGCGTCGGCGCCGGCGTCGTGACGTTCCCATTCGAAGCTGCATCCAGTAGTCTGCCCCGCGGCCTCGAGAATGCGAACCGTCGCTGCCGTGACCTCCGGCCCAATGCCGTCGCCGGGGATCAACGTAATCTTGTGCGTGCGTGTTCCTGCCATTACAGACTTCTTTCTCTTCCTGGGGAATCGTTAGCGCGAGGTGTGGCGCCTGGGTTTCGTATCTTTGCCGCGCAGCAGACCCTCGAGCTCTTCCTTGAACTCATTCACGTCCTTGAAATCGCGGTAAACGCTGGCAAAGCGGATGTACGCGACCGTGTCGATCTCTCGCAACTGATTCATGATCAACTCGCCGATTGAGGTCGTCGACCGCTCGCGCTCCGCCGAATCGACGACGAATGCCTCCGTCGAGTCGACGATCGACTGCATCTGCGCCACCGACACCTTGCGCTTCTGGCACGAGTGCAGCAATCCGGCCAGCACCTTCTGCCGGTCGAACTTCTCACGGCGGCCGTCTTTTTTCACGACCATGTACGGAATCTCATCCAGTCGCTCATAGGTCGTGAAGCGCTTCGTGCAGCGCTCGCACTCGCGGCGTCGGCGGATGGAGTCGGCGTCCTTACTCTCTCGGGAGTCGATCACCTTGTCCTGGGTAAAGCCGCAATACGGACATTTCATGCAACTTCAATTCTATCAAGCGGCTGGCGCGCGCCCCGCGCCCTCTGGCGATCCCTGCTCTGCGCTGTGCGCCGCGCCTCGCAACGAAAGCCCACGCATCCGTGCAAAGATCACCCCGGCCGGAATCACTGCGAGATAGGTCACCAGGAACATGATCGCCGCGCACGCCGTTGCAGTCTCGAGCGGTACGTCGAAGAACCCATGCAGCGCAGCAGCCAGCACGGCGATCTGCGTAAACCAGCCGACAATCGGAAGCTGAAACACGGATCCGCCGATACTCGTAGCCAGCAACAGCATCGTCGCCGCAACGCCGAAGTGCGCCAGGGAAGGCGAGCTGAGAAACGCCCGCGCACAGATCATGTAGGCCAGCGCCACCAACGTCCACATCACCAGCGACAGCGTCAGCGCCGCCGCAAATTCGCCAAACGTCGCCAGCGTTTGGAAACCAGCCTTCAAATCGAGCAGCCGCGCCTCCGCGAGCGCACCGAACTTCGGCGAGAACTTCCCGACCCATCTCCGAGCCAGCATCGCCACACGATCGCCGCGCAGCCGCAGCGCTACCGCAAAGATCACCACAATCAGCGTCGCCAGCGTCGACACAACACCCGCGCGCGTGAACGCCTCATGATGCGGCAGCCCCGACGCTCCGAACGCCAGCGTCACGGAGAACAGAATCGCGGCCGCGCCGAGATCAAACGCGCGCTCCACCGAGTAGACCGCAAGCTGCGTGGCAACTGGTGTATCGAGTTGTCGAGCAATGATGTACGGCCGCGCCAGATCCGCGAGCCGCCCGAACAGCGCGACCGCCGTAAATCCAATGATCTGGGCCGGGAAGACCTCGGAGGTCGACGCCGGCCGCAGGCTTTTCAGCAGCACAGACCAGCGCATCGCCCTCAGCCAGTAGCACACGTAGATGATCGCGATGCCAACCAGCACCATCCACACCGAAACCGAGCGAAGCTGCGGCCCCAGCGACCGCCAGTCAAAACTGCCGCGCTTATGCCACATGTATGCGGCGATCAGCCCCAGCAACGCGGCGATTACTACGGTCTTCAGCGCCTTGCCGGAGCTCTTCTTCTGTGCAGCGTCAGGACGTGTTGCGGCGGGCGGTGCGGTGTCGCTCATAAGTTCGGGCATGAGATGTGAGATGTACTTTAGCGCTGCGCGATTGTGCTCGCGGTTTGAACGGATGGCTGATGCGCCATCTGTTCCTTGCGGCGCTTGAACTCGGTCATCACGCGAGCAACGTACGCCCGGGTCTCGCGATACGGCGGAATTCCGTGATACTTGTCGACCGCCGCCGGTCCGGCGTTGTAAGCGGCCAATGCCAGCGCAAGATTGTCGTGATACCGCGTCAGCAGCGAGTCAAGATACGCTGTGCCGCCGTTGATGTTCTGATCCGGTTGGAAGCTGTCCTTTACGCCAAGATTATGAGCGGTTCCAGGCATGAGCTGCATCAGCCCCTGCGCTCCCGTCCGCGAGACTGCGTGGGGACGTCCGTTGCTTTCCGCGTGCACGATGCTCGCCAGCAACTCCACGTCGATGTCATGCTGCTCGCCCGCATTGCTCAACAGGCTGCGAACATCTGCGTTCGCTGCGCTGGCCGTCTTCACGGGAGCAGGCGCGTCGGGCAACGTCGCAACCGACTCGATTTCGGATGCCGGCAGATCGATATAGCTCGAATCTCCACTGCTCAAGAACAATCGAACGCGTCCATCGGCCAGCGGTTCGCGATGTGCGCAGTCATAGCTGAACCCGTTGCGCAGCGTCACGCGATCGAACGCGTGCGCGGCTGCGCTCGACGCAAGCGCGAAGGCCGTGGCAGCGAGAATCAGGCAGCAATGGAGCCGGTGGGGAAGCACTTCCCTATGAGACTAGCATTCGGGCCTCCCCGTGAGCGCTCCCCGATGGTTGCAGGGCGACAGGCGAAGGTTTAGAGAAGTGCGGTACTTAGGTCACGAGTCGTCGCGAGCACGTTTTCAATCACTGAGGCGACTCCGTCGTCGTCGTTCGAAGGGGCGATGAGCCACCCGCGCTCTGCCGCGAGCGCACGCAGATCCGCCGGAGCATTCGCCATCACGGCTGATCGGCCTGCGATTTGGAGCATCGGCACATCGTTCCAGTTGTCGCCAATGGCGAGGATCTCGTTCGCGTCGATGCCGCGCAGCTCTGCAAGGTGCAGCAGCGCAGACGCTTTCGAGCATCCCGCGGGCAAAATGTCGAGGATGCAGAGATCGCGATGCGGATACTCCGTGCGGTGCAGCGCCACTTCAATGCCCGGCGCGCGCTCTCCGTCCACATTTGTGATTCGCGGATCGGTCAGCAGATGCGCCTCGGCTTCGCGCATGCGCTCGATCGGACCGCAGAGCATCATCTGGATCGGCGCCGCATCATCGAGCGCATGTTCGATGGGCGAGACATGCTCGATGTACGGCTCGTTGACCTCCATCCATCGGCCGATGCTCTCGTTCAGTTGCTCAACACCTTCGCAGACCAGAGCTCCGCGATCGTCCTCGCCATCCGCTTTGACCTTGTCAAAGGTCAGCACCAGCGTGCCGCGAAAATCCTTCACGTGTTCGCACAGCCAGCGCGCCGTCTCCAGCGGCATGTGCGTGCAATCAAGCAGGTCCGATCCGAGCGTGCGGATGACGGTTCCGTTTGAACTGATGAGTGTGGTGTGCGCGGGCCGATCGAGCTCGCGCAGCACACGCATCGCGTAGCAGTGGCGCCGGCCGGTGGCAATCACGACCTCGATTCCCTGGGCCTCAGCCTCACGGATTGCGGTAAGGTTACGCTCGCTGACGTGACCGTCAGAGTGGAGCAGCGTGCCATCCATGTCTATCGCGATAAGTCGAGTTACAGGCATTCCTCTTCAAGCATAGTTGCCGTTATTCGATAGGATCGAGAAGATGGCTCGAATTGTTCATCTCGCGTGTGCCCGCTGCGGGAATCCGCAAATGTATCTTGTCGAATCCACCGAGAGCGACGAGGCAATCGCGGAGATCGCGCGTTCTTCAGGTGATCGCGTAATGGATGCTGACGACACTTCCACATCCGACGCGCTGCGTTTGCGTCGGCGGGAATCATTGCCGATGTCACTGCCGGTCGGGGGGATTATCACGCCTGTTTAAACGACGACGCGAGATACCACTGCCGATTACGGTGGAGTCGCATCTCGCGTCTTGCGGTGATGTGTTACTTCGAACAGCTCTGGCCGTGATCGCCCTTGGCGCCCATGGCCTTGGCGTCGGCTTCGCTCATGTACTTTCCTTCTTTTGTTTTGCCGTAGTAGCGGTCGCCATAGCAGTGGTAGACCTTGGTCGAGGTGTTGACCCAGACGAGGCCGGGGCCGCCGCCGGGGGTGGCGGTGGGGGAAGGCTTCGGCGGCGTGGGTGTGGTGGGCTTCGCCGCAGGGGCTGGTGCAGCTGCTGGAGCAGCCTTGGCTGCCGGGGTGGGGGCTGCGGCGGGGGCTGGTGTTGCCGCGGGTGTGGCGGCGGCTGCGTACCAGGTTTGGATGCCCTGGTGGCCGCGGCAGGCTCCGGACTTGGTGGTGCCGGTCCAGTAGGTGCCGTCCTTGCACTGGCCGGTGGCGTTGGCCGGTTTCTGGGCGATGGCGGTGAGAGAGGCGAGGAGCGTACAGCCGAGGGCGATGCTTGAGAGTCGTACCTTCATCGGGATCCTCCGGGATCGGGTGCTCGTAAGGCTGTGGCCCAATACGGCCTGAATCGTAGCAGCTTCAGGTGACCGTGGACACTGGCGGATGGCCGCGGGTGGTGAGGACGATGGCGGCGAGGAGGATCATGGCGCCGCCGAGCCATGCCACGGGGCCAAGAGTCTCGTGGAGGAGGAAGATGCCGAGCAGGGAGCCGATGAGGGGCTCCATGTTGAGGAGGACGGCGGCCTGCGACGCGGGGACCTTGGTCATTCCCCAGTTCCAGAGGAGCGTGGAGGATGCGGTGGAGAGGATGCCGCTGGCGGCCAGCGCGAGCCAGGCTTTGAGGGAGATGTGGTGGATCGGGGGAAGGCCGTAGAGCGGAGGGACGACGAAGAGGAGCATCACCGTGCCCGAGCAGAGCCCGTAGGCGGTGATGACGACGGCGCTGTGGCGCATGACGAGGCGCTGGTTGAGCAGCACCCAGAATAGGGCGATGCAGAGGGAGAGGACGACGTAGAGGTCGCCGCGCACGGTGGGGCCGCTGGCCGAGGCGTGATGCGTTCCACCGAGGGCGATGAGCGCGGCTCCGATGGTGGAGACGACGAGGGCAACCCAGCCGAGAGTGTGGAGGCGCTCGTGGGCGAAGAGTGTGGCTCCGACCGCGAGGATCACGGGCATCGTTCCGACCATGAGTGCGGCGTGCGAGACGGTGGTGAGCGCAAGACCATGGAACTGGAAGAGGAACTGGAGCGGAACTCCGAGGACGGACGCGAGCAGCAGGATGAGCCACTCGCGGCGGTTGAGGTTGGGGCGATGCGTGAGCAGGAAGGGTAAAAGGCCCAGGGCGGCGAAGAGGAACCGGTAGAGGACCATCGCTCCGGAGTTCATCTCGGCGAGGGCGATTTTGCCGAAGAAAAATCCACAACCCCAGAACATGCTGGCGAGGCAGCAGGCGGCGAAGCCGAGGGAGCGGTCGCGTTTAGCGTGCTGGTTCAGCGGTACCCCCTCCCCCCGTCACTTTTTGCACAAAGTCTTCCAGGCAGAGACTTTAGGGGTGGACCTAAGTGTGTCGGCAGGGCCCAAAACGAAGGCCCGGCAGAGGCCGGGCCAAGTATTGTTCCTTAAGTTCAGTATATCGGGCGAGTCAAGGGGATTTCCTCAGGGGAGGTGTGTTGGCTGGTCGGAAATCGCGAAATACAGAGGTCCTTCGCCTGCGGCTCAGGATGACGGCAATTGAGAGGGGACGGCACAGAGGTGTCGTCCCCTCCAACTGCGCTACCAGACGCGGCAGTTTTTGGCTGGGGTCATGGGTTGGCCTTCCTTGCAGCCGAAGGCGGGGCCGAAGCCGGGTTGGTTGACGATGGCTCCGTTGGCGCGGAAGTGGTCGGGGGAGTGGGGGTCGGTCTGGACCTGGGTGCGGACGACCTCAGGGCGTGAGTTCTCGCACCAGTTCTGAGCGAAGGCGATGTAGAAGCGCTGCGGGCCGGTGAAGCCGTTGATCTTCTTGGCGGTGTCGAGGCCGTCCTTCTTCGCACGCTCGAGGTAGGCCATGTAGGCGAGAACGAGGCCGCCGTTGTCGGCGGTGTTTTCGCCGAGGGTCAGCTTGCCGTTGACGTGAACGTTATCGACGGCGACGAAGCTGCCGTACTCGTTGACGAGACACCCGGTGCGGGCCTCGAAGTTCTTCTTGTCGGTGTCTGTCCACCAGTCGCTGAGGTTGCCGTTGGCGTCGAACTGGCTGCCCTGATCGTCGAAGCCATGGGTGAGCTCGTGACCGATGACGGCGCCCATGTGGCCGTAGTTGGTGGCGAGGTCAGCGTGGGGATCGTAGAAGGCAGGCTGCAGAATGCCGGCGGGGAAGTTGATGTCGTTCATGCTGTCGTTGTAGTAGGCGTTGACGGTTGGCGGCGACATGCCCCACTCGAGCTTGTCGACGGGCGTGCCGATCTTGTTGAGCTCGCGGTCGTTCTCGAAGGCGTTGGCGCGGCGGAGATTGCCGAGGGCATCGGTGCGCGAGACCTCGAGCTTGGAGTAGTCACGCCAGTGCTCGGGGTAGCCAATCTTGTCGGCGATGGCGTGAAGCTTGGCCTTGGCCTTCTCGCGGGTGGCGGGGCTCATCCAGTCGAGCGTGTCGAGGTCCTTGTCCATCGCGGCCTCGATGTCGTGGACCATCTGGAGGGTCTTGGCCTTGGAGTCTCCGGCGAAGTACTGCTCGACGTAGGCCTGACCGAGGGCCTCACCGAGGGCGTGATCGACGCCAGCGGAGCAGCGCTTCCAGCGTGGACGCTGTTCCGGCTGACCGTTGAGGATGTGGCTGTAGAAGTTAAAGTTCTCGTCATCGAACTTCGTCGGAAGGTCGGAGGCGAAGGCGGTCATGGTGTGGTACTTCATGTAGGCGCGCAGGGTCTGGATGTCCGCGGCCCGAACGGCATCGACCAGGGCCGGGAAGAAGTTGGGGCTGGCGTCGTTGAGCGAGTCGATTTTGGGCGAGTGCATGGCCTCGAGGAAGCTGGCAAAGGGAACGCCGTTCAGTTTGTCGTTCTCGAAGTCGACGAGTGTGGTGGGGTGGTAGATCTTCTGGGGGTCGCGCTGGTCGGTGACGGTGAGCGAGGCCTTGGCGAGCTCGGTCTCAAAGGCGAGGATGTTCTTCGCATCGGTGGCGGCCTGCTCGGGAGTCTCGCCGGCCAAGGTGAGCATCTTGGCGACGTGGTCGACATACTGCTCGCGGAGCTTGACGTCCTTGTCGCCGGTGCGGGTGTAGTAGTCGCGCTCGGGGAGGCCCAGGCCGGCCTGGTCGGCGGCGGCGATCTGTTTGGTCGAATCCTTGAAGTCCTGCATCTCGCCGAAGCCGAAGAAGACATCGACGCCATCGCGTTGGAGCTCTCCGGCGAGGTAGGCGATGCCATGCTTGGAGGCCTTGTCGATCTGGTCAAAGAGCGGCTGGATGGGCGCCATGCCCTTTTGATTGATGAGGTCGGTGTTCATGCAGGCGGCGTAGTAGTCGCCGATCTTCTGCTGGTTGGGGGTCTTCTGGTTGGCAGGGTCTGAGAATTTTGTCAGTATGCCGTTCAGGTCCTGTGTGTTGACGTTATAGAGCAGGTAGAACTGATCGACGTCCGGCTGGTCGGCGGGGATCGGGTGGTTTGCGGCAAAGTTGCCGCAGGCGAACTTGTAGAAGTCAGTGCAGGGATCCGCGGCCTTGTCGATGGAGGAGAGGTCAAAGGCGGGCGCAGGCAGGTAATGCGTGACGGGCGCGGCATTTGCGACAGCCGCCGGGCTGGCTCCGGGCGTCGATGCATTTTGGGCGAGGAGCGCTGGGGAACAGACAAGCGCTAGCGATAGGACGACGTGGGATGGGGTCGTGAAAAACGACCGGAGCTGTGGCATGGTGACAATCTCCGAACTGTTGCGAGTAGTGTTCAAAATCTTATACAGGTTGAACCGTAGTGTTTTATACCGCCGGGGCGGCGACGAGGTTCCCGTGGCTGGCGTAAAATTCCTGTCGGGGAGCCTGTGGACCGCAGGGTCTAGTCGACGGTCCCTCTTGTGTGCAAGAGTAATTCAGGCGGTTCAGATGATCCGGGCCAGCAAACGAACGGGAGGCGCAGCCTGCCGAGTTGGCGGCAGGGTGACGCTTGCGTGTACGGCGGCGCTGATGGTGTTGAGCGCGGCTGCATGGGGCACGGAGCGAACAGCGGATAAGCCAGACTTAACTCCACTACCCTGGGTGACGATGTCGCTGGCTTCGCTGGGCGTGCCTGCGATTCCGCAGTCGTTTCTGCAGGTGGGCAGCTCGATGCTGACGCTGGACATGGTGGACGACACGCACATGCTGCTGACGTTCAGTTCGCGTGGGCTGGTGCCGCGCGTGCCAAATGATCCTCCGGACGACGAAGACAGGATGGTGGCAGCGGAGCTGGTGGAACTGCCAACGGGCAATATCGTGGCGCGCGCCGACTGGCACATGCACGACCATGCGCGCTACCTTTGGCGGCTGGGCAAGGGCCGGTTCCTGGTGCGGACGCGGCATGATCTGTTCGTGATCACCCCGGAGGCGAGGCTCAACACGGCGGACCCGCTGCGTCCGATGCGCTTCCCGACGCGCGAAGGCGTGCCGGTGGTCGCGATGGTCTCCGCGGACAAGGGGATGGTGATGGTGGAGACAATGGCGCCGCAGAAGAAGGGGAAGATCGACGCGGTGGGCAGCGGGATGATTGTGACGGACTCGCGGCCGGTGGTGATGATCGACTTTTACCGGCTGAGCGGAGGCGATGTGCCGGGTGCTTCGATGACGCTGAGTGGCGCGGGTGTGGTGAGGGCGCCGGCGCCGTTGTTGCTGCCGATGGACTCGGATGGCTACCTGTGGCCGAGCGACGCGAAGCATGGGCAGTGGCCGGTGAGCTTCAACGAATTTGGCGGGAACGAGGTGAAGATCGTGAACGTGGACTCGAGCTGCGTGCCACGGTTGCAGATGGTGAGCCGTTTTGAGTTTCTGGCGTTCACGTGCAGAGGGTCGGATGCACGGGTTCGGATGAGGTCGTACGGCATGGACGGGCACGAGACGTGGGAGGAGACGCTGAACGGAACGTACGGCGTGCCGGAGCTGGCGTTTGCGCCAGAGGCAGGACGGTTCGCGCTGAGCAGGATTGTGTCGGCAGCAGGAGATTTGAACCTCGGGCAGGTGATTCCGGACGGAGCCACGCAGGAGGTTCGGGTGTACCAGACGGAGAGCGGCGACCTGCTGCTGAAGGTGCCGACGGCCCCGGTGACGCGGTATGCGGAGAACTTCGACCTGACAGAGGACGGGCTGGTGGCCGCGGTGGTGAACGCGGGCGTGATCCAGGTGTACAAGCTGCGGCCGCCAACAGCGCAGGACCAGAAGGACCTGGCGGAGGCGAAGAGCTTCTCGCCGCCGGTGTCGAAGGCGCCGGTGAACTTTGCCCGGCTGACGACGCAGGAAAGTGGCCAGGGTGAGTCGGAGAGCTCGTCTGCAGCGCCGGATGTGGCAGGGGGGATGACGCCGGATATGGGGACTCTGGGGAGCGGCGGTGGCGGCCCTGTAACGGCGCCGCCTGTGACTGGACCGGGTGCTCCGGCGCATGTTGGCGCTGTCGACCCAACGCAAGGCGACGTGCCGGTGGCGCCGCCGGGAGCGGATGTGACGAAGGCCAGTTCCGGAGGCGATGCGGCGTCTTCAAGCGACGCGATCACCGACGCGGAGGCGAGGGCCGTAATGGCAAGGACAGCACCCGCGGCGAAAGCGGAGCCTACAGCGAAGACGGATGGTTCAGGGGAACAGGAGACGGGCCCGAGGAAGCCGCCGACGCTGCTGGGGCCGGGAGAGAATGTCGAGAAAGTGAAGTCGCCGCAGCAACCGGCGCAGCAGCAGTCGAGATAGCGGGATTCGAAGTACAAAAGGAAAAAGGCCGGCAGGTGCCGGCCTGGTGTTTCGAGCAGCCAGTGAGGTTAAGCGGCCTTGGTGGCGAGCGCCTTGATGCGCGCGTTGAGGCGGCCCTTGTAACGGCTGGCTGTGTTCTTGTGGAGCACACCCTTCTGCACGCTCTTGTCGAGGACAGAGACGGTGGAGCGATAGGCCTCAGTGGCGGACTTGTGGTCGCCAGCGGTGATGGACTCACGCATGGAGCGGAGGGCGCTGCGGAGCTTGGACTTGTTGGCGCGATTGACGGCCGTGCGGGTGACGGTCTGGCGGGCGCGCTTGAGGGATGAAACGTGATTTGCCATCAGAAACTCTCTTGTAACCCGGACTAGCGGGAAGTGGATGCAGACCAGAAGGCTGGAGCGGACACAACCCGGCCACATCCTCTGCAACAACTAAGTTTAGCGTGGAAGGGAAGGGTGGGTCAATGGAGGGGCGCTAGGGTTGGGGTTGGCCGCCTGAGACGAGAGATGCGTAGCGTGCAAGCGGTCGATGGACGGGTGGAGTGAATCTAACTGATGTCCGGAGAGAGTGCAGTGACCGACTCGGGAAAGATCGGGGTGGGGGCAATGATCCTCTGGGTGATCGGGACGGGTCTGGCGTTCCGCGGGCTGACGTTCCAGGGATTTTTGCTGCTGCTTATCTCCTTTGTTCTCGGGTGCTTAGCGGCCATGAAGGGCAACAAGTGGTGGCTGATTCTACCGCTTCTACTGATGATGGAGCTGTTTCGGGGGCTCTACACGGCGCCGTTCGCGTTTTAGGAGTGGGCTTCGATCGAAAGGGGTTCAAGAGGGTCCCGACGCGACTCATGGGAGCGAATTTGAATACCTTTTGTCACAAGGGTGCTTGACGGCGGGGGTGGGCGGCGTTACTTTACAGCCAACATCGGCACACTTTTGGGAAATTGGACCATTACGGGTGGGACAGGGGGCTCCACCCCAAGCCGCAAGCGGCTCGGGGACCCCGGAGGCCCAGGGGCTGCGGCGGGGGGCAGGCGCGGCGGCTGGGTCCAGACCCTTGATGAACGTGCCGATGGTTTTTCCGCGCAACGTATCTCCTCCCCGTTTTCAACATCTAATCCTCAGACAAAACAACAGCAGTTTTCTGCTGGAGGTCAGCTCCTTAATTGGTAAAAAAAGCGCTTCAACTTACGCCCGGAATTGAACCGTTGTACGGTACTCGCGACGAAAACCTTCGATTGATGGAAGACGGACTTGGGGTGCAGATCGACCTGCGCTCTGATTCGATCCAGGTGTTAGGTGAGGCGGCAGAGGTGGCCCGGGTGGAGGGGATCTTTGCGGACTTCGAGCATCTGCGGCGGAATGGCGTAAACCCGCACAATGGCGAACTGCATGGTCTGCTGAAGATGGTGGTGTCGGACCCGACGGTGACGCTGCGTTCGCTGGTGGAGAGCGGGAAGCAACGGGCTGTGGGAGCGAAGAGGGTTGTTCAGCCGAGGTCGCCAAACCAGCGGAAGTACGTTGAGGCGATTGAGACGCATGACATGGTGTTTGGCCTGGGGCCGGCGGGTACGGGTAAGACGTACCTGGCGGTGGCGATGGCCGTGAGCGCGCTGATGGCGAAGAAGGTTTCGCGCATTGTGCTGGTGCGGCCGGCGGTTGAGGCGGGCGAGCGGCTGGGGTTCCTGCCCGGAAGTTTGCAGGAGAAGGTCGATCCGTATCTGCGGCCCCTGTATGACGCTCTGTACGATCTGCTGGATCCGGCGAAGGTGGACAAGATGCTGGAGACGAACGTGATCGAAGTGGCTCCGCTGGCGTTTATGCGCGGGCGGACGCTGAACGATGCGTTCATCATCATGGACGAGGCGCAGAATACGACGACCGAGCAGATGAAGATGTTCCTGACGCGGTTGGGGAACTCGTCGAAGGCTGTGATTACGGGCGACCTGACGCAGATCGATCTGCCGAATCCGAAGAAGAGCGGATTGTTTGACGCGCTGCACGTACTGGATGGAGTGGAGGGGATTCGCTTCTGCCACTTCGAGGACGTGGATGTGGTGCGGCATGCGCTGGTGCAGCGGATTGTGCGGGCGTACGAAAGCAACAAGCAGGCCGAGCAGCTTCCGCTGTCGATGGAAGGGGAGCCTCTTCCGATGGCAGAACCGCAGAGAAAGCCGGTGCTGAAGCAGTAAGGAAGAGATCAGAGAACAGAAATCAGAGATCGCCGCCCGACTGGGGCGGCGGTTTCGTTTTGGAGCCTGGCCAGTTGTAGGATTTCGCCTTGACACTAGTTTCCATAGAAACTAAATTAGTATCCATGGAAACTAAACAGAAACATGCCGGCGTTGCAGGACTCGAGGATCATTTGGGGTACTGGATGCGCAGGGTTTCGAACCAGGTTTCGGGAAGCTTTTCGCGGGCGCTCGAGGAGCGGGACATATCGGTGGCGGAGTGGGCGCTGTTGCGGGTCCTCTATGACCGCGAGCAGGCTTCTCCAGCCGGGATGGCGGATGCGCTTGGGATGACGCGAGGCTCGATTTCGAAGATCGTCGCAAAGGCGCGGGCGAAGGAATGGGTTGCGAGCAAGGGGAATCCGGACGATGGTCGAGCTCAGTCGCTGGCGTTGACGCGACAAGGGCGGAAGGTCGTGCCGGAGTTGGCGGAGATTGCGGACAAAAACGATGAGGCGTTCTTTCGATGTCTGAATGCGAAGGAGAGGGCCGAGTTGCGACGTTTGCTGCTGAAGCTGACGGAGTGCAATGAGATTCACGGCGTTCCGGTGGAGTGAGGCGTTACGGCGACAACAGCTAAGGAAGGAGTTGGCATGAGCAAGGCGATCGAGAATCTGCAGCAGGCAATGGAGCGGGCGTCGGCGATTCGGCCGAAGGTGGGAGGGTTTCCGTACCTGGCGGAGACGCTGCGGCAGGCAGGCGTGACGCGCAATGTGTGGACGCTGCCCGCGTGTCAGAGTCTCTTCCTTACGGGCAGCGGCCCGGTGGTGATGCAGGGAACCCCGCTGGTGACGGGCGCAGTGGATGTGCCGATGTTTGATCGTGAAGCGCTGATCAAGGCGCTACGCACGGACCAGGCAGGCGAGAGCAGTTTTCCGGAGTTTCTGGTGGCCACATGGAAGGCCGGTGTGGTGGGCTACGACGTGGACTTCGCGGCGCGGACGGTGAGGTACTTCGGGTGTGAGGGCGAGGAGTATCTGGAGGCGTATCCGGTGGTGGAGGTGTAGCTGGGGCGCTTGCGCGGGTTAGACGGGAAACGCCTCGACGATGCAGAACTGAGTACCAGCGGGGATGACGCGATTGAGCCGGAAGCCTCCGCTGCCGAGCAGGGTCGCGTATTCGGTTTCCGTGCGCTCGCGGCCTCCTGTCAGGGAGAGCATGGCGATGTCGAGAAACTTTCCGGAGGAGGGAATATTCTCGCCGCCGAGCGAGAGCTCGACGAGAAGCAGCACGCCGTCAGAAGGCACCGCCTTGCGGCAGTTGATGAGGATGGCGCGGGACTGTTCGTCGTCCCAGTCATGAATGATGCTCTTCATCAGGTAGGCTCTGCAGCCGGAAGGAACGTGCTCGAAGAAGTTGCAGGGCTGCATGGAGGTGCGGGCTTCAAGATCGCCCGCGAGGAACTGGTGCTCGCGTGCGCGATCGAGGACGTGCTGCTGATCGGCGAGGACGCCCCGCAAACGAGGATGAGCGCGGAGGATCTGGGAGAGCAGGAAGCCATTGCCACCGCCGACGTCCATCAGGCTCTCCCATGCGCCGAAGTCGTAAGCTGCGGCGACGGCGGGGCCGATGAGCTTGGACATGGTCGTCATGGCGTCATCGAAGACGCGTGCCAGTTCCGGGTCGCGGCGAAGCTGCTCGAAGCTGTCATTGCCGGATAGAAGGGCAGGCCCGGACTTTCCGGTTTCGAGCGTGCGCGCCATCTGGCCGAGGCTAGCGTAGCTGAAGTCACTGCCCCAGAAGATGAAGAGAGCGCGAAGAGAGCCCGGGACGTCGGATCGCAGGTACTGCGAGATGTCCGTGTTGCGGAAGCTGCGGTCGGCGTTTTCTTCAAAGATGCCCTGGCTGGCGAGGAGCCGCAGGATGCGGTAGAGCGCGTCCTCGTTGACCTTCAGCTCGCGTGCCAGATCTGCAGCGGAGCGCCAGCCGCTCTGTAGATGGTCAGCCACACCGAGACGAGCTACGGCGTACAGCGTCTGATGAAGGATGAGTCCGTTGCGGGCGTTGAGGAGGGCTGCTGGGGGAGGAGTTGGAGGGGCTTGCTGGATCATTGATTTTCCTGTGGGTTGTGCAGGCTTGAAGTTCGGCTGCAGAGCACTATACGACCTGGACAGGTAGACGGATAAGAGAAAACCCGGTCCTCCGTCAGCTGGCGTTAACATGGAAGGACATGATCACGCTTGAGGCTCGACGAGGTCAGGCTGCGGAGGTGGACGCGTGGGCCGCGGTGGGCTTGTCAAGGAGTGGGCTCGTGCGGTTTTTGAACGAGGCGCAGCGAGCAGTGGGGCTGGCAGGCGCGGTGGACGTGCTTTTGGCGGATGACAGGACGCTCCGGCGGTTGAATCGGGATTTCAGAGGCAAGGATAAAGCGACGGATGTGCTGAGCTTTCCGGCAGCGGAGTTTGCGGGAGACTATGTGGGGGATCTGGCCATCTCGCTGGATATGGCAGCGCGGCAGGCACGGGAGCAGGGGCATTCGCTGCGCGATGAGGTCCGCGTGCTGCTGCTGCATGGGCTGCTGCATCTGAGTGGCATGGATCATGAGACGGATCGTGGGGAGATGGCGGCGAAAGAGGCGGAGCTGCGCGAGAAGCTGCGGTTGAAGAGTGGGTTGATTGCGCGGGTGGAGGGAGCGGCGTCGGTTCGCAGAAAAGTAAAGGCAAAGACGGGTGCGCAATCAGTTTCGAGATTCGAGTTGCGAGATGCGAGTAAAGGCAGAGTTGAATCGCGAATGAGAGGCGGGACGACAAGGACGGCGGCGAAGAAGAGGGTGAAGGCATGAGTTGGGGGCTGACGATCGTCGGGTTGCTGTGCCTGCTGCCGATCGCCTCGTATGCGGACGAGATCTATACGGCGATGGGGAAGTTTCTTTCGCGCGAGTATGCGGACAATGTGGAGGCGTGGGAGCGGACGGTGGAGCCGCGGCTGCGGCTGAGCAGAGAGTCGGCGGCGGTGTCCGCGTCGGTGCTGCGACAGATTTCGCTGGTGGCGCTGGCGTTTCTGCTGGTGGTGCGGCTGCATGGACATCTGCTGCATAGTCCGGAGGAGATTGCGCGGACGGTGTTCGAGCTGCTGCTGGTGCTGGTGTTTTTTGACCGGCTGATTCCGCAGGTGCTGTTTACGCGCACGCGCGGATGGTGGGTGAGGCGGATTGTGATTCTGCTGCAGGCCCTGTTCTATGTGGTGCTGCCGGTGACGCTGACGATTGGGTTGCTGCTTTCGATTGTGGGGCTGGCGGAGAAAGAGGAGGCGGAACCGGAGCACCCGAGCGAGGCGGTGGATGCGCTGCTGGAGGCGGGTGAGGAAGAGGGGATCCTGGAGGAGAGCGACCGCGAGCTGGTGCGGAGTGTGGTGGAGTTCGGCGACAAGGTGGTGCGCGAGGTGATGACCCCGCGGCCCGCGATGTTGGCGGTGCCGGAGACGATGACGCTGGCGGAGTTCACGCGGACGGTCAATGAGCGCGGGTTCTCGCGCGTGCCGGTGTATCGCGCGTCGCTGGACGAGATTGTGGGAGTGGCGTTTGCGCGCGACCTGCTGGGTGTGGAGGATGTCGACGCCGAGCGCAGGACGGTGAAGCAACTGGCGCGGCCTGCGATGTTTGTCCCAGAGACGCAGAAGGTGAATGAGCTGCTGCGCGAGATGCAGAGACAGAAGCAGCACATGAGCATGGTGATTGATGAGTATGGAAATGTAGCCGGGCTGGTGACGATTGAGGATTTGCTTGAAGCGATCGTGGGGAATATTGAGGATGAGCACGATACGGCGCCGGAAGAAGAGCCGGTGAAGGAGTTGGATGGGTCGTATGTCGTGCCGGGGAGCTTTGAGGTGAGCCGGCTGCGGGGATTGTTTGAGGAGCAACGGCCACCTGCGCGGCGACTAACACCGAGTGAGGCGGCCGAGGCGGAGGATGGCGCGGAGTTTGGCGAAGAGACTGAGACGCCGGAGCAGGGGTTGCCGCAGTTGTTGACGGGATACGATGCAGCTACTGTGGGCGGCTTGGTCAGCGAGATCGCGGGGCATATTCCCTTGCCTGGCGAGGTCGTTGAGGATGGGCCACTGCGGATGGAGGTGTTGCAGTCGACCGACAGGAAGGTGGAGCGGGTGCGCGTAGCCGTGGGAGCGGGCGAGGCGTAGGAAGCTGGCGAGCGCTGAAGGTGGGAGAATAGCGGGATGGCGCTGCGTACGGGATTTGTGTCGATTGTGGGAAGGCCGAATGCCGGCAAGAGTACGCTGCTGAATGCGCTCCTGGGGCAGAAGCTCGCGATTGTGACGCACAAGCCGCAGACGACAAGGACGCGCATCCTTGGTGTGCTGGAGCTTCCGCTGCGCAAGAAGACGAAGACGGATGCGGGCAGGCCGGCGGCGCAGGTGGTGCTGGTGGATACGCCGGGCGTGCATAAGCCGACGACGCAACTCGACCGGCGCATGATGCAGGAGGTGCAGGATGCGCTGGAGTCGCGCGACGTGGTGCTGTTCATCGTGGACGCGACGCACAGATTGCACGACGTGCAGCCGGAGGGCGGAGCGAAGACGCCGGGGCAGCAGCGCAGGGCGATGTCGCGGGCGGAGGATGAGTTTGCGCTGCAACTGGTGAAGCGGCTGGACTGCCCGGTCGTGCTGGTGCTGAACAAGATTGACGATGTGCCGAAGCCTGCGCTGCTGCCGCTGATCGCGCACTGGAGCAAACAGCATGAGTTTGCGGATGTGATTCCGATTTCGGCGAAGAAGAAGCAGGGATTGGAACTGCTGCTGGATAAAGTTGTGCGGCTGTTGCCGGAGGGGCAGAGGTATTTCCCGAAGGATCAGGTGACGGACCAACCGGAGCGGTTTCTTGCGGCAGAGCTGATTCGCGAGAAGGTGCTGATGCTGACGGGCGAAGAGGTTCCGTATGCGGCAGCGGTGGTGATTGAGCGGTATGAGGAACCGAAGTCGCTGAAGAAGACGAAGGATGGCAAGCTTCCCGTGACGAAGATTGCGGCGGCGATCTTCTGCGAACGCACAGGGCAGAAGGCGATCCTGATTGGACGCGGCGGCGAGATGTTGAAACGGATTGGCACGGCGGCGCGCAAGGAGATCGAAGCGCTGTTGGGGACGAGAGTCTTCCTCGAGCTGTTTGTGAAGGTAGAGAGCGAGTGGAGAGCGTCGCGCGGATTTGTTGAGGAGTTGGATTGGCGGCGGCAGTTGGAGCACATTGCAGAGAAGCAGGGAAGAGAACAGAGATCAGAGAACGGCGATCAGGAACAGCAAGAGGATGGGCAGGCTGAATGATTCGGCTGCTGCGCCGCGGTATTGCTGATCTGAAGACCACGCGGCTGCGGCTGGTGGCGATTACGCCTGCGATGTTGAAGGCAGATGAGGCGGCGGATGGATCGCTGGCGAAGATTCTTGGCGCAGAGGTGACGGCGGAATGGCCGCCGGAGCACTGGGAGCCACATGTGTATCACTTCATCGAGAAGCAGTATGAGGATGAGCCACGGACGCGCGGATGGCACAGATATGTGCTGCTGCCGAGAGAGCGCGGCTCGGTGCTGGGCTACACGCTCATCGGGGCGGTGGGCGCGTTTCCGAAGCTCGAAGGCGATGCGGAGATCGGGTACTCGACGCTGCCGAGTTATCAACGCAATGGGTATGGGACGGAAGCGGCGCGCGCACTGGTGGAGTGGCTGCTGAAGCAGAAGGATGTGCGAACCGTGAGCGCGCAGACGTATCCGAGACTGCCGGAGTCGATCAAGGTGATGGAGCGCTGTGGGATGACGTATGTGGGGCCGGGCGAGGATGAAGGCACGGTAAGGTATCAGCGGAGGCGCTAATCAGGTGTGTGGACCTTTGTAGATGGCTCCGCTGGTGCAGGTCTCCTTCACGACGACAGAACTGAGTCCCGGCAGAGCAGGCTCGAGTCTCTCCCAGATCCAGCGCGCGAGGACCTCGCTCGTCGGATTCTCGAGGCCGGGGATGTCGTTGAGGTAGTAGTGATCGAGCTGCAGGTACAACGGCTCAAATGCTGTCTTGAGGTCGGCGAAGTCGCGAACCCAGCCGATGGTTTCGTCAACCTCTCCGCGCACATGAACTTCGACACGAAAGGAATGACCGTGCAGGCGGGCGCATCTGTGCCCGGCGGGAACGTTTGGCAGGCGGTGCGCTGCCTCGAAGCGAAACTCTTTAAATATTTCCATCGTGATTCAGTTTCTATATCTCCATCTCTTCCAAGTTTAAGCGAAGTCGATACGGCACGGTAAACTTGTAGATATGGCTGAACGCAGAGCTGTTGTTTTATTGAGCGGGGGACTGGATTCCTCCACCGTTGTTGCGATTGCGAAGTCCGAGGGATTTTCCGTCTACGCTCTCAGCTTCGACTATGGGCAGACGCATAAGGCGGAACTGCAGGCAGCGGCTCGAGTTGCGGCGACGCTCGAGGTTGCGCGGCACATCGTTCTCAAGATCGACCTGAGCACGTTCGGCGGCTCCGCGCTGACGGGAGATGCGGCGATTCCGAAGCATCGGTCTCTGGCCGAGATCGGCGAGGGCATTCCGGTTACGTATGTGCCGGCGAGAAATATCGTGTTCCTTTCGCTGGCGCTCGCCTGGGCCGAGAGCCTGCAGGCGACGGACATCTTTATCGGTGTGAATGCACTCGATTACAGCGGATATCCCGACTGCCGTCCGGAGTTCATCCATGCGTTTGAGGCGATGGCGAATCTCGGAACGAAGATGGGCAGCGAAGGCGGGCGGATCAAGATCCATACGCCGCTGATTGCGATGACGAAGGCCGAGATCATCCGCGCAGGGTTGGAGCTCGGCGTGGATTATGGGATGACCGTCACCTGCTACGACGTGTCCAACGAAGGAGAAGCCTGCGGCGCGTGCGATGCCTGCCTGCTGCGGCTGAAGGGCTTTGCGGAGAACTCGGCAACAGACCCGGTGAAGTATCGGAACGCTTAATGAGCTACGCAGTCAAAGAGATCTTCTACACGTTGCAGGGCGAGGGCATGAACGCCGGACGCGCCGCTGTCTTCTGCCGCTTCAGCGGATGCAATCTTTGGAGCGGACGTGAGGCGGATCGCGCGCAGGCAGTCTGCAAATTCTGCGACACAGATTTTTTCGGCACAGATGGCGACGGTGGAGGCAAGTTCAGCTCGGCGCAGGAGCTTGCAGAGGCGATTGCGCAGCAGTGGCCGAAGAACGACAGCGGACAGCGGTTCGTCGTCTGCACCGGAGGAGAGCCTCTGCTGCAGCTGGATGCGGCGTTGATTGAGGCGCTGCATCAACGAAACTTCTGGATTGCGGTGGAGACCAACGGAACGATCGCGGTTCCGGAAGGTGTCGATTGGGTTTGCGTGAGCCCGAAGGTTGGAGCGCAGCTTGCGGTGACGGGTGGAGACGAGCTGAAGGTGGTCTATCCGCAGGGTCACTGATCCGAACGAGTATCTGAAGCTCGATTTCAAGCATTTCTTCATTCAGCCGATGGATGGCCCGGACAGCAAGGCTTCGCTGGCAGCGGCGATTCAGTTCTGCCAGGACAATCCTGTATGGCGGTTGAGTCTGCAGACACACAAGATGATTGGGATTCGGTGAGCGCGTAGACGCTCTTGGAAGAATCAGCTGATCGAGCGCGTGCGTGCGACGAGGTCGCGGGCGGCAGCGGACCAGGTGGGGAATGCAGAACTCGAAGCCGTGCTTGAGGAGAAGTGTGGGGACGACGCGGCGGCTCTTGAGGACGAGTTCGCTCTCGGAGCGCATGAGGAAGGTACCGATTTCGATCATCCACTCAGCGGCGGGAAGGCCGATGGGCATATGCCATGCCTGGCGTAGGGCGCGCATGAAGTCGCGGTTGGGAAGCGGTTCGGGCGCGGTCATGTTGACGATGCCGCCGGTCTCTTCGGTGATCTCAGGTTGAGTGAGAAGCAGGTCGGTAGCGCGGCAGTAGTCGAGGTCGTGCATCCAGGAGACGAACTGCCGCCCGGAGCCGATCGAGCCGCCGAGGCCTTTGCGAGCGAGGCTGGAGAGCACGGAGAAGACGCCGCCCGGGTCGGGGCTCATCACCATCGAAGAGCGCAGAGCGAATCTTGCGCGTGCGCGGTGTGGGGATGGAGAGAAAGGCGCGCTCCCAGCTTGAGGCGACGTCGATGGAGAAGGACCACGTCTCGGGGAGATTGGCGGGTTCGCGCGTGCCGCGCTCGGAAGGAAGATCGCCGAGCTCGCCGGTGAACTCGTCCTGCGGGCGGTCGAGTGCGTGGCGATAGAAGGTGCTGGTGCTGGCGTTCATCCAGAGGCGCGGCGGTGTGGGTGAGGCGGCGATGAGTTTGCCGAGCAAGCAGCGTCGGCTTGATGCGTGAGTCGAAGATGGCCTGACGATTTGTTTCGTTGTAGCGGCAGTTGACGGAGCGGCCGGAGAGATGGATGACTGCGTCGCTGCGGTCGATCTCGGCGGTCCAGGGGCCGGGGTGAGGCCGTCCCATGGAAGTGTGCGCCACGGATGTGAGGCATGCGCTTGCGGTGTGCGCGAGAGCACGGTGACCTCGTGGCCGACGCCGTGCAGGTGCCACGCGAGAATGGTGCCGACTTGTCCGGAGCCGCCCGGGAGAAGAATTCGCATCGAGTTCACCGAGTTATTGGAGCAGCGCGGTAGCAACGGCGGTCATGGCAGCGACGCCGGTACGGAGTGTGGGTTCCGGGTCGGGCTCGAACTTGCTGGTATGCACTCCGGGAAGCAGTTTGCCGGCGGCTTTGGCGGCAGCGAAGCGGTCAGGGTACATAGCGCCAAGGCGAAAGTAGCCGACGGGGATCTTGCCGTCGAGACCGAAGATGCCGACGTCTTCGCTACCCATGACTGGATGTAACGCGACGACGTTTTCAGGGCCGAGAGCCTTCTCGAGGGCTGCGCGTTCGCGTGCGGTGAGCGCGGGATCGTTGTACTGGACCGGGGTGGACTCGTTGTCCAGCACGGTGACGGTCGCCGCCTTCTCGGGAGGAAGACCGGCGGAAGTGGTGATGCCGGCGGCCATTTGCTTGAGGCCGTCGATGACGCGTTGACGACTGGTGGCGGTGAAAGAGCGAGTTGTCAGCTCGAGCTTCACCTCGTCGGGGATGATGTTGCGCTTGGTGCCGCCGTGGATGTCGCCGACAGTGATGACGGTCGGGTCCTGAGGGTCCTCTTCGCGGCTGACGATGGTCTGGATCTGCGTGATGTAGAGAGCAGCGAGAGTGACGGGATCGCGGCCGACCTGCGGAGCGGAGCCGTGGCCGCCGATGCCGTGGATGACGACATCGATAGAAGTGGAGCCGGCCATGGCGTTGCCCGGAGATGAGGCCGACCTGGCCTGCGGGCAGCTCGTTGGTGTCGTGCAGGCCGATGACGAGATCGGGCTTGCCGAAGCGCTCGATAGAGGTTGTCGGCGAGCATGGCCTTGGCGCCGTCGATGGTCTCCTCAGAAGGCTGGCCGACGAGCATGAGTGTGCCGTGCCACTTGTCCTTCGACGCGGCCATGGCGCGCGCAGTGCCGATGAGCACGGTGGTGTGGACGTCATGACCGCAGGCGTGCATGACGCCGACCTCCTGGCCGGACTTGTTGTGCACGAGCACGTGCGAGGCGTAGGGGACGCCGGTCTCCTCGACGATGGGGAGCGCGTCCATGTCGGCGCGGACGAGGAGCGTGGGGCCGGGGCCGTTCTTGAGGATGGCGACGACACCGTAGGCCTGCGAGCCGTCAGGATATTTGCCGACGTGCTCTGTGACGGTGTACCCGGCCTTGCGAAGCTCGGCGGCGAGGAGGGCGGAGGTGTGCTCTTCGAAGTGCGACAGCTCGGGGTGTGCGTGGAGGTTTTTGTAGAAGTCGAGAAGGTCAGGGGCGAGCGATGGCGATTGCGCGCGCATGACGGTCGCGAGAAGCGCAGGGCCGAGCAGCAAAGAAAAGCGGGCGAGTCTCAAGATGAGACCTCCGGAGATGGGCTGTGAGTGGCGGCCCTAGGATAGCAGTGCTCGGGAGTGCGTACGTAGAAGACTTAGTGACCTGGAGTATCTTGTTTCAGCAACGAGACGAGAACTTGCAGGGCGTCTCTATCAGAGGGAGTCAGCTGATGATGTATCCCTATTGGGAGCACATGGAGTTCAAAAGAGGACGGCTTAGTGGGCGTGTTCGCTGCGCTTCCACGGGAGAGCTTCTTGACGGAGCGGTGGTCAAGCTGAAGGCCACGTATTGGAAAGTCGACGTGGATTATCCGATTTTGTTTGAGGCCGCCAGAACTGATTCTGAGGGATATTTCGAATCTTCCACGGTCCCGGTTGGCAGTTATTACGTGTTCGCAGAGCGGCCGGGCTATGTCTCCCGTGCATCGCTGATCCCTAGACGGCATGACCTCTATGGGCCACTGGATTACCTTTGTGTTGCCCGGGCGATGCTCGACCTCGATTCATACCTTGGCCGAGTGACGGTAGCAGAAGGCCAAGAATCATACGTCGAACTCTCGCTCCAACCGGGTGGGTCGATTTCGGGCGCCATTTGCTGGTCCGACGGTAGCCCGGCGAAACGCAATGAGATTGGGTTATGGCGTCTGGACGAGGTTGGTTCGCATCGTGCATACACCGCAAGGACCGCCGAGGGTCTCAGGTTGCGCAGGGAACACGATTTCTATCTGACGGACGACAATGGAAAGTTCCTGTTGGCGGACGTTCACGAAGGCTTCTATATCCTCTGTGCACGAGTGCCGCGATTTCTACCTTACGAGCGTCCCAATTCCGTTCCCGGCCCTCCGATTGTGAACTGTTTCTCCTCTTTCATCTGGACTGGAAACGAACCGCACCAATCGAGGGCGATGCCGTTTGAGGTAACGAGCGGTTTGGACACTGTTGTGAATCTGCGCCTGCCCATGCTCGAGCAGGATCCCATACCCCTTCTGCCTTACGATCCCCCTTCTATACCGGAAATCTTCCGACGTCCGAAGGACCCCCATCCGGATTCAGTCACTGCGCCGGATGGTAGTCGATGAACTTGTCGGCCCACTGGATGAAGTACTTCATGTTGGGCGCGTCGGTGTGTCCGCCGTCGTGCTGGCGCCAGGCGAGTTCGCCGTCGAGCAATCCCTGATTGACGGGCGGCATGACAGCGGTGCGATAGTCGCCGGGGACATCAAGGCCATGCGCGCCGAGCAGCCGGAAGACGCGGTTGGCATCGACCGTAGCCATCCAACTGCCCTGATGGTCGAGCCACTTCGCGTCGCCCTTGGCAGGCACTCCGTAGCTGATAAAAGTGAGGCGCGGCGCGCAGAGAGCGATGAGCTCGTTGGAATCGACGGGAATCTGGCCGGGGTTGCCGTTGGGATCGGAGGCGCCATACTTCATGAAGTATCCGGCCATCCAGTAGTACTCGCCGGTGGTGAGGCTTTCGACTGCTTCGCCGAAGTTGCGGCGGAGCAACGTTGCACCGCCTTTGCCGGAGGAGCCGACGAGCGCCATGGCGAAACGCTGATCAAACGCCATGGTGACGAGCGTGGCCTTGCCGTAACGCGAGACGCCTTCGATACCGACGTGCTTCGCGTCGACGGCGGGGTTGGTTTCGAGATAGTCGAGTGCGCGGCCGGCGCCCCAGGCCCAGGCACGCAGAGCTCCCCAGTCGTCGGGTTTGCGCGGCTGGCCTTTGTTGACGAGGCCGATGATGCCGCGTGTGATGCCTGCGCCGTTGTCGGCCTGAATGCTGGTGGGGTCGAGCATCGCGAAGCCCCAACCGGCGGAGACGAGCTGCCACGTGTTGGGCGGGTCACCGTCAGCGTTCATCTGCGGGAATTGAAACGGTGTGGGCTTGAAGGGCTCCCATGCGGGGTGACTCGTGAAGATGTCTTTGAGCGAGGGATCCTGCTGGATGAGCGTCGCCTTGTACGCGGCGTTGATGCGGTCGAACTCGGCTTGCGAGGGCTCGTGCGGGCTGGGGAAGCCGGCTCGCCCGAACATGATGAGCACGGGCACGGGATGATGGACGTTCTCCGGCGTGACCAGCGTCATGTGAATGCGCACGCTGATCGCGGGATATGCGGAGTTGTCGACGGTACCGATGAGGTCGGTGGCGAGCACGGGCGTGAAGCCGATCATCTCGTGGTCGACGGCGTTGACGGTCCACGTGACTTTGGGGACGTTCGGCGGAACGAATCCGTAGACGTACTTCGAGAGCATCTCGACAAGTTGCGGACGGCGCTGCTCATTCCACATCGCGGCGGTCGTGACCTTGGTGCCGTCGTTCATCACGAGCGGGTCAGGCAGGTTGGGGTAGGGGTTCGCCTTGGACTCGTCGTAGTTCGCGTGGTTGGGCGCGTTCTCATTGCCGCTGGGGCCGGGCCGCATGGCCTTGATGCCGAGCTGGTCCATCATGTTCTGGTGGTCCTGCTGATCGGTGAAGGTGACGGGCGCTGGCTGTTGAGCCGCGACCCTGGTGGTGGCGACGGTCGCAGACAGACTCAGCGAGAGGGCGAAGAGCAAAGGCTTCGAGAAGGGCACGCAGGACTCCGGGTGGCAGAGTAACGGATGGGGACTCTAATTTGTTGCGGACCCATAATAAAGCGCCGAAGCTGCCTCCGGTTGAAAGAATTCGTGACGTTTATCGGGTGGCTGCGGTCTGGAGCCAGTTGAGCATCTGTTGCGCGTCGACGAGGCCGGCCTGCTGCTGGACGAGCCGTCCGCCGGAGAAGACGGCGAAGTTGGGGATGCCGCGCACGTTGTAACGTGCGGCAAGCTGTGGATTGGCTTCGGTGTCTACCTTGAGCACGATGCCTTTGCCAGCAATCTCGCGTGCCGTGCGCTCGACGTGCGGGGCGGCCATGCGGCACGGGCCACACCACGAGGCCCAGAAGTCGACGAGTACCGGAACGCGTGCGTTGTTGATGATGTCGTCGAAGAGCGCGGTGTCGGCGGCGATGGTCTCCGTGATGGGGGGAAGCGGTTGCTTGCAGTTGCCGCAGCGGCCGGTGTCGGCGAGGTGCGCGGAGGGGATGCGGTTTTTCGTTCCGCAGTCAGGGCAGCTTCGGATGAGGGACATGGGTGACTCCCATTCCTTTGATGACGTTGGCTCTTCTACGGATGCGAGTAGAGATTCCAGGCGCTCGCGAGATCCTGAACGATGTGGCCGATGGACTTGTAAACGGTAATCTCTTCGGGAGAGCGGCGGCCTTTGATCTTGCCTGCCAGCACCTCGCCAATCTCGGCGACGATGTGGTCGTCGCCGATGAGGCCGGCTTCCTTCGCGCGGAGGAACTCTGCGCCTTGGCGGAGAATACCTTCGCGGCTGTCGGCGATAAAGCGCGAGCGCACGACGAGATCGTTGTCGACTTCTGCTGGGCCGGCATAGCTCGATCCAACGATGTTCACGTGAGTGCCGGGTCGAACCCACGCACCTTTCAGGATGGGCTCGCTTGCTCCCGTGACAGTGCAGATGATGTCGGCGTTCGCAGCGGCGTCTTCGGCAGTTGCGACGGCAGAGAAGGGGAAGCCGAACTCGCCTTGATGCTTTGCGGCAAAGGTCTGTGCGTGTTCGAGCGAACGTCCCCAGATGACTGCACTCGAGAGGTGGCGCACCTTGGCGATGGCGCGGAGGTGCGTGAGGGCCTGCTCTCCCGTGCCGAGGATGGCGAGACGGTGAGCGTTGGGCAGCGCGAGGGCGTCGGTCGCAACGGCGCTGGCGGCAGCGGTGCGGATGGCAGTGACCTCACCTCCATGGACGACGCAGACCGGGGCGCCCGACTCAGGATCGAAGAGCAGCACGAGGCCCTGATGCGACTGCTTGCCCTGCGCGGCGTTGCCGCGGAAGACAGAGATGAGCTTGGCGCCGAAAGGTGCATGTGCGCCGAGTGCGCCGGGCATAACGCCGAAGATTCGGCCGTGGGAGAGCGGGATGTAAGAGCGCAGAAGCTGCTTGGTTTCGCCGCTCGAGAGGGCGATCATAGCGTCGCGGACGATGGGAATGCAGCGCTCGTAGGTGAGGCGGCGGACGACCTCTTCGCGATCGATGAAGCGGATGGTCTCGCATGAGCCGGATGACATAGACAGCTATGCTACCGCGGAGTCACAGCAAAGACGGTAAGTGTTGAAGAAGTATGATGGCCAGTGCCGGAGGGGCGCGTGCTGAATCGACGCAATTTTCTCAAGAGTGGACTGACTGCGGGCGTTGCGCCGCTAACGGTAGGGTTGAGCCACCTGGACGCCACACCGGCAGCGGCAGAAGAGGTGGTGTCATCGGGAATTGTCGTTGAGCTCCCGCGACGGTTGCCGGTGAACAATTCCGCGAGTGTGCCATGGCAGCAGAAGGTGCGGCGCGTTGGACAGACGAACTTCACGGAGTACGATCCCGCTGTCATGAACGTGGATCAGTGGGCAGACTACTGGCACTCGGTGAAGGCGGACATTGTCTATGTAAGCGTCACGGGGATTCTGGCGTTCTATCCGTCGAAGGTGAAGTTTCATAAGCATGGCAAATTTTTGAAGGATCGCGATCTGTTCGGCGAGTGCGTGACTGCAGCGAAAAAACGCGGCATGCGCGTGGTGGCGCGCATGAGTCCGGACCTGAACTGGCCGGATGCGCTGGAGGCGCACCCGGAGTGGGCAATGCGGCACCAGGATGGATCGGTGCAGCATAACGAGCAGGACTCACGTCTCTTCAAGACGTGCATGTTTACGAGCTACATGGATGATTATGTGCCGGCGATTATGCGCGAGGTGAACTCGCTGTATGACGTCGACTGCTTCTATGCGAACGGATGGCCTCCGCTGGGCAATCTTCCGGTTTGTTATTGCGCAGTCTGCAGCAAGCTTCCAGCGCCGGGAACGCCGGCGTACTGGTGCGTGTTTACGGATCGCACACTGGAACTGTGGCAAAGGTACGATGCGATTGCGAAGGAGAAGAAGCCGGACAGCTTCTTCTTCGCGAACTCGGGAGGCAACGTTCGCGGAGGACCGAATCTCGATCGGCTTGCGAAAACGACTTCGTGGTTTCAGGCCGACAACCAGGGCCGCACGTATAACGAGCCGGAGATATGGGGATGCAGTCTGCAAGGCCGCGTGTGCAATGCGGTGCTCGATGGGAAGGTTGCGGCGAATGTGACGGCGGCGTACTCGACGGGCGAGCCAGGGTGGCGGAACGTCTCGAAGAGTGCTGCCGAGACGAGGATGTGGCTGAACCAGTCGGTGGCCAGCGGCATGTTGCCCTACATCCACTTTGTGGGCGATGAGAACGGATTTGGCGAAGACAAGCGATGGCAGACGGTCGGTGAAGAGTACTTTCCGTGGACTGCGTCGCATGATGCGCATCTGGCAACGCGGCGCTCCATCGCGAATATCGGCGTAGTGTTTGGACAGAGTACGCAGTTACTTTATCCCGGTCCTGCAACGGTGCGCTCGCGAACCTATATGCGCGAGACGACGAATGGCCTCTATCACGCGCTGCTCGAGGGGCGCTTCGCGTTCGACTTCGTGCATGAAGATCGACTGGAGCTGGAGCGGCTGGCGAGGTACAGGGCGCTGCTGCTGCCGAATGTGGCGATGTTGAGCGATGCGCAGTGCAAGCAGTTAGGCGACTATGTGCGCGCGGGCGGGTCGTTGATGGCGAGCTTCGAGACTGGCTTATATGACGAGAACCTGAAGCCGCGCGAGGACTTTGGTCTGGCGGACCTGATGGGTGTGCACAGGGCTGGCCCTGTGGTTGGGACAAACGGCAACGCCTACTCTGCGCGTCTCGAGAAGCCGCACGAGATTCTTGAGGGCTTCAGCTCGACGACGTGGATTGCGGGAGCGCAGAATCGTGTGCCGCTCAAGCCGGTGCAAGGTTCGATCGCTACGGTTGTGCCGGGCTTTGTGCGTTACCCGCCGGAACTTGCATATCCAATCGAGCGGCAGACGGATGCGCCCGCGGTGGTTGTGCGCGAATCAGGGAAGAGTCGCATGGTGTGGTTTCCCGGAGATATCGAACGGACGTATTGGATCACCGGTCACAGCGATCTTCTGCGTCTGCTGCATAACGCGATTCGGTGGGTGAGTCATGATGAGCGCGTCGTACAGGTGGAGGGACCGGGGCTGGTGGAGGTCTTCTGCTGGGAGACTTCTCCGGGATATGCCGTGCATCTGTTGAACTACAACACGCCGAATGCGTTTCACGGGTGGGTGCACTCGGAGAACCCGTTGGGGCCTCAGAGAGTGACGATGAAGTTGCCGACTGGCGTGAGCGCGAAGACGGTTGAGCTGCTCAGGTCGGGACAGAAACCGGCGTTCGCGTTTCGCGACCAGGTGTTGCAGTTCACGGTTCGGTCGCTGGCAGACTATGAAGTGGTTGCGATCACGGTGGCATGAACCTCACTCGCCGGTTTGTACACACCGGAAGAAGTTGAAGGCCCAAGGCGCGAGTTCTACGTAGAGACCGCGTGATGCCATGTCATTGCCATCGCGTGTGTAGGTGACTTTCGAGAACACGTCGATGAGATCCCATGTGTGTCCTGTGGTCCATGGCGTGCGGATGAGTGCCTGCAATGGAGAGTCGCTGAGGTTGACTGCGATCAGGCGACGATCGTCGTTTCTCTGCCAGCTCCATGCGACGAGGTTCTGGAAGCTGGCGTTGTCGGGCCAGCCGCTGCGCTCGCAGAGGCGCCACTCTCCGTTGTGAAAGAGCGGTTGATTCGCCGCGGCGAGGAGCTTCGCATAGAACTCTTGCAGGTCGCGATCGATGGGTTCATGCGGGCGTCGGCCGAGGAACACAGGAGGCCTGATCTTCCGGCCCTCGAGCTGACCTTCGTAGTACAACCTTGCTCCGGGGAGAGTGAACGTTGTGACGGCAACGGCACGTTCCTTCGGGGGTGAGAAGGTCGTAGCGGCGCGTGGTTCGTCGTGGTTCTCGATGAAGCGGAGCAGCTTGTTCTGGTAGGCCATGTCTGCACAAAGGTGCAGACGCACGCTCTCGGCGGGGCCGTGTTCGAGCCGATCGTAGAGCTTCTTGTCGTAGCAAAAGTCGAAGCCGAGTTGCTGCAGTTGCCACTCGAGATCCCAGTACGCCTCGGCGATGAAGAGGAAGCCGGGATGGCTGTTTTTAGTGGCGGTGATGATGTCGGTCCAGTATTCGGTGGCCGGAGGGGGACCGACGCGGTTGCCCCAGGTGCGCTCGAAGATGGAGTTCAGCAGAAGCATGGCCATGTCACAGCGGACGCCGTCGCACTGGCCGGCGATGCTGGAGAGAGTATCAATGACGGCTTGCCGCAGTTGGGGGTTGAAGGCGTTGAGTTGTACAACGTCGGGCCATGGAGCAAAGTAGGGGTCGCGCCCGCAGGCGCATGAGATTCCATTGACGGCGATGAAGGCGGCTGGGTTGTTGCGGGCGTCGTCGCTGGTGCCGTTGATGAAGTAGTCGGTGTGCTCGTTGACCCAGGGATGGTCGGGCGCGACGTGATTGGGCACGAAGTCGAGCAGCAGATTCATGCCGCGTTTCGAGAGTTCGCCGCGCGCGGCGGCGAGAGTTTGCGGTCCTCCGAGGTGCTGGTCGACCACGTAGCGGCGTATGGAGTACGCAGAGCCAACGTTGTCTTCCGAGCGGAAGTCGGGAAGGGCGCGACGGAAATCAGCGAGCAAGCCGGGGTTCCTGTTGGCGATTGCGATGCCCGCGGGGCTTCGTTCCCAGACTCCCATCAGCCAGACCGCATTGAAGCCGTAGGCGGCGATAGCATCCCACTCTGCAGATGGAACTGAGGCGAGGTCGACTGGCTTTCCATATTTCGCGGAGAGGTCGGAGAGCCAGACCCAGGTGTTGATCTCGTACAGGCTGGGATAGCGGGGCCAGACGGACCTGGCAGCAGCTATGGGCTTCGATTGGGCGACGGTTGTGGTCATCGCTTGCTGGAGGTTCGCCATAGGAGTTAGTTACTCCGGCGACGGGACGCTGTCCACTGTTCCGACACGCAGGGGCATCTCTCCCCGGGATTCTTTGCTCTGAAGTCAGTGGGTTGTCTTCGTGCCCCACTCATCACGCGAAGAGCTGAGCGATGAGTGGGGCAGTCGGTTTCAATGGGCGTGAGCAGCTTCCGTTTTGGAGTGAAGCCAATTGGAGAAATGCATTGCGCCTAACAGGTCGGCGTGATCGGGAACGAGTGCATTTTCGGGCACTTGTCCACCGTAGTAGCCGAGGCTGGGGTCCGTGACGACCTGGCGAGGATCGTGTTTGGCTTTGAGATACTCTCTCGCCAACTCATCCTGCGTCAGGCGGTCGGGTCCGGCGACGGTGACGTAGCCGTTCTTTGGTGGCTGGAGAGCAACCTTCGCCACGGCTGCTGCGATGTCCTCGGCTGCGATGGGCTGCATGAGGACGTTGGAGATGCGAACGGTTTTGCCGGAGGTCGAGCTATCGACAAGGGGGCCGATGAACTCGAAGAATTGCGCTGAGCGCACGATGGTGTAGGGGATCCCCGAAGATTTGATGGCGTTTTCCTGCGCGACCTTGGCTCGCATATAACCGATGTTCACCATACGGTCCGCGCCGACGATGGAAAGCGCGACGTGAAGCTTGACGCCTGCTGCGGTCTCCGCGGGGAAGAGATGGCTCGCGGAGGTCTTAAAAAAGTTCATCACCGCGGAGTCCTCGAAGGAGGGCGAGTTTGTGAGATCAATGACGACCTGGGCGTTTCGTAAAGCTTCGCTCAGCCCTTTGCCGGTCAGCACGTCAACGTCGCGGGCAGACGTTGCAAGCACCTCATGATTCTGTTCTTGAAGGATATGAACGACTTTGCTTCCGATAAGGCCGGTACCACCTAACACTACGATCTTCATGGTGTCTCCTTTCCTCATTCGCGTGTGGCGAATGTTCGGCTTGCGTGAGTCCTGGAACTCCGCGGTTGCGCGGTGTCAGGGTCTCAAGAATAGCGGGTCTGGATTGCTAACTGCGGAGCGTTGGGCAGTTATTAATGGTGGCGATACTCTGGCGTGTCCGGATTCCGAGGTGTGGGCACGCAAGAAAGACAGTTGCGTGTTGATCGCTGAGGATTGTGGCACTTCAGGCCCGCCGTGATGAACAGGCAGGTGAGTCCCAGTAGACGCTCTGATTTGTTCGACGAATTTCGTGAGCGTCAGTCACCCGCGAGGGTGTGATCATTTTGCGGAAGAGGTGGGCACACGGCGAAGAATCGCTATTGCGCTCGCTTCCTTTGGGAGTATCTTGAGGCATTGGGCCCCTTCTCGTTCAGGTTACGGTCCTGTTCTTCCGGCCATGTCTCTGATCGGCGCGTGCGGGAACCGTGAGCGATAACTGTTCGCGTCCTGACGCACGGAGGGGATTTATGTGCGACCGCCGGCAGTCTCCGCTGAGTTTGCGTCGTCTTTCCGTCATCGTGTCCGCCGCCATTGCACTGACAGTTTTTCTTCACCCGCAGCGAACCGCTGCCCAGATCACAGTCGGCAACGTCACCACCGCCGCCGATCTCACGCAGTCCGTCGCCGGAAGCTGTACCGACTACAACTCTGCTCTCGCTTCGACGGGCGTATCGGCGAACGGACAGACACATCCTGGTCGCTGCCGTTCCACTGCCTTGACACCTCTCTTCGATGGTATGGAGCTTGGAACGAACATGCAGGCCTTCCTGAACAGCATTAGTCAGACGCCGCTGTTCACCGTTCAAATAACGCGGGTCCGCGGGGGATATTGTGCGACCAATTCGAAGCTGAAGGTCACACTCTCCGCTTCGCTGCAGGCGACGCGCCTTCAGTGGACGGGAGCTCCCGTTATCGGTGCCAAGTGCACCAATGAAGCGGTGCGGGTCAATGCGGCCTCCAGTCCGCCGTCAACTGTTGTGAGTCCTTACATCCAGCGGTTCATGTCCCTACAGTTGCAGGCAGCTGGAAGGGAACTGATGTCCTCACCGCAACTAAGGGGATGCGGATCCGCGGTCATAACCGCAGAGCGCGTCCTCGATCAGCAGGTCTGGAGTTTGCTTCAGCGGGTTGCCAACGATGAGATCACGCACTTCGAGACGTCGGTTGCTCCGTTGATGGACATCAGCAGCTCCTGCCCTGCGAAGTGCAATCTCTGTTTCAGCGGGTGGGTGGGAAGCATTCAATGTACGGCGACGGCCAATGATCCCAGCTATCAATGGAATGAAGTTCAGACGTGGGACGTTGGGGGGCTTCCAACCACAGGCACAGCCGGAAGCACGATCTATCCGGCGAACTTTACCGCGTCGGGAACCGGGTCCAAGCTCAACGGTCGAAGCTGGACAATCAACGCCATAACGATGGGATCGGTGACGGACGCCGGGGTAAATGCGAACAAACGCTTGTCGACCTCGAATGCTACGGTCGCCGATGGAATCGTTTGGAGCACCGGCATGAAGAACGCCGAGGGCGAGATGCAGCTGAAGGTCAATGCGGACCAGATTGGCGGAAACACGGCGACCAACGACCCGACGCCGACGCTGCCTAGCTGCATTAATACACAACAGAGGCCGGCCAACGTAGCCTGTAGCGTCAGCTGCACCTGGAATCTGTTGAAGCAATAGCGTGGTGCGGTTGGTGTGATGCGTGTCATCACGGAGAGGGCTATTCGCGGCCGGGACGAGGGTATCGAGAAGGGGACTAGCGTCAGTCGAACTCCGCCTTGCCTGTGCTACGCTTCGACCATCTGTGGCCAATTTCGAAAAAGCGCCGGCAGAGGTCCAGGAGATTCTCTCCAAGCCGATTCAGCAACTCGGCCTGAAGCTGGAAGGCTCTCCCCTGGAACGCTTCGTCCAGCAACTCTACAAGGAACTGGACGCCAAAGGGCTCAAGAGGTTCCGCCCTAAGTGCTATCTCAGCGATGAGTGGGGCTGCCCGAATATGGAGCCTGTCATCGGAATCCCGTTCTACCTGGCCGATCCGAAACTGCAGCGCCTTGAATCCGCGATGAACGACATTGAAGACTCGCGGCAGATCATGATGTACATGCGCCATGAGGCCGGCCACGCTTTCAATTACGCCTACGTGCTGTTTAAGACGGAAGAATGGCACAAACTTTTCGGACCGTTCCGCCGACCTTACCGGGACAGCTACAAACCGGTTCCATTCTCGCGCCAATTCGTGCGGCATATGGAGGGCTGGTACGCGCAAAAGCATCCCGATGAAGATTTCGCTGAGACGTTCGCGGTGTGGATGACACCACGTTCCAACTGGCGGAAGCGGTACAAGGGTTGGGGCGCGATGAAGAAGCTCGTGTACATGGATCGTATTGGCCGCAAGCTCGGCGACGTCGACCCTGTGGTCGCACACGGTGATACCGATATTACTGTCGACGAAATGGATGTGACGGTTGGCGAGTTCTATCAGCGTGCGCTGGATCAGCAGGTTAGTCCTGGAGAGCTTCCGCTCGATACCGATCTACGCGATATCTTCAACGTATCGAAACACCGCAGGAAAAATATTCGTCCCGCTGTCGATCTTCTTCGGGAGAATCGCAAGGTTCTGATTGACAAGGTGAATTATTGGACCGGTGTTCAACGTCCGTTGGTTAAGAGGCTAGTGGAAACCATCGAAGCAAAAGTCAGCGATCTCGGTCTGCGTGCGGACATGAAATGTGAAAGAGAACATCTCACCGAACTAACTGTATACGCCACCGCGTTGGCGATGAATTACATCACTCGGGGGAAGTTCATTTCGCCTTGAGTTGGCGATTCTCATCTGCGGTTGACGGCAGATGTGAACGATATGGAAAACATGCAGAGGCATTATGGCAAACCTGAAAATAACGATATTGCACGAATGCTGGGAAGATGGGCCGCCGGAACCGGAGCCGGCACCGGTGAAGGCGCCGCGCGGCAAGAATGGCAAAGTCCGGACGAAGAAGAAACATCCGTTGTACGACCGCGAAGAGATCTTCAAGTCCCTGACGGAGCTGGGATACGAGCCTTCGTATCACATGCTCGATGGCAAGAATCAATCGCTGCTTGCGCTGGCAAGGTGTGGTGCGGACCTCGTCTTCAACCTCACGGAGTCGTATGCCGGCCACGACACGATGGATAAGAACATCGCCGCCTACCTGGAGCTGCTGCAGCTTCCTTACACCGGTGGTGGCCCGCAGGGTCTCTATCTTGCGCAGGACAAATCGCTCGCAAAAAAAATCTTCGATTTTCACAAGATAAAGACACCAGACTTCGCGACCTCATATAAAGGCCTCACCGATCATTCGCACGATATTGAGTTTCCGCTGATTGTGAAGCCTGTTTCCGAAGACGGATCCATCGGGATCGACAATGGTTCCGTTGTCGATAGTGTGAAAGAGCTGATGGAGCGCATCCATTACATCCACGAGGAGTTCGACAGTCCGGCGCTCATTGAGGAGTACATCGAGGGGCGCGAAATCTACGCGGCTATTCTTGGAAATGATGACCCCGAGGTGCTTCCGCTTATAGAACTCGACCTCTCCAAACTTCCCAAAGGGACGCCGCGAATTGCCGGCCAGGACGTGAAGTTCGATCACGAATCGGAGGCCTACCGGATGACGAAATCTGCGCCGGTCGACAATCTCGACGAGGAAACCACGAACAAACTTCAGGACACGGCTCTCGCCGCTTATCGTGCTCTGAAGCTGCGTGACTATGGCCGCATTGATATGCGCTTGAACAAGAAAGGCGAGGTGTACGTCATCGAAGCGAACCCAAACCCGTGGCTCGCGAGCACTGCCGAATTCGCCATGGCAGCCAAGAAGGCCGGCTACTCCTATACGGACATGATCCAGAGGATCGTAGAACTGGCCCGCGCGCGGTCAATGTAGATGGGGCTGTGGGTGACGGCGTTCCACGTGCGGTGAGACGTGGAATAGGAGTGTTCCCCGTGGAACATTCATTTGCATGTCGCTAAGAAATGTTGGAAACGCAGTTTTCTGTGGATATCGCTCGGGTGCGTTTCGATTTTCGGACGCGAGGACCTGAAGGTCCTGAGGGGTTATTCGCCGCCGGGCGGTCCCCAGAAGATGGCCCAGGTGATGAGGTCGGGGGTGAAGTCGACGAAGCGGTGGTGCTTGCCGGCGGGGACGAAGAGGACGTCTCCTTCGACGAAGGGGAAGGGGGTGTCTTCGATGAGGAGAGTGCCGGAGCCTTTCATGACGATGTAGAGCTCGTCCTGTGTGTGGGTGGTCTGGTAGTCGCGGCCTCGGGGTGTGAAGACGAGGACGGACATGGTGCCGTGGGAGAAGACGGTCTTGTCCCAGACGCCCTCAGGCCAGGCGGTGGTTGCCGGGAGGGCAGAGGGAGAGCGCGGATTTGAGGTCGATGCGCATGTGGGGATTTTCGCCTCAGGGATACTGAGGGTTCGATAGCATCCGGCTCTGATTGGAAGGATTGAACGGAGGGATGAGCATTCGATCGCCATCGCGTACTGTTTGCGTCGAGACTGTGGTGGCAAACCTATATGGGGTTGCTCTCACTTGCCGGCTGATTGGATCTCGCTGTCGCCCGGCCTTGCTGGCGATGAGACACTGGGTACGGTGTTGTCGGTCATTAGCCTTGCGACGGGGATTGGTCTGTTCTTTGGTAGGGACGTGATGCACCTGACGATGTGCATCACTTTGTCTGGGGATTAATTATCTGGGGAATACTGTTTGAGTTTTCCCGTTGCTGGCGTTCTGTATCGGCGACGGAATCGTCGGTTGCGTGCTGAGTCGTCCGCAATGACAGTGATTCCCAGTCCGGGCGTGGATCAAACGTACCTCAGCGGCTAAAGCCGCTTTCTCTGAGGCAGTGTTTGCGGCACGGCTGAAGCCGTGCCCCTTCAGGTTCGATGTATCGGCACTTATTTTCAGGGTGGTCCGGGCGAAGGCAATTCAGTCGTTTCGTCCTTCCCACCCCAGCGAGCAAGCTCGCCGGGGACTGCGGACTCAGCGGGCAGTTGCGCGGTGATGAGAGACCCAGCAGACCCCACGCTAAAGCTGGGGTTACCAGGCTCGGGCTACCTAGAGGCAAGAGCAAAGGCGGTCACGCGTTTTCCACCCCAGCGAACAGAGAACGTTCGCTGGGGACCCCGGTCACGCGCGATACCCCACCCTTTCACTGCGTGAAAGGATGGGCCACCCAGTTCGTTCCGTCCCGTGCGTCCTTGGTTCCCGCCCGTCCCGGCGATGAAGCTGCCGGTACGGATGGGCGCTCGGCGGAAATTGCAAGCTACCCTGCGGTTCCTTTGAGGAGATAGTCATAACTGACTGTGCCATCTTCTTTGAGAAAAGGAAGATAGTATTCGGGAAAGTCGTTCTTTAATGTTCGTCTGACCGCACAACGCAAAAATGGCAACCACTTGGTGATTTCGCGAGTTGAAGCTAGATCGTCCAGATGAAGATAGCTGCCGGAATCCAAGATCCCGTGAGCGATTCGATCTCTCAATTGCCGCAATGGTCCATCGAAAAGTGCTGTCAGTTTTTTGCCGCGCACTTCGGGCGGAAATATCTGATTCAAAGTCGGTTCTTTCCATTCGCGCGGGCCTAAAAAGATCGCTTTGAGCCATTCAAGTTGCTCCGCCTGGGTTGCGGGAATAACTTCGCCGAGTTGAATGGGACGGTATTCCTTCTTGAGTTTTCTCCCCAAGCGTCCGCGTCGTTTTCTACTTGCCTCCAATATTTTGTAGAGGCAGAGGTAGCGACAGGCGGGCGTATTGGAGACTAACGCTTCGCGGTAGAGCGCCGCGAGATTTGCGAATTCTGGATCAAAGGTCCCAACTGGGGCCGAGCTCCCGGCCGTGAAAAAAGGAGCCGTAAGGGTCACGCTCTTGTTGGATGTAGCTATTTCAGTAACTTCGATTAGACCTATCTGCAGCGGAATATCGAGATTTGCCGCATATGCGCTCAGTATGCTCTGGGCAGCCTTTGTCGCGCGTATTTCTGCAGCATTTCTGTTCTTCGCCTCGAAACGCTGGACATGAAGTTTGGCGAGATACCCAGCGTTGTCCGAGAATCCTTCAAAGTCGAACGAATCGGCGTCGCTCTTCACTGCGAATTGGATCTTGAATGCGTCTGCTGGTGCGGGAAAGGCAGGCGCGAGAATGGCCAGATGCGAGCTTCCCTCCATAAATTCCGCAAATTTGACTTCGTTTTCGGGAATACCGCGCACTCCGGGTTTTCCAAGTACGAATGTTACTTCATATAGTCCCGGCAAGCCCTCAGGCGGGACTGCATTCAAGTGGGCATCTGGTTCCTTGAAGATATTCGTCAATACCAAGGAGAAAGCTTCGCCCGGGAATCCGAAGCCGGTGAGACTAATTTTTGTCTCGGGAATCTTGCTATTGTCCTCTGCGCCGTCGCTCCCGCTGCTTTTTGTCATTTACGGATACTAAATCTGACACATGTGATTGCGGGGCCAAGTTCTAGCGGTGTTCGCGCGGGGTCTTTCAACCCACCTGGCTCTCAAATTTCCTCCGTCAAATATTGACGATCAGGTCTTCTTCTGGAAAGGTCATTCTGATTGTCATCGATTGACAGCCTTCGCAAGAAACCATGCATTCAAAATCGATTTCCTTGAAAACGTGGCGAGCCTTGCTCTCTCGCCCCCCAATGTGACCGGGACTCCAATTGGTATTCCCTGCAGCCCAACGTTTTGCCCGAGTTGATGGAGTTTCGCAATCATCAGTGTTTGACCCGGATAAATTACGTCGCCGGCGCCACCACCGAAAATGATCCACGTGCTCTCCGATGGTCGCCTTGGAATGCCGAATCCGACGTTGCCATCGATCCCATAATTATCCACTTCGAGCCCGAGGGAGCGCTTGAACATCACGCCCGGAAACTTAGCAATTCCCCCACCTGTATTTGTCAGCCCCAAGACAAAATGCCGGGCGGGCCTCTGATATGTATCGGTACCCTTATCGCGAGCTTCTAGATGCAACTCCAGCTTTGGATGAGGTCGGCTCCCGAATCGATCTTCGATCTGCCAATACTCCATTGGCAGGGTGATGGAGCCAACGCGGATGTAAAACTTGGAATCTTTTCGGGACCGGTGCGGAGGACCGTCAGATCGCGGGACAAGCACCACGATAAACCCGGATGCCGAACCGGTGCTTTCGGCGATCGCTCTCGTCTCTATGCCGACGATGGGTGGTTCAACAAGATTCCCAACCAGTGTCAGGATTCGAGAATGCACTTTGCTCAAATCGGGAACAGGTGCAACGTTTGTAATTACGTCAGGGTCGCCCGGCTTTTGCGGCTTTGCTTGCATTCCGATAACGAGGACGCCGCCGTCGGAGTTTGCGAGTCCGCAAACTGCCTTCGCAAACATCTCGTGACCTTCTTTTCCTTAGTCGGCCACTCCTTGCAATCTAGATGTCCGTCTTCCGACTCGCCGATTAGTGCATCGATGGCAGGTCGATCCTTTATCTCGCTATAAAGGAATTCGGCACGTCCGGCCATTGGGCCCTCCGGTATGGATTGCGCTCCATTCGTGCGATTGTTGAACTTCAAAGGCGTGTTGTCGAGTCCATTCTCATCGGGCGAGTGTTACTACTTGATCAAGCCGAAAGTGAGTTGAGCTTCAAAGCTGCGATGTCGTGTATAGCTGCGGCGTTGGGTGCTCTGTTACTCGCCTAAGTGGATGCCGAGGGTTTTCATTTTGCGGTAGAGGTGGGAGCGTTCGAGGCCGAGGGCTTCGGCGGCGCGGCTGATGTTGCCGTGGGTGCGGTCGAGTTCTTTGAGGATGTAGTCGCGCTCGTAGGCTTCGCGGGCGGCTTGCAGGGTGGAGAACTCTTCGCGAGAGCCAGTGCGTGATGCGCCAGAGGTTCCGTCGGTGCGCTGGACGAGCATGGGGAGATGTTTGGCTTCGATGCGCTGGGCCTTGGGGTTGAGGATGAGGACGCGCTCGATGACGTTGCGGAGCTCGCGGACGTTGCCGGGCCAGTGGTAGGTCTTGAGCTGGTTGATGGCGGTGTCGGAGATTTCGACGCGGGCGCGGCCGTACTCCTGACCGAGCTCGGCGAGGAACTCGCGGGCGAGGAGCGCGATGTCCTCTTTGCGGTCGCGGAGGGGCGGGACGTAGAAGGGGATGACGTTGAGGCGGTAGAAGAGATCTTCGCGGAAGTTGCCGCGGGCGATCTCCTCTTCGAGGTCTTTGTTGGTGGCGGCGATGACGCGGACGTCGACGTGCGTGGGTGTGGAGGCGCCGACGGGGTAGAAGCGCTGCTCGTCGAGAGCGCGGAGAACTTTGGCCTGGGTCTTCAGGCTCATGTCGCCGACTTCATCGAGGAAGAGTGTGCCGCCGTCGGCGCGCTCGAAGGTGCCGCGCTTTTCGGTGGGCTGGTTGGGGCCGCCAGGGCCGGCGCCGTGGCGATAGCCGAAGAGCTCGGTCTCGATGAAGTCTTCGGGGATGGCGGCGCAGTTGAGCTCGACGAAGATGCGTTCGCGGCGCAGGGATTCGGCGTGGATGGTGCGGGCGATGAGCTCTTTGCCGGTGCCGGATTCGCCGATGACAAGGACGCGGCCGTTGGTGGGTGCCATGAGCTTGATCTGCTGGCGGAGGGCCTTGATGGGAACGGATTCGCCGGTGACGGTGTGGTGCGCGGACTGCTGGTGGGCGAACTCCTGGTTTTCGACGCGGAGCTTGTGCGCGTTGATGGCGTTGCGGAGGACGAGGAGAGTGCGGTCGAGCGAGAGGGGCTTTTCGAGGAAGTCGTAGGCGCCGAGCTTGGTGGCGCGGACGGCGGCTTCGATGGTGCCGTGGCCGGAGATCATGATGACCTCGGGTGCGTCGGGACGAGGATTGGCGGCGGTGCCACGGATTTCGCCGAGGACGTCGAGGCCGTCGCCGTCGGGGAGCCAGATGTCGAGGAGGACGGCCTGGAAGTCGGCGTCGCGGAGGAGGGTGCGGGCTTCGGCGACGGTGCCGGCGCATGTGATGGCGTAGTCCTCTTCGCGGAGGATGGCCTCGAGAGACTCGCGGATGTCGGCCTCGTCGTCGACGATGAGGATGTGGTTCATAAGAGAGACAGAGATCACAGAACAGAGATCAAGGGAAAGAAATCAGTCCTTAGTGGGTAGTGTTTCATGTACGGGTGGGCTGGACATTCTCGGTGGTTCGGACCCCATCCTGCCGGACGATGGAGCCGTCCGTCGAGGATGGGGCACCCGCTTCGTCGGTGGGCTCAGATATAAGTGCGGGGCGGAGTTCGATGATGAACTTGGCGCCGGCGGGGACGTTCTTTTCGGCGCGGATGGTGCCCTGGTGCTCCTGGATGATCTTGGAGGCGATGGAGAGGCCGAGGCCGGTGCCGCGCTGCTTGGTGGAGAAGTAGGGGAGGAAGAGGCGCTCGCGGAGCTCGTCGGTGAGGCCGGGGCCGGTGTCGGCGACGGCGAGTTCGAGCATGCCGGAGGGAAGCAGGCGGGTGGAGATGGTGAGCTCGCGGTGGAGGCTGTCCTGCATGGCCTCGGCGGCGTTGTCGATGAGGTTGGAGAGTGCGCGGCGGAGGGCTTCGGCGTCGGCGGAGACGAGGGGGAGGTTGGGCGCGAGGGCGCGGCGGACGCGGATGTTGCCGAGGCGGCCGGCGAAGAGCGCGAGGGAGTTCTCGACGATGGAGTTGATGTCGGCGGGGCGGAGGCGCGAGGTGGGGAACTCGGCGAGCGTGGCGAACTGATCTACAAGGGAGCGCATTGTCGAAACGGACGATGAGATGACTTCAGTGGCGCGTTCGATGACGGCGGGGGAGTTGGAGTCGACGTTGTGCTCGCTGAGCAGGGGCCTCAGACGGCCGATGTGGCGCTGGATGAGCTCGGCGTTGAGGGCGATGGGCGTGAGCGGATTTTTGATCTCGTGAGCGACGCGGCGCGCGACCTCTTTCCAGGCGGACTGCCTTTGCGCGCGGAGGAGCTCGGAGACGTCTTCGAGGACGAGGACGTAACCGAGGTGCTCGTGGGCATCAGCGCTCGTGCCTTCGAGGAGGGCGACGGTGGCGGAGATTTGGAGCGGGCCGGAGGGGGAGGCCATCTGCATCTCGTCGGAGGCGGAGCCCATGCGGTGCGAACGGCGGAGAAGACGCTCGATGGTGTCGAGGATGTCGGCGGGAAGGGCCTGGTCGAGGCGGAGGCCGATGAAGCGTATCTGGCCACCGGGATCGAGGAGCTCGGAGAAGGCGCGGTTGGCGAGGACGATGTGGAGCTTGGGTGAGAGGGTGACGACGCCGTTGGGGATGGTTTCGATGATGGTTTCGAGCTCGGCGCGGCGTTGCTGGAGGGCGGCGTTGAGCTCGGAGAGCTGCGCGGTGGATTGCTCGGCGAGGGCGCGCGAGGATTCGAGATCGGTGGCCATGGCGTTGAAGCTGGCAGCGAGCTCACCGAGTTCTTCGGTGGCGGAAGGTGAGACGCGGCGGGCGTAGTCGCCGGCGGCAATGGCCTCCATGGCCTCGGCGAGAGACTCGACCGGGCGAGTGACCTGCTTGGAAAGATTGAGTGCGAGCCAGCAGCAGGCGAAGAGCGCGAGGCCGGTGATGAGGAGCAGATAGAGCATGTAGAGAGCGCGGACCTGGCGGCGCTCGCGGAAGAGTACCCAGTAGGTGTCGGCAGCGGAGCGGAGCTGCTCGGCGGTGTCTGAGATACCGGGCGGGATAGGGAGGGCGACGACGACGAGACCGCCGTGCTGCACACCGCCGGCGGCGAGGGCGTAGTCGGCTGAGCCGAGGGAGTAGAAGGGCTGGTCGGTCTGCTGCGCGGCGGAGCGGAGGGCTTCGGCGAGCGGTCCGTGGATGGGGGTGCGGAGAATGCCTGGGTTGGGTTGCGGGTTTTCGTCTGAAGCGGTGTCGGGCGGAAGCAGGGAGCGGAGCTCTGCGGGACCGGAGGCGGTGGGCAGGTGAAACGAGGCGACAGAATGGCCCTGGCTGTAGACGATGGCGAAGCCGCCCTGGAGGGTGAGCTCGTGGCGCGAGAGGACGCGGTTGATGGTGGCGAGATCGGGGTGGGAGGTGGCGAGATTGAGGCCGGTGAGCTCGACGGCGATGGACTCGGCTTCGGAGCGCGCATTGGCGGCGGCGTAGCGGAAGAGCTCGAAGGTGGCGCGGTTGGCGTCGTCACGCATCTCGGTGACGGGCTGGGAGAACCAGCGGTCGACGGCGCGGTTCATCAACAGATAACTGAAGGCGAACATGAAGCCGAGCGGAACGAGGGAGACGAGGACGGCGCCCCAGAGCATCCGCGTGCGGAGGCGGGTGCCGAGGATGCGGCTGCGCTGGTCTGCGTAGAGCTTGAGGAAGTTGCGAACGAGCAGGATGAGGACGACGACGAAGAGGACGAAAGCGAGGGTCGAGAGGGTGATGAAGACAAGCGTCTGGAGCGGGGACGCGGGGTTGAGGAAGTTGATATTGAAGGCGTTAAGGGTGGCGAGGAAGATGAAAAGCAAAAGGCACACGCCCAGGCCGATGACGAGCTTGCGGCGGCTGGTGGAGGTGCCCATGCGAGGAAGTTTACTCGCTGAGGGAGTGCTTAGTAGTTAGTACTTAGTGGTTCGGGTTAGATCGGGTCGGCGGAGCGGCGCAGGCGAATGATGAGGATGAGCGCGAGCGCAGCGAAGAGGATACCGCCCCAGAGGGCAGGTGTGGCAAGGAAGTGCCCGGGAGTGCAGTGCACGTCGAGATTGGTATGTGAGGAGTGGTAGTCCAAAAATGCGACGGGAAGGAAGCCTCCGATGCGGTTGCCTATGAAATCGCTCACGTAGTGGGTGTGGTAGGCGATCCTCTCGAAGAATGCGAGGAGGAAGAACGGCATGACGGCCCAAACCAATGGCATGCGGCGAGCCCATGCCGAGACGAGCAGAAACCAGGCGTAGATGGGCGCGTACCAGAGCGTGACGACGATTGCAGCGTAGCTCACGAGACCCAGGAGCGAGAGCACTGGAATGCCGACCCACGCGGAGATCACGGAAGCGTGATGGGCAAGCAGAGCAATCGTCTCGATGAGGAAGATGAGGATGTCGGTGGCGATTGCAAGGATGAATGTGATGATGGGCAGGATGACGATGGGCACCGCCATCTTGGAGAGCACGGTCACGGAATCAGAGACAGGAAGGGACTTCCAGAAGAGAATGCTGCGGTCCTGGCGTTCGCTCAGGAGCGCGTCGAGTGAGTAGAAGATGGCGACCAGCACCATCGTGATGCCGAGAAACATCGGGACAGGGATGAAGGGTGCGATCGCAACGGTCGATAGGGCAACATTTTTTTCGCCGAGCTTGAGCAGTAGCGGGCCAGTGAAGCGTACGGCGGCGACGAGTGTAGCAATGACCAGGAGCGATGCGACTGCGGCTGGGGCGACGACAATCGAGGGGTTTTCCCAGAGTTCGCGGCGGATGGACCAGAGAAAGGGACGCGTAGCGTGCATGGTCGCCGCTTCGGCGTGCTCGGGTAGCGCGGCGTCCAGTTCTTCAGCGATGTTTATGGCGCTCATTGAATCACCTCGCGGCGGACTTGCGGCTCTTCCATGGTGGCGACAAAGAGCTCGGCGATGCTGGGTGTGCGCAGCTCGCCGAGTTGCTGCAGCTGCTCGCGCGGCACGCCGTCGAAGAGCATGATGCTGCGGCCGAAGATCGGGCGCTCGCGCAGGGGATGGAATGCACGGGCGGCGTCGGCCTGGTCGGGCCGCACCATCAGCTCGGTGTAACGGGCCTCGATGGCGTCCATGCTGGTGTCGAGGACGATGCGGCCGTGCTGGATGAAGACGAGATCAGTGAGGACGTCCTGGATCTCTTCGACCTGATGGGTTGTGATGACGATGGTGCGGCGGCCATCGAAGTACTCGTTGAGCAGGGCGTCGTAGAACTGCTTGCGGTAGAGGAGGTCGAGGCCGAGGGTGGGCTCGTCGAGGACGAGAAGTTTCGCGTCGATAGCCATGACAAGCGCGAGGTGAAGCTGGACGGTCATGCCTTTGGAGAGGGTTTTGACCTTGGCGGTTTTGGGGATGGAGGTGCGGGCGAGAAGCTGCTCAGCGCGGGCGCGGTCGAAGCGCGGGTGCACGCCGGCGACGTAGTCGAGCACCTGTGAGACCTTGATCCAGCGCGGCAGGACGGCGACGTCGGCGATGAAGCAGACGTCGCGCATGAGAGCGTCGCGGTCGGTCCAGGGATCGCGGCCGAGGACGCGGAGCTGGCCTCGAATAGGGCGTGAGGCCGAGAATGGCGTGCAGAGCGGTGCTCTTGCCCGCGCCATTGGGGCCGATGAGGCCGACGATGCGGCCTTCATCAACGCGAAGATCGACGCCGTCGAGGGCAACCGATTTGCCGTAGTGTTTGCGCAGACCGCGCGCTTCAATGCAGGTCATCGTTCGGGGCTCCCTTGGCGCTTGTCGTTTGCGGCTGAGAGGAGGACCTTGGGGTCGAGTCCCAGGCGCTGAATGGTTTCTACGACGCGAGGCCATTCGGTGTTCAGAAAACGCTCGCGCTCGTCCTGAAGCAGAAGCTGGCTGGCGCCGGGGCGGACGAACATTCCGAGGCCGCGGCGCTTCTCGATGAGTTGCTCGTCGACGAGCCCCTGATAGCTCTTGAGGACGGTGAGCGGATTGACGCGGAGCTCGGCGGCGACCTGACGAACGGAGGGCAGAGAGTCTCCCTCGCGAAGAACACCGTCGAGCATCATCGCCACGACGCGATTGCGGAGCTGGCGATAGATGGGCTGAGCGTCGTTCCAGTCGTGTAACAAGGGAGAGGCTCCTCTGTGTTGGTGTTATATATAACTACAACACCAAGGGAATGCAAGAAGAATTTTCGCGGATGCTCCGGTTGGGGTGGGATAGTCAGCGGGAATGGCTGAGGGTTGGGTGGTAGTCTGTTGCCCGTTCCGAAATAGCTTGATTTCAGTCCTTAATCACAGGTGACGCGCGCATGTCTGTGTTGGTTTGGGGGATGGTTGGGGCGGGCGTTGTCGCGCTGGTTGTGGGGCTCGTTCTGGTGCGGGGGCGGTTTCGGGCGGCTGCGGGTGCGGGTAAGCTGATTGTGCTGGGGCCGGTGTTTGAGGCGGTCTCGCTGGCGATCTTTTCCGCAGAACACTTTCTGGCGGCGCGCGGAATGATGGGCCTGGTGCCGAAGTGGCTGCCGGGGCCGCTGTTCTGGGTTTACTTTTTTGGCGTGGCGCTGGCGGCGGCGGCGATCAGCTTTATTGTGTGGCGGGGTGTACGGTGGTCCTCGGTGCTGCTGGCGGTGTTTTTTCTGCTCATCGTTACCACGGTTGATCTGCCGAATTTGGGGAAAGGTCTGCATGAGCGGATCTTCTGGATTTTGACGGTGCGGGAGACGTGCTTTGCCGGCGGGGCGATGGCGCTCGCGGGAAGCGTGTGGCCGAATGCGTGGTTGAGCCGGGTGGGGCGGTTCATCGTTGGGGCGACGATGGTGTTCTATGGGATTGAGCACTTCTTCTTCGCGCGGAATGTGCCCGGTGTTCCGCTGGAGAAGATGACGCCTACGTGGATTCCGGGGGCGGTGGTGACTGCGTATTTTGTCGGGATCGTTCTGGTAGTTGCGGGTGTCGCTTTATTGCTTCAGTGGAGGGTTCGCGTGGCAGCGGCGGGTGCGGGGTTGGTGCTGGTGCTGCTGGTGGTGTTTTTCTATGTGCCGATTTTTCTGACGGAGATGCACACGCCGCTGGCGCTCGAGGGGATGAACTACGTGGGGGATACGTTGCTGTTTGGGGCGACGGTGTTGCTGGCGGGGTTTGGCGCGGAGGCACGCAGAGTCTGAAGAGAGACGACCGGAATTCGGACCGTACTACGGCAGAGATTTAGGCTGCGGAGCTTCTGCTTCTCTGCGGGGTTGTGGAAGCTCAAAGACTTCTACGGAGCCGTTATTCAGGAGAGCAAATCGCTGACCGTCCGGAGAGATTGCAAACTGGGTCAGGCCTTTGATTGCCGGTCCCTTTACAGCCAACGAATACGACCATCCACCTGATGAATCGGCGTCGCCATCAGAGATGAGGATCCTCCGCAATACAGCATGGCCACCTAGGTCCAGAATTCCGATCGCGCCTTCGACGCTACAAGACGGAGCAACAAAGCGATGGCTGGCAGGCGCTGGATACACCTTATTGAGCGACTCACATTGCTTCAATGTTCCACTATCGACAAACACGATGCTGCCATCTGTCCGAAGCAGGGTCGAGGGTGAACTATAGACAAACAGCGTCTTGTCATCAACGAATTGCGGGTATGACTGGAAGAGGCCCGGCATGAGTGTATGCCAGTCGGTATCTAGTCCTCTCACTGAAACAGTATGCGGACAACCGTTCCGCCATGTACAGGTGAGCATTGCTAGAGTGTCGTCCGCGATCGCCAGAGTGCCCGTCTCTGTGTCTTGCCATGAGTGAGTTACCTGCAATGTGTCAGTTGCCACCCATAGCCAGAGACCGGTCTTATGATCCGGCGGAACAAACAAAATATTCTTCCCTGACGGAGAAGTATGTGCCCGCCATTCCCCGTTTTCGAGTGCGGGCAGCGTCAGGTGTTTGAGGAGCTTGATGTCGCCGGAATAGAGGGCTAGTTCGTTACCGGCTTGAACAACAAACATCCCGTTATGCACGGCGATGATTCCGGCGTTCATCGATGTAGCCGGCCAGTCCTCCACATCCGTCACCTTGCCCGTGCCTGAATCGATGAACACGGGGCGGAGGCGGTCAGCTGAATTTGGGCTTGAGCTGCCTCTCGTCAAAAGGCTGCTTTTTTCGTCACGGACGATGAAGGTTGCCACGATCTTCTTGTCGTTGAGAAACCAGAAGGAGGTCTGAGGCAGAGCCTTGTATTCCCGTTGTCGGCCGTACGTTTTCCCGAGAGGAACTCCTCCAATGGCAGGCAGCAAATTTACGCGCCATTTTGGCGATACTGTTACGTGTTGTCCTTCGTGTGTTGCGTGATGTTGGCGCGACGTGACGGAGGTACCAGTGAGGAGGCACGCGACCGCCAGGTAGGTCCACGAAGCCATGTTCAAAGCAGCGAGGTGACTGGTGTGAAGTCGCGGTTCTGGTTGTCGGCGACGGCTTTGTAGGTGAGTTTGCCTTTGTAGGTGTTGAGGCCTTCGGCGAAGCCGGGGTCGGACTTGAGGGCGGCTTCGACGCCGAGGTTGGCGAGCTTGAGGACGTAGGGGAAGGTCGCGTTGGTGAGGGCGAGCGTGGAGGTGTTGGGCACGGCTGCGGGCATGTTGGTGACGCAGTAGTGGACGACGCCGTCGACCTCGTAGCTGGGGTTGGAGTGGGTGGTGGGCTTGGCGGTCTCGATGCAGCCGCCCTGGTCGATGGCGACGTCGACGATGACGGCGCCTTTCTTCATGCGGCTGACCATGTGTTTGGTGACGATTTTGGGGGCGGCGGCGCCGGGGATGAGGACCCCGCCGATGAGGAGGTCGGCCTCGCGGGCGGCGCGCTCGATGTTGTAGGAGTTGGAGGCGAGGGTGAAGACGCGGCCGTTGAAGATGTCGTCGAGGTCGCGGAGGCGGTTGAGGTTGAGGTCGACGAGCGTGACTTTGGCGCCGAGGCCGAGGGCCATCTTGGCGGCGTTGGTGCCGACGATGCCGCCGCCGATGATGCAGACGTTGCCGGGAGGGACGCCGGGGACGCCGCCGAGGAGGACGCCGCGGCCGCCGTGCTCCTTTTCGAGGTAGGCAGCGCCGATCTGGACGGAGAGACGACCGGCGACCTCGGACATGGGGGTGAGCAGTGGGAGCGCGTTGGTGCGGTCTTTCACCGTTTCATAGGCGATGCCGGTGACGCCCTTTTTGAGGAGGATGTCGGTGAGTTCGGTGAGCGGGGCGAGATGGAGGTAGGTGAAGAGGACGAGGCCGTCGCGGAAGTTGTGGTACTCCTTTTCGACGGGTTCCTTCACCTTCACGATCATCTCGGAGGCGCGCCAGAGGTCGGTGGCGTGGCCGACGATCTCGGCGCCGACGGTCTGGTAGTCGTCGTCGGGGAAGCTGGAGAGGTGGCCGGCGTTTTGCTCGACGAGCACCTGGTGGCCGGCTTCGGTGAGGGCCTTGGCTCCGGCGGGGGTGATGCCGACGCGGGTTTCGTGATCCTTAAGCTCTTTGGGGACGCCGATAATCATGCCTATGAAGCTCCTTGCCTTATTGTCGATTCGATTCTACCTAGCCGGCGGGAAGCCGTCCGGACCTCATGTAGACTTTGGCCATTCTTCGAAGATCTTTGCAATAGGGGAGGCCTGTGCCAATTGAAGTCCGCCAGACGAGGAGAGAAGAGAAGACTCCTGTCGGCAGCCCGGTGAAGTTTTCACAGACGCAAGCGTCCGCGTTGCTGGACCTGATGCGCGGCCTGGCAGCTTTGCTGGTGTTGGGAGAACACTGGCGGAACTTCTTCTTTCAGGACTTTCATACGTTGGTCAGGCATAGGGGGCTTCTGCTGGCGCCGTACATTCTGACGGGCGCAGGGCACGCTGCGGTCATGATCTTTTTCGTTCTAAGCGGCTACCTGATCGCAGGCACGGTGTTTCGAGCGGTGAATTCCGATACATGGACGTGGAAGTCGTATTTGACGCACCGCCTCGTGCGGCTATGGATCGTGCTCTTGCCGGGGCTGGTGCTGTGCCTGATGTGGGACAGGCTGGGGTTGCATCTCGGCCAGGCTCCGCTGACCTACGCGGGTCTGGGTGACAACCACATGACGCACGACGTTCGATCGCTGCTCACGCCGGGAATTTTCTTTGGGAATGTCTTTTTTCTGCAGACAATCCTGACACCCACTCTGGGGTCCGACGGGGCTCTTTGGAGTCTGGCGGCAGAGTTCTGGTACTACATCCTATTTCCGCTGGCGTTGCTGGCAGTGGTGGGACGCCGCATTGTGAGCCGCGTCGCCTGTGTGGCACTGTTTGGAATGCTTGCGTGGTTTGTAGGCTGGCTGGTGCTGGTGGGGTTTGGACTTTGGCTGATGGGAGCGCTGCTGGTCAAGCTGCGAGTCCCCAGGGTGCCAGCGAGTGTGCGCTGGATTGCGGGAGCGGTGTATGTGGTGCTTTTGTTTGCGATGTCGCGCGTGCGCGGGGTTCCGGGCGCCTGGGCGGACTACGCCTTGGGTTTGCTGACAATGCTGCTGATGTGGATTCTGCTTTCCGCGCAGCAGGAGGCTGATCCGCGGGCAGCCTGGGTGCGGATTTCCCGTGGGTTGGCACGGTTTTCCTTCACACTTTACGTGGCCCATATGCCCGTGTGCCTGTTGTTGGCGTCGCTGCTAATACACGATTCGCGATGGGTTCCGAATGGGCGGCATGTCGCCGTGGGACTTGCCGTGCTGGTGGTGGTGGTCGCGTATTCCTGGATTCTGGCCTGGGGGACGGAATTCCAGACGGATCGGGTGCGGCGATGGGTAGAGGCCCGGCTGGCGTAGTGCCGGCGCAGCTTTCGTGCCCCTCGCCTCTTTGGGACACCGGTGTTTCGCACCGGACCACGCCCGTGTATCGCGGCTAAACGAGCGGATTCACGCGACGGGCCGGCGCCCAGGTGACGGATGGGGGAGTTGCTGGATGGGGCAGTGTTGTAGGGGATGCTGCGACCAAAGTGCATGTGCAGCGCTAGATTCCGCCCGGTACAATATGGATGACAAACACTGTCCGGTCAGGATTAAACAGGTTCATGTCCTCAAAAAACTACTCGTCGCGGACCTCGCGCGTGAGCAATATGCGGTCGATCTTCTCGCTGTTCTCGAGCGATCTGGCCATCGACCTTGGCACAGCCAACACGCTGGTGTTTGCGGCGGGTAAGGGCATCATCGTCAACGAACCCTCGATCATTGCCGTGAATCGCATCACGAACGAGGTGGAGGCGGTGGGCAAAGAGGCGAAGGATATGCTCGGGCGCACCCCGGGCAACATCATCGCGATCAAGCCCATGAAGGACGGCGTCATCGCCGACTTCAAACAGACCGAAAAGATGCTGAACTACTTCATCCAGAAGGCCCATGGCCGGAAGATGATGGTTCATCCGCGCATCGTGATCGGCGTGCCGAGCGAGATTACGCAGGTGGAGAAGCGCGCGGTTATGGATTCGGCCTATCGCGCGAAGGCGAGCGAAGTGCATCTTGTCGAGCAGGCGATGGTGGCGGCGATTGGCGCGGGGCTGCCGATCACGGAGCCGGGCGGCAACATGGTCGTCGACATTGGCGGCGGGACGACGGATATCGCGGTGATCTCGCTTGCAGGCATTGTGTACTCGCGCAGTGTGCGTATGGCCGGCAACCAGATGGACGAGGCCGTGATGACGTACCTGAAGCGCAAGTACAACCTGCTGGTGGGCGAGCGCACGGCGGAGCAGATCAAGATGGAGCTGGGGTCGGCCTATCCGCTGGACAAGCCGCTGACGATGGAGATCAAGGGCCGCAACCTGATTGAGGGCGTGCCAAAGACGATCACGATTGAGGATTCGGAGATTCGTGAGGCGCTGGGCGAGTCGATTGCCACGATCATGAACGCGATTCGCGTGGCGCTGGAGAGGACTCCGCCGGAGCTGTCGGCGGATATTTCGGACCGCGGGATTGTGCTGACGGGCGGCGGCGCGCTGATCAAGAACCTTGATAAGCGCATTCGCGAGGAGACGGGGCTTCCGGTCTCGATTGCGGATGATCCGCTGGCCAGCGTGGTGCTGGGCACGGGCAAGATGCTGAGTGATTTCCGGCTGCTGCGGAAGATCTCGATCGACTAATTTGGATTTGCAGAAAGAGTGGAATGGGCATGGCTGGCGCCATGCCCGTTTTGTTTTGGCAGCGGCTGGAAGAGTATGTCGTATCGTGCAGCCAGTAACGGTTTGCGAGACAGCGGTGGGCTCGAGGTTGCAGAATAGATGGAGTTGCAATTTCAAACTAAATCTGCGGAGTGCCGCGCATGAGTGCAAAGACGGATTCAAAGAGCCTGACGATACGGCCGAAGGAAGAGTGTAAGTGGGATCTCGTGAGTCTGGGCGAGGTGATGCTGCGGCTCGATCCTGGCAATGTGCGCGTGGCGACGACGCGGCGCTTTGATGTGTGGGAGGGCGGCGGCGAGTACAACGTCGCGCGCGGACTGCGGCGCTGCTTCGGGTTGAAGACCGCGATTGTGACGGCGCTTGCGGATAATCCTGTGGGCCGGCTGGTTGAGGACCTGATGTTGCAGGGCGGTGTGGATCAGTCGCACGTGAAGTGGGTGAAGTATGACGGCGTGGGTCGGACGGTTCGCAACGGGTTGAATTTTACGGAGCGTGGGTTTGGTGTGAGGGCAGCGCTGGGCTGCTCGGACCGTGGGAATACGGCGGTGAGCCAGTTGAAGCCGGGGGATATTGATTGGGATGAGATCTTCGGCAAGGAGGGTGCGCGGTGGTTTCATACGGGCGGCATCTTCTGCGCGCTGAGTGAGACGACGCCGGAGGTGGCGCGCGAGGCGATGACCGCGGCGCGGAAGTATGGCACGATGATCAGCTACGACCTGAACTATCGCGACTCGTTGTGGAAGTCGATTGGAGGGAAGGCGAAGTCGACGGAGGTGAACCGCGAGCTGGCGAAGCTTGTGGATGTGATGATCGGCAATGAAGAGGACTTTACGGCGGCGCTGGGCTTTGAGATTGAAGGCGTCGGCGACACGCTGGCGGAGCTTGAGAGCGCGAGCTTCCGCAAAATGATAGAGAAGGCAGTGGCGGAGTATCCAAACTTTAAGGCGGTGGGAACGACGCTGCGTCATGCGAAGACGGCGAGTATCAACGACTGGGGAGCGATCTGCTACTACGAGGGCGGGTTCGATGAGGCGAAGCCGCTGCCGAATCTGGAGATCTTCGACCGGGTGGGCGGAGGCGATTCGTTTGCCTCGGGGTTGATTTACGGGTTTCTGAACGAGAAGGGCGCGGATTGGGCCGTGAACTGTGGGTGCGCGCATGGAGCGCTGGCGATGACGACGCCGGGTGATACGACGATGGCGACGTTCGACGAGGTGCAGCGGCTGATGAAGGGCGGCGGCGCGAGAGTGCAGCGGTAAGAAACAGAGAGCAGAGATCAGAAATCAGAGAATAAAGGCACGGCAGGAGTAGAGATGCGTAAGGAACAGATTGTCGAGAAGCTGCGGGAGATTGGGCTGGTGCCGGTGCTGCGCGCCGAGAGCGAGGAGCAGGCGCTGGGGATCGCGTCGGCGATTGCTGCGGGCGGCGTGACGGTGCTCGAGATCACGATGACAGTGCCGGGTGCGATTCGCGTGATGTCGCGGCTGACGAAGGAGCGGCCGGACATTTTGATTGGTGCGGGCACGGTGCTGGATGCGGAGACGGCGCGCATGTGCATGCTGGAGGGCGCGCAGTTCGTGGTGAGCCCGGCGCTGAATTTGAAGACGATTGAGATGTGTCATCGCTATTCGATTCCGGTGCTGCCGGGAGCGCTGACGCCGACTGAAGTTGTGACGGCGTGGCAAGCGGGCGCGGATGTGATCAAGGTGTTTCCGGCGAGCGCGCTGGGTGGAGCGAAGTATTTGAAGTCGCTGAAGGCTCCGCTGCCGCAGGTCGAGATGATTCCGACGGGCGGTGTCTCGCTGGCGACGGCGAAGGAGTTCCTGGAGGCTGGATCGTTTGCGCTGGGTGTGGGCGCAGACCTTGTCGATACGAAGGCGATGGCCGCGGGTCAACCGGAGAAGATCACGGAGAGCGCGAAGAAGTATTTGGAGATCGTGCGGGAGTTCCGTAAAGGCTAGTTGTCAGTGGTTATTAGTTAGTGGCTAATGAGATTTGCTGGGCGGCTCGCGCAAATGTGCGGGCCGTTTTCATTTGTGTGAAGCGTTACAGGCCGTGGGCGGCGCGCTCGGTCCAGAGCAGCGGCTGGCGGATGGGGAAGGCGCCGGCGAGGTCAGAGGGGACGGGTACTGCGTCGAGCTTGCGCCAGAGGTCGACGTACTCGGAGCGGTTGTAGGCGCGGCCGGCGAAGAGGAGCGCGGGGCGCGGGCCGGGCAACTCGGTGAAGTGATCGGCATCGGCCATGTAGCCCCACTTCTCGGGACGCAAGATGACGGGATAGAGATGGGCGGCGACGACGCGCATGCCGGGGCCGTCCTGGAGGTCGTAGTCCCAGAGGAGATCGAAGGGTGAGGCGAGGAGCTGACAGGCGCCGGCGAGGAGATCGAAGTTAAGGAGCGTGTTGCGGTAGGGGTTGGGTGTGGCCACCTCCTGCGGGAAGACGCCGACTTCGTTGATCTGGTTGCGTAGTGTGGGAGCGCGAAAGCGCTTGCGGCAGTCTTCGATGTCCTGATCTTTGCGCGTCGCGCGGGCGATAGCGGAGCGAATGATGAGCCAGGCGGAGGCGCGATGATCTTTGGTGTCGCGTGCGAGTTTAGCGGTGCGGTTGGTGTCGAGCCAAGAGGCGAAGTCGAGAAACCACTGATTCATGATGTCGAGTTCGTCCTCGGCGAGGGCCTGCGAGTCAACAAGGAAGCTGGTGGAGCGGATGAGTTCGGCGAGTGGAGCGAGATCGGTGATCCCGTTGGGCGTTCCGGTGTCGGATCCGTACTCGCGCCCCGCGAGATCGCCGGTGGGAAGCATCCGAGTGTCTTCGGTGACGAACCAGGCGCGAAGATGCAGGCCGGCGCGATGAGCGTATTGCTCGTCCTTTGTGAGGATGTACGCGGCCGAGAGGCAGGCAACGTTGATGGAGAAGTTGCGAAGTGCGACGGCATGCGCGCGAAAGAGTTTGCTGCTTGTGTGCGGGTCGGAGACACCGCGCTCTGGCTCAACTTCGGACGCGAAGGTGTTGGCCGGCGCCTGAGGCGCTGTCGTGGCTGTGATAGTGGTGATGGGCGCGGCGAGTGCGCGCGGGGCTTCAGCAAGAATGCGCGTACGCTCCGCGTCAGCGACGTTGATGCGAGCAGTGGGATTTTGCGCGGGAAGAATGCGCGCGGTGAGCGTAGCGCCGGAGAGCGCGAGGAAGTTGCGACGGCTTAGGCGCGTGCTCATTCGTTGAGAGGGTAGCACGCGCCCGCGCTTCAGGTGCGGGCCGCTTCTAGGAGGGTGGGAGTTGCGAGCGATCCCAGCCGCCGCCGAGCACTTTGACGAGCAGGACGGTGGCGTCCATGCGACGGCGCAGGATGTCGATGTCGTTGCGCTCGTTGTTGAGTGCGGTGGTCTGCGCAGTGATGACTTGCAGATAGGTGTCGACGCCGCCGACGTAGCGGTTGTTGAAGATGCGTTCGGACTCCTGCGCGGATGCGGTGGCGGAGCGCTGCTGTGCGGACTCCTGCTGCAGGATGCGCAGCGCGACAAGGTTGTCTTCGACTTGCTGGAACGCGGTGAGGACAGTCTGCTTGTAGCTTGCGGAGTCGCGATCGAACAGGGCGATCGACTCTTCCTTAACGCCGCGGCGACGGCCTCCGTCGAAGAACGTCTGGGCGATGATGGGGCCGAGCGAGTAGACGACGCTGCCGGGGCTGAAGAGCGAGTTGATCGCGGTGCTCTCGAGGCCGAGGGCGGCGTTGAAGTTGAGTGAGGGGTAGAACGCGGACTGTGCGATGCCGATGGCCTCGTTGCCTTCGGCGGCGCGTCGCTCGGCGGAGGCGATGTCGGGGCGGCGCTCGAGCAGCGAGGATGGGAGCCCGGCTGGAATGATCGGCGGCTGCGTGTCGATGGGCAGTGGGGAATAGGGAATGGTTAGGGACGCGGGTGCCTGACCGATTAGATTGGCGATGGCGTGTTCGTATTGCGCGCGCTCGATGCCGATGTCGGAGGCTTCAACGAGCGCGGCGTCGAGCTGTGTCTGCGCCTGTGTGACGTCGCTCTTGACGGCGATGCCACCGTTGTAGCGATCGGTGGTGATACGCAGAGCATGCTCGTACTGGGCGACAGTGTCATTGAGGAGGTGCTGCATCGCGTCGTCAATGCGGAGGTTGAAGTAATCAAGGGCGAGCTCGGCTTGCAGTGAGAGCAGGACGCTTTGGCGGTCGGCGGCCGTGGCCTGTGCCTCTTCGCGGCCAGCGGCGATGTTGCGGTGAATCGCGCCCCAGAGATCGACTTCGTAGCTGGCTTCGATAGGAAGCTGGATGTCGGCAACGCTGTTGTTAGTGCCGGATGGGCTGAAGTAGGGCTTGTTGTCGGAGTAGCGCTCGCCGCTGATGGAAGTCGTGGTGCCGATGGTCGGGAAACGATCGGCGTTGCGCACGCGGATCTCGGCGCGTGCTGCGGCGAGGTTGGCATCGGCCTGTGCGAGCGTTTGATTCGCGGTCTCGACTTGCGGCTCGAGCTTATTGAGTTCGGAGTCGTTGAAGATGATCCACCAGGCACCGCGCGGGATGGCGTCGGACGGTTTGGCCTGCTGCCATGCGGTGTTGCCGGGGTTGGTGCTTTCTTTGAATACGTCGGGGCCGGTCTCCTTATAGGCGGGAGGCGCCGCAACGTTAGGGACGACGTACTTGGGGCCGACGCGGCAGCCGGCGATGAACAGCGGCGCGCCGATGAGCGCAAGTTGGAGGAGGCGACGGTTCATTGCGCGGTTGCTCCATTCGCTCCGTGATTAACGATGTGGACAGGCTGGCCCTCCGCGATGGAGTCGGCCGGGTCAAGGATGATCTGGTCGCCGCGGTTGAGGCCGCTGGCGACTTCGAGCGTGGCGCCGTTGTCCTTGGCAATGGTGATGGGCTGAAGGTGCACGCGGCCGCTGCTAACGATGGCGACGCGGAGGCCCTCGGAGCGGAAGAGCAGAGCGTTGGCGGGAACGGAGATCTGCGTCTGCTGTTGCGGCAGCTTGAAGTGCACGAAGACGTACGCGCCGGGAAGCAACTTGTTCTGCGGGTTGTCGACATCGACTTCGACGTTGAGTGTGCGCGAGGCCATGTCGATGGCGTTGGAGTTGCGCGCGACGCGGCCGATGAACTGCTGGCCGGGGTATTCGTCGAGTGTGAGCGCGGCGGTGTCACCGTCGTGAATGTTGGGAGCGTAGATCTCAGGCACGGCGACGAAGACGCGCAGCTTGCCGGTGGCGGCGATGCGGAAGAGATCTTTGGGCTGCGCGCTGCCGGAGCCGGCGTCGATGAGGTCGCCGATGTCGGTGTTGCGCGCGGTGACGACGCCGGAGAACGGAGCGTAGATCTGCTCGAAGGATTGAAGTTGCTGCAGGCGGCGCACGTTGGCTTCCGCGGCTTCGACGGCGGCACGCTTGGCGGCGGCTCCGCTTACGGCTACGTCGGTCTCCTGTTTGGAGACGGAGTCGGATTTGAGGAGGTTCTGATAGCGCTGCGCGGTAGTGTCAGCGAGAGAGAGGTTGGCCTGCGCGCTCTTGAGATCGGCTTCCGCGACCTGAAGCTGCTGGTCGACTTCGGGGGTTTCGATGATGGCCATCAGTTGACTCTGTGAGACGTGCTGGCCGATGTCAACGAAGAACTTCTTGAGATAGCCGTTGGTGCGGGCGTAGATGGGTGTGTCGTTGAAGGCCTGCGTGTTGCCGGGCAGCGCGATCTCGCCATCTTCGCCAGTGACCATGGGATGCGTGACGGTAACCGCGAGTTCCGAGCTGGCGTGCGTGGTCTGAACGAGCTGACGCTCGTCTGCGGAACGCGTGGCGATGCCCCAGATGACGCCGATGATGAGCAATACAGCGACAACCACGAGCGCGATCCACGGGCCTTTGGATGTGCGGGGCGCAACGTCGACGGCGTCAGACGCGTGCGGCGGCGATGCGGTGTCGGTATAGCCGGCGGAAGGTGTCGTCATGTCGGTATTGATGTCGGTTGCCATGGAGTTCCTCAGGCGTAGACCTGCTCAGATTCCTGCGTGGGCTCTTGGGGTTGACGATGTCCGCGGCCGTGCAAGAGTGCGAAGACAGCGGGGACGAAGATGAGGGTGGCAATGGTTGCAAGCGTGAGACCACCGATGACAGCGCGGCCAAGCGGAGCGTTCTGTTCGCCGCCGTCGCCGAGGCCGAGCGCCATGGGGATCATGCCGATGATCATGGCGAGTGCGGTCATAAGCACGGGGCGGAAGCGCGTCGAGCCGGCGTCAATGGCTGCGCGGATGGCGTTGCCGGTTTCGAGCAGGCGGTCCTTTGCGAAGGAGACGACGAGGATGGAGTTGGCGGTCGCCACGCCCATGCACATGATGGCTCCCATCAGCGCAGGCACGGACAGCGTGGTCCGCGTGAAGAAGAGGAAGAGCACGATGCCGGAGATGGCTGCGGGCAGCGCCGTGATGATGATGAAGGGGTCGAGCCACGACTGGAAGTTTACGACGATGAGCAGGTAGACGAGGACGATGGAGAAGAGCAGACCGAAGAGCAGACCGATGTAAGAGCTGTTCATCGTCTCGACCTGACCGCGCATGCGGACGAAGTTGCCGCGTGTGAGCGCGCCGCTGTTCTGGTCGATGATGCGCTCCACGTCGTGTGCGACGGAGCCGAGGTCGCGGTCCTGCACGTTGGCATAGACATCGAGCGTGCGGCGGATGTTGTAGTGCGTAACGACGGGCACTTCCGACGAGCGCGAAAGTGTGGCGACGTCGGCGAGGATCTCGGGGCTCTTGGCGCCGGATGCGGTAATGGGGATGTTCTGAAGATCCTGCAGCGACTGGATTTTGTACTGCGGGGTCTGCGCGACGATGTTGTAAACGACACCGTTGCGGCCGTTGAGGAAGAACATCGGCGAGAGTTGCGAGGAGCCGGAGAGGATGTTGAGGACGGAGGAACCAACGTCGCGCTCGGTGTAGCCGCCGCCTTCGGCCTTAGTGCGGTCCACAGTGAGATTGAGTACGGGGTAGTCGTCGGGCTGCTGAAGGCGTGCGTCGACGATACCGGGTACCTGGCGAATCTGTTGGAGGATGCGGTCTGCGACCTTGCGATTGCCGATGCTGTCGGTGCCGTCGATCTGGACGTCGATGGGCGCGGGCAGGCCGAAGTTGAGGATCTGCGAAACGATGTCGGAGGGTAGGAAGTAGAAGGTGGTGCCGGGGAACTCGGCGGGAAGTTTCTTGCGCAGCTCGCGCATGAAGTCAGCGACGGGCGCGTGGTTCTCTTTGAGCGAGACGATGATGTCGGCATCGGCGGCGCCGAAGAGGCCGCTGGTGGCGTGCTGCGTGTTCATCGCGGAGTAGGGCAGGCCGATGTTGTCGAGGATGGTGTCCATCTGCGAGGGCGGAACGGTCTGACGGATGGACTTCTCGACTTCGTCGCAGAGACGCGCGGTCTCCTCGATACGTGTGCCGGTTTTGGCGCGTACGTGCAGGATGAACGAGCCGTTGTCGGATGAGGGGAAGAAGTTCTGGCCGAGGAACGGAACGAGCAACAGAACGAGCGCGCAGCAGCCGAGGAAGATGGGGATGAAGAGCTTGCGAGATGCAACGAGTTGCGTGAGCAGCGCAGCGTAAGCAGAGCGGACGCGTTCGAAACCGCGCTCAAACATGCGCTGGAAGCGCGCGAAGGGATTCGGCGAGAGCGGCGCGTGATGATCGTGTTTCTTGAGCAGGTACATCGCGAGCGTGGGGACGAGCGTTCGCGAGAGGAGGTACGACGCTAGCATAGCGAAGACGACGGCCTCTGCGAGTGGGACGAAGAGGAAGCGCGCGACGCCGGAGAGGAAGAACATCGGCAGGAAGACGATGCAGATGCAGAGCGTGGAGACGAGCGCGGGAACGGAGATCTGCGAGGCGCCTTCGAGGATGGCGCTTTCGAGCTCGTGGCCCTCTTCGAGATAGCGTTCGATGTTTTCGATGGTGACGGTCGCGTCGTCGACGAGGATGCCGACGGCGAGCGCGAGGCCGCCGAGCGTCATGATGTTGATCGTCTGGCCGATGAGGCTGAGGATGATGATCGACGTGAGAATCGACAGCGGAATGGAGACCGCGATGATCACGGTCGAACGCCATGAGCCGAGGAAGAGCAGGATCATGAGGCCGGTGAGCGCGGCAGCAATGATGGCCTCGCGCACGACTCCGTCGATGGAGGCACGTACGAAGAGCGCCTGATTGCCGATGGGCTTGATCTTGAGGCTCGGAGGAAGGCTAGCCTCAACGCGGGGCAGCAGGCCGAGAACGCCTTTGACGACGGAGAGCGTGGAGGCGGAGCCGGACTTAAGAACACTGAGAAGAACGCCGCGATGGCCATCCTGCCGAACGATGTTGGTCTGCGGGATGGAGCCGTCGGCGACAGTGGCGACGTCGTGCACGTAGACCATCGCGCCGTTGATCTGCTTGATGGGTATGTTGGAGAGGCCCTGGATGGTGGATGGTGAGCTGTTGAGGCGGACGTCGTACTCTGCAGAGCCGATCTTGGCGGTGCCACCGGGCTCGACGACGTTCTGCTGCGCCATCGCGTTGAGGACGTCAGATGGTGAAAGCCCTTTGGCCTGCAGCGCCCTGGGGTCAAGGTAGACCATGATGGAGCGCTGCTTCCCGCCGTAGGCATTGGGCAGGACAGCGCCGGAGACGGTGACGAGTTGTGGACGGATGAAGTTAACGCCGTAGTCATTGAGTTGTTGCTCGGAGAGCCCATTGCCAGAGAGGCCCAGCTGAAGGATCGGCACGGTCGATGCGGAGAAGTCAATGATCTCCGGCGGCAGGATGCCGGGGGGTAACTGCTTGAGCATGAACTCAGAGACCGCGGAAACCTGAGCGTTGGCGGTGTCCAGCGAGGCGCCAGGCTGCAGGTAGACCTTGACGATGGCCTGACCGTTCAGCGTCGTGGACTCGATGTGCTGAATGTTGTCGACGAGCGTCGTGAGGGCCTTCTCGTAGGGCGTGGTGACGCGGCCTTCGAGCTCTTCAGGGCTGAGGCCGGTGTACTGCCAGGCAACAGAGACGACGGGGATGTTGATGGTGGGGAAGATGTCCGTGGGCGTGCGCAGGATCACCACAGGGGCGGCGATCAGGATGAGGATCGCCAGCACAATGAAGGTGTAAGGCCGGTTGAGGGCCAGGCGCACAATCCACATGAAGGCTCCCGAGGGACGAGACTGGTCCCAGTTAAAAGGACATCACAGATCAACCTGGGGATTCGCAGTTCTTTCCGGCGCCTAGTATCGGAAAAACCGATAGGATGAGGCATGGAGCTTAGACATCTGCGGTACTTTCAGGCAGTTGCAGAGCTTGGCAGCATGACGGCCGCAGCGCGGCGGCTGTATGTCTCGCAGTCGGCGATCAGCGAACAGATCCGCGATCTGGAACACGAGTTGGGCTGCCCGTTGCTGGATCGGTCGGGGAGGCAGTTGCAACTGACACCGCAGGGGCAGGTGTTTCTCGAAGAGGCGCGACGGACACTGGAGGCGGCGCAGCGGGCGATCGATGTCACGCGCAGGGCCGCGCATGGCGAGGTGGGCACGTTGGCCATCGGCTTCTTCATGTGGGGAACGGCCGGCTTCTTTCCACGCATCATTCGCGAGTTTCGCAGGCTCCGTCCGGGTATTCGGCTGTCGCTGATGGAGATGCACGCGACGCAACAGATTGCTGCGCTCGAGGCAGGAAATATCGATGTGGCGCTGACGCGGCCGTTGCAGCCGCCGCTGGATAAGATCCTCCGGTCGGAGTTGCTGTTTCGCGATCCGGCGGTGGTGGCGATGCGCCCGGATCATCGGCTGGCAAAGCGCACGGTGAAGGTGCGTGATCTCGCAGAAGAGCGGCTGGTGCTGGCGGAGCGGAGGTCGAATACAGAGTTCTTCGACAGCATTGTGGCAGTGTGTGCAGCGGAGGGGTTCTCGCCGCAGATCGTGAATACGTCCGGCACTTGGTCGGGCGTACTGACGCTGGTGGAGGCAGGCGAGGGAATCGCGCTAGTGCCTTCAGGCGTGAGAACATTACGGATTCGTGGGCTGGTCTTTCGACCATTTGCAGGCGCGTTGTCGGCGGGACTGTCGGCGGTGTGGGATCCGCGGCGTGAGGGGCCGGCGCTGCTTGAGTTTCTGCGGCTCGTACGGGAACACCGCGACCGGCTAGGACGGGGCGAAGCGAAGCAGGACTGAATTGGCGGGTCAGAAGATCAGTTGCAGCGACATCTGAATCTGCCGCGCGCTGCCGATGGTGTGGCCGACGACGCCGAGTCCGTAGGGTGCGTTATAGAACTCGCTGGGAGGCGTGCCGGCTTGCGGAGCTTCGTCGTAGAACTCGTTTTGCGAGACCTCGTTGCCGGGGACGTCGAAGCTGGAGGTATTGGTGAGGTTGTAGATGTCGAAGGTGTACTTGAGGGTATAGCGCTCGGTGAATTTGGTGAGCTTCACGATGGAGGCGTCGGCGCGGCGCTGGAAGGCTTGACGGAAGATGTTGCGCTGCCCGGTTGTGAAGTCGTTCTCGTAGGGATCGTTGGATGGAATGCCACCGTTGAACGCGCCGGGTGCGATAAGTGGAACACCGAAGCAGTCTGATTTGAGAGCTTCGTCGCCAAATGCGCCGGATTTGCCGGTCTTTGCTGATTGTGCGGTGCAGCCGTTGACGAGCGGAACGATGGGATTAGTGATGCCGTTGGCGGTCGAGTAGTAGACGCTGCCGACGGCTCCGGAGAAGTCGATGACGCTGTAGGGTTGGCCGCTCTGCAGAACGGTGAGGCCGACGAGCGACCAGCCGTTCGCGAAGTAGCTGGCGAGATTGTGCTCGTGGATGAGGTCGGGCATCTGGAAGACATAGTTGAAGTTGATGACGTGCGTGCGGTCGAAGTCGGCTGAGGCGTATCCGTCGCGCAGGTTCAGCGGATTGTTGCCGTTGTAGAAGAGGCCGAGGCCGCTTTGTTCGTCGAGCGCGTGCGAGTAGGTATAAGAGGCGGCGAGCTGGATGTCGTGGCTCATGCGCTTTTCAAGATGCGCCGTGAGCGCGTTGTAGGCGTCGACGCCGGCAGCCCTGTACGAGATAGATTCGGCAGCGTAGCCGATGTAGGGAACGCGATGGTCGACGTTGCCGCCCTCGTAGTCCTGGCGGTAGGGCTGGCCGTTCGGAAGATTGATGGGGACGACGTTGCCGGATTCATCGTAGGTGGAGACGGTGTAGCCGTAGGAGTAGATCTCACCGTGAATCGGACTTGTCGGGTTGGCTATGCCCGGCTGATTGAACGGAACGGGAATGACCTGGTGACGACCGAGGTTGCCGACATATCCCAGTTCGACGGCGAGGTCTTTACGCGGTTGCCACTGGATGTCGAGCGTGTAGTTGTAGGTGTAGGGCAGCTTGTTGGTGCGGTCGTAGACGCCGAGTGAGACGGGCTGGCCGTAGTTCTCGATCTCGGCGATGTTGGGAAGATACTTGTTGAGGTCAGAGGCCTGCGGATTGGTCGGCGCGGGTGTCTGTATGGAGCCGTAAGGGTTTGCCAGATTGCCCTTGAGGGCGTCCTGCGGGCCACCGTTGCCTGCTCCACCACAGGTTGGGATGTAGCCCTCATACAGATATTGCGTTGCCTTTGGGCAGCTCTGCGCAGTGACGAAGGGAAGCTGCTGGTTCACGCCGAAGGGGCCGCCGGTGACGGTGCCGATTGCATAGCCGGGGGAGAAGTAGCTGAAGAGCTCGCCGCGGTCGTAATACATGCCGAAGCCGGTGCGCACGACGAGATTGTTGTGGAACCTCTCAGGTTGCCAGGCGGCGCCAAGGCGAGGGCCGATGCCCCACTGGCGTCCGGTGAGCGTGGTGTTGCTGACACCCATCGTGCCGTTGGCGTTGTTATGCGCGATGATGAGGCCGGAGTTCACGATGGTGTCGCTGGAGGCGCTGTACTGGTAGAGGTTCGGCTCGAAGTTGAAGAGACGGCCGTACTTCTCACTGAGCCCGCCATTCCAGTCGTAGCGAACGCCGGCGGTGAGGCTGAGGCGCGGCGTGATCTGGAACTTGTCCTGCACATAGTTGCCGAGTTGGTTGGCGCGGTAGTAGCGATTGGCGTTGCCCTGCAGGAACGATGAGACGTAGAAACCGGTCGATGAACTGCCGGGCGTGACTTGGCCCTGGGCGAACTGGCTGAAGTCATCCGTTGCGACCGTACCGGCGTTGGTGCGGTGGTCGATGGTGTTCAACTGCGTGTAGCTGTAGCTGACGCCGAAGCTGATGGTGTGCCGGCCAAGCGTCCAGATGGCGTCGCCCTTGGGTTGCCAGCGATTCTGAAACACTCCGGTGTTGGAGCTCTGACCTTCGGCGTTCGGGCCGATGTTCAAGATTCCGGGTGAGGGGAGACCTTCGCCATAGTCGCCGAGCACGTTGTAGATGGAGACGCCGGGGAAGTAGGTCGACCCGAAGGTATTGATTGCGACTGTGCCGAGAGAGCCTCCGGGAATGCTGGAGGGACCGAAGGCCTGCTCGTTGTCGGCCCAGTTCTTCTCGCGAATGAAGCCCATGGTCTCGGTGGTGCTGAGGGTCGGCTTCACAAGATAGGTGTTGACGATTGAGAAGACCTGCGCGCCTGAGTCGAGATGTTCCGTGAAGCCGGGGACGCTCGAGAAGGCGAACGGCGCGATGGTGGGATCATGCTGGTAGAAGTATTTGAGCGAGAGGGTGTCTTTTGCGGTCGCGTTGTAGTCGATGTTCGCGACAACGAGGTCAGCCTTGAAGCGTCCTGTGCCGGGAAGGAAGGCGTTGTAGGGATGCGTGGGTGTAGGCGTCACGCCGCTGTCGTTGGGAATGAGCCACTTGCCGGGCTCGCCGGGCAGCGCGGGCGAGTTGAAGAGCGCGAGCGCAGTGCGGTCCATCTGTCCGGCAGTAAAGGGAGAGCAGTCAAAGTCCTTCTGATCGGCGGGTGAGCAGAAGGAGCCGTTGACAACGTTGGCGAAGCCGGCGGCAGTACGATTCGTGTCACTGAGACCCACCGGAACATCAAGGAAGCCATCGCCGATCTCCTGATCAGAGACGTGGAGGTGCTGGTAGGCGACAAAGCCAAAGAGCTTGTCTTTGAGGATGGGGCCGCCGAAGGTGCCTCCGGCGATCCAGCGGTGCAGCGGAGGGTTCTTCTGATTGTCGGGGATGTTGTCGTCGTTCTTGAAGAAGAACGGAGCGGCGTTGATCCAGTTGGTCCCGCGATGACCGTAGAGAGTGCCGTGATACTTGTCAGTGCCGGGAGACGTGCTGAGCGAGATGTGCGCGCCGGAGCTTGCGCCCTGCTGCGCGTCGTACATGGACGCGTTGACCTGCACCTCCTGCACGGTCTCCGGCGCAGGTGTGGGGATGGCGTTGCCGATGGAGAGATAGATAGATGCGACCGATTGAATGACGCCGCCGGCGCCGAGGCTGGTGGAGACGCCGGTGCTGTTGATGACGCGGGCGGAGCCGACCTGGCTGGTGCTCTTGCCGTTGAACAGGTTGCTCACGTCCATGCCGTTGAGCGAGAAGCTGTTGGAAGTGTCGCGCTGACCGTTCGCCCAGATGGGTTGGTTGCCGAGTCCGGAATTGGCGCCGGTACCGCCGGGGAGCTCCGCATTGACGCCGGGCGAGAGGATGGCAACGCCGGTGAAGCTACCGGTAGGCAGCGGGATGGACTCGATCTGCTTCTTGTCGAGCACGTAGCCGTTGGTGGTGTCGACGGCGTTGAGGAGTGGATTCACATCGACCGTGACAGACTCGCTGACGACGCCGACGGCGAGTTGCGCGGGAAGCGTTACGGTGCGGTTCGCCTGAACGAGGATTCCGGGGAAGCGTTGCGCGGTGAAGCCAACATGCCGGAAGGTGAGAGTGTACGGACCGATCGGCAGGTCGTTCAGCGTGTAGGTGCCTTGCGCATTCGAGCGAGCGTTTCGTGTGAGCCGGGTTTCCTCGGCGAGGGCGTTGACCTCGACGTCAGGGAGTGTGCTGCCGGAAGGATCGGTTACCGTGCCTGTGATTCCACCGAGGGTCTGCTGCGCATGGGATGCGAAAGCCGTCGCCAGGAGAGCGGCGAGTAGGACCGGAGACGAAAGAAGACGCGCGAGAATCATGGGACCGCCTCCTGCAAAGTAGGGCAAGAAGGGCTACAGAAATACAGCGTGGCCCGCCTGTGCGGGCCTAAACGGAAAACTAGATCCTCGACCGATGGTCAGAGCATAATCCAGCGGCGCACAACGTCAATCGAAAAGATTGGTTGTGGAAAAGGTCTGTTCGGTTTTGGCGTAACCATTGCGTATCTGCCTTCCCAGCAAACCCCGGCTCGGAGACGGGGCGTCTATCCGCTTGGGGCCGAATGCGGCTCCTCGAAAAAGGAGCGGCCGATGACTGCTGGCGATGTGCTTGTTGAGAAACTGATTGACTGGGGCGTGGATACGATCTTTGGCCTGCCCGGAGATGGAATCAACGGGGTAATGGAGTCGCTGCGTAAGGCGCAGAACAAGATACGTTTCATCCATGTCCGCCACGAAGAGTCGGCCGCCTTTATGGCGTGCGCCTATGCGAAGTTCACTGGGAGACTAGGCGTGTGTCTTGCAACGTCAGGTCCGGGCGGCATTCATCTGCTGAACGGCCTGTACGACGCAAAGATGGACCAACAGCCGGTGCTGGCGATTACGGGCATGCAGTTCAACGACGTAATGGGAACGTACTCGCAACAGGATGTTGAACTCGACAAGCTGTTCATGGATGTCGCTTGTTACAACAACCGCGTCATGAGCGCTCCGCACATGGAGCCCGTGATCGATCTCGCGATCCGGTCCGCGATTGAAAAGAGGCAGGTAGCGCACATCACAATTCCGATCGATGTGCAGAGCGCGGAAGTTGGGAAGCATGATCGCTCCGAACGCAATCGCCCGCATCACACGTCGTCGCACAATGCAAACAGCGGGAACCTTCCGCCGATAGAAGACGTGAAGGCCGCGGCAGAGGTGATCAACAAGGGCAAGCGGATTGCGATTCTTGCCGGCCAGGGCGCCTTGCACGCCGGTGATGAGCTGATTCAACTCGCCGAGTTGCTGGGCGCGCCGATTGTGAAGCCGTTGCTGGGCAAGGGGTGTGTGCCCGACGATTCGCCTTATACAACCGGCGGCATCGGATTGCTGGGGACGGCCCCGAGCGAAGAGGTGATGGAGAACTGCGACACGCTGATCATGATCGGCACGTCGTATCCGTATATCGAGTACTTACCGAAGCCCGGCGACTGCAGGTGCGTGCAGATTGATTCGAACGCTCAGCGGATTGGATTGCGATATGACGTTGAGGTCGGGTTGGTCGGCGACTCGAAGAAGGCGATGCGGATGCTGCTGCCGCTGCTGAAGCGCAATGGGTACCGGAAGTTTCTGGATCGCGCGCAGAAGGGCATGAAGGATTGGAACGCGGTGATAGAGAAGGAAGGCACCAATTCAGCGACGCCAATGAAGCCACAGGTTGTCGGATGGGAGCTTTCGAAGCGCACCAAGGAGAATGCGATCATTGTCTCCGATTCCGGTACGAACACAACGGTGTGGGCGCGCTACATGCAGGCGAAGAGCGGGCAGATGCATTCTTGCTCCGGCAACCTCGCAACGATGGCCTGTGGGCTGCCGTATGCCATCGCCGCGCAGGTGGCGTTTCCTGAGCGGCAGGTCATCGCGGTGGTTGGTGATGGCGGGTTCACGATGTTGATGGGCGAGATCATTACGGCGGTCGCTTACAAGCTGCCGATCAAGGTCGTGATCATCAAGAACAACACGCTCGGACAGATCAAGTGGGAGCAGATGGTGTTCCAGGGAAATCCTGAATATCAGTGCGAGTTGTTCCCGATTGATTTTGTTGCTCTGGCGAAGGCCGTAGGCGCAAACGGCGTGCGCATCGACAGCCAGAAGACCGCTGGGACGGAATTCGACAGGGCATTGTCAATGCCGGGGCCTGTGATCATCGAGGCCGTCGTCGATCAGTTTACGGCGATGCTGCCCGCGAAGATTCGCCCGGAACAGGCAGTGAAGTTCTCGGAGGCGTTAATCAAGGGTGAGCCGAATCGCATGCGCATTGCGCTTACAGCGGCCAGCGACACGGTACGGCAGGTTGTGTGAAATCCTCTGAGCCAAAGATCACAGAGACGACCGCGACCGCCTTCACGATTCCGACAGACGCGCCGGAGGCGGATGGCACGTTTGCGTGGAATTCAACGACGTTAATTGTCGTAGAGATGAAGTGCGAGAGCGCGACAGGATTCGGCTACACGTACTCGCATAAGACAGCCGCGCCTGTGGCCCGCGAGCTGATGAAAAAACACGTCGAGGGCCAGGGTCCGTTCGATACGAACGCGCTGTTCTCCGCGATGCGCAAGGCTCAACGCAACTACGGACGCGACGGGATCGCGGCAACTGCACTATCGGCGATCGATATTGCGCTGTGGGATTTGAAGGCGAAGCTGATGAGGAAGCCGCTCTGCTCTGTGTTGGGGCAGATGCGCGAAGGGGCGCCTGTTTATGGATCGGGGGGATTTACAACTTACTCAGACGAGCAGCTTCGCGGACAACTCGGCGGGTGGGTGAGCGAGGGAATTCCGCGCGTGAAGATGAAGATCGGAACCCATCCCGAGGATGACCTGCGGCGCGTGAAGATAGCGCGCGAGGCGATCGGTGAGGGTGCAGAGTTGTTCGTCGATGCGAACGGAGCCTACTCACGCAAGCAGGCACTTGAGTTCGCTGAGTGGTTTGCGGCCGAGTGCAACGTGACGTGGTTTGAGGAGCCCGTGAGCTCGGACGATCTTGCCGGGTTGAAGCTTCTTCGGGATCGCTCCCCGGCAGGGATGGACGTAGCAGCGGGTGAGTACGGATGGACCGCGATGTATCTACGCAACATGATCGAGGCGGAGGCAGTGGATGTAATCCAGGCGGATGCGACTCGATGCGGCGGAGTGACCGGCTTCATGGATGCAGCCGCGATTGCCGATGCGCATCCGCTGCCGCTCTCGGCGCATTGCGGGCCCTCGGTGCACCTCCATCTTGGGTGTGCGGCTCGTCCGCTGCGGCACATTGAGTATTTTCATGATCACGTGCGTATCGAGAGCATGCTGTTCGATGGATTCCGCGCGGCGAAGAATGGCGTGATGTATCCCGACCTCTCGCGGCCGGGAATGGGATTGGAGTTCAAGCGCGCGGATGCGGAGCGGTATCGCGATGATGTGTGAGCCTTCGAAATGGAGCGCACGATGAGCTGGGAGGACACATCGCCGTATGCGCTGGTGAAGACTCTACCTAAGGCGGCACGAGAACCAGCGGAGGAGGCGCTCGACCACATCCAGCGTGGTTGCTTTCAGCGATCGATGGCGCTGCTGGTTGCGGGCAGCAGCTTAGTGAGCACGCTCGAAGTCGGATATGAGCACTATAAAGGCAGCTACTCGAACCCGGTGATGTACACGCCGGTCACGCTTGGAGGGGCGCTGACGATTGCGTCGACGGCCGCGATCTTCAGCCGTCGTGCCGCGACAACGTGGATGCGATGGCTGAGTTACATCACGCTCGCCGACGGCGTAATCGGATTCTGCTTTCATATTCGCGGCGTCGCGCGTAAGCCCGGTGGATGGCGCATGCCGGTAACGAATGTGGTGATGGGGCCACCGCTGTTTGCGCCGTTGCTGTTCGGGACCAGTGCGTATCTCGGTGTGATAGCGTCCTACCTTCAGCGTGAAGAGGACCTCGGCAGATTTGGTAGAGCGCGCAGCCACGTGGTCGCGCTGACCACGCGGTTTCGCAAGCGCGATTTTCGCGACGACATCCGTACGGGAAGATTTCAGCGACATCTGTGCGGGGTGGCGGCACTGTGGACGCTCTGCTCGGGGATGGAGAGCTGGTATTCGCATTACAAGGACAACTTCAAATACAAAGTGCAGTGGTCGCCCATCCTGCTGACGCCGCTGATGCTTGCGGCGACGCTCGGAGCGAGGAGGAGTACGCGCATCGCCAACACGCTGCTGCCGCTGGCCTCGGCGGTGCTGATGCTTGATGGGGTGGTCGGTTTTGGCTATCACCTTCGCGGCATCCTCGCGCGCCCCGGCGGAGAGAAGAAGCCTCTCTACAACATTCTTTACGGGCCACCGATCTTTGCGCCGCTGCTGTTTGCGGCGTGCGGCTTGCTGGGCATGATGGCGTACCTGATGCGGAGGGAACGGTAATAATGTCAAACGAGAGAAAGCCTCTAACGAGTCCCACAACAGGCACGTCACTGTCGAGGCGCGAACAGCCTGGTTACTATCCGGGGTTCAGCACGCTGAGGCAGAAGGGCTACTGGGACGCGGCCACGCGCAGAGTCATCGAGGAGCGAGTATCGAAGCAGAAGCCGATTCGGTTCTTCACGAAGGAGGAGGCTCTCACGATGTATGCGGTTGTCGATCGAATTCTGCCGCAGGATGACCGGACTGAAGATCGCCGTGTCCCGATCCTGCCAGGGATCGATGAACGTCTTTATGAGAACCGCATCGAGGGCTATCGATTTGCAGACATGCCTTCTGACCAAGAGGCGTACCGCATCGCAACGCGTGCGTTCGAGGAGATGGCGCAGACGCTGCATGGCCGCGCTTTTCATGAGCTCGAGGGGCGCGAGCGGGAGGAGATTCTCAAGTCCATTCACCAGGCAAAGCCGAGCGCCGCGCAAGAGTTGTGGAAGCTGATGAACATCAAGCGCTTCTGGGCACTGCTCGTGTCAGACGTCGTAGCAGTCTATTACGCGCATCCGTGGGCGTGGGATGAGATTGGATTCGGCGGCCCTTCGTATCCGCGCGGATATATGCGTCTCGAAGAGGGCGAGCCGGAGCCGTGGGAGGTGGAGGAACAGCGTTACGATTGGAGCGCGCCCGTGGACTCAATCACTGATGTCGAAGAGCAGCGTGCGGGTGCGAAAGAACATCTCGTTCATCCCGGACAGGCAGGCACACATTGAGTCTGTTCGAACGGAACGCGCCACTGGGAGGACCCTTTGAGAAGCCGAAGGACGATGTACACCGACTCGGCGCGATGCAGCAGATCAAGATTCCTCAGCGACGATTCAAAGACACTGACCTGATCGACTTCGCGATTGTTGGCGTGGGCTCGGCGGGTGCGGTGCTGCTGCAACGGCTCGCGCGTGCGGGCTTTAAAGTCGTGGGGTTTGAGGCGGGGCCCTTCTGGGACACAGAGCGCGATTGGGTCTCCGACGAGGCTGGTTCCCACAAGTTGTATTGGAATGACCTGCGCATTACAGGCGGCGAGCACCCGCTGGCGTTAGGTTCGAACAACAGCGGCAAGGGCGTGGGCGGAGGGTCGGTGCATTGGGCTGCATTTGTGCCACGCTTTCATCCTTCGGACTTCGAGGTGTACACGCGCGATGGGGTAGGCGCGGACTGGCCGATCACGTATGAGGAGATCGAGCCGTACTACGAGTTGCTGGAACAGGAGATTCCGGTTGCAGGACCGGCGTGGTATCCGTGGGGCAGGCCACATGGACATCCGTACGCGCCACACCCCATGGGCGGCGTCGGTGACACGCTGATCGCCGGCTGCACGAAGCTCGGCATTCCGGTGAGCGCGGGCGGCCCCGTTGCGATTCTTTCAGCCTCACACGGCGATCGCCCGCACTGCATCTATCGCGGTTTTTGCATCCAGGGATGCAAGGTGGGTGCAAAGGCTTCGACGCTAGTGACGCATGTGCCGGACGCACTGAAGAACGGTGCGGAGATTCGCGACGGCTGCATGGTCGCGCGTGTTTCGATGGGCACGGACGGCCTCACAGATGGCGTTGTGTACTTTGACGCCGAAGGCAAGGAACACTTTCAGCGTGCGCGTGCCGTCATCGTGTGCGGATACGCACTGGAGACGCCGCGGCTGCTGCTGAACTCTGCGTGTGCGGGGCACGATCGTGGATTGGCGAACTCATCGGGTACGCTCGGCAAGTACCTGATGGCGCAGGCGGGCAACGTGATTCTCGGGCGCTTCGAACACCTGATCCGCATGTACAAAGCACCGCCCGCGCACGCGCTGACTGAGGAGTTCTATGAGACGGACCCGAAGCGGGACTTCGCGCGTGGCTTTGCAGTGCAGACGGTTGGTCCGCTGCCGATCGCGTTCGCCAAGCAGATGATGGCCTCGAAAGGCGTGTGGGGCTGGGGCCTGCGCCGCGCCATGATGGACTACAACCATTGGTCGGCGCTGGGACTCCTGGGCGAGATTCTTCCGTGGGAGGACAACCGCATTGAACTCGCGGACGGACGCGATGGACGGCATGATGCGCGCGACTGCTTCAGCCTGCCCGTCGCGCAGGTGACCTTCGGGCTCAAAGAGAACGACAAGAAAATGATCGAGTTCGGCAAGAACAAGGTGATGGAGATCATGTGGGCCGCCGGAGCCGTGGAAGTGGTGCAGGAGTCGCGTTACGCGCACCTGGTGGGTGGATGCCGCATGAGCAAGACGCCGGACGCCGGAGTCTGCGATAAGTTCGGGCGCACATGGGATGTGCCGAATCTGTTCGTGATGGATGGATCCGTGATGCCGACGCAGGGCTCGGCGAACCCCGGGCTCACCATCCAGGCGCTCGCCGCGCGGACTGCGGACTACCTGATCTCGCAGCATGAAAGCATCTTCGCGAACGGCCGTCCCGATATGAGCGAGCCCCCATGCCGAAAGTCGCTCGCGCCGCCAGGCACCTTTACGCGTGGGATTCCACACCTTCGTTAATCTCACGCAACAGCTCTTCAGCGCGGCGATGGCGATGTTCAAAGAGGTTGTCCAGCATCCTGCGCACTGCCAGGCGATTCGCCAAATGCCCAAACCTGCCGAAGGGTAGCTCGTATTCAATCGTGTCGATAAGCAGCGTGCCGTGCTCGCCTGTTCTCTCTGACTGCCACTCCTGCACGCGGTGGCATTGCCGCCAGTAACGGAAGGGACCCTCAAGCTGACGGTCGCAGTACCGCTCGTTCCAGTGGAAGTCTTCGATGAGCGCGACCCATGACAATCGAACCGGAGACAGCGGTGTGGGGCGGAAACTCAACTTCACACGAGTACCGCGGCCAGCCGCGACCGTTACCTCCGGCTCCCAGGCGCCCTTCCGCGAAGCGGGGTGTAGTTCGATCTCGTCGATACGGGCCTGTTGCCAGTCCGGGTGAAGTTTGGGCAGGTTCGCAGGATTCGCAAAGAAGGCGAACACCGATTCAACGGTGTAGGGCAGCCATTGCGTTGTGCGAAATCGATGTCTCATCTCTCCGAGAAACTCCTCATAAACGGATATCGCACAGAAATTCTAATCTAGGTCTAAAGCAGTCCTATATTCGTGTACCCTGATATAGGACTATTCGAGTCTGATATACAGATTCGCCGCCCCTCCCCGGGCGAGCGGACGGACCCTGGAGCAAAAGTGAAGAACATGAAACGCCGCAGCCTCTTGACGCTGGCCACAATGACAGCCTGTGCGGTAAGCAGCCAGCTGGACGCGCTCGCCGCACCTACACCCAATGCGGCGGGAAAGACCCCGGCGCCCGCGCAATTGCCGGTTCGCCGGTTCCATGTCGTGGCGGGCACGCTCGACGTGGCCCTCGAGGCATACCGTCAGCAGAGCGGCGTTGCCGTGAAGGTGGCCATTCCGGCCGATCAGCTTGCGACCTTCCATACTGCGGGATTGCAGGGGCTGTATACCTCCGAGGCCGCTCTCCGCGAGCTGCTGAAAGGCACGGGCCTGAATTGCGGCTTCGAGAACGCAGATAACGCCACGATCGGGGTTCAGCACACCGACACGGTTGACGTCACCGCACAGCTTCCGGCGGCCGTCTCGATGGGAAAATTCACCGAGGACCTGCTGCACACACCGCAGACGGTGGCTGTGATTCCCGATTTTGTTCTGCATGATGAACAGAATCGTACGCTCACCGACGCCGTTCGCAACGTCCCCGGAATAAGTATTGCTGCCGGTGAGAGCGGAGCGCAGGGCGACAACCTGACCATCCGCGGATTTACTGCGCGTAACGACATATTTCTCGACGGCATCCGCGACTTCGGCAGCTATTACCGCGACAGCTTTAATTACGACCAGGTGGAGGTTCTCGAGGGGCCTGCAGGCGTGCAGTTTGGACGCGGCTCTACGGGCGGCATCATCAACCAGGAGAGCAAAGTTCCGGCCGCGGACAGGTTCATACACGTTGGCGCTGAGTTTGGCACCGATGCTACGAGCCGCATCGCGGCGGACATAAACGAGCCGATGAATGATGTCGCAGGCGGCTCGGCCTTCCGGTTGAACGCGATGGGGACCGAGGGTGGCGTCGCCGGTCGTCCCTACGCGGAGAATCGCCGCTACGGCGTCGCGCCGTCGATCAGTTTCGGAATGAACAAGCCGACGCGGCTGACGATCAGCTATTTCCACTTCACGGAGAGTGACACGCCGGACTACGGTCTGCCGTGGTTCTTCAATCAGCTCGCGCCAGGCGTCAACAGACATTCCTACTATGGGTTCCCGGACGCGAACCACCTGCGCACGAACGACGACATCGTGACGCTGAAGGCGAATCACACCTTTGCGAACAATGTCGATGTCCACACGATTGGGCGTTGGGCGAACTATCCGCGCAACGTGCAGATTACCGAGCCACAGATCTGTTCGAACGCGAGTGTGAGTGTGCCGGTTGGGGGCTATGTTGCGGCGCTCCCAACGAGTGCGTTGAACACGTCCAAACCGTGTCCGTACAGTTTCTCGACACCGCCTTCACAGATCACGGTGAACCGCAATCAACTTCAGGTGAAGAGCGTCGAGGGTGAACTGTGGGACCAGACTGAGGTTACCGCGCACTTCAAGGTCGCGGGTGTTCGCAACGACCTGGCTACAGGCGTCGAAGGCGGGCAGGAGATCTCGAACCCGACGAAGTACAACTACACGGAGAACAATGTGAACTCCGTGCCATCGACGAATCTCGTCACGCCGAATCCGCATGATGACTTCAGTGGTCAGGGCTACATCACATCTGTCACACATGTGAAATCCAAGAGCGCGGGCGTCTACTTCATCGATACCGTGAAGTTTGATCGCTTCATCGAGCTCTCAGGGGGCGTGCGCTGGGACTACTTCAACACGCTGTTCAACCTCTATGCACCGCCGACGAGCATTCCCGGCGCGAAGCCGACTGCTCCTGTTCCGTACATCGATCAAACGGTCCGCCAGCCGAGCTATCGCGCGGCGCTTGTCTTCAAGCCGAACTCCCATGGCAGCGTCTACTTCGACTACGGGACCAGCTTCAATCCGTCGGCCGAATCACTGAGCCTCAGTGTCGCATCGAGCGTCCTGCCTCCTGAAGAGAATGAGACCTACGAAGCCGGTGCGAAGTACAGCCTTGTGCACGACCGCCTGCAGCTTGAGGGCGCTTGGTTCCGCACAACGAAGGACAACGCGCGCGAGACGGACCCGACGAACTCCAACAACATCGTGCTGGCAGGCAATCAGTTGGTAAAGGGGGTGCAGGCGAGTGCTGTCGGTCGATTCCACGGCGGTACAGATCTCATCCTTGGCTATGCGTACCTTTCGAGCGCCGTGACCTACTCCAAGCTCTTTCCCACGTCCATCGGCTATCCGCTGGCAAATGTGCCGAAGCAGACCTTCAATGCATTCGTCACCCGCAATCTCTTCTGGCGTCTGAATGCAGGGCTTGGCGGTAACTACGTTGCCGCGCGCACGGCGAGCTCGACGGTGCCGTATGTTCCGACAGCGTTTGGTCCCGCGCAAAGCTTCGCCGCGGGGACAGCGCCCTGCGGAGCAACGGCGACAACGTGCTATCCCGTGGTTGCAACGGCAATGAAGCAGGTGCCTGGTTACTGGGTCTTCAACGCGATGCTCAGGTGGCCAGTTACCGACAGAATCGAGCTGCAGGCGAATGTCTACAACCTGCTCAACCGCTTCTATATCGATCAGCCGCACCCCAGCCATCTCATCCCAGGCGCTGGACTGAGCGCGATGATCGGGGCCAACTTCCGCTTCTAAATAGTCAGGAACGAACGATGCTCATCACGATTGAGAAGGTGCTGACGCCCGAGCAGGTGAAGATCGCACGCGGCAAACTTGCAACGGCGCAGTGGACCGACGGTCGCGTGACGGCGGGCTACCAGGCGCAGGAGGTGAAGCGCAATGCGCAGATCCCCGAGGACTCTCCGGTAGCAAAGGAACTGCAGGATCTCATCCTCGCCGGACTGGCACGCTCGCCGCGCTTCATGTCGGCCGCACTTCCCTTGCGCGTGTTTCCGCCGATGTTCAACAGCTATGCCGGCGGTCAGACCTTCGGCACGCACGTCGATACTGCGATTCGCCAACTCGCTACCACAGGGCAGAGGATTCGAACCGACCTCAGCGCCACGCTCTTCCTCACGGCTCCGGAGGACTACGACGGCGGAGAGCTCATCGTCGAGGACAATTACGGAGAGAAGAGCGTGAAGCTGCCGGCGGGAGACATGGTGCTCTATCCCGCAACGAGCCTTCACCGTGTAGAACCAGTGACACGCGGCAATCGAATCAGCTCGTTCTTCTGGATCCAGAGCATGATCCGCCAGGATGCGCACCGCACACTGCTCTTCGATCTCGATGAGAACATTCAGCGGTTGGCGCGTTCCGAGCACGCCGCAGCGGCGGATGTGAAGCAGACCTCCGTGCAACTCACGGGCGTGTATCACAACCTGCTGCGCCAGTGGGCGGAGATGTAACGAAACATTCGCAACAAGAAGAGGGACAGCGCTGGGGTTCGCTGTCCCTCAACATGATTCAGGATGGTTCAGGGCATCAAGACCGAATCGACGACCTGAATGACGCCGTTCGACTGATAGACATTCGCGGTCGTGATCATCGCCGAGCCACCCTTGTCGTCGGTGATCTTGATTCCGCCGTTGGCCATCATGAAGCTGAGCTCATCGCCTTCAACGGTTTTCAGCTTCAGCGTGCCACCGTTGGATTTGATCTCTTTCATTAGCTTGCCCGTGCTGTAGGTTCCCGGCACGACGTGATAGGTGAGCACCTTGGTTAGTGTCGCCTTGTTCTCCGGTTGCACAAGGCTATCGACCGTGCCCGCCGGCAGCTTCGCAAATGCATCATCCGTCGGCGCGAAGACCGTGAACGGGCCAGGGCTGTTGAGGGTATCGACAAGGCCCGCTGCCTTGACAGCCGCAACGAGCGTCTTATGAACAGGGGAGTTCACCGCATTCTGCACGATCGTCTTGTTCGGATACATCGGTGCGCCGCCAACGTCCGGGTCCTTTTGTGCGGAGGCGGTGAGACAGGCGACGGCCAGAGTTACGGCCGTCGTCGACGCAAGCAAATTCCTGATGAACTTCTTCATGATCATTCCTTTGTTTCGAAGTCTGGGATTCGCGTCCTCGTGCGGCCGCAATCGAGAACGTCCATCTTCTCTACGAGTGCGATTCGAAACTGGATTGGAAGAAACTTCAGTTGGATCAGGGAACCTTTCGCGCTCCCGGTGCGTTGACAAAGGCCAAGGGGACTCATCAACTGGAAACTGAGCGAATGCTGGAGACGAAGATAAGCAGGGACGAGCAGACCAAACCGTCTGCGTCAGCGGCGCAGGGCTCAAGGTGGAGTTCGCACTCTGAGCACCGGGGCGGCCTGTTGCTAATCGGTCTCTTTAAGCTGACAAAGGCGCTGCTGTCGATCGCGCTCGGTGTGGGAGCGCTCAAACTGCTGCACCACGACATCGCCAGCGTCGTCCTCCACATTGTTGACGCGCTGAAAATCGATCCGGAAAGTCACCTCATCGGACTGCTGATGATCAAGGCCGACCTAATCAGCGCCACAGAGCTCCGCCGCTTCAGCCTGATTACCTTCGGCTATGCCGCGGTCTGCTTGGTCGAGGGCACAGGCCTCATGCTCGAAAAGCGCTGGGCGGAGTACTTCACCGTCACGCTCACCGCGCTGGCGCTGCCCCTGGAGTGCTTCGAGCTATATAAGGAGTTCACCCCGCCGCGAATTGCTTTGTTGCTGGTGAACCTGGCGGTGCTCGGATATCTCATTTGGCTGATCCGTCGCGACCGTCGGGGGGAAGCAGCTTCAGCCGCACCCTGACCCGGAGCTGGACTTTCGCCTAAATTTCGCTATCTCAGTATGCCCCGTTTGGGCAAGTAAGCATCTGGTAAAGACTCCGCCAGGCCAACACCACATCTAGTGGTGTCCCAAATTTCTTCCGCAATAGGCCCGGTTTTCCACAAAATGCGAGGAAAACTACGGCCTAACTCACAAATTAGTACTTTACATGGGGTCGCTGCCGCTGCACGATGAGTGGAGTTGAGTGGTCAAAAGTAGAAAAAAGAGGAACAGGAGAACGATTTCGACCTCCTCAAGTTTACTTTTCCCAGCTTCTGTACGGAGTACCGATTGAGGTTCTGGCATGTTTCGGGGCAATCATCCAGCGCGGGTCGACGAAAAGGGCCGATTAAAGGTCCCGTCGGAGTTCAAGGCCGCACTGGAGGCCCAGGGCAGGGAGTGCTTCATCACCAGCCGGGACGGTCAGCGGGCGGAGATCCACTCGCTGAAGGATTGGGAACAGGTTGAAGAGGCGCTGGCAAAGCTGCCCGCCAGCGGAGCGAAGAAGAGACTGCTCGACGCGACGAACTACTACGGGCAGGTGGTGAGGATGGACGACCAGGGGCGACTGCTGATTCCGCAGTTGCTGCGAGATGCGGCAAGCCTGGTCGGCGATGTTGCGGTGATGGGCATCGAGAAGAAGTTGATTGTGGCGAACGATGCAAGGCTCAGGGCTCAGATCACCGAGAACCCGGCCACGGACGAAGACATCGAGTCGCTGGGAGTGGTTGGTTTGTAAGTTTGAGGCCCCTTGTTTTTGGGTCCCTCGTTTTTCGGTCCTCTAGCAGGACGCATGAGGCGGGCATTGATGGAAAGACCGCAGCATGTACCGGTTCTTTTAGAAGAGAGTCTCGAATTCCTCGCTGTGCACCCCGGCGGCGTCTATGCAGACGCAACGCTCGGGCTCGGCGGACACTCTGCGGAGATTGCGCGGAGGCTCGGAGCCAAGGGCAAGTTGATTGCCTTCGATCGCGATCCTGAAGCGATGAGCAAGGCGCAGGCAAGGCTTGCGGCGCTGGCCGAAGAGATTGCCCCTGAGATGCCGGCGGTTGAGTACGTCAGCCGGCCGTTCTCGCAAGTGGCGGAGGTCATCGCCTCGGGCACGCTCGACGGTCTGCTCGCCGACTTCGGCGTTAGCAGCCTGCAGCTCGATGAGGCGCACAGAGGATTCAGTTTTCGGGCCGAAGGGCCGCTGGACATGCGGATGGATCCGCGCAGCGAATTGACGGCCGAACAAGTGGTAAATCAGGCGGACGAAGAAGAGCTCGCCAACCTGATTTACGAATTCGGAGAGGAAAGGAGGTCGCGGAGAATCGCCAGAGCTATTGTGCGGGCGCGGCCGATAACGACAACAGCAGAGCTTGCTCGAGTCGTTTCGGCCGTCGCCCCGCCAATAAAAGGCGAGAAGATACATCCGGCGACCAGAACCTTTCAGGCACTTCGAATTCGTGTGAACGACGAATTGCAGGAGATCCAATCGCTGCTCAAGAGCGCGGGATCACTGCTCAAGCCGGGAGGAAGGCTGGTGCTGATCAGCTTTCACTCTCTCGAGGATCGGCTGGTAAAGGATGCGCTGCGAGACGGCGCGAAGGCAGGCCAGTTCGAGCTGCTGACAAAGAAACCGGTCGTGGCAACGGAGCAGGAGTCGCTCCGGAACCCACGATCACGCAGCGCAAAGTTACGCGCTGCAAAGAAAGTTTGAGATCGGGCCGGGGTTGTCCTGCCGTGCTTTCAGGCGAAAGACAACCCGCAACAAAAAGTCCCTTCCTCTATCGCAACCCCGGCCCGGGTAATTCTTGCGATGGTGACAGGGCAACAGAGCAGCGAAGCTGTTCTGAAAGGAGGCGGACATGGCGACGATGGCATTAGCAGGGCAGGGAATGGAGCAGATGCAGGCGCGGCGGACGCATGCCCGCACCGTCAGCATCGCCGACCGCAACCGTGAGCTCTTTGAGACGCAGCGCGCCCGCCGTCGGGGCCCCACGCCCGAGATGTTCTTCACCAAGCACCTCGACAACACACGACTGGTAAAGGCCGACGACCCCGAGCGTCACCGCGAGATGCGCACGTTCACGATGGTGATGACGCTGCTCTTCGCGCTCACGATGGTCTACGTCTGGCAGCACTTCTCCGCTATCGAAGTCGGCTACAACGTCGAGGCGCAGAAGCAGTCGGTTGAGCTGCTTCGCGAGCAGAATCGCCAGCTTCGCCTCTCCGAGGCGCAACTCAGCGATCCCGGACGCATCGATCAGATCGCAAAGCAGCTCGGCCTCAACACGCCGCTTCCCGGCCAGGTGGTACGCCCTGACGGCTCTGGCGGTGTCACACCCGTTCTTGCACAGGCGCAGAAGCCCAGCTTCGACACAATTCAGTAGCATTAATACAGCAAGTCACATTCTGGAGTTCGCTCCCACCCAACAGGAAACCAATTCATGAAGTCCTCGCCACGTCAGACGATGACCGCGCCTATCCGGCGGGTTCGTTTCGTCTACGTGGCGATGTTCTTCTGCTTTTGGGCGGCGGCCATCGGGCTTCGCCTCTTCTGGCTACAGGTCGTTCGCCACAGCGAGTTTGTCGAGCGCGCATTGAAACAGCAGCAGCGCACCTTTGAGGTCGCTCCGCGCCGCGGTGTGCTCTACGATCGCAACTTGCGCGAGCTCGCGATGACAGTGCTCGTCGACAGCATCTACGCCGTGCCCAGCGAACTTGGCGAGAACCGCCCCGCCGACGCCGCGATTCTCGCGAAGGTCGTCCACACCGATCCGCTCGACCGCTATACCACTGACCAGCAGATGCTCGCGCGCTTTAACGACTCGCGCAACTTCGCCTGGGTCGCGCGCAAGGTTACGCCCGAAATTGCCGATCGCGTCCGTGAGCTCAACCTCAAGGGGATCTACTTCCAGAAGGAGTTCAAGCGCTTCTACCCTGACGCGGACCTCGCGGCGCACGTGCTCGGCTATGTCGGCACGGACGACAACGGACTCGGCGGCCTTGAGCGTGAGTTCGACGAAGAGCTCCACGGCGTCCCGGGTCACAAGCTCACTGCCGTCGACGCAAAGCGCCACGTGATGGGCTCTGAGGAGAGCGAGCCGATGCCCGGCGAGAACCTCGTCCTCTCCATCGACGCCAACATTCAATACATCGCCGAGCGCGCTCTCGACGAACAGGTCGCCAAGCTGAAGGCGCTGCATGGTACCGTCGTCGTGCAGGACCCGCACACCGGCCAGATCCTCGCGCTCGCCGTCTCGCCCAGGTTCAATCCCAACGACTCGCGCCACGTCGACGCCGACGATCTCACGGACCTCGCTGTCAGCGACATCTACGAGCCGGGCTCGACCTTCAAGCTCGTCACCTATTCCGCTGCGCTCGACGGCGCAGGTGTGAAGCCGACAGACATGGTTGATTGCCAAGGTGGCCAGATGACGATGTACGGCCGCACACTGCACGATGACAAGTCCGACCACTACGGCGTCATCACCGTGCAGCAGGCGCTCGAGCACTCCTCTGACGTTGGCGCCGCGAAGATGGCGTTGAAGCTCGGTCCGGACAAGTTCTACAAGTACATGCGGGCGTTCGGCTTTGGCGACCGCACCGGAATCGAGCTGCCCAGCGAGACGCGTGGCCTGTTGCGCCCGACGCGGAAGTGGGGTTCCACCAGCATCCTCTCGCTCGCCATCGGACAGGAGATCGGCGTCACGCCCATCCAACTCGTGACGATGGTCTCTTCAATCGCCAACGGCGGCGAGTACATTCCGCCGCACATCCTGCTGGCGTCCACCGACGAGCAAAAGGGCGATCCTCGCCTGAAGGCAGAGCCATTCCGCCCTGAGTTCCAGTTACCGACAAACCTGCCCGACGGCTCGCACCGCGTCATCACCGAGATGACGTCGGCGAAGATGCGCGCGATGATGCAGGGCATCGTCGTCGAAGGAACCGGAAAGCTTGCGGCACTCAATGGCTACAGCTCTGCCGGCAAGACGGGCACGGCCGAGAAGATCGACCCCGCGACGCACACCTACTCGCACACCAAGCTCGTCGCCAGCTTCGCAGGCTTCGCTCCAGTCAGCGATCCCGCCATCGCCATCGCTGTCGTTATTGATTCGCCCACAGCCGGAGGCGAGGCTCTGCATTACGGCGGAGCGGCCAGCGCTCCGGTCTTCGCTGAGGTCGCGCAACAGGTGCTCGAGTATCTCGGCGTTCCGCACGATCAGCCGCTTAAGACCAAACAGCAGATGCAGGAGATCGCCGCCAACGTGCAGCCCGACGACGTCCCCGACGAGAGCGCCGATCTGAGCTCCATGTTCGATCAGATCAACAGCCTCCCCGCGGACGACCCTCTACGCCAGCCCGCGACGGCAGCCGCGATGCAGCAGAACCAGGTTGCTGACGAACGCGCAGCCGCAGCCGCAGCGAGCGCTCCGCCACCGAAGAAGGGTCTCCTTGGGCTTCCGGATAAAGTCCTCTCCACATTCCACGCAAACGGTGACACTACGTCCGTGATACCGGACGCAAACTCTGCCGAGGCGCAATCGATCACGCCACCTCACATCGATCCGGCGGTGCAATCGCGCGGCAACGGCGCTGTCGTGGTGGACGCAGGCAAGCGCATTGCCGTGCCCGAGTTCCGCGGCTCCGCATTGCGCTCCGTCGTGGAGAGTGCGACTACACTTGGTCTGCGCGTCGAAACCCTCGGCAGCGGGCTCGCACGCGACCAGATGCCTGCGGCCGGAACGATGGTGCCGCCCGGAACTGAGATCGTTGTGCGCTTCGCGCGTTGAGTTCGTCTTTCAATTGGTGACTGGCACAATGAGATGGGACGACATCAAAGCGGAGTTGCGGTCACTAAAGAGCTCCGGCCGCGACGCCCCAATACAGGGCGTCGACTATGACTCGCGCCGCGTTGGCCCTGGCGATGTCTTCGTTGCGATGCGCGGCAGTTCAACCGATGGCAACCGTTTCGTCGACGCCGCGCTCCAGCAGGGCGCTGCAGCCATTGTCACGGACTCGTCGGAGGTCTTCGATCAGCTTCAACGCGATCAGCCCGGCTTGCCAGTCGCTCTCGTCGAGCACGGCCGCCGCGCACTCGCCGAGGTGAGCGCTGCAGTCTTCGGCCATCCCGAGCGCCAACTGAAGCTCAGTGCCGTCACCGGGACCAACGGCAAAACGACAACGACCTTCCTCCTCGAACAACTGCTCGCGCAGCGTCGGACGCAAGAGCGTCCTGCTGGGCACTATCGAGACACACATCGGCGGCGAGGTCCGCGCGACCGATCACACCACCCCAGAGAGCCGTGACATCTACTCCGTCTTCGCCGAAGGCGTGAAAGCTGGTTGCACCGAAGCCATCATGGAGATGAGCTCACATGCGCTCGAGCAGGAACGCGTCTGGGGCCTGCCCGTCGATGTCGCGATCTTTACCAATCTCACGCAGGACCACCTCGACTTCCACGGCACGATGGACGCGTACGCGTGTGCGAAGGCAAAGCTATTCGCCGGTGTCGGTGCACCACTGCCACGCGTCGCGGTGATCAATGAGGACGACCCGTACGCAACGAAGATGCAAGGCGAATTCCATGGGAAAGAACTGATGACCTACAGCATGGAATCGTCTCGTGGTTCACACCAGGCATCGAATGTGCGGCTCGCAGTCGGTAACACTCGCTTCGACTTTGCTACTCCCGACGGAACCGTCGCAGTTCAATCTCCATTGAGCGGTCGCGTGAACGTCTACAACCTCCTGGCTGCGATGTGCGCCGCGCTCGCCCGTGGCCTGACACTCGAGCAGATCGCCCATGCAACCCCAACACTAAAGCAGGTTCCCGGACGCTTCGAAGTTGTGCCCGGCTCGGAGTCCGTGGGCTTCAGCGTCGTGGTCGACTACGCTCATACCGACGACGCACTGAAGAATCTCATCAGCCTCGCGCGCGAGAGCATTGGTATCCATAACGGTCGCGTCATCACGCTCTTCGGCTGCGGCGGCGACCGCGACCGCACCAAGCGCCCGAAGATGGGCCGAGCCGCCGCGGAAGCGAGCGACCTCGTCATCGTCACCAGCGACAACCCACGCAGCGAGCGCCCCTCAGCCATCATCGACGAGATCATCCCTGGCGTTCGCCAGACCAATACACAACTCATCGTCGAAGAGGATCGCCGTGCCGCCATCGAGCGCGCAATCCGTTCCGCACAGCCCGGCGACATCGTCCTGCTGGCCGGTAAGGGACACGAAAAGGTACAGGTCTTCGCCGACGGCGCTTTTCCGTTCGATGATGTAGCCGAGGCCTCACGGATCCTCCAACAGCTTGCCGAGGTGCGTGCGTGATCCTAACCCTGGGACAGATTGCCGACTGGATGCACGCCGAAGGCGACTTCGACCCAAGCCTCACCGTCTCCGGTTACTCCATCGACTCACGCACCATCAACGCCGGCGAGCTCTTCTTCGCCGTAATCGGCGAGCGCATGGATGGCCATGATTACGTCGAATCTGCTCTCGCGAACGGCGCTGTCGCGGCAGTCGTCAGCATGCGCTGGCTCGTTCCGCCAAACGTCGACCAAACCAAACTTCTCCGCGTCCCCGACTCCGAAGACGACTGCGTGCTCGCTTCAATGCAGCGTCTCGCCAACCGCGTGCGTCGCGTGTGGGGAGGTCGCGTCATCGGCGTCACCGGCTCCGCTGGCAAGACGACAACCAAGGAATGCATCGCCGCAGTTCTCGCCAAGAAGTTTGAGGTGCTGAAGAGCACCGGCAATCTCAACAACCACTTCGGCGTGCCATTACAACTCCTGCGCCTCGAACCGCAGCACGAAATCGCCGTGCTGGAAATGGGCATGAACCACGCCGGCGAGATCACCGCGCTCGCGAAGATCGCCGAGCCCGACTGGGGCGTTGTCTCCAACGTCGCACCTGTGCACCTTGAGTTCTTCCCCGACGGCATCGACGGCATCGCCCGCGCCAAGTTTGAGCTCGTTGCCTCGCTCCCACCCAACGGCTACGCCCTCCTCAACGCTGACGATGAACGTGTCGCCGCCTTCGCCCGCGGCATGGGCGAGCGCGCGCTGCTCTACGGAACCAACGCGCGAGCCTACGTGCGCGCCGAAGAGATCCGCGAGGGTGGCCTCGATGGCACGCGATTTGTTCTGGCCGTCGAACAACTGCGCCGCAACGCTCACCTCCATCTCATCGGCCGCCACAACGTGCTCAACGCGCTCGCCGCCATCAGTGCCGGCCTGCTCAGCGACATCGACATCGACACCTGCATCGAGGGCGTTGAGGAGATGCGACCCACCGAAAAGCGTGGCCGCGTGCTCGAATTCCGCGGCGCACGCCTCATCGACGACACCTACAACTCCAACCCGCGCGCTCTGCAGTCCATGGTGGAGGCGCTTCGCCAGACACCCGCCACTCGCCGGTTCGTCATCGCCGGTGAGATGCTCGAGCTCGGCCCCGAAGGCGCCGCGCTACACCGGGCTGCGGGCGAGCAGATGGCTGGCCTCGACGGTGTAGTCGGCGTCCGCGGCCTCGCGTCCGAGATCGTTGAAGGCGCGCGCACCAAAGGGGTCGCCGCACAGTTCGTCGAGAGTCCCGGCGAGGCCAGCGTCTGGCTCGAGCAGAACCTTCGCAAAGGCGACGTCGTCCTGCTCAAGGGCTCGCGTGGCGTGCGTTTGGAACGCGCCCTTGAAGCCCTCGCAGAGTAGTCCGCTGCATAACCCATTCGCGCAGGGGCCGAGCTTGGTTCGTCGCCAGTCTTCGCCCGGTTTTACGCAGGTTCCAAGCGTAAGATAGCGAAGAACCGCGGCCTGCCGCGCGTTCATTGAAAACGCACGCGAGGCGGCTTTCGTTGCTCTATTGGCTCCTCTATCAAAAGCTCTTTCCCTACTTCCGGTACTTCCGGATCTTCCGCTACGTCACGTTCCGCTGCGTCTTCGCGAGCCTGACGGCGCTGCTCATCGGCCTGCTCATCGGGCCATTCGTCATTGATCGCTTGCGCCAGTTCCAGATTAGCCAGTACATCCGCGAAGAAGGTCCGCAGAGCCATCAGAAAAAGGGCGGCACGCCCACTATGGGCGGTGTGCTGATCTGCATCTCCATTCTCATTCCCACACTGCTGTGGAGTGATCTCTCGAACCCCTTCGTCTGGCTCGTCATGTTCTCCACGATTGCCTTCGGCGCCATCGGCTTCGCGGACGACTACACGAAGGTCGCGAAAAAGCGCAATCTCGGCCTCACCTCACGCCAGAAGTTGTTGCTGCAATTTATCGTCAGCGGCACCATAGCGGTTGCGCTGATTGTGCTGCAGGGACAGGGCTTTTACTCGACGCGCCTCATCGTGCCCTTCATGAAGCACTATCGACCGAACCTTACGATCGACACCTTCCTGCACATCCCGCATCTGTGGCCGCTGGCGTTCATTCCGTTCGTCATCTTCGTGATGCTGGTCATCAGCTTCTCGAGCAATGCTGTCAATCTCACCGACGGCCTCGACGGCCTCGCCATCGGCTGCACCATCATCGCCGCCGGCGCGCTCACGGTGCTCACGTATGTCAGCGGCCATGTTGTCTTCGCGGACTACCTCGAGCTGCAGCGCATGCCCGCGGTCAGTGAGCTGACCGTCTTCTGCGGAGCGATGGTCGGCGCCAGCATCGGTTTCCTCTGGTACAACGCGCATCCGGCTGAGGTCTTCATGGGCGACGTCGGCTCACTCGCGCTCGGCGGAGCGATTGCGACGGTCGCGGTCATCATCAAGCAGGAGCTTCTGCTACCGTTCATCGGCGGGGTCTTCATCCTCGAGGCCGTGAGCGTCATGCTGCAGGTCGGCAGCTACAAGCTGCGCGGCGGCAAGCGCATCTTCCGCATGGCTCCGCTGCATCATCACTTCGAGCTCGGCGGATGGTCGGAGTCCAAGGTCATCGCTCGTTTCTGGATTATGGCGCTGGTCTTCGCGCTATTTGCGCTGACGACACTGAAGCTGAGGTGAGTGTTGAAAGCTATCGGCTGGGTCGGCATTGTCGTCGTATTCCTATTTCTCCACCTCGGGATAAACGGCGATGGTGGCGAAACCGCAGCCCTTCTGTATTTCCTGGGCGCGATAGCAGGGTTAGGCGCGATCCTCTGGGCAGCGTGGAAAGACTCTAAGATTTGGTATGGCGCCTTTGTGCTGGTATTAGTCGCCATACCTTTGTGGATGTTTTTTGTGGAGCATCAGCATTGATCGATTTGAAGAACAAACGTGTACTCGTAGTTGGCCTCGGCAAGAGTGGCATTGCTGCCGCCCGTTTTCTCAAAGCGCGTGGAGCGCAGGTGACGGTCAGCGACATCCGGCCCGCGGGGCTGATCGCTGAACTTCCAGCGTTGCTCGACGCGGGCATCATGGTCGAGACCGGAAGCCACGGGCTTCTGACCTTCCGGCGGCAGGACCTGATCGTCGTCTCGCCCGGCGTGCCCTCGAACACGCCTGAGCTGACGACGGTGCGCGCGATCGGGATCCCGATCATCGGGGAGATGGAGCTGGGTTCCGAATTCCTGCAAGGTCAGATCGTCGCCATTACAGGATCGAATGGCAAGACCACAACGACGACACTTATAGGCGAGATCCTCAAGGCGAACGGCAAGCCGGCGCTGGTTGGTGGCAACATTGGACGTCCGGTCGTCGATATGGTCGCGGAGTCCACACCAGAAAGCTGGAGCGTGCTCGAGGTCTCGAGCTTCCAGTTGGAGACGATTCAGAGCTTCCATCCACGCATCGCGCTAGTGCTGAACATTACGCCGGACCACCTCGACCGGCACGGGAGCTTTGAGGCATACGCCGCGGCGAAGACACGCATCACCGAGAATCAGACCGCAGACGACTTCCTCATCCTGAACGCCGAAGACGAGCCGACCAAGCTGGTGGCCGCCAAGACAAAGGCGCAGATCTATTGGTTCAGCGCGCGCCGTCAGGTGAAGCAGGGCGCTTTCGTGCACGGTGAGAGCATCCTCTTCCGCGCGAAGGAGGGTGGCGAGGTCGAGCCGATTATGCCGGTCGCGGAGATTCCGCTCGCAGGCGCGCACAACGTGGAGAACGTGCTCGCAGCGGTCTGCGCAGCGCGCTTGGCCGGAGTCGAGGCCAAGACGATCCGCGAGGCGGTCGCAGCCTTCCACGCGGTCGAGCACCGCCTGGAGTTCGTGCGCGAGTTCAACGGCGTGCGCTGGTTCAACGACTCCAAGGCGACGAACGTCGATGCGACGGCGAAGGCGGTCGAAGCCTTTCCGGGCGGCATCTGGTTGATTCTCGGCGGCAAGGACAAGGACTCGGACTATAGCACGCTGTCTCCGCTGCTGCGCGCGCGGGTAAAGGCCGTTATCACGATTGGTTCAGCGGCGGAAAAGATCGAGTCGCATCTCGCCGGTGTCGTGAAGATAGAGAGAGCTGGAACGATGGAGCGGGCGGTCGCCTGGGCGCAGAAAGAGGCGAAAGCGGGCGACGTGGTGTTGCTCGCGCCGGCGTGCTCCAGCTTCGACCAGTTTGAGAACTACGAGCATCGCGGCCGCGTCTTCAAGCAGCTTGTGGGCGCGCTCGAGTAGGACGGGGAATGGCAAAGCGCGTCGGCGTCGATAAGTGGTTGTTTGGGACGGTGCTGTTGCTGGTGCTGTTTGGGCTGGTCAGCGTCTTCTCGGCGTCGGCGGTCATGGCCAAGGCGACGCAGGGCTCGCCCTACGCGTTTGTGTATAGGCAGGCGATCTGGGCGGCGCTTGGTCTCGTTGCCCTGTTCGGGCTGATGCGCGTCGACTATCGCAAGTACAACAACCCCAGGCTCATCTTTCCGATGATGGCGCTCACGGCGCTCATGCTGCTGGGAGTATTCGCCTGGGGCAGCATGAACGGAGCTCACCGCTGGCTGCACTTCGGACCCGCGTCGCTGCAACCGTCGGAGCTGGCGAAGCCGGCCATCGTCTTCTTCCTCGCGTGGTTTCTGCAGACGCGCATCCATGCGATCGACAACGTGAAGGAGACGTTGCTTCCTGCGGTCATTCCGCCGCTCGTCTACATCCTGCTCATCCTCAAGGAGCCGGACCTTGGTACCGCGATGGTCTGCGCTGCCGTGGTGATGGCGATGCTGTTCCTCGCCGGGATGCAGATGAAGTGGATCGGCGTGGCGGTTGCTGCGGCAGTACCTGTGCTCTACTACATGCTCTTCCACGTCGCCTTCCGCGCGGCACGCATGAAAGCCTTTCTCAATCCGGAGGCCGATCCGAAGGGCGCGGGCTTCCACATCATGCAGTCGCTGATTGCTGTGGGCTCGGGCGGCATCTTCGGACGCGGACTGACCGAGGGAATCCAGAAGCTGTTCTTCCTTCCCGAGCCACACACGGACTTCATCTTCGCGAACATCTGCGAGGAGCTGGGACTGATCGGAGCGCTCTGCGTGGTCGCGGCTTTCTGCATCGTGGGCTATCGCGGTCTGCGAGCAGCGTTTTTATCGACTGATCCGTTCGCGCGATTCCTGGCTTTCGGTTTGACGACCGCAATCCTGGTGCAGGCATTCTTCAACATGAGCGTGGTGATTGCGCTGCTGCCGACGAAGGGTATTCCGCTTCCATTCATCTCGTCGGGTGGAACGAGTGTGTTCGTGACGCTCGCGTGCATGGGCGTGCTGCTGAACGTCACGCGCGAGATCGATTAATGCAAGATTCGTTGCGAGTGGTGATTGCTGGAGGGGGCACCGGGGGGCATGTGGTGCCGGCGCTGGCGATCGGGCGGGAGCTCAGGGACAAGCATGGGGCCGAGGTGCTGTTCGTTGGGACGGCGCGTGGGTTGGAGACCAAGCTGGTGCCGGAGGCTGGGTTCCGGCTGGAGCTGGTGCGCTCGGGGCAGCTGAAGAACGTCAGCCTGACGACGCGGCTGAAGACGATGGCGATCTTCCGCTGGGTGTGCTGCACTGCATGCGGCTGCTCAGGGAGTTTCGTCCGCAGGTGGTAGTTGGTGTTGGCGGCTATGCGAGCGGGCCAGCGATGATTGCGGCGGTGCTGAAGGGGATTCCGACGCTGGCGTATGAGCCGAATGCTGTTCCGGGGATGACGAACAAGCTGCTGGGAAAGCGCGTGAGCGCGGCGGCAGTGAACTTCGACGCGACGGTGAGGTTCTTTCGGAATGCCGAGGTGACCGGTGTTCCGGTGCGGGCGGAGATCTTTGAGCTGCCTTCGAAGCCGTCGGGCGCAGCGCCCAGGCTACTGGTGACTGCGGGCTCAAATGGAGCGCAGATTTTCAACGAGACGATGCCGAGGATTGTGGGGCGGCTGCTGGAGGGGGTGCCGGGGTTGAGCATCGTGCACCAGAGCGGGCAGCGCATGCTGGAGCCGACGCGGGCGGCGTACGCGGCGAGCGGGGCAGCTCCAGCCCGGTGGAGGGTTGAGGCGTTCCTGACGGATATGCCGAGTGAGTATGCGGCGGCGGACCTGGTGCTGGCGCGGGCAGGAAGCACGATCGCGGAGCTGTGTGCGGCAGGCAAACCGTCCGTGCTGGTGCCGTTGCCGACGGCGGCGGATGATCATCAGCGGAAGAATGCGGAGGTGCTGGCGGGCGCAGGAGCGGCGGTGATGCTGCTGCAGAAGGATGCGACTCCGGAGGTAATGGAGCAGACGCTGGAGGATCTGCTGCTGGACGGTGACCGGCGGAGGATGATGGCGGCGGCGGCCAAGCGGCTGGCGAGGCCGGGAGCGCTGGAGCGGATTGCGGGGATGGTGCTGCGGCTGGCAGAGCAGTCAGCCCGGTAGACCCCTCTCCGGCAGTTTTTGTGCAAAGTCTTGATTCTGCTTGCGTTACGGGTGGACTTCAGGTGCAAAGTCCTGATTCCAGGATAGTTGCGGGGAAAGTATCTGGAATCAATCGGTTGCGAGGGGATCCCAAAGGGTTGCGCACCGGCTATGAGCTGCGAGCTCCGAGTTAAGCCCCTGTATCTATTTTACGAAATTGGGCGAAATTAACCGGACGTGAGTTTTCCTCACGGAAGTTGTTGATTGTATTGCGCTTGTTGGGATTTCCAGAGATGCGGGCCCTTGACAGGGTTTTTGCCGGTCGTCTGGACGAAGGCTAGCTGGAAGCAGAGACAAAAGCAGATCCCCTCCGAGGGGCCAGAAAGAAAAGCAACGGCAAAGAAGAATGGCAACAGCAAGGGCGGTCGAGGGTTCTTCAAATTCTTCGGCGAAAGGAAACGGGCTGGGAGTGATCCCAGCCCGGGAAGGGGTAAAAGCCTAGCGACGTCCGCCACCGCCACCGTGGGAACCACCGCCGCCGCCGCCGTGGAAGCCGCCACCAGAGGGGGCGCTGTAGTGAGGAGCGGGTGCACTCTGGGCGTGGCTGAAGTTGCCACCGGACGGAGCCGCCGGGCGGTTGAACGAGGGTTGGGCGCCGCGGTTCATCTGGCCGAAGTTCTGTTGGCCGCGGTTGTAGTTGGGTTGCGAGCCGCCAAAGTTCTGTGGAGCAGTGCGCTGATAGCTGGGCTGACTTCCGCCGAAGTTCTGCGGGGCAGTGTGCTGGTAGGTGGGTTGTGAACCGGCGTAGCTCTGGCTGCGGTTGTAGTTGTTGGCAGCGCCGCGATCTGCGAAGCCCTGCTGCTGGCCGCGATTGTCATAATTCTGCTGACCGCGGTTTGCGAAGCTCTGCTGGTCCCGACTGGCGAAGCCGTTGTTCGCTCGGTTGGGGAAGGCCTCAGTCCCGTGCGGCGTGCCGTTGATGGCTGAGCCGTGGAAGGATTCAGCACCGTGGGTGGCGGCTGCGTACTGGGCGGGCGGATGAGCGTTGTAGCTCGAACCGCCGGGGCGACCGTTGAAGCCGGCGTAGGTGCGGTTATAAACGGCGCCATGGAAGCCGGGGCCGAAGTGGCCATAGGCGGAGTTGTAGAAGAAGTGTCCGCCGTTCCAGTAGCCGCCGTAGAAGCCTACGCCGAAGTAACCGAAGCCGTAGTTGATGCCGCCGTAGTAACCGACGGTGCGTCCCCAGTAGCCGGGATGCCAGTAGTAGAGGCCGGTGCCAAAGCCCCACCAGCCGGGGGTCCAAAGGGCGTCGACGTAGGGAGGAAGCACCCACGCGCCGTCGACCCAGTAGTAGCCGTCGGGGCCCCAGGCCCAGTAGCCAGGGGTCCAGATGTAGCCGTCGCCGGGGCAGATGGGCTGGTCGTAAACGGGGATTGCGGGAGGGGCATAGCTGGCGGAGAGATCTACCGGGGCCTGAACGGGATAGCCCTGCACTTGAGCGGGATAACCCTGCGCTTGAGGAGGATAGCCCTGCGTTTGACGGGATAGCCTGCGCCTGACGGGATAGCCCTGCGCTTGAGCGGGATAGCCCTGCGCTTGAGCGGGATAGCCCTGCACTTGAGGAGGATAGTCCTGCGGCTGGGCTGGATAGTCCTGGGCGTTGGCCTGGGGCGCGGCTGCGACGAGGGCTGCCCCGGCAAGTGCGGCTGCTGTAAAGAGGTTGCGTGCTGTGCGCTTGATCTGCATGTGCTGCCTCTCGGTGGTGGCCTCGCTTCCTGTCCGCGTAATGCGGGTTTGCGGGTAGTGCACCGGTGAGTTCCGGCCAGGTGGTTGTCTGGGTCGGGACTCAGTTGATTAGACACATGTCGAAGGGTGTAGTTGCGGGAGAGTTCGCAGGAGGGGACCAAGCTCGGCGCAGGACATCGGATGGGTTCAAATCTTGCCACACGGTCTAACGCGCTGTTGGGACTTGCGCATGCATCCCAACTGGCTTGATTTCGCTGTCGCTCAGAACGGAGTTTACGAGATGCATCGCAGTTGTCAGGTACCCATCGACATCCAACTCAGGCTCCCAGGCCTGCTGCAGGATGAAGCCCTGCACGAGCGCGAGCAGCACGCGTGAAAGAGCATCAGTGTCCAGACCTTCTGGTAGTTGCCCTGCCTGCTGAGCGTTTCGGAGTGCTGTGGCGAGCAGATCACGCTGTCGAATCCCGCGCTCTACGATTTTTCTTATGCGCTTGTCTCGAAGAGATTCGGCCCATATCTGGATGGTGACTTTTCGCCGTTCCCTTTCATCGGGATCCTGCAACATCCGGAAAAAAGCCAGCGCCAGATGCTGCAGACCTTCCTCAAGGTCGCCCGAAGCCACCAAATCCGTCAACAAAGCTGATTCGCGGTGATGTCTCTGTTCGGCGATGGCTGCGACGATGTCATTTTTGCCGCGAAAGTAGCAGTACACTGCGCCGGGACTCGACTTCAATTTCCGGACAATGTCCGCCATTGTGGTCCGATGAAAGCCCTGTTGCGCAAAGCATCGCGTGGCCACATCGAGAATCTGACGGCGGCGAGCCTCTCGTTGCTCATCGCTAATCTTCGGCATCGCTTTACGCTCCGTCCCGAATCAAGGTTGCAACCCTGTAGAGCTCGGAGCCACTCTCCATCCGGCCATTCGCCGCGCAGTACTGTCTGGCGGCATCAGCGGTTGAAAGATCGCTTTCCAGCCGAAAGCCAAACTGAAGAAGCGTCTTTGCAATCGTGGCTGGATCGAAACCGAAGATGAAGGGCTCACCACTACGCTTAACCCAGGATGTCCAGCGGCTAGCACTTCGGAACTTCATGGAGCCATCGAGAGCCCCTTTGTCGACATAGGTGAGAATCAAACGGCTATTGGGAGCAAGGAGGCGGCTTAGGACGATGAGATTCGCATCCACCGCCGGCTCAGAAAGGTAGCTCACAACGCCTTCCCAAAGGACCACCGCGGGAATCTTCTCGTCAAAGCCTGCTTCCCGCAACTTTCGTTCCAGACTGTCTGTCTCGAAATTCATCTCAACGAATTGCACATTCTCAGGTGGAGGCTCGAGTACGCGCTTGAGTCGCTCACGCTTTGCCCGTTGCGTGGCGGGATGGTCGACCTCAAAGGTTTGTATGTGCTTCGCTTCGTCCAGGCGAAAAGCGCGACTGTCAAAGCCAGCGCCGAGCAGGACCAACTGTCGAGCGCCGCAGCGAACTGAATCGCGGACCAGATCGTCGATGAGTCGCGTGCGCACCACACCGGAACTTCGTGTGTATGGCCAGCCCAGATCCAAAAATGCGGGCACGAGTCTGCCTAGTTTTGATATTTGGGCAATTTGAGCGAGTGACTTGAGGATTCCTGAAAGAAATGGAATGGCGTAGGGGTCTTCAAAGAGCCGGCGGCCGGGCCGTTCAGCAGTTTCCACTGCACGAAAGAGGGCCATATATTCGGCGGTTCGGCTTGGTTGATGATCGCGCATACAAAACAGAATAGTCATTCTGTTTTAGTTTGGCAAATCTGTCCGCCGGCTCCGATGGCACAGAGACGGATTGCTACCAAGAAGCGCTCTTCTCGTCACTCAATTTCCGGTTGGCTGACAGCCAGCGACGAGTCCGATGTTCAGGGCTGCGATTTGAGTCGGTCGATGAAAGAAATGACCGAGGGTGCGGACCAGTTGGCGGCGCCGACGTGCTTGGAGATCAGGCTGCCGTCCTTTGTGTAGATGAAGGTGGCGGGGAACTGGTTGAGGTGCATTGATACGGGAATCTCGTTGTCGCGCGTGACGTAGAAGGGAAGATCGAAGTGGTTGCGGTGCGCGTAGCGGCGCACGTTGGCGGGTGTGTCCCAGCGGGAGATGATGAGGAACTTTACCTGGGGGTCGTTGCGGTAGTGGTTGTAGAGAGCCTGGACGGTGGGCATCTCGGCGACGCACTGGATGCACCATGTTCCCCAGAGGTCGAGAAAGACGACCTGGTGGTTGATGGGGAGCAGATGCTGCGGCTGGCCGTCGAGTGTGCGGAAGACGAGGTCGCTGGCGGGCTCGGGTGGAACTGGAGGTGCGGAGCTTGCTCGTTGGCGGCGATGCGCTGCTGGAAGAACTTGAAGCCGCCGATGACGATGGAAGCGGTAACGACGGTGAGCAGGATGGCGGCGATTGCGATGCGGGTGAGAATTTTTGGCATAGTTGTCTTCGCGCGTTCCGCCAAAGCATACCCCAGGGGCTAAGGCCCCTTTTCCATTTTCTTGCCTGAGAGACTCGAGGCTAAACCCTCGGGGTACCTGGGAGCGGTCGCGCGCCATTAACGCGCGATATCCCACTCTTTCGTTTCACGAAAGGATGGGCCACCCGGGTTAGTGGCGGGGCGGCGCGGCTGTCTTTGTGAAGAGGTCTTTGGGACACATGACGTGGACGCCGTCGTTGGTGTCGACGAGCTGGGTGATGTTGACGTCGCAGGCGACGGAGATGAGGGCGTAGGCGTCGTCGCGGGAGAGATGCGGGGCGTCGGGGTTTTGCTCGGAGAGGAAAGTGATCATGTTGCGGACGGCCATCTCGGTGGCGGTCTTGAGGTCGGGCGAGAAGCCCATGGCGATGTAGTAACGCGGGGTTTCGGCGCGGGGCCAGAGGAGGCGCGGGTTTCGGGGGCGTCAGGCTTGGCTTTGTGGACGATGAACTGGAAGGTGCCGGTGAGGAAGGTTTCGAGGGCGGTGATGTCGACCTCGCCGTTGCCCTGGCCGGCGTGGCCGTCGCCGGCCTCGAAGAGTGCGCCGGGAGCGTGGACGGGATAGAAGATGACGGAGCCTTCGGTGAGCTCCTTGTTGTCCATGTTGCCGCCGTGCATCCAGGGCGGGGCGGAGTTCCACTTTCCGGCGGACTCGGGCGGAGCGACGCCCATGGAGCCGAAGAAGGGATGGAGCGGGATCTCGATGCCGGGGGCGAAGTGCGCGAGCATCTTGGTGCGGTCGAGCGGGATGATTTTGGTGCGGCCGTAGGGGAAGTCGTCGGGGAGGAAGCCGCGTCCGGCGCCGAAGCCGTTGCAGGCGAAGTTGGTGTCGAGCTGGATTTTGAGGACGCGGACCTCGAGCACGTCGCCCGGCTCGGCTTCTGCGATGGCGACGGGGCCGGTGAGAATGTGGCCGCCGGGACCGCGGTCGGCTTGCGGGACTTGTTTGTAGAGGGCGTCGAGCCAGGAGGGAATGTCGGCGGCGGGGACGCCTTCGTGCTCGAGGCGCTCGGGCGGGCCGCAGGTGGAGGCGGTCTGCATGATGACGGTGTCGCCGGAGTGGACGGTGAGGACGGGATTCGCGTGCGCGGAGTAGTAGCCCCAGGCGATCGTGGTGGGCGTGGCGAGGAGGGTTTCGGTTTTTTGGGCGGCGAGAGGAGACACAACTAGGGCACAGCAGAGGGAGAGCAGGCTGAAGCGTCGCATAGTTCTCTATAGCACCTGTGGATCAAGCTTTCAGCTACTTTTCGTCGTGGACAATCTTCTCGAGTGCCGCTCGGGATAGAGAGATTTCTAGCCAGTGGACGTCGGACAGTTCTCCGCCGAAGGCACCCATGTGTCCGTGGTTCTTGGCCGAAAACTTACCTTCGCAATGTACGTAGTGATTGTTCAGTTTGTCGGCGAGTTCTCTACTCATGTCACTGGGCAGGTCGATCCAGATGGCGTTTTGCGACAGCATGTTGTCTGAATCGACTTGATGCAGGTAAATCGCGCTGTCTTCAAATTCGAAGTGAAGAAATCCCTCTATCCATACTCTCTTTCCGTCGAATGAGTCGGGATTGGATAGGATACGGATGACGCTCGTCCGTTCCCCGACGGCAACTCCGCGCAAATTGTTATAGCCGCCCTGCTGAGCGGCGGCACTCACAATGAACATTGCTGGAACTGCGAGAGCGAGAAGAGGACGCATTCGAATCATCGGAGCATTCTAGCCGCTCGATGAATTCTTTTTGGCGTGAATGCTGCGTTGCTCGCCCCTAGAATCCAGAGAGGTCGTTGAAGGGGAGCTTTAGTGAAGAAGTTAATGCGATTGGCGGTGGGGCTCGCGGTGCTGATGGGTGGTGCACTGTGTGCCCAGGACGTTACCGGCAACTGGCAGGGAACGCTTAAGGCGGGCAAGGATTTGCGAATGATCCTGGTCGTCAGCAAAGAAGATGGCCGGTTGCAGGCCAAGCTCTACAGCCTTGACGAAAGTGCACAGCCTTTCAGGGTGTCCTCCATCTCGCAGGAAGGCTCGACGGTGAAGTTCGCGATCGAACTGACTGGAACGACTTATGAAGGCAAGTTGAACGCGGCCAATGACACGATTGCCGGTACATGGACACATGGCGTTACGCCACTGCCGCTGATCCTGTCGCGTCCGACGAAGGAGACGGCGTGGGAGATTCCGGCTCCGCCAGCGCCTCGCAAGTTGATGCCCGCGGACGCTGAGCCAGGGGTTGAGGTGGCCACGATCAAGCCGAATGACAAAGACGGCGGAACGATGCAGGTGCTTACGTTTCGAGGACGCCATCTGATAACCGTCAACTCTTCGTTGGCTGACCTGATGATGTTTGCGTACAGCGTCCAGATGAAGCAGATTACCGGCGCTCCGGAGTGGATCGAGAAGGATCAGTACGATATCGACGCTACGCCGGATGTGGAAGGGACTCCTACGGCTGACCAGGTGCGCATCATGATCCGGAAGCTGCTTGCGGACCGTTTTCAGTTGAAGTTCCATCATGAGAAGCGAGAGATGTCGGCCTTCGTTCTCACGGTTGGAAAAGATGGTGCGAAGCTGCAGCCGACGCAACCGAACGGTAATCTGCATGGGGTCGGCATGCAGGCTGCCAAGACGGGCGCCATGCTGTTTGCATACAACTCACCCATTTCGGCCTTTACAAATTTTCTGCAGTCACTTGTTCTGGATCGTCCTGTGGTGGATCAGACGGGCTTGACCGGAAGATACGATTTGAACGTTACGTTCACGCTGGATGAGTCGATGTTCAACGGCCACCGGCCAGCGTTTCCTAAGCCGGACGATGGTGTTGAGCCTGCTCCGAATTTGTTCGAAGCGATCCAGGAGCAGCTGGGGCTGAAGCTTACGCCGGAGAAGACGCAGGTCGATGTGCTGGCTGTTGATCGTGTCGAGAGGCCGTCTGCGAACTAGGTCGGCGTCGGTGAGAAGAATTCTGGGCGGTGGTCTAGAAGCAAAGACAGCTCTGCGAAAGGCGGCCCCACCTTAGCGTCCGCTCCGCGAACGCGAAGATGGGGCACCCGGATTCGTGCAGGAAGACGGAGTACTTCGTTCGTGCAGAATGGAGTGGGGATTGTAGGAGATGAGCTTGCCGGAACATGCCATGTTTGCGCCGTCGCACCGGATTCACTTTATCGGGATCGGTGGGATTGGGATGAGTGGGATCGCGGAGATCCTGCTGACGATGGGGTATGCGGTTTCGGGGTCGGATTTGAAAAGTAGTCCGGTGACGGAGCGGCTGCAGCGGCTGGGCGCGACGATCTATGTGGGTCATCGGGGAGAGAATGCGCGGGCGTGCGATGTGGTGGTGACGAGCTCGGCCGTGGCACGGGACAATCCCGAGGTGCTGGAGGCGCGGGCGAGGAAGACGCCGGTGATTCCGCGGGCGGAGATGCTGGCGGAGTTGATGCGGCTGAAGTATGGGATCGCCGTGGCGGGGATGCATGGGAAGACGACGACGACGAGCATGATTGCGGCGGTGCTGGCTGGCGGCGGGCTGGACCCGACGGTGGTGGTCGGCGGACGCGTGGATGCGATGGGGTCGAATGCGCGGCTGGGGCGGAGCCAGTATCTCGTTGCCGAGGCGGATGAGAGTGATCGCAGCTTTTTGAAGCTGAGTCCGGTGCTGGCGGTGGTGACGAATCTTGATCGCGAGCACATGGATGCGTATCGCGACATGGAGGATGTCGAGGCGGCGTTTGTGGAGTTCATGGACAAGCTGCCGTTTTATGGAGCGGTGACGGCGTGTGCGGATGATGCGCGGCTGAAGGCGATTCTGCCGCGGGTGACGCGGAAGGTTTACACGTACGGCGCGAGCGGGGGCGTGGACTTTGGGCTGCGGGTGCGCGAGGCGCGGGTGGGGTGTCATGCGACGTTTGAGGTGGATGCGCAGGGGTTGATGCTGGGGCCGTTCGATCTGAATGTGCCGGGGCGGCATAACCTGCTGAACGCGACGGCGGCGGTGGCGATCGGGGTGCAACTGGGGATCGCGCCGGAGCAGATTGCGGAGGCGCTGCATGGATTTCGCGGCGTGGACCGGCGGTTTCAGATCAAGGGCAAAGAGCGCGGCGTGACGGTGGTGGATGACTATGGGCATCATCCGACAGAGATCAAGGCGACGCTGCAGGCGGCTCGGGAGTGCGGATACAGGCGCGTGCTGGTGCTGTTTCAGCCTCATCGGTATACGCGGACGAGGGATTTGATGGAGGAGTTTGCAGGGGCGTTTGGGGATGCGGATGCCGTCGAGGTGCTGGATATCTATGCGGCGAGCGAGCAGCCGATTGAGGGGGTCACGGGGGAGGCGCTGGCGAAGCGGATTCCGAACGCGGAGTATGCGGTTTCGATTGACGAGGCCGTGGAGAGATTGGTGGCTCAGGCGGGTGAGGGGGATCTGATTCTGACGCTGGGGGCGGGGAGTGTGTCGCAGGCGGGGGCGGCGGTGCTGGAGAGGTTGAAGCTCGGTTGAGGAAGGCATACCCCAGGGGCTTAAAGCCCCTTTCTCTTGGTGGGGCCTGAGAGACCCGAGGCTGAAGCCTCGGGGTACCTAGAAGCGGGTGATACCTCGGGGTACGTAGAAGCACGATTATTAGGGCCTAGATTCACGGCCAAATGCTAGAGTAGGGCGGAAATCAGAACGCTGTGGTGCAAGGAGAGGGTGCTCGCTATGCGCTGGGGTGTGGTGTTTTTTCTTTCGCTGAGTGTGAGTGTTGGGGCGCAGCAGGCGGCGCCGGGATCGCAGCAGAAGGCTGCAACTCCGCCGCCGGGGGTGCCGGCACCGCAGCATCAGGCGAACTTCGATTCGGAGCGGCTGAAGGCGGATGATCTGTATGTCTCCGGACGGCATCAGGACGCGCTGCCGCTGTATGCGGATCTCTGCAAGCAGGACCAGACGATCGCGTTGTTTGCGGAGCGCCACGGCACGCTGCTGCTGGATAAGGCGGAGACGACTGCAGACCCGAAGGAAAAGGCCGCGCTTCAGAATCAAGGGATCGCCGAGTTGCACAGGGCGCAGAGGCTGGGGGACAACAGTCCGCTGCTGGTCCAGACACTGTATAACGCGTCGAAGACGCCGGTGGGAGCAGCGGTGGGCGCGCCGATGGGGATGCTGCCGCTGACGGTGGGGTATACGCATGTGGGATCGGCAAAGGCGCAGCCGTTGTTTTCGCAGGCGGAGCAGGCGTTCTCGCAGCAGAACTTTGCGGCGGCGGCTCCGCTGTATGTGAAGGCGAGCCAGGCCGATCCGCAGTGGTATCTGGCGGCGCTGGATGCAGGTGATTCGTACTTCCGGATGCACGACTGGAAGAATGCGGGCGTGTGGTTTCAGAAGGCTGTGGCGATCGACCCGAACCGCGAGACGGCGTACCGGTACTGGGGCGATGCGCTGTGGGCGGCGGGCGACAAGATGGGCTCGAAGGCGAAGTTTGTCGATGCAATCATCGCGGAGCCGTTCACGGGCGGGACGTGGTCGAAGCTGGAGCAGTGGGCGGGGGCGACGCATACTCCGTTCATCATTGTGCGCGTGCATCGGCCGGAGTTCACGACGCCGGATGGGAAGCTGAAGGTAGATGCGGCGCTGGAGAAGGAGACGGGCAATGGGCACTCGTCGTGGCTGGTGTATGAGCAGGTGAGAGTGGCGCATGGAGCGCGGACGCCGGGGCAGTTGGTGATGGCCGGGGCAGGCACTGCCAATGGGAACTTCACACCGAACGGCTACGTGCACACGCTGGATGAGGAGATGGCGGCGCTGAATGCGATGCTCGACGACGTGCAGAAGAAGGTGGCGGCAGGGACGGTGACGGAGGCGAAGATGGAGCCGGGGATAAGGGCGATGCTCGAGCTACGGAAGAATGGGGTGCTGGAGCCGTTTGTGATGCTGAACTTCCATGATGCCGGGTTGAGGCATGGGTATCCGGCGTATCGAGCGGGCCATAGGGAGGTGCTGGTGAAGTATCTGAATACGGTGGTGGCGCCGGGGGTGGTGCAGCAAGCGTCGAGGTGACTCGGGGGTGTGAGTTCCTGCGGGGGTACCCCGGGGTGCGAGGTGGTTTTCCGCGCGGGTTCGGTCGGTATAGTTGAGGCAAGGCGATTTGTCCGCGGCCTTGCTCGGCCAGCCGGAGATGAAGATGGGTTCGAAGCGCGGTGCGGTGCTTGAGGCGCCAGAGGATGACTCCCCCTACGAGGGCGGAACGTCGCGCCGTCGGTTGTCAGGGTCCCAGCAGAAGGCGAGCTACAGCGTTCCTGAGGACGAGGATCCGGACTACTCGGATGTCTATGATGAGCCGGCATTTAAGCGGCAGCGTGGGGCGTTCAGGGTAAAGGTTCGCAAGGGGCTGCCGAAGACCTGGGTGGGGCGTGGGCTGTTTGCGCTGGGATTCCTGGCGGTGGTTGGTGTGATTTTTGCCGGGCTGGCGGGGCTGCGGAGCGCGCTGCTGCACGATAGCCGGTTCGTAATGACGACGTCGGCCGACGTGGAGATTACCGGGAACCATAATGTGACGCGGGCTGCGGTGCTGAGCGTCTTTGGCGCGGACCTGGAGCGGAACATCTTCCGCGTGCCGTTGAACGAACGCCGGGCGGACCTGGAACGGTTGCCGTGGGTGGCGCATGCGACGGTGATGCGGCTGCTGCCTAATCGGATCCGCATTGCAGTGACGGAGCGGACGCCGGTGGCGTTTGTGCGGCATGGGAGCCAGATTGGGCTGGTGGACGCGAACGGTGTGCTGCTGGATATGCCGCCGGATGCCGCGGGTGATCCGCACTACTCGTTCCCGGTGCTGACGGGGCTTTCGGTGAACGATCCGCTGTCAACGCGGGCGGCGCGGATGGCGATCTACGAGCGGTTTCTGCAGGAGCTGGGCGCAAAGAACTCGAGCACGATCAGTGAGGCGGATGTCTCGAACCCGGAGGATTTGAAGGCCGTGGTGTCGAGCGGCGGAAGCGACATCCTGGTGCACTTTGGGGATGAGGATTTTCTGCACAGGTACGAGGAGTTTGAGCAGCATCTGCCGGACTGGAAGCAGCAGTATCCGAAGCTGGCTGCGGCGGACATGCGCTATGACCGGCAAGTGGTGCTGGAGATGCAGCCGGGAACGGGCGTTCCGGTGAAGAGCGACGCGGGCGCGGCGGCGGATGCGCCGGGTGCGGCGGCGAATGCCCCTGCGGCCCCAACGATTTCGGCACCGAATACGGTACTTAAGGCACCGGTGACGGCGGCTCCGAAGGCTGTGGTGAAGCCAGTTCCTCACGCAGCGGTGCCTGCGAAAGCAAAGCCTGGAAGTTCTGCTGGTGCAGTTTCTGCTAGTAAAAGCAAGACGGGCAATGGCAAAATCTTTGCTGACCTGGCCGCAGCGCATCGAGCCCAGGAGGCTCGCGAAAAGCATGCGGCCGTAGTCGGGGCCCAATGAAACCGGCGGTAGCAGAATGAATCCGAAGTCAGACACCCTGATTACCGTGCTCGACGCCGGCAGCTCCAAGAGCTGCGTGATGGTGGCTGAGCTGGCGGATGGCGTGCTGCGCTATCGCGGACACGGGATTCAGCCGTCGCGCGGGATGCGCAAGGGCGTGATCTCGGACCTTGGCCCGGCGGCTTCGGCGATCAATGACGCGGCTCTGACGGCGGAGCGCGCGACGAAGGCGCCGATCGAGACGGCCGTGGTGGGCATCGGCGGCCCGCATATTCGCGGGATGAACTCGCAGGGCGGCATCACGATGGGCTCGCGGATGAAGGAGATTACGCGGGAGGATGTGCGGTCTGCGATTGACCGCGCGCGGTCGATTGGGCTGGCGCCGGACCGCGAGGTGCTGCACCTGCTGCCGCAGCAGTTCATCCTGGACGACCAGGCGGGGATTCACGACCCGGTGGGGATGGTCGGCAACCGGCTTGAAGTTTGCCTGCATATGTCGACGTGTTCGGGGAGCGCGGCGCAGAGTGTGATAACGTGCGCGAACCGGGCGGGGCTCGAGGTGGTAGACACGGTGTTTGAGGGGCTGGCTTCGGCGGAGGCGGTGCTGAGCGCGGATGAGCGCGAGCTGGGTGTGTGCCTGGCGGATATCGGCGCGAGCTCGACGGAGCTGGTGGTGTTCTTTGAGGGCTCAGTGGCGCACACGGCGGTGCTGCCGATTGGCGGCGACCACTTCACAAATGATTTAGCCGTTGGTCTGCACGTGAGTGTAGAGGAGGCCGAGGGGCTGAAGCGGACGTTTGGCAACTGCGTAGTGACGGCAGTTCCGCAGTTGAACGAGATTGAGGTGGGCGGCGACCTGGCGACGGGCGGAGGGCCGGCTCGGATGGTTCGGCAGCGGTTCCTGGCGGAGATCCTGGAGCCGCGGGCACGCGAGCTGCTGATGATGATGCGCGACAATCTGCGCGGCGGCGGCGTGCTGGAGGCGATGGGTGCGGGCTGTGTGTTTACGGGCGGCGGAGCGCATCTGGCCGGGCTGCTGGACCACGCGGAGAGCCTGTTGCGCGTGCCGGCGAGGATCGGCTATCCGGTGCCACTGAGCCGCATGCCGGCGGAGCTGGCGCAGCCGGAGTTTTCGACGGCGATCGGGATGCTGCTGTACACGCATCGCACGCAGGTAAGGAAGGCCAGCGAGGAGCAGGGACTCCGGCAGAAGCTGAAGTCGATTTTTGCGGGGAGTTTCTGAGGCCAACAGGCCTGAATCAGGCCGCGGTGACGGTAAACTGGTGACCATGAAGTTTTGCAAGTGGTTTGGAGTTCTCTTCTTTCTTGGCCTGGGATGCAGCATTGCCGCGAACGCTCAAGTTGGCATTTTCGCTACGGCCACTGGTAGCTGGTTTGGAGGGGTGACGTGTCCCTCGTTTGCGGTCCCTTGCGCGGAGACGGACGGCAAGGTGAAGCCCTTTGGCGGGAACTTTGGCGCCTACTATGACTTGCGCACGTATGGTCCCATCCGGTTGGGCTTCGAGGCGCGGGGAGCGCTCGAGACCTCAAACAAGCGTGCCGACAGCGGCGCCGGCGGTCCCGGAATCGTGAAGAACTACGAGGGGCTTGGGGGTGTGAGGGGGACATTCCGCACGCCGATTCACTGGCTTCATCCTTACGCCGAGTTTGCCGGGGGAATCGCCCGCAACAATGCCAGCGGGCTCTATACGAACACGGTAACGACCAACAACAACCTGAAGCCGCCGGTTACACAGACCGTTCTGAGCTATAACCCGTCGAGTTACAGCAATTACGGCGTGCTCAAGGGATTCGTAGGATTGGACATTCCACTGTTGCCGTTTCTGAGCTTCCGGGCGATTGAGCTTGGGCTGGGCGGGGCCTTTGGATCGGCTCCGACCATACAAACGACGACCGTGACCATCAGCGGGTCAACGACGACGACAAGCACGGTGGTCAACACACGCAGCGACGGCAGCCATGGCATTCAGTCGATCGGTGCAGGTGTGGTGTTTACCCTGCCGATCGGCACCAAGTAAGACCTTCGAAAATCGTGTGATTTTGGCGGCTGCTACGACTTTCGTTCGCCTGGCCCCGTCCGGCTGGGTGTTGACGTGCGAGAGAGTGTCCTGAAGTCTAGCAACAGTGCGACGACCTACTCTTCGAGTGTGTAGCAGGTGTGTCATTTCGCGACGCTTGTTGCGCCGCTGGGCGGACTGCGTGGCGAGTTCACGACGCCAGTTCGTTGATGGCATCGGTGCGCTCGATAGCGGGTCGGAACCATGCGCTGAAATGGAGCGGGCGCGGCCTTCGGAGCGATCACGCACCGCATCCAAAGTATTGGCGTCGACTTACGACACGCGCCCGGCACGAATCCAGCAAGATACGAGGTGGCGCGCTTTGCCTACGGCGTTTTCTCTCAGCTCATGCACAATCACAACAGGCGACCCCCATCGCCTGAGGAGACACGCGTATGTCGAACCAGCCTGAGGATGCAATTCGCATCCACTACCACGATGAAGCGCAGCGCAATGCGCGCATCAAGGTGATTGGCGTGGGCGGCGGCGGCGGCAACGCCGTGAACCGTATGATTGCGGCGAACGTGGAGGGCGTGGAGTTTATCGCGGCCAACACGGACGTCCAGGCCCTTGAGAGCTCGCAGGCCCCCGTAAAACTGCAGCTCGGCGTGAAGCTAACGAGTGGACTCGGTGCAGGCGCGAACCCTGACATCGGGCGGAGAGCTGCGCTCGAGGATTCCGACAAGATTATTGAAGCGCTGGAAGGCGCGGACATGGTGTTTGTGACTGCCGGTCTTGGCGGCGGCACAGGCACGGGCGCGGCCCCGGTGATTGCCTCGCTGGCGAGCGAGATGGGCGCGCTGACGGTTGCCGTCGTGACGCGGCCGTTCAGCTTTGAAGGCAAGCGGCGCATGATGCAGGCCGAGCGCGGCATGCAGGAGCTGCTGGAGTCGGTCGATACGCTGATTGTGATTCCGAACGAGAAGCTGCTGGCTGTGGCGCGCGATGCGGGCTTCTTCGAGAGCTTCCGCATTGCCGATGATGTGCTGCGGCAGGGCGTGCAGGGAATCTCGGACATCATCACGATTCCGGGTGTGATCAACCGCGACTTTGCGGATGTGCGCACGACGATGGCAGGGATGGGCTACTCGGTGATGGGCACCGCGGTGAGAAGCGGGCCGGAGCGCGCGAAGGAAGCGGCCGCGGCTGCGATGGCGAGCCCGCTGCTGGAGTCCGGCGCGATCGACGGAGCGAAGGGCATCCTGATCAACATTACGGGTTCGAGCAACCTGAAGCTGAATGAGGTGTTTGAAGCATCGACGATTATCCAAAACGCCGCGCACGAGGACGCGAACATTATCTTCGGCGCCGTGCAGGACGAGAGCATGGGCGACGACGTGAAGATCACGGTGATCGCAACGGGTTTCCGCGAGGAGATGCCGCAGCGGCGCGAGCGCATGCTGCAGGGAGCAGCGTTGCCGGCTTCGCGTGTTGAGCCGCCGCCACCGCCGCGGATTGCAGCCCGTCCGCCAGCGACGCCCGCTCCGTTTGCGAGCGAGATTCATGCTTCGGCTGAGGAGCACGAGCGACCGGTGGATATGCAGGAGAAGCCTGCGCCGCGCAAGAAGGGCCGTGAGTCTGTGATGTCGGTTGTGCCTGAGCGCGAGCCGGTTGCTGTGCAGCCGCCTCCGCCTCCTCCCGCACCTGCGCCGGCACCTGTGGCACGCGTGGAGGAGCCGCTGCGGGCGACGCCGCCGGCAGAGCCATTGCGCATTACCCCGAGTGAGACGCCGCGCGCGACGTCCAGCGAACCGTTGCGAGTGACACCCAGTGAGCCGCTGCGGGTTCCAAATGAACCACTGCGGATTACGCCGCCGCGTGAACCGGAGCCGGAACGCATGCACGGAGCGTATGTGCCGGCAGCGTCTGCCGAGCCGAAGCCGGAGCTGGTTCCGGTACCTGCTTCAGTGTTCGACGATGACTTCTTCCGCCAATCGAGTGAGGAACAACGGCCTGCTGCGGAGCCGCGGTCGTGGGAGACATCTCGCGAGACGAGAGAGAACCGGGTGGCAGAGAGTTCGCAGGATCTCGAAGGCGAGGCGCTGCCGCAGAAGACGCACTGGCCTGCGGCGAAGGTTCCGAGCTTCGCAGGATATGCTGGTGGAGGGTCTTCTTCTTCCGAAGAGGACGAGCTGGACATTCCGGCGTTCCTTCGCAAGAGCAGGTAAGACGGGCCCTCAACGATTGAGCAAGCTAGAGGAGCAGACGAGAGTTACATGAAGCAGAGAATCACAGGGATCGCTCTTAGTCTGCTGGCGGGCGCCGGTCTGGCGTTCGGGTCCACCGAGCATCACGTCGTTCGACACACTACGAAGTCGCATGCGACCGCGAAGACGGCAGCGCATACAACGGCTTCGCATACGGCGCTTCGGCGCGTTGTGATTAACGGGCATGTGCATTACGTTCGCCGGACGCTGGTGTATCACTCCTACGAGCGGTTCACGACGAGCAGCTTCGCCGACAACCTGACGCAGGGTGATGTGACGACGGGCGAGGACCTGACGGTGCGCGCGGCGGCAGTTGAAGCGCTGGGCAACATGAACGGCACGGTGCTGGCGATCGATCCTTCGAACGGCCGCATCCTGGCGATGGTGAATCAGAAGCTGGCGCTGAGCGCGGGAGCGGAGCCCTGCTCCACGATCAAGGTTGCGGTGGCGCTGGCGGCGCTGAAGGAAGGGCTGATCAAGTCCGACACGCCGGTGAACCTGGGTGGGCATTATTCACTGGACCTGACGCACGCGCTGGCGAAGTCGGTGAATCTGTACTTTGAGGTGCTGGGGCGCGCGATGGGCTTTGAGCGCGTGAAGCACTATGCAAACGAGTTTGGGTTGGGCGAGCTGGCCGGCTATGACATTCCCGGCGAACAGCTGGGTGTGTATCCCGACGTCGAGCTGCCGCAGTCGGCTGGCGGTGTGGGCCGGATGTGCTCGTTTGGCGAGAGCATTTCGATGACGCCACTGCAGCTGGGCGCGCTGGTCTCGGCGATTGCGAACGGTGGAACGCTGTACTACCTGCAGCACCCGACGACGCCGGATGAGGTTGCGGCCTTTGAGCCGAAGGTGAAGCGCCAGCTCGACATACAGGATGTGATTCCGGAGATTCTGCCGGGCATGCGCGGAGCCGTTGAGTTCCGGAACGGCACGGCGCGATCGTTGCAGGAGAACTTTGTGCAGTTCCCGGTCTTCGGCAAGACGGGCACGTGCTCGAACAACGGCACGCGGTTTGGATGGTTCGTCTCCTACGGCCAGGCGCCGACGGGGCCGATTGTGACGGTAGTTTTCCTGGAGGGCGGACGGCCGACCTTTGGGCCGAAGGCTGCGGAGCTGACGGGCGCGTTTTACCGTGCGATGTACGAGCGGAACTATTTCGCTCCGAAGCCGGAGCAGACGCAGTCCGCGATGACAACGGCGACAGGGAACTAGTTCACTTCGTCAGCCAACGTTTCAAATTCAATTGAATCTGCTTCGTTCCGTGACCGCCCGCATCTGATTGCTCATTTGGGGGACAATGACGGGATGGAGATTCTGACGGCAGCGCAGATGAATGCCACTGACCGCGACTCAGGTGAGCGCGGCGTGCCGGTGCGCGTGCTGATGCAGAATGCAGGCGAAGCCGTGGCATCGTTTTGCCGCGAGCGGTACCCCGGTCTTTCGGTAGTCGTGCTCTGCGGCAAAGGCAACAACGGCGGCGATGGAGCGGTGGCCGCACGCTTGCTGGCGGAGATACAGATTCCGGTGAGATTGGTTTTGCTTGGATCGATGGAGGAGGCGCGAGGCGACGCTGCGTCTGCGTTCGCCCGTGCGAAGGCGACGGAAGCTCTCGAGTTCGTAGAAGCGAAGGATGAAGCGGCGCTGCGCGAGGCGCTCGCCGATGCGGATCTCATCGTGGATGCCGTGGTGGGAACAGGATTCAAGCCGCCCTTGCGTGGACTGGCTGCAGCGGCGCGTGATCTGATCGCAGCGATGCGCGCGCCGGTGGTTGCTGTGGACCTGCCGAGTGGATGGGATGCGGATTCAATCGCGCAGACCTCGGCGGGTGTGAACGGCGTGGCGCAGGCGTTTCGCGCGGATGCGGTGGTGACATTCGTTGCGCCGAAGATGGCGCATGTGTTCGGCCACCTGACGCCGGGCAGCACCTTTGGGCCGGTGGTAGTTGCGCCGATTGGGACGCCGGTGGAGTCCATGCCTGCGCATACGGAGTTGCGCTGGACCGGAACCGCGAAACGAGTGACCGAGCGGCCGCGCGATGTGAACGGGAACAAAGGCAGGTTTGGTCATGTGCTGATCGTCGGGGGGAGCCTGGGTAAGTCGGGCGCGCCGTCGATGGCGAGCGTGGCCGCGATGCGCGCGGGCGCGGGGCTGACGACGGCAGCCGTTCCGAGGTCGGTGCTGTCGATGGTGGCGGGCGTTGCGCCGGAGCTGATGTGCACGCCGCTCGAAGAGATGAATGGGTTATCGCTGAATCAACTTGGTGAGGAGCCGCTGGCGAAGCTGCTGAACGGGATGACGGTTGTCGGCGTCGGGCCGGGGCTGGGGCAGGAGGGAACGACGCCGGAGTTTGTGCGCGCATTTGTAGAGCGCGTGGCGTTGCCGATGGTGATTGATGCGGATGCGCTGAATGCCTTGGCCGGAAGGGCGGAGTTGCTGAAGCGTGCAACGGCTCCGAACGAAAAGGGTGAACGCCGCACGATCGTGCTGACGCCGCATCCCGGCGAGATGGCGCGGCTGGTGGAGTCGAGCGTGAAAGAGGTTGAGGCTGACCGCGTGGGCCTTGCACGAAAGTTTGCAACGGAGAACGGTGTGACGCTGGTGCTGAAGGGATGGCGCACGCTCGTCGCGCATCCTGACGGAAGTGTTGCGGTGAACACGACCGGCAATCCTGCGATGGCAAAGGGTGGGAGCGGCGACATTCTTACCGGAATCGTCGCCGCAATGCTGGCGCAGTATCCGGAGCGTGTGGCCGAGGCGGTAGAGGCTGCGGTGTTTCTGCACGGGCTCGCTGGGGACTTTGCGACGCTGGCGCAGGACGAGCACACGGTGCTGGCGACGGATACGGTCAGTCATTTGTGGCAGGCGTTTCGCGCGCGGGTGGAGGATGAGGATGGATTCACATGGATTGCAGGACTCGCCGCGCGGTCAGGAGTCGGGAGCAGCCACGATGCCTGAGTTCACGCGCGAGAAGCGCCTGCGCACGCGCAGCCCCAACGGCACGCTGGCGCTGGGCGAGATGATGACCGAGTTGCTGCGGCCGCCAAAGCTGGTGCTGCTGCGCGGCGACCTGGGAGCGGGAAAGACCACGCTGGTGAAGGGAATTGTCTCGTCGCTGGGAGCGGCGGAGCCTGACGATGTGGCGAGCCCGACGTTCACGCTGGTGCACGAGTACAACGGCAGCAAACTGACGGTGTATCACCTGGATCTTTACCGGCTGGAGAACGACTCGCAGCTGGAGGCGCTGGGGATCTCTGAGATGCTGGACCGGCAGGATGCACTGTTGCTCGTGGAGTGGGGCGAACGCTTTCCTTCTCTGGTCGCGCGTGCGGATGCCGAGGTCACGATCACGATGGGCGAGAACGAGACAGAGCGGCTGCTGATGGTTCGCTGGTGCGACTGAGCTCTTAAACACGTCGAGCGCCGGAGGCGAAACTTGCATCGCCGGCGGCGCTCCTGATTGCAACGCTGTTTTGTCAGGTCGAGTTAGGCGTGGTGTCTCCAGTCAGCATTGGTACGTGCGCGGATGCCGATGAAGGCGGGAACGAAAACGGTGAGAGCGGCGAAGGTGGCGATCAGAAGGTCGTACATACGTGTCTCCTCATGGCGCTCGCAGTAACTGCGGCGCTGAACCCTGGCGGGGTTGTAGTGGTGTCATCAGTGCGGGCGGTGATGAGATCTTGACTCAGCCGTCACATTCACTGGCGGAAAATCTGTAGGGCCCCGTGGCGTGGTTACTGACCGTTTTCTGTCGCATCCGACTGCCTCGTACACATACCCATACGGATCAGATGTGGGGATAGTTCCCGCCGGTTCAGAGGAAATTACAAATTTCGCACAGATGTACGATTATCGGCCACATATCCTGCTGATTTATAAGGGGATTTCTACTTATACGTACGGCGGGCCGGTTTGGTTCCAGCTTTTTTGAATCTGTAGATTGCGCACAGTTCGTCACCGGTCGAGCCATATTCCCTCTGCTCTGCGATGGCGGCGAGATCCGCGACGTGATCATCCGGCGACATCGGCACACGGCCGAGCCAGATGCGATCGAACGCGGGATGCTGATCGAGCAGCGAGTCGTGTTCGGCGTTCACGTAGAAGAGATCGAAGGGGCGCGGGTGGGTGGTGAGGTCCTTCTCGACGTGGCGGAGGAAGCGGCGGAGCAGGCGATCCTCGAAGGGATGAAAGAGGTGCGCGAGCAGCGGCTCGAGCGGCAGAGGCAGGCGCGTCGCGTCGTCCTCACGCAACATGAGTGGAGCGAGCATCGTGGATTGCTGCGTGCTCTCCCAGACAGCGATGTTGCGGCGCGTGATGTCAGCGAGCTTCGGGTTGAGTTCGACGCCTTCGACGCGAAGGAACGGATACTCGGAGGCGACGAGCATCGCGCGGCCTTTGCCGGCACCGACGTCGAGGAAGACCGTGCGTTCAATTGGTGCGAGAGGGTGGAGTTGCTGCAGCCAGAGATCGAGTAACGCACGGAGAATGCTGGGGGCGATGCCGTAGTAGGCGGTGAGATCGGCGGCGTCGGCCGTGGTGCCGCGTGCGATGACGGTTCCGGGAAGAAGGCCGGAGGTCTCAGTGCCGTGTGCGACGTCGAAGGGGTGAACAGCGGGCTTACGAGAGGGCATGGTCAGGGCCGGCCGCCAAGAATGGGGAAAAGCGCTGGAAGCATTTCGATCTCGGTGCGCGAGATCTCGGGCAGACCGGCGAGGCGGTTCTCGATCTGTGCGCGAAGCTGTGCGTTGCGTGTGTCGTCGGAGTTGGGCGCGCGAATTGCGATGCGTGCGATGTATCGCACGGGTACGCCGCGCACCGATCTGCCCGGAGCTTCAGTGTCACGCACGAGCAAGGCGGATTGCACGAGGCCGAGATCGACGATATTTCGCTGCTGCAATGTGTCGTAGCAGTCGCGGAGCGCGTTAACGAGATCGGCGTCTGTCATTGGCGAGAGGTCTAGCCGCTTACGTCGCGGTGCTGGCTGACGCAGTTGTTGAGGTGCTGCGTGCTTCGCTGCCGCCACGCGTCCTGCGGGCTGGCATGCGCGTTCTGGCGATAGAAGAGCAGCCATGTCTCGCACCCTTCAAGGTCTTGTTTCTCCTGCGTGGCAGCGGAAGCGATCTGCTGCTTGAACTGCTGCAGAGCAGGCTGAAACTGATTGTCGCTGGAGTCGCGGAGGCTGGCGGCCTTGTCGAAGGCCTGCCACGCGGGCGACTGTGAAATCGGGCCAACGCTGACGGAGTTGTTCGTCGGTGCAATAACGCGCTGCGACGCCCGGTGCATCCGTATAAGGTTGTACACGCCGAGTGCGAGGATGATGACGATGAGAACGTAGTGGCGTGGGCGAAAGCGCATGGTCAGCTCCGGTTAGTGCGTGCGCTCGACGAGGTAGAGGGCCAGCGACTTGAGCGGATCGGCGGCCGCGCCGAACGGCTCGAGTGCAGCGAACGCATCCTGGATAAGCTCGTTGGCGTCATTGCGCGAGCGCTCGAGACCGAAGACCGCGGGCCATGTGGCTTTGTCGGTGGCGGTGTCCTTGCCTGCGGTCTTGCCGAGTTGCTCGGAGGTCTGCGTGACGTCGAGCACGTCATCGATGATCTGGAAGGCGAGCCCGGCCTTTTCGCCGAAGGTGCGCAGCCGCGCGATAACGTCGGTTGCCGTGCAGGGGAGCTTGGAAGCAGCGTTGTTGGAGAGGCAATGATCCAGGCCGAGCAGACCGCCGCAGACGATGGATGTCGTGATGAGCGCGCCAGTCTTCGCGCGGTGAATCCGCTCGACGAGCTCGGCGGTAGGCTTGTGGCCTTCACCTTCGATGTCCATCACCTGCCCGCCGATCATGCCCGGTGGCAAGGCGCCGCCGACGCCGGTGCCAATGGAGAAGGAAAACTCGCGGACGATCTCGACGATCGTAGCGGGTGATGCGGCGACTTGCGCGATGGTCTGGAAGGCGAGCGTCTGGAGCGCGTCGCCGGCGAGGATTGCGATGGCCTCGCCGAAGGCCACGTGGCAGGTGGGCTTGCCGCGGCGCAGGTCATCATTGTCGAGCGCGGGCAGATCGTCGTGGATCAACGAGTAGGTGTGCACCATCTCGACCGCTGCGCCGAGGTTGGACGCGGCAGTCGGGAGCTCGTGCGCAACGCAGCGCGCGGCCTCCATGCAGAGGATGGGGCGCAAGCGTTTGCCGCCCGCGAAGGTGGAGTGCCGCATGGCGCGGTGAATGGAATGAGGTTCAATGGTCGGGGCCGGCAGCAGACGCTCGAGTGCGTCGTCAGCAAGCGCGGCGCCAGTTTTCAAAAGCGAAAGCACATCGGCGGTCATGCGTCAGGCTTGATTGTACGCGAGCGCAGCAGCAGCGCTCCAAGCACGAGGAGCGCAAGAAGACTGAGTACGTTGCCAAGAACCTGGTCCCATGTGCGGTGCCAGTGCACGTCGATGACGGACGCGCCGGTGGGCAGCGCGATGGCGAGCAGGCCGTCGTCGCGCTGGAGATGTTGCGTCACGAGAGCACCGTTGCGGAAGACCTGCCACGCGGGAAAGTCGCGCAGATTGAGAACGAGTATCTCGGCCTGCGAAAGGTTCAGCTGGAGATGACGCGGAGCGATGCCGCTTAGAGTGTTGTCCGTAGGCGGCGGAACGTCATAGTTGATGATGGTCGCGGCCGGGTTGGGCACGGTCCCCGGTGCGAAGGCGGCGGGATTGTTTGCGAGCCAATGGTCAGGGTCATCCCAGCGCAGGACATCGTTGTCAGCATTGGTGGGTGTGTACTCGTCGGTGGGCTCATCGCCGTGGTGCGAAGCAAAGAGTTGGGCGCGCACGGAGGGAAGATCGAGCGCCTCGCACGGCTGACGGAAGGTGGAGAACTTCCATGTGGTCATACCGCCGACGAAGACGAGCGCGACGATGGTTGCGAATGCGACAGAGGTTTTCGTGCTGGGAATCGAACGAAGAGCGAGCGCGATGGTGAGTGCGAGCGTGGCTCCGAGCACGCAAAGCAACCGCCATGGGAACTGCAGAAAGGCGAGCTCCGGCAGATGATGCCAGAGAGGCAGCGAGATCGGCGTGAGCAGAAGGGCGATGCAAAGGGTGACTGCGGCGAGTATGGGAAGCGGCGTTGCGGCGTTGCGTATGTCAGTGAGCGGACGCTTCCGGCGCATTGCGAACGCTGCCGCGAGAGCGATGAGTGTGGCGATGAGCATGCCGACCGCGATGAGGCTCGCGGTGTGGAGCACCTGATCGTGCGGAACGTCGCCGGTGTGGCCGAAAAGGAAATTGTCCTCGACGCGCATGTTGGCGATGATGGCCATAGCGACCTGTACATAGCGGCGCTCGTACGCTGCGGGTACGAGGTAGAACGCGGCGAGCGCGAGCCCGAGCGCACCGCCTGCGCCGAAATGGATCAGCAGCAGCTGCGCGGTTGTTCTTGATCGCCGGTAAAGCGCGGAGGCGATGCGCAGGACGGCAATCAGCAGCAGCGTGTAGATGCCGATGACCGCCGCTGGTGCATTGGTGAGCCAGAGCAATGCGGTAGGCACGGCGATCGCGACGATGCCTGGTTTCTCGTGCAGCGCTGCGCGAAGCAGCAGCGGAATCCACACGGCAGCGAGTAACTCGCCATAGGCAGTGCGCTCGAAAGCGGTGAAGAGCATGTAAGGGTTTGCGATGTAGATGGCTGAAGCGAGAAGCGCGACGGCAGTAGAGACGTAGTCGCGCGCCAGCAGAAACATTGCGATTCCGGCACCGAGCAGCGCGACAGCGGTAAAAACGATCGGCGCCGCGGAGAACGGCAGCGTCAGCGCGAGCAACGCGCCGAAGATCCACGATAGTGGAGGATAGAAGAGGAAGCGCGGCTCGCCTGCGTTCCATGCTGCCGTGACCGTCCATGCGGGGTCGAGCGTGCCGTGACGCAGCTGCGCTGCGGCGTCGAGCCAGCTCTGCAAATGGAACTCGAAGTCGTGTCCGCAGGAGCAGCCGTGCGCGATGAGCGGCGCAACGGCGACCAGCGCGAGCAGCGGAAGCAGGATCGCAGGCCATGCTCGCGCAAAGCCCGCCGCAGAACGATGCATGCTGTTCAGCTTAGCTGAGCGGCCTAAGCGGAAGCGCTCTATTCGTGCGCAGGAACCAATGTGAGCGAATGCTCTGCGCGGTCGTTCTCGAGCGGGAGCGAGAAGCGTGGTTCCGCGCAGCCACGGCTGGAACTGATCGAGATACCACGCCGAACTCACGTTGCCGGATTCGCCGGTCACAATGTTAGCGATGGTCGCGGATGCGTCGGACAAATCTGCGGTAAAACGTTCGCTCGGCCCGAAGCCGGGCTCGACCGCGTCGATTGTGGTTGGGCCGCCGCCGGCCGGCTGTGCGCCGCTCCCCGTCGCCGTGCCGAGCAGCCAGTTAAGATACGGGCGTCCACCAAAGAGCGGATGCTCGATCTGAACGCGATGAATGGAGCCGTACTGCCACTTTGAGAGGTCGTGGGGAGCGTGCACCTCGCGGAGGCCTTGTTCGGTGACAGACGTCAACAGGTCGTTCCAGTTCGCAACTCCATGCGGCAGCCAGCGTTTGGGCATGTGGTCGAGGAGGCTTTCGAGCGCTGTATTGCTCTCACCCCAGGAGTAGAGGCGAGCGAAGCGAATCGCGTCTGTGCGCGATCCGCCATCGTGCGCGAGAATCTGCGGCACGAGCAGAGCGGACCACAGGTCGTCATGCGTCGCTGCGACGATGGCCGCCGCGGGTGAACCCGCGCTCATCTCTCCGGTCCATGTGCGCAGCAGATCGGCGGCCTGGCGCAGTCGCGTTGAGTCGCTGCCTCGTCGCTGTAGCTGAAGAGTGATCGATAGCGTAGGCGAGCTTGTGTGCGAGCACGAGATCGAACGCTGAGTACTGGTCGAGTTCAACCCCGAGCATCTGCTGAGGCGTCCACGTAGAGCGTGATTCGAGTAGCCGATAGATGCGCTCGACACGATACGGATCGATCCAGTCGTCGGTGAGTGCGTATGGATAGTCATCGGTCGTAACGCGTGCGTTGGCGGTGACGATGAGACCGGAAGCTGGATCCTGAATCGCCGGCAGCTCGTTGAAGGGAATGTAGCCGGACCAGATCTGCGACTCATCGAGCGCATCAACAAGTGTTGGCGAGATAGGCGAGCCGATGGTGTAACTGCCGGTTTGTTCAGGAGCGATCTGCGGCTGCGAGCTGTCGATCTTCGGTTGCGGGGATGTCTGCTTCTGCGGGGCGGTCTCGGCGATTGGGGGAGACGATGCAATCGAGTCGTCGCCTTCGTCCTCTTCCGATTCGGGCTCAGGTGAAGGCAAAACGAACGTAGGTTTTACGCGCGGATGTTGCAGAGCGGGTCCGCGAATCGGGATGCGGCCAACGGCGTGATAGCCGATGTGGCCCTGGTCGTCGCCGTAGATCAGGTTGAGTGAGGGGCCGCCAAAGTTCGCGAAGCTGGCGACGAGCGAAGCACCGTCCGTCGCGCTGTCGGCGGCGAAGAGTGAGTAGTCGACGAATGTGGGATCGTAGATCGTCCACGCGAGCGAGATCGTGCGGCGTTCGGATGGAATCATCGGTGTAATGACCGGAGACTCCATCATTGCTGTGCCGGCGACGTGTGAGACGGTAAGGACATCGAGCGAAACATTATGGCTGCCACGCACAACGATCTGTTCGGTGTGATGCTGCACCGGCGACCACGTTCCATCGGGCTGTTCGTACTGGAGGTTCGATCCGGAGCCACGGGTGTGTTCGATGCGCACATCCTGCACGTCGCCACCGAGGTTGGTGAAGCTCCACGCGACGTGTGCGTTGCGTCCAACGATGACCCAAGGCAGACCGGGCAGCGTGAAGCCGACGACGTCGAGTGCCGGCGCTCCACCGGGGTTCGCCGAGAGATGCAGTGCAGCCTCATACCAGATGTCGGGCACACGAAGACTGAGATGCATATCGTTCGAGACCAAGGGCTTTCCTGACGCCGAATGATCGCCGGATACGGCCCAGTTGTTCGAGCCGGCGCGGCAGTCGCTGCACGAAGATGTCGCGAGTGCGGAGGTGAGCGCAAGAAGATCCTCAGGCTTTGCGCTGTTCGAAGGATGTTCGAGTTGCGATTGTGTCTTGTCGAGAGGAATTTCTTCGATCTCGCGCGGCGTCGTGAGGTCCGTCGGCGGCAGCGTTGGCGGATGATCGCGCCAGGAACCGACAGGATACAGATCGGCGAGAAGGGATTGCGGAAGATGATGGGCGAGCGCCTCGCGATCGAGCTTGTGCGGAAAGCTCGTTGACAGGTCCTGCCACATCACGAGCGAGACGAGCAAAGAGTCGCGCGGCGTCCATGGGCGCGGTGTGTAGTGCAGCAGATGAAACTCGAGCGGCAGGCGGTCGCGATGGCTATCAATGAATGCATTGACCCCCCGCGCGTACGCCTCGAGCTCGCGTCGCTGATCCGGCGGAAGCGATGCCGCGCCGCGATCGGCTGCAGCGCGGAGTTGCAGATAACGCTGCATCTCGTCGTGCAGGACGAGCCCAGGACCGAGAATCTCGGCGAGCTCTCCGGCAGCGTGACGGCGCAGCGTATCCATCTGCCACAGGCGATCCTGCGCGGTGACATAGCCCTGCGCGAACAGCAGATCTTCCATGCTGGAGGCGTGAATGGACGGTACGCCTTGTGCATTGCGCGCGACGGTGACCGGTGAATGCAGTCCCTCGACGGAGAGTGTGCCGTCGATGGTGGGCAGCACAGCGTGCATCACGTGCCGCGACCAGATCGTTCCGGCGACTACGAGCACGGACAGGATGAGGGCGAGGATGAGGCACGCACCGAAGAGTCTGCGAAGAAATCGCCTGCCTCTACCGGGCCTCGGAGCGACTGCGCGAGTCTGATCGTGATCCTCGCGCGTGAGCAGACGCGGCTCCGTATCTGACTCCGGCCTCAGTGCACCGAGCCGGTCGCCTCGTTCCCGCTCAAGCGGCGTTCCAGTCGCATCGTTCGTCAAGCTCATCCTTCAGCTGAGTTTACCTCTGGCATGAGATGCGTTTCCGCATCCGTCGAGTGGGCCAGGAAGGATGTGCGCGTGCGTGGCAGCGTGAAGGCTGCAATGAGCACGATGACGGCCATCACGGGAAGCACAAAGATGCTGCCTTCGGGCCCCGTAACGCCGCCGCTCACCCAGGACGGGCCGACCGGATGCGTGGAGAGCAGACGATGTGTGCTGAGGCTGCCGCTGTCGGCGACTCCGAAGAGGAACGACTGCGCCCAGTCCCAGGCGGCGTGCAGGCCGATGGCCCACCACAGCGAACCCGTGCGCCACAGGCTGAACGCGAACATCAGGCCCGCGCTGCCGGCGCAGAGAAGCCCTATGGGCGACTCGCCGGGGTTGAAGCCGTGCAGAAGGCCGAAGCCGAAGGAGATAAGCACGGCCGCGGTCCAGAAGCCGATGGCCTCAGCATGGCGACTGGTTGGCGAGAGGTAACGGACGAGCCCGGCCAGGCATTGCGTGAGGCTGAACTGCAAATAGCCGCGGAAGAGAAACTCTTCGAAGAAAGCAACGCCGAGGAAGCCAATTGCCCAGGCGAGGCCATAGCCTACCGCCGACAGCGGGCGCAGCAGAACACCGGCAAAGACGAGGTGATGCGTGCTCCAGAGAATGACGATTAGCAGCGACTGGAAGATCAGCCCCAGTAGCGCGCCGATAAGCAGCCAGTGCAGACGGCGAGGCGTGCGCGAGAGACCATAGTCGAAGACGCTGCGGTCCTCAATGCGGCTCATGATCCAGGTGGTGAAGAAGACGAAGCCCAGCTGCAGCCATTCCGTAATGGCCATGGTGAGCGGCGAGACATCGTGCACCGCGTTGGCATCGGGCAGAGCCTTTTCATCCGCGAGGTGCCCGGCGATGAAGAACAGCAACACCGGAGTGAGCAGAATCGCAAGATAGAGCAGAAGCCTCCAGAACGGCCGAAGTCCGTGCGGGCCGATGAAGAGGTCGTTCGGGGTGAGCTCGCCGCCGGAGGTGGGGAGGTCGGATGGATCTGTAGTCGGTTCGGGTTCGTTCATGGCCCTTCTCTGCCCGAGATTCTTGACGCTTGCAGCATCATACGGTGGCAGCCCGCCAATCGTTTCGGTTCTTTCGTCTATGCTGAAGACTTGTGAGTCCTCGGAGGTCCTGATCGTTTGAACTGCCGCGTCTTCTACCACGACAAATGTTTTGACGGAGCCTGCTCTGCCTCGCTGTTCACGCGCTTTCATCGCGAGTGCATCGGCACCGCCGACGCGTTCGAGTACCAGGGGCTCGTGCATCGCGCAGGCGCTCTGTATGACGAGAGCTGGTTCGAGAACGCAGACGAGAATGCGATCGTCGACTTCAAGTACTCGCCCTCGCCGCGCGTGACGTGGTGGTTCGACCATCATCTCTCGGCGTTTCTCACGCCGGAGGATGAGGCACACTTTCGCGTGGGGCAGAAGAACGCTGACGGCACACCTGGGCCAGAGGCGATGCGGCAGTTCTTCGACCCCAGCTATACGAGCTGCACGAGCTGGATTGCGCACATCGCGAGCACGAAGTTCGGCATGGATATTGCTCCGCTCAAGGAGCTTATCTACTGGGCGGACATCGTGGACGGTGCGAAGTACGAGAGCGCGGAGTCTGCGGTGGAGATGGCCGCGCCGGCGATGAAGCTGACGATGGTCATCGAGAGCGCGACGGATTCAGCTCTGGTGCAGCGCATCATTCCTTTGTTGACCGCGATGCCGTTGCAGCAGGTGCTTGATCAATCTTTCGTGCAGGAACTTCTTGGGCCGCTGCTTGCAAAGCATCGTAGAGATATCGAGCTGATTCGCGAGCGCTCAACCTGCGACCGCGGCGTGATCACCTTCGACATCACCGATCAGCCAACCGAGGGCTACAACAAGTTCATTCCGTACTACCTGCATCCGGATGCAACGTACAACGTCGGTCTGTCGAAGTCGAGCTTCCGCACGAAGGTCGCTGTTGGCACGAATCCGTGGACGAAGAAACCGGCGAGCGAGCTAGCGAACGTGGCAGCGATCTGCGAGCGCTATGGCGGCGGCGGGCATGCACGCGTCGGAGCCATCAGCTTCCCAGTGGATCGTGAGGCAGAGGCGCGTGCGGCAGCGAAGGAGATTGCTGAGAAGCTGCGGCAGCGGGAGGCGTAGGACCCCACTCATCGCGCGAAAAACTTGCGCGATGAGTGGGCCGCCCAAACGTCGAGTTATCGAGGGTGCAGCTTCGTGATGTCGTTGAAGATCACGAAGACTGCGAAGACGATCAGGCAGACAAACGCGACCTGGTAGACGCGCTCCTTGATCTCCTGGTTGAGGTCGCGGCGCATGATCGACTCGATGGCGAGGAAGAGAATCATTCCGCCGTCGAGAATCGGAATCGGCAGCAGGTTGAAGATACCGAGGTTGAGCGAGATGGTGCTCATCAACCGCACCAGCGTCCAGAAACCGAGCTTAGTGGCGATATCGATTTGCTGCGCGATACCAATCGGACCTGAGAGCGAGCGCACCGAGACCTGGCGCGTGAACATGCCCTTCAGCACGCGGATGATCAACGTGGAGTCATCCTTGTTGTCCTTGAAGGACTGAACCATCGCGGCGCCAGGAGGCAGCTTGACGACCTTCACCGGCGGGTTCTCGTTCTGGAAGCCGAGGCGGTATTGCACATCGCCCTGGCCGTTATCCAGCTTCTGCGGTGTGATGTTGAAGGTCTGCTGCTGCCCGTTGCGCGAAACATAGACCGTCGACGGCAGGCCGTTGCGGTCCTTGAGATACGCGAGCAGCGTGTAGACGGAGTGCAACTTCAGGTTGTCGATCTGCGTGACCTGGTCGCCTGCGCGAAGTCCGGCGCGCGCCGCGGGATCGCCCGACGTGACACTGAGCACACCGAGCGACGGCTGCATAGCGGGATAGATGCCGAGCGACAGCAGGTCATCGATGCTGAATTCACCGTCGTTGCCGGTGTAGGCAATGCGCAGCGTTCTTTCGGTCTGCTGGCCGTTGTGCGTGAAGGCAAGCGGCACAGTACCGTTCATGTGCAGGTTGCAGTCGATCAGGATGCGTTCCCACGAGGGGTCTTTGTCTTGCGCGAATTGTGTAATCACGTCGCCGGGAGCGAGACCAAGCGTTGCAGCCTGCGAGCTCTGCGAGACGTAGTCGACGACCGCGGGACCTTCGAGGTACTGGTCGACCTCGTGATGGAACATGCCGACGAGGGCGAGCAGCACGAACGAGAGCACGAAGTTCGCAAAGGGACCGGCGAGCGCGATGAGCACGCGCTGCCAGCGCGGGTGCGCATTGAACTCTCCGGGGTCGCCGGTGGGGAGTTCGCCGGGGACGTCGCCGGCCATCTTGACGTAGCCGCCGAGCGGGAGCAGGGAGAGACGGTAGTCGGTGTCGCCGCGGCGCCAGCCGAAGAGACGAGGACCGAAGCCGATGGAGAAGGTCTCCACACGTACGCCGCAGAGCTTGGCAACGGCGAAGTGCCCGAATTCGTGCACGAGCACCATGATGCCGAGCACGATGCCGAACTCAACAAGGACCGATAGAAGATGCATAGGGGAAGTGAAAAGACCTCAGTGGGTGATCAGATGCGGGTGATGCTGCTCAATCACCTGCTCTGCGAGAGCACGTGCGCTTTGATCCATCTGGAGCACCTCGGGAATGGATGCGGGCGAGGCGGCCGACGTTAGTGAAAGCACAGACTCAATTGTACGTGGAATGCCGAGGAAAGACAGTCGCCCGGAAAGAAACGCGGCGACGGCAATTTCGTCAGCGGCATTGAGCGCGATGCAGTGCGCCTGCGAAGCGGCTGCGGCCTCATAAGCAAGGCGTAAACAGGGGAAACGCTCGAGATCCGGCGTCTGGAAGTCGAGCTGTTTCAGTGCGCTCATGTCGAAGGTGAGGTCGCTCGCGATGCGCTTCGGCCAGGAGAGCGCGTAAAGAATCGGTAGGCGCATGTCCGTGACAGAAATTTGCGCGAGGATTGAGCCGTCGATGTACTCGACCAGCGAGTGGATGGTGGACTGCGGATGCACGGTGACCTTCACCTGCGAGGGTGGCAGGTTGAAGAGGCGGCAGGCCTCGATGATCTCCAGTCCTTTGTTGAGCATCGTCGCGGAGTCGATGGTGATGCGCTGGCCCATGACCCAGGTGGGGTGTTTGAGCGCTTGCGCGGGCGTGATGTGCTCGAACTCGGAGAGCGGGGTGTTGCGGAAGGGGCCGCCGGAGGCGGTGAGCCAGATCTGCCGGACCTCGTTGGGCTGCGCCGCCGCGGAGGCACTGGTGGATGGCGTTGTGCTCGGAGTCGATAGGCAGCAGGTTCACACCACGTTCGCGTGCAGCCGCGAGGATGAGATCGCCGGCGGCGACGAGGCACTCCTTGTTGGCAAGGCCGACGGTCTTGCCGGCGAGCACTGCAGCGTAGGTAGCCTCTAATCCGGCGACACCGACGATGGCGGAGACGACGAAGTCAGCCTCGGGCAGCGTGGCGACGCGGACGGTTCCGGCGGTGCCTTGAACGACCTCGGTAGCGAATTCCGGCGGACTTCAGGAGCGCGCGTAGCTCGTCGGCGAGGCGTTCGGTGCCGATGGAGACGAGCTGCGGGCGCCAGCGAAGGCACTGGGCTACAGTCGCCTCCAGATTCGTGCCAGATGCAAAGGCGATGGGCTGGAAGCGATCCGGATAAGACTCACAGATGCTGAGGGTTGACTGACCGATGGAGCCGGTCGATCCGAGGATTGCAATCTTCTTCACTGAGCTATTTTCGCAGAGACAGGTCTTCTCAGACTCGAGTTTAGAAACTTCCGAAGGAGAAGAACTCGCGGGCGACGAGGACGAACCAGAGGACGGGGGCGGCCAGGAGTAGGGCGTCGATGCGGTCGAGGATGCCGCCGTGACCGGGGAGGAGGGTGCCGGAGTCCTTGACGCCGGCGCCGCGCTTGAGGGCGGACTCGAGGAGGTCTCCGAACTGGGCGGCGGCGTTGAGCAGGACAGCGAGCAGCACCCATTGCCACCACGGAGCGGTGGTGTGGAGGCGGGTGAAGCTGGAGCCGTGGGTGGTGAGCCAGTCGCCGTAGAGGATGAGGCCGACGCCGACGACAACGGAGCCGACGATGGAGGCGATGGCTCCTTCCCAGGTCTTGTTGGGTGAGAGCTCGGGGGCGAGCTTGCGGCGGCCGAAGCGCTTGCCGATGTACAGGGCGGCGATGTCTCCGGACCAGACGCAGAGGAAGAGGAAGATGACGAGGACGAGGCCATCGCCCTCGGCGCGGTTCCAGATGAGCGGGATGAGCGTGAGCGGATAGGCGATGTAGACGAGCAGGAGCAGGCCTGCAGCGGTCTCGGGCAAGACGCGTGCGAGCGGTGTGCGGAAGGTATTCCAGGCAAAGAGCAGCAGCGCGGAGAAGACGACTGCGGTGATGGTGTCCTGCGGGCGACGGAAGGTTGCGAGGAAAAACAGAGCGATGGCGAAGATCGTCCACCAGAGGGGGATGGGGTTGCCGCCCGCGGCGGAGAGCTGGCGGAACTCGAGCGCAGCCAGCAAGGCGACCAGCGCAGCGAAGAGGGTGACCATCCAGAGCTCGCCGAGGAAGATGAGCAGGCCGACCAGGACGATAAGGACAATTGCGGTGAGGATGCGCTTCATGCGTTCTGAAGAGGATACACAGGGGGATACCCCCTCCCGGTGCATTTTTGCGCAAAGTCTTGATCCGGCTGGGGTTAGGGGTGGACCTTTCGCGCAAAGTATTGATTCCAGATGGGTTGTATCTAAAGTATCTGGAATCAGCAGTTTGCGGGCATCCGCGACAGCCAGTGGATTTGCTCTTCGAGTTTCAAGCTGCCAGTTCTGCTTACTTCTATTTTACGAAATGGGTGTTAATTAATATGTTGTGAGTTTTCCTCGAGTTTTCGCTTTGGTTTGTTCGGGTTGCGGGGTTTTGCACCGGTGCGGGGGCTTGACAGGATTTTGGGAGTCGGTCGTTGCGGGAGAGGCGGCGGTGAGCTCGAATCACCGCACGCGAGCTGTCACTTCGGCCAGTTACGGCGAGCGCTCTCCCTGACTATCTTTGGCCATCGTCCTCGGATGTCGACACGCCGAACGATCGTGGGGCAGCAGAAATGCCGACATCGCCTTTCGAGTGGATTATCGCTGCCTCGGGAGTTATTACCGCTGGAGCTGGTCTGATAGCGCTTCTCGCCCCTCAGCTGATTTTGCGATTGGGGTTCGCAGTGGAAGCCGCTCCCAGTTCGATGGTGTTCCTTGTCCGGCATTGGGGAGTGCTGCTCTCCGTGGTGGGCGCTCTTATCGTGTACAGCGCAGGCGCTCCGGAGGTTCGCACGCCGGTCTTATTGGCTGCCGCAGTTGAGAAGATCGCAATAGGTCTGCTGCTGTTTCTCGGGTCCATGAAACGGACCAGCGTGATGACAGCTGTAGCACTCGGGGATGCGGTGTTTGCGATTCTGTATATCGCATACGTGGCAGAGCACTAGCGTCAGGATCCAAGGGCGCCTGGTTAGCATCGGCAAACTTAAGCTCGACTTGGCAGCCGTTAAGCTGCGGATTTCTTGCGCAATGCTTCGGGTTTGAGTTCGACGGTGACCTTGTTGATCTTACCGGTGAAGACGAAGGGCATCTCGTAGGTGAAGTCGATAGGGGAGCCGATGTCGCAGCCGATATCGAGTCCTTCGCCCAGGGAGAACTGCATGGGAATGGTTTTTTCGAGGCGGCCTTCGGCGATCTTCTTGCCGTTAGCCGACATGGTGATCTTGCCTCCCTTGCCCATGCCGCCACCGTCGTAGGCGAAGTCGACTACGAGTTTTGTTTTGCCTTTGGGCAGCGGGTCTTTCGCGGTGAAGGTGGGGCGGTCGATGGAGAGGAAGTTGTAAACGAAGGTTGGCTTGTTGTCGCGGAGGTAGAGGCCGTAGCCGCCTTCAAGTCCGCCATGGGTGACGACCATGCCGCTGGTCTTATCGTCGGGGAGTTCGATGTCGGCGGTGATGGTCCAGGATTTGTTCGTCATCGGTGGAGAGGCGGCGTCGGGAAGGCCAACGGTTCCGGGATAGTAGGTCATCGTAGTGCGTCCGGCAGTGAGGCTCGGGCGTCCCATGGCTTCTGAGTTGAAGCGGATGGAGGCGCGCCAGTCGAGAGGAAGGACGTTGTACTTTGCTGCTTCGACCCACCAGAGGTCCTGAAGCTCTCTGAGTTTTTGAGGGTTCTTTTGGGCTAGATCGTTCGCCTGCGAGAAGTCCTCGTCGACTTTGTAGAGTTCCCATACGGCTTTGTCGGGATCCCAGTCGCCGCGATTTGGATCCCAGGGGACGAAGGAGGGAGATGAGGCCATCCATCCGTCGTGATAGAGGCCGCGGTTGCAGCCGAGTTCGAAGTATTGCGTCTTGCGATGGCTGGGCGCTTTGGCGTCGTCAAAGGTGAAGGCGAAGCTGGTACCTTCGATTGGTTTCTGCTGCACTCCGTTCAGTTCCCGGGGAGCAGTGATGCCGCAGAGTTCGTAGAGCGTGGGAACGATGTCGATGACGTGGAGGAATTGTGGCCGCAGGCCGCCTTTGTCCTTAATGCGGGCGGGCCAGGAGATGATCATGGGGTTGCGCGTGCCGCCGAAGTGGCTGGCAACCTGCTTGGTCCATTGGAATGGAGCATTCATGGCGTGCGCCCATGCGGATGGGAAGTGGTTGAAGTGCCTGGGGCCGCCGAGCTCGTCGATAACTTTGATGTTGTCCTGCCATTTTTCCGAGATGCCGTTGAAGAAGAGGTTTTCGCAGAGCGAGCCTTCGAGACCGCCTTCCGCGCTGGATCCGTTGTCTCCAGCGATGTAGATGATGAGGGTGTTGTCGCTGCCGGGGAGTTGCTTGACAGCATCGACGACGCGGCCGAGTTCGTAGTCGCACTGGGCGCCGTAGCCGGCGAAGACTTCCATCATGCGCGCATAGAGACGCTTCTGGTCGGCGTTGAGTGAGGCCCATGCGGGCAGGCCCTTGGAACGAACCGTGAGTTGTGTGCCTTGCGGAACGACGCCGAGTTTCTTCTGCCGCTCGAGGACTTGCTCACGATAAACATCCCAGCCTTCATCGAACTTGCCTTTGAACTTATCGATCCATTCTTTCGGGGTGTGGTGCGGAGCGTGGGTTGCACCAGGAGCGACGTAAAGGAAGAAGGGACGATCTGGCGAGATGCTGTTGGACTGTCGGACCCATGCGATGGCTTTATCCGCGATGTCGGTCGTGAGGTGGTAGTTGGGATCCGTGGAGCGCGGGACGAGATTTCTGTTTTCGTAGAGGACGGGATTCCAGTGGTTCATGTCCCCGGCGTTGAAGCCGTAGAAGTAGTCAAAGCCCAGTCCGTTGGCCCAGTGGTCGAAGGGCCCCGCGGCGCTGGTCTCCCATGTGGGAGTGTTGTGGTTTTTGCCGATCCATGCAGTCTTGTATCCGTTCTGGCGAAGGACTTCACCGACCGTTCCGCAGCTCTTTGGCAGAATGCAGGTGTAGCCGTCGTAGCCGGTGGCAATCTCGGTGATGCCGGCGAATGCAGCGGAGTGATGGTTGCGTCCGGTGATGAGCGCGGCGCGCGTGGGACTGCAAAGAGCGGTGGTGTGGAAGCAGTTGTAGCGAATGCCTTCGGCAGCGAGGCGGTCCATTGTGGGGGAGGGGATGCCTCCGCCGAAGGTGCCGAACTCGCCGAAACCGCAGTCGTCGATAAGTACGAGGAGGATGTTGGGCGCGCCATCGGGGGCCTGCACGGGCTTTGGAAATTGAGCCGGATCGGAGTCCAGATAGGTGCGGCCGATCTCGCCGGGGAAATGGAAATCCGGACGAGGAAGAACGTTGGGCGTGCCGGCGGCAGCCGGCTTGGGAGTGGTGATCGGTTGTACGTTCGATTTCGCCATTTGTCCCCTCATGCGTGCTCTGGTTGAGCAAGGAATGGGGACTGTCCGCAACAACCGCACTTGCGTCGCTGAGCGGAGAATCCCGCGTTAATGACATTTCTCGCAAGCTGGCGGAACAACTGTCACTTCTCGCAGCGAATGGCGTCTCGCTTAGCGATAAATCGCAATGCGCGGGGCTCACAGGTTCTTTGGAAAATTTTTGGACGGGGTGGGTGGTGTGAACCGATGGCGCGTCTTACCGCGTGATCGGTTCACGATGCCAGATTCGTGGAGTTTCGATCTCAGGCGGAGGCGGGGTGGGTGGCGAGAATGTTGCCGCAGTAGCTGTCCTTGTAGGTTGCGCTCTCGATCTCGGTGTGGTGGTAGCCGTGGGATTCGAGGCGCGAGAGGATGTCGGATGGCTTGAAGCCGGCGCAGTTCAGAGTGAAGGCGTTGACTTCGATGATGATCGCCGGAGGATTCGGTGAGCTGAGAAGGCGCGTGGCGCCGTCGAGTACAAATGCCTCCGCGCCTTCGGCGTCGATCTTGAGCAAGTCGACGTGTTCGATGCCGCGGCCGGCGAGGTCGTCGTCGAGCGAGACAGCGGGAACGTGACACGCACTGGCCGTCGTTGCCGAAGAGGCTGTTGGCTTCGGGGTCGTCTCCGGAGAGATGGAGGGAGAGCGTGCCGGGCTTGTCCATCACGGCGGCGTTGACGAGCTGTGCCTGCTGGAAGCCGTTGAGGGCGACGTTTTCGCGGAGACGGGCGAAGACGGAGGGTGTGGGCTCATAGGCGACGACGCGCGCGCCGAGGGTTGAGGCGAGCAGCGTGAAGTAGCCGACGTTCGCGCCGACGTCAACGAAGACGGAGCCGGGATGCAGGAGAGGCTTGATGTGCTCGGCGGTGACATCTTCTTTGCCGAGGCCCTGAAGGAAGTGCCACTCTGCGTCGACGACTCCGGAGACGCGGGTCCAGGCACCGCAGGGAAGATGGCCGACGAGCCAGGGGCTGGTGACTCTGCGCAGGCGGGTTTGGCCGCGGGCAGGCGGATAGGCTGCAACGAGACGGCTGAGGGTGCGATTCCAGAGCGGCGGGGCAGCACGCTGAGTGTTGGACATGAAGGGCCGACCCATACGGAGGGTTGGCCGAATTGTAGCACTGGGATGTGTGCAGTCCTGATGGGTGAGATGAGCGAACAACAGGGAGCGGGTTCGAAGATGGAACTCAGTTGGCAACGCGCCAAGACACTTGCTTATTTGTGGGGTGCGAGGGAGATGGCTGGTTTGCCCTCGAGGCGTTGCTCGATGTGTGCGCCGAGGGTGTCGGTGAGGTCGTCGCCGCCGGGGCCGGTGTTGTTGAGGACGATGATGGCGAAGTCCTGCTGCGGGTTGAAGGCGGCGTAGGAGCTGAAGGCGGCGGTGCCACCGTTGTGCCAGTAGGTGCCAGTGTCGTCGTGACGGAACCAGTTGAGGGCGATGTGCTGGTTGTGGCCGACGTCGGCGTGGAGGACGTGGGTTTGCTCGATGGCGGCGGGGAGGGTTTTGCCGTTGGGTGCGGCGAGTGTGGACGTGGAGAGACGGTCGGGGTGGAGTTGCGCGTCGAGATAGATGAGCATGTCGGCGGCGGTGGAGCGGATGGCGCCGGCGCCGGCGAGTGCGTCGAGGTCCCAGGCGTGGGCGGGTTTGTGCTCGGCGGTGTAGCCCTGGATGAAGCGTGATTGGAGCGCGGGCGGGATGGCGATGACGGTGTCGGTCATGTGAAGCGGGCCGGTGACCTGCTGATGGAGAAGTTCCGCGTAAGGGACGCCGGCGCGGTCGGCGAGCGCCTGACCGAGAAGACCGACGCCGAGATTGCTGTAGAGGAACGGAGCGTTGGGCGGAAGGGCGACGCCGTGCTTGGCGATGAAGGCGTAAAGGCGGTCGGCGTCGTAATCGGCGTAGGGATTCGCCTTGTCGGCGGGTCCGAAGTTGTCGGGCATGCGCGGAAGGCCGGAGTGCTGATCGCTGAGATCGAGGAGGGTGATTTCGGGGCCGTCGGGCTTGGCGACGGTGTTGGGTGGGAGAAGGTCGCGAACGGGTTCGTCGAGACGGACTTTTTGCTGCTGGACCATCTGCGCGAGGATGAGCGCGGTGAAGGTCTTGGTGATGGAGCCGATCTCGAAGACGGAGTCGGGCTTGGCGGTGCCGTAGGTGAAGACGTGGCTGACTCCGTGCTGAAGGATGCCGATGGCGATGCCGGCGTGCGTGGAGGGAGCAAGAGCGCCATGATCGAGTGCCGCGGCGAGGTCGCGGTCGAGAACGGACTTGAGATTGTCTGCGGTGACGGCGGGGATAGCTGGGTCAGGCGGCGGAAGCGGTGGGCCGGTGGATGCGAGCGCGGAGGTTTGGCGGGTGAGAGTGAGTGGGCGATCGGCGTTCTGGTGCCAGGTGCCATCGAGTGTGTTGGCGGTGAGGCTGCCGTTGAACTTGCCGTGGATGGCGGTGACGTCGATGGCGATGGGATTGACCGCTGAGGTGACTGTGCAGGGAATGCCCATGCCGCCCTGGTCGAGCGAGTCGACGGTGCAGGTCCACTTGCCGACCGTGTCCTGATGGAAGTGGAACTGGACGCGAAGATTTGCGCTGCCGACGTGCAGCGTGCCAAGCCAGATGCCGTCGAGGGACGAGGGCGTTTGACCGAAGAGGGGAGCGGCGGCGAGGAGAGCGGTCAGGATCAGTCGGCGTTTCATCGCGAGGGAAGGATACCGCGAGGAGTGCATTGTCGCCCGAGCGTTAATTGACGACGGTGCACTTGGCAAGGAAGTCGGGGTCGATGTCGACGCCGAAGCCGGGGCCGGTGGGGACTTTGATGACGCCGTTGGCGTCGCTGCGCAGCGTGGAGGTGGCGCAGTGGTAGGGGAGGACGTTATTGAACTCCTTGAACTCGTGGTAGGGGCCGGAGTTCGGGATGGCGGAGACGAAGTGCATCATGTAGACGTAGCCGAGGCCGGTGGCGGAGATGTGCGGGATGCACTGCTTGCCGAAGGCCGCTGGCCATGCGCGCGACCTGCATGCAGCGCACCATGCCGCCGAAGTAGAACATGTCCTGCTGCACGATGGAGAGGCCGCCGTTGGCGATGAGCCAGCGGAAGTTGTGGGTGGAGGGCTCCTGCTCGCCGCCGGCGATGGGGATCTCGAGCGCGTCGGAGACTTGTTTGGTTTCTTCGTACCAGTCGAAGGGGACGGGCTCTTCGTAGAAGGCGTACTTGTACTGCTGCATGAGCTTGCCGATGGGGATGGCTTCGGCTGGCGGTGTAGGAGCCGTTGGCGTCGGCGGAGATGATCATGTCGGGGCCGAAGGTTTCGCGGACGAGTGGAATTAATTTCTGGCTGCGGCCGACGGGAGTTTCAGGGTGTGACATGCGGCCGCCGAGTTTGAACTTGATGGCCTTGGCGTGCGAGAGAGCGACGTCGCGCTTGAGGTGCTCGATGGTTTCTTCGGCGGAGATGTCGCGCTCGCCGTTGGCTTGATAGACGGAGATGGCGGGGTTGTAGATCTTGTCGCTGATGAGGAGGCCGATGGAGCGGTTGGCCATCTTGCCGAACATGTCGAGGATGGCGAACTCGATGGTAGCGATGGGCACCCAGATGGCGAGGCCCTGGGCTTTGTAGTTGTTTTCGTGAACGGTGGAGGCGGGGATGAGCTGCTCGATGTCGCGGGCGTCTTTGCCGATGAAGAAGGGCGCGATGCGTTTGGTGAAGATGGGGTAGAGGACTTCCATCTGCTGCGCGTTGGAGACAGCAGATGCCCTCGTGGCCGTCTTTGGAGCGGACGCGGCAGATGTACTGCTTGTCGCGGGTGAGGAGCTCGACGGACTGGATGATGACGGGGTCTTTGAAGAGCTCGCGCTTGAAGACGGGCTGCTCGAGGATGGCGTCGAGCTTGGCGTAGCGCTCTTTGAGTGTGCCGGGGAGGCCGTGGCGCGGGGCGTTGAGGAATTGGCCGAAGGCGGCGGGCGATGCGGCGGCGGCGGCGCTGCTAGTGAGAGCGGTGGTGAGGAAGCGGCGGCGGTTCATGAAGTCAATTTATCCGAGGAGCGGCGTGGCGAGGTACGAACCGGTCGCGGTTGCCGTGTGGCAGACTGCTTGCAATGCTCACTTTCATCATTTACTCTTCACTGGGCTTGCAACTCTGTTGCCTGTACTTTGGCTCATGCTTGGCGCGTGGATGGGCGTGCCGGTCGTGTGGTCAGAGTATGTCGCTGGCGTTGGTTCCAGTCTGCTGATTGTTGCGGCCTACCTCGCGCTCTTCGAACACAGGACGGGGTCTGTCTTCGCCGGAGTGGGATTATTGGCGACGGTTCCGTTCTGGGTGATCGAACCGATCAAGGCGTTACGGATGGAACCGCGGTCTGTTGCGACTGGACGATTCTGCTTGCCTACATTGTTGTCGCAGGATTGTGCGCATTTCGAGTGCGACGCGAGTTCGGCGCGATGGGCCGAGGCAGCGTGGGCAGAAGGGACGGCGTGCTGTCGTGGGTGTTTCTGCCGTTTTGCTGATGTGTTTGATTGCCGCTGGGCAGTGGCAGCACGTGAAGAGCGAGCGTCATGCGTCCCGATACGTTCTGCCCGATGGATACGTGGGATGGGTGGTGATTCACTATGACCATCCGGGCGCTCCGCCAATTGAGCTGAAAGACAAAGAGTTGGTTTTCGACATTCCCGAGACTGGTGTTCTTTACACAAAATCACAGCAAGAGTTTGGAGAGGCAAGAGATCACTACGTCTACAGACTCCCAGACGGCCGATTCCGTGAACTTCCGAATACTGGGTGGGGAAAGGGCGGGATGGTTTGGGATGAGGGCAGTGGAACGATGTGAAGCCGGGGCTCCGGACGACCACACGGAGCAGTTCTTTATCGGAACCGAAGAGCAGGAGAAGGCGATGCAGAGCTTGCCGAATACGTGGAACGGAATCGTGCCAGGAGATATGCGGGGAAGCTGCACTAGTTCGGATGGAAGGCATACCCCAGGGGCTAAAGCCCTTCTTCTTTCGGCGATGAGAGACCCGAGCCTGAAGGCTCGGGGTACCTAGAAGCAAAGGCAAAGGCACAAAGCAGATCCCCTTCGGGGATGACAGAAGAGAAAGGCAACGGCAAAAGCACTCGCGCGTCTAACGCGCGATGCCCCACCCTGTCTCGCTCCGCGAGCCGAGGGTGGGGCACCCGTGTGTGGTGATCCGCAAAATACAGAGGTCCTTCGCCTACGGCTCAGGATGACGGCTGTTGTTGATTAGCGGCCGGTTCTGGTTTGGCTAGCGGCGGGTGAGGGCGGGGGGTGGGTGAGCTCTTTGGTGATTTCGGTTTCGAGTTCGGAGACGGGCTGGAGGGTCTCGATCTTTTCGTCGGAGTTTTCGCTGAGGCCGCCGAAGCGGCGGTCGCGGCGCTGGTAGTCGGCGATGGCCTCGATGAGGTGGAGGCCGCGGAAGTCGGGCCAGAGGCGGTCGGTGATGAAGATCTCGGCGTAGGCGATCTGCCAGAGAAGGAAGTTGGAGATGCGCTGCTCGCCGGAGGTGCGGATGAGGAGGTCGGGGTCGGGCATGCCGGCGGTGTAGAGCGCGTTGGAGATGGTCGACTCGTCGAGCGCGTCGAGCGCGCCGGCGCCGAGGATGTCTTCGACGGAGCAGCCGCGCGTGTGGGCCTCGGTGGTGAGGTCGGTGAGGATGCGGCGGACGGCGTCGACGATCTCAGAGCGGGAGCCGTAGTTGAGCGCGAGGGTGAGGGTGGTGCCGGTGTTCTTGGCGGTCTCGCTTCGGCCCAGCGCATGGTGTCCTGCACTTCGGAGGGGAGCTCGTGGGTGCGGCCGATGTAGGCCATGCGGATGTTGTTGGCGTTCATGCGCTTGACGTTGGAGACGAGGTAGGCCTTGAGGAGCTTCATCAGGAAGGTCACTTCCGATTTAGGACGGCGCAGATTGTTTTCGAGCGAGAAGGCGTAGAGGGTGATCCAGGGGACGTCGATGCGCGAGGCGGTTTCGACGACGTACTGGACGGACTCGGCGCCCTGCTGGTGGCCGAGGAAGCGCTTGAGGGCGCGTTTGCCGGCCCAGCGGCCGTTGCCGTCCATGATGATGGCGACGTGCTGCGGGAGGCGCGTGAGATCGAGGGTGTCGTAGACCGCGCGCTCTTCGGGAGTGAGCTCGTGGCCCGTTGGAGCGTTGATAGGCGCGGCTTGTAGGAGGAGTGAAGGCACGTGCGGCTCGCTGTAATGAGGATAGACGATTGTAGGGATTAGGGATCAGAAAAGACGGAAAACTGCCGAGGGTGCAGCCATGGCTGATATAAGCTCTGGACTCAGCTAACTATGAGACGGATTGCGTTGCTCTGTGTCATCGCTGTTGCGGGATTGGTCATCGCTGTTGCGGGATGGCTGTCATGGAGTGTTCATCGAAATCGGCAGGATTGAGACGACGTTCGAAGAGCTGCCTCTCGGGTACGACTCGGTCGGAGGTCAGCCGCGAGACTCGGGAAACCGCTGGAAGTCCGCGGCATGCGTCGCGAGTTTGTGCTTCGATGCAGCAGGCTTGTTCGCAAGGAGATCATCTACGCGGACGCGTTTGCGCCCGCCCTGCCGAGGTACTGGGCATTTTCTTCGACGGCAATGGGCGGCTGGTCGATCGAGATGAGTATCACTCGCCTAATAAAGCGGAGAGGCGTCGCTACGTTGCCTGCGGGTGCGGGCTAACGTGCGACGCCTGGAGGTCTAATCGGTGCTGCGGTGTGGCTGGTCTAGGCCAGCTTGCGAGCGCGGCCCTGGGCGATCTCGCGGACGTGGTTGAGGAAGATCGACTTCTGCGTCGTGGTGAGATGCGAGGTGTACTTGGCGATCTCGGCGAGGAAGGGATCGGTCATGAGGACGGCGGTCTCGTCCTTGTGGCGCGTGGGCGCGTCGCGGAGCAGGGCGGAGATGTCGACCTGGAGGGCGCGGGCAAGGCGATCGAGCGAGGACAGGGTCGGCATGGCCTTGCCGTTCTCGATCTTGGAGATGTAGGTGCGCGGCACGTTCATGCGCGTGGCGAGCTGCCGCTGCGAGAGGTTGCGGACGTGGCGAAGATCGCGCACGGCAGCGGCGACCTGGATGCCTTCGGCGCGCGGAGCCTCAGGCTCTTCGGCGATGGCGATGGGCTGAACTTTGGGGAGCTCAGGAAGCAGAGACTTCCTGCACTTGCGGCAGACGTCGTTGGCGGTGCGGAATTGTACGAGCTTGCAGTGCTCGCAGCGAAGGACCTCGCGTTCAGTAGCGGCGACGACCTGTGGCTGGGGCGTGGGGACGGCGATTGGAGCCATTCCAGTTGCCATGTTGTAGTGTTGCGGGCGGCTGCCAGAGCGGGGCACCGCAGCGCGTCACGTCTGATAAAGAGGTGAGCGATGTGCCTACTGTGACACTGGGTGCCGGAAGAGTCAAGGGGTATCGCGGAGGATTCAGGCAGAAAAACCGGAGAAAAGCGGAGTTTGAACCAAGGTGGTAAATAGGTAAGGCTGTAGTTAGTGGTTAGTCGTTAGTGGTTAGTGTGGGGAGAGGCGTGGCGATGAGTGAGTTGAGTGCGGAGCAGGCAGAGGAGTTGTTGCGGGAGTGGACGAAGAGTGAGTCGCTGGTGAAGCACTGCCTGGCGGTGGCGGCGTGCACGGAGAGTTATGGCGTGCGCGAGGCGGCGCGATGGATCTCGGTGATGAGGATGCGGAGGGGTTTGCGGAGAAGTATAGGTGCGCGGGGTTGCTGCACGACTTCGACTATGAGAAGCATCCGACGCCGGAGGAGCATCCATTTGTGGGGTGCACTATTTGCGGGAGCAGCGGCTGGCCGGAGGAGATTCTGCACGCGATTCTGGCGCATGCGGATTACTCGGGCGTGAAGCCGGAGACGCATCTCGACCGCTCGCTGTTTGCGTGCGATGAGCTGGCGGGATTTCTTGACGGCATGCGCGCTGGTGAAGCCTTCGAAGAAGATTGCGGAGGTGGAGGTCGCGGGAGTGAAGAAGAAGATGAAGGATAAGGCGTTCGCGCGGGCGGTGAAGCGCGAGGATATTACGCACGGGGCGGAGCTGCTGGGGATTCCGCTGGAGGAGCATATTGGGAATTGCTTGACGGCGATGCAGGCGAGGGCGGAGGAGTTGGGGTTGTGAGGTGAGTTCTTGAAAAGGGGCGAGCGGTCGAGGTTCGATGAGCGGTCGCGGGGTTCTTCGACTTCGCGTCCCGGTAAACCGCGACGCTTCGCTCAGAATGACTGTGCATCAGTAGGTTGTGAGATTGCGAGGCAGAGATGAGGCGTTGGGTTGTGGTGTTGGCGGTGATCATGGGCGCGAGTGCGGCGGCTTGGGCGGTGGAGAAGCCGTTCAATCCGGCGAGTGATCCGGCGAAGGATCTGCAGGCGGCGATGCAGAGGGCGCAGGCCGAGCATAAGAACATCCTGATGGATGTGGGTGGGAACTGGTGCGAGTGGTGCCTGGTGCTCGAAGAGACGCTGCATGGGGATGCGGAGCTGAATGCGCTGCTCGAGAAGAATTATGTGGTGATGCATGTGAACTGGTCGAAGGAGAACGAGAACAAGGCGTTCCTGAAGAGGTATCCGGAGCCGGTGGGATTTCCGACGTGGATTGTGCTGTCGCCGACGGGGAAGGTGCTGAAGGCGGAGACGAACACGGGCGAGCTGGAGGCGAATCACAAGATCGACCAGGGATATAACAAGGAGGCGCTGAAGAAGTTTCTGGTGAAGTATGCGCCGAAGGGGTAGGGCAGATTTTAGATGTCAGATTTTAGATGTTAGTGACCGCAGCCGCGGAGGATCAGGAGCCAGACGAGTGAGAGGACGACGGAGCCGAGGATGCCGATGACGAGGAGTGGGTTGCGGGTTAGCGCGGGTGCCGTGGCGGAGTGGGTGGTTTCGTGGGGCGTTTCGGGGTTGTAGTGGATGGGGAAGAGTGTGCCTTGCGGCATCGCTTTGGCTGAGGTGAGTTCGCCGGTGTGGAGCTCGGGTGTGCCGTCGGGGTTCGGCGCCCAGTAGTTGAAGGTGATGCGGAAGTGGCGCGTGGTGGGAAGGCCGAAGGCGAGGGCGCGGCCGGCGCCGGACTCGTACTTGCAGGCGGTGACGGTGGCCATGGCTTCGGGCCAGGTGTCGCGATCGGATTGGATGGTCTTTGGCATTAGAGCTATTTGCGGTATGAAATGGCGGTAAGGATGTCATGAACGAGAGCGCCATCGGCTCTAGTCAGAAACTTTCAGGTTCGACTCGTCTCCGTGTGCATGGCAAGCTGGAGGTCACCGTGAGAACTTGCTCGCGAATATGCGGACTCGCATCGAAGAACGACAGTGAACGTCCGAAGAGAATACTTCTCACCTGTGAGTTGAACGAAGTCGGAGTACGTAGTTGTTGCTCTGCAGGTTGACAGGGAGCGGAGCCATATCAGCGATGTCCGTCGTTGGGCTACGATCCGGTCACTGTCGCCCTGGCGGATCTATGATCGCGCTAAGGATTTGCGGTTCGTGAGCCAGTGCGGTCGTCCAGCGCTTGCGAGATTCGTGAGGTTCCTTACAAAGGTTGCTCTTGCGTCAGTTGCGGTTCACCCGAGATCATAGTCGGATGAGCTGATGCGCTTTACGTTGGCGTCGGTGAAGCAGGTGTTGGTTTTTTCGACGGTGCCGGGGCGGTCGAAGCTGGCGGGGAGGTCGACGGCGCGGGAGAGGTCTTCGAGGACGTGGCATTCGAAGCCGAGGCGGGCGCCGTCGATGGCGGAGAAGCCGACGCAGAAGTCGTAGGCGAGGCCGCAGAGGAAGAGGCGGGTGAGGTTGCGCTCGCGGAGGTAGCCGGCGAGGCCCGTAGGTGTTTTGTGGTCATCCTCGAGGAACGCCGAGTAGCTGTCGACGTTGGGGCGGAAGCCTTTGCGGAGGATGAGCTCGGCCTGGGGGATCTGGACGCGGGGGTCGATCTCGGCGCCGGGGGTGTTCTGGATGCAGTGGTCGGGCCAGAGGTGCTGGGTGCCGTAGGAGACCTCGATGGTGTCGAAGGGGTGTTTGCCGGGGTGGGAGCTGGCGAAGGAGATGTGGCCGAGGGGGTGCCAGTCCTGGGTGAGGATGACGTGGGGGAAGCGGGCGGCGATGGCGTTGATTCCGGGGATGATGGCGTCGCCGTCGGGGACCGCGAGCGCGCCGTCGGGGAGGAAGTCGCGTTGCATGTCGATGACCAGAAGCACGTCTGTGGGGGCGAGCCGAAGAGTCATTACCTGATTGTACGGAGGGGTGATGGCTTTGGTGATTCCCCCCGAATAGGCTGGGCGGGTGAATCGTGCGGGCCGAATCGGAAGAGCGGTGGCGCGGCTGGGCGTGCTGGTGGGGCTGATGCTGGCCGCGGCGGCGTTCGGCTGGACGCAGGGACCTTCCGCGACGGGAGCCGGTGCGGGGCGGGTGAGCGGAGTTGTTGAGGATGAGCAGGGAGCGCTGATTCCGGGAGCGCAGGTGGTGCTGGTGGCTGAGGGCTCGAGTCACAAGCTGGCGAGCGGAAGCGATGGGCGGTTCTGCTTTGACGGTGTGCCAGCGGGGTCGTTTACGGTGACGGCGAGCGAGCAGGGCATGATGGATGGCGTGCGCGAAGGCACGCTGGATGCCGAACAGCAGATGGAACTCGACCCGATGATGCTGCGCGCGGGCGCGGTGATGTCTGTGACCGCAGTGACGCAGGAGCAGATGGCGGGGATCCAGGTGAGGCAGGAGGAGACGCAGCGGATTGGCGGGATTCTGCCGAACTACTACGTCGTGTACGACGCCAACCCGCAGCCGATGACGAAGAAGCTGAAGTTTGAGATGGCGTGGAAGTCAGTGGTGGACCCGGCGAACGTGATGTTCGTTGGTGTGGTCGCGGGGTTTGAGCAGGCGGGAAATCAGTTTCCGGGATACGGGCAGGGAATGAGCGGATACGGGAAACGGTTCGGCGCGGGGATGGCCGACGCGACGGTGGGGACGTTGCTGACGGGGTCGGTGCTGCCAATGGTTTTCAGGCAGGACCCGCGGTACTACTACAAGGGCTCGGGCAACACGGCGAGCAGGACTTGGTATGCGCTGAAGACGACGGTGGTTTGCAAGGGCGATAACGGAAGGTGGCAGCCGGCGTACGCGAACGTGCTGGGCAGCTTTGGGTCGAGCGCGATCTCTGGGCTTTACTACCCGGGCGGCGAGCGCGGCGGTATGCTGGCGCTCGAGAACGGCCTGTCGGCGCTGGCGTTCGACGGTTTCGCGAATGTGATGCAGGAGTTTGTGCTGCGCAGGATGACGCCGTCGCGCGGGCGTGACCAGGTGGGCGACTAGCTATTCGTTAGAGGCCGAAGAGCGCGATCACAAGCAGGATGAAAACGGCGACGCCGGCGATGGCGAGCGCGATGTAGAAGGCTGTGCGCTCACGGCGCGGATGATTGAGGCTGTTGCGGCGCGGGTCGATGGGGTCGTACTGGAGGGTGACGCGGGAGCCTTCTTTGAGCGGCTTGTTGCTGACGACGTCGGTGAGGTAGAGATCGCCTTCGACCGGATAGCTGATGGTGATGGCGTAGCGGTAGCGTTCGCGGGCGTTGATCTTCGTGCCGTCGCGGTGACGGCGGCGGCGCTCGCAGAGTTCGACGGTCGCTCTGGCTCGCTTCCATCCTTTGCTGCGCCTGTCGCTCATGGGGCCCTCATTCACTAACGCGGACGATCATCACCTCGGTGGATTTGATGAGGGCGGCGGCGGTCTGGCCTTTGCGGAGCTGCATCTCGCGTGCGGCGTCGGCGGTGATGATGGAGGTGATGCGCTGGTCGCCGATCTCGAGGACGACCTTGGCGAGCAGGCCGGAGATCTTCACTTCAACGATGCTGGCCGACGAGTTGATTGCGTCCGCTGACGGCGCGGAAGCGTTCGCGCGAGGCTCTTGGTGTTCGCCGCTGGGGCGCGACTTCATGAGCGGTTTGAGGGAGGACTCCGGGATGCGGTGATGGCCGCCGGGAGTCTTGATGGTGTGAAGGGTTCCGGCGAGGATCCACTGCTTGAGCGTGGGGTAGCTGACGCCGAGTGCTGCCGCGGCTTCGCGAGGCTTGAGCAGAATGTCCGCAGTGGTGGCCATGGCTCGTATGCGAGTGAAGTATACGCGTGGTGGAGATGAGAGAAGAGAGAACGAGCTAGTAGCCGAGGCGCTGGTGGCGGACCCAGAAGTAGGCAACGAAGGCGAGGACGGCGGCGATGGCGAGGATGTAGTAGACCCAGCGCTCACCCTTGTGATCGCACATGGTGTTGGTCTCGGGGTCCGCGGGGTCGTAGCTGATGCAGAACTTGTAGCCGACCTGCCAGGGGCGGTGACACTCGAACTCGCCGTCGTAGCGATGACCGCCAACCTCGTAGCGAAAGCTGATGGAGTACTCCTGCTCGTGGTGCCCGCCGCCAGCGGCAAAGTTGCAGGAGTGCGGGGTGGAGGAGACGATGGTGGCCTCGGTCTGGGGCCAGGTTGCGGTTTTTTCAGCGAGGGTGGTCATGGTGAGCGCTCCGCGCCCGACAGTATGACATGATGCCGTGCTATCCTTCGCGAGTTTTCTGAAGTTTGCGAGGAAGGTGCATGGCGCAGGTGGGCAACGTGTTGGAATCGCGACTGGATACAGGCGCAGCGCGGTTTGGCAGGAATCGGGAGGCGACGCTTCGGCTGCTGGAAGAGGTTCGGGCGGAGGAGTCGCGGATTCGCGAGGGCGGTGGGGCGAAGGCGGTGGAGGCCCAGCACGCGAAGGGGCGGCTGACGGCGCGGGAACGGCTGGCGCTGCTGTTCGATAAGGGCTCGGATTGGACCGAGCTGGGGTTGTGGGCGGCGTATGGGATGTACGGCGAGTACGGTGGAGCTCCGGGTGCTGGCGCTGTTGCCGGGCTGGGGCGAGTGGGCGGGAAGTTGTGTTTGATCATTGCGAATGACGCGACCGTGAAGGCGGGTGCGTTCTTTCCGATGACGGCGAAGAAGGTGATCCGCGCGCAGACGATTGCGATGGAGAACCGGATTCCGACGCTGTACCTGGTGGACTCGTCGGGCGTGTTTCTGCCCCTGCAGGAGGATGTGTTTCCGGACCAGGACGACTTTGGGCGGGTGTTCCGGAACAACGCGGTGATGAGCTCACTGGGAGTGCCGCAGATTACGGCCATCATGGGCATGTGCGTGGCGGGCGGAGCGTACTTGCCAGTGATGACCGATACGGTGCTGATGACGGAGGGGTCGGGGCTGTTTTTGGCCGGGCCGGCGCTGGTGCAGGCGGCGATTGGGCAGAAGACGCCAGCGGAGGAGCTGGGCGGGGCGTCGATGCATGCAGAGGTTTCGGGGACGGTCGACTTCAAGGAGAAGGATGACGAGGCATGCATTGAGCGGCTGCGGAGTTTAGTCGGGAAGATTGGCTCGAGGCAGGGATCAGGGATCAGGGACCAGGGATCAGGTGAAGTGTTCAGCCGCGTGGAGTTTGATGCGGAGCGAGACAAGCCGCTGTATGCGCAGGAGGATCTGTATGGGCTGATGGATCCAACCGCCGGAGCAAGCAACGCGTATGACGTGCGCGATGTGATTGGGCGGATCGTTGACCGTTCGGAATTCGACGAGTACAAGGCGGAGTTCGGCCGGACGGTGGTGTGCGGGTATGCGCGGATTGGCGGGCGCGCGGTGGGGATTGTCGCGAACCAGAAGATGCATCAGCAGATGACGGTGGCGATGGGGCCGCAGCAGGGAGAGAAGCGCACGGAGTTCGGCGGCGTGATCTACACGGAGTGTGCGCAGAAGGCGGCGCGGTTCATCATGGACTGCAATCAGCAGCTGGTGCCGCTGGTGTTTCTGCATGATGTGAACGGCTTCATGGTGGGCAAGGATGCGGAGTGGTCGGGGATTATTCGCGCGGGCGCGAAGATGGTGTCGGCGGTGAGTACGACTTCGGTGGTGCCGAAGATAACGGTCATCATCGGTGGGAGCTTTGGTGCGGGGCACTATGCGATGTGCGGCAAGGCGTACGATCCGCGGTTTGTGTTTGCGTGGCCGACGGCGCGGTATGCGGTGATGAGTGGGGCTTCGGCGGCGAACACGTTGGTTGAGGTTCGCGTGAAGCAGATGGAGCGCGGCGGAAAGCATCTGTCCGATGAGGAGAAGAAGGCGATCTACGAGGAGATCAAGGCGACGTACGATGCGCAGGCTGATCCGCGGTATGGAGCGGCGCGGCTGTGGGTGGATGCGATCATCGACCCGGCGAAGACGCGCGAGGTGCTGATGACGGCGCTCGAGGCGTGCGCGCTGAATCCGGAGGTGAAGAGGTTTAATCCGGGGGTGATCCAGACGTGAGGTCACGCGCGAATGTAGATGAATTTAAGCTAGTTACTGCTGCTCGGTTCAGCAAGACGTTTTGAGAATCAGACAGTAGAGCAAGATGCCAGACACGATGACAATGATGATGGTCTGGAGTATATGGATTCGCTTTCTGCGGGAGAAGCTGACTGATCGAGTGACTCGGAGTCGATTGACACTTGCAGGCTCGGTTGGATTGATGGCCGCGAGGTACGCTGGTATCGCAGATGAGCTTCCGCTTGTTTGGAGTGGCTCGATTTTCGGCGTACGGAGAATGTCGAATGGTCTCGCGGCTACCTCGTAGCTTCGCCATCGCTAAGGACACCCTTGCGCGATGAGCGCGTCGCGGTATAGTCGATCAGGCCACTTGCGAATGGCTGTGCACTGTGTAAATGCAGGGGCTCGGTGCGCTTTGCTCGTCGAGTATGACAATGGGTAGTGGTGAACTTTTGTGAGCGAGCAAGTGAAGATCATCGAGTGTCCGCGGGATGCGTGGCAGGGGCTGCCGAAGGTGATTCCGGCGGAGGTGAAGGCGGAGTATCTGCGCACGCTGATTGCGGCGGGGTTTCGGCAGATCGATGCGGTGAGCTTTGTGAGTGAGAAGGCTGTGCCGCAGATGGCCGACTCGGAGGCGGTGCTGGAGTTGACGGACCCGCCGGAGGATGTGGAGATCATCGGCATCGTGGTGAATGCGAAGGGAGCGGAGCGCGCGGTGAAGACGGGGCGCGTGACGACGCTGGGGTTTCCGTACTCGATCTCGCCGACGTTTCTGGAGCGCAATCAGCGGCAGACGCCGGAGGATGCGCTGGATCAGCTGGAGCAGATTGGCGAGATTGCGTACAAGTCGGGGCTGGATGTGGTGGCGTATCTGTCGATGGCGTTCGGGAATCCGTATGGCGATGCGTGGGACATCGATGAGGTAGTGAGCGCGGTTGATTTGCTTGTGGACGCGGGAGTGGCGCAGGTGTCGCTGGCGGATACGGCGGGTGTGGCGGGCGCGGATCTGATTCGCGATGTGATGCGGCTGGTGCTGGATGTGCACGAGGGGCTGGAGGTGGGCGTGCACATGCACACGCGTCCGGATGAGGCGGCGGCGAAGGTGAGGGCGGCGTTCGAGGCAGGATGCCGGCGGTTTGATGGAGCGATTGCGGGGCTGGGTGGGTGTCCGTTTGCGCAGGATGCGCTGGTGGGTAACCTGGCAACGGAAATGCTGCTGGCGACGCTGCGCGATATGAATGCCGAGCTGCCGGAGCTGGAACCGCTGGAGGCGCTGATACAGCGGAGCGCGGAGATTGGGAAGAAGTACGGGCAGGCGGTGCAGTGATGGCTCTGGTGCGGGTGGAGGATGACGGTGGGGTTCGGACGATTACGTTGAATCGTCCGGAGAAGCGGAATGCGCTGACGCCGGAGCTGCAGGATGAGTTGATTGCAGCGCTTGCGGGTGCGGAGGATGCGGGCGCGCGCGTGGTGGTGATTGCAGGTGAGGGTGAGGCGTTTTGCGCGGGGCTCGATCTTGCTGTGCTGCGGGACATGGGCGACAAGAGCGCGGCTGAGCATCATGCGGAGGCGGCGCGCACGGCGAAGATGTTTCGCGCGGTGTGGGAGTGCGATGTACCGACGATTGCGGTGGTGCAGGGGCCGGCGATCGCGGGCGGGACGGGGCTGGCGACGATGTGCGACTTCACGCTTGCGACTCCGGAGGCGCGGTTCGGGTATACCGAGGTCCGGATTGGGTTTGTGCCGGCGCTGGTGAGTGCGTACCTGTCGGTGCAGGTGGGTGCGAAGGTGGCGCGCGAGCTGCTGCTGAGCGCGCGGATCTTTGATGCAGAAGAGGCGCGGCGGCTGGGGCTGGTGACGGAGCTCGTGCCGCGCGAGGCGCTGCGGGCGCGGGCGGCGGAGCTGGCGGCGGAGCTGATGCGGAACTCGCCGGAGGGGATGCGGGCGACGAAGCGGCTCTTGCGAGCGCAGCAGCGCGAGTGGATGGAAGGCGCGCTGGAACTGGCGATGGAGGCCAACGCCGAGGGGCGGCAGACGGCGGACTTTCGCGAGGGTGTGGCGTCGTTTCTGGAGAAGCGGAAGCCGGTGTGGGGCGGAAGGAAGTAGTAGGAGCAGGAAACCGGAAGTAGCAGACGGACTCAAGCGTTGCACTGGGCATCTTCAGCGATGTGCTGCACTGATAAGCTTGCTCGCATGAAGTGCGTGTGCGCGGCGGTTCTGGTCTTGGCGGTGGGATGTGCGGGTGCTCAGCAGGAGATGCCGCCGGGGGCGGAGATGCATGGCGGTGGCGCGGCGTTTCTGATGCTGACGCCAGCGCGCGCGGTGGAGTTGGGTGGCGAGGACATTCAGCGCTTCTATGACGGCGACGAGGTGGCGCTGTGGACGCAGATGTCGGCCGCGATGCGGGGAGCGGTGCAGAACCAGGAAGTGCTGAAGAACTTTACGGAGCACATGACGAAAAACTTCGGCACTGAAGAGGAGGTGATTCACCAGGATGCCGTGTTCGTGCCCCCGGCGGGCATGCAGTATATCCGGATCGTGAGGTATTCGAAGACCGCCGAACTGATGGTGGTGACCTTTACGTTCACCGGCAGCGGGACGATTGAGGAGTTTCACATCAGGGAGGTGCCACCGCCTGCGGACTCGAAGTATCTGGATTACCACGACAAGACAAAGCTGTCGTTTCCGCTGCACGGCGAGTGGACGATCTACCAGGGCGGGCGCATGGTTCCGGAGAACGGGCATGCGACCACGACGAGCGAGCGGTTTGCGTACGAGATGGTGCGGCAGGACACGGGACAGCTGTTCACGCACAACGGAGCGACCAACGAGGAGTGGTTTTCATTTGGTCAGCCGGTGCTTGCGGATGCGAACGGAACGGTTGTGAAGGTGCTGAACGGCGACTTGGACAATGCCCCCTATCATCCGGATGCGGATGCGAAGCATGGGAATGTTGTGGTGATCGATCATGGCGATGGCGAGTTCAGCGTGTATTCGCACCTGAAGCACCTAAGCGTAACGGTGAAGGCAGGTGATCGCGTGAAGGCGGGTGAGAAGATCGCCGAGGTGGGCAACAGCGGCGACTCACAGTTTCCGCGGCTGGAGTACTCGCTGCAGACTTCGGCAGAGCTGAAGGGCAGCGATGGGCTGCCTTCGTCGTTTGCGCACCTGAAGGTGAATGGGAAGCACGCGAAGGATGTTGAGCTCGTGCGCGGCGATGTGGTGAATAAATGATGACGGCAGAGACGCGAGTGCGCGTGCGGTACGCGGAGACCGACCAGATGGGCGTGGTGTACTACGCGAACTACCTGGTGTGGTTTGAGGTGGGCAGGGTGGAGTTCATTCGGCAGATGGGTTTGGATTACCGCTCGATGGAAAAGGATGAGAACGCGATGATCGCGGTGGTGGAGGCGACGGCGCGGTACAAGGCCCCGGCACGGTACGACGATGAACTGATTGTGCGGACGACGCTGGCGGGTGTGCGTGGATCGATTGTGCGGTTCAGGTATGCTGTGGTGCGCGCGGCGGACGAACTGCTGCTGTGCGAGGGAGAGACGGTGCACCTGGTGGTCGGGCGCGATATGAAGCGGCGCGAGATGCCGGAGCGGTATGCGGAGCAGTTTCAGTCGCTGTTCCATAGGGCCAGCAGCGCGAAGGACGAGAGCAAGGAGTAGCGCGATGGACGAGATGGGTGTGGTGCTGATCAGCGGAGCGAACAAGGGCCTGGGGTTCGAGACGGCGCGGCAGATGGGGAAGATGGGTTACAAGGTGCTGCTGGGTTCTCGCGACGTGGGGAAGGGCAAAGCCGCGGCGGAGAAGCTGCACGGTGAGGGTCTCGACGTGGTGGCAGTGAAGCTCGATGTGAACTCACAGGCGGACGTCGATGCGATGGCGCGGCTGATCAACGAGCAGTTCGGCGGGGTGCTGGATGTGCTGATCAACAACGCCGGGCTGATGGTGGAGAAGAGCTGGACGAGCAACATCACCAGCGAGATGAAGACGGCCGACATTCGCGCGACGTATGAGACGAACGTGATGGCGCCGTTCGCGTTGACGAAGGCGCTGCTGCCGGCACTGAAGAAGTCGAAGGCCGGGCGGATTGTGAATGTGTCGAGCATCCTGGGATCGGTGACGCTGCAGGGGACGAAGGGGTCGCCGACGTATACGACGAAGCTGTTTGCGTATAACTCGTCAAAGGCAGCACTGAATATGCTGACGATTCACCTGGCGCATGAGCTGCGCGGGACGAAGATCAAGGTGAACTCCGCGCACCCGGGGTGGGCGAAGACGGACATGGGCGGCAGCGCGGCGACGCTGAGCGTGGAAGACGGCGCGAAGACGATTGTGGAGCTGGCGACCCTGCCGGAGGATGGACCGACCGGAGGGTACTTCCATGGGTCGGAGATGATTCCGTGGTGATAAGAAGGCAGTAGTTAGTGGTTAGTCGTTAGTAGTTAGTGAAAGGCAGGGCTGTCGTTTTAACTAACCACTAACGACTAACCACTAATACTTCTTCCTCGCGCTCTCCCATGCCTTGGCGTACTTCCAGCTGGTATAGATGGCGTGGTAGAGGTGCAGCAGCAGACCTTCACGGCCGTCGAGGAAGCCGAGGCGGAAGAAGTAGTTCCAGATGAAGGTGAGTTGCGGGACCAACCAGACGTTGAACGCGAAGCTCAGCGCGGAGCGGCTGGTGCGGCCTCTTGAGACGAGCAGGTCGGCACCCAGCGAGCTGTAGCGATCCATGTGCTCGATGTAGGTGGTGAGCGTCGGGTAGGCGTGGTGGATGAGGTCGTAGTCGAGCGTCGCGGAGATGCCGTCGAAGACGATGGTCTCGTGCACGGGGCGCTCTTCAAACTGCGGAGTGCGGACGAAGTTTGCAGCGGTGCGGCGGAAGAGGCGAAGTTTCGGATCAGGGTAGAAGCCGCCGTGTTTGATCCAACGCCCGAGGAAAAGATTGCGGCGCTTGAGAAAGAAGGCGTCGGCGGTGGGTTTGGACATCAGTAGCGACTGCATCTGGAACTGGAGTTCGGTGGAGAGCTCCTCGTCGGCGTCGAGCGACAGGACCCAATCGCCGGTGCACTGCGCAAGCGCGAAGTTCTTCTGCGCGGCAAAGCCGGCCCACATGTGCTCGATGACGCGGGCGTTGAAGCTGCGGGCAACCTCGGCGGTGCGGTCGGTGGAACCGGAATCGACGACGATGATCTCGTCAGCCCAGGAGACGCTCGCAAGGGTGCGAGCGAGGTTGGCCTCCTCGTTGTGCGTGATGATCGCGACGGAGAGCAGCGGCATCTTCGGTGTGCTCGTGAAACGATAGTACGTTGATGTTGTCTCTGTAAGCACAGCCGAATTAGAGTCGCAGGGCACGGCATTAGTCCAGCTTGAGGGAGGCGTCGTCGAGCTGCTCGCGGAGGAGTCGCTCAGTGAGGGAGCGGAGGTCTTCGCCGGTGCGGGGAAGGGTGAAGGCATGGGTAGAGTCGCTCCATTCGAGTTTGAAGGAGGTGGACTGGGCAGAGATCCAGACCTGTCGAACGGGGGTGTTCGGGGTGAAGACGAATTTGGCGGTGCCGTCATCGAAGAGGACGTTGAGGACGCCGTTCTTTTCCTCGGTCTCGAAGCCTCCAACTGCTTCTTCGGCACGGAAGAGGGATTGCTTTAGCGCCTCGAGGGCGGAGTCGGACTCACGGCGAAAGGTGGCTTCGTCAAGCATGGCTTTGGATTTAAGTGTAGCGGAGGGGAGAGTGGTTAGTAGTTTGTGATACAGGACGGTGCAGGTGAAGCGCCTTCACTAACCACTCCCGCCTAACCACGAACTACTTGCCCTTCGGATGCACGTAGTAAACCAGCCCCAGATAATCGTCGGTCAGCAGAAAGGTATCGGGGCCGAGCCGCAGAATGGCGCAGGGGCGTCCGTGGACGACGGCCTTGCCCGCGACGATGGTGAGGAAGCCGGTGATGAATGACCGCGGGGTGCGGTCGGCGGGTGTGAACTCGACGACACGGTAGCCGGTGCCGATGCGGGGATGGCTGGCTCCGTGCAGAGCGACGACGAATGTGTCGTGGAGTGTGGGGTTGTCGGCGCCGAAGAAGGCCAGGCCGAGCGGTGAGGAGTGCGCGGTGAAGGTGGTGTAGGCCGCGGGGATGTTGTTGCAGGACGTCAGCGGCTCGGGCACGGTGCCGAGTTTCGCGTTGGGATCTGGGATGATCTTGCCTCCACCGGCGGCGAGCATCGTGCCTTGCTGGGCCATGCCTTCCTGCGTGCCGTAGACGGAGTTTGCGTCCTCGGGCGGGCGGCTGTGGCTCGCGGCCCCGGCGTCCTTCGGGCGCTCGGACTCGGTCTGCAGGTCGCCGGGATTGGGCATCTCGGGGAGGGGTGTGTGGTCGAACGTGGGCTTCGCGTTGGCGAAGTAGCAGGTCGGCCAGCCATAGTTGGTGTGCGTCGGTGCGGGGCGTGCGTTGGATTCCAGCTCGAAGAAGGTGTCCTCCGGCAGGCTGTCGCCGAGGTGGTCGTCGCCCATATTGGTGGCGAAGAGAGCGCCACCGTCGAGGTCGGCCGTGTACTGCAGGTCGACGGCGTTGCGCAGGCCGTGCGCCAGGATCTGCCAATGGCTGCCGTCGGGGTCCATGACGGAGAGCGTAGCGCGAATGACCTCGCGCTCGCGGCAGTAATCGCAGGAGCTGCCGGCGGTGAGATAGAGGCGCGTGCGGCCGTGCAGCGTAGCGAAGGCGATGGTGCGAGTTAGGTGCCAGCCGCCGTACTTGTAATTGAGGCCGTAGTCAGGGAAGCGCGCGAGAATCTGCGGTGGACCCGAGGACGCGTTGTCGCCGGCGTTGTATTTGTAGCGGACGAGGCGATCGGTGAGCGGGAGATAGAGCCAGGACTGATGCGTGGCGGGGTCGGTCCAGAAGGCAAGGTTGTTGGGGTTGCGCAGGTGGTCGAGGTAGCGAGTAACGTGCGTGAAGGTGTGGGTCTTCGCGTCCCAGCCGTCAAGGATGAACACGCTGCCCCGGGTGTTGTCGGCCAGGTTGTACATGCCGGTGGCGAAGATGCGGCCGTCAGGCGACTGCGCGAGAAAGCGCACACGGCGCAGGCCGCTGGCTGCGACATCGATGTCGAGCTTCGCGGGCAGTGAGAGCGTGATGGATTTGCCCGGCGCGTAGGCGAGCGTGTGCGGCTGAAGAGTTTGGGCACAAAGGGCGACGGAACACAGCAGGATCGTGGCGAGGCAGCAGGCGAAGGGCTTCAAAGACATACGAAGGATTGGACGCGGCGAGTGCGCGATCTGCTTCCACTAAAAACGGTGTGAGATTCAGAGGGAGATGTGCTTAGCTCTGCGTGCGGAGATGAGGCCCTCCAGGCTGCGGTGCGCCGTTGGAGAACCTGTCGGGCTTCGGTGCCGGAGGTTGTTGCGGTTTCGTCGTTGTCGAAGCCGCCGGCGGCTTATTGCTGTCGAAGCACGGAGCGGAGTTGGCAGTGGGCTCGTAGTGCGAGGTCTCGTCGTTGAACTGGAAGGGCTGGCAGTCGTAGTTGCGCGTGCGGGCGAAGTCGAAAATGCGCATGCGTGAGACGGGGTCGATGGCGTCATGCGCGCCCACATAGCCGGTGGCGGTGACGAGGATTGCGGCACCGTCGCCTTGCGCGGGCTCGCCCTGCAGCCAGCGCTCGGTGAGGTCGCAGTCACCGTGCGGCGTGTGCGGTTGGAGATGCTGGGTCTCGCATACGCGCTCGGCCGAGGCGAAGCTGATGGTGATGGCGGCGTGGCCGCTGAAGACGTTCAGATGGGCCTCGTGCTCGGTGAGGTCGCCGTCAGGCGTGAGCGAGACGGCGTGGAAGACCGCTGTGTAGTGGTCGGGGCCAATGAGCGAGCGCACGGTGCGAAGGAAGGTGCCGAGGTTCGTGGTGGGGTCGGCGAAGTTGGTGGGGTAGGTGACCGTGCCGACACGTCGCCATGCGCTGCCGGAGGGAACGAGGATCGCGCTGATGAGGTGGAGATCCAACTCGACGGTGAGGATCGCATCGAGTTCGCCGGAGTCGCCCAACGCAGCGTACTCGACCTGTAGTGAGTGCGGAACGGGAGCGTGCTCGCGGGAAGCGTAGGCGGTGGGCGCGCCGATGGCGGAGAGCGCGGCGGCGCGGATGCGGTCGTCTTCAGCCTGAAGCTGCGCGATCAGGGCCTCGGGCGCGGGCTCAGGCGCGTTGGCCTGGACGAACTGCAGCGGCCCCATGCCGGAGCTGACGGCGACGATCGGCGCGGGCGTCGGTAGGGCGGCCTGTGGCGGCGGCGGCGCGGTGGGCGGAGAGGTGATCCCGCTGTGGCGCTGCGCACCCACGGGAACGGCCGCGGCAGCGAGCACAAGGGCAAAGGCAAAGAGGCGGCGCATGGTCAGGCGGCGGAGTCCATACTCCGTTTAGAAGGGTATGTCCTCGTCGGTGATGCCCTGATCGGCGTAGTCGTTGGCCGGCGCGCTGGGCGCAGAGGAGCGGGTGGGGTTGGTGGCGTAGCCGCCGGAGCTGCGTTCGGAGGAGCCGCCCGAGGAGGCGCCATCGCCGCGGCCGCCGAGGAGCTGGAGATCGTTGACGAGGATCTCGGTGCGGTATTTCTTCTGGCCGGACTCTTTATCGTCCCAGGAGCGGGTCTGGATCTTGCCTTCGATATAGAGCTGCGAGCCCTTCTTGACGTAGTCGCGGACGATCTCGGCGGTGCGCTGGAAGGCGACGAGGTTATGCCACTCAGTCTTGTCGGTCCAGTTGCCGGCCTGGTCCTTGGCGCGCTCAGCGGTGGCGAGCGAGAAGCTGGCGACGGTCATGCCGCCCTGGGTGGTGCGAATTTCGGGGTCCTTGCCCACGTTGCCGAGAAGAATGACTTTGTTTACGCCACGTGCCATGTTTACTCCGTTCCGCAGTTGAGGATAGCAGAACCGGCGCAGACCGCTTCGGTTGTGCAAAAGCGATTGGATTCGCGAAGATAGAACTGAAGTTGGGCTGAGGAGACGATTCCGTGAACGAGCGTTTGCTGCGTGTTGGTCCATGGGCTGCGATGTTGTTCGTGATGCTGGGGATTGTGGGAACTGCGGCCGCGCAGGCGGCCGGTCAGCAGGGCCAAACGGCGCCGGCACCGGCGGTAAATACGGATCCGGGGCGGACCATCCGTTTCCCTCCGCCGGTCCTGAAGCCGGGGATTCCGACGGTCTGGCTAGTGGGCGACTCGACCGTGCGCAATGGGCGCGGCGACGGGGCGAACAATCAGATGGGCTGGGGCGATGAGTTGGCGCCGTACCTCGATCTGAACAAGGTGAATCTCGTGAACCGCGCGATCGGCGGCCGGAGCTCGAAGACGTACATCACCGAGGGTCACTGGGACGAGGTCTTGGCGATGATCAAACCCGGCGATATCGTCCTGATTCAGTTCGGCCACAACGACGGCGGCCTGCCGGATGATCCGTCGCGCGCGCGAGCTTCTCTTCCGGGTGTGGGCGATGAGACACAGGAGATCGAGAACCCGATCCTGAAGCAGCACGAGACGGTGCACACCTTCGGCTGGTATCTGCGGAAGTATGTGACCGACACGCGCGCGAAGGGGGCGACGCCGATTCTCTGCTCGCTGATTCCGCGCAAGATCTGGAAGGACGGTAAGATCGTGCGCAACACAGACACGTACGCTGGCTGGACGCGCGATGTGGCTGACGCGACGAAGACCGACTTCATCGACCTGAACGAAATCACGGCGCGCAAGTATGACGCGCTAGGAGAAGCTGCAGTTGAGCCGCTGTTCGGCGATCCGCACACGCACACGACCGCCGCGGGCGCGATCATGAATGCTGAGAGCGTGGTGGCGGGGCTGAAGGCGCTGCCGAACGACCCGCTGACGAAAGACTTTTCCGCGAAAGGTGAGGCGATTACGGCGTATCGTGCGAGCTAGCGGAGCGCCTGAGTCGATCGCGCTGACTGCGCCTTGCTCGGGGTGAGAGGCGAACGCGAGGCGGTCTTCTGCGATGACCTGGGCAGTGGCCAGTAGGACCCTACGCATGCGATCGCTGTGTCGACGGTGTCGCCTGGCTGAATGGCAGTCGGATCGATGGGTTGCGCTACGCGCACGATGCCGTGCGGATCAGTGAGGACGAGGAAGGGAACGCCGTTGACGGCGAAGCGATCGAAGTCTGAGCCGGGGATGACGAGCGTCGCTGTCTGATCAAGGAAGAGACTCGAGTCGGCCGGGTTGAAGCCATCGCTGCTGAGCGTTTTGTGGGGAGTGACCGTCTCGGCGAGCAGGCCGTAGAGGTACGCCTCGTGACCGGCGACGGTGAAGACCGTGGGCGGGAATGCCCGGCCCATGTGCACACATTGCGCGCACCAGTCAGGAAAGAGCAGCAGCGCAGTGATGGCGTTGGTTGCGGGAATTTGCGGCAGCGGATCGGGGTGACGCAAGTACATTGTCGGCTTGAGCTCCGGCAGTGGTTTGCCGAGGAGCGCGTAACGCCGGCGCGAGGAAGCGATTGGAATGGCGTCGTCGGAGACTAGCGTTGCGGGCAACGCGCGATCGAGCGCGGCGACGGTTTCATTGGCCTCGTCAAGTCTGCCGGAGAGTTGTTGCAGCGAGGCGAGGATGAGTCCATCGTCGTAGAACTCGTGGATGGATTGCTGGCGCGCATTGTCGGAGGATGCCGGAGTTGCGGGAACGGCGTTCGTCGCGGCCTTAAGACTCGCGAGCAACAGCGGCTGACGGAGTGCCGCGAGCGTGATTGCATCGCGCGTATACGCGAACTGCGTGTAGGCGAGAACCTCATCGATAGCCTGCGCGGAGAGTGTGTTGTAGGGCACGGCAGACAGCATTGCGCGAGCGCCGGCGACTGCCGAGCGCTGATCCTTGAGGTGAAGGTTGGCGTCGATCTGCGCGGCGTAGGCTTCGCCGAGGAGCGGCCTGGCATTGTCTGTCGCGTTGATGTAGCGCGTCGTGGACTGGACGACGACCGGCCACGACTGCCCGAGCGCGCAGAGCTTGGCGAGATCGATGAGCGTGTCACCGCCGAAGTCTTCGGGATGGCGAGACTGGCAGTCTGCGGCGGCGCGGGTGACCGTAACCTTGAGCGCCGCTATCTCGGCGTCGGACCAGTTCGCCACCTGGGCGCGGGTGGTCTCGAGCGGCTGCATGGCGTCGCCGTAGGCGGCCTTGGGCGAGAGTTCCGGGGCAGCTGTTGGCGAGGGCGTCTGCGCGAGAAGAGGCGCGAGACTGGTGGTGGCGACGAGGGAGAGAAACAAGGCCTTCACGCGCTGGACCTCGGGCGGCGCAGAAAGGATAGCAGCCAATGGCTAGCTGTTGCGGTTGCCGAACAGTTTTGCGACGCCGAGCAGCAACGTGATGCAACCGAGCGGAAGGCAGCCCATCGTGACGATCAGGGCCATCCAGCCGAGGTTGGTGTGCGGGCCCTGGTGCGTGACGCCGCCGAAGACCGTCAGCATCAGCGTGGCGGCGATGACTCCGGTGAGGACGAGGATCGAGCCGACTTTGAGAAGTTTTTGAGTATCCGATTGCATGCGTTTCAACGGTAGGCGGCCAGCATCGCATAGACGATGACGCCGGAGATGGAGACGTAGAGCCAGAGGGGCCATGTCCAGCGGGCGACTCGGCGATGCATAGGGAAGCGGCCTGTGAGCGAAAGAAAGAACGTGATGAGGATGAGCGGCAGGCAGATCGTCGCTATGAGGATGTGCGGTGTCAGCAGCACCCAGAGGTAGATGGCGCGCGCGGTGGGATGGGTTTTGGGGAAGAGGAGGTCGCCGTGCAGCACGTGGTTGGTGACGTAGGCGACGAGAAACGCGCACGACGTGATGAATGCGCCGAACATGCTGTTGCGGTGCGCTGCGATGTTACCGCGGCGGATGAAGCGGAAGCCGAGTAGAAGAAACACCGTACAGACCGCGTTGAGGACGGCGTCGAGCGCGGGAAGAAACGCGAGGTGCGTGCCGGCGACGTCTGTGGGCGGATGGTAGTAGACCAGCCAGGCGAGGAATAGCGAGGCGAGCGCGCTGATGCCGATGATGCCCCAGATGACGGAGGCCGGTGTGCGGTAGTTGGGATCGGATGAAGCTATCGTGGGCATGGTAAAGGGTGGTTCTTCAGGGATTGCAGGTCAGTACGGCAGCCGTAGTGACTGTTGGATCACGAATAAGTTTTGAGGTGGGACACAAAGCGGCCGTGAATTTAGAGCCGGAGGCTTCGTGTGTCTCAGAAGTCATATACATCTCGCCCGTATTGTTCATCGCTATCCCGCGCGTAATCGTCGAAGAGCCGTTGGGAATATTCCAGACGATGTAAAACGCCGAGTGTTCCGTCATTGCACCGATAGCGCAGGCGTTGTTCTTAGGGACGAGATTCGGAAGTACATTGTCGCCGCAGCTGATCGCATTAGGTCCGGCAATCGCCCGCACTCTTTGTCGGGTAGCGCTGGATTCCCGGACATCTGTTAGATATTTGGAATATTTGGAACAGCCAGATGACAACAGCAATGTGCTGAGGGTGAGCCCACAGGCTAATCGGCGGGTTCTCGTATTCATTGTCAGAAGAACAGTCGCCCCTGCGCATTCAGTGCCATCGCCAGCAGCAGCAGTGGAAGATACATCACTGAAACCTTCAGCAAATTGCGGGCGACGCCGCGGTTCGCGGGATCCTCAGGGTTGCGGACGATGCGCGCGAAGCGCACAGTCGCGTACAGATACCAGAGGCCAAGCGCGCAGGCCGCAATCGCGTACGGGATGCCGGTGACGTGCAGGTAGGTGGGCCACAGGCTGATGGGGATCATTAGCACCGCGTAGAGCAACGCTTGAATCACCGAACTGCGTGCCGCGCGCTCGACGGGCTGTTGCGTTGCGGTGACGCGGATGCCGCCTTTGGCGTAGTCGTTGCGGTACATCCAGCCAATGGCCATGAAGTGGGGGAACTGCCACACGAAGAGAATGGCGAAGAGTGCGATGGCAGGCCACTCCACGACGCCGCGCGCCGCGGTCCATCCGATGAGCGGAGGTGCTGCGCCGGGGAACGCGCCGATAAAGGTGTTCAGCCGGGTGATGCGCTTCAGCGGGGTGTAGATGCCGACGTAGCTGACCGCAGTAAGCAGTGTGAGCGTGCCGGTGAGGAGGTTCGTCGTCCACGCCAGATAGAGCGAGCCGAGGAAGGTGAGCAGGAAACCGGTGACGAGCCCGGCGGCGAGACCGATCCGATGCTGCGCCATCGGCCGCTGCGCCGTGCGTGGCATGCGGCGGTCGGTGACGCGCTCGAAGGCCTGGTTGAGCGCGCTGGAGCCCGCGGTTACGAGCGTTATGCCGAAGAGTGCCTGAACAAGACTGAGGCTAAAGGGGCTGATGCCCGAGCGCAGGCAGCCGAGGACGTATCCGCCGGCCGCGGTGAGCACGACCATCGCCGACACGCGCGGCTTGGTGAGGATGAAGTAGTCCGAGAGCATGCCCAGGCTGTGGCTGCGCGCGCGGACGGCCGTGGATGTGGCGGAGACGGACACCGCTCTAAGGATATCGCGAATACGCCGGTCTAGCTGACGCGGAGAACTGCGGCCAGAGCGGTGGCGGTGTCTGCCAGCGCGCCGTCCAGGGTCAGGCAGTCGGGGCAGAGGCGCAGCCAGCGATCGCGGGCGTCGGTGAGGATGCCGTGAGTGCGGAGGGCGTCGGAGAGCGCCGGAGCGGACGGATGCTCGACCGTGAGGAAGGCGCCGTGGACGTCGTCAGCGCCTTGCGCTTCAACACCATGCGCGGCGAGGTAACGTTTCAGGCGGCGGAGGCGATCGAGGCTGTATTCGCGAAGCCGATCCACGCCAAGGCCCAGCGTGAACTGCTGCCCGGCGCGCGCCTGGTACCAGGTGAGGACTGCGGGCGTGGATTCGAGGAAGGCGTCGCCGCCGGCGGCAAAGCGCGGAGGGTCGGGACGCTCGAAGCGGAAGGGCTGCTCCTTGGCGAACCAGCCGATGTCGAGCGGGCGCAGGCCGGATTCGATTGCGTCGGGCGAAAGATAGAGGAAGCAGGCTCCCGGGCCGCCGCGCAGGTATTTGTAGCTGCCGCCGATCATGAAGTCGGCGCCGATGGCGGTGACGTCGACCGGCAGCGCGCCGATGGCGTGGTAGGCGTCGACGAGCAGACGAGCGCCGTGCTGATGGGAGTGCGCAGCGAGTGCGTCGAGGTTCGGCAGGAGTTCGCCGGTCGCGAACAGCACCTGTGAGACGACGATGAGATCGACACCCTTGCGAATCTTGTCGAAAAGCGACGAGAGATCGAGGCGACCGTCGGCTGCATGGATCGAGACGAGTTCGAGTTCAATGCGCCCGACGGCGACGTACTGCTTGAGGATCACGTCGACGGAATCGAACTCGCAGTCGGTCGAGAGCACCCGCGGAGTTCCGGGCAGCGCGTTGAGGACAGTCCGCAGTCCCTGGCCCGCCGAGGTCTTCGGGAGAATGCAGTCGGGGCGCGGCGCGCCGATGAGTTGCGCGAGCCGCGAACGATGCGCGTTGTGCTCGGCCATCCACCCAGCCCACGCATCGCCGAGATGCGACTGCCAGAGCTCGATGCACTCGCGCACGTCGTCCTGCGTCTGGTTCAGTGGGCGTCCCAGCGAATGGTTCGCGAGATAGATTCCGGGCCGCGCGATCGTGTGCGAGAACAGTGGAAAGATGTGCGCGCGCAGCACGTCCTCGGTGAGCGGGCCAGTTCCGACCGCAGCGATGGCTTCTGCGAGGCTCATTCCCTGGGGGCCTCGGTGCGCGAGGTGAGCAGTTCGGGAAAGAACGTCAGGTCGAGCGCCTGGCGCAGGAAGCTGGCGCCGGAGGAGCCGCCGGTGCCGGGGCGGAAGCCGATGATGCGCTCGACGGTTTTGAGATGGCGGAAGCGCCAGAGCTGAAAGTACTCTTCAACGTCGACCAGCTTCTCGCACATCTCGTAGGCTTCCCAGTGCTTGCGCGTGTCGGCGTAAATCTCGCGGAAGATTGCGACCACAGCATCGTTGCGCGTATAGGGCTGCGACCAGTCGCGCTCGAGGGCCTCCGAGGGAATGGCATAACCATGGCGTGCGAGATAGCGCAGGAACTCGTCGTACAGGCTCGGTGAACGTAGCGTGTGCTCAAGGTCGCTGTGAACTTCGGGATTGTGTTCGAAGACCTTGATTGTCGCCGCGTTCTTGTTGCCGAGCAGGAACTCGATCTTGCGGTACTGAAACGACTGGAAACCAGAGGCGTTCCCGAGTACGCCGCGAAACTGCATGTACTCCGACGGCGTGAGCGTTTCGAGTACGGCCCACTGCTCGAAGAGCTGCATCTGGATGAGCTTCGCGCGCGAGAGAATCTTCAGCGTCGACGGCAGGCGATCGTGACTCAAGTGATCGATCGCGGAGGTGAGCTCGTGGATCAGCAGCTTCATCCAGAGCTCTGAAACCTGGTGCTGAATGATGAAAAGCAGCTCGTCGTGGTGCTCAGGCCGCGAGAGCGGATGCTGCTGCGCGAGCAGACCTTCAAGCGAGAGATAGCCCGAGTAGCTGAGGCGATTCGAGAAGTCGGTGACGATGGAGGCTTCGACGGGGCGCTGATTGGTGGTGGACATCGTTCGCTCGCCCGTGAATTCTACGCCACCGTGGTTACGCGTCGGCGAGGACGATCTTTGCAATCGTCGCGAGCTGCATGAAACTCGTGCCCTCGTAGATCTTGCCGATCTTTGCGTCGCGGTAGAACTTCTCGACGGGGTAGTCCTTTACGAAGCCGGCTCCGCCGAAGACCTCAACTGCGAGCGATGCCGTGCGTTCGGCGACCTCGGAGGCGTAGAGCTTGGCCATCGCGGCCTCCTTCAGGTACGGTGCCCCTGCGTCTTTGAGTCGTGCGGCGTTGTAGACGAGCAGACGCGCAGCTTCAATCTCCGTCGCCATGCGCGCGAGCTGAAACTGCATCGCCTGGAACTCGGCGAGCGCCTTACCGAACTGCTTGCGCTCCTTGGCGTAACGAGCCGCATGACGCCACGCGCCTGCAGCCAGCCCCAGCATTTGCGCGCCGATGCCGATGCGGCCTTCGTTCAGCGTCTCGATGGCAATCTTGTAGCCCTTGCCGGGTTCGCCGAGAACGTTTGCGGCAGCCACACGACAGTTGTCGAAGCGCAGTTCGCAGGTAGAGCTGGCGCGGATTCCGAGCTTGTCTTCCTTGCGTCCGATCGTGAAGCCGGACATGCCCTTCTCGACGATGAAGCAGGTGATGCCCTTGTAGCCGGCAGACGGATCAATCGTCGCAAAGACGAGGAAGATCGACGACTCCAGCGCGTTCGTGATCCAGAGCTTTGCGCCCGAGAGGACGTAATCGCCGGTCGCATCATCTCGGGTAGCGCGGCACTGCAGCGCGAAGGCATCGGAGCCCGATGCAGCCTCCGACAGCGCATACGATCCCGTGGCCTTACTCGCGAGCGCGGGCAGGTACTTCTTCTTCTGAGCATCGGTCGCCCAGAGGAGAAGCGCGTTGATCACGAGTGTGTTCTGCACGTCCACGAGCACGCCGACAGCAGGATCGACAGCCGAGATTTCTTCGACGGCGAGAACCGCCTCAAACAGCGTGCCGGCCGCGCCGCCGAACTCCTCAGGAATCTGGATGCCCATGAAGCCGAGCTCGTGCAGCTTGCGCAGCAGGCCGGCGTCGAAGTGGGCTTCCTCGTCCATCGAGCGGACGAGTGGCGCGATCTCGGAGCGGGCGAAGTCGCGGACGGTGGAACGGAAGAGCTGTTCGTCGGGGGAGAGCTGGGTGAGTGGTTGCATGGCGTCGCGCCGAGTTTAGCGTAGCGGGACGGCACCATGCATGGTTCGGGTGCGGTTAGCGCGCGATAGAGCGGGATTGCAGCGGAAACAGCGCAGGTCTATACTGCGTGCATTGGGCACAGCTGGTGTTTCTTCATGCGGTGCCACGGGTGAGGTCCGTCTTCAGCGTAAGCGTCGAGGATGTCCGGCTCGAGAACGCAGGGCCGCCTGGCCACCAGGCAGGTGCGGCCGAAAGCTGGCGCGCTGTTACGCGCGTCCTCCGAAGTTGCAAGGCGGCGGTTGGTGGGACTGTCGTCGATGTGGTGAATGCCGTCTGGCCGAGCGACTGCCGGCTGTGCGGCGGACCGATGATTTCGATAACCCGGGCAGGCATCTGCGGGGCTTGTGTTGCGAGCGTGAAGTCGCAAGACGATCAGTTGAATACGCTCTGCAGCCGGTGCGGCGATGCGCTGGGCATGGAGTCCGCGCGGTTCGCCGGTGCAATGGGTATAACCGAATGCACCATGTGCAGACTGGCTCCTCCGGAGTTTGCCCGCGCCGTGGCGTACGCCGAGTACGACGCAGAGGTGCGCGAGATGCTGCACCTGCTCAAATTCAACGGCGTGCGGCAGGTCGCCAGTCATCTGCTCGGCGAGTATCTGGCCAAAGCCGTGCTGAAGCTCGAAGATCAGGCCGCGCGTGAACTGATCGTCATCCCGGTTCCGCTCTTCGCTGCGCGTGAACGCAGCCGCGGATTCAACCAGTCGAAGCTGCTCGCAGAGGCCGCGGTAAAACATCTGCGCAAGCTGCGCCGCGGGTGGAAGCTCACGATCGACACGAAGTCGTTCGCCCGCGTGAAAGACACGCATGCACTATTCGCGATGCAGCCACATGAGCGGCGTAAGAGTCTGCGTGGAGCCTTTCGCGTGACGGACGCGGAGGCCATCCGCGAGCGTGAGGTGCTGCTGATCGACGACATCATGACCACCGGAGCGACGGCGAGAGAGTGCGCGCGAGTGTTGCTGCGCGCCGGTGCCGCGAAGATATGGGTGGCGACGGTCGCGAAGGCGCAGCCGGAGAGCGTAAGAGTTCCGCGTGCAGATACGTTCGGCGAGACCCATGACTCGATGGTGGCTCGCTGGGATGCAGGGCCTGTGTTGAACGCGGAGGCGCAGGCAGGTTTGTAGGGCGATCGGAACCTTTCGGGGAGGGTTGTGATGCAGACGGGCAAGATGAGAGGAAAGCGCAATCGACACCACACCACGCAGCCGGTGCCGGGGACTGCACGGGCGGAAGCGCTGGAGATTCGCGCAGGGGTCTTCCGGCAACCGGCCATGCAAACGCCGGTGCTGGTGCTCAACGCAAGCTATGAGCCGATCAACATCTGCGGCGCGCGGCGGGCGCTGGTGCTGGTGTTGAAGGGCGTGGCACGCACGGAAGAGGAGCAGGGAAGCATCCTGCACTCGCACAAAATGACCATCCAGATGCCCAGCGTCATCCGGTTGCTGGAGTACCGCCGTATCCCCCACCAGACGCGTGCGCTCAGCCGCAAGAACATTCTGCTGCGCGACAGAAACACCTGCCAGTACTGCCAACTGGTGCTCACCTCGGCAGAACTGACGCTGGATCACGTTTTGCCGCGCTCGCGCGGTGGGCTCTCTACCTGGGAGAACCTCGTCGCGTGCTGCCGCGAATGTAACCGCCGCAAAGGCAACCACATGCTGCATGAGCTTTTGGACATGCGGTTGCTGCGCGAGCCGCGGCCGTTCACGCTGCATACCAGCCGGCACATCATGCGCATGATCGGCAGTGCAGACGCCGCGTGGAGAAAGTATTTGTACTTTGAGAATGAGAGCGCGGCCTGATTCGCGACAAATAGCTTGGTGAGAGAGCGCGGCAAATCGCCGCGCTTCTTCTTTACGGGGCCGGCTCGGCGACGTTGTTCGTCACGTTTCGCGCCAGCCGCATCAGCACACCGAGCATCAACAGCGCACCGAAATACATATACGACTGCAGCACATTCCAACCAAGATGCGGCGCGAGGAAGTTCGTTGCCGTCAGCGCATTGAGCGTGAGGAAGCTTGCCAGAGCGAGCAGCCACGGCGGTCTCTGCTGCCAGCACCCGTACGCGAACCATACCCACGCGGCGATGGCGAAGACGATGCCGTAGTGGTGCTCCCACGCCATCGGCGACGACGCAACCGATGCAAGCCCAGTCGCGGCCAGGTCGGCCGTCGATCCGCGCAGCTTGCCCCACGGGAAGAGCAACGCCGCCCCGATTAAGGCCAGCCCCGTGATGAGCGTCGTGCGATACACCCACGCAATGTACGGCGTGTAGAGAAGCGGCGTATAGGAGATGTTCTCGCCGTTACCGATGACGCGATTCAACGTGCCGAACATCGACTGATTGCCGTAGTGTGATTGCGCCTTGCGGCTGAGACTGGACAGCACGCGAATGTAGTCGAGGTTGTTGTGCCAGCCGAAGACGAGCGTCGAAAGCGCAATCAATACAATCGCGCAGACCAGAAATGCGATGGCGGCGTTCCACCGCCGGCGCACAATCATCCAGATCCAGAGCAGACCGTACTGCGGTTTTACGAACGCGAGCAGCGCCGCGACAACTCCGGCAGAGCGCTCGCGTCCTGTCGTCCACAGCAGCAACAGAACGGTGAACAGAAACGACAGAAACGTCTGCGCGTTGCCCAGCGCATAGCCCTTAATCAGGGGATAGCACCCGATGCACGCCATCATCACCGCGACGATCGATTTCGAGTCGATGGACGCATTGCGCCGACGCAATAGCCACCGGCCCATCCATAGCGACACCGCGCCCACTCCGAGTACCGCAAGCCAGGACGTGACAGCGAGAACCTCGAGAATTGCAGATTCAGTGAGGCCGAGCTTCTTGAGTGCGGCAAGCGGAAGCAGGCTCGCAAGCGGATAGATGAGTGTGTCATAAAGATGCGCGTAGTAGATCGGTTCCGTCGGATGCGCACCGAAGTAGTCGAGCGACTTCAACATGGGCAGCCACGAGTCGGTCCACTGATGAACGTGTACAAACTGCAAAAAGAACTGCTTGATGCCGCCAGGATTGCCGAGCCCCGAAATACGGCACAGCGCCCACTGCACGACGTTCGCTAAAAAGAGGCTGGTGATGACGAAGAGCAGAAGCCGCGTGCTGTGCGGGCGCGGCGCGGAATCGCTCGGCGAGGGAAGAGCCATTGCGCTCACTATAACAAGTGGTCAACCATCGGCGGCATGCGTGGTTCTATGCTGGTGGCATGCGGAGCACTATTGAGCGGTTCGACGGCCGAGCAGCCGATTACGATCTCTATCGCGAACGTTACGATACCAACGAAATCCTTGCGCCTCTACGCGACTGGTGCGGCCTGACGCCGGAGTGGCTCGTCGCGGACGTCGGCGCCGGCACCGGAATGCTCTCCGACGTGTTTCTTGCGAATGGGAATCGTGTCATTGCAATCGAGCCCAACGCGGAGATGCGCGCGGCCTGTGCGCATCTGCACCCGGGCGAATCACGGCTCGAGATCCGCGAAGGCACCGCTGAGGCTACGGGCCTCGGGGACGCGTCCGTCGATATGGTGTGCTCCGGGCGTGCGCTGCACTGGTTCGATCTCGAGGCCGCGATGCAAGAGTTCCGGCGCGTCGTGCGCCCCGGCGGCTGGGTCGTAAGCGTCGCGGCGGGGCGCACCGAGTTCGGTCGTGAAGAGAACGAGGCCTTTGTGCGCGTGCTCGAGCAGTTCAGCGGAAGCGCAAAGGATAGGCTTGAGGCCTACTCCGCCTACACGCGGATGAAGAACTTCTTTGAGGGCAGCGAGTTCCACCACTACGAGCGCGGCGGCGAGCTGCGCATGGATTGGCAACACCTGCGTGGAATGGCTCTCTCGCTGTCGCACACGCCGCGCATCGGCGATTCGCGTTTCCCTGAGTTCGAGAGTGCATTGAAGGAATTCTTCGACCGCTATGAGAAGGACGGCGCGGTCACATGGGAGACGCGTTGCTGGTTGAATGCAGGCCGCATACGTTGATGCGAACGAAATAGTCCTTCTACGAGCATTTGCTGAGCGATGAGACGACGATGTACTTTCTTTCCGTAGTCTCAGTCGTGATCCACACCGTGCAAGGCCGTCCTATGGTGTTGAACGGTGACGAATCGGGATTGAGTCGATGGGCTGGTGTCTGGCAGAACGGAAGGATGAAGGGCCGGCCTCGACTATAACGAGACGCAACGGCGATCAATCATCGTAAAGACGAAAGCCACTGCAGCACGGATCGAGGATCGCAGACGCTGCAGATGATTCGACGCTTTCATCAGCAAAGCCCAATTAGAGGAAACCTCGCAGAAAAGAACGGAAGCGATATCGCTCAAGGAGCCTCCTCGCGCGACATCGCAAATCGATGCAGCGAGACGCAGGTGTTCGCGGCGGATGAGAGCTCATCCGGTGCGAATCCGCGTCGCGCATGCATAAATCCCCCACGACGTGCTGCAGAGAAGGAGTATCGCTATGGCATCGATTCTTGAGAGTTTGAGAGGAATGCTTGGACCACAGGTTGTTAACGGAGTGTCGTCACAGCTGGACGAGCCGACCGGCGTTGTGCAACGTGGGCTTGAGGAAGGTTCGGCGGCGTTGCTGGCAGGGATCGGCTCAAAGGCGGATCAGCCGGGCTTCATGCAGCAGATATTCAGCTTCATAAAAAATCCTGCCAATGATCTGGCGTTTGCAGGTGTACCCGCAGCCGCCGCGGCTGGCGGGCTGGGCAGCCAGCTTCTCTCCACGGTCTTTGGCTCAAATCAGGGCGCAGTAGCCGATGGCATCGCCCGTGAGACGGGAATGAGCACGGGGAAGGCCGCCGCAGTGCTCGGCATGGCTGCGCCGCTGGTGCTTGGAATGCTGGGACGGCAGGTGCAGTCGACAGGGATGAACGCGTCCGAGCTCGGACAATCGCTGAAGAGCGAGATGCCCGGTCTCACGAGTTATCTTCCCTCAGGTCTGCGGTCGTTCTTTGGCCGCGCGCCCGCCGTGGCGTCGATGCCGGTCGCCGTTGCTCGCGACGTACCCAAAGCGAATCGCTGGCTGTGGCCTGTGCTTGGACTCATCGTGCTTGCGCTGATCGCGTTCTGGATCTTCCGCCGCACGCCCACCCCGTCCATGCCGACGGTTGATACCTCCGGGCTTGGCGCATTCTTCTCGACCAAGCTGCCTGATGGAACCGAGCTCAACATCCCCCAAAACGGTATTGAGAACAAGCTGATCACCTTCCTCAACGATTCATCGCGGCCGGTCGACACTACCACGTGGTTCAACTTCGATCGCCTGTTGTTTGACTCGAACTCTGCAACCCTGCAGCCCTCATCGCAGGAGCAGCTGAACAACGTCGTTGCGATTATGAAGGCGTATCCGAACGCGCAGATAAAGATTGGCGGCTACACCGACAACACGGGCGATCCTGCGGCCAACCAGACGCTGTCAGAGAACCGCGCCAAGAACGTGATGGATGCCATCGTCGCCGGCGGCATCGATCCATCACGGCTGCAGTCAAAGGGTTACGGCGATCAATATCCCGTCGCCGACAACTCAACGCCCGAGGGACGCGCACAGAACAGGAGAATCGCGCTACTGGTGACGCAGAAGTAAGTCAGCACTCGATGATGTTCAGCGCCAGTCCCGCAAGCGAGGTCTCCTTGTAGCGCGACTGCATATCCATGCCCGTGCGGTACATCGTCTCGATCACCTGGTCGAGTGAGATCTTGTGCGTGCCTTGGTCGTTCATCGCGAGCCGCGCCGCATTCACAGCCTTCACTGCGCCCATCCCGTTGCGTTCGATGCACGGAATCTGCACCAGCCCGCCGATGGGATCGCACGTCATGCCGAGATTGTGTTCCATCGCAATCTCGGCCGCGTGCTCAATCGCGGCGTTGTCTCCGTTGAGCGCGGCAACCAGCCCACCTGCGGCCATCGAGCACGCAACACCCACCTCACCCTGGCAGCCGACCTCCGCGCCGGAGATCGACGCATTCTCCTTGTAAAGAATGCCGATCGCAGCCGCGGCAAGAAAGTAACGCAGCAGGCCCTGCTGCCTTTCTGAGTCGCCGAGGCCTTCGCCTGCGTGATGCAGGTAGTAGTACGCAATCGCCGGAACAACGCCCGCAGCGCCGTTCGTCGGCGCTGTTACCACGCGGCCTCCGGCGGCATTCTCTTCATTCACCGCCATCGCCACCATCGTCACCGTGTCGAGCGGCGCCAGTGGATCGCGCGGCCTTGGTTTGCGGTCTGCGGCCGACGCCGCAGCTTCGGCATCCAGCCGCGCCGCGCGTGCCGCGAGCCCCGGCGCACGACGCCGCACATTCAGCCCACCAGGCAGCGTGCCTTCTGTGTGCAGGCCGCGTTCGATGCACTGCTCCATCGTGTGCCACAAGGTCAAGATTGCGGCCTCAATCTGCTGCTCAGGCGTCAGCGACGCCATGTCCGGCGGCGCCTCATTGCCCGGCCGCGCAGGCGACACGATGCGGTCGATGCGTCGCGTGATCGTCGCGTCGCTCAGCAACGCGACCTCGTTGCGCAGAATGATCTCCGGAATCGAGAGCTGATGCTCCTCTCCCAGGCGAAGCAGTTCCGCCCCGCTCGAAAACGGATAAGGCACATTGCGCTTCGCCGAACCGGCCAACGAAGACTGTTCCAGCTCTCTCGCGGACAAAATGAATCCGCCCCCGACCGAGTAGAAGACATCTGAAGCAATGGCATTCGCCGCAGCATCGAAGACCGTGAAGCGCATGCCGTTCGGATGTGTTGCGTGGTCCTTATCGGGATACATCTGGTCGCGGTGAAAGCGCAGCTGCTCGCTCTCCAGGAACGGCACATCGCGACTGCCCATCAGCCTCAGCCGGTGCTCGCCGCGCACCCGCTCGAGCATCGCGTCGATCTTGTCCAGCGCAACAGTATCTGGGGACTGACCCAGCAGGCCGAGAAGGATGGCGCGATCCGTCCCATGGCCGTGGCCCGTCAGCGCAAGCGATCCGTAGAGGTCGATCGTGATCGACTCAACCCTGTCGACAAGCTGTCGCCCCTCAAGCTCGCGCAAGAACCGCAATGCAGCGCGCATCGGGCCAACGGTGTGAGAGCTGCTGGGGCCGATACCGATCTTGAAGAGCTCAAAGAGGCTGGTGTTCATCGGTGGCTATTGTAGGCGCGAACACCCCGCGCTGACTTCAATCCATCCGGGCTACGCCTTGTGCGCCGCCGAACCGCGCGAGCAGTTGATATAAGCTGCGGCGGCGAACAGCCGCACCGGCAGCTTGGGATCGCTGAAGAGCTCGCCGAGCGGCTTGATCGCGCCTGCATCATGGCGTTGACCGAGTGCCTTCGCCGCCGCCGCGCGCACCGCTACGTCTTTGTCGCTCAGCGCGTCCACCAGCTCAGCATCAATGCCCGGCGCATGGCTTTGCGCAAGCAGATCGATCGCCGCCGCCCGCGCCGGATCGCTGCCGTTCTTCAGCATGTACTCGACGGCCTTGACGCCGAAACCGAATGGGCCGAGCAGAATCGATGCTCCCGTCGTTGCGCCAAGGGTGGCCATGCCTTGCGGGTCGTGCAACTCCTTGTTAACGTCGTTCTTCGCGCCATGCATCAGTCCCGGCTTGGCCTTACGATCGCCATCGGCCACGGAGCGCAGGAACGCCTCACCCGAGCGGTCATTCATCTTCCACAGCGTGACCGCCGCGGTGAAGGCAGCGCCCGGTTCGGGGTCGTGCAGCCGCTCGCGAAGCGCCGGTATCAGCGCACGATTCTTCGTCTGTCCGGCCGCCACAATCGCGGCAGTCCGTACCTCAAGCTCCTTGTCGTTCATGCCTTCGCGGATAAGTTTCGCGGCGCGCTCGTCCGAGCCCATCGTGCCCAGCGCCGCCAGCGCGATAATGTGCGTCTGAGTCGCCTTCTGCGTTGCCGTCGTCAGCATGCCCCACGCGGCATCAACGCTCGGCGCTGCCGCTTTGATCTCCGGCTCCTCCTGCTCCTGCGCGGCAGAACTCGCCGTGACAATCTTGCCGTCCGCGCTTGAGACCTGGTGTTGCGCGAGCGCCAAAGGGCTCGGAGTGAGAAGTGAAATTGAGCCAATCAAGGTCAGCGAAATCGTGAAAGCCAGTGTCAACGTTCTGCGCGAGGCGTGCATGATCCTTCGGTTCCCGGGAGTGGATTTTGTAAGCGGAGAGCTGGGCTGCAACGCTACGCGCTGTGTAACGCATCGGCAAGCATTTCTTAGAACTCGCATTCCCCATCCGGCGGCGTGGGAATGTTATGCAGCGCGCGCAGGTACGTCGCCGCCGCAGTCAGCCGCACCGCCAGCTTGTTGTCGCCGAACATCGGCAGCATTTGTTTCTCCGTCTCGGCATCGGGCCACCGGCCTAAACCCTTGGCGGCGGCGGCGCGAACCGCGGGCTCAAAGTCTGTCAGGTCTGCGATCAGCACCGCGTACACCTGGTCTGTGTGCTGATGCGCGAGTTCATTGACGGCAGCAGCGCGAGCAATCGCCTCACCGTTCGGCTTGTTGGCGTACTCGATGGCCTTCAGGCCAATGCCGAAGGGACCGAGGAAGAAGCCTGCGCTCGCGTTCAGGCCGATCATGGCCATCGTCTTGGGGCTGTGCAGCTCTGTCACCGCCTTATGCTTGGATGCCTTAATCAGCCCGGGCTTGGCCTTCCGGTCGCCAAGGGCCACAGCAATAAGCAGGTCATCTCCCGAATAGTCATGCATCTTCCAAAGCGTGATGGCTGCGCTATAGGCCACCTCGGGGTTGTCGTCATCCAGCATTCGCGAGAGTGCGGGAGTAAGCCTCGGGTTCTTCGTGAGCCCTGCGGCCAGGATTGCTGCAATGCGCACATCCGAGTCTTTGCCCGTCATGCCCTCTTCAATTAACCGTGCCGCTCGCTCATCATTGCCCATAGTCCCCAGCGCCGCCATCGCCTGCACGCGGTCATGCGCGCTTTGGCCGGGTTTCGCCGCGTCTGTCAGCATCGACCACGCGCGAATCTCATTCGGCTCAAAGTTCTGCCCGGGCTCGGCAGCAGGCACGGTCTGCGACTGCACCTGTGTCTGTTGCACCAGAGTCGCTGGTGGCGCATCCTGCGCGTTGGCCGGACGGAATAAAATCCCGCCCGCAATCAGCGCAAGCAAAACAGTCAATCGTCTTGGTCTCATTGGAAGTCCCTCAAAAGGTGCCGACGCGCCCGCCGGGAAGCACCCGATGGCTCTTGCAAACCGCACAGAAGACAGAATTTAGGACGCAGATGCAGCACCTCAAAGTTGGCCTTTCGCAGATGAAGTTTGCGTCATCTGCCGGGCCGGGATGGCACTGACTCGCCATCGGCTACTTCAGTTCCGGATGCTAGACTGAGCGCACTTACGGCCTCACGGGCTCAACCAGGCGGGACATGCTGTTCAAGACGCGCAGCGCTGCGGTCTACGGGATCGACGCGCACCTGATCGATGTAGAAGTGGACTTCTCCGGAGTTAAGCAGGAGCAGGAAACCTTCAGCGTCGTCGGCCTTCCCGACGCCGCCGTTCGCGAAAGCCGCGACCGCGTCCGCTCCGCCATCAAGAACTCGGGCTTCGACCTTCCGCCCACTCGCATCACCATCAACCTCGCTCCCGCCGATCTCAAGAAAGAGGGATCCGGCTTCGATCTCTCCATCGCCATCGGCATCCTCGGCGCCTACGGCGGCCTTGCCATCGGCGACGTCAGCGACTTCGTCCTCGTCGGCGAGCTCGGTCTCGACGGCAGCATCCGCGCGGTGCAGGGCATGTTGCCCATCGCCATCGCCGCCAAGAACGCGGGCATACACAACCTCGTTATCCCCGCTGCCAATGCGCGCGAAGCCGCCGTCGTCGAAGGCGTTAGCGTCTATCCCGTCCGCAGTCTCATTGAAGTTCGCGAGCTCCTCAACTCTGCCGCGCACGGCCCCGTCAAAGCCGAGCCGCTCCGTGTCGAATCACGCGCCCTGCTCGAAGAGGCGCTCGATCACATTGCTGACTTCCGCGACGTCCGCGGCCAGCACGTCGCCAAGCGGGCTCTCGAGGTCGCAGCCGCCGGCGGCCACAACATCCTCATGATCGGCCCGCCCGGCTCGGGCAAGACGATGCTCGCCAAGCGCCTGCCCAGTATCCTGACGCCCCTGCGTTTTGAGGAGGCGCTCGAGACTACCAAGATTCACTCCGTCGCCGGTGTCCTCAACAGGGACGAGGGCCTCGTCACGCAGCGTCCCTTCCGCTCGCCGCACCACACCATCTCCGACGCCGGCCTCATCGGTGGCGGCATGATCCCGCGCCCCGGCGAGGTCAGCCTCTCGCACAACGGCCTCCTCTTTCTCGACGAGCTCCCCGAGTTCCCGCGCAACGTGCTCGAGGTCCTCCGCCAGCCGCTCGAAGACGGCCACGTCACCATCGCGCGCGCATCGATGTCACTCTCGTTCCCCGCGCGCTTCATGCTCGCCGCCGCCATGAACCCGTGCCCCTGCGGCTACTTCAACGACAAGAGCCGCAACTGCATGTGCACGCCGCCCATGATTCAGCGCTACGTCAGCAAAGTCAGCGGCCCTCTGCTCGACCGCATCGACATCCACATCGAGGTCCCTGCCGTGCAGTACAAAGAGCTGCGCGGCGGCCAGGCCTCCGAGGGCTCGGCTGAGATTCGCGCCCGTGTGATGAAGGCCCGCGAGCGCCAGCACGCGCGCTTCCTCGAGAGCGGAGCACGCACCACTGGCAACCCTCGCGCCGCCAGCCGCGCCGTCTACTCCAACGCGCAGATGTCGACGAAGCAAATTCGCACGCACTGCGAGCTCTCCAGCGATGCCGAAAAGCTGCTTGAGCGCGCCATGCAGCAGCAGGGCCTCAGCGCCCGCGCCCACGACCGCATCCTCAAGGTCGCGCGCACCATCGCCGACCTCGACTCCTCCGACAGCATCGCCGTCAAACACATCGCCGAAGCCATCCAGTACCGCACCCTCGACCGCAGTTACTGGTCATAGTTGCTCGCAGCTACTGGGCCTGAGGCTGTTCGCCCCCCGGACTCGGCCGTTCGTCACAAAACCAGTGGTTCCATCTTTCAACCGCAACCATCGATACGTGACTGTGTCCTGAGCAATCAGAGGAATCCCCAATGAATCTCTTCTTCGCCGCGCTCCTCAGCGCATGCGTGGGAATCACCGCTGCCCAGGCTCCTCCCACTGTCGACGAGATCGTGAACGCGCACATCGCCGCCCTCGGTGGAGCCGACAAAATTCACGCCCTGCACAGCTTTGTCCTGCACGGCACGTATCACGAAGGTGACCTCAACGTGAAGACCACCGTGACGCAGATGAGGCCGTTCTATCGCGTCATCGGCAACATGGCCGAACCCCTCAAGCATCTGCACGAGGGCTACGACGGCAGCTCCTGGGAGTACTATCCCGATCCCGGCATCGTCGTCCGCACGGTCGGCGCAGCCGCAGCGACCACCCGTCATTCCGCGATGTTCGACGACGCGCTCGTCGACTATAAACAGCACGGCACAACCATTACCCTGGACGGCACGACCGATTTCGCCGGCAGCCGCGCTTACCTGCTGCACGTCACTCTCGCCGACGGCTTCCGTGAAGACATCTTCGTCGATGTCAAAAGCTCCATGATCGACGGCTACGCACGCATCGTGCCCTTCCATGCCTTCGGTACGAAATACACCACGCACATGGAGATGAGCGACTATCGTCCCGAAGCCGGCGTGATGATAGCCCACCGGTCCCGCGAGGTAGACAGCGCCACGGGCAAGGTCTTCGACGAGGGCACCGTCGAGTCTGTCGAAATCAACTCTGACCCTCCGCTCTCTATTTTTTCGCCGCCGGTCTGGGACCGCACGCCACTGCAGCAGATGGTTCAGCGCATCTACGACGAGCGCACCGACACCTCTGCGGTTATGCAGACCTATCGGGATTTCAAAGCTGTCATCGGTACGTCAGTCTCCACCGCCAATGCCGTCGATTTCGTTGGCTACCAGTGTCTCAAGATGGGAGAAACCAACACAGCCATTGCGCTCCTCACCCAGAACGTAGCGGATAACCCGCAGTCCGCCCGCGCACACTTCGGCCTCGGCCGTGCCCTGCAGTCCCAGGGAAAGAAGGAAACTGCGAACGACGAGTTCGATCGCGCCCTGGCGATCGATCCCAACTTCATCCAGGCCCGCACCGCCCGCGACGCCCTCAGATAGCCCTGTAGAGCTATCCAAAGCAGCACCGCTCGACCACAGCGAATGGTCGTCAACCACGCCTCATGGCCGAAATCGCCGCCCGACTGACTCGATAATCGGCCATTAAATTGCCAACCTCTCTGTCGTGCTATCCCCATATCTATCAGCTACTTGTATCTAGCTAAACGCGATATTCCGTTTTTGGGAGATAAACCTTGTCCCTGTTCAAAAAAAAGGATTGACTCACCTCGCTGCTGACGATAAGGTGCATTTGGACACGCGAAACTCGGTGTTTTTGGGCCGGTGTGTTCATCATCCTAATCGGGACGGACGGCCGTTCCGAAATCAACCAGGCAGTGGATTTGGGACCTTCTGATCGCACGGAGGGTATTTTCTCCGTGAGATGGGTCTGAGACTGCGTTTGAGGCTATCTCTTTCAAACGCGGCGACTTAAAAAAAAGCTGAATTGGCGTTGGAATCGGATGCATCCGTTCCGGGCCGACTGCGTCTAAACAAATGGGGACCTGCGCCGGACTGCGACTGGCGGACCCAATCCCAGACGTGGGCCACACAGAGTGGAGCTCGGAGCATTGAGGGCAACCACCTAAGACTTCGCAGAGGAAAAGAGAATAACGTTATGCGCTCAGACCTGATTTTTGGAGCCCTCACTCACGTGAATAACCGCTACCAGCTCTGCCAGCTCGCCTCCAAGGCGACGCGCAAGCTTCACAAGCCCAACACCCGTCTTCAGGACACCACCAACGAGGTGCTGGATCGCTTCAAGGATTCCATACCGATGGATCTGGCTGGCGCTGAGGAGCCTGTAGAGACTGTGGCAACGGTTCGCCGCGCGGCCTAAAGGGCCGTCGCGGCGGCCCCGCCGTTTTCAGGACTGTGTTTTGCCCCGGTCCTCCATTCAGATACTTGTGATATCGTAGTCACGACCTTCCAGTAGCACCTCCGTTTCCTCCCCCGCTTCACAACTCCCGCGCGTGATGCTCTCGCTCCACCCCCTGAGCACGGAGTCTCCGCACCGCACCTTAACATCCCCGCAACACCCAAAATCCCCCCTAAAGAACGAAAGTCCACAAGACACCCATGACAATTACCGAGTTGAAAGAAAAGAGCATTGCCGAGCTCGGCAAGCTCGCCCGTGGTCTCGAGATCGCCGGCACCAGCGCCCTCCGCAAGCAAGACCTCATCTTCAAGATCCTTCAGGCGCAGAGCGAAAAAGAAGGCCACATCTTCGCCGAGGGCGTCCTCGAGATCCTCCCCGACGGCTACGGCTTCCTCCGTAGCCCCGACTACAACTACCTGCCCGGCCCCGACGATATCTACGTCTCGCCCTCGCAGATCCGCAAATTTGACCTCAAGACCGGCGACACCATCTCCGGCAACGTGCGCTCGCCGCACGAGGGCGAGAAATACTTCGCGCTCGTCAAGATCGAAGCCATCAACTTCGAGTCGCCCGAAGAGACCCGCAACAAAATTCTCTTCGACAACCTCACGCCGCTCTACCCGCAGGAGCGCATCAAGATGGAGACCGTGCGCGAGGGCATCAGCGGCCGCGTCATGGACCTCCTCTGCCCCATCGGCAAGGGCCAGCGCGGTCTCATCGTCGCTCCGCCGCGCACCGGCAAGACCGTGCTGATGCAGGCGATCGCGAACTCCGTCACCGCGAACCACCCCGAGGTCGTCCTCATCGTTCTGCTCATCGACGAGCGCCCCGAAGAGGTCACCGACATGCAGCGCTCCGTGAAGGGCGAAGTCATCTCCTCCACCTTCGACGAGCCCGCCGCGCGCCACGTCCAGGTCGCCGAGATGGTTATCGAAAAGGCCAAACGTCTCGTCGAGCACAAGCGCGACGTCGTAATCCTGCTCGACTCCATCACGCGTCTCGCACGCGCCTACAACACCATCGTCCCGCCCTCGGGCAAAGTCCTGTCCGGCGGTGTCGACTCCAACGCCCTGCAACGGCCAAAGCGCTTCTTCGGCGCCGCCCGCAACATCGAGGAAGGCGGTTCGCTCACCATCATCGCGTCGGCGCTCATCGACACCGGCTCGCGCATGGACGAGGTCATCTTCGAAGAGTTCAAGGGCACCGGCAACATGGAAGTCATCCTCGATCGCAAGCTCGTCGACAAGCGCGTCTTCCCGGCCATCGACATCCAGCGGTCTGGAACACGAAAAGAGGAATTGCTCATTCCGAAAGACGACCTGCAGCGCACCTGGATTCTGCGCAAGGTCCTCAACCCGCTCTCGCCGGTCGAAGCCATGGAGCTTCTCTCCGACAAGCTCGGCAAGACTCGCAACAACCAGGAGTTCCTGCACAACATGAGCTCGCTCTAAACGGCGAAGCTGCAGTGCAAGAAACAGAAAAGGCGCGGCGCGGAGGCCGCGCCTTTCTGTTTCACGGGAGCACCTGCTCTGGCGTGGAACAGGAATGTTCCGCGTGGAACATTCATTTGTATGTCACTAAGAAATGTGGGAAACGACGTTTTCTGTGGATCGCTGTTGACCGCCATCCGAATATCGTTCAATCCAATCCGGCCGGGAGCCCGGTTTTCTGGCGCGGATTTCGCCCGCTCATACTATGCTGTTGCGCGAGGTGAGCGGATGCGATTGGCCAGAGCTGAACTCCTGTTCGCTTGTTGCCTGACATTGCCCGCGTTGGCTCCGGCGCAGACCACGAATCAGCCAATGCCCCCGAATTATCGTGGCGTGCAAACGCTTATCGGCGGCATCTTCGTAACACCCATCCCCAACTTCCCATTCACCGCTGACGTCGAGATCGTCTCGCACTTTCAAATGCCGGACGGCAGCGATCACATCGTCACCTCCACGAACCACATCGCGCGAGCATCCTCAGGGCGCATTTACAACGAACGCCGCGTCTTCGTCCCAACGGGTTTCAAGGGAACACCGCGCCTGCTCTCTGCCCACATCTACGATCCCTCGAGCCGCCAAAGCATCATGATTAATCCCAACCTCCATCTCGCGCGGGAGGTCACTCTACGCGCACCGGAGCCCACGCCTCCAACATCGCTTCCTCCGCAGCAACAGCCGAAGCTGCCCGGCGTCACCGAGTCCGATCTCGGAACGCAGCAGATGAACGGCCTGGAGCTTCAAGGAATTCGAAAGCAGCACACCATCTCCGCGGAGATGAGCGGGACAGGGAAGCCGGTTGTCATCACGGACGACTACTGGTACTCACCGGAACTCGCGATCTACGTGACCATCCGCCACGACGATCCGCGCACCGGCGAACAACTCGTCGCCGTCACGCATGTGCAGCGCACCGAGCCATCTGCCGAGACCTTCGTCGTTCCGCCCGAGTACAAGGTTGTCGACGAGACAACCGACAACTCACCGAGAGCCAGACAATAAGTTTCTCTGTGAACACTCACATTTTTGCTTTTCTAATTTCGCCTTGATCGCTAATCTATGCCGATGGATTCTCTGAACACGGAGGAACGCGAGGCGATCGCGACGGAACTCGAACCGTCCGAGCGTGTCCTTTGGGCCGGCAAGCCGAACCCGAAGGTCATCTTCCACTCAGCGGATAGCTTTCTCATCCCGTTCAGCTTGATGTGGGGTGGGTTCGCGATCTTCTGGGAAGCGGGAGTCCTTAAGCAGGGCTGGGGATTCGGTCAACTCTGGGGTATCCCGTTTGTTCTTATCGGCCAGTACCTCATCTGGGGAAGATTCATTTACGACAACTGGAAGAAGCGCCGCATCGTCTATGTGCTCACGGACCGACGTGCGATTGTCATAGTGCGCCCGCCGCAGTCACAGACGATTAGCGCGCGCCTGGCTGCGGTTGGCTCAATAGAGAAGTCGCTTCGATCGGACGGCGTCGGAACCATCACCATCGGAACACCGATCGTTAGTTCGTATAGGTCCAGGCGTCGTCAGAACTTTGGGTCGCTCCAGCTTGACGCCGGTCTTCCTGTGTTCGTCGATGTGGATGACGCGAATCAGATCTACCGCCAGATCGAGCAGATCCGCGCGAATTCAGAAGTGCTTCCGGAAGGCTCTGCGAAAGCAGGGGCTCCGCTGCCATCATTCACCGGCGGCCTGGTTGACCGATGAATCTTGCCGCTCATGCGGCAGTGGCACCTTGACCACGGCCATGCCCGCAGCCTTCGCCGCGATGACACCTGTCTCCGCATCTTCAAACACCAGGCACTCTTCAGGCCTCACGCCCAGCAGCCGAGCCGCCGTCAGAAACGGTTCCGGGATCCGGCTTGCCCTTGGCATAGTCACCCGCGCACACCAGCGTGTCGAAGCGAGCTAACAGTCCGAGAGCAGACAGTGAGGCTTCCACCGAGTCGCGCGTGCTGCCCGAGACGACCGCAAACGGAATCTTTCCGTGCTGATCCTCGATATGCGCCAGCACCTCGGGGATCGCCTTCAGGTCCTCGAGCATCTCCGTGTAATACCGCTCCTTGGTGCGGGCGGTCTCTTCAACAGGCATGCTCAGGCCGTGCTCCTCGTTCAGCGCGGCGATGATGTCGCGAATGGGCATGCCGCCCCAGGCGTAAAACAGCTCCTCCGGAAATGAGCAGCCGTGTTCATCGAACACGCGCTTCCACGCCACGTAGTGCAGCGGCATCGAGTCGACGATTGTTCCGTCGCAGTCAAACAGATATGCCTTGAAGTTGCCTTCGGGGAGCTTCAGTTCCATTGCAATCTTTCCTTGTCGGCTTAATGCGGGCTCAGTAGCCGTTCTCGAGCAAATACTCAGTAGTCAGCCAATTCGATTTCGTTGCAACCTCGGGGCGCTCTTCCACGGCCTGAGATGTTGCAGAGGTTGCCGCCAACTGCTGCGCCGCGTACTTCGAGAGCACATCCGTCTCGATGTTCACCGTCTCGCCCGCCATCTTCGCGCGCAGGTTCGTGCTCTTGTACGTGTGCGGAATGACGGCGATCTCAATCCGCACCGAGCCATCTGTCCCCGGCTGATGAATCTTCGCCACCGTCAGGCTGATGCCGTCGATCGTGATCGACCCCTGCGGAATCACCTGCGCCGCCAGATTCGCCGGAATCTCGACCGTCATCCGCCAGTCGCTGCCGTCGATCTCCTGCCGCAGCGGCACCAGCGAGATCAGCTTCCCCGTGCCGTCCACATGGCCCTGCACCACGTGGCCGCCCATCGGCGACCCCGCCGGCGTCGGCAGCTCCAGATTCAGCAGCGCGCCGGGTTGCAGGTTCGAAAGACTCGTTCGCTCGATGGTCTCCTGCGCCAGGTCGGCCGCAAACCGGCCCGGATGCGCCTCAGAAGCGTTCTCCATGTCCAGCGCCGTCAGGCACACACCATTCACGGCGATGCTGTCGCCAATCTTCCAGCGTCCCGCAAGCTGCGGCGCCGCAACCACCAGGCGCATCGCGCCAGCGCTCGACTTCGTGGCCAGCAACGTCCCCGTCGTCTCGATCAGTCCGGTAAACATGCCTCTAGGGTAACGTGACGTCGTGGTGCCCACCATAAGATCAGGCCAACGCGCGGACTTGACAAACTTCCCGCCGCGGAGCCGGGCCAGTTGAACCCTTGCACCCGCGTGCCCGTTATCCCAGCCAGTCAGGTCCACCGCTAAGTCCAATTTTGTGAACACTTTGCGCAAAAATCCGGGGGGGGGGGGAGGTAGCTCTATGGAGCCGCATTCACCGACCCGATAGCTCCGGTCGCTGCATCCCGAACAACAAATCTTACCCTCTGCGTGAACGGGGGAACGACCATCGGGAACGCGAAGCTCACCTGCGAGTCCGGCTTGATGACATCGCTCGCCGCCAGCTCCTCCCGCATCTCCGCCGCGTGCTGCGCCGTCTCCTTGCCCTTGTTGTTGTAGCAGACCGCCAGGATAGTCACCTCCGCCAGCCGCGACCCACCCGGCTGCTCCGCAAACTTCAGATCATTCGCATTCACCAGCACCGAGTAGCCATTCTTCGAGCGCTTCGCATCCGTGTGCAGTCCCGTGTAGGGCATCGTCGTCCGCGCCGCGCTCATCAGGTCATACTTCACGTCGTTGGCCTGCTTCGCCTTCGGCGCGAGCGCCACCTGCGACACTGGAGCCTCGCTGGTGAAGTACCCCTGACGTGTAATCACCCGCAGCCCCGGAACATTCACCGCCACATGGATCTTCCGGAACGGCTGTGCCGCATCGCTCTCGCCCGTCGGCACATACGAGAGCGTGTAGTACTCCGTTCCCTCCAGCGAGACCTGCGCCACCTGCGCGTCCAGGTCGTTGCGCCCCCCGATAACCCGTCCACCCGTGTTGTCCGCAAACGTGTCCATCCCCATGTTGTCGCCGAAGTCGCCGATGGCACTGCCCGAGGAACTCACAAGCGAGGGATCGATGGTGTCCTCCGTCGGAGTGTCTGCCTTCAGCGGGCCGCCCGGATCGATGATGTAAAGCGTCACCCGCGCCTGCAGCATCTTGTCCGTGACCTGCTTGATCTCCGTCGACCACCTTGTCATGGTCGCTCTCGCTCATGTTCGTCAGGTCGTAGGCCTTGTTGTAGCCGGTACCCGACCCAGATCACGTTCTTGCGCCCGGGAATCCCTGCGACGCTCTGCGCGATCTGCAGCATCGCCCCCAGCGTCTTCACCAGGCCGTTCTCAGACCCGCCTGAGCCTCCGTTGAGTGTGTTTACGATCTGCGTGAAGTCCAGGTCGGCGGTGTGCTTCTGCACACTTTCGAGCAGGTCCGCGCGGCTCTGCGTGTAGTCGTGCAGGACGACCATCCTTGAGTAACCCACGGCAACGAACAGCGTCGGAACAGGCAGCACCGCGGGCTGCGCCTTCAGGTATTTCTCCATCATCTCCCGTGCGTAGCTCAGTTGGTGGAAGGGTGTGTCGACCTCGTCGAACACCAGCACATTCACCGGAGCCTGCCCGATCTTGGGCAGATCCGCGACGCCGTGCACTACAGCGTCGTTGCTCGCGGGCATCGCGTGTCCGGACGGTGGATCGAAGTTGCGGATCGTCTGCGGGACCTTGTCTTCGGTGATGGTGAACCGGTAGCGGTCGAGGTTCGTCACCGGCTTGCCGCTGAGGTCCACCACGACGACGTCCAGCACCACCAGCCGTGAGGTCACCGAGATCGTGCCCGCAGGATTCGTCTGATCGACCTGCGGAGCCTGCGCCTGCGCCAGCCCGCAGGCGGCAACACACAACACTGCTGAACCCAACCAGCGCTGCAACTCAAACCTTTTCATGAGCATGTTCAATGTACGCAAAGACAGACCCGAAGGACGCCACAAAGTCTCGCTGGACTCGTCCTTTCTCGCAATCCCAGCTTACCGATAGACTTGAAGGTGATGTTTACCTCACTCTTCGGCAAGCGCGAGCCCGAACCCAAAGAGACCGAAGCCCAGGCCGATCAGGAGCCCGAACGCCGCGGCTTCTTCGACCGCATGCGCGAGGCGGTTACGCGCACGCGGCAGTCGCTTTCGGATTCCATCTCTGGCGTCATCGCGCTCACCCGCGAGATCGACGAGACCTCGCTCGATGAGTTGGAGTTCGCTCTGCTGGCCTCCGACATCGGCGCGCCGACCGCGGATGAGATCATCACCCGCCTGCGCGACCGCGCGCTTCGTCACGGCCTCGCGAACGGTGCGGAGCTAAAGGTCGCCCTGAAGGACGAGATCCGCCGCATCCTAGACTCGGTGAATGCGCCTGTGCGTCATGCGGCGCCGGCGCCGGAGGTCATCCTGCTGGTCGGCGTGAACGGCACGGGCAAGACGACCACCAGCGGCAAGCTGGCTGCGCTCTTCCGGCGCGAGGGCAAATCCGTGCTGCTCTGCGCCGCCGACACCTTCCGCGCCGCGGCCATCGAGCAGCTCGAGGTCTGGGCGGAGCGCTCCGGCGTCGCGCTCATCAAGACCAGGCAGGGCGGCGATCCCTCGGCAGCGCTCTTCGACGCGGCGACGGCCGCAAAAGCGCGCGAGACGGACGTCCTGCTGGTCGATACCGCCGGCCGTCTGCACACGAAGTCCGACCTGATGAAGGAGTTGGACAAGATGCGCCGCACGGCGGAGCGGCAGGTTCCGGGCTCTCCGCACCAGACGCTGCTGGTCATCGACGCGACGACAGGACAGAACGGCCTGCAGCAGGCGCGACTGTTCACCGAGGCGGCCCACGTCACCGGCATCGTGCTGACCAAACTGGATGGCACTGCCAAGGGCGGAATCGTGGTTGCCATCGCCCGCGAGTTGGGCCTCCCGGTCCGGTACGTCGGGGTGGGCGAAAAGCTGGAGGACATCCTCCCGTTCGACGCCGGCAGTTTCGTGGACTCGCTTCTGGACTGAAACCTTTTTCCACCGGGAAGTGCGTCCAGGCTACCCTTCTGGTCCGTCAACCTTCTAAATAATTGCTGCGGTTGAAAGTGACCCTGGACATTACGAAAATAATGCCTCCTTCGTTCGGCTTCCGACCCCGAATGGTTATGAAGATTACGGCTGCGTCAGGCGATACTCGCTGGCGTACCCGCTATTAACTAAGGAGGTTCCTGTGCACTCGCTGATTGCAGCCTTCTTTGCCATGATCTTTTCGTTCGGTCACGCTCAGACTGTGCATCAGAGCGAGATGGCGCTGGCCGCCGACAACCATCCCTTCGTTCAACGCGCTGCGCCAACCCGCGAAGAGCTGAACTACGAGCAGTTCCAGACCGTCACCAGCTATGCTGAGACCTCATGCGTCTCCTGCCGGCGGATGAACGTGGTTTACGACGCGCGCTAGATCTCGCCAGCGACGCTCAAGCCTTCGCATCCCCTAATCCAACTGTTGGCTGTGTCCTTCTGCGGTCAGAGACCATGTTGGGTGAGGGTGCGCATTTCTATGACAACTTTGACCACGCGGAGATTGCCGCGCTGAAGCAGGCGGGCGCCGCGGGGCATGATGTTCACGGCGCGACGGCGTGCGTGACGCTGGAACCGTGTGTTCATCACGGGCGCACCGGGCCGTGCTCGGACGCCTTGATAGCGGCCGGAATCTCGCGCTGTGTCGTGGCGACCCTTGATCCGAACCCACTGGTTCGCGGGAAGGGATTGGCGCGGATAAGCGCGGCCGGAGTCGAGGTGCTGGTTGCTCCAGCCGATTCTGAGTTAGCGGTGCGGGCGCGGCGGCTGAATGACGCCTTCGCGTTTGCGATTCAACATCAACGTCCGTTCGTCACGTTGAAGGCTGCGGTCTCGGTGGATGGCAAGCTTGCGCCCTCCGCGGCACAGAGAACTGCGCCTGAGCCACACTGGTTGACTGGTCCAGCGGCGCGTGCGGATGTGCAGCGGCTGCGTCATGCGTCGGACTCCATTCTTACGGGAATCGGCACGGTGCTGGCGGATGATCCGAAGCTCACGGATCGCACGGGTCGGTCGCGAAGGCGTCCGCTGCTGCGCGTGGTGATGGATCCGGAGTTGCGTATTCCGCTGCAGTCGGAGCTTGTGCGCGGCGCGGCAGAGAACAGGCAGCAGGACTTGCTGATCTTCTCTGCGGAAGAGGCTTCCGCGGAGCGCGAATCGGAGCTGCGTGCGTTGGGAGTTGAAGTGCATCGGCTGCCGAAGCGTGATGGGCGGCTCGATCTGCGCGTGGCGCTGGATGTGCTGAATGGGCACCACCACATTCGCAGCGTGCTGGCGGAGGCGGGATCGGCGCTGAATGGCAGCCTGTTGCGCGATCAGCTCGCGGACAAGGTGGTGCTGTACTTCGCGGAGCAGGAGCTCGGTGAGGCTGCGATTCCGTTTGCGGAGGGAGCATCGCCGGATCTGCTGCAGGAGCGGTTGAGCTCAGTGGATCGGGCGACGTTTCCGAACGGGGACGCTGAGGACGTTCGCATCAGCGGGTACCTGCATGATCCGTGGGGTGGTTTGTAGCTACGGCGTGCCGACGGTGAAGTCGGCGATGAGGGGCAGGTGGTCGGAGGCGACGAGCGCGGTGGGTGTGCGCACGAGGTGGGATTCAATGAGTTCGAGCGGAGCTTCGTAGTAGCAGTGGTCGAGCGTGACCACGGGCAGCAGGCCGGGGAATGTGGCGGGCAGTCGTAAGGTGTGGCGCGGGCTGAAGGTGTGGAAGGTTTCGCGGAGCAGGTGGGTGGTGAGGCCGCGGGTCCACTCGTTGAGATCTCCGACCACGAGGCGTGGTGCGGTGAGCTGCGGGTTGGCGAGGATCTTTTCGCCGAGGAGAAGGCGAGCCTGGCGGCGGCGCTCGTTGAAGCCAGTGCCGAGGTGAACGTTGAAGACGTGCAGGAGTTGAGGGCCGAGCTCGATGTCGGTCTGAAGCGCGCCACGCTCTTCGCGACGTGAGGTGAGGTCGTGATTGTGCCATGCACGGACGGGCAGGCGTGAGAGCGTGAGGTTGCCGTAGGTGCCGCCGTGGAGTGGGCGGTTGGCACCGAAGCGGTGGATGTAGTCGGGAAGCGCGCGCTCGATCTCGCCGGCTTGATCGTAGAGATGCGTTCCGGGAGCGTTGACGACCTCCTGCAGGCAAAGGATGTCGGCGTCGAGCTCCTTGAGGATGGAGATGATGCGCGGGGGCGAGGTGCGGCTGTCGAGGCCACGACACTTGTGGATGTTGTAGGTGACGAGGCGAAGGCGAGAGGGCGTCATTGCTGGCGCTCGAAGATCCAGCCGAGGAGTTCGGGGGCGCGCTCGGTGAGGGGGCGATGACGCCACTCGTCGAGCGTGACGCGGCGGCTCTCGAGGAGATCGTGGGCGAAGTCGGACTCCATGCGCTGCGCGAGGCTGGTGTCGCGGACGGCGAGGTTGACCTCGTCGTTGAGGCCGAAGGAACGGTTGTCGAAGTTGGTGGAGCCGACGACGGTCCAGAGCTCGTCGACGACGAGGACTTTGGCGTGCATCATGGCGGGCTGGTACTCGTAGACCTCGGCGCCAGATTTGAGAAGTGGGCCATAGCCGCCGCGGCTGGTGCTGCGGGTGAGCATGTGGTCGGACTTTCGGCCGGGCACGAGGATACGCACCTTGACGTGGCGCTCCTCGATGGCGCGGCAGAGCTCGTGCGACAGACTGTGATCGGGGAGAAAGTAGGGCGTTGTGATCGAGATGGATTGCTTTGCTGACGCGAGCAGGAGCTGGAAGAGGACGCGGGCGCGCGTGGAGCCACCAATGGTGGGCGTGGAGTTAACGACGAGTGCGGCGGTGGGATTGGGGCAGGAGATGTTTGGGAAGAAGGCTGTGCCTGCGAGTAATTCTCCAGTGGCGGAGAGCCAGTTTTCCGCGAAGGTGGCCTGAAGACTGGGGACGGCGCCACCCTCGACGCAGAGCATGTTGTCACGCCAGCCGGGATGTCCGTGCACGCCTTTGTACCAGTGGTCGCCGACACCGGCGCCGCCGATGAAGCCGAGGTTGCCGTCGACGATGAGCAGCTCGCGATGCGTGCGGTTGTCGAGCTGGAGGAGCCGGTACCAGGTGGGCGAGTTGTAGAAGGCGACCTTGCCACCGGCTTCGAGGAGCGGAGTGAAGTAGCGCTTGCTGACGCCGGCGCTGCCGAAGGCGTCGAGCACAACGTTGACGCGGACGCCGGCGCGGGCGCGATCGGTGAGAGCGTCAAGATAGAGCTTGCCGATCTCGCTGCGCTGGAAGATATAGGCCTCGAGATTGACGCTGCGGCGAGCGCTGCGGATTGCCTCGAGCTCTGCAGGGTAAAAGGTGGGGCCGTTGGCGAGGACCTTGAAGGTGCCGGTGCGGCTGACGGGCGCGTCGACGAGGGATTCGATGAGATTGAGGAAGGAGTCGGAATTGTTGGCGGGGAGTTCGTTGCCCGACTCGATCTTGTAGTCGGGCGACGGGCCGAAGATGCCGGCGAGCATGTAGGCGGCGATCAGCAGAAGCGCGATGAGACCGAAGACGGCCACCCATGTGGGGACGGTGACGGCGAAGAGGAGAGCGCAGATCACGAGAGCCTCAAGTACAGGCACGCATCATTGCCTGGTCGTATGCGATGCAGCCGTGAGACTTAGATGCCTGATGCACGAGCGGATGCAGTATGCAGGGCCGATTTCGAGGGTGTGAGCGGAGCCGTTGGGTGTACCACGAAAGGCAAGTACCAAGACGCGAAAGTTGCATGTTATCGGTGTGGAAAAGGAGCAGAATACACAAATCGAAATCGCACCAGTCGGGCCAGTTGAGTGTTGAGCAATATGGAGGCGAGAATGTCTCTTCTACAGAAGTTGTTGGCAAGTCTGCATCACCGCACCGAGACGACGGCAAAGTATGACGAGAATCTGCGCGCGGAAGATGGGTTTGTCCGTCCGACGCAGAAGGGCTTTCTGCGGATCTATTAGAGCAGAATGTGCCGCAGGCGCTTGTGCAAGGCGGCCGCAAGTCTAAGTGACGTGTATCGCGAGGAACCGCCGCATAGCGGCGGTTATCTCTTTCAGGTGCGTCTCGAGCGCGAAGTGTCCGGTGTCAAGAAGCTCGACGGTTGCGGACGGGATATCGCGACGAAAGGCTTCAGCGCCCGCAGGGATGAAGTAGGTGTCGCGCTGGCCCCAGATGGCGAGCAGCGGCGGCTGCGAGGCACGGAAGTACTCCTGAAATTTGGGATAGAGCTTCACATTGTTCGCGTAATCGAGAAATAGATCGAGCTGGATGTCGACGTTGCCGGGGCGCGCGAGCAGAGCGGCGTCGAGCGTGTAGTCTTCGGGCGCGATATCGTCGGGGTTGGGGATGCCGACGGAGTACTCGTGACGCATGCCTTCCGCTGTGAGAGCTCCGCGGATGGCGTTGCGATTTTCGAGCGTCGGCTCGCGCCAGTAACGCTGGATGGGAGCCCAGGAGGGGCCGAGCCCTTCCTCGTAGGCGTTGCCGTTCTGCGAGACGATGGCGGTGACACGCTCGGGGTGCCACATGGCGAGACGAAGTCCGGTAGGCGCGCCGTAATCGAAGATGTACATTGCGTAACGCTTGAGGTTGAGTGCGTCGGTGAAGGCTTCGAGCGTGCGCGAGAGGCTGTCGAAGTTGTAGGTGTAGTTACGCGCGGGCGGGACGACGGTGAAGCCGAAGCCGGGCAGGTCGGGCGCGATGACGTGGTAACGGTCGGCGAGCCGCGGGATGAGATGGCGGTACTGGAAGGATGAGGTGGGGAAGCCGTGCAGCAGAAGGACGACAGGTGCGTCGGCGGGGCCTGCTTCGCGGTAGAAGACGGTGACGCCGTCGGCCTGGATGCGGTGGATGGATGTGAAGGGAACGGTGGAGTCGCTGGGCTGGTTGCTCATTTGCTTCACTCCTTGAAGGGGTCGAAGGATGTGTTGCCTGAGAACTTGATGCTGCGCGGCGGCTATTCGGTGCGGCCGGGGCGGGTCATGAGCTCACGGATGGCGTCGCGGGGGCTGCGGTCCTGGTGGAGGATGGCGGCCATCTGTTCGGTGATCGGCATCTCGACGCCGTAGCGTGCGGCGAGGCCGAGAGCGGCGGTGGTGGAGAGGACGCCTTCGGCGACCTTGCCGTTGAGCGAGGCGAGGATCTCGGGGAGCTTGCGGCCGCGGCCCAGCTCAACGCCGACGGTGCGATTGCGCGACATGTTGCTGGAGCAGGTGAGGACGAGATCGCCGATGCCGGAGAGGCCGGCCATGGTCTCGCGGCGTCCACCGCAGGCGATGGAGAGGCGCGAGATCTCTGCGATGCCACGGGTGATGAGAGCGGCTGCAGCGTTGTGGCCGAGCTCGAGGCCAGCGACGATACCGGCGGCGAGGGCGATGACGTTTTTGAGCGCGCCTCCGAGCTCGGTGCCGGCGATGTCTTCGTTGCGATAGACGCGCAGGGAGGGCGAGGAGAAGTCGTTCTGCAAACGTGTGCCGACGGCTGCGTCCTCGCAGGCGATCGAGAGCGCGGTGGGCATGGCTGCGGCGACCTCCTGCGCGAAGGAGGGACCGCTGATGATAGCGATGGGATTGTTGCCATCGCTGTACTCTGCCATGACCTGCGACATGCGCAGGTAGGTTTTTTCTTCGATGCCCTTGGAGGCGGAGAGCAGGATCTGCGCTGGAGTCAGGTGTGGCGCGATCTGCTTCATGATGGAGCGCAGCGCCTGCGAGGGTGTGACGCAGAGGATGATCTCGGCGTCGGCGATCGCGTCGGCGATCGAGGGAGTGATTTCGACGCCGGCGGGAAGGATATAGCCGGGGAGGTAGCGGGCGTTTTCGCCGGTCTCGGCGAGTTGGCGGGCGTGCTCGGGCGAATGGGCCCAGAGGCAGAGCTGGTGGCCGCCGCGGCGCGCGAGCGAGATGGCGAGTGCGGTGCCCCAGGCTCCGGCACCGAGGACGGCGATGCGGCTCATGCGCGGTCCTGCTTGTCAGTGCCGTCGGGAGCGGAGGATTTTTTGCTGCCGAAGCGGCTCTCCTTCCCCTGCATGAGGCGCGCGATGTTGGCGCGGTGCTTGGCGATGACGAGCAGCGCGAGGAAGATGACTCCGCCGACGAAGAGCGGCGATCGGTCCGGCATCCAGAGCAGGCAGAAGACGGGCATCATGAGTGCAGCGAGGATGCTGGCGAGCGAGACGTAACGCGTAATAGCGAAGACGACGATGAAGACGCCGAGTGCGCAGAGTGCGGCGATTGGAACGAGCGCAATGAAGACGCCGAGGGCGCTGGCGACTCCTTTGCCGCCTTTGAAACCGAGCCAGATGGGGAAGACATGGCCGAGCACGGCAGCGATGCCGGCGGCGACGGCGAGATCCGACGGGAAGCCGGGTGTGCCGGGTGCGAGGTGTTGCGCGATCTTGACCGCGGCGAAGGCCTTGAGGAGATCCAGCAGCAGGGTGAGGATGCCGAGGCCCTTGCCTCCGGAGCGCGCGACATTGGTGGCGCCGATGTTGCCGCTGCCGGTGGCGCGGACGTCTTCCTTGCGGAAGATGCGCACGAGGATGTAGCCGAAGGGGATCGAGCCGAGGAGGTACGCGATGACGAGAGTGAGCAGCCAGAGACGCATGGGATGAGGTGAGTGTAGCGAATCTGATGGCCCGAGGTTGTGAATTGAGGGTTAGAGCAGTGTGCGGCGGATGAGCTCGAGCGCGTGCTGGGAGGTCCAGAAGCGGATGCGGTCGCGGTCGCCGAAGAGGTTGAGTTGCTTCACCTGGGTGTCCTCGCCGTCGGCGAAGCCGATGTAGACGAGGCCGACGGGCTTTCCCTCGTCGGGGCCTTCGCCGCCGCCGGGGCCGGCGAGGCCGGTGATGCTGAGGCCGAGCGAGCAGCCGGTGACTTCGCGGATGCCTTCGGCGAGGGCGCGTGCGACCTCGGGGCTGACGGCTCCGTGTTGCTGGATGAGTTCGAAGGGGACCTTGGCGAGGTTGGTCTTCTGCTCGCTGGCGTAGACGACGGCGCCGCCGTGAAAGCTGCGTGAGGCGTTGGGAATGGCGGTGAGGCGCTGCGAGAGCAGGCCGCCGGTCATGCTTTCGGCGACGGCGAGCTTGAGGTCGCGCATGCTCGAGCATGAGGAGGACGATCTCTTCGAGCGACTCGCCGTGCGAGGAGAAGATGTCGTCGCCCATCTCGTGCTCGATGAGTTCGGCGAGTGCGTTGACGCGGGCTTCAGCAGCCTCCTGTGTTGGCTTGACGCAGACGAAGTGGAGCTGGATCTCGCCGGAGCCGGCGAGGATGGTGGTCTCGACGTCGGTGAACTTTGTGTAGAGGGGAGCGCAGCGCGCGTCGACGGTGGACTCGGGAATGAGCGCCATGCGGAGGAGGCGTTTGGCGAGGAAGCGCGGAGGAAGCGATGCGGCGAGGCGCGGGATGCACTGCTCGTAAAGATTGCTTTGAGCTCTTTGGGCGGGCCGGGCAGGAGGATGACGATCTTGCGATGCAGATCGCCGCTGGGCGTGGGCCACAGAGTGTCGCGCCACTGGCCGGGTGCGCTGCCGTTGCGGTTGGGGAGGAGCTCGGCGCCGTCGATGACCTCGGCCTGCTTTTCGTTGTTGGGCGGCATGGGGATGCGGCGCTCGGCGAAGCGTTTGTAGAGCGCGGCCATGGTGTCGGGGTCTTTGTGAGAGCTCGACGCCGAGCGCGTCGGCGACGCAGTTGCGCGTGAGGTCGTCTTCCGTGGGGCCGAGGCCGCCGGAGGTGATGACGATGTCGGCGCGGGAAAGCGCGATGCGGATGGCGGAGGTGAGGTGCTCGCGGTTGTCGCCGAGGACGGTTTTGAACGCGACGGAGACGCCGAGGTCGTTGAGGCCTTCGGTGAGGAAGAGGGAGTTGGTGTCGGTGCGGTAGGGCGTCAGCATCTCTGAGCCGACAGCGATGATTTCAGCGATCATGTCGTTGGTTGGATGCTAGCGCGAGATGAAGTCTTCAGAATCACAAGATAGACAATCTGTCGCGACAATTGAGATCGCGCATGCAAGGTAATCCCAAAATCCCGGCCATTTGAGGGTAGTGGTGGGATACTGCCAGAGCATCCATAAATCAAACGCGAGCAATAGTTGCCGGGCCAATGAGGATTCCGATCATTGCAAGAGTCCAGAGTCCGCGGCCATCTGTCCCGTCGATCAAAATGACCGCTGGCAGAGACAGAATCCAGCAAGATATCACAAAGCAAAACGCGAACGCAGACATCGTCCGAAAGCCATCGAGTCGAGCGCCTGCAGTGATCAGCGAAGAGATTACCGCAGCGAACACGAACACCTCAGCGCGCAGATCGCGCTCAGCGAGGGAAAGAAGCAGCGCCGCCATCGACTCATACCAGCGGCCTGCCCTGAATGCTGAGGTCGAGGTGGAAGAGAGTGCTGTTGGTGGCGAGGGCGGCGCAGCCGTCGTCGAGGAAGCAGAGGCCGACGAGGTCGTTGCCGGCGATGAAGAGCTCGGCGGAGGAGGCGTCGGGTGTGATGCGGACGATGCCGCGCCGGCCGCGCAGAGAGGCGGCGACGTAGACGTTGCCGTCGGTGTCGAGCGCGAGGCCCTGCGGGCGGCCGAGGCCCTGGTAGAAGACGCTGGTGTCGCCGTTCGGTGCGATGGCGTAGATGGGCTGGTTGGAGCTGGTCGCTGGGCGCGGCGACGAGCAGGATGCCGTCGTCGCGGAAGGCGAGATGGTAGGCGGCGACGGAGGGCTCGAGCGTGGCGAAGACGAAGACCTCGCCGGGGTTGCGGGAGCCATAGGGGCCGACCTTGAAGATGGTGCCCGAGCGGTCACCGACGAAGAGATTGCCGTCGTGATCGAAGGCGATGCCGGTGGCAACGCCCATGCCTTCGGCGAAGGTGGAGATGTGGTCGCCTTCGGGCGAGATGCGGTAGACGGTGCCTTCGGCGCGCGAACTGGCGTAGAGGTAGCTGTCGGGGCCGAAGGCGAGCGCGGTGACGTTGAGCAGGTCGCGCGCGAAGGGGCGGGCCTGGAGGTCGCGGCCGATGCGGACGATGGAGACGGGAACGCGGTCGCCGCGGGGGCCGCTGATCATGGCGAAGAGGTTGCCGTCGGCATCGACGGCGGGATTGGAGACGAGGTGGAGCTCGTCGGCCATCGGGACGGCGATGTTGGCGTGGAGCACGTTGGAGGCGAGGCCGTTGGCGCGCAGGGTGAGGTCGCTGGCGATGGCGCCTTCGGGGACGCGGAGAAGCGCGCGGTTGGCGCGCACGAGGTCGAAGTAGGCGGTGGTGTCGCCGAAGGCGGCGGAGGGAAGCTGTGGGTTCGAGCTCGCTTGCTGCGGGCCGTCGTTGGTGGCGGGCAGCAGGTGCGAGCCGAAGATTTCGAAGCTGCCGCCCGGGATGGCGGCGCGCGGCATGAGGCGGTCGAGGTGCGGAGCCTGCGTGGTGGAGGGCCGGTTGGGATGAAGCAGGCTCATGGGTGAATAGCGTAGACGGGCGGCGCGCGGGAGGCAACTGTGACGCAATCTTGCGGAGGTGGCACCGGTTAGTGGCGGACGGAAATACGCCTTCGGGTGGCGATTGTTCGCAAGGCGCCAGCCCCCTCTAGATAGTTCGTCCGAGGCGCGGCCGGGGCTGGTATCTGCGAAGCGCGGCGAGTCGAAAGAGTGGCCCGGTAGTCGCGATCAGTGGATCCACATACCGAGCGCGTACACGCATACGAGAGCGAGGAGCCCAGCTGCGACATCGTCGAGCATGATGCCGGTGCCGTCCGGCAGGCGCTCAAGCCTGCGGATGGGCCATGGCTTGAAGATGTCAAACAACCGAAACAGGACCAACGCGAGGGCTGCATGTTTCCAGTCCGGCCTGGCCAGAATCAAAGCGATGAGTTGGCCCGCAGCTTCATCGATGACAACATGTCCGGGATCCTTCCGTCCGGATTCGCGAGCGACGACGGTAGCAGCGGGTATCCCGACGAGCGTGAGGACGAGGGCGGCGGCGGCGGTGCCGATGGCGAGAGCAGACGGCGTGGGGTGCAGCGCGTGCGCGGTTGCATACCAGAGCAGCAGCGCCGCGATGGAGCCATAGGTTCCGGGGCCTGGCTTGAGAAGGCCGGAGCCGAAGAAGGTTCCGAGTATCCAGGCCCAGAGTGTTTTGCGGGGCTGTGCTTGCATCGATGCTTTGAGTTTAGAGGATGATGTGTGCGGAGCTATGGATTGCGGTGCAGGACATGCACGGCAATGTCGGGCCAGAGCTCGCGAAAGGTGTTGGTGGCAGCATCGCGGAGAATCGCATAGCCGTACTTGGTGGCAAGCTCGCTGACGGTGCGATCGGAGCTGGGATAGTAAGTGGTGGAGATGCCTTGCGCGACGCCGCGGCCGATCAGCTCAGCGGCATTGATAGTGAGATGGCCGTTGTAGTCCGGCGTGACGAAGACGCGGCTGACAGCGTAGGCAGCTCGCTTGAGAACGGGCCCGCGGCCGAGTGCGTAATAGCGCTCGTCTTCATGCAGCACGGTGGGAAGCGCCCAGACAACCCAGTAGTTGCCGTCCGTTTTGTCGACCCAGCCGCGCCAGGAGTAGGCCCAGAAACCGGGGATGCCTTTGCCGAGTGCTGGATGGCTGTTCTCGCCTTCAGCGATGCCCGAGGTGAGGCCGACGAAGACGAAGGCGGAGTAGTCGAATGACTGGCGCGTGGCGATGCCGAAAGCCTGACGCGGCGTTGCGGGCGGAGGCTTCACGCCCGCGCTGACTGCACGGTAGTTCGGCATGATGCCGAGGATGCGTTTGGGCTGTGGAAGCGGCTTCGTCTCGGTGTTGTTCGCGTTGAGGTCATCCATCGCGGCCGTCTCGTCGGCATGCAGCGCGCTGGAAGAAGAGAATGCGACGAGCGTGTCGGGAGCGTCGGGAAGTTCCGCAGTGGCGATGTTCGCGCTTGTGACAGAACGCGCGGCGAATGAAGGGGCTTGCTGAGCAAACGCTACAGGGGCCGAGACGAGCAGAACCAGGGACCAGAGACGACGCAATCAACTACTCCACAAATGAACTTAGGGACTTAGATGGTTGTGGGTAGCGAAAAGACTCGCGGTGCGAGGCAGTTAGTCGTCGTCTCCGCCTGCGCGGCGGCGCTCGGCGTTAAATTGCGCCTGCTCAACCTCTTCAAGAAGATCCGGGTCGAGAGCGGGTGACGAGATCTTGTAGTCGCCCGATGCCCACTTGCCAAGGTCGATCACGCGACAGCGGTCGGAGCAGAACGGAACGTCTTCGCTCGACGGGTCGACGGGCTTCTTGCAAATGGGGCAGAGGAGTGGCCTTGCTGACATAAGAACTACTCGATGATTCTCGCGACGACGTCGTAGTCGTGCGACTCGGTAATCTCGGCGCGGTAGAAGGTGCCGGGGACGAGTTCTTCGTGGGGGCCGAAGTCGTTGATGAGGACCTTGCCGTCGATCTCTGGGGCGTGGTCGAGGGTGCGGCCCTGCCAGAGGAGTTCCGTCTCTTCGGACTCGCCTTCGACGAGGAGGTCAACCTCGCGGCCGATCCAGTGTCTCTTTGCGCGAGTGGAGATCTTTTGCTGGAGCTTCATCAGCTTCCGGCGGCGCGATTCGATGGTGCGCTTGAGGACCTTATCATCGTGAGTAAAGGCCTGCGCGCCCTCTTCGTCGGAGTAAGAGAAGACACCGAGCCAGTCGAACTTTGCGGCTTCGACGAAGCTACAGAGCTCGGCGAAGTCTTCGTCGGTCTCGCCCGGGAAGCCGACGATGAAGCTGGTGCGGAGGATGAGGCCGGGGACGATGCTGCGTGCTTTGTCGATGATCTGAAGGAAGCGGTCGGCGGTGCCTCCGCGCTTCATACGCCGAAGGACGTTCGCGCTTGCGTGTTGCAGCGGGACGTCGAGATACTTCGCGATATTGTCGTGACGCGCAATAGTTTCGAGCAGGCGCGTGGTGATCTTGTTCGGGTACGCGTAGAGAAAGCGCAGCCACTTGAGGCCGGGGAGCGGCGCGAGCGCGTTGAGGAGATCGGCAAGCTCTACGTGTCTGCCGAGTTCTGCGTCGGGTGCAAGGTCTTCGCCGTAGCAGGTCGTGTCCTGGCCGATGAGTGTAATCTCGCGGACGCCCTGCGCAATCAGGTGTTGCGCTTCAGCGACGACGCTCGCAATAGGGCGCGACCGGAACTTGCCGCGCAACTGCGGAATGATGCAGAAGCTGCAGGGGTGGTCGCAGCCCTCGGCGATCTTGATGTAGGCCGAGGCTCGCGGCGTGGTGAGAATGCGCGGCGTGTCGGCGGTGTAGAGGTAGGTGGGCAGTGCAGTGTGCGCGCCGTCCCATGTCCCGCGCGAGAAGCGGCCGGCGGCCTCGCGAGCATCGCCTTCGGGACGTGATGCGGTCTCGTTGACGATCTGCGCGCTATCGCTGTTTGGGCGTGAGTGCTGATTCACAGACGAAGCGTGACGCTCAATCTGAGCAGTGCTGAGGATGTTGAAAGGTGAGTTCTGGGTGGCTTCCGCGGGCTTGGAAAGGCCCGCTGCTTCGAGGATCGCTTCGAGTTCGCCGGTGCCGACGACGGCATCGACCTCCGGGATGTTCTTCCGGATCTCGTCGCGGTAGCGCTCGACGAGGCAGCCGGCGACGATGAGTTTTTTTGCGCGGCCGCCGTTGGCGATCTTGTGCTCGACCATCTCGAGAATGGTGTCGACGGACTCCTGCTTCGCGGAGTCAATGAAGGAACAGGTATTGACGACGAGGATCTCGGCGTCTTCGGCGCGCGCGGTGAGCTCTGCGCCGCCGCGATGCAGCAGGCCCATCATGACCTCGGAGTCGACGAGGTTCTTGGGGCAGCCGAGCGAGACAAAACCAACCTTCGGCCTTGTGGCTTCGGGGGCGTTCTGGGATTCGCTGGATGCCTGAATTTCGAGGATGGAGGGAGAGGTCACAAAGCCTGATTTTAGCAGATTTTTCTGCAATTTCGAGCGTTCTTGTGGTCGGGTACTCCGCCTCGAAATGAAGTTACAAATCTGTGACACGCGGAGATTCGTATTGCTAATGAAGAGCAAGGGGCGCAGACTCGGCGGAGGAGATTCTTCGATGATGGTCGAAGGAGCAGCGGCGACGGAGCGTGATGAGCTGCGACTGGTGAAGAAGCATCCGCGAGCGATTCGATGGATGCACTGGATCAACTTTCCGCTGCTGGCGATCATGATCTGGAGCGGCTTGCTGATCTACTGGGGCGACTCGATTCCACCGTATCAGCATCCGCATGAGGTCTATCGGATCGGCATCGGGCACTGGACGTTGGTGCGATTCTTTCCCGACTGGTTCTGGAATCTGCTGCGCGCGCCGTACCAAATTACGACGGGTCTCGGGTGGCACTTCTTCGTGATGTGGTTGTTTGCGGCGAACGGGGTCGCGTATGCGATCTATCTCGCGGTCAGTGGCGAGTGGCGCGTGCTGTGGCCGAAGCGCAGGTCTCTCGTCGACGCGATGTGGGTGACGCTGTATGACCTGCATGTGCCGGCGGCGCGCAGACGCGGGCTTCCGCCGCAAGGCAAGTACAACGGCGCGCAGAGGATTGCGTACTCGGCGATTGTGCTGATGGGTGCGGGTTCGCTGCTGTCGGGGCTGGCGATCTACAAGCCGGCGCAGTTGAACTGGCTGACGACGGCGCTCGGCGGCTACGAGATGGCGCGGAGGGAACACTTCTGGCTGATGATGGGCTTCTGCGGCTTCTTCGTCGTGCATGTTGTGCAGGTGATTCTGGCGGGGTGGAACAACTTTCGCTCGATGGTGAGCGGGGCTGAGGTGCAGCCGGTCGAATCGACCCGTGAGCAAGAGATCGTATGAGTGAGTACGATAACGAGCGCGAGATCGAGATTGTGCGCGGCGATGCGGAGATGGTGCGTCGTGAAAGCGCGCGCAGAACGCGGCGAAGCTTTCTCGTCGGAGGCATCGCAGCTGCTGCTGGATATGCGGCGTGGCGAGCTGTGGATCAGAGCACGCAGGTAGGCAGGCTGCAGTCGGCGCTGAGGAACGTGATTGATTGGAACGCGTCGGTCAGCCGGGCAGTGTTTCGTGAGCGCGGGCTCTCGCCGACGTATCCGCTGAGCCGCGCGGTGCCGTTGCGGATGAATGGCGTGATTGGCATGGAACAGATGCTGGTGCCGGAGAGCTGGCGGCTGCAGGTCACAGGTATTCGCGATGCGCAGCGGTCGCGGTTCTATTCGCCGGATGTAACGGCTTGGGAGTACGGATACACAGGCGCGTCCGCGATGGATGCGATGCCGGACCTGAAGAGTGGGCGTGCAGGTACTGTGCAGAACGGTGGCGCGCCGTCGGTGCAGATGCCGGAGCCGTCGCAAGATCTTTCGGCGCAGACCCCAAAGGTGAATGGGCTGCCGCATGTCGATATCGCGGCAAGATTCGACGCAATGGCGCAGGCGATCAGCGGAAAGCGCAGGATGGGTACGGCGGAGGCGGGTGCGTCGGCGAGCTCGTTGAACATCGGCACGCCGGGATTGCTGCTGACAATGGACGAGCTGCGCAAGTTGCCGCGCGTGGAGCTGGTGACGGAGTTCAAGTGCATCGAGGGATGGAGCCAGATCACGCAGTGGGCGGGTGTGCGGCTACGCGATTTTATTGATGCGTTTCCGCCGGCGCCGGTGAACGGGCGCATGCCGCGCTATGTCTACATGGAGACGCCGGACGGCGATTACTACTGCGGGTATGACATGGAAGCAGCGCGGCATCCGCAGAGCACGCTGGTGATGGAGATGAGCGGCCAACCGCTGCTGCCGGAGCATGGCGCTCCGCTGCGGCTGCACATGCCGATCAAGTACGGCTACAAGCAGATCAAGCGCATCGGCTTGATTGCGTATACGGATGTGAAGCCGGATGACTTCTGGACGAAGCTCGGCTACGACTGGTACGCGGGGTTGTAGCGTGCACCAACCGCGACGCAGCTACCAGATGTGGATGCGCTGGTCGGGTGCGAGATAGAGTTTGTCGCCGGGCTGGACGTTGAAATTGGTGTACCACTCGTCGAGATTGCGCACTGTGAGCGGGCGGATCTGTGCCGGTGCATGCGGGTCAGTGAGGAGCTGACGACGCAGTGCCGCATCGCGAGTCTTCGCGGCCCAGACCTGCGCAAAGGCGATGAAGAACTGCTGGTCGCCCGTGAAGCCGCCGACAGTCGGCGCGGGCTTGCCGGCGAGTGCAACGTGGTAAGCCTCGAGAGCAGCATTGACGCCGCCAAGATCCGCGATGTCTTCGCCGAGCGTCTGTTTGCCGTTGACGTGCACGCCGGGCAAAGGCTCGTAGGTGTCGAACTGCGCGGCGAGCGCGGCGGTGACGGTCTTGAAGTGCGCGTAGTCGGCGGGCGTCCACCAGTTGCGGACGGCGCCCTTTGCGTCGAAGTCCGCGCCTTCGCTGTCGAACGTATGCGAGATCTCGTGGCCGATGACGGTGCCGATCCCGCCATAGTTGGTGGCGTCAGGCGCCGCGAGATCGAAGAACGGCGGCTGCAGAATCGCAGCGGGGAAGTTGAGGCCGTTGTCGAGCGGAAGATTCACCGCGTTGACGGTCTGCGGATCCATGCACCACTCTTTGCGATCGACCGGTTGCCCGATACGCCTGAGCTGGTAGCGATACTCGAAGAGCTTGGCGCGCTGGACGTTGCCGAAGAGATCGTCGGGGCGAATCTCGAGGCCGTCGTAGGTGCGGAAGGTGTCGGGGTAGCCGACGCTGACCTGAAGACGATCGAGTTTGGCGAGCGCTTCAGCCTTCGTGGAGGGCGCCATCCAGGTGACCGCTTCGACGCGCTGGTGATATACGGCGAGCAGATTGGCGACGAGGCGCTGAGCCTTCGCGCGCGCCTCGGGTGAGAAGTATTGCGCGGCGTAGAGCTTGCCGATAGCCTGGCCGAGGTTGTCGTTGAGAAGGCGGACGGCGCGAATCTCGCGCGGACGCTGCTGCTCGGCTCCTCCGAGCACCGTGCCGAAGAAGGCGAACCACTCGTGGTTGAGCGACTTTCTGCATGTACGGCGCGTTGTCGTCGAGCGCGTGCAGAGTGAGCCAGTCCTTCCAGGTATCCAGCGGTGTTGAAGCGACGAGCGCGGACTCAGCGGCGATGGCCGTGGGCTGCCAGACGTAGAGGCTCCTCTGTGACGCGAGACCCGCGGAGTTAAGGAACGCGGCCCAGTCGAGGCCCGGCGCTTTTGTGGCGAAGTCCGACGACTGCCAGAGGTTGTTGGCGCGGTGAATGTCTTCGCACTCTTCGAGCGCGAGCTGAACCTTGGCGATCGCGGTCTCGAGTGCAGAGAACTCGCCGTGCACGCTGCGCAGGATTGTCGAGGCCGGCGAGCCGGAACATCGCCGTCATATGCGCGAGATACTTTGCACGCACTTGTTTCATGTGCGTACTGGAGTCGAGGTAATAGTCGCGGTCAGGGAGCTCAATGCCGCCCTGCATTAGATAGGGGGCGTAGTGATCGGAGTTCTGAAAACCGGGCGCGACCCAAAGGCCGAAGATGTTCGGCGTGTGGAAGTTGGTGTTGTTGAGGGCGTCGGTATCAGCGCGAACAGTGGCGCCGAGCGCGGCCGAAAGCTGCTGCTTATTGCGGATGGCGGCGATGCGATCGAGCTCGGGTTTGAGCGGTGTGAGGCCGGCTCGCTCGATCGCGGCTTCATCCATATAGGACTGGTAGAGGTCGGCGATGCGGCGAGTGTCGGTGCCCGCAGCTGCGTTGGCTTTCACAGCGTCATCGATAATCGCGGCGACCTGCTTGTCGGAGCGATCGGCAAGCTCACTGAAGCGGCCGATGGAAGTGCGGTCGGCGGGGATGGTTGTCCGGGCGATCCAGTTGCCGTTCGCGTAGAGATAGAAGTTGTCGCCGGGCTTGACGCTGCGTTGGATGCTGATGATGTCAATGCCGTGGGTGGTTCCCAGTCTCACAGCGGCGGGATGCTTTGCACCGAGAGCAGCGCTTTGAGCGAAGGCAGCGGATGTGATGCTGAGCAGGAGGGTGCAGAAGGCGCGGCCGAGGATCATTGGTTTCTCCGATTGCGAAATCTAGGGCAGGCGTGCTGCGTCAGCGATGGGATTCCATCGAGGTTCGTTTTTTGTGCCGCGCAGAAAGGTCTGTGGCTCGAAGGCTGCGGCTTCTTTCGCGGTGAGTTGATGCGACCACGGGACGCGCTGCGAAGTGTTGGCGCCGGGGCCTGTGTTATGGAACTCGGCGTAGTAGGCGGTGGGCGCGGCGGTGTCACGCGGATTCCACGCGGACCAGCCGGCAGGGTTGAGATCCGCAGGAAGCTCTGTATTCATCACGACGACTCGCGAGTAAGCACGCCAGGGACGGCCTAGACCGAATCCGGTGCCGGCGGTCTTGCCGGGCGGCGGTGGGACCGGATCGTGCGTGATGCGCGAGTGGTCGATGACGTAGCCGGTGGTCTGCTCGGGCGACGTACGCGACTGCGCGGTGATCTGCCCGTTGCGAATCTCGCTGATGGTGTCGTGGTCAAAGACGGCCGTGGCGTTGCCGAAGATGAAGTCAACGCCGCCGGCGATAAAAGAGTCCGCATAATATTGACGGCCGAAGTCGGCAAAGAGTGTGTCCTGGTCACCGAGGAAGCGGCAGTGCTTGAAGATGGAGCGGTCGGACCGCACAGCAGCGGCGACGGCCTGTCCTGTAGGTCCGGCGGAGTTCTCGAAGGTGACGTTGTCGGCCTCGAACTGATCACCATTGATCTGCGCGGTCTCGGTGAAAAAGGTGCCGCCGGCCTGCTTGGCGTTCATCGAGTTGGTGATGACGACCTCTTCCGGCGATTTGCCGAGACCAAGCAGCGTGATACGCGGCCGGTTGCGTGTGACGTTGATGCGCTCATGGTAAGTGCCCGGGACAATCTCGATGACGGTGCGGTAGGGCGGTGCGGCTTGCGGCGCATGGTCGAGCGCCTGCTGGATCGAGGTGTAGTCAGTGGTGCTGGCGGTTGAGCCGGGACCGTGGGGGTCGACTTTGACGTGAATGTCCTGCGCCGCGGCTGACTGCGCCGCGGCCGACAAGGAGAAGAGGATGATGGTGAGCAGCGAGGACCTTAGGGCGGGGCGGAATCGGCGAGCGTGTGTATTGTTCATCGTGAGGAAAGGCTCTGTAAGGTGATGGTAGCGCGAGGCAGAGCGTGTCTGAAGTTTGTGACGAGTTGAGACGATGACGAAGGAGAGACGAATTGCGTTCACTCGCTCGCTGATGTCGGCGGGAGAGCGGGTATGCGTGGCCGTGTCGGGTGGCGCGGACTCGGTGGCCCTGCTGCTGGCTGTCCTGGAGGCGAATCGCGCGAAAGAGGCACTGGGCGTGGTGCTGAGCGCAGTGCATGTGCACCACGGGCTGCGCGGCGCGGAGGCTGATGCGGATGAGGCCTTCGTGCGGGAGCTGTGCGAGCAGACAGGTGTGTCGCTGGTGGTGGAGCACGTGGATGTCGCAGGCAGACAGGCGGCTGAGCGGGAGGGATTGGAAGAGGCGGCACGCGAACTCCGATATGCAGTGTTCTGGGAGTTGATGAAGTCGGAGAAAGCTGACGTCGTGGCGACGGCGCACACGCTGGACGATCAGGCTGAGACCGTAATGATGAAGCTGCTGCGTGGTGCGTGGACGGAAGGGATTGGTGGCATCGCGCCGGTCATAAAGACTGGGGGACGGGAGCGGCGAGGGCGCATTGTGAGACCACTGCTCGGGGTGAGACGGATGGAGGTGGAAGCGTATCTGCGGGAGCGCGGTCAGACGTGGCGTGAGGATGCGTCGAACCGCGATCTGTCGTTGACAAGGAATCGCGTGCGGCATGAGTTGATGCCGATGCTCCGCGGATTCAATCCGGGGGTGGACGTTACCCTGGCGCGGCTGGCGGAGATTGCAAAGGACGAGGAGGAGTTCTGGCAGGCCGAGGTGGCGCGAGTGCTGCCCCAGGTTCTGCTACCGGGGCGGCCAGTCCGGGGCGGAGGACGTGCCGTGAGTACCGTTACCGGCAACAGCAGTTGTGCCATAGAGGTGGAGCGGCTGCGGACAATGGATCCGGCGCTGCGGAGACGGGTGCTGCGGTCGGCGGCGCGGTCGGTGGGGTGCAGGATTTCGGCTGGGGAGACGGCCAAATTGCTGGCATTGGCGGGTTTGGCCGAGGTTCAGCCACCTGTAGCGGCTCGCCCGGGAGTGCGGCTGGAGCTCGCCGGAGGTCTGCGCGCGGAGCGCACAGCCAGAGAGATTCAGCTGCGTGTGGATGCTGTGCCTTTCGTTGCAAAGAAGGACAGCAGAAAAGCTGGCGGGGATGGCGCGGCCGAGGAGTAGAATCGCTGATGTGCACGCTCTACCGGCCGCCGACCCCGAACGGCTGGTAAATTGCACCCTCCAGCCGATCTTGCCGTCTAACATTTGAGTGCGTTAGCAGCAAGGCTGGAGACTGCTCCTTAGCGATGAGGAAGCGAAAGAGCCCGGCGAAGCAGGAAACGAGGAAGCGGATTGAATTCAACCATTAAACATCTCTTGATTTGGGTTCTTACGGTTGGCTGCCTGCTGGTGGGATGGCGCTACGTCGTGACCAATATGAATCCGGGCAAGGATAGGGCGATCACCCTGACGGACATGCAGAACGACGCGGACGCGGGAAAGATCTCGTCGATCACCGTCAACGGCACCGAGGCCACGGGAACGTACAAGGAAAATAAAGAGACGTTCCACACCACGATTCCGGCCAACTACATGGACCACGCCGAAGAGACGGACCTGAACGCTCATGGCGTGAACCTCTCGATCAAGGACCAGAACGGCACGCTGTGGTTGAATATCCTCTTCCAGATCGCTCCGATCGCGGTCATCCTGGCGCTGTTCCTGTTCATGATGCGGCAGATGCAGTCGGGCGGAAACAAGGCGCTGAGCTTCGGCAAGAACCGCGCGCGGCTGCTCTCGATGCAGCAGAAGAAGGTGACGTTCAAGGACGTCGCGGGTGTCGATGAGGCCAAGGAAGAGCTGAAGGAGATTATCGAGTTTCTGCGCGAGGCGCAGAAGTTCCAGCGGCTCGGCGGCCGGATTCCAAAGGGCGTGCTGATGGTCGGACCTCCGGGCACGGGCAAGACGTTGCTGGCGCGGGCTGTGGCCGGCGAGGCGAACGTTCCGTTCTTCTCGATCTCGGGTTCGGACTTCGTGGAGATGTTTGTGGGCGTCGGCGCAAGCCGCGTTCGCGACCTGTTTGAGCAGGGTAAGAAGAATGCGCCTTGCATAATCTTTATCGATGAGATCGACGCTGTGGGACGGCACCGTGGTGCTGGCCTGGGTGGCGGGCACGACGAGCGCGAGCAGACGCTGAATCAGCTGCTCGTGGAGATGGATGGGTTTGAGTCCAACGATGGCGTAATCCTGATCGCCGCGACGAACCGGCCCGACGTGCTCGATCCGGCGCTGCTGCGCCCGGGGCGCTTCGACCGTCGCGTGATCGTGGACCGTCCTGACATCCGCGGGCGCGAAGAGGTCCTGCGTGTGCACTCGAAGAAGGTGCCGCTGGCCGACGACGTGAACCTGCCAATTCTGGCACGCGGAACACCGGGCTTCAGCGGTGCGGACCTCGCCAACATGGTGAACGAGGCGGCGCTGACTGCAGCGCGGTTCAATCGCAAGGCCGTGCACATGTACGACTTTGAGATCGCCAAGGACAAGGTGCTGATGGGCGCCGAGCGCAAGTCCATGCTGCTGAGCGAGGACGACAAGCGCGACACGGCGTACCACGAGGCCGGGCACGTGCTCGTGGCGGCGAAGCGCAAGCACTCCGACCCGCTGCACAAGGTGACGATCATTCCGCGCGGCATGGCGCTGGGCGTAACGATGCACCTGCCTGAAGAGGACAAGCACACGGTGACGAAGGACTACCTCGAGACGCAGCTAGCTATCCTGATGGGCGGACGCTGCGCGGAGGAGATCTTCATGGACCGCATGACGACCGGCGCGGGCAACGACATCGTGCGCGCGACGGAGCTGGCTCGCAAGATGGTTTGCGAGTACGGCATGAGCGATCTGGGGCCGCTGACCTACGGCAAGAAGGAAGAGCAGATCTTCCTGGGCCGTGAGATCGCGCAGTCGCGGGATTACTCGGACGATACCGCCAAGGAGATCGACCGGCTGGTGAAGAAGTTCGTCGATGAGGGCTACAAGTCGGCGTACCAGATCCTGGAGGGGAACCGCGACGTGATGCACCGGATGGCGACCGCTCTGCTGGAGCGCGAGACGCTGGATGCTGCGGAGATCGAGCTGCTGATTCAGGGCAAGGAGCTTCCACCGGTCAAGTCGCCGCTGGCGGCCGCAGACGACGATACGCAGAAGGTGCTGAAGCCTGAAGGCGGCCGCAAGTCGGGCTACAACGAAGGGGCACCGACGACCGCGTAATTCACTTGGGAATGGAATCAAAGAGGCAGCCTCTCGGCTGCCTCTTTTGTTTTTGGGCGATGGGGTGGCGGTACCCCCCTCCCCTGAACTTGCGCAAAGTCTTCATAAAATTGGACTTAGGGGTGGACCTAAGAGGGACGATTTAGGGGCGTGGACGTCGTGAGCCTTTCATTCGACCCGTTTCAGGACGTGGGTTTTGTCAAGCCCGTTGGTCTACTACGGTGTCATCCCGAGGAACTGCAGCCATGTGCCGACGAGCTGAGGCCATGCGGTGACCGGAAGTTTGGTTCGGCGCAGGCCGAACGCGTGGCCGCCGTGCGGGTAGAGATGCATCTCGGTGGGGACACCGGCGTTGCGAAGCGCGATGTAGTAAGAGAGGGCGTCGTTCACATTGTCGACGTTGTCGTCTTCATTCTGCAGGAGGAAGGTGGGCGGGGTGTTCTTCGTGACATGAAGGTCGGGCCGAAGGACGAAGTCGTGCAATGCGGGCGGGAGGTTGTTGGGCGGCGGGAGGAAGGATTTGTTCTTGCTCTGGTGGGCGTCGTAGCCCGTGGCCGAGTAGGAGAGATGGCCGGGGTAGATGGCGATGGCAAAGTCCGGGCGGCAGCTCTGGCGGTCGGCGGTGTCCATGGGAGGGTAGATGCGGTGGTCGTAGTGGTTGCTGATAGCGGCGACGAGATGGCCGCCGGCGGAGAAACCGAGGACTCCGATCTTGTGCGGATCGATGTGGTACTCGGCGGCGTGGAGACGCAGGAGCCCGAGGGTGCGCTGCGCGTCTTCGAGCGCCATGGGCGACTCGGGGTAGGGGCCGGACTTGGGGTAGAGCGCCGGGTTGCCGGGCACGCGGTACTTGAGCACGACGCAGGTGATGCCGCGCGGGACGAGCCAGTCGCAGACTTCGGTGCCTTCGAGGTCCATGGCGAGCATCTGGTAGCCGCCGCCGGGGAAGACGACGACGGCGGCGCCGGTGTTCTTGCCGGCCGGGGGGTAGATGGTCATGGTGGGGCGGGTGACGTTGCGCACGCCTGTCGATCGGCGGCCTCCGATGAGTTCGTTGGGGCCGCTGATCTCGACAGTTTCGGGGCCGAGGACGGGAGCTGCGTCGGGGATGACTCCGGGCCAGATGGGGAGCTGCGCGTGGCCGGGAGTGGGCTGCCAGCCGGTCTGCTGAGGACGGGCGGTGGCGGCGCTGAGACAGAGAGCAAGCAGCAGGGAGGAAGAGCGGAAGCGCATTGAAGACTCGGGGGTAGGGAGTGGAAACGAAGTGAGGCGAGTCTAGGCGCGCAGCGCTGAGGATTTTCTGTGCGGAAGGGTCACGGACCAGCGCGGTTAACGGCGGCGTTATGGGCTTTCGCTGCTCGTTGTCTCAGCAATGAGCTTGTGGAGGTTTTTAGTGACGAAGTGAATGAGGTCATCGCTCACATAGGTGGGCGGGTCGGTGTGGAAGAGCGGTTTGGTGGCGAGGAGGCTCGGGGAGACGCCCGGCCAGAGTGCCGTCGTCAGCGAATTGAGTGTTGTGCCTGCGGGGACGACGATGGCGTCGACTCGGTCGAGGTAGCGGAGGGCGGAGGGTTTGAAGTCGGCGATGGTGGGGTCGAGGACGGCGAGCGAGAGGTCGGGCTGGAGGAAGCGCAGGACGCTGTTGGATTCGAGGATGATGTTTTCGGATTCGGCGATGAGCTTGCGGACTCGCGGCATGGCCTCGGCGAGTTCTCCCTGGCGGGTGCGGACCCAGAAGACTCGTTTGGCGCCCGCGGCGAGGAAGCGCGAGGTGTCGGTGCCCGTGGTGGGGTCGCGCTCTTCGGAGATGGCGAGGGTGTGGTCGGCGGTCTGGCAGTCGCAGGGCTCGCCGTTGGCGGAGCAGACGTTGTGTCCGAACTGCGTGATCTTGATGGCGGTCCAGTTCCGCTCCGGCAAGGCGGAGATGAGGCCGGCGACGACCGAGGTCTTGCCGATGTTGCGTGTGTGGCCGCCGATGACGATTGTGGGCATTCTTAGCTGACGGATACGAGATTCGAGTACATCGTCTCATCATTTGTAGTCGGAAATGCGCCAAATGACGAGATGCGCGTTTCCTGTACTGACGCGGATTTCGTTCTCACGGGGAAAGGCCTGCCGAAACCGCCGCGCTAGCTTTGACGTACATTTTTCTTGACCCTTATGAGCTCAACTGTCGTTCCCTCGTCTGACACTTCTTTGCGAGCGGCCCTTCGGCTCGCGCTGCTCTTCGCTGCCATCAAGCTCCTCCTGCAGTTCGCGCTGACGCTCTGGACCCAACACATCGGTTACAGCTACTTTCGCGACGAGTTCTACTACATCGCCTGCGGCCATCATCTCGCGTGGGGCTTCGTCGACCACGGCCCCATCGTCGCGCTGCAGGCACGCCTCGGCGAGCTTCTCTTCGGCGACTCCCTATTCGCCATCCGCATTCTCTCCGCACTCGCGGGAGCCGCCACCGTCTTCCTCACCGGCCTGCTCGCCTGGGCTCTCGGCGGCCTGCGCCCTGCGCAGGCGCTCGCGATGCTCGGTGTTCTCGTTGCTCCCATCTACATCGCGGTCGACGGCTTTCTTTCCATGAACTCCTTCGAGCCCGTCTTCTGGATGCTGTGCGCGCTCGCGCTCATTCGCCTCATCGACGGCGCACCGCAACCCTTCTGGTGGACCATCTTTGGCCTATCGGCGGGCATCGGTCTGCTCAACAAACCGTCGATCCTCTTCTTTCTCGTCGCTGTCGGACTCGGCCTTCTGCTTACACCACAACGCCGCGTCCTCTTCACTCGCTGGGCCGCACTCGGAATCGCGCTCATCATCGTCATCGCACTGCCGTATGTGCTCTGGCAGATTCACAACCACTGGGCCACGCTCGAGTTCTTCCACAACGGCAAGGTTGGGAACAAGAACGTCATCCTCGGGCCTGTGGGCTTCTTCCTCGCCCAGCTCTTGCAGATGCACCCCGCCAACGCTCTGCTCTGGATCACTGGTCTCTTCTCTCTTCTGCGCGCTCGCTCTATCCCACGCGGTCGCTGGATCGGTTTGACCTTCCTCATCTTCTTCGTGCTCATGTTCGTCCTGCACGCCAAGGACTACTATCTCGCCGCCGTCTACCCGGTGCTCTTCGCCGCCGGAGCCATCGCCTGGGAGCGCCGCTTCGCCTCACGGCGCCTCATCGCAGCCAACCGCGTCTTTGCGTTTCCCATCCTCGAAGGCGCGCTCATCCTCACCGGCCTTCTCATCCTTCCGATGTCCTCGCCCGTACTTCGCCCTGCGGCCTGGGTCCGTTACACCACCGCGCTGCACCTGAAGAGCGGAAAGACCGAAACCGCCTCCAGCGGCGAGCTCCCTCAGTTCTACGCCGACCGCCTCGGCTGGCAGCAACAGGTGGCCATCGTCACCCGCACCTTCAACTCGCTTTCAGCTGCAGATCAGCGCCGCGTCTGCATCTTCGGCGGCAACTACGGTGAGGCGGGTGCCATCGACTTCTTCAACCGCCGCGATCATCTCGGCCTTCCGCCTGCCATCAGCGGACACAACAACTACTGGATCTGGGGCATGCACGGCTGCGATCCCAACCTTGTCATCTCCGTCATCGAAGACTCTCCGGACGATATCTCGAAGAAATACGAGTCCGTCACCATCGTCGGCGTGCGCGACACGCCCTACGCCATGCCCTTTGAGCATGGCAATATTTACCTGCTTCGCGGCCGCCGCCCGTTCCCGCCCTTCCACTGGGCCGACGATCGCCACTACTATTGAGCGATCTTTTGCTATTTCAGGCGGCGGATGCGGGCGAGGGAGCGGAGGTATTCCGTGCGGGGTTCGGCGGGGGTTCCGGCAAAGATCTGGCCCGGGCCGGTGACTGTTTTGCCGGGGTAGACCCCGGATTGGCCGCCGAGGATGACGCCGGGGCCGATGTGGACGTGGTCGCCGAGGCCGACCTGGCCGGCGATGATGACGTTGTCGTCGATGGTGCAGGAGCCGGAGAGGCCGACCTGAGCGGCGATGACGACGTTTTTGCCGATGATGCAGTTGTGGCCGATGTGGACGAGGTTGTCGATCTTCGTGCCCTCTCCGATTCGCGTCTCACCCAAGGCGCCGCGGTCGATGGTGGTGTTGGCTCCTATTTCGACTTCGTCTTCGATGACAAGGGTGCCTTGTTGTGGGAAGCGCAGGTGTTTTCCGTTCTCTCCACGAACGTAGCCAAAGCCCATGCTTCCGAGGACCGCTCCAGATTGAACGAGGACGTAGTCGCCGATCACGACGTTTCCGTAGACGGTGACGTTGTTGCGGATCCTGCAGTATTCGCCGACGTACGCGCCGGCTTCGATGACGGTGCCAGCTCCGATTGATGTGCCTTCACCGACATATGCGGTTGGGTCGATGATCGCTGACGGATGAATGCTGGTTTTCTCAAAGCTATCGAAATAGTAGGCGCATTGTGCGAAGACATATTTCGGATTCTTTACGGCCATTACGCGGCTATCGCGCCGCGTGTCGCTTCCGAGAGGAGCGAGGATCAGGCCAGCGTCGCTCGCCAAGGCGGCGTTGAGGGTCTGATCGTCCTGAGCGAAGACGATGGAATCATGGCCGGCGTCGGGGATAGCTGACAAGCGCGTGAATGCACGTGAATCACCGGATTTTGGCAACTTCATCAACTCCTCGATGATCTGCACGGTGATTGGATCGCGCTCGGGGTTCGGTGGGCCTAGACGGATTGGGCGGTTCTTCTTCATCAGTAGAGGCTCTCCTCGCCTTCGGGGCGGGTCTTCCAGCGGCGGTGGACCCAGAGCCACTGCTCAGGGTAACGCCGGATCCATGACTCGATGGTAGCGGTGAAGAGGGCGGTGTTGGCGAGGGCGTCGGCGGTGGCGTCGCCGGTGCGGGAGAGGGTGAGCTCGGGGCCGAAGTGGAGGACGTAGCGGCGCTCGCGGGGCTCCCAGAGCATGAAGCCGGGGAGGACAGCCGCTTTGGAATGCGCGGCGACTCGGGCCAGGCCGGAGGCGGTGCAGGCGGGCGTGCCGAAGAAGGGGACGAAGACGCCCTGCGGCGGCGTCATGTTGGTGTCCATGAGGATGCCGACGGTGTCGCCGCGGTGCATGGCCTGCAGGAGGCCGCGGGCGAAGTCGTCTTTGTGGAGGACGCGGTTGCCGTGAAGGCAACGAATGCGGTTGACGAAGGCGTCGACCAGCGGGTTGTCGAGGCGGCGGATGACCATGCTCATGGGATAGCCCATGAGGGAGTGGTAGAAGCTGGACAATTCCCAGGCGCCGAGGTGGCCGGTGAGGACGAGGACGCCGTTCCCGCGGCTACGGGCGGCGAGGTAGTGCTCGAGGCCTTCGTAGCGGAAGAACTGCTGGGCGTTGGCGCGGGTTGCGCGGGGCATGCGGCAGAACTCGGCCATCTGCCAGCCGAGATAGCGGTAGAGCGTGCGGAGGATGCGCTCGCGCTCGGCGAGGGGCATGTCGGGGAAGGCGAGCGAGAGATTACGCAGGCCGATGCGGCGCAGGCGGCCGATGAGATGCCAGGCGAGGAAACCGATGGTGGCGCCTTTGACGCGGGAGAGGGAGCGCGGGAGCCACTTGAGGACGGCAACGATGAGACGAAGGCCGAAGTACTCCAGCCACTCGCGGAGGGTCGCGCGCCGGACGGGCTGAGGTTGGGATTGAGCAGTCAACGTTCCCCAGTGTAGCCAAGAGCGAGGATGAAGGGGCTGGCGCGCACGTTGGTATGCAGACGGTCGTGTTGATGAGATTTATCGCGAGACGTTGCAAACGGGCTATGATGAACGCATTGAGGTGATCGTGCGGCCCTGCTCGAATTGCGGACACCATAAGTTTCGGCGTGTGAGACGCGTGGGGCTCGTGGATGGCTTAATGGTGTTGCTGAGGCTGTATCCGTGGGAGTGCGAGAGCTGTCAGCACAGAACCTATAGCCGCAGGCGGGACACTCAGCAGGTGAAGGGTCACAGCGTGGCTTGAGGGCCACAGACTATTCCCGCAGCTCGCTATTTCACGGATAAATGAAGAACAGGGACGGCTTGCGCCGTCCCTGCATAAATTAAAGCAACGTGTCGTGGGGGAGGAACTAGCGCGCCCTGGCGGCAACGAAGTATCGAGCGACTGTGCTAACGAAGCGCCGCGCGTTCTCCGGAACCGGGGTCTCGCCGTGGAGGATGCTCTCCCAGCGAACGCCTGTGCTGTACTCGGCTTCCATATCATCCTTGTTCGAATCAAGGACTGTGCCTTCGAGGTCGAGACCGGCGAACAGGCCTTTTGCGCGCGAGTAGGTTAGAAACTCGGCGTTCATGGCGATGTCGGTGCTGGCCTGCGCATTGCGGCCGACGGGACCGGCAGCTGCTGAGGCGTCTCCGCCAAGCTTGACCTTGCTCTTCAGCATGGACTGGAGGCCCTTCTGGTTCATTGCAACGAGGACGAGGTCAGTGGACTGGCCGCCGATCTGCCAACCGAAGCTGCCACCCTCGAGGCGGACGAAGACCGGAGCGCTCCAGCCGCGCGGCGTGCGGCACGTGGCGACGCCCTGACCGTACTGTGCGCCAACAATGAAGGCACCCTTCTTGTAAGCCGGTACGACAACGACGCAGGAAGCGCCGGCGAGGATTGATGAGGGGATGCCCTTGTCGGGAGTCCTCATGATCTCCTGAATGACATCGGCGGCACTGTTGAGGCGATCGTTGAGTTTGTCCATGTCGGAGGCATGGGCGGGAAGCGTACCGGCCAGGAACAGAGAACCACAGAGTGCTGCCAGAAACTTTTTCATCATGTTGCCTTTCAGAGTCTTTCGGTTTGGGGGAAGGGCGAACCCTTTATGCCGCAGCGGCTGAGATGGATTCTAAAGAACGTCCGGGTTTCGCGACAGCGCGTTTAAGAGAAGAAGGGGGACGGCGCATACCGTCCCCGTGGACTGAAGTAAGGCAATGTGGTGCTTCGTGAACGAACTCAATGCTCCCGTGCGGCGACGAAGTAGCGGGCTACTGTGGAGACGAAGCGTTGCGCGTTGGCCGGAACTGGCTCGCCGCCGTGGAGGATATGTTCGAAGTTGGCGTCGCCGTACTCGTCGTCCATGTCGTCCTTGTTCTGGTACAGCGCTGTGCCGGTGAGGTCGAGGCCGGCGAACAGGCCCTTGGCGCGCGAGTACGTGAGGAACTCGGCGTTCATGGCGATGTCCGTGCTGGCCTGCGCGTTGCGGCCGACGGGGCCGGCGGCTGCGGAAGCATCTCCACCGAGCTTGACCTTGCTCTTAAGCGCGGATTCCAGGCCGTTCTCATTCATGGCGACCAGAACGAGGTCGGTGGACTGGCCGCCGATCTGCCAGCCAAAGCTGCCGCCTTCAAGCTTTACGAAAACGGGAGCGCTCCAGCCGCGGTGAGTGCGGCAGGTGGCGACGCCCTGACCATACTGTGCGCCGACAATGAAAGCACCCTTCTTATAGGCAGGGACAACAACGACACAGGAGGCACCGGCGAGGATCGATGAAGGGATGCCCTTGTCAGGAGCCCTCATGATCTCCTGAATGACGTTGGCGGCGTCGTTGAGGCGGTCGTCCATCTTATGCATATCCGCGGCATGCGCGGGAACGGGAACAAGCGTGCCCGCAAGCATTGCAACTCCACACAACAGACCTAGAACTTTCTTCATTGAGCTTACCTTTCGGGAATCTTATAGTTGCCGGTCTTCGACTGGATTTTCACTCTCATCATCCAAATGGATGAGATGGATAGTCGTCAGGCGAAGGTTGCCAAAAAAAATGGGTTGCAGGCTAACCGCGAACGGTGTCACCCACAACCCTCTTCTCCCAGGTCTGTACTGATGTACAGAATGAGACATGGCTCGCCGGGGAACAAGAGTACGGAGGGTTGTAGACCTTCGGTGAATGCCGTTTGAGCGGATGGTGAGGCTAACGAGGGGAACGCTCTTCGATGGCG
>CAVQLS010000006.1:160000-322160 GCA_963713395.1 uncultured Acidobacteriaceae bacterium | reverse complement strand
AGCGTCGGCCACGACGGTGTACTTCGACTCGGGGATGACCATGTCGTCGAAGCCGACCGACAGGCCGGAGCGAGTGGCGTACTGGAAACCGAGCTCCTTGATGCGGTCGAGTGCGCGAACGGTGACCTCGAGGCCGAGGTTGAGGTAGCAGTAGTTGACGAGCTGGCCGATGCCCTTCTTCTTGAGCAGACCGTTGATGAACGGAATCCCCTCAGGCAGCGCGTCATTGAGGATGGCGCGGCCGACTGTGGTGGGGATGTACTGCTTGTTGAAGTGCACAGGCTCGGTGTGCGTGATGTCCTGGTCGTCGTAGGCCGTGGTCATGTCGAGCACGGGGCCGGTGTAACGCAGACGTATCGGCGTGAGCGTTTCCACCTGCTTGGCCTCGAGAGCCATGAGGACCTCTTCGACGTTGGCGAAGGCACGGCCTTCACCGACGGCGCCGACCTTGGACTTGGTCAGGTAGTAGAGGCCGAGCACCATGTCCTGCGTGGGCACGGTGATGGGCTGGCCGGAGGCCGGCGACAGGATGTTGTGCGAGGCGAGCATGAGGACGGAAGCCTCGATCTGCGCCTCAGGAGACAGAGGAATGTGCACGGCCATCTGGTCGCCGTCGAAGTCCGCGTTGAAGGCGGTGCAGACGAGCGGGTGAATCTTGATGGCCTTGCCCTCGACGAGCACAGGCTCGAAGGCCTGGATGCCGAGGCGGTGCAGCGTCGGAGCGCGGTTCAACAGCACGGGGTGGTCTTTGATGACCTCCTCGAGGATGTCCCACACGATGGGCTCCTGCAGCTCCACCATCTCCTTGGCCTGCTTGATGGTGGTGCAGTGACCGGTCTGCTCCAGGCGGTTATAGATGAACGGCTTGAAGAGCTCGAGCGCCATCTTCTTGGGAAGACCGCACTGGTGCAGCTTGAGCTCAGGGCCGACAACGATCACGGAACGGCCGGAGTAGTCGACGCGCTTGCCGAGCAGGTTCTGACGGAAGCGGCCCTGCTTGCCCTTGAGGGTGTCAGAGAGCGACTTCAGCGGACGGTTGTTGGCACCGCGGAGAACGCGGCCGCGGCGGCCGTTGTCGAACAGAGCGTCGACGGCCTCCTGCAGCATGCGCTTCTCGTTGCGCACGATGACCTCAGGCGCATGGAGGTCCATGAGCTTCTTGAGGCGGTTGTTGCGGTTGATGACGCGGCGATAGAGATCGTTGAGATCGGACGTCGCGAAGCGGCCACCATCCAGCGGCACGAGTGGGCGAAGCTCGGGCGGGATCACGGGGATCACGTCGAGGATCATCCACTGCGGCTTGTTGTCGGACTTGCGGAAGGCCTCGACGACCTTGAGGCGCTTGGAGTACTTGAGCTTCTTCTGCAGAGAAGTCTCGGTCTTCATGCGCTCGCGGAGCTCGATGGCGAGCTCGTTGATTTCGACGCGCTTGAGGAGCTCCTTGATGGCCTCGGCGCCCATCATGGCCTTGAAGCCAGAGGGACGATACTGCTGGTCGAGCTCGCGGAAGCGGTTCTCGTCCTTGATGACCTCGCGCTCCTTGACCGGCGCGTCGCCTGGATCGACGACGATGTAGGACTCGAAGTAGAGGACGGCCTCGAGCTCACGCAGCGAGATGTCGAGCAGGTGGCCGATGCGCGAGGGCAGGCCCTTGAAGAACCACACGTGCGAGCAGGGCGAGGCGAGCTCGATGTGACCGAGGCGCTCGCGGCGAACCTTGCTGAGTGTGACTTCAACGCCGCACTTGTCGCAGATGACTCCGCGGTGCTTCATGCGCTTGTACTTGCCGCAGAGGCACTCCCAATCGGTGATGGGGCCGAAGATGCGGGCGCAGAAGAGGCCGTCGCGCTCCGGCTTGAAGGTGCGGTAGTTGATGGTCTCGGGCTTGGTCACCTCACCGTGCGACCACGAGCGGATCTTCTCGGGGCTGGCGAGCTGAATCTTGATGGAGTCGAAGTCCGTGATGGGACCGGCGAGCTCAAAGGGGCTGGAGCGGAACATGTTTTTTCTCTCCGTTGCAGTGCTTAGCTCGATGCCAACTTTTTGGTTCGCTCTCTGGGTTATTTGAGAGCCTGTTGCGAGCTTCGCTGCTGTGTTGCTGCTGGTTACTGTCGGCTGCGGTGATCTGCAACCTTGAATCTTGAGGTCATCGCCCTGACCTCTGCTCTTCCCTGCCGTTACGCAAGCTCAGGAAGAGCAGAGGCGGGCGGATTAGCTAATCGGCTACGGCCAGTTCCGGGAGTGCAGGGATGCCTTCGTCGTGGCCGCCGCAACCTTCACCAGCTCGACGTCGAGGCAGAGCGACTGCAGCTCGCGGATGAGCACGTTGAACGACTCGGGCACGCCGGGCTCGATGGCCGCCTCGCCCTTGACGATGGCCTCGTAGATCTTGGTGCGGCCGTAGACGTCGTCAGACTTGGCAGTGAGCAGCTCCTGCAGGATGTAGGCGGCGCCATAGGCTTCGAGCGCCCAGACCTCCATCTCACCGAAGCGCTGTCCACCGAACTGCGCCTTACCACCCAGCGGCTGCTGCGTGATGAGCGAGTACGGTCCGATAGAGCGGGCGTGGATCTTGTCGTCGACAAGGTGCGACAGCTTGAGCATGTAGATGTAGCCGACCGTAACCGGCTGCTCGAATGCCTCTCCTGTCATGCCGTCGATGAGCGTGCTCTTGCCCGAGGTCGGAAGGCCGGCTGCAGTGAGCAGTGCCTTGATCTCGGTCTCGCGCGCGCCGTCGAACACAGCGGTGCCGAACCAGATGCCCCTCTTCATGCCCTTGGCGACGCGCAGAGTCTGCTCATCGTCGAACTCGAGAAGGTGGTTGAGTGCAGCGGTGCCCTTGAACTGCTCCTTGAAGACCTCGCGAACTTCGTTGGCCTTCTGGTAGTTCTCGACGAGGTTGGCAACCTTGGCTCCGAGCTCATGGGCAGCCCAGCCGAGGTGCGTCTCGAGGATCTGGCCGACGTTCATACGCGAGGGCACACCGAGCGGGTTGAGGACGATCTCGACGGGGGTTCCGTCCGGGAGGTACGGCATGTCCTCTTCCGGCAGGATGCGCGAGATGACGCCCTTGTTACCGTGGCGGCCCGCCATCTTGTCACCGACCGAGAGCTTGCGCTTCATGGCGATGTAGACCTTCACCATCTTGATCACGCCGGGCGAGAGCTCGTCGCCCTTGCCCATCTTGGTGATCTTCTCGTTGGTGATCTTGCGGAGCACGTCGATCTGACGCGAGGTCATCTCTTCGATCTCGTCGATCTGCTCGTTCACGCGCGGGTCCTTGTCGGCGTAACGGATACGCTTCAGGTTGCGCGTGGAGATGAGCTCGATCGTGTCGCGGTCGAGGATGTCGCCCTTGGAGAGCAGCTTCTTGTTGGTGCGCTCGTCGTGCAGGTCGGCCTGGACTTCCTTACTGCCGAGGATGGCTTCGAGACGCTTGAGGCGCTCGTCGGTGAGGATTCGGATCTCATCGGCGAGGTTGCGCTCGAGCTTCTCGATCATCTCCTGCTCAATTTGCAGAGCGCGCTGGTCCTTCTCCTGTCCCTTGCGGGAGAAGATGCGGACGTCGACGACCGTGCCCTCGATGCCCGGAGGGCAGGTGAGCGAGGCGTCGCGCACGTCGCCGGCCTTCTCGCCGAAGATGGCGCGGAGCAGCTTCTCTTCAGGAGTGAGCTGCGTCTCGCCCTTCGGCGTGACCTTGCCGACGAGGATGTCGTTGTGCGCTGATCTTCGCGCCGATGCGGATGATGCCCGACTCGTCCAGATCACGCAGAGCGTGCTCGGAGACGTTCGGGATATCGCGCGTGATCTCTTCCGGTCCGAGCTTCGTGTCGCGGGCCTCGATCTCGAACTCCTCGATGTGGATCGACGTGTAGTAGTCGTCCTTCACGAGCTTTTCGGAGATCAGGATCGCGTCCTCGAAGTTGTAGCCGCGCCACGGAGTGAACGCGACGAGCACGTTCCGGCCGAGACCAAGCTCGCCCTGCTCCGTGCACGGACCGTCGGCGATCACCTGCCCCTTCAGCACGCGGTCGCCCTTGCGAACGATCGGCTTCTGGTTGATGCAGGTGTTCTGGTTGGAGCGCTTGAACTTCGTGAGCTGGTAGATGTCGGAACCGACCTCACGCGAGAGCTGCGTGGGGTGGTGCTCGCCTTCGACGCGCACGATGATGCGCTCGGAGTCGACCGAGTCCACGATGCCGTTACGCTTGGCCAGGATGACGGCGCCGGAGTCGCGGGCAGTGACGCCCTCCATACCGGTGCCGACGAACGGAGCCTCGGAGACAAGCAGAGGAACCGACTGGCGCTGCATGTTCGCGCCCATGAGAGCGCGGTTGGCGTCGTCGTGCTCGAGGAACGGGACGAGCGAGGCGGCCACCGAGACGAGCTGCTTCGGCGAGACGTCGATGTAGTCGACCTCTCCCTTCGGCACGAGGACGAAGTTGCCCTGCTTACGGGCGTTGACCAGGTCCTCGGTGATCGCTCCAGCCTCGTTCAGGTCGATGTTGGCCTGCGCGATGGTGTGGCGATCCTCCTCCCACGCGGAGAGGTAGAAGCTGAAGGGCTCGAAGTCGATGGTGCGCTTGCCGTCCTTCTTGAGCTGCTTGTTGAGCTTCTGGGCCTCGTTGATCTCGAGCGTGTCGCCCTGACGCAGACCGCTCTCACCGGCGTTGGAGACGGCGACGTAGTCGAGCACCTTGCCGTCCTTGACGCGGCGGTAAGGCGACTCGATGAAGCCGTACTCGTTGATGCGAGCGAAGCACGAGAGCGACGAGATGAGACCGATGTTCGGTCCTTCCGGCGTCTCGATGGGGCAGATGCGGCCATAGTGCGTCGGGTGAACGTCGCGGACCTCGAAGCCAGCACGTTCACGCGACAAACCGCCCGGCCCAAGCGCGGAGAGGCGACGCTTGTGCGTGATCTCCGAGAGCGGGTTCGTCTGGTCCATGAACTGCGAGAGCTGCGATGAACCGAAGAACTCGCGGATCGCGGCCATGACGGGCTTGGCGTTGATGAGGTCGTGCGGCATCGCCGTCGACATTTCCTGATACACGCTCATCTTTTCCTTGATAGCGCGCTCCATGCGAACCAGACCGATGCGGAACTGGTTCTCCATGAGCTCGCCGACCGCGCGAACGCGGCGGTTGCCAAGGTGGTCGATGTCGTCGACGAGGCCGATGTTCTTACGCAGCTTCAGCAGGTAACGGATGGTTCCGTAGAAGTCCTCCGGCGTGAGCGTGCGCTTGTCGAGGCCAGTCGCCTCCTGGTTCTCGTAGAGCTTGATGTTGAACTTCAGACGGCCGACGCGCGAGAAGTCATACTTGCGCGAATCGAAGAACATGCCCTCGAAGAGCGCTGTCGCGGTGTCGAGCGTCGGAGGATCGCCCGGACGCAGCTTGCGGTAGATCTCGATGAGAGCTTCCTCAGGCTTGCGAACGGAGTCGCGGCGCAGCGTGTTGGAGATGATGTTGCCGACATCGTCGCGCTCGGGGAAGAAGACCTCGAACGTGGTGACGCCGGACTGCACGATCTTGTGCAGCTTGTCGGCGGAGAGCTCCTGGTTGGCCTCGTAGAGCAGCTCGCCCGTGGTGAGATCGACGACGTCCGAGGCGGTCATCGCGCCCTCGAACTCCGACGTCTCGACCTCGATGGAGGTGATGCCGGCCGTGCGAATGTGCTTGAGCGCGGAGGCGCCGATCTTCTTGCCGGAGGAGACGATCTCCTCGTGCGCTCCCTTGCCGCCGTGGATGGCAGCGGTCGAGCGCGTACCGACGAGGTGCGTCGGCTTGTCCTCGGCCGTAACGGCCCAGTTCAGCTTGCCGTCCTTCACGTTGATGGTGTCGACCGTGTAGAAGGTCTTGAGGATCTCTTCGTCAGTACGGAGACCAAGTGCCCGCAGGAAGATGGTTCCGAGGAACTTCCTCTTGCGGTCGATGCGGACGTAGAGCGTGTTCTTCTGGTCGTACTCGAACTCCACCCAGGAGCCGCGGTACGGGATGATCTTGCCCAGGAAGTAGGTGCGGTTGTTCGCGGTCTCAAAGAAGACGCCGGGCGAACGGTGCAACTGCGAGACGATAACGCGCTCCGTGCCGTTGACGATGAAGGTGCCGTTGGCGCTCATCAGCGGGATGTCGCCGAAGAACACTTCCTGCTCCTTCATGTCGCGCAGGCTCTTGACGCCGGTCTCGGGGTCCTTGTCGTAGATCTTGAGGCGGATGGTGACCTTGAGCGGGGCCGAGTAGGTCATGCCGCGGTCTTCGCATTCAGCCTGGTCATACTTCAGCTGCAGGCCGACGGGGTCGCCGCACTTGGTGCAGAAGTCAGGGGTGTTCTTGTTGTAGGTTCCGCAGAACTTGCAGAGGACATCGCCGGGATGGAAGGGGTCGGTGATGACCATGTGCCCGCAGTTGGAGCAGGCGGTGCGCAGGTGGTTCAGGCCCTTGAGGTAGCCGCACTTGCACTCCCAGTTGCCGATCGTGTAGTCCACGAACTCGAGCTCGGAGACGTTGCGAAAGTCAGTGATGGGGAATACAGAGGTAAAGACAGACTGCAGGCCGTTGTCCTCGCGCTCCTGGGGCAGTTTGTCCATCTGCAGGAAGCGTTCGTAACTGCGGCGCTGAACCTCGATGAGGTTCGGAATCTGAATGCTGGTTGGAATCTTCGAAAAGTCGAGACGGGTACGAACCGCACGCAATTCGTTCGGGTTGGTCGAGTCGGACATGAGCTCTCCTGTTGCTCGGCCCCGGGTTGTGGGGCCTGTTGCTTGGCTCGAGGGCCTCTCGAGGGTGCCTGCGCATGTGCGTCAGGCTGATCGAGAGGGAGAAGAGAACGCTGGTCAGGCGAAACTCTTCTGCCTTGACTTGCTGTGCGCCCATTCGGGAGTGACCGTCCTCGTACCGGCCACGCCCAAGGCGCGGTGTACTGCTCCCCGCGAAGCATTCTGCGGGGCCAAAACTTGGTATGTCGCTTCTCACAAGAGAAGCTGTTACAGCCACAAAAGGCGCTGACGCGGGACAAATGTCCGGCGAAAGCGCGCGGCGTTAGGTGCTTCTGAAGACGCCGAAAACGCTCTGCGGGCGCGGATGCCCGGAGAGCGCGTGATGATCTCTTTGTTCAAAATGTAGGTCGAAACGCTGTATGGTCGCCGCCCTTTGAAGCCCGCCGCAAGGCCTCAAGAGTTTGCCGCTTGGTCAGACGTTTCACCCCGTGGATCCGCCGCTCGAACCACAGGATGGCCGGCTCCGTAGCCTGCGTCCCAATCCGCAGGATGAACCGGATAATGCTAAGAAAGTACCGCTAACTACCTACCCGCCGGAATGCTCGATTTCTTGATCGCAAAATGCCTGATGTCTTACCGCCGAGATGTCTGGTGTGAACCCCCGAGCATTTTGCTCGCAACGGCTGTACGCCTAAACAGCCGCGGTCCTTGCCCATTGGTAAGGATACAGTAAACACGCACAAGAATGCAAGTGGCGTGCCAGATCGGCACCGCCGGAGCCGAAGCCCCAACGGTGCCGAGCGGTCACTGCACTTTACTTTGCCCGGCCGCCCGGGTGTAAACCCTGACCTGACAATAGTTTCGCGTAGCAGGAACCCGTAAGAACCTTCTGTCGAAGAGCTCTTACTTGATCTCGACGGTTGCGACGCCGTCAAACTTCTTGGCGATGGCTGCCGCATCTTCCTTCGAGATGTTCTCCTTCAGAGGCTTGGGAGCGCCGTCAACCAGGTCCTTGGCCTCCTTGAGACCAAGCGAGGTGACCTCGCGCACTGCCTTGATGGTGTTGATCTTGTTCGCGCCGGCATCCTTGAGGATGACGGTGAACTCGGTCTTCTCCTCGGCTGCCGGAGCCGCAGGACCGCCGGCCGCAGGAGCCGCCGCCACGGTGGCCGCAGCCGCCGAGACGCCGAGACGCTCCTCGAGCTTCTTTACCAACTCCGAAGCCTCGAGCAGGGTGAGGCTAACGATCTGATCTTCCAACTGCTGAATGTCTGCCATTTTGTTCTCCAATTTACTGCTGAATCTTTGATTTCCGCGATTTCTGCGGGTATTGCCGATTGCGTTCCCGAGGCTTGCGCCTCAGGTTGCCGCCTCCCCTTTCAGGTTTCCGTTGCGCCCAGACCAGCGCACCCGAAGGAGTTGCGGCGAAACTTGTTTATCCCTCTGCGGGCTCCGTCGTTGCCGCTTCCCCGCCTTGCGAGGCGGTGGAGTTCTCGGGCTGCGCCGCGCCGCTTGGCTGCTCGCCGGCCGCCGACTCCTCGACGTGCGCGGCTGCCTCGGTCGCTTCGGCCTTGGCCTCGGCAGCCTCTGCTGCAGGAGCCTCGGCCTTCGCCGCAGGAGCTTCGCCAGCACCGCCAGAGAGCTTGTTCTGCTCGACCGCCTGGTTCACGACTACGGCCAGGTTGCGGCCGGTGGCGTTGATGACCGTCGCCAGACGCTGCGCCGGGGAGTTGATGAGGAAGAGCAGCTTCGAGAAGAGCTCCTCCTTGCCCGGGAGGGTCGCGAGCGACTGAATCTCCTGGACATTGATGACCTTGCCGTCGACGATGCCGAGCTTGAAGGTGAACTCTGCGTTGTCCTTCACCCAGTTCGAAAGCGCCTTCGCCAGCGCGACCGGATCGCCCGAGGTGTAGGCCACGGAGCTGACGCCCTTGAGGCCCTGCAGCGCCTTCTCCACCTTGGTACCCTGCGCGGACTTGGCCGCCAGCTTGTTCTTGACGACGTGATAGCTTCCACCCGCTGCGCGGATCGTCTTGCGCAGATCGAAGTCCTTCGCGGCGGTGAGGCCGGTGAAGGTCCCGATGATGGCCGAGGTCGAGTGCTCGAGCTCGCTGGCGAGCTGCTTCACCTTCTCGTTCTTCTTTGACTTGCTCAGTGCCATGAGAAAACCCTTGCCTTCCAGCTGCCAGCCGCGCGTGTAGCGGGCCGGCTCAAAATTCGTGGCGCGAATCGCTCGCGCATGCGAGGCTTACGCCTTGGTCGCGATATCCGCGGTCTCGGCCTGCAGCTCAATGCCGGGACCCATCGTGGAGCTCAGGACAATCCGCTTGATGTACTTGCCCTTGGCCGCCGACGGCTTGGCCTTCACCACAGCAGAGACAACCGTCATCGCATTGGCCTCAAGCTTGTCCGGTGTGAAGCTCAGCTTGCCCACGGGAACGTGGACCAGCGCTGTCTTGTCCGCGCGGAACTCAACCTTACCGGCCTTGATCTCCTTGATCGCACCGGCAACATCGGTGGTCACCGTGCCGGTCTTCGGGTTCGGCATCAGGCCGCGCGGGCCGAGAACCTTACCGAGACGGCCTACAGACCTCATCATGTCCGGGGTGGCGATCAGAGCGTCAAACGCGGTCCAGTTTTCCTTCTGGATCTTCTCGACCAGATCCTCGCCGCCGACGAACTCCGCGCCAGCTGCTTCGGCCTCGCGAACCTTGTCGCCTGAGGCGATGACCGCGACAACCTTCGACTTGCCGCCGAGGCCGTGAGGGAGAACAACCGTGCCGCGGACCATCTGGTCGGCGTGGCGGGTGTCAACGCCCAGGCGCAGCGTCAGGTCGACGGTCTCGTCGAACTTGGCAAACTTGGCCTTCTGGAGCAGCGGAATTGCCTCGCCGATGGCGTACGGGCGCTGCTCCACAAGGGCGCGCGCCTTCGCAATATTCTTGGATAACTTACGTGCCATATGTCTTCCTTCGTCTCCCACCCCGGTTCCCTCATTCGGCTGGCGCCAGAGGGACATGCGATGCTCAGCATGGGCGTGGTCTCGACTGCGGTCTGCGCCGGAGGCACAAACAACCTCCTAAGTATGCATGAAAAAGCACGAAGTATCAAGCAATTTTGCCCCCAAACGGGTTCACTCATCGGAGTCATTGAAGAGATTGGGCAGAGGCTCGGCGTTGCAGGATGTGATCCGCATGATTCGCCGGAACAAGTGAAGAAAAGTTGACCTTGACAGTTGGGAGCAGGCTCGCTACTCTCGTCTCCAATGAGGCGAAGAAATGGCGAAACAACAGGCAGTCTCCCAGAACGGCCAATCGCTCTTCCCAATCCTGCCCTCCGGGCCTGTGGGCCTTGCCCGCCTGGCTGCTGAGGCTACCCATGCCGATGACGGACATCTGATCGAGTTCAAGGCGATGAAGGCCCGCTCGTTGCTGAACCACTCGGTCTCGAAGCGCATGGGGTGGGTCGCCTGGTCGATCAATCCTTACCGCGGTTGCGAGTTCGGCTGCCGCTACTGTTATGCGCGCTATACCCATCAATTTCTGCAGCCGGAGCCGGTCGACCATGTGCCCATTGGAACCTATGACGCGCCGGTGCAGTCGTGGGCGGTCGCGTTCGAGCACGAGATCTACGTGAAGGAGAACGCCGCCTGGCTGCTGGAGCAGGAGTTGCGGCGCATCGACCCGCGACAGGAGATTGCGATCGGCACAGCCACGGATCCGTATCAGCCGATCGAGAGGCGCGTCGGGATTACACGCTCGTTGCTGGAGGTCCTGGCTCGGCGTGAGGGATATCGCGTCGGCATTATCACCAAGTCGACGCTGATTGAGCGCGACATCGATCTGCTGAAGAGGATCGCCGACGGCAACACGCTCGTAGTACACATCACGATCACGACGATCGATGCACCGCTTGCCCGCAAGCTGGAGCCGCGTGCGCCGCGGCCGGACCTGCGCTTCGCTGCAGTAAGGAAGCTGCGTGAGGCGGGCATTGTTACAGGTGTATTGTGTTCGCCGCTGCTGCCCGGGATCAACGACACACCGCGCGCGCTGGACGCGGTCGCCAGCCGCGCGGCCGCAGCGGGTGCGAGCTTCCTGGGAGCGCACCCGCTGTTCCTGAAGTCGTGCTCGCGGCCTACGTGGATGAGCTTTGTGCGTGAGCACTTCCCTCACCTTGTCGACGACTATCGCAAGCGTTTCGCGAAGGCAGACTTCGTGGACTCGGAGTATCGCGAGATGGTCGCCGCACGCGTGCGCGCTGCATGCCGCAAACACGGCCTGGCGCGGCGCTCGACGGATGCGCTGCTGTCGAATGCGTTGGGCTCGCAGGCTGCTGGCGGGCTCGCAAGAAAATCGCCGCAGCCTGCGCGAACCGCGGGCTTCTGTGCGCCGGAGCCTGCGCAAGGATCGCTGTTTGCTATCGCGGGATGAACGCTCGGGGAGCGAGTACCGTAGGATGAAGTCCTGCATGGACAGCGCAATCGCCTATGACGCCGCGCGGTGGGGTGAGCTTCTTCTCGGCCGAAACGTCTGCATCGGCTGCGCTCACCGGCCTGCTATTCGTTGCCATCTCGATCAACCTGCGCCAGATCGTAACCAACCCGGCCCTGGCCGCGCGTTCACTGAAGGCCCTGGTCTCGCTGGCTGCGATCCTTCTCATCTCTTCGCTGTGCCTTGTACCCGGCCTGAGCAACCGGACGCTGGGCGGGGAGATTGCATTTGTGGGGCTGGTTCTTTGGACTACCGGAGTAGTGCTGCAGCACAAGTCGGTGCACAACAATCCCTACGTCAACAGTAAGGCGCGCGCCTTTCACATGGTGCTCGCGCACGCATCCGCGCTGCCGATGATCCTCGCGGCACATTCCCTTTTGACGATCCACGGCTTCGGACTCTACTGGCTCGTCGTCGGCACGCTCATCTGCATCCTCTCCGCTCTGCTCGATGCCTGGGTCCTGCTCATTGAAATTCAGCGGTAGGCCTCAACTCTTCCGCAACAGCGTTTCAATCTCCTCACGCTTTGGCATCGAGGGCGCTGTCCCATGCCGCGTAACCGAAATGCCGGCCGTCGCGCAGCCGAAGCGCACGGCACCGAGCAGCGGCATATCTTCGGCCAGCGCTGCGGCGAAGCCTCCACAGAAGGCGTCGCCCGCTCCTGTGGTCTCAAGCACCGGGCCAGCACTGAAGGAGTCGACAATCGTCGAGGAGCCATCCGCTGTGCGCACCAAGGCACCGCGCGCTCCGAGGGTGAGGATGACGTTGCGCGCACCACGTTGCTGTAGTGCTGCGGCGGCGCGTTCGGCCTGCTCGACGCTTTCGACGGGAAGACCTGTGAGGATTGCGGCTTCGGACTCGTTGGGCACAACGTAGTCCGCCAGCGCGAGCATGCTGTCGGGCAGCGGCGCGGGTGGTGCAGGCGCCGGATTGAGAATGGTGGTCACGCCGGCGTCGCGAGCGATCTTCAGGCCGCGTTCGACGATCTCGACGGGCATCTCAAGCTGCGTGAGAAAGATGTGTGCTGCGCGGATCGCGTCGGACATGGCGTCGAGTTCTTCTGCGGTGATGGTGAAGCAGGCGCCCGGCACGACGATGATTCCGTTCTCTCCGCGCACCTCGTCGATCAGGATGGCCGCAGCACCGGTTGCGGTGTCACAATTGCGCGTCAGCGAGGCGTCGATGGCGGCGTCAGCCCACGTCTTTCGCGCGAGTTGACCAAAAGTGTCGTCGCCGAGTTTGCAGGCCATCTTCACCTGCGCTCCTGCGCGCGCCGCGGCAACAGCCTGATTGGATCCTTTGCCGCCGGGGCCGAGCGCAAAGTTAGAACCCATCAGCGTCTCACCCCATGCGGGCAGACGCGTGGCGCGGAAGGCGACGTCGGCGACAAAGCTGCCGAGGACTAGAACGGTACGGCTCATGCGAATCAAACTCCTTGTTGCAGTGCGGAAAGATTATGAAGAGTGGGCGCTTGCGATCAGGACGATCGCGAGGATGTACGCGGCAAACATCGCGGCGAGGTAACCCTTAGCCTTTGCGTTGGCGCCGCGAAACTCCTTCCAAACGAAGACGCCCCACAGGCACGCTACCATCGGCGAGGCCTGTCCGATCGCATAGGAGATCGACACGCCGACGGCCGATCCGGCGACGAGATTGAAGGCCATGCCGGTGCCCCATATGGCGCCGCCGAGCAGGCCAAGCGCGTGATACTTCCCCGACGTGCGGAAGTAGTCTCTGCCTGCGACAGGCGTGCCGATGATGGGCTTGCGCATCAGGATGATGTTGAAGACGAAGCAGCAGAGGAAAGCGCCGAGCGTAAGGAAGACCGTCGTCGTGTAAGGCGTGAGCGTGTGCTCGCCGCGTGTCATTGCCAGCGTGACGAATGGAGCCCAGGTGCCCATCAGCAGGCCGGAGATGACGCAGACGATGACGCCTTTGCGCGAGACAGACTCCGCTGCCCGTGCGCAGCGCGCCGTACGCTTTGCCAACGAGAATCACCGCGACCAGACTCATCAGCACGCCGATGCCCAGCAGCACGGCGTTGCCCTTCGGCTGCAGCGCGTAGGCGAGAACCGCACCTTCAGCGAGCGCGATGCCGATGGAGAGCGGAAACGCGACGGCAAGGCCGACGATCTCGATACCGGCGATGAGCAGCACGTTCGCGATGTTGAAGATGAATCCGCCGACCGCAGCGTAGAAGAGATTCAGGCCGTCGGCATCGCGCAGGTTCGGGAGGAACGCCGTGGGGCCGCCGGCAAAGCTGCCCATAGTGAGCGCAAGAAGCACGGCGATGAGGAAGATACCGAGCGCGTAGTCCCAGTAGTAGAGCTCGAAGCGATAGTTCTTTGTGCCTTTGAACGTGTTGGCGAACGATCCCCAGCAGATGGTGCTAAGGATTGTCATCAGAAGTGCGACGGCGAAAGTCGAAGGCACAAACATGTACGGCGGCGGTCTCCAGACTGCGTGCGAAGTTGGTTACACGCGGGAAACAGCCATTATGCATCAGCCCGATGGCGATGGGTAGTCGCGCGGACGACCGAACCACCCGCATTCAGTACAATTCTCAAGAATTCATGTGGATATCACCTACGACGAATCTGCAGAGCCCGGGCTCCGCGAGGTGTGATGCGCCTTTGGTTTTCGACTCGCAGTGACATACCGCTATATCGCCAGCTGGTGACGCAGGTGCAACTCGCGATCCTAAGCGGCGATCTGCGTCCGGGGGATCGTCTGCCCAGCACGCGTGAACTGGCGCGGCGCTTCGCGATTCATCCGAACACTGTGAGCGCGGGATATCGTGAGCTCGAACGCGAGGGTTGGACGGAGCTGCGACACGGCAGCGGAGTTTATGTCTGCGACCGTCGTGCGTCCGGGAGCGCAGAGGAACGCGTCGATGCGCACATCGGAGAATTCTTTCGCCAGGCGCACGAGCTTGGGATTTCCACTACAGCACTGAGGCAGCGCATGGCTGAATGGGTCGCCGCACCGGCAACCGATCACTGGCTGCTCGTCGACCCTGATCCTGAGCTGCGGCAGATCCTGTTGACCGAACTGCGCGGCGTGACGGAGCGCGAAGTGCGCGATTGCTCGATCGAAGACTGCACTACAGAGACACTCGGTGGGGCCGTCGTCTGCTGCCGCCCGAGCCAGGAGGGAGCCGTGCGTACCGCAGTGCCGGCTGGTATCGAACTCGTTGTGTTACCGATTACCTCAGCGAACCAGTGGCTGCTGCCTTGGATGCCCGCACCGAAAGGTCTCCTCATCGCGGTGGTCTCGCACTGGCCCGAGTTTCTCGACAAAGCGCGCACGATGCTTGCCGCAGCGGGCATGCCTGCGGACGCACTGATCTTTTGCGACGCGCGCAAGCCGCAGTGGCAGCGCGGCGTTGCGAATGCGAGCGGCGTGCTCTGTGATGCATACACGGCCTCCGTTGCGAAGCTGCCCAAAGGGCCGCAGGTCGTCGTCTTTCCGGTGCTCGCGGCCAATGCACGAGAGTTGCTGTCGCAGGTCTGGTTGTGACAGTTACGAAACCGTCCTGATCGCACCTGCATAAGACCTGCTTCGTCGCTACTCTCCTCACAGATTCGAAAGGAGAAAGCGATGCAGACCGAATCTCGAATTGCGAAGGAACGAATTCCCTGGCTGATGGCGGCCGGGCGGGCGGCGCTGGGGCCGGTAATGATCATCGGCGAACACGCCCGGTGGAACGGAGTCACGCTCGCTGCGTTGATTATCGCGGCGCTTCTCTCGGACATCTTCGATGGTGTCCTGGCGCGGCGATGGAATTGCGATTCGGCTGGAGTTCGACTCTTCGACTCGATGGCTGACATCGTTTTCTATGTCGGCTGCGCAATCGCTCTATGGATGCGACATCCCAGCGTCGTGCGCGAGCTTGCTGTGCCGATCGCGGAGGTTGTCGGCCTTGAAGCGTTGTGCCTGGCTGTCGCCTTCATCAAGTTTGGCAGGCTCCCGAGTTATCACTCGTATCTTGCGAAGACCTGGGGATTGGTGCTGGCGTCAGCTCTGGTCGCCGCATTTGTAACGAAGCATCCCACGGACTGGATCGTCGCCGCGCTCGTGTTGGGCGCTCTGTCGAATCTCGAAGGTCTGGCAATGTCGCTTGTGATGCCGGTATGGCGGCAGGATGTGAAGACGCTCGCCGTAGCATGGCGACTGCGCGGGATCGCACGGCGCCGCGGATCAAGATTCATTCCGAGGATCACGGGTGCAGCCATACTTATGTTTGCGATAGCTGCTCTTCCGCTTCACGCCCAGAAATCCGGAGAGGCGATCTATGAGACTGGGACTTCGCCGATCACCGCGAATACCGCCGCGCCGCTGAATGCCACGGCTGAAGCACTTCGATTCGAGGCGCCGACACCGCTGGTGATTCCCTACGAGAAGATCGCAAGAGTCGAATTCCGTAAGGACGTGCGCGAGCACCTTGGCTTCTTTCCGGCGATGTTCGCTGGAATGTTCTTTGCCCGCGTGCATATCTACCGGGTCACGCTCAGCTACTACGATGGCGCGCAGAAGCAGCATGCCGCGATCTTTCAGGTCACGCGTGATGACTCGATCACGCTATCGGAACTACTGCGGGCTCGAGTGCCTGCGTGCAAATCCGTTAGCGATTGCAAGCTGCCCTGGGACGAATAAAACGACAAACAAAAAGGGAGCGCCATTTCGGCGCTCCCTTGTGATTCCAAATGCTGCTCGCTTACGCGACCACTTCGAGACCCATGGAACGTGCGGTGCCGCGGATCGTCTTTGCGGCAGCCTCCACGGAGGCGGCGTTCATGTCAGGCATCTTCTGCTTGGCGATCTCGATAATCTGCTTCTCGGTCACCTTGCCAACCTTGTCCTTGTTCGGTGTGCCGGAGCCCTTCTGCACGCCGGCAGCCTTCAGCAGCAGCACCGGCGCCGGTGGCGTCTTGGTGATGAACGTGAAGCTGCGGTCGGCGAACACGGTGATGACGACCGGGATCGTCATGCCCGCGAGCGCAGCGATCCTTGCCGGTGCGGTCATTGAACTGCTTGCAGAACTCCATGATGTTGACCTGCGCCTGACCGAGCGCGGGACCAACCGGCGGAGCGGGGGTAGCCTTGCCTGCCGTGATCTGGAGCTTTACGTAGCCTTGTACCTTCTTCGGTGCCATATTCTTCGTCCTTCCATATAGATGCAGAAACCGAAACTCGGTGCCGCATGGATTGGTGGTTCCTGAGGAGCTAGAAGGTCCGGTGAAGCGGCCGGGCTGGAACTCCTGCGATCAACCTGTTGTTCGCGACGCGTAGAGATTCCGTTGCGATTCTCTACGCACCCACGGTGGAACTCTGGTGCAACACTTGTTGGCAACCCTCCGGAGATCGCCCGGAAAAGCTGCGGAAACTTTGTGGACCCACTGCTCAATAGCCTGTGCAACGAGCCAGGGAAATCCTGTGCGTGATCCTCTACGCGAGACGCTTACTGCTCTGCTTTCTCCACGTTGGCGAAGCTGACCTCGGTTGGCGTCGGACGGCCGAAGATCGAAACCATGACCTTGAGGGTCTGCTTGTCTTCGTTGACGTCGTCGACCGCACCGTTGAAGTTTGCGAACGGGCCCTCTGTAATGCGAACCTGCTCACCCTTGGCGAACTTGAGCTTGAGCTTCGGCTTCTCCTTGGTCACGTCGCTGCGGTTCAGCATCGCGTTGACCTCGGCCTCGGAGAGCGCATTGGGCTGGTCGCCCGTCTGCAGGAAGCCGGTGACGCGCGGCGTGTTCTTCACCACGTGCCAAAGATCGTTATCGAGCGCCATCTCCACGAAGACGTAGCCAGGCAGGAAGACGCGATCGATCGTGTACTTCTTGCCGTTACGGAGCTCGGTGGTCGGCTCGGTCGGGATCTCGATGCGCCCCACGCGATCCTCGAGGTGATACGCGGCGACGCGCGACTGCAGCGACTCCTTCACCTTGCGCTCGAAGCCCGAGTAGGCGTGAATGATGTACCACTTGAAGTTCTCGTTCACAGGAGCCGCGGTCGTCTCTTCGACCGTCCCGGCGTCCGGCGTCTCGGCGCCCGCCGCGGTCTGCTCTTCAGTGGTCTGTTCGAGGTTCAACTCGTCTGCCATCGCCTTACTTTCTGTGCGCGCCCCTCAGGACGCCGCCGGAAAATCATCTGCAACGCCCGCGTCTCAACGGGCAAAGGGTCTAATGACCGGTGAGATGCAGGAACAACTTGTCGATGCCCTTGCCCAGGACAATGTCAACCGCCTCAAAGAACGCCGCGAAGAGAAACACAGTCGCGAGGACGATGATCGTTGTATTGCGAACCTCAATGCGCGTCGGTGTGACCACCTTGTGCATCTCCTGACGCGTTTCCTTCAGGAACTCGACCAGACGCTGCGGGCCCGACATCACCTGCTGGAGGCCTGAGCTTGAATCGTCCGGGTTCGCTGATGCTGCAATTGCCTTCGCCATGTTGGCTTCCTAACATCTAGACGTGCCGCGACGTTCGCGGGTACTTCGGAAATCCTCCGGATAACACATCCGGAGGCCCAAAAAATTATGGCAGGGGAGCTCGGATTCGAACCGAGAAGTCCGGTTTTGGAGACCGGCAGTTTAACCGTTGAGCTTACTCCCCTGTTTGAAAGGAGAGCTTACTTGGTCTCCTTGTGATCCGTATGCTTTCTGCAGGTATTGCAGAACTTGGAGAACTCGAGACGTCCAGTCGTGGTCTTCTTGTTCTTGGTGGTCGAGTAGTTCCGGTTCTTGCACACCGGACACTGCAGGCTAACGATCTCGCGCATACGCTTTCTCCTAACGTGGCCAGCCACCTCGGCTGGCAAGCAGCTTGTCTCTCAGGCTTCGCCGGAACTCTCCGGAGTCTGCCCACCTGACACGCCGCGACGCAGGGCTTACGGCCCCTGCTGCCGTTAATTCCTGAACTTGCTGCTGTTGTGGGTGAGCGATTCAGGCCGCCCGTCCTGCGACCCGCAGAGACTCCGCAGGCTCAGGCCCTCGATCCATTATCTCGCAAAACAGCAAAAAGCGGAAGCCAACGTTTGGGCTGCCGGCGACCGAGTCCAACCGCTTCTCCTAGTGGAACTTGTAGGGCGTTGCGGGGGTGGGAACCTCGGTCGGAGGCGTCGGCGCCGGGAACGGCCTCGCGCCCTCCAAACCCTTGCCGGACACGTCGATGGTGTTGAGCAGCGCTCCGCTGTAACCCGTCACACGGATATCCCGCAGAACGGCGTGCCGCACATGCGCCAAAAAGATTCCCTCCTTGCAGGTGCCGGTGATGCTCGTCAGCCAGAGTTCGTCGAGCGGCTTGCGCGGGTCGAGCTCCGTCGCCTGCACCAGCTTGGGCACATCGTGCACCACCACGTTCGAGAAGCGCCAGTTCCGCGCCGTCGGAATGCCGTCGAGGCCAGGCACCGGGTCCTGGTCCTGAATCCCGCTGTTGGCCATGTTCAGCCGCAGGAAGCCGCCGGCGCAGTTCGAGACCTCGAGACCGTCGGCGAAGATGTTCTCGATGAACGCACCGCGGCCGGGCCGGCTCTTGATATAGATCGCCTGCGTCTTGGCGCCGGTGAACTTGCAGTCCTTGATCCACACGTCGCGGATGCCGCCCGAGGTCTCACTGCCGATACCAATGCACGCGTAGAGCGAGTCCGCAAAGGTGCAGTTTGAGATGTGCACGTCCTCGGTCGTCTGGAGCATCGTGTACGCCTCCGATCCGCGCCCGCTCTTCAGCGAGATGCAGTCGTCGCCGGTCGAGATATCGCAGCCGGTGATCGTCACGTGCTTGCACGAGTCGATGTCGATGCCGTCGCCGTTGCCGCCCGTCGAGCGAATCGTCAGGTTCTTAATCGCGATGTTCTCGCACGACGTCGGATGGACAGACCACATACTCTTGTACTCGGTCGAGAAGCCCTCAAGGCGAATGCCATCGCAGCGGATGAACTCGATCAGCGCGGGATGACGCAGCGGCGCGTCGGGCCGCGGGCGCCCCGCGAGTGCAGGATCGCCGATGATCTTCCCCGCGCCGATGACCGCGATGTTCTGCGCGTCGATCGCATAGATGAGCGCCACGTGTCCGGGAATCCACTTCCCTTCCCAGCGCACCGTCGTCACGGCATAGTCATCGAAGTTCGGCGTGCCACGCAGCGTCGCTGCTGCATCGAGCCGCAGCGTTGTGTTCGAGCGGAGCTGGATGCCGCCGATGAGGTAATCGCCTGCCGGTATCAGCACTTCACCACCGCCCAGCGCTGCGCATCTATCGAGTGCCGTCTGAAATGCTGCTGTGTCGACGGTGCTGCCATCACCCTTCGCGCCGAAGTCGCGGACATTCAACAAAACTTTTGGCGCAGTTGATTGAGTCGCGGTGCCGTTTTGCCTCGCTTTGTCCGCGTGCGCTGAAGCACTCGATGGAAGCGATGCCGCCATTGAAACGGCGGTCGCTGCCTTCAGAAAATCTCGGCGGTGAAATAATCTCTGCATAGCTTTCTAACGCGCAGTGTATCGCGGAGAAAAGCAGCGAGCCGAAATCTGCCTACCTCATCGATCCTCTTGTCACTCCGAAACGGAAACAATCAGAACTTCTGGTAAATCCGCGTTGAAGTCCCTTGAGAGATGAATGTGGAAGCCAGGCTTGTAAGTACTCCGCCCCATCTGAATCAGGAACTCGCCCAAGCGCACTAGCCCAGAAGGATTTGCGGACAACAATACCTGCCCATTGCTGTTCTCTACATTCAATTTCTCATCTTCAGCCCATGAGTAATTCATGGTCATACCGTCATGGCCCTTTCCTGTTGCAGCAGCCGAGCCGTCCTCAAACTCTACAAGGTGCGTTATTTTCACATTGCGCTCCCGGGGCCCAGCGTACACGATTTGAGGCAAGCAAAAGCGGCGAGCCGAAGCTCGCCGCTTTTCTATTTCTGAAGCAGTACCTTACTTGAGGATCTCGGAGATCGTCCCTGCGCCGACGGTCCTGCCGCCCTCGCGGATAGCGAAGCGCAGACCCTTCTCCATGGCCACCGGGGTGTGCAGCGTGACCTCCAGCGCGATGTTGTCGCCCGGCATCACCATCTCCGTGCCCGCCGGCAGCTTGGCCGATCCCGTCACGTCCGTCGTGCGGAAGTAGAACTGCGGACGGTAGCCGTTGAAGAACGGCGTGTGGCGTCCACCCTCTTCCTTCGACAGCACGTAGACCTCGCCCTTGAACTCCGTGTGCGGCGTGATCGAACCGGGCTTGGCCAGCACCTGCCCACGCTCCACCGCTTCCTTCGCGATGCCGCGCAGCAGCAGGCCAGCGTTGTCGCCCGCCAGACCTTCATCGAGCTGCTTCTTGAACATCTCGACGCCGGTCACGACCGTCTTCTGCGTCGGCGTGAAGCCGACGATCTCGGCTTCCTCGCCCACCTTCACCTTGCCACGCTCGATACGGCCCGTAACCACCGTGCCACGACCCGAGATCGAGAAGATGTCTTCGATCGGCATCAGGAACGGCAGATCAACCAGGCGATCCGGCTGCGGCACATTCTTGTCCACCGCCTCCATCAGCTCGTCGATCTTGGCCTCCCACTGCGCCTCACCGTTCAGCGCGCCGAGAGCCGATCCGCGAACCACCGGAACGTCATCGCCCGGGAAGTCGTACTTCGACAGCAGCTCGCGCACTTCCATCTCCACCAGGTCGATCAGCTCCGGATCTTCCACCGCATCGCACTTGTTCAGGAACACCACGATGTACGGCACGCCGACCTGGCGAGCCAGCAGCACGTGCTCCTTGGTCTGCGGCATCGGGCCGTCCGTCGCGGCGACAACGAGGATCGCGCCGTCCATCTGCGCTGCGCCCGTGATCATGTTCTTGATGTAGTCGGCGTGGCCCGGGCAGTCCACGTGCGCATAGTGCCGGTTCTTGGTCTCGTACTCCACATGCGAGGTCGAGATCGTGATGCCGCGCTCGCGCTCTTCCGGCGCGTTGTCAATCGTGTCGAACGAACGAAACGCGTTCTTCGGGTTGTGCTTCGACAGTACCTTCGTGATCGCCGCCGTCAACGTCGTCTTGCCGTGATCAATATGACCAATCGTCCCTACGTTCACATGCGGCTTGCTGCGATCAAATTTTTCCTTCGCCATGACTACTCTCTCCTAGTTCAGATTGTCTGCTTCATGAGCAGGCAATCTGCTAATCAAACCTTTGATCGTAAATAGGTCTACTTCGAAAGTTACCGACTCACCTTGAACTTCATTCCAGCGTTCGCTCAGCAATCGCCAGAAGCAGCGCTCAATCAACTTTTCATTCACACCTGACCAACGCTCAGCCTCAGCTCTGGCTTCGTCCGTGAAGCCTATTCTGACTTCCGTATTGCCACCTTCGACCCAACCACTTGTGTTCACGCTTATCCAGTACATGGCCGAAGCGCGCCTCAGTAATAGGCGTAGAGCTTGAAGTACTTGTCGCGCAGCGAGGGCTCAACATGCTCGAGCGACGCGAGGTAGAACTCGCGAATCTGGCCCTGGTCGCCATCGGTCAGCTTCTTGTATTCAGCGGCTGCATTCACGCCCAGCTTGCCGCCGTTCAGCACGGACTCGAAGTCACGAATGCGAAGGCCGGCGCGATCCAGAGAGCGAAGAAACTTCTCCACGTTGTGGGCGGCAAACGAGCTCTCAATCGCCGCTTTCACGGTGCGAAAGGTCGGCTCATCGGCGATGGTGACGGGAGGACGCTCATACAGCGCGTTCGAGCGGTCCACCTGGCTGAAATCTGTGTGTGGTTGCGACATGCGTCTCCGGACTGCTTATCTCAAAAATCTGGAGCGGGAGACGGGAATCGAACCCGCGACCAACAGCTTGGAAGGCTGTGACTCTACCACTGAGTTACTCCCGCCCTTACAGCTACTAGCCGCTAGCTTCTAGCTTCTAGCTCGTCGACCCCAAGCCCCTTCGCCTTTGCCTGGAAGCTGGCGGCGAAAGCCAGGAGCTGAATTCTGGAGCTGATGATGGGGCTTGAACCCATGACCTCTCCCTTACCAAGGGAGTGCTCTACCACTGAGCTACATCAGCCTTCTTCGGGCTAAAGCCCAAAGCTACCGCTACATCATCCTTGGGCTAAAGCCCAAAGCTACGGCTACGTCAGCCTTCACACGTCCAGCCGGTCGCTTTCGCGGTCCGCCTGTTCGTAATCCATCTTACGCGCGCGCTGCCAACCGATCAGCACACGTGCTGCGAAAAACCCAAGCAGCAGCCAAGCCAGCTGCTGCATCTTGCCGGGGTCGATCGTGCGCCACACCAGCAGCGCCAGAATCCCCAACACCGCCAGCGCGACGATCATACGGCCCGTGCCGGCGGGTGCCATCTTCGAAGGACCCTTAGTCATCTGGTCCTCCGCTCCAACAAAACTGGTGCACAGGGGAGGATTCGAACCTCCGTAGCGCGTTGCGCGGCAGATTTACAGTCTGCTGCCATTAACCACTCGGCCACCTGTGCCCTGCTCTGCCTGACCTGATCTTCCCCGGAGAGCCGTTCGCCCGGCGCACCCGCTGCCGCCCAGAGGCTCTGGCGCGTCAGAACGAGGGCTGTGGGCTGGCGGACACTCGAGAGGAGGAATCCTGACAAGCAGTACAACCAAACTCTTCTCTGCGCTGCCTTGCGATTCGAAGTCGCCCCGGAGGACTGGAGCTGGCGAAGGGATTCGAACCCCCGACCGCCTGATTACAAATCAGGAGCTCTACCAGCTGAGCTACGCCAGCCTATCCGAGCCCGGCCAGCGTATTCGCTGAAGGGGCGCAAACAGCACATTGCGCTGCCAGGAAGCGCAGCGCTGAATATGACTTTACCATAGCCGCACTGCACCGGAAAGCTGGCGGTCATGCAGCAGACTTCAGCGCACGGATCGCGACTCCCCGCCGGGAATATCGCCGCAGTCCGAGCTGACGAAGTGCGAGTCCGTCGTGAAGCTGATCGGCAGCGTTTGACCCTGTGCGGTCATGCTGATATTTATCGTGCTGTGGATCGTTTCCGTGTCGGGGAATTGAACATCGACGTGCCCGGTGGATGTCGCTTCCCGCATCGTGCAGGCGACGTCGGCGGTAAAGCTGTGGCTGGTCCAGTTTGGGTTGCTTACCGTGCAGCCCGCGGGCATCGCGGCCATCGCCTTCTGATAGCTCTCGTTCGTAAAGCATGAGCGCGTTTTGTAGCTTATCCCTCGCCCATTCGTGGCTGTCGACTCCCACAGGCCCATTTTCACCGGCGGCGTCGAAGGCATCTTCAGCGGTGCTGGCGCAGTGTCCATCGGCTTTGAATTGCCGTTCTGTGTCTGCGGCGCAGCCAGAAGCAGGACCAGTGGGCCGGAAAGAATGAATTTCAAGAGCATGGCACGAACTCCCGGATCGAAATTGCATACAGCCTGGCCCGAAAACCCGCCGAAAACGATCCCGTCTACTGTGTCACATGCCCGCCCAGATGCGCCATGCCCGCGATGCATGTACGAACGGCGCACTTCCACCTCGTCTCAGGGAAGTAGTCTGAGGTTTGCCATGATGGGTCCCGACTCCGGCTTTGAAATCTGCAGCTTCATTCCTTCAACCCTCCCCTCCGGGAGCGCCGGTGATAGCATGAGGCGCATGGCGCTCCGCCATTCGCGAGTTCGTTCCGGACCCTTGGGCTATATGACCCTGCTTGGCTCCTTTCTCTTTGCGGTTCTGCTCTTTGCCTCCGCATCCAGCCTTGCCCAGAGCGCAACCCCCGACGACGGCCCGCTCCAGCCCTCGAGCGACGTCGCCAAGCCCCACCTTATCGACAACGACGCCATCATCAAGATGAGCAAGGCCGGTCTCGACGAGACCGTCATCATCCAGACCATCCAGACGCAGCCCGGCCACTACGACACCTCACCGGACAGTCTCATCACGCTCAAGAATGCCGGCGTCTCGCAGCAGGTCATCGCCGCGATGCAGGCCCGCAGCGCCGGCCTCGCCTTCCATGCCTCTGAAAAGATCAACCCGGCACCACTCTCCGCCGGAGTCGACGAGATCGGCGTCTACTACCAGGACAAAAAGACCGGCGAGTGGATTCCACTCAAGACCGAGCGCGTCCAGTTTAAGTCCGGTGGCTGGGCCAAGAGCACCTTTACGCACAACATCGTCAAGCAGGACATGAACGGCCTCATCGACGGCCCGAAGTCCCCGCTCGTGCTGCCCACCGGAGTCAACATTCTCATCTACGCGCCCACCGGCACACAGGCCGAAGAGTACGACTTCCTCCGCTTCCGGGAGCACACCAGCAATCGCGAGTTCCGCGTCAAGACCGGCGGCGTCTTCCACTCCGAGAGCGGCTCCGAACGCGACGAGGTCGACTTTCACCCGCACAAACTCGCGCCGCAGATGTACGTCTTCACTGTTCCCGTAGACATTGTGAAGGGCGAATACGGTGTGCTTCCGCCGGGCTCCTCGAATGTTCCAGGCATCTCCAACGCCGGCAAGATCTTCACCTTCTCGATTCGTGAGTAACCTGACTTTGATATCTGTGAAGCGCCTGATTCTCTCCGTGACCAACTGATGCGACGACGCACGTGGATCTCTCTCGTCATCGCGCTCGCCGTGCTGGGAGCGCTCGCCGTTGCCCTCTACCTCCGCGCGAAGGCGCCGCCTGAGGCCGCGCGTCTTCTACCTGAGAGCGACGCCATCGTCTACGTCAACCTCAAGCCCCTGCGCGCCGCCACCCACTTCGACCAGGCACAGGTCGCGCGCAGCGCCGACCTCCAGCGCTTCATCGACCAGACCGGCATCGTGCCCGAACGCGACCTCGACGCCGCCGCCTTTGCGCTGCATCGCATGGGGAACCCGACCGGCCCCAACGGCCCCGTCGCCTACTCCGAGGTCTTCGTCGGCCGCTTCGACGGCCAACGCCTTGCGAAGTATCTCGCCGGCATTGCCAGTTCGCAGGAGACCTACGCTGGGCAGACCGTGTACACCATCCCAGTCGAAGGCCGCCAGCTTCGTATCGCGCAACTCGGTTTCGACATGGTCGCGGCCTCCAATACGCCCACGCCCGAGCAGATTCACTCGATACTGGATCGCTCGCGCGCCTCGGCTGTCAGTTCGCCCGGCTCCTCGCTGCTTGCCGCGCGCTTTCATGACGTGCCGCTGCTCGCGCAGGCCTGGGGCATCGGGCACATCGGCCTCCCGTTCTCGCGCAACGGACAGATCTCCCTGCTCGGCCTGCAGCTTCCGGTCGCGGCGGAGAGCGACCTCGTCGCCAGCATCCGCTGGACCACCGCCGTTCCCCTGCACGGCGGCTCTGCTGAGCTGCGGGTCGAGGAGTTCGTCGCCGATCCGCTCGACGCCGAGCGCACCGTCAACGCGCTTAGCGCCCTGCTCAGCATCGTGCGCGGCATTGCCAGCGCCCAGCCGCCACGCGGCCCCGCCGACGCCGCCCTCCGCCAGGTGCTCGACTCCGCCACCCTGGTGCACCACGGCGATCGCGCCCTGCTCCACGCCTCGGCCACGCTCGATCAGCTGAAAGCCATTCTCTCCGCGCACGACCCAGTTTCTGCAGCCGCTGAGCCTGCGGCCTCATCCAACCCTGCAACGTCGAAGTAGTAGATACATTTCAGAGACTCTTTTTCTCCAAGAACCGTTACCCAAAATTGTTGTGAGGTTGTGGATGCCTAAGCTGAGCCAGCTAGCCCCTCTTGTCGCCCTCGCCACTCTCTGCGGACTCGCCCTGACCGCAGCTGCGCAGCAGCCCCTTCTCACCGGTCAATCCGCCTTCACTGACTACGCCCAGCAAGAGCCCGGCGTGCGTCACAAGATCACGCTCTCCGATCTGCCTGCACCCAACCCCGCGCGAGGCCGTCGATAACGGACCCACAGTCGTTCCCAAGCCCGCCGGCGCATGGCCGACCGCACCCGCCGGTTTCAAGGTCATCCTCTACGCCGGCGGCGACTCCACGCCCATGCAGCGCAGCGAGAACCGCGAGCAGATCCACCAGGCCAGTCGCCGGCACCTTCGTCATGCCGCGGCTCATCCGCTTCGCACCCAACGGCGACCTCTTCCTCGCCGACTCGCAGGCAGGCACCCTCTTCGTGCTTCGCGGCGTCACTCCTGATGGCAAGGCCCAGACCATCGAGAAGTTCGCCACCGGCCTTGATCACCCCTTCGGCATCGCCTTCTACCCGCTTGGCCCTAATCCTCAGTGGGTCTATGTCGGCAACGCCACTACCATTCAGCGCTTTCCGTATCGCAACGGTGACCTCCACGCGACCGCCGCGTCGCAGACCATCATCCCTGACATCCCGGGCTACGCGCAGCTTCGCGGTGGCGGCCACTGGACACGCGACGTCGTCTTTACCGCCGATGGCAAACACATGCTCGTGTCTGTAGGTTCGGGGTCGAACGTCGACGACGCCGACACGCATTCGCGCGAGTTCCACCGCGCCGATGTCCTCGAGTACACGCCCGACGGCAAGTTTGAAGAGGTCTATGCGCACGGGATCCGCAACTGCGTCGGCGAGGCCATCAACCCGCAGACGCATGAACTCTGGTGCTCAGTGAACGAGCGCGACAACCTCGGCAACCACCTTGTCCCCGACTACGTCACCAGCGTGCCCGAACATAGCTTCTTCGGTTGGCCCTGGTACTACATGGGCGGTCACCGCGATCCGCGGCTGCAGGATCCCTGCGCCAACGGCACCGGACCGAACATGCAGCTCGCCAAACCGCTGACCGATGCCGAAGCCAAAGACTGCAAGCGCGAAGACATCGCGTCCAAGGTTCGCACGCCTGACGTTCTCGTTCAGCCCCACATGGCGTCGCTTGAGATGAACTTCTATCCTGCCAGCCTCGACTGGGGAAAGATGGAACAGGGTCAAGCACATCCATTCCCAACTGAATATCGCGGCGGAGCCTTCGCCGCCGAGCACGGCTCCTGGAACCGCAAGAACCGCGCCGGCTACAACGTCATCTTCATCCCCATGAAGAACGGTCATGCCACCGGCGAGTATGACGACTTCCTCGACGGCTTCGTTACCAAGGATGGGCAGGTCTGGGGCCGTCCCGTGGGTGTCGCGGTCGCTCCTGACGGCTCGCTCTTCGTCACCGATGACGGCTCGCGCAGCGTCTGGCACGTCGTCTACACCGCTAAGTAGCTCGCATCACGTACGAATCTTCGCAATAAATCCGCGCCGTTCATGCGCGCCTGCCGTATCATGGCGCGCATGACGAGCCGGACATCCTGTGCTCTCCTTTGCCTGGCGACGTGTCTCGCCACCACGCCCTCCTGTGTTCGCGCGCAGAATGCCCCTGCGAACACCGCGCAGAACGCTCCTGCGAACAGCCGGTTCATGGCCGCGCGCGCCCTCTACTACACGCCCACCGTGCAGGGCCTCAAGTCCTTCCGCTGCAAGGTCGACTTCGACTGGAAGGACCTCCTCACCCGCTTCTCCGGCGCGGACGTGAAAGACGACAACCCCATCCTCCAGTACCTTCGCAGCATTCAGCTCAACGCCTCTGACGACCTGAAGGGCGATGGCCGCCTTGAATGGACTGCCCCCGGCGCGCCGCCCGCGGGCAAGGAAAGTGCCGTCGCTCAGATAAAGGACGGCATGCAGCAGATGATGATCGGCTTCTTCTCCTCATGGAACGCCTACATGAATGGCAACATGGTGCCCGCGCCGGATTCCACAACCACCATCACTGAATCCCTTGACGGCTTCCACCTGCACGCGGCATCCCAGGGCACTGAGGTCACTGAGCTCTTCGACAAAAACCTGCTTCTCACCGAGGCGCACGTCGTGCAGCCTACCAGCGACGTCTTCGCGTATCCCACCTACAACGACACACCCGACGGCCGCGTCGTCTCCGCCGTCCGGACGGTCTTCCGGCAGCCGCCAACGGCGCCCCCAGCCGAGCTCAACATTCGCGTCTCCTACACACCTGTGCAGAACTTCCGCCTGCCCGCGCAGCTCGACTACGAGCTCAAGAACGTCGGCTCCTTCCAGTTCAAGTTCTCCGGCTGCACCGTCGAAACGACAGCGAAGGCGCCCGACAAGGCGCCGGCGAATTAGCAAGTCAGCGCGGCCGCAAACGGACTCGTTCAGCTGACTCGCTAACTTACTGACTCGCTCCTCTCAGCCCGCCTCCAGCATCCTTCCCTGCTTCTGCTTCAGCTCGCCCAGCAGGCGCTCGATCTTCTCATCGCGCTCCAGCTTCTCGAAGCGGTCCACCAGCGTGTCGCCCGAGACCGCGCCGTTGCCCAATTGCTTCGCCGCGTAGTTCTCCGCCTCTTCCTCACCGATCCGTGCCTTCATCCGCGTGATAGCACTGCCTCTGGCAACAGAACCTACAGCCACCCCGGTTATCTTTTCCTGTGCGGCCGTCGCCTTGCCGACCATCTTCGCTCTCCTGTGCTCAGCTACCAGAAGCTCGCATTGACCCTGGGTCTCCTTCAGCTTCTGCTGCAATTTGTTGTAGGTCGTGCGCAGCGCATCGGCCTCGGCAGACTGCTCGTTCACCTGCCGCGCGAACGCCTCCGCCATGCCGTCGTGGCTCAACCCGCGCTCCAGTGCCAGCCGCGCCAATTCGTCCTCGTTCTTGTCGACAGCGAGCTCCGCCTTCTTTCGCCAGCCATCCGCGGTCTCGCGCTGTTCCACGGCTTTCTTCTCCAGCAGATGTTGATCCGCGATCGCAATCGCCACCTGCGTCTTCACCTGGAGCAGCTGGTTCTCCATGTCTGTCAGCAGCTGCTTCAGCATCTTCTCCGGGTCCTCCGCGCGATCGATCAGGTCATTCACGTTCGCGCGCAGCAGCGTCGCAACTCGTTCCATAAGTCCCATGATTTTCTCCTTCCAGCCGTGTTCCGTTCGGTGATTCGTGCTCCCTTAGTTGTCGTTCGTCTCCGTCTTGCCTTCGAGCATCGCCGTGCTCCCAGCTCCGGAAGATCCAGAAGATCCATTCGATGACACTCCATTCGGCCGCTGTGTCATGCTCTTCACGTTCGACATCAGCTCCTTCAGGTTCATGCCGCTCAGCGCCTCAAACAGCGCCGGCACCTGCGCGGCAATCTCCGTCATCTCGCCCGTCAGCTTGTGCGCGCCCGTCGTCTTCCCGTCACCCGTGGACACGATTGTGATCTTGTCCACGTTCGCCAGCGGCTCGCTCATCGCGCGCACAACATCCGCGAGGTTCGTAATCAGCTTGTCGACGACCGCGGCCTGCGACCACTCCTGGTACGCGGCTGCTTTCACATTCATCGCCTTCGCCTCGGCATCGCCCTTCTGGAAGATGATCGAAGCCTCCGCCTCGCCCTGTGCGCGAATCGCCGTCGCCCTGCCTTCGGCCTCGGCCACCAGCCGCGACTTCTCGGCGTTCGCCATGTTCTCGATGCGCTGCTTCTCAATCTCCGACTTCTTCAGCACCGTGGCGATCAGCTCTTTCTCGTTGCGCTGGATCTCGGCCTCCTGCACCTTCACCTGCGCCTCTTTCTCGATCTGCTGCACCTTCACCTGCTCGGCAATGACCTTCTGCTGCATCACGTTCGTCTGCAGCTCATAGGACTTGTCCGCTGTCGCCTGCTGACGCTTCGCGGTCTCGGTAAACTGCGCCTTCTGCACATCGAGATCGCGCTGCGCCTCGGCCTGCTTCGCCAGTGACATCGTCTCCGCGAGCACGCGTTCCTGGTCCGCCGTCGCCTTCGCAACAGCAGCTTCACGCAAAGCTATCGCCCGCCGGATCGCCGTATCGCGCTCGGCCTCGACCGCCGCAATCTCCGCGTCGCGCTTGATGCGCGCAACGTCCGGCCGGCCCATGTTGGTGATGTACTCGTTCTTGTCGCGGACTTCCTTGATGGTGAAGCTCACCACGATGAGGCCCATCTTGCTCATGTCCTCGGCGCACGTCGCGCGCATGCGCTCGCCCACCATCTCGGGCTCCTTCACAATCTGCTCGACTGTGAGTTGGCCGATGATGCCGCGCAGGTGGCCTTCCATCACCAGGCGAATCAAGCCTTCGCGCTCCTGCGGCGTCTTGTTCAGAAACTGCTCGGCCGCGGTCATGATGCTCTCCTGGTCGGATCGCACCTTGATCTGCGCCACCGCCTCCACCGTCACCGCCACGCCCTGCATCGTGTACAGGTCCTGCTGCGGCGCCACATCGAAGCTCATCAGCTCCAGCGAGAGCGAGCGCGAATGCTGCACCATCGGATACACCAGCGCGCCATGCCCGATGATTACCTTCGGTCCGCCCAGGCCATAGCGAATAATCGCCTCGTTCGGCCCGGCCTTGCGATACATGCGGGCCAGCGTGCTCATCAGCACAAGTACCACAAGCACCATCAATCCAATCATTACGATTTCGTTGTTCGTCATACCGTCCCTTTCTTAAACCTCTGGCGAATAGCTCGCCGTCACATCTTCCTCAGTTGCAACAAGGACACCGCCGCACTTCCTAGCACCATCAGCAGCAGAACAAGCGGAAGAAAGGCATTTGCCTTCGCTCCGAAACGCCCCACAATTGCGCCGCACAACACCATCGTCCATATCCCGGCGGCGATCAGATTCGCGCCGGCATGCCGATTCGCCTCATACCAAATCTGCGGATTCGACATCGTCTTCGTCGTGCGAAGCCCGTAAATCCAATTCGGCGGCACCACGCCCATCACCAGCGGAATCGACACGACGATTAGCACAAGAGGCAGCCACAACCCATAGACGCTGGTCATTCGCTTCCCTCCCGGCTGCTCAAACCCGGCTCCCCCTCGAGCAGCCCATGTGCAAACTCATCCCACCGCCGCACGTACGCAACGCCCTTCGCGCGCCGCATCACAATCACCTCTGCACCGCGCTCAATCGGGGCTCCATCTTCCGCACGCACTGCAGCCGACCACCGTGCGCCGTTCTGCGAATACAGCATCTCGCCCACGCCGCCGCTGGGAATTCCTCCGCTCAGCTTGCCGACGACGCCGACAATGTCCGTGTCCGCAGCCTCCAGCGTCTTCTCCTTCGCCATCAGCACGCGGCTGAAAAACCAGAACACGACCGATGCACCGGCAAGCCCGCTCAGCGCAGAGAACAGCAGTACCAGCGCATTCGAGAACAGGCTGCCATGATGCAGCAGATATCCCGTGCCTCCGAACCAGCACAGAAACGCCACAATCGTGAAGCCGTTCAGCGGCGACATCTGTGAGGAACCCCTCGCACCGTGATGCACACCGCCGTGATGCTGCCCAACGTGCATCCGAAAGTGCCCGAAGTGCAGATGCCCGAAGCCGCTGAAGAACGCCAGCAGGCTCAGCACCAGGCCTACGCTAAAACACGTCAGATAGATGGTCTCCCAATCGAAGGTGATCATCGCTTCGACCCTCCACGTCTTTCCTTTGAACTGCGCGAACCATTGCCTTTCGAACCATTTCCGCGCGTGCCATTCTTGCGCACCACGCGCGTCGAACTCTCTGCCGCAACTAACATCGGCGTCCGCTGCGGTACCGACGGCGAACCCTCCTCGGGCCGCAGCAGCTCCAGCAGCCGCTCGCTCAATGACGGCGTCTCCAGGATGCTCTCGAGCAGCAGCAGACAACGCCGGGAATTCTCATACCGCGCAATCGCCAACAGTGCGCGCCTCAAGTCCGGATCGCGCCGGAATCGCTCCGCTCCGCCGATCAGCCAGAGATCCAGCTTCTCGTCGAGCGTCGCATGGTGACGCAGCTCACTCACCAGTTCATCTTGGTAGCCCTCCGGATCGTCGACCAGATACCCCGGATGCACCTTGAAGAACCGCGCCAGCAGCAGCCGCGTCGTGTTCGTCAGATGCGGCCGCGTTCCGCTCTCGATCTGCGAGAGATAACTCTGGCTCAGCGTTCCGTCGGCCACTCCCATCTCCTCGCGCACCGCGCGCACCAGCTCACCCTGCGTCATCGCACGCTCCAGCCCGCGAAGCTGCCCTTCCACCTCGCGCAGGTACCGAATCTTGTCGCAGAGCTTCATAGCTTCCAGAATCCAACCGGGCCCAAACTCACATCCGCAATGAGAACTCATTACGGATTGCAATTAGCATATCGCAATTTGCGATAGTGTCAAGCAAAAAACATTCAACCGAACGGTTGACAGCATCTCATCCCAGATCTACTATTCAACCGAATGGTTGAATCATCCGCAGCTCGCCTCGACTCTGTCTTCCACGCCCTCGCCGACCCCACGCGGCGCGCCATCCTCTACGGTCTAACCAAGGGTGAGCGCACCGTTACCGAGATCGCGCAGCCGCACCGGATGACCCTCGCCGCCGTCTCCAAGCACCTCAAGGTGCTCGAATCGGCGGAGCTCGTCGCACGCGAGCGTCGCGGAAGCTTTCACATCGTTCGCCTGCAGGCCCAATCGCTCAAAGCCGCGGAAGAGTGGATTGCCTTCTACTCCCGCTTCTGGAATCAAAGCCTCGACAACCTGGAGAATTTCCTCGCAGAACCGCCATCCAACCAAGGAGAAAAGTAATGAGCACAGCCGCCGCCACACCCACCGGAACCTCCATGACCGCCCCACCGACGAATCTGCATGTCCACGTTACCCGCTTCCTGCGCGCCCCGCGCGAGCGCGTCTTCGCCGCATGGACCCAAGCCGAACAGATGGCGCAATGGAAGGGGCCGGCAAACTTCGTCTGCCTTGAAGCCGAGTCCGACCCGCGCGTCGGCGGCCGTTATCGCCTCGTCATGCGCGGCACGCCACCGCCCCGCAACGGGGAGGCCCCGCAAGAGGTCACCAGCACTGTCCACGGCGAGTACCTCGAAGTCCGTCCTCCTGAACTTGTCCGTTACACCTGGAATCCGAGCTGGGCTCCCGGCGAGCAGAGCATCGTCACCCTCCGCCTCCACGAGGAGAACGGTGGCACACGGCTTGAACTGGTACACGAAGGCTTCGCCACGGTTGAGTCCGCCAATGGCCACAACCACGGCTGGAACGGCGTCCTCGACAAGCTCACAGCCTTCATCGAGCGCTAGTCCTCACTGGCAGAAACACGAAGGGCACGGCGACCAGGCCGTGCCCTTCGATTTCCCACCATTCAACTCAGCGTTAGCCTGCCGTCGCCGCGCCGCCAAGCTGCGCCATCGTCGTGCGCAGATAACGATGCGGATTTACGGCCGTACCGTGTACCTGCACCTCGTAGTGCAGATGCGATCCGGTCGTGCGTCCCGAGTGGCCAACGTAACCGATCACCTGGCCCTTCACCACCTGCTCGCCGACGGTCACGTTGTAGCCCGAAAGATGTCCGTACACCGTGACAATGCCGTTACCATGATCGATCTCGATCTCGCGGCCATAGCCCGTTCCCGGGCCCGCCTTCACAACGCGTCCATCCGCGGGAGCGTGCACCGGCGTTCCATCGGGTGACCCAATATCCACACCCTTGTGGAACTCGCCCTCGCCGCCGCCGATGATCGGGTCCTCGCGCTCGCCGAATCCGCTTGTAATCGGTCCAAGAATCGGCCACATGTCCGGCATATTGATTCCGGCCGCTTCCATCCCGCCAAAGCCGCTCAACGCCGCGCGCTCGCCCAGCGACGGATCGAGACGCAAACTGCCCACCGTCAGGCCGGTATCGGCCGTCTTCTCCAGTGCCAGGTAGGTATCCAGGGACTGGTGATAGCTCTCATCACTCAACTCATCGGTCTTCAGAGGAGCGCTCGCCGCCTCCTGCGCGGCTGAGGTCTTCACTCGCAGATGATGTGCGTGCGCCAGTGTCAACCTGCCCGCTGTCAATCCATAGATCGCCGAGATCTCGCCCGCCAGCGAGCCCAGGCTCGCTACCTGCACAGCCTTCTCGTGGTTGTCCTTCTCGAGGTGTGCGTAGTCCTTCCGGCTGGTCGCCAGCTCATCGCGCAACTGGTTCACGGACTCCGCCTTCACCAGCATGCGGGTGTACGAACCAGCCATGCCGGCAAAGGTAAACATGCCCGCCACCGCTGCTGCGATGAAGACATAGACATACCGCATGGGGATAGAGACACGATCTGCCGTGCCGTCCTCTCCCTGGGTAACGTAGACGATATAACGCTTGCGCAACGTGAGGGCCGCTCCGAACTGCCATGAGCGCGCACACTCAACTCGGGCGCGCAGCCTCAGGGTCTTGGTTTACCTCGGGCCAGTTGCGCGGCACAAGGCAGGAGAACGGAGCAGCCGGCCGAGAGCCGCACTGCGGTCCGCGTACATACATGGTAAATGGTCGTGTCCCAGAGCGCAACGCGAATGGACAATTCAAAATGGCATTTAGCTACGACTTTTGCTCCACTTACAGCGTCCCGGGTTTTGCACCGCTCGCGCACCGAACCGCACAGCCCGCCGTCGTATCCTTAGACCCTCGATAGACTCCAGCCACACCCAAGAGACTCCAGACAGACGCTCAATGCCCTCCCAGCCCGTCTCCCCTATCGCCTCCTCGCAGCCCTTACCCGGGGCACCCAAGGGGGAGCTTGCCTGGATCGAGCGCATTCGCCAGCGAGCCGCCATCGCTGGCCGCGGCTCCGGCGCCCTCCGCCTGGGCATCGGCGACGACTGCGCCATCCTTGCCCCGCCCCGCGGTCACGAGATCGTCGTTACCACCGATATGTCGCTCGAAGGCCGTCACTTCCGCCGCGACTGGCACCCTCCCGCCGCCGTCGGCCACCGTACCCTCGCCCGCGGACTCTCGGACCTCGCGGCCATGGGCGCCCGCCCGTTGGCGGCTTTTCTCTCGCTCGCCATCCCCCGCGCCGTCGCCACCGAGGCCACTTGGGTGGAAGGCTTCCTCGACGGCCTCCTCGCCCTGGCCGCGGCCACCAAGACCCCGCTCGCGGGCGGCGACACTGCCGAGGCCGCCTGCTCCCACATCACTATCGACATCGTCCTTCTCGGTGCCACGCCCACCGGCCGCGCCCTCCGTCGCGCCGGCGCCCAGCCCGGCGACCGCATCTTCGTCACGGGAGCCCTCGGTGGCTCCGCCGCCGAGTTCGCCACGCTCTCCACCGCGCCTCCGAAGCGCGAGTCCACTAAACCCACGAAACCGCCGACCCACAACGGCGACCATCCGCACCTTTTCCCACAGCCGCGCCTCGCCGCCGGACAATCCATCCTTCGCCGCCGCCTCGCCACCGCCTGCATCGACCTCTCCGACGGTCTCTCCACGGACCTCGCGCACCTGTGCGTCGCCTCCAACGTCGCCGCCGAGATCGAAACCACTCGCCTTCCGCTCCACCCCCTCACCCGCACACAAACCGCCGAAGCCGCGCTGCACTCCGCGCTGCACGGCGGCGAAGACTACGAGCTTCTCTTCACCGCGCCGCCTTCGGCCTCGGTCCCGCGTGCCATCGCCGGCGTTCCGCTAACCTGCATCGGCGAAATCCGCCGCGCCGGCCGCAACCGGCCGCTGATGACCCTCATCACCCCCGACGGCACGCGCACGCTGCTCGAGCCCGGCGGCTGGGAGCACCTGCGCTGACGCCGATGCCACGTTCGACTCCTAACCTCACCTTCCTCTCAACCTGGTCCGCCGAGATCCTCTCCGCCCCGCCGCTCATCGCGCCCGCGCGCCAAGTCACCTGGCCGCAGCGGGTCGCCGGCGAAGAGGACGCACTCGCCCGCGGCGCTCTGCTCCTGCAGGTCAAACCCGCCAGCGGCGGCAGCTTCCTTGCGACCTGCGCCCTCGGCTTCCGGGCACCGTCCGCGCTTACCGGCGTCTGGTCCTGCCCGCGTCCCGACGACATCCTCGCCGTCGCTGGCGGTTACGCCTATCTCGCCGACACCCTCGCGCCCGATCGCCCACTCCACCTTCCGCTCCGCCCGGTCACGCAAGTCCTTCCCGCACCCGACGCCGGCCTGCTCCTCCTCGCCGGCTTCCACGACATCGCCGCCATCGGTGCCACCGGCCTGTTTTGGGAGACCGCACGCCTCACCTGGGAAGGCCTCACCCTCGGCGACATCCGCGACGGCCAGCTCCACGGCCTCGGCTGGGACATGCGCACCGATCGCGAACTTCCCTTCACTGTCGACCTCAACACCGGCGCCCACACCGGTGGCGCCTTCAATCCGTGATCGAGTGCCGCTTATAAAAACTCAGCGCCGCATCGCCCTGCTCCAGCACGCGCACTCTCTTCAACTCGCCGTAGCCCTCGGCCAACGCTAGCTTCCGGGCATGCTCCGCGATCACCACAGCATCCTCCGCCAGCACCTCCGCCCCATGCGCGCCTAAGAACTCCATCGTGCGTTTGTACTCCTCGACAGCCTCGTACGGAGGATCTAGAAACACCGCATTCACATTTGCGCGCGCACTCTTCGCCAACGCCTCCAGCAGCTTCGCCACACTACGATCCTCAAGGGCATACCCACCCGCAACCTTCAACGCGCGCAGATTCGCCCGAATCGCCGCCACCGCCGGCGGCGCTTTCTCGGCGAACCACACAAACTCCGCGCCGCGGCTGATCGCCTCAATCCCCACCGCACCTGAACCCGCATACAGGTCCACAAACTTCGCGCCAACAACGCTCGTGCCCAGCACGTTGAACAGCGTCTCGCGCAGCTTGTCGCTCGTCGGCCGTGTCACCATGCCCCGCGCCGTCGCCAGCCGCCTCGATCGAAACTCCCCCGCAATCACCCGCATCTTCCTAACCCTAATCCTTGTTCTTCTACAATCGACATCAATGCTCCGCTCCTCAATACCCTTCGGCAGATTCTTCGGCGTTGAAATCCGCGTGCACATCTCGTTTCTGCTCCTGCTCGCCGCCTCCGTCGCTTACTCTGCCGTCTTCATGAACAACGTGGGCCGCGGCGTCGGGCTCTGGCTCGCGCTCTGCTTCGCCGTCCTCGTGCGCGAAGTCGCCCGCGCCATTGCCGCGCTCTACACCGGCCTTCGCCTGCGCGCTGTGCTTCTCCTTCCCGTCGGCGGAGTCATGGCCTTCGCCCCGCGCGACCACGGTGTTCCGCGCACCTCCATGCGCCTGGTCACCGCCGCCGCACCCATCGCTAACTTCGGCATGGGCCTTCTGCTTATGGGCTTCTCCTACGGCCTCGAACCCAAAGTCTCGCTCTTCGCGCAGCCCTGGATTACCTTCCATCACATACTGCGCAGCACCGTCTGGATTCAGTTCCTCGTCGGCGCTGTCAATCTTCTGCCCGCCGCCGCGATGCCTACGCGCCGCATCCTCCGCACGCGTCAATCCGCCCCAGCACCTATGCTCCGCGCCATCAATACGGGCATCGGTCTCAACATCGGGCTCGCCATCATCCTCATGCTCGCGGGCTTCGTTCTCGCCAACGTCTGGTTCATCTTCTTCGGCGGCCTCATGCTTCTCTGGAGCCAGCTCCGCATGGGCCCCTCACTCGACACCGTCGAGACCGGCACCATCCTCGTCTCCGACGTCATGCTCACCGAGTACACGCTGCTCTCCAGCTCCGACACCCTCCGCGGCGCGCTCGTGCAAACCGCGCACAGCCTCCATGACGTCTTCCCCGTCGTCCGTGGCGACCGCCTCGTCGGCTCCATCTCCCGCGACACCCTCGCCACGCGTCTCCAGATCGACGGCGACGGCTACCTTCAGGCCGCCATGAACCGCACGCTCTCCTTCGCCGAGCCCTCCGAGAAACTCGTCGACGCACTCCGCCACGCGCCCTCCTTCGGCGCCAGCGGCATCCTTCCCGTCGTAGAAAACGGTGCCGTGCTCGGCATCCTCACACCGCAGAGCCTCTCGCGCGGCGTCCAGCTCACTCGCCTCGCGCGCCCGCCGCAACCCGAACGCATCGAACCGTGACGCGATGACAACCGATCTCCGCCAGCGTCGCTTCGCGCCTGGTATTGCTTCGCGCCCCGCAGGTGCTCCAGGGTTCACGCTTCTAGGTACCCCGAGCCTTTAGGCTCGGGTCTCTTAGCCCATCTTTGCCCCAGGGACTTTAGCCCCTGGGGCATGCCTCTGAGGTACGCTGACATCCGATGACCGACGCCGCGACTACGCACGACGCCCCACTCGCACCCGGCCTCTACCTCGTCGCCACACCCATCGGCAACCTCGAAGACATCACCCTCCGCGCGCTGCGCGTCCTCCGCTCCGCCGACCGCATCGCCTGCGAGGACACCCGCCAGACCGCGAAGCTCCTGAACCACTTCGGCATCTCCACACCCACCGTCAGCTATCACCTGCACAACGAAACCGCCCGCGCCGAAGAACTCCTCGACGCACTCAAGGCTGGCGCACGCATCGCCGTCGTCTCCGACGCCGGCACGCCTGGCATCGCCGACCCCGGCGCCGAACTCGCCGCCGAGGCCATCGCCGCGGGCATCACCGTCTATCCCATCCCCGGGGCCAACGCGCCCTCACCGCGCTCGTCGCCGGCGGCCTCTCCACCGAGCGCTTCACCTTCCACGGCTTCCTTCCCTCAAAGTCCGGCCAGCGCCGCTCTGTTCTGGAACAACTGCGAGCTGAGCTCTCCGTCGCTAAGCAGTCCGACGACCCTCCACTACCCACATCCTCTACGAAACCCCGCACCGCATCCTCGAAGCCCTCGAAGACATCGCCTCCACACTTCGGCCCCACGCACCGCATCGTCCTCGCGCGCGAACTCACCAAGCTCCACGAAGAGTTCCTCCGCGGCCCCGTCTCCGAAGTCCTCGCAACGCTCCAACAGCGCCCCGTGATCCGCGGCGAAATCGTCCTCCTGCTCGACGGCACCCTGATCACCACCGATCAGTCAGCCGCGAACACGCAATCCCTTGCCGACGAGGTCACCATCCTCATCCGCTCAGGCCTCACCGAAAAAGACGCCCTCAAGCAAGTCGCCAAATCCCGCCACATCGGCAAAAGCGAAGCCTATCGCGAGTGGCAGCGAACGAATAAAGCAAGACAATAGACAACCAGACTGTAGATCAAGTCCGAGACTCTTACATGACCTTCCCGGCCAATACGATTGGTGGACCCCAGACAATAATCTACGGAGTATTGCTGATCGCCTCGATCTGGTATGTCGTTCGCAAAATCCGACGCAGATGACGCCGCAACGTCTCTTCTCCGTCTACTCTCCACCGTCCTGTTAGCTGTTCCCTTACGCTTCCCGCCCCTTCAGCCGGTCGTACACATACGTATCGCTCACTGTGCCCAGCGACTCGTTGTATAGCACCAGCCCACCCATCGACTCCTTCAGCTCATCGCTGAACTTGTGAATCGCCCGCAGGTGCTCCGCCGTCGCCGGAATCTCCAGCTTGCTCGTCTTTAAAAACTTCTGATACCCGCGGTCCACCAGCCGCGAGATCTCGCCGCCCAACACCCAGCCCGGCTTACTGATGACCCGCACCGGCGCGCCCTTGCCTGGCCCGGGCGCAATCTCCGCCGCGCATCCATACTTCGACACCCGCCGTGCTCCAGCCGCGCGGCTTGCACCGTCCGCCGCCGGTGCAACATCAAACTTCTCACTGCCGAGAATCGACAGAACATCATCAAACGTCTTCTGCTTCGCTACCTTAGGCATCGCAACCCTGTTCGCGAGCGCACACTTCGAAACAGCCTCGCCCGCAGTAAACTCAACATAGACTCGCACATCGGCGCGGCCGGTTCAAACCGCCCGATGAGAGCGTGACAAGTGCCACGCTGCGGAGCAAACGAGATAATGATCGCCGCACCCGCCAAACCGCTCGGCCTCACCCTCTTCGACCGCATCGGCAACACGCCTCTGCTGCGTCTCGAAGGCCTCATCGCGCACTCCCGGGCATTCAAATCCTCGGCAAGGCCGAGTGGACCAACCCCGGCGGCAGCGTCAAAGACCGCGCAGCCTCCGCCATCGTCTCCGACGCCATCCGCCGGGGCCAGCTCACCCCCGGCTCTTCTGACAAAGCTCTGCTCGACGCCACCTCCGGCAACACCGGCATCGCCTACGCCATGCTCGGCGCGGCCATGGGCTTCCCCGTCACCCTCTGCGTGCCCTCCAACGTCTCGCCCGAGCGCAAAAACATCCTCGCCGCCTACGGCGCCAACGTTATCTGGACCGACCCAGCCGACGGCTCCGACGGCGCCATCCGCATGGCCCGCAAGCTCATCGCTGACGAGCCCGACCGCTACTTCTACGCCGACCAGTACGGCAACGACAACAACTGGCTCGCCCACTACCACTCCACCGCCAACGAAATCTGGCAGCAGACCGATGGGCAGATCACGCACTTCGTCGCCGGCCTCGGCACCTCCGGCACCTTCATGGGCACCACGCGCCGCCTGCGCGAGCTCAACCCGCGCATCCAATGCATCTCCATGCAGCCCGACTCGCCCTTCAACGGCCTCGAAGGCCTCAAGCACATGGCCACAGCGATCGTCCCGCCCATCTACGACCCCACGCTCGCCGACCGCAACATCGACATGCCCACCGAGCGCGCCTACGCCATGTGCAAGCGTCTCGGCCGCACGCAGGGCCTGCTGCTCGGCGTCTCCGCCGGTGCCGCCGTCGCCGCCGCCCGCGACATCGCCGAAGAGGAAGCCCGCGCCAACCGCGAAGCCGTCATCGTCACCATCCTCCCCGACTCCGCCGACAAATACCTCTCCGACCGCTTCTGGTCTGAGGATCACGAAGAGCAAGCCGTCTACGTGCCAGATTCTAGGTTCGAGCCCCGTACTCACGCTCATCCTGAGCCGAAGCCGAAGCGACCTCGAACCTTACTTCGATACCTACACCTCGACCTGCAACCTAACCGACTATGCCCCTCATCCTCTCCCGCGCCCTCTACGACGACCTCCGCGCCCACGGCGAAGAACACCTATCCCAACGAGTGCTGCGGCATCCTCCTCGGCCGCGCCGACGCCGACGCCATCCGCGTCACCTCGCTCCTCCGCGCCGGCAACACCCGCACCGACTCCGCGCACAACCGCTACCACATCGCGCCCGAGGAACTCATCGCCGCGCAGCGCCAGGCCCGCAACAGCGGCCTCGACATCGTCGGCTTCTACCACTCCCACCCAGACCACCCCGCCCAGTGGTCGCACACCGACTTCGCCGAAGCCCACTGGTTCGGCTGCGCCTACGTCATCACTGCCGTCGCCCAAAGGCAAGGCCGCGCTCACCAACTCGCTTCCTGCTCTCCGGCACCACCGAAGAGGACAAGCGCTTCGAGCCCCAGCCCATCGTCGCCGAATAGCTAAGGCTCGCTCGTCCGCGCTCAATCCTTCGGCACCATCTTCTCCACGATCTGATCGATGCTGAAGCTTGCCGCTCTGGCGCGTGGCGGAAACTCCTTGAAGCTCGAGAGCCACTTCGCTAGAAGGGGTTGTACCAGGTAGATGATGGGAACTTGTTCTGCATCATCCACTCATCGAAGCCCATGCCTTCCTCGCCGCGTTCGAAGGGGTCTGCTCTTAGATCGAAAAACTTCGGAACGCGCAACGGGACCAGCGGTTCTCGCCAGACGTCCAATCCCGTGGCTCGCTGCTCCGCAAATACCGCCTTGAAGCGACCGACACGTACCGCCATGCAGTCACCGTCGTCGCTCCAGTAGATAAAGCCCTGGCGCGGCGACTTCTTCTCCTTACCGGACAGAAACGGCATCAGGTTAACGCCGTCGAGATGAACCTTGTAGGTCTTGCCGGTGATCTCGTAGCCCTTCTTCACCTTCTCGACCAGGTCCGGCTCACCGTTCGCAGCGGCGAAGGTCGGGATGAAGTCCTGCAGCGAGCCTATCTCGTTGCTGACCTGTCCGGGCTGGATCACGCCGGGCCAGCGCATCACGCAGGGAACGCGCCATCCGCCCTCCCAGTTCGTGTCCTTCTCGCCGCGGAAGGGCGTCGTTCCGCCATCCGGCCAGGACATCACCTCAGCGCCGTTATCCGTCGTAAAGACGACGATGGTGTTGTCGGCGATCTTCAGGTTGTCCAGCTTCTTGAGCAACTGGCCGACATAGCCATCCAGCTCCACCATGCCGTCCGGATAGAGCCCCAACCCGGTCTTGCCAACCGACGATGGCTTCAGGTGCGTCCACACGTGCATGCGTGTCGGGTTGAAGTAGCAGAACCACGGCGCATCTTCCTTCGACTTCCTGTCGATGAAATCGAGCGCTGACGCGAGGAACTCCTCATCCACTGTCTCCATGCGCTCCTTCGGGAGTGGGCCGGTGTTTTCGATGGTCTGCTTGCCCACCTTGCCGAAGTGCGGATCGACCGTGGTGTCGTCCTTGTTCGTGGCCTTGCACTTCAGCACGCCACGCGGGCCAAACTGTTCCCGGAACTTCGGGTCCTTCGGATAGTTCGGATAGTAGGGCTCTTCCTCCGCATTCAGGTGATAGAGATTTCCGAAGAACTCATCGAATCCATGCACGGTGGGCAAATGCTCATTGCGGTCGCCGAGATGATTCTTGCCGAACTGACCCGTCGCATACCCGAAGCCCTTCATGAAGTTGCCGACCGAAGGATCCTCGAAGCTGAGACCGAGCGTCGCTCCGGGCATGCCAACCTTCGTCAAGCCTGTGCGTATCGGCGACTGCCCCGTAATAAACGCGGCTCGTCCCGCAGTGCAGCTCTGCTGCCCATAGAAATCGGTGAACCTCACTCCTTCTTTCGCAATGCGATCGATGTTCGGCGTCTGATACCCCATGACACCCTGGTGATAGCAACTGGGGTTAAACCACCCAATGTCGTCCGCCATGATGAAGAGGATGTTCGGCTTCTTCGCATTCTTCGCCACTGATTTCGCCATAGGACTGTCCTTTCTCAACCGGTATGTCGCCCAACCTCCGACACTACTTCGGTTGAACTGAGAGGCGAACTGTCAGGATTGGCAGCCCAGTTTCAACCACTGACCATTTTTCCTATCCGACGGCAAACACTTCAAATCCCAACACATCCTCGCGCGAAATAACCCGCACGAAGCGGATTGTCGTCAGCCGAGCTCTGCCCGATACTTGCTGCTGATGCCCACTCTCAAACTCGCCACACTCTCTCTGCTCCTCGCCTGCACCTCGCTCCTGTCTTGCTCGGCGCCAGCGCAACAGCCCAACGCCATCACCAACGACCCCGAGCCGAACTCCTCCGCGCCCACCCAGAACCTCGAAACCGTCATGGACTCGCACGGCAGCAGCATCATGGGCCTTTTTCTTCTCGCCTCCGGAACGCAGCCGCACCCCACCGTCATCCTGCTCCACGGCTTTCCCGGCTACGAGCAGAACATCGACCTCGCCCAGTCCCTCCGCCGCGACGGCTGGAACGTCCTCGCCATGCACTACCGCGGAGCATGGGGATCGCAAGGCGCCTTCAGCTTCTCCCATTGCATGGAAGACGTCTCCGCTATGCTCGCCTACGTCACGCAGCCCGCCAACGTGACAAAGTTCCGCATCGACACCCATCACCTCGTAGTCATCGGCCACAGCATGGGCGGCTTCCTTACCGTCGCCGCGCTCGCCCAGCATCCTGAGCTCAAAGCCGGCGTCGTCATCACCGAAGGCAGTCCCTCCCGCGACTTCCACGACTATTTCGCACAACCAGACCCCGCCGACTTCGCTCCGCTCGCTGGCACCTCACTCTCCATCCTCTTGCAGGAAGCCCGCGCCCACGCCTCTACATGGAGCTTCACAACCTTCGCCTCCCGGGTCACGCCGCGCCCCGTGCTCGACATCACCGCCAACGACGGCCTCCGCGCCTCCAATGAAGCTCTCGTCGCCGCGCTCAAGCAAGCCGGCTCGCCTGTCACCTCCATCCACTTCGACACCGACCACGCCTTCAGCGATCACCGCATCGCCCTTCAAACCGCCATCCTCAAATGGCTCGACGACACCGCTCGCTAGACACAGCATCTCGCGAAAAAAATAAATCATGAGCCTTTACTCCAAATCCATCGACTCACCCGTCGGCCGCCTCAAGCTCGTCGCTAACGATCGTGGTCTCGTCGCCATCCTCTGGCCCAACGACAGCCCTCGCCGCGTCCGCTTTGCTGAACCCACCGAGGACGCGCACAATCCCATCCTCACCAAAACCGAAGCACAGCTCGCCGAATACTTCGCCGGCAAACGCCAGCACTTCGATCTCTCACTCGACCCGCAAGGCACGACCTTCCAGCGCGCCGTATGGGACGCCCTCCTCGCCATCCCCTATGGCGAAACGCGCAGCTACGGTCAGCTCGCGCGACAACTTGGCAACCCCAACGCAACGCGCGCCGTCGGCGCAGCCAATGGACGCAACCCACTCTCCATCGTCGTCCCCTGCCATCGCGTTGTCGGCTCTACCGGCAAGCTCACAGGCTTCGCCGGTGGCCTGCACACAAAGTCCTTCCTGCTCGAGCTCGAAGCGCGCACTCTGCGCCTCACTGCCGCCACGCTCCCATCGGTAGCTTGAGATCGCTGCAGCCACGCCCGCTGTCACATCGAGCCCTCCGCGCCCGTCATCACCATGAGGGATGAAATAAAGGAATGTGACCATGACTGAGCGCGATTGGCTGGCAGAACAATTCGAGAGCAACCGCAGCCATCTGCGGGCCGTCGCCTTCCGCATGCTCGGCTCGCTCAACGAGGCCGATGACGCCGTGCAGGAATGCTGGCTTCGCCTCAGTCGCTCCAACACAGAGAACGTCGAGAACCTCGGCGGCTGGCTCACCACCGTCACCTCACGCATCTGCCTCGACATGTTGCGCTCCCGCAAATCGCGGCACGAGGAGCCGCTCGAACCCTCTGCTCCAAAATCCGGGAACACACCCCGCGCCGCCACCGACCTCGAGGCCGAGGCCATCCTCGCAGAATCGGTCGGCTACGCCACTCTCGTTGTTCTCGATCGTCTTGCCCCCGCCGAACGCATCGCCTTCGTACTCCACGACCTCTTCGACATTCCTTTCGACGAGATCGCCCGCATCACTGCACGCACTCCCGAGGCAGCCCGACAACTCGCCAGCCGCGCTCGTCGCCGCGTTCGTGGAGTCACCGCGGTGCCCCCAGGCGAACTCGTGCAACAGCGTTCGCTCGTCGAAAAATTCCTCGCCGCGCTTCGTCTCGGCGACCCCATGAAACTGCTCGATCTCCTCGACCCATCATTCACCGTGCACGCCGATGCCACCTCCGCTCCTCGTGGCCTCCCCGAGGTTCACGGCGCCGAAGCCTGGGCGACGGAGGCTATCCGCGAGGCACACGGCGCTCGCCTCGCGCGCACCGCCATGGTCGAAGGCTCGGTCGGCATCATCGTGGCGCCGCGCGGCCGGCTCTTCCGCGTCCTCGAGTTCACCATCGCCAACGGCCGCATCGCGTCCATGGAGATCATCGGCGACTCCGAACGTCTCCGCTCCATCGAGGTCGGCACCCTCGACGCATAACGCCTGCCGTCAACTATCGCGGAGTCAAACTCTCTCCACGAACTGCCCATGCCCCTTCGCCTCCACCCACACATAGTGCGACGGTAGTTCACAATTTGATCGCCGTTCTCATACCACTGCCGGTCGACTTCCTCAACTGACAGTACCCGCCATCACCAATCTGTCATTTGCTGATAGTGGCTGGCACGTCCATCGACGAGGTCTTGACAAAGCTCACGCCATCGAACGAATGACCCAATCCCTCAAGCCTTCTCGTGCCGCACTCCGGCGTGAGCAGGGCTTCACGATCGAGCAAGGCTCCCGATGGAGTCGAGCAACCAACCTCTCGTTGAGTCGTCTCGGGGGCACAAACTGCGAATCGCGAATTCACTCCCGGCCAGACGCCTCGCCATATTCGCCACGGGAGTGCTCTGTTTTGCGCTCACTCTCGCCGCCAGGGCACAACAGCCTGAACCGCCCGAGGACCCCGAGGACGAGAAGCAGTTCGGCCTCTGGCTCGACCAGGGAATCTCATCCCCCTTTTCCTCGAACAAATCTCTCGAAGTCGAGTTTCACGAACGCCTCGACGAAAACGGCTCGAACTTCTACGAGTATTTTGTCCAGGCCGGAATCGGCTTTCGTCTCTTGCCGTTCCTCTCTGTCACGCCTTTCTATCGGTACCAGCGTTTCCCCGGCAATCCCAACGTTGAGTACGAGAACCGTCTGTTGCTCAACATCACCCTCAGCAAGCCCAAGGGATCTCTGCGGCCCAATTTCCGCACGCTCATCGAAGGCCGCTATCCCGACAATCGCCCGGCCTCCGCACGTCTGCGGTTTCGCCCTGGGATCGAATACACCCTGCCGCTTCACACCACTTGGCGCCCCGTCGCAATCGTCAACGACGAACTTTTTTTCGTCCCCGGTACCAACAGCTTCTCCGCCGGCGGCGTCTTCACGCAGAACCGCGTTCAGGTCGGTATCCGATTGCCGATCAAGCCCTCGTTCGCCATTCGGCCGTACTACATGGCGCAATCCGTGAACCTCCCCACAGGCTGGGACACCAACGAGATCTTCGGTGTCTCTATGGCCTTCAAAATTCCCATGAAGTCCACGCCATAACGCAGGCCGCCGAGAATGCACAAAGCAGGATGTCAAAAACTCGCAATTGCTCTCGGCGTCCTCTGCGCCAGTTCACCGTCGTTCGCGCAGACCAGCGAGTTCCTGCCCGAGATCGATCTCTACTCCAAGGTGCACCACGAAATGCGATTCCAGTTCCAGGCGTCTCAAACGCGAGAGGCGAATGAGCCGGTCCAGGCCTCATTCGGCCCAAGCGTAGACTTCAACGCCCTCCCCTTACGCATTCTCGCCGACATAGCAAAGCACGACCTCGATGAAACGAAGAAGCGCATCATCGTGTCGGCGATCGGATACCGCTACCTTCCGGAAGCCAACGGCGGAGCAGCAACCAACAGAATTCAGTCGGACACAACCCTTCGAGCTCCGGCGACTCGCAGGCTCGCCATCAGCGACAGAAATCGGTTCGAGTTGAACTGGAAGAGCCACGGCTTCACCTGGGAGTATCGCAATCGAATTCGGGCGGAGGGACCCATCAAACTCGGCAGCTATCACCCCACGCCGTACGCCAGCGTCGAGGGCTACTACGAAAGCGAATATGGAAAGGTCGCCGACACTGCCATCGAAGCCGGCTGCCTCTTCCCTATCAAGAAACACGTGCAGCTGGACACCTACTACCAACACCAGAACGAGACCGGCAAACACCCCAACGAGCAACTGAACCAGTTCGGCGTCACGCTCAACCTCTACTTCTAGTGCGCTGATGACTTACCCTGCGAGCACTTCTACTCCGGTTGCTCCTGCCGGTGTTCCCTTGGCCGCTACACCCAGAGCGAGCGCAACGACCAAGGAATACAACTCCCTATTGCCGCTCCTCTTGGTGGTCCGCCTCTCTGCCTACTCCGGAGACCGTTCCGGTAAATTCTCCCGTACTCGCAAAAAAGACAGGGTTGTTTGAGGTGTCGGCCAACACCGGGACGTTCGTCTCGGTCAACGTGATGGTGCCGGACGCATCCTTGAAACGGCCCGTTCCGCCAGCGATTTGAAGAGTCAGAACACAGTGGCCCTGTTGAGCCACGAGATCTACGCAATCGCTTCCCTGCGTGAGATTGACCTTCAACAGACTGCCATCCTGGAAGCGAAACACGCCGGCGCCGCCCACCCTTGTGAAATAAATGTTAGCTGGGCCGGAGCACGTACTTGGTGGCTGCTGCGGAGAAGTTGTCTCGCCGCTTATAAGAAGAAAGGTGAACGGTCCCAGGGTACCGTTCCCGGCGAAATTCTCTTCCCCAGTCTGCGCGCCGGGCTGCTGCAGATCGATCGCGCTGGCCCCGGACGTTCCCGAATACGCCATCTTTACGGGATAACGTTGTGCGTAAACGGTTGCGACACCAAGATTGAGCATCAGCGCCATAGCTACGATGTACTTCATTTGGGCCTTCTGCGTTCGCATTGTGTGGTACCTCCTGTGAGATAACCGGCGAAACCAAAGGGCGATCAACCGGTTGCAGGGGCATCAGAACCCGCGCGGCCCTTAAGGTCAAAGCAACTAGTCGTGAAGGCTTTGTTAACAGCTAAGCTGATGTGTTTCAGGCGAATAGGAACGGCCTGTTAACGGTGGTACGGCGGTGCTAGACTCAACTCCTCGTCACTTCGCTATGACTCTGGGGGCAGTTGTGCAGGCACAGCCCGGAATTGTCTATCAATTCGGTCCTTTTGAGGTGAACCCCGCTTCGGGGGAGCTGCTGAAGAATGGGAGACGCGTCAGGCTGCAGGAGCAACCCTATCGGCTCCTTGTCGTGCTTCTGGAAAACCCCGGAGAACTAAGCACTCGAGAGGAACTTCGAAGCCGCCTCTGGCCTGGCGATACGTTTGTCGATTTTGACGGCAGCCTCCGCGTGGCGGTTGGCAAGCTGAGGGAGGCGTTAGACGATAACGCTGACGATCCCCGATACATTGAGACGATTCCGAAGCGAGGATATCGGTTCCTTGTTCCTGAAGTACGCCGGATAGAGGCCGCTCCTGAAGCTCCGGAACCGCGCGACGATGCACGGCAGGACGATCCCGAGCCTTCGAAAACGGGCGCGAAAGCCACTCGATGGTGGATGGTCGCTGGCGCCGCGATACTGATGATAGGAATCGGACTGGCTATCGGTAGCCGGATGTTTTTCCCTCATAAAGTACACGCGTTGACCGACAAAGACACCATCGTCCTTGCAGAGTTCGCCAATGCTACCGGGGACCCGGTATTTGACGGCACGCTGCGGCAGGGGCTCTCCGTGCAATTGGAACAGTCACCCTTCCTCAGCATTATCCCTGACGAGAAGATCCAGCAGACCCTCGTTCTGATGGGCCAGCCGGCCGATACAAGACTGATACCGGCAATTGCGCGGGAGGTCTGCCAACGAACGACGAGTGCCGCGGTGCTCGATGGTTCGATTGCGAAGATTGGCACTCAGTATCTTCTGACCCTCAAGGCAGTTAACTGTCAAAGCGGAGAAACGCTGGCGAGCACGGAGGCACAGGCGAGCGACGAAAACCATGTGCTGAACGCGCTTGGAACGGTGTCTGTCGAGATAAGGAATAAGCTGGGCGAGTCTCTCAGCACGATCCAGAAGTTTGATACCCCTTTGGAGGAGGCGACAACGCCGTCGCTTGAGGCTCTGAAGGCCTACAGCTTAGGCATGCAAACTGTCAGGACAAAAGGGCCGGAGGCGGCGACACCGTTTTATGAACATGCCGTCGAACTGGACCCGAACTTTGCGGTGGCGTATGCCTACCTGGGGGTCCAGGCAACCACTAGTCTTGAACCCGGCCTCTCTGTGGAGTACCGCACGAAGGCCTATGAACTGCGCGACCGGGCCAGTGAGGCTGAGAAGTATTGGATTACCGCCACCTACCATAAAGGAGTTACCGGCAACATCCCGAAGGCCATAGAAGCCTGCGATCTTTGGATCCAGGATTATCCCCGCTCAGAGATGCCACACGTCTACCTGGGGGCAGCAATTCTGCCGGTCGTTGGACAATATGAGAGAGCGCTCGAAGAGATCTCCGAGGGAGTTCGTCTGCGTCCTGACTTTGCCCTCGCCTACGCTTTCCGCATTCGCGCGTACACCGCTCTGAATCGCTTCGATGAGGCAAAGGCTACTTACGCGCAGGCTCTTGAACGCAAATTACATACCCCCTACATCGATTTCGAAATGTATAGCCTTGCCTTCGCGCAAAACGATGAGGCGGGGATGGCTCAACACGCTACAAAGCTGGCGGCCTTGCCGACGTTGGGTCACACAATGTTGAGCGCGGAAGGCGATACTGCCGCCTACTCCGGGCACCTTAAAGACGCCCGCGAGCTCAGCCGCCGCGCGATCGAGAGCGCCCAACGCAGCGGAGAGAAGGATGCGCCTGCCCTCTACTCTGGCACCTCCGCACTGCGAGAAGCCTGGTTCGGCAACACCGGCGACGCGAAGAGACGCGCCACTCTGGCGTTGAAGCTCTCGAGCGGCCGCGATCTGCAGTATTTTGCGGCGCTCGCATTTGCCTACACCAGGGATGATGCGCGAGCGAAAGCGCTGGCCGACGATCTGGACAAGAACTTTCCGGAAGACACCATTGTGCAGTTCAATTATCTGCCGAGCGTCCGCGGAAGGCTTGCGCTCAACAAGGGAGATGCCTCTGGCGCCATTGCGAGTCTTGCGGCCGCCGCACCTTATGAACTTGGGGCGACGAGAGCCATTGATTTGGATTGGACGCCGATGTTTCCAGTCTTTGTGCGTGGGGAAGCCTATCTGGCCGCGCGCCGGGGTAGCGAGGCTGCTGCCGAGTTCCAGAAGATTCTCGACCATCGCGGCCTCGTCCTGAACCAGCCCATCGGTGTCCTCGCCCATCTTGGCCTCGGTCGCGCTTATGTGTTGCAGGGTGACATCCCCAGGGCCAAAGCGGCCTATGAGGATTTCCTTATGCTGTGGAAGGACGCCGACTCTGACATTCCTGTTCTGCGGCAGGCGAAAGCGGAGTACAGAGGGTTGAGGTAGAGAAGAGGGTTCCGCATTAGGACAGTGTGCTCCCGTTTCTTGTGCAAGCGCTCGATTCGGGCAGCGATATCGCGCCCCTCGGCCGTGAAGATGCACCCGCCTCCCCCTCATCCACATCGAATAGGCAGGCAGAAATCAAAGCAGATAGGCATAATAGAAGACAATGAAAGTCCATATCCCCACCCCGCTTCGAACCTACACGGACAAGAAGCAGACCGTGTCGGTGGGGGGCGTGACTGTCGCTGAAGGTCTGGAGAAGCTGGTCGAGCAGTTCCCTGCTATGCGCCAGCATCTCTTCACCTCCGACGGCAAGCTACGCTCCTTCGTGAACGTCTACGTCAATGACGAAGACGTCCGTTATCTTCCTGAAAAGGAACACACCGGCGTTGATGATGCCGCCGAACTCTCGATCATCCCCTCCATCGCTGGCGGCTGTTGTACCCCCGCTGCCTGTTGTTGTCGCTAGAAGCGAGAACAGCCCGGAGCTCTCAGCTCCTCCCAAGCTCAAAACTCAGAAACACGAACACTCGGCGACCTGTCCGTCCGCTCACCCCTACATTTCATGGTGGTCTCTAACGTCGTCATCCTGAGCGAAGATCCCCGGGCCGCCAATAATCGCCGTCACCCTGAGCCGTACCGAGTCCCCAACGAGCGTTCTTTGCTCGGTGGGGTGGCTAGGCGAAGGATCCCTGTATTTGTTCTTCCACGGAGGCACGAATCCCCATCTCCACCCGCCGCATCTTCATAGAGGAAAAGGGAGGCTGCTTGACGCCGCTGCTACAATTAAGGTGTAGCCCGATGCCGCCTAAGCGAGCCGTCGGGCCTTCGTGTTTGCGACCGAAACTGTTTGGAATGAATACTTTACAGATTGCCGCCGAGCGATGTCCTTTGTTTTGAAGACTTTGCAAATTGGCAGTCCAATTAAAGTCCAACCCTAACTCAAATGTTTTGAAGACTTTGCGCAAAAAGTGACGGGGGAGGGGGTCTCCCCCACCAGAAGGAAAAAATGCCAGCTACTCTCGAAGAAATCACAATCGAACTCCCGAAGCTGACCAACGAAGAGATCGCCCGCTACTCGCGCCACCTGATCCTCCCCGAGGTCGGCATGGAAGGCCAGCAGAAGCTCAAGGCCGCCCGGGTCCTCTGCGTCGGCACCGGAGGCCTCGGCGCCCCCCTCGCCCTCTACCTCGCCGCCGCCGGCGTCGGCACCCTCGGCCTCATCGACTTCGACGTCGTCGACGAATCGAATCTGCAGCGCCAGATCATCCACTCTCAAAACACCGTCGGAATGCTCAAGGTCGATTCCGCCGAGCAGATGATCAAGGGGCTGAACAAGAACACCAACGTCGTGAAGCACAACACGATGCTCACCTCGGCCAACGCCCTCGAGATATTCAAGGACTACGACATCATCGCGGACGGCACCGACAACTTCCAGACGCGCTACCTCGTCAACGACGCCTGCGTCCTCACCGGCAAGCCCAACGCCTACGGCTCGATCTTCCGCTTCGAGGGCCAGGCCAGCGTCTTCGCCACCGAGGAAGGCCCCTGCTACCGCTGCCTCTACCCCGAACCCCCACCCCCAGGCCTCGTCCCATCCTGCGCCGAAGGCGGCGTCCTCGGTATCCTCCCCGGTCTGGTCGGAATCATTCAGGCCACCGAGGTCATCAAGCTCATCCTTGGTATCGGCGAACCGCTGATCGGCCGCCTGCTCCTGGTTGACGCGCTGGGAATGAACTTCCGCACCCTCAAGCTGCGCAAAAATCCTAGCTGCCCAGCCTGCGGAACCCACGAGATCAAGGAGCTGATCGACTACGACCAGTTCTGCGGCATCCAGAAGCCCACCGAGGTTGGTCCGCTCGAGGTCTCCTCACACGGCACCGTCGCTACTCTGCCTGAAGTCGACGGCATTCCGCAGATCTCCGTCGAGCAGCTCAAGACCGAGATCGACGAGGGCCGCAAGCCCTTCATCCTCGATGTTCGCGAGCCGCACGAGTACCAGATCGTCAACATCGGCGCTCCACTGATCCCCGTCGGCCAGCTCGAGCAGCGCCTCAGCGAAATCCCTGTCGGCAAAAACGAGGAGATCGTCGTCCACTGCAAGACCGGTGGCCGCAGCCAGAAGGCTTCGCTCGCACTGAAGGCCGCAGGCTTCACTAACGTGAAAAATCTCGCCGGCGGCATCACCGCCTGGGCGGACAAGATCGACAAGTCTCTGCCCAAGTACTAGGCCGCAGCAAAAAACTGAAGCTCCGTCACGCCGTGACGGAGCTTTTGCTTTTCAGTGATCGCCTAATCTGTCTCGCGATCTTCTTCGACAAGAATCTCCAGCACCAGCGGAGCCTCCAGCATGAAGTCCAGCGATGCCATCGCTGCGACAGCCCGATCGAGTGTCGAGCGCAGGCAAGGTTCCGTCGTGACGACGAACGGAAGACGGTCGCTGGCATGTCCGCGATGTTGCAGGATGGAGTCGATGTTGATCTGCTCCATCGCCAGCGCGCCAGCGATGGCCGCAACGATTCCCGGTCTGTCTGACACGACGAGCCGCAGATAGTGCGGCGCGGTCACATCGCCCGTCACAGCCAGCTTCTGAACGGGCAGCCGCACGGCGGAGCTTCCCTGTGCAACGGCGAGCGCATCGCTCACCACCGCGACCGCCGTCGGATGCCCACCTGCGCCATGTCCGCTGAACACCACATCTCCGCCGAACTGGCCGCTGGTGACGATCATGTTCTGCGTACCGTGTGACCACGCGATCGGCGAGGTCTTCGGCACCAGCATCGGGCCAACACGAGCACGGACTACATCGCCATCGAGCTGCGCACGCGAGACCTGGCGGATTGTGCAACCCAGCTCCTTCGCGTAGGGGAAGTCAACTGCGCCAACGTGCTTGATCGTCTGTGCCGGAACCTTCTCTGGATGAATCTCCGCCTTCAGTGCGAGCCGCGCAAGGATGCACAGCTTGGCACGCGCATCGAGCCCGTCGACATCGGCTGAGGGATCGGCTTCGGCGTAGCCTGCGCGCTGGGCGTTGGCCAGCACCTCACCGTAGTTGGCCCCCGTCTCCATCGAGCTCAGGATGAAGTTGCAGGTTCCATTGACGATGCCGCTGATGCGGCGAATGCGATCGCCGCTGAGCCCCTGCACCATCCCCGGAATCACCGGAACCCCACCCGCCACCGATGCCCCGAACAGCAGCTGCACATTCTGCTTTGCAGCCAAGTCGAGCAGTTCCGTTCCGCGGAAGGCGATGAGTTGCTTGTTCGCAGTGATAACGTGCTTGCCCGCGTTCAGCGCCGCGCGTAACCAGCCTTCGATCGGTTCGAGGCCACCAATCAGTTCGACCACCGCATCCACGTCCGCCGCAGTAAGAACATCTTCGACCCGGTCGGTCCAGACTGCACTTGCGGGCACGAACTTCGCGCGCTGATGCTGGCGCTTGCGCTGCACGTCGCGGTTGAAAACCCGCGTGATCTGAATCTCCTTGTGCGCTCCAGCCGCAAGAACCTCTGCGAACGAACTGCCAACTGTACCAAAGCCAAGCAAACCTACCCGCAATCTGCACTCCTATAGAACTGATCTACTTTCGATTTTATTGGATTTAATACTCGACCTTATTGGGGCTCGCCTCCCATGCGGCGAAGCTCTCCCATGCCTTCTCGGCGAGCATGTTCTGAATTGGAATCTTGCGCTGATCGAGCGGCTTGCGCATCTCGCCGTAGAGGAACGAGTCGTCAAAGCCGATCTTCGCTGCATCTGCCGCGCTGTTACCGTAGTAAATGGCACGGCAGTGCGACCAGTAGATCGCCGCGAGACACATGGGGCAGGGCTCGCAGCTCGTGTAGACATCGCAGTCTTTGAGCCAGAAGGATCCGATCCTCTTGCAAGCCTCGCGAATAGCAACGACTTCGGCGTGCGCGGTTGGATCGTTCCATTCAGTGACGTGATTGACGCCGGTGGCGAGCACCTGCCCGTCTCTCACGATGACAGCGCCGAACGGACCGCCGCGACCGCTTGCGACATTCTCCGTCGCGAGCGCAATTGCTTGCTGCATAAACTCTGGTTGGCCTTGGCTCATCGGCATTGCCTCTGGCTCTTCATGAAAACGGGCATAATCAGCATCATGGTACACGGTCTCAGGTCCCGGCACGTTGTGACGCCCGACGGCGAGCGCGATGCTGCCGTGCTTATCGAAGGCGAGCGCATTATCGCCGTGAAGAGGGCGAGCGAGGTTTCCGCCGAGACTCCGCTGGAGGACCTCGGCGAGCTTGCACTGATTCCGGGCCTCGTGGATGTGCATACGCACCTGAACGAGCCTGGCCGCACCGAGTGGGAGGGATTTGCGACAGGAACGCGGGCGGCGGCGGCAGGTGGGTTTACAACGATCGTCGACATGCCGCTGAACTGCCTACCGGAGACGACGGATGTGCGGGCGCTGGAGCTAAAGCGTGAAGCGGCACGCGGCAAGGCGATGGTGGATTATGCGTTGTGGGGCGGAGTGGTGGATGGGAATCAGCATGAGTTGGAGCCGCTGGCGCTCGAAGGCGTCGCAGGGTTCAAGTGCTTCCTAATTTATCCGGGATGCGATGGGTTTACGGAGATCGATCGCGCGAATCTGGAGCTCGCGGTTCCCGACATCGCGCGCACGGGGCTTCCACTGCTGGTGCATGCAGAACTCGCGGCGCCCATCGATGCAGCAACTGCGCGGCTGAACGCGAACGACGTGGACTGGCGTAAATACGCGACGCATCTTGCATCGCGTCCGGATGAGGCGGAGTTAGAGGCGATTGCGATGCTGCTCGATCTGTGCCGGGCGTATCGGTTTCGGCTGCACATTGTGCATCTTTCAACGGCGAAGGCGCTGCCGATGATTCGCGCGGCGCGGATGGAGGGGTTGCCGCTGACGGTCGAGACCTGTCCGCACTATCTGCACTGCGCGGCGGAAGAGATTCCGGATGGAGCGACGCTGTTCAAGTGCGCTCCGCCGATTCGTTCTGTCGAGAATCGTGAACTGCTTTGGCGTGCGCTGATGGAAGGAACGATTGACCTGATCGCGACGGATCATTCGCCGTGTCCGCCTGCGATGAAACGACTGACAGCGACGGCTCCAGGTGAAGAGGCGGGGCGTTTTAACGAGGCCTGGGGCGGAATTCCGTCGCTTTCGACAGCGCTCTCTGTGCTGTGGACTGAGTGCGTGGCGCGGGGGATTCCGCTCACGAAGCTGGTGGAGTGGCTTTCGGGCACGCCAGCGAAGATGGCGGGTGTGAGCGCGCATGTCGGCGCGATTGCTCCGGGAATGCATGCGAATCTTGTGGCCTTCGATAAGGGGGCGGCATTCACGCTCGCGCCGGAACATCTGCACTATCGGCACCCGATTTCACCATACATGGGCGAGACGCTGCGCGGGGTTGTGCGCTCGACATGGTTGCGCGGCGAGCGAGTGTATGAAAACCGGGATGGAAGAGTAATGTTCGCGGATACTCCCCGCGGGCGAGAGTACGCGCTATCCTGTTCCCTCCCGCGATGACGACGTCTACCGCCAATACGATTCTTGCCGAGTGGAATGGCCTTGGGCTCGACGATGCGGCTGAGGTGATTCTGCCGTGCAATGGGTCCCCGGTCTGGGCAACGCTGGTTGCCTATAACCGGCCCTTCGATTCACCGGCGACGCTTTTCTCAAAGTCCGACGAGATCTGGAGGTCGCTTCCTGAAGAAGACTGGCGGGAGGCATTCGATTCACATCCGCGATTAGGGGAGCAGATGGCAAAGGCAGCGACGGCGAAGAGTCTGAACTGGAGCGCACACGAACAGAGCGCTGCGAATCCTGATGATGCAGTGCGGGATGCGCTGGCGCAGGGGAATTGCGAGTACGAAGAAAAGTTTGGGCGAATCTTTCTGCTCTGTGCGACAGGGCGTAGCGCGGCGGAGATGCTTGCGGTCTTGCGAGAACGGATGCAGAGCGATGCAGCAACCGAGCTGCGCGAGGCCGTGGAACAGCAGCGGTTGATCACACAGCTTCGGTTGCGCAAGTGGCTGCAGATGCCCGCGCTGACGTGTGCGGAGCTCGTGGCGAGCATGAAGACTGAAGCGGCATAGGAGACGACGATGGGACTTTCGACGCACATCCTCGACACGGCACTGGGCAAGCCCGCTGCGGGTGTGGCGCTAGTGCTGTCGCGAGAGACGGCGGACGGCTGGAGCGAGGTCGGCAGAGGCTCGACGGATGCTGACGGCCGCTGCCGCACGCTGTTGGGAGAGCGCGCGCTGGAGCAAGAGACGTACAAACTGCGCTTCGAGACGGCGTCGTACTTTGCCGCGCAGAAGATTACCGGGCTCTATCCGTACGTTGAGATTGTCTTTGCCGTTGCGGATGCGTCGCAGCACTATCACATACCGCTGCTGCTCGCAGCAAATGGCTACACCACCTACCGAGGGAGTTGATGCCGGAAACGAACTGCAAACTTGCCAGCAATCGCTATGGGAAGTCGCGGGTGCGCGTGATACGTGTGACGCGGCATGAGTCGCACCATGACCTGGATGAGTGGACCGTGCAGGTGTTGCTCACGGGAGACTTCGAGACGGCGCACACAGTTGGCGATAACTCGCAGATTTTGCCGACGGACACGATGAAGAACACGGTGTACTTTGTCGCGCGTCAGTCGAAGGCGGTGAGCATTGAAGACTATGCGAAGGAGTTGGTCGACTTTCTGCTGTCGCGGAATCCGCAGGTGACGGGCGCGGAGGTTGTGATCGAGTCGCATCTATGGAAGCGGCTGACGGTGGATGGCCAACCACATCCGAGCGCGTTCATACATGGCTCTGACGAACGGCAGACGGCTCGGGTTTCGCGGCAGCAAGGTGGGCCGTTTGCGATCGTCAGCGGGTTGGATGGGCTGCACATTTTGAAGACGGCGCAGTCGGGGTTCTTCGGCTACATCAAGGATGAGCTGACGACACTGCCGGAGACGAAGGACCGGCTCTTCGGGACAGTGCTGAAGGCAGAATGGCCGTACACACTGCGCGCGATCGAGGAGGGCATCGACTTCAACAAGGTGCGGCAGCATCTACGCGAGGCGATGCTGTCGACGTTCGCGAAGCATGATTCGTTATCGGTTCAGCACACACTGTTTGCGATGGGCGAGGCTGCGCTGGCGCACACGGACATCATCGATGAGGTGTACATGCTGATGCCGAACAAACACAATCTGCTGGTCGACATGGGCCGCTTCGGCCGCGACAATCCGAACCACATCTTCGTTCCCACGGACGAGCCGCATGGGACGATCGAAGCGACGGTGCGGCGCGCATAAGATGACCTCGTCTGTCCTCCACTTTCACGCGCAAAACATCATCGACCGCTGCCGCGAGATGGCGCGCATCACCGACGTTCCCGGTGAAACGACGCGGTTGTTTCTTTCGCCCGCGACGCGGGATGTGCACACGCTTCTGCTGCGGTGGATGCGTGAGGCCGGGCTCGAGGGTCGCGTGGACGATGCCGGAAATGTGCGCGCCCTGCGGCTCGCGGCGGATCCCTCTGCGCCACGCGTGGTGTTGTTCTCACACATCGACACAGTTCCGAATGCCGGAGCATTCGACGGCCCGCTTGGAGTGGTGCTTGCGCTTGAGGCGATTGCATTTCTCGCGGATGAGCAGCTACCGTTTGCGATCGAAGTGATCGCGTTCAGCGAGGAGGAGGGAATTCGATTCGGGTTTCCTTTCTTCGGCTCGATGGCGGTGACGGGGCAGGTCGTGCCGGCGACGCTGGAACGGAGGGACAGCTGAGGGTCTCTCGGTCGCAGAAGCGCTGTATGGATTTGGGTTGCGGCCGCAAAATATTGTGAAGAGCTGCGCGCTTGCGCTCGAAACCTTTGCGGCGCTGGAGGTGCACATCGAGCAAGGACCGGTGCTCGAGGCGGAGAATCTGAGTCTGGGTGTGGTCGAAGCCATTGTGGGTCAGTCGCGGTTTGAGCTGATGTTCACCGGGCAGGCCAACCATGCGGGCACGACGCCGATGCAATTGCGCCACGACGCTCTGGCTGCCGCGGCGCAGTGGGTGACGGAGGTGGAGCGCTATGCGGCGAACTATCAGCAACTGGTTGCGACGGTGGGACAACTGGAGGTCTCACCAGGAGCTGTGAATGTTGTGCCGGGATTCGTGCGGGCTACGCTCGACGTGCGTCACCCGAAGGATGAGTCGCGGCACGCGGCTGTGGCAAACTTGCTGACCAAGGCGGAGCTTGCGGCGGCACAGCGCGGCGTGCGGGTCAGCGCGAAGGCGATGTCCAAGCAGGCGGCGGTACCGATGAATCGCGAGCTGACCGTCGCACTGCAGCAGGCGGCCGCCCGAGCGGGCCACGAGACGCACGAGATGTTCTCAGGTGCGGGACATGATGCGATGATTCTGGCGCCACATGTGCCGACGACGATGCTCTTCGTGCGCTCGCCAGGGGGGCTGAGTCATCATCCAGACGAGACGGTGCGAGTGGTCGATGTCGAAGCCGCGCTCGGCACGGTTCTTGAATTCGTACACAGCCTCAAGCCTCCGGACAGGTAAAATCGAGCCTTCTTATGCATCATCTCGGACTAACGCGCAGTGCCAATCGTCGCGATCACCTGCTTCTGACCCCAGACACGTTTATCCGCACGCCGCTTCCCGGGCTTACGAAGGGCATGGCGATTGTGCATGTGGCGCCGCAGGCGGGTGCTGCGTTCACGATGATGACCGTGGAGCTTGAGCCGGGTGGCACGCTAACGGAAGGACCGACGCAGAGGTTTCTGTACGTACTTGAGGGTGAACTCACGCTGAAAGAGCCGGGAAACGCGGAGCCTCATGCAATGACTGCAGCTGGTTACGCGTATCTGCCAGCGGACTATGAATACAAGCTCGAGGCGCAGACGAAGGCCCGGGTTGCCGTGATCGATAAGCCGTTTCTTCCGTTGACGCCGGCGCACGCCGAAGAGCTCGACGAGCCGTGGCCTTGGTTTCTTATCGGACGCGAGGCTGAGGTTACCTCGGTGGCGCTGAACGGTGATGAGAGCTTGCAGGTGCGTTCGCTGCTGCCGGACTCACTTGCGTTTGATTTCGCGTGCAACACGATGACGTATGCACCAGGTGCAGGACTTTCGCAGGTGGAGATTCACTATATGGAGCATGGGCTGCTGATGCTGGAGGGCGGCGGCATCTACCGGCTCGGCGACCAGTGGTATCCGACGCAGGCCGGAGACTTCATCTGGATGGCGCCGTTCTGTCCGCAGTGGTTCGGCGCGATCGGCAAGCAGCCAGCGAAATACTTAATCTACAAAGACTTCAATCGCCATACGCTTGCATAGTCTCGACTGATGATGAGCTTTCGCAAATTTTCGGCCTCACTTTTCGCGCTTTCTGCCATTGCCGCTTACGCGCAACAGCCAGCGACTTTCAACTTTGTCGCCCCGAGCGCGAACGGCCGTGTCGTTCTCCCGCCCGGCAAGGATTGGGAGCCGCAGAGTATCGTTCTGCTCGATGAGGGAACGCGGCCCGTAGTGACCTTCAAGGACAAGGCCTCCGACGTGGATCTGTCGGTGATTCTCTTTGCGAACGAGACAGGAGCACCGACCTCAGAGTCTTGCCGGGGTGCGGTCATGCGGCCAATCCTCGCCAACCTCGCTTCTTCTGCGATTGTGAAGAATGAGGCGAAGGAGACGCGCCCAGGAGATAAGGGCACGCCGCTTGCCGTGGAATCGTATTTCATCGAAAGGGTGGGAAACACGCCACTGCATCAGCAGAATCTCTTCGGCTTTTATGGAGATCGATCCGTTTGCGCTGAGGTCCACATCTCGAAGGCGTCCTATATCAGCGCCGATGCGGCGCAACTTGAAAGCGCGCTGAAGCTCTTCCGTTTCGAGGCAGGATACGCGCCCACGAGTCACGACTACAGCACGCTTGGCACTATTTACTTCTGCCGCGGCGAAAAGTTTTGCAGCCGCTGCTGTCTACTATCAGCGTGCGCTGGATACGCTCGGCCCATCGGCGTTCGGCATGAACACGCGCCGCTTCCTCGTGGACCAGCTCTCGATGTCCTACGGCATGGCAGGCGATATCGCACGCTCTCGAAAGATCAACGAAGAGGCCATCGCGCGCGATCCAAGATATCCGATTTACTACTACGATTTGGCCTGCGCGGACGCGGAGGAAGGCAAAGCGGACGCAGCTCGCGCGCACCTGCAGCAGGCGTTCGACCGGCGCGGCAATGTGCTGCCGGGTGAGACATTTCCTGATCCAGCCAGCGACGATTCCTTTGCCAGGCTCAGAGACAACGAGGAATTCTGGAACTTCGTTACTCAACTGAGCAACGAAGAGAAGAAGGAGGCGAAGAAGTGAATCCGACCGTGAACGCCGATCGTCTTCTCAGCGAACTGCATCATCTTGCACGCATCACGGACTGTCCGCAGACGGAAGATAAGTCGCTGCCGCAGCCGGTACAGGCAGTGACGCGTATTGTGTTTACTCCGCGCGACCTCGAGGCGCGTGCGTGGCTGAAGTCGCTTGCGAAGGCGGCGGGCTTCAGCGTGCGGGAGGACGCGGTGGGCAACACGTTCATGCGGTGGGAGGGCAGCGAGCCTGCGCTGGGTGTTGTCGGCACGGGATCGCACACGGACGCCATTCCGCATGCGGGGATGTATGACGGCACCGTGGGCGTGCTGGGGGGACTCGAAGCGCTGCGATCGTTGAAGGAATCGGGCTTCCAGCCGAAGCGGTCGCTCGAACTGCTGATGTTCACGAGCGAGGAGCCGACAAGATTTAGCATCGGATGCCTTGGGTCGCGGTTGCTCGGCGGAGTAATGGATCCCGAGGCTGCGGATGACCTTCGCGACCGGTTGCACGAGACCGATCCGAATGCGACGGAAGGGCTGAGCCTGCGCGAGGTGCGCGAAGCTGCGGGGTTCAACGGCGCGCTGGGGAGTGTGAAGCTACCGCCGCATTACTACGACGCCTGGGTTGAGCTGCACATCGAACAGGGACCCCTGCTCGAGCGCGACAACGTTGAGCTTGGAATCGTTACGAATATTGCCGCGCCTGCGAGCTACCGTTATACGGTCGAGGGCTTTGGCGGCCACGCCGGTGCGCTGCTGATGCCTGATCGGCACGATGCGCTGTGCGCGGCTGCGGAGATGATTCTTTCGGTGGAACGTCACGCGCTCGCAGCGAATGCGCGCGCCAAGGCTGAGGGCCATAGCGGTGTGGATACGGTCGCCACGGTCGGCATGGTTGCGGTGCATCCCGGCGCGGTGAACTCGGTACCCTCGCGCGTGCAGCTTACGTTAGATATCCGCGATACCGACGTAGCGCGTCGCGATTCAGTGATGGAGGCGCTGCATGCGGATATTCGAGAGATTGAGCGGCGACGCGGGGTGCGGGTGAGCGAGGAGTTGATCAACGCTGATCAGCCTGCGCACTCCGACCCGCGGATTATTGCAGCGCTCGAGGCCGCGTGCCAGGCGGAGAACGCCACCTTTCGGCGCATGGTTTCGCGCGCCTACCACGACACCAACTTCATCGCGCCGATTGCGCCGGTAGCGATGCTTTTCATCCCCTGCCGCCACGGCGTCTCGCACCGGCCGGATGAGTATGCCACACCGGAGGCGATCGTGCTGGGCACGCGCGTGCTGGCTCGGACGCTCGCAAAACTTGCTATGGCATAATTCCGCTGCACAGCTAAACTGACAGCAGCAGTTGAGTTTGCGTCCTGCCCTAGCGGCGCCATGCCCATTCAATCAATCAATCCCGCTACCGGCGAGCTGCTCCGCAGCTTCCGACCGCTTGAGCCCGAGGCGATCGCAGCGAAGATCACGCTCGCGCACGAGGTAAGCCAAGGTTACGCGTCGGAAACATTGCCGCAACGGACGTTCTGGATGCGACGGCTGGCCCATCTGCTGGAGGCGGAAGAGAACGAGCTCGCAGCGCTGATGGTCAGGGAGATGGGCAAGACCATCACCTCGGCACGTGCAGAGGTTGCCAAGTGCACGCATGCGTGCCGCTACTATGCGGAGCAAAGCGAGGCGATGCTGGCGCCAGAGTTCATCGCAACGGAACATGCGCGCAGCTATGTGCGCTGGGACCCGCTGGGCGTGGTTCTCGCTGTGATGCCTTGGAACTTTCCGCTGTGGCAGGTCTTTCGGTTTCTCGCGCCGGCGCTGATGGCGGGTAATGTTGGCCTGCTGAAGCACGCCTCGAACGTGCCGCAATGTGCGCTGGCGATTGAGGCGTTGGTGAGACGTGCGGGCTTTCCGCGGGGCGTATTCCAGGCACTGCTCATTGAATCCAAGCAAGTAGAGAAGGTGCTCGGAGATGAGCGTGTGGCGGCAGTAACTCTGACGGGGTCAGAGGCTGCGGGCCGCGCTGTTGCGGCGCAGGCCGGCTATCTGATTAAGAAGAGCGTGCTTGAGCTGGGCGGCAGCGATCCGTTCATCGTGATGCCGTCGGCCGATCTGACGGAAACGGTTAAGAACGCGGTGCAGGCGAGGTGCATCAACAACGGCCAGAGCTGCATCGCCGCCAAGCGCTTCATCGTGCACGAGACGATCTACCGCGAATTCGAAGAGCAGTTCGTCGAGGGCATGGCCGCGCAGATTGTCGGTGATCCGATGAGCGAGGCGACGCAGATTGGACCTCTGGCGACGTCGCAGATCGCCGAGGACCTGCAGAAGCAGGTGGACGCGGCGATCCATTCGGGAGGGCGGCTGCTGACCGGCGGACGCCGCCTGACGCGCGAGGGCAACTTCTTCTCGCCAACGGTCATTTCGGGACTACCGCGCACGGCGGCCGTGACGCGCGAAGAGACCTTCGGGCCGCTGGCGTTTGTCTTCTAGGGTCAGTTCACTCGACGAGGCAATTTTGCTCGCCAACGACACGCCATTCGGCCTGGGAGCGAGTTGCTGGACGAACGAGGTCGCGGAACAGCAGCGGCTGGCACTGGAACTGCAGTGCGGCTCGGTATTCTTCAACACACCGGTTGCGAGCGATCCACGGCTTCCGTTCGGGGGCATCAAGCGTAGCGGCTACGGGCGCGAGCTTTCCGCTGCAGGCATGCGCGAGTTCCTGAACGCAAAGACTGTGGTCATTGCGGCGGCTACCGTGCAACCGCAGACTCCAGAGGAGGCGGCAGAGCCCAGGGCCGTTCTGCCGATGCGCGAGCAGCCGCTGGTGACGGCGAAAGCTGAGAGCGAAAAGGCGAAGAGGTCGCGTGGCATTGCGAGCCTGGGCCTCACTGAACCCGCGGAGTAGCGCGCCGGATCACAAAAAAAGAAGCGGCTGCGAGGAAAGCGTCTCGCAGCCGTTCAACGTGTAAGGCAACGCAGATTAGAAGTTGAACGAAGCCTGCAGCGAGATACGCCGCACAGCAGCGTTCGTCGTGTAAGGGCCGCCGGCGAGCTGCGTCTGCTCCCCGAACTGTTGCGAGAGCAGTGTTCCGTTGGGCGAGGCCAGGTCTTTGTTGTTGAACAGGTTCTGCACCTGGAAGCCGAGCGCGAAGTTGTAGTGCTTGCCGGTGCTCGAACCGCTGCCGCCGCCAAATCCACCACCACCACCACCGCCGCCGCGAGCACCGCCACCGCCGCCACCACCGCGATGAGCGCCGCCGCCCGGGCCACCGGGACCTCCCTGGCCACCGGAAGAGGCGGTCGGTGCATTGCGCATTGCGCCGAAGCCCCACGTCTTGGTCAGGCGGAAGTTGAAGGTGAAGAGTCCCGGGCCGGTGCAGGCGTTGATGGGTGCGATCGACGAGCCTGCCGGTTCCGATCCCGGCGCTGCGAATGTGCCGCAGCCATTGATTGTCTTGATGGTCTGGCCGTTGGGCGTAACACCGGTCACTCTGTAAGGCCGGTCGTTGAAGAACGTATCGCCGTTTACGTCCTCGCCGACGGTGACGTTGTAGGGGCTACCGCTTTGGGCGATCATGAACGGGCTGAACTGAATGAAGTGCGGAAATGAAACGGACCCCGCGATGAAGGCGCGGCTGCGCGTATCAAAGCTCGTGCGCCCATAGTCCGCTGCGATGTTGTACGGCGTTGAAATATCGCCGCCGTTACCCGAGGTGTCACCTTTCGCAAAGTTCAGCGAGTAGTAGCCAAAGAGGGAGACGTGCTTCCCGGTCGAGACGCGTCCGTTGACGATGAGCTGATCCTGGCGGAAGACGCCCTCGGAGAAGTACTGGTATTGCGCGGGAACAACCTCACCAGGCTGAAGGCCATTCCGCGGGTAGCCGATGTTTTGTGTAGCGAGTTCGTGCACGCCTTGCGAGTGCAGGTAGTTCACCGACAACGACCCGGCGCGCGTCACCTGCTGATCGAATCCGCCGGCAAACTGCGTAATGTACGCTGTGCGCAGATTCGGTGCGTTCTGATAGGTCATTTGCGAGTCTGCCGCTGCGTTGGCGATGCAAGCTGTCTTGAAGTTGGTATTATTCGGCGAGCAAAGCGTTGGGATATCGCTGCTAAGCGTGTATGCCGTCGTGCTGATACCGTTGAAGCGCTCCAGGTTCAGGACGTAGTTGCCGCTGAAGCGGTCGTAAAACAGGCCGAAGCCACCGCGCAGCACAGTCTTGGGCGATCCCTTTCCGCTGCCGAGACCGTAGGCGAACGAGAGGCGCGGAGCGAAATCGTTGTCACCCTTGAGATGGTTCTGCGTCTCATAGCGCAGACCGTAGCTCAGTGTGAAGTTCTGCAGTGGCTTCCAGTCCGTCTCCGCATACAAGCCGACATCCGCGAGGGTGTATTTCAGAGAAGGCACATTCGCGATGGTCAGCGAGAACTGGCTCGGCAGATTGGACTGATAACTGTTATCCAGTCCGTTACATGAAGTGCCGGCCGTAGGAACGCATGGAGTCAGGGTGGAATAGGTGAACGAACCGTTGGTGTTCTGCACCGGGCTCGTGGCTTCGCGGTTAATGCGCAGTCGCCCGCCAAAGCGGATGAAGTTTTTCTTGAGTTGGACCGAAGTGTAGTTCTGAACCTCGTAGTGGTCCTGGTGGTCCGAGGCATTCTGTGATGGATTACCGCCGCTCGTGAAGTCGCCTGATACGGAAACAGACGGCGCCGTGCTCAGTGGAGAATCCGCGGTGTGCTCACGCTCGTACTCAAAGCGTGTCTCGTTGATGAGCTGGGGACTCCAAGTCTGGGTGTCGCTCATCTGGACGATGTTGCTCATCGCGGAAGTGTTGATGCCATACTCGGGCAGACTGACATTTCCGACCCCAGCGTTTGTAGCGGTGTTGTGCACGAACTGATAGCGCGTCGTCAGCACATTCTTCTCGCCCAGCGCGAGGTCGAGGCGAGGGTTGATGTCGAGGCGGGTCTGCGGATAGTACGAGAAGTACTTGTAGGGTGTCGGTACGCAGTTGGCACCGCCGAGGCCGGGCGGGCAGAGCGTCCCCAGTGCGGATGGAGCCGCAAGAATCGTCGCGTTCACCAGCTGATCGTCCTGGATCTGACGGAAGCTGCCGCCCAGGTTGTAGGAGGAGATCTTGCTCAGCGGCCCGGTCAGGTTTCCGAACATGAAAAGTGTGTGGTACGGCGGCTGCTCCACATCGGCCAAGGGGTTCCCGGTGTTGAACTGCGACGGGTTGCCGTTCATCTGCAGGTTGCCATGCAGCTTGTCCGTGCCGGGCTTCGTGAAGACCTCCACGCGACCGTAGCCGAGGCGGTCATACTCGGCGGAAAACGGGTTCTGGTTGATGCGAATCTCGCGGATCGAGGACTTTGGCGGAAGTTGTCCGCCCGTGAACCCGTCGACGTAGATTTGTCCTCCGTTCGGTCCGGACGAAGGCCCTGCGAGCGCGGAAAGTTCACTCGACAGCTCGTCAGGATCGTCGGAGAGCGCCTCGAGGTCTTTCCCCTGCAGGACGGTGGAGCTTGCGTTCGAGTCCGGATCGACGCTGAGCTGCACAGCGCTCGCCTCAACGTTGACCACCGTGTTCTCCTCACCGATCTTCAGCTTGGCGTCCACCGTCGTGCTCGGCACCGAGGGCACCTTCAGGTTCGTCATCAGGTACGAGGCGAAACCCGGCATCGACACCAGCATCGTGTACGTGCCTGGCGTGATCGTGATGTTGTACGTGCCGTCGCTGCCCGACTTCACCGTGCGGCCCGGCCCCTTGGCCGGGGTAAACGTCACGGTAGCCCCAGGTATCAGCTCGCCATCCGGATCCGTGACCGTTCCATGAACCTTGGTTCCGCCGGTGGAAACCTGCGCGGACGCGTTCGCCGGTCCCGCCGGTGTGGCCGGCGCGGTCTGTGGCGGCACAGTCGGCGTAGGTCCAGCCGGTGTAGTCGGCGCGGCCTGTGGCGGCGCGGCCGACTGTCCCTGGCTTCCTGGGCACAACAGCAATAAGCACACCAGTCCTGCAATTAACGTCTTTGGCAACGACATCCTCACTCCTCAACAGTTCAAGACAAAAAGATCCGGCGGCTATGAATCAAGACGGTATAAGCATCGGTTCGCTCGAAGCCCGTGCCGTCTCGTGCCGCCTGGTCGATGGCCGATGCACTACCGGCCGGGTCCCGCTCCCTCACCCATGGTGGGCTCGCCGCTGCCCACGCTCCAGGGTGTGAGGGTCATACCTTCGCCGCTCGGAGCGGCTGTCAGGATTGGTTCAACTCCGGCCAACAAGGTCACGGCGGAGCTCTGCTCCGACTGACCTGACGGCGACGTGGCGACGATCATCACCGCATCTCCCGGCTTCAGTCCTGCAACCGTTTCGGTCGGCAGGCGCGACAGCATCTGTGAGAGGTCCATGCCGGCACGGCGAGCACCAGCCGTGCCTCCCTGCTGACCTTCGCCCGCGGCTGGCGATCCTCCGCCTGCCGGCCGTTGTGCCGCACCTGCGCTTGCACCGTTTGCACCTGCGCGCATGCGCGCGGCAATCGCCTGTGCGGCCATGGGTGGCAGCCGTCGAACATCGCTGCTCGGCGTCACCGCGACGGTCACAACCTTCTTCGTCGTCAGGTCCTTCAGCGTGACGGTGCCCGCCGTGGCATCCACCGCGGTCAGCAGACCTGAGTAATTCTTGAAGGTCCCGACAACGACCGCGTCAGCCACAATCGACGTCCCGTCCGGCGAACGAGTTCCGCGCACACGCAGCTGGTCGCCCGGTTGAATTGAGGCGAGGTCGCTCTTCACAGCATCCTCAAAACGTACGGAATTGCCGGAGTAGCGGCGCACAATCGTCGCCGGCGTCGTAGTCACCGTGACCGTGTGCAGACCACTCGAAATTTCGATCTTGCCCGTTGCCGGATCCACCGACTTCACAATTCCGCCGCCGCCACGTGCCCAGGCAGCCTCTTCGGCAGCGTGAGTCTCGGCGATCGCCGTCGACTTCATCAGAATCACGCGAACCGCAGTTACCGTGGCGCCGGTATCGCCGCTCGAGCCGGTCACCAGGGCTCGGTCACCCGCCTGGACGTCGGTCACCGAGCCAGCGGTCGCCGCAGTCAGGTCCTTGGCTCCCGGCGGCACAATCAACACCTTGGCGGCGGGGGGCACGTTCACCGTCACATCCTGTCCCGCAGTCGTCGTCAGGACGAAACTGTCACTGCTGGTCGACTTCACCGTGCCGGCCGGATGAGGTGTCGTCTGGGCCTGGGCCCGCAGCGAAAATGCACACCCAACCGCGAGAGCTATCGCCAGGGACCACCGCGCAGCGGATCGAAGGGTTCGGTTAAGAGAGATCATCATTTTGAATTCGTAGAAGGAAGACGCAGCCTCAGGCGCTGATCGCATGGGATTTGCCGGCAATCAGCCTGCATTTGTATTCACTTGAGAAGGAATACGATTTGGAATCCGTAAAAGTTTCGCCCAGAAAATGACTTCCGCCTAGGAATTCCAGTATCGCAGAACCGGCTGTGAATCCGCTCGACGGTCAGGGCAGAACCGAACCGTTCTCCAGCGGTAACTCCAAGTGGGACGGGTACTTCGGCGATGCGTAGATGGTCAGCGTTTCTGCCTTATAGGCGGATGAAGGGGCCGTCATGATGTTTGGCACCCAGGTCTGCGGGTTGCGGTCGTAGAGCGGGAACCAGCTCGATTGCACCTCGACCATCATCCGGTGCCCCTTCAGGAACATGTGGTCCGTGCCGTGGAGGCTCCACTTGTACTCCGCCACCTCACCCGGCTTCACCGGCTCGGGGTCCGTGTAGCTGTTGCGGTAGCGCCCGCGCAGAATCTCCTCGGCAACCATCAGCTGATAGCCGTCCGGCGAGACGTCGATGAGCTTCGCCACCCAGTCGGTGTCGGAGCCGGTCGTCGCTGCGAACAGGTCTGCCACGACATCACCCGTCACCGTTACGTCGCGTTTCAGCTCCGGCGTCTCGAAGTTCGCGAGATCCTTCCGGTCCGAGACGAACCGCTGGTCCTCTACCAGCCAGGTGCGCCACTGCGATCCCTGGCCATAGGTCGACTGAATGGGCCGGTGACGATACGGAATCGGGTTCGCGGGATCCGCCACGTAGGTCGCGGCCACCTCGTCCTTGTCCTTCGGTGCCGTGAGGCTCAGCTGCTGACCGGGCTCGAGGTAGAGATTGGCCTCGTGAAAGCCCTGCTTCGGCGGCCAGATCTCGTAACGATGCCACTTGTTCTCGCCCGTGCGGAAGCTTGCGGTGTCCTTCAGGTCGAAGCCCTTCTTGTCCTTCAGATAGAACTCGAAGAACGGCGCCTCGAAAGTGGCGCGGTAGTACGCCCCGGTCTTCTCCCCGCCGAATGTGATGCCGCCATACTGGCTCATCAGCTCCGCACCGGGGCCAAACGACCACCCGCCATGGTTCCACGGCCCCAGCACGAGGAACACGCGATGCTGCGGATCATTCCGATCCTCATGCGGGCGCAGCCCGGCGTACTCGGCCTGCGTTCCCCACATGTCTTCCTGGTCCCAGTAACCGCCAACCTCGAGCGTCGGCACCTCCGGCTTCGCGAGATGCGGCTCAACCGCCATGTCCTGCCAGAACTTTACGTAGCTCGGCTGCGCAAGAAAGACCTTGGCTGTCGGCAGCTCCGTCATTCCTGCCGCCGCAGCGGCCCCTGCAAAGTTCACGTGGTCGAGGAAAAAGTTGAACTGATCATCCTTCGAGCTCTGCGGCACGTCGGTCTTCTGCGCCTCGAGCTGTTGCACATAATCGAAACCGTACGTCTCGCGAAACGCGCCGTTGTGGAAGAAGTCGTCACCCTTCCAGATGTTCGTCATCGGCGCCTGTGGGCTGATCGCCTTCACCGCCGGATGCGCATCGATTCCCGCCATCATCGCGAGGAACCCCGGATAGCTGACGCCGAGCACGCCCATGCGGCCCGAGTTGTTCGGCACATTCTTCAGCAGCCAGTCGATCGTGTCGCGCGTGTCGGTCGTCTCGTCAACATCGGTCTTCGAGTTGTGTGCCACGACCGGGTGGTTCATGACAAACTGTCCGCCCGAGCCGTAACGTCCGCGAATGTCCTGATAAACGAAGATGTAGCCGCTCGTCGCCAGCTCCGGCTTCGAAATCGCCACCGACTCCGGCGAGGCGCCGCTGACACCATACGGTGTGCGCTGCATCAGGAGCGGCAGCGGCGCCCCGCTCTTGTCGCTTCCTTCCGGCCGCAGGATAACCGTGTGCAGTTCGACGCCGTCACGCACCGGGATCATTACCTCGGAGCGCACGTACTTCGGCCCGTGATAGTCCTTCAGCAGCTCGGCCATGCGTTGCCCGCGAGTCTGCTTTTGCGCCTGCTGAGTCGAGGTCGCCGACGCAGGTGGATTCGTCTGCGCCACAGCCACCGCAGCACATAGAACGATCGAACAGCCGAAGACCGTCAGCATCCGTGCCTCCTCAAGGCGTCGACTCACTGTCCGGTCAGATTCCCCGGGCTCGCCATGCACTGCCAGTTGTTGCGCGCATGCGATCCGTCACAGAAGGGCCGCTTCTCGCTCATACCGCAGCGGCATAAGCTTATCGCGGGCTTGCCCGTCAGGTCCCACTCCTTGCCGTCCGCATCCTTGAGCACAATGTGCCCCTCCACCCGCAGAGGTCCGTTAGGACGCACGGTAATGTGAACTGCTTCATCTGCCATTGAGTGTCTCCTTATGTGGCCAGCATAGCAGTGGGCAGTGTGAGTTGGGGATTCGTGCCGACTAGAGGTTCACCATCGCCTCATCCACGTAGCACCATCCCCACCGTTCTCCCGGCTCTACCGAACGCATCACCGGATGCTTCGTCGCATGAAAGTGCTTCGTAGCGTGCTTGTTCTTCGACGAGTCGCAGCAACCCACATTCCCGCAAACGAGGCACTCACGCAGATGCACCCACGTGTCACCCATCTTGATGCACTCCTCGCAACCCTTTGCGTAGCTCGCGGAGGCGCTTGGAACATCCTTGAGGTTCAAATGATCGAAGTGATGGCACGGCATGGCGTCTCGTCCTTTGTCTTCGAAATTAGCTCAGCCTGCTGACAGACAACTCTTCTGCGCGACCAGCAGATCGCGAATCCCGCGTTCTGCCACATTCAGCATCTCGTCCATCTGCGCGCGCGAATACGTTCCCCGCTCTGCCGTCGCCTGCGTCTCGACGATCCCACCAGAGGACGTCATCACCACATTCATATCCACCTCGGCGCGCGCGTCCTCTTCATACGCCAGGTCAAGCAGCACGCGCCCATCCACGATGCCCACGCTCGTCGCAGCGACCATCTCGCGCAGCGGCGATTGCTTTAGCGTCCCCGCCTCTACAAGCTTGCCCAGCGCAATTGCCAGCGCAGTGCATGCCCCGGTAATCGCCGCCGTGCGCGTGCCGCCATCCGCCTGCAGCACATCGCAGTCCAGGATCACCGTGCGTTCGCCGAGCAGCTTCATATCCACAACGCTGCGCAGACTACGTCCGATCAGCCGCTGAATCTCGTGCGTCCGTCCACCGATCTTCCCGCGCTCACTCTCCCGCGGCGTCCGGGTCAGCGTCGCCCGCGGCAGCATCGCGTACTCCGCCGTCACCCATCCACGCCCCGAGTTCCGCATCCACCCGGGCACGCCTTCCTGCACCGTCGCGTTGCACAACACGCGCGTGTGGCCCACCTCAATCAACACCGAACCCTCCGCCGTGGCTACAAACCCCGGCGTCAGCCCCAGTTCGCGCGCCTGCGTGGCTCCGCGTCCTCCACTCCGGAAGATCTCTTCTCCATTCGTCATCTAGTGATTGTAGTCGCTGCTCTTTTCATAACGCACAATCGTGAGATTGTTCACACCTGCAACATTGCGCTATCTTTCCATGATGACTCGCAGACTTCCCTGACCGAGCCCTAACCCCCGGAGCAATCCCCGTAATGCCGGCCCATTTGCAGAGCACTCCCGCCGCACAAGCATCGTCCCCCGTCGAAAGCCCCCGTACCCTCAACCCGCAGCGCGCTGCGCCACCCCTGCGTGTGCTCGTCATTGAGGACGACCCTCCTGTTCGCGACGCCTGCCTCGAAATCGCCCGCGGCATGGGGTTTGCCACCACCACGGCAGACTCTCTGAACTCCGCGCGCGCCGTGTTGCCGCAGCCCGTCGACATCGTTCTGCTCGATGTGCGTCTTCCCGGCGGTGACGGCCTCTCACTGCTCGATGAGATTCGCACCCGACATCCTTCGGCGATCGTCATCATCATGACCGCCTACGCCACGGTCGACTCCGCCGTGGAGGCTCTGCGCATCGGTGCCGGTGACTACCTCGCCAAGCCCTTCACGCTCGAAGAGCTCACTTCCACTCTCGAGCGTGCCGCCGAACGCCGGGTTTTCGATCTCGAGGCCCGCGAACTCCGCGACCGCCTCCGTACCGGCCGTGGCCAGGGCCGTCTCACCGGCCGCGCGCCGGGCATGGAGAAGCTCTACCGCATCCTTTCCAAGGTCGCCTTCACCACGCATCCTGTCCTCATCGTCGGCGAATCCGGCACGGGCAAGAGCGTCGCCGCTCATACCATTCATCTCAACGGCCCGCGCGCCTCGGAACCCTTCAACACCATCGAATGCGGCGCTCTCTCTCCGGCTCAAGTCGAAGAGCAGCTCTTCGGCACTCCCAATCAGCCCGCGCTCCTCGCGCAAACCGGAACGATCTTCCTGGACGAGGTCTCCGATCTTCCGCTCGATTTGCAGGGGCGTCTCCTTCGCGCACTCGAGACCCGCCAGCTTCGAGCTGCCGGTAAATCCGAAGCCGTCGTGCTCACAGCCCGCCTGCTCGCCTCGACCGCCCGCGAGCTAACGCAGTTGGTTGAGACCGGGCGCTTCCGCAAGGATTTGTTCTATCGCCTCAATGTCGTCAACCTGCGTCTTCCGCCGCTCCGGGAGCGCAAGGAGGACATCCCGCTGCTCACCGCCAGCATCCTGGAGCAGTTGCACGGCAAACACGACGCCGCCTACACCATCGCGCAGGACGCTCTTCACCTCCTCGTTGACTATGACTGGCCGGGCAACGTTCGCGAGCTCCGGCACGCACTCGAGCGCGCCTTTGCTCTCTCCAGCGGTCCCGTCCTCCACCTCGGCGATCTCCCCACGCAGCTTCAGAACGCCCGCGCCGAGCTCGAGCACCGCCACGCCATAGAAGATGCCGAACCGGCCCTTACCGTCGAGGTCCGCTCCATCGCCGAGATGGAGAAGCAGGCGATCCTCACTACGCTGCGCCATCTCAACGGCGATAAGCTCATGGCCGCCCGCCTGCTCGGCATCGGTAAAACCACCCTCTACCGGAAGCTCAAGGAGTACGGCGTCACTGAAGACGATCTGTGACACTGCGCCACAAGCCAGGTCTGCGTCGAGTTCGATACAATCACTCCCTACAACAAGCGTCTAAACCAGCGCACTTGAAACAGGGAGAAACGATTCGATGAAGCTCACACCAGGAAAGCTCGCCGGCCTCAACGCAGTCTCTGACCCACGCGGTGTCATCGCCGCTGCTGCAATGGACCAGCGCGGATCGCTGCAGAAGTCGCTCGGCCAGGCTCGGGGCGCCCAGGCCGACGCCCACGACCTCGAGGTCTTCAAGACCCTCGTCACCGACGTCCTTACCCAGCGCGCGTCGGCGATTCTGCTCGACCCCGAGTTCGGCCTCCCTGCCTCGAAGCACCGCCACGGCAAGGGCCTCCTGCTCGCCTACGAGAAGACCGGCTACGACGCCGCCACTCCCGGCCGCCTTCCCGACCTGCTCGATCACTGGAGTGTTGGCCGCCTGAAAGAAGCCGGCGCCGACTGCATCAAGATCCTGCTCTACTACACGCCGTTCGACAAGCCCGAGATCAACGACGTTAAGCACGCCTTCATCGAACGCATCGGCGACGAGTGCCGCGCCCACGACATCCCTTTCTTCTGCGAGTTCGTCGGCTACGACGCCGAGGGCGGCGATGAAAAGTCCGTCGCCTACGCACGCAAGAAGCCTGCCATCGTCGCTGGCTCCATGAAGGAGTTCTCCAAGCCCGTCTACGGCATCGATGTCCTCAAGGTTGAGGTGCCCATCAACATGGAGTTCGTCGCCGGCTCCAAGGCCAACAAGGGCGAAAGCGCATACACTCGCGCCGAGGCTCTGCAGCACTTCCGCGACGCGGCCGCGACCACAACCCTGCCCTTCATCTACCTCTCCGCCGGCGTCTCCAATCCTGTCTTCATCGAAACCCTCGAACTCGCCAACGAGTCCGGCGTCGCCTACAACGGCGTGCTCTGCGGACGCGCCACCTGGAAGGACGGCATTCCCATCTTCGCCACCAAGGGCGAGCAGGCCTTCCGCGACTGGCTCAACACCACCGGCGTAGAGAACATCGAGAACGTCAACCGGGCGCTCAAGGGCGCGACTCCCTGGAAGAGCAAGGTCGAAAACGCCTGATTCTGTGGCCTTCCGACTTTGGCCATTGGCACACGTTAGCCCGACGCCGTAAACTCCGGCACAACCATGCGTCGGGCTACGTGTTGCTTAGCCATCGCCGTTCTGGCTCTCTCTGGCGCGCTGCCGCGTCCAGTCCCTGCGCAAACGTACAACCCCAAGTCCATTCGCTTTGTGTCGACGGACCCGTCGCAGCACCTCGACTCCGCTGAACTTCTCCGCATCTCCGGCCTCCAGCAAGGCGTTCCGCTCACCAAAGACGACATCGAAGCCGCGCTCGCGAAGCTCGGCGACAGCGGCGCCTTCGCCGATCTTAGCTACACAGTCAACGACGCCGCGCTCACCATCAAGCTCACGCCAGCCCCCAGCGGCCAGTTGCTTCCCATCCGTTTCGCCAACTTCGTCTGGTGGCAGCACGACGATCTCCTCAAGATCCTTGAACAGCGAATCCCCCTCTTCCACGGCACGCTTCCGCTGCAGGGCAACCAGACCGGCGAAGTCGAAGACGTGCTCGTCGCACTGCTGAAAGAGAAGGACATACCCGATGCGCGCGTCACCGCGTTGCCCTCCTCCGATTCGCCCGGCGAACCGATGAACGCCGTCGCCCTCTCAATCTCTTCTCCCGAAATCCTCGTCGGCCAGGTACACTTCGACGGCGCCGTTCCGGACGTCGCAGAAAAGCTCACCACCCTCACCCACGCTCTCGCCGACCGCCCCTTCGACCTCCGCGAGGTCAACACGGCCATCCACGACAGCGCCCAGGCCATCTTCGAGGACGCTGGGTACCTTGACGCCATCAATGACCCACTCGTCTTCGCGCCACCACGCAAGGACCTTGGAGGCTACGTCGTCGATGTCCAGGTACCCATGCATGCCGGACCGCTCTATCACATCGGCAGCATCGCCATTCACCCCGAACCACCTCTCTCAGATTCTGACCTGCGTGCGGTTCTACCCTTCAAAACCGGCGATTCCGCATCCGCGGCCGGCGTCCGCGCCGCAGTGTCCGCACTCGCGCATATCTACGGAGACCACGGATATCTGCAAGCCCGGGCCTCCGCCAGTCTTGACAAGATCATCTCCAACCACACGGTCAACTACAGCTTCACCTTCTCCCCTGGCGGGCAGTTCCACCTCGCCTCCGTTGACGCGTCCGAACTGCCCACTGAGCTCCAACAAGAGTTCTCCGGCCTCTGGCACGTCGCGCCCGGCGCAGTCGTCGACATGGATTTTCTGACCAACCTTCGCGACACTCTGCAAAAACTTCGCACGCGCATGGGCATCTTTGTGGCCTCGCAGCGCGACCCCACAGCCCACACAGTCGTCATCATCCTGCAACTCCGCAAAATTCCCGGAGTATCCACTGAATCGGGCGATCCAGGCGCTCCGATTCCGTCTTCTGCGCCGCCGCCCCAGCCACCAGCGTCCACACTACCGCTTCCACCAGGGCCGCGGCGCCCGAGGCCGTAGCGGCTACTTCAAACTTCCGGTCACTTCGGCACCCACCCGTCAGAGGCTCGTCGTGCGGCATCACCTTCCACCCGGGCCCCGCGAAATTCACGGAGTAAATCTCGGCCTGAGCCAGCGAGTATGATGGAGGCGTCTTCCCAACGACTCAACATCAATAGGCCCAATGCGCACAAACACTCTGCGTCTCGTTTGCTTCGTCACGTTCCTCGCTTTCTCAACCATCGCGTTCGCGCAATACTCCATCCAGAAGATCGAGATTCGCGGCGCCGCACCATATACCGAATCCGAAGTCCTCGAGGTCTCCGGTCTGCGGCCTGGCCAGATGATGTCGCACGACAGCCTGGGCAACGCCGCGCAGCACCTGCTCGACACCGGCGTCTTCGCCGACGCCGGCATCCAGCTCGCCGGCACCGGAACCGCGCGTATCGTCCTCATCGAGCTCAAGCCTTTACCAGCGAGTTCGTTCGTTCCCGTCACCTTCGCCAACCTCGTCTGGTGGACGCCCGCCGAGCTCGACGCCACGCTTCGTCAGCGTGTGCCGTTCTACCGCGGCGGCATCCCACCCGCAGGCAATCTTCCCGACACCGTCAACGCCGCGCTCACCTCCATGCTCGCGGACAAGGGTATCCGCGGCACAGTCGTCAACGCATCCGTCGCTCCCAACAACGCGCATCCGCAGCCCACCTGGGAGTTCCGCCTTGACGATCCCGCCGTGCGCCTCGCCTCGGCCACCCTCACAGGAACCCCGGCCGCCCTCGCACCCTCCATGCAGCGCATCATCCAGCACCTCAGCGGCTCGAACTACAACGACCGCGCCCTGACGGATCAAATCCTCGCCCCACTCCGCGACGCCGGCTACCTCGACGCACACCTCACCAACGTCAGCACTACCGTTGAGCCAGCGACCTCCGGCTACGCCGTCCGCTACACCGCGACCATCTTGCCCGGTGACATCTTCCACGTCACCACCATCGCCTGGCAGCCGACGGCCATTTACGCGCAGGACGCATTCAGGCACGACGCGAAGCTGCATAACGGCGACCTCGCCTCACAAAAATCTCTGCTCGAAACCGAGCAGGCCATCATCAACGCCTACCTGCATCTCGGCTATCTCGATGCCTACATCGATGCGCACCAGCAGCGGGACGCCGCCGGCCACACTGTCAGCTACTCGCTCACGGTCATCCCCGGCGAGATCTATCACCTCAAGTCCGTCACGCCGCTCAACCTCTCCGCCGCAGCGCAAAAGGACTTCGATTTCGGCTGGCTGCTGAAGCCCGGCGCTGCTTACGATCCGCTCTACACCGCGAACTTCCTCACCAACAACACCGCGCTTCGCAATCTCGCCGGATACACGGCCAGCTTCCAGGCCGCGGCCGACTCGCAGACACACCTCGTCGACCTCACCATCAACTTCATCCGCACGGGAACAGGCCAGTAGCCTCTATTTGAGGCTTCCGGTCACCCCCGTGCCCACCGTCAACGGCTGCCCATCCTGCGGCACCACCCTCAATCCGCGGCTTTGCACTTGTGCGTAGAAGACCTTCCCCGCCTTCGCCGCCTGGATCTGCACGTTGTCCAACACCAGGTTCTTGATCGGCGCCTCCGGCAGCCCTTCAACATCCAGCGCCACCTTCGCTCCCGTTACCTTCAGGTTCTCGATGCGAATGCCGTCGAACTGCGGCGTCAACCGCGTCACCGGCGCCGCAGTTGCCGTTACCGCCCCCGCACGATCCCCACCGTAGTAGTCGGTAATCTGCACCGCCGTCCCCACATCCTCCATCGTGACGTCCTTGTACGTGAAGTCGCTGAGATCGCCGCCGCGATCGCGCCCGCTCTTCAGCCGTATCCCCTGAGTCGTTCCCTTGAATGTCACGCGCTCCACATGCACGTGCTGCACGCCCCCCGCAACCTCACTGCCCACGCTCATCCCATGGCCCTTCAAGAACACACAATCCCGCACCGTGATGTCATGCGACGGCGCATCCGGCCCCGCTGATCCCGGCTGTCCGCTCTTGATCGCCACATTGTCGTCGCCCGTATCGATCGTCACGTGATCGATCAGGATGTGTCCTGAGCTGAACGGATCGATGCCGTCTGTGTTGTGTCCCGCAGGCAACGGCGCCAGGATCTTCATGTTCCGAAACGTCAGATCGTCCGAGTAGTACGGCACAATCTGCCACATCGGCGAGTTCTCCACCGTCACGTTCTCCATCAACACGTGCTTGCAGTGGTCGAACACAATCAGCCGCGGCCGCATCTGATGCGGGTTCACCCACCAGCTCTCGCCGCGCCCATCGATCACGCCGCCGCCGCGAATCGTGATGTCCTCCGCATTCGTCGCGCTCAGCAGGCTCTGCTTGCCCTTCTGATGAAACTGCTCGATCTCCGGATAGTCGTCGTGGTTCGTGCTTCCCTCAAGCGTCGTCCCTTCGGCAATCTCCAGCGTGATGTGGCTCTTCAGCACCAGCGGCGCGCTCACAAACTTCGCCGCGCCCGCCAGCCGCACCACCCCGCCGCCGCTCGCCGCGCAGTCGTCAATCGCCTTCTGAATCGCCGCGGTGTCCAGCGTCACGCCATCACCTTTCGCCCCATACTGCTGCACCGCGCACACCTTGCGCGCTCTGCGCCGAAGCCACAGCTCACCGGCAGCATCATCGCCGCGCTCGCAAACAAAATCGACCTTCCTCTTCATCCTCACCTGCTCTCTCGTGCGCAACGTCTCCACGCTACTTCATCTTGTCAGAACCCAGCCGGCCGCTCGTCCGCAACGTGGAACGCCTCCTCCATCGCCACACCCGCCGCGCACAACGTTCCCTCGTCAAACAGCCGCCCAATCAGCGTCACGCCATGCGGCACCCTCCGCGGCGGATTGAACTTCGGCAGCGGATGCTTCGGGTCCGGAGCCCAGTCGCTCCGCGCCTCGCTCACCTCCACAAATCCCGCGCGCAGCGTCAGCGACGGATGCCCCGTAAAGTTGAAGATCACCAGCTGCTCATCGCGCAAGCGACGGCACCAGCAGCAGATCGACATCCTTCATCACCCGCTGCAATCTCTTCAGCGCCACCTTGCGCCGCAACCGGTCCGCCTGCACAAAATCCACCGCACTCAGAAACCGCGACTGCCGAAACGTATTCGGCCACGCATCCGGCACCTGCATCTTCAACTGGTCGACCTCGCCATCCAGCGTGATCTTCTCGAACGCCGCCGCCGACTCCGCAAACAGAATCATGTTCAGCGAGTCATACGCCCAGTTCGGCAACGTCACCGGCACCGCCGTCATGCCCAGCTGCTTCACCACCTCCAGCGCATGACGGTCCACGTCCGTCGCCGGTGCCTCCTTCATCCAGCTCTCGATGTACCCCACCCGCAGTCGCTTCACATCCACATTCCCGGCTCGATCGGCATGCGACGGCACGCTCCCCGTATCACTCGCGTCATAGCCGGAGATCGCATTCAGCACCATCAGCGTGTCCTCGACACTTCGCGCCATCGGCCCCAGCTTGTCGCACGTCCAGCTCAGCGTCATCGCTCCCGTGCGCGGCACACGCCCAAACGTCGGCCGCAGTCCCGTCACGCCGCAGCGCATGCTCGGCGAAATGATCGAGCCCTGCGTCTCACTCCCAATCGCAAACCCCACCAGCCCCGCCGCAACTGCCGCGCCCGGCCCCGCACTCGACCCCGACGATCCCTCTTCGAGCAGCCACGGATTCTTCGTCTGCCCGCCGAACCACACATCGTTCAGCGCCAGCGCACCCAGGCTCAGCTTCGCAACCAGCACCGCACCCGCATCATTCAATCGCTTCGTCACCGTCGCATCTTTTGTCGGGCACGCGATCGCGATAAAACTCCGCGCCCCACGTCGTGCGATCCCCGCCGTATCCAGCAGATCCTTCGCCCCCCACGGAATCCCATGCAGCGGCCCGCGATACTTCCCGCTGCGATCTCCTTATCCGCCGCGCCGCGCCTGCTCCAGCGCATGCTCCTCGCACAGCGTGATCACGCAATTCAGCTTTGGATTGAACCGCTTCAACCGCTCCAGATAAATCGTCGTCAACCGCTCCGACGTAATCTGCTGTTCGTCATCCACCGCGCTAGTCGCAGCCGAACTATGCCGCAAACGCAATGTCCGCTTCATCCGCGTGATCCTGCATCGTTTGCCTGCTAGGTTCGAGAATAGCCGCAGCGATGTCGCCGATCCACGGTAGCCTCCAGCTCATACGATTCGGCTTGCACACCGGCGACGGACGGCCCCTACTCAGCCGCGGATTCCACACCGTCGCCGGCGCATCCCCATACTCAATCTCCACCTTCCGCGGCCCCGTCCTGCGCTCATACACCGCAGCCATCGACTGCCGCCAGTTCCCTGCCGCCTCCGCGCGATGCTCCGGCGACATCGTCACCTGCACCAGCTTCTCCGCCTCGACAAACGTCGCCGTCGACACCTCCGGCCCCACCGGAGGCGCCGTCCCAAACGCCGGCGGCGCTCCCGGAGTCGCCGGTGTCTGCGGCTCCCAGGTCCTGCCCCTCCGAAGCTCCTCCGTCTCACCAACCATCACCGCGCCAATTAACCCCATCGAACTCTGCGCAAGAAACTCCCGCCGCGAACGTCCCATTCGCCTCCTCCGCAAACAACATCAGATTGAATACAGCACGTTATAGCACCTACTGGACTCCCCAAACTTCCGTACCCTTACCTTCATGCCGCTCGCCACCCTCACCCTCGAACTCGCCATCGAGCATGCGCAGTCCCTCAAGGACCGTCGCCAGGTTGTGCGCTCCCTCAAAGAAAAGCTGCGCCACGGCTTCAACATCTCCATTGCCGAGCTCGACGACGCAGTCGTCTGGAACCGCGCCACGCTTGGTATTGCCGCTATCTCCCGCTCTTCCAGCTACCTGGCCGGCCAGCTCCGCGAGGTCGAATCCGCCGCCCGCCGCCTCTCCGTTGGGCTGGGTTGCGACATAATAGACTCCTGGGTCGAGACAGACGTCCACCTGGAATCCCCCGATTGAGTCATGTCGCGTCTTTCGGCCGATAGTGCTATCCTGCACAGTCACCTATGCCTGAGCAACGAGCAAAACAACACCACCGCGATCGCGTCGCAAGGACCTTCGGCGAGGAGATCACCGCCATGCTGGAGGGCGAGCTCTCTGACCCTCGCATCGCGCCCTGTCACGTCACCGAGGTGGTGCTCGCTCCGGGCGGCAAGAGCTGCCGTGTTTTCATCGCCGTACATGGTGACGAGAAGGATGAAAAAGACACACTCGACGGCCTCATCGCCGCGCGCAATTACATCCGCACTGAGATTCGCGAGCGCATGGGCGTTCGTCACGTCCCCGAGCTCACGTTCGCTATCGATCGTTCCGAGAAGATCAACGCACGCATGGATCAGATCCTGGGCCGCGCCGGAAAACATCGCGAAAAAATAGAGCGCAAAGCGGCCGCCGCCGCACAGGAGAGCCACCGCTAACCCATGATGCGCGCCGACGCTATTGCCAGGATCCTTCGTATTGTCTGCGACCATGAAACTTTCCTCATCACGTCGCACGCCCGCCCTGACGGCGACGCCATCGGCTCTGCGCTCGGTCTCATGCATCTGCTCGAGTCCATGGGCAAGCGCGTCACCGTAGCGTTCGCCGACCGTATCCCCACCATGTACCGCTGCCTGCCCGGCATCGAGCGCATTGTCCCCGAGCTACCGACCGAGATCCCCGACGTCGCCGTCCTGCTCGAGTGCGATTCGATCGAGCGCACCGGCTTCGATGCCATCGACGCGGGCATGATCGTCAACATCGATCACCACCAGAGTGGCCGCACCTTCGCAGACTTCAACTGGATTGACCCCACAGCCTGCGCCGTCGGCGTCATGGTCTATCAGCTTGCCATCGCCTCTGGAGAAGAGATCACCGCCGAGATGGCCGGCTGTCTCTACGCAGCTGTACTTACTGACACCGGCGCCTTCACCTTCGCCTGCACGGACTCCTTCACCTTTGGCCTGGCGGAACACCTCCTCGAACGTGGAGCAGACTCCACCGGCATCACTCAGGCCATCTACTTTTCCAACCCCGAGAGCAAAATCCGCCTCCTCGGAGCCGCCCTCTCTAACCTCGAAGTCGACGGCGAAGTTGCCTGGACCTACGTCACCCTCGACGACATGGAGCGCGCCAACGCCATCGTCGAGGACTGCGAAGGCATCGTCAATTACCTCATCAGCATCCTCGGCGTGCGCGCTGCCGTCTTCCTTCGCGAGCTTCCAACCGACAATCGTTTCCGCCTCAACCTCCGCAGCAAAGGTGCGGTCGATGTCGCCGAGGTCGCTGAGCGCTTCGGTGGCGGCGGTCATCGCAATGCCAGTGGCTGCACTATCGACGGTCCCATCACTCACGCAGCCCCTCTGCTCGTCAGTGAACTGCACCTCGCCTGCCGTTCGGCGTGCGCCACTCTGTTAGCCTAGGGAACGCTCGGCATCACGTGAGCGCACGAGGCCGAACCAGAAAGCGCAGTTGACCGAGAACGCCCAACCCGTCGCCCTGTCCGAGCAGCCCTCCCTCTGGCGCCGATGGCGCGACCGTCTCCCCTCTGATATCGGTGTCTCCCTCTGGGAGTTCGCCATTCTCATCTTCGTCTCCGGCTACTTCCTCTTCTACGGTCTGGTCCCATTCATCGGTGGCGATCAGGTCGGTCTCGTCGGCGCCGACGAACCGCGCTACGCCCAGATCGCCCGCGAGATGCTCGCCGCGCACTCCGTCGACTGCCACGAGGTCCACGCGCGCATCACGCCGCACAGCCTTCGCGCCAAAGATCTCCACGCCAGCTACGAGTGCCTCGTCGGCGGCACCGTCACGCCCATCCTCTACGGCCGGCCCTGGCTTGAGAAACCCGCGCTCTACTACTGGCGCGCGATGAGTTTCTTCAAGGAGTTTGGCGTCTCCGACTGGTCCGCCCGATTACCTTCAGCCACCGGTGCCGGCGCGCTCATCATCCTTGCCTTCCTTCATCTCCGACGATTCCGACCTGGAGGCCATCTCGACGCCGCGCTCATCATGGTGTCCATGGCCGGCATGGTCGGCTTCTCACGCGGCGCCTCCACGGACATGCAACTCGCCGCGCCCTTATCCATAGGTCTGCTCGGCTGGTATGCCTGGTATGAAACGGGCAAAAAGTTCTGGCTCTTCGACCTCTATTTCTTCGGCGCGGCAGCGACACTGGCAAAAGGCCCGATCGCCATCTTCCTGATGCTCGGCACCATCATGCTGTTCCTTGGCCTGCGCCGCGAGTGGTCCGCCATCCGCCGCACCTTCTGGCTCCCAGGATTCGGGCTCTTTCTGCTCATGGTGCTGCCCTGGTACATCGAGGTCCAGCGCAAAAACCCGCACTTCTTCCGCATCTTCTTCCTTGAGCACAACCTCGAACGCTTCGCCACCGACCGCTACCAGCATTCGCAGCACTGGTTCTACTACGCCTTCGTGCTCATCGTCGCGATGTTGCCTTGGACCGCGCTTGCTCTCCGCGCACTCTGGGACGGCATGGCGGTCTCTATCGACGAGTGGAAGGTACGCCATAAGCCCCAGCGCTACCTCGGCCACGTTCGCGCCGGCGACGCCTTTCCCGAGTTCCTCGTTCTCTGGGCTCTCCTACCCGTCATCTTCTTCTCCTTCTCAGTCTCCAAGCTCCCCGGCTACATTCTTCCTTCGCTGCCGCCGCTCGCCATCCTCACCGGTGACTACCTCTACCGCATGCGGCGCAACGGACTCTCCCACTGGATGCTCTACCTCCACGCCGGCCTCACCGGCTTCATGACCTTCGTCATCCTGCTCTGCCCGCAGTACATGATCTACCAGCGCATCATCCCTGCGCCGCGTTACCTCATCACCGCCGCGATCTTCGGCATCCTCGCAGCGCTGCTCATCATCGTCGTCGTTCGCATCTACGGTGTGCGCCGCCTTCGTGCAGTCACGCTCGTTCCGCTCGCCGGACTCATGTTCTTCCTGCTCGGCGTCAATGGCCATCTCCTCGACATCACCTACTCCGCTCGTCCGCTCGCCCGCCAGATTCAGCAGGCCGACCCCTCCGTCCAGGTCATCGCCGTGCATGACGTCCGCCGCGACATCGACTACGGCCTCGCCTTCTATCGTGACCAGAACATGGTCCACTACGACACCGACGGCATCCCCGACGACACCCACATCCTCGTTCTTCCCACCGCAGAAGCCCCTCAACTGCCACAACTTCTGCCCGGCCGCACTTACCAACAGCTCTTCCTCTACAACACGCAGGGTCTCTCGGTGTATAAGGTTTATCCTCGCGGTTAGTTGAGCCCGACGCGCCTGCGAAACACTCGAAACGTCCACAGAATGGGTCTCTCCTCCCAGCTCGAAGTGCTCGACCTGCGCCACTTCTCCGCGGCGCAGCTGCAGCCGTTGCTCATGGAAGAGGCCGACCGCTGGCAACGACGCCTCTTCTGGGACTACTCCGGCTCAACTTCTGTCCTGCTTAAGTACCTCGACAGCCGCGTCCTCCCCGGCTTCGTTGCGCTCCGTCGCGGCAAAGTCGCCGGCTACGCCTTCGCCGTCTTTGAGGCAGCCAAGGCCGTGCTCGGCGACGTCTACGCCTTCGGCGAAGGCGAAGGCCTCTCCAACCCAGTCTGCGAAACCCTCCTCGTCCATCTGCTCGAAATGCTGCAGTCCGCCCCCGGCGTCGACCGCATCGAGTCGCAGCTCCTGATGTTCCCCACCGGCGCCCTCGGCGAACCCTTCGCTGGACGCGGCTTCCTTCCGCATCCGCGTCTCTTCATGGTCGCCGACCTCGCCGCCCCCAATCGCGCACCGCACGTCGCTAACACTCTGCCCAACGGCATCGCACTCGAACCCTGGCAGCCCGCGCTCTACGAACCCGCCGCCGAGCTAATTCACCTCTCCTACGTCGGCCACGTCGACAGCGGCATCAACGATCAGTACCGTAGCGTCCACGGCGCGCAGCGCTTCCTCCACAACATCGTGCGCTTCCCCGGCTGCGGCATCTTCGACCCCGAGAACTCCTGGGTGCTGCGTAACACCCGCTCCGCCAGTACGCAGGCGCCGGACATCCTCGCGATGGTCCTCTGCAGCCGCGTCCGCCAGGACTCCGCGCACATCACGCAGCTCTGCGTAAGCCCCGCGCTCCGCGGCCTTGGCCTCGGCCCGGTGCTGCTGCGTCACTGCGTCCTTGGCCTTCAGGCCGCCGGCGTCAAAAGCCTCTCGCTCACCGTTACCGAGAGCAACGACGGCGCCCGCCGCCTCTACGAGCAGCACGGCTTCCGCGTCGCCCACCGCTTCGACGCCATGGTCTGGGACCAAACCCAAACCACCCACCAACGCGCCCGCGAATCCGACCTCCGCATCTCCGCTATCGTTTAGGCGCTCAATGCGCGTCCAGTTGCACCTTGCCCACCACACGCGGGGGTCGCTTCAGGAACAGCACCAGCGGAATCATCGCGGCCAGCACATACGCAAACAGCTTGTACTGATCCATATAAGCCATCAGCGCCGACTGCCGCTGCAACTGCGCATACACCACCGCGAGTCCCGCGTGCATCCGGTCCGGCGCCGCGCCCGACAGTGATGCACTCGCAGCCTGCGCCGCCTGCATCGCCGTCGCCCCGGTCAAATGCGCCGCCAGGTATGTCTGGTGCGTCTGCGCCGTCCGCTGCAGGAACGTGCTCGAAAGCGCAATCCCTATGCTTCCTCCCTCATTTCTCGTCAGCGCATAGATGCCTGCGGCATTGCTGCTCTCTGACGCCGGAAGAAACCGGAACATGATGGTGCTTAGCGGAACCGTGGTCATGCCCAGCCCCATCACCTGCAGCACGCGCGGCCAGACGAGGTTGCTCTCTGCCACATTCAGGTTCGCCAGCGACAGCCACCATGTCGCCACGGTCATCGCGACGATGCCGCACGCAATCAATCGCCGCGCGTCCGTTCCGCGGCTCAGCAGCCATCCCACCAGCGGCACCTCGATCATCGTGATGAGTCCCGGCGGCGACAGCGCAATTCCCGCCGTCGTCGCGTCATACCCCATCAGCTCCTGCATGAACTGCGGCATTAGAAACGTTGTCGCGTACAGCGCCGTATACGCTCCCAGCACGATCAGGCAGCAGAACAGAAAGTTCCGCTCCTTCAGCAGATGCAGGTTCACCACCGGATTCTTCGCCCGCAGCTCCCACACCACTGCCGAGATCAGGCAGACAACCGCGATCACGCTCGCCCATGTGATGAACGTCGAACCGAACCAATCCAGTTCCTGCCCGCGGTCCAGCACGATCTCCAGCGCAGCCAACCCCACTGAAATCAGCCCCAGCCCCACCCCATCAATCTGCAGCGGCTTCTTCTTCATCTCCGCGCGCCGCTTCACCAACGACGCAGGATCGCGCAACACCATGCGCGTGAACAGCGCGCACAGCACACCCACCGGAATGTTGATGTAAAAGATCCAGCGCCATGAATAGTTGTCAGTAATCCATCCGCCCAGCGTCGGCCCCAGCACCGGAGCGCACAGAATGGCCACCGTGTACACCGCCATCGCCATGCCGCGCTTCTCTCCGGGAAACGCGTCCGCCAGGATCGCCTGCACCGAAGGCTGCAATCCTCCTCCGGCCAGCCCCTGCAGGACACGAAACATCACCAACGTCGCCAGCGTCGGCGCCACTCCACAACACGCCGAAAACACCGTGAACAGAATCACCGACGTGAGGTAGAAGTTCTTCCTCCCCATGACGCTTGAGATCCATCCGCTGATCGGCAGAATGATCGCGTTCGCGACGAGGTAGCTGGTCAGCACCCAAGTGCTCTCATCCTGCGAGGCCGACAGGCTGCCTGCAATATGCGGCAGAGCCACATTCGCAATGGAAGTGTCCAGCACCTCCATGAACGTGCCCATCGTGACCACCAGCGCAATAATCCAGGGATTGAAGATCCGAGGCTCTGGCCGCGAGACCTCCATCTCCTCCCGCTGCCCAGGCCCACCTGTTCCGCGGTCGTCCTCCAGCCGCCCCAGTTTCTCCAGTTCGGCGTCCGGCGGAAACTCCGGTTCGAGTTCTACCCCCGGCTCGAACTCCGTCGCCGTCGCGCTGAGAGATTCTTCCGCCTGATCCAGCGATTCCTCAATCTCCTCGAACTGTGACCGCTTGGTCAGAAAAATGACTCCTCGGTCAATTAGAGCGTTTAGCAGCCCCGAGGATTCGACAAAACTCCTCGTGCCCTCACAAGCCCCCTTTCCAACCTGTGTGTTAGCGTTGCTCTGCGTGTCATCCGCCGCTAAAACTCGCAGACGGCTTCTTACGGATCTCCGCCGCGCCGAAATCCTCGCCGCTGCCCTCAAGGTCTTCTGCAAAAAGGGCTATACGGAAGCACGCATGGAAGATGTAGCCGCTCAGGCAAAGATCGCCAAGGGCACGCTCTATCTTTACTTCTCCTCCAAGGCCGAGATCTACTCCGCCGCCGTGCACCACGCCATGGAGCAGCTCAACACTCTCGCGGAGGAACGGCTCACTGGCATCACCGGCTTCGCCCAAAAGCTGGAAACTCTCATCGCCGTCCGCCTCGAGTTCTGGAACGAGCAGAGAAGCCTCTATCGCATGCTCCTCACTGTCGGCCGCGCACCGGAACACCGCAGGCAGACCCACGCCGTCCTCAAACGCGCCGCTGACGCTCTGCTCGCCGTCATGGAAGAGGGTGTTCGCACCGGAGAGATCCTCCCTCAGTCACTCGAGCCTCTCGCCAACGCTGTCGTCGACATCATGCGCGGCGCCAACGAGCGGCGCCTCGACGGAATCAGCAAATCGACTGCAGCCGAAGACGCGCGCGCAATCTCACGCATCACCCTGGCAGCCCTCAAATCGCCGCCATTGTGAACTCAGCGTCCACCCGACGCCCTTACTCGACGTGATAGTTCGGCGCCTCGCGCGTGATCACCACATCATGCACGTGGCTCTCGCGCAGACCCGCATTCGAAATCCGAATGAACTTCGACTTCGTCTGCAGCTCCTCAATCGACGAGCACCCCAGGTACCCCATGCCCGACCGCAGTCCGCCGACCAGCTGATAAATCATCGCCTCCAGCGGTCCACGGTGCGGCACGCGGCCCTCAATGCCTTCCGGTACAAACTTCGCCAGCCGGTTGCCGCCGTTCTGCTCACGAGCCGTCAAATCCCGCCGCTCTTCCGGCTCCGCAGTCTCTCCGGGCCCCTGGAAGTACCGCTCGCCCGAGCCCTGCGCCATCGCGCTCAAGCTCCCCATGCCGCGATACGCCTTGAAGCTCCGGCCCTGGTACAGAATCGTCTCGCCCGGGCTCTCATCTACACCGGCAAACAGCGACCCCATCATGCAGATACTCGCGCCCGCCGCGATCGCCTTCGTGATGTCGCCCGAGTACTTGATACCGCCATCCGCAATCACCGCCACTCCACGCTCACGCGCTGCTCGTGACGCCTCGGCAATCGCCGTAATCTGCGGCATGCCCGCGCCCGTCACCATGCGCGTCGTGCAGATCGACCCCGGCCCGATGCCCACCTTCACCGCATCCGCACCCGCGTCGATCAACGCTGCCGAGCCCTCATACGTCGCCACGTTGCCCGCCAGCAGGTCCACATCCGGGAAGCGCCTCTTGCACTCACGCACCGCCTCAAGCACGCGCGACGAGTGCCCATGCGCCGAATCAATCGCCAGCGCATCGACCTTCGTTCGAACCAACTCTGCTGCCCGCTCCAGAAAGTCTCCCGTCGCTCCAATCGCCGCCGCCACGCGCAGACGTCCCTGCTCGTCCTTGCTTGCGTTCGGATACTTCACCTTCTTCTGAATGTCCTTGACCGTAATCAGGCCCTTCAGCTCGTACGCGTCATTCACGACCAGCAGCTTTTCAACACGGTGCTGATGCAGGATCTCCTCGGCCTGCTCCAGCGTCGTCCCCACCGGAACGGTGATGAGGTTTTTCTTCGTCATCACGTCCGCAATCGGGACGTCCGTTCGCGAAACAAACCGCAGGTCGCGGTTCGTCAGAATTCCCACGAGCTTGCCGTTCTTCGTCACCGGCACGCCCGAGATCTTGTAGCGCCGCATCACCTCCAGCGCATCGGCAATCGGGCGCTCCGGCTCAATCGTCACCGGGTCCACAATCATTCCCGATTCGGAACGCTTCACTTTGTCGATCTCGCCCGCCTGCTGCTCGATCGTCAGATTCCGGTGCACCACGCCCAGGCCTCCCTGCTGCGCAATCGCGATGGCCAGCCGCGATTCCGTCACCGTATCCATCGCGGCCGACATCAGGGGAGTATTCAGTGTGATATTGCGTGTCAGCTTCGTCTGCGTGCTAACCTGCGCCGGAACAACATCCGAGTAGGCAGGCACCAGCAGAACGTCATCAAATGTCAGGGCTTCTAGAACAGGGGTAGAAATCATGCGGTTCTCGCCATTTTATTCCCACTATCGCGAAAGTTGTAGAACGTGACCGTCCTCAGTGGGACAAATACCCAATCCGATGCATTGAAGGAATTTCTTCCGTGGTCGATAAGAAATGGTGCGAGGTAATCCTTGAGTTCTGCTGTTCGTAGAGAAGCCTCTTCGGCGAGGCTTGGGCGCCGGCGCGACGGCTCTGTCGCGCACCTCCCGATATCCATGGCCTTTCAGCCGATCGTGGACGTCAAGCGTCACACCGTCTTCGCCTACGAGGCCCTCGTCCGCGGAACCGAACAGGAATCTGCCACGGCCGTCCTCAATCAGGTCACCGAAGAAAGCCGCTCCGCCTTCGACCAGAGCTGCCGCATCAAGGCCATGATCCTCGCACAGCAGCTTGGCATCGCCGAACACGGTGCCCTGCTCTCCGTCAACTTCATGCCCGGCGCCCACTACTCCGCCGCCGACTGCTTCCAGCGCACCGTGCTGGCCGCCGAGTGGACCGGCTTCCCCCTCACCTCGCTCATGTTTGAGATCTCCGAGATGGAGTCCCTCAACGACACCGATCGCCTCCGCGCCATCGCCACCGAGTACCGTCGCCACGGCCTCACCATCGCGCTCGACGACTTCGGCGCCGGCAACTCCGGTCTCAACCTCCTCGCCGACATCGAGGTCCAGGTCCTCAAGCTCGATGGCCGTCTCGTCCGCGGCATCGACTCCCAGCCCCGCGCCGAGGAGATCGTCCGCTCCACCGCCGCCATGGCCCACCGCCTCGGCATCAAGATCATCGGCGAATGTGTCGAGACTCGCGAAGAGGTCGATGTCCTGCTCGATTGCGGCATCACCCTCATGCAGGGCTACCTCTTCGCCGCACCCACCTTCGAGTCCCTCCCCGAGATCACCTGGCCTTACGCCCAACTCCAGCACCATTCCCGCAAGCTCGACTCCCTGGACCTCTCCCCCTCCACCGGCCTCCCCTCCGTCGCCTGACGTTCGCCGGTGTGAAGCAGGGGATGAGAACTAAAGCCACGCTTCCAGGTAGCCCGAGCCTCTAGGTTCGGGTCTCTCCGATCATTCCGAACAAAAGCGGTTTTCGCCCCTGGGCTCTGCTTTCCGCCCCGCCTTGCCCTCCCACCCCAAAAGGCCTAGACTACCGATAGCGACGAATCATTCCGCCGCGCTTGATCAGCCGTGAGCGCACCGGCAAGTGGCGGAAAGAGGAGTGGGCGATAAGCCCACTTTTTATTTGCTCTTAAATCCGGCCTGGGCCATATCAACCCCGGCTCAACCCCTTGAATTCCCATGGCCCTGCCCCTCGACACAATCCGAGCCACCGCCGACCGCGTCGCCACCTCGCACGGCCTCGAAGTCGTTGACGTCGAGTTCGCCGGCGGAGGCGGCAAGCACCGCGCCCTGCGCGTCTTCGTCGAAAAGAACGCCGAAGGCCGAGCCGTGCTCGCCCAGCATGCCGAGGATCTTCCGAAGGGCGTCCCCGTCGAGCTGCTTTCCGGCGTTACCCACGAAGACTGCGAGCACTTCGCCCGCGACTTCGGCACCGTCCTCGACGTCGAAGACCTTGTCCCCGGTTCCGACTACACCCTCGAGGTCAGTTCCCCCGGCCTCGAGCGCAAGCTCCGTGGCGCGGCCGATTACACCCGCTTCCGCGGCAGCCTCGTCAAACTACAGACGTTTACTCCGGTCGAGAACAACCGCCACTTCACCGGCCGCCTCACCGCCTTCGACGGTCAGCGGCTCACTCTCGACCTCTCGGCCGTCAAACAGAAGGGCAAGGCCAAGAAGACCCTCACCAGCCAGACCGTGACCATCGAGCTGGCGAATGTTGAAAAGGCAAACCTGGTCGCAGAAATCTGAACAGCGAGCCGTTAGTGGCTAGTCGACAAACACCGACCACTGACGACCAACCACTAACGACTAACCACTCCCAAGAGAACGAGAAACCCAAATGGCAAGCGCACTCTACCAGTCCATCGAATTGCTGAGCCGCGAGAAGGGCATCGACCCACAGATCGTCGTCGGCGCTGTCGAAGACGCCATCGCTCTCGCCACGCGCAAGTTCTACAAGACCCAGGAGACCATGCGCGGCGAGCTCGACCGCGAGTCCGGCGAAATCCGCGCCTACGTCTACAAGACCGTCGTCGACGGCGACGAGCAGGTCGAAGACCCCGAGAACCAGCTCACCCTCGAGCAGGCCCGCGAGCTCGCGCCCGAGGTCGAGATCGGCGGCGAGCTCCGCTTCTACAAGGACACCACACCGCTCGGCCGCATCGCCGCCCAGATGGCCAAGCAGGTCATCTTCCAGAAGGTCCGCGAGGCCGAGCGCGACACCGTCTTCCAGGAGTACGGCAGCCGCGCCGGCGAGATCCTCACCGCCACCGTCAAGCGTCTCGAGCCCATGGACGTCATCTTCGACCTCGGCAAGACCGAGGCCCGCATGCCCAAGCGCGAGCAGTCGCGCCTGGAGCAGTTCGCCGTCGGCGAGCGCGTCCGGGTCGTGCTTCTGAGAGTAGACCGCGCCGCCAAGGGCCCGCAGGTCATCGTCTCGCGCGCCGCGCCGGCTCTCGTGCAGTCGCTCTTTCAATCCGAAGTGCCTGAGATCTACGACAGCACTGTCACTATCCGCGCCATCGCCCGTGAAGCCGGGGAGCGCACCAAGATCGCCGTCATGTCCCGTGACAAGGACGTCGACCCGGTCGGCGCCTGCGTCGGCATGAAGGGCATGCGCGTCCAGTCCATCATCCGCGAGCTCCGCGGCGAAAAGATCGACATCATCGAGTTCTCCGAGGAGATCACAACCTTCGCGGAAAAAGCTCTGCAGCCCGCCAAGGTCAGCCGCGTCTCCATCACTGATCTCGGCGAGAAGCAGCTCGAGGTCATCGTCGACGACACGCAGCTCTCTCTCGCCATCGGCAAGAAGGGCCAGAACGTCCGCCTCGCCGCCAAGCTCCTCGGCTGGAAGATCGACATCAAGTCCGAAGAGGAGAAGCGTCAGGAGGTCGAGCAGCAAATGCAGGCCATGCAGGGCGCTCCCACCACCCCCATCGAGCAGATCACCGCGCTCGGCGACGGCATGATGGAGAAGCTCATCGCCGCCGGCATCACCACCGTCGAGCAACTCGCCGATATGACCGAAGAAGAGCTCGGAGAGGTTCCCGGCATCGGTGAGAAGTCCGTCGAGAAGATCGCCGCCGCCGTCCGCGACTACTTCGGCCAGCTCGAAGCTCAGCGCGCCCTCGCCGGTGGAGAGGAGAACCCGCCCACCATTCCCGAACCTGCGCTCGCCCTCGGCGAAGAAGCGGTTGCCGCAGGTGCTGCATCAGATGTTGCTGGAGACGAAGAACATTCCATGACACTGACACCTGAGGAGATTCTCGCCCGCGAGGCCGCAATCGCTGACGGCGCCCGCGAGGTCGGCGAGTATTCCGTCGAGGACATCGCCGCCGTCGAGGACGAAATCTCGGAATCCGATGCCAACGACGCCGCCGACGCCCGGGAAGAGGCCATCGAGCTCGACAACGACACCGTCGACACACTCGTCAACGACGCCCAGGAGTACTCCGACGAGGGCATCGATGACGGTGCCCGCGAGCGGGAATAACGCTCAGTCAACTTTCGCTTTGCCTGTAACCGCATGAATGTGCGGTTGCAGGCTGAAATTTTCACGCTTTCAGGGGATAATAGCCTTGAGATTAACTCTCACTACGATTGAGGCTGATATGACCAGCTAAGCGCGGTGACAGGGCCGCGGAGAACCGCCAGCCCTATAAAAGGATTAGATGAGCAAAGTTCGCATCAACGATCTTGCACGAGAACTGGAGGTCAAGAGCAAATCCATTCTGGATGCCTTGACGGCGGTTGGCGTCACCGAGAAGAAGACGCACTCAAGCTCCATCGAGGAGCATGAGGCCGAGCAGGTACGTGGCTATCTGACTCGCGGCACACGTCCGGCCTCCGCCGCCAGACCAGCCGCTGAGACCAAGCCCACCTTCAACCTCTCGCACGTCTCAAAGCCCGGCGACGCCCTGAAGGCCATCCTCGAGCGCAAGCAGGCCGAGGCCGCCGCCAGGTCTCGCCCGCCCGCCGCCGCGCCGCGACCCATGGTCGCCGCCCCCGCTACTGCCGCCGCCGCGCGCCCGTCCCCCGCAGCCCGTCCCGCAGCTCCCGCTGCCACGGCAGCGCCAGCCGTACCGGCAGCCCCGGCAGTGCCCGTCGCCGCCGCGACCCAGGCTCCGGCCCCGCGCCGCATCGTGCCGCAACCCCGCGCCGCAGTGAACATTGTCACTCCGCGTCCGGCGGTCGCCCGGCCAGCCGCCGCAGCCCCCGCGGTCGCCTCCACGCCTCCAGCGGCTCCCGTCGTCGTCAAGCCTTCCGCCGTCCCGGCGACCCCGGCTCCGGCCGCTGCCGCCGCTCCTGCTGCCCCGTCGGCGCCCGCCGCAGTGGCGGCCCCCGCACCCGTTCACGCAACTCTCGCCGCGACCCCAACAGCTCCGGCACCTGCCGCAACCGGTGCTCCGGCCGCGCCTGAGGCCCCTGCTGCTCCGGTCTCCCCGGCGCCACCCGCCCGTCGCGTCATCATGCCGCAGACCGGCCCGCGCCCGACCTATACGGCAGCTCCCGGCGCCGCCAACGCCGCGCGTCGCCCCATCTTCGAGCGGCCGCGCCCGCAAGCACCCGGATCAGGCCCCGGCGGCCCCGGAGGTCCTGGCGGACGAACGCCACTGGCGCCCGGCACGCGTCGGCCCATGCACCCCACGCGCACCTTCCCCACCGGCCCGGGCGGTCCCGGTGGCCCTGGCGCGCGCCCCGGCTTTGGTGCCCGCCCCGGCTTCGGCGGACGACCGGGCGGCGGCCGTCAAGGCGTCGGCCCCGGTGGTCTGCTTCCGCCCACGGACGCCCCGGCGGCTCCCGGCCGTCCCGCCCGTCCCGCCGCCCGCGGACGCGGCAACCAGCGTTACGTCAAGGACAAGGAGGTCGCGCTCAAGGGCTACGCCCCGCGCATGGGCGCAGCGCAGATTCCTGAGGGCGATCTCCCTATAACCCGCACCATCACCGTCACCGAAGGCATCTCGGTCAAGGACCTCGCCGAGAAGCTCGAGGTTCGCGGTAAGGACCTCATCGCCACGCTGCTCCTCCGCGGGGTCATGGTCACGGTCAACCAGTCGCTCGACTCCGAGCTGGTCAAGTCCGTCGCCCGCCAGTTCGGCGCCGACGCCCAGGTCATCTCCGTCGAAGAGCAAATCGAGAACGAGGCCATCGAAGGCCTCCTCGAGGACACCACCGGTCTCGTCGAGGTCGTCCGACCGCCCGTCGTCACCGTCATGGGCCACGTCGACCACGGCAAAACCAGCCTTCTCGACGCCATCCGCTCCACCGACGTCGCCGCTGGCGAAGCCGGCGGCATCACGCAGCACATCGGTGCCTACAAGGTCCGCATCACCAAGGAAGACTCGCCCGCCTTCGGCCGAGAGATCGTCTTCCTCGACACCCCGGGCCACGAAGCCTTCACCCGCATGCGTGCACGCGGCGCCAAGATCACTGACATCGTCGTCGTGGTCGTGGCCGCCGACGACGGCGTCATGCCCCAGACCCTCGAAGCCATCGACCATGCACGAGCCGCCAAAGTGCCCATGATCGTGGCCGTCAACAAGATCGACAAGCCCGAAGCCGACCCCAGCAAGGTGATGACCCAGCTCGCCGGTCGCGGCGTGCAGGCCACCAGCATGGGCGGCGACATCGAGTTCGTCGAAGTCTCCGCGAAGAAGCACCTCAACCTCGACGGCCTCGAGGAGATGATCTGCTACGTCGCCGACACCAACCAGCAGAAGGCTACGCCGGACCGTCCCGCCGTCGGCACCGTCATCGAAGCCAAGCTCGATCGCGGCCGCGGCGCCGTTGCTTCCATCCTCGTGCAGAACGGCACTCTCCGCACCGGCGACAGCTACATCGTCGGCAACACCTTCGGCAAGGTCCGCGCCATGTTCAATGACCGCGGGCAATCGATCACCGAAGCCGGCCCCTCAACCCCCGTCGAAATCCTCGGCCTCGAGAGCATGCCCGATGCCGGCGACACCTTCCTCGTCATGGCTGATCGCGACCGTGCCAAGGAGATCGCCCGCTACCGCAGCATGAAGGAGCGCGAGGCGCAGCTCGCCAAGAGCTCCCGCATCTCCCTCGAAGGCCTCGCCGAACAGATCAAGCAGGCAGGCGTCAAGGATCTCAACCTCATCCTCAAGGGCGACGTGGGAGGTTCGGTCGAAGTCCTCGCCGACTCGCTCCAGCGCATGTCCACCGAGAAAGTCCGCGTCCGCGTCCTTCACTCCGGTGTCGGCGCCATCACCGAGTCCGACATCCTGCTCGCCTCCGCATCGAACGCCGTCGTCATCGGCTTCAACGTGCGACCCGAGCGCAAGGCCCAGGAGCTCGCCGATCAGGAGAAAGTCCAGGTCCGCCTCCACTCCATCATCTACGAGCTGCAGGACGAGATGACCAAGGCCATGTTCGGTCTCCTCGAGCCCGTCTACAAGGAGGTCTACGCCGGCCGCGCCGAGGTGCTCAACGTCTTCAAGATCACCAAGGTCGGTCAGATCGCCGGCTGCACTGTTCGCGACGGCCTCATCAAACGCGACAGCCAGGTCCGCGTCCTTCGCGAAGGAGCCGAAGTCTGGAAGGGCAAGATCGCCTCGCTCAAGCGCTTCAAGGACGACGTCTCCGAAGTCCGCACCGGCATGGAGTGCGGTATCGATCTCGGCAGCTTCAAGGACGTCCACGTCGGCGACCTCATCGAAGCCTTCACCACCGAGAAGATTGCCGCCGAACTCGGCCAGAACACCGCTGATCTCAAGCGCCAGCAGATGGCTGAGCTCAAGGAAGCCAAGCAACGCGAAAACGAGGTCGCTGCCGCGGCTCCCGCATAAACCAATCTCAGCCCAACACACGAAAGGCCGGGTTCGCTCCCGGCCTTTTCATTTGGTATCGGTTGTCTTGAACCGGCTTCAGGGCGGTGATCGGTGTGGGTCCGTGGCTGCTTAGACTGCGGATGTTGCCGATTCAGTGCCCCGCGTCTCTTGCTGCATGATTTCAGGCGCTTGCGGCATGGATGCGAGCGGAAGCTTGGCCTGGGCGAAGACCGTTGTTCCATTGAAGACAGAGGATTGGATACGCAGCGTGCCGTCAATCGAGCGAAGCCGCTCGCGCATGCTTTGAATACCCAGGCCCGTCTTTGCCCGCGCGCTCTTCGGATCAAAGCCGCTTCCATTGTCCTCCACGGCAAGTGTGACTCGATTGCGCGCATAGGTCAGCGAGACCTTGCAGCCCGTTGCGCCGCCATGTTTCACCGCGTTTGTCAGGCACTCCTGACCGATTCGGAAGAACGCGAGCGCAGTATCGCGATCGAGCTGAGACTCTTCACCGCTCGTAGCCATGTGAACTTCGACCCTGCGATGCGCGGAGAACTCCGCACAGTAGCGACGCAGCGCGGACGCCAGACCCAGCCGCTCGAGGATTGTGGGATGCAGCTCGTGGGAGAACTGATGAATGTCGGAAGAGATGAGGTCGGTCTCGCAGTAGAGGACCGATAGCTCACGAATCAGATCATTGCGCAGGGCGGGAGGCGATCTCCGCATCGTGTCCAGATGAATAGCAACCAGTGCGAGTCGCTGGCTGACGTCGTCGTGCAGCTCGCCGGCCAGGCGGCGGCGTTCCTCCTCCTGCGCGTTGATGAGCCGTCTTGCCAATACACGTGCCGATCGCTCTGACTTCTTCCGCAGCTTACCCGCGAGCGCGAGCTCAATGATGAGGATTGTCTGCAAAAGAATGACAACGCCACCCGCAATCAGGTAACTGCGATATTTCTCCCACAGCGTCGGCGGTCGAAACAGAACGGTTGCCGAAGAGGGCAGGTTGCTTTCGGAGAACCCGAACTGCTGAAACTTTCTCCAGTCGACCATGACATCCGTGGCGGATCGTTCGACCGGATATTTTGATATCGGCGCTCCTGCCAGGAGACCGAGCACCATTTTGGCGCCCTGTTTCCCAATCGTCACGAAGTTCACAACTACGCCTCCCACCGCTCCCTTCCCCACCCCAGTTTGATAGAGGGTATACACGGGTGCATTTGCACGAGCTGCGACACGCGCACCTACGTCACCGGGCACGTAGAGTTTGCCGCTGGGATCCTTAAAGTAGGTGTCGAACAAAACGGCGCTGTGTGGTGGGAGTGATTCGACTCGCTTCAGAAGATCATCGAGAGGGACTCTCTCCCACTCGACGATGTCCAGTTGATTACGAAACGGATCGAATTCCGGATCAAGGACCCTGCTGATGTGGGCGTCGAACCCAGGATCGCTCTCGATGTAGTAAACGTGCTGCAGTCCGGGCTGCAGCTTCATCGCAAGGCGAATCGTGGGAGCATAATCGATATGCGTCGTGACGCCTGTGATGTTGGCGGGGAGAGAGGAAGGGAGATTTAAGTCCCCAACGTCGACGAAGACGACCGGCGTGCCCCGCAGAAACTCCGGCGGCCGATCTACGAGCAGTTGCAACGCTCGGATGCCGTCGGCAACTACGACGTCAAACTTTCGGCCCGAGTACTTCGCCTCGAGCGCACCGGCCGAGAAATCCTGACTGAGCCTCCAGCGTTCGAGATATTCCTCGAAGATCTGAATTTCGAATTTTGGACTCGTGAGGTCCTTCTCCAACTCGCTCGACATCAGGCTCTGATAAGGCAGAAGACGGGATCCTTCATGAAGGATCAGCACGTTCTTCGGAGTACCCGCGAGAGCGGCCTGAACGAAGACCAGAGAGAATGCGAGGGAACGGATCAATCTCCACATATGCCCCTACCCGACACATCTGCGTGTTTACGGCCCGCCTTCGCAACAAAAACGCACAAAACCCCGAGGTTTGACCTAATCCTAGCAGGACAATTGATGAGTCGTCTGACGGAAACCACCGTTTTCGACACGCGCCAGTCTTGTATGTCAGTCTGAATCACCTGCTCAAATTGACAGTTCCATAGAGGCTCGCCCAGGCATATTAAGCGCAAACAACATTACGGAACCGTCAAGAGGAGAGAGAAATGACGAAACCTCGTCTGATGCTGGCCGATGACCACACATTGGTGGCTGAAGCCTTCGTGAGATTGCTCGCAGACAACTACGACGTGGTACGCGTTGTTTCGGATGGCATGACTCTTCTCAAAGAGGCTCCCGAGTTGAGACCCCATGTGGTGATCCTCGATTTAGGAATGCCGCTGCTTAACGGAATGGAGGCGGGCAAACAGCTCAAGATGCTTCTGCCGTTGACAAAGATCATTGTGCTGACGATGAACGAGGATGTCGACTTGGCGAAAGAAGCGCTCGGGCATTGGGCATCCGCATATCTTCTGAAGAAATCCGCCAGCTCCGAGTTAGTGAGGGCAGTCGACGACGTATTGCACCACAAGACCTACGTGACCCCACGCATAGCGAAGCGGCTACAGGACGACTTCATTCAAAACCCTGATCCCGATCGTCAGATGCTCTCCAAGCGGCAGATCGAGGTGATTCAGCTCCTCGCCGAGGGCTACACCATGAAGGAAGCAGGCGCCATGCTGAACATTAAGCCGCGAACGATCGCGTTCCACAAGTATCGGATCATGGCGTCGTACGGCTTGGCGACGCACTCCGAGTTCGTGATGTTCGCGATCAAGCATCACATCGTCGAGTCCCCTGCGTAGTCTCGCGGCACACAGCGGTGAGGCACACATTCGGAAGCATTCGTTGTGGCAATTGGTGCCGATGAACACGCTTCTCCTTTACGACTGCTGTGCGACGTCGCAATAAGCACCGCGACACTCAGTTGACACTCTGTCCCACAGCCTCCACCTGCAGCTCGACGCGCAGCCAGTCCACCAGGGCGCTATTCCGTCCGTTGCGCTTGGCCACATACAGCAGCTTGTCGGCACGCCGGATCGCGTCCTCCAGATCTTCGCCCACTCGATACTCCGCAATCCCGAAGCTCGCCGTAATCCGCCGGCGCCGCAGGCTCCCGCTACCGAACCGCGTAACTTCGATTGCCCGCCTCAGCCGCTCGATCAGATCGCGCGCATCCTCACGATGAATGTCCGAGAGCAGCATCACAAACTCCTCTCCTCCAAACCTTGCCACCTCATCACTTCGACGCAGGTTCTCTCTCAACAGTTCGGCAACCTTCACCAGCACCGCATCTCCATCCACGCGCCCGCACGCGTCATTAATCGCCTTAAAGTGGTCGATATCGCACACCGCGATGCTGAAACATCTCCCTTTCGCACTGGCGACCTGCTTTCGTGCAGCCTCTTCGAAGCCGCGCCGGTTCAGCAGACCTGTTAGCGGATCCTCCATAGCTCGCCCGTGAAGCTCCTCGATCACATCGACCACCACCGCGGCCAGCAGTGTCAAACCCACTACGACAACCAGGAGCGCGTACGTCGTATTCATCCACTTCCAGTAGCTTGAATGCACGAACGCCATCATGTCCCGGCTCTGCCCCGTAGTTCCGAACGACAGCAGCGTGCGCGGAAATCCCTGGACCCCAAGCACAAGCAGCACCCAAAACACCATGCGGTCCATCGTCTTCTTTGCGGCCCGGCCCAGATACGCGGCATCGATCAGTGTCAGCACCCCTAGCCCGAAGTTCATTACATAAAGCCTTGCCTTCAGGCTCGGACTCACGAAGCAGAGGTACGCGATCCCCAGCAGCACCAGCCCCGCGATGCATAGGCGCATCGCATATCGCGGCTTCAGGTTCATTCGCTTGTAGCAGCCGTCCAGCAGCGCAATCACCGCAGCCGTATACACGGTCGCCGAGACCATGAAGTTCCACGCAATGTCACGCGGAATCCCCAGCGTCTGCGCACACGTCCCAACCGTGAACAACGTGAACGATGCCGACAGATACAGCAGGTATTGAAGCCGCCTCTGCCACCGCCAGAGGGCGAAGAATCCTGCTCCAAACACCAGCGATCGCATCGGTGCAAGTAACGCCCAACCTGTCGCTGAAAACAACTCTCTGTGATGCACGAGCAAGTACCTGGCCCCAATCTCTGAATAGCCCGCAGGAAAGCATATGGTCGCATCACGCACCTTTTGCGCCAATGCCACTTACGGCGGATCCTCGGTTATCGCTGTCTGTGTCATTGTCCAAAATTGACGCATGCCGGGTACACAGGCTCACCCCGCCTCTATTCAAAACCGCAGCAGATAGCTCGCCTTCACAAAGAACTGCCTTCCATCATTCAGATACCCCGGCGCGCGCGGCAGAATCGGCTGCGTCGGATCGCACGTTCCACCCATACGGGCGCACAGTGTGTGGTTATAGTTCTGCAGATCTTCGTTCCATCCCACGTACACCACCGTGCCCGGATGCGGCAGCCACGTCAGCAGCGCCTGGGTCTGCACCTGCTTCGTTCTCACCAGCGAGGTCTCCGCCGGGTTCGTCAGCGTCGTGTCATACTCCACAATTACTCTCGCAGAAAGCGCGCGCGTGAACTGATAGTTCAGCTTCGTCCGAAACGTCTGGCTCTCATACACGAACGCATTCGTATGCGCATTGAAGTCGCGATCCAGGAGATACGTATTGTCCGCCGTCAACTGCCGCAGTGGGTTCACACTCACCAGCGCCGACACCGTGTTCTGATTCATCAGAAACGGCGTCCGCCCCGGCGGAGGGTTGTAGTTCACATTGCCGCTGCGCAGACTTTGCAGATTGAAATTCAACTGCGCCCACGGCTGCCCGCGCGCGACAAAGCCGCCGAAGTTTTCCGTAAAGTTCTCGCTCGCCGGCATCGCATATCCATCCTGCGGCCCCACTGTGTCCGAGTTCTGTCCCACAAGTGGCGCCAGAACAATATTCCTTGGCAGCAGCCAGAACGGGTCAAACGTCGAGTAGTGATACACGCGATTGTGCGCGTGATCGAACGCCACGTTCTGGTTCGTCTCCAGCCCGAAGCTTTGAATCACGCTCTTCTTCGGAAACCACTGATACTCCGAGTGCAGATGGTCGCTGCGGATGTTCGACGTTTGAAAGAACCCCAGCGAACTCGTAAACCCCGCACTCACATCCTGGTATTCATCGAACAGGCTGAAGGAGTGCCCATTGCGCTGCACCTGCACATCGCTCGCCGGTCCGGCGCCGTAGCCTGAAGGAAAGATCGACGCCTCACTACTCATCTTGGTCTGCTCTGTCGAGCTCTCCACCATCTGGCCCAGCACCGTCCAATGATTGTTCGCGCGCCACGTAAGGTCGGCGCCGCCGATGCGGTTCCATCCGCCGCCAAACTCCTCATCCGTGTACATCAATCCAATATTCGACCCCTTGCCCAGATCCTGCGACACGCGTCCCACATATGCCTGCGCCTTCTGCTGAAACAGCGGATCGTCCGGCGGCACCGTCTCGCCCGGTTCGCGATCGTTGATCGCCAGCAGCCCCAGGTTCGTATGTCCCACCTTGCCCGTGATGCGGCCGCCATACTGCGGCCGCACAATGTTGCGCGTGTACAGCAGGTTCATCGGCGTAGAGAAGTAGCTCGCATTCTCCAGAAAGAATGGCCGCAGCTCTGGAAAGTACACCGGGTATCGCTGATTCACTGTGAACTGCGGCTGATCGCTCTCCACATCGCTGAAGTCAGGATTAATCGTCGCATCGAAGACGATCGCGTCCTTCCATACTGCCTTGGCCTCGCCGCCCGCCGTTGCCTCCGCGTTCCTCGTGCTGAAGTACGGATTGTTCGGGTCCAGCGTCTCCAGCGTGTGCTCGTTCTGCCCCAGCACATAGGGATTGATCTGCACATTATGCGAGCCCTCCACACCTTCCATGCCCGGCACATACATCGTGCCCTCCTGGCTCAGCATTCCGCTCACGCCCGCTGACACCCGCGGCCACCAGTCGTTCTCGCTGTTGCGCGGCAGGTTGCGCCAGAACACCACACCCCACGACGTTCCGGTCGCAGGAAACCGCAGGCTGCGAAACGGAATCGCAACCAGCGCCAACCATCCCTGTTTCGTAATCCGCCCATCCGAATCCCACACCTGGTCGTAGCTGTAGTCTGCTCCGCTCGTCTCCGTCCATGCCGCATCCGCCTGCACACCCGAGGCGTTCACCTGGAACTCCACACCGCGCCGTCGATCCTGGAACGGATCCAGCACCACGCTCACGTAATCGTCGTTCAGAATGTTCTCGCGCCGTGCCAGGTGCGACCGGATCAGCTCCGGCTTGTCGTCGAAGCACACAAACACCACGTACAGTGCCGTCCGCGTGCGCGCCAGCCACACCACCGTCCGCTCTGTCGCCGCTGCTCCATCCGTCGGCGTGTTCTGAATAAATCCGCCGACGCGTGCCAGCCTCTCGCGCAGCTCCGGCCTCGGTTCCATCCCTTCAAAGTCCGAAAGCGTCAGCGGCTTGTCGGTCAACGGCACCGTGACACTCGAGTTCCCCGGACTTACCGCGCGGGGAGGGCTCGACGGCGTCACCGTTGGCTTGCCCTGATTATTTGAATTAATCTGTGCTCCCGCCCCCACACTCAGCGCGCAGCCCAGCGCAAAACCAACCGCGGCCAACCAGCGCCGAATAGACCCACCTTCTACCACCACAAACTCCGATGCTCAACAGTTCTATATCCATCCTCCCATACGCCGCCGCGCCCTTCTCAGTTCCCCAACGATCGTGATAACCGCGCATAAACCCCGTTATCCCAACCCAATCCGCCGCTCCAGGTCCACAAACCTCGGATCGCTTCGTATCGGATCGAAAAACGGATGAGTCTTCACAAACTGCAGTATGTTCGATTGCTCCTTGTACGCCTCTTCCAGCCACACGAACGTCTGCTCTTTATCTCCCAACCCCAGGTACGCATTCACAAACGCCGCCGCGGGAAAATACCCCGCCTCCCTTTTCTTCTTCATCTCCGCCAACAACCGCAGTGCATCTTCGCGCCGCCCCCCGCGCGCATACGCCCGAACCAGAATTCCCTCCGTGGCCGGGCTTCCCTTCGACAACGCATCGGCCTTCTCCAGCACCGGAATCGCTTCCTCCGCCTCCCCTTTGCCCAGCAGCGCGAATCCCATCGTTGTCAGTGCGCCTACATCGTCCGGCCGCACCGCCAGCGCATCGCTCGCTTCGCGAATGGCCTCGTCGAACCGGTGCGCCTGAAACAGAATCCACGCCACGGACGCGCCCGAGACACTAACCGGATCCAGTGCACGAGCGCGCCTCACCCACTCCACTGCCTCGTCTGTGCGGCCCTCGCATGACAGCCACAGGGCATACCAGGCATGTGCACCCGCGTCGTTCGGACTCAGCGTCAGCGCCTGCTTGTATTCCGTCTCAGCCTCCGCCCAATGCCACTCTTCCTGCAGCGCATTGGCCAGCAACACATGCGCCTCCGCCAGGTTCGGATCAATCTCCAGCGCCTTCCGCGCTGCCTCCATCACCTTCGGCCGCGTCTCCTGCGGGATTCCACCGGTAGCCACCAATCCCAACGCCGTGTAAGCCCGCGCCAGCCCCACATACGCCTGCGCAAACGTTGCATCTTTCGCAACCGCATCCTGAAAGTAACCGACGCTCTCCTCCACTCCCGCGCGGCCACCCTCGTCGAGCGCATACCGTCCCTTCAGATAACTCTCGTACACCTCCGGCGCCACCGGCCGAGCCGCCGTCAGCCGCTGCTGCTCTTGCCCCGTCACCGTTACGCGAACCTTCTCCGCGATCGCCTGCGCCAGCTCGCTCTCGAGCGGCAGCGCATCACTCATCTCGCGGTCATAGGTCTCCGACCACAGATGCGTATCCGTCGCCCCGCGAATCAGCTGCGCACTCACCCGGATCCGGCTCCCCTCGCGAATCACCGACCCCTCCACCACCGCATCCACACCCAGCGCCTTCGCAATCTCGGGCACTGAAATCTTCGGGTCCTTGAACCGCAGCACCGACGTATGCGAGATCACCCTCAGCTCGCGAATTCCCGCCAGCTTCCCGATCAGCTCCTCCGTAATTCCGTCCGCAAGGTAGTCCTGCGACGCATCCCCCGACAGATTCCGCAGTGGCAGCACCGCCAGCGACCGAATCTGCGGCACCGCCGCTGCTCTCACATGTCCGCGCCACGCGACATATCCCAGTGCCCCCAACCCCAGACAAACGACTACCGCAACCCACCACAACCGAGAGCCCAATCCTCTCGCCTCGCCCCCCTCAACCGCTGCCTCTGTCCCCGAAAACTCCGTCGGCCGCCGGTGCTCCCGCCAGGCATCCAGCTCGTCCGGCAGCGCGTACACCGACCCCCGCTTATCGTGCACGTGCCGGTAGACAGGCATTCCCTCCCGCTTCTCCCAGCGCTGCACCGTGGTCACATCGCGGTTCAGGTACGCCGCAATCTCCTTCCACGAGTCCAGCCGCTTCTCCGTCGGGCTCTCAGAACGCGGCACCTCAATCGACGGCCCACTCATCGCGCTCTCCTGAAACGTCTTGGCTTATCTCGGCGTAGTAAACGCCCCGATTCTACTCCGCACCGCATTAGACAGCATTAGACCGCACGCGCCTTTCTCCGCACCTTGCTGCTTGCCCTGAGCCACACGGTGCCTCACCCTCGTTCAGCGCCACAAACAGGAGAGTTCCCATGTCTCGTATTCCGAATCGCACCTTCACCACCCGACTTCTCTTTTCGCTCGGCGTCCTCGTGGTCGTCACACTCGCCCTCGGGGCCGCCCACGCCCAGGACCATCCCAACCGTCTCGCCGGCCTCATCAACGACTACGGCCCCACCTCCGTCTCCGGCGGTCCCTATGAAATGCGTGGCCCCTGGACCCTCGACATCCACCGCTGGTCCGCCACCGCCGACTTCACCGTCGTCCTCAACATGGAGACCTCTGACTACGGCATGGCCGCAGCCACCAAGCTCGATCCCGCCGTCGCGCTTCCCGACCGCGGCGCCCACACCCACCACATCTTCATGCACGGGACCCTCACTACCGACACCAGCCACTGCCCCACCTACAACCCGGCAACCACAGGCCCGGTCATCGTTGTTACCGGCCAGCCTGAGATCCTCACCGGCAACGGAGGCCCAGCCCCCTTCCAGCTCAAAGGACCCTCCACCCTCTGGATCTGCGTCGCCGGCGGCTCGCAGGTTCCGTTCTCCAACGTCGCGATGATCTTCACCGCCGGCGGGGCCACCGGCCACTTCGGCACACAGCCCATCCACGGCGTCGTCATCCCCGCCCCCCCACTCAACGACCGTGGTCCCGCCGAGCAGTAACCTCGTCGCCCACCGACCTCAAAGTTCGCTGAATATCGCCAGCGACCGCAAGGGGCCCGGCTCCAGCTGGGCTCTGCCTTCAACCGACGGTTCGCGTAACTCCACAACAGTTCGACTTCAACTCAAGCAGCGACACTATCGCTGCCCGGCGGCGAATTCACCAGCGAGAACACCACGACCGGGCACTCGATCTGGAAGTCGCCATTCGCAAAATCCGCTTCGATGTTCCCCAATTGGTCTCCATAGTCGACGAAAAGAGCGACTTCAAACACGACGGTATTGCCAGAAGGCACCGCGAACATCGCCCTGCTCAAGGTCGTACCAGCGGAGATCGTCGTACTCTCCACGTCCGCGCCGGTAATCGTGCTCAAAGCGGAGGCGCCTCCAACGGACTCTGTAGCATAGTCGACAAGTTTGAGGTCGTTCGACACACCAAACCACAGTCCGAACGCGGCCGATGCTTCTACCCAGCTCGTGTTGTAGCCGAAAAGCCCGCTCCCGCTCCATCCCGCATGCGCTCTGAGATAGCCGCTGGCCGACAAATACGTGATTGCATTAATTACCGCGTAATCACTAAACGGGTTAGTCCAGTAGAAATAAAAGGACATCTTCTGCGTGCCAAGCCACGCCGAGCTCAAGATCCTGAACTTCGCCCAGCTGTTATAGGGTGCTATCGAAGAATCGCCGGATATCAGCGGCGTCGACCAAATGAGGAAGGGCGTGCCCAGGCTGAAGGACGGGTTCGGAAAGATGTCCCCGTTGGCGGCCAACCTGGCTAAGGCCTCGCCCTGCACGGTGACTCCCAGCTTGTTCTTCTGTCGAGCGGCCAGGCGGAGTGCTTCCTTCTTATGCCTGTCGGCGAGACGTTGAAGCTCCGTGTCCTGCCGTTCGTGCAGGGCTTGGAGCTTGTCGAGGTCCAGTCCGGAACTCCTCATCCATCGGGACAACATTGTTTCGGCTGCCTTGCCGCTCTTCTCTAGCTTCGCTCCCTCAGGTTGAAACGGCCCCACAATCTTCAACCGCTCGGCTTCCGCGGCGATAATCGTCTTTTTGAGCTCTTTGACTGAAATCTTTTTCATCGCAAATTCGGTTCCATGGCTACAGTTCTAACTGCCGCCGCCCACATCCGAGACTGTTCAATCTGTCAGGCATTCCGTCGGTCACCGACGCGAATACACTCCGGTTACTTCACCTTCCAATCATCAGGATCGTGAACGAACCAGGCACTGGAGGTCCCATGCGAGGACGCCCATTCGCCGGTGCCGGCGCATCCGCGGGCGCAGGCGTACGCTCTTGCGACATCGTGAACAAATGCCCTGTCTTCGTGTCGAGCGTAATCGTGCGAGCCCCATTCATCGTATTCAGCACCTGCTCGACCTCAAACGTCACCGGAGTCTTCTCCTTCACCACCGTCAGCGTCCCATTCCCCCCTGTGCTGAAGGCCTCCATCGTCGCCGGGTTAAACACAGCGCCATCGGAGCTGCCTGCCAACGGCAGCTTCGCAAGAATCTTCCCATCCTTCGCACTCAACACCACCATCGCGGCTCGAAACAGTCCGGATAGTGGGCCTGAATATGACGTTGGTCCCGCAGTCGGGCTCGGCCTGCTGCACGCAGCAAACAGCACACTATTCTTCGCATCCAGCGCCAATCCATTACACCCGCCCATGTCCACCAGCGAGTAGTGCGCCACCGCCTTCATCGATTTCAGATCCACCACTGTCACACTACCCACAGGGTCCTGCATCACCACGTAGAGCATCCCCTTGCCATCCGGCACACCCTGCTCCGGCGTGCCGCCCAGGTCGATCGTCCCCTGGACCGTGCCGTCTCGCGCATCAATGACCGTCGCGTTTTTCGTCGGATGGCTGAAAACAAACACGCGCTCACTGAATGCATCGAACACAATCCCGTCCGGGCGCGCGTCGCCCACGTCGATGCTCTTCAGCTTCGCCAATGTCTTCGTGTCGAACATCGACACCTGCGGATGGTCGCTCGTGAAGCCGTGTCCAGTCTTCGGATCAACCGCGGTCCCCTGGCCTCCAACACCAGACAGTTCGTTCACGGGTGCCAGCGTATCGAGATCGAACACCGTCAGACGCGGCGGCAGTGCTGCCATCTCCGGCGACGTGTCCGCGGCCGCCGTGGCCCTCACGGCGCCTCTGGGGATGTAGAGCTTTCGCCCGGCGGAATCCGCATAGATGTAGTCCCATCCGCCCTCCCCGCCGACACGAGCCGTCTTCAGAACCTTGTACGGTCCATCCTGTGCGCGCGTTACGGGCACAAAAAGAGTTGCACTTGCCACCAGCAACACTACCAAACGCATCATTGATCTCCTGTCGGAAAGTCCCTTTGGGATCGCCGCAATGAATCGCCGTGTCCCGGCTACTAAGTCTAAGACCGAAATGGCTGAGAGACGCCTACGATTCCGGAGACAGCTTTTCCTGGATCGTCTCCGCAATCGCGTCGATTGAGGTTGGACGCCCGAGTTGTTCGATCTCCCGGTCGCGCGAGACATTCTTCAAGCCGAGGTGATCCGCGATCCCTTGATTCATCCTGACCACCGCCGAAACTTCTTTCTCTGTCAGAAGGAGAAGCTGCAGCATCAGGTGCCCCCTTTCATCCGCGCGCTTCGCCAGCATCGCCTGGCGCATCAGGATGAAGCTCACGAGCAAAATCGCCTCCAGTCCGACGATCGTAGCTAAGAGCGGAAAGGGGGCTGGATCGAAACGGTGAAAGCCTCGCGCCAGCGTGTTCCAGCCGACCCAGAAGAGGAACAAAAGAAGATGAAGGCACACGAACGCCATGCTTCCGGCAAAGCTCGCAACTCGATCAGCCAATCGCTCGGAGCGGGTTCGATTCGCCAGGAATTCCTGCTCCTGTTTGGCGATTGTTTCAATATGCTCTGTGACATGACTCGGTATCTGCATCAGCACCTCACCCGGTCTCTAGGTCACGGGTCGCATTAGTTCAGATGCAACAGACCGGTCGGACCCGGATGTCTGTGTTCAGATAGGAACTCCCGCCCTCCGGGGAAGCTTAGCTTTCGCATCCAATCTCAAAGTTCATCGATTCAGACAAGAGATGAGGAACATCATGGCCAAAGAATCGAATGCTTCAGCCAAAAAGCACCAAGCCGTGAGATTCACGCGACAGGTTGATGCAAAGGTCAAGGGCGACGCCTTCGCGCGATTTGCTGCTGCAAGTTCCGCGTCCCTCGGGTCCAAATGGGCGACGCTCTGCGCACTCCTCGTGATTCTCGTCTGGGCCGCGACCGGGCCGGTCTTTCACTACTCCGACACCTGGCAGCTCGTCATCAACACCGGCACTACGATCATCACCTTCCTCATGGTGTTTCTCATTCAGAACACCCAGAACCGCGATTCGCGCGCGATCAATCTAAAGCTCGATGAACTGATCCACGCCATCGATGCTGCTGGAGACCAGATGATGGATATCGAGCAGCTGAGCGACAAGGAATTGGACGCGATGCACTCAAAATACGAGCGCATTCGTGCCGAGTGCCTCGAGAGAGAAAAGAAGAGGGGCCGCTAATCGAAAACGCGCTTCTCGGCTAGCCGGCTTGGCGCGCCTATCATCATCTTATTCAGATGGAGGAATCTGTGGCCGCATCGCGCGTCGTCGTCGTTGGTGGCGGATTCGGTGGTCTTAATGCTGTGCGCGAGCTCAGCCGCACTCCGGTTCAGGTGACGCTGATCGACAAGCGAAACTGTCACTTGTTCCGCCCTATGCTGTACCAGGTCGCCTCCGGACTGCTTTCGCCGGAGGAAATTGCCGTGCCTCTGCGCTGTATCTTCAGCAGCCAGCGCAACGTAGAGGTACTGATGGACGAAGTCGTCGGCGTTGACGCAGCGAACCGCTTGGTCCGTCTGAACAATCGCGACATCCCGTACGACTTTCTGATTCTGTCCACCGGCATCCACTACAACTACTTTGGTCACGACGAGTGGCGCGAAATTGCGACCCCGCTGGAGTCACTCGAAGGGGCCGACGTCATCCGCACGAAGGTGCTCGCGGCACTCGAGCGCGCCGAGAACCTCGCCGCTGCCGGTAACGCTCCTGCTGAGGAGATCCGGCGGCAACTGACGTTTGTTCTCGTGGGTGGCGGCACCGTGGGCGTGGAAATGGCAGGAACATTAGCCGAAATGTTTCGCATGGCGCTCAAACGAGACTTCCGCCACATTGATCTCAGCTCAGCAAGGATCCTCTTGTATGAAGCGCAACCGCGCCTGCTTGCGACCTACCCACCGAACCTGTCTCTGCACGCGCAGCGGCATCTCGAGAGGCCTTGGCGTCGAGCTGCATACGGGCACCCGGGTCACCGCGATTGATAGCTTCGGCATCGTCGCCGGTGGGCAGACCATCCCCACAGCTACGGTGGTCTGGGGAGCGGGCGTAGTCGCGTCTCCTGCGGCCCAATGGCTTGGCGTCCCAACCGATGCCTCCGGAAAAATCAAAGTGAACCCGGATCTCTCCGTGCCGGGGTATCCGGAGATCTTCGCCATTGGCGACACCGCGCATGTCGTTGCGCCTTCCCGCAATCTGATCGGTATACGATTACGCGAACCTATGCTTCTTCCGGGCGTTGCACAGCCTGCCATTCAGGAAGGTCAATACGTCGCGCGGCTGATCCGGAGCCGCGTGACGAATCGTCCGGCGCCAGCTCCCTTCTGGTATTGGGACAAGGGCGATCTCGCCATCGTCGGCCGCACTTACGCCGTTGCGGATTTACGCTTCGTGCGTTTCTCGGGATTTCCGGCGTGGTTTGTCTGGGTGGCCGTACACATCTATTTTCTGATCGGGTTTGCGAATCGTATCTTTGTGCTGCTGCAGTGGGCCGTTGCTTTTGTAACGAAGCGGCGCCGCGGACGGATTCTTGATCAACGAGCCGACTCCTGCGCGAGTTTGACTCGCGGATAGCGTCGATCCTTCTCATTCTTCCGGACGGCTCGCTCTCAACGTGCCGTGTTCTTTCGTCGCCGCTGTTCGCTCTCCTTCATCATCTCGTTCAAATCCGCAACCGGCCGTATCTCAATCGGTCCAAGCCCATACTTAAATCCTGGAAGCTGTGAGACGAGCTGAATGGCGTGATTGAGGTCTCGCGCCTCAAGGACCTGAAGGCCGCCGAGCTGTTCCTTGGTTTCCGCATAGGGGCCGTCGGTCGCAACGACTTTGCCGTTTCTCCAGTACAGGGTCAGCGCCGTCTCTGGAGGCTGTAGAGGTACTTCGGCAACAAGATGTCCGTTGGCGCGCAGATGGTCATTGTGCTCAAAGCATTCGTCGAGCACTGCGTGCCGCTCGTTCTCGGCCATCCCTTCGAATTTTCCCGGCTCGAGGTATCCCAAACAGAGATATTTCATCGATTCCTCCTTGTCCTGACTCGGAGAGCCGTAGCTCGTCGTTCTGTTATCAGGCAACTGCTAATGATGATGATGTTCGACGGAGCCTGCGCTAGCTTCCGTTCCGTCTGCCCACCGTTGCACAGGAATCACGAACTGCGTCAGGTGCTCCATGGGATCAGCAACTGCGATGACGGGCGAGCCCGGCAGATTCGCTCCCCAGATCGCACCGGAGCCATGATCCAGATCATTCTTTTCTTCGTCTTCATAGGCATCCTCATCGGGAGTTATCCTTCCGCCGCCGCTGCTCGCTTGCCTTAATGATTTCGCTCATGTCCCCGGCTGGCCGAATCTCGAAAGTATTGCCATACCTCAGCGCCGGATGCTGGCCGATGAGTTGTACAGCATGATTCATGTCCCTCGCCTCAAGGACGAGAATGCCACCGAGTTGTTCCTTGGTTTCCGTATAAGGACCGTCGGTCGTTGCGACTTTGCCGTTCTTCCGGGACACGGTCAGTGCGGTCTCCGGCCCCTGGAGCGCTTCTCCACCGGCCCAGTGCCCGTTGGCGCGAAGATGGTCGTCATATTCAAGGCATGTATCGAACATGGCGTTTCGCTCGCTCTCACTCATGCCATCGAATTTGTCTTTGTCGTAGTAGCCAAAACAGAGGTATTTCACTGTTCTTCTCCTCACAGGCCGCAGTGGCCAGGTTGTTTACTTGCTTTCGCCGGGGCCTTGTTCCGGAGCCGGGAAGAAAAGAAGCTCGCGCACCTCGCCGGCCACATCGCAGGCAATAGCACCCTTCTTCGCCCATGCCAGCGCCTCGTTGATATCAGCGCATTCCAGGATCCAAAATCCGCCCATATGCTCCTTGGTCTCGGTGTACGGCCCGTCGGTGACGAGCACCTTGCCGTCGGACTGCTTCCGCAGCGTCTTCGCGCTGCCGGCCGGGGCAATGCCGCAGGCAAACTTCCTCACGCCGGCAGCAATCATTTCGTGGTTGAGCGCGTGGATCTCTTCCATCATCGATTCGGTTACGGTGGACGGGTCGAAGTTGTCGGGGAGGTAGTTAGCAACCAGAAATTGAGGCATGACTTTTTCTCCTTGTTTCCTGTGGTTTGTTCCCGATGACTCGTTTCCCGTTCGCTGAGGAACCGTGGCTCATCGTTCTTTCGTCCTATAGTCGTTGGCGAGACGGGAAATCGACAGCCGCTGCAAATCTTTTTTAAAGTCTGCTGAGTTTTATTTCAGCTGCCGAATCCGCTCCTGCAGGAATTGCCGCTCCGGTTCCTGTTGGGTCAGCGCCAGGGCTTTCTCATAAGAGGACCGGGCCTCATCTGTCCTGCCGAGCCTGCGGCACATATCTGCGCGGGCTGAATGCGCCAGGTAGTAATTTGCCAATTCGCCATGTTCCAGCACCGCGTCGATATGCGTCAGACCGGCCTCTGGACCATCGCGCATGGCAATGGCCACGGCACGATTGAGCTGGACAACTGGCGAAGGTTGAATCCGCACCAATTGGTTGTAAAGCGCGACAATCTGCCGCCAGTCGGTCGCGGCAACCGATTCCGCCTCGGCATGAACGGCCGCAATCGCAGCCTGCAGTGTGTAAGAGCCGACGCGGCGGGACTTCAGGGCTCTCTCCAGTAAGCCCACTCCCTCCGCGATCTGCTCCCGGTTCCAGAGCGAGCGGTCTTGATTCTCCAGCAAAATCAGCTCTCCAGTCGGAGACGTTCTTGCAGCGCGACGGGATTCCTGAAGCAACATCAGGGAAAGCAGGCCAACGACTTCCGGCTCTGGGCCTTCCGGCTCTGGCTGCAGTTCGGTCAGCAACCGGCCGAGTCGAATCGCCTCGCCGGTCAGCTCGGCCCGCGTTACCTCCGCTCCCGCCGCAGCAGAGTAGCCCTCGTTGAAGACGAGATAGATGACCTGAAGCACCGTGCCCAGCCGCTCCGGTAATTCCTGCGGCGTCGGCACCTCGTATGGAATCGGCGTCTCTCGGATCTTCGTCTTGGCGCGCACAATGCGCTGCGCCAGTGTCGCCGGCGTAACCAGAAACGCCCGGGCAATCTCCTCCGTGGTCAGGCCGCAGATTTCGCGCAGGGTGAGCGCAACCTGTCCTTCCGGAGGCAGAGCGGGATGGCAGCAGGTGAAGATAAGACGGAGGCGATCGTCCTCGATCTCCTCCGTCCCTTCAGGCGCTTCGCTGATGCGCGCCTCCATGGTGAGCGCAAGATCTCTCTGTGCTCCGTCGAAGCGTGCCCGCCGGCGTATGGCGTCGATGGCCTTGAAGCGTGCCGTTGAAATCAGCCAGGGGCGCGGTTTATCCGGTACACCGGTCCGAGGCCACGTGTCCAAAGCAGCGGCAAAGGCCTCGTGCATCGCCTCCTCGGCGATATCAAGATCTCCGAGCAGCCGCGCCAGCGTAGCAAGAATTCTGCCCGATTCGGTCCGGTAAAGCGTCTCTATGGTTCTGCTGAGTTCCTCGGGAACATTCCGCGGCATGCAGGTCAAACTAACAAACGCACGTAACGAACGCACTCCACGCAACTGCGCGGCGCGGCTCCCAAAGCCCACAGCAAAGCATCGACCTGATCGTGATGTCCGACGGTCCTCAAATCGGCCCACCTGCAAAGGCGTTCAAAAATTCTGTCAAGCCCTCGCCGCCGTGGAAATCCCCGCAAAACCCACAAAACAAAACGAAAACTCCGTGCAAAACTCGTGACATGTTAATTCCACTCAACTCACTAAAATAGAAATAGAAGTCAAAAAGCGATATCCGGACCAGACGCATAGAACGCACAGCCTCCCGGCCGAACCATGGTCCGAATCCAGCCCAGCACCGCACGGATCATCCCAACGCATTGATTTCAGATACTTTGGACGCAAAGTGTCTAGAATCAATATTTTGCACTTTAAGTCCAAGCCTAAATCCCCTGTTTAGAAGACTTTGCGCAGAAACCCGGGGGAGGGGCATACTGGTCAGGATGAACCTCAACGCGATTCAATCTGCGCTCCGCGATCAGCACCTCGAAGGCTGGCTCTTCTACGACCACCATCACCGCGACCCCATCGCCTACCGCATCCTCGGCCTCCCGGACTCCTTCGTCTCGCGCCGCTGGTACTACTTCGTGCCCGCCCACGGAGAGCCCCGCAAGCTCGTCCATCGCATCGAGTCCGGCAAGCTCGACCTCCTCCCCGGCACCACCCGCCAGTACTCTTCCTGGCAGGAACTCGAACAAAATCTCGCCGAGATGCTCGAGGGCTCAACCAAAATCGCGATGCAATACTCTCCACGCAACGCCATCATGTACGTTGCGATGGTCGACGCCGGAACGGTAGAGCTCCTTCGCTCCCTCGGCAAGGACATCGTCAGCTCCGCCGATCTCGTCAGCATCTTCGAGGCTGTCCTCACCGAGGACCAGATCGCCACGCACTACGCAGCGCAGGAGCGGCTCGATCGCGTCCTCGCCGCCGGATGGAAGCTCATCACCGATCGCACTCGCCCCGGAGATCACACCAGCGAGTTCGAGGTCGTCAGCTTCCTCCTGCAGGCGATGGAGCGCGAGGGCCTCTGGACCGACCACGGCCCCAACTGCTCCGTCGGCCCCAACTCCGCCGACTCCCACTACGAGGCCACCGAGAGCCGCACCTCACCCATCTTCCGCGGCGACTTCGTCCTCATCGACATCTGGGCCAAGCTCTCCGAGCCGCACGACCACCGTGTCGCGCGTCCCGATGCCGTCTGGTACGACATCACCTGGACCGGCGTCGTCGGCCGCGAGCCCACCGACCGCGAGCGCCACATCTTCACCACCGTCCGCACCGCGCGCGACGCTGCCATCGCCACCGTCGAGCAGGCCTACGCCGCCAACCGGCCCATCCCCGGCTGGGAGGCCGACGACGCCGCCCGCAACGTCATCCGCAGCGCTGGACTCGAAGAATTCTTCACGCACCGCACCGGGCACAACATCGCCACCGAGTTGCACGGCAACGGAGCGCATCTCGACAACCTCGAGACGCACGACGAACGTCTGCTGCTGCCCAACACCTGCTTCTCCGTTGAGCCCGGTATCTACTTCCCCGGTGAGTTCGGGGTCCGCAGTGAGGTGAACATGATCACGCGCCCCGGCAAGGCTGTCGTCACAGGCCCTCGTCAATCGGACTTATTGCGCATCTGACGCGACAACAGCCGCAATTCACGCACTGATACAATCGAGTCCAATGGCTGCAGACGCCCAGCAGGTTGCCCAGCGTATTCCCGGAGAGAACTCGAACCTTCCAGCAATGGTTCTAATCGCCGGCTGGCTCATCCCCGGTCTCGGTCACCTGATCCTCGGCAAGTGGATTCGCGCGCTGCTGATCTTCCTGTCGATCCTCGGCATGTTCGTGATTGGGCTCGCCATGCAGGGCAAGATCTACTCGCCCTCCACCGGCGACATCCTTGACATTCTGGGCTTCGCAGCACAGCTTGGGCTTGGTCTGCTGTGCGGACTGGCCCACGCCTTCAGCTGGGGAGCAGTCTCGTCAGTGAACACGCTGGCGGATTACGGAACGAAGTTCATCGTCATCGGCGGTCTGCTGAACTACATCGCGGCGGTTGATGCGCATTCGCTCGCGAACGGACGGAAGGCCTCGTAATGACATTCAGCCACTTCAGCGCGGTGCTTCTGTGTTCGCTCTTCGTGTCTGTGGTCTTCGGCATTACGATGCGCGCGGAACCGAAGATGATGATCCGTTTCGGGGCTTACTGCTTCGTGCTGTTCGTCGGAGCCGTCATCCTCGCGAGCTGGGTGATGTACGCCATCAAGCACTAGCGCACATACACTTCTTACTGAGGTGAGCCCGGTTGCATCGGCGCCGGCGTGGTGGTATTCGATCCCCCCGGCGTATTCGACTGCCCGGCTCCAGGACTCGAGCCCATGTTCGACAGACCCTGCGAGTTCACGCTGCCGCCCGCGCCACCGCCCAGTATGTTCGCCTGCTGATAGAGCAGCTCAATCTTGGGGTCGTAGAGGAACTCCCACGTCTCGTAGGTGGTCTGTTCGTTCGGATTCATGATGCTGGTTCCGGTCTTTGCGGTTCCGACGCCCATAATCTGACCGATACCGCCCGACCCGCTGCTTGAGCTTGAGGTTCCAGCTGTAGAGCCGGATGTCGATCCACCAATAGTGGCGCCAGCAAACCCTGCAGACAGCGCGGAACCCCCGCTGACAGTCGTCGAACCCGTGCTCGATCCGGGAGTCGTTCCCGTTGGGCTTGTCGGTCCGCTGGTGGTTGAAGGTGTTCCACCGAAGCCCGTGCCGAGTGTTGAAGCAGAGCCTAGGCTGCCTCCCGCACCGGTGGTGTTCAACCCGCCGAGCGGCTGACCGAAGAAGCCTTTTACTGTCGTCTTGTTTTCGCCGACGTGAATGATGCGCCAGTCAGCCTTGCCCGTGAGCGGATCGACGTACTGCTTGCGGAGATAACGGACGTTATTCGTGTTTTCGAGCGCGTCGATCGACACCGGATAGGTTTTGTTCTTGCGGTAGTAAAGGCGGACCGCACGCACGTACTGATTCGCCCGATGCGCGCTCTCCACTTCCTTGTCACGTTGAAGATCTTTTGCGATGACCGGCGCAGCGACAGCGAGCGCGATGAGCATCAACGCGGCGAGCAGGACAACGTAGACCAGCATGAAGCCAGCCTCGGGATCCGAGGGGCTTGTGCGATTTTGCGTGCCGGAATTGATGCGTGTCTGCATAGCTACTGCATCTGCAGCTGCAGTGTCTGCGTGTTGTTGTACTGCAGGTCTTCCACCTGGATGCTATTCAGGTTGATGGAGACGATCTTGTACTTATGCGCGACGATCTCACCCGCAGAGGCGAGATAGACGTTGTCACCCTGCAGGAGAAAGGCCTGCAAGGGACCGTTCTGCCGCTTAGCCGTGCCGAAGAACTTGAGGTTAATGGGCGGCGGAGGCGGCGGACCAACGGGTGCGAGTGGAACCACCGGTCCCGGCTTCGGCCGCGGAGGTGGAACATGGGACGGCATCGGCTGAGGAGGCGTGTAGGTGAGCGAGAAGATGTTGCGGCCGTTACCCGAGTAGACGAGGTTTTCTGTGCGGTGCATCGCAGCCTCGTCGAGTGTGGGGTCGAGGCTCGCGGATGTGCTGGCCAGCTTCACTGCGTCGACGCCCGGCATGCTGGTGTGCGCAGCGTTGGCAGGCGCCTGCGTTGTTGCCTGCGCGGAAGTAGGGGCGGCTTTGGTTGCGTGGGCCGCCGTATTGACCGGAGCGATCGTCGGCGGAGGTGCGCTGGAGGTACCGCCGAAGAGCGCGCTGTATGCGTAAAAGATGCAGCACAAAGCAACAGCTCCAAGTGCGCCCGCGGCGATGATCTTCTTGCGATTCTCTGCGCCGGCCTTCACTGTGCACCTCCGGTGGGTGCAGGTTCGGCTGAGGGCGGTGCAGAGGCTTCCTTCGCGTTTGGCGCGCGGAGGTAGGTTGTCAGGCGGATGCGCAGGTTCACCATTCCGGTCTGCTGGCCGGAGAGGTTGATTCCGTTGACGAGGAAGAACATCTTGTCGCGCTCGAGGCCATTGATGAACTCAACGATGGGGCGGTAGTCGCCGGAGACGCTGGCGTCCATATGGAGTTCCGTGAGCGCGTTCGCACCGGAGAGAACCGGAGCCTGCGCATACTGCACATTGGCGAGCCGCACGTTGCTCTTCTGCGTGAGGTGGCCGAGTTCGGAGAGCACCTGGGAGTAGGCGTAGGGCAGACGATCCTGGTAGAAGGCGTCGGCGTCCTGGGTGGATGCGGTGATCTTTGAGTCGAGACCGCGCAGCGGCTGTGCCTGCAGGCGCGCGGTGGTGAGCAAGGTGCGCTGTTGGCTGAGTGCGTCTGCATTGTGCGACTTGAGCGACTCCGACAGAAAGATCAGATGCGCCACCATGTAGAGCACGATCACAAGCAGCGCGGCGACTCCGGCATAGTGCAGGTTGACCGCGGTGAGCAAAGCACGGGCGCGCGCGGTGAGGCGAGGAACATTGCGCAGAAGCGAGGAACTGCTGGGCGGAGGAACGGTTGCGGTTGCGCTCATCGTACCCCTACTCTCACAGCAGTTGGGCCGCTGGCTGTCTTCTTTGCGGAAGCGGGCTTTGTATAGGACTCGCCCTCAGGCAGCGGATTGTAGTTGGCCAGAATGTCGAACTCGACGCCCGGAGGCCCAGAGGGCACGTTGAACTGCGGCTGACGGAATTGGCCGGGACGCTGCGCGTTTGCGTTCGTCTCTTTGGCCTGCGAGGCCTCGCCGCTGAGACGTGGCTGAAGGAAGCGGCGCGAGTGCTCGAGGTTGCGCACGAGTTGCACGGCGCGGTCGCGCTCGCCGGAGACGCGCATGCGAATGATAACGTCTCCGGTGGGCGTGGCCTGTGGCTCGATGGAGGTGACCTGCACGCCGGTGGGAAGCACGTTCTCGAGGTCCATCATGACGGCGGTCCAGGAGAAGCTCTTCTGCAGGAAGAGCGCGTTGAGGAAGTGCGCGCGGTTGAGCACGGCGGCGTTCGGGGGTTGGCGCATGCGCGCTTCGTTATGCAGGCGCTCCTGCTGTGCGGAGATGGTCTGGTTGCGGAGCGCGTCCATCTGTGCAGTCGCGTGATTGAGCCTCTGCTGCAGAACGTGGGCCCAGATGCCGAGCCCGATCGCGATGGCCGCAAGCAGCGCCATGAGGACGCGCAACCGCAGAAAGAGCGGGCGAAGCTCGACGAATGGGCGTGTGGCGAGATTGATGGAGATACGCATGGTCAGCCTCGCAGCGCTCCTGCAACGCCGGCGAGCGAGCCGCGCGGGATGGATCCTGTAACCGCGCCGGGGCCGAAGGCTGTGGCTTCGATGAGTTCGCGCACGCGAACGGCCTCGGCATCGCTGTAGCCGTTGCCGCTGAGGACGTGGCGCAGCGCTTCGGCGCTGAGCGGGCCGGCGCTGAAGATGGTGGATGGCGGCGTGAAGAGCATGTCCTCGAAGTAGGCGACGGCTACGCTGACGGCCTGTGCGATCTCGTTGGTGATTTCGTCAGGCGAGAGTTGCTGCAGTTGTTGCGGGATCTCGGGGTCGACACCGGATGCAACGGGCTGGAGGTCGATGCTGCGATGGAGGAGCAGTACGCCCTCGCGAGTGATGGCAGTGGTAACACCGGTGGTGCCCGCGTTGACGACGAGCGAGGGCTCGGCGGCGCCCGCGCCGGCGAGCGCGGCGAGGGTGCTGGGAAGCACGGCGCCCGGTTCAAAGCCGGCTTCGCGGACCGCAGTCTCGTACTCCTGGAGGATGTCGCGCGGGATGACGACGGCGAGGACACGCACGTTGTTGCGTGTGGAACTCATGACCTGGAAGCTGACCATCGCGTCGTCCACTTCAAAGGGCACGAGCTTTTTGAGGCGGAAGCGCACGATGGGAAGGGCCTCGGTGAGCTTGGGGGGAAGCGCGTCGAAGTCGAGCAGGAGGACGCGAACGGCGGCGTCGGGAATGACGATGGTGAGGTCGGCACCGCGGCTGTTCGGGCGGGCGTCGATGGATTCGAGCGCGCGGCGAATGGCCGCGATGACTGCTACACGGTCGGCGAGGTTGCCGGGCTTGAGGCCGGGCATAACGGCACCGGGAGCCAGAGGGGCGCGCGCGACGGACTCTAGTGGGCCGTCGGCGAGGACAGCGCGCGCGGCCGTCACGCCCTCGGGGGCGATCTCGCAGGCGAGGCGCGGACGGCTTCCAGAGGCTTTTGGGAGCAGGTTCATGAAGAGGCTCTCACTAGAGTATCGTGCGACGCTATCTCGAAGACTGGGCTATGACAGTTCATTCCGTTGGACGAATCGGCCGGAGAGCCGTATGCCGGGCTAACGTCCTGTTTCAATGAAGGTTACCTTGTTGATTTCGCGCAGGGTGGTGATGCCGGCGCGGACGCGCTCGAGGGCGGAGTCGCGCAGGAAGTTCATGCCCTTTTCGCGGGCCTTTTTGCGGATTTCGGAGCCGGGGCGCTTGTCGAGGAGCATCTCGCGGATCTCGTCGTCAAGCTCGAGGAGCTCGTGGATAGCGGAACGGCCACGGTAGCCGGTGCCGGCGCACTCGATGCAACCGGCGCCGTCCTGAAAGCGGAAGCCGCGCCACTCGGAGGGGTCGAGACCATTGAGCTCGAGCTCGGCGTCGGTGTAGGTGACCTCGCGGCGGCAGAAGTCGCATATGGTGCGGACGAGGCGCTGGGCGAGGATGCAGTTGAGCGCGGAGACGAAGTTGTAGGGTTCGACACCCATGTTGAGGAAGCGGCCAAGGACGTCGACGACGTTGTTGGCGTGAACGGTGGTGAAGACGAGGTGGCCGGTGAGCGCGGAGTTGATGGCGATCTGCGCGGTCTCGGCGTCGCGGATCTCACCGACGAGGATCTTGTCAGGGTCGTGGCGAAGGATGGAACGCAGGCCGCGCGCGAAGGTGAGGCCCTTCTTCTCGTTGACGGGAATCTGCGTGATGCCGCGGATCTGATACTCGACGGGGTCTTCGATGGTGATGATCTTGTCTTCTTCGGACTTGATCTCATTGAGCGCGGCGTAGAGCGTGGTCGTTTTGCCGGAGCCGGTGGGGCCGGTGACGAGCACCATGCCGTAGGGTTCCTTGATGTAGCGGCGGAAGCGGCGCAGATCATCCTCTGCGAAGCCGACAACGTCGAGCGAGAGATTGGTGAACTTCTCGGACATCGACTCCTTGTCGAGCACGCGGAGCACGGCGTTTTCACCGTGGACGGTGGGCATGATGCTGACGCGGAAGTCGATGAGGCGACCTTTGTAACGCACGCGGAAGCGGCCGTCCTGCGGGACGCGGCGTTCGGCGATATCGAGCTCGGACATCACCTTGATGCGCGAGAGGATGGTCTGATGGTGCTCGCGTCCGATGGCAGCCATGGCCTGCTGGAGCACACCGTCGATGCGGTACTTGACGAGCAACGAGTCGTCGTAGGTTTCGAGGTGGATATCAGAGGCGCGGCGCTCGAGCGCTGTGAAGATGGTGGTGTCGACGAGGCGGATGATCGGCGAGATGTCGTCATCGGCTGCGAGTTTCTCGATGGAGATGTTTTCGTCGGTGGAGTCTTCGCCGGAAAGCACGTCGAAGGCAAGACCTTCAGTGGCTTCGTCGAGTACGCGCTGAGACTGCTCGGTCTTCTTGAGGAGGTCGGTGATCTGCGAGAGCGTGGCGACGCGGGTGATGATGCGGGTGCCAAGCAGGCCGGCGATCTCGTCGAGCACCATTAGCTTCGAGGGGTCGGCGACGGCGATGGCGAGGCGGCCGTCGTTCGATTGCTCGAGCGGCACGAAGTTGTAGCGGAACATCATGTCGACCGGGACAGACTTGAAGAGCTCGTGCTGGATCTTGAAGTGCTTCAGATCGACGAACTCGGCGTGGTAGCGGCGCGCGAGACGTTCGGCGCGTTCGGCCTCGGAGAGCGAGTCGTTGGGGAGCGGGGTTGCTACGGGGGTAGCCATTTGGTTCAGACTCCTTGCGGGCAAGCGTACAGCTAGCCGCCGATGTTGCCCAGACTAAAGATCGGCATGTAGAGCGCGATCAGGATGATGACGACGATGACGCCCATGCCGATGAGGATCAAAGGCTCGATGAGGCTCATAATGGCGGCGAGTTGGGTCTGCACGTCCTCTTCGAAGAACTCGGCAACCGAGTTGAGCATCGCCGGCAGCGCGCCGGTGGATTCGCCGACCTCGACCATCTCGACGGAGAGTTCAGGAAAGACGCCGGTCTCCTCAAGGCTGGTGGCGAGCCCCTGGCCCTCGCGGACGCTTTCGACCGAGGTGTAGACGGCCTTCGAGATCTGGCGCGAATCGATGGAGCGAGCCGCCGTTTCGAGGCTGGGAACCAGCGGAAGGCCGCCGGTAAGCAGCGTGGCCAGCGTGCGTGAGAAGAGACCGACCTGATACTTGAGCCAGACCTGGCCCAGACCCGGAGTGCCGATGCGCACGCGGTCGACGAAGGTCGCGCCGGAGTCGGTCTTGGTCCAGCGAACGATGAGGTAAATGATGAGCGCCAGCACCAAGGCGATGTAAATGCCATAGTGCTGCACGTCTTTGCCGATGCTGAGAAGGAGAAGCGTGAGGCTGGGAAGCTTCGTCCCAAGCTGGTCATAGAGCTGCGCGAAGCGCGGGACGACGAAGGTAATCAGGAAAATGAAGAGGCCGATCACCATGACGATGAGGAAGGTGGGGTAGATGAGCGACGACTTGAGTTTCTTGCGGAAGGTCAGCGAGACGCGCTGGAAGTCCAGATAGCGTTGCAGGACCTCTTCGAGGTTGCCGGAGCGTTCACCGGCGAGCAGCGTGACGGTGTAGACCATTGGGAAACTGCCTTGCGCCTCGAATGCCGAGGAGATGGATTCACCAGTCTTGACGCGGGCGGCGACGTCCTCAAGCTGGGCACGGAAGATGGGGTTTTTCTGCCGCTTGGCAAGCAGTTCGAGCGAGCTGAGGATGGGAAGGCCGGCACGGATGAGCGTAAGAAATTGCTGGTTGTAGACGAGAAACGGCTCCAGCTTGACCTTGCGCTTCGATCCTCCGGCGAAGCCGGTGCGCGGCTTGACGGAATAAACCAGATAGCCGGCCTGCGTGAAGCGGGCGCGCAGCTCCTCGGCGGTCGCGGCGGCATGAGTCTGCTCCTGGACGCGGCCGCGTTCGTCGGCGAGGCGGATTGTGAACTCTGTCATGCGGTAGGACGGGCTCTGCTGATTATCTCAGTGCTTTGCTGCTTATCTTATAGACGGACGACATGCCCGTTTGCTCCTAATGCGAAAGCCCCACCGGAATGGTGAGGCCTTGCTGCAACTTTCGGGGCTGGTTATCGGGCAGAACTAGACGCTGAAGCTGGAACCGCAGCCGCAGGTGGACTTCACCTGGGGGTTCTCGAACTTGAAGCCCGCCGCCTCGAGGGTCTCGACGTAGTCGACGGTGCAGCCGTTGAGGTACATGGCGCTGGTAGCGTCGACGAATACCTTGAGGTCGCCAAACCTGACGACCTTGTCCATCATGCCCGCCTGGTTCTCAAAGCTCATGGAGTACTGGAAGCCGGAGCAGCCGCCGCCCACCACACCGATGCGCAGACCGGCCGGGATGGGATCCTGGGTCGCCATAATCTCCTTGACCTTGGTAATGGCGGAATCGGTCAGTTCGACGGGGTTCTTGCGGGGCGTCTCGGGGCCGTTAACAACCTCAGCAACCGGGGTGGCAGCAGTAGACATGGAAACCTCTCTTTTGCCCCGAAAACGGACAGATACCCGCTCCAAGAGCACAACTCTTAGTGTAGCTACAGGATGCCAGCGGGGCAAGCCGCTGTGTCTATGGCGACACCAACATCCTCTCATTGGATGCCCTTGAAGGGACAAGGTTTCGGGCGAATGGACTCGCCGGAGGCATCTCCGGGGGCAATTAACCGGCCGTTCAGGGCCCGGCATCACGAGGGGTGCGAAGCGAGGAGACCCTTTGCACGGAACATCGCGAGGCGTATGATTTTGGCGGCCCAGCTTACCCCACGAGCCCGAGGCTCACAGATCGGACCCGCCCGGTATCCCGGACCAGAATCTTTCGACTCTGGGGGAATAACCGCCATGCACGTGCTCCCGATCCTCGTCGTCCTGTGGGGCGCCTCCGTCATCGGCTTTATCGCAGTGATGATCTACCGCGCCACACTCACCCAACACGAAACCGACCAGCTGTTCCTTGGTGACGACACGGGTCATGTATCCATGGGTCACAAGGAACATGACGAGATCGTAGCGCGCGTCGATAAGCTCCGTCCCTATTACCAGGGCCTGGGCGGAGTGGCCGTGCTAATGACAGTCCTCGTGGTCGGCGTTTACATCTTTCAGGTGCTGCCAAGCCTGCACTTCTAAACAGGCAGCGGCTGTACGTTTGAATCAACCCAGGGACCCGGGGTCGGGTCCCTGTGCTGTTTTAACGCGGGCCACTTTGGTCTGAGGAAGTGATTGAGGCCGCAGCCGCTTTGTAGCGGCCGAGTTCACGGACCATGCCGGCGTCCTCGCGGAGTGCTTTGAGCGCCGCGTCGGCAGTTGCTACGTTTGGGAACCGGAACTCCACGAAGAAGATGTACTCCCACGGTTGACCGGGAACCGGGCGCGACTCGATGCGGGTGAGATTCACGCCGGCTGCCGCCAGCGACTGCAAGGCCTTCACCAGCGTCCCGGGGCGGTGCTCGAGCGCGAAGGCGACGCTGAGTTTGTCGGGTTCGACGGTGGGTGCCGGATCCTCGGCGCGGCGGATGAGATGAAAGCGCGTGAAGTTCTGTGCGTGGTCCTCGACGCCCCGCAGCAGGATATTTGCGCCGTACTCCTCAGCGGCGAGTTCCGGCGCAAGACCGGCCGTGTCCCGCAAAGACTCCTCCATGATGTGGAGGACGCTTCCCGCAGTGTCATAGAACGGCAGAGCACGAGCCTGCGTGAAGCTGGAGAGAAACTTGCGGCACTGGTTAAGCGCGACGGGGTGGGAGAGCACGGTGCGGATCGCGGAGAGCTCAACGCCGGGCGCAGCGATGAGGTTGTGGCGAATCTGCAGAAGGCCTTCAGCGTCGATGCGCACGGGATTCTTTAGAAGGAGATCGTAGTGTTCAGTGACGGCACCGTGCAGCGTGTTCTCGATGGGCAGCACGGCGCATTGCGCGCGGCCGTCAAGAAGGGCGGCGAAGACATCGACCGAGACGGTGCAAGGCAGGACCTCGTAGTCGCTTGCGAGTTCGAGAGCCGCCATGTGGCTGTTGGAGCCGCGCTCTCCCTGGATGGCGACCCGGCCAGCAGATAGAGCGGCAGTCGCTGGAGTTGTCTCGTCACGATGTGTTGTCTGGTCGGTCAGGGGTCGGTCCTTAAATTGCAGATATATCTATCCCTTGGGACAACCTCAGCATAATCCGACGCAACTTACCTTAGCGAACGCCGCCGAGACGGCGCCGTCACAGTGACCCTCCCCAAGGTTACTCATTAAAAGGAGCCGTATCTATGCTTTGGACGATCACCATCATTCTTGTCATTCTTTGGATTCTGGGTTTGGTGACCAGCTACACGCTGGGTGGCTGGATTCATCTTCTTCTGGTTCTCGCGATCATTGTTCTCATCTTCAACCTTCTTTCCGGACGCCGAGGCATCTAACCACGTTAAGGGCCAACCGTGCCAGGAGTATGTGCGCACGAAAAGGAGAGAGGCATGAAAAGCGGAATGGAAAACAAGGCCAAAGGCAAACTCGATGAGGTTGCCGGAAAGATTAAGCAGTCAGTTGGCGAAGCAATGAACAATCAGTCGATGGCGAATCGCGGCGCGGCTCAGCAGGTGAAGGGACAGGCGGAGCAGGCGGCGGGAGCAGTGAAGAATGCCGTCGCCGATGAGCAGAGCCGCAGGTCACATGAGGCCCGCACGGACGCGCATGACGTTCGCGAAAAGATCACATCGACGGCGCAGAACGTGAAGGAGCGCATCGAAGATAAATTGAATCGCCACCGCGACGAAAGAAAGTAGCAGAAAGCTCTCTGACGCTGGCTCACAGCCGCGCTGGAAGGACGGGCTCGCTGGATTTCAGCGGGCCCCTTTCTTTGCCGTGATCCTCCAGTTTGAAGCAACCGCTAGCGCCGATGCAGAACGTCCGCTGCGATGAAGACGAAGAGGACAACGGAGATCACGCCGTTCAGCGTGAAAAACGCAGCGTTGAGCCGGCGAAGATCTCCGGGCGCGACGATGGCATGCTCATAGGCGAGTAGCGCCACGCAGAGCACGACGCCGAGAAGAGCCACCGGCCCTAAGCCGAAAGTGTGAAGCATTACAAAGAGCAGCACCGCCATACCGGCATGCATGACGCGTGCGATCCAAAACGCACCGCGCAGGCCAAACGCCTGCGGCACGCTGTAAAGACCGACACGGCGATCATGGTCAAAGTCCTGGCAGGCGTAGAGCACGTCGAAGCCGCCGACCCAGAGCAGCACGATTGCCGTAAGGAGCAAGCCCCTCAGAGACAGTGAACCGCGGACAGCGATCCACGCCGCTGCGGGCGCGATTCCAAGGGAGAGACCCAGGATCAGGTGCGACCATCGCGTGACCCGCTTCATGTAGCTGTAGGCGAAGACGATCGCGAGGGCTAGCGGGGCGAGCTCCAGGGTAAGGCGGTTGAGCATTGCGGCGCCAAGGAAAAATACTGCCGCGGCGACAATGATGAAAGTGATAACGAAACCCCGCGAGACGTGTCCGGCGGGAATTGCACGCGCGGCAGTACGCGGATTCGCAGCATCAATCTCTGCATCCGCGAGGCGATTAAAGGCCATCGCGGCTGAACGCGCAGCGACCATGCACACGATGATCCAGCCGAGCACCCGAAGCGGAGGCCAGCCGCCCGCCGCCAGAATCGCGCCGGTGAGTGCAAATGGAAGCGCAAAGATCGAGTGCTCCCACTTGATCATCTCCAGAGTGACGCGTGTGCTGTGCAGAACAGATCTCATTCCAACAATAATGCTACGCGAAGGAAGCGAGAACTGCTCTGCAGTGGCATACGACGAGTGCTATTAGCGCTCGACCTGCCCGGCCACCTGAAGGTCATTCTGAACGGAGAAGACGCCCGGCACCTGATTCGCCCGGATGCCCGCTATGTCGTGATCGCCTTTAGTGTCGACCACTCCGGTCAGCACAACATGGCCGTTCACCACAACGATCCGAATCGGCTTGGCGGGATTGATCGCATACTTCGTGAACTGAGGAGAGTCATAAATTGCGTGATACTCCGCGGCGCGAATGCGATCGTCTGATGGCGAGACTGGAGCGACCTGAATATGGTCGACAAGACCGCTGACGCCCGGCGTGTACTTGATGAGACCCAACGCAGAGTCCTTGTCGACCGGCTGGACGACGAGTCCGCCAACGGTGACGACTCCATTGTGGACCTCCAGCGTAAGGCTGTTGAAAGGATAGGAGGCGTAGCCCTGCCGATCGTAAAGCAGTTGCTTGGAGAGTTTCTGGAAGAGATCCGCGTCTGAAACGCTCCCTGCTCCGGCGACGCTGATGTCGTTGCGAATGCTCGAGGCCTCATGCATCTTCGCGATGCGTTTTTCTGCGTCGTCCTTGTCCGCAAAGCGCGCGACCTGGCCTGTGAGATGCACGACGCCGTCCTGCACCTGCACTTGAACCCCACTGAACTTCTTGTTGCTGAGCTGCTTTTGAGCGTCAGTCTGTATCTGTGCGTCCGTTACATTTTGAGCTCTTGCAGCAGGAACCATTGAGCCCAGCAGCAGTGCGAAGGCCGCACCAGCCAGGACACGACTATATCTTGTCATTGACCTTCCCTCCGACCCCTACAAAGTTTCGTATTCCAATGATTGGATGCGCTAAGGCCCAAATCATGCAGTCTCAACATCTTTCGACGTCAACGATACCGCCGGCGAATCTTGTAGACAATCGAAAAGACGCCCGATTCATCGCGCGTGACGACGATCGAGGTGTTCTCGTTGATTTGGTACTGGAGTGAGAGGAACTGCTGCGCAGACTGGTTAATGTTGGTCGCGTAGGTGAGAGTCAACTCTTTCGAGAGGGGTTCCTGCACGGTGATGCGCGCAGTGGAGTTGCCGAGCGTGCCGACGAACGCCGGATCGATCTTGATGGACCCTGCCCCGAACAGCTTGCTGACGCGGCTTGAGACCGTCGCATTCAGTGCGCCCCCGAGGAGTGCGCTTGTGGTTGGATCCTGCCCGGCTTGCTGTTGCTGCTGCGTATTGAGTTGCGACTCCTCCTGTGTCCTGCCGAGTGCGAGCAGGTTGAAGATGTCTGCTTCGGTCAGCGGCGGAGACGAGCGATAGGTCGGCTTCAGGTTGGTCATGTCGCCATGAATGCCAATCGTGACGTCGTAGTTTTCCACGCGAGTGGAGACATCGAGATCGATCGAAGGATCGATCCGCACGGGATTACTGAAGTAAATGATGCCGCGTTCGAGCTCATACTTTGTGCCCGCGAAGGTTGCGCTGCCATCTGTGATGCGAATCGAACCCAGAATGGAAGGCTGAGCAATGGTGCCGCGCACCGTGAGGTCTACTGTTCCTGCGAGCTTCGCGTACGAGTTCTGAAAGTCGAGTTGTGGCGAGCTTGTAACGTGCACATCCAGTCGAATCTTGTTACTGTACGCGGTTGGATCAGGCGGCGTGGGAATACCGCCCGCGCCCGCAAAAGCGGCGAAGTCCACATCTTGTCCAATACCGAACCGCGTGATCAATACGTTGCCGGAGAGCACAAGACTCTGGGGACCTCCCTGTAGGCGCAGCGAGGCGTTTGCGGTGGAACTCAAGCCATAGAGGCGCACCCGCACGGTATCAAGGTTCGCCGTGAGTTCCGCGGAGATACCGTGCTGATAAGCGATGAACCCTCCAAGCGTCACCTTGCCACCACCCGAAGTTCCGCTAACATCGCGCACCTCGAGACGATTCTGGTTGAAGACCATCGTGCCGGAGAGATCGCTCAGGCCGTTGGGAACGCCGTCCATCGCGAAGTTGGCTCGGTCGAATTTCAACGTGCCGGTCAGGGATGGATCCTCCACACGACCCTGCACACCTAAATCGAGCGTGACGTTGCCTGACGTGATGTAGTTGGGGCTAAACGTGTGGATGAGGCGGAGGTTGACGCTACCGTTTGCTTTGACGCTGAGAGGACCACCCTCCGGATTGGCGTCCCCGAAGATCTTCGCGGTTCCGCTCGCCTGAAGATTTGAGTCAGGGCCGGTGATGTGGAACTCATCGAGGGATGCGACGCCATTCCGCAGGCTTGCACGAATTGGGCCTTGCGCGGTTAGCTGAACATTCTGGATCTTGACACCGAACGTAGTTAGTTCTGCGGAGCCCGTCATCTGCTCCGGTTTCGCAGCGGGTCCGCTGATGTTGATTGTGCCGTTGATCTGCGAGCTTGCGTTGATTGTGCCCGGCGCAAAAAGATCGAGAAGATTCGCCACATTCACGCCGGTGAGTGTCATCTGCGCCTGTGTAGCGTAATCCCCTTGCAATGAAGTGCGCCCGTTCGCTGCGACCTGCGCGCCGACGAGCGTGGACTGTATTTGATAATCCAGGTTCGAGCCGACACTGTTTGCGTTCAGTGAAAGTACGCCGAGCTTCTTTCCCTGATACGTGATGTCAGCAAGCTGGACCTGAGCACGAAGATTCGGCTCTTGAATCGTTCCGTCTGCATCTGCGTTCAGCGAGACCACCGCATCCGCATCAGGATTCGCCCTCTGCACAAGCTGCAACTTCGAAAGGCGCAGGTTGTTTCCTGTAACGTGCGCCGCCAGGTGCTTGCTGGCAATGTCATAGCTTCCCCTGCCGTGAATTGCCATGTCGTGCGCCTGCACAAGAACGCGTGTCGCGTTAATCTCTGTCCCTTGTGCGCTAATGTCGACAGCAATCGTCTGATATGGCTCGCCGTAGGCTTCGCCGTTCGTCAGCGTGACATTGCCAGAACCTGCGAGACTGCGCAGAGTGCCTGTCGCATGCGCGTTGATGTTCGCAGTGCCGGTCAGCTTCACCTTTTCCTGCTGACCAGCGATCTGCAGCAGGTCGGCGGCCTGCGCGTTCGCCAGCTTTGCTGTCACATCAACGCCGAGGTCGTTGTCCCAGAGGTAGGAGACAACACCGCGGTGCGAGACGACTCGATGCGGATGGAAACTGCCCGAGACGTTCAACACGGCAGTGTTGCGCGTGATAGTCGACGAAGCGATGGCGAGGCCGGTGTTAGGCGCATACTCCGCATCAGCCACGACCGAGTCGACGTGAATATCCGCCTCACTGCCGAGATGCACAAGCAGGTTATTCGCCTCGAGGTGCCCTTTCACATCGAGCGTTCGCACCGCGCCCTTTGCGGTACCCACAAAGCTCATCGTGCCGTGCAGGTCGACTGGAATCGCCGCGCTGCCACGCTTGCCGTTCGCCTCGAACCCAAGCGTCTGCAGCGTCTGATCGAACTCGGCGAGGTCGTGCACCTGCATATTCAGCTGAAGATTGGTGAGCGGATCTCCGTTGTTGACACCAAGCACTCCATTGGCCACCAGCACTGTGGCGGGCGTCTGCACATTCACCGTCTTGATGTTCACAACTTGCGAGCGGCCGTCATAATGAGCGACGACGACGCCAGAGACAGGAATATTGGCCGACGCGCCTTTGCGCGAAACGCCGGTCGGCGCGAGCTTGAGGTTCGCATCCACCTGCACAGAGCTGGATATATCCGTCGCGGGTCCGCCCCACTCCACCTTTACAGGCCCGTTGATCGCCGTATCCAGACCCAGATCACCGTAGTGCGCCGGCGCGGTGATGTCCATGATTGTGCGCAGTGTGATTCCCTTCACTGTCACGGTCATGTAGGCGTGCGCACGCTGCGCGGAAGGAAGCTTCACGGACTCCACGGGTGGCTTCGCATTCAGACTTTTGGCCGTGGTGTTCGCTGTCGTAGCGGCGGCAATTGTTGTCGCAGACTTCGCCGGTGCGCTTGGCGGAACCTCGCCGAGCCAGTTTTCGATCTTCAACTCACCCTGAATTCGCCCACCGCCCGGCAGCGTTCCGGTCAGTGCGCTAAAGAGAAGCTCGGTAGGCGTGACGCGCAACTGCGCATACGCATCCACGCCAGCCACGCGCACCGAGGGGATGCGATACGCCGCTTTGCGCAACCGGATGTCGCCCACCAGTAGATAGCCTCCAGCGCAGTCAGGGCTGGGAGGAAGCATCTTCGCCTCAGGCGGAACGTGCGGATGTGTGCGTCTTTGCCAGAAGTGTGGATTCTTCTGTGCGACCTGCGGTGTTACCGTGCAGTTGCGCCCCTGCACATTCAGCCCAACAGTTCCGTCTTCAAAGCCATCGAGCCCCGCGAGATAGCCAACCTGCTTGAGTGCGAGCTCGCCGTTGACCGTGGCCTGCCACTCCGGATGCGCGAAGTGCTCGATCAGCCCGGTTGCTTTGAGATGCGAATTCATACCCGTTTCAAAGTCGAAGTTCGTCAATTGGGCCATATCGCGCCCCAGTTGCACCTCCATGTGCAGCTTCGACTGCACCTCGGGCTCCGTCATCATCCGCGTGCGCAGGTCGGCAAGATCGATCGTCATGCCGTAGCGATCACTCAAGGTGATGTAGTGCACCTGCGCGTTGAGGTCTTTCGCTGCTGCATCAAACGGAATCGCCCGATCGTTCACGACCGAAAGCCCGTTCACCAGTTCGACCTCGCTGGCCTGCAGATCGAGCAACGTATCTTGCACGGGCTCGGTGCTCGTGCTCGGGTGCTTGGGGACGGGCTGATTCGTGTTGCCGTTTTTGTCGATGATCAGATGAAGGTGCGGCTCTTCCACACGCAGATAGTTCAATGCAACATGCGACTGCGGGCCCTTGCCAACCGTGTGTGAGAGGAATGTGTGGATGCGCAGTCGCAGAAAGATCTTCGCGGCGGAGAGATACGGCATCTCACCCGGGCCTTCGGTACCGTGGATTACCAGATTGTCGGCCTCAATCGCGAGGTGCCAAAGGCTGAACGAGATGTGGCCGAGTTCGACTTTGCCGCCCGTCGAATCCTCTAGCACGCTTACAACTTTCTCACCAACTCGGCGCTGGAAGTCCGTTGTCGTCGTGTACCAGGAGAGTCCAAGCACCAGGACGATCAGCAAAGCCAGGATGGACGCACTCATCCAGCCGAGGACTCTCAGCACGCGTGAGCGGCGCACCGGCTTTTGCGGAGCGCCAGATGTGCCTTGCGAAGCTTCGCTCATGGCACCTCCTCTCCCGGGTGCAGCACGACAACGCTGCCCTGCGCGCGCAGGCTCTTCAACCAATCCTGAAGCAGGTTACTGATCTGCTGCTGCAGAAGCACCTCTCGGATCTGACCCGTTATCGCTTCCAGCTTCGGAGGCGACGTATGCTGCCGCTGATACTCCGGTACCAGCGTCTTCTCGTAGTAATTCTGAATCTGTTCGGGCTTGATATTGATGCCCAGCTCGAACCGATCTTCGATAAAGGAGAGCACCGTCATGCGCTCTTTCCAGCGCGCGAAGAACGAGTCCTCGGTGAAGCCGTGATCGGCAAGGAAGTGATCCCATCCTGCCTTGGTCTGGCACTGATACTGGCTGCACGCCGGAATGTCCTTGCGCAGTTGATCGATCTGCTTGTTCACCTCCGCGTCGCTGGGCGCTTGTTCAGGTTGCAGCTTCAGCTGCTGAAGAATCAGATCGCGATTGATAAGTCGCTCGATAGCGCGAGTAGAGGAAAGCTCCGACCGGTTGTGATACGGATCGAAGGCCTGCAGGCGCAGCTCTTCGTTAACATCGCTGTCGAGGATCAGGTCGTCGTTCACGATTGCAACTACCCGATCGAGTTGCGTACCGGGCACTCGCGGCATCATCGACGGTGTCGCCGGAGGCAGCGCGGATGGTGCGGTGGCCGGCGGCGGGATCTGCGGAGCGTTTGTTGTGGCAGGCATGGGCGCATTTGGGTTCATCGGCGGGGCGTTTCTTGACTGCGCCAGCAACAAGCCAGCCGACGGCATCAGCAGGCACAGCATCGCCACAAGGACAGGAGCACCTTTGATTGGCTTCCAACCTTCGACCTTGAGAGTTCTTTCCATCGCCGTTTAGAACGCCTGTCCGATGCTGAAGAAAAAGTTGAAATGCCCTGCCTTCCCCACATAGGGACTGTTGGTCGTGTAGTCGTAGTAGACCGGGTAGACCGTCGGATTCAGGTTCCAACTGAAGTCGAAACGGATGGGACCTACCGGAGTTTTGTAGCGAGCGCCGAGGCCGACCGCATGCTCGTAGTTGTTGAAGTTGCACGTGCCCGTGCCATTTTGAAGATCCTCCGGTGGAGTTCCCTTGGGCGGAATGCTGTAGCAGGTCTCCTGGTTGGGCTGACGAAAATTCTTGATACTCGTGAACATGTCGCTGGGATACCGGAAGACATTCCCCATGTCATGGAAGAGCACGAACGAAACACTATTCCCTACAAAAGGAAGCGTCGGAGGAGGCATGCGCAGTTCGAGACTATTGACAACCACAGCCGAGCCACCAACCGGATAGCCGGTCGTGAGATCGCGCGGTCCAGCGAGGTTGATACCGAAGCCGCGGTGTGACGTTGCACCGCCCGCATACATGCGCTCCGGCAACGGAACAGGATTACAGGTGGCATTCGTTATAAAGAGATCTCCCTGGCAGTTCACCACGCCGATGATCTCCGTGTTTCCACTCGTCACGCCGAAGGTGTTCTCGAATCCAATGCGCGTGTTCCGCGCGAGCGTGTATTTCCTTGCACCGAAGGTGTAGTAGGACGAGTAGGACAGGTCCAGCCGGTTGAAGTCCGTCTCCGCGCCGAAAGAGGTGGAAGACAAAAACTCCTGGACAGAGTAGTACTGCCCCCGCTGCGCATCGACGGGACTTGGATCGCGCGTGTCATGGAAGTATGTAATGCCGGGACCGCCAACGGTCACGGGTTGCGAGGACTGCGGGATCAGGTTGGGCGAAATCTCCAGGCTGTCGGGGTTCACCGACACGCGGCGATACAGGAAGTTGTAGATGAATGTGTCCGCCTTCTTGTACTTCTGCGTGACGCGAAAATCTCCTTGCAATGTGGAGGCTTGAAACGTGGTGATGTTCTGCACGTTGGAGTAACCACCCGACACGGCCGCTGTGAAATTGGGATTGCCCAGAAACTGCGGGTTGTTGAAGGTCAGCGTTGCAACCTTTTCGAGCAGACCGAAGGTCGTGTGCAAGGTCAGCGACTGCTGCGTCCCGCGGAAGTTGATGCGCGAGATGTCGAGCGATCCGCGCGGGCTTACACCGGCCTTTCCGTTCTGGGCCGCAGTCTGGCCCTGCGTCTGCCCGGGTCCGAGAGTTGGCGTTCCCGTCTGCGCCTCAAAACCGAAGCCGTAGGTCACGTCCCACCGCTTCGCCTCCGTAATCTGCACGAGCACGTTCTTCGACGGCGCATTTCCGGTCGGATTCTGGACCGCCGTGTTGACCTCGTTGAAGAGCGCGAGGTTGTAGAGGTTCCGCTGCGTCTGCAGCAGCGCGGCCTGGTCCAGCGGATCCTCCGCATGCACGAGCATCTGCTGCTGCACAACGGCCGGCTTGGTGTGCACGAGGCCGGAGAGCAACACGTGATCAATTGTGACCTGGTGTCCTTCCGAGACCGCCAGGGCGACATTGATGCGGTCTTTGTTGTCCGGATCGGGCTGCTGTTGAATCTCCACCTGCGCAAGATCAAACCCGTGCGCGAGATAGTAGCCCAGCACCGCATCGCGATCATTCGACAGAGTAATCAGCGAGAACGGTTGACCCGTCTCCGCGCTGAGCAGGGCCTTGATGGCATCCTGCCTTGAAGCACCTACTCCGGAAAGATTTACCTCTCCGAACTTCTGTTGCTCTCCCTCGTCGATCGTGTAGGTAACATCGATGATCGCGAGTTTCAACGCCTGCCCGGAGCTGGTTTTGTCCGTGTCTTTCACTGCGGACGTCACCTTGACGTGCGTGAATCCACTGCTGCGATAGAGCGCCTCGATGGCGCTGCGGTCGTTCTCAACCAGCTGCGCACTGTAGGTTCCGCTACGCACATACAGATCAGCCTTCTTCACGCGCAACTGCTGTTGGATGAGGGCGTCGCTAAAGTACTTGTTGCCTTCAATATTGACCGAGCGGACGGTATGCCGTTTGCCTGGATTCACTGTGTACTGCACGGTCACGTTGCTGGTTCCGCGGCCTAGCAGCCTCACGGAATCCTCTGCATCGAAGTAGCCCTTTCGCTGCATGTAGTCGCGGATATTGAATGCGCCTTCATTCACCAGGTCGCGATCGACGGTGGCCTCTTCGTAAATTGGCACCAGCAGTTTCTTGCGATCCTTCGAGATCTTCGCCCCCTCGATCGTGATGTTGACGACCGGGCCTTGATTCGCGAGGAACTGATAGTCGAGTTGTTTGCGTGGCGGTGCATAGGTCTCGCTCTGCTGGCTGATCGTGCCTTCAAGCCGGTCGCGCTTCTGATAGAACTTGCGCACACCTGCGAGCGCCGTGCTGGTTGTGTCCCGCGTCACCTTCGCCTCGCAATCGCGAAGAATCAGCTTATTTGCCAGCGTGGAAAACCAGTTGCAGTCGAGCTTGCCCTTTTTGCGGAAGTCCGGAACGCTGACGCCGGGGTCCTTCCCCTGCAGGGTCACGTTGCCCACGCGTGCCTGCGGTCCCTGCTTGATCGTGAAGGTGACGTTCACCTGCTGATTCGCATCGTCACGACTGGTCGCAACCTGCACATCCGATTCGAAGTATCCGTTCTGTTCGAGCGATTGCCTCACACCTGCCAGCGCCGCCGGAATCTGCGGCTCACTGAATGGAGTGCCAGGATCCAGCTTCGTTGCAAATTCCAGCAGCGAGGCGAGCCGCTCCTGCTGCACGCCGTTCACCTCAACGCGGCCCACGTAATACCGCGGCACTCCTGCATAGATCAGCGTCAACCCGTTGCCGCTTGTCTCTCCCGAGACGCTGATATCGCGATATCGTCCGCTCGCGTACAGTCTGCGGATATCCGCACGGACCTTCTTCGGGTCGAGCGGTTCACCGGCCTTCTGCGTCAGGTCTGTGACGATTGCGTCGTGCGGCGCAAACGTGACGCCCTCAAAACGGATGCCAGTAACGGGAACGCCACCCTTGGTCCAGATGCTCTCAGCCAGCGGTTGCAGAGGATTCGCGACCTCCTCCGAGGAGCTCTGTTCCGTAGTGGCAGGCGTCTGGGCGGGAGGCATCTTGCTGGCCTGCGGAGTACCCTCCGGAGCGTTCGGGTTCACGCTGGTCTGCGGCTGCGCCGGCTGTCCTGCCGCCTGGGAGTTCATCGTGTTCGGATTCTGTGCCGCGCACGGCCGCGTCCATCCTGAGGAGGAGAGGAGCGCGCCAGCCAGCAACAGTGTCCGAGTCAACAGTCGTGCATATCCCAAGTGGCGTGCTCGCGCTCCGGAGGCAGGCTTTGCGAGCCGGCTCTCGACGAGGTTCGATCGCCTGCTCCGGCCAGACACCTCAGGACCCTCCACGCTCTATTCTCGCCCATTACGGGAGCTGTGCTGCGCGCAACTCCTTCAGATCCTTAGCACCTGAACTCTCAGGGTCAACCCTTGGGACCCGTCGCAAGAACGCCGTAATTTCTCGTAAAGATGCAGATTTCGCACGTCGGGTTCACCGGGTTCAGAACATCAAGCCATGAGCACCGGCTCGTATACTTAGCCTCAATGCCTTACGAGACGACAAGCGTAAAGCCGGGGTCGCTTGAAAACGTCGCAGAACCAGCGCCTCGCGACGCGATCAAGGACCGCGAGCGCTACTCTCGCCAGGTGCTCTTCACGCCCATCGGGGAGCACGGACAGCAGCACCTCGCCCGCAGCCATGCGGCCATCGTTGGCGTAGGGGCCACAGGAGCCGCCACGGCGAGCCTCCTTGCGCGCGCTGGTGTCGGCCACCTCACACTCATCGACCGCGACTATGTAGAGCCCTCCAACCTCCAGCGTCAAGTGCTCTTCGACGAGGACGACGCCCGCGAGTGTCTTCCCAAGGCCGAGGCCGCGCGCCGTCACCTCGCCCGCGTGAACTCCGGCGTTCGCGTCAGCGCGCAGATCGCGGACCTTACGCCACGCAACGCCGAAGCACTCATCGCCGATGCAGACATCGTCCTCGACTGCACTGACAACTTCGAGACCCGTTACCTCATCAACGATCTCTGCGTACGCGATGGCCGCCCGTGGATCTACGCCGCCGCCGTCGGCGCCTACGCCGCGACGATGAATATCCTTCCGCGCACGACGAATTCCGAATCGCCCTTCGAACCGACAGCGTGCCTGGCATGCCTCTTCCCCGCCAGCCCCACGGGCGACGTCGAAACCTGCGACACCGCCGGCATCCTCTCCACGGCCGTCAACTTCGCCGCGTCACTGCAGGTCACCGAAACACTGAAGCTGCTCACCGGCCAACACGCAGAGCATGCGTCGCACGCTGCTGGCCTACGACCTCTGGACCGGCGAGCGTTCCGAGATTGTCGCCCGCACCCCGCGTGCCGACTGCGAGGTCTGCGGCCAGCGCCGCTTCCGCGCCCTGGCTGGCGAAGGCCGCGCGCCCATCACCCTCTGCGGCCGCAACGCTGTGCAGATTCACGAACACGCGCGTCCGGTCGACCTTGTCGCTCTCGCACGCCGTCTCGAACCGCTCGGCGAAGTCCGCGCCAACGGCCTGCTGCTGCGTTTCCATACGCCACCGCACATAATTACCGTCTTCCCGGACGGCCGCGCTCTCATCCAGGGGACCACGGACGTCGGTCAAGCGCGCTCGTTATACGCCAGATACATCGGGGCTTAGCCCGGACACCTCGCACTCCGGTACAACCCCTCAGCCCCAGTTCCAATCCAAGCCCTTTGAAACATTTCCGAGAACAGGTGCGTTACGCTGAAAGCAGGCGCGGAGCCGGCATGAACGAACGTACCGACCGGAGACCTCGCTTATGGGATTTCAAGGCTTACAGACGATGCAGACAAAACCAAACTCCGGCTTGTTCAAGCGGAACCCTCCAATCGCCGGCGAGGCCGAGGCCATCGAACGCGCCAAAAACGGCGATGCTGATGCCTTCTCCAAGCTGTACTCGCTGCATAAGCGGCGGGTGTATACCCTTTGCCTGCGCATGCTCGGCAACGTCTCCGAAGCGGAGGACATGACCCAGGAGGCGTTCCTCCACCTCTTCCGCAAGCTGGGCAGCTTCCGCGGCGAGAGCGCTTTCTCCACCTGGTTGCATCGTCTTACCGTGAATCTCGTCCTGATGCACCTTCGCAAGAAGGGCCTGCAGCTTGTCTCCCTTGAGGAGACCATCAACCCCTCTGAAGAGGACGCACCGAAGCGCGACTTCGGTTCCCGCGACACGCAGCTTGCCGGCTCGGTTGACCGCGTCACCCTCGAGCGCGCCGTCGCCTCGCTCCCACCAGGGTACCGAATGGTGTTCGTCCTGCACGATGTTGAGGGCTTTGAGCACAACGAAATTGCTACGATGCTGGAGTGCTCGACCGGCAACAGCAAATCGCAACTGCACAAGGCGCGCCTGAAACTCCGCGAGCTTCTTCGCCATCCGGACCAGCTGCCCGAAATGGAGAGCTCACGGGAGGTCGTTCAGTGAGTAACCTCTCCAAGCTCGATTTCGATTCAATGACCGTCGCCGAATTTGAACAGTACCTCCCCGAGCTATTCGCAAGTGGAGAGAGCGGCCGGCTCAGCGAAGATCCACGTCTCGCCAGGTTTCTCGCAGCCAACCCTGACTGCGCTGCCCTCGTCCGCGATCTTGAGACCATCGCCGAAACCGCTAAGAGCCTCTTCGTCCCCGACCAGGAGCCCAGCGACGAGGTCTGGAACAACATCGAGAAGAAACTCAAGCACTAGATTGACGGCGAACACTCGATGAATATCCGAGCGCTGTAACCGCTACCATAGGGTCTGAAATATCTCAGACCCGCATGCCTTCAATTGCACCGAAAACACATTCGACACGAGACTCAGCCGACTCCGCGCCGCACTCCGTCGAGCGCATCGTCCTCACCGGCTTCATGGGTTCCGGCAAGAGCACCGTCGGCCGCAGCCTCGCGCAGCGTCTCGGCTGGCGTTTCGTCGACCTCGACAGCCTCATCGAGCAGCGCGACGGCCGCCCAGTCTCGCGCATCTTCGCCGAAAGCGGCGAGGCCGCCTTCCGCGCGATGGAGACCGGGGCCCTCACAAAATCGCTCCGGGAGTCTCGGCTCGTTGTAGCCCTCGGTGGAGGCGCGCTGGAGACGCCGGCGAATTGTCAGGCGCTCGCCAGAGCCTCGCAGACCTGCACCATCCTCCTCACTGCGTCCTTCGAAACCCTCTACGACCGCTGCCAGCGGCAGATTTTCGCCGCCGCCGATTCGTCCTTTCCCATCCGCCCCTTGCTCGGCGATCGGGAAGCCGCAGCGGCCCGGCTCGCGCGCCGCGAAGCCAACTACCGCCAGACTGCGAACCTCATCCTCGACACAACCGGCCAGCAGCCCGAGGAGAGTGTCGACGCACTACTCGCTCTGCTGCAGAGTATTCTCTAGACCCTCCGGGGGCTATCTGCGCCCCCTGCATGCGCATCACACCGGACAGAACCTCATTGCATTGCTGTATCTTGAGGAACGAACCGTGCCCCTGATCCTGCATCCCAGCAGCCCGCCTCCCGCCCTTACTCCCCAGGAGGAGCAGCGCCGCAACGTCCGCGGCTACATCCTCTTCTTCTTCGCCATGGTGATCCTGCTCGGCGTGCTCTGGACTCTGCGCAACGTCCTCGAGATCGTCTACGTGAGCGCTCTCTTCGCCGTGGTGCTGATGCCCATCGTGCAGCAGGTCATGAAGCTGCGCATCTTCGGCCGGCAGCCCTCTCGCACCGTGGCCGTGCTGGGCCTCGTTATCGTCGTCTTTCTCGTGCTCGCGGCGTTCTTCATCATCGCAATGCCACCCGTGCTCCACGACATCGAGCACTTCAGCGCGGATCTGCCTCACCGCTTACCGGCGATAGTCGCCAAACTCAAGCGGCTCCCTTTGGCCGACAGATTCGGCGTCGACTCCGTTGGCGAGAAGGCTCAAAGCCTCGCTGGCAGCACGGCATCCTTCCTCTTCGCCTCCGCGCCCAAGTGGATGGCGCGCGTGATGGACGTCGTCACTGCCGGCATCCTCTGCGTCTACTTCATGCTCGAAGGGGAGTTCGCCTACTTCTACTTCCTCTCCTTCATCCCACTCGAGTATCGCGACCGCCTCGCGCGCACGCTGGTCGCCGCCGAAGGCCGCATGAGCAAATGGCTCGTCGGCCAGGCCGGCCTCATGGTCATTCTCGGCCTCACCAGCACCGTCGTCTTCCACGCCCTGCACGTCCGCTACTCCGTGCTGCTCGGTGTCCTGATGGGCCTCTTCAATATCGTGCCGGTCATTGGCGGCGTCATCACCATCCTGCTTGCCGCGTCCGTTGCCGCGATGGACTCATGGTCCAAGATGGCGGGCGTCTTCATCTTCTACGTGATCTACATCCAGATCGAAAGCGCATTTCTCACGCCGCGCATCATGCGCACCAGTGTGAACCTCATGGGTCTTTCAGTTCTGATTGCGTTGCTCGCCGGCACGGAACTGGCTGGCGTGGTCGGCGCGCTCGTCGCCGTCCCTTCAGCCGCCCTCTTTGCGGTGATCCTGGACGAGTACGTGGTGCAGAAGGATGCCGACGCCACCTCGAAGGTGGCCACGGCCAACGTCACTGCGACTTAGCTCCCAGCGAAGCTAACTGCCAGTCAAGTTCCGTCTACTTGCGAGCCGTGAAGGTCCACGTCGTTTCGCTGTGGTAGGTCTGTCCCGGCTTCAGCTCCGTGCTTGGGAAGCTCGGGTGGTTCGGTGAGTCCGGGAAGTGCTGCGTCTCCAAACAGAAGCCGTTGCGCAGCGCATACTTCGCGCCCGTGCGGCTGCTGAACGTCCCATCCAGGAAGTTCCCCGAGTAGAACTGCATGCCCGGCTCCGTCGTCTCCACGCTCAGCACGCGTCCCGTCGCCGGGTCGAACACCTGCGCCGCCGGATGCAGTTCGCCCATCTTTCCGCGGAGCACCCAGTTGTGGTCGTAACCATGACCGAGCTTCAACTGTTCGTTGTTAGCGTTGATTCGTTCGCCGATCACGTGCGGGCTCGTGAAGTCGAACGGAGTTCCCGCAACCGGTGCAAGCTGCCCCGTCGGAATCAGGGTCGAATTCACTGGCGTGAACTTGTCGGCATCGATCGTCAACTGTTCATTCAGGATCGTCCCGCTTCCGTCACCGGAGAGGTTGAAGTACGTGTGATTGGTGAGGTTCACCACCGTAGGCTTGTCGGTCGTCGCGCTGTAATGGATCACAACCTTGTTGTCGCTTAGCGTATAGCGCACATGCGCGGTCAGCGTGCCGGGAAATCCCTGGTCGCCATCCGGGCTGATGAGCGTGAACTCGACGCCAGATGGAATCTCCTTCGCGCTCCAGTTCAGGTCGGCAAATCCCACCTTGCCGCCATGAAGCGCGTTCGGTCCATCATTGGTGGTGATCTGATACGTCTTGCCCTCGAGAGCAAACTTGCCATTGGCGACGCGGTTTGCGTAGCGCCCCGGCACCGAACCGAAGTAGGTCTTGTTGTCCTTCAGATATTGGTTGAAGTTCGCATACCCCAGCGCGATGTTGCCCATCTTGCCACTGCGATCCTTCGTCTCCAGCGAGACAACACGCGCGCCGTATGACATCACCTGCATCTCGACCGCCGGGCTCTTCAGCGTATAAATCTCCACTGCTTTGCCATCAGGCATGTGGCCGAACGTGCTGTGCTGGACGGTGGTTGCGGCTGAGGCGGCGGCGAAAGAGGTCATGGTGAGCAGAATAACGCGAAGCAGCTTCATCAGGCGTTGGTACTCCCGGTTGCGATGAGGAATAGGGTCATCAATCACACGTCACTATACTTGAGAGCATATGGCTCTGACGATTCGCCGCACACCTCTCCACTTCCTTGCATCGTTACTGCTAATTCCCTTCATCGCCATCACCTCAGCCAAAGCAAGCAAATCTGACGATCACTGGGTCGGCACCTGGTCCAGCGCGCCCGTCTCCGCCAACAACACCAACAGTCATTTCTCCGACGACACCACGTTGCGCGAGATCGTCCACGTGTCCATAGGCGGCAAGAGCGTCCGTATCGTTCTCAGTAACGCCTTCGGCGCAACCAGACTGAAAATCGGCGGCGCCAACGTCGCACTCTCTGGCACAGGCGGCGCCATCAAGGGCACCGCCGTTCCCGCGCTCTTCCATGGCCAACCCACCGTCGAAATCCCCGCCGGAGCCGAGGTCGTCAGCGATCCCATCGCGCTCGACCTGCAGCCGCTCAGCGACCTCGCCGTCACTATCTTCGTCCCCGGCCAGACCGTCGCCACCATCACCCAGCATGGCTTCGCCGACGCAGACCAATTACCAGCTCGCGGCAACCAGCTCGCCTCCGCAGACTTCGCTGGAGCCACACACCCTGCGCTCTTGGCAGTTCCTCAAAACCGTCGAAGTCCTCGCTACCTCCTCCGACGTCGCTGCCATCGTTGCCTTGGGCGACAGCATCACAGACGGCGCCCACAGCACCCCTGACAAGAACATGCGCTGGCCCGACGTCCTCGCACGTCGCCTGCAGGCCGACAAAAAGACCGCCCATTTGGCCGTGCTCAACGAAGGCATTGGCGGCAACCACGTTATTGACGACAGCCCCGGCGGACAAAACGCGCTCGCCCGCTTCGACCGCGATGTACTCGACCAGAGCGGCGTGAAGTACCTCATCATCCTCGAAGGGATCAACGACATCGGCCACTCCTACGGTCCCGACAAACCCGACAATCCCGTCACTGCCGAGCAACTTGAGATGGCGCTCACACAGATCATCGACCGCGCCCACGCCCACGGCATCAAGGTCTTCGGTGCGACACTGACACCTTATGTCGGCGCGAAGTATGCGTCCCCCGAGGGTGAAAAAGTCCGCGAGGCAGAGAACGACTTCATCCTCCACAGCGGCAAGTTCGATGGCGTCATTGACTTCGCCAAAGTCACCGCCGATCCCTCCGATCCCACGCGCTTCGCCGCGACCGCCGGCAGCGCCGATAACCTGCACCCCGGCGATTCCGGCTACCAGGCGATGGGCGACGCCATCGACTTGAAACTCTTCAAAAAGTAGCCCACAGAAACACAAACGCCCTGCTCACTCCGAGCAGGGCGTTCTGTATCAATCCGAAGAAAACTACTTCAGTTCGTAGCCCGCAAAGAAGTACCCGATCTCAAACGCAGCGGTATCTTCTGCGTCCGATCCATGGATCGCGTTCTCACCAATCGATGCCGCATACTTCTTGCGGATCGTTCCCTCGTCGGCCTTCGCCGGATCCGTCGCGCCCATCAGTTTGCGCAGGTCGGCAATGGCATTGTCCTTCTCGAGCACCATCGGCACAATCGTGCCCGAGCTCATGAACTCCGTAAGCTCCGGGAAGAACGAACGCGCCGCGTGCACGTGGTAAAAGCCCTCGGCCTGCTCCTTGGTGAGACCAATCTTCTTGATGCCGACAATCTTGAATCCTGCCTTCTCGATCTCGGCGAGAATGGCGGCCGTATGGCCCTTGCGGACCGCGTCCGGCTTGATGATGCTGAAGGTGCGCTGTGACACAAAAATCTCCTGTTACTTCTCTGATTGCCTCATAAATGTTGGCTTCTTCCAGTGTACCTGCTAGTACTGCCAGCTTGTCAGGTCCGCTCCAGCCGGCGCTGTCTTCTTGATCCGCTCCATAATTTGCGGAACATACATCTGGTTGTAATGTAGCCGGCTGTACCAGTTCGGATGGTCGAAGTCGCCGTTCCAGCAATGCTCCGCCTTCGGCCCGTACTTCACCTCGCCCTCGTAGGGAACGCCGTGCCCGGGCGTGCCCGTCTGCTTCAGGAAGTCCTCCATCAGGTACACCGCGTTGTTCAGAAAGTACGAATCGTCGTACCCGACATAGATGTGCAGCTTGCCCTGCAGCTTCGGTCCCAGCGTTCCCCAGTCGCGCTGCAGTATGGCGTCCAGGTCGTAGTGATCATGCCAGTACGCCGCAGTCTTGTGATCAATGACACCCGTGTCTTTGTCGAAGATCGGCTGCGGATACCCATCAGCTGCCCACCGGCGAAAACACCGCCTGCCAGATATCGAACTGGTCTCCCGAGCGCCCGTGATCACCCAGCGCCGCCTCATACGCCATGTTGTCCGCGCATCGAGATCAGTGTCTGCCCCAGGTAGTTCCTCATCGCTGGCTGCTCAATATTCCTTTGCGCGCCGTCTATGTAGAAGATGTTCTTCTGTTCGTACAGATCGGCCGTCATGTACGCATGAAAGTCCACCGGATCCGGGCACGCAACGAACGCGCCGTTGTAGTGCTCCGGATAGAACATCTGCACCGCCAGCGACTCCCATCCGCCCGTCGAGCCGCCATACACAAACCGCGCCCATCCCTGCCCGATGCCGCGAAACTGCTTCTCAATCGCCGGAATCAGCTCCGTCTCAATCGCATCGCCATACGGCCCCAGGTTCGCCGAGTTCACCGCGTAGCTGTCGTCGTAGTACGGATTCGCGTGGTCGATCTTCACAATCAGAAACCGCGGCCGGTTCGGCTTAATCCAGTCCTGATAATTCTTGTAGCTCTCCTCCTGCATGATGCGGTTGTAGCCCTTCAGATGAAACCGTTCCGAGTAATCCGGCTTCAGATTCGGGTCCGGCGGCGTCTCGCGGAAGTCGAAGAACTCCGGCTCGAAATGATCCTCAAACACGACCAGCGGATAGTGCGCGTTCGGATGCTCATCAAACCCCTGCGGCACCATGACCACCGCGCTCAGATAGATCGGCGTTCCCCAGAAATCGCTCAGCAGCTTCGACTGAATCCGTAGATGGCGGATGTACTTCGTGTCCGGCTCCGGCTTGATCGGCGGAATCAACTCGGTCAGTTCCAAATGCACATTCTGCTGCGATCCGGTCTGCTGCGAACCAGGTGCAATATGCACCTTCACCGGCTTCGAGTACAGATTCCCCGGCTTGATGTTCCAGTGCTGCCCCTCGCCCATATCCGGCGGCAGCTTCACGGTCTTCCCGTCGCTGCGATGAAAGGTCTGGTAGACGTTCAGCACCGCCTGCACCGTGTAATCGCCCGCAGGCATATCCGCGAGCGACCGATGCGGATACCCATCAATCTTTGAAACGACTCGCGAAGTGTTCGCCGTCTGGCTGCCGAACGCCACCGCCTCACCCGGCCTGAGCCCGTCCACCGTCAGACCGAAGACCTGCTGTGAACTCGGCGAGATGCTGATCTGCATCCTTGGCTCGTCGCTGGGGTCGTTCGACACCAGCAGCAGCACACGCCCATCCAGTTGCTTCGAGCTGCGTTCCGCCGGGAAGCTGACCGTAAACACCTGCGCCGAAAGGCCTACGCTGACCAGCCCCAGCATGGCGGCTGCCAATCCACTCACTTTTCGCATAGCCGAAAGTGTAATCCACACGCCGCCCGCACCCGGCGTATGCTTTGCCTCGTCCAATGTTTATGCGCAAAACTGCGTGGATCTGGCTCGCCGGTTGCATCGCGTGGACGGTCGACGCCGCCGTCAGCCTCAGCGTGCACTCCGCCGCGCATGCCTATCTTGCCTTCGTGCTGGCAATTCTCTTCGGAGTCGCGTGGCTGTTCTACCGCAGCCAGCCTCGCTGATTCGCTAAGCCTTGCCGAGAACGCGAGCCATCGTCTCGCCGATCTCCGCAGGCGACTTCACCACGTGAATACCCGCCTCGGCCATCGCCTTCATCTTGCTCTCGGCAGTGCCTTCGCCGCCGGAGATGATCGCACCCGCGTGGCCCATGCGGCGTCCCGGAGGCGCCGTTTGGCCCGCGATGAAGCCCACAACCGGCTTCTTCACGTTCGCCTTGATGAACTCCGCGGCCTGCTCTTCATTCGTTCCGCCGATCTCGCCGATCATGATGATCGCCTCGGTCTCGGGATCGTCATTCAGCAGCCTCAACGCATCGATGTGCGTCGTGCCAACGATCGGGTCGCCGCCGATGCCGATCGCCGTCGACTGTCCAATGCCGCGCGTCGTCAGCTGATACACAGCCTCGTACGTCAGCGTGCCGGAACGCGAGACGATGCCGACACTTCCCTCTTTGTGAATCCGTCCCGGCATGATGCCGATCTTCGCCTTGCCCGGCGAGATCACGCCCGGACAGTTCGGCCCAATCAGGCGCGACTTCGAGTGCTTCACGACCTCCCAGACCTTCACCATGTCCAGCACCGGAATGCCTTCCGTAATGCACACCACCAGCGGCAGCCCTGCATCTGCCGCCTCGAGGATGCCGTCCGCTGCAGCTGGCGGCGGAACGAAGATCATCGTCGCGTTTGCTCCGGTCGCCTTCACCGCCTCCTCGACGGTGTTGAAGACAGGCCAGCCTTCGTGCGTGGTTCCACCCTTACCCGGCGTCACACCACCTACGACGAGCTTGTTGCCAAACTGCTTCGCATACTCATCGCAGCCCTTCGCATGAAAGGTGCCTTCACGGCCAGTAATTCCCTGCACGATCAGCCGCGTGTTCTTGTCTACGAGAACGCTCATTACTTGACTCCCTTCGCCGCGGCCACAACAAGTTCAGCAGCGTCCTTCATCGTTGTTCCCACTTGGAACTTGAGGCCGGATCTCCTCGATGATCTTCCGGCCCTCTTCAACGTTGGTTCCTTCGAGCCGCAAGACGATAGGAAGAGTGACGTTTAGTTTCTTCGCCGCGGCCACAACCGCGGTCGCGAGCACATCCACGCGAAGAATGCCGCCGAAGATGTTGATGAAGATCGCTCTCACATGCGGATCGCTCAGCAGGATGCCGAAGGCATTCTCGATCTGCTCCTGGTTGGCGCCGCCGCCGACGTCGAGGAAGTTTGCGGGCGAGCCGCCGGCGTACTGGATAATGTCCATCGTCGCCATCGCGAGTCCCGCGCCATTCACCATGCAGGCGATGTTGCCATCAAGCTTGATGTAGTTCAGCGCAAACTTCGAGGCTTCGACCTCGAGCGGGTCTTCCTCGCTCAGGTCGCGCAGCTCCTTCAGGTCCTTGTGGCGGAAGAGCGCGTTGTCGTCGAAGTTGATCTTGCAGTCGAGCGCGACAAGTTTGCCATCCTTCGTCGTGATGAAAGGATTGATCTCCATCAGCGAGCTGTCGGTCTCCATAAAGGCCTTGTAGAGACCCATCATGAACTTCACTGCCTCACCGACCTGTGCGGGCTCGAGGCCGAGCTTGAACGCGAGCCGCCGCGCCTGATATGGCTGAAATCCGATCGCCGGATCGATGTACTCCTTGTAGATCGCGTCCGGCGTGTTGTGCGCGACCTCCTCGATCTCCATGCCGCCGGCCTGCGAGGCCATGAAGACCACCTGCGAGCTGGCGCGGTCAAGCACGATACCGAGGTAGAGCTCGCGGGCAATGGCAGAGCCGGCCTCGATGAGCAGGCGCTGCACCTTCTGGCCCTGCGGGCCGGTCTGGTGGGTGATGAGCTGCATGCCGAGGATCGCCTTCGAGTACTCGTCGGCCTGCTCGATGGACTTGGCGAGCTTGACGCCACCGCCCTTGCCGCGGCCACCGGCGTGAATCTGTGCCTTGACGACGACAACCGAATGACCGGCAGAGAAGAGCTGTTTGGCGGCTGCGTCGGCCTCTTCGAAGGTGATGGCCATCTCACCGGCGGGAACGGCAACGCCGTACTTCCGCAGGATCTCCTTGGCCTGATACTCGTGGATCTTCATGCGCGCTCCAGTGCATCGAGAGTGACGCAGTCATGGTAGCGACCAGCAGAAAGCACGAGCAAGTTCGGGTAAGCGATTATCGACGGCGCTGTGCGAACTGCTACTGCTGTAGTTGGGTGATGAGCCGCGCGACGGCGCCCGAGTCGATGGTCTCTCCTGCAAGGGCAACGCCCGCTACCAGGCCTTTCGCTACTCCGGCTACGACGAGTACCGCTGCGGCATTGAGCAGAACAACATCACGCCGTGGACCGCGTTCTCCGGCGAAGATGGCGCGAAGAATCGCGGCATTCGCGTGCGCGTCTCCACCTGCGAGCGCGTCCAAGGGTGCCTTCCTGAGTTCGAGCTCTTCGGGTGAAATCACATCGAGCTTCACCGACTGACCGTTGACGATCGCAACCTCGCTCGGTCCGCTGAGGGAGAGCTCGTCCAGACCCTGGTGACCGTGCACGACCATGGCGTGCGTTGTTCCCGTCAGTGCCATCGCCTCCGCGACCGTGGGCACGAGGCGGGCGGCGTAGACTCCCATGACCTGGCGGCGGACGCCGGCGGGGTTCAGCAGCGGGCCGAGGACATGCAGGATGGTGCGCACGCCGATGGCGCGGCGGATGGGCATGAGGCCCTTGAGCGCCGGGTGGTGTGCCGGGGCGAGGAGGAAGCAGAAGCCATAGCGGCGGAGGGCGGCGGCGGCGGCGGCGGGCTCGAGCTCGGTGGGGATGCCGAGGGCTTCGAGGACGTCGGCGGAGCCGCAGCGGGAGGTGATGGCGCGGTTGCCGTGCTTGGCGACCTGAGCTCCAGCGGCCGCAGCGATGAGTGCGGCGGCGGTGGAGATGTTGAAGGTACCGCTGCCGTCACCGCCAGTGCCGCAGGTGTCGACGATGGTGGCGCGCTCGTCATCGGACAAGGGGAGAGTTGTTGCCATGGCGCGGAGAGCCTGGGCGAAGCCAGCGATCTCGGCGGCAGTCTCGCCGCGTCCGGCCATGGCGCCGAGAAGCGTGGCGAGCTCCATCTCGGGGGCTTCGTTGGCGAGGATTCGTTGCATCAGGGTTCTGGCCTCGTCGAGGCTCAGGGTTTCGCGGTCCTCGACAACACGGCGCAGTTCGGTGCGGATCGACATAAAACTTGAGGTTATCAGGCGTTCAGCGAGCGGCCAGAGGGATGGGGTACCCCCTCCCCTGGGGTATTTTGCGCAAAGTCTTGACTGCGCTGGACTTACGGGTGGACTTTGTGTGCAAAGTATTGATTCGAGGGTACTTGGACGCAAAGTCTCTGGAATCAGCAAGATAGACTACGCAGGGGAGTGCGCGAGATTCTCCAGATCACTTGTCGGCTTTCATTTTTGTTTTCAATGAGTTGGGCGGTTCAAGGATATGACAAATTTTGGGCCGGTGGATGGTAGGCTGAGGGCGTTCAAGGAGGATGCGATGAGCGACGCTTCGAGGACGACGTTGAACTTTGATCACTCGCTGGTGACGACGGCGTTTGACCTGGCGGGGTACAAGGTCATGCGGAATCTGGGCGTAGTGCGGGGGATCGTGGTGCGGTCGCGGTCGGTGTTCGGAACGATCGGGGCGAGCCTGCAGACGATCGTAGGCGGCGATATCACGCTGTTCACGGAGATGTGCGAGAAGACGCGGTCGGATGCGTTCGAGCGCATGATTGCGCACGCGATTGCGATCGGCGCCAATGGCGTGATCGGCGTGCGCTATGACGCGAACGAGATTATGCAGGGAGTGGCCGAGGTGCTGGCGTATGGGACCGCGGTGGTGGTCGAGGTGGCGTAGTCCGTCCCGGGAGATTCTGCGAACCCACGTCTCAGAGGCAGACCCCAGGGGCTAAAGCCCCCTTTTCTCAAGCCGGCTGAGAGACCCGACCAGACCCAAGGCTAAAGCCTTGGGCTACGAGGCTCGGGTTACCTGGAAGCCAAGACTAAAAGCTCGGTTACCCACAAAAGGCTTGGGTTACCTAGAAGCCGAGCGGACCCCGAGTGTGAAGGGCTTGGGCTACCTAGAAGGTGAAAGGCTGTAAGGATGCGGCGCTGGTCGCGACAGCCGGGGTCCTGACGGCGGAGGCTATGGATGCCGAGACCGGAGTCGCGGTGTACTCAGAGGCCTTCCAGTCGCCGAGGCAACGACTGAGCAACGCGGCGGCGCAGCGCTCACCGCAGAGAACGATGACATTGTTCTCGAGGGCGAGGTTCGCGTCCCATGGCATGAATTTTACGTCGTGGGCCGAGGTGATGGCGAGGATCCAGTGGTTACTGGTCTTCTTCTGGACTCCGCAGGTGCAGGTGAATAATGGGGTGGCTGCCATTGTCAGTCTCCTCACTGCTGAACGCAGTTGTCGTTCGCTTAGGTAGAAGCAAGTCCTATGCCAATCGTGGGAGAAGCTAGGTTTTCGATCTAAAGGGCTTACAGGATCGCTGCCGACTTTGGTTTCCCCAGAAGATGCTAATCGAGGGAAATTGTTTTCCACTATGTGCAGAGAATTGCAACCTTGGTAGTACGATAGCACGGCGAAAGGGTCAGGTTGCCGAGGTGGGGTGGTACGGAAGGCTAATGGGTTCCGCAGTGGGTTCCTATCAGGCTTGAGGTCTGGGACTTTCTTCGCGCTCATCCGCTACACGTTTCGGCCTCTTTGCCCAACAAGCCGGAAATTGTATCTTGACCCGCCATATTTGCAACGAAACGATAGTAAGTTACTGCAAATCATGCAGGGATCGAGCGAGCGCCTGGTATGTCGCGGGGCGGCAGAAGCCACGCCCCTTCCAAGACTGCTGGTGGCTACTTGTTGACCTGGATGGAGAGGATCTGGCCCGCGACTCGGGTGTCTTTGACGTCGGTGTAGGTGACGACGGCCTTCATGCCGTCGATCTTGCAGGGGTCGAGTCCGCCCTTTGGGTAGAAGCTCACCCAGTAGTCGATTTTGTACATGTGGTTGGTGTAGAGCGCGATGGGTTTGGCGCCGGAATCGACAGTAAGGGTCAGGATGGTGGGATAGGTGCACTTGACGTTGTGAAGGACACCCTCTGCGGTGTGGTGAGGGCCGGCGGGCGCGGTGTCGGGATAGTGCGGATCGACACTGGTGTCGAGAAGGGTGACGGTGGAGGCGCGTTTGGTTGAGGGCGCTGCTGCGGCCGCGGCGAGCACTGCCTGCTCCTGCTGCTCGCGATGGATTTGAGCGAGGCGGTCGTTGAGCTCGGCGATCTGGGCGGGCGTGCGGGCGAGGGGGCGGGCGTTTTCGAGGACGGAGAGCGCCAAGGGGAGTTCGTTGCGCTGCATGTGAAGGCTGGCGTTGTTGAGCCGGTAACTGAGGTTGTCGGGCTCAAGGTTGATGGCGACGAGGCTGAGGCGAAGTGCTTCGTCGACGTGACGATGCATGGCGTAGTAGCTGGCGAGGGCGTCGTTGGCGGGAGCGAAGCTGGGATTGAGCTGGAGCGATTGCTGGAGTTCGGTTTCGATGCCGGGGTCATCGTAGTTGCCGGAGCGGAGGGTGAGCGCTGCGGCGTAGTACCAGGCGAGAAAGCTGGTGGAGTGAAGCGCAACGGCCTGGATGTAGGAGTTGCGCGCGGCGTCGAGGTTGTGCTCGCGGACCTGGAGGATGCCTTCGGTCTCATGAGCGAGAGCATTGTTGGGGTTGGCGGCGAGGACGGAGTCGAGCAGTTTGCGGGCATCGTCGGTGCGGGCGTCGGAAAGGAGGACGGCAGCGCGATAGGCATCCGCGTCGGCGGAGGCCAGTGGAGTGGTTTTGTAGGAGGACTCGTCGATGGGGATCTTGGTGGGCAGAGTGACAAAGGCGAGCTCGCCGTGGCTGATTTCTGCTGGAGAGCGTGCCTTCGAGTTTTCCGAGATCGCCGAAGGCTGTGACGGCGGCGGTGAGTGAGTCCTGGCCTGCAGAGAGAGCGCTGAGGTAGTCGGAGATGAGGCTGGTTTTGTTGCGGAGATCGTTCATGTACAGCATGTAGGTGAGCGCCCAGGACTCGGCGTAGAAGATTGTGCCCTTGTGCTGCTCGTGGTAGTAAGGCGAGGCGCGATCGACGGTGAAGAGCATGGCGAGAGGAAGGAGGCTCTGCGAGCGGAGGAGATTGAGGTCGATGAGGTCGGGCTGGCCGAAGTGAGTCTCGTGGGATTCGATGTCGGTGTTTTCGTAGAACTCGGCGATACCTTCATTGAGCCAGAGCGGAAGGTGGGCGTGGCGGGTGATGTAGTGGGTGTACTCGTGGTAGATGGTGGAGTAGGGGTGGTCGCCGTTGGCATCGAGACGGACGAGGATGTAGCAGCGCTCGTCGCTCTGGATGAAGAGGCCGGAGAGGTCGAGCTTGTCTTTGGCGAGATATTCGGCGGGCTCGATGGCCTGGAAGTCGCGCTTGTTCCTGAGGGCGAGAACGACAATTTGAGCGTCGGGGCCGGAGTGCGCGGCGGGAAGGATAGTGGAGAAGACGGCCTGCATGCGCTCGAACTGGGCGGCGATGTTGCGGGCCTGCTTCTCATTGGCGTCGGTGACGACGGTGAAGTGAGGCGTGGTGACCTGGAGCCAGACGGGTGCGGAGTCTGCGTGGGCGCGGACGCAGAGAAGCGTTAGAGTACAGGCGGCCAGGAGATGGGCACGCATGGTTGGCCGTCAATGTAGCGCAACCAGGCGGCGAAAGCTATGAGAGGTCGTGCTAAGAGCTGACGACGGACGGGATAGCGTCGGGCAGCTCGAGCTGTTCGCTGCCCTGGGCGTCGAGGTGCGGGGTGAAGTGGGCGCGGCAGCGCGCTTCGTAGAGGCCGGCGGCACCGACGACGACGAGCTCCTGGGAGTCGCCGAGGCGCTGGGTGTGGATGGCTGGCTGGCCGCAGACCATGCAGACGGCGGAGAGCTTGGTGACGCGGTCGGCGAGCGCCATGAGGTTGGGGACGGGGCCGAAGGGCTCGTTGGCGAAGGTGGTGTCGAGGCCGGCGAGGAGGACGCGTTTGCCGAGGGCGACGAGGTCGAGCGCAACGGGGATGATGTCGGGGGAGAGGAACTGGACTTCGTCGATGCCGACGACTTCGACGTCGTCGAGCTGCGGGTAGAGCTGGGCGCGGAGCTCTTCGACGGAGGCGATGGGGACGGCCTCGTGAGTCTGCGCGGAGTGCGAGGCGATGGCGGCGCGGTGGTAACGGAGGTCTATGTCGGGCTTGTAGCAGGCGACGCGCTGGCGGGCGATGCGGGCGCGCTTGAGGCGGCGGATGAGCTCCTCGCTTTTGCCGGAGAACATGGGGCCGGTGATGACTTCGAGCACGCCTGGGGTGGAGGGTTGCATGGGGATTAGGGTACTGGGAGCGGCGGTGGATATTTGGGGAGAGAAGAGAGTGAATCGTGAGTAGTGAATCGTGAAGAAAGGCAAAGACAGGCCCAAGGCGAGTATGCTGGCGGTACTATTTTTTTGAATGCTTTCCAGTGAGGTGAGTGCCATGCGGGGAGTGATTACTGTGGCGGTCGGGCTGGCGTTGGCAGTGGGTGTGGGTGTGGCGTGGGGGCAGACGCCGGATACGGAAAAGAAGCCGACGTCGAATGAGTTGAAGGTGAAGCTGGTGAACTCGCAGGGACAGCCCGCGGGAACGGTGACGTTCAAGCCGGTGAAGCAGGGCGTGAAGATGACGGTGAAGCTCGAAAATATTCCATTCGGCGAGCACGGCGTGCATATTCACCAGAATGCGGTATGCGATGCGCCGGACTTCAAGGCGGCGGGCGGGCACTTCAACCCGACCGGGAAGCACCATGGGTTCGAGAATCCGGAGGGGCATCATGCGGGTGATCTGCCGGGAAATGTGTCGGTTGGCGAGAATCACAAGGGTCAGGCGAGCTTTGTGCTGAAGGATATTTCGATGGACCCGAACCTTCCGAACTCGATTTTTGCCAATGGAGGGACGAGCGTGGTGGTGCATGAGCACGCGGATGATGAGAAGACAGATCCGGCGGGCAATGCGGGTAACCGTATCGCCTGCGGGGTGGTGAAACAGTAGGGTTCGAGAGGCCCCCGGAGAGCGGCGGAAAGCTCTGTCGTGGGCCGGATTTAGGCGGGATGGCGGCGAAGGATAAGGGAACTTTTCAGGCCGGGATTGCGTAAGTAGATACCATGACGGCGGCAACCATCCCGGCGGGTTTTGAACGCGGTACGACTGCGGGATGGGGAACAAGGCTGGCACGGCGCGAGCCAGCGGGACGACCGGCTCGTCGGGAGGCCCCCCAGGGGGTGGCGTCGAGCAGGCCGCGCGAGGAGAAGGCTGTGAGGGAGACGCGGCTCGCGCCAGAGGAGCCGGATTCTCGAGCTGGGCTGGAACGGGCTGCAGTGGTTGCCGAACAGGCTGCCCTGGCGGAGCTGGCGGCACGCTGCATGGCCGGCGACGCGGTGGCCTGGGAGAAGCTGGCCAAGACGCAGCATCGGAAGGTGTATGGGCTCTGCTACCGGTTTACGGGATCGTCGACCGAGGCCGAGGACCTGACGCAAGAGGTTTTCCTGAAGATGTACCGCAACCTGGGGAACTTTGACCCGGCGCGCGGGAGCTTTGGCACGTGGCTGACCACACTTACTCGTAACCTGCTGGTGGACAATTACCGTCGCAGCAGAATGGATCGAGCGAGCGACTCGCTGGATGAGTCGGTGGACGGCGAAGAGGATGGGCCAAGCAGACTGGACCGACTGGCGGACTCAAGGCCCGGCCAGGAGCATCATGTGGCTGGGCTGGAGTTGAAGGTGCAGATTCAGCGGGCGCTGGCGCAGGTATCGCCAGAGTTGCGCGAAGCGGTTATCCTTCGTGACCTGGAGGACATGGATTACAAGGAGATCGCAGAGATTTTGTGTATCCCGCAAGGGACCGTGAAGAGCAGGATCAGCCGCGGCCGGAGTGAACTGGCCAGACTGCTGAAGGGCATGGAAGGGAAGGTGATGTAGGCGTGGCGAACTGGAGCCAATTCGACGAGATGAATGAGAACAAGCCCACGGAGTGTGTGGTGTGTGAGGCGATGTGCCCGGATGCGGTCGACGGCACGCTTACAGAGGCCGAGCGCCGGGTGTTTGAGCGGCACGTGCTCCACTGCCCGAACTGCGCGCGGGAGCTGCAAGAGGCTCGGCGTGGAGCGGCGTGGCTGGGAATGCTGAAGGGCCATACACCGGAACCTCCGGCGGCGCTGCTGGCGAAGATCCTGGCAGAGACGACCGGGACCGAAGAGACTGGGGCCATCGAGAGTGCAGTGCCGGCGTTTGTGCCAACGGTGCCGGTGCGCGAGCCAGCCCCGTCGTGGGCGCTGAGCTCGGTGTTGCGCAAGGTGGTGGATGTCTTCCGGGTTGAGACGAGGCGGGCGACCTTCCAGCCGCGGATGGCGATGACGGCAGCGATGGCGTTTGTTTCGATTGCGCTGACGCTGAACCTGACGGGCGTGCGGCTGAAGAACCTGCGGGCCTCGGACTTTACGCCTTCAGGGCTGCGTCGCAACGTGGCCGAGGCGAGTGCTTCGGCGGCGCGGAACTTCCAGAACATGCGCGTGGTGTACCAGGTGGAGTCGCGGGTGAGCGAGCTGCGCGGCGAAGGTCCGCTGGCACAGCGCGAGGACACGAACTTTACGGTGCCGCAGAACAGCGCGACGCCGCAGCAGCAGCCGGAGCAGCAGCAGGCCGCACCGGCTCCTCACAGGGTTGAGTAGATGAAAGGGTTTTGACGGGCCAGAAGGTTCGAGAAGGCTGACGGGATCCAAGGAGCGCAATTTTCGGTTCCCCGAAAGGCAAGACGAGGACCGGAAGAAGGGAGGGTGAGCGAGATGTTTGACGAGACGACAGGTTCAGGAGAGCAGAACAACGCGCCTGAAGGACAGACGACCGAGACAGGCGAGCGCGTAGCGTTCTGCCAGCAGTGCGGCAAGGGATTGACCAACGCAACGATACGAAGGGCCGGCTCAGCGGTGTATTGCGAACCCTGCCTGGTGGCGCGGCTGGAGGGATCGGCGGCGAGTGGAGCAGGCCCGACTGCGGCCGGATGGACGCCGGTGAGTGGAGCAGGTCCGGCGACGGCCACAGCTGGAGGGCCGGCCGGGGTTCCCACGGGGAATGAACCGAGCCCGTGGCTGGCGGCTTTTCTGGGACTGATCCCAGGCGTGGGCGCAATGTACAACGGGCAGTATGCGAAGGGCGTTGCGCACCTGGTGATCTTCGCGGTGCTGAGTTCGCTCTCGCGTAATGTGAATGACATCTTTGGGCTGCTGGTGGCGGGGTGGATCTTCTACCAGGCCTTCGACGCGTACCACACGGCAGCGGCGCGCCGGGACGGTACGACGCTGCCGAATCCGTTCGGTCTGAACGATATCGGCGACCGCATGGGATTCGGGAAGAACTGGCCGGGAAGCGCGGCGCGTCCGGTGACGAGCTCGACGACGGCTGGATGGGCAAGCGCGACGGCAGGCCCAACGACCGCGACTGCTTCGCAGGGCCCAGCGGGTGGACCGGGATGGTCGGGCTATGTGGCGCCGACGAACTTTGGGGCCACCGCGACGCCTCCACCTCCACCACCGCAGCCTACGGCGTATGCGGGGCCGACGAATCCCGGGTCGAGCACGTGGACGCAGCCTCCGTATACGAGCACGTATGTGGGTGAGACCTGGCGCAGCCCATCGGGAGTGCCGATTCCGCCGATGCCCCCGATACCTCCGATGCCATCGCGGCGCTTCCCTGTCGGTGCAGCGTGGCTGATTGCGATAGGACTGATCTTCCTGATGGCGAACCTGAATGGTTCGTGGCGGCTGGGAGGGTCGTGGGCGGTAGCGATTGTGCTGGCGGCCCTCGGAGCCTTCATCCTGTTCCGGCGCATCGAGATGGTGGTTGCATGGTCGAGGGCAGCCGGCGATACGGGCGCTCATGAGTACGGAACTGCGTCGAGGGTGATGTGCCAAGTGCGCGGACCCGTGATGCTGCTGGTGCTGGCGCTGCTGTTCGCGCTGCAGGCGGCGGGCATCCGGACGCTGGGACAGACGTGGGGAGTGCTGCTGATTGCGTTTGGCGGACTGCTGATCCTGGAGCGCACGATGGGACGGAGTCCGTGGTATCCGGTGGACGCGCCGATGGGAGTGAGCCCGACGCCAAGCGTTGAGACGCGAAAGGACGGGCAGTAAGAATGTCGAGCTATCCTCCACCACCGCCTCCGCCGCCGGGGTATGGCCCCGGATCGGGCCCGGGGTATAGCTCGGGACCAAACTATGCGCCGGGATCGGCGTATGACCGCAGAGCGTGGAAGGCGCAGCGGCGCGCGGCCAAAGTACAGGCACGGTGGATGCGCGATCAGTATCGAATGCAGCGGCGCAGCCTCAGGCGGGGATCGATTGTCGGACCGATTGTGCTGTTGGCGCTGGGAGTGATCTTCCTGCTGGAGCAGACGGGACGGCTCTCCTGGGCACACAGTTTCGAGTGGTACGCGCGGTGGTGGCCGGCTGTGCTGATCGTCGCAGGCATCGTTCTGCTGCTGGAGTGGATGTTTGACCAGCAACATTGGGAAGAGACCGGGCAGCCGCGGACGACTCGTGTGTTGAGCGGCGGCGCGGTGTTTCTGCTGATTTTGCTGGCCCTTGTGGGAGTGTCAGCGCGATGGACGGAGAACGCCGATATGAACCACCACGTGCTGTATTTCAAGCACGAGATGGGTGGGCTGGACCGCGTGTTTGGCGAGGCACACGAATCCGATGATTCGCTGAGCCAGGCACTGCCGCAGGGCGGGATGCTGGTGGTGCATAACCCGTGGGGCGCGGTGTCGGTGACGGGCTCGAGCGATGACGGCCAGGTGCACGTTAGCGTGCACAAGCAGGTGTACGCGTGGCGTGATAGCGATGCCGACCAGCGCGCGCAGCGGCTGCAGCCGGCGTTTTCGACCCAGGGCAACAACCTGATGCTGGATGTGCCGGCGGTCAACAGCGGGCAGGCAGACCTGACGATCGAGATGCCGCATGGCGCGGGTGTTTCCGTGAGCGCGGACCACGGCGATGTGCACGTGAGCGAGCTGCGCGGAGATGTGACGGTCGCGGCCCGAAAGGGTGATGTGGAGCTGAGCGGAATCAACGGCCCGGTTCTGACGCAGGTGAATAACGACGATTCGAGCGTGACCGCGAAGAGCGTGACGGGCCCGTTTACGCTGCAGGGACGCGCTGGGGATATCTCGCTGACAAACATTAACGGCCCGGTAATGCTGCAGGGCGACTTCTTCGGGACGACGCATGCGGAACAGATCAACGGGCCGCTGCGGTTCGAAACGAGCCGCACGAAATTCGCGACGGCGCGGGTGGATGGCGAACTCTCGATTGAGAGCGGCGACCTGCAGGGCAACAAGCTGCTGGGACCGGTGACGCTGACGACGCGGAACCGGACGATTGAACTGGATGATGTGTCCGGTCCGGTGACGCTGTCGAACCGTAATGGCGCGGTGTCGGTGACGAACGCGGCTCCGGTGGCACCGATCAACATCGTGAATCAGCATGGGTCGGTGGACCTGGGACTGCCGGAGCACGGAGGGTTCGTACTGGATGCCCAGACAAGGAACGGCGACCTGGAGAACGACTTCGGACTGGAGCCGCAGGGTGAGGGTGACACACACCGGCTGAGCGGCAAGGTGGGCGTGGGTGGACCCCAGATTCGGGTGGAGACGACGGACGGCGATGTGACGATTCGCAAGGCGGTTGCGACACCCGTACCTCCGACGCTGCCGCCGGCTCCGAAGGTGAGTGTGCCGCCGCCGGCTCCCCCAGCGGTGAAGGCTCCTCAGGCTCCCAAGCGGCATGCAAAGTCAGCCCCAACGGCGGATGAGACGATGGCAGCTCCGGCGATAGGACCCGCGATGCCGTCTCCGAAGCGGCCGTCAATGGCCCACGGGCATCTGCTGTAGGGATCGGCTGAGCTGGCTGGCTTCTCCAAGCCGAGTTTCTCTCTGAATGTGGATCTGACTTTCTGAAAGTGGCTATGCGGCAACCTGTCGGTCCACTATGGGTTTTGTGGTGGGCTGCAGGCGCTGGTCAGGGATATCGATATCGGCGGCAACGGGACCGCCACTGTTGAGTCGCAGGTGGATGCGATGCCCCGAAGCTTTCTGGGGTGCGGGCAACCGCGGCGTTCGAGGTATCGGCCAAGTGAATCAGTAAAGTAAGTCTATGCGCCTGACTTGGAAAACGAGTTAGTGCGGCATTTAGCCTCGAACGTAGAAAAGCCCACCACGAGGGTGGGCTTTTCATAAATAATGCCGGCGATCACCTAATCTCCCACACACTTACGCGTGCAGTACCATCGGCCCAACGAGGCTTAACTTCCGTGTTCGAGATGGGAACGGGTGGGACCCTCGCGGTAAACTCACCGGCAAATTGTCGAAGATCGCGGCGCGATCGTTCACAACTGAATAGATTGGGAGGCTTTTCTTCTTATCGTAGAAAGCCGATAACTACGAGGCTTGTGTTGAATGTGCTCTAGAACAATGACTAAACATTGCGCAGAGTAAATTCTATGGACAAGCCGAACGGGCGATTAGTACTGGTAAGCTACACGCATTACTGCGCTTCAACATCCAGCCTATCAACCAGGTAGTCTTCCTGGGCCCTTCATTACCCTTTTGGGTTGGGAGATCTCATCTCAGAGCGTGCTTCCCGCTTATATGCATTCAGCGGTTATCACAACCGAACTTCGCTACCCAGCCGTGCCATTGGCATGACAACTGGAACACAAGAGGTTCGTCCATCCCGGTCCTCTCGTACTAAGGACAGCCCTCTTCAAATCTCCTACGCCCACAGCAGATAGAGACCGAACTGTCTCGCGACGTTCTGAACCCAGCTCACGTACCGCTTTAATAGGCGAACAGCCTAACCCTTGGAACCTTCTACAGCTCCAGGATGCGATGAGCCGACATCGAGGTGCCAAACCATTGCGTCGATATGAACTCTTGGCAATGATCAGCCTGTTATCCCCGGCGTACCTTTTATCCGTTGAGCGATGGCCCTTCCATACAGAACCACCGGATCACTAAGGCCTGCTTTCGCATCTGCTCGACTTGTAGGTCTCGCAGTTAACCACACTTATGCCTTTGCACTCGACGGTCGATTTCCAAACGACCTGAGTGTAGCTTCGCGCGCCTCCGTTACAATTTAGGAGGCGACCGCCCCAGTCAAACTACCCGTCTTACAATGTCCCTCACCCAGATAATGGGTGGAGGTTAGGATCACAACAATCGCAGGGTGGTATCTCACCGTTGGCTCCGCCAAGTCCGAGAACCTGGCCTCAAAGCCTCCCACCTATCCTGCGCAGCAATTGCCGTAACCCACTGTAAAAGTATAGTAAAGGTGCACGGGGTCTTTTCGTCTAGCTGCGGGTAACCGGCATCTTCACCGGTACTACAAGTTCGCCGAGCAACTCGTTAAGACAGTCGTACGATCGTTACTCCATTCGTGCAGGTCGGAACTTACCCGACAAGGAATTTCGCTACCTTAGGACCGTTATAGTTACGGCCGCCGTTCACCGGGGCTTCAGTTCAAAGCTTCGCCTTGCGGCTAACCTCTCTCTTTAACCTTCCGGCACCGGGCAGGAGTCAGCCCCTATACGTCGTTTTCGACTTTGCAGAGACCTGTGTTTTTGTTAAACAGTCGCCGTACGCGTTTCACTGCGGCCCTCCTGTGCTATGAACACTGGAGGGCGACCCTTCTCCCGAAGTTACGGGTCTAATTTGCCGAGTTCCTTAACAAGCCTTCACTCGAGCGCCTTTGGATATTCTCCTCGTCTACCTGTGTCGGTTTGAGGTACGAGTCCCAGTCTTTCTCCTTAGAGGTTTTTCTTGGCACCATGAAATCAGCTGCTTACACCCATTCGGGCTTGCTTTGCGCCTCACTGTTAAGACTCTCCGGATTTGCCTAGAGAATCCAGCTTCACGCGCATCGACCGCCATAGCCATATGACGACCAGCTTATCCTTATGCGTCACCCCATCGTGATAACGAACTACTGGGAGGTCCGGAATATTAACCGGATGTCCATCGCTTACGCCTTTCGGCCTCAGCTTAGGGATCGCCTAACCCTGAGCAGATTAACTTTACTCAGGAAACCTTAGACTTTCGGCGGGAAGGGTTCGCACCTTCCTTATCGCTACTTATGCCGGCAGGGTCTCTTCTCTAACCTCCACGTATCTTCTCAGTTACGCTTCGATGACTAGAGAATGCTCTCCTACCACGCACACTTACGTGTGCATCCGCTGCTTCGGTATACAGTTTTAGCCCCGTTGTATTGTCGGCACCGGACCGCTTGACCAGTGAGCTATTACGCTTTCTTTAAAGGATGGCTGCTTCTAAGCCAACCTCCTGGCTGTCTGAGCGTTCCGACTTCCTTTCCCACTTAACTGTAATTTGGGGACCTTAGCAGGCGGTCTGGACTGTTTTCCTCTCGACTGTGAAGCTTAGCCCCCACAGTCTGACTGCCGGGCTGGTTGTGATCGGCATTCGAAGTTTGGTTGGATTCAGTAAGCCGGAAAGCCCCCTAGTCCATCCATGTCTCTACCACCGATCCAAATCACCCGACGCTAGCCCTAAAGCTATTTCGGAGAGAACGAGCTATCACGGAATTTGATTAGCCTTTCACCCCTACCCTCAGCTCATCCGAGCTTTTTTCAACAAACACCGGTTCGGTCCTCCAGTGAGTGTTACCTCACCTTCAACCTGGCCAAGGGTAGATCATCCCGCTTCGCGTCTATTCCTGCCAACTGAACGCCCTATTCAGACTCGCTTTCGCTGCGGCTCGCTCACGCTTAACCTTGCTGACAAGAATAACTAGCCGGCTCATTATGCAATAGGCACGCGGTCAGACATTCCCTTACGGGCATAGTCCTCCCACTGCTTGTAGGCACACGGTTTCAGGTACTATTTCACTCCCCTCTCGGGGTTCTTTTCGCCTTTCCCTCACGGTACTGGTTCACTATCGGTCAGAAACGAGTATTTAGCCTTACGGGATGGTCCCCGTGGATTCAAGCAGGGTTTCTCGTGCCCCGCCTTACTCAGGTACCTGCTTCGAGTCCGGATCTTTTTCGTCTACGCGCCTGTCACGCTCTGTGGGGCCAGTTTCCACTGGCTTCGGCTAAAGACCGGATTGGTAACTCTACTATTGCAGGCCCTACAACCCCCGAACTACCGAAATAGTACGGGTTTGGGCTGTTCCGAGTTCGCTCGCCACTACTATCGGAATCGAGGTTTCTTTATTCTCCTGGAGGTACTGAGATGGTTCACTTCCCTCCGTTCGCTTGTTCTCACCTATGAATTCAGTGAGACATACATACGGTTTGCGTATGTGGGTTTCCCCATTCGGAAATCTCCGGATCAAAGCCTGTGTGCGGCTCCCCGAAGCTTATCGCAGCTTGCCACGTCCTTCATCGCCTGTTTCTGCCAAGGCATCCACCGTGCGCCCTTAGTAGCTTGACCATAGAATTTACTCGCACGCATCGAAGAACTTACCTTCGAATCGTAGAGTAATCTACGTAGTTTAGTCCGCCTTCTGGCGCCTTTTCTAACTCTGGATTAGGGAGTTAGCGGCCACCTGAAATTATCTAAAGACACTCAACACTGATTGACAGCATGCTTGATCACGGAAACAACCCGTGAGCTATGCTGCTCAGCCTTGTAGTTATTTAGCAATATTCTTTTGCGAGAATATTGCTTACCCAATCTATTCAGTTGTCAAAAATCGTCCGCGATAGTTAGTACTACCGCAACGCACCACTGGGGCGCGCTCGAGCTCATGCTCAAGCATCAGAATCCGGCGAACTGTTGTGCCACGCGGATACTGATGTTTGAGCAGGTCTCAAACATTACCTTCAAAGAGTTGGTGGAGCTGAACGGGATCGAACCGTTGACCCCCTGC
>CAVQLS010000006.1:0-157500 GCA_963713395.1 uncultured Acidobacteriaceae bacterium | reverse complement strand
CGCATGCGATCGCGGAGCACTAAGCTCCTGAAATCAATGAGTTGCAGTGGCTTGGGTTTGTGCGGCGGCCTATGGCCTGTTCTACCGCGATCAAACGCTTGGACTGCGCTTCGTCCGGCCGTCACACCCCAAGGGGTTCAGGCGCGAAGCTGATGTCTATCTAGAGTAGCCCAGACTGCGTCCGGATGCAAATTCTTTGCAGACACCAACCGTTGGCCTGTTGCTCGGCGCCAACGACAAGATTGACTTTAGCAAGGGGAGCGGGAACGCGCAACCGCATGGCCTGTGGGAACTGTGGAGGATTTGCGGAAAAAAGCCTCCCGCCCGATAGAAGCCGGCGCCGTATCCCGTTAGAATCTGAGAGTTTCAGTGGGTTGGAGCGAGATATGGAAGCAGCGGAGATTCACGAGTTTTCGGAGCAGGTGCAAACGGGGGCCGAGAAGAACCTGAAGTACGTCTCGCTGACCATCGCCATACTGGCGGTTTTGGTCGCGATGGTAACGGTACTTGGGCACCGGACGCATACGCGCGCCGTGCTGGAGCAGACGCGCGCAGCGGACCAGTGGAACGAGTACCAGGCGCGCAAACTACGCGTGCAGCAGACTCAGATCGCGGAGGATTTGCTATCGCTGCAGCCAACAAATGACGCTGCCGCCACACAGGCGAAGCTCGCGACCTATAAGGCAGAGATTGCGAAGTGGCAGGGGGAGCTCGATCAGGATATGGAGAAGGCGCGCGAGCTAGAGACTGAGGTGGACCACGCAGAGCGCAAGGCCGCACGGTTTGATCTGGGTGAGGCGCTGCTGCAGATCGGAGTGGTGCTGGCCTCGATTACGCTGCTGACACGGCACCACAGGTACGTGCTCGCAGCACTCGTGCTCGGCGTAGTCGGCGTGCTGATCGCGGGCTCGGCGTTTTTGGTGAAGTAGAGTCCGTTTATGGCGGCGAGGGAGTCGTCGCCACGAACGAAGCATGCAAAGGCGGATTGACTATTTGAAACCGATGACCATGGACTCGGGGCCGACGAGATGCTCGACTCGAGCGTCACGGAAGCCTGCTTCTTTCATCCAGCCGATGCAGTCTGCGCCGGTGTAGTCGAAGCCGCCCGGCGTTTCGATGAGCATGTTGAGGCTCATGAGAAGGCCGAAGGCGTTCTTGGAGCGGTCGTCATCGATGATGCTCTCGTAGACGAGGAGCGCACCGCCAGCAGGGATGGCGGCGTAGGCCTTGCGGATGAGCATCCTTTTGACGTCGAGGTCCCAGTCGTGAAGGATGTGGCCCATCATGACGACGTCGGCCCTCGGGATGGGCGCGTCGAAGAAGCTGCCAGGCTCGAAGCGGACGCGCGCTGAGAGGCCGTTGGCGGCGACGTATTCCTCGAAGATGGGGCCGACCGCCGGCAGATCAAAGCCGATGCCCTGAAGGTGCGGGTTGGCGAGCGTCACCTGCGTGACGAGGTCGCCCTGCGCGGTGCCTACGTCGACGACGGTCTTGTAGTCCTTCCAGGGGAACTGACGAGCGATTGTGAGGTTGGCTCCGTGGCTGATGCCCGTCATGGCGCGAAGGAAGTTACGGAGGCGATCGGGGTCTGCGTAGAGAGCCTTGAAGGGATCGTCGCCGCCGTTGCGGGCTTCGTTCTGGGGCTCCCCGGTGCGGAGCGCCGTTGTGAGGTTGCCCCAGAAATAGTAGAGGCGGGCGTTGGCCATCTCGAGCAGGCCACCGACGTAGGAGGGCTTGTTTTTGTCGAGGAAGTGAGCTGTGGCCGGCGTGTTGGCGTAGTGTCCGTCGTTGCGCTCGAGGCAGTTGAGGGCAACGAGGGCGTCGAGGAAGTCTCGGGCAGCGCGTGGGTGAAGGCCGATGCGGCTGCTGATGCCGGCGAGGGTTTCAGGGCGTTCGGCGAGCACGGTGAAGAGTTCAAGTTCAACAGCGCTGAGCAGGACCTTGGAGGCAAAGAAGCCTGTGCCCAGCTTGAGGAGGTGGTCAGGAACAGGACTTTCCATCGTTGTAGGTTCCTTTGTTTTTAGATATTTAGGCCGGATAAAGAGGAGATTGTCGGAATCATACCCGCGCGCGAGTTCAAGTGGCCAACAGCGCTGGAGATTTTTGTGACGAGCGGGTCAGGGCTTGGCGATGACGCCGAGGTCGACGAACCCGTTGACGAAGTACTGCACGGCCAGGGCGACGAGCAGAAGTCCCATGACGCGGACGAGGATGCGGATGCCGGTCTGGCCAAGGACGCGCGCGACGCGATCTGCACTGCCCAGCACAAGGAAGCAAGAGAGGGCCGTGATGGCAATGGCGCCGAGGATAGCGATCATCTCCCAAGTGGACTGCACCTGACCGACGAGAACCATGACGGTGGTGATGCTGCCGGGGCCGGCGAGCATGGGGATACCCATGGGCACGATGCCCGCGTCATCCTTGGTGGCGGCAGCCTGGGCGTCTTTGCGGGTCTCCTGCGTAGGCGAGCGCTTGGCCTCGAGCATGTCGAGGCCGATGAGCAGGAGAATGACGCCGCCGGCGATTTCAAAGGCAGGAAGCGAGATGCCGAAGAGACGGAAGATGTACTGGCCGATGAAGGCGAAAACGGAGAGCACGATCCAGGCGGTGAGCGAGGCGCGACGGGCCGTGCGCAGGCGGCGTTTCGAGTCCTGACCCTCGGTGATGGCCAGGAAGGTGGGCAGGGCCGCGAAGGGGTCGACGAGGAAGAAGATGGAGCTGAGCGCCAACAGCGAGAAGCGAGCGAGCTGGGAGCTCTCAAAACGGGTAAGCGCTGCTGGGTGCGGGACGAGCATCAGGTCGACTCAGATTGTTGCACGGACAAGTGAACGTGACGTTCTGGGTACCAAGCGATAGCCTTGGCCTCTACGTCTCGAATCCATGCTGATTTCTCGTCGGTATACGCGTGAGAGTCATCTGGGTGCAGGTTCCGTGCGCGGTATTTCTCCTTTGCATATTCCTCTGCGACCCTCGGATTTGCGCGCAAATAATCCCTGAAAGCGAGGTGGCGGTCAGCTTGTGATGTTCCGGCTTCAAAGAAATGAAGCTGCGCTATGCGCCCGCCGAACTCATCCGAAAAAGTGCAATAGCGTCTTCCCGATAGCCCAAACTCCCCGTGCCAGACGTATCCGAGTTGTTCCACGAGTCCACGCTTGCTATCCAGATCGGCCAGATTTGTGACGACCGGCATGAGATCGATGATGGGCTTGGCAACAAGCCCCGGAACGGAGGTCGAGCCGATATGGTGAACCTCCGCCAAGGTTGGACCAAGCACCTTCAATTGCTCTGCGAGTCGCGCTGCTAAACGGGGCCAGTCGGCGTCGTATTCAGCGAGAACCACGGGGATCGGCGGCGGCATTCTTCGAGGGTACGGAAGCTTCCCTCAGAGAAGCAACCTGAACCCCGCCTCAGCTTAAAGGCCGCACGTATAATCATTGTTCATACAAGGAGACTCGGATGCCGCTCGAGACGACCGCCAATATCTGGCATAACGGCCAACTGATTCCGTGGGAGAAGGCGCAGATTCACGTGATGAGCCACGTGATCCACTATGGCTCTTCGGTCTTTGAAGGGATTCGCTGCTACGCGCAGGAGAACGGCGCAGGCGTGTTCCGTCTGAACGAGCACATGCAGCGGCTGATCCACTCGGCGAAGATCTACCGGATGCCGCTTCCCTACAACCTGGAGCAGCTGAACGACGCGGTGGTGGAGCTGATCGAGGCCAACGGCGTGACGCCGTGCTACATCCGGCCGATCGCGTTTCGTGGCTACGGAGAGATTGGTGTGAACCCGCTGAAGTCGCCGGTGGAGGTGTACATGGCGAACTTCCCGTGGGGCAAGTATGTGGCCGGGCACGGTGGCGCGGATGTGTGCATCTCGAGCTGGAACCGGCTGGCGCCGAACACGATGCCGTCGCTGGCGAAGGCGGGCGCGAATTATATGAACTCGCAGCTGATCCGCATGGAGGCCGATGTGAACGGCTATGTGGAGGGCATCGCGCTGGATGTGAATGGCTACCTGAGCGAGGGCTCAGGCGAAAATCTGTTCCTGGTGCGGAATGGCGTGTTGTACACGACGCCGCTGGCGAACTCGGTGCTGAACGGAATCACGCGCGACTCGATCCTGGTGCTCGCGCGGCAGCTTGGAATTCCGGTGGTGGAGCAATCGCTGCCGAGAGAGTTGCTATATATCTGCGACGAGGCGTTCTTCACCGGCACGGCCGCCGAGGTGACGCATCTCCGCAGCGTAGATCGTATTCTGGTCGGCGACGGAAGCATGGGACCGATTACAAATGCGCTCCACAAGGCGTTCTTCGATATCGTGAGCGGAGCGGCTCCTGATAAATACAACTGGCTTACGCCGGTGAAGGTGCGCGAGACTGTCACAGCGTAGTTCTTTGCGGCGACGCGAAACGGGGTCCCCGGCGAGCTTGCTCGCTGGGGTCAGAAGCTCAACCAGGATTTAAGGATTGTTCTTGATGAGATTGCGGTACGTTCTTGCAGCTGTGGTGCTGGCTGCTGTGGCGGCGAGTGCCAGGGCGCAGGTTGGCGTGTATGTGAATCCGGTATTCACAAAAATCAGCAACAACGTCTCAGACACTGGGCCGTTTGCATTTCTTGGAGACGGCGCGACTTCGCGAAACTTTGGCGGCCTGGATTTTGGTGCGTACTACAACATCTCGCACGGGCCGGGAATGAAGTTCGGCGTGGATGTGCGCGATACGACGGTGCACAGCAATAACGCGGCGCTGAACGTATTTTCGCTGTCCGGAAGAGTGGAGTCCGCGCCATTGCCGCATGGGATTCGGGCGTACGCACAGGTTGCTGCTGGAGCCGCGACAAGCAAGGCTCAGCAGTCTCAGATACACACGACACGCGGAATGTTCGGCATCTTTGGCGGCATCGACTATCCGCTAACGCGGCATGTTGACTTCCGCATCGTTGAGCTGGGATTTGGCGGCGTCACGACGCAGAACAGTTATATCTACGGCGGCCCGATACCGATTGGCTCCTCGAGAATGGTTCAGGTGAGCAGCGGGCTGGTGTTCCGCTTTGGCGTGCCGGGTGGCCCTCCGAAGGAAAAGAAGCGCTCGTACTAACGACACATAGTTCTCGAAGCAGCGGCGTTCTCTCAGAGAACGCCGTTTGTGTTTACCATTGGCCGTATCTGGGTTCGGATGCGACGCAGTGGATGGCGGTGGCTTCAGAGCCGCGCGGTCAGTGTGGGCTCATCATCCTCCCGAGGTACCGGCGGCGCGGCTAATTCATCCCAGCCAGGCAGCTCCTGTGAGCCCACGATGAGGCGTACGCCCTCCTGCTTGCGGATATACGTGTAGGCCCACTGGCGAAACACAGCGAGGCGATTGCGGAAGCCGATAAGGAAGAAGATGTGCACCACAAGCCATGTGACCCACGCCATGAAGCCCGACCAGTGTGCATGGAACGGCCAGGCGATTCGAGCAACCGCAGCTTTACGGCCGATCGTCGCCATGTCACCTTTGTCGAAGTAATGGAAGGGTTTCTGTTTCGCAGCGGCTGCAGGATTCGTCGTGAACAATCCGATGCGCTCCGCTGCATACATGCCCATTTGCATGGCGGGTGGTGCAGTGCCGGGAATCTGTTGTCCGTTCTCTTCGACATGCGCAAGATCACCGATGACGAAGATCTCCGAATGATTCGGAGGGTTGAGATACTCATCCACCTGGAGACAACCGCGGCGATCGAGGCAGGTAGGCATGCCCAGCGAGTCTGCGAGCATCTTGCCGAGCGGTGACGCTTGCACACCCGCGGCCCACAGCGTGCAAACGCTCTCGATGCGCTCGTCACCAACCATCACATAACCCGGCTGTACATCGGTGACGCGAGCTCCGGTGCGCACGCTCACGCCAAGCTTCGCAAGCTGCTCGACGGCCTTTTTCTGCAGGTCCTTTGGATAGGCGGCGAGGATGGTTGGCGAACCCTCGAGAATGAGTACGTTGGCCGTGGAGGGATCGATATGGCGGAAGTCACGCGTCATGTAAAGACGCGTGATGTCTGAAATGGCTCCTGCGAGTTCAACGCCAGTGGGGCCGCCACCGATGATGACGAAATTGAGCGGAGGATGTGTGCCGGTCTCCAGCGTCTGGCGTTCTGCAAGCTCGAATGCAAGCAACACCCGGCGGCGAATCTCTGTTGCATCTTCAATCGATTTGAGGCCCGGCGCGAGCTTCGACCAATCGTCGCGGCCGAAATAACTGTGCGTGGAGCCAGTGCCAAGGATGAGGTAGTCGTAGAGCAGCTCGGCACCGCTCTTGAGATGGACCCTGCGGTCGTGGATGTCGAAGCCGACAACCTCGTCCATGATCACTTCAGTGTTGCCGCAATCGCGCAGGATGGAGCGAATGGGCTGAGCGATCTCTCCCGGCGAAAGAACGGCAAGGGCCACCTGATAAAGCAACGGCTGAAAGGTGTGGTGGTTCTTGCGGTCGACGACAGTGACGTCAACGGGCAGCTTGCCGAGAGCCTTCGCTGCATAAATGCCGCCAAAACCCGCGCCGATGACGACGACGCGAGGACGGACGTTCACGGGAATGCTGGTGGCCATGAACCCTCCTATGTGCAACTGATGCTCTGAGGGCCCGATGCGTCGCTAACAGAACAACATTCGCGGGCTCACAATGCGCTCGCCAATACATGACAGCTGGCAAAGATGTCTTACCGGAACAGAATACGCAAAGGATGCGGTAATCGAGCACCCAGCGACAGAGACTGGCAGAATGCGGTAGCTTGCTCGTGGCCTTTGGAGCGACACTGGAGGTGGAGGCAAACAGCATGGCCGCAGCGGCAGCCACGAAGAGCACGCAGGTTTCAACGCGAGTGTTGACCACCAACAAGCACCTGATCCGCTGGGTGGAGAAGATGGCCGATCTGTGCCAACCAGAGGCAATTCACTGGGTGGATGGATCAGATGCCGAGAACGAGTACCTGTGCAGCCAACTGGTTGAGGCAGGAACATTCATCAGGCTGAACGAGAAACTGTGGCCAGGATGCTACCTCGCGCGGAGCTCGCCGAACGACGTCGCGCGCGTGGAGAACCGCACCTTCATCTGCTCGCTGAGCAAGGACGCGGCCGGACCGACCAACAACTGGGAAGATCCGTTCAAAATGCGGCGCAAGCTGAAGGAACTCTTTCGGGGCTCGATGCGCGGACGCACTATGTACGTGCTCGCGTTCTCGATGGGCCCGATCGGAGCCAAGGCATCGCAGATTGGCGTGCAACTGACGGATTCCGCCTACGCGGTGGTGAACATGCGCATCATGGCGCGCGTGGGTGCACCGGTGTTCGCGGAAATTGATAAGGACATCAAGCGTGTTGTGCCGTGCATGCACTCGGTGGGTGCACCGCTGGCTCCTGGTGAGCAAGATGTCGCATGGCCACAGAACGACACGAAGTACATCGTTCACTTTCCGGAGACGCGCGAGATCTGGAGCTATGGCTCGGGCTACGGCGGCAACGCGCTGCTGGGCAAAAAGTGCTTCGCACTGCGCATCGCGAGCAACATTGCACGCGACGAAGGATGGATGGCTGAGCACATGTTAATCCTCGGCGCAGAATCGCCGGAGGGCCAGAAGACGTACGTCGCAGCGGCGTTTCCAAGCGCGTGCGGCAAGACCAACTTCGCGATGATGATTCCGCCGAAGGGCTTCGAGGGATGGAAGGTCTGGTGCGTTGGCGATGACATCGCCTGGATTCGTCCGGATGCCAACGGCCACTTGCGCGCGATGAATCCTGAGGCCGGCTTCTTTGGCGTGGCGCCCGGCACGAGCGCGAAGACGAATCCAAATGCGATGGCCACGCTGAGCCGCAATACTATCTTCACGAACGTAGCGCTCACACCGGACGGCGGCGTGTGGTGGGAGGGCATGACGTCGAAGCCCCCCGCCGAATGCATTGATTGGCTCGGCGAGCGCTGGACGCCTGAGATCGGCAAGAAGACAGGACGCACCGCGGCGCACCCGAACGGCCGCTTCACTGCGCCGGCTGTGCAGTGTCCTGTCTTTGATCGCGAGGCTTGGGAGTCGCCGGAGGGTGTGCCGATCGCAGCGTTCCTGTTTGGCGGTCGCCGATCGGAGACCGTTCCGTTGATCTTCCAGTCATTCAACTGGTCGAGTGGCGTTTACGTCGGCGCGACCATGGGGTCTGAGACGACGGCTGCCGCCGCTGGAAAGACGGGACTCGTGCGGCGCGACCCGATGGCGATGCTTCCCTTCTGTGGCTATAACATGGGCGACTACTTCCGTCACTGGTTGAAGATGCAGCGCGAGCTCTCCTCCACGCCACGCGTCTTCCACGTGAACTGGTTTCGCAAGGATGAGGATGGGAAGTTTCTATGGCCCGGGTTCAGTGAGAACATGCGCGTGCTGAAGTGGGTCGTCGACCGCGTTCACGGGCGTGCACAAGGCAAGGAGACGCCGATCGGCTGGACTCCCTACTTCAACGATATGAACTGGGATGGCCTCGAGTTCTCGCCCGAACAGTTTGCGAAGCTACAGGCCGTGGACAGTGCGGCGTGGCGGCGCGAGGTGATGAGTCACGAGGAGCTGTTCCTGCTGCTGCACGATCATCTGCCGCCGGAGATGATCTACGAGCGCGAACTGTTGATCTGCAGGCTCTAGTTCCGCGCAATCAGCTTGCCGCGCGATGTGAGGAAATCTCACCGCGCAGGTTAGCGATGCCGTGCTCGATCGTGGTGTTGAGCTGATCCAGCGTGTGCGCAGACACACCGGTCCAGATCTTCTCTTCGATCTCGGCCGCGGTGGCGAGGCCGCGGCCAAGAGCTGCTTCGCCCTTCCGCGTGAGTGACGCAGTCAGGATGCGGTGATTCACCTCGGAGATGTCGCGGGTGATCCAGCCTTCGCGCTCGGCGCGGGTGAGCATCGCCTGCAGGGTCTGCGGAGTCACCTGGCATGTGCGCGCGATGGTAGCTCCGCTCACGCTGCCCTGTTCCTTGATGGCGTTTAGCAGTCGCAGTTGAGGCAGCGTCAGGCCCTCGCCGCGCAACGCAGCCTCGAGCCGCGAGCGGTAGCCCATCAAAAGCTCGCGCAGACTCTTGGTGCATCGTCTTGCGAACTTTGCCTTCTCGATCTGATACGAAGCCATATATCAGTGCCCTGATATACTGTATCAGCACACTGATATGACCGGCCAGCTACAGGCAGCATGGAAACCAAAATATAACCCGTGGCTGATCGCGCTGACGGTAACGATTGCGACGTTTATGGAGGTGCTGGACACCTCGATTGCGAACGTCGCACTACCTCATATCGCCGGCTCGGTGGGTGCCTCGCAGGAGGAGGCGACCTGGGTACTAACGAGTTATCTCGTTTCTTCAGCCGTAATTCTGCCGATCTCCGGCTGGCTTTCGGACCGGTTCGGCCGCAAGCGCTTCTACATGGTCTGTGTGGTGATGTTTACGGCCTGTTCGCTCTTGTGCGGTCTGGCACCCACTTTGCCGGCTTTGATCATTGCACGCATTCTGCAGGGTCTTGGCGGCGGCGGCCTGGCTCCGAGTGAACAGGCGATTCTGGCCGACACCTTCCCCATCGAAAAACGCGGGCAGGCCTTCGCACTCTACGGCATGGCCGTCGTCGTGGCTCCAGCTATCGGCCCTACGCTCGGCGGCTGGCTGACCGACAACTACAACTGGCACTGGATCTTCTTCATCAATCTTCCGTTCGGCCTGTTGTCGCTCTTTCTCTCCAATCGCATGGTGGAGGATCCACCGGAGATGAAGGCGCGCATGCAACGGCGATCGCCCGTGGATTTCATTGGACTCGGCGCAGTGGCGCTGGGCGTCGGCCTGCTCGAGTTCACGCTCGACAAGGGCCAGGAGAAGGACTGGTTTGGCTCAGGTCAGATTCAAGTGACGGCGTTTCTTGCGGTCATCACTCTCATCTTCTTCGCGTTCTGGGAGTGGCGGCATCCGGACCCCATCGTCGATCTGAAGATGCTGAAGAACAGGAACTTTGGCACTGCTGTGTTCCTGCAGCTTGTGCTGGGTATGGTGCTGTTCGGATCGACGGTGCTGATCCCACAGTATCTGCAGGTGCTGCTTGGCTACACGGCGGAACGCGCCGGTATGGTTCTATCGCCGGCGGGCTTCGTGATGATGGTGATGATGGCGGTCGCTGGACGAACGCTGGGCAAGGGCGATCCACGCCTCATGGTGATGCTCGGCTACCTTGCCGTCGCCGCAGGTCTCTTCAATCTGACGCGGCTCGACCTGTATACGAGCTACGGAGACGCAACGCTGTGGCGCATGTTGCAGGTCATAGGGCTGCCGTTCATCTTCATCCCTATCAGCACGCTGAACTATGTGGGTGTCCCCCGAAACAAGATGAATCAGATCTCGTCGCTCTCGAACTTTGCGCGCAATATCGGAGGATCGGCGGGTACAGCCTTGCTCACGACGTATCTCGCGCGCTCGGCACAGGTGCACCAAATGAATCTGGCCTCGCACCTTTCGGCGGGTTCTACCGCCATCGCGACGCAGATCGAACAATTCGCGAGGTTGACCCACAGCACCTTCGCAGCAGCGCAGTTCCCTGCTCTCGCGCAGATTTATGGCCAGATGCAGCGTCAAGCGATGATGCTGGCCTATAAGAATGCATTCGCAATTCTGTCTGGTGTCGTCGTTCTGCTTTCGCCGCTGGTGTGGATCATGCGGCTGCCACCCAAGAACGCGAAAGTCGATCCGGAGCAGATGGCCGCACACTAGCAATTCTGTGCATGCCTTGCGAAAAGCCCCGCTAGTCGAGCATCCTAGTTGACATGACCATAACGGCGAAGAGTCTTAGCACAACGCAGCGTCTTGGCAACTCCGACATGAACCTCACCGCCATAGGATTCGGCGCCTGGGCGATTGGTGGCGGCAATTGGCAGTATGCCTGGGGAGCTCAAGATGACAATGAGTCGGTAGAAGCGATCCTTCGTGCGCTGGACGGCGGTGTGAACTGGATCGACACTGCAGCGGTGTACGGCCTGGGACACTCGGAGGAGATCGTCGGCCGCGCGCTCCAGCAGACGAGCGAGAAGCCGTATGTGTTCACGAAGTGCGCGATGACCTGGGGCGAGGACCGCAAGATCGTGCAGTCGCTGAAGACGATTCGCCAGGAGTGCGAGGCGAGCCTGAAACGGCTTGGCGTGGATAGGATCGACCTCTACCAGATTCACTGGCCGGTCCCCGATGAAGACATCGAGGAAGGCTGGGACACGATGGCCGACCTGCAGCGTGAAGGCAAGGTGCGATGGATCGGCGTGTCGAACTTCAGCGTGGCTCAGATGGAGCGAGCCAGCAGAATCGCGCCGATCACGAGTCTGCAGCCACCGTACTCGATGATCAATCGGGCGAGCGAGACAGCGACACTACCCTGGTGCAAGGAGCATGGGATTGGCGTGATTAACTACTCGCCGATGATGAGCGGGCTGTTGACGGGTGCTATGACGAAGGAGCGCATCGCCGCAATGCCTGATGACGACTTCCGCAAGCGCACAAAGAACTTCCAGGAGCCGAACCTGTCGCGCAATCTCGCACTTTCGGATTTGCTGAAGCAGATCGGCGCCCGCCACGGTGTCAGCGCGGGTGTCGTCGCAATTGCGTGGACGCTGCACAATCCCGCAATAACCGCGGCCATCGTCGGTGGCCGCAGCGCCAGGCAGGTTGAGGGAGTTCTACCGGCGGCAACTTTCCGGCTAAGCGAAGATGAGTTCGCAGAGATTGAACGCTTCATCAAGGAGCAGCAAATCGCTTGAGGCGAGGGCTAGCGCGTAAGGATGAGCGGACCATCTTTGGTGATGGCGACGGTGTGCTCGAAGTGGGCACTGTAGCTGCCGTCAATCGTAACGGCCGTCCAACCGTCGTCAAGCACCTTCACCTCGGGGCCGCCAAGGTTGATCATGGGTTCGATCGCGATCACCATGCCGGGCTTAAGCCGCGGTCCCTTACCGGCGCTGCCGACGTTCGGGAGCTGAGGGTCTTCATGCATATTGCGTCCGATGCCGTGGCCCACGAACTCGCGGACAACGCTCAGCCCCTCACCCTCGCACATCGATTGCACAGCGTGTGAAATATCGAAGAGACGACCGCCGGGCACGGCCTTGTCAATGGCCGCATACAGCGATGCCTCAGTGACGCGAAGAAGCTTCTGCACCTCAGGCTTCGTCGTACCGATGGGATAAGTCACGGCGCAGTCGGAATAAAAGCTGTCGACGACTACGCCGCAATCGACCGAGACGACATCGCCGTCTTTGAGTGTGCGGCGATCATTCGGAATCCCGTGGATCACCTCACTGTTGACCGAGGTGCAGAGAACCGCCGGGTAGCCGTGGTAGCCCTTGAAGGCTGATTTGACTCCAAGCTCTTGCACCTTGGCTGCGGCGGCGCGCTCGAGATCCATCGTCGTCGCGCCGGCAGCGACAACTTGGCGCACGGCCTCGTGTACCTTGCGCAGTGCCTCACCAGAGCGACGCATCGCTTCGATCTCGACGGCGGATTTGATCATGATGGCCATAACGGTTAGATACTGGCTGCCAGACTCAAGATGCGGCTATCGAACTTTCTTGCCTGTCCACATCTCGCCTCTCGTAACTTTACTTCTCCGGATGATGGCGCAGACGCAGCAGCGTCTCGCGGATGCTCTGGGTGACCTCGTCGATGGAACGGTCGCCGTCGACCTCGGCAAAGCGGTTGCCATGCTCGCGATAGTATTCGATCACCGCGGAGGTCTTCTGCTCAAACGCCCGCATGCGCTCATGAAAGACCTGGACGGTGTCGTCTGCACGCTGGATGAGCGCGGCGCCGTCGAAGTCGCACACGCGGTCGTTCTTCGGCGGCTTCGAATAAATGTTGTAGATCGTCCCGCAGATCGGGCACGTGAGGCGACCCGTGATGCGCTCAAGCAGCTCCGCCTCGTCGACGACGAGGTTGATCGCAACGACCGGCAGCAGATAAGCCACGAGCTGACGATCAAGCCACTCAGCCTGGTTGAGCGTGCGCGGAAAGCCGTCAAGGATGTAGCCGTGCTCGGTGTCGGGCTCCTGGAGGCGCACAGCGACCATCTGGTTCACAAGATCGTCGGGTACCAGCTTGCCCTGCGACATCAGATCGTCGGCGAGGATACCCAATGGTGTGTGGTCGCGGCGATGCTGACGAAGCAGATCGCCGGTCGAGATCTGCGGAATGCCAAACTCAGCCATCAGGCGCTGCGCCTGCGTGCCCTTGCCGACGCCCGGCGCGCCGAGCAGAAGAACCGGGCCGGGAAGAAAGTCGCTCGCGTTAGGGAGGGGTTTCGACATATAGAAAGACAGCAAGAAAGCTCTAAACAAACTCCATCTACAGTGAAAACCCACGCCCGGGTTCCGGACGTGGGCACCGATGAGTGTGGCGAATTACCAGCTGCGGCGGCCGCGAATGCGTCCCGACTTCGGCGTAAAGCCGTCGTAGTGACGCATGATGAGCTGCGCTTCCACCTGCTGCACCGTGTCCATCGCCACACCAACGACGATCAGCAATGAGGTGCCGCCAAAGTAGAAGTTCAGACCGAGGCCGTTCGTGGTCCATGCGGGCAGAGAGTCAAAGAAATGACCGACCAGCCACAAGTGATTGAAGTGAATGCCCGAGATAAGCAACATCGGGATGATAGAGATGAAGCACAGGTAGATGCCACCCACGAGCGTGAGGCGCGTAAGGACGTCGTTGATGAAGTCCGAGGTGCGCTTGCCGGGACGGATGCCGGGAATAAAGCTTCCGTACTTGCGCATATTGTCCGCGATATCGTCCGGCCGGAAGATGATCGAGATGTAGAAGTACGCAAAGAAGATGATGGAGACGATATAGAGGAGGACATACGCCGGCTCGGCCGGGCCAAGCCAGCGGAAGAGCGGGCCGAAGTACCTGGTATCGCGCAGCGGACCGGAGCCGAAGAGGCTGACGTTCTGCAGCAGCATTGGAGCTGACAGGATCGACGCGGCGAAGATGACCGGCATCACACCGCCGGCGTTTACCTTCAACGGGAGGAACGAACTCGACGCCTGTACCATGCTGCGGCCGACCATGCGCTTCGCCGACTGAATCGGAATGCGACGCTCGGAGCGCTCCACGAAGACGATGAACGCGACGACCACAATCATCATGACGATGATCAAAGCGATGGCGATGGGCGTGAAACCGCCCCATGCGTCCGTGGTCGCCTTGGTGTACAGGTCCTGGATGCCGCGCGGGATGCCGACGACGATTCCGGCGAAGATAAGCAGTGACATTCCGTTGCCGATGCCGCGCTCCGTAATCTGCTCACCCAGCCACATAATGAAGGTTGTGCCGCCTGTGAGCGTGAGGATGCAGAGCGGAATAAAGAACTGCTTGGGAATCGTCACCATCGACTCACCGGTCGAGGTATTCGTGAGCGTCAACGCGATGAAGAAGCTCTGCACGACGCCCAGCAGAACCGTGACGTAACGCGTCCACTGCGTAATCTTGCGCCGGCCCAGCTCGCCTTCTTTCTGCAACTTCGCCAAAGGCTCATAGACGACAGTGAGCAGCTGGAAGATGATCGACGCGGTGATGTACGGCATGATGCCGAGCGCGAAGACCGTCAGCTTACGCAGGTTGCCGCCGTTGAACAGATCGAGCAGACCGAGTGCGCCGCCGGCGTTCTGATTGAAGAACTGCGCGAGTTTGGCCGCGTCAATGCCCGGAGTCGGGATGTGTGCACCGAGCCGGTAGACTGCGAGCATGCCCAAAGTAAAGAGGATCCGCTTGCGCAGATCGGGAATCCGGAAGATGTTGAGAAACTTGTCGAGCATCGGTATGGAAAGCCTTGCTGCGGAGCGTGTCAAGAACGGTTGGAAAAACGGCTGACGCTCGGCCTGGGTTCGTGTCCGCTATTCTACGCGGAAGGAAGCATTGCCGAACAGAGGCAATAAAAACAGCGTGAACGCCGGTAATAAAGCCCGGCCGGAGCGCTCAGCTCTGGCCTTATTCGTTACGCCGCGGGAGCAGCCTCTGAACCAATCAGAACGGCCTTTCCGCCGGCGGCCTCAATGGCCTTCTGCGCGCCCTTTGAAAACTTGTGCGCATGAACCGTAACCGCGGACTTGAGCTCGCCGTTGGCGAGGACCTTTACCAGGCCGTTGCGCTTTTTGAGGATGCCACGCGCCGAGAGCACCTCGAGCGTGAGTTCCTTCTCGCCAAGCTCGGCGATGCGGTCCAGCCCGAGAACTGTGTACTCGGTGCGGAAGATGTTGGTAAAGCCGCGCTTCGGCAGACGGCGGTGCAGTGGCATCTGGCCGCCCTCAAAGCCACGCATCAGCGACGAGCCCGAGCGCGAACCCTGGCCCTTGTGACCGCGGGTCGAAGTCTTACCCATACCCGAGCCCATGCCGCGGCCCACGCGCTTCTTATTGGAGTTCGCACCCTTGGGCGCGCGAAGATTGCTGAGATTCTTTGCCATGTTTTCCTCGCTCAACGCCAGCCTGTTGTCAGGCCGACTCGCATTGCCTCAGATGAGGCGTGGTGGACTGAACTAGTCGACGATGCGGACCAGGTGAGGGATCTTGTTCACCATGCCGCGGATCGACGGAGTATCCTCGCGCTCGACGATCTGGTTCAGCCGCGTGAAGCCCAGGCCCTTGACGACGAGCTTGTGCTTGACGGGCGTGCAGATCTGCGAACGGTAGTACTGGATCTTGATCTTGGCCTTCTCAGCCATAACGAAACTCCTAAGAAAAATCTTGCGAACTGCTTAGAGTTCTTCCACTGACTTGCCGCGCAGCGCGGCGACTTCCGCTTTGTCACGCAACTGCGAGAGCGCATCGAAGGTCGCCTTGACGACGTTGTGCGGGTTCGCCGAACCGATGTTCTTGGTCAGCACGTTCTGCACGCCGGCTGCCGTCATCACCGCACGAACAGTCTTGCCGGCGATGACACCCGTACCTTCAGGCGCGGGCTTCAGCAGAACCTCACCCGAACCGTAGTGCCCGAGCACCTGGTGCGGAATCGAGGTCTGGGTCAGGTTCACCTTGATGAGGTTCTTCTTCGCCGCCTCGATACCCTTGCGGATAGCCTGCGGAACCTCCTTGGCCTTGCCCGAACCGTAGCCCACAACCCCCTCGCCGGGATCGCCGACGATGACCAGTGCTGCGAAGCTCATGTTCTTGCCGCCCTTGACCACCTTGGTCACGCGGTTGATGCTGACGACCTCATCCTTGAGGTTCATCCGGTTCCCGTCGAGTCTCTTACGCATCGCCATTGTGTTTTCTGCTTTCGTTGTATTTGTCCCCAGCACACCGGTCCGGGGCCGCGGCCTCTTGGGCCGCTTGTGAATTGCCGGAACTAGAACTCCAGCCCCGCCTCGCGCGCCGCATCGGCCAGAGCCTTGATGCGACCGTGGTACAGATAACCGCCACGATCGAAGACCACCTTCTTGACGCCCTTCTCCTTCGCGCGCTCCGCGATGAGCTTGCCGACTTCCTTCGCCGCCGCAACGTTGCCGCCGGCCTTCTTGCCCTCACCCTTCTTCGAGACCGTCGAAGCCGAAGCGATGGTCGTACCGGTCGCGTCGTCGATGACCTGCGTGTAGATGTGGTTGAGCGAGCGGTAGACGTTCAGGCGCGGACGCTCGGCGGTGCCGGTCATCTTGGCGCGAATGCGCTCGTGAACACGCTTGCGGATTACGTTGCGCTGCGGAATGTTGATCATCTTCGTTCTTCCTTCCTAGTGGCGTCGCTGACCTTCAGCGACGTTCGGAGTTACTTGGCGCCCGTCTTTCCGACCTTCTTCTTCAGCTTCTCGTCGGAGTAGCGCACACCCTTGTTCTTGTACGGATCGGGCTTGCGAAGCGAGCGCATATCCGCGGCAACCTGGCCAACCTTTTGGCGGTCAATGCCCGAGACCGTGACGTGCGTCTGCTTCGGATCGATCGCGACCTCGATGCCCGTGGGCAGCGGAAACTCGATCGGATGCGAGTAGCCGAGCGTGAACACGACGGTGCTCTTGCCTTTCAGCTCCACACGGTAACCGATGCCGACCACGTCGAGCTCTTTCTTCCAGCCGTTGGTCACACCTTCAACCGCGTTGAACACCAGGGCGCGAGCAAGACCATGCACTGCCGCTTGCGAGTCGGTCTGCCGCTCCACATGCAGTACGCCATCCTTCTCCGAGAGCGTGATGCCCTGCGGAATCAGGGCGGACACCTTGCCCTTCGGTCCCTCGACCACAACCGTGTTCGTCTGGACCGTGTACTTGACGCCCTTTGGCAGTGTGATGGGCTTTTTGCCGATACGTGACATTGAAAATTCCTTTTGTGGCTTGCGAGTCCCGAGGGGCTAGAAGCGCCTCGTTCCACTGCAGCCGTGCGAGCTCAACGCCCGCAATGTTGCACTACCAAACTTCGCAGAGGATCTCGCCGCCAACGCCCTCACGGCGCGCCTGACGGCCGGTCATGACACCCTTCGGGGTCGTCATGATCGAGATGCCCAGACCGCCCTGAACGCGGCGAATCTCATCCTTGCCGATGTACACACGGCAACCGGGGCGCGAGACGCGCTGAAGGTCGCGGATGACAGCCTCGTTATTCGGGCCGTACTTCAGATACACGCGCAGCTGCTGCTGGCCATTCTCCTCGACCGGCTTGTAGTTGGCGATATAGCCCTCCTCCTTGAGGATGCGGGCAATCTCCGCCTTCAACCGCGAGGCCGGAACGTCGAGCTTCTGGTGACGCGCGCGGTGCGCGTTGCGGATACGGGTCAAAAAATCTGCTACTGGATCGGTCAGATTCATCGTCTTCCTTTCACCCCCCGTTCGCTCCTGTACCCAGGAGAACCTGCGGGAATGTTTTGCGGCCGCCTCAAATGATCGAGTCAGCCATTAATGTTTCTCCCGGTACGCTTCGGGAGCAAGCCGCAACACTCAGGTTGCGGAACCAGTCAACGCTCGCGCGTTACCAGCTCGATTTCACAACGCCCGGGATCTCGCCCTTGAGCGCCAGGCCACGGAAGCACAGACGGCAGACGCCGAACTTGCGCAGGTACGCGCGCGGGCGGCCGCACAGCTGGCACCGGTTGTGCTGACGGGACTTGAACTTAGGCTTGCGGGCATCTTTGACGCGCTTTGCAGTAGTAGCCATATCTCTTCCTTATGCTCCCTGGCGGAACGGCATGCCGAAGAATTTCAGCAGCGTGCGTGCGCCATTGTCGTCCTTGGCCGAAGTGACGATCGTCACGTTCATGCCCTTCGTCTTGTCCACCTTCGCGTAGTCGATCTCCGGGAAGATGAGCTGGTCACGCAGACCAAGCGTGTAGTTGCCACGTCCGTCAAAGCTCTTCGAGCTGACGCCGCGGAAGTCGCGCACGCGCGGCAGAGCTACTGAGATCAGGCGATCGAGAAACTCGTACATCGCATCGCCGCGCAGAGTCACCATCGCACCGATGGGCATGCCCTCGCGCAGCTTGAACGCCGCAATCGACTTCTTCGCCTTCGTGATGACCGGCTTCTGTCCGGCGATCGAGCCAAGATCGGCGACCAGCGGATCCATCATCTTGACGTTCTGCGTCGCTTCACCGAGACCCATATTGATGACGATCTTCTCCAGCTTCGGCACCGCCATCAGGTTCTCAATGCCGAGCTCCTTCTGAAGCTGGCTCTTGATCTCTTTCGAGTACTTCTCTCTCAGTCGTGCTGCCATCGTTCCTGCTCTTTTCTCCACGGTTTCGGAGTGGGTACCGGTTCGTGGGGTGCTCCTTCAAAAATTAAAGACCTCTTACGGTCTTTCTATGCCTTCTTCTCCGCCAGCGTGCCGCCGTTCGAGCGTGCGATGCGGACCTTCTTGTCGCCGTCAAAACGGAAGCCGGCGCGCGTTGCCTTGCCATCCGAGTCGAGCAACGCGACGTTCGAGATATGAATCGGCGCCTCCTGCTCGAGAATGCCGCCCGCGCTGTTGCGCTGCGGGTTGGGCTTCAAGTGCTTCTTGATCATGCCGACGCCCTCGACAAGAACGCGGTCCTTGTCGGCGACGACGCGCAGCACGCGACCCTTCTTACCCTTGTCCTTGCCGGCGAGCACGATCACCTGGTCGTTGCGCTTAATCTTTGCCATGACTTCAAATTCCTCTTGTGCGACCTCGGCGATCTATCGGAGCCGGAATCCGCTTACAGAAAAATCAACCAAAGCTTTTCGCTTCGCCCTAAATAACCTCGGGCGCGAGCGAGACGATCTTCAGAAACTTCTTCTCGCGCAGCTCGCGGGCGACCGGACCGAACACGCGCGTGCCGACCGGCTCCATCGCATCGTTGATCACGACCGCTGCGTTCTGATCGAAGCGGATGTACGTGCCATCGCGCCGGCGATACTCCTTGCGCGTGCGGACGATCACCGCCTTGACGACCTTACCCTTCTTGACCGTGCCATCGGGCGAGGCTTCCTTGACCGCCGCGGTAACCACGTCACCGAGGCCGGCCTTCTTGCCGAGTCCGCCGCCGAGCGGCAGGATCATCTGCAGCTTGCGTGCTCCGGAGTTGTCGGCCACGTCCAACATGGTGCGCATTTGAACTGCCATCGCGAATCTCCTTACAAGGCGCGAGCCTCAGCCCGCGCGAAACTTCTATTCCAATCGCAGCCGCGCAAATCTCGCACGGCCGACAGCAGCTACTTCGTCGCCGACTCTTCGGCCAGCGGCTTCTCTTCCGGCAGCGTCGCCAGCGACGACCGGCGAATGATCTCCTCGAGCGTCCAGCGCTTCAGCTTCGACAGGGGACGCGTCTCACGGATGCGAACCACGTCGCCGATGCGAGCTGAGTTCTGCTCGTCGTGCGCGTAGAACTTCTTGTTGAACTTCATCACGCGGCGGTACTTCGGATGCGCCTTGCGCATCTCGATCTCAACCACGATCGTCTTCTGCATCTTGGTCGAGACGACCTGGCCGACCTTCTCATTGCGTCGCGCCTGCTGCTCGGTGTTTGCTGTGGTATCAGCCATTACTTACCTGCCTTGGTTGCCGCGAGCTGACGCTCGCGTGCAACGGTCTTGAAACGAGCGATGTCGAGCTTCAGAGTGCGCAGGTTCTTCAAGCCCTCCTGCTTGCCGAGGCTCTTCGCAAAGCGAATGCGGAAGAGCTGTTCAGCTGCCTTGGCCTCTTCGGCCTTGAGATCGTCGTCGCTCAGATCGCGGATCTTGTCGAGTTCCATAATCTATTCCTTCGAAATTCATGCGAGCGCTTGAGCGCCCGGCGGGACAACAGACTTACTTGACCGCGACCTCGGTCTTCACATTCGGTCGAACGACAAACGTCGTCTTCAGCGGCAGCTTGTGCGAGGCGAGGCGCATGGCCTCCTTCGCGATATCGACCGGCACGCCCTCCATCTCGAAGAGGATCTTGCCCGGGCGAACCACCGCGACCCAGTGGTCCGGCGCGCCCTTGCCCTTACCCATACGGGTTTCGGCAGGCTTCTTCGTGATCGGCTTGTCCGGGAACAGACGCAGCCAGACCTTGCCACCGCGCTTGATGAAGCGTGTCATTGCGATACGCGAGGCCTCGATCTGGCGGTCAGTAATGTAACCGCACTCCAGGACCTTCAGACCGTAGTCGCCAAACGAGAGATCGGAGCCGCGCCACGCCTTGCCGCACATGCGGCCGCGCTGCTGCTTGCGATACTTGACCTTCTTGGGCAAAAGCATGGGAAACTCGCCTTTCAAACTTGAGGACGGAGAACTTCTGAGAGTGGACCGCCACAAAGCGGGAATCAGAGAAGCTCAGCCGGGGTCTCTGCACCAGTTACTGCAAGGCGCAGACTCAGGGCCAAACCACTTAATTATACGGCAAAGACGCGGCGAGGGGAAGCTTTTACCTCCCCGCGGCCCTGCCGTCAGGACTAAAACGCGCCGGTCGTAATTGCCGGAGCCTGCTCGCGACGCTTCTTCTGCTCGTAGATATCGCCGCGGTAGATCCAGGTCTTGACGCCAATGACACCGTACGTGGTCTTCGCCTCGGCAAAGCCGTAGTCGATGTCCGCACGTAGCGTGTGCAGCGGCAGACGGCCCTGCAGGTACCACTCGGAGCGGGCAATTTCGTTGCCGTTCAAACGGCCCGAAACGCGCACCTTGATGCCCTTGCAGCCGAAGCGCAGCGCCGAATCCACCGCTCTTGCGCATCGCGCGCCGGAACGAGACACGCTTCTCGAGCTGCAGCGCGATATTCTCAGCGACGAGCTGAGCATCGAGCTCCGGCTTGTTCACCTCGAGGATGTCGATAAACACCTCGCGGTTGGTCCGCTTCTGGATGTCGGCCTTCAGCTTGTCGATCTCCGCGCCCTTGCGGCCGATGATGATGCCCGGACGCGCGGTGCGGATGATCAGGCGCAGCTTGTTGCCCGGACGCTCGACCTCAACGGACGAGACGCCGGCAGCCTTCAGCTTGTCGCGGAGCTCAGCCTTCAGCTTCACATCCTCGACCAGCAGCTTGTCATAGCCGCGCTCTACGAACCAGCGCGACTTCCACGGCTTGTTGACGCCGAGGCGGAATCCATACGGATGGACTTTCTGTCCCATAAGCTTCCTTCTTCTTTCACGCCATAGCCGGTTGAGCCGGCGCGGCAGTGTTGCTTGTGTTGCGTAATGCCTTTACTGCAAAACCTGTCTTGCGAAAACCAGTGCGGACCTAAACACAATGCTGCGGCGTTTACTTCGCCGCAGCCGTCTTCTTGCGGGGCCGATTTCTTGGCAGCGGTCTTCTTCGCCGCTGCCTTCTTGGCCGGAGCCTTCTTGCCAGCCGTCTTCTTCGCTGCCGGCTTGCTGGTGGTCTCAGCCACTGATGTCGAAGCTGCAGCCTCGAGCGCCGCCGCCTTCTTCTCGGCGATCGTGATCACGATGTGCGCGATGCGGCGCTGGTAACGGAAGGCGCGGCCCATCGGCGCTGGACGGATGCGCTTCATGCGCGGACCTTCGTTCGCCACAGCCGTCTTCACATACAGCTTATCAACGTCGACGTCGAGCCCGCGCTCATCCGCCAGGTACTGCGCGTTCTGCACCGCCGAGCGCAGTGTCTTCTCGATCACCGGACGCGATGCGCTTGTTCGTGAAGGCGACAATGTTGATCGCCTGTCCCACCGGCTTGCCCTTGATCAGGTCCAGCACCAGCTTGGCCTTCTGCGGGCTGACGCGCTGAAACTTGGCCTCAGCGCGATACTCCGGAGCAGTTGTCGTTGTCTTTGCCATCTCAATCTTCCTCGAGGCGAAAAGAAGCCTCTGCTCAATCTTCTTTACTTGGCCTTCGCCGTGTCCGCAGCCTTCGCGGAGTGTCCCTTGAACGTGCGTGTCGCCGAAAACTCGCCGAGCTTGTGGCCAACCATGTTCTCCGTGCAATACACCGGCACAAACTTCTTGCCGTTGTGCACTGCGATCGTGTGGCCAACCATGTCCGGGTGGATGGTCGAGCGGCGCGACCAGGTGCGAATCACCTTCTTGTCGTTCGCCGCATTCATCGCGTCAATCTTCACCATCAGGTGCGTGTCGATGAACGGGCCCTTCTTCGTAGAGCGTGCCATTTCTTTCTCCAGTACTTCTGTGCTCGATACAACGAATCTCGCGAGGAGCCTTCGAGACTTGGTTTTGCCCTACCTGCACTCAGCCGAAACCAAGTGCTCCTCCGGGCGCTGCTCTTACTAACACTAACTACTTGCCCTTATTGCGCCGCGACACGATGAACACATCCGTACGCTTGTTATTGCGGGTCTTGTAACCACGTGTTGGCTGACCCCACGGCGTCACCGGGTGACGTCCGCCCGAGGTCTTACCCTCACCACCGCCGTGCGGATGGTCGACCGGGTTCATCGACACACCGCGGTTGGTCGGGCGAATGCCCTTCCAGCGGTTGCGTCCGGCCTTACCGATCGACACATTCTCGTGATCGGTATTGCCAACCTGGCCAATCGTCGCCATGCACTCCACAAGCACGCGGCGCGTCTCACCGGAAGGCAGCTTCAGCAGAGCGTACTCGCCTTCCTTCGCGACAAGCTGCACCTGCGCTCCAGCCGAGCGAGCCATCTGCCCGCCCTTGCCAGGACGAAGCTCGATGTTGTGCACCGTCGTACCCGCAGGAATGTTCTTGAGCGGAAGCGCGTTGCCGACAAGAATGTCAGCCTCCGGCCCGCTCATCACCTTCTGCCCAACCTTCAGCCCAACCGGCTGCAGGATGTAGCGCTTCTCGCCGTCCGCATACGCGATCAGCGCGATGCGCGAGCTGCGGTTCGGATCGTACTCGATCGTCGCCACGGTGCCCGGAATCCCGAACTTGTCGCGCTTGAAGTCGATGAGCCGCAACTTCTGCTTGTGACCGCCGCCATGGTGCCGTACCGAAAGCTTTCCGGTGTTGTTGCGGCCGCCGGTGCGCTGCTTCACTTCAAGCAGAGGCTTGTACGGCTTGTCGGTCGTGATGTCGTCGTTCACCAGCTTCGTCTGGAAACGAAGCGTCGGTGTTATCGGTCGAAAACTTTTAATCGGCATTGCTTCTTCCTTTGCCTTTGCCGCGCCCTTTTGCTGTCGGCGCGATACTTGGATCTGTACTTCTACAACACTGCTCTTAAATCTCTGCTGCGAAGTCAGGAACCTTCTCGCCCGCCTTCAGTCGCACATAGGCCTTCTTCCAGTCCGGAAGGTAGCCCGAGTACTTACCGCGGCGGCGCTCCTTGCCCTCAACGTTCGCGGTGCGGACAGCCGCAACCTTCACGTTGAAGAGCTGCTCAACAGCCTGCTTCACCTCGGTCTTCGAGGCGTTTGCCGCAACCTCGAACACCAGCGAACCCTCGACCTCGCGGGTCGTGAGTGCCTTCTCGGTGATCAGCGGACGGCGGATAACGTTATAAACGGTCGGCATTATGCAACCTCCTTAGTCGCCCGCTTGGAAACGCTCTTCTTCAGCGTCTCCTGCAGGGCCTCGAGCGCGGCCTTCGAGAAGATCGCGTGCTCGTAACGGAGCAGATCGTAGGGGTGAACCTCGGACGAGAGCACAAGCTCCACACCCGCGAGGTTGCGCGAACCGAGGTACAGCTTCTCGTTCAGCTCACGCGATGTCTCCACCAGCAGCGCCGTCTTCGTCGCCTCGAGCTTGTTCAGCGCGGTGCGGTAGTGCTTGGTCTTCGCCTCGTCGACGTTGAAGTTCTCAACGACGGTCAGCTTGCCGTCCGCGAGTTTCGAGGCCAGCGCCGAGCGCAGCGCACCCAGCAGCTTCTTCTTCGGGAACTGGTAGTCGTAGCTGCGAGGCTGCGGTCCGTGAACCGTACCACCGCCACGCCACAGCGGGCTGCGGATCGAGCCCACGCGAGCGCGGCCCGTGCCCTTCTGCTTCCAGAGCTTCTTGCCGGCGCCCGAAACCAGCTTGCGGTTCTTCGTAGCGTGCGTTCCCTGGCGCAGGCTGGCGCGGTAGTGCTTCACCGCCTCCCAGAGCAGTGCCTCGTTCACTTCACCCGTGAACACCTCATCGAGCAGTTCGAAGTCACCGACTTCCTTGCCCGCGAGGCTCTTGATCTTGATCTTCGCCATCTCTCTACTTCGCTTTCTGTGCCCGCGATCGTTGTCGCGAACCCTGACGTTGTTACTCTGCGTTTCCCGGTCTGTTCCCCGCACAGAGGTGAAACTTACTTCATTGCAACGAACGCGCCGAAGGCGCGTCCGCCGCACACAGTGCCTATTTCTTCTTCGGAGCAGCCTTCTTCGAGGCCTTCAGCGGATCGACCGTGCCGGCACCGGCAAAGCCGCGACGCTCTCTCGGAGGCGCCTTCGCCTTCGATACCAGAACATATCCATCACGAGGACCCGGAACCGCGCCCTCAACCATCAGCAGGTTCTCGTCCGCATCAATCCCGCGAATGCGGAGGTTGCGAACCGTCACCTGATCAGTCCCGTGGTGGCCGGGCATGCGTTGTCCCGGAAACACGCGCGACGGGAACGACGATGCACCGATCGAGCCCTGAATCTGGAACATGTGACCGTGCGACTTGGGACCGCCGCCGAAGCCGTGGCGGCGAACGACGCCCGCAAAACCGCGGCCCTTCGACGTGCCGATCACGTCAACAAACTTCGTCTCGCTGAAGATCTCGACCGTTATACGATCGCCGGCCTTCGCGGCCTGATCTTCCTCGCCGCCTGTCGTCGACTCGAGCTGAACTTCCTTCACCAGCTTGACGGGCGGCACATTCGACTTGGCGAAGTGGCCGGTCATCGGCTTGTTCACCTTGCTCGCCTTCACGAACTCAACGAGGCCGATCTGCGCGGCATCATAGCCGTCCTTGGCCTGCGTCTTGAGCTGCGTGATCACGCACGGCCCGACCTTCAGCACCGTGATCGGATGAACGTCACCCTTGTCGTCGAAGACCTGGGTCATGCCAATCTTCTTACCGAGAATTCCTGTAACTGCCATCTTTCTCTCTCCTCATCATGCTTCGGTCACCGAGGCACTGTAGGTACTGCCGTTGCTTTTCTGGTTGTCATCCCCTTAGGGGATCTGCTTCACCAGTCCTGCCGAAACTGTTTACTTCGTCACCGTCTTGATCTCGACGTCCACACCCGCGGGCAAATCGAGCTTCATCAGCGCGTCCACCGTCTGCTGTGTCGGCTCGAGGATGTCAATCAGCCGCTTGTGCGTGCGAATCTCAAAGGCCTCGCGCGACTTCTTGTCGACGTGGGGGCTGCGCAGAACGCAGTACTTGTTCTTCATCGTCGGCAGGGGAATCGGCCCCGCAACTTGTGCTCCGGTGCGCTTGGCGGTCTCGACGATCTCGCCGGTTGACGTGTCCAGAACCCGGTAGTCGTACGCCTTCAGGCGGATGCGAATGCGCTGCTGTGCCATTTCAGTTCTCTTTCTTCCTACTCAAAGATCGGTTAGGAGTGACTGCCGGCCGTCGTAACTCTTGGCGAACCGGCAGCCCTCGTTGAATTTGTCAGCCCGACTTACTTCAAGATCTCGCTGATCGTTCCGGCGCCGACGGTCCTGCCGCCCTCGCGGATAGCGAAGCGCAGACCCTTCTCCATGGCCACCGGGGTGTGCAGCGTGACCTCCAGCGCGATGTTGTCGCCCGGCATCACCATCTCCGTGCCCGCCGGCAGCTTGGCCGATCCCGTCACATCCGTCGTGCGGAAGTAGAACTGCGGACGGTAGCCGTTGAAGAACGGCGTGTGACGTCCACCCTCTTCCTTCGACAGCACGTAGACCTCGCCCTTGAACTCGGTGTGCGGAGTGATCGAACCGGGCTTGGCCAGCACCTGCCCACGCTCCACCGCTTCCTTCGCGATGCCGCGCAGCAAGCAGACCAGCGTTGTCGCCCGCCAGACCCTCATCGAGCTGCTTCTTGAACATCTCGACGCCCGTCACAACCGTCTTCTGGGTCGGCGTGAAGCCCACGATCTCGGCTTCCTCGCCCACCTTCACCTTGCCACGCTCGATACGGCCCGTAACCACCGTGCCACGGCCCGAGATCGAGAAGATGTCTTCGATCGGCATCAGGAACGGCAGATCAACCAGGCGATCCGGCTGCGGCACGTTCTTGTCCACCGCCTCCATCAGCTCGTCGATCTTGGCCTCCCACTGCGCCTCGCCGTTCAGCGCGCCGAGAGCCGATCCGCGAACCACCGGAACGTCATCGCCCGGGAAGTCGTACTTCGACAGCAGCTCGCGCACTTCCATCTCCACCAGGTCGATCAGCTCCGGATCTTCCACCGCGTCGCACTTGTTCAGGAACACCACGATGTACGGCACGCCGACCTGGCGAGCCAGCAGCACGTGCTCCTTGGTCTGCGGCATCGGGCCGTCCGTCGCGGCGACAACGAGAATCGCGCCGTCCATCTGCGCTGCGCCCGTGATCATGTTCTTGATGTAGTCGGCGTGGCCCGGGCAGTCCACGTGCGCATAGTGCCGGTTCTTGGTCTCGTACTCCACATGCGAGGTCGAGATCGTGATGCCGCGCTCGCGCTCTTCCGGCGCGTTGTCAATCGTGTCGAACGAACGAAACGCGTTCTTCGGGTTGTGCTTCGACAGTACCTTCGTGATCGCCGCCGTCAACGTCGTCTTGCCGTGATCAATATGACCAATCGTCCCTACGTTCACATGCGGCTTGCTGCGATCAAATTTTTCCTTCGCCATGACTACTCTCTCCGTCTTGGTGTTGCTACAGAATCCGTTTTCGTTCTGCGCGCGCCGGCTGATCACAACCGGCTCCAGCGCGCGGCTTACTTACTTCGAGTCCTTACCCTGCACCTTGGCGATGACCTCTTCGCTCACCGACCGCGGCGCCTCTTCATACTGCTTGAACTCCATCGAGAAGTTCGCTCGTCCCTGGGTCGAGCCACGCATCGCCGTCGCATAGCCGAACATGTTCGACAGCGGCACCGTGGCCTTGATGGCCTGCACGCCGCCAACCATCTCCATGCCCTCGATACGTCCGCGCCGCGAGTTCAGGTCGCCGATGATCGTGCCCATATACTCCTCCGGTACCGTCACCTCAACCGCCATCACCGGCTCCAGCAGCACTGGCTTGGCCTTGCGTGCAGCCTCTTTGAACGCCATCGATCCGGCGATCTTGAAGGCCATTTCGTTCGAGTCCACATCGTGGTAGCTGCCGTCATACAACGACACCTTGATGTCAACCATCTCGTAGCCCGCCAGCACACCGCCCGCCATCGCCTCCTGAATACCCTGGTCGATCGGCTTGATGTACTCCTTGGGGATCGTACCGCCCTTGATGTCGTTCGAGAACTCGTACCCTGCTCCGGGTTCGTTGGGCTCGATGCGAATCTTGGCGTGGCCGTAGTTACCCGAACCGCCGGTCTGACGAATGTACTTGCCCTCCGCCTCGGCCTTGCCACGGATGGTCTCGCGGTAGTTCACCTGCGGCTTGCCGACGTTGGCCTCGACCTTGTACTCGCGCATCATGCGGTCGATGATGATCTCCAGATGCAGCTCGCCCATGCCGGCGATGATCGTCTGGCCATTGGTGATGTCAGTGCGAACCTTGAAGGTGGGATCTTCCTGCGCCAACTTCGCCAGCGCCATCCCCATCTTCTCCTGGTCCGCCTTCGTCTTCGGCTCCACCGCAACCTCGATGACCGGTGCGGGGAAGTCAATGCGCTCGAGCACAATCGGCGCCTTTTCCGTGCAGATCGTGTCGCCCGTCACCAGGTTCTTCAGTCCAACCGCCGCGCAGATATCGCCCGCGAGGATCTCCGTGATCTCCTCACGCTTGTTGGCATGCATCTTCAGCAGGCGGCCGATACGCTCCGTCTTGCCCGTGCGCGGATTCAGCACCGAGTCGCCGGTCTTCAGTGTGCCTGAGTAGACACGGATGAAGATCAACTGCCCGACGAACGGGTCGGTCATGATCTTGAAACCCAGCGCGGCAAACGGCTCACTGTCGTCGGCGTGGCGAACAAGCTTCTTCTCTGGCTCGTCAGGATCGATGCCCTCGATCGCCGGGACATCCAGTGGGCTCGGCAGATATTCGACCACCGCGTCCAGCAGCGTTTGAATACCCTTGTTCTTGAACGCCGTCCCGCACATCACCGGGAAGATGCTCATCGAGATCGTCGCCTTGCGGATAGCCCGCTTCAGCTCCGCGACCGTGATCGACTCGCCCTCGAGGTACTTGTGCATCACCTCGTCGTCCGAATCCGCAACCGCCTCGATCAGCTGGTTGCGCATCTCCTCGGCCTTCTCCTTCAGGTTGGCCGGGACCTCGACGACGTCGTACTTCGCGCCCATCGTCTCGTCGTTCCACACGATGCCGCGCATCTCGACGAGATCGACAACACCCTGGAACTTGGCCTCTTCCCCGATGGGAATCTGAATCGGAATCGCACGCGCACCCAGACGATTCACGATCGTCGAGGTCGCGTATTCAAAGTTCGCGCCCGCCTTGTCCATCTTGTTGATGAAGGAGATGCGGGGAACCCTGTACTTATTGGCCTGCCGCCACACCGTCTCCGACTGCGGCTGCACGCCGGCAACCGCATCGAACGCCGCGACCGCGCCGTCCAGCACGCGCAGGCTGCGCTCCACTTCGGCCGTGAAGTCCACGTGCCCCGGCGTATCGATGATGTTGATCCGGATGCCATTCCAGGTGCAGGTCGTCGCGGCCGACGTAATCGTGATGCCGCGCTCCTGCTCCTGCTCCATCCAGTCCATCGTCGCGGTGCCCTCGTGCACCTCGCCGATACGGTGCGTGATGCCCGTATAGAAGAGGATTCGCTCCGTCGTCGTCGTCTTTCCGGCGTCGATGTGCGCCATGATGCCGATATTCCGACACTTGGCTAGAGGTACTGTGCGTGCCACGGTAGTTCTTTCTGCGGAGTCTCGCTCCGCCGTTGCTTTGTTCCTAACTCGCCTGTACTACCAGCGATAGTGCGCGAACGCCTTGTTCGCCTCAGCCATGCGGTGAACGTCTTCCTTCTTCTTCATCGCGGCGCCACGTCCGTTCGCGGCATCCAGCAGCTCTGCCGTGAGCTTGTCGACCATGCCCTTCTCTCCGCGCGCGCGGCCAAACGTAACCAGCCAGCGAATGGCGAGAGAAGTCCGGCGCTCCGGGTTCACCTCGATCGGCACCTGATAGTTCGCACCACCAACGCGGCGGCTCTTGACCTCAAGCATCGGCTTCACGTTCTCAACAGCCTTCTTGAAAAGCTTCAGCGCGTCGTCTCCGCCCCCCTTCGCCTCGAGGTTCTCCATCGCCTCGTAGAAGATGGCCTGCGCGGTCGACTTCTTGCCGCCCCACATCATGCTGTTGACGAACTTCGTGACCAGCGTCGACTGATAAATCGGATCCGCTGCCACTTCACGCTTCGCGATATAACCTTTTCTCGGCATTCTTCCTCTTCTTCCCCCAGCGCGGTTGATTTCTCACGAGCTGGGCCTGTTATGGGCTCTCGCCCGAATCTTTACTTCGACGCCGCCTTCGGACGCTTCGCGCCGTACTTGGAACGGCTCTGCTTGCGGTTCGCAACGCCAACCGAATCCAGCGTTCCACGAACAACGTGATACCGAACTCCCGGCAGGTCCTTTACACGGCCGCCGCGGATCAGCACAATCGAGTGCTCCTGCAGGTTGTGGCCGATGCCCGGGATGTACGTCGTGACTTCGATGCCATTCGTCAGGCGAACACGCGCAACCTTGCGCAGCGCCGAGTTCGGCTTCTTCGGGGTCTGCGTGTATACGCGCGTGCAAACGCCACGGCGCTGGGGCGAACCCTGCAGCGCAGGCGACGCGGTCTTGTACTTGGTGGGCGTGCGGCCCTGCTTCACGAGCTGATGAAATGTAGGCACTTCTTAAACCTCTTCCTTCTTGCAACTCCGGCTTGCATTGCAACCGGGCTTCCGATTTCTCCCTCGGACACGGCGCAAGGCAGCTCCTTCACGCTTCTCCCGCTCATTCACGCCGGATTTACGCATCCAGCGCACACGCGAAAGGCAGTGAGATTCAAATCTCACCGGCGAAGTTCTGAATCCTGCGCGCGGCCGTACTGCCGACTGCGCGTTTCTACTTCACTGCTCAGGCTTGAGACAGGCGACGTAAACCGGGTCTAAGTGCCCAACTCCGTTTCGCTCTGTTCCGGCCCACATAGCCCGTCCTTATGAGGTCCTCATTGGGCTGCCGAGGAAGGAGGGTGTCGCAGGCTCACAGACAGGTTCCGCTGGCCCAAAAAACTGCGTCCAGTCGGAGTCGTTCCGGAAATACGCGGAACTTACTAAAGATAACAACTTGCGAGTGTGGAGTCAACAAACGCTCTCACAGGCTTCGCAACGAAGGATCGGCGCTTAAAGCCTCCTCCAAACCTCTTGTTCCGACAATCTTTTCCCGTTGACGCATTGCCCCGGGCCGGCGCCCCCGTCGTCTGGCCCCAGATTCCTGCGTCTCCGCCGAACCTCCCTCATCTGAGAGAGATGCGAGTGCCGGACCCCGCCCTGCTGTTCCCCAACCCTCCGCTCGACTCCCTCTCGACCTCGCTCGCGCACCTCGCCCTCCGCCACGGCCTCGCCACCAAATTTCCCTGCCAGGTCACTCCCTTCGCGGCGCTCCTCGAAAACACGACCGCCGCTGTCGCCGATCTGCACTCCCTCCTCCAACCCTCCGAATCCACCTATATCGTCTCGTTCGATCCACTGCCCTCCACCCCCGGCATCTCCATCGCCGGCCCCTACCCCGTCCGCCAGTTCGAATGGCCGGCCGACGCCCCACTCCCTGCGCTCTCACCCGAAATCCCCATCGAGCCCCTCACCTGCGCCCATGCCGCCGAGATGGTCGAGCTCACCTCCATCGCCTTCCCCGGCTTCTTCCGCATCCGCACCTGCGAGATGGGTCCCTACTTCGGCATCCGCAGCGCCGGCGGCTCCGGGAATGACGCCAGCCGCCTGATTGCCATGTGCGGCGAACGCATGAACATCCGAGACACGCGCGAAGCCGACTTTCACGAAATCAGCGGCCTCTGCACTCTGCCCGAATTCCGTGGCCGAGGCTACGCGCCCGCCCTTCTCGCCTATCTGCTCCACCGACACCGCGCCGCCGACCTGCGCTCCTATCTCCACGTCGCCTCCGACAACGCCACAGCGATCACCCTCTACCAGCGTCTTGGCTTCCGCGCCTGCGGCGAATTCCCTCTCTACTCCGTCCGCCGCCTCACATGAATATCGCCTCACGCGCTCGCGCGGTGATACGCTCCTCTCCATGCGTTTTTTTCGTCATTCAGTCCCTCTAGTTCTCACGCTAAGTCTCTGCACCGTTCCCGCCGCCTTTACGGCGCACGCCCAGCGCGGCATGAACGCCATGCACGCTCCCGGCAACGTCGCCCTCTCGCCTGGCGGCGCCACCGTCGCCTGGACGCTCCGCTCCCGCGACGGCTCGACCCTCCATCTCTCCTCCGTCACCGCACCCGCCTCTAACGAAACAGACAAGACCATCGACATCCCCAACGCCACCGGCTGTGCCTACTCCAGCCCCATCTGGTCCCCCGACGGCGCCACCCTCGCCTTCCTCGGCGCCTGCGCCCCTGAGTCCAAGGACCCTACCGTTCCCCGCCAGTCGCAGATCTACCTCTGGGCTAAATCCACAGGAGAAGTCCGCCAGCTTACCCACGTCACCGGCGACATCAACCAGCCCGCCTGGTCGCCTGACGGTAAGTCCATCGCCTTCCTCTTCGTCGAAAACGCCACCCGCACCGCCGGCGCGCTCGACGCCATGAAGCCCTGGGCCGGCGTCATCGGCGAAGACGGTGTCGAAGTCCAGCGCGTCTACGGCGTCGACGCCGCCTCCGGCAACGCCAGCTTCCTCACGCCCCTCACCCTCCACGTCTACGAGTTCAACTGGGCTCCCTCCAGCAAAGAGATCGCCTACATCGCCGCCGACCCCCCCGGCGAGAACAACTGGTGGATCGCCCAGCTCTGGGCCGCGCCCGTCCACCTCTGGCGCCGACGAAATGGCCGAGCAGCCGCGCTCCGTCTTCAATCCCAACACCACCAAGTCCGCGCTCCACGGCCTCCAGATCGCCGTCCCCCGCTACTCCCCTGACGGCAAGCGCATCGCCCTCATCGGCGGCCTGATGTCCGACCAGGGTTCCACCGGCGGCGACATCTGGATCGTCAACTCCAACGGCAAGGGCAATCCCACCGACATCACTCCCGGCATCGACGGCACACCCACCTGGGAGGCCTGGATCAACGACCACACCATCGGCTTCGTCGAAGATCGCCGCGGCCACACCCTGCTCACCGACGCCGACGCCAACAAGCACGCCGTCGTCCCCAACTCTTCTGACGACCTCGGCGAGGTCTCCATCGGCGGCGGCGGTCCCATCAAGAACGCCGTCTCCGGCTCCTCGAACGGCCTCATCGCCTACGTCGAGTCCTCCTACAACAAGCCGTCCGAGATCTACGTCGGCGCTCCCGGCAAGGCCACCCAGTTCACCCACATCAACGACGCCACCCAGCTTCACCCGCCCCGCTTCGAGTCCATCGAGTGGGAGAACGAGGGCTTCCACGTCCAGGGCTGGCTCACCTTCCCCAAGGACTACGACGCCTCCAAAAAGTACCCGCTCATCGTGGACGTCCACGGTGGCCCCTCCGCCTCCGCCGGCCCGCGCCCCGAAACCCTGTGGTCCGAGCAGGGCTACTTCGTCCTCAATCCCAACCCGCGCGGCTCCTTCGGCCAGGGTGAGAAGTTCACCATGGCCAACCGCAAAGACTTCGGCTACGGCGACCTCCGCGACATCCTCAAGGGCATGGACACCATCGAGGCCAAGTACCCCATCGACAAGTCCCGCGAAGGCATCACCGGCTGGAGCTACGGCGGCTTCATGACCATGTTCGCCGTCACCCAGACCAATCGCTTCCGCGCTGCCGTCGCCGGTGCCGGCCTCTCCGACTGGCAGAGCTACTACGGCCAGAACTCCATCGACCAGTGGATGATTCCGTTCTTCGGCGCAAGCGTCTATGACGACCCCGCCGTCTACGCGAAGTCCTCGGCCATCACCTTCATCAAGAAGGCCAAAACGCCGATGCTCATCATCGTGGGCGACCGCGACGGCGAGTGCCCCGCTCCGCAGAGCTTCGAGATGTGGCACGCACTCCGTGACCTCGGCGTGAAGACCCAGCTCGTCGTCTACCCGGACGAAGGCCACGGCTTCCGCAATCCCGCCCACATCGCTGACCGCAACAAGCGCATGATCCAGTGGTTCGCCGACAACATGCCGGCCACCGGCACAACCCAGACCGCGCAGAAATAAAGACAAGGCAGCCGGCGTCTGCATTGAAAAGGGAGGGGCTTCGGCCCCTCCCTCCGCTTTATTCACCACTCACTTTTCACGATTCACTCCGCTCTCTCTCAACCGCTGACGACGAACCACTAACCACGAACCACTTTTCCCCGTCTCCCCATTTGCCCAGTACCCGTCCAACACCTACACTGGAGGCTCGGAGATTCAGCGATCCTGCGGTTGCCCAAATGGACCGTTCAGCATGAGTTCCGGTTGAGCGGGGAGGTACTGAGTGCGGTTGTTTGTCGAGAGATCAGTCCGGCGGTGCGTCGGTCTGGCTATTCTGCTTTTCTTTGCGGTTCCCTTCGGTTTGTCGGTCATCGGCTGCGGTCACCATACCGCGCCACCTGTCTACTGCAACACGAATGGTAACTCTGGTCCCGTCGTCGGTCAGGCCTTCACCATCACACTCGCTCCCACCCTGGCTATCATCGGCGAATCGCTCAACTACGGCCAGATCGGGCAGTCTCTCTCCGCGACTACGGCCGACTGCAAAGGCAACACCGTCACCGTCAGCAAATACACCTACTCCAGCACAAACCTGAATATCGCCGACATTAACCCGTCGACCGGCGCGGTCTGCGGCGGCACCTGGAATCGCAACTCCGGCAGCGGCATCCCTGACTTCACCATCTGCAGCGCGCCTGCCAACCCGCCGGCAAACGCCACGGCCTTCATCACCGCCAACGCTGACGGTGTCACCTCGAACGCCATCGCCGTCTACATCCATCCCGTCGTCACCGGCGTGCAACTCGCCACACCCCAGTCCTCCACCCCAGGTGGCTGTCTAGCCAACGACCCCACCAGCGACTGCTGCCCCAATGCCACCACCTCGCCTGAGCCGCCCGCACCCGGATACGACGGCACATCCTGCGTCTCGCAGAACGATCGCGTTCAGCTCGCCGGCAAGGTCTACTACGGCGGCTCCACCGATCCGGGCCACAACATCACCTGCCAGGTCGGTCATCTCACCTTCACCGCTCAGGGCAACTCGAACGTCGTCACCATCGACTCCAACGGATTCGCCACTGCCAATCAACCCGGCTCTTCCACGGTCACGGCAACGATCTCCAACTCGAGCACAGCTTCGAACGCCGGCTTCTTTTCCACCTGCCCACCCGCCAGTATCGTCCTCACCGCCGTCGGCCAGACCGGCAATCCGATCAACGTCGGTTTGAACAATCCGCAGCCGCTTGCGGCAACTGTGCTGGACACCAACGGCAAGCAGATCACCGGCATCAGCCTCGAGTACAACTCGACCACCCCGCAAACCATCTCGGCCTCCTCCGGCTCCATCCTGCCCAGCTTCCCCGGCTCGGCGACCATCACCGCGGTCTGCCAGCCCGGAACCTGCAATCCGTCGCCGCTCAGCCAGGTCGGCTACCTCGGCAACGGCAAACCGCTTACCTCCAACGGCATCACCGTCAACACTGCGGGCAACAGCGGCGAGGTCATCTACATGGCCAGCACCAGCTCGCAGTATGTCGTGCCTTATGACTTCACGCTGAAGCAGCAGGGCGCGCCCATCAAGCTGCAGTACGTTCCCAACTCGATGGTGATGACCCAGGACGGAACGACCATTTACTTCGGCAGCCCGCAGGGCTTGATGACGCTCACCACCTCCGGCAACACTGCCTCGCCCGCTAATCAGACGATCCCCGGAGTCGTGCTCGCGGTTTCACCGGACGGCTCAACCGCAGTCATCACCGATCCCACGCGCCAGACCATCTCGCTCGTTGGCAATGGCACCGTCACCACAAGCTACGGGAACCTCGTCGGCACCAGCGCGGCGTGGTCTCCGGACAGCCAGACCGTCTACATCACCACCACCAGCAACACGCTGCTCACGCATTCAGCTTTCGACAACTGGCAGGTCACGCCCACCGCTACCCTGTACACGGACGTCGCCGTCACAGTTCCTCACGTCGGCGCCTACTTCTCCGGCGCCGTGACCGACGGCCGCAGTTACTGCCCGACGACGACCATCGTCACCCCGGGCTCCAACGGCAACCCGCCCATCACGGCCAACGAGTACTACCCGCTCGCCGGCTCGGTCGCCGCACAGACCGACCGCCTCGCCGCGACCACCGATGGAAATCACATCCTCGGGGCCGCCTTGGCGAACGGCGCCGCTACGCTTCAGGACATCAGCGTCGTACTCCCCGTCACGCAGACTTGCCCGTTGCCCTCAGCTCCTCCGCTGGTCTTCCAGAACACCAACAATCCGGTCCCCCTGTCGAGCATCACCGCGACCCGGATCGATGACGTTGTCCCCGCCTCCAACTCGTCGCTGGCCTTCGTCACCTACACCGGCTCCAGCGGCCTGCTCCCTGAGTACATTCCGTCGACAGGCAAGATCACCTACTTCCAACTCGGCAACGGGGCGACCACGGCAACCGCCCCCCTCGCCGGTGTCTTCTCGACGGACGACCTCACCTTCTACGTCGGCGACTCGGACGGCCAGGTGCACCTCATCTCGATCAACGGCACCACCCCCACCGAGACCGGAGTGCTCAAGCCTGCCCTGCCCAACGCCACCAGCACCGGCAACCCCAACGCCGCCCCCGTCAACCTCATCGCCCAGCACCCGAAGAAGCTGCAGTCGTAACTCATCCGGGAGGGCGCGATCCCCGTCGCGCCCCCTGGGGGGCTTGACACGGGATTTAAACTAAAGATGTGGGAAATACTCTCCGCCCGGCACACGCCGGGCGGAGCTGCTTAACCCTGGAGCACACTTAGGTCCACCCCTAAGTCCAAATTCTGGAAGACTTTGCGCAAAAAGTGACGGGGGGAGGGGGTCACCGCTCCGAAGTTCGATTCAATCTCTCATCGAGCAGCTCACGCCCAATCGCATCGAGCACTCCGTTGAGAAATTGGAGGCTCTCCGGAGCCGCATACCGCTTCGCAATCTCCAGCGTCTCGTTGATCACGATCGGTGCCGGTGTCTTCGGAAACCCGATCATCTCCGCAACCGCTGTCCGCAGCAGGTTCCGGTCCACCGCAGGCATCCGCTCCAGCCGCCAGTTCTTCGCGTGCCGCTGGATGAGCTTGTCCACCTCGTCCTCGCGCTGCGTAGCGACCCGATGAAGGTCGTCGGCGAAGCCTCTGGTCTCGTTGTCCACGTCATCGCGTGACGCCCAGAACAGACGCTCCACCTCGTCCGGCTTCTGCTTGCCCAGATCACCCTGGAAGAGCATCTGCATAGCCAGCTCCCGGCTCTTGCGACGGGTACCCATTAGCGACCCGCTTCCGTAGGGTGACCCTGCAGCTTCGCCCCGAGCTTGGCGCCGATGGACGCCATCTCGATGGCCGCAATCGCCGCCTCGAAGCCCTTATTGCCAGCCTTGAGGCCCGCCCGGTCGAGCGCCTGCTCCAGCGTCTCGCACGTTAACACGCCGAACGCGTGCGGCACCCCCGTCTCCTGCTGCGATTGCCCAATCCCCCGTGCCACCTCGGTGTAAATCGCCTCATAGTGCGCGGTTTCGCCGCGCAACAGCACACCGAGCGTGATGATGGCCGCGAACCGCTTCGACTCGGCCAGCGTGCGCGCAGCGGATGGAATTTCCCACGCGCCAGGAACTCTAACGATCTCGACGAGCTGAGAATCAGCGCCGGAGCGCAGGAGAGCGTCCAAAGCGCCTTGCAGCAGCCGGTCTGTGATCACGGCGTTCCAGCGCGCGACCACGATGGCAAAGCGCACGTCCTTGGCAGAGAGATCGCCCTCGATGGCGACCGGCCGTCCGCGCAGCGGGTTCTCCGATTGCCAGAAGCCGATCTTGAGCCCGGGAGCGAGATCGGCGGTGAAGAGCCGCGAGTTCCAGTGCGTCTCTGCCGGAGCGGTGAGCCGAACGACGGCTTCTTCCGTGCGGAAGTTGGCTGCCATCCATGCACGCACGACCGCGTATACCGCGTCGAGCTCCGTCGTCTCGACCAGAATGTTTGGAACTGCAGGCGCGCGGCCGAACACAAGCTCGAGGTTGCCGAGCGGCGCGAGGAACGGCGCTCCGCGGCCTTCATCGACCGCCCAGCCTTTGCCCTCTTCAAAGCCGAGGGAGCGAAAGAGACTGCCCAGCTTCGCGTAGGCGTCTTCGGACGCAACAGGCGCGATGCTGGTGATTCCCTTGATCATAGTTTCGATTGTATCGTCAGCTTGCTGAGAGGTTTGGAGGACGCGAGAGATGTCTGACGCAGGACGATACGAAGAACGCGCAATGGACGAGGCTGAGAGTCGAGCGAGAGAGCGCGATTGCGACCGTAACACTCGACCGGCCTGAGGTGCTGCACGCGCTCGACGCGGTGATGTTCGATGAACTCGAACGCGCCTTTGCGGAGCTCACGGCGGATGCAAGTGTACGTGTGATTCTGCTCACGGGTTCGGGTGAGCGGGCATTCGCGGCGGGCGCGGACATCCGTGCGATCGCTGAGACTGATGCATCGTCAGGCCGCGTGGCGTCAGAGCGCGGCCAGCAGGTGTTTCTGGGAATCGAGCGCTGTGGCAAGCCCGTGATCGCGTGCGTGAACGGCGTCGCGCTGGGCGGTGGATGTGAACTGGCACTGGCTTGCACCTTCCGAATCGCGAGCGAGCGCGCGAAGCTCGGATTGCCGGAGTTGAAGCTCGGGCTGATTCCTGGCTACGGCGGAACGCAGCGGCTGCCGCGGCTCATCGGAAGAAGCGCGGCGCTGCGGCTGATGCTCACCGGAGCTGCGGTTGACGCGGTGGAGGCATTGAGGCTTGGACTCGTGGATGAGGTTGTGCCGGCGGCAGAGCTGATGACGCGCGCACGAGCCATTGCGGAGTCGATTGCAGCGATGGCTCCGCTGGCTATCTCCGCAGTGATTCGGGCAGTTACGCATGGCGAAGGTCTGCCGATCCAGGATGCGATGCAGGTGGAGGCGGAGATCTTCGGGGAGCTATGCGGGACAGCAGACAAACGCGAGGGGCTCGCAGCGTTTTTAGAGAAGCGCGCGGCCATGTGGACTGGACGGTAGCTGATATCTTTAAGCTGTGACACGCTGCAATTCCCTGCCCACTTTTCTGCTGATTGCTCTTCCGCTTCTAGGCGTTGTTGCCGGCTGCCACAGCCGTACCTTCAGCGAGGACGCAGAACAGGCACGCGCGGAGCGGCACGCCCAGCAGGACAGCGCGCGCCAGCAGTTGGACATGATTCCTCCACCGTCGAAGAGCCGCTTCATGGCAATTCACACAGCGGAGTCGTGGGAGAATCCGTCGATCACAGTGCAGCCCGGCATGCTCGAGCTGCGAGTGACGCTCGCCGATCCGAATCCGTCCCTGGGTAGCGGGGGCATGCTGCGACCGGTCGCGGCGCGCCAGCATGAGCTGAACATCAGCCTGGATAAGCTGGATGAGGCAGTCAGTTCGATTCCGGAGAGTGCGTGGCCTTATGGCCGTGTGGTCTCCGTGGAGGAGCCGACGAACACGCCGGCGAAGGCCGAGCCGCAGGTGCGACGCAACCTCGAGGTGGCCGTGCGCGAGCTAAACGATCTCGGCGTTGTTGTGTATGACGTGCACGACGGCATCGTGCGCTAGAGGGCACCACCACAGATCTATTTCTCGATCTATTCTTCGCTCTCGGAGAGGTCAGCCTCGACTTCGCCTCGTTGGATAGCATCGACAAGTGCCGCGTGATCGTTTTCGGTTTGGTTTCCGTAGCTTTCAGCCCAGGTTGCTAAGGCCTCGTCTAAGACGGATGAGTTGCCGCAGTAGCCGGCGATGCGAGCGGGGTCGCTTGTGCGAGCGTGAGCGCGCGCCAGGATTGCCCCGCAAATCCAAGCGTAAAAGTTGAAGGAAGAACCGGTCAGCCACTCGACAGGTACGGACGCCTTGAGATTCTTCATCTGCCGGACATAGAAGTCGCGGCCGTCAATGCTGGTATAGCCAAGCATCGCGTCGGAGGACGCCTGGAGAGCTCTTTGTCCGACAACGACTCGATATCCGTTGTGGTGAAACTCCTTGTTGAGCGCAGGAAGGAATGGTGCGTGCGCGGGGACGGTGGCCTCTTTGACCTGCAGGAACAACGGATCGTCCTCCCCGTTCCCAAAGAGCAGAACCAGATAGGCCCTGGTTCCGACCGAACCGACGCCGACAATACGATGAGCGACATCGACGACGCTGTAGCGGTTGAGCATGAAGCGTCGCTCGCGCGGGAGAGTGAGGGAGTAAGGATTCAGTGAATCGATAACCTTTTGCCGGGTGGCCTTGTCGACGCGAGTGAGAACCGGCGGAGAGTCGCGGAAGACCCAGGAGCCGTTCCGTTGGCGGTCGGCGACCTTCGGAAGCAAAGCGCGATTGTCGGTGTGCAGCGCCTTCGATAGTGTTTTGCGGATGACGGCCTTGGATTTTGTATCCATCTGGACGAGGGGATTATCTCGGCCCGGGTAGGCGTGCAAATACCAGACGTCGAGGACACCCATGGACTGCAGCCGGCGCACGTTGAATCGATAACCGTCGGCGCAACGTTTCACTGCGGCGGCTCGTTCGCGCGGGTTCAACCCGTTCGAACGGCCGGCGACGTTCACGCTCGCTGCGAGACGCTTCAGGTCCCACTCCCAGGGACCGATGGTTGCCTCATCAAAGTCGTTGAGATCGAAGACGACCTCACGCTGAGGTGTGCCGTACATCCCGAAGTTGTTGAGGTGGGCATCGCCATCCAACACGGCCGCGATTCCGGTGATGGGTGTGGTCGAGAGATCGCGCGCCATGACGCAGGCAGAGCCGCGAAGAAAGGCGAATGGAGACGCGGCCATTCGGCCCATGCGCAGCGGTATCAGGTTCTTCTGGCGTCCCTTGTTGCTTGCCATCACCGTTTCGACCGGGTTCGGCCGATTTTTGGGCGGAGACCATTCGGCGTGGGATTCGCGCGGTATGGCTTTACGCAGGCTTTTCCCCTCAGCGCGACGCTCTTCCCAGGGGACGGCCTTCCGGTCCAGATCAAACTTTGGGACGCGTTCCATCTTGGCGATTGCCATACTCCCCTCCCAACTGGGGTAATCAGAAGCTGCAGAAGGCCAGTGTTGTCATCAAGAACGCTAGGCTCAAGAATGTCGCCACTCCACTGGCAAATGTTGCAGCATCGTCAGTTGCAGCCTGATCGTGCGCGGAGGGGCAGACCTCGTAGCGCAAGCCGATAGACGCAGCCGTGGCAACAGGTCAGATCGATTGGGATGTGAGGAAAGTTGGTGGACCTGATCGGGATCGAACCGATGACCTCTTCCATGCCATGGAAGCGCGCTCCCAGCTGCGCCACAGGCCCACTCTTGAGGACTGTAAGCATTTTCGCCCGGTACTCTGCCTCAAGTCAAACGAGCAGCGTTGTTCGCGCCGCATAAAAGTGAGAGGATGCTGCGCATGCAAGGGCAACTGCTCTGCAAAGAATGTCAAGAGCTGGAGCAGATGATTCATCAGTGCGTGGAAGCTATCGCAGCGAATGCTCATGAGGGCGTACAGGCGAGCGCCGATTGGGGCAAAGAAGACCAGTCGGTTGGAGTGTTCCGCCACACGCAGCACAGTCATGAGCTGCTGGCGACCCGGCTGGATGCGCTGCGCGAGGTTCTCGAGATGCATCGGCGGCACCACGGGTGCTGATCGACTCGGCTGGTGCTGCCCAAAAGCCTGAGGAACAAAAGGAGATAGCGCGGTGTCTATATCGGCAGAGTGGGCGAGCACTCTGCCGCCGGCGGCGCAGTTCCCCTCCCGCTCAAAAAGAGAGGCGCAAACCCGAACGCGAGGGTTGGCACGGTCGTCTAAACCAAAGGTCTCTGGACAGCGGTACCGCTGGAGAACTGAGTTTAAAGGGCACTCGGAATGGGGGTTCCCATGCGAGCTGAGGCGGCAATGAGCGATCTGGCAGGCGCGATCGGACTCCGTGCGGAAGAGCAGGAGCTCGTGCGCGATCTGAAAAGCGGGTCAGAACAGGCCTTCGCTTTACTCATCGCTCAGTACAGCCAGCCGATCTACTCGCTGATTGCGCGCAGCTTGCGCGACCCGTCGGAGGCCGCGGACGTGACCCAGGAGGTCTTCGTCAAGGTCTTCCGCAGCATCTCGGGCTTTCACGGTGATGCCAGCCTGCGGACCTGGATCTATCGGATCGCGCTTCATGAGACCAGCAACCAGCGGCGCTGGTGGAACCGGCACAAGAGGCAGGAGTTAGCCATCGACGCACCGGTGGAAAACGAAGAGGGCGAGTGCACGTGCCTGGCAGAGACGCTGGCGACTGAGGATGCGTCGCCGTTTGAACAGGCCATGCGGACCGAGACCCGCCAAAGAGTTGAAGCCGCATTGCGGCTGCTGCCCGATGCCTATCGCGAGGTAGTTGTATTGCGGGAGATCGAGGGCTTTGGCTATGAAGAGATTGCTGAGATTCTCAATGTGAACCTTGGCACCGTGAAGAGCCGACTGACGCGGGGGCGGGCGGCGCTTCGTGAATGCTTGAAAAATAAAGAGTTGGAACACACGACTCAATCGGGGTCCTCGGGGTTAACCGGTACACTGGAAACGGTGATCTGATGAACACGCAGCAATCGGAAATCGAACAGATGCAGGCTGGACCGATCGAGGCGGGGAGCGAGTGTCTGGCCGCTCAGGCTGCGTTTTCTTCGTATCTGGATGGCGCGCTGAGCGGCGTCGAGATGGGGCAGATTGCGGATCATCTGGCAGGCTGCGCGCCTTGCTCGGCGGAGTTTGATGCATGGCGCGCGATGCAAACGGCACTGGGGGATCTGGGACCGGCGAAGCCGCCCGCCCGGTTGCAGGAATGGCTGCGTGTGGCGCTCGATATCGAACGCGACCACGGGACGCATCTTCCTCTTTTTGAGAGGATTGCGCTGATCTGGCGGACCTCGGTAGCGCCGCTGGCTGTACAGACCGCCGGTGGAATGGTGGCAGCGGTGCTGCTGCTGGCGGGTCTGTTCCGGCTGTTTGGTCCCGGCGTTGAGGTGCAGGCCAACGACGATGGCCTGGCGCACCTCATTGCGCCGCACTACCTGTACTCGCAGGTGCCCCCGACGGCAGTGGAGACGGGGCGCGACGTCCCGGTTCTGATTGATGCGAAGGTGGATACGCGCGGCCGCGTGTACGACTACACCATCCTCGATGGACCGAGCGATTCAGCCGTGCGGAGGCAGGTGGAGCAGAACCTGCTGACCAGCGTGTTCAAGCCCGCGACTGTCTTCGGCGTGCCGGTGGATGGGCACGTGATGCTGACGTACATGGGCGTGTCTGTACGCGGATAGCCAGACGGTTTGCCGGGCGTTATGCGGCTTCCATAGACTAAGCGGGTGCGTCGAACCAGTACGGTACCCCTCTTGAAGTTTCTTCTCCAACCAGCCTGTGCATTTGCTCTCAGCCTGGGGCTGCTGTGCCCTGGCGCGGGAGCGCAGAGTTCCTCTTCCTCATCCTCGGCGCCTCCGGGACAACGGGCGGTGGACAACCCGAATCCGACGGCCCGTCCGCGTGCGGCTCAGATTGAGCCGGGCGGAGCTGCGGTGACGCTCGAGACGAGTGAGCCGTTGTTCCAGATGGCTGCGGCGCTGAACGCCTGTGGCTACGATGCAGACCTGGATCGCTCGGCGCCTGTGCGGGCCGAGGTGCGCGCGGACATGAACGCAGCCCTGCAGCAGTCAGAGGACGCGCGCAAGAGCCGCGATGCGCTGTGCGACTACATCGCGCTGCATCAGCTGACGAATTCAGGGCTCGCTGTAGGTCAATACGTGTCGCTGGCGCTTTACCTCTCGCCCGCGCCGGAGCTGACGCCGAACGTAGACGAGACGGAGCTGCCGCCGCAGGCCGCGCAAGTGGTGAATATTCTGCCCCTGCTGCGGAGCTTCGCCGAGCAGGTTCAGTTGCACTTCATCTGGATTCATCATCGCGCGGAGTATGAGGCGCTGACGGCGCGTGTGCATGACCCAATGGTGAAGATGATCCTGGGCACGAACATCTATTTGCACCAGCCGGTCTCGAGCTACGATGGGCGGCGCTTCCTGGTGCTGCTGGAGCCGATGCTGTCGCCGGCGCTGACGAACGCGCGCATCTACGGCTCGGACTACATCATCGTGATGTCACCGGACAACAGCGCGGGCGATCCGGTACGGATGAATGAGATTCGGCACATCTACCTGCACTATGTGGTCGAGCCGATGGTGTACAGCCGCGGCCAGGCGATGGAACGCATTCAGCCGGTGCTGCGCGGCGTGCAGGATGCGCCGATCGAGTTTACCTACAAGAGTGATGCAGTCGCCCTGATTACCGAGTGCCTGATCAAGGCGATCGAGGCGCGGATGTATGTCATCGACTCGCCTGCACCACAGAAACCCAGAGGCGCCGTGGGCCGCGCGGATACGGAGCAGTACGACTCTCGAAAGGCGATCTACGACCGCGCGAACGCAGTGGCTCGGCAGCATCTGGTGGATGTCGACGAGTCGCAGGGATGGGTGCTGACCGGGTACTTCTACCAGACGCTCGGAGTGATGGAGCATAACGGTGACGGTCTGCGCGATGAGATTGCGCCGATGATCTACGGCATGGACGTTGACCGTGAGCGCAGGCATGCGGAACAGGTCGCCTTTGTGAAGGATGCGCCGGCGGATCCACTGAGCCGGGGCACTGTGCGCCCGCACACGCTCGAGGGGCTGGAACTGGCGGAGCTGGATCTGGCGAGAGGGAACGTCGCTGACGCGACCGACCTGGCGGACAAGGCGATGCAGGATCCGAAGGCCGACCACGGCGAGGCACAGTACCTGCTGGCTCGGGTGGACCTGATGCAGGGTCACGCGCAGGACGCGAAAGACGGGTTTGAGAAGACCCTGAACCTGACCAAAGACCCGCGGACGCTGGCCTGGAGCCACATCTACCTGGGCCGGCTGTACGACACCATGGAGACTCCTGACCGGCAGCATGCGGTCGCGGAGTACCAGGCAGCGCTGGAGGTTCGGGACGGGCGGCCGGACACGCGCCAGGCAGCCGAATCCGGGCTGAAGAAGCCCTTCGCGCTGCCCAAGCGGGAGCAGCCGCCTGCCCAGACGGACGACACAAACTTCGATCCAACCGGAAAAGCCCAGAAAGAGGCCTACAAGCCGGACGCGCCCAAGTAGGTTCGGGGGAGGGTTCGCCCACCTTCGTTGGAGCAGCATCCCCCATCACAGCCGGGTAGACTGGAGCAGCAGGCTATGGGGACCGAGCGGAGCAAATCGCCGGCAGTCCAGTCCAGCGCGGTGAAGCGCGGGCGTCCGTCTGCCGCCCGGGCGAACGGGCCGCACTCAGCGCTCGAGCAGACGCTGGATTACAAGTTCGCGAAACCCTCTCTGCTGCAGTTGGCGCTTACGCATCGCTCCCACCCCTACGAGGCGCGGTCCGACCCCGGCGACGTTACCGCGCACGAGACCAAGAACACTCCCGGAACAGACAACGAGCAACTGGAGTTCGTGGGGGATGCTGTACTCGGGCTCGCGGTGACGGAGTTGCTCTACCAGCAATTTCCCGATCGCAGCGAGGGCGAGCTTACGCGAATGCGCGCGAGCCTGGTGAGCCGCCAGCGTATGGCTACGCTTGGGGTTGAGCTGGGGCTCGATGAGCATCTTCTTGTCGGCCGCAGCGCGGAGCAGAATGGTGCACGGCGCAAGCCCGCGCTAATGGCCAATGCCGCCGAGGCAGTGATGGCGGCGATCTATCTCGACGCCAATGCCGCGGGCAAGGACGGGTTTCGCGAAGTGCAGCGTCTGGTGGATCGAAAACTCGTGAAGCCTGAACTCGCGATGCTGCAGGCGGCACTCAAGAGCGACGGTGGCCGCGGCGCGTTACGCGATGCCAAGACGCTGCTGCAGGAGCGCGTGCAGGCTCGGGGCGTGGGGCGTCTGCGCTATGCGGACATCGAGCAGACGGGGCCGGCTCATCAGCGGCGTTTCAAGGTGGAGGCGCGCATCGAAGCCCCCGAGGGCGCGATCTCGGTACTGGCCTCGGCCGAGGGCGCGAGCAAGAAAGAGGCGCAGCAGAAGGCCGCCGAACTCGCGCTGAAGCACTGGAAGGAACAGCAGCCGCTGGAGTCAAGCGCAGGAAGAAACGAGGACGCCGCATGATGCCGCACGTCTCCATTCCGGCAGATGCGACACGTCTGGAACGTTTCAATGTTGCCCAGCCTGAGCAGATTTGTGCGGCACACCTGAGGCCGGCGTCGAAGGCACAACACGGCGTGCTGGCAACCTTTCGTTCGCTGCTTGAGTTCCTCGTGGTTGCGCTGTTTGCGCTGACGTTCATCCTGCAACCGTTCCGGATTCCATCGGAGTCGATGGTGCCGACGCTGCGCGTGGGTGACTTCCTGATGGTCGACAAGCAGTCGTATGAGCCGGAGGGAACGCTCTCATGGATGCTGCCCCCGTCGAACATTCATCGCGGCGATCTGGTCGTCTTTCACTATCCGGTGGATCCCTCGATGCACCTGGTGAAGCGTGTGGTGGCGGTGGCGGGCGATCGCGTGCGGCTGAAGCATGGGCGTGTGTGGATCAACGAGCAGCCGGTGGAGGAACCGTACGCGTTTTACTCGCCCGCGGCAGTAGATGACTTCCGCGACAACTTCCCGTCGCTGCGGCAGACAGACCCGAGCCTCGATCCGAATTGGTGGATGCGGCTGCGGCGCAGCGTTGTCGACGGCGAGGTGACTGTTCCGAAGGGGCAACTGTTCGTGCTGGGCGACAACCGCAACGACAGCGAGGACAGCCGTTACTGGGGGTTTGTGCCGGAGCGCGACGTTGTAGGCCGACCGTTTGTGGTGTACTTCTCGATTATTCCGACGGACGACGATGGCGCTCCGCCGACGCTGCGGGACCGGCTGCGGACAGCGCTGAGCTTCCACGTACTGCGGTAACGAAGCTCCTGAGGACAGCGCAAGGTACACTGGCAGAGCCACATTTTCCGTGGCAGGAGAGCGATCATCTTGAGCAGACTTGCAGAGAGTGGAGCTGAGCCGGGCGCCTCGGCCGACCGCAGCGAGGTCGCCGTAGTCAGCGCGAATGCCGCTGCCGGGCGCCCGGCGGATGCCGAGATCAAAGAGACACCGCTCGAGGCACTCGCGTCCATCTGCTCGGTCCTGGTCGTCGGTCTCTTCATCATGGGCTTCATCTTCCAGAACTTCGTCATCCCCTCGGGATCGATGGAGAAGACGCTGTTGATTGGCGATCACGTTCTGGTGGACCGCATCACCCTCGCTCCGCCGACCTCCTGGGCGCCGTTTGTGCACTATCGTCCGGTGAAGCGCGGCGACATCATCGTCTTCCTGAAACCGAATCCGGAGACGCCGGACCTCATCCTGGTGAAGCGCGCGATTGGTATTCCGGGCGACCACATCCATCTGCGGCACGGCGTGGTTTACGTGAACGGCGTCGCGCAGAATGAGCCTTACGCTGGCATGCCAACGGAGGACGGCAACTTCGAGGACGCATACCAGCCGTATCGCGACGACTTCCCGGCCATCACACCAGGACCCGATCAACAGCTAACCGAACTGTGGCGCGAGGACTTGCCGACGCATATCCAGGGGGACGATATCGTGGTGCCTCCAGATAGGGTGTTTGCGATGGGCGACAACCGCACCGAGAGCCTCGACAGCCGCTACTGGGGCTTCGTTCCGATGGAGAACATCATGGGGCGCCCGATGTTTGTCTACTGGTCGTTCCAGACGCCGGCGGACCAGGAGGACAAGACCAGCCTGAGCGATCGGCTGAGCTTCATGGTGCACATCGTGACGCACTTCTTCGGCGGAACACGCTGGAGCCGGACCTTCCACATCGTTCGTTAGCGGTTGAATGAGCATGCATGCCGTGTGGACCGCGCAGCGAAGCTGCGTCGCATGCGCGAAGCTACGTCACATGATTGAACTGCAGATTAGAGATCGGATGGATTCAAGCGAGCAGATCACCGCGGGGCGCAGCCGACACCGTCGGAGCGTGACGATGGCGCTCGCGCTCATCCTGGTTCTGTTGTTGCTTGTCATCACACCGCCGTTGCTGAATGTGAGCCGCTATCAACGCCGCATCGTGACGAGCATGAGCGAGAGCCTGGGGCGGCCTGTGCATCTCGACAATGTGACGCTGCATCTGTTGCCGGTGCCCGGATTCACATTTCAGAATTTTGTCGTGAGTGAAGATCCTGCCTTCGGCAACGAGCCGACCATCCGCGCGAATGAGGTGATCGCTACGCTGCGTCTCAGCTCGCTTTGGCAACAGCGCGTGGAGTTCTCGAGCGTGAAGTTCGAAGATCCAAGCGTCAACCTTGTGCGCAACGCGGCCGGCCGGTGGAACCTTGAAAACGTATTGCTGCACGCCTCACACGTGGACACCGCACCTACTGCGCAGCGGCGCCCCAGCTCCGCTCCGCGTTTTCCGTACATCGAGGCGACGGGCGGCCGCATCAACCTGAAGCTCGGTCAGGAGAAGATGCCATTTTCGCTTACCGATGCCGATTTCGCACTGTGGTTGCCCTCGCCGCAGGTGTGGCGCCTACGCCTGGAAGGCAAGCCGTCCCGTACCGACTCGAACATCGGCGACCCGGGCACGGTGCGGATAGAGGGGTCACTACAGCGCGCAGCGCGCATGCAGGATGTGCCCGTCGATCTGCACGCGAGCTGGTACGACGCGCCGTTGGGCGAGGCTAGCAAGCTGGTCTCCGGCGATGACCGAGGCTGGCGCGGCACGTTACATGCCGACGCCTGGTTGCAGGGTCCGCTGGGCTCCGCCACCCTGAAGACGAAGACGACGCTCGTCAACCTGCGGCGGGCGGACTTTGTGCCTGCCCGGTCGCCCGACGAATCCATAAGCTGCGCGAGCAATGCTGATCTGCCGGCAGTTCAACTGACAAATCTGGCGTGCACCATGCCGATCGAAGACGCGGAGCCCGTCGAGCTTGCAGTTCCGCAGATGGACCTGACCGCACCGCGAGCGGCGCAGGCGACCTTGCGGGCGCAGAAACTTCCGCTGGAGTGGGTCTTCGGTTGGATGCGACTCTTCTCCGCGCGCATTCCACCCGAGCCGAACGTGCAGGGTACGGTCGATGCCGACCTCGTGCATGTTGCGCAAACGCCTCTGAACGACTGGAACGGAACTGTTGCCCTGACGATGCCCGTTCCCGCGCGCCGCGCGAACGGCGAACCGCTACCGGTGAAAGGCTCTACGACTACGACCTCGCCGCAACAGCAGTTTGAGGCAACGCTGGATTCAGTGGGCGAAAGCTGGAGCGCGACACTCAAACCCACGCCTGTTCGCCTGGGCCTGGCGCAGAGCTGATGCTCAGTGGGCAGGCTTCGCCAACGGGCTACAGCTTCACGCTCGCGGGCGAGGCGAGCGCTGCGCAGCTTGCCAGCGTTATGCACGCGTTGCCGCAGCTTGCTGACGATACCGGCTTGATACAGGCCAGGGGATCGAGCGCAGCAGACGCAATCCGTCCCGTGGCGCTCTCGTGCACGCGAGTGCTGAGTGGCGGACAGGCGTGCACCGCTCCTGTTCCTGTGCCACGGCATCCCACGCGGCGGAATGTGCGGTTGCGCAAGTAGCGCTCAGTCCTGATGGAGGACGACGGTGCGCGTGTGCGTGCTCGGCCCAGCCTCCGGTGTGCTTCCGTCGTTCAGGACCACTTCAGTCGGCGCGCTTTCCACGACCACGCGCTCGGTTGTGTTGGAGAGTCCGGGAGTGCGAATCCGCTTCGTGGTGCTGAAGGTGCCCGAGCGAATGACCAGTGGAACCTCGGCTGCCGCGGCCCCCGCATTGTGCACGGTAACCGCGACAAGCCAGCTTTTGCCGTGGCCCGTGCCCGCAGGCAGCTCGCGCGGAGTAACGTCGACGATGCTGAGCGAGGGCAACCCGCGATCGTGCAGCACCCAGTCGTTGAAGAACCACGCGAGGTCCTTACCGCTGGTCTTCTCAAGCAACGCCTCGAAGGCTTGCGCCTGTGCCTCGGCGGAGTCGTTGCTCGGCTTCTGGCTACGCCACGCGCTCACTGCGAGTTGAAGCGGCTGCTCGCCGGCGATGTCGCGCAGCATCCACCAGACGGCCGCGGCCTTGCGCCGGAAGAAGAGCTCGTCATAGGCCGCGATCAGTGGCTGGCCAACGACGCTGCTCTCGCTACTGGAAGAACTCGCGTTATCAGCTGGGTTGGCATTGGCCGCAGCGTCACTCAGCGTCTCCGCGGCCGCAACGGGCTGCATGAGGGCGTCAAGCTGTGCGACCGCGGCATCGCGTCCCTTCTCGCGCTCGATCCAGAGCAGTGACATGAACTCGGCGAGACCCTCGTCCATCCACGGCTGACCTGTCTGCACCCAGGCATGTGTGAGGCTGTGCGCAAGCAACGGAGCAGACGTCGACGCCGCGAGCGTGCCGACCGGAGCGACGAGCAGAGGGCCATCCTCGAACGGCTCGCCTGCGTGATCGATAACTGTGAGAGCTGTAAGCGGATGCGGCCCAAACCACTGCTGCATCAACGGAGCCACTCGTTCGGCGGACTGGGCGAGAAGAGGAAGCTCGCGATCATCAGTGCTCTCGACCGCAAGCATCGGCGGCCCACTCGCGCCGGACCTGCCTTGCGCGGACGACGGAGCAGGCAGCGGTGCGATCATGCTCTCCGGCTGCGCGATGACGAAGAGGCTCAGCGGGCGCGCGCCGATAGGTTCTGCAGGGAACGTCGCCGTTGCGACGCCGCTGCCGAAGGCGATTGGGGCATCGGAGTTGTCATGCAGTGCGGCGAACGGCTGGCGGCGGCCGCAGAAATACGCAGCAGCCGGGGCCTCGCCACTGAACTCAACGCTCAGCCGCAGACTCACGAGCGTAGCCGCGTGCTCCAGGCGCTCGCGACCGACCGCCGGAACGAGCGTGCCGTCCTGCAGGAAGAGTTGCGGCGCGGCGACCGGGAACCACAGCACGTTCCCGAAGCCGCGTAGCGCGATCCCATTCGGAAGTGATTGCATCCCAGTCGGTCTCGAGCGCCTGGGAAGCCGGCGCGCCCAGGCGCTCAAGCCGTTCGCCGTTCGCCGCGATGGTGCCCGAGTAGAAGGCGTCGAGCGTCAGACTCTCGCCCGGCGCAAGCGGCCTCGGCAGCGTGAGGATCAGCTCGCGCGCGCGGCCCGTGTGGTCGGCGTCGGTATCGAGCAGATGTTGTGCGAGAGGAAGCGCGCTTCCCTGCACCGACGCGCTCTCCCATATGAGCGTCGATGAGATCTGCAGAGCGATGCGGGGCAGTGGATTCGCGCTAGCGTTGCGCAGCGTCAGCCGTGCGCGGCCGGTGAGCTGCGAAGCCGTCGGTACGATGCGGACGTCCAGATCGTAGCGAGTGATGCGAATGGCCGCGCGGTCGGCGTCTGTGAGCTGCGGCCGTTGCGCTCGGCGGAGCCTGTTTTTCAGCGTCGACAGGCTGCGGCGGCTGCTGATCGGGCGTTGCGGGAGCATCCCCGTGGCTCTGGTAAAGCACCTTGCCGTGGGGCGTTGCGGGCTCAGGTCGCTGCGGGGCCGTTGTGGGTGTTTGCGCCTGCGACGCCGGTGCGGAGCTCTGCGCGGAGAGTTCCGAAACAAAGACGCACGCACATGCAAGAAGCACTGCGCCAGAGACACTGCGATGAAACAAATTCACGATCCCAAACCTTTGCGGGGCCTCTGCGGCTTGGACTCCGCGGACGCCGGAACGGCACCAGCTCGCCTCTGCCGCATTGCCTCATACATCACGACCGCCCCGGCAACCGACACATTCAGCGAGCTGACGCTGCCGGCCATCGGAATGCGCAGCAGGAAGTCGCAGGTGCGCTTGACCAGGTCATGAAGCCCGGCACCCTCGCGGCCAAGCACCAGGCAGCAGTCCCGGCGTAGATCGAAGCCTGTATAGTCCGGTGTGCCGCGCTCGTCCAGGCCAACGATCCAGATGTGGTGCTTCTTCATTTGCTCCAACGCGCGCGTCAGGTTCGTTACCCGGGCGATGCGCACGTGCTCCGAGGCTCCGGCCGAGCTCTTCGCGACGACAGCGCTCAGCGGGGCCGACCGCCGCTCCGGCAGAAGAACCCCCGTGACGCCCGCGCCGTCGGCCGAGCGCAGGAGAGCGCCCAGGTTGTGCGGGTCCTCCACTCCGTCGAGCGCCAGAAAAAACCGTCGTCCCGAGGGGTCCGGCGGGGCTCCCAGCAGGTCTTCAAGCTCCAGCAGCCGGCGCTCGTGCAGGAACGCAACGACGCCCTGGTGCATCTCCGTCCGGACGTGCCGGACCAACTGCTCGCGGGGTTCGGAGGCCACCCGGACGCGGGCAGTTCGGGCGAGTTCCAGCAGCCGGCTCAGCCGGGGATCGCGGCGGTCTTCGCGCTCACGGGCGACCGAGATGTGGTCAATAGCCTCGGGGCGGGCGCGCAGCGCCTCCTCCACCGGGTGCAGACCGTAGAGAACCTCCATCCCTCCAGTGTACGGGGGGGGTGAGGCGGGACGCGGATTCGCGCGAAAAACCACTTTCCTCGCCTTGCGAGGCAGGGTATCCTAAGGAGGATAGGAAGTTGATTCCTCGGGCTCAACGCGACTTTTTGCGCCGGATTCGCGTCTTTGTACAAAGTGAAGAACGCCGTCACACTAACCGCCGAAGCCGTCAGGCAGATTGAGCGTGAGAACGCTGCGATAGCTCGCGGCCTGAAGCGGCAGGACCCCGAACTGCTCGACCATCTCATCGAGACCTATCAGCATCGGCTGATGCGCTACCTCATGTTCCTGACAAATAAGCGCGAGGTGGCCGAGGACCTCTTCCAGGAGGTCTGGATTCGTGTGCTCAAGCGCGGATCGCAGTACAACGGCAAGGCGCGGTTCGACACCTGGATCTTCACCATTGCACGCAACCTCGTGATCGACCTCTCGCGCAAACGCACCATGGCATCGCTCGACGAGATGCGTGAGGGTGGCGAGGACGAGCGCCCTTTTGAGATTGCACAGGATGGACCATCGCCCCTCGAACAGTTCCGGTGCCGCGAGGATGCCGCCGAGCTCGCCACCGTCATGCTCACGCTCGAGCCGAGCTATCGCGAAGTCCTCACGCTGCGCTTCCATGAAGAGCTCTCGCTCGAAGAGATTGCTGCCATCACGCGCGCCCCGCTCTCGACCGTGAAATCGCGCCTCTATCGTGGTCTTGCGTCGTTGAAGCCACGCCTTCAACAACTGCGCGGACAACACAATGGCGAAGATCATCATCATCATGTTCGTCGTTCGGAGGTGCGTTCGTGAACGCTCTGCCAAACGATCCGCAGGATCTGCTGCAGGCCTCGCGCCTGCATGGCGCCGCACGCGCCCAGGTGGTCAACCGCACGCATCGCGTGGTTCGCGAGCAGGCACTGACCATGCGCGAGCATCGGTCGCGCAAACGCAGCCTGTGGGTTCCGGTCATCATCTGCTCCAGCCTGCTGCTCATCATCTGCTATGCCGTCTGGGGCATGATGGACGGCTATGACATCACGCCGACCGGCATCCCCGATGCCAGCGACCAGATGATGATTCTGATGCTGTGGTCGCTGCCTGTGACGGCCTTCCTGCTCGGTTTTGTCTGGATCCGCCGCGGCCGCAGTCGCGCAAATGGTGAGGTGACCCGGTGATGCCCTGGTCCACATCTCCTCAGACAGAGGCAGCCTCGGCGGGTGACGACGAGCTGCGGATGATTCCGCGCTGGTCGATAGTGCTGGCCGTCATCCTCTTCGTCGCGATGCAGTACCTCTTCCACGGCGTGCTTCCACACCATCGCCATGAGATGTTGCCCATGCGCGTGATGATGGGCTACACGTGGGGCGCGCTGGTGGCCAGCTATGTACTGCTGTTGGGGTATGTGAGCCGTGATTCGAAGCGCCGCGGCATGTCCCCGGGGCTGTGGATGCTCGTATGCGTCGTGCTTCCGGGCGGAATCGGCGCGGTGGTCTACTTCATGCTTCGGCAGCCGATTCTCTCGCGCTGCCCGAACTGCTCGACGACGTTGACCGCCAGCTACAACTTCTGCCCGCAATGCCAGTTTCAGCTGGCTCCGGTGTGCGGACGCTGCCATCGCGGCGTGAAGATCACCGACGTCTTCTGCACCCAGTGCGGACACGACCTCGCGCAGGACGGAGCGCCTGCGCGACTGCGCGCCTACAGCGACTAAACAAGACCGTAGACTAAGTAGAAGCCTGACAGTGGATGAGTGCGCGCCTTGCGCGTGTGCTGGTGTCTAATCTCTACTGTCTGTTCCTCATGCCCCTTACAGCGCTGATCATCGACGATGAACCGCTCGCACGCCAGGAGTTGCAATACCTTCTCGACCGGGATGGGGACGTGCAGGTTCTCGCGCAAGGATCAAACGGCATCGAGGCCGTCGAACTTATCCGCACGCACAAACCGGACGTAGTCTTCCTTGACGTGCGCATGCCCGGACTGGACGGCTTTGCGGTGCTCAAGAAGCTAATGGCGCTCGACCGCAAGGCGCGGCTGCCACAGGTCGTCTTCGCTACGGCGTTCGACCAGTACGCGGTCAAGGCATTCGAAGTAAACGCGGTTGACTACCTGCTGAAGCCATTCGACAGTAAGCGTGTCGTAAAGACGCTTGAAAAGGTCCGCGCACGTGCAGCCGGAGAAGGACGCGAAGCTATCGTGGAGCCTTACGAAGCTCCGCCGGCGGAGCCCACGCATTCCCACGCAAAGTCCGGCCATCACGCGACTGTAGTCCATCACCGCAAGGACCGGGGCGCGGCACGGAATCGCCTGTGGGATGCAGCCGAGGCAAAGCTCGACGCGCTATTACGCATGGTCGAGGAGCAGGCTGCAGCTATCGGCGATCGAGTGTCGCATACGGCGCGGCCGGAGGACGAGACAGGCGAATCGCGGCGTTCCGGCAAGGTCGTCCTGAAGGCGCAGAGCCGTTTGCTGCTCGTCGACCAGCGGGATGTCTGCTTCGCTTCCATCGACGAAGGCCGAATCACGGTCGTCACAAAGACGCTCGAAGGCGAGTCCAATGTACGCACGCTCGAGGAGTTGATGGACCAGTTGAACCCGGATCAGTTCTGGCGCGCACACCGCTCCTACGTTGTCAACATCGAGCACATCCGCGAGGTTGTGCCATGGTTCAAGTCCAGCTACCAGCTGCGCATGGACGACCGCAAGAACACTGAAATCCCCGTGAGCCGCTCGCAGACACGAAGGCTGCGCGAGCTCTTCAACCTCTAGCCATGATCGAAACCCTTAGCCATGAGTGAAGCTCGCGAGAGACGCATCATTCGCTGGCTCGTGCGCGGCGCCGTTGCGATCTTCGCGATCGCCCTGTTGATCTACCCTGCAGACTGGCTTGTGTGGAAGGTGCAAACCCTCTTCGGCGGCGGCATCGGATCGGTGCAGGTCAGCCGCTTCACCGTCGCCGAACTCAAGGGCAACAAGGAGGAGTACTACCCGGAGGGCACTGACATCGCCGCGTGCAGCCGGTCCCTCTTCCCGCAGGGCGGTAACAGCGCCTGCTGGTGGCTGCGCCGCCATCCCCAGATCATCGACCGCTATTGACTCATGGCGCTGCGGGGTATCCGTGCCGGTTGAAGTTGAAGCGGTAGCGTGCGCCAAACAAGATGGGCGTGGCCCAGATGCTGCCGGATGGTGTCGCGGGCGTGTCCCAGTGTTGAAACTGCACGTCGACAAGTCCGCTGAGATGGTCAGTCAAGCGGTACTCCGCTCCAACTCCGGGCGAAAAGACATTCCCCGTACTCTGAAGAATCAGGAACTCGCCACCCGGCGCGGGATAGCCGCCACGTTGATAGTCGATCTGACCGCGCCCCAGGAGGAAGTCTCCGTACACGCGCAAGCTGGGGAGAAAACGGCGTTCGACACGAATACCGCCGAGTGCGCTCCTCTGCGCGTCAATCTCGCCACCGTCGATCGGATAAGTTCCACGCCCCTCAAGGAACGGGCGAAAGCCGTAATAAGAGCGGATGCCGACGTCGACACCCGCGGTGATGCCGAGGTTCTTGCCGCCGCTCAGTCCGGTGTAGGTTCCGTTGATTCCACCAAAGGTCGAGATCTCGAACAGCTTGCTCGCTGTCGGCTGAGAGCTCTGGGCGTGGGCGTTCGCCGCGATGAGCGCAGTAGCAGCGGCCAGGTTCAATACGAGATTTCGAAGACGCAATCCTTCTCCTTGTTTCCTTAGAGAATAAGACGGTAAAACGCCGCGAACGTCGTGCCGCGGCACCCGCACAGACCAGATTTCCCCATTTAAATGGGGATTTCAACAACCAGAATAGGTAAGCCGATCCCCCTTATCGGCAGGATCGGCTCAGGGTTGAGGTTGCGTAAGTGGTTACGAGGCGCGCCGAAGCAGCGCAGGGTCAGCCACCGCAGGCGTTCCCAGCAGTTCATCAAAGAGCGAGCGGTAGTAGACCATTGCCTGGCGGAGATCCTCAGTCGAGGCGCGACCGCCGCTGTGGCGAACGACGATGTCACGCGCCGAGCGGTAGTTCTGGACGACGACCGGATAGTTGACCGAGACATCGTCAGCACGCTGGTCGAAGTCTGCCATCGGGTATCCGCGCGAGTTCATCACGCGGTTGACGAGACGATCGGCCTCGCTGACAGCCATCGAGGGGTCGTCGACAAAGCGGCGCTGCACCGCTGCCCACTCGTCGGCGTAGGCTGCGCGCTCGGTCGCGGGCAGGTCGCGAATCGTGAGCTTGTGAACGCGGGCTTCGCGCTCGGCCAGCACAGCCTCTGCCTTTGCGGCGTCACCATGCTGCTGGAGCGTTCGTTCATACTCCGGCCCGAATTGTTGTTTGAGATGTGTGGACCTTTGTCGGCGACGGGCGATCACAACAGCCGCTATCACAATGATGGCCAGTACTACGACGATGGCTACAAGAACTTTGGGATCCATGGACCTTTTATCCCTCCAGTCACTCTTCGATGCAGGATGGGGCGCAGCGCGTGGCACGCACGCACACAGAAATGCGCACACCTCTGCTAAAGGCTTTCAGGTGGAAGGAGATGGAACTGCAGTGAGGCCGGCACAAAACAGCGCCCGGCCGCCCTACAGCTACAGATTGGAGGATCTGTTTCCTGTAATAAGTCGAAGGATCAATGTCAGGATGACCGCGCCGATCACGGCAATAATAATGGTCATGATGAACCCATGAGCGCCGCCAAAGCCAATATGTTCGGCGATGAATCCCCCGATAAGTGCGCCGACTATGCCGACGATGATATCCATCAGCGCACCGTAGCCACCGCCCTTCATCAGCTTTCCTGTGATCCAGCCCGCGATAAGACCAATGATGATCCACGCAATAATGCCGTGACCCATAGCGAAAACCTCCGGGTGAAGTCTTGACTACGCGGGAAGGCTATCAGAGTGGGGTGAGATCTGCACAGGGCAGATTGCAAATGGGTAACAGATGACCTGCCCAATGACGCATCTCATTTCAAGGTGCGGATCGACGGTGACGAGACGAGCTGACCGCCCTTCGCATGAATTCCTTACGGGAGTCTTCCATGGGTCAGACACTTACAGACGAACGCCTCACAACAGCCGACATCGCAAACTCTCCGCGGCCGGCGCAGATTTCGAACGCAACCACGGATGCAGGCCGCGAACCGGACTTCCCTGACCTGCGGAAGGAGACCATTGTTCTACCGGTGGAGACAAATGCCGCCGCCAATGGCGATTGGCGCGCTCCTCTCTTTCCTGAAAATGAACTGACCGATCTGCGCTCGCGCTGGGACAAGGCGCAGGGCCTGTTCGTAGATGAGCCCAGAAAAGCGGTCGAAGAGGCCGATGCGTTGGTCGCAGCCGCAGTGAAGCGCATCGCAGAGCTCTTCGCCGACGAGCGCGCAAAACTCGAGAAGCAGTGGGACCGCGACGGCGAAGCATCTACCGAGGACCTTCGCCAGGCCATCCGGCGCTACCGAGGATTCTTCGACCGTCTACTGAGTTTTCAGTAGACACAGCGCGGGGAGGCTTACCTCCCCGCTGTTTTTCGCACGAGCAACTCCCATAAGAGACAGTAGACGGCTCGCTCGAAAAATCAAGCGGCGGCCCGCTGTTTCAGGAATTGGTGTCTATAAGCTCGCCGCACAATTTCCACGACCGTACCAGCAATCGCGTAGGTAACAGCGTTCACCAGAAGGACAAAGTAGAAACTTTGAGGGTGATGGCGACCTAGTGCAACAGGACAGGTCAGATAGACCAGCGTCCACACAATTCCATGCGGAGTTGAGGATGTTGCCGGGAGGAAGAGGCTCCAAAAGACCACCACAAGCGCGCCTAAACCCGCCCAAATTGCGATTCGGAGTTTCATATCTAACTCCTCTTCTTCACCTCCAATCATCCCACTCAGCGGAACAACCGGCAAATCGTATTGCGCCGGCGAGCAGCTACCGTAAGCGCCAGCCTGTTCTTGCTTTCATTGAGTTGGACACCAGCCACACAAAACCCGTCGCATCCCGATTGCCTCAGCATTCTTGAGGCTGGCGTATGCTGTCCCTACTGCAAGGGCCCCACAGGAGAAGACAGCATGGATATAGCGAATCAGTATCCCGTGCATGTGATCAGGCGGGAGTCGGCCGGGTGGACGATTGCACTCGGCGTGTTGCTCATCATTCTTGGACTGTTCGCACTGGTGGCCCCACTGATCGCGGGCGTTGCGGTCACCGTGTTGCTCGGATGGCTGCTGATCTTCGGCGGCATAGCGCACCTGGTGGTGTCATGGCATCTGCGGCAGTCTGGCGGTCTCATCTGGGAGTTACTGATCGGCCTTGCCTACATCGTCATGGGCATATTCCTGCTCGCCCATCCGTTGGCCGGGCTCGTCGCACTCACAGCCTTCCTCGGTTGCTATCTGCTCATCAAAGGAATCTTCGAACTGATCATGTGGTTCCGGTTGCGCCGCATTCACGGCGGCGGATGGGTCCTGTTCGACGCCGTCGTCTCGCTGCTGCTTTCCGCGTTGATCTGGCTGCATCTCCCCTATTCAGCCGTCTGGGTTATCGGAACGCTCGTAGGTTTCGGCATCCTGTTCAGCGGAATCTCGCGGCTTGTGCTGGGAATGCACGCGAAGCGGCTGGCCGCAGCCCTTCCATAACAACCCACCGGCACTCGGCTTCAGCCGAAGGAGATCGTAATGGCGGTCGGCTTCATAGCGGACATCCGTCCCCTCTTCCGTGATGGGGACATCGAGTGCATGACACCAGCCGGCGTTCATCTCGACGACGCCGCATGGATGAGCGTGCCAGAGAACGCACAGCACGTCCTCCATGCGGTCAGTTCAGGGGCGATGCCGCCAGATGCACCATGGCCGAAAGAGCGCGTTGCCCTCTTCCAGCAATGGATCGACGCTGGCTATCCCGGGTAGAAGCAGCTCTAATCGCTCTCATCGTCAGCGGCCGCTGGATTGTCGCTGGCGTTGTTAGGGATGCGCCTTAATCCACCGATGGGCAGTAAGGTCCATGAGGATGGACGCCGCCAGCAGGAAGATCGAGATCACCAGCGCGCCGACGATCCATGGCAGTTCGATCCGGCCCTTGAGCATCAGGTAGTCGAGAATCCCGAACACAAGCACCAGAACAGCGGCCTCCGCGAAGAAGGCCGAACAACGCCGCGACACAATGGCAATGAGGTCGGGGTTCACCCGCGGCTCTGCAGGCTGCAAGCCCGGCTGCGCGAGATGAATGGAGCGGGTCCGATCCGTAGCGGAAGGAATGGTGGGAGCGGAGCCCGTCGCAGGGCCAGCAAGTCGATTGTGAAGCATAAGGCACCTTATTTTGCTGCTGATTTCAGTGTGCTCCCGGGACAAGCTTCCAGTCGAGTCAATTTCCGATAAATCATTGATTCCTAATGTACTTATGCATAAGTATCCGGTGATATTGCATAAAGTCTCACTCCCGGGTCTCGTCCTCCGTCGTATGGATTCCTTTACGGATTCGTATGGAAGCCATTACGGACTCTTAACCGGGGCCATTGAAAGACTAGTTCGCGGTGCGTCCCCCGATTGAGGACGAGAAAGAGGTTTTCGATGCAAGATCATCTCCGCCGGATGAGTTGGAAACGCGTGGGAGCGATCAGATGGATAACACGCGCGGCAGCGGCAGGCTCCCTGCTGGCGATGTTGACGTCCTGCTCGGCGTGGGCAAAGGAACGGAGTGACAAGACCGAAGCCCAGCAGATCGAACAGCTCCGCGCGATGGTGCTTCAACTGGAGAATCGCATCGACGGACTCGAGCACCAGCTAAGCGAGCGGCGGCCTGCCAACACCACGGCTCCAGCAAGTCCGATCGCACCGCCCGTGTTGGCGGAGGCGAACACGGCATCCCACGGCCCGGCCCTAGCGGGGGCCGATGCTCCAGAAGTCGCCGCCAATGTTCCACCCGCCGCAGTGCAGCCTGTGAGACTGCAGACGGAACCGCAACCGCCGCAGACATCGAGTCCCGCATCACCGCTGGCATCAGTGCTCCCCGCAAACCTCCCCGGCGGCGCAACGCTGAACTACATGCTCGATGGCTACTACGAGTTCAACTTCAACCAGCCGCCCGGCCGCGTGAACTACCTGCGCGCCTACGACGTGCTGAGCAATGCCTTCAGCATCAACCAGGCCGATGTAGTGCTCGACTGGCAACCGAATGTCAGCGAAGGGCGACGCTACGGTGTGCGGCTCGACCTGCAGTTCGGCCAGGCAACCGATACGCTGCAAGGCAATCCGGCCAACGAGCCACGCCCACAGATCTACCAGAACATCTTCCAGGCGTACGGAACGTACGTTGTACCCCTCGGCAGCGGCCTCAATGTGGATTTCGGCAAGTGGGTAAGCTCACTGGGTGTGGAAGGAAACTACACGAAGGACCAGATGAATTACACGCGGTCGTACTATTTCTACTTCCTGCCCTCCTATCACGAGGGTTTCCGCACAAGTTACAAGTTCAACGATAAGATTCAGGCGAACTACTGGCTCGTGAACGGCACCGATCAATCCGAACCGACGAATGGATTCAAGGATGAGATGTTCGGCTTTGTCCTGACCCCCACGAAGTCCATTACCTGGACAAGTAACTACTACTACGGACAGGAACACCCTGACTCCCTACCCGCCAATAACTGCACAGTTCCCGTGCAGCCCGGACTGTGTGTATCCCCGATCATTCCTGCGCCGAACGGCAAGCTGCATATCTTCGATAACTACCTAACCTGGCAGGTCACGCCGAAGCTCGCGCTCGTCGGCGAAGGAGACTACGTCATTCAGCGGGAGTGGGCGAACGCGGCGCCGGGCGAGTCCGCTGCACCGTCCCATGTCGACGGAGGCGTAGGCTACGTGCAATATCAGCTCACGCCGAAGATCTCACTCGCCACACGCGGCGAGTACATGTCGGACAGGCAGGGTCTGTTCAGCGGAAAATCGCAGGCACTAAAGGAGTGGACGGGGACGTACAAGTACAACTTCGGCGAGGGCTTCGATGCGTTCCTCGAGTACCGCACCGACTGGAGCAATCAACCCTACTTCCTCACACACAATCCCGGCGCATACGCACAACACCAGACGACCGCGACGGTCGGTTTGGTGTGGTGGTACGGCGGAAAGCAGGGTTCGTGGTGAGGAGTTACTTGACGGATTTGATCGTCATAGTGCCGTTGTCGACCGAAGCGTCAACGGTGACCTTTTCGCCGGCGTGGTCCTTCAGCATGTCAGGATTGGAAACCTGATAGACCTTGCCATTAACAATGAGGACCGCGGGCGACCCGCCTTCGATGCACTTCTTCGCGCATGCGGCGTGGTCGGGGCTCGAGGCCTTCGCGGGATTCTTGGCGCACATTGCGTCGGAAACCACGCCGGTAAATGACTCGGCGAGGAGCGGCGCAGCAGCGAACGTGAGGGCTAAAGTAGCGACTGCGGCAATTCGTTTCACAGATGCCTCCTACAGCTTTGATGGGCCGAATTATAGCCCTGAAGTGCTGGTGAGGTTGTCACGCAATTGACGCCACCGACACCGGTTTGTGAGACTCGCCAATATGCAATACAGCGGCCGGGTGGAATTCGCGCATGAACGCCGAATTCGCGAATGGAACAAACCTCAGTATCGGCTGGCACACTGGCCCATCTGGATCTGGGTCTTCTTCCTCGTGCCCGGCCCGCTGACCTTCCGCCTCTTCGCCGGCGGTGTGGGATGGCCCAACCTTGCGTGGCTGATGGCCGTGCTCGCAGGGACAGGGGCGGCTGGTGTGCGCGGGCAACTGCCGGGCGTCGAGCCACGCCCATACATTCTCCGCTTCGACGAGGACAGGCCGAATCCGCTGTACCGCCGCGTCTGCTACACCTTTGCTTGGAACGCGCTTCTCACCTTCGCAACAATCAACACGCTCGCGCTGACGATCGCGGCAACTACCGGCGCGTGGCGCATGAAACAGCTCTACCAGTGGGCTTACGCGCCGGCTTGCGCGCTGGTTGTGATCGCCGGAGTCGCAGGCTTGCTGCCTCGCGCGGGTTTCTCAACGAAGCGCGAGGGCACCGAGCGTAGATATTTTTACACTGCGGTGTGGAGCGTAACCACTGCGCAGACTCTGCTGCTGGTTTTATGGAAGGCACTCCCGCTAAGCCGCAAGACCGCGCTGGTAAAGCTCGCGCTCTTCGCCGGCGTGCTGGTCGGAATGGGCATCGCTGGACTCCGCGGGAGACTGCCGCGCACACGCCCGATCGTTGCAGGTGAGCTCATCATCGCCGACTGAGCACCATCGCGCGAAGACCGCAAGCCATTGCGCGCACTCAAGACAATCAGTGCGTCTGAATTCGGCTGAAAGCCTGCGCTGCGACGCGTGACACGGTATTCCGGAATTTGCCCTTAATGCTGACCTCTGGCGCATCGGGCATAGGCATGCTGCTGAATTTATCGAGATCTGCGAAGCGGATCGTCGGGAAACGGTCGGTGTTCGCGCCAAGGAATTCGCAAAGGCGTTCGAAGCGCTCCACGACGTCCCAGCGTATGACCGGCGGTTTGCTTGGATGCCGACGCCGCGCGAGCATCTCGAATGAATGAGACACGATCACGAAGAAATCCCACCCCGCGGTCTCGGCACTGATCAATGCGTGGATCATCTCATCCGCGCTGCAGGCACAGATCTGAGCAGGCCGGAAGTGGCCCATGAAGTCCTGGAACACAGCAACCGGAAGCTCCAGCACACCGTTGTAGTCAGTCAGGTGACCCACAAATTTTGGCTCGGGCAGAGTGCACTTGGCGCCAAGGTAGGAGCGGTTGAAGCTGGAGTCATAGCGAATACCACAATTCTCAAGCGCGACAAGCGTGTCCGTATTAGCGGCGAAGCCGCCGGCACGAAAGGCAACGGGACGCGGTGCGCCTGCCTGCTCAAGGCGGAGCGACGCATAGCGCATGATGGCCGTCTGTTCTGCGAGAGAGTAGGCGCTGAGCAGGTGGCTGCGGTGCGGAACGTTCAGGTCCGGCACGTACTGAATCCACTCGGGGTGAGGATGAAGCTGGACGTCGTGGCCGGCGGAGGTAATGGCGCGGACGATGTCGCGGAGAGGCTGCTCCCCAACCTCGGGAACTGCAGCGAAGAGGCTTTCCACGAAGAAGCTGGCCTTGATGCCCTGGTTCGATAGGGTTCTCAGTTGGTACTCAAGCCCAACAGCATCGCCGTCTATCTGACCGTACACATCGCGCTTCATGTCGGCGGCCAGTCGGTCCTGCTTCCAGTCGTCGGCGATTGGGTGTGTCTCTGTGTCGATCGTAATCAGGACCTTGAGCATGTCGTTTCAGATTACCCATGGACCACAGAGTAGCCAAGATGAATGAAGTGTTCAGCGTGGCCAAGCTCAAATGTATCGAAGGACGATGTATCCGATCCCGAGAGACTGGGCTATGACGTCAATCGTCTAATCGCCCTCTCCTTTTGTCTTGTATCCGGTCAACTGTCTTGCCGGCTCCCGGTGTACCGATAAGGTGCGCAAAGAGGGGTGGCAGCGCTTTGAAGACAACCTACTGGTGCGTTTGTTTGGCAACTCTGGCTCTTCTGTCTGCCTCCATGATGGCGGCTCAGAATGCGAACTTCGTTTCACGGACGTCAGTTGGAACGGCAGAGCGAACGCCTTTCACCGGTTACGGCGTGGCTTGGCATGTCGGCGTGAATGGTGCGGGGTTTGATTTCGCCTCCGCTCTCAGTTCGCGGCTGAGCTTACGAACCGGACTCGACTTCTTTGCTTACTCACGGCAATTTTCGGCATCAGGGATTCCGGTTGATGCCAACGTTCACCTGCAGAGTGCGCACGTCGATCTCGATTGGTATCCGCGAGGCGGTCGGTTTCATGTTGGACCGCGGATGGTCTTTCTGAATAACAACAGCTTTGCTGGGCAGAGTACTGTGCCGTCAGGAACGACGCTGACCCTTGATGGCCAGGATTTCACGGGCAGCCAAACCGATCCATTGCAGGGCAGCGGAAAGATCTCTTTCGCGCCTGTGGCTCCGGGGATGACGATTGGCTTTGGAAATCTTGCCGCGAAGAAGGGCGGACACTGGAAAGTGCCTGTCGAAGCCGGGTTTTATTATGTGGGGCAGCCGCGGCTGGAGGTGAACTTTACAGGCCAGGCATGTTCACCGGATGATCCGACGGCATGTGAGGACGTGAGCCAGGATCAGGATTTTCAGACGTCGTTGGCAAAGTTCGTCGCACGGCAGAATCACAATTTGAGTTACGCGAAGTTCTTCCCGATCCTGTCGCTGGGAATTGGATATTCGTTCTAGATCCCTCCAGCCTGGTGGTCTTTATTGTTGTGCTTGTGAGAGGTCTTCGCTGCCTTGGAGTGCTCCTTCGCCTGCTTGTGGCGTTGCTTCGCGAGGTTCTTCTGGTACTTCTCCGCGTCCTTGTGCTGGTGGGCATAGTCCGAGCGGGCATTGGACTGGGCGAAGCCGTCGGTCAACGGGCAAAGAATAGACAGGCAGAAGAAGACGGCGAACAACAAGAGGCAGACGCGATTCGTTTTCACGGGCTCCCCTGTGAGAGTGGTTTGGCGGAATGGTACACCCTGGGAGTCAGTTTCGAGACTGGGATGTGGGCCTTGATGGCAGACCCGCTCACGAATCACCCCATCCATCGACAAAAGCTGGGATGAATGGGGCACCAAAGATGAAGATCCAAGGGGTGGCCGTCCGCCGACTTCACGAATGCTCATCCCGGTCGAATCGTCGGCGACTAGCTTGGTTGGCAGAATAAGGCAACCCGATCAACTGCCCGAGTTACTAGTGTTTGCTGTCGTGTCTTGATTTCAGACTTTGAGGGCAAGAGTTCCAGGCTCACATTGAGTCTGGGGCAAAGAATCTTCCGTAAGAAATGCTGATCGCCATAGATCGAGAAGACCACTTTGCTGTCGTCCGGCAAATTGTCTTCGACAGGAATCGTAGTTATAAGTGCCGATTCTCCAGTGCTGTCCTTAACGATTGAAGTGAAGCCATTTTGGATAGCGATGGTATAGGCACCGGCTGGCATTTTGGTACCGGATGCGCTGAAGGCAAATGGGATCACCACTCGGAGTGCACGTTTTTGCGCCGGTGCAGCATTGACAATGACGAGGCTTGCAAGCATGCAAACTGCAGTTTTTATGATTCGATTCATTACAGTATCCTCCTTTGTAACTTTGCTGTGAGCCTGTCATGTCAATGGTTGCGACAGGCATTGATCTATGTACCTATTTGCGCTCTGCAATTAGTGCGAGAGCAGCTTCGGTGGTCAGAGGCTGGCCGCCAATTCCCCACTCGCCGCTGCGAACTTCCTCGATAACTACCCATGTGACAGGACGGATATTCTCTCCTTCGATCGAAACCATCGTGTCCGTGAGCTTTGTAATCGCGGCGCTCTTTTGGACCGAAGTAAGTACACCTTCGAGTAACTTGACCTGAATAAGAGGCATATTTTGTTCTCCATTAAAAGCTGTTCGTTGTAGGTGGGGTGCCCGCTGACCGTCTGGATGGAAACGCCCGTCGCAGCAACAATGGTCGCTAAGACCTCGCCGTGGTAGTCACGGCTAGCCTCGAGATTTGCGCTAACTTGGAGGAAGAGTTGGTTCCCCCAACTTTTCCGCAGGTCAGGTGCACGGGCAGCCTGTTGCGCTCATTCCGAAGACGAAGCCTCAACTGCTCTGGCGATTGAGCAATCGCGGCGATGTGACATGCGACATACAGCATCGCTATTCCGATACGTGCGCATATAGGCGGAAACCGGGGTCCGGTTCCGAGTGGATTGCTGATGCGCTCCCGGTGCACCGGGTTAGGGTTCAGTCTTGGTGCGAGTGACTGGATCTCGTCTCCGGCGCTGGCTTGTAACACGTGCGGTTCAATTCTGTAGCTCTTCATTACGTCGCCTCCCGTGTGTGATCTCGTATAACCAACTCATTCACTCACTATGGAGAAGCAGTTTGTGCCGTACTTGTCCCTGCGTCCGGCATTCTTGTCCGTACTGCGGTTGCAGTATCATGACTTGTCCGAGGGTCCTGAAACGTTTGCTTAGCGTCTGCGAAGGAGGACCATGGACGTCCTCTCCGAAATTTTGAGGGTGGTGAAGCTGAAAGGAGCCTTGTTTTATAACGGGGAATTCTCTTCACCGTGGAGTGTGCGTGCTGCTTCATCGCGAGGACTGGCGAACCATTTCCAGGCTGGCGCGGAGCACGTGATTGTCTACCATCTGCTTACCGAGGGCCGGGCTTTCATTCGACTCGATAGCGGCCAACGCGTGTCGCTAAATGCGGGAGATCTGGTCATGATTCCGCATGGCGATCCGCACATTATGGAGAATGGGCCAGCTACTCAAACTGTCGATGACTCGAAGCAGTTAGGTGAGGTTCTCGCCCAGGGAATGAAGTTATGGCGCATCGGTGGCGGAGGTGAAGTAACGAGGATTGTGTGTGGTTACATGGCCTGCGACACGCGATTGAGCCAGCTCTTTCTCAGCGGTCTGCCGCCACTGTTTAAGATCAGCATTCGCAATGATGCGTCGGGACAATGGCTGGAAGACTCGATCCGGTTCTCGGTGGATCAGACAGGCGGCTGTCGCGCCGGCGGAGAGGCAGTGTTAGCCAAACTTTCGGAAGTACTCTTTGTCGAGGCACTGCGCGCTTATATTACGAGTCTGCCGCCTGAACAAACAGGATGGCTGGCTGGCGCACGTGACGCGGAAGTGAGCAAAGCGCTAGCGTTGATGCATCAAAGGCCTGCTGATGCGTGGACGATCGCCACGCTAGCTCAAGGGGCAGGTGTCTCTCGTTCTGTGCTCGCTGAGCGTTTCCGCCATTTCCTGGGAGAACCTCCAATGGCGTATCTCATGCGTTGGCGACTGCATTTGGGAGCAGAGATGTTGATCTCAACCAATCATTCGGCGGCACAGGTCGCGTCAGAGGTGGGCTACGAGTCAGAGGCAGCGTTCAATCGAGCCTTCAAGCGTGAGTTCAAACTCCCGCCGGCACGATTTCGGAACAAAGTCCGCTCTTCGTGAGGCCGGGCATGGCTGCCGGGGTTCAGGCCTGCTTCAGGGAGCGTCGCAGGAGCAGGAACATTCCGCCCAAGGCTGCAGTTGGGCGCATCATTGGGTCTCCGTACGACGCCAGCCGGCTCGGGGAAGGCAATTTTGTTGCCCGGTAGTTTTACCAGTTTCGGCGCCATGGTTCTCGAAATAGGGTGAGCGTGGCGTTACGCATACAGCGAGTGCTTCGCCGGACGAAGCCACGCTTGCGTGGAATGGAGAGTTTTGTCATGAAAAAGACCGCAATAGTCGCTCTTGCAAGCATCGCAATGGTGCTGCCAACCTTCGCTCAGAACAAGATCGACAACCGCCTGGGCGACTCGGCCGAGGTTCTGCAGCAGATCCTGTCGAAGCCCGATGAGATTCCTCGGCAGCTTCTCAACCGGGCACGGTGTGTCCTGGTGTTCCCGGCTGTCAAGAAGGTCGCAGTCGGAATCGGAGGAACCTATGGCCGCGGCGTCATCATATGCCGCAGCGGAAACGAGATGACCGGACCGTGGTCCGCTCCAGCGATGTACAAGCTGAACGTGGGAACCCTTGGCGTTCAGCTCGGGAGTTCCAGCACGGATTACGTTCTGCTGGTCCAGACCAAGGTAGGCGCACAGAAGATCCTCTCCGGCAAACTGAAGCTGGGCGCGGAATGCAGTGCGGTAGCGGGGCCGACGGGAGCCAAGGCAGTCGGAGCGAACGATACGAACATCGACGTCCTTACCTACTCGAGGGCAAAGGGCGGATTGTTCGCCGGCGCATCTCTGGGCAGCGTGGGCCTGGACACGGACGATGACGCCAACAAGTCCGTGTACGGCAAAGACATCACAGCGACTGACATCGTCCGCGAAGGAGCTGTGACGGCGACTCCGGCAGGCCAGCGGCTTGTCGATATCCTGAAGCGTTGGTCGCCGAGGTACAGCGCCAGCTAACTACCGGGTGGTCTCCGCACGGGGGGAGGGGGATGCCCCTCCCCTCGGCGTTTTGGGCCGGAACTTTGAAATGTTGGGGTTGCGAGTGGGGCGTGACTCCAAATATCGATTCCAGATATTCAGGGTGGTGAGTCTGTGGAATGATGGCTCGCCGCTTGAGCGGTATCCGGTACGAGAGTTAAGCAATCTTCGGATCTAAAATTCGATGATTGGTGCACATCGCGAGAGAGCTCGCGAGTGGCCACCCACTACACAGACATGATGACCGGGCCACTCGGCCGGTAATTGTGCGAGTGGTCCTGATTCGGTATTGTCAACCTATTCCTATGGCATCCGAGGACGAGATATTCGCCCAGAGGCTGGAGCGCAGCCAGCGCACGCTGTTGATACTCGCAGGTTTGGCTCTTTTGCTCTGGACTGCAATTTATTTTCAATTCTCCATCGATGATGCCTATATCAGTTACCGCTACGGCAAGACGCTGGTTGTCCATCACGTCTGGAATTGGAACCCATCGGGAGTCCACGAAGAGGCATACACCAGTGCCGTCTACACCGTGCTCTCGATCCTTCCTGCGGCACTCCGCGTTTCGCCCGCCTTGTTCTTCAAGTGCGTCGGTCTCCTGTGTGTCGCCTGGATGGGCTACAGGCTGTACTCGCAGTCCCGCAGCCGCTTTGCCTGCCTGGTTGGCGTTCTATTGCTGGCGTTCGATCCCTGGGTGTTGGGCAAAGTAGTTCGCAGGCTGAGGCACGCGGCTACCCCCTCCCCCGTGTTTTTGCGCAAAGTATTCAGACGATTAGACTTAGGGGTGGACTTTGTGCACGACGGCTCGTTAAAGTATCTGGAATCATATACTTATACGCAAAGTCCTGAATTCGGGGACGTTAACGGGTGGGGGGCACTTTTTGCTGCGGCGAGCTGGTGACCTTACCAGGGCCAGCTGCCAGTGTTACTGGGAGCGGTGGCGGACCTTTCCGTCGGCGGAAATGATGTCGCCGGGGTTCATGCCGGCTGGACACGAGCCGATGTAGGTCTGGTCCTGAACCGTGGTGGACTGGGACTTGCCGTCCATGGCGGGAGAGTAGACGGTTGTGGTTTCGGAGTGGAAGCTGGTGTCGCCTGAGGAGGTGAGGACGCTTTTCGAGGTGATGGTTTCCTCGCCCATTTTGCACACGGTGCTGAAGGTGCGCTTGCCTCCAGCGGCTGCAGCTTCGCTTATGGTGCAGCCGGTCTGCTTCATAAGGTCGTGCGCCTTCCGGTCGTAGGCATGGTTGCGGCAGAGGGAATAGGTGGTGTCCTGAGGCTGGCCGCCGGGGCTGGAGGTGACCATGTGCAGCTTCCAGAGGCCCTCTTTCATGTTGGGGATGTCCTGGGCGACGGCGGCGGTAAAAATGAGCGCAAAGGCGGCGGCGGTGGCTGTCTTCTTCAATGTGGGTCCTCCTTGAGATTCGGGGGTCCGTTTCGTCGTGAGGTGCGGGAGCAGTGAGATGACGGTACCGTGCCGGCAGGAACGTGTCCAGAGATTTTGGAGTTGGGCTCGTTGCCACCGCCTTGACATATCTGGTTGAGGAACCTAGGGTCGGGCATTCCTCCAAAAGGGCCCTACAAAAAAACCAAGAAGGAGTTCAAAGAACATGCGTGTTCCCATGCCATTTTTTGTGCCTCGCGTTGGCTGTCGGTTGCGTCCCCGTTGGGGTGGCTCAGGACGCTGTGAAGGTTGATCCGGCACATTACAAGATGATCACCGAGAACCAACAGGTTCGCGTGCTTCATGTGCACTACGGTCCTCATCAGAAGTCGGTGATGCATAGTCATCCGGACGGTGTGATCGTTTTCCTGAACGGCGGGAAGACCAAGTTCAACTATCCGCATGGAAAGAGCGAGATCATCGACATGAAACCGGGTGACGCGCGCTACACGCCGCACACGGTTCATCTGCCGGAGAACGTGAGCGATCATGCAATGGACGCAGTGCTGATCGAACTGAAGAAGTAAGGCGCGTTAAAGACGAGGACCGCCGGGCACGATCGGGGGTCTTTGCCAGTTGTCAGGGGATCCTTTTCGCCCGTCCACGATGAGGCCGCGTATGAATGGGGCGCCCAAATTTGTGGGGTCAGGCGACTCCGTCGGCCGGACGGGATTTTTTCGTGGCTTGGTATTCGCGCCATACAAGCCAGAGGAGCAGGAGGTCAAAGGCCGTGAGCAGGATGAGTCCGACGCCGTGGGTGAACGTGAACCGGTAGAGCTGGTAGGCGACCAGGCAACCGAAAACCGCCATGGCCAGCGGGTATGCCCACAGCTTGCCTCGAAGAAGAGCAAGCACTACCACGACCTTGACGATGCCATTGATGAAGAGGTAGGCGGCCATGAAGTGATCGCCAGAGACGGAGATGTGGGAGGCGGCGTCTCTAAGGTGCGTGGCGACGAGTTCGTGGGGATTTTCGCTGATCTTGTCTTGAGTGATGCGGTAAACGCCGTTGATGATCCGTCCTGGGCCGACGAGCCAGAGCGCGATCCCGCCGAAGACCTCGACCAGTCCATCCAGGCCCTTAAGAACGAGGACAGTGCGGAAAAGGCGAGCAGGGAGTGGTGCGTTGGCCTGCCTTGTGGCGAGTGAGGGCGGCATGCGGCCATTCTAGGCCCGCGAACCTGGCTTAGCTGGTTAGCTTTTTCTTTACGCTGAATCTCAGATCCTCGAGCACTTTTACCGCGCCGGCATGAGATGGAGGCGACTCCTTCTCCGGTAATCCACCGACACCGGACGCTGTGTTTCTTCTACTCGCCAGGTGTTGCAGGAGTTCCGCGTTCGGCGGGAAGCTATGTTCCGCGTCATTCTCTCTCCTGGACTTGTCGAACAGCAGCGTGCGTCGGAAGACACTCTTGAGTTTGTCGAGCTCTACGATGGATCGGAATCTGTTCATCATTGCATCATCAGAAAACAAATAAGAGTCGATCACGGGAGCCGGGGGTCTCAGGGAGACTGGGTCTTCTTCTTTCATTCGAACGAACCTTATTAGTCTACTGCGGCTGTACGTCTCATTTGTGGCGACCATTAGATAGACTTGATTCGACTCGTCTCATCAACCTCTGCAGACGCACTCTTTCAAAAACTGCCTGAGCCTGCTTCGATGTTCTCGTTACAAAATGGATGCAAGAACGTCGACTCCTCTGCGCAGCTCGCTAGGTGGAGACCCTCCGAATCCCAGAACGAGTCCACCCGGCTGAGTGTTGCGCAGGGTGAATTGAGAAAGGGCCGTCACTTCGAGGCCCGCAGCGCGGGCACGTGCCGCGACGAGCGAATCCTTCTCCCCTGTTTTCAGCCAACCGATCGTTCGCATGCCGGAGGCAGCCATCTGCAGATCGAGTTTACCGGCGAGCCGCCGCTTTGCAGCTTCTACGAGCACCTGGCACCTCTCCGCGTATACCTGGCGCATGCGGCGGATGTGATGACCGAAGTGCCCTTCGAGGATGAACTCCGCGAGAACGGCTTGTTCCAAAGTCGGGGAGTGCCGATCCATTACGAATCGAGCAGCAGCGAACGCGTCGGCGAGCGATTCGGGAACGATGAGAAATCCCAGTCGCAGCGAGGTGAACAGCATCTTGGTGAACGTTCCTATGTAAACAACGCAATTACCGTCATCGAGGCTCTTCAGCGCGGGTACCGGAGCTCCGAAATAGCGATACTCTGCGTCAAATTCGTCTTCCAGAATCCACGCGCCGCACTTGAGCGCCCAGCGCAACAGTTCCAGGCGACGATTCAGAGACATCGAGATTCCCAGGGGAAACTGGTTCGACGGGGTCGTATAGGCCGCCTTGATGCGGCTTCCCTGTGCGATCAAAGCATCAACGCGCAGACCTTCATCGTCGACCGGAATGGCAACAACCCGGGCGCCTCCCGCCCGGAATGCAGAGGCCGCTCCGGGATATCCAGGATCTTCAACGCAGATAGCATCGCCGGGATCGAGCAACAGTCGCGCGCAGAGATCGAACGCCTGCTGTGCTCCTGCCGTAACGATCACCTGGTCTGGAAAGCAGGTCACGCCACGAGTGCTTCCCACGTATTCCGCGATGGCTTTGCGCAAGGGAGCGTGGCCGCGGGCGTCGCCTTGTCCGTAAAACGATCGCGGAGCCCTGCGCGCAATCCTTCCGGTGATGCGCGACCACAGATCGACTGGGAACAGATCGATGGCGGGTTCGTAACCGCGGAAAGCCTTCCCTATGGACCGGGATGCAGGAAGTATCGAAACCTGCTGCACAAGAACTGAGCCCCTCTTCGATAACTGAGCTGAGGATTGCCGTCTTCGCGGAGCCTTGCGAAACTGTGTGGACTGGAACGAGGTCCTCGGGAAGAGTAAGTGCAATGAAAGTCCCGGCTCCCTTGCGGGTTTCGAGATAGCCTTCGTCCTGAAGGTGCTCAAAGGCCGTCACAACGACTCCGCGCGAGCAGGTGTACTGGCGCGCAAGTTCGCGGGTCGAGGGCAAGCGGGCTCCACGTTTCAACCGTCCGCTCAGAATGGCGTGGCGGAGCTCATCTCGCAGCCAGCGCCACAACTCCATATTGCCTCTCTTTGGTCTCAGCGGAAGATCCTGAAATGTCTCTGTCTTGGGCATAGTGGTCTATTCCACATTTCAATTATGGTCCGTTTGCGTCGCCACAGATCGCCTAACGTGGAAAGGTGAGGAGAGACAGAAATGCAATCACGATTGGATATTCACAAGACAGCACCGCAGGCCTATCGCGCGATGGCGTCGCTTGAAACTTATGTCAGGAATTCAGGCCTCGAGCCAAGTCTGCTCAAGCTGGTCAAGCTCCGCGCTTCGCAGATCAACGGTTGTGCGTTCTGTATCGACATGCACACCAAAGATGCCCGTGCCGATGGTGAAACCGAACAGCGAATCTATGCCTTGAATGCCTGGGAGGAAACTCCATTCTTTACTGACCGTGAACGCGCGGCGTTGGCGTGGACGGAGGCCCTGACTTTAGTCAGCGAGACTCGCGCCCCCGATGATGTCTACGAGCAAACTCGCCAGCGCTTCTCAGAGCTGGAGCTTGTGAACCTTACGATGGCCATCGTCGCGATCAACGGCTGGAATCGCATCTGCGTCGGATTCAGGACTGTACCGGGATCCTATGACCCGAAGACTCTGCATGTCTGACAACCGTCGAACAAGCACTGGATAACCATGAGTTACACCGGAGGGACTATGAATTCACCTGAATACATCAAGGGTTGGGACATCGCCGAGCAACTCCACGGCGCACATAGTGGAGCAGAGATGATCGCAACGCTCCAGGAGATCTGCCCCGATTACCTCTCGATGACGATGGAGTGGGCTTATGCCGGAATCGCAGGGAGGGGGGTACTTCCCCTTCAGACGAGAGTGCTAATGCTCCTCGCTTGTTGCATCTGCCGGGCTGAGTTGCCCTGGCAGGTAAGAGCCTATGCCGAAGCTGCGTTGGGGCTCGGCATACCGGAGAATGAAGTTGTCGAAACCATTCTTCAGACACTGCCGATTGCAGGGTTTCCGGCAGTGACCAACGCCTTCATCGCGGTGAAGGACGTCCTGCTGCCCCCGGTGCAGATTGGACAGTTTTCGCCCTTACCGGAGCCCGTGTCATGATCCATTCTTCTTCAAGCAACGTCGACGTTCTGATTGTCGGCGCGGGACCGGTTGGCTTGTTTCTGGCCAACGAATGCGCGCGTCGGAACCTGCGCTGGAGGATCGTCGAAGCTCACGCCGGTCAGTCCGAGCACTCGAAGGCACTGGCCATCTTTCCAAGAACACTTGAGATTTTCGACATGGCCGACCTTGTTCCGGCCTTCCTTGATGCCGCCAATCGAGTCAATGCGGTTGCAGTGATGTCGCATGATCGCACCTTGGCGCGCATCCGATTTGAGCCAGAACAGACTCCCTATCCGTTTGTGGCCATGGTCCCGCAAGACGTGACCGAGAGCTTGCTGGTGGAGGCACTCCACCGGCGAGGAGGGATGGTTGAATACAACACGTCCTTTGTCTCACTGGACCAATCGGCGGATACCGTCTCGATCACGGTAGAACGCGATGGAGCGGAAGAGATCATCCAAGCTGCATTTGTTATCGGCTGCGACGGCGCGCGCAGCGGCGTGCGCAAATCTCTGGGCATCACGCTCGAAGGCGGCGACTACGATGTGCCATTCATGCTCGCCGATATTGAAACGAATCAAGACCTTCCCGGCAACGAAATGCAGCTCTGCCCGAGTACAAAAGGGCCGGTGGCCATCTTTCCGATGAGCGCAACTCGTCGGCGCATCGTAGCTACGATTGAACATCCTGAAGGCGAGGCTCCGAGTCTTGAGCTGGCGCAGCGGATTCTCAGCGAACGTGCGCCGAAAGAAATTCAAGCCTCTGCGCTTCATTGGAGCAGCTATTTTCGAATTCATCATCGTCACGCATCGCGCCTGCGCGAAGCCCGCGTATTCCTCGCCGGTGATGCGGCTCACATACATAGTCCCTTTGGCGGACAGGGGATGAACACGGGCCTGCACGACGTCTGGAATCTGGTTTGGAAGCTGGAAATGAGTCTGCGGGGTCATGGTAGCGAACAACTTCTCGACAGCTATTCGGAGGAACGTCTCCCGATCATTACTGATGTGATCGAGACCACCGATCGCCTGACAAGAGTGATGGGGACGCCGAATATGCTTGCGCAGTTTCTTCGCGATTCGCTCATCCCGGCAGTTTCGTACCTCTCCACCTTCCAGCATGCATTCGTAAATAGGTTGTCCGGGCTCGGCATTACCTATGCGCATAGTTCGATCGTCGAAGGTGGAGGAGAACGATCGTTTGAGGATTTCATGCGTAGCGGCCAAATTTCTGGACAGTTTGTCCTTCTCCTTCCAGGGGATACGTCTCCCACTTTTCAGAGCTCTGCCGAATCTCTGACAATGGAGTTCAACGGCCTCCTGACGATCAGGACGTCGCAGACACCAGGCATTCGGCTCGTGCGACCCGACGGATATCTCGCCTTTTCCGCGGACAGCGAACGTGGAGATAGAGCGATCGACTCGATTCGGGCCCTTCTCATGCGTATGGCGGGTCGGCCGCCGGCAAGAACGGAGTGAATGCTAAATAAAGAGGATGCGATGACTCTGTCAGCTGAGGCTATGACACAAAAACAATTTCGAAATCCTGCCAGGCTTTCCATCATCTTTGATATCAAGGCGGCGGCGGACCAGGTGTTTGCGGTGCTATGCGATGTCGACCGTTGGCCTGAATGGACTTCAACGATATCGAGTGTTCAACGAATAGAGAATGGACCGTTATTGGTAGGAAGTCGAGCGAAGATTCGGCAACCCGGCCTGCGGCCCGCAATCTGGCAGGTCACCGAGATGGAAGCTGGAAGGAGCTTCAGTTGGGCCACTCGCAGCGTCGGAGTGCAGGTCACGGGGCGCCACCTGGTAGAGGGGACTGCGGCAGGCAGCCGGGTGACGCTGTCCACCGAGTTTACGGGACCCCTTGGACCTCTGATCTCACGTCTGTTTCGAAAGCTGAATGAACGGTACCTCACGATCGAGGCTGAGGGCCTCAAAAGACGCAGTGAAAGCCAAAGCCATTCTTGTTAGCAAACAAATTTTAGCTATCATTTTTAGCGCGGATGAATTGGGCCGAGAGCATTCAGCGAAATAGTCCTTGTGGTTTGTGGCGCGAAGAGGCTTAGGATCTGAGGAGGTTCTGGGGAGGTTCGACGTGGTTCCTACCGCACCCCTCCGCGTTGAAGCAGGGTACTTTTGCTCAGCCATCATCATGGCTTTGCTGGCGGTTGCTCCGATGGCTGTCGCGCAGCAGGTGGGGGATGCGCTGGGTGGGGTTTCGTTCGCTGGGGACGATAGCGTCGTTGCCGCGCCGAAGCCGGCGAAGAAGAATCCTGATGGCGAGCTCTCAGTGATGGGGCAGATCCCCGATGGGGACTACCGGCTGTTCGCCGCGACGGTGCGGTGTCATGTGTGGAACGTCGCGGTGGAGTACGACCGGCGGTGGGGGCATGTGGGCAAGATTCGGCTGGATTATGTGACGGAGATTGCTCCGGTCACGATCCTGAGCCAGCCGGCGGAGGCGGATTTCTGGGGGAATGCGCTTACTTCCGAGCAGGAGCTGGTTCCGGGGCTGTCGGTCTCACCGTTCGGACTGCGCTTTGTCTTCCGAGAGGGAAAGAAGATCAGGCCGATCTTTGTGGGGAAACTGGGTGTGATTGCGTTTACGAAGAGGGCGTTCTCACCGGATGCGACGTATTGGAACATCAATGTGCAGGCTGCGGCTGGCGTTCAATATGCGCTGAATGACAGGTTCGATGTGCGCGTGGAGCCGTTCCAGTTTTTCCATGTGTCGAATGGCTACCTGGCGAGGAGCAATCCGGGGATGGATCAGATCGGATGGAGGATCGGCTTCAGCTATCACCTGCGTAAGAAGGGTTGGTAGATCCTACCCCCCTCCCCCCGTTTTTTGCGCAAAGTATTCAGCGGATTTGGTTTAGGGGTGGACTTTTTGCACGTGACTCGCTAAAGTCTCTGAAATCATAGGCTTAACCGCAAAGTCTTGGATTCAGGGGAGTTAACGGGTGGGGGGTCACTTTTTCTGACGTGATCGGAGATCTTCGAGCAGTCGTACCGCGTCGGCCTTCCCACCCATCGCGATGAAGCCGCGATGGATGGGGCACCTTGAGGCCGCAGGCTACTGCTTGTCGTAGACCGAGGTACTGGAGACCTTTTTGCCGGAGGAGTCGGTGGTGTGGAGGGTGACGGTGCGGGTCTTGCCGTCCGCCGAAACGACGATGCGACCGGTGGTGGTGACTTTGCCAGCCTTTTTCATGTTGATGGACAGGGTGTGGGCGTTGACCTGGGTGTAGGCGCGCGTGTCATCCATCGATGAGCCGGTCATCGGGTAGTCTTTGCCATCGAACTTGCCCGTCCACTCGGTGTGAGTCGAGGTGCCGGCGACGGTGCCATCGGTGGTCACTTTGACGTTGTCCCCCTGGGATTCATAGGTCACGGTGTCGCTCTTAATGCCTCCGGCGGGGATGTGGGACTTGGCTTCGTTGAGTTTCCAGGTGCCGTCCATCGGGCTCTGGGCAAACGATACAGCCGCTCCGGCGAAGAATAGCGCCGACGTGAGGATGAGGGCTCGTGCTTTCAATGTCTTTCTCCTTTTGATTTGAGACGAAATCGGGCCCTGTTCTCCAACAGCGGAGAACTATACATGCTGCGATTCGTCAGTCACAGGAAGATTCGGCGAGCGAGGCGACTACCTGGAGATCTTATCGATGACCAAGGCATGGGAAGCTTTGCGGACATACTCTTTGCCGGTGACCGTTACATGTTCGCCGGCAAACGGCATCAATCTGGGGTTTTGCGAAGAGGAGGGCGTTTTACTGTCGATGGGGAGGAAGATGGTGCCATCGTCGCGAAGGATGACGAGTGTAGAACCGTTTTTTGCGCATGCCCTGGCACAGGCTACGCCGATGGGTTTGTCGAGACCCTTGGTGTACGCGCATGCCGAATCAATGACCCAACCGGAGACCGTGATGTTGGTGCCGCCATCCGCCGCGAAGGCGAAGCAGGCTGCTCCGATGAAGATCGATGCCGAAAACGCGCGCAACACGTTGTCACGGGTCACGCGGTCCCATGCCACTTTGATCATGGTTCACCTCGCGGCGATTGTAGCGCGGATGATGTTCGGGAATTGGCGGGAGCATGCCCCACTCATCGCGATGAGCTGCGATGAATGGGCCCCAGAATGCGGTCTCATGAGTGGGCCACCCGCCCGTACGGATGGAGTACTCAGAGTGGTCGTGGCCATAGATGGACCACCCGCCTCATATCCTCATGTTATAGTTCCGCGTATGTGCCAAGGGCACTAGTCGCCGCTCCGGACTTTCGCCCAGGCCTGAAATGGTTTGGGTTTGTGTACGAATCCTAATCCAGTGACTGAGTACGAGCGGAATATTTATTTTTCCATCCCGGAGCGGCGCAAAAGTTGTCCAAAACGATAGAAGAAGCGATCCGAGCGGAAGCCGAGAAACTAGTTCGCAGGCACGAGATGTACATGACTGAGCTTGCCCGTGACGTGCGCCGACGGTCGGTTCGGTCTGGGTTGAATGTTCCGAAATCCATACAGAAGCCGGTCTATTGGTCTATAGCGTCGGGCTTTAATCCGTACCATGTTCGGCGACATGCATGCGCGATAGCGCGGTCTATGGAGCGGAAGCTGCATGACCGCACTATGAGCCCCGGCAGGCCTTTCAGTATTCTGTGCCGAAGCCGGATGGAAGTTTGCGGCAGGTCTCTGTCTTTCAGGTGGCGGACGAGTGCGCTGTCGCTTCTCCCTTTTAAGAGGTTGATGCAGAAGAATGCGCGTCACTTTAGCGCAAGCGCATATGCATACCGGTCCGATTTATCTGTTCATGACGCGGTATTACATATCGCCTCCGATTTGAAGGCGAAGAATCGGCTTTATTTGGCGGAATTCGACTTTGCGAAGTTCTTCGACTCTATATCCCACAGTCACATTTTGGCGATGCTGAACGACCGTCGGTTCTTCGTTACTGAACGCGAACGGTTCATAATCGAAAAATTTCTTGCGACTCCGTCGGTCGATCAGGCTAACTACGGCCAACCAGCGCCGGCTCGTGCTGCGGGAGTGGCGCAGGGAACATCGCTCTCGCTCTTCCTCGCCAATCTGGCCGCGTATCCGCTCGATAGGAGACTCGAGAGGCTCGGGGTCGGCTTTGCCAGGTACGCCGATGACACACTGATCTGGTCTGATACATACGCAGAGATTGGAAGGGCGGCCAACTCCTTGGAAGAAGCAGCTGCGGAAATGGGGGTTGCCTTCAACTTCCTAAAGTCAAAGGGGATTACTCTCTTGGCTCCTGCCAAGATGCGAGCGGAGTTTCCCGCCCAGAGTTCGGTGGATTTTTTGGGTTACAAGATCAGCAAGAATAACCTGAGTATTCGAAATGAGAGTGTGGCTCGGATAAAGAAACATATTTCGTTTTTGATTTATCAGAACCTTCTTCAGGAGCCCAAGCGCGGCCATTTTCCTTCGGATCGAATGCTTGGCCCCATTGATCTGGACTATCCCGTGCTCATTTACCAGCTCCGTCGGTACCTATATGGCGGGTTGAGCGAAGCGATGCTTCGGCGGTTCTTGGTTCGGCAGGTTCCAATGCTCCGGTTCAAGGGCTAATGAGCTTCTATCCGATCGTTGATGACGAGCAGTTACTTCGAGAGCTAGACGGATGGATGGTATCTGCGACAATGCGAGCCATCAAGCTAAGGGGTAGCCTTTGGTCCGCATATTTCCCAGGTGTCTTACCGACACCTCATGGAAAAACCAGAGCTCAGTTACTCCAGCTAAAGCACAATCCTAGTAGTGGAGATCTAAAAGATTTACGTTTTCCCAGCTTCATAAAGATTTCTAAGCTCTTGAGGAGGGCTGCGAACACGTACGGCCCTTCGGCTATTGCTAACGCAAAAAGCTCTAAATACTACTCTCCGAACGGAGCGATCGCCAATATCGTGCAAGTCGGAATGTGAGCTCTCACAGAAACGTGAATGCTTGACTTCCACTCTCCTGATACTTATCAAAAAGCATTGACGTGAATTTGGCGTCGCGGAAGCTTCTTGCCAGCTTGTCTTTAATGAATTGATCCGTTATCGGTAATTCTGCCTTGCGCGAATCAATCGAAGAGTGGAATTGCTGAAGCATGTCTGGCAGGGCAGTTCTAATGGAGCTCTCCAGCGACTGCCCTTGACACCCTTTGAGGTCGTGATGCGGTTTTTGCCACAGATACTTCGCCGCATTTTTCTTCCACCAGAGAATCGAGCACGATCAGGTCGCACGTCCTTCCGTTGAAGCTGACCAGTTCTCCGGGCCCGGAAAGAATTCAAATAGCTCTTCATGGCATGTAAAGTCTGTATGCTCGCCGGTTTCGCAGACGAAAGCCGTTGCGGCATGGAAGTCAAAGATCTTCCCGCGAAATACGCTAAGGGCAATTCCCGGATCGTCTAGGTATCCGCCCAAGCCGTTCCAATAGTAGTTACTTTCAGTGTCGAAGCACACGCATGGCATGCGACTACTCCACCGTAACGCTCTTCGCTAGATTTCTTGGTTGGTCGACGTCGCAGCCGCGGCGGACGGCGATGTGGTAGGCGAGGAGTTGGAGGGGGACGACTTCGAGGATGGGGAGGAGGAGCTCGGGGGCGGCGGGGATTTCGAGGACGTGCTCGACGAGCTGGTGGATGTGCTTGTCGCCTTCGGTGGCGATGGCGATGACGCGGCCGCTGCGGGCGGTGACCTCCTGAATGTTGGAGAGGGTCTTTTCGTACTTGAGGACCGAGGCGGGATCGGCGGGGTCCTTGGTGGCGATGACGACGACGGGGAGGGTTTCGTCGATGAGCGCGTTGGGGCCGTGCTTCATCTCGCCGGCGGGGTAGCCTTCGGCGTGGATGTAGGAGATCTCTTTTAATTTGAGCGCGCCTTCGAGGGCGATGGGGTAGTGGATGCCGCGGCCGAGGAAGAGGAAGTCGCGGGAGTTATAGAACTCCTTGGAGAGCGTGGCGGTGAGGTCGTCGGTGGAGCGGAGGACCTCTTCGAGCTTGCCGGGGATTTTGGATAACTCGGTCGCGAGGTGGAGGGATTGCGCGTCGGTGATGGTGCCGCGGACCTGCGCGAGGTGCAGCGCGAGCGTGAAGAGCGCGGTGAGTTGCGCGGTGAAGGCTTTGGTGGAGGCGACGCCGATCTCGGGGCCGGCGTTGGTGGTAATCGTTCCAGCCGCGAGGCGCGTGACGGCGGAGCCGACGACGTTGCAGATGGCGAGGGTCTTGGAGCCTTTGGCGATTAGTTCCTGTTGCGCGGCGATGGTGTCGGCGGTTTCGCCGGACTGGGTGATGAGCAGGCCGAGGGTGTTGGGGTTGGGGATGGGGTCGCGGTAGCGGTACTCGGAGGCGTAGTCGACGTCGACGGGGAGGCGCGCGAGGCGCTCGATCATGAACTTGCCGGCGAGGCCGGCGTGCCACGAAGTGCCGCAGGCGGCGATGGTGATGGAGGTGGCGGAGCGGAGGTCGTCGTCGGAGACGGACATGTCGCCGAGGTGGACGCGGCCGGTGTCGAAGGAGACGCGGCCGAGGGTGGTGTCGCGGACGGCGCGCGGCTGCTCGTTGATCTCCTTAAGCATGAAGTGCTTGTAGCCGGCCTTTTCGGCCTGGATGGGGTCCCAGGTGATGCGCTGGGGGGTCATGTTGCGGGGGTTGCCGTGGAAGTCGGTGAGGGTGACGCCGGCGGTGGTGAGGGTGGCGACTTCGTTGTCGGCGAGGAAGTAGATGTTGCGGGTGTGGTGGAGGATGCCGGGGACGTCGGAGGCGAGGAAGAATTCGCCGTCGCCGAGGCCGAGGACGATGGGTGGGCCCATGCGGGCGGCGACCATCTTGTCGGGCTCGTGCGCAGAGAGAACGCCGATGGCGAAGGCGCCGGTCATGCGGCGGGCGGCGCGGCGGACGGCTTCTTCGAGCGGCAGCCGCACGGGCGGACGCGCTTCGCGCAGTTTGTCGTCGGATAGGACGGCTACGCTCTCATTGGCTTCGGAGGTCTCGCTGTGGTTCTGCTTCGCGTGGTTCTCGAGTTCGTCCTGGATGAGGTGGGCGATGATTTCGGTGTCGGTTTCGGAGGCGAAGGTGTGGCCCTTGGCGATGAGGTCGTGCTTGAGCTGGAGGTAGTTTTCGACGATGCCGTTGTGCACGACGACGAGCGTGCCGGTGCCGTCGCGGTGCGGGTGGGCGTTCTCCTCGGTGGGGCGGCCGTGCGTGGCCCAGCGGGTGTGGCCAATTCCATAAGTCCCGTGGACGGGATCGCGGCCGAGGATGGCGTCGAGATTGCGGAGCTTGCCGGGGGCGCGGCGGAGCTGCAGGCCCTCAGGGCCGCCGGCGACGGCGATGCCGGCTGAGTCGTAGCCGCGGTACTCGAGGCGGGCGAGCCCCTCCATGATGACGGGGACGCAGGGTTTGGGGCCGATGTATCCGACGATTCCGCACATATCTATGGATGAGTGTAGCGGGAGGAGGCTCTGTGGACGGTGACCGCCGGTGCGGGGAGAACGCGCCAAGGTAATGTCGGACGCGCGGGAGAATTGGCGGGGCAGGCGGTCAGACCGAAAGTATCACAATGGAATTTATTTCCGGTTTGAAACGATGGCTATAACGTGCGAATACCGCGCGGGGCTTGAGATCAGTGCGGACTCGGGCGCCTGACGGTGTTCGCGAACCTGTTTGACAGGTGCGTATTACGACACAGATAATGCTGCTCCGGAGCTAAAGGTTCCCTTTTCCCTTATCGATAGTGCTGCCGCAGAACGATATTCCAATGCCGAGCGATCAGGTCGGATCGGAAACACGTCAGCTCGATGAGGCGAAAGTTATTGCGAATGGATTTTTGGGAGGAAAGATGACGGGACGGATTTTCCGGGCCTTACTTCTGGTGCTGCTGATCACAGTGGTATCGGGGTACGCAATCGGACAGACGGAGAGAGGCAGCATCTCGGGACAGGTTACAGACGATACCGGGGCGATTCTGCCCAGCACGCCGGTGACGCTCAAGAATGAAGCGACGGGCGTGGTGCAGAGGGCGAAGACAAACTCGGACGGCAACTACGTCTTCCAGGACGTTAACCCCGGCAGCTACACAATCACGGTGGATCGCGAAGGGTTCAAGAAGGCCGAGCGCGTTCACACGGTGGTCGACGTGAACCAGACGAACCAGCAGAACATCAGCCTGGCCGTCGGTTCGGCCGCAGAGACGGTGGAGGTGACGACCGGCGTCCAGCAACTGCAGACGAGCACGGCGACGCAGGGCCTGGTCGTTGAAGAGAGATCGATCGAGGAGCTGCCGCTGGTTTACAGCAATCCGTTCACTCTGGAGACGCTGGCGCCCGGACTGCTGGTGAGCGGTGTGAATCCGAACATCCACGCATATGACAGCAGCACGGCGACGGTTTCGGTGAACGGGTCGGTGCTGAACTCCATCGAGTACCGGCTGGATGGCGCGCCGGATAACCGCATCCGTCTGTCGGCGTACACGCCGAGCACGGAGTTCATCGGGCAGTACAAGGTGGAGACCTCCTCCTACGACGCGACGGAAGGTCACTCGTCGGGCGGCTTCGTGAACACCTCGCTGAAGAGCGGAACGAACCAGTTCCATGGCGTAGCGTTCGCCTCGTACCAGAACCCCACTTTGAATACGAATTACTGGCACATTCCGGGATCGTCCGCGCCGGCGAAGGCATCATGGATGCGCGAGGGCGGCGCGCTGGGCGGCCCGATCAAGAAGGACAAGTGGTTCTTCTTTGCGGGCTATGAGCACAGCCAGGCGGCGACGCCGAACGTGCAGTTGCTGACGGTGCCGAGCAAGGCCGAGCGCGGCGAGACAAGCAACGGCGCTTACTACGATTTCTCGGAACTGTATGCGCTGGATCCTTCGCATCCGGCAGGCACCGCAAACAAGTATCAGCTTTATGATCCGACGTCGGGAGTCGTGACCACCGGCGGGGCGTGCGGCAGCGGCAAGACGTGCATCGTGCGCGCCGCGATTCCCGGCAACCTCGTCCCTGCAAGTGCAGTGAGTTCGATTGCGAAGGCGGCGATGAAGTATTATCCGGAGCCGAATACAGCAGCGAACTCGCAGGACGGCGGCAACTTCTCCTACTCGAAGGCTGAGCCGGACCACTACTACGCGTACATCGTGCGCAGCGACTTCAACCTCTCGAACAGGCAGCAGCTTTACGGCCACTGGGTCCAGAGCCGGCGACTGCAGCCCGCCAAGAACACGTACTTCGCTCCTGTGAGCGGCACGTCTTTGACGTACCAGAACAAGGGCGTGGCGCTGGGATACACATTCACGATTAACCCCGAGACGGTGCTCGAAGCGCATCTGACATGGACGCGATTCGTAAACCAGAATGTCGTCACGTCGCAGGGCACGTTGAATCCGACGTCGGTCGGCATGCCTTCGTACCTGGTCGATGGATTGGGGGCCGACGCGCAGTCGTTCCCGCGCATCGACATCACGGGCGAGACGTCGCTGAACTCGGACAACGGCGTGCTCTCGCACGACGATGTAACGCTGGGCTCGGTGCAGGTGAGCAGACTGTGGGGCAGGCACTTTGTGCGCATGGGGTATGAGTACCGCATGTACAACACGAATGCGGGCATCACGACGCAGGGTAACGGACGGTACCAGAACAGCGGCGCGTACGCGACCTCGACATCGTCAACTTCAGCGCAGTCAATCGGCTTCGGTTTGGCGCAGTTCCTGTACGGTCTGCCGAACTCTTCCGGGCTCACCATCAACTCGGATCTCGCTTCGCGGTCGAACTACATGGCGGAGTGGGTTCAGGATGACTGGAAGCCGCTCACGAACCTGACCGTGAACTTTGGTTTGCGCTTCGAGTACGAAGGGCCGAACAACGAGCGCAACCAGAAGGCGAATACGTACTTCGACTTCAGCGCGCCGAACCCAGCGAACCAGTCTGCGGCCCCGGGCTATAAGCCAACCTCGATACCGAACCTGCCGGCGGCGATGCCGTCCAGCCTGCCAACGACCGGTGGTCTGCGCTTCCTGGGCGATACGTCAACGCCGCTTTCCGGAACGCAGGACTATCACACGCAGATCATCAACGTGCTTCCGCGCGTTGGCTTCTCGTATCAGTTCGCGAGCAACACGGTGGTTCGTGCGGGCTTCGGCATCTTCGATGATTCGCTGTCCACGTTCTACCTGTCGGGCGGCAACTCGGGCTCGACGAGCACGTTCCTGCTACCGCAGCAGGGCTTCACGCAATCAACCTCGATCAGCGGAATTGCGAATACAGTTCCCTCGAGCGGAAGTACGTATGCCTACCAGGGACCGAACGGCGGATACTCGCTGGCGAATCCGTTCCCGAACGGCATCGCGCAGCCGACGGGCAACACTCTTGGCCTCCAGACGTTCCTTGGCCAGGCAGTGACCTTCCAGCCGCTGAATCCAAAGACGCCGTACAACATGCGGTGGAGCATGGACATTCAGCGGCAGATGGGTTCGTGGCTCGCGGATGTTGCTTATGTCGGAAACCACGGTCTCCACCAGCCCATCCAGCAGGAGTTCAACGCAATTCCGCGGCAGTATCTTTCGAGCTATACCGCGGGGTATGACGCGAACGAAAACACAGCGATGTCGACCTCCGTTACGAATCCGTTCTACGGGATTGCTCCGAACACGGTGAGCCTCGGTACGTCGAAGACGATCGCTGCCAACCAGTTGGTCAGGCCGTATCCGCAGTTCACCAGCGTCTCTGCGTACACAACGAGCGGCATGTCGATCTATCACTCGCTGCAATCGCAACTGACGCGGCGCTTCACGAACGGCGCCAGCCTGACTGCAGCCTTTACGTGGTCGAAGTCGCTGGACGCGAGCCAGTTCCTGAACGTCAGCGATCCAAGGCCGTGGTATGGCATCTCGGCAAACGATCGTACGCTGCGGTTCGCAACATCGGGCATCTACCAGCTTCCGTTCGGTCCGGGACGCCAGTTCGTCAACAGCGGCGGCGTGATCTCGCAGATCATCGGCGGGTGGCAGGTGCAGGGCGTGTACCAGGTGCAGAGTGGCGAGCCGCTGGAGTTCGACGGACCGTCGCTGCAAACCAGCGGAACGTCTCTTCCGGTGTACCTCGGGCCGGGAACGCCGGTTAGCTCCGCATGGGGCAGGCCGGGCTTCAAGGCCAGTTCCACCAGGACGTGGTTCAACACGGCGAACTTTGCGACGACCACGGGCAGCAGCTCCTCAACGGGGCAGCAGGCTGGTTTGTACGGAACGCAGTATCAGATCCGCACCATGCCAATCCGATTCGACGGTCTGCGCGGCGACTTCATGAATCAGCTCGACGCCGCAGTGCAGCGCAACTTCAGCCTCTCGAAACTGTATGAGCCGCTGGCTCTGCAATTCCGCATGGACCTGATTAATGCGTTCAACCATCCGGTCTACGGCGGCAGCGGCCATAACAACATGGTCGTCACGGACTGGACGAGCTCGACGTTCGGACAGGTGACGGCGCAGGAGAATCAACCACGTATCTACCAGTTCGAGGCATTCGTTCGCTTCTAACTGCGAGATCAGCAAACCAGGATGGGCGTCCTTCGGGGCGCCCATTTTGATTTTCGGCGCAAGAAATTCCGCGCAGGTAAGGTGGAATCGTCGACCTATATCTACGCGGAGGCTGGAGCGAATGAGAGCTTGGTTGAGGGGATTAGCGGTAGCAGCGGTCGCGATCGGAATGATGGGTTCCGCGCGTGCGCAGTCAGCGAGCGATGGCGACGGAGCATTCAAAACCGGGCACTATCGCGACCTGTTTGCGGAACGCGGGCACTCGGCGACGGACAGCGAGGCGAAGATTGAGGCCGCGTTTCAGCAGCTGTTTCACGGCGACAAACAGACGCAGACCGTGTACTTCGAGGCGGGAAGCAATGCGAACGGGCCGCTGGCGTACGTTACTGACTGGGCCAACAACGATGCGCGCACCGAGGGCATGAGCTACAGCATGATGATCGCCGTCGAGCTGAACAAGAGGCATGAGTTCGACGCGATATGGAACTGGGCGCACACCTACATGATGATCACCGATTCGAAGAATCCGAGTGTGGGGTACTTTGCGTGGTCGATGAATACGGATGGAACGCCGCGATCGACGGGTGCGGCTCCGGATGGCGAAGAGTACTTTGTGATGTCGTTGTACTTTGCCGCGCACCGTTGGGGGAATGGCAAGGGCATCTATGACTACCAGGCTGAGGCGGACAAGATTCTGCGCGGCATGGGGCATCATCCTGTGCTGAGCGGGACGGGGCCTTTCAGGATTCATCCCGATGATCCGCCGTTTGTTCCGCCGAACCATCCGTGGCCGAGCCCGAATGAAACGAGGCGAGAGGAGGCTGCAGCAAAGGCCGCTGCTGACGCCGCAGCGAAGGGCGAGCCAGCACCGAAGCCTCCGCTGTTTCCGCGGCCGCGCGGTCCGTGGACCGAGACCATTGGTCCGATGGTGAACGAAGAGCACACGATGATCCTGTTCGTGCCGAACGTCGAGCACCAGACGACGGACCCTAGCTATCACCTGCCCGCGTTTTACGAGTTGTGGGCTCGATGGGGACCGCAGGAGGACCGTGCCTTCTGGGCGAAGGCGGCGGAGGTGAGCCGCGGGTTCTTTGTGAAGGTCACGGGACCGGAGACGGCGCTGACGCCTGATCGCGCGAACTTCGACGCGACGCCGGCGATGGGGTGGGATGGCAAGCCGACGCAGTTTTCGTATGACTCGTGGCGGAGCGTGAGCAACTGGTCGGTGGACTACTCGTGGTGGAAGAAGAGCGAGGACGAGCCAGTGCTGAGTGAGCGGTATCAGCGGTTCCTGGTCGGGCAAGGGATTCATACGTTCGTCGACCGGTATTCGCTGGACGGGAAGCCGATGTCAGAGCGGCACTCGACCGGAATGGTGGCGACGGGAGCGGTGGGGAGCCTGGCGGCGCCGAAGGGAGCGAATGCGGCGGCGTTCGTCGATGAGTTGTGGAACACGCCGGTGCCGTCGGGCGAGCAACGCTACTACGACGGCATGCTCTACCTGATGAGCATGATGCATTGCAGTGGAGAGTTTCGGATCTGGGGACCGAAATAGGCTCTGAGTGCGAGCGAATGAAAGCGGGCGCCCTTTGGGAGCGCCCGGTTACTTCAGTGTTGAGTCGTGTGAAGAATCAGCGGGAGCTGTAGAGCAGCATCGCAGTCGCCGGTGGGACCGTTGAGGCTTCGCGGTTACCAGCGGCTTCACGATCTTCCACGGTGCGCGAGGTGAGCGACTGCGCAGTGAGGACGCGGCCGACGCTGTATCCGGCGAGATCGATGTGCAGAGGCTGGTCGGCGTCCTTGTTGATGATCGCGACGACCGTCTGGCCGGTTGGAAGCTTTGCGGCGTAGGCGGTGGCATTAACCGCGCCTGGCGAGAAGGTAAGCGGAATCATCGTGCCTCCGGCAAGGTGGCCGGCGAACCGAAGGCCGTAGAAGGTGGGCTCGGCGACGTACTTGCCGTTGATGTCGGCGATGGGCGTGTAGAAGGGGCGGGGGTGAACTTCGTTCGGGTCGGTGATGAGCGCGTCGCCGGGAAGCGTCCCGCCGAGCGAGTTGGCAACCTGCTTCGCGCTGCCGCCGTGAAGATTGACGCCGGAGTAGCCGAGCGATGCAAGGAGCAGGCAGTAATCGGCCGACCAGAGCGTAGCGGCGAAGACATCAGAGAAGCCGGGCTTGCCGCCGCGATAGCAACTGTTGCCTTCGGTCATTCGGTACTGCGTGCCGAGCTTCTGCGCGGCTTCGCGGGCGATCGCGGCATTGTTGGTTACCTTGGGATCAGGATGGAGGAGGTCGTTGATGTTGGCCTTGGGATTCGAGGGTGGTCCAGTGAAGTAGTAGTGATGCGATAGCGCGACAACGTCGGGGCGCTCCTTGAGCGCGGAGAGGCGGTCGGCGATCGTTGGGAACCATGCGACGTGGCTGGCTACGTCGGGCATGCCGAAGCGCGCAGACGGAACGCGGGCGCGGATAGCATTCGCGGCGGCAAGCCAGTCATTGAAGTAGGCATCCGCGTTCCAAGTGGCCTTGTCGCGGAAGCGGCTGCCGAAGCCGTCGGGCTCATTGCCGACCTGGAAGTATTCGAGTTTGGCGCCGAGTATTTTGTGAACGAACTCAGCCTCGTCGGCGGCGCGGACGGGCGTGCTGGAGCCGAGGTTGATGCCGTAAAGACAGGTCCAGCCGGTGGCGTCGAGGAAGGCGCGCAGATTGCGGACGGCTTCCGGCGTGACCGCGTAGGCGAGATCCATGGGCGAGCGCTCGCCCTTTGGGGTTTGCAGGACGACGTTGGGTGGGAGTGGCGGGTGCGGGCTGTCTGCGGTCGCTTTCCACCAGCCGACGTCAGAGGTGTTGCCGCCAAGACGGAGGACGCCGTTGGGCGAGAGCGCATGGAACTGCTCGATGAGACCGGTGTTGGAGGCGGAAAAGAAGCTGGGGTCGGAGAGCTGCTCTATCTCATAGCTGAGACCGATGTAGTTCGCGGGGAGCGTGGGACCGGGCCGGTCAGAGTGCACGGTGAGGGTGGCTGTGTTTTGCCCGAGGGACTTGACCGCAGGAAAAACCGCTGCGGCCGCGGCAGCCTGCAAGAAGCGACGGCGATCCAAAAGGTTTGAATACGACATGAATTTCACTTTAGGACCGGTCGGCGGATTGCGGCAAATCGAGAGCCTCCTGTTAGCGACTTATGTAACTCAATTTTCAGCTGTGGCGATTACCATTGAGTGTGTTTTTTGTAACCAGCACTTGACGTCTAACCTGCTATTGTTGGCATCCACAGTTTGTATGGGGGTAAGGGCATGCGGCTAGCTCTAGCAACAACTCTTCTGGTATTCGTCGGCTTCGCGGCAGTGGCAAAGGCGGACAACTTTGTCACGAACGGAAACTTCGTCCCCGCGGATAATTCGGGCGCCGATCCATCTGGTTATGGGGCAGTTGCCGGCTGGACCGAAGTAGGGTCAGGAACCGGATCGACGGTCTTCGGCACTTCCGAGCTATGGAACAACGGAACTCTGCCAGCGGGCGACGACGCAGGCTTCATTCAAGGGGGACCTGGCTCATTTAGCCAGACACTGTCTGGCCTTGTTGTTGGAGGGACCTACACGCTGAGCTTTATGGATAACGCGCGGTCGAATGTGGGCTGCAGTTCGTCATGTGATGCCACACCGATTCTGAGTGTACTGGTAGGTGGTTCGACCCTTTTGGGACCGACGGCGGTTCTCTCAGTGGGAGATGACAATCCATTCAACCTCATCACAACTACTTTTGTAGCGGGCTCCACGTCAGAGGAGCTGGAGTTTGCATCAACCACTGCTAATGATGCTGACGGAACGCTGCTTCTCAGCGATGTATCGGTGAGCTCGACGCCGGAGCCCTCAAGCCTGATGCTGCTGGGCACAGGGGTCCTGGGCGCGGCAGGCATGATGCGCCGGCGATTCCTTCGCAGCTGACGACAACGAAGCTATTAATTGAACAGACCTCGCTTCTGCGAGGTCTGTTGCATTTAAAGACCTGAGCACTCCGCTAAAGACAGCGCACCAGCAGGAGCGTCTGGTCGTCAAGCTGGCGTCCGAAGCTGCGCGCGGCGGTGAGAATCCGTGCAGCAAGCTGCGGAAGCGGCTCCTGCGGACCGGCCGCAATGATCCCGTTGAGACGCTCGACGCCGAACTCCTCTCCGCGCTTATCGGCGACCTCGAGGATTCCGTCGGTGGCGACAACGAAGAGATCACCGGCGGCGCCATCCAGCACGAAGCCATCGAACTGAGAGAACGGCAGGAGACCGACGGGATACTGCGGCTCTTCAAACTGCGAGATGGATTGTGCGGATGCGTGCCAGTGAATGATGGGAGGGCTGGCAGCGAGCGCGCAGAAGATGTTGCCGTCAGCGCCGAGGCGGAAGCCGGTAAAGGTGGCGTACATCTCACGCTCCTTGACCTGCGGCAGAACGGTGTTGAGACGGTTGAGCAGGAGCGGGATGGTCTCGCAAGGCTCACGTTCGCCGTCATCGAGGAGCGCGGTGCGGACTGCGGTCTTCAGGCGCCCCATCAGAATGCTTGCGGGAAGGCCGTGACCGGTGATATCGGCGAGGAACGCCACAAGATCGCCGCCGGGGAGAGTTACGGCATCGACGAGATCTCCGCCAACCTTCTCGCTGGGCTGCGAGATTCCGTAAAGCTCGAAGCGTTGCGTTCGGATCTCGAGCGTGGGAACGAGGGTGCGCTGAATGCTGTGCGCCAGTTCCAACTCATTCTGAATGCGCATGGAGCGCTTGCCTTCGGTGCGGATGAAGGTGATGAAGAGGAAATAAGAGGTGAGGGTGACGACAAGGATGCAGGTGGCAGCGAAGTGAATTCCCTGCTCTGGCGGGACGGTGTGAAGGTGAAAGCTTCGCGCCATCCAGTTGGCTGCCTTGGTCTCAATGGCTCCGGTGAAGAACTGAAGGACAACCAGTACAGCGATGAACACAGTGGGAAGACGCGCAATAGTGAGGATCCAGAGCACGGCATTGAGGCCGCTGATCGCAGCTACGAGGAAAGCGACGGCATAGGGGAGCGTGCCGTGATTCATCAGGTCAATGTAGAAGCCGATGACAGAGAAGAGGAGGGCGGCCGCAAGCAGAAGCGTCCATAGCCGGCTGAGTGGGATGGCGCGAAGTTGCACCCAGCGGCCGACGCGGCGCCGGTACCAGGGTATGCCGTGCGAAGCCATGGCGACGAAGCTATCAGATATATGCGAATTTTTAGCGCATAACTTGTGCGGAGAAGCGAGCCATTTCGTCGTGCTGCGGCGAGCTTTGCAGGAGAACGAGGGAGCAGCCGGCGCCTTCGAAGTCAGCGAGGCGCTGCTTCACCCGCTCGGGTGTACCGATGAGGCCGGAGTAGAGGCCACGGTTGGAAACGGAGTAGTCGCGGAGGGAGAGTTTTTTCTCAAGCTGCGAGCCGGTGATCCACTGCTGGAAGTTCGCGAAGCCTGCGGGGCTATGTGTCGGGTCGGGTTGTGCGGTGATGCGGTCCACTTCCCTGTTGGCTTCGGCTTCGGAGTCGCGGACGATGCAGTAGCCGGTGACGCCAAAGATGAGCGGCGCGAGATTCGGATGCTGCGCGCGGCGCTGCTTCATGTCGGCGACCTTGGCGGCGATGGTGGAGGGATCGTCGCCGTGCATGAGGTAGGCGTCGCACTTGGCCGCGATGAGATTCTTGGCGGTCTCGGACTCGCCGCCGGCGTAGAGCGTGGGGCGAGTGAGGCCTGCTGGCGCGCGCGAGTAGGTGCGGCGCGGCATGGGCTTGGGTGAGAGGATGTTGTCCTTCACGTCGTAGAAGCGGCCAGAGAACGTAGTTCCCTGTTGGGCCCAGCAGTTGGAGAGGACGTCGAGCCACTCGGAGGTGCGGGCGTAGCGGTCGTCGTGCTCGTCGAAGGGGATGCCGTACTTGGTGGCCTCGTCGCGCCACCAGGAGCTGACGACGTTGAGGGTGAGGCGGCCGCCGCTGATGCGGTCGATGTTGGCGGCCTGCTTGGCGAGCAACGCAGGGTTGTGGAAGGTGGGGCGGACCGCGACCATGAGCTCAAGCTTGCGCGTGACGGCGGCGAGCGCGGCAGTAGTGGTGACAGCATCGAGTGAGTCGGCTTCGACGCCTTTGATGTCGTTGAGGTTCAGCTCCGCGATGAGGGTGAGATCGTAGCCGAGATCTTCGGCGCGTATGCAGAGGTCGCGAACGTAGTCCCAGGTGGCGGGCATGTGTTCGTCGTCAATGTTGCGGAGCCATCCGCCGAAGACAGGAAGCCAGAAGCCGTAGCGCATGCGATTAGGGTACAGGTTAGCGCCTTTACGCGATGGCCGGACGTCTCTTACCGAAGCCAGTTGCCTGTTCAAATGCGTGCGCGAGTTGCAGGACACTAACGTCCTGTTTGTCGCGACCTACGATCTGCACTCCAACCGGAAGACCTTCCGGGGTGAACCCTGCCGGCACTGATGCTGCCGGATTTCCTGTGGCTGAGATGTACCAGCAGGATTTCATCCAGTCGATGTAGTTATCGAAATGCACGCCGGCGATCTCCGTGGGCCAGGGCGTGTTGACGTCGAACGGGGGAAGCTGCGTGGTTGGGAGAATGAAGTAGTCGTATTTCTCAAGGAAGGCCTGGAAACGGCGCCACATGAGCGTGCGGGCAAGTTCGGCTTGAGCCACGTCCTGGCCGGTGAGATTCAAACCCGCTTTGATTTCGCCGGTGAGCGTGTCCTTGAAGGCGTCAGGATGTTGCTGCAGCAACTTCCCGTAAATGGTGGCATCGCTCCAGGCTCGAAGCGTGCGGAAGGAAATTTCGGCTGGAGAGAAATCGGGCTCAGCCTGCTCAACTGTGCAGCCCAGGGATTCAAACGTCGTGCGATGCGCGTCGACAACTTTGCGGATCCGTGGATCGAAGGGCACGCCACCGAGGTCTTTGAACCACGCCACGCGGACACCCTTGAAACTGCGATCGAGCGGACGAGCAAAGACCTCACCGGGCTCGTTGATGGAGAGAGGTGTGTTGGGATCGGGACCTGCGATGGTGCTGAGCGAGAGGGCGAGATCGGCGACGGACCGGCCGAGACAGCCGCGGGTGCTTAGCGTCGACCATCCGAAACCTGCCTTAGGGTCCGGCACGCGGCCGATGGACGGCCGGAAACCGACGACGTTGCAGAAGGCGGCAGGATTACGAAGCGAGCCTCCCGCGTCCGATCCTGTGGCGACGGGAACCATGCCGCAGGCGAGCGCCACGGCCGCGCCGCCGGAGGAGCCGCCGCAGGTTTTGGTTAAGTCGTAGGGATTGCGGGTTGCTCCGAAGACTGCGTTGAAGGTCTGGGAGCCGGCACCGAATTCGGGTGTATTGCTTTTGCCGACGATGATTGCGCCGGCGCGCCGCATTCGTTCGACGATGATGTCGTCTTCGGTGGGAATGTGGTCGCTGAAGATGCGCGAACCGTAGGTGGTGCGGATGCCGCGGGTGTTGAGAAGGTCCTTGTGTGCCACGGGCAGGCCGTGCAACTGGCCCAGCTTTTCTCCACGCGCCTGCATCTCGTCGGCGCGAGAGGCCGCTTCGGAGGCCTGATCGGCGACGAGGGTAACGATGGCATTGACCTTCGGGTTGACGCGGTCGATCTGCTTGAGGTGTTCGGCGAGAGCTTCGCGTGCTGAGAGCTTCTTTTCACGGATGAGCTGAGCCATCTCGACGGCGCTGGTGAAACAGAGCGTGGATGCCGGTGGCTCGCCTGCCAGAGAGGCCGTAGGAAAGAGAGCAACACAGGCAAGTCCGGCGAGGACTTCGCGGCGGGTCGAGCTTGTCTGGGATCATTGCGCGCGAGTCTATCACTCCGCAAGGGATAGATCGCACAAATACAGAGGTCCTTCGCCTACGGCTCAGGATGACGGCCGTTTAGAAGGGCGCCAGGAGTTAGCCGGAGACGGCGGTGGTGATGCCGGCTTCGGCTTCGAGCCAGTCGACGAGTTTGGCGAAGGGGTCGAAGCCGATGACGCGGGGGCCGTCGGCGACGAAGTTGGAGAGGGCGTTGATGTCGTAGTAGTAGCGCTGGCCGTCACGGGAGTCGGTGATGTATTCGACGCCGCCGATGTCGATGCCGCTGTGTTGCATGAGGAGTTCGACGTCGCGGATGGCTTCGGCGGGTGGCGTGAAGCCTTCGACGGTGATGCCGGATTTGGGGGCGTCGATGGCGCACGCGGCGCGGTTCAAATCCGTTCCGGTGGTGGTGCGGCAGATGTCGGCGGGGCAGAGGTCGAAGGTCTCGCCGGTGATGTGGACCTTGATGGCGTAGAGGTACTTGCCGTTGAGGACCTCGACGCGGACGATGTGTGCGTCCTGCGCGGGGATGAACTCCTGCACGAGCGCGGTGGAGTCGAGGCCGAACTGCAGGGCGTCGGGAGTGCCTGCGGGCTCGGCGATGGCGTGGCGGAGCTGCGAGGCGCCGTCGAAGCGCTTGACGCCGGCGCCGGAGCCGCCGATGTTCGGCTTTACGACGACGGGCCAGCGGAGACCTTCGGTGGCGGCGAGGGCTTGCTCGGGACGATGGATGACGCGGGCCTTCGGGTAGGGAAGGTTGAGGGACTCGGCGAGGATGAGCTGGCCGGCCTTGCTGAGTTCGCTCTGGAAGGCCTTGTAGCCGTTGAGGACTTTGACGCCGTGCGAGGCGAGGTGCTCGAGGAAGCCGAGCGTGTAGAAGATCTGATCGCCGTGGTCGCGGTTCCAGGCGGAGGGCGACATCCGGTTGAAGACGAGCGAGTATTTTTCTTCGGGGTGGTCCGAGGGCGAGTAGCTGTGCTCGGGCGCGAAGAGCTTGACGTAGGGTGTGCCGCGGCGGTCGAGCTCAGCGAAGAGCGGTTTGAACCAGTGAGGCTGCTCGTAGTAGATGGCGATGGGCAGGGTGTTGGGCATGGTGGCTGTTACAAGGATATGACGTTCGGGAGGTATGGGGCGCGGATGTCGGAGGGGCACGGCGTGGGAAGACGAGATGTTCCGCGTGGAACATTCCTTTGTATGTCGCTAAGAAATGTGGGAAACGCAGTTTCCTGCGGAAATCTGTCGGCGGCGCTTCGAAGATCGCACATCAGGGGATGACAGGAAGAAAGGCAACGGCAGAGGCTAAGGTCAGTTTTCGCGGAGGTGCTTGATGAGCTGGGTGGGGTGGATGGGTTTGGGGAGGAGCTCGAAGGTGTGGCCGCGCTCGCGCGCACGGGCGAGGATTTCAACCGTGGCCGCCTGTCCGCTGAAGAGGATGATGCGCGTGTCGGGGCAGAGCTTGCGGATGGCGATGGCGGCTTCGACACCGTCGACCTGCGGCATGAGGACGTCGGAGAGTACGAGGTCCGGGCAGTGCCGCGTGGCTTTTTCGATCGCCTCTTCGCCGCCGTAGGCAGCTTCGGCGATGAAGCCGTTGCGGTTGAGGATTTGAACGATGGTATCGGCGATGACCTTTTCGTCATCTACGACCAGGATTCGGGGGGCCCGGTCCAGCGTCTCGGCTTTATCGCCAGTGGTTAACGAGGAGTCAGAGCGGTTGTTCGAGGCGCTGCTGCTGAAAAGAAATGAATTCATCACGGGGGTCCTGAACCAGGGAACGACCTAACGGAATGAGGGTTCCGGCGAACATAAGTCTTCCCTCTTGCAACAGATGAAGCGATGAAAGATTAGAACGGACTTCTGTCGGTAAGTCTACTGGAGAAATCTCTGTGCCGGTGAGTCGAAAATTTCGCGATTGGGTACTTCGGTGGGAAGAAAGACGCGAAAGACGGTTCCGGTGGGCGCCTGCGTGCTGGTGCGATAGGCGATTGTGCCGCCGTGCTTCTCGACGATGCCGCGTGTGACCCAGAGTCCAAGGCCAGTGCCGACAGAGTGCTTGGACGTGATGAAGGGCGAGAAGAGGCGCTCGCGAACGGCAGGCTGCACACCGGTACCGCGGTCCGCGATGAGGCAAGAGATGCCGGGCTTGCCGTGGACGACGCGACCGCAGGCGCGGATGGTGAGCTCGGTGCTCTCGGAGGCGTCGATGGCGTTGACGAAGAGGTTGGAGAAGACCTGGCGGATCTCTCCCTGCAAGGCCGAAGATGCGCAGGCCCGGCTGGATGTGCGTGCGGCAGGCGAGGCGCTTGAACTGAAGTTTGCGGGAGAAGAGATCGACGATGCCGTGCAGCATGGCGCTGAGGTCGATCTCGCCGGGGCGCGTGGTGTCGCGGTAGAAGCCGAGGGTTTGCTGGGCGATCTGTGCAACGCGGGCGAGCTCCTCGTCGGCGGTTTCGAGCAGGTGCTGGATGGCGGGTGGAACGGTGGTGTCTGTCTTGCAGAGATAGATGAGGTTGGTGACGGCCTCGAGCGGGTTGTTGATCTCGTGCGCGATGGTGGCGGCGAGGCGACCGGTGGCGGCGAGCTTTTCAGACTGGCGGAGCGAAGCCTCCTGCGTCTTGCGATCGGTGATGTCCTGCACGGTGCCGATCATGCCGATGAGCTTTTGCGCTTCATTGAAGTTGGCGAGGCCACGGGCGGCAATCCAGCGCTGCGTCTTGTCGGGGCCTTCGGCACGGTACTCGGCGCTGTAGGTGCCGCCGTTCAGGACGGCTTCGCCGAGGTCGGCGGGCGTGTTGGGGAGGTCGTCGGTGTGGACGATGCGGCGGCGGAGCTCAGCGCGGCGGATGGGGATGTGCGGCTGGGCGAAGAGGAGCTCGGCGGCGCGCTCGTCGAGGTCAAGGCGGTCGGTGGCCATGTCCCAGCTCCAGGTGCCGAGGGCGCCGGCGTCGAGCGCCTGACGGAGACGGCGGGAGGATTCGGCCATGGCCTGAAAGGCCTGCTCGAGTTGCTCGGAGGTCTCGCGCTGAAGCTGGCGGGCGGCGTCGGCGATGGCGATCTCCGAAGTGAGGTTTTCGGTGAGGCGCGCGTTGTCCATGGCGACGGCGGCCTGGGCGGCGATGGTGGCGACGAGGGACTCGCTATCGGCGGTGAAGACTGCCGGCCTCAGGATGACCGTAGACGATGGCGCCGAGCGTCTCACCGGAGCGGCTGACGACGGGGATGGAGAGATAGCTGCGAGCGGGCAGATGGCCGGGCGGCATGCCGTTGAAGGGCGCGTTGTGTCCGTAGCGGAAGTCCTGGGTGATGTCATCGGAGCGGAGGATGCGGGCATGGAGGAAGCTCTCGGCGAAGACGGCGGTGGGGCGCGGCATGGGGAAGCGAGAGAATTCGGCTGGGTCGACGCCAGAGGTTTTGTAGAGCTGGTAGCGGCTGCCGTCCTCGCTGACATTGTTGTAGAAGAAGGCCCCAAAAGCAGCGCCGGAGAGCTTGAGTCCGGTATTGAGCGACGCCTGCACGATGACGTCGACGGACCGCTCGTGCGCCAGCAGGAGGCCGGTTTCGACGAGCAGCCGCAGATGTTCGGCAGCCTGCGCAAGAGAGGGCGAATCGCCTCGTGCTGATGGGTTTCTGTCCGTCATGGCGATTCCGGAGCCCGGATAGAGCTCAAGTTTAGCCGAGCCGAAGCTGTGCACGGCACAGGCGAACCAAGCGTGCGGTGTGGTTGTAAAAATCGCTAGACGATATTTATACGCTGAAATGCGTGCCGTCAGGCAGCTTCTCGGCGCGAGATGCGCGCGGCCTTAGCGCCTAGTAGCCGATGTGGAAGTTGACGCCGGTGGCGAAGCGAAGGCTGTTCTGGACGTTCTCTGCGCCGTTGGGGAAGCGGGTGTGAACGACGTCCACCTCCACCACGCGGAGATCGAAGCGGTGATAGATGTGGAGGTTCACGCCACCGCCGCCCTCGAGGTCGAGCGAGGAGGCGTTGCTGGTGAGAACACCGTTGACCGGGTACTGGCCGGAGGTTGCAAAGGCGTAGCCGAACTTGCCCTGAACGAAGATGGAACCCTTGCGATTCCAGGCGGTAGGGCTGATGTGGCCGATGTTGTAGGTGTACCGCGGACCGACGAAGAAGGTGACGGTGTGGATATCGACCGCACCGCGCAGATTGGTTCCCGCGGTGCCCGAGCCGCCGGCGACGAAGCCGACTCCCTTCCATGGAGCATAGGCGATCTCGGTGGTTGCACCGCGGAGATAGAAGTAGGTATCGGGCTGGTTGCCGACGAAGCGGGCAGCGTCCTGGACGAACATCATGCTGAAGTCGCCGCTGGCCTGGGCGTGCGCGCGAGGGGCAAAGAGCACGAGCGCGAGAATACCGACCAGCAGCAGGAGCCCGCTGCGCAGGCTGCGGGTGTAGCGGCTGGTTGGGGTGAGGCGCGCGTGCATCAGGGGGATGGTCTCCAAAGCTTACTCGACGGTGAGGGTCACCTGCACGCTGTGGGTCAGCGTGCCGGAGGTACCTGTCACCGTGAGGCTGTAGGTTTCAGGGATCTGGCCGTAGTAGCCAGTGGCCTGGTTCGAAAGACAGCCGCTGAGGCCGACTGCAGCGGCGAGCCCGACGAAGAGAACGAGCAGCCGGACTGCGGCACGACGGCGGCGCAGCAGGAAGCCCGTGGGCAGAAGGAGTAGTGCGAGGAACGCCGGAGCGTTGCCGCGCGAAGACGGATGTGCCGGATTGATGGGCTGGCGCAGCGAGGAGGAAGTCAGCGGTGGCGCGTTGACCGTGAGGACGATGGGAGTGACGCCCGCTGCCGCGGGAACGCTGGCAGGAGCGAATGAGGCGGACCCTCCGCTGGGTAGGCCGGTGACGGTCAGCGCAACGGGGGCTGCGAGCGAGGTCGCGCCGATGGGCGAGACGACAAGGTTGTACTGCGTGCTCTGGCCGAGAATGATCGACGCGGAGTTGGCCGAGCCGGTCGCGAGCGCAAGCGAGAAGTCTTCGACGACCTGCGTAAGCGGAGCGGAGGTTGCGGGCTGGTAGAGGCCGTTGCCCGTATAGGTGACCGTGAGAATGTGCTGGCCGTTGGTCGTGAACGTGACGTTGAGAGTGGCCACTCCGCTGGAGTTCAGCGTGGCGGTGCCGATGGCCTGCACGCCGTCGAAGAAGGTGACGGTGCCGGTGGGCGCGCCGGCGGGAGAGGTGATCGTCGCGGTGAGGACGGTGGAGTTCGAGATGAGGGCCGGGTTGACCGAGCTTGTGAGGGTCGCGGTCGAGGAGAAGTTCTGGACGTTTTCGTTGACGACTGCGGAGGTCGCGGCCTGGTAGGCGCCGGTGGCCGGATAGCTGGCGGTAAGCGGATGCGTGCCGGGCGTTGAGAAGGAGACGGTCAGCGTGGCTACGCCGCTCGCGTTCAGGGGTGCGGTGCCGAGGATGGTCGAGCCGTCGAGGAAAGTGATGATGCCGGTCGGCGTGCCGGACGTGGAGCTGGCGGTGGCGGTGAGGACGGTGTTGGCGTTCACATTGACCGGGTTCACCGAGCTTGTAAGTCCGAGGGTCGTTCCGAGGGTCTGGACGGTTTCGTTTACGACAGGAGAGGTCGCCGCGGTGTAGGGACCGGTGGCCGGGTAGGTAGCGGTAAGCGGATGCGTGCCAGCCGTGGAGAACGAGACGGTGAGTGTCGCGATGCCGCTTGCGTTCAATGGCGCGGTGCCGAGGACGGTCGTGCCGTCGAGGAAGGTGATAGTGCCTGCCGGAGTGCCGGTAGTGGAGGTCGCGGTCGCGGTGAGAACGGTGTTGGCGTTGACGTTGACCGGGTTCACCGAGCTCGTGAGTCCGAGGGTGGTGGTGAGGGTCTGGACGATCTCATTCAGCACTGCAGAGTTCGCGGCCTGGAAGTAGCCGGCGCCGGGGTAGCTGACGGTCAGCGGGTGCGTGCCCGCAGTGGAGAACGAGACGGTGAGTGTCGCGACGCCGCTGGAGTTGAGTGTGCCTGTGCCCAGGACGGTGCTGCCGTCCATGAAGGTGACGGTGCCGGTGGGGATGCCGTAGGGCGAGCTGACTGTTGCCGTCAGGACAGTGTTCGAGCCGAGGATGACCGGGTTCACCGAGCTGGCGAGCGTGACCGACGGAGTGGTGATGACCGTTACCGGATTGCTGGTGCCGGTGTAGGTGGTGCCGGGCTTGAAGGTGGTGTCGGTGACCGTGACGGTCCAGGTGCCGAGCGTGTTGAAGTTCAGCGGGGGCGTGAGCGTGGAGGAAAAGACGTGCGTGCCGTTGTCGCCGGCGGTGAAGGTGTAGGAGCCGGTGGGGAGGACGCAGGCGGGATCTGTGCAGGTGAGGTTGATCGTGCCCGTATAGGTGGTGTCGACCGTGCCGTCGTTGTTGATGGCGGTGACGGTCATGGTCGTGGCCTCGCCGGGGGTGACGGTGGAGGGCGCGACGGTAACGGTGAAGTGATCGAGGACGTGATATCCGGTGCCGGAGAGGTTGACAGTCGCGCTGACGTTGCCGTTGCCGGAGGCGGCGACGCTGAGGGTGCCGGTGTTCGGCCCGTTGATGGTGGGCTTGAAACCGACCTCAAGTGTGCAGGCTTCGCCGGTCGGAATCTGCGTGCCGTTGACGCCGCTGACCGTGTTGGGGCAGGAGCCGGTGCTGTCCACGAAGAAGGCGTTGTTGCTGATGATGGGGAAGCCTGAACCGGAGATCGTCAGGTCATAGCTGCCGGTGTTTTCGACGTTGAGTGCGAGGTCGCCGTCCGTGGTGTCGACTGTGCCAACGAGCGTCGGTGTGGGGAAGACGAGTGAGGAGGTGGTGCGCGTGACCTGCACGAGGCCAGCGACAGTGTCGGACACGAGCAGATCGCCGGTGGGAAGCAACGTAATGCCGGCGGGCGTGGTGAGCGGCAAGGTGGCAGGCGGAGTAGGACCTAGCAGCGTGATGACGTAGGGTGAGCCGCTAAGCGGAAGCTCGACGAGACGGGCATTGCCAGTGTCGGCGATGGTGAGGCCGCCGGCGGCGTTGACGACGACTGCCTCAGGGCTGGAGAGCGTGATGCCGGAGATGGGCATCACGGTCGCGGGGTTCGTCAGTCCCACGGTGGTGTGCAGGTCGATCTTGACGATGCGATTGTTGTTCGCGTCAGCGACGTAGAGATTGTCCGCGGCATCGACCGATAGGCCCTGGGGGCTGGAGAGCGCGGTGCTGAGGCCAGTGAGCGTGAGTGCGGCGGGAGCGCCACCGTTCTCCAGGTCGACGCGGACGATCTGGTTCGCACCTGCATTGGCGATGTAGAGGTAGCCAAAGCCGTCGAGCGCGAGACCGGCGGGCTGAAGCAGTGTGACGCCGGGGGTGGGGATCGCGACGGGCGAACCGCCCGGAGGGATCTTGTAGATGGTGTCAGTGTTGGGCGAAGAGACGAAGAGCGTGCCGTCGCCGGCGATGACGATGGAGGAGAACGGAGCAGCGGTGGTCGAGGCAGGAATGGTTGCGAGCAGCGTTGTGGTGCCGGAGGGGGTGGCGGTTTCGAGGATGCGGCCGTTGAGGGCGTCGTCGATGTAGAGGTTGCCGGCGCCGTCGTAGACGGTGGAGGAAGGATTGATGCCCGCCGGCACGATGCCGGTGAGTGAGGTGGTAGCTACGGCGGTCGCGGGGGAGACCACCATTTGCGGCCCGAGGCCGGCTCCGCGCAGGGGAACGTGGTTGGTTATGTTGCCGCTGCCGTCTTTGACGAAGAGCTCGCCGAGGCGAAGCCCCAGGACGCTGGGCGCGAAGGTGATGGTGATATTGCAGGTGGCCGGCCCGGCGATGGTGCCGACGCAGGTCTGGCTGGAGACGGCGAAGTCCTTGTTGAGAGCGCCTTGGGTGATGGGGGTAATGGAGCCGACGGTGACGACGTCGCCGGCCGGAACCGAGAAGACGAGCGTTGTGGGGCTGGAGGTGTTGCCGACCGCGATGCCTCCGAAGTCGACGGGACCGCCAGGGGAGAGCGACTGCGCGGAGGCGGAAGCAAGCCCTGCGAGCGCAAGCAGGGCCGACAGGATGAGCAGGACAAGCAGGAGAGGACGCCAAGGCGTGCGCGTGCTTTGGTCTTCGCCCCTGCCAGCAACCTGGACAGGGACCCCGTAGTGGCGGGAGCGGGCTCCGCTCGGCGTATGCATTCCGATCCTCCACCCTGCGGCTCGAGAGCCAGTGTTGCGCGACGCGACAGTTGGGCGCGGGGTCGCCCCGGAAGAGCTCGCGTCTGAAAGGGCTCTTCCAAAAAACTCTCGGATAAACTGGCGGCTCCTCGCATGATGCGTTGCTACGGGGCCCTGCGGGCGAGGAGGTTTGCCCGAGGTGGCCAATTTAGCAGCACCACGAAGGTAATCCCCTCCCCCGAAAGGGGATTGTGCGCCAGAACGAAAGCGGCAGTGACGAACGCGTGACAGTGCTATGCTTGCGGGCAAACACAAGTTTTACGGCAGTTTTCGCGAAGGCGAACGGGCGCAGGACGGTGAGGAAAAAACGGAATGAGTTCTGGGGGATGGACCACGGCGCATGGTACGGAAGTGGCTGGGGGTGGAGACTATCGTCAGCCGCCAGGGTATGTACTGCGGCCCCTGAGCCTGGGAGAGATTCTTGACCGCAGCTTCGCCGTGTACCGGGCGAACTTCTGGCTGTTTGTCGGGATCGCGGTGCTGAGTGCGGTCGTACAGCTGGCCGTCAATGGGGTTCTGATGGTGATCTACAAGGGCTTCATCCCGGCCCCGCACACCAAGGCGCCGTTCGATTTCAGCTACCTGGTTTCAGGCCGAGAGATTGGAGGCATGGTCGGGACGCTGCTGTTTTTCCTCGCAGCCGCGGTGACGCAGGCGGCGACGGTGTGGGCGTTGAGCGAGGTGTATCTTGGCCGCCGCACAACGATTGGGGACTCCGTCCGTGCGGTGATTGGGCGCTGGCTGCGATTCGTAGGAATCGCGTTGTGGCAGGGGTGGAGTGTCCTGTGGCTGCCCCTTCTGCTGGTCATCCCGGCGGCCCTGCTCATGCGAAAGGCGCAATTCGGGATAGCGGGCGCATTTGCCGGGGGAGCGCTCATCTTTCTGGCAGTGACGGGAGGTCTGGCGTTTGGCATCATCGCCTTCCTGCGGAACTCGCTGGCCGTTCAGGCCGCCGTAGTGGAAGGACTGAAGGTGCGTAAGGCAATGCGGCGCAGCAAAGTGCTGGCGGCCGGCGCCAAGGGACGCATCTTCGTCGTGTACCTGATTGCGTGGTGCCTGCTCATGGTCGCCGGGATGCTGGAGATGCCACTGCTGATGATCATAGGCTTCGGCGCCCTCAAGGGAGAGCGGCATGTGCTGCTGCAGGTGGTGATCCTTTTTGTGAACTTCGTCGCGCACTCGGCGGTGACCCCGGTGCTGATGATCGGGCTGTCGCTGGTGTATTTCGATCAGCGCGTGCGGCAGGATGGGCTCGATCTGTTGCTGATGCTGGCAGACGGTAGTGCGCCACCGACGCTGCATGCAGGTGAGCCGGCGAGCGATGCTGCCGCGCTGTAATCATCGACATCGAATGATCGATCGCGTGCGGTCGTGGGTACTCGTCTCTGCGTTGAGCGCGTGCGCCCTGGTGGCTGGACAGACGGGTGCAGCACAGAGCCCTTCTCTGCAATCAGTGGCTCCGCATCCTATCAGCGCGCCGAACCTTGCGACGAACCCGACCGGGGCGCAACAGGCGGAGTTCCTGCACGCGCAGAACGCGGTCGAGAGGATTCTTGCCGGCGCAGAGTTCCAGCGGCCGGAGCCGACGTTGTGGGATCGTGTGAAGGCCAAGTTTGTCAGTGCGATTATCCAGATTTTCCTGGGCATCGATCGTGTCACCACGCAAGCTCCATGGGTGGGCCGAGCGTTGGAGTGGCTGCTGTTCCTCGCTGCTGCGGCCGCACTGCTGGTGTGGGTGATGCGCACGGTTCAACGACAACGGCTGCGCGTGGCACTCGGAAACGAACCTGCGAAGAGCAGCGCGTGGGCTCGTGAGACCGAAGACTGGCGGAGGCAGGCCGAAGAGGAGGCCGCAAGAGGCGCGTGGCGGGAGGCAATTCACGCGGTCTATTGGGCCGCGATTGTGCACCTGGAGGGCAGGCGCGCATGGAGACATAACCCGTCGCGTACGCCACGCGAATATGTGCGGCTGTTGAAGGCAGGATCGGCAGAACAGCGCGAGTTGCGAGGACTGACGAGCGCGCTCGAACAGAGCTGGTATGGGCAGCGCGAGGCCAACGCCGCGGAATTCAGTGCAGCCAAGGAGAGCTTTGAGCGGCTGGCAGATGGCATCGACACGCGCGAGTCTGTTGCGGGAGGCGCAGCTTGAGCGACGCGCGCTGGAGCGACCGCCGGATAGTGTCGTGGATGGGCGCGGTGATTCTGTTGCTGATCATCGTTGTGAGTGTGCTGGCGCCCGACTCCGCAGACGACGATGCCAGGCCAACGAGCTACAACAACGGACCACAGGGAGCGAAAGCTGCATTCCTGATGCTGCAGGCAATCGGGAGGACGCCCTCGCGTTGGCAGCGGCCGATTGACGACCTGAGCCACGTTGATGCGTCGCATACGACGATGGTGCTGGCTGCGCCGGTGTACTCGCCCACCGATCAGGAGGCAATTGCAGCTGCGGTGAAGAGCTATTTGGAGCGCGGAGGGCGCGTGCTCACAACCGGGCCGACGGGAGCACTGCTGCTTCCCGGCGGAAAGATTGAACCGCCAACGACCTTTATGGTCGAGATGTGTCATACATACCCGGGTGCCGGTCCCCTGGCGGCTGCGGGCCGTGTCGCCATGGTGGACCGAGGCGGCTGGGCCGGGAAGAAGAAGGTGGAGATTGCGCATCGTTGCGGGCAGGATGCGGTTGTGGTGCGTATGCCGGTGGGACGCGGCGAGGCTGTGTGGTGGAGCTCCGCTGTTCCGCTGACGAATGCGGAGCTCAAGACCGACGCAGACCTGCGACTGCTTCTACTTAGCCTGGGAGAAGGACGAGCGATTCTGTGGGACGAGTCACTGCACGAGACTGTGCCGGGATTGTGGGATGCAGCGCGTGGGCTTCCGATAGGGTGGCTGATCGTGCAGGTGGTTCTGCTCGGCGTATTGCTGGTGCTGAGCTTCAGCCGCAGGAATGGGCCATTGCGTGCGCCGGTCATCGTGCCGAGGAGTTCGCCGATAGAGTTTGCGTCGTCGATGGGCGATCTTTACGAAAAGGCGCGCGCGACCACCGCAGCGACCGATGCGGCGCGGCGCAGATTGCTGCGCGCGATTGTGCGCGACGCAGGTGTGCCACTGATGATCGTCAACGAGGGACCGAAGGCGATTGTGAGCGCATTGAGAGAGCGGCTGGGTGGAGACTGGACAACTGTGGGCGCACACCTCGAGAAGGCGAACGAGGCAGCGAAGGAGAGCCCGACTTATCGCGAGGCGTTGGCGATCTCGCGAGCACTCTCGGAGGATGCAGAGAGGATTCGTGCTGCGGCGCTAAGTGGACGCGCGCGGGATACCCGTGGTGTAAGAGTGGCGTAATGATGCAGTTTATTGGATGTCGTGTTTTGCGAGGAGCGGTGAATGAGTGAGGGAGTAGCGGCAGCAAACGAACTGTTTGCGCAGGGACAACGGGAGATCGGACGCATCATCGCCGGGCAGGAGGAGGCGGTCGCGCAGGCGCTGCTGACGATGCTGTGCGGCGGCCATGCGCTCGTAGAGGGCGTGCCGGGCGTGGCGAAGACGCTCGCGGTGAAGACACTGGGGCGCTTTCTCGGACTGGAATTTCGGCGCGTGCAGGGCACGCCGGATATGATGCCGGCAGACATCCTGGGCACGAGTGTCTTCTCGCCGAAGACCGGCGAATTCTTATTTCACAAAGGGCCGGTGTTCACCCAGTTTCTGCTGACCGATGAGATCAACCGCATGCCTCCGCGCACGCAGGCGGCTCTGCTCGAATCGATGGAAGAGCGCCAGGTGACGGCGGATGGTGAGCGGCATGCGCTGGATGACTTTTTCACCGTCTTCGCGACGCAGAACCCCGTGGAGTTTGAAGGAACGTATCCGCTGCCGGAGGCGCAGCTCGATCGCTTTCTGCTGAAGATCAAGGTGGGATATCCGACGCCTGCCGATGAGCGCGTCGTGCTGGAGCGACACCATGCGGCGACGGAGCCGGCGGGTCTCGCGGACACGCCGATTGAAGCTGTAACGTTTGCGATGCTGGCGCAGGCGCGGCGCGAGATACGAGCAGTGCGCGTGGAGCCGGCGATCTTCGATTACCTATTGGCAATCGTGCGGAGAACGCGCGAGTGGCCGGCGATTGCGCTGGGAGCGAGCCCGAGGGCAGGCACTTCCCTGCTGCTCGTGGCGAAGGCGATGGCAGCGCGTGAGGGCCGCGACTTCGTGGTCCCGGATGATGTGAAAGAGGCGGCGGTGCCCGTGCTGCGTCATCGGCTGGTGCTGCGACCGGAGGCAGAGCTTGAGGGACTCGATGCCGATCGCGTAGTGAGCGAGGTGCTCGCCGCGACGGCCGTGCCGAAGTAACGATGCAGACATTGATTCCAGAATCCGTGAGTGGGACGGCGAAGCCGGTGGGACGGCTTGGCCGATGGGCTGGGTTTGGCCTGACGGCGAGGGCTTTGCTCTTATTCTGCGCGGGACTGGTGCTTGCGATTCCGGCGTTCTGGCAACCGCGGCGCATTGGGTTCATGTTCGCGTGGGATGCGCTGCTGCTGGTGCTGTGCCTGGTGGATGCAGCGCGGCTTCCGCGGCCTGAGTCGCTGGTAGTTACGCGACGATTTCTCGATTCGCCGCAACTCGGCGAGCCGACGCGCGTGGAGACTGCTGTGCGGATGGATGCGGATGCAGTGATCGACGCGCGCGTCGTCGACGATCTGCATCCGGCGTTGATTGCAAAGCCTGAGATGCAGCGTATTGAGATCTTCCCTCGCGAGGAAGCGGTGTGCACGCAGACAATCTGGCCGGCAGAGCGTGGCGACTTTGCGATGGGCAAGGTGTTTCTGCGGTATCGGGGAGCGCTGCGGCTCGTTGAGCGATGGGCGGCTGCTGAACCTCTCACAGCGATAGAGAAGTCGGAGCGCGTGCGCGTCTTTCCGGCGCACGAGGATAGCCGTGGGCGAGCAGCCTTCTTTCTGCTGCGCGCGCGACAGATTGAACTGCAGCGGCGCAAGCTGCAGTTGCGTGGAGCGGGGCGTGAGTTTGAGAGCCTGCGCGACTTTCAGCAGGGTGATGAGCTGCGCAGCATCTCGTGGACGGCAACGGCGCGGCGCGGCAAGCTGGTCGCGCGGCAATTTACGGCGGAGCGGTCGCAGCAGGTGTGGGTTGTGCTGGATGCAGGACGGCTTTCACGCACGGCGTTCGAGTTGCGGCGCGGAGAGCCTGAGCTGGTCGGCGAAACTGTGATGGAGCGCGATCGCGCGCATCGCATGACCGTTACGCAGTTGGACCAGGCGACGACTGCGGCCGTGATGCTGGCGCAGGTCGTCGGCGGCTCCGGCGATAAGTTCGCAATGATGGCCTACGGCCACGAGATCAAGCAGGTGCTGCCGCCAGGCGCGGGCGTGGTGCATACGCGGCTGCTGCTGGATCTGCTGAGCCAGACAAAGGCCGAAGCTGCGGAGGCCGACCACCTGAACGCTGTTGCACGGCTGAAGTCGCTGCAGCGCAGGCGCGGGCTGATGGTGTGGATTACTGAGCTCGTCGACTCTGCCGGCAGGCCGGAGTTGGTGACTGCGGCGAGTGAACTGGTACGCCGGCATCTCGTGGTGCTGGTACTGCTGAAGCACCCGGAACTTGAAGAGCTGGCAGCGCGTGTGCCGACGACGCGTGAAGAGATGTTTCACTCGACTGCAGCGCAGGAGATGCTGGAGCGCAGACGGGAGACGGTCGCGCAGCTGGAGCGGCGAGGCGTGCTGATTGTGGAAACGACGGCCGAGGAGATTGGCGTGCGGGCGGTGAGCGAGTATCTCGAGGTGAAGGCGCGCGGGCTGTTGTAGGCCTCAGCTCTTACTTTTCTTCAACAGCTCGAGCACCTCTTCGGCGTGGCCTTCGGGTTTCACATTCTCGAAAACATGGACGAGTTTGCGGTTCGGGCCGATGAGGAATGTGGTGCGTGCGACTCCGGTGACGGGCTTGCCATACATCGTCTTGTCGCGCAGAAGATCGAAGCGCTTGATGAGCGTCTCATCGGCGTCGGCGAGCAGCGGATACCGGATGTCGTATTTCTCGGCGAATTTTTTCTGCGCCTTCACGGTGTCGCGCGAGATGCCGAGGACGACGGCACCAGCCTTCTTCAGCTTTGCGAACTGATCACGAAAGCCGCAGGCCTCGATGGTGCAGCCGGGCGTGTCGGCGCGCGGATAGAAGAAGAGAATGACGGGCGAGCCCTTGAACTGCGAGAGCGTGATCGGGGCGCCGTCCTGGTCAGGCAGCGTGAAGTCTTCGATGAGATCGCCGGGTTTGGGAGTCATGCGTGAAGGATAGCGCGGCGGCACGTCCAGGCAAAAGCACTCACGCAAAGGGCGCGGAGAAAAGAGCGAAGGACGCCACGGGTTTTGTGGCGTCCCTCGGTGTTGTGAGCCTATTGAAGGCGCTAGATGAAGACCGGCTCACGAAGATCGTCGGTGATCTCCTGGTCGGTCGAGGCGATCGAGCTGGACTGCGGAAAGTAGGCGTTCGAAACGTACTGCCCGAGCATGCGGTGGGTGTTGAAGAACGTTCCGTTGATCCCAATGCAGTGCCGGCGGATACGCGCGAAGGCTTCCTTGTTGGCGTACAGCGGAGCGATGACGGTCTCGAGCTTCGTGTAGAGCTGCTCGGCTTCCTGCGTCTCGTCGTCGAAGTCGTCGATAGACCAGCCTGTGGTGTTCTCGGCACAACCTTCGATCCACCAACCGTCGAGCACGGAGAGCGACGGCACGCCGTTGAGGGCAGCCTTCATGCCGCTGGTACCGGAGGCCTCGTATGGACGGCGCGGTGTGTTCAGCCACACGTCAACGCCATTCGTGAGCTGCTGGCCCAGACCCCAGTCGTAGTTTTCAAGGTACAGAATGTGCAGCTTCGAGGATTGGAACTTTGCTGCATCGGCGAAGACCTCGCGGATGAGCGCCTTGCCTGCGTTATCGGCCGGATGGGCTTTGCCCGCAAACAGAATCTGCAGGCCGCCGATGCGCTCTGCGAGATCGTGCAGACGCTGACCGTCGCGGAAGAGCAGCGTTGCGCGCTTGTACGTGGCGGCCCGCCGGGCGAATCCGAGCGTGAGAATGTTCGGATCGTATTCAACACCCGTGCGTTCCTTCACGGTCGCAAAGAGCCGCTGCTTGCCGAGCGCGTGGGCTTCCTCGATGCGGCACGGCTCAATGCCGTAGACCGAGCGGAAGTACTGGTTGTCGTGCCGCCACTCGGGGATTTCTTTGTCGAAGAGTTCGTGGAAGGGCTCTGAGAGCCACGTGGCCGCGTGGACGCCGTTGGTGATGGAGTGAACGTGGTACTCAGGGAACATGCCCCGCGAGACCTTGCCGTGCTGCATCGCCACGCCGTTGACGTAACGCGAGAAGCGCAGCGCAAGGTACGTCATGTTCAGCAAACCGTTGTGCAGTGCGCCGAAACGCTCGATGCAGGAGGCTCGCTCGTGGCCGAGGACGGAGTACATCTGGTCGGCGCCAAACTGGTCGTGCCCGGCGGGCACAGGGGTGTGCGTCGTGAAGACGCAGGTCTCTCGAACGGCCTCAGCATCCGCCTCGGAGGCGTTGCAGAGCGGCGCACCATTGAGGCGCGACTCAAGCAAACCGATGGTCAGCAGGGCAGCGTGGCCCTCGTTCATGTGGCAGACCTCAGGCTGACAGCCGAGGGCGTGCAGCATATGAATGCCGCCAAGGCCAAGAATGGTCTCCTGACAGAGCCGGTAATAGGTGTCGCCGCCGTAGAGATGGTCGGTCAGGGTGCGGTCGAAGGAGTCGTTGCCCTCGATGTCCGCATCCAGCAGGAAGACCGGGATGACGTGGCCGGTACAGCCAACGACGTCGAACCGCCAGGCGCGAATGGAGACCTCGCGACCCTGCATCTGGATGCTGATGGTCGTGCCGGCTGAGGGCAGTACTGTCTCGGGTGACCAAACGACGTCCGACTCGGTCTGCTGGCCGGAGGAGTCCAGGTGCTGCTGGAAGTAGCCGTGACGATGGACGAGGGAGATGGCCACCATCGAGGCGCCGGTGTCGGCTGCCGAACGGAGCGTATCACCCGCGAGCATGCCGAGACCGCCCGAGTATGTCGGGAGATCTTTGCGGAGGGCAATTTCCATGGAGAAGTACGCGATCCTGCGGTCGGCAAGGTCGACGGAAGTGAAAGGGGAAAACGTTTGAGGGGCCGAAGAGATTGGGTCACTCATGCGCAATCGAGAATCCATTTCTCCAAACGGTGTACGCAATAGCACCGCCGGGGTGCAGGGGGTTTGAAATGAGACGCGGGTTCGGCCCGTTACGACACGAAAGCCCTGCAAATTTCGTAAGATAAAGAGTACCAAAACGGGGTGGCCCTGGCGGGCGGATGGAAGCCGCTGGTGTGGATTGCCGGAGATTAATTCGGGCTCCGAACGCCAAGTCTTGAAGAATCAGCGGGTAGCAAAGCCGAACTTCATCGCCAGCCCCAGAACCAAGGCGAGTACCACTGCCACGGTCGAGGTCAGCACTGCCGACCGCAGCCGGTGACGCGCCGCGCCCAGCAGCAGAAACAACAGGTACAGGATGAACATGAATAAGATGCCATCCAACACGAAGTAACGCATGCCGCTGAGATTCACGTTCCATGACGGCAGGTGGGCGGCAGGAACGGCGACCAATAGCGAGCCGGCAAGGAAGACGAAAAGGAACAGGATCGTCTCCAGGATGATGGCGATGGCGCGCTTCATTGGCTTCCTTTCATGGCAGGCGTTTAGCGTGCGATGAGTGTAGCGCAGACCGTTCGGAATCTGTGAGTTATCGCAACGAAGCCTCGTAGACCGCAAACCGCCGCTCGAGTTCCCACTGCTGCGCAGCTTTCTCGTTTGCGTCCAGGAGAGCCTGGCAGGCGCGAGACGGCGTGCTACTTCCGGTGATAGCCGCGGCACAGGCCGGTTTGCGGTGCGCGAAGTCATCCGGCGTCACGTAGAGGCTCTCGCCATGCAGAAAGCTGTGCTCCAGCGAAGCGCGCGCAGACTGCTTCAGTTCGGCGTAGGTCAGATCCTGGTCGTCGGCGGCCTTCACATATTCATGCGTCAGGTCGATGCGCGAGACTCCCTCGTCGTCTGTGGAGAGCGCAAACGGCACATGTGCGGCGAGATACGCGTGCAGCGGGTGGTCCGCTCCGGCGACGTCCAGAATGAGGTCGTTCGAGGTCAGATTCACCTCGACCATAATGTGCTTCGTGGCCATCTCGTGCAGCAGACGGAGCGGATTGTCTTCATAGAGCACGTCAACGCCATGACCGATGCGCTCCGCGTGGCCAAGGTTGATGGCCTCGCGAATATGAAAGCTAAGGCCTGCCGGAGGCACCATGCCCGGCGCAAGCTCGCCGGCGTGCAGCGTGATGTGAACCTTGGGATAAACAGAGTGCAGGTAGTCGAGCATCTGCATCTGCAGGTGGTAGTCGCGCATCGAGATGTAGCCGTCTTCGGGCATCACGAAGTTGAGGCCGACGACATCAGGGTCAGCGCTCGCGACCTCGAAACCAAGCAGCGTCTGCGCGAAGACTTGTTGCGGCGGGAAGCCACGGAGGATCTGGTAGAGGAAGTGGATGCCTACATGGCAGGCGGGCGAGGCGTCGTTCGCCCGATTGCAATGCTCGATGCTGTTGCGGACGTCGAGCGAATGCGACAGCTCGCCACGATCGACCGCGACCTCATCACGCAGGCCGGCCGCAATCAGCTTGTCGCGAAGCTCCGCGAGTTGTGCGGAAGTAACCGAGCTCTCCGCGCCCTGCGGCCAGCCGATCTTGTAGCCCAGGGCGGCGGCGTGCGAGAAGGTCGGGGTCTGCATGATCTCGAGATACTGCTCGTTCTGCGCGGCGGCGCGCGTCGCCACCTCGTCGAGCCACTCACCGGAGTGATCCTTCATGCCGCTCCAGCGCGCGAAGGTCGCGAAGAACTGATCGTGGCCGTTGATGGCTTCGGTTGCGACGAAGGCCCGCATCGAGAAGCTATCGACGAGCAGGTCGTAGAGCGCCTGGTTCTTGAAGGCATCAGCAACCGGGACCTGGCCTGTGGCGCAGTCGTTCGCTTTGCCGTGCTGCGACGGTGTGAAGTGCAGCGCGTCCTGACCGACGGACACCGGAGGCGTGCCGGCCTCCACCGGAGCGAGGCAGAGGCCGTCACGTGCGGCATCGTCGATGAAGGTCTCGGCGTAAATTGCGCCCGAGAGATGCATGTGCAGGTCTGCCCCCTTGGGCATCGTCTTGAGTAACGCATAAAGCTCAGAATTGCCTGCTTTTTTCGCGGACTGCAGCACGCGTTCCGCGCGAGCCTCGCCGGGCGTGGGCGCCTGCGCGCGCAGGACTGTGGCGGAGACGAGCGCGGCAACAAGACAGCAAAGCAAGCGACGGACCATGAACAAGCTCTCCCGGCGGTGCGCCACACAGGACGCACAGATGTGCTGCAACTATGTGTTGTAAAGATGATACGAGAGGCTGCCCGGTCCTCGCCTTGAGCCAATCCGTTTGGCGCATGGGGCGTGCATTGGTATACTGAGGCTCGTATCTGAGGCTGCGCGTGCGATGCGGGCGGCCAGTTCCCTCCCGACACAGGCAGGCGAAGTCAGAACGAGTAGTCCGGCGGCGACTCCGCTGCCCCGGGCCTGTTGTGAGCGGAGGCCAGGTAGCTCAGTGGTAGAGCGCGGCCCTGAAAAGGCCGGCGTCGGCGGTTCGATCCCGTCCCTGGCCACCACAATCTATACACTCGATCTTAATTCCCGTTACCTTGCCGTGCTTGTTTCTCTGGATTGTTGCTCCAGAATTCTGGATGCATGCTCAGTCTTCGTTTTGCATTTGGTGTCAGTCGAGCTTCCATCTGGCCCAGTCGGTAGCCGAGCAGCTTGATGCCAGCACGAGCAAGAGCGGAAGGAATTTGCCATGAGTCTGTATCTCTCAGATATTTGAGCTGGGAAACTACGAAGCGTTTTCCTTCGTCCGTGGCCTTTCCAAATGCATCAATCAACCAGCGTTCTCGACTATGCAGTACACCAATATCAAAGTATCGGCGGAACTCTTGTGCACATGTGTACGCGTGTGAGTGGTAAACACAAGCCTCTGCCACGTAGGCGATTTTGTAACCTTCCAATAATATTTTCGCAGCCGTGAGCGTATCTTCCCCAAAGAGGGCATCAGAAGGAAACCCACCGACCTTTAGCAGTATGGAACGCCTATATGCTGCAAACGAATTGGAGAGGAAGGCTGCTTTGATTCCAATCCGGTCGCGACTTACAAGAGAGCGCACCTCCGAAGTTTGAGGGTAGTTGAAACTGCGCGCGTGGCTTTCGATGGCCTCTGCTCCCGACCGGGGAAGTTGGCGACCGTACGCTGCGCCCACCAAAGGATCGTCAAAAGCGGTCAGAAGTAATTGAAGGGCCTCGGGATTGGCCATTACCGCATCCTGGGTGAGATACACCAATATCTCGGCATGGTCGAGTCTCTCGGCAGCCATTTGTCGGGTGCCGCCATGATTGAAATCGGCGCGGCGAATGGATCGCACTTCAAATCCAGCCGCTCGCGCTAACTCTGCTGTGTCGTCTGTCGATTCCGAGTCCACGATGAATACATGATCTGGACGAATTCTGCACGAGAGCAGCGCCGGCACAAAGGAACGCCAGTCCCTGGCTGCATTCAGAGTTGGCACGATCACGTATACGTTGTTTGATCCGGAGAGTGGGTTCAACATCAAAGCCTGGCTTTATGTCTGTAACTACACAGTGAGCAGAATAGTGGAATGGATTCAGACAGATCGCTTGACGCATTGTCAACGCAATACACAACGAAGTCTCTATATTCCTGGCACGCGATGGACTCGAAGAAATCCTGCAGTACCGTCTCGCTGTTATATAAGACTGTGACCACACCGATCTTGCCGGGGACGTATTGCTGCGGTAGATCGAGCCGCTCGTCCTCGTATCTAGGTGCCATGCAACAGGCCTCGCTGTCTCATTTCATCAAGAGACCGTTCGTAACCGCTCACTTCTGGGGCAGATCCTTCGGTCCAAGCTAAGAACCTACGGAGAACCTCTTCGAATTTTACTTGAGCGTTGGTCCTAACAGGGATTGGGCGCGGGTGATCTCTGCCATCCCATGGCGTATGTCGCCCTCGCGGAACGCACCTGTGACCTGAATCGTGGATTGATCGCCGAAGTGATGATTCACGGCCTCGGCCACCTGTTTTACGTGGTGCGCTCACCTGATTCGACGTCTATTGCCCACGAATTCTTTTCGGGGCTGTGTACGCTCCTGCACTTGCTGTGTGAGGCCATAAAAAGACAAGGGCTGGAAAGGAGCGCTTTCCGGGGTGGGAACCGACTAACACACCCGGAAAGCTGCGACAGAGTCTGCATTGAGATGAACCGTTCGAGCGGAGCCGTTCTTCGTCTTTGTCACGTCTATCGCGGTGCCGCTTCTCAGCCGCATAGTAATGAATCCACCGAATGCCGCCGCCTAAGGCTTGTCGTAAATTCCGCGCATCGCGATGACCTCCGATGGCTCTCCGTAGGACATGGCATATGGTTTGTCCATTAAGAAAGCCACGCCCCTCATCAACCATGCAATTATGAACGTTTGTGGCATAATTACGTGTGATGATTCCGCGTCGGATGCAGCCTTGAGTTGCGCAACTGCTAGAGAATTTCCTGTCGTAGCCCTACTTGGCCCGCCAAGTTCGCGAGACTACGCTACACTGCGTTTTGGCGAACCGGATCATGATGAAATGTCCTGTACGCTGATCAAGGCGAATTGCGTTGAAGAGAGTTGTCTAATTCAAAGATCGGTCTAGTACCCAAGTCAGTGAAAGCCATAATTCTTGCAGGCGGCCTCGGCACTCGGATCTCCGAGGAGACCTACCTCAAGCCCAAGCCCATGATTGAGATCGGCGGCAAACCGATTCTCTGGCACATCATGAAGCTCTACTCGGCTCACGATGTCAACGAGTTTGTCATCTGTTGCGGCTATAAGGGCTACGTCATCAAGGAGTACTTCGCCAACTACTTCCTGCACATGTCTGACGTCACGTTTGACATGGCCACTAACACGATGCACGTATTGCATCGGCACGCCGAACCCTGGACGGTCACCCTGGTCGATACGGGCGACACCACCATGACAGGAGGCCGTCTCAAACGCGTTCGGGCCCACATCCGCGATGAAGAGTGTTTTTGTTTCACTTACGGCGACGGGGTCGCCGATATCGATATTACTCGGGAAATCGCCTACCATCGTCAACATGGTAAGCTCGCGACGGTAGTGGCCGTGCAGCCGCCTGGCCGCTACGGCGCGATGCAAATCACGGGCGCGAAGGTCACACGGTTCATCGAGAAACCAGCTGGCGACGGCGGCATGATCAATGGAGGTTTTTTTGTTTTGTCGCCGAAGTGCCTGGATCTGATCGACGGCGATGACACCAGTTGGGAAGAAGGCCCGCTTCGAAAATTAGCAGAGTTGGATGAGCTCGTGGCATTCGAGCATCATGGTTTTTGGCGCCCGATGGATACCCTGCGCGACAAGAATCAACTGGAAGAACTTTGGGTCTCAGGCAAGGCCCCGTGGAGAATCTGGTGAGCACCGTACCACAAGTTTTTTCTGACCAATTTTTCTCCGGTAAACGCATCTTCCTTACAGGCCACACCGGTTTCAAGGGTGGATGGTTGGCCCTATGGCTGCATCGGCTCGGTGCTTCAGTGCATGGCTTTGCGCTCGATCCACCGACTGAGCCAAATCTGTTCGAGTCGGTTGGTATTGGCGCAAAGCTTGCAAGCGATACGCGCGCCGATTTGTCAGATTTTACGAGCCTGAAGACGGCGCTGGTCAATGCTGAGCCTGAGATCGTCTTTCATCTCGCAGCTCAACCTTTAGTATTGGCAAGCTACCGCGACCCGCTCGGCACTTTCGCTACCAACATCATGGGAACGGCCAATGTGTTGGAGGCTGTGCGCGCGGCTGGTTCCGTGCGTGCCGTGGTCGTCATAACGACCGACAAAGTCTACGAGAATTGCGAATCCCCACATCCGTATAGGGAGAATGATCCTCTTGGTGGTCACGATCCCTACAGCGCGAGCAAAGCAGGTGCGGAGCTCGTTGCGGCGAGCTATCGCGCGAGCTTCTTTTCCGAAGCAGGCTCCGCATGTCCCAGGGTGGCAACGGCTCGTGCGGGAAATGTCATCGGCGGCGGCGATTGGGCTTCGAACCGGCTGGTGCCCGACTGTGTGCGAGCGTTTCTGAAGGGCGATTCTGTGTTTCTGCGTCTACCGCACTCGGTGCGGCCATGGCAGCACGTGCTCGATCCTTTGAGCGGCTATATGCAACTTGCCCAACACCTCTGCAGTTCCGATGGCCGTCAATATGCCCGCGCCTGGAATTTTGGTCCGGAGAGTGGCGATGCTACCGTGGGCCAGATTGCCGAGATGACAGCGCGTCTTTGGGGGGGGGGGGCGCGGGTAGAGCAGGCTTCCACTCCCCCTCAGGCTCACGAAACGCGTACACTCCGACTTGACAGCAGCCTCGCCGTCACCGAACTTCAGTGGAGACCGCGTTGGCCACTCCACCATGCACTGGAGCAAACCGTTTCCTGGTATCGTGCATGGAACAGCGGAGCAGACATGGCGGCTCTGACTCTCTCGCAGATACTCGCCTATGAGGCCGCAACTTTCTCATGAGCGCTAGTTTCGAGATTCTAGACACACCGCTCTCAGGACTCAAGCTTATCGACCGGAAACCGATCGGCGACCATCGAGGATACCTGGAGCGTATGTTTTGCCAGTCACAGCTTGATTCCTTGATGCAACACCGGAGACTCGTGCAGATCAACCACACTTTGACCCGACAGCGGGGCACCGTCCGTGGCCTACACTTTCAGTACCCGCCCGGTGCCGAGGTTAAGATGGTGAGTTGTTTACGCGGCGAGATATTCGATGTTGCTGTGGATTTGCGCAGCGGCTCAGCGACATTCTTAAGCTTGGCATGCTGAGACTCTTAGCCCGACAAATCATAAGACCCTCTTTATCCCGGAAGGCTTTGCGCATGGGTTCCAGGCCTTGACCGACGACTGCGAAATGCTCTATTTGCACTCCGCAGCCTATGATCCGCGAAACGAGGGTGGGCTCAATGTGAATGATCCCAGGCTCAAGATTCGATGGCCGGAAGCTATAGTGAATTTGTCGCCGAGAGATGCAGCTCACCCGTTGCTGAATGAAGAATTTTCCGGGGTCTCCTTATGAAATGCCGGCATTGCGGGTTCGAACTCGTACTCCCTCTGGTGGATCTCGGCAGCGCGCCGCCTTCCAATGCTTATCTATCTGGGCCCATGCTCAAGGCTCCGGAAAAGTGGTTTCCCCTGCGGGTTCTCGTCTGTCAGAACTGCTGGTTGGTGCAGACTGAGGACTTCGCCCAGGCGCACGAGTTGTTCAGCGCGAATTACGCTTACTTCAGTAGCTTCTCCACCGATTGGCTCAAACATTGCGAACAATTTGCTGCCGAAATGGTGTCATGGCTGGAATTGGATCACGGGAGCCATGTGGTCGAGGTCGCAGCGAACGACGGATATTTACTGCAGTACATTCTGGGTCGGGATATACCTTGCACTGGCATCGAGCCTACTGCCAGCACCGCTCTCGCCGCTCGTTCCAAGGGCATTCCGATCGTGGAAGAGTTCTTCGGGGAAAATCTGGCGAGAGAGCTGGCAGGCCAGGGTAAACACGCAGATTTGATGATCGCTAACAATGTGCTGGCGCACGTGCCGGACGTCAATGATTTCGTGGCAGGCTTCACTGCATTATTGAAGCCGGACGGTGTGGCGTCCTTCGAGTTCCCACACTTGATGAAACTTATCGATGACGGGCAGTTCGACACGATTTACCACGAGCACTTTTCGTATCTATCGCTGACCTCTGTCCATAGGATTCTTAGCGCTAATGGTCTGATGATATTTCGCGTGGAAGAACATCCTACTCACGGCGGCAGCCTACGAGTACTCGCTCAGCGCATCGATACAGGACAGCGGCCTCGGGACATGAGCGTAGATGAGCTTCTGAAGAGAGAGCACGACACAGGCTTGACCACGGCGCGCTATTACGCGAATTTTCAGGTCAAGACCGACAAAATCAAAGACGACTTTCTCCGCTTCCTGCTCGATGCAAAGCGGCAGGGACAGACCGTAGCGGCCTACGGGGCCGCTGCCAAAGGCAATACCCTGATGAACTACGCCGGGATACGGCCCGATCTCATCTCGTTTGTCGTGGACCGCAATCCTGCGAAGCAGCATAAGTACATGCCGGGCAGCCGCTTGCCAATCACAGATGAGCTCCATCTACAGAATTTCAAGCCAAGCTACGTCGTCGTTTTGCCTTGGAATTTGAAGGCCGAGGTAATCCGGCAGCTTGAATATATCAAGAGCTGGGGCGGACGATTTGTCACCGCCATTCCATGCCTGGAGATTACGACGTGAAAGTGGCGGTGACGGGAGCGACGGGCTTTGTCGGACGACATGTTGTTGCCGAACTCCAACGACGCGGTGTGTCGGCAACCCTAGTGTGCCGACCGGGCCGCGAGCTTCCGCGTTCATTCGCAATGCACAGGGTTGTCTCGATGGACGTCAGCCGTCCCCCCGATGACGCATTCGAAGAAATGGGTCGTCCCGATGTGCTTATCCACTTCGCATGGGCCGGACTGCCGAACTATCGATCGTTACATCATTTTGAGGAAGAGCTTCCCGCGCAATACCGCTTTCTCAAGTTACTTGTTAGTTCCGGTCTGAGCAGCTTGCTCGTCACGGGAACTTGCTTTGAATATGGCATGCAGTCAGGGCCGCTTAGAGAGGACGCCGCTGCGCGACCCGACAACCCGTACGGTTTCGCTAAAGACACTCTTCGACGCCAGCTCGAATATCTCCAGGTGACAAGTCCATTCCACCTTACATGGACACGGATTTTCTACCTCTACGGAGAGGGACAGGCGGAGAGCTCGCTATTGCCTCAGCTTCGAAGAGCGGTAGAGCGAGGGGATCGGGTGTTTGGCATGTCGGGTGGCGAACAGCTGCGGGACTACCTATCCATTAGCGATGCAGGGAGCTATATTGTTTCACTGGCGACTGCTTGCCGCGATAATGGCGTTGTGAATCTGTGTTCCGGTAGACCAATCTCGGTTAGAAAGCTTGTTGAAAGTTGGATTCAAGAGAATGGTTGGTCGATCAATCTAGACCTGGGTCAGTATCCATATCCGGAATATGAGCCACTCGCCTTTTGGGGTGACCGTTCCAAATTAGATAAGTGCCTGGCAATTGGTTGAGTATTGCGGGTTCAGTAACGCAAACACTGGGTATAAAATTGTCGAGGTCTTATGGGTCTGCCACAAAATGGAGCGGCAATCGAAGTTTTCTACCTGATCCGTTGGTCGAACCCCGTTGCGCTGACGAGGCAATTTGCCGAATCCTATTTTTCGTATTCTTCGGGAATAGAACATACGCTAAAGCTAATTTGCAAGGGCTTTCGGAACCAGATTGACATCGACGAACACAAATCGTTGTTCGAGGTAGCTTCGCCCGCAGTCTTGACGGTACCTGATTCGGGATACGACGTCGGCGCGTATCGTTCGGCTCTCTACTCATCGGGCGCCGACCTGTGTTGCTTCCTGAACTCTTACAGCACAATTCAGGCCTCCGAGTGGCTTAGGAGCCTTTTTGACGCGACCTCGAATCCGAAAGTCGGCATCGCCGGGGCAACTGCTTCTTACGAGGGTTCTTCCCCTGATCTTGTGAGTCTGTCAAAGCCGTCCGAAGTCAGCCGTCCACCATCATGGCGAGACTTTTTAGGCCCCGTCAAGAGCCGGATCTACTTCCCGGCCTTTCCTAATCCACATGTTCGGACCAATGCTTTCATGGTCCGCAGCGAGATCGCTCGCAGAATTCGGTGGCCCCGGAGCCCTTCCAGATCAGAGGCGCTTCGATTCGAAAGCGGATACCGAGGTCTCACCCGGCAAGTGCAGAGATTAGGCCTTGACGCGGTGATCGTGGGTAGGAATGGCCGACATTACGGTATCTCCGAATGGCCATCAAGTGGCACATTCCGGCAAAACGAACAACACAATCTTCTTGTTGCGGATAATCGAACGGCCGACTATGCGACTGCGTCACCGGAAATCAGGAAGCAACTCACGGTCATGGCTTGGGGACCAGCCGCAACGCCATGAACGTAGAGAACTCAAGATAGTATCAACCGCCAGGTGCGGCAACCATACGAGACAAGCCCATGGTGCGTTGTTGATAGTCTGAATATGAAAAGAGTGAAAGATGTCCCCGGATCCGTTGATCACAATCATACTTCCAACGTTTCGCCGGCCGACTATGCTTCCCAAGGCTATTCAAAGTGTGCTCGATCAGGATTTCCGCGATTTTACACTGAGTATCTATGACAACTGTTCCAACGATGAAACTCCGAGCGTGGTCAGGCGCTACGTTGAGCAAGACGAGCGCATCAAGTATCACTGTCATGCCCAGAACATTGGAGCCGCGGCAAATTACAGCTACGCGCTACGCGAGGTCCGCACTCCATTTTTCTCGTTCCTTGCCGATGACGATTGGCTGTTGCCTAATTTTTGCAGCTCTGCCTTAACGGCTTTCGACGCATTTCCCAGCGGCGCAATTTGTTGTGGGCCGGACTATCTACGATACGGCCGGCGGGCCGAGTCCGAGCATCGCCGATCGCTATCGCCCTGGTTTCTACTCCCAGCCTGCGGGAATGTTAGCGCTCCTCAAGAACCGGTTTCCGCCTTGGATCGGCATCTTGTTCAGAACTGAGGCTCTCAAGGAGGTCGGGCAGTATGTAACAGAGGACGATGGGATCGACTTCGGGTTTCTGCTCAGAGCAAGCCACTTAGAATTTGCAGTAATTGATCGAGAGGTTGCAGTCTTTCGGCGTCATGCCGGCTCTTCCTGTGAACGCCTTCCGCTGAAGATGGTCTGGCCTTCCCACCTGAATGCTGCAGAGACTTTTCTGCAGTCGCAAAGGATAGCGGGCGTCTCGCGAGCACGTATTGTTCCGGCGCTGTATGAATATCTATCGTGGATGGTCCGAGTGGCGTGCACGAGTGCGCTGAGATACCACGAATATGAGGATGCCAAGTCTGCCGCACTGATCCTTCAGACCCGCTTTCACAAAAGAGTGCAAGGGTCGCTGCTTGGTATCCTTGCGGGACTTATGAAGCGGAGTACTTTGATCGAGCGCTTGATCGACAATGTCTCTACATGCAGAGTTAGGATAAAGAATCTTGTTCAGAGCTTTCGCTGGCGTAGGTTCCAGGGCCCGCCCCTCGGTCACGGAATGAGCAGAGTTAGAAACAGTCTACCAATTGCCAAGCATAGAAGACGAAATTAGCATAGTTACGTTGACCTCGTGAGTATAGCGGTGAGTCCGCTTCCTAGATAGTCTGCCTTGAAGCGATCCCTCACCCGCTTATACAGCAGTCTTGCCAAGATGCCGCGTAGATAGAGCACTGGTACTCTAGAGGAGGCCCGCTTGTACCACGCGTCGCGACTTAACATCTGGCTTAGCCTATCACTGGTTGTGGATTCCAAGACCCGCAATCCATTACTCATGCCATATGCCTCGAGCCAGCGCACTGGGTAGAAATATAGGTGCCGAGGGGCGTCCAGATGAAACCAATCGGCTCCCATTAGTAAGAACTCGTGACTCTCGATGTTCGGGACGGCGATGACTAATATGCCCCCGGGAGCAAGCTTCTCCGCAGCCTGCTGGAGGACAAGCCACGGCTCCGGCAAGTGTTCGAGCGAGTGCCACATGACTATGACATCGAACTTGACTTGCAGTTCATTCAGGGTGGCTGCCGGATTTGAAGACTGGATCGCCTCGATCTTAACCACATGGCGGAGGAACGCCACGCAATCCTGATCCATCTCGATCGCGGTTACGTCAAAGCCAGCATCTTTGGCGTTACAACTGAAAATTCCCATCCAGGGCCCAATTTCAAGTAATCGGCCTTCGGTCTTGTATCTCAGGATGGCGTCTAGTCTATATCTCTCTGTCTCTGCTATCTTCCTCAACCGAGACAGGTCTTTAGGAATGCTTTGATAACCGCCTTGGTAGGCCGCAGTCATGTCGTCCGGCTGAGGGTACAGAAAAACGAGTCCGCAATTCGTGCACTGATAGTAGTTGAATGTGGACTGTGTCGTTTGCCTATTGAGATCCGGTGAGGAAACCAGATGCTGCGCCGGGCTACTGCAGTATGGGCAAGCCACGATTTCTGCCGAGCGCTTGTCGTCGTCAGGATTGAGCGGCTCGCGATCCGCATAGAAACGGTCATGTCGACTCCTCCAGCTATGATCCGCTCTTGAAAACCTAGGCATAAGATGCAATCCGAATGGGCGTTGTGAAGCGTGCGTTCTCTTACAAAGGCGCATGGAATCCGGCTTTGCTAAGTAGAGAGGTCCGTTCCTGGGCAGTCAATCCGCTGAACCAGGCTGCCAGGAGGGTGAAGCAGGCCCACATGAGCCACTGCGGGTGATGTCGGTGGGTTATGGCTCCAGATGAGGGCCAGCAAAGCGGATGGAACGGCGATGATGGAGGGGCGAAGCAAGCCCCGAAGGATGAGCCGTCCACGAGAGACCTCGATTGTGCCGAAGGTGTAGCGCATCGTCAGGACGAAGTGCATGAGGACACCCACAAAGGCCCCAATCAGAGTACCGAGCGCTACGCCCATTGCTCCCATGGATTGCACCAGGTAGATGCTGGTGCCAAGATTGACCAGCGCTTCGGCCACGCCGGCTGTTATGGCAATGCGTTGCTTTCCGGTGGCCACCACTATGGTTGCGAATGGGAGCAGAAGATTGCGCACAATCGTCGCCAACACGAGAACCTGCAGGTACTGAACACTGCGAGAGGCGTAACCAGTTCCGACCCACAGCCGCAAAATCTGATAGCCGAGAACCATGAGCGGCAGGCCCGTGAGGAGTACAAGCGCTGTTGAGTATCGCGTCGTCCGACACAGCATGTTGCCCATCTCTCGTGCCGTGTGCCCGATGCTGAATGCCGACGCGGCGGGCATCAGGGGATTGAGCGCGGCGGAAACAATCATGATCATGAGATTGGAGGGCAGCGTGGCTAGGGAGTAGTAGGCGGTGTTTCTGAAATCATAGTGGCCCACGATCGTCAGATCCAACCCGCTGATGCACAACATACTCACCGACCAGAAGGCGAGCAGGGAACAATACCCCAGGACCTGCTTCAGAACCTGGGGATCGATCGCCGCCAACGAGATAGTGATGCGGCGGCCCTTGAGGTGCCAAGCCACAATCTGTAGGATGCCGGCGGCAATATTCACCAATGCGGCTGCGACCCCCATGGCGGTCAGGCTGCCGTGAAAGAAGACAACGACGCAGACCGCAATCGTGAACAAGGAGCGGTTCAGCACCGCAATAAATACAGGAATCTCGTACTGCTGCAGTCCGATAAAGATTGCGGAGAAGACAGAGCAGACTAGACCAAATGCCATGGAGCAGCCGACCAGCAGGAGACTCACTCGCGCGTCTGCATAAAGCGCTCGCGGCATATCGTGGAATAACCGCGGTACCTGCCAAACGACGAGCAGAGTAAGCAGCACGCCTATGACGGCTGCAGCGGCCATGAGCACAAGACCACAACTCGCCCTTTGGGATGCTCCTGACTCATCGCCTCTGGCCTCGTATTCCGCGACGAACTTGGCGACCCCGGTTTGGATTCCAAAGTCGAGAAACGAGACATAGGCGCCCATTTGAAGGATCAACACCCAGGCGCCATATGTCGAGACTGGGAGCCGATGGGTGAGGTAGGCCGGCAGAACGAGAGCGACCAACGCATTGATGCCCACCCGCAGTAAGCTTACGGCAACATTTTTGGAAACGACGGCCCCGAGACTGCGAATTCGCTGCGGCTGCTCGACAAGGATGTCGGCTCTATCCAATGTTTCGGTTCTGGGCAGCGGGGCTGCGGACGGATCGGACGTCGTGATTTGGTTCATCGCCTTCCCATAATAAGTTTACATTTGCAGAGGCAAGAATGAGTTTCTCGAAGCGTTTATCTGGCGCTCTAGGTGCTTGCAGAGAGTCTCACCCTGTATATCGCTGCAGTGTCGAATCCGCACAGTGCCCTTTGAGCGGCCCGGCATACTTCCTGGCGTTGACCAGAGATCCGTTCCTGACGCAGTGTCTTAAAATGCAGGGCTAGTATAACCAACCTCGCGAGCGCGAGGGCTGCCCACCAACTTTCGTCCGAGCTACAACGAAGATAGCCTACGAAATGTCGACCTATAAGTTTTTAGAGGTATTGCGATACGATGGGATCGAGTGAATACACTCCCGGAGCCCAGCCCGGCGCAACGGTGGATGCGATCCGCAAAAAGACAATAGCCAGCGGAAAAAACAGAGCAGAATTACGATCTGCATCGCATTGATGATCATCTTGAGCGGAATGAGCAGTCCGTCGCGCATAATGTGCAGAAAAAAATCGGTTGAAATATAGACGTAAAGTATGAGGTGCCAACCGCTTTTACGCGAGGATCGGTAGAGCCAATCGGTGAATACCCCCATCGCGTAATAAAAGATCGGGAAAAAGATTCCAAAATATAACAGCGCTACGGCGTATCCGTTGAAGGCGCCCTTTGGCGATAAGTAGTCGAAACGACTGATAAATAGGCCTGCGTCTTTGTCAGGTATCAGGAATCGTGGTGTCGTGAAGAGCACGACGTCCCGAAAAAAGTGACCTAGCCTGCCATCGACCACCCACAGATCGGGATGGGCGACTATGCCAATGATCGAAAACTGAGAGAACACAGACTCGTAAACTAGCGGGCTTATCAGCTTTGCGGCGTTGAGTCCACCGGCTGATGAGGACATACGACTGAGGTAGACGCCATAAGTTGCCGCAAGCATCGCTACAAACGCAATCGGCCCATAGATTAAGACCCGGCGCAGCTTCAAGTGACCTTTCGAATAAAGATAGAAGGCCGTAATCATGACGCTGATTGTAAAAAAGATGCGAGTACCATGAAGGAGACTGATGCAATTCAAGGCGCTCAGGAGGAAGAAGAGAGCGCGATGGCGACGCCCACCTGAAAACAGGACAAGTATCTGCATGAGCACTAGAGTTTCCGAGCAAAATGCAGAGAAGCTCCATGGGCCGCCGGTCATCATTCCGAGGTTGTAAGTGGTGCTGTATACGCCGAGAGGAATGAGCGCGAGCTTCGACCAAATAAAGACAATGGAAGTTAGGGCGATTGCCAATGTACCCGAAGCGCTTATCTCGGTCTTGCAAGGCTGCCAGATTTCCTGGCTGGGTCCATGAAGAGACCACCTCAAGAATGAGTACGAGCGGGTTCCCGCAAAAAACGACAATATACCCACAGCATAGAGAAGTATGACGCCGGCCAGGACCTCCTGCTTCAGGCCGACGAGGCCCTCATTGCCTCCCTCCGAATATCCCCACACGTAGACAAGCAGCAAGGGGGCGAGATAAAGCGAGTTGTACAGCAGAAAGAAGAGCATGTGGGGCGGCATTGGGAGCTTGGAGATCAATCTGCTTTGGGCGGGAGCAGCTTTTCTCACTTCCAATGCGATACTCTCCTCGAAAGGCTTCATCTTCATGTCGACGGCAGGCATTGTTATGATAAACCGCGAAGGGCGGAGTGATTGGACACCGATGGTCGGTAAGGGCCGGGTAACCGTAATCAGCGTTAAGAAGCAGGTATCGCGGGCGTGAAGATCGTCCTCATTACGGGATCTTACCCGCCGGACGTTTGTGGTTCGGCTGATTACACAGCACGGCTCGAAGAGAGCCTCAGGCGGGCCGGTGCTGAGGTTGAGGTCTTCACTGGGAAGCGCTGGACTATAAGGAACGCCCCGGCGCTCACTCGCGAGCTGGCTACGTTAAGGCCAGACATAATGCACATGCAGTATCCGACGGCCGGCTATGGTTGGACGCTGGGACCACAGATGATGAGCCTTTTGCAGCCCATGGTCCTTACGCTGCATGAAGCCAGCCAAGGCCATCCGCTGCGAAAGTTGTCCCTCCATCCCTTCGCCCTGCGCAGCATCAAACTTATCTTTACCAACGAATTCGAGCAGTCCTTTGTTGGCCGCCTTGCGCCTTGGACTCGGGCTCGGGCCGCGGTGATCCCGATTGGAAGCAACGTGCCGGTGGTCGAGGCTTTCGCCGGCCGCAGGCCTAACACAATCACCTACTTCGGGTTGATCCGGCGCCAGAAAGGCCTGGAGCGGGTGCTCGAGCTGGCAAAGCTCTTGCAGCATCGCTGCCCCCGATGGCAGTTCCGGATCATTGGCCGACTCATGCCCGCATGGGACAACTACTACCAGGAGCTTCGTCGACAAGCCGAAGGCTTACCGGTCGAGTGGAAGATTGGATTAGATGGCGAGGAGCTTTCCCGGGCTTTGGCGTCATCCGACATCGCTTACCTGCCCTTTCCTGACGGCGCATCAGAGCGACGAGGAAGCCTGATTGCCCTGCTCGCCCATGGGGCAGCCGTGATCACCACGAAGGGAGCGCATACTCCCTCCCAGATTGACGGTGCGGTGTTCTTCGCAGGCTCAGCCCAGGATGCGGCAATGGCTGTCGAACTCTTAGACAAAAATCCCGAACGCAAAACGGAGATTCAGCGACGTGCGCGGCTTTACGCCAGGAAATTCGAGTGGGAGGAAATTGCCAGCCAGCACATGGCGGTGTACGAGCAGGTTTTGACTCGCCGGAGATCAAAATGAGCGCCGCAGTACTTTAGCTGCGTAAGAGCTCCTTCAAGAGCTGGACTCTGGCGGAATACTCTGGATGCTGCTCCATTCCCTGCAGCCCCCGGATGAACAATACCCAGGCCGCGGCAAGAACGAAGCCCACGAAGGCGAAACCCAGGATCAGCAGCAGACGCTTGGGACCTGAGCGCTTGTCAGGGGGGACTGCTTTGTCAACCACTTGAATGATCGGGGCCGATTTTGCCTCATCGATGCGAGCCGCTTCGTATTGCCGCGAAAGCAAGTCGAAAAGAGCGTCATGATACTTCACCTCACGAAGCTTTCTGGCATACTCCAGGCTGTCTTCTGCGACTTGTCCTGCAGGCAAAGTGATATCGCCCGGTTGGGATTGGGTCTTCTGGTTGCTCTCAAGCTTGGCCAATTGCTGGCGCATGGTGGAGAGTTCCTGCACCACCCGGGTAACATCCGGATTTTCTTCGGTGGCGAAAGTCTTCATCGCCTGCAGCTCCACTTCGCGGCTGGCAATCTCGGCTCTCAACTGGGCGATCGTTTGAATGACGATCTGCGCCTGTCCGCTCAACTGAATCAGGCCCGTGCGCTGTTCCGTGGTACGGAGGTCTTCTTCCGCAGTGGCAAGCGCCCTTTTCTCGATGTCCAACTGCTGATCAAAGAACACCTTCCGTTGAGCTGCCTCGGTGATCGCTAAACTGGAATTCATTCCATACAGCTGCTCGATATAGCCGTTCGCCAGATCGCTTGCCCGGTTCGGATCATGATCGGTGACCGAGATATGGATCAAACCGTCTTTTCCGGCCTCAATCTCAGTGTGTGTCCGGAGGGCGACGCGAGTATCCTGCAGGTTCTTTTTCTTGTACACATCTCGCAGGTGGAACTGATCAATCAAGGCGTCGGCAATCGTGCGGCTCTCTAAGATGCCCACGTACATGTCTGCCGGGGTCTTGAGCGCCCCGCCCCCACCGAGCATCGCCATAGAACCTAACTGGCCTAACAGGGCAGCTGCTGATGACTGCTCATCCTTAGGGGGCAGGATCAAGGCAGTCGCGGTAAAGTTTGCCCTGAGTAGTAGGCAAAGAATTACCCCGACCAAAATTGCGGCAAGAGTCGCAAATCCGATAAGCCGCCGTCCGGCTGCGAGGACGAGCACGACATCCATAAGATCGACGCTCTGCCGGTTCGCTTCCTCCGGCGTTCCGGATGTCTGCTCAACTTCTGCCTGAAGGCCGTTCATTTACACACTTATCCTAACTCAAGCCGGCTGTTCGAGGCAGCGGAAGAGGGAGGAAGAATCCCAGGAGACGTCGGATTCTGCCAGACTTTCAAATCCTTCCCGCGGTCCCAGGGCGCAGTTCGGTTCCTCGCAGTGGCGCACCGGCGGCCGCGCCCGGATTCCTCCTGCAAGCGACTTTAGGGCATCGGGAGCAACCTGGTTGCCAAAATATCCGAACGACAGCGATCTGACGCTCCGCATCTAGACATTCAGGTGAGTCGTCCAAAGTGATATTTATTGATCGAATTATGGGAGCTTCAGCGTGTTTATGGAAGCTTCAGCGTGTAGCCCAAAAATCGCCTGCTTCGCCGTTCGCCCTCCCGAGCTGATCAAGGCGGCTAGCTTTCGCGGCTATGGAACATGCCAATCTCGAAGGAACGCCGGAATTCCTGAGCCCAGGAAAAATGTGCGGAAAGATAAACCTGCGCTCCCGCAACGCAGGTAGCTTTATAGCCCGATACCAAAAGATGGGCGGCTACGACGGTGTCCTTGCCGGAGATCACGTTGATTCCTCCGGCTCCCGAAGAGGCAGGAAGGACACCATTCGCTGTGGGTCGCTCTGCCGCTCATCCCCATCCACTCGTCGGTTGTGGGATTGATCGTTCAAAGCGCAACCAATCGAGGCTCCGGAACTGCCAATCCCGATGACGCCAAAGGTTGGCTGACCTGACCCGAAAAAATTCGTGAACATTCTCTGTCCCATCCAGTGCGGTTAGGATGTGGCTCCGCGGCGCTCGCTGTGCAATTGAACGCAGGCTTCCCGGTCGACTGCCCGGAACAACCGCGTCAGCCTGATTGCGAGAGGAGTTTGCAGGACCGATAGGATTCCGGAAGCAAGATGATTGACAGCCCCTCGCCTCGATTGAATACTGTTTTGTATACAACTGCATCGCGAGGTCTCGATGTCTGCGAATCGCCGTGAGTTCTTGTTGGGAGCCGCCACGGTTGCGGCGACTGCCTCTTTCCCTTCCGTTGGCTTGGCGCTGGGCCACCCCCAGACTGACGCTTCCGCAAAGTCCGACGGCGGTGCCTCACCGTTTGTTCTTGAGTTTGATGGAGTTGCGCTAACCAGCCTCAAGTTCGCCGGAGATGCCTTTCCGACAAATTATGTGGCCACCGGACAAAAGCTTGGTCACATCGAGATCACCTGGCGGCGCGGCGCCGGTCCCTGGCAGAGCTTCCAATCAGCAGATGCCGCGGTCCAGGGCTCTCCGAGTACGTATCACGCGCAGGATGATCACGGCGAAGCACTTGCAGTGACAGTTCGCCTTGAGCCGCAGAACAGCCTCGTGCGTTGGAGCATCTCGCTGCGCAACCTATCCTCCGATCCAATCGAGATCGGTGACCTCGCCCTTCCACTGCCAATGCACTTCAACTTCAATGGCAAAGAGCCTCCCACCGCCTCGGTCCTGAAGCACAGCTTCATCTCCGGGCACGGTTCGTTTCTGTTCTGGATGAGGTCGAACAGCGTGGGCCCATATCTGGTGATGACGCCTGAGCACGACACGCATCTCGAGTATTGGGACCACACGCCATTTCGGCCGCGGCAGACGCAGGCGCAGGTGCCGGGGCAGACTGTGGCGCAGGCACCGAATACGGTGGCGAAGGTTGGGCAGCGGCCGGCGTTTCGCGCATATGTGCACTCGGTTGCGGTGGGTGAAGCGGTGCAGGCTGCGGGTGGACGTTGGCGTCAGCCTCGGACGAGTGTGACGCTCGCGCCTGCGGGCAAAACGGAAGCTGAACGCGAGTATGCATTCCAACTCGCATGGGCGAAGGACTATGCAGGGGTGCGGCAGCGGCTTGTGGATGCGGGACTGATTGATGTAGAGGTCGCGCCCAGCATGACTGTACCGTCCGATCTCTTCACCTGCATTGCTGTCCGGTCGCGTGACCGGATCGAGAGCGTCGTCGCCGAGCATCCAGAGCAGACAACAGATTGAATCGCTCGGCGAGCGCAATGAGCGTGCGTTTTATCGCGTGAAGTTCAACCGGCTCGGCGAGAACATGCTGACGGTGAACCAGGCGGGCGGGCGAGCCACGCGGCTGGAGTTCTTTGTAACCGAGCCTTTGGAGACGCTGATCCACAAACGCGCGGCATTTATCACCAAGAACCAGATCCGCGACGCAAGCAAGTGGTACAACGGTCTGCTCGCAGAGTGGGCCATGGACACGCACGTGCAGCTCAGTCCTGACAACTACGACCGCATCAAGGGCTGGCGCATTTATGAAGTGACCTGCGACGACCCAGGTTTGAGCAAGCCTGCCTACCTCTCAAGCAAGAATGCAGAGTTCCCCAGCCCGGCCGAGGTCGAAGCGCTGGACTACTACATCGAGCATTTCGTATGGGGCGGCCTGCAGCGGACGACAGAGGAGAGCTACAGCTACGGCATCTACGGAATCCCCGATTGGAAACAAAATCGCGACAGCAGCGATCCCGGGAGCAAGGGGAAGCTGCACATCTGGCGGTGCTATGACTATCCGCACATCGTCGTGATGTATTTCAGCATGTACAAAATCGCCCGTGACTATCCGGGCATGAAGATGACGCTCGACAAGGCGACGTATCTGGAGCGGGCGTATGGAACGGCGCTCGGCATGTTCACCATTCCGATGGAAGTCACGAAATGGTCTGCATACAGAACGGGGTTCTATAACGAAGTCGTCATTCCGCAGCTCATCGAGGAACTGGATCTTGCCGGCAAGCACGATGAAGCTGCGCAACTGCGTACGCACTGGGAGAAGAAGGTCGCGTTCTTCGTCAGTGGCGGCCCGAACCTCTTCGGCTCGGAGTATGCCTTCGACTCCACCGGCTTCGAATCGACGCAAGCCATCGCACGATATGCACTGGATCACCCGCAGACCCCTGGCACGACACCGGAGGCGGCCATGAAGTTCGCCGAAACGCAGATCCGCGCCAATCTCTTCTGCCGCGGTGTCGTGGAGAAGGCGTACTACTACTACGGCAGCGACTATCGCGCAGGAGCGGGCGATGCATTCACGCTGACCTACATGTCACCCATGGGTGGCTGGGGCGTGCTCGACCATGCACTGCACGACCGCCGCGAGGCCGACGCCTCCATCCGCCTTGGATTTGCATCCATTGTTAGCTCGTGGTCACTCATGAATACAGGAACGCAGGAGAGTGGTTTCGGCTACTGGTTTCCCAGTGAGGCAAACGACGGTGGAACAGGTGGAGGCTTTGAGCCGGCGGCGTACGGCATGACATGGCTCGGACAGCCGCACCACCGCGGGCCCTGGTACTACTCGTCTGAGACCGACCTGGGCTACTGCGGCGCGTTGCGCAGCGCCTCCACCATCGTCGCGGACGATCCTGTCTTCGGCCGCTTCTGCTTCGGCGGCGAGATGCGCGTTGAAAATGGATCGCTGCAGATCATTCCCCGCGACGGAGTGCGGCGTCGACTGCATCTGCGAACGGAAGGCCAGCAGATCGACTTCGAACTGACAGGCGCACGGTTTGCCAAAGAACAACCGATCCATTGGTCCACCGGGCAGCAGAAATTCGTCTTCGCGTTAGAGACGGAAGCCACAGGCAGCGGCGAGGTTCAAATCGCAATCGTGGGGTTGCCTGCAGGAACCTACAAGGTGAGCTACGGTCAGCAGAAGAGCGAGTTCCATCCCGACGCAACCAAACTCCTGCGCCTCCGCATTCCTGCTGGAACTTCAAAAACCACCGTGGAGATTCTTCGCAGCTAAGGCCGACGCAGGAGAGAACACGGCGGCACGCCGCAGAGTGGCACGTTTGCCCAATTGCGGGAGGATGTGCACTAAGCACGAGTTCTCGAATCATCCAACGCTCGTATTCGGAAACCCCTATACAATCGCGGTGTTCAACAATAGCCATTGAACGCGGAGGCAAGGTTTGCGCACCATCATCGATCCGGCGGTGCCGCTGGAATGGAGAAGCAGGCGTCGTAAGCTGGTTCTTCTCGCAGCGCTTCTCTTCGCGCTCTTCATTCTTGGACGGATTGCGTTGTCCAATTGGGTCGACCTCCTCTGGTTCACGTCACTTTGCTACGGATCCGTCTTCTGGACGACGATCTGGCTCCAGGTGATCATCTTTGCCGTCGCCAGCCTGGTCACATTTGCTGTTCTGTATATGGCCTTCTGGGGGATCAGACGGTCTCATCAGGGCAATCTGCCGACGGCTCACGCAATCACCATCGGAGGGCAGCCGGTTCGGTTCTCTGTCGAGCCTGCGTTGCGTTTTATCTCACTCGGCGTTTCGATTGTCTTCGCGCTGATAGCTGGTTTCAGCATGGTGGCTGAATGGCCGGTACTGGGACTCTTCTGGTACGCTCCGCACGCCACGAGTAGCTTGACCGATGCCATCTTCGGCAAACCCCTCAACTTCTTTCTATTCACCTTGCCTGCGTGGCAACTCATCAACAACTGGCTGTTGACGCTCGCGATCGCGACCTGCGCCGTCGCCGTCTTGTTTCTCTTCATCACGAGCGGCTCCCGTACACTCGAGAATCGAAAACTCAGCTATGGTCCGTCGCCGTGGCGCGGGCTCTCCCTTACTATTGCCTTTCTGCTGATCGTGCTGGCTATGACGGTGTTCGTCGGCCGTTACGAAACACTGCTGGAACATCACACGATCTTCGATGGAGTTAACTACACCGACGCGCATGTATCGATCCCAGGCGCACTCATCCTTTGCGCTGCTCTGCTGTTGGGTGCCGCGATCGCGGCGGTCAACGCTGCGCGAGAGTCGCGCGGGCGATGGCTTCTGATTGCAATCGCTCCGGCCATTTTGTGCTACGTCATGGTCGGAATCATTGGATGGTACGTCGGCAACTTCATCGTGAATCCGAACCAGTTGGATCGCGAAGAGCCTTATATTGCCCACAACATTGAAGCGACTCGTAGCGCCTATGGCCTTGACCAATTCTCTCAGAGTGAGTTTCCCGCCGAGACCACTCCCGATGCAGTCGACGCGGCGAACAATCAGGCCACACTTCAGAATGTGCGGCTCTGGGACTGGCATGCGCTGCAGGACACGCTCCGCCAGATTCAGGAGATTCGCACCTACTATGACTTTCCCGACATCGACATCGATCGTTACGACGTCAACGGCACAACTCGCCAGGTGATGCTCGCCGCTCGCGAACTGAACGTCGACAGGCTGCCGGAGAGCAGCCGCAATTGGATTAACGAGAAGCTGATTTACACCCATGGCTACGGCGTGACGATGAATCCGGTCAACGGGTTTACGCCGGAAGGTCTGCCCATTCTGTTGCTGAGCAACATGCCCGTCCAGAGCACGGTTCCTGGCCTAAAGGTGACTCGCCCCGAAATCTATTTTGGCGAGCTCACGAACACAGATGTTTACGTAAAGACCAGGCAGCAGGAGTTCGATTATCCGCAAGGCCAGAACAACACTCTTACGTCATACCAGGGCACCGGCGGGATTCTGATGGGAGGCTTCGCGCGGCGGCTACTGCTCGCGATTGCCCGCGACGATGTCGCAACGCTACCCTTCAGCGACGACGTCAATCCGCAGAGCCGCATGCTTCTCTGGCGTAACATTCGCCAACGCGTAGCAAAGCTCGCGCCATTCCTTACCTTTGATCAGGATCCTTATCTCGTCGTGGGCGGCGATGGCCGACTCTCCTGGGTGATGGACGCCTACACGACCTCCGACAGCTATCCCTATTCGACCCACTACAATCTCGGCGATAACTCCACGAACTATATGCGGAATAGCGTCAAGACTGTTGTTGACGCTTACAACGGCACGGTCACGTTCTACGTCTTTGACAGCGAAGACCCAATCCTGGCGACGTATCGACGCATCTTTCCCAGTCTCTTCAAGGATGCGGCTGCGATGCCGGCAGACCTTCGCAGGCATGTGCGCTATCCAGAGGCTTTGTTCACGTTGCAGTCGGAGGTCTACGGTCTCTATCACATGACAAATCCGGAGGTCTTCTTCAATCGCGAAGATCTGTGGACCGTTGCTACTGAAACCACGACCGACAGCGAAGGCGAGCAAGGCATACAGCCGATGCAGCCAAACTTCGTCCTGATGAAACTTCCGGGAGGGACCCACGAAGAGTTCGTTGAAATATTGCCGTTCACTCCAGCAAATCGGAACAATCTGATTGGATGGATCGCAGGCCGCTGCGACGGCGCAAATTACGGAACAGCGGTCGTCTACGACTTCCCCAAGACGAGACTCATCGACGGACCGCAACAGATCGAGGCTCGCATCGATCAGAACGCGCAGCTTTCCGGACAATTGACGCTGTGGAACCAGCAAGGTTCGCACGTGCTGCGAGGAAGCCTGCTCGTCATTCCATCGGGGCGCGCACTGCTGTATGCGGAGCCAATTTATCTTCAGGCGAAGCAGAGCCCCATGCCCGAGTTGCGACTCGTTGTGCTCGCGTTGCAAGACAAGTTGGCTTACGGCACAACCTTCGAGGCGGCGCTCAGGTCGCTGTTCGGAGGCGAAGCTTCATCCCTGAATCCAACCGAGGCGACCCCGGCTGCACCGCCGCCCGCAGCGACAGCCGTGCCGGCAACGGATACCGATGCGCTCATCGCCGAAGCCAGCCAAGACTTCGACGATTATCAGCGTCTGACTGCCGAAGGCAAGCTGGCCGAAGCCGGGCAAAAGCTTGAGCAGCTAAAGGGTGTACTTAGTCGACTTAACGGTCGCAAAAAGTGATATCGCCACGTCCACAATGGCGGGGTTGTTATGCGGGCCCCGGAGATTCGCTCCGATTCGCGGCCTGAATATGGTTGGGATTCCAACCACAAAACCGCGAACGGATGAATTGCTCCGGGACCGTGGCATCGCGGGGCTAACTATTTTGGGCGGCCCATTTCTTCGCTTCCGCAGATTTCCTCCATTCGCCGGCGATTTGCTTTGTGGTGACGTTGAGCCGGTTCCAGGCGTTGATCACTGCGATGTTGAGCACGAGAATAGCCAGGGCCTCCTCGTTATAGTGGCGCGCTGCTTCATTCCAAATTTCATCGGAAACTGGATTGGCGCGATCGCTAATGCGCGTCGCTGCTTCGGTAAGTGCCAAGGCAGCCCTCTCGGCATCGGTGAAATGAGGCGAATCCTCCCAAGCAGCGACTGCAAAGAGTCGCTCGTCGCTCTCTTTGCCATCCTTCAGCGAACGCGCATGCATATCGACGCAGAGGCTGCAGCCGTTGATCTGGCTGGCGCGCAGGTGAATCAGTTCAAGGGTCTTCGCTGGGACCGCATCATTCTTTATTGCTGCTCCAAGTGCCAACATGGCCTGCAATGCTCTCGGAACGATCATGGCCGGATTCTGCATTCTTGCTTGCATCGGTTCTCTCCTCTTCCTTGGTTCGAGACATGAACTTTGGGCCACCTTGCAAGATCGACCGGGGTTCATCGCTCGCAACTATGACGGACCGACTCGAAGCGATGTGACAGATCGACCAGAGCAGGCTCCTCGGAAAAAATTGAACGCGATGCCACAATTTGCCAACGTTTGAAATGGTCTGAGTTACCGCCATCGCTGACGTCAATGGCAATGGATAGGCACGTAGCGCCCAATCCCGACCTAAGCCGAGATTGCTCGGCGTCAGATCGGAGTTGGGCGCAGCAAGAATTTATCGTTGGGAATTCGCAAGATCGAAACGGTCGAGGTTCATCACCTTGTTCCAGACGGCGACGAAATCATCGACAAATTTTTCGTGTGCGTCCGAACTTCCGTAGACCTCAGACAACGCCCGTAGCTGAGCATTTGAACCGAAGATCAGATCGGCTCGTGTTGCGGTCCACTTCACTTCTCCTGTCTTGCGATCTCGGCCTTCGAACACATCCTGGTCGTCCGAGGTCGCCTTCCAAGCCGTACCCATGTCGAGCAGGTTGATGAAGAAGTCGTTGGTCAGAGTCTCCGGCCGCTTGGTGAAGACGCCAGACTTTGCCTGGCCGACATTGGTGTTCAGCACGCGCATGCCTGCGACAAGCACGGTCAGTTCAGGCGCTGTTAGCGTGAGCAACTGTGCCTTATCCAGCAGCGTGATTTCTGCCGGCGCGTTGCCATTGCCGTTGCTGTAGGAGCGGAAGCCGTCCGTGGCCGGTTCAAGCACCGCGAAGGATTCCACATCGGTCTGCGCCTGCGAAGCGTCCATGCGCCCGGGAGTGAACGGAACAGTCACGTTGATGCCTGCATTCCTCGCGGCCTGCTCGACACCTGCGCAACCTGCCAGAACGATGAGGTCTGCAAGCGAAACCTTCTTGCCGCCCTTCTGCGAGCTGTTGAAGTCGCTCTGAATTTTTTCAAGCGCCTTCAACACCTTCTGCAGTTGTTCGGGCTGATTCGCCTTCCAATTCTTCTGAGGCTCAAGGCGAACGCGCGCACCGTTCGCACCGCCGCGCTTGTCGGAGCCACGGTAGGTGGAGGCCGACGCCCAGGCAGTGGAGACCAGCTGAGAGACCGTTAGTCCGGACGCGAGAATCTTGTCTTTGAGGGAGGCGACATCTTGCTCATCGATCGATACATGATCGACGGGGGGGACCGGGTCCTGCCAGATCAGCTCTTCCTTCGGGACCTCCGGGCCGAGATAGCGTGCGCGCGGTCCCATGTCGCGGTGCGTTAGCTTGAACCACGCGCGGGCGAAGGCATTGGCAAACTCATCCGGATTCTCGTAGAAACGTCTCGAGATCTTTTCGTAGATTGGATCGAATCGCAGAGAGAGATCGGTGGTCAGCATGGCTGGTGCATGACGCTTCGATGGGTCATGCGCATCCGGCACCGTACCTGCGCCAACGTCACCTTTAGGCTTCCACTGGTGTGCGCCGCCCGGGCTCTTCGTCAATTCCCACTCGTACTTGAAGAGGTGGTCAAAGAAGTCGTTGCTCCATTTTGTCGGCTTGCTCGTCCAGGTAACTTCCAGGCCGCTGCCGATTGCATCACCGGCTATACCGGTGGCGTAGGAATTCGACCAGCCAAGACCTTGTTCTTCAATGGCCGAGCCTTCGGGCTCCGCTCCCATGTGAGTAGCAGGACCCGCACCGTGAGTCTTGCCGAAGGTGTGACCGCCGGCAATCAGCGCAACAGTCTCTTCATCGTTCATCGCCATGCGGGCAAAGGTCTCACGGATATCCTTGGCTGCCGCGACAGGATCCGGGACGAAATCCGGACCTTCCGGGTTGACGTAGATCAGGCCCATGTGTGTGGCGCCGTATGGCTTGGCCAGTTCGCGATCGCCGGAAAAACGCTTTTCCGTGCCCATCCATTTGTCTTCAAGTCCCCAGTTGACGTCCATATCGGGTTCCCAGACATCGGCACGTCCGCCGGCGAAGCCGAAGGTCTTGAAGCCCATCGATTCTAGAGCGACATTCCCGGCGAGAATCATCAGATCGGCCCACGAGATCTTCTTGCCATACTTCTGCTTGACGAGCCACAGTAACCGGCGCGCCCTGTCGAGGTTGACATTGTCGGGCCAACTGTTCAGTGGAGCAAACCGCTGCTGACCTCTTCCGCCACCTCCACGGCCATCACCGATACGGTAGGTACCAGCGCTGTGCCATGCCATGCGAATGAATAACGGGCCGTAATGGCCGAAGTCCGCAGGCCACCAGTCCTGCGAGTCCGTCATGAGCGCAGTGAGGTCCTTCTTCAAAGCGTCGTAGTCGAGGCTCTTGAACTCTTTCGCGTAGTTGAAGTCCTCGTCCATAGGATCGGACTTCGAGGAGTGCTGGTGCAGGATATTCAGGTTCAACTGGTTCGGCCACCAGTCACGATTCGATCTTGCTTCGCTGCTGCTGTGATGGAACGGGCACTTCGCTTCGGTTGCCATGCGGCCTCCTTCTGGTTGGTTTCGCTCAACGAATGGGTTCGCATGAAACCCAGGCATCGATCTTGACAAGCCGAATGTAGCATTATGGAGATAGATAGTTCCAATATGTAACCGCCATGCGAGGTATAGGCATCTCCTATGGAATTTCACCAACTGCGATACGTATGCGCCATTGCGGCGACGGGCAGCTTCAGCCGGGCCGCCGAGCGCTGCCAGATCGCCCAGCCCTCGCTCTCACAGCAGATTCTCAAACTTGAGGAAGATCTGGGCGCCAAGCTCTTCGACCGCCTGGGCCGCAGCATCCGCATCACCGAGGCCGGCCGTGCCTTCTTGCCTTATGCTCGCTCGATCCTGGAGCAAATGGAGTCGGCGCGATTGAGCGTGGCCGACAAGAACGCGGACGTTCGCGGCAGCGTAGCTGTAGGCGCTATTCCAACCATCGCGCCGTACCTGATGCCGCGATACACAACGACCTTCGCAAAGAAGTATCCCGATGCGAAGTTGCGCATTGTCGAAGAAACGACGCCGGTTCTCGTCGAAGGCCTGCGAAACCTGTCCATCGACGTCGCTATTCTTGCCCTTCCTCTGCGCCACAAAGACCTGGAGTTATTTCCTATTCGTACCGAACCGCTCTTCGCTGCGTTGCCAAAAGACGATCCACGCGCCGTTGCAGAGTCGCTTGCACTCAAAAATCTTCGTGGAGAGTCCTTTGTCATGTTGCGCGACGGCCATTGTTTCCGCGATCTCAGCATCGCCACCTGCACCCACGCCCGCATTACGCCGAACATCGCCTTTGAAAGCGACCAGTTCAGCAGCGTTCTTGGAATGGTGGCCGCCGGCGTGGGTATCTCGCTTGTCCCCCAAATGGCCATCGACCGGGACGCAGGCTGCCGCTACGTGCGCCTCAGCGATACTCGTGCGACTCGCACCATCGTTGCTGCCGTATTACGCGGGCGCAGCTTCAACCGCGTTCAGCAGGCCTTTCTGTTGGGGGTCCAAAATGGAGCACAAGTACGCTCTCCATCAACGGCCGTCCGCCGCCATAAGATGGTCGCTGCGAATCGTTCGGCCCCAAAGTCAAAGAGGAATTCCTGACTGGATCCTCGCTAGCGTTGCTCTTTCTCCGATGTAAAGAAACCAAGCAGCATCTGGATCAACGCCAGGATCAGCGCCGCGATAAAAGCTGGCTTGAACCCCGTTACTGAAAACCCTGGGACAAGCTTGCTTGAGAACCAAAGCACGATCGCATCGACGACGAAAACAAATAGCCCGAGCGTAAGAAACGACAGCGGGAAGGTCATCACCTTCAGAAACAATCCCAGCGTCGCATTGATGATGCCGATGATCACCACCGCGAACATCGCAGAAGCGAAGCCGCTGATATTAAAACCTGAGACGAAGTGCGCAACCACAAGAAGGACGACGGCGTTCACAATCCAGTGCAGCAACCAGCGCATAGCAATTCCTTTCCGTCACGAACTCGAGTACCGCAAAGCATGCCCGGTCAATCCATCTAGAGCATATCCTCTCGAGCCGCACTTCTAGCCAACATCAAACTTCTTATCGACAGGAATCTGCAGCGCGGATGCGAGCGCGTTTGTCTCGTTCGCCATACCAATAATCGCAATCAGCTCAGCATGCTGCTCGTCAGTCATGCCTTTCGCGCGCGCCGCTGCTGTGTGCGAGTGCGCGCAGTAACTGCAGGCATTCGTCGCTGACACCGCGATATAAATGAGCTCCTTCGTCAGCGGATCGAGCGCACCGGGTGCGATCATGATCTCCTTCACGCTCCCCCACGTTCGCTCGAGAACGGCCGGTTGATTCGCCAACGCCCGCCAGAAGTTGTTCACGAAGTCCGTCTTCCGCGTTGCGCGGATGTCATCGAACGTCGCCTTCACCCGCGGACTCCTCGCTACATCTTCGTCGGTCCAAAGCTTCACCGTTGCCATCGCAACCCCTTCCGCAGCGATTCTATTTGCGCCTGCGATATGCTGCGGTCGCACGCGGCTTTCAGGCGGGGCTGAGCAACATTGCGCCAGCAGCCGTGTCCCCCTGATCGTGCGGGAGAGTGCACTCGTCGGCAGGTTTCTGGAATTTGAGCGCGTCTGGAAAGAATCTAGCGCCTATTCGGGAGCAAGGGCCGAAAAAAGTCCAGCATTCCGGATCAAAATGCTGCGATAACAACTGAGTCTAAGCCATGTTTATGTTTTATTTTCAATGACTTATAAGAGCAGTGCGACAGGAGCGTATTTTTTCACGTGGCAAGAAGGAAAGTCGTGACATTTGACTTGTTCTTGTAGTACGAATGGAGGCGCTGTTTCAGCCACATACTGCAGGGGATGTTCGAAAATGTTTGATCTCTATGGCAAGCGCGCCGTCGTTCTCGGGGGAACCTCGGGAATCGGCTATGCGATCGCGCTTGCCCTGGCTGAGGCCGGCGCCGAAGTCGTCGCCTCTTCCAGACGCACCGAAGCTGTTGAGACGACAGCAAAGGCGATCGAGAAGATTGGTGGAAAGACGTTGCGCGTGAGTTCCGATGTCGCCGATCGCAAGTCGCTGGAGCGGCTTCGCGAACGCGTTGAGCGGGAGCTCGGCCCCGTGTCCATCCTCTTTAACTGCGCAGGAATGACGCAGCGGGTTCCGACGCTTGAGGTCACCGAAGGGTTGTGGAGCCAGATCATCGACATCAACCTGACCGGCACACTTCGCGCCTGCCAGGTCTTCGGCCGCGGCATGGTCGAACGCGCCTACGGTCGCATCATCAACATCGCGTCTTTGGCAACCTTTGTCGCCTTCATGGAGGTCGCTCCCTATGGAGCGAGCAAGGCCGCGGTCGGTGCGCTCACGAAGTCGCTGGCTGTGGAATGGGCGCCGCATGGGGTAACGGTGAACGCCATCGCGCCCGGCATCTTCCCTACCGCGCTGAACAGCGCCATCATCGATTCGCCGCGCGGAAAGGAACTGCTGATGCGAACTCCGATGCGGCGCTTCGGCAAGGTGGAGGAGCTGACAGGAACAGCGGTGTTCCTCGCTTCGGACGAGGCAAGTTTTGTCACAGGCGAGATTGTGGTGGTCGACGGCGGAATGCTCGCGAGTGGAGTCAATCAGTGAAGGAAACGGTACGAAGTACGGATGGTCAAGGCAGCCGGCGAATTGATCTGGCCTACGTGAAACTGGCCTCGAGCGAGATGGCGCGTGACATCAACCGCGACATCGTCCTTGAGTTGATCCGCGGGAATCAACCGGTGGGGCGCGCGGAGCTGGCGCGGCTCTCCGGTCTGCAACCGAGCACAGTCTCAGCAATCGTCGAACAGCTCCTCGAAGAGGGATGGATCACCGAGGGCGCCGCTGCAAAGCGCCCACGAGGCCGCCGCCCGACCATGCTCACGCTCAATGCCGAGCTCGTTATTCTTGTCGCCGACCTACGGCCAGGTCAGGCGATCCTCGCGGTCGTCGACCTCAACGGGCGCTTCCTTTCGCGCGAGTCCGTTCCGCTCGCCTCCGATGCCGAGCGCGCCACCATCAAGATTGCCGAGGCGCTGGATGCAATGCGGAAGCAGCACCCGGACAAGCGTGTCGAGGGCGTCGGCATCAGCGTACCCGGCCGTGTCAACCCGGACACACAGCGCATCATTCTTGCGCCCAACCTGCACTGGGCCGACTTCGACATAAAGAAAACGCTCACCGAACGGCTGAATCTTCAGGTCGAGCTCGAGAACGCGGCGAACGCCTGCCTGCTCAGCGAGCTCTGGTTCGGCCGCATGGACGGCGTGCGCAACGCGGTGCTGATCACTGTCTCCGAAGGCGTCGGCTCCGCGATCCTCGCCAACGGTCAGATTCTCGCGGGCCGTAGCGGCCTCGCCGGCGAGTTCGGACACATTCCCATCGACCCCAACGGTCCGGTCTGCGGCTGCGGCCAGCGCGGTTGCTGGGAGACCTTCGCCTCCAGCAAGGCGGCGCTCCGTTACTACGAAGATCTCAATCCCGAACAGCCCGCAACCCGCATTCAGGATCTGCTGAAGCTTGGCGAAGAGGGTAATCCGAAGGCGCTCGCCGCGCTCGAGCGACAGGCGCGCGCGCTCGGGCGCGGTCTGCGACTCGTCACTTCGGCACTCTCGCCGGAGGTCGTGCTCGTCATCGGCGACATTACCTCCTCGTGGGCACGCATTGCTCCGATTGTCGAAGAGGAGATTGCCGCGACGATGCTCGCTGGCACACCTCCGCGACTCGCAGCAGCCTCCGACGGCGAACTCGCGCGACTGCGCGGCGCCGCGGCACTCGTGCTGCAGCGACACTCCGGTTACTACCGCTCGACGCATGGAGCGCGCGAGCGGCCCCGCAATGCAGTGAAAGCTTAGCCTCACGCGTGTGTGTTGAACCTCAAAATTTAAACTCTCAACCAGGGAGAAGACGATGCAGCTTGTTGAACTTCGGCGTGGCCTGTCGACATGTGGTCTATTGACTCTTGCAATCATGATGGCGAGCACCCCCGCAGCTTCGCACGGACAGACCGCAAAGCCGCTGCCCTATCTCGATCCCTCGCTGCCGAAGGAACAGCGCGCGGCGGATCTCGTCGGCCGCATGACGCTTGAAGAAAAGGTCTCCGAGATGACCAATAACTCGGCGGCGATTCCGCGCCTGGGCGTGCCGGCTTTCAACTGGTGGAACGAGGCGCTGCACGGCGTCGCGCGCTCTGGTTACGCGACGATGTTCCCGCAGGCAATCGGCATCGCAGCCACCTGGGATGCGCCGTTGGTGCACGAGATCGGCGACGTGATCTCTACCGAAGCGCGCGCAAAAAACAATGAGGCGCTCCGCCACGACATCCACTCGATCTATTACGGGCTCACATTCTGGTCGCCGAACATCAACATTTTTCGCGATCCGCGCTGGGGCCGCGGCCAGGAGACCTACGGCGAAGACCCGTTCCTGACCGCGACGATGGGCGTCAACTTCGTCGAGGGTATGCAGGGCACAAACCCGGACTACTTCAAGGTCATCGCTACGCCGAAGCACTTCGCCGTGCACTCCGGACCCGAAAACGAACGCCACAAGTTCGACGTAACGCCTTCGCCGCATGACCTCTGGGACACTTACATGCCTGCGTTCCGCGCAACCATCGTCGACGCGAAGGCCTACTCCACCATGTGCGCCTATAACGCGATCTACGGTCAACCTGCTTGCGGAAGCGACCTGTTACTGCAGACGATCCTGCGCGGCTACTGGAACTTCCAGGGCTACGTGACCTCGGACTGCGACGCCGTCGCAGACTTCTACGAGAAGGGCACGCACCAGTCACAGCCCGATCGCGCGCATGCTGCCGCCGATGCCCTGCTGCACGGCACGGACACCGATTGCGGCCGCGCGTATGAAGGGTTAGCCGACGCGGTGAAGGAGAAGCTCATCAGCGAAGCCGACATCGACGTCTCGCTCCGCCGCCTCTTCCTTGCGCGCATGAAGCTCGGCCTCTTCGATCCGCCAGCCGATGTGCCCTACACTTCTATTCCCTTCTCCGCGGTCAACTCACCCGAACACGCCGCGCTCGCGCTCGAAGCCGCCGAGAAATCGATAGTGCTGCTGAAGAACGACGGCACCCTCCCGCTTGCACCTGCGAAGTACAAGACCATCGCTGTTGTCGGCCCAAACGCCGCTTCGCTCTCCGCGCTTGAGGGCAACTACAACGCCGTGCCGAAGAATCCGCAGATGCCCGTCGACGCTCTGCGCTCCGAGTTTGCAGGCGCAAAAGTCATCTACGCTCAGGGCGCTCCGTACGCTGACGGCATGGTACTTCCGGTTCCACGCACCATGCTGCGCCCCTCGCTCGACTCTCACGAAGAGGGCCTGAAGGCCGAGTACTTCGCCGGCGGCAAGATTGAAGGCACGCCTGCGATCACACGACTCGATCACGCTATCGACTTCGACTGGAACTCCGCTGCGCCCGTCCCCGGCGTCACACAGGATCACTTCGGCGTTCGCTGGACCGGCTTCATCACACCGCTCGCGCCGGGCAAGCAGGAGTTCAGCATGCGTCTGGCTCACTGCTATCCCTGCGGCGACCGCGAACACTTCGTAGTGAAGATCGATGGCAAGGACGTCAGCACACACTCCACTGAAGGTGGCGAGTCCCGCGAAAGCACCACGCCGCTCTTCTCCGTCGACTTCGCCGACACCAACCCGCACGCGATCGAGATCACCTACACGCACAATGCTCCGTTCTTTGGCGGCGGCATCACGATGGAGTATGTGCCGGCGCCCGGACTCCTGCAGCAGGGCGCGGTAAACGCCGCGAAGAGCGCAGACCTCGTGATCGCGATGGTCGGCCTGTCGCCCGAGCTCGAAGGCGAGGAGATGAAGATTCAGATTCCCGGCTTCTCCGGCGGCGATCGCACCGACATCAAGCTGCCCGACTCGCAGGTGCAGATGCTCCAGCAACTCGCAGCCACCGGCAAGCCGCTGGTTGTTGTTCTGCTGAACGGTTCAGCGCTCGCAGTCAACTGGGCACAGGAACACGCGAACGCGATCCTCGAAGCGTGGTATCCGGGTGAAGCCGGCGGACACGCCATCGCCGAGACGCTAACGGGAAAGAGCAACCCGTCAGGACGCCTTCCGCTCACCTTCTACACCTCGCTCGATGAGCTTCCGCCCTTCACCGACTACTCGATGAAGAACCGCACCTATCGCTATTTCACGGGCAAGACGTTGTACGACTTCGGCTACGGCCTCAGCTACACGAAGTTTGCCTACTCGCATGTCAAGCTCTCAGAGACGACGTTGCATGCCGGTGACACGCTGACGGTCGAGGCTGATGTGAAGAACATCGGAGCACGCGCGGGCGATGAGGTTGCCGAGCTGTATCTGATTCCGCCACACAACGGCAACGGCGGTCTCTCTCCGAACCTGCAGCTCTCGGGCTTCGAGCGGTTGCATCTTGCACCCGGCGCGACAAAACATGTCGTCTTCAAGCTCTCTCCGCGAGACCTCAGCGAGGTCGACGACAAGGGCATTCGCAGCATGCAACCGGGAAGTTATAAGCTCTCGGTCGGCGGCTCACAGCCGGATGATCTACGCGCAGCGGAACCTACGCAGACCGCTAGCTTCACCATCGTGGGCACTCAGGAACTCCCGCACTAACTCAACAGCTAACCGTGAAGGAGCGAAGTAATGCGGTGCTCGAGTATCTGGTTCAAGAGCGTTGCCGGCTTCGCTCTTTTGTTTGCTATTGCCGGAATTGCGCGAGCAGAGGATGGTTCAACTGCGTGGCTACGTTACGCTCCCATTCCTGACCCCTCGATGTATAAGAGTATGCCAGATTCCATTTGGCTGGAAGATCGTTCAGATGCCGGAAAGGCAGCAGCAAATGAGCTTCGCCGTGGGCTCTCATCGATGTTGGGAAGGACGTTCGTAGTCGTTCCGCTGGATCAGCAGGTAGAACTCGCGAAGAAGTTCCGCGGGGCTATATACATTGGTAGTTCTATCGATCGATCGAAGCAGAGCGTTCCTGCGAAGGGCGAGCCAACTTCGGAGTGGTACGACATCAGATGGAATGAGGCCGAAGGGAGGAATGAATTGCATATAGAGGGCGGTAACTACAACGCCGAACTCTATGGAGCGTTTCATTTACTCGAAGAAGTTGCGGCTCAACAGCCGATTCCGAAGAGCTATCGATCGACCCCTTCCGCGCCTGTCCGTTGGGTTGATGAGTGGGACAACCTGAATGGAACCATTGAGCGCGGTTACGCAGGGCCATCGATCTTCTTCGAGAACGGCCATGTGCGCAAGGACCTCACGCGTGCGGAAGAGTATGCGCGATTGCTCGCATCCATCGGCATCAATGGATGCAATGTAAACAATGTGAATGCCGATCTCGATCTGCTTACAACAGAGCACTTGAAGGAGTTCGCGCGCATTGCTGATGTGTTTCGGCCATGGGGAGTGAAGCTGGCGCTGTCGATCGATCTCACGAGTCCTCAGACAGTCGGTGGGCTGGATACGTTCGATCCGCTCGATCCGAAGGTTATTGCATGGTGGCAAACAAAGATCGATGAGATCTACAAACTGATTCCAGACTTCGGCGGATTCACCGTGAAGGCTGGCTCCGAAGGTCGCAAAGGTCCTTCCCAATATGGACGAACACCCGCCGATGCAGCGAATGTTCTCGCCCGAGCACTGGCTGCACATCATGGCGTGGTTCTCTATCGAGGATTCGTCTATAACAATCATCTTGATTGGAACGACCTGAAGGCTGATCGTGCACGGGCAGGCGTGGACAACTTCGCCAGCCTCGACGGCAAGTTCGAGAAGAACGTCATCATCCAGATCAAGGAAGGTCCGATCGACTTCCAGGCGCGCGAGCCCGTGTCGCCGCTCTTCGCCGCACTACGCCACACGCCTGAAGCCATCGAGGTGCAGACTACACAGGAGTACACCGGGCAGCAGCGGCACATGGTGTGGCTGCCGAGCATGTGGAAGTGGGTGCTCGATACCGACATGCGCGTGGATGGTAAGGCGTCACTCGTGAAGGACATCGTCACGGGTAAGACCTTCAATCAACCCACAGGTGGATTCATCAGCGTAGTGAACGTTGGAATGGAGCCGAACTGGCTGCACCATCCGATGGCGATGGCGAACCTGTACGGCTACGGCAAGCTCGCTTGGAATCCCGACGAGCCGCTGGAGAAGATCATCGACACATGGACTCGCCTCACGTGGGGCGACGATCCGCAGGTGGATCGGACGATCGATGCGATGCAACTCCAGAGCTGGCATGTGTATGAGAGCTACACCGGACCGAACGGGATGGGCACGCTGACCAACATTCTCGGCTATCACTTCGGCCCGGGCATCGAGAGCGCGGAGCGCAATGGCTGGGGGCAGTGGTTCCGCGGTGAGAAGGACGGCATCGGCATGGAGCGTACCGTTGCGACTGGAACGGGCTACATCGGACAGTACCCGAAGGAGTTGGCGGAGAAGTACGAGTCGCTGGCAACCTGTCCCGATGATCTGCTGCTCTTCTTCCATCACGTTCCGTACGACTACAAGCTGCACTCCGACAAGACACTCGTGCAGAGTATTTACGACTCTCATTACGAAGGAGCGCTGGCTGCGGCAGAGTATGTGCCGCAGTGGGAGTCGCTGAAGGGCAAGATCGATCCCGAGCGGTACGAGAAGGCGCATGCGTTGTTCGAGTACCAAGCAGGACATGCGATCGTGTGGCGTGATGCGATCAACAACTGGTTCCACCACATATCAGGCATCGACGATGCGCAAGGCCGCGTCGGACACGATCCGAATCGCATCGAGGCTGAGGCGATGAAGACTGGTGGATACCAGACCGTTGAGGTTACTCCTTGGGAGACAGGTTCGGGTGGGAAGGCGGTCGAGTGTCACGAGGCGAAGGGATGCACGCTGACGACCACACTCGAGAAGCCCGCGGGGACGTACGATATCGCGGTCCAGTACTTCGACATCTGGCACGGCATCTCGACCTATATGCTGAGCGTGAACGGCGCGAGCGTTGCAACGTGGAAGGCGGATGATATGCTGCCTCCCGCGCAATCCGATGTTCATCTCGATGGACAGACGAGTACGCGGCGCACGTTTCGTCACGTTGCGCTGAAACCCGCCGATGTGCTGGAACTGCGTGGTGTTCCTGATCTTCGGTTGGAACTCTTCCATGGAGCGCAGGCTGCGGGACTGACGGGTGCGCAAGGATTACGAATGCAGCCTAATCTGCAGGAGTATGCTCCGGTTGACTACATTGAGATTGGGCCTGACGGACCAATTACACCGCAGTAGAGTGACGCGAGAGAGACTATGAAGATTACTGCTGCACGATTGATCGTCTGTTCGCCGGATCGGAATTTTGTCACACTGAAGATCGAGACCGATGAAGGGATTCACGGGCTTGGTGATGCGACGCTGAATGGGCGCGAGCTGGCGGTGGCGGCGTACCTCGAGGAGCATGTGATTCCCTGCCTCGTCGGGCGCGATCCAGCGCAGATTGAGGACACCTGGCAGTACCTGTATCGCGGTGCCTACTGGCGGCGGGGGCCGGTGACGATGTCGGCGATTGCGGCCGTCGACATGGCGCTGTGGGACATCAAGGGCAAGGCGCTGAACACGCCGGTGTACAACCTGCTCGGTGGAGCTAGCAGGCAGGGATGTCTTGTGTATACGCATGCGAACGGAGCGGACATCGCGGAGGCCATCGACTCGGTGCAGCAGCACATGAGCGAGGGTTACCTGGCGGTGCGGGCTCAGGCTGGAGTTCCCGGTGTGGCGTCAAGCTACGGAGTGCCGAAGGGTGGCAAGCCGTATGAGCCGGCGGAGCGTGGGTTGCCGAGCGAGAGCGTGTGGTCGACCGAGCGGTATCTGAACTTCGCACCGAAGCTGTTTGAGGAGTTACGCAAGACGGTCGGCGAGGATGTGCATCTGCTGCACGATGTGCATCACCGGCTGACTCCGATTGAGGCGGCGAGACTGGGCAAGGCGCTGGAGCCGTATCACCTGTTCTGGATGGAGGATCCGACTCCGGCGGAGAATCAGGAAGGCTTTGCGCTGATACGGCAGCACACGACGACTCCGATTGCGACGGGCGAGGTCTTCAACTCAGTGTGGGACTGCAATGAACTGATCTCAAAACAATTGATCGATTACATCCGCATGACCGTGGTGCATGGCGGAGGGATTACGCATGCGAAGAAGGTTGCGGACTTTGCGGACCTGTACCAGGTGCGGACCGGGTATCACGGGGCGACGGACTTGTCCCCGGTGACGATGGCTGCAGCGCTGCATGTGGGCTTAGCCATTCACAACTTTGGGATTCAGGAGCACATGCATCACTCGAAGCTGACGGATGAGGTGTTTCCGCATGCCTACCGGTTTGAGGCTGGGTACATGCATCCGGGCGACAAGCCGGGGCTGGGAGTGGAGATTGACGAGGCGTTAGCGGCGAAGTATCCGTATCAGCGGGCTTACCTGCCGATTGCCAGGAAGCTGGACGGGACGCTGACGGACTGGTAGACCCCACCCCGGCACTTTTTGCGCAAAGTCTTCAGAAAATTGGACTTAGGGGTGGACCTTATGCGCAAAATATTGATTCCATTCTAGATGCTACTAAAAGTATCTGGAATCAATTGGTTACAGGGTACATACAGCGCCGATGGCTGTAGTGAGCTTCTCCGACTTCTGCTTTAATTTTATCTAGGCAGCCCTAATTAACATGTCGTGACTTTTGCACGCGGCTAGGGCATTGCTTTGTGGCAGTTCCGGGGATTTCCACGATCGCACAGGCTTGACAAGATTTTTGACGAAGAAAATCTTGTGCGGATCAGGCGATGCGACTCCTAGGGCTGCCACTGACTAAGCTGCCGCGGATATCGCAAATGCGAGCGCGACGGCGCCAAAAACAAACAGAATTGCCCGGAAGTCATCTCGACGATGGGATGCCGGTGGAAGGCGCGCCGATGGGTCATCGTGCTCCTTTGAACTCCTCCTCCTGGAGTATGAGTGATAAACGAGCCCCCATAGGAGAGACACCGCCGAGGGAGCCAGCACCAGGATGAGTGCCAGGACAAACGGGAGTTTGGTGTGCATGATGGTCTCCAGCAGATTTCATTACACCGCTGGAGCCCGTAAAGAAGCCGCTAAGAGTTCGTATTGAAGTCGTATGGATTGGCGGAGGCTGACGTATCTGGCGGCCGCGTTTCATGAAGGTGCGCTTTGGCAGGCCGTGGCGATCCGACTGAACACAAATACAGAGATCCTTCCCCTTCGCATTGCTCAGGGTCAGGATGATGACGGCTCCCAGTGGCACTGCCGATGGGGATTCAGCCCTCGAGGAGTTTGAGGAGGGCGGGTTCGTCGAGGATAGGAACCTTGAGTTCGCGGGCTTTGTCGAGCTTGGAGCCGGCTTCTTCTCCGGCGACGAGGTAGTTGGTCTTCTTTGAGACGGAGCCGGAGACTTTGCCGCCGGCGGATTCGATGCGGGCTTTGGCTTCGTCGCGGGTGAGTGTGGGCAGGGTTCCGGTGAGAACGAAGGTGAGGCCGGCGAGAGCGGTGCCGATGACGCGTTTTTCGGCGGTGAGTTTCAGGCCGAGTTTTTTGAGGTCGTCGACGAGTTGCTGGTTCTTCTTGTTGGAGAAGAACTCGACGATGGCGTCGGCGACGCGAGGGCCGACCTCGTTGACGGCCATGAGTTCGTCGGCGGTGGCGGAGCGGAGTTCGTCGATGGAACCGAAGTGTTCGGCGAGGAGTTGTGCGGTGCGCTCGCCGACGAAGCGGATGCCGAGGCCGAGAAGGACTCGGGCGAGGCCGCGGTCTTTGCTGTTGCGGATCTGTTCGAGAAGAGTGTCGGCAGTCTTTTCGCCGACGCGTTCGAGTGAGAGGAGTTGCTCGCGCTTGAGGCGATAGAGGTCGGAGATGGAGTAGATGAGGGGTTCGCGGGTGGTGACGGGCGCACCGGATTCGGTGGTTTTTGAGTGGAGTGATGTGGCTGGTTCGGCATCGCTAAATACAGGGGTCTCTCCACTCCGCTTCGCTCCGGTCGAGATGACAGATTTTGAGGATGGCTTCGCGTCCACCCCGGAACTGGCCGGGTCTGAGGACAGTTCGAGGGTTTGGCCGAGGAGTTGGGCGACCATGGCGTCGCCGAGGCCTTCGATGTTCATGACGCCGCGCGAAGCCCAGTGGAGGAGCTCGCCGGCGACGCGTGCGGGGCAGGCGGTGTTGATGCAGCGCCAGTCGACCTCGCCTTCGGCGCGAACGAGATCAGTGCCGCAGACGGGGCAGCATTTGGGGAAGACGATCCCTTTCTTGCCGCGTGGGTGATCTTTGTCGTGCACGACCTCGGTGATCTTCGGGATGACGTCGCCGCCGCGCTCGACGGAGACGAAGTCGCCAATCATGACGCCGAGCCGTTCGATCTCGTCAGCGTTGTGGAGTGTGGCGCGCGTGACGGTAGTGCCGCCGATGAAGATGGGAGCGAGTGCGGCGACGGGCGTGATCTTGCCGGTGCGGCCAACCTGGAAGAGGACGTCTTCGAGCTTTGTGATGCCGGCGCGTGCGGCGAACTTGTACGCGATGGCCCAGCGCGGAGCCTTGCCGGTGAAGCCGAGGCGGCGCTGTTGTGCGACGGAGTCGACCTTGAGGACGACGCCGTCGATCTCGTAGGGGAGTTTGTCGCGGAGTTGTTCGGCTTCGTCGATGAAGGTGAGCGGCCTCGTCGATGGACGAGACAGTGCGCGCGTGCTTGTTGACGAGGAGACCGGCGGCGCGGAGGGCATCGAGGGCGGTGGATTGCGTGGGAAGAAGTGTGTCGCCGTCGCGGAGGAGCGTATAAGCGAAGAATTCGAGGCGACGCTGCGCGACGATGTTGGGCTCGAGCGTGCGGATGGTGCCGGCGGCGGCGTTGCGCGGGTTGGCGGCGGGCGCCATGCCGGAGGCGACGCGCTCTTCGTTCATCTGCTCGAAGGCCTTTTGCGGGAGGATGACTTCGCCGCGGACTTCGAAGCTTTGCGGGAGATCCGCTGACTTGAGTTTGGCGGCGCTGATGTGCAGCGGGATGCTGCGGATGGTGCGGACGTTCGTGGTGACGTCTTCGCCGGTGGTGCCGTCTCCGCGTGTGACACCGGTGGAGAGTGTGGCCTCACCGTTTTTGCCGGCGATGTATTGCAGCGCGAGGGAGAGTCCGTCGAGCTTGAGCTCGCAGACGAAGCGCGGTTTGTCATTCGAGGGAAGGCCGGACTGAACGCGCTCTGCCCATGCGCGGAGTTCGTCGGGGTTGTAGGCGTTGTCGAGCGAGAGCATGGGGCGCGAGTGCGCGACCTTGGGGAAGCCTTCTTTGGGCTTGCCGCCGACGCGCTGGGTGGGCGAGTCGGGTGTGATGAGGGAGGGGTGCTCGGCCTCGAGCGCTTTGAGGCGGTTCATGGTCGCGTCGTACTGGGCGTCGGTCCACTCGGGGGCGTCGAGCACGTAGTAGAGGTGCTCGTGGTGGCGGAGTTCGTCGCGGAGGGACTCGATTTGCTGGTCGGGCGTGAGCGACGCGGAGGCCTTGGAGGCGCCTTTGGCGGAGAGCTTGGAGGTCATCGAGGAAATTATAGGGAGCGCGATACACTTGATGACAAGGAGAGATTTAAGCGATGGCGCATATGGTGTTCTGCGCGAAGTATAAGCAGGAGATGGAAGGGCTGGACGAGCCCCCGTTTGACTCGGATTTTGGACAGAAGATCTACAAGAATGTCTCCAACAAGGCGTGGAACGAGTGGCTGGAACGGCAGAAAATGCTGCTGAATGAGTACCGCCTGCAGCCTTGGACGCGCGAGGCACAGGAGTTCCTGGTGGAGCAGATGAACGAGTTTTTCTTTGGAGGCGGGGGCGAGCTGCCGAAGGAATATGTAGCGCCGACGCATTAGTAGTGCGTCGGGGCTTGGATTTCGATTGCGAGTGATAAACTGAATGCACCCCGCGCGGGCTCGGTGAGCCGGCGCAAGCAGTGGTAGGTCGGGACGTGGCTCAGCCTGGTAGAGCGCACCCTTGGGGTGGGTGAGGTCGCTAGTTCGAATCTAGTCGTCCCGACCATTCTTCGTTTTGAGCCCTTTTGGCGATCATGTCGAAGGGCTTTCTATATGTGGGACAGACACTTACGGCGTCTACCGAATAGTTCGAAACAACCATTCTGAGCAATTTGGCCTTTTCGACTGAATTTTGCGAAACATACAGCAAATAGGCACCATTCGCGAGTTCGAAAATCTTTTGCGCGTCGAGGGCTCTATCCCCGGTTTCCGCACTGCTCAAGCCCTGAATCGCCATATTGACTTGCTGTTCTTCCATTCGCCATTCGGTCATTTGGCGTTGCCAGAAGTCCTCCGGAATTTTCCCGTCCAGTTTGTCCGAGTAGGCCTTATCCATCCGATTGCGAATGGCGGTTAACCGTGACTCCAGGAACGTCCGTTCGGTGCTCACCTTGCCCCGCGCTCGTCTTTGATCGTCGCGTATGCGAGCGACGATCTGAGAGACGATCTCTGGGGGCACCTGCAGGTTCTTCAAGGGCTCCCCGAGTCGGTTGATGATATCTTCCTCGCGAAAGCGGGGAAGACCACATTTACCGCGATGGCCAGTGCAGCGGTAGTAGACGTATTTCTCCTTCTGAACGTCCCCCGTCAACATGCATCCGTCATGGGCACAGATCATCAGCCCTCGAAGTGCAATCTCCCGCTTCGAATATTTAAGACGGTTGTGGCCAGCGAGGACGGCTTGCACTTCATTGAAGGTTTGCGGAGTGACGAAGAGTTCGTGCGTACCGGGGTATTGCTTGCCACCCCAGGTCATCAGGCCTACATAGAAATAGTTCTGCAGGATCACATGCACACCTGCTTTGCTGATCTTCTTGCCCATCTCGCGCTGAATGGTCTTTGCCAGCGTCGCCAGGGTGTAGGCCCCGGAGGCATACAGAGCAAACATGCGTTTCACGACGAGGGAGTTCTCCGGATGGACTTCGATGGTTCTGGTCGCTTTATTATTCCGGTAGCCGAATGGGGCTTTAGCAGGAAAGATGCCCTGTGAGGCCTTTTCATGCATGCCCTTCATGACCTCTTCCCGGAGATTGTCGGAATAGTATTTCGAAGACACAAGTTCGATACCGTGCATGAACTTGGTTTGAGCCCGCGCATGCTTCGACAGCACCGTTGCCGTTTTTACGAAGTGAACCTCCAGGTCCAGACGGTTGAGCGAAACTTCATCTTCGAAATTGCGTGAGAGCCGATCCGTCTTCTCGACTAAAACGGTCGAGCAGTTTTTCGAATCTCCCAGGAAGCCGAGCATCTCACCGAAAGCCTTACGTCCGGAAACCTTCGCAGATTCGATGTCAATGAAGTCGCGAACAATCTCCATTCCGTTCTTCGCCGCATAGGAACGGAGGAGCTTCACTTGAGCTTCGATGGAATACCCCTCCTGCTGCTGTTCGCGGCTCGAGACTCGTGCGTAGAGGACGGCTGGCTTCATGATCAACCTTGTTATTTCTTGGGATTCTTGACTCTCTCTTGCTTCGCCCAACGGGTTTGAACTGCCTTGCGAGCGATCTTGCTCCGCTGCTCAGCGGTGAGCGCTTCCGCACGCTTGAGGCCGCCGGTTCTCCCTTGTTGCCGGAAGAACTCTAATGCCGCCTCGGGCAATTTGGTTCGCTTCTTCATGCCTAGGGGGCAAGTATACATGGTTTATCCTTGTTCCCGTTACTTGACGTTCGGTCGAACGTGCATAGGCCTCAAAGATTTCTGTTTCAGTGATCGGTGAGCGTTCGGGCGGCATGATAGATAGCAAGGAATCGAGCACTCGCCTACCGTTTCCATTCCCATACTTCTGGACTAGCGAAAATGCTTGTTGCACTCCTCCATAGTCCTGGATCAGGGTGCCAAGGCCGTACGCAGCAAGCGAATCCCGGATCGAGACGCCCTGAGGAGGTGGAGTAAAGGCGCGGATGCAGCCGGTTGGCACCATCCTGAGAGAGGCGAAGGGGTTATACAAGTGGCCTTTCGAAGATCTCCGAAAACCTGCAGTTCCTTCGGAAGCCTTCCGCCGCTGATTTGCCGTTCTATCCGCGTGAGCGTTGCACCCTCTTCGTAGATGTACCCTTCGTCTCTGCAGAACTTTTCAAATGTCGGATAGAACCGCGCACCGAAGTGTCGCTGCTCTGGCGATATCGGAAATCTGGCCATCCCCTTATTGAATCGCTCACAGTTGCGTTTCAGCTTTAGCCATTGGGCGAACCATTCCTTGATCTTGTTGTAGATTCTTATGAAATCCGGCCGGCGCCCCGCATACAAGCTCTGGGCTTCTGCCGTCCCCATTGCAACAAACATGAGTTCGGTCTCGATGGATTTCTCTATGCGACTGGCAAACCTCTTGTACAAGAACCGCGCAAACTCACGGAACACGTGAACGGGGACCCCCACGATGTCTCCTGCTAAATCGACTCTCATAAGCCCAAGCGGAAACACATCCACATCAACGACCCGCGAAATGGTCTCCGCTATCTCGTCGATCGTTTTCTTGCCCGCATCGAGGACTTCCAGTTTGCTAGTGGGCTTGTGGTCTTTGTTGAACTTGTACTCGAGATGCAATATGGCATCGATATCATGGCTCTTCCGCAAATCGCCGACATAGGTATAAAACCTCGACGGTTGAAAGGGGAATACCGGCCCGGACCACAATTGTGTGATCACGTCCCTTACTTCCCGCGAGAAGGGCGTGCGCCACGGTATTCGGACGTCGACTTTGTCGATCATTCGAATCCCTTTCGAAAGAGAAACGAACAGTCCCACAATGCCAACGGCGACGTAAATTTACGCGAGTTGCAGGCTATTAGACAGAGCCTGCAACTCGGGACCATTACCGCTCCCCGGCGCTTGCCAAAGCCGGAACCGAGCGTCGAGGGCGGTTCAGCTTCATCTCACAGCCGTTCGCCAACGCCGTAAACGCCTCACTGAGCGGTTTTTGGATTCCGTGAAGGCCCAACCGACGGAGGAGCTTGATTCGGCCTTGTAAACAGGCCGCACAGAAAGCGGTGGAGATGCTGCATCGTTGCTGCCGGGAAGCCCGGCCTACGGATGAAACAATCTGACACAAAGACACCTCAGCGGTTTCGCCGCATTCACTACATAACCTTTTCTGCATGGAGCTTCCTTTCCCATTCATTGAGGACTTGAAAGAAGGTAATCAGGCGATCCAGGCTGTCCTGGTCGACCTCTGAAGAACAAGCAACAGCCGTGGGACTCTGCCCCACGCCCCGCCCACTTTGGCCAGAATCACAGGGGGCAAACTGCGCCCCCTGTGAAACAGCCGGGCAAGCGTCTGGCTTTCGGCCAGCTCTCAGTGAGAGTGTTGGTCCCTTCTGGACCGGCCAGGAGTGGGCAACCTGGACCCCGGATTTAGGACGGACCGCATCTCGCTTGCCCGAATCAATGTCAGAGTTCTTTGTAAATGTCAGGTCTGCGTCATATTTCATCGCTATACCGCGTTTACACTGTCTTTGTAGCGCGATACGAAGCCGTGGAATGACGAAGAAAACAACTTCACGCAGCCAAGGAAATGGCAGCCTAAACTCGACGCTGGTCGCGCAATATATCGGTAAATTTGACGCAGGCCGCTCCAATAGGGGACCTCTTGAAGACCGCGTGAAGAGGATCGAGGATTGGATTGCTCAGCAGACCACGCAAAAGTTGAAGAATTCCGTCATTCTTCAGAAGCGGAAGCACATGGCTAAACTGCCGAGGAAGCGCGGTCCCAAGACCATTTCAGATGCTGAACTCGCCTCAAGACGAGATGGCTTGGTTCGATTCTTGGAATCCAATTGGCCTGAACTTCAATCTTTATGTGTTCCAAAGTTGAATCCGGTGGCGCTCGAGGAGGCGCTTGTCGCATTCGCAACAGGAGCGAGTGACGATCCGGTCGCGCGGGCTTTAGAGGGAACGGTCGACGATCATAGAGCAGCGGCTGGAAGGCTACTGGAAAATTTCTCCCAGCTGCAATTCCTCTTAGAAAAACACCAGGATCGAGTCGCAGGAGATCCGCGACAGATTGCAAATGCGATGGCAGGGTATCCCGAAATGGGATTTTGGACTTCGCTCAAACGGTGTCAACGACTACCCTTTCGGGTTGGCATTCATCCGCGAGCAATGAGAGCTTACATACAGCGTAAACATCCGAACCTCTATAAAAAACTGTCGGAGCGGCCAAGCCTGTCCGAGCTTGCAGCCTTTCGGAACCGATACCGAACAAAAGACAAAGTCCTTGCGGGATTGACGGCAGTTGACCTCGAACGAATTTGGGCTAACGGCATCTCCCGGCACAATTGAATTCTGTACAAGGCAGCTCCTCTTTCCCATCTCGCGGGAAGTTGCCGAAAACGAGACTTTGCGGGCACTACGAAGGCCACTTCCGCCAAGCCGACTTTCCATTACTAAACCTTGGCCGCATTCGCGATGCTGAAAGAGATCGGGCGAAAAGATGTTCTGTGCACCGAAGCGGTCGCGAATCAGCGCATCTCTCCCGACAGTGGGTGATAAGAGAGCTGATTCAAGCAGCCGCACTGCCGATTCTGGAGTGTCAGATCGCCCGCTAGAGGCGGCTTGCGTGATGGATCTAATGCCGTCCAACCTTAGCCCCCGTCGCGACGGGCATCTTCGATCCCGAAGCCTCACTGCGCGCTCCTACGGGCCGTGTAA
>CAVQLS010000005.1:0-1068119 GCA_963713395.1 uncultured Acidobacteriaceae bacterium | reverse complement strand
AACTGCATTCCAGCGCGGGCGAGTTCCCGCGCCGTTGCCGCTCCGATGCCGCTTCCCCCGCCCGTAACAAGCGCCGTCTTGACGCTCCCGTCCACACTCGAATTTGTTCCGCTGTCTTCGTATTCCCGCATCTTCCCTCCTCTGGTTCAGCCACTAAGCGTCGCCGCAGGGCGTTTCACCCAAGCAAGAACGTCGCGAGTCCACGCGCTCGCATCTCAACCGCTCGACCGCCGCTCACCATTCGAAGAAGATCGCCGTCCACCGTGATGTCCTCGATCGCTCCCGCCGGATCGGCTAATCGCACGGCCGCCATTGCCCACGGCGCCCGTATCCGCTCATCCGGCGCAATGCGACGGGACGTCGCATGCCCCATGACAGCGCCAGCCGCATCGATCGCTCGCCTTCCAAGTGGCAGCGGCGTAGTGCCAAACTCTAGCCCTCGCGCCTGCACGTAGCCGTTCCACGGATACTCCTGTCGACAGCGATTCTCCTCCCACAGCGTCAGCCACGGGAAATCGCGGACCGCAAATACATAGATCAGCGCAACATGCTCTGCAGGGTTTACGGCAGAAACGAATCCGATCCCAGGCTCTGGCTGTCGAATGGCCGCGACGAATCCTGTCCCCGGCTCCCCGAACAACTTTCGCAAATCGACCAGTCCGCCATCCGCTCCCGGAGCCTGCGGCCAGACGAACTCTGCCTCTGCATACAGAAGATCAAGGTCGCCATACATCCGTGGCCCCGTGACCCCTCTCGTGGCCGACGTAGCGACGCGCGCTCCCTCACCAAATAGTGGCGGCCCCACCGTCGCGTGCTGCACCCAATGAAGCGGCTGCGCTTCGGCTGACAGGTTGGTGACAGTCTCGTCGACTCGTACGATGCTCTCCCCCGGGAGCAGTGAAAATTGACGCTCTACGCGCAGTCGTGCAAGCGCAAGCTCCGCGGTTGCGCGCATTGAAGCAGTGCTGTAACTCACTGAAGCTCCAGTCGGTCAGCGAAGCCTCGCCGTGCAGCCCGCTCCCGGCAGCGACATCCTCCTCCGATGCTGGACCAAACTCGTTCAGGCACAATGCGTGCCCGGTAAAGCGCTCGAGGAAGCGTCCAGCGCCGACATCTCCATACAGAGCACGCACCATGTCGTCACTGCGCACGCTCGAGTTTTCCCGTGTCCACGGGCTCTCCCAAAGCAAATTCTGCGAATGACCGCCGTCCGCGCGCAGCGGCCCGAACTCCGCGAGGATGCAGCCCTCACACAGCAAGGTGAGATAGACCATATCGTTTACCAGCCGCACGCACTTGCGCCCTCGCCAACGAGGTCCTTCAACATTCATCGGTCTCCACCCTGTGCCATCCGATTCACTGAACCTTCAACGCCGTGCCTCGCGGTCTCCCGCCAGCGGCTGCCCGGCAACATCCACCGAAATCGCCGAGATGTGCCAGCGCCCCAGATTCGCAACCAGCATCGTCTTGCGGTCGGCTCCACCGAACGCGATATTCGTCGGCCGCGCCAGAATTGTCCCCTCCGGGTCGTACGCAAACAGTTCCACATGGCGGTGAGGGTTCACGCGGTAGATGCAGTCCGACGCATAGCACGTCACATAGAGCGCACCTTCAGCATCCAGCGCCAGACCGTCCGGAATCCGCTGCAGACCTGACGCGTACACCTCGCGCGCACTCGCGCTCACAGCGCGCTTCAGCTCAATCCGCGTGACGCAATCGCGCTGGCTCTCCGCGACGAACAGCGAACTTCCATCCGCGCTCATCGCAAGACCGTTCGCAAAGAGGAACGGTCCGGCAACGTGCTCCACCCGGCCATTGGGCCGAACACAATACACATGGCCGTCCCCTCCATTCCACGTGCCGGAGTCTGAGAAATATAGATTCCCGTCTTCATCGAAGACAGAAAAGTTCGGCGTTTTCAGTGCAGCCCCGCCGGCACGGTCAATCGTCCTTAGCACCTTTCCCGCGCGATCCACGTACTGCACGCAATGAAGGCCCGCGTTGCAGACGACGATCTCCTGCTCGCGCGAGATCGTAATTCCGAGACAAAAACCGCCCAGCTGCGCGACGACTTCCACCAATCCTCCACGGATGCGATAAAGCTGCCCCGCTTCTCCGCCGGCCCACAGGTCTCCATCGCGGTCGATCGCGAGCCCCTCCGGATGGTCCAGTCCCTCGGCATATGTCTTGATTTCGCCTGCGCGAATAATCGACTCTGGCGGTGAAGGAAAGAACACGGATGGCTCCAGGATCGGATCGTAAATGTCAGACAGCTGAGCCGTCTAGAAGTTCGCCGCCGCTCCTGTCAACGGCCATAACCATCGCAATCGGTAGCATCCTCCACGCGTACCACTGTTCGAACGATCAATCGACACGCTACAATCGCCCCTCTATTGTCTGACGACGTAGACCGTGCCACGATCCTCTACATCGACGTGTCCGCGTCTGCAATTCCGCAGGCGCCGCCGGTAAGAGCCCCGCTTGAAACGCCAAGAAGTCCCGGCCCAGCAAGCCTCGGGGCAGCCGGAAATAACTCAGGAGAATGTATGCACCGCCCCATGGCCGTCGCCGCTCTTACGCTGTTCGCTTTCGCACTCACCTGCAGGACTGCGCGCGCTGTCACCTGCACACCATCCTTTCCGCTCGAGCACGACAAGCCGCTCGGCTGGGAGGGAGCCGATGCCGCCTACTCCATTCCGCTGCCTGACGATCGCGACGTCTGGATCTTCGGCGACACGCTCTACGGTCCGCAGCGCGTCGTCGAAGGCCACGACCCGCGGCAGGTCCACAACACACTTGGCATCTCCACCTGCGACAGCACCGGCTGGCATCTGCACTACGTGATCAAGCACGACGCGCAGGGGCATCCCATCAGCTACTTTTCGCCCGCGAACCCCGATCACTGGTACTGGGCCCTCGACGGCTTCTACGCCAACGGCGACCTCTGGGTCACGCTGCTCTGCATCCGCCACGCGAAGCAGCCCAGCCCCTGGGCCATGGACTTCGAGACCTGCGGTTCAGACCTCGCCCAGGTCAGCCACCTTGATCGCGATCCCCAGGATTGGCAGGTCAAAATCCATCCGCTCGTCGTCGATGGCGTGAAAGCGTATCCCTCCGCCACGACTCTCGTCGACGGCAAATACGCGTATCTCTTCGCTCTCTATGAGAGCGGCAGCCGTCCCCTGCTGGTCACAAGAGTTCCGCTCTCCGGCCTCTCTCGACCAGAGAAGAATCTTGAGTATCTCGCCGACGACGGGCAATGGAAGCCCGGCTTTGATCCCGCGCATGCCAAGGTCATCATGACACGCGGCAGCAGCGAGCTCTCCATTCGCTACCACCCCGATCTCCATCGCTGGATTGCCGTCCTCCTCGATCCCGGCGGTTTTACAGACAAGGTCATCGTCCGCTCCGCGCCGGAGTTAACCGGACCGTGGACCGAAGGCAACGTCATCTATCACATCCCGGAGATGCAGCCTGGACCGAAGCGCGATAAGGACGTCTTCTGCTACGCAGGCAAGGAGCACCCGGAGTTCGAGCACGACGACGTTCTCTTCACCTACGTTTGCAACACGATGAATGTGTCGGGGCTCGCCACCAATCTCGACATCTACCACCCGCAGGTCGTTCGAGCGCCAATGCCAGAGAAGTGATCTCAAGAAGAACGAGGCACAGCGCCGCGAGACGTGAAACGCACAACGCTCTGAAAAATCGGCGTGTGCCCTAGTTGTGCCCTTGTTTGGCGAAAATCACGAACGGCTCACTGGCATTCAACTACTTTGATTTGAAGAGGTTGGAGTTGGTGGGCACAGCAGGATTCGAACCTACGACTTCCACCGTGTGAAGGTGGCACTCTACCGCTGAGTTATGCGCCCATGCCAAGCATGGCATCGGACCAAACGCCCACCGCGCTCGGACCTCTTTGAGGATAGCACCGGCAAAGACCAGCGCCAAATACCGTATCAAAGCCTTCGTCGGCGGATGAGTTGCGCGGGTAAAATACCCCGGATGACGTATCACAACCCCGCAGACCGCCCGACAGATCCGCCGAAACCGGCAGATCCGGCCGAGACGGCGCAACCTCCCGGAGAAGATGGGGTTGAGGATGATATGAGCACGCTGGCGCTCCATCCCGGGGTTCTTGGTCAGACCGTTCCAGCCCAAAGCCTTCCGGCTGACCGGCCTGCAAGCGCAGTCGACCTAAGCCCGGCGCGCGCCAGGGAGCGGGCAGCGGCGATCGCCCGGGGTGACTTTTCTGCCCTCACCGACGCCGAGGTCATGTTGGAACTCCGCGCCGGCAATATGGCGGCGTTTGACGTACTGTTAGCAAAATATCGTAAGCCGATAATTCACTTCATGTTCCGGATGGTTCACAATCAGGCAGTGGCCGAGGAACTGGCCCAGGAGGTCTTCCTCCGAGTCTACCGCTCGCGCGAGACCTACCGGGCTGAGGCCCGGTTCAGCACTTGGCTGTACCGGATCGCCACCAACCTGGGCGTCAATCACGCCCGCGATACACGGCACGAACGCTCGGCCTCGACCGTATATCTGGATGAACCGGATGCCGAGACCGGAACGACGCCGGACGTCGCCGACGAGACGCCGAGCGCCGAGGCTGACATGCTTCGCCGGGAACGCATGAACGCCATTCGCCAGCACGTGATGGCACTCCCGGAGCGGCAGAGAACCGCCGTTCTGATGCACAAATACGAGGGTTTGGATTACAAGCAGATCGGAGAGGTGCTCAAGCTCTCCGAGTCTGCGACGAAATCGCTGCTCTTCCGCGCGTACCAGACACTACGGGAGCGGCTGAAGGAGTTTGTCTGAGCCCGTGCTCAGTGAGTCGGAGCCACTGCGCGATTGAACCCGCTGCGACGGTCTCCGTAGGCAGCAACACCCACCCGATAAGGGGGTTGATATGAATACGATGAACTGCAAGACCTGCCACACGCATCTCCCGGATCTGCTGCTCGACGACGGCTATGAGGCTGCGCACCCGGAGATTGCTGCGCACCTGACGGAATGCGAGAGCTGCGCGAAGGAACTCGCGGAACTGCGCGCGACCTATGCGCTGATGGATGAGTGGACGGCTCCGGAGCCTTCGCAGTACTTCGACTCCAGGTTGCGGGCGCGGGTGCGTGAGGCGGCAGCAGCGCAACCGGAGGGCCTGTTTGAGCGCCTGTATGCGTTCCTGACGTTCAGCACCGGACTGCAGATGCGGTCGGCGATGGCGGGCGTGCTGATGCTGGTTCTACTCATCGGCGGCGGGAGCTTCGCGGGCTTTGAGTATGCGAATCACTCACAGCCGCAGCCCTCTGCGACGGTGAACGACCTGAAGATTCTGGACAACAACGCGCAGGCTCTGCAGCAGATGGATCAGCTGTTGGATCCCAGCGCCAACGACGATTCGGGGGATCCACCGACGACCTAAGGGCAGGAAGAGCACCGGTTTTCACCACAAGCCGCCGCCCTTGGACGGCGGCTTCGGTATCATGGGCGCGCAGCCGAGAATCGGAGAATGGAACCCCTGAAAGCTGGCGCACGCCAAGTGCCAGCGGTCGACTTTGAATTTCGATGAAACGTATTCTTCCAACCCGCGACCTTCGCCTCGCCCTGATGCTGGGGGTGGGGATGGTGTGCGTGGGGGTGGCGGGGGGGCAGTCGCGGCACGGCGGCGGTGGCGGGGGTGGGGGACACCAGTCGGCACCGTCGTATCATGCGGCTCCTTCCTACCATCAGGCGGCACCTCAGTACCATCAAGCGGCACCGCAGTCGGGGTATCATCCGGCTCCGCAGTCGTATGCGCAGCAGCAGAGTCCGGCGCCGGTGGAGCGGAGAGCTCCGGGGCAGCCGCAGGGGCAGCCAGCGAACGGCCAGCCGGGAAACCAGGGACAGATGTCGCAACTGGCGCCGATCCAGCGGCGGAATCCGCAGGCGGGACAGACCGGCAAGGGCGAGCACCTGGCTCAGTGGATGAATCAGCACCGCAACCTGACGCCGGAGCAGCAGCAGCGTGCGCTCGACAATGAGCCTGGGTTCCGTGAGCTGCCGCAGCAGACCCAGGAGCGTATGCACAACCAGTTGGCACGGCTGAACGCCATGAGCCCGGATCAGCGCCAGAGGATCCTGAACTACAACGAGCGGATGGAGCATATGTCGGTGGACCAGCGGGCCGAGGTGCGGGGATCGTTGCAGCAGCTTGGGTCGCTTCCGCTGGATCAGCGGCGACAGGTGGCGAAGTCCTTCCGGGAGCTGCGTGAACTTCCTCCGGATCAGCGCGGAGCGGCGTTGAATTCACCGCAGTATCAGTACATGAATCCGGGGCAGCGCTCTGCTCTTAATAATCTGTTGCGCGTCGAACCACTGATTCCTCCGACTGAGCAGAATCCGCGCTGAGGTACCCCCTCCCTCCCCCCGCTTTTTGCGCAAAGTCTTCAAAACAAAATAGTTAGGCCTGGACTTTATAAATCCTTGCGGGCGCAAAGTCTCTGGAATCAGGACTTTGCAAAATTATGCTTCTGCAAAGTCTTCAGAATAAAAGGGTTATCCATGCAGGGGGATGCACTTTTTTCTTGCAAGAGCATGAGTGCCTTGGGAAAACCTCGCGTCTTAACGCGCGATAGCCCACCCTGTCTCGCCCCGCGAGCCGAGGGTGGGGCACCCGGTTGTTCCGAGGCTTTTAGTTACGGAAGAAGTTTTTGGCGAGGAAGAGGACGTTGGCGGGGCGCTCGGCGAGGCGGCGCATGAAGTAGGGGTACCACTCGGTGCCGAAGGGAACGTAGACGCGGACGCCATAGCCTTTGGCGACGAGCTTGCGCTGGAGGTCGCGGCGGATGCCGTAGAGCATCTGGAACTCGAAGGCGGACTTTTCGAGGCGGTGCACTTTGACGAAGTGGCAGAGGTCGTTGACGATGGCCTCGTCGTGCGTGGCGATGCCGCAGAAGACGCCGCTGGGGATCAGCTTCTTGGCGACGTGGAGGTAGTTGGAGTCGACGTCGGACTTGGCGGGGAAGGCGATCTCGGCGGGCTCCTTGTAGGCGCCTTTGCAGAGGCGGATGCGGATGCCTTGCTTGAGCAGGCGGTCGGCGTCGGCTTCGGTGCGGAACATGTAGGCCTGGAGGACAGTGCCGACGGCTCCGGGGAAGCGCGCGAAAAGGCGCTCGGTCATCTGGATAGTGGCCTCGGTGTACTCGGAGCCCTCCATATCGATGCGGACGAAGTTGTTGTAGCGGGCGGCGTGCTCGACGAGGGTGCCGACGATGCGTTCGGCGAGCGCGGGGCCTTCGGTTGCGTTGGATTCGTGGGCTACGTCCATGCCCATCTGGGAGAGCTTGAGGCTGACGTTGGCGTTGAGGTTGTGCGAGGCGATCTCGTCGAGGAGGCGATGGTATGTGGCTGCGGAGGCTTCAGCGTGCGGGGCGTCGGTGACGGATTCGCCGAGGGCGTCGAGGGTGACGGCGATGCCCTCGCGGTTGAGCTCCGCGGCGGCGGCGATAGCTTCCTCGATGGTCATGCCGGCGACGAAGCGGTGCGAGACGCGGCGGCCGATGGAGGAGCTCTCGGAGAATTTACGGAAAGGCTTGTTGGTGGAGAGGCTGATAAAGAAAGAGCGCAGCATGCAGGAGATAGATTAGGGCATGAAGGCGTCGGGTGTCGTGAGGCATCCTGCGAACCCACGCATTAGAAGCGGGACGCGGCTGCGCTCGCGGCAGGCTGCTGCAGCCGCGACTATGCAGGTGGCGCGGCTGGTCTCAGTCCGTGGCGAAGCATGATTTCGGTCACCTTTTCACGGTCGGGCGGGCCGCCGGCCGCGGCACGCAGGATCTCGGCCATCTCGCGAAAGTACTCCGGCCCGATAGCCGCCGGTGTGATTACGCAGAGTGCCTTCGCATCCTGCGCTGCGTCGTTGTCGAAGCGGTGTACGGCTCCGCGTGGAATGCAAAGAGCCTGTCCGGGGCCAACATTGAATGTCGTTCCGTCAACCGTCCAAATCAGGACACCGGTGAGGCCGTAGATTGTCTCCTCGTAGTGGTCGTGGCTGTGGGCCGGCGCGGGCAGTCGCTTTCCTCCGGGGACGGTCATTTCAAAGACAGCAATGCTGCCGGAAGAATTTTCACCCGTGAGCAGAAAGCGAAGGGCAAGTCCACCGACAGAGATAGTTTCTTCGGCAGGGTTGACGGACAAATCGATGGTCCGAAGTTTGGTCATGGGTTCTCTTCCTAAGTGGTAAGTTGCTGGGCGGCGGCGATGGCTTCCTCGATGGTCATGCCGGCGACGAAGCGGCGCGAGACGCGGCGGCCGAGAGAGGAGCTCTCGGAGAATTTGCGGAAAGGCTTATTGGTGGAGAGGCTGATGAAGAAGGGAGCGCAGCATGCAGGGAATAGCTTAGGGCATGGAAGAGGTTGGTGTCGCCAGCTACGCTCCGACGCTCAAATTAACGCCGTCCATTCTGTGGGCCATTGCCACCAATTCCTCTTCCCACCTCTTGATCCTTTCTTCGATCTTGCGCGGTTGTTCAGAGAGTGCGTGAGCTTTGATTCCAAGCTCCCCAAATTTGAGCTCGATCTCTTTGTCTCTCTTCTCGAACCGCAGGCGGTAGCCGTTCATAAGTTTTTCTGCCCACCGACCTCTCTCTGTTATTCGTTCGAGACGCTTTCTTTCAGGCCAGTCATGCTCGAATTGTGGCGGTTTCGGTTCGAAATCGCCTAAGAACTTGTGAATATCCTTGGCAAGTTGAAACGCTTCGATCTGTAACGGCGAAAACAGCGCAGCCGGCCCTTCGGGATCTTCGGGGAGAACTATCAAGTCGTGTTCATTGCGCACCGCCGTGCGTTCCTTACCGCCATCGAATGAATAGACCACGCTTAGCTGTTTTGGTAGCCCCGAGGCTGGGTCGTAGCCACCAAACAGGTCTGCATTGACTCTCGCGTATAAGACGTCAGTCGCGCGAGCGCGGAGGTAGTGATCGACTTGGCCGACGGATTTTCCGGCGCCATATTCTGCTGAGTGAATCTTCAGTCGGTAGTGAGTCTCAGAGGGCGGCGTAGGAATGGGAATGTTGGGGACTTGCCGCTGTCCCAGCTTTATGACTCCAAAGAAGACTAGGCACGTTATGATGAACAGCGCCGTGATAGGCAGCCAATCCACTGAGCCACGGTGCACCTGCTGCCAGATCGCAGTTGCGGTGGAGGTCACGAGTGACCCCCCAACGCTCTGGAGGACTCCAAAAAGAAATTGGTGACCTTTCTTCATCTTAGACATGACCCATCATTTACCCGAAACCTCCTGAAGGCATAGCTTTATTGATCGCGTGTCAAACATATTTGACATCGACTGATAGACGGGCTACGTTGTTCATGTCAAACATTTTTGACATGGAGATGGAGTGATGCCCAGCCTTTCTTACCAGGAGAAGTCGCTTTACGGTTCACTGGCCGCGGAGCTGATTGTGTATCTGCCGTATTTCTTTTGGCACTTTCACGTACACGAGCAGAACTCGGTGAATAAGGTTGCGGGGATGATCTTTTCGATCATCGTGCTGCAGATCATTTTGCAGTCGATCATCGCGGCGGTGACGCGGCACCGCATGACGGATGAGCGCGACAAGCTGATTCAACTGCGGGGGTATCGCGCGGGGTATCTGACGCTGGCGTCGCTGATGGTGTTCGGACTGGGGATGCTGTGGTTCCACTCGATGGCGGGACGATTCCCTATCCATGAGGGCTTCGTGGGATTGCACTTCCTGAATGTGTTCTTCGGGATGCTGGTGATCTCGGACATTGTGAAGACGGTGACGCAGATTGTGGCGTACCGGAGGGCGTTGTAATGCCGGGGCTGCGAAACTCGGTCCGCGAGCTGAGGGCGGAGCGAGGGATGACGCAGCAGGACCTCGCGGATGAGATTGGCGTGACGCGGCAGACGGTGATTGCGATTGAGCAGGATAAGTATTCGCCGTCGCTGGAGACGGCGTTCAAGATTGCGATGGTGTTTGGTGTGCCGCTGGAGGTGGTGTTTCAGTATGAGGCGGGGAGGAAGAGGTAGGGAGTGGTTAGTGGTTAGTGGTTAGTCGAAAAGCAAAAGCAGATTCCCTGCGGGAATGACAACAAAAAAAGCAAGGGCTACGGCAAAAACATCGCGCGTCTTAACGCGCGATACCCCACCCTGTCGCTTCGCGCCGAGGGTGGGGCACCCGATTTCTCTGGAATGACAGAAACCGGTTAGCGGGGGTGGGGGATGGGGTCGGGGCGGGCGGCGGGTGGGGTGATCATCGTGCTGGTGTCCTTCATGGCGGCGATGGCTTCGTCGTAGCGGCCGCGGAGGGAGTTCTTGCGGATCTGGGCCATCTCTTCGAGCATCTTCATGCCGTCTTTGAGGTAGCTGATGCGGCTGCGCTCGTCGTGGCCCCAGGTGACGGGGACTTCGACGATCTTGTAGCCGAGCCTGCGGGCGATGAAGAGGAGCTCGGGGTCGAAGCCCCAGCGCTCGATGGTCTGGAGGCGGAAGATGACCTGGGCGGCTTCGCGTTTGAAGGCCTTGAAGCCGCATTGGGTGTCCTTGTAGGGCAGGCCCATGACCTTGCGCGTGACCCAGTTGAAGCAGCGGCCGAAGAAGCGGCGGTAGAGCGGCTGGTGGATGGTCTGGCGCTGCTTGTCGAGCCAGCGGGAGCCGATGGCGACGTCTGCGCCAGCGTCGAGCGCGGCGAAGAGACGCTCGGCTTCCTCGATGGGCGAGGAGAGGTCGGCGTCGGTGAAGAGGACGGTCTCGCCGACGGACTGGAGGATGCCGTTGCGGACGGAGTAGCCCTTGCCGCGGTTGCCGTCGTTGAAGATGAGGTGCAGGTTGGAATGTCTATGCATCCAGCGCTGAACGATGTCGGCAGTGTTGTCCAAGGAGCCGTCGTCGACGACGAGAACCTCGGCGTTCCAGTGGCGCTCGGCGACGCAGGTGAGGACGCGCTCGAGGGCGTGCTCAATCCGCGCACCCTCGTTGTACGCGGGAATCACGATGCTGAGGCTGGGAGAGCTCACGTGCGTTTGGGTCCACCTGCGTTGGGAAAAAACGCAACGCAACGGCGAATTTATGATACGTCATTTTTGCGAAGGGGAATGGGAATTGAAGGCGCCGCGGGTGAGTTGAATTCGCGAGGCACGGGCGGGCGCTGCTACACTCTGCGGAATGAGCGACCAGGGCAGACCACCCTATCAGCAGTATCCGCAGCAGCCGTACTCGCAACAGAGTCCGACGGGCGCGCCGGTGCAGGGATCGTACGCGAACGCACCGTATGCCTATCCCTATGCGAATCCACCGCAACGGCGATCAGGGTGGTTCTGGGCGGCAATCTTCGCGGCGATCATCGCGGTGGTGGTGATCACGTTCGCGGTGATGTTCGGGCGGATATTCGCGGCGATGGCGGTCGCAGGCGGCACGACGAGCTTCGGGGAGCCGAGCATCGGAGTGGTCGACGTCACGGGCGTGATTGTGGACGCGGACAAGATCGACAAGCAGTTGGAACGGTTTGGAAAGGATGACGGGATCAAGGCGATCATCCTGCATATCGATTCGCCGGGCGGAGGAGCGGCGGCCTCGCAGGAGGTGTACCACGAGGTGTTGCGAGTGAGGAAGGATCTGCACAAGCAGGTCGTGGCGTCGGTGGAGAGCGTGGGGGCGTCGGGGGCGTACTACATTGCGTCAGGATGCGACCGCATCTATGCGAACCCGGCAAGTGTGGTGGGTTCGATTGGCGTGATTATGGAGTGGACGAACTACGGCGACCTGCTGAAGTGGGCGAAGTTGAAGAATGTGAACCTGCATGCCGGTGAGTTGAAGGATGCCGGTGACCCAACTCGGGACATGACGCCGAAGGAACAGGCGTACTTCCAGGGACTGATCGACAACATGTATGGACAGTTTGTCCGCGATGTGGCGGCGGGGCGGCATACGTCGGCGGAGAAGATTCAGCCGCTGGCGACAGGACAGGTGTGGACGGGTGAGCAGGCGCTACCGCTGGGGCTGATCGATCAACTGGGCGGATTCAGAACGGCGCTGCTGGATACGGCGAGGCGCGTGGGGCTGAAGGGCGAACCGCGGATCGTGCGGACGCCGAGAGAGCCGGGCGGACTGCTGGGACTACTGACCGGAGATGAGACAACCGATCTGTTCACGAATCCGGCGAACATGCTGAACCAGTCACCAGGTTTTTACTTCCTGTGGAAATAGCTTAGGGACAACGGCGGGACCGCTGCGCACCCAAGGGAAGACGGTGTGGGCAGCGGTTGCGTGCGCGTGTGGGGCGGAGCCTTGGAAATAGCTGAAAAGGAAGGATTTGGAGGGACGCGCCCAGCGAACGGAGAGGGCGGAGATCACCTGCCGTCAAACCTGGCCGAGAGAGATCAAGACGGGCGCCACGGCGCCGCGGGGTTGAAAAAGAGGTCTCAGGAAGCGTGCATAACGCTACATTTATCGCTTAACGAAGCTAGCAACCCTGCATAATCTAAGTACGCTCTAACAGTCGTCCCACCGGTGTACAACTGACAGTCGTTTTGCCTGCGTATGTAACACCATTGGGACCTCATCAATACCTCTATCGTTGGCTCTCCGGAGGCCCTTCAATGCGACTTATGTTTGTTTTATGCGGTGTGACGACTCTCATGCCTGCGCTGCTGCTAACCGGCTGCGGAACGGATCAGATGTCCAGTGTTATGCCGAATGTCGCATCGCCTGCGATTACGGGCCAGTCCTTTGGCGGACAACAACCCGTGACGGGTGCGACGATCTCGGTCGTTGCCATGGGAACGTCGGGCTATGGGTCGACAGGCATCGTGCTGGCGTCGACGTTGACGGACAGCAACGGGAATTTCAGCTTCGCGCCAGGAGCGTATTCGTGCCCGCAGTCGAACACGCAGGTGTACCTGATGGGAATCGGCGGCAACGCCGGTGCAGGCAATAACGGATCGGCGGTGGAAGCCGCAGCGCTCGGGGACTGCGCGACCGCGAAGAACGGCTTCGTGGTGATGAATGAGGTGACGACCGCGGCGGCAGCGTTTGTGCTGTCGCACTTCTTCTCGACGACACTGGGCGGAGCGAATGGAGCGAACGACTGGTTCGGCGGACCGTCGACGACCTCGGGTGGGACAACGGTGTATTCGCAGGGCCTGGTGATGGGCGACGACGTCACGATCCCGACGATCATCAGCAACGCGTCGGGCGCGCCTAACCAGAATCACACGGGATTCGTGGTCGAGTCCGCGAAGATTAACACGATTGCGAACATCCTGTCGGCGTGTATCAACTCGTCGGGCTCCACGAACTCCACGGAGACCAAGACGCCCTGCGGCAAGCTGTTCAACTGGACGGCGAACGGCGCGGCGACGCGGCCCTCCGACACGCTGCAAGCAGCCGTGCAGATGGCGCTATTTCCAGCGGCGCAGGTGGATAACCTCTATAACCTGATTACGACGACTGCGCCGTTCACGCCCTATCTGACGGCAGAGCCGAACGACTGGACGATCGGCGTGAGCTATACGAGCTCGGCCGTCGGACTGGCAGTGGACACGGGAACAGTCAGCACGATGGACATCGACGCCTCCGGGCGAATCTGGTTCCCGAGCAATGCGGCGGGAGAGGCTGGCGCAGCGTACTTCGACCCGGCGAGCCAGAGCTTCAACGGGCCGTTCAACACGACGGGACTGGTGCATCCGCAGCAGGTCGCAATCGATGCGAACGGGTATGCCTGGTACAACGACAGTGCGGCGGCCACGGTACCCGCATACCTGACCTCGGCTCCGATGACGACGCAGACGGTGTCCCTGCCAAGTACGACGAGCGACGGTCTGACTGTGGGCGGCGACGATCGTGTCAACGTGGGCATCACGAGCGGATCTGTGTTTGAACTGGCAAACGTCTCGGCAGACCGAGCCACCTTCGCGGTGGATCCTGGAATCACGTTCGTCTTCCCGGTCGCATCGATTGCGGGCGACATCGCCGACGGCGATGCGGTAACGATCACGAACTCTGGGACGACACAGATGCGGAGCTATTACGTTTCGGCGGCGCCGGCTGAGACGGACATTGTGAACTCGAATGACGACAGCGGACAGGTACTCTACACGGGCAATGACTACATTTCGGTGCGGTCGTTCTCGGGTAGCGGGAATAATAAGGATGCGCTGTGCATCTATTCGCAGGCACGGTGCTTCAACCTGCAGGGCGTCACGAAGAATACCGGCGAAGGGATTGCCATCGACGGCGGCAAGAACCTTTGGATAGCTGAGAGCAGCGATCAGGCCGTGATCCAGGTTCCCGTGAACAACCCAGGAGGCGCCGAGGGCGGCATCTACCTGAACAGCAATGGCAACAACAACGTGCCGAACAACGAGTTCATGCATGGTAATAGCAACGGCGGCACGGCAACCGCGCCGTTTGGGATCGGCGTGGATGCCACGGGGAACGTCTGGGTGACGAATGCCGGTTGCAATGTGAGCGACTGCGTTCCCGGCAGCTTTACCTTGACGGAGATTGTGGGTGCGGGGTTCCCGACGGTCACGCCGGTTTCGGCGCAGATTACCAGCGGCAACCTGGTGGGCACAGAACCCACCCACTAGTCTCGAGACGACCAAAGAGCCCGTGCTTCCAGCACGGGCTCTTTCTTTGATATTCCAAAGGAATATCAGCTTTTGACAGCATCTCTCCAAGCCCGTCCTTCAGTAACTTTACGTCCAGAGGTGCACCATGCGACTCAAGGTCATCCTTTGGGGAGTGACGGCGTCGGCATTTGCGCTGCTGCTGGCAGGCTGCGGCGTGGAGAAGAAGCTGGTTAACGCACTGGACGTTGATTCGCCAGCGATTGAGGGTCGCGCGTTTGCGGGGCAGCAGCCCGTGGTGGGCGCCACGGTCGAGGTAATTACGATGGGCACGGGCGGCTATGGAACGGCAGGCACGGTCCTGGCGACGACCACGACGAGCAACCCCGGGGGAAGTTTCAGCTTCGCGCCGGGAGCGTATACGTGTCCGCAGTCGAACACCCCGGTGTACCTGATCGGGATCGGCGGCAACAGCGGCGCGGGACCTAATTCGTCGGCGGTGTTGGGAGCCGGGATGGGCGCCTGCGCGAGTGGGAAGACCGCCTTCGTGGTCATGAACGAGGTGACGACAGTCGGGCTGGCGTTCAGCCTGGCGCACTTCTTCTCGACGACGCTGGGCGGAGCGAATGGAACGAACGACCGGTTCGGCGGACCGTCGACGGGGACCGCCCCCAACATCCAGTACTCGAAGGGGATGGTGATGGGCAACAGCGCCACGATCCCGACGATTGTGTTCAATGCCATCGGCGCGGCCAATCAGACCGTCACGAACGGCTCGGGCACGACGTACACGGTGGAATGGCAGAAGATCAACACGATCGCGAACATCCTAGTGGCGTGCGTTAACAGCTAACGGCTCGACAAGCCGACCGAGCGATCACGACGTGCGGTACGCTCTTCAACCGCACCGCGAATGGAGCGACTGCCGCGGCCTTCCGACACGCTTGCAAGCTGCGGTGCAGATGGCATTGCATCCCACAAGTCCAATGTGAGGTTCCCTCTATAACCTGATTCGACAACGCCTGCGTTCACTCCCTTTCTTACGGCACCGCCGAATGATTGGACGATCGGAGTGAGTTATACGACCTCCGCACTGGGCCTAGGCGTAAACACTGGCACACTCAGCACGCTGGACATCGATGCGAGCGGAAGAGTGTGGTTCGCCGAGCAATGCGGCAGGAAAGATCGGCGCAGCGTACTTCGATCCGACGAGCCAGAGTTTCAACGGGCCGTTCAACTCGACGGGCTGGTTCATCCGCAGCAGGTAGTCATCGATTCGTCTGGGTATGCCTGGTATAACGACAACGCGACGGCTACCGTGGCCGGCTACCTACGACTGCTCCGGCAACAACGCAATCGCAGTCGCTGCCGAACACGACCAGCACCAGCCTGACGATTAGTGGCAGACGATCGCATTTATGTGGGAGTTACGAACGGCTCAAATTTCCAGTTGGGGCAAATACCGGCGGCGGCGCCCCCCGACCTGTCGGCAGCTACTCGCTGGTTTCGGGGATTGGTGGAGACCAATTACGTTCACGCATCCATCGGCTTCAATCGGCGGGCGCAACGGCAACGGCGCCGGAATAGCAACCTCCGACCCCGGGGGCACGGGGTTGCAGGATTACCTGCTAATGCGGTACTGCGTTCGCAATCCCGGTTGTGTCTGCGACGAACGCTAACAGCGGCCAGGTGATCAATATCGGGAGCGCCCTCAGCTACATCTCGGTACGCTCGGCTCCCACTAGCGGGACTTCCACTGATGGGCTATGCGACTACGAGACAGCGGCATGCAACACCATCAACGCCGGAACGAAGCACGCATTGCAGGGGATGGCTCTCGACGGCAACAGCAACCCCAACAACAGCAATCTGTGGGTGAGTGAAAGCGCTAACGGTGGCGTCCTCCAAATTCCAGTGGGTAACGCAACGGCAAACCCCGTGGTAGCGACTGAATTCCTGCACGGCGCGTCAGGGGCGACGGGCGGCGGCACTGCAACTGCGACTACGCCGTATGGCATCGGCATCGATGCAACGGGAAACGTCTGGATGACGAACGCTGGCTGCACAACGAACGGCTGCACGCCGGGCAACTTTACGCTGACCGAGATTGTCGGCGCGGGGGGCCCGACCATTACACCGGCTTCGGCACAGATTACCGGCCGGCGGAACCTGGTGGGCACGAGACCGACGAACTAGCGCAACCGAAGCAGAACGTCGAGAGGTTCTTATGCGACGCGGACTCACCCTTTTCGGAGTGACGGCGCTTGCGCCCGCGCTGCTGCTGATGTTGGGCTGCGGGGTGGAGAAGAAGCTGGTTAAGGCACTGGACGTCGATTCGCCCGAAGTCATGGGGCGCGCGTTTGGGGGGCAGCAGCCAGTGGCAGGGGCGACGATCTCGGTCATTGCCATGGGAACCTCAGGCTATGGATCGACAGGCACGATCCTGGCCTCCACCACGACGGACAGCGGGGGAGGCTTCAGCTTTGCACCGGGAGCGTACACCTGTCCGCAGCCGGATACGCCGGTATACCTGCTGGGCATCGGTGGCAACGCCGGCGCAGGAGAAAATTCGTCGGCGGTGCTGGGAGCGGGGATGGGACCCTGCGCGAACGGGCCGGGCAGCTTCGTGATCATGAACGAAGTGACGACGGTGGGGCTGGCGTTCACGCTGGCGCACTTCTTCTCGACGACCCTGGGCGGCGGGAGGCGGCGAACGACTGGTTTGGCGGACCATCGACGACGTCGGGCGGAACAGTTCAGTACTCGAAGGGGCTTGTGAATGGCAACAATGTCACGATCCCGACGATCGTGTTCAATGCCATCGGCGCGGCGAATCAGACCGGTACGAACGCCTCGGGCACTACCTACACCGTGGAGTGGCAGAAGATTAATACCATCGCGAACATCTTGTTGGCGTGCATCAACAGCTCGGGCTCGGTGAACACGACGGAGGTCAGGACGCCTTGCGGCAGGCTCTTCCGCTACACGCGGATTTCATCGGACCTCCGGCCTTCGGATACGCTGCAGGCTGCGGTGCAGATGGCGCTGAATCCCTTGTCCAACGTTACAGCCCTCTTCAACCTGATTACGTCAACGCCTGCGTTCACCCCGTATCTTTCGGCACCACCAAACGACTGGACGATCGGGGTCAGCTACACCACGCCATCGCTCGGCCTGGGAGTGGACCTCGGAACACAGGGCACGTTGGACATCGACGCTTCCGGGAAAATCTGGTTCCCGAGCAACGCGGCGGGAGAAGCTGGCGCAGCGTATTTCGACCCAGTGAGCCAAAGCTTCGATGGGCCGTTCAACTCGACGGGTCTGGTGCATCCGCAACAGGTCGCGATCGATGCGAACGGCTATGCCTGGTTCAACGACAGCGCGACCTCGACCGTCGCGGGCTACCTGGTGACGGATCCGACGATGACGCAGGCTATATCCATGCCGAATATGGTGAGCAACGCCTTGACGGTAGGAGGCGACAACCGCATCAACCTGGGCATTACGAATTCCTCGGTGGTTGAGCTGGCGAATATCTCGGCAGACCGAACGAGCTACACCATCACTCCCGGCATCACGTACCCCTACGGGGTGACATCGATGGCGGGTGACCGGAACGACGGCGACGGGCTTTCGATCACGTCCACGGGGACCACGTCGATGAGAAACTACTATGTCAACGGTTCACCACCATCCAATACGCAGATTCTGCTCGCCAATGATGACAGCGGCCAGGTGATCTATATCGGCAACGATTTCCTCGGGATACGCTCCTATTCTGGCCCCGGCAACGCAGCCGACGGCCTCTGTATTTTCTCGCTGGGGAACTGCCACAACTTCCGGGGAGCACTCGAGCACACGGCAAAGGGGATGGTGATCGACGGCGCCAGAAACCTCTGGGTGGCCGAGAGAGCTGTTGGCGGCGTTCTGCAGGTTCCGGTGAACGATCCGGACGCGAGCGGCGGAGCCGTATACCTGAATCCCAACGGGAACAACGTGCCGATTAACGAGTTCCTGCACGGCACGGACAACGGTGGCACGGCAACCCTGCCGTGTGGGATCGGCATCGATGTGACGGGCAATGTCTGGATGGCGAATGCGGGTTGCACTATCAACGGCTGCACGCCCGGCCCCTTTACGTTGACGGAGATCATCGGCGCGGCGACACCGACCATTACCCCGATTTCGGCGCAGATTACCGGCGGAGCCAACCTGGTGGGCACGGAACCGACGAACTAGGCTCGAGGGGAAAGCGACTTCACGTACTACGACGTGCGCCCCCACGCCTGCGCATCGATCTTCCACTCCTGGCCATGCTTCGAAAATGTATAGGCGAGCGTGCCGGTCCGAACGGCAGTCTGTTCCTTAATCGTTACCGTGAGAGTCCCCGCTATGACGGCGTACGCGTAGGAGCCCTCCACGTTCCAGAAGCCCATCTCGTACGACAGATGTTCGTACGTAACCCCAAACTTCTCGCGCCACTTCTCCACGTCAGCGAGCCAGTTGGCCGGAGCATTCGGGTTCAGCCAGCGATAGGGTGCGATGCCATCGATGATGATGGCGGTGTCCCCAAAAACACCAAGGAAAAGCTCCGTACTCTGGGTGTTGAAGCCGTTGATATTACCCTCGATGAGGGCCTGAATTTCACTCGGGGGGTTGCTCATCACGGTCATCCTCCGGCCGTCTCGCGTGTACAGTCTCTGCAAACATACGCATCACCGCTGCACCAGCCACTGGCAAATCAGGTAGTTTGTAACGGAGCGGCACCAGGGCGCCGAACCAGGCTCGAAGGACGACGCAAAAGCTCTCCTTCGGCATGGGCTTTTCTATTGCGAAAGGATGCGCGAGAGCGCCGGGCTGCATCTCAACTTCGAGAACCAGAGGCGACACCGGGAAATTTTTGCATTAGGTGAGCCGTGTTGGTGAGCGAAAACGTCTAAGTGGCTTAGACTAAAGGGCAATGTACCGCTAGCGCGAGATCTCTGGCCCCGGGAGAACCCTCATGACGAAAGCTGATCTAGTCGACCAGGTCACCGCACTCGGCGATCTCACTCGCCGTGACGGTGAGGTCATTGTCGATACGCTGTTTGAGTCCATCATCAGCGCATTGAAAGCCAACGATAAGGTGGAGGTCCGCGGCTTTGGGAGCTTCCGCACGCGACAACGAAACTCGCGCACCGGACGAAATCCGAAGACCGGAGCGGCAGTTGCTGTTCCGGCGAAGCGGGTTCCGTTCTTCAAGCCGAGCAAGGAGCTGCGCGACCTGGTGAATCCGGGCGAGGCAGAGGGCCGGTCGAACAAGGGGGATGGCGGCGACGTCGATCCGCATCATCCGCCACCGATGTAATCGGCGATAACGTACACTCGGCTCAACATGAATGCGATTGCGGCGCACGACCTCAGCCGGAGCTTCAATGGCTTCACGGCTGTCGATCACATTGATCTTACTGTTGAGCCGGGCCAGTTCTTCGGGTTCCTGGGACCGAACGGAGCTGGGAAATCCACGACCATCAAGATGATGACGGGCTTGCTTGCGCCCACGACGGGGACGATTCAGATCCTCGGCGAAGACCTGTTTCGCAGTCCGCTGGAAGTGAAGCGGAATATCGGCGTCGTGCCGGAGGGCATGGCGCTGTTGGGCAAGCTGACGGCGCGCGAATACCTGGAGTTTGTGGGGCGAATGTATGGCCTCGACCGGCGCACGTCGCAGGAACGCACAGCAGAGTTGCTGGAGTTCATGAACCTCGCCGACGAGCGGAAGAAATTGATTGCGGACTTCTCGCATGGAATGGGAAAGAAGCTGGCGCTGGCGGCGGCGGTGATTCACGGGCCGAAGGTGCTGTTTCTCGACGAGCCGTTTGAGGGTGTGGATGCAGTGGCCGCAGGCACATTGAAATCAATGCTGCAGGGCATGATTGCGCGCGGCGCAACGATCTTTCTGACTTCACATGTGCTGGAGATTGTAGAGCGGCTGTGCTCGCACATTGCGATCATCGACCGCGGGCGCATCGTGGCGCATGGGTCGCTGGAGGAGCTGCGCGCGGGCGTGCAAGCGAAGCTTTCCACAGAAGGGCATGAAGCGGGATCGCGGCTGACGCTGGAACAGATCTTTCTCAGCGTGGTGGGCAAGGACAGCAGTGAGACGGCAGTGCGCGAAGGTGAGCTTGCGTGGCTGAGCTAAGCGCAACAGCGTGGACGCCAGCGCAGACGCGCGCGCAGTTTGGCGCGATCACGCGATTGCGCTGGCAGATGCACCGGAACGGCTTTCGGCGCAAGGGTGGCAAGAGTGACCTGGCGGCGACGCTGTCGGTGGCTCCGATTGCGCTGATGATCGTGAGTGGATTGTGCTTCGGCGCAGGCGCGACCGCGTGTTGGGCGGCGGTGTCGGGGCACATTGACCGCGTGAGCTGGGTGCTGTGGGCGATCTTCCTGCTGAGTCAACTGGCGAATTTGAACCTGGGGCAACCGGGGTCGACCTTTGATCCGAAGCAGCTCATCCGTTTTCCGATGAGTGTCTGGAGCTACACGGCGGTGCGGCTCTTCTTTGGGATTCTCGCGCCGGGGAACCTGATTGTGACGCTGATGTCACTGGCAGCGGCGGTTGGCGTGACCATCGCGAGGCCAGCGCTTGCAGGATGGGCGTTCATGGCGATGGCGGTGTTCGCGGTGGTGAATGTGCTGTTCACGCGAATGATCTTTGCGTGGGTGGACCGCTGGCTTTCGACACGACGTGCGAGGGAAGCCTTCACGGCGCTGATCTTTCTGTTCTCGATTGCAATACAGGGATTGAACTTCGCGTACAACCCCGCGTATCACCATCGCCGAATGGACCTGCGGAAGGTTCAAGGAGTGTCGAGCACGTTGGCGAAGGTCGAGCACTATGTGAGTGCGCTGCCGCCGGAACTGGCGGGGAGATCGATTGCGGCGGCGGCTCAAGGCCATGTGACGACGTTTGCGGTGAGGAATCTGGCTTCGGCGGCGTGGGGATGTGTCTTTCTATTTGTGTTCTCGCGGCGAATGGGGACGGAGTATCACGGAGAGAACCTGAGCGATCCTGCGAATGTCGTGCGCGCGCCGAAGGCAGCGAAGCATGAGATTACGCATACGGCGCCCGCCGCAGCGTTCGTCGCAGCGTCTGCGCGGCCGGCCGATGTGACGCGCGTGGTTGCGGCGAAGGAGCTGCTGTACCTGCGACGGAATACGGGGTTGTTCTATGGGCTGATCATGCCGCTGGTGATGGTGCTGATCTTCGCGGGACGGTGGTCGGCGCGGTGGAGTCCGCATGGATCGACGGTGGTTCTGGCGGCGCTGGCTTATGGTTTGATCGGCGTGTTTCCGATGGGGTTCAACTCGTTTGGGCTGGACGGCACAGGGGCGCAGACGTACTTCTTCACGCCGGTGCGTCTGCGTGAGGTGCTGATGGGCAAGAATGTGCTTTGCGCGGGGCTGGCGATTGCAGAGACGCTCGCCATCCTGGCAGTGCTGTCGTATTCGGGGAAGACTCCGTCGCTGCTAATCATTCTTGACGGGGTGCTGTGGATGGTGGCGACGCTGCTGGTGGAACTGACGGTGGGCAACTACATGTCGATCCGGTCGCCGCGGCGGATTGACCCGGGACGGACGGCGCAGAAGCAGGCAAGGCCGGCGAGCGCGTTCCTGAGCATGGGGATCGTGCTGGCTTCAGGATTAGTGGGCGCGCTGGTGACGTTCCTGGCGGGGATGGGACACGTGGATTGGATCGCGCCGATTGTCTTCGCCTGCATGGCCGTGGCAGCGGCGTGGGTCTACCTCGAGAACCTGAACAAGATCGACGCGTACGGATGGCTGCATCGGGATGAGCTGTTCGAGGAGCTGCAGAGGAAGGCGTAGCTACTCTTTGGCGATGCCGATGACGCTGAGCATCCGGCCGGTGTAGCCGTGCTCGTCGCGATGGCTGAAGTAGCGGCGCTGGCCGTTGGGCAGGCGCGTGCAGGCGGTGCACTCGCCGATGACGGAGATCTTCGAGGCGCTGAGACCGGCGTCGAGGAGCTGGCGGCGATTGGCTTCGATGAGGTCGAGGTGGATCTGCGGGCCGATGTTGGAGTGGCCAGGTGCGCGCGCAGTGAGAAAGAGCAGAGGATATTTATCTTTGACCGGGTCGGAGTCGTAGACCTCGGAGAAGAGTGAGGGAGCGTAGGCGAACTGGCTCTCGAAGTCGAAACGAACCTCTTCACCAACGGCATAGCAGCAGGCGCCGATGCCGGGGCCGATGGCGGCGATGAGATCTTTGGGGCGCGAACCGAATTGGAGGCGCATGGTGCCGATGCCGCGCTCGACGATGCGGGCGAGGGTGCCGCGCCAGCCGGCGTGGAAGGCAGCGACGACGCGGCGGCGGGTGTCGGCGACGAGAACAGGCACGCAGTCGGCGGTGAGAATGGCGAGCAGAAGGTCGGACCGGGAGGTGATGAGGGCGTCACCGCGGAGTATGGGGCGGCCTTCGGGAGTAATGAGGGGTGCGGTATTCGCACGGACGATGCGGATGAGGGGGCTATGGAACTGGCGGACGGCGACGAGCTCGCCAGGCTTTGGTCCCGATGGCGGGCTGGCGACGGCTTCGAGTAAGTGCTTCCGGTTGGCTACGACGGTTTCGGTGGGGTCGTTGACGTTCCAGCCGAGATTGAGGTCGCCGGCGTTGCCGAACGCGGTGGTTGAGCCGCCCTCGCGGGTGCTGAAACCGCCCCGCAGCCAGGGATAGGCCTCCCAGCCTGCGGGGCGGATGAGACCGGGTGACTGGCGAGGCTTCTTCGTTGACGGGCGGGGACTTACGGTCGCGGTGCGGCGAAGATGGATGCGCTCGCCGGCTGCCCAGGTTCCAGCGCGCGTGGCCCGGCGCCCGTGCTCGAGGCCGATGCTGGCGAAGAGGGCGTCTACGGCGGCGATGGCTTCGGGGCTCTCGCGCCATTCCTTGCTGCTGTTGCTCACAGAGCAATTTTATTCGGGAATTGAGGGTTAAAGTGATCGGGCCCGCTTTCGGGCGGGCCCAAGAGAGGCTTTCGGGGAGGGAATACTGAAGGAATGTAGAGGATGCCCGAGGGCAAAAAGAGGGAGGTTCTACTACGGGTGGGACAGTCTGAAATTAGCCTCTCAGTTACAGGGTTAGACGCACGAGCCGCCAGCAGGTTGCATGAGGGTTAACATTTCCGCCGCTCGGGGTGAAAGAAATGGCAACTCTTGCGGAATCAATGCGTCCAAACTCGGGAGCAGACGAAAAACCAACGCCTTGAGTGTTTTTCTCGCGTCGCGAATTCTGCGGGTGCTAATCGCCTGTCTGCAGCGTAAAGCCAAGTTCAAAGCTATATTGCTATGAGGAAGTTCGGCGGTAGGACACCGCGTCGCCAGCATGAAAACGAGTACTCAAATCGCCTCACACTTGCTACGTTCCCGAATTGGAAAGATCTGTATTGCGATTACCGGCCAGTCCGCCGAAGAGATGGTGGAGAAAGCGGCCGTCGCCCTCAGGGACACCTCCTTTATTGAGTTCCGGCTGGATTACCTGCCGAAGCCTGCCGCGGCGCTGCCTACCCTGAAGCAGTTTTTGAGCGAGAACGGAGCGGCGACGGCTGTCGGAACCTGCCGGTGCAAGGACAACGGCGGCAAGTTCGAGGGCTCGAACCATGCGGCGCTGGAGATTTTGCTGAAGGCTGCCGAGGCGGGTTTTCAGCTTGTGGATATCGAACTCGAGTCGATTGAGAAGCTGCCCAAGAACACAATGCAGAAGCTGCGCGATGCAGGCGCTTCGGTGATCATCAGCTTTCACGATTTCAAGCAGACGGGCGACCTGGACGCGATGTACGCGCGCATGGAGCCGTTTGCGCCGGACTTCATGAAGGTGGTGCCGACGGCGCGAGTGCTGACCGACAACCTGAAGCTGATGCACTTCCTGGAGCGAATGGAAGATCGTTCGAACTCAAGCATCGTTGGCATCTGCATGGGTGAGGCGGGGATCATCTCGCGCGTGCTTGGGCTGCGCGCGGGCTCGGCGTTCACGTTTGCTGCGGCGAGTGTGGGAGATGAGACGGCTCCGGGACAGATTGCAGCGCGCACGCTGCTCGACACCTATCGCATCGACCAGGTGGATGTAGCGACGAAGGTGTACGGCGTGGCCGGCGATCCGATCAAGTCGTCGCTGTCGCCGCAGATGATGAACACGGCGTTCCGGCGCGAGACGGTGAACGCGGTGTACCTGGCGCTGCAGACGAAGAACGTCGACGACCTGTTCAAGCTGGCGCGCGAGATTCCGATCCAGGGTCTCAGCGTGACGATGCCGCTGAAGGAGAGCGTAATTCGCTTCCTCGAACGGACTGATCCGCTTTCGACGAAGATTGGCGCGGTGAATACGATCTCGCGGCTGCCAGATGGGAAGTTCTACGGCTTCAACACGGACGTTGCGGGAATCGTCGGGCCATTGGAGCGGCGGTTCAGCTTGCGCAATGCGAAGGTGCTGGTGCTGGGCGCAGGCGGAGCGGCACGCGCAGCGGTGTTCGGCTGCCGCGACAAAGGCGCCGAGGTCTGGATTCTCAACCGTACGCCGGAGACCGCGCAGAAACTGGCAAGGCAGGCGGGCGCGAAGTCGATGAGACGCGACCAGCTGGCTAAGCAGAGCTTTGATGTGATCATCAACGCAACGCCGGCGGGGATGAACGGCAACAAGACGGCCGCGATCCTGGCGCCGGAGGAGTTGAACGCGAGGTTGGTCTTCGACCTGGTTTACAACCCGATTGAGACACCACTGCTGCGGATGGCGAGGCAGAAGGGTATCGCGGTGATCTCCGGCGTGGAGATGTTTGTGCAGCAGGGAGCACGGCAGTTTGAGATCTGGACGGGTAAGCCAGCGCCCGAGGAAGAGATGCTGCGCGTCGTACTGCACTCGCTAAAGCAGAGCGGAGAGGCTGCGAGCACGGAGACGCATGTGAGTGCGCCGGCGACGCGGATTGATGTAGGGCCGCATGCTCCGGGCTCGCACGCAGATCCTGAACCAGCGGCGGCTTCGTTACCGCGAACTCCCGCACGATCGACTGCCAAGCCGCCGGCGAAGCAGGTGAAGCCCGCGGCGAAGGCCGCAACGAATCACAAGCCGGCGCCGGCGGCTGCCAACGCAAAGCACGCAGGCAAAGGCAAGAGCGCTGCTGCGGCGAAAGCGAACGGCAAGGCGAAGGCTGCGGCGAAGCCAGTGAAGAAGGCTGCGGCAAGCCATAAACCTGCGGCAAAGGCAGTTCCTGCGAAGAAGGGCGCGAAGGCTGTGCCGGCGAAGGCGAAGCGCAAGTAAGATCGCGGCGATGCGCGATTTCATGTTGCTGAGCGGCAGGCGTTCATATGCGTGTGTTGCCGCACTGTGCTGTGTGGCAGCGCTGAGCTGCGCGGCCGCGCAGACGCCTACCGCAAATCCGGCACGCCCCACGATGACGAATCCGGCGACGCTGCCGCCGGTGGGATATCTGCAACTCGAGCAGGGGTACCTTGGATCGTTTGACTCGCCCACGACGGATTCGCAGCATGGCGTGAACCTGGTGGCGAAGGTGGCGGTGCATCCCCGCCTGATGTTCGAGGTGCAAATGCAGCCATGGGCGCGCAGCCGGGAGGTCGGCGAGAGTACAGCAGAGAATGGATCCGGGGATGTGCTGGTAGGTGCGCAGGCGGTGCTCGTAAACCCGCCCGAGGGCAACGACGACGTAGTGAAAGATGATGTTCATCGTCATGCGTATGTGCGCTCCGCGACGCCCACGATTGCGCTGGCGTATTTGAATCGGGTGCACAGCGGGACGACGCCGGACATCGATCTCGGCAGCCAGTCGCGCACGTTGATCGCGCTGTTTTCGGGACATGCGCCGGGGATCGATGTGCACTACGACGTGAACGTTGTCGCGAGCGAACAACCGGGCGATTCGACGGAGCCGGACGAGCACATGATTCGCCGGGCTCAGTTTGGCGAGACGTTTTCTGTTGATCGTGAACTGGTCACGCCGAACCTGCAACTCTCTCTCGAGCTCTATCACTTCTCGCAGCCGCTGGTGCATGCGACAGCGGGCGGACGTGGTGTGATCCGGGCGAATATGGTGGATGGGCTGTTCGCGCTGAGCTACTCGGTCCGGCCAAACATTGTCATCGACGGTGGATTCGCGCATGGATTCACGAGCACGTCGACGCAGTGGCAGAGCTTCGCGGGAGTTACGTATGTGCTGCCGCACAGGTTGTGGCCGGGCGGAAAGAGCTAGGCAGGTTGACTTTCAAACTCGCGGCCTATCCAGGATCGCAGGGCTTCCATGCTGGTCTCGCGGCCCAGGAAGTCGTGCACGATTTCCTTCGCGGGTTTTGATCCGCCGGTCTCGAGGACGACGTTGCGATAGCGTCGGGCTACGGCGCCGGTGAGGAGCTGGTCAGGCTGCTGGTGCGCGAACTCGGCGAAGAACTCGAGAGCGATGACCTTGTCGTAGAGATAGGTGTAGTAGTTCGAGGTGTAGCCAACGAGATGCGTGAAGGCGGCGTACATGCGATTGCCGTCGACGAACTCGTACTTCGAGAAGCGGTCGTAGCCTTCGCGGAGCAGTGTGTCGAGGTCGAGCTCGGCGGCGCGGCGGTCGTGGGTCTCCATGGAATAGGTCGCGTACATGACCTGCGTGAGCGTTGAGAGCGCGCGGCCATGGGTGCTGGCGCGAGTCATGCGCGCGACGGTCTCCTCGGGGATGGGCTCGCCGGTTTGGTAGTGCTTCGCGAAGGTGCGGAGCACGTCGGCGCGCTCGAAGAACTCTTCGAGCATCTGCGAGGGGACCTCGACGAAGTCGCCCTCGGTGGCAATGCCGCTCTGGCCACCCCAGCGCTGCTGGCCGCCGAGGATCTCGTGCATGAGGTGGCCGAACTCGTGGAAGTAGGTGACGACGTCGGAGTACTGCAGCAGGCCGGGGTCTTTGTCGGTGGGCTGCGTGAAGTTGCAGACGAGCGAGGCCTCGGGGACCTGTTTGCCGAGGACGCCGCCGACGAGCGAGCACTCGGAGAACCATTTGCTCTTGCCCTCGCGTGGGTGCATGTCGAGGTAGATTCGACCGATGGGTTCCTTGTTGGGGGATGAGGCTTCGAAAACGTCGAAGGCTTTGACGTCGGGGTGCCAGATGGGCGCGGAGGTGTTGCGCTCGAAGCGCACGCCGAAGAGTTTGCCGGCGATGGAGAGGATGCCGGACTCGACCTGCTCGTAGGGGAAGTATGGGCGGACAGACTGCGAGTCGAAGTCGTAGTAGGAGCGGCGATACTGCTCCTCCCAGAAGCGCGCGTCGCTGAGCGTGAGCGGGAGGGCTTTCGGATCGCGGCTGCGGACGAAGGCCTCGAGCTCGGTGAACTCGCGCTGTGCGGTCTCACGCGCGGCATGTTCGACGTCCGAGAGAAACTTTCGCATGTTGGCGGCGGAGCCCATCATCTGGTCGACGGTGGCGAGGTCAGCCCAACTGCGGAAGCCGAGGACTTCGGCCATCTCCTCGCGTACTTTGAGCAGATCGAGGAGGACGGGAGCGTTCACGGGGTAGCCGCGGTCGTTGTAGGCAAGGTACATGCGGCGGCGCAGCGCGGAGCTGGCGGCATACGTCATCACGGGTGCGAGGACGGGCGGGTCGGTGGTGAGGGTGACGGGTGAGTCGGCGGTGAGTTGGCCGCTGACTTCGCGAACGGCGAAGCGCTCGAGGAAGTCGGCGGGGAGGCCGCGGAGCTCGTTGGGGTTGGTGACTTCGATCTTGCGGACGTCGTCCTGCACGGTGCGCGCGAAGCGCATGCCGAGTTCGGTGGACTTGTCGGCTAGCTCGCGGATCTTCTCGCGGGTGGCGTCGTCGCGGTCGACGCCGGCGAGGCGATAGCTGAGGAGTGTGCGCTCGAGGTAGTACTTTGTTGCGGCGTCTTCGTTGCCGGCGTCGAGCTTCTCGAGCGCCTTATAGACATCGCGATTCAGGCTGAGCTTGACGCCTTCGGCAGCGACGACCTGCGAGAGCGCCTGGGCGGCGTCGCGGACGGGCGCGAGCGGATGCACCATGAACATGACGTGCGCCTGGCTACCGGCCATTCGCAGATGCCAGGCAGCCTGGTCGTAGAGCGCTAGAGTTTCGGTGGTGGAGCGCGCGGTGTTCGGAGCGAGCAGATCGGCGATGCGGTCGCGCGAAGCCTGCAGATGGGACTCGACCCACGCCTGCGCCTCCTCGGCGGTGTTGAGCTGCGACCAGAGATGCAGCATGTCTGCTGAGGTGGATGTGGTGGCGGTCGGCGCCGGCTGGGTTGTTGTCTCGCTCATCTTGTGTCTACCTGCTCTCTTGTACCTGGCTGTTTTATTTTCGCCGATGCGGGGTGGAAACGCTCAGCCTACAATATGAAGGAGATGCGTTACCTGATCGTTTTGCTTGCCCTCGCGGGACTCGTGGACTCGGTGCTCGCCCTTCGCATTCACATGCAGGACCCCAACGCGGCGCCGCCGTGCGCGGTGACGGAGAAGTGGGACTGCGGTACGGTGAATCATTCGCGGTTTGCAGTCTTTCCCGCGGCGTCGTTTGACGAACAGCCAGGGTCGAAGAAGATCCATATTCCTGTGGCGACGCTGGGCATCATCGGCTATGGGCTGATTGCGCTGACGGCGCTGGCCGGCTGGACGTGGGTGACGCTGCAACTGGCGGAGATTGGGTTCTTTTGCGCGGCGATGCTGAGCTACCTGGAGGCGTTTGTTATCCAGAAGTGGTGCATCTACTGCGTTTGGTCGCAGGTGTTCATCACGGCGATTCTGTTGTGCAGCATTGCGGCGGCGATTTTGAAGCACAGGCGCAGGCGATTGCAACATTCTGCCGTGGCGACGCTCTGAGCCACTACAATTCCGAGCATGTGGCCCAAGGCTCTTGCACAGCTGATTGAACTGGCACCTCATATTGCGCGGATGCTGCCGACCGCGGACCGATACCTGCAATCCAGGACTGCGGGTGACGCGGCGACGCGCGAGGCGCTGGCAAAGATTGGCGAAGATGTGCGCTTGGACATCAACCGTGTGACCGCATCGCATGAGGGCATCTATCGTCAGCTGAACGAGCAGGGCGAGCGCCTTGCGCAACTGAACGAGCAGATGACCGCAGTGCGCACGGCGGCAGAGTCGGCTGAGGAGCGCGTGGCGGCGCTCGAGCAACGAGTATCGATGAGCAGCGCGCTGCTGGCGATTCTGCTGCCGCTGAATGTGATTTTGCTGGCGCTGGTGATCTATATGGTGGTGCGGCACTAAGTATGGATGACGATTGTTGTACTTCTGCGTTGAAGTCTGATTCTGACGTGGCGACGGCTTCCGCAGCGCGAGACGCGACGGCGGATGCGGTGGCTGATGGTGTCCATGGCGGGCGCGGCGATTCTGCTGGCGTTTGCCGGATGGCCGATGCTGCGGGTGCATCTGCAGTCGGTTGCGGTGCTGGATCTGGTGGGCGATAAGCCGGTACCGGCGTGGCTGCGACGGTTTGTGAGTGAGCCGATTGCGGTGCGGGACCTGCAGCTTCCGCTGGCGAGCGGCGCGGTGCGAGGGCGGCTCTACACGCCGCTGGCGCCGAAGAAGGCACCAGCGATTGTGGTGCTGCATGGGGTGCATCACCTGGGGATCGACGAACCGAGGCTGGAGAACTTTGCGACCGCAATGGCCGCGTGCGGCGTGCAGGTGCTGACGCCGGAGCTGCCGGACATCAAGGACTACCAGGTGGGTGCGAACTCGATTGCGACGATTGGCGAGTCGGCCGAGTGGCTGACGAATAAGGACGGCGGGCGGCCGGTGGGTGTGCTGGGGCTGAGCTTTTCTGGTGGCCTATCGCTGCTGGCTGCGGCGGATCCGAAGTACCAGAAAGATATTCGGTTTGTGCTTGCGGTGGGCTCGCAGGACGAAATGAGCCGTGTCGCCGCTTACTACGAGACCGGAGAGGATGAGCGCCCGGACGGAACGGAAGAGACGCTGGCTCCGCATGAGTACGGGCCGCTGGTGCTGGAGTATGAGCACGTCGGCGAGTTTGTTCCGGTGCAGGATGTGGCGCCGATTCGCGCAGTGTTGCGAGCTCATTTGTACGAGGATTCGACGGCAGAACATGCGGCGCTCGCAAGTTTGAATGCGGCGCAGGCGGCCGAGGCGAAGGCATTGATGGACACATCTTTGCCGGCGACGCGAACGGCCCTGGAGCGCGCGGATGAGCGGCATGCGGACGATATGGCTGCGGTGAGTCCGCATGGGCGGCTGTCGACTCTGAAGACGCCCGTGTATCTGCTGCACGGAGCGGGCGACAACATTATTCCTTCAGCCGAGACGCAGTGGATGGCTGCGGAGCTACCAAAGCGGAGCCTGAAGGCGGTGCTGATCTCGCCGGTGCTGTCGCACCTGAACCTGGATGGCGCGGACCCGACGATGGCGGATCAGCTGCGGCTGGTACACTTCTTCGCCGATGTGCTGCACGCCGCAGAGGTACAGTAGATATAGATGTCTGAGCTGATCTCCCTCGCTGAAATTCAAGCCGCGCGCGAGCGCATTGCTTCCACCGCTGTTCGAACTCCACTGCTGAGGTTGTCGCGTGCGCGGCTGCGGATGGCGGGGTGGCCGGAGCTCTCGGATTCGATGGCGGAGATCTATCTGAAGGATGAGTCCGCGCAGCCGATTGGCAGCTTCAAGCTGCGCGGGGCGTACAACAAGATTCGTTCGCTAACGCCCGAGCAGTTGAAGCGCGGCGTGATTACGTACTCGTCGGGCAATCATGCGCAGGGTGTGGCGTATGCAGCGCGGGCGCTAGGGGCGAAGGCAGTGATCGTGATGCCGGAGAACGCTCCGCGTGTGAAGCGCGAGGCGACGGCCGCGCTGGGGGCCGAGATCGTGACCGTCGGGCCGGCGAGCACGGAGCGTAAGTTGAAGGCGGAAGAGTTGGTCGCCGAGCATGGCTATGTGATGGTGCCGCCGTATGACGACGAGGCGATTATCGCGGGGCAAGCGACGTGTGGGGTGGAGATTCTGGAGCAGTTGCCGAACGTGGAACTGGTGCTGTCGCCGGTCTCGGGCGGTGGCCTGCTGTCGGGTGTGGCGACGGGCATCAAGCTGACCTCGGAGGCTGCGGGGCGTGAGGCTCCGCAGGTGTGGGGATGCGAGCCGGAGCTGTCGGCGGACGCGAAGGAGTCGTTCGACACGAAGCGGCTGGTGGAGTGGCCTGCGGCGAAGACGACCCGGACCATCGCGGATGGGCTGCGGACGCAGTCGCTGGGCGAGCGGAACTTTGTGCATATTCTGCGATTTGTCGACGGTGTGGTGACCGTGACGGAGGACGAGATTCGGGAGGCTCTGCGGATCGTGCTGAAGGCGACGGGAATTGTGGCCGAGCCCTCAGGCGCAGTGGCACTGGCCGCGGCACTGTTCCATGCGCAGGAGCTTCCGGAGGCAAGGCGGGTGGTGGCCATCCTCTCTGGTGGGAACCTGGACCCGGATATGCGGGCCGAGTTGGTTGAGGAGACTGTCGCCGTCCACGCCTAGGCCCTAGTAACGTCTAATCTTTCAGATATGTCCCGCGCTAGCCTTACTGCCGCTGCCTTGCTGCTGCTTTCACCCACCCTGCTCTTCGCGCAGAAGAAGGGCAAAAACGACCAGGGGAACGCTGACCCCACCGCGCGAGCTACGGTACTGCACGTGGCGAATCTGTACGTGATGGCGGACAGCAGCAATCCGCCGATTGCGACTGTGACTCCGGGGCACGAGGTCGCCATCATGGGACGCAACGGCGCGTGGGTGAACGTGTTTGCGAACACGGACGAGCACGAGAATGAGGACCCGGACAACGAGCCCGAGTTCAAGGACCCGAGCACGACGAACCATCAGTTCTCCGGCTGGATACATGACCAGGGCGTCGTGGGGCCGACGACGCCGAATGGCGACGCGATTCTTTATGGAGCAGCCGCCGAACTTGAGGCACAGGCTGCGGAGCCGCATGCGCCAAAGGACGCCGCCCAGGAGGCGCATCTGCTGTACAAGCGCGTAGTCGACTATTTCCCGGACTCGCCGCTGGCGCCGGAGGCGGCGTTCCGCGCGGCGGACATCCGCTGGCAACTCAACAAGCTCGACAACAGCTCACTGCCGAGCGCTCACGAGCAGCAGGCGTACCTGCGGCCGCAGATCTACGAGGGCGACCTGCGGCGTGTGATGAAGATTTATCCGGACTCGCCGTTTGCGGCGCTCGCGGCTTACGACCTGATCGATAACAAGCTGTGCGGCGACTGGCAGGGCCTGCCCAAGTGCCCGGAGATGGAGACGCAGCTGTACCTGAAGTATGCGGACCACTATCCGGATGGGCCGAAGTCGGCTGAGGCGATGTACAACGCGGCCTACCGGCAGGGCGTGCTGGTGACGATGTACATGGTGAACGACGACAAGAAGAACGCTGACAAGGCCTCGCAGAACTGCCAGGCGATCGCCGACCAGCTTCGACAGAAGTATCCGAAATCCGACTACGCGGCACGGGCAGAGAGCATTGCGTACCGCGTGAAGCAGGGGATTCCAATCTACGGCACCGACCGTAACTGACGGGCTGCGGCGCGGGCCGAAGTTCACACAAGGCTGAATCGGCGGGCGATAGAATCGTTGGCATGCCTGTGTTTAAAGTGCTGATTTTAGCCATCGTTCAAGGGCTCGCCGAGCTCCTTCCCGTCTCCAGCTCCGCGCACGTGGTTGTGGCTGAGAAACTGCTCGGGCTCGACCCGTCTGCGCCCGAGATGACCCTGCTGCTGGTGATGCTGCATACGGGAACGATGTTCGCTGTGATTGCGTTCTTCTGGCGGCAGTGGAAGCGGACGTACTTCGTGAGCGCGGATGCGTTCAAGCGCTTTGTGGTGCGCGCCATCTGGGCGACAGCACTGACCGCGGTTATCGGCTATCCGATCATTCACGTGATCGAGCATCATCAGCGGAAACACATGCTGGAGGCCGCGCTGAGCTCGACCACCGTTCCGTGCACCTATGGTAAGGGCGATGTCGAGGCAATCTTCTCGCGACTGGATCTTGTTGCACCGGCATTGCTTGCGGCTGGGTTGCTGATTCTCTGGGCGGGCTTGAAGGAACGCGGTAAGTCGCCGTTAGCCAACCTGAGCTATGAGCGTGCGGCATCGCGCTCAGGTGAGAACGTCACGTTCAAGCAAGCTGGGTGGATGGGCGCGGTGCAGGGGCTGTGCCTGCCGTTTCGCGGATTTTCGCGCTCGGGCGCGACGATCTCGACCGGCATGCTGACGGGAGCGGAACGTAGCCGGGCGGAGAGATTCTCGTTTGCACTTGTGATCATCCTCACGCCATTCGCGCTTGGCCGCGAGGTCTGGCGAGTGTTCCGCGCGGTGCACGATGCCACACCCGGTTGTCATCCGGCTGACCTGCACTCGAGCTTCGTCGCGGGTGTGCTGGGCATGCTCCTGAGCTTTGTAGCTGGCCTCGCAGCGCTGCGCTGGCTCAGTTCGTGGCTGGAGAACGGCCGCTGGTACCTCTTCGGCATCTACTGCATAGTCGCGAGCGCCGTGGTGTTCTACCTGCACCATCTCGGCTACTGAAGCCGTTCGCGGGTATAGAGCAGACCCCACCAGACCAATGGAATCTGGAGAGGTAGACGTACCCAGAGAAGCCATTGCGGAATGGCATAGCGGTCTGGGTTCTGGGCCATCCAGAGGTTGGCCGGAAAGACGGCGACAAGAAGCAGGACGAGCCCGAAGGCCGCGTACCGCCGCGTTTGAGGAAGAAAAAGCCCGATACCACCTGCGACCTCAGCGGCTCCCGAGACAAGAACCAGCTCGCGGTGCGCGGGCAGGTAATCCGGCACCGCGTTCGCGTAAACTCGCGTGAATGCGAAGTGCGCCACGCCGGCGACGATGAACAGACTTCCAAGGAGAGCTCGGCCGACGCGCACCCGATCACCTCGAACGCAAAGAAGGCGACCTGCGCGGCCGCCTTTTTGCAATTTTTTGATGTGGCGAGATTTACGCAGCCTTCGCGTCGCGGTGACTTTTTACGAAATCGTGCGAGTTGTTGACGTGGGTCTGCTGCTCGGTCAGAAGCTGGCGGATCGGCAGCGGGAGATCGTGCTCCAGGGCGTCTCTATAGGCCTTCTTGGCGACATCCTCGCCTTGTTCGGCCGTGGCGAGGAGTTCGTGGTCTGAACCCATGCCGAGCTTGGCCTTGAGGTCGCCCCAGGCTCGATGAAGTGCGCCGGAGGTTGAGCCGGATTCCTTCACATCCGCCACACCGGCGCGATGGAGCTCGTTTTCAAGCTCCGCGCGGAAGTTGGCCCGCTTGAGACTTTCGGCCAGGAAGTAGCGCTTCAGCGTCTCGTCCTTGAGGTGCTCCCCGATGTCGGCGAAGCCCTTCTGCCCATCCTGCAGGACCTTGATGACATCGAGCAGGACCCGCTCCATCTGCCGGTTCTTTTCCGACCCGTCGAGTGAATTTGCCATGATTCTCTACCTCATTCCTCGAATAGTGCGACCGGGTCTGCGGCTGGACGCGATTCTCCTTTGCCGACAGCAAGGGAGAGAAATCGCGAAAATCTCCCGCCCCGGTCATCCCAAGGATGAGCGGCCGTCGCCCGGACCAGGACCGGACACACGGCGCCTCCCCTATCCACTGGATGCAAGACTCTGCACTTGGCGTTGGCTAGCCGATTCCTGGTCGGTGGGCAAGGGTCCAAAGGTGGCGGTCACCAGTCTGGTTCCGGCTTGCGGCAGTGCGTTACCCGGCGGTGCGCTATGGAACAATGAAAGGGCTCTGATGGTTCTCCGGTCCGTAGGCCTGCGCTGCGCAAGATGCAACGTGCGCAGCGGCAGCGGACCGCGTGCGCCCGTCCATTCATGAAGTCCCAGAGACTCGTACTTGCCCCGACACGAAGCCGCCGCCTCAACGAGATGTTGGGGCTGGTGGTACTCGTGGCCGCCGTCCTTCTCCTCCTCTCACTCGTCACCTACAACCCGGCCGATCCGTCTCTGAATACTGTGGGTGGCGGCGCCGGAGTTCGCCCGGCACACAACTGGGCCGGGCTTGTCGGGGCGTACCTCTCCGACATCCTGTTGCAGATTCTGGGCGTGGCGGTGCTGTTGGCACCGGTCGTGATGGGACGCATCGGCATCGCGTGGCTGCGCTCGCGGCCTGTTGGCTCAACGGCTGTGAAGGCCAGCGGCCTGCTGATGTGGCTGGTGTTCGCCCCTGCGGCGATCGCTCTATTGCCGGGCCAGATGCTGTGGCGCGGAGCGATCCCGATCTCCGGCGTCGAGGGCCGTGTGCTCGCCGACCTGATGATTGAATTCGTTAACTTTCCCGGCGCGGCTGTAATCTCCGCACTGATGGTCGCGCTGTCGCTGTACCTTACGACGAGTTTTCTGCTGGCGACCGCGCCGGAGTGGTTCGCCGAACACTTCGGTTTCTTCCGGCGGATGCGCGAGCGCTATCTCTTACGGAAAGAGCGCCGTGCAGCGCGCGCTGCGAACCGTGTTGTCAGCGTAAAGACAGACGATGAGGACACGAACTATCTGACCCGCCGCGAACGCATTGCCGCACGTGAGCGCGCAGTCGCGGAGGCGGCCGCTCCGAAGCCGCAGAAAGAACGCGGGGACTCGCTGCTGGCAGGACTCTTTGGGTGGTTCGGGCGGCGGCGCCGCGCGAACATGTCTGCGCCTGTGGCAGAAGCCGCCGAGGCCGCTCCGGAGACCGCCACGGTGTGGCAGAACATTCCGCGCACGCTGGTCGACGCTCCGGCGGCGAGCAGCCTTGCGACCGCCGCCGCGGCTGCGGCGCCGTATGCAGCGCAACTTGCTGCAGCGGCCGCGCCATTGCGCTCGCACGCTGACGAGCCTTCGTTCATCGATCCTCGACATGATGTTACTGCGGCCCGCAACGCCGACGACGGCTGGCTGGATGCGCCGGACCGTAAGGCGCCCGCGCCACTGTTGACGAGAAATTCGCTCGCGGATGTGCCAATGCCAGAGCCTGCCCCGGCTCGCATGCCCACCGCGCGGCAGCGTCCAGTCGAAGTACCCGAGCCCCCGATGCCGTCGCCGGTCGCTGATATCGCTGCGCAGAACATCGCCTTCGGCAAGCGCGCGGACGCGAATATTCAGGCGATTGCGCTTCCGCCAAAGTCGGTGCGCGGCTACAAACTGCCCTCCAGTTCCCTGCTCTTCCGCGACACCGTGCAGACCACCGTGCGCGAGGACGCGCTGCGCGACGAGGCGCGGCTGCTCGTCGAAAAGTGCGCCGAGTTCGGCGTCAACGGCAACGTTGAGCAGATCAACCCCGGACCGGTCGTAACAACCTTCGAGTTCCGCCCCGATGCAGGCGTGAAGTACTCGCGCGTGACGGGACTCGCAGATGATCTCTGCCTTGCGATGGCCGCCGAGAGCATCCTCATCGAACGCATGCCCGGCAAGTCGACCGTTGGGATCCAGGTGCCGAACTCAGAGCGCGAGACGATCTGGCTGCGCGACGTGGTCGAGTGCGAGAGCTTCGCAAAATCGAAGTCGCGGCTGCCTATCGCACTTGGCAAGGACATCAACGGCCGCATCGTCACTGCAGATCTTGCGGCGATGCCGCATGTGCTTATCGCCGGCTCGACTGGCTCGGGCAAATCGGTCGCGATCAACGCGATGATCATGAGCGTGCTCTTCAAGTCCACGCCCGAGCAGGTGCGCATGATTCTTGTCGATCCGAAGCGCGTCGAGCTCGGCATGTATGAGGGCATCCCGCACCTCTTCACGCCCATCATCACCGAAGCGAAGCTTGCAGCGAACGCTCTTCGCAACGCTGTGAAGGAGATGGAACGCCGGCTAAAGCTGCTTGCAGCGAACCACGTGCGCAATATCGACCAGTTCAACAAGCTTTTCGAGAACGGCAGCGAGTATCTCTTCGAGGACGTTAACCAGGAGCCGCTGCCGTACATCATGATCATCATCGACGAGCTCGCGGACCTGATGATGCTCGACCGCGCGAACGTCGAGGAGGCGATCACGCGCATCGCCCAGATGGCACGCGCCGTCGGCATTCATCTCGTGCTCGCAACGCAACGTCCATCGGTGGATGTCATCACCGGCCTGCTAAAAGCGAACGTGCCCACGCGCATGAGCTTCCGCCTCGCGACAAAGGTCGATTCGCGCACCATCATCGATTCGAATGGCGCCGAGAGCCTATTGGGCCGCGGCGATATGCTCTTCCTGCCGCCGGGCACCTCACGCCTGCAGCGCGTACACGCGCCGTTCGTCACCGAGAAGGAAATCAACGCCGTCACCGAGTTCTGGAAGGCTCAGGGAACAGCCGAGTACGTCACGGGATTTCTCGAAGGTCCGAAGGACGAAAAGGGCGACAGCCTGGGCAGTGCGAACGACGGCGAGGAGAACGACCCGATGTTCGACGACGCTGTGCGCCTCGTCTTCGAGTTCGGCAAGGCCTCGACCTCGTTGCTGCAGCGACGCCTGCGCATTGGCTATGGCCGCGCCGCGCACCTGATCGACCTGATGGAACGCGATGGGCTTGTTGGCCCAGCGGACGGCTCCAAGCCGCGCGAGTTGCTGAAGCCGCCAAGTTACTTCAGCGAAGTCGATACAGCGCTGCGGTAACCGCTGCGGAGGCGCTCACGCGGCTCCGTCACTGTTGCTCCACCAAACCCACGCCCGCCGCGCATAGATCGCAAGACTGATCGAACACGCCGTCACGCCCAGTGTCGTCACCAGCCAGTACGGCGCATTCGGGTAGATCAGCGCGCGCACCCAATGCAAAATGAAATTTCCCGCCACCGTGTGCTCACCGCCGCGCGCCTCGAGATAGTCCTCCAGCATCGTCAGCGGGCATGGCCACGGCCCCACCTCCACTAGAATTCCCCAAACCAGACACGTGAGGTGCACGGACGTCCACACCGGCCGTCCTCGCGTCCATACCACCCCCACGAGCACCAGCACAATCCACAGCAAGTGAATCAGAATCACTGTGCCTGCCAGCGCTCCCATCATCTGGTCACGGCTTTCGGCGGAGCCAGTGTAGTAGATCGCTGCGCACCCGCTCATAGCTCGGCTCGCCCTTCGGGTAGTGTGCGATGGTGCCGTGACCTTTGCTGCTATACCAGTTCAGCGAAAACTCGTCGTTTGCAGTACGCGGCGCAGCTTCAGTCTCCGCGCCGATGCGAACATCGCCGGGCTTCAGTGCCGCTTCGGCGGCGGCGGTCGGTTCAAGCGAGATGTATTCCTCGGCGTGACCTTCCGCCGAGAAGCGCTCGAAGTTATAGCGCGCCTCTGAGCGGCCTACGGGTTCGTAGTATTCGCGCACAATCCAGCGATGGCCGCTTACTTCAAACGAGTCGATGACGTCACTCTCGAGCGTGCTGATGCCCGGCGCTCCACGCTCGCGCGCTGCACGCAGAACGGTGCGCTCGCGCTCAAACTCGTCCCAGCGTCCCAACTCCGCCTCGATGATCACAAGGTTCTTGTGTGCCACCCAGTTCTGTGGCTCCGCAGCAACAACCCGCCGATAATCCCACTCGGCTGCTTCGAACTCGCGCAGTCCAAGCTCTGCGTCGGCAACACCGAACTCTGCATCGACGTTCTCGGGGTGCGCATGCAAATAGGCGCGATAGAGTTCCTTCGCCCGGGCGTAATGTTTCGCGGCCAGCTCCTGTCGCGCGGCCGCAAGATCGGCCTGCGTCGCCGGAGCTGTGCCCTGCGTCTTCTGCGCGAGTGCGCTTGCGGCGAGCACAAATAACAGCAGCGCCGCAAACGGGCGTGCCCCTGTTCGCGTCCATTGGAGCCACAGCCTCATCTCATCCCCTCACGCTTGTGACGCACGTACTGCAGGGCCGTCACACCCGCGACCGCAACTCCTGCAATCAGGAGAAGCCACGGTAGTTCGCGCCCGGGCCGCTTTTGCTCCCTATCTGCTCCAGGCGGCACGTAGTTTGGATTCTTCTCCTCCGGTCCCAGTGCAACCATTGTTGGACTCGCACTGGAGACAAAACGCCGCGCATAGCCATAGGAGGGCGCGGAGAGCTTGGCATCGCCGTAACGCAGTGTGTAGCTCGTGTCAGGACGCGCCTCGAAGCAGAGCCTCCGCTCGCGCATCTGAAGGTCCACTCGGGCAATCGGCAGCGGAGAATCGGTGCCGTTGTCGACGCTCGCCGTCACCTTCGCCGGCGCGCGAAGGTTCGCTCCGATGACTGTGTTGATCGTCATCGCCTGCGAGTCGATCGCAGGAACAGCTCCCGCGATGGGGTCGCGCGTAACGCGGAAGATGTGTCCCGAAACGCCCTCCGCCGCGCCGAGTGCATCCAGACCAGTCTGCATAGGAGACGCTGCAACGGTGGCATCGCGCAAGAAATTCGCTTGGAACTGTGGGCTCAGCATAAACTGCACACGCTCGACCGGAACATGTGCAGGCACAGTCATGGTTGCGATAGACCAATGGCCCTGCTGTTCGATCGCTGAGGTAGAGGCGACCGTCGTATAAAGTGTCTGCTCATCGCGGCTCGGAGGCACCATCGCACCAACGATCGTCGACGTCCTGACTGCCATCGGCTGCCCTCCAGAGTTCATCATCCGTAACGCAACGTGCAGCACGGGATAGCTGGAGTCCGGAAGTGAGAGAACCGTCGAGCGCGCGAGATGCTGTGCGCTGAGATCAAACATCGCAAATGTGCCCAGCGGCGTGGCGTGACCACGCGTGTCAACACCGGCAACCTGCGCCACCCCGACAAAGTTCTTCGCGTCTAGCTCAAGATCGACTTCGGTGTAATCTCCGCCGGGCATCGCCAGATCGAAGACGAGTTCGCCGTCACGCGCTGCCACATTCCCGGGCGTCGCCACCTGCGTCTCCACTGTGGCCGAACCGCTCTCGGTCATAGCGAACGGAACCTCGAACTCGCGCCCTGCATCGGTGCCCTCGTTACCGTAGATGCGAATATCACCCGCGCCCGTACTCGCCGTATGCGCGAAGACCACGCCATCCAGCACGACACACGCCTGCCCGGCAGCATGCGCGGGGAGAATGACCTGACGCTGATAGAGCAGATGCCGTGACGGCGAAGGCGCCGTGACAGAACCCATCTGCCAGAGCAGCACAAGAGTGGCGGCAGATATTCTCAACGCCCTCCACCCGCATCATGGCCGCGGAACGCGGGCCGATCGTATTGGCACGGTGAGCACATCAGGCTAAGCACATTAGACAAGGCTGGCCTAACTGTATCGTGTCGCCTTGCTTCTCGCATCGAGGAAGATTCCCCGCTCATATCTCAGAAGATGCCCCGTCACATTACTTTGCAATGGCTGGGCTAATCTGTTCTGGCATGAGCGAACAGACTGCAGGAGCACAGGTACTGATCGTCGACGACGACCCGGTCATGGGCGAATTGCTCGACGCTCTGCTCACCGTCGAGGGCTACCGTGTGACCCGCGCGCACTCCGGCGAAGAGGCCCTGCAGGTCGCTCGCGAAGGCTCCCCGAGACCCGACATCATTCTCTGCGACATCCAGATGCCCGGCATGCGTGGCGGCGAACTCGCAAAGACATTGGCGGCCTCCCGCGCAGACGGCACAGTGCCTGCCTCCAGCGTGATCCTCGCCATGAGCGGAAGCTCACCACGCGCCGATGAGTTGCAATCCTTTGACGGTCTCCTGCGCAAACCATTTTCGGTCGCCGACTTCACGCGGGCCGTCAGACAGGCGCGGACACAAACCGCACGCCGCATCCCCGTAGAGACGGAACAGCCCTCGACCGAAAAGACGCCGGCTCGCCTTCCCCCGCTTGACGACAACATCTTCGAGCAACTGAAATCCAAAGTCGGCAGCGACCTTCTGCGGCAGATGTACGAGATGACCCTTGCTGACGTGCGCGCTCGCCTGCAGCACATCGCTAACGCCGCTGAGCATGGAGATCAGCCCGCCGTCCGTCATGAGGCCCATACCATTAAGGGAAGCTGCGGAATGCTGGGAGCATTGGAGTTACAAGCGCTGGCCGCTGCAACGGAAGGGGGTTCCCCCGTCGATACCTCTGCTCTTGCGGATTTCGATTCTGCGTGCAAGCGGCTCCAGCGTATGCTGAACGAGAGATTGTAGCGCCTGCCGATCAGGCGCACGGAGAGCACACCGACGATGCCCACACCTGTACTGCGTAAGCCTTCTGCCGGACCGCAAACCGCTGGACACCCAGGCCATCCTGGCATCCGCATTGTCGTTGCCGACGACCATCCGGTGGTCCGCTTTGGCGTGAAAAACATGCTGACCAGCGAGCCCGGGTTCGAGGTCGTTGGTGAAGCCAACGATGGCGACGAGGCCATCACACAGACGCTCGAACTCGAGCCGGACGTTCTCCTGCTCGACCTCGCCATGCCCAAGCTGCCGGGCCTGGAGGCGATGCGCGCGATCATGAACCGCTCGCCGCGTGTGAAGATTGTGCTGCTCACCAGCCTTATCTCCACGCAGCAAGTCATCGAAGCGCTACAGATCGGCGCACGCGGCATCGTTCTCAAGGACTCCGTCGCCAGCGATCTTGGCGAAAGCCTGCGCGCCGTGCTCTCCGGCGATTACTGGATCGGTGGCAAGCGCGTCGTGAATCTGCTCTCCGCGCTGCACGACCTGATGCAGCAGGCCGCGGCCGTACCCGAGAAGAAGACCTACGGCCTCACACCACGCGAGCTGGAAGTTGTCACGTGCATCGTCGAAGGCTGCTCCAACAAGGACATCGCGAAGCAGTTCACCATCAGCGAAGAGACCGTGAAGCGCCACCTGTCGAACATCTTCGACAAGACTGGCGTCAGCACACGTCTCGAACTCGCGCTCTTCGCCATCAGCCACAAATTGGTGGATCTCGACGCGTAAATTTTGGCTTCAATACATCGAGCTTTCCTATATTGAAAGGGCCGCATCTTTGCGGCCCTTTCGTTCATACATACAATCTGAGCTATGAGCGAACATCCTCTCTACGACGTGCTCGTCATCGGCGCAGGCCCCACCGGTCTTGCCTGCGCGATCGATGCACAGAATGTTGGCTGCAGCGTCGTACTCGTCGACAAGGGCTGTCTCACGAACTCACTCTTTCACTACCCGGCGAACATGACCTTCTTCACTACGCCGGAGCTGCTCGAGATCGGCAACATCCCATTCCCTTCACCGAACCAGAAGCCCAGCCGCAGCGAGGCGCTCGAGTACTACCGCAAGGCCACGGCGCACTACAAACTTGAGGTTCGACCCTATGAGCTCGTCACAAGTGTCACCGGTGGAGACGGCAATTTTACGGTGCACACCGAAGATCGCTTCGGCCGTCCGCTTCAGCATCGAGCGCTCAAGCTGATCGTCTCGACCGGCTACTACGATCTGCCCAATCACCTCAGCGTTCCCGGCGAGGACCTGCCAAAGGTCTCGCACTACTACGACGAACCGCATCCGTACTTCGACCGTGATGTCATCGTTGTCGGCGGGAAGAACTCCGCGGCAATTGCAGCGCTGGACCTCTACCGTCACGGTGCACGCGTGACACTCGTCCATCGAGGCGCGGAGTTGCACCGGCACATCAAGTACTGGATCAAGCCCGACATCGAAAACCGCATCAAAAGGGGCGAGATCACCGCGTACTTCAACACGACCATCGAGCGCATCGAACTCGACAACGTTGTGCTGAAGACGCCCGAGGGCGAGAAGACACTGCCGAACCATCACGTCTTTGCGCTCACAGGTTATCGGCCTGACTTCACCTTCATCGAATCGCTCGGCATCGAGTTGGACACGAAGAACTCGCGTTGCCCGGTTTGCAATCGGCAGACGCTCGAGTCGAATGTGCCCGGCATCTATGTCGCCGGAGTCGTCGTCGCGGGCGAGCGCACGAACGAGATCTTCATCGAGAACGGCCGCTTTCACGGGGCGCTGATCGCGAAGGACCTCGCCGAAAAGCTGAGCAAAGGTACGGTCGCTGCGCCTGTCGCTCCCGAGCACACCTACGCTGCCGAGTAGTGGAGCTAACTGACCACGCGGCGCCGGAAGCCACGCATCCCAAGCCACGTCAGCAGCGCGAGAAAGAAGACCAACAGCAGCAGAATCATCGCATCCGGCATGTGGCGCATCGTCGGCGTGAGCGCGGCGCGCAGACCTTCGCTGATATACACGATCGGATTCACGAGCACACTGACCTGTAGCCAGCGCAGATGCCCTAGAGCCGCCCACGGATAGTAGACACACCCGAGAAATGTAATCGGCACGACCACCACGCCAAACACAAGTCCGATCTGTTTCGGCTGCACCGAGGTCCCGATCGTCAGCCCGAGCGCGCCGGAGAGCAGGCTCGCGAGAATCAGCACAGCGATCAGAAACGGCCAGCTCGAGACGTGCGCAGCCACGGGCGTGCTCGGGATGTAATACGCGAGCGGAAAAACCAGGGCCGCAGCGACAATGCTCTGCAGCGCAGAGAAAACGATCTTCTCCGCCGCAACGGCGGCAATCGGCAGTGGGCACATCACGCGATCGTCAATCTCGCGTGTGACGCCGAACTCCTGGGCCAGCGGCAGCGCAACCGCCGCGATGCCGGAGAACATAATCGCCACAGCCATCAGGCCCGGCAGCAGCACCGTCCCGAAGGTCCCGCCGCCCGCCGCAGCCATGTTCGCCGTCGGATTGAGTGCAGCACCTCCGGACATGTGCGGCATCACGTAGGTGAACACGAACAGAAAGAGCAACGGGTTCATTCCCACTCGCACCAGGAAAGGCCCGATCTCACGGCGCAGCACGAAGAGGTCACGCAGGATCAGCCCAAGGAACGCGCGCGTGTAGGTTCCACGCCGTCCTGCCGCCTTCGAGCTCTCGACCGCTACCGCCACAATTCCTTCTCTCTTGTTACTCGCGAAGATCGCGCCCCGTCAGCCGGATGAATACCGTCTCGAGCGTCGGTTCGGCCGTCGCCACATCGCGCAGACCATACGCATTCGCCGCGGTAATCACCTGCGGCAGCAGGCCCTCACGCGTCTGCGCGAGCACGCGCAGACCGTCCTCCGTTGGCTCAACGCCCGTAACGCCGCCGAACTCGCGCAACTGCTGCGCGAGCTTCTCGCGGTCCGCCGATTCAGCAAGGTGCAGATGGTACAGCTTATCCCCACCCACACTGGCCTTCAGTGCCGCCGGCGTGTCCTCCACAAGAATTCTGCCATGATCGATGATCGCGACTCGGTCGCACAGCTCATCGGCCTCCTCCATATAGTGCGTCGTCAGCACAACCGTGATGTCCTCACGGCGCAACGCGCGCACGGCATCCCACATCGCAATGCGGCTCTGCGGGTCGAGTCCTGCACTTGGCTCGTCGAGGAATAGTACGCGCGGATGATGCGCGATCGCGCGCGCAATCTGCAGCCGCTGCGCCAGGCCTCCGCTGAGTTGCTGCGGATAAGCGTTGTAACGGTCGTGCAGACGAAACTGCTCCAACAACTCGTCCGTCCGGCGCCGCGCTTCAACGCCGCTCATCCCGAAGTACAGGCAGTGAAAGCGGATGTTCTCTGCGACCGTGCACGAGCGGTCAAGCGTGTTGTACTGCGGCACTACACCAATCGCTCGACGCGCCATCGCAGGATGTCTGACCACATCGACACCCGCAATCCTCACCGAACCCGCCGTCGGAACTGCGCGCGTCGTCGCGATGGAGATCGTCGTAGTCTTTCCTGCACCGTTCGGGCCCAGCAGACCATACAGTTCGCCCGGCGCCACCTGCAGGTTGATGCCGTCAACGGCGATCACCGGCACCTTACCGGTGTACACCTTGCGCAGGTCGCGAATATCAACGATCGGTTCGCTCACAGTCTCATCCAACGCCCGATTCTACAGGCCCGACGTGCCGAGCCACGCCCGCGGAAGGCGACATACAATAGAGGATCGGTAGCTTCTATGAAACCTATTCAGCAGGACGACCTCATCGAAAGCGTGCGGGCAGCGCTTCAATACATCAGCTTCTACCACCCGGTGGACTACATCACGAACCTCACTCGCGCCTATGAGCTCGAGCAGTCTCCAGCCGCGAAGGACGCGATGAAGCAGATCATCGTCAATTCGCGTATGTGCGCCGAGGGCCATCGGCCCATCTGCCAGGACACCGGCATCGTGACCATCTTCATCAAGCTCGGCCTCGAGTGCCACCTGATGAAGGGCGATGGTCCCGCGACGATGACGCTGCAGGAGATGTGCGACGAGGGCGTGCGCGAGGCGTGGCTCGACCCGGACAACAAGCTGCGCGGCAGCATACTTGCCGACCCGGCATTCGGCAGGAAGAACACCAAGGACAACACGCCATGCGTCGTTGAGGTCTCGCTCGTGCGCGGCGACCAGGTCGATGTCACGGTCGCGGCCAAGGGCGGCGGCAGCGAGGCGAAGTCGAAGTTCGTGATGTTGAACCCGTCCGACTCTGTCGTCGACTGGGTGCTCAAGACGATTCCCACGATGGGCGCGGGCTGGTGTCCGCCGGGCATGCTCGGCATCGGCATCGGCGGCACGGCGGAGAAGGCGATGCTGCTTGCGAAGCAGAGCCTCATGGACCCCATCGACATGCAGGAGCTCAAAGCGCGCGGAGCTGAAGGTCACAAGCTGAGCAATCTTGAGAAGCTGCGGGTGGAACTCTACGACAAGATCAATGCGCTCGGCATCGGCGCGCAGGGTCTGGGCGGACTGACGACCGTGCTCGACGTGAAGATCCTCGAGTGGCCGACGCACGCCGCGAATCTTCCCGTAGCAATGATCCCGAACTGTGCTGCCACGCGGCATGCGCACTTCGTCCTCGATGGCTCTGGTCCTGTGTACCTCGATCCGCCGTCGCTCGAGAACTGGCCGAAGATGACCTACGAAGCGCATGGCGGCAAGCGCGTGAACCTCGACACCGTGACGCGAGAAGAGGTCGCCTCGTGGAAACCCGGCGAAGTGCTGCTGCTGAATGGCAAGCTCTTGACCGGACGCGACGCCGCGCACAAGCGTATGACGGACATGCTGAATCGCGGCGAAAAACTGCCGGTCGACCTGAAGGGTCGCTTCATTTACTACGTCGGCCCCGTCGATCCTGTGCGCGGTGAGGTGGTGGGACCTGCAGGCCCAACGACTGCGACACGCATGGACAAGTTCACGCGGCAGATGCTGGAGCAGACTGGACTGCTCGGTATGATCGGCAAGGCCGAGCGCGGCGTTGCTGCGATCGATGCGATTCGCGATAACAAGGCTGTCTACCTGATGGCCATCGGCGGTGCAGCGTATCTCGTCTCGAAGGCGATCAAAAAATCCCACCTCGTCGCGTTCGAGGACCTGGGCATGGAGGCGATTTACGAGTTCGAGGTTGTTGATATGCCGGTGACGGTTGCTGTCGACAGCAAGGGCACAAGCGTTCATATCACGGGGCCGGAAGAGTGGAAGGCGAAGATCGCGCACAGCATGGCAGTTGGCGGCGTACCGATTCTCGGACAATAAATCCCCGGATTAATCATCACAACAGGCAACGTTTTCTACCACTTGTATTAACGCGAGGTGGCCCCAAAATCGGGCCACCTTTTTTACTTTTGCGCGCATCGCATTTGCTGAGTGCCCGTCGAGGCGCGCCGTCTGCTGTTGCAGCAGACGCACTAAGGAGACAAGAAAATGTCACGCAAGCTGAAAGGTTTTGCGATCGCTTCCATAGCGTTCTCGCTGCCGTTTGTTTGTGGCTCGATGATTCATGCGCAGGAGCCAAATCCAACGACAGTCGCGCCGGGGGCAACGAAAGCTAACGTTGTCGCGCAAGGACCGAACGGAATCTATATCTACCACGTGAAGGTAGTGCAGCGAGAGCTGGATGCGGTGAACTACCTGAACCGCAGAGGACCGACGAAGGTGAACTTCATTGGCACCGAGCTGATGCCCCGTGCAAACGGCGAGGCGAAGGTGGACTCACAGACAGGAAAGACGCACATCGATGTGCACTTCTCCGGCCTCACCCCAGCGAACGGATTCGGCAAAGAGTATCTGACGTATGTGTTGTGGGCGATCTCGGCGGATGGGCGCCCACAGAACCTCGGTGAGCTGGAGCTCGCAGGCGATAAGGCGAGTCTCGATGTGACGAGCTCGTTTCAGTCGTTTGGCATGATCGTCACGGCAGAGCCATATTTCGCCGTCTCTCAGCCGAGCGATGTCGTGGTGCTGAAGAACATATTCACCGACAAGACACAGGGTGTGCTCGAAGAAGTGAACGTTCACTACCAGTTACTGCCCCGCGGACTCTACGCAAATACAGAAGGCGCGCACGCAAACCCGATGCCTGTCACGGATCGCGAGCATGTGCCGCTGGCGCTGTTTGAGGCCTACAACGCGCAGCGCATCGCCCGGTCTGCCGGCGCCGACCAACAGGCTCCGGACATTATGCAGGAGGTTGCAACCGATTTGCAGAATGCGCAGGCGATTCAGGATGGAAAGCATCGCGATGTCAAGATGGAGTTCACAGACGCACGCGAGGCGGTGGAACGTGCCGAGGATGCGCGCTTGACCACTCTGCGCAAGCTGGACGAGAAACGCCAGCAGGATGCGCAGGAGGCCAAGCAGCAGGCTCAGATGCAGGCGCAGCAGTCGCAACTCGCAGCGCAACAGGCACAGGCTGACGCGGATCGTGCGGCAGCTCAGAGGGCCCAGGCCGATGCAGCTCGTGCTCGTGCCGAGGCCGATGCGGCGAATGCTCGCGCTCAGGCAGCCGCGGCGCAGCAGCAGGCACAACAGAGTCAGCAGAGCGAAGAGGCGACGCGTGAGAAGCTTCGCGCGCAATTGAATTCGGTGCTGCAGACCACCGAAACAGCTCGCGGTCTGATCGTGAACCTTGGCGATGTGCTGTTCGATACGAACAAATACACCCTGAAGCCTAACGCGCAGGTAAGCCTGGCGAAGGTCGCGACGATTCTTACTCTGTATCCGAAGCTGAAGGTGCAGGTGGAGGGATATACGGACTCGACCGGAACGCCTGCGTATAACCAGACGCTGAGTGAGAACCGCGCGGACTCTGTGCAAAACTTCCTGGTGCAGAATGGTGTGCAGCAGGGCAGCGTGACGGCACAGGGCTACGGCGCGACGAACTTCGTAGCGGACAACGCAACGTCTCCAGGACGGCAGCAGAACCGCCGCGTGAATCTGGTGGTTTCTGGCGCGTCCATTGGCGTGCAGACGACGGAGCCAGGTCAGTCGGGAGCTGCGGCGGCCGTGGTCCCACCCACACCTCCGCGGAACCCGACGGGAGTCTCCAACCCGCAGTAGCTCTCAACCCAACGAGCACAATCACGAGGCCGCGATGATTTCCGTCGCGGCTTTCGTGTATCTCTAAGAGAGAACGGAAGCGAGGGGAATTGTGAGTTACTCACTGGCAGGCAAGGTTGTGTTTGTGACGGGTGCGAGCGCGGGCATCGGAGCCGCGACCGCGCGGGGATTTGCGCGGGAGGGCGCGAAGTTGCTGCTGTGCGCACGGCGGATGGACGAGTTGCGCGCGATGCAGCAGGAGCTGCGCGGGCTGGGTGCGAAGGATGTATACAACTTCGAGCTGGACGTGCGCGGCAACGACGAGGTTGTGAGTGCGATCGCATCGCTGCCGGAGGACTGGAAGCGGATCGAGGTGTTGGTGAACAACGCTGGCCTGAGTCGAGGCCTGAAGAAGATGTACCTCGACGAGATCCAGGACTGGGAGGAGATGATTGACACCAACGTGAAGGGGTTGCTGTACGTGACGCGTGCGGTGGTTCCGGGCATGGTGGAGCGGGGTAGTGGACACGTGATCAACCTGGGGTCGATTGCCGGTCATACGGCGTATCCGAACGGTGGAGTCTACTGTGGGACGAAGGCTGCGGAGCGATTGATCAGCGATGGGCTGCGGCTGGACCTGAACGGAACCCCGGTGCGCGTGACCTCGGTCGATCCCGGGATGGTGAAGACGGACTTCAGCAAGGTGCGCTTCCGGGGAAACGAGGAGCGCGCGGCGAAGACGTATGAGAACGTCGACCCGCTGACCGCGGACGACGTTGCGGATGTGATTGTGTGGACTGCGACGCGTCCGCCGCACGTGCAGATTCAGACGGTAGTGCTCACGCCTGTAGCGCAGGCGAATCCGTTTGTTCTGACGCGCGGACCGCTCGACCGGCGCGAGTAAGTTCGGGAGAAGCTAGATCCTTATCGACCAGCCGAGCTGTTCGAGCTCGCGCTCGATGGTGGCGAGGGCGAGTTCGAGGGCGGAGCGCCGGTGGGGGCTGGAGGTGCGCTCGGAGAGCACACGCTCGCGCTGCATCTCCAACGCCTGGATGCGTCGTTTGCGGTCGGCAGCCGAGGCGGCGTCGGCGGGGTCGCCTTCGGGCTTCGCGGCTGAACTGGCTGCCTGCTGAGCCTGTTGATCTGCGACGTTCTTGGACTCCCAGCCCTTGGACATAGGTCTATCGTACGCTTGGATGAGGCTATTTCTGCCGGCCGAAGCGGTAGACGACGCCGGCGTTGAAGCCGAGGCTGTTCTGCAGCGAACCGCCGGAGGGACTGGTGAAGGTCGTGCCGACGTAAGTCGGCGCGATGCGGAAGGCGAGGTTGGGGAAGATGTTGACGTCACCGGCGAGGTTGATGATGAAGGCCGGACGGGCGGCGTCCTGCCAGAAGCCGGTCTGCACGTAGGTGAGGCCCTTGGAGGCGCCGGAGAAGTTGCCGATACCGATGCCGCCGAGCGCCTCGGCGCTGAGGGCGTAGCGCAGCGAAGAGTAGAAGCGGTAACCGACGCCGCCGGTGAAGGCGTACTCGTTGATCTGCGGGTTGGGGGCCTGCGTGTTGGCTCCGTTGCAGCACCGAATCGTCTTGGCATTGCCGAACATACCGCGAGTGTCAACGACGATGGCGAGCTTGGGATTGAGATAGTAATGCGGAGCGAAGTTCCAGGTGACCTCGTTGTTCTTCTGCGTGTATTCGCCGGAGCGGAAGCGCATGTAACCACCGCCGCCGAAGACCTCCCAGCGGTGGGTGTAAGTGTCCTTGATGGTGCGCTGAATGCGAGCCTGGCGGCTGGCGTTGGTCTCATGCCGGGCGGGTCCCGGCTGTTTGGTCTGAGCGGCGGCGGCGACGGTGATGAGCACGGCTGCAACTACTGGGAGCTTTGCGCTCCACTTTGCGGCGCACCGAGCCGCGAACTTCCGAAGATCCATCGAAGGCAAACTCCTGCAGTACAAAACCTGGCGAGCGGAGAAGAGCTCGCATCGTTCCATTAGAACATCGGATGAGGAGGTATACCCCCCTCCCCCCGACCTTTTGGCAAAGTCTTCAAAAGAGATGAGTTGCGGGTGGACTTCAGGTGCAAAGTATTGATTCCAGAGATTTAGTGTGGAAAGTCTCTGAATGGAATACTTTGCGAGCGGTAGAACCGTATTCGGTGTGGATGGCTGCGAGCAAAACAAAAAGGCTGCGCACTGGCAGCCTTCTCTATCTTTACTCACACTATCTTCATTATAGGGAATTGGGTCTAATTAACATGTCGTGATTTTCGCCAGTGTTTATGCGGGTTTGAGGCACTTCGAGGCTTGACAAGATTTCGAACGCCCGCGCGTTTATCGTTTGCCATCGCAAAGGATACCTACCCGCTTGCCGGTGCTACTGGAAGGCGTAGGTGAGGCCGGCGACGAACTGGAAGGAGTTCGCCTTGTAACCGGGCGACGGGTTGTTGAGGTAGTTGTCGGTGACGGCAAAGGACGCGCCGAGTCGTTTCCAGGTGGGGAGCACGATGCCGGCGGTGAACATGGCGGAATAGGCCTGGGAGTTATTCCAGGAGGGGACGTAGTCGGCGGCCTGGTTGAAGACGATCTTGTGCGGAAGATCGTGCCGGTAGGCCTCGCCAAAGATGGAGCCGATGAGGTTGACTTCGGGCTGCCCGAAGAAGGACTGGCGCTCGTAGTGGACGTCGGCCTTCAGATCGAGCTGCTGGTGCTCGGTTTGGACGGGGGTCCAGCCGACACCGCCGCCGTAGAGCTGCTGGAGGTCCAGGCCCTGAGAGAAGTTGTGGTCGAAGGCGGTGTTCGCCAGAGCGTAGAGACGAGGCGTGAAGTACCAGTCACGTTCGGCGTCGGCGTGGAAGATGCTGGTCTTGGTGACGACAGGCGACGGCGAGGGCGGGATGGTCTGGGGGATCACGGGCGAGGTGGCTTTGCCGTAGGTCTCGATGAGGTTGAAGGTTGTGCGGGTATGGCGGGGCAGATAGTCCACGGTGGGCGAGAGCCGCGCGAGCGTCATGCCGAGGGTGAAGCTGGTGACGCTGTCCGTAGCACGGACGATGGTGGCGCCTGCAGTGATGGCGCCGTTCCAGCCATGCATGAACCCGATCTCGTGGTTGACTTCACGGTCGTAGGTCGGGGTGTCGATGACGTAGCCGACCTCTTTGATGGCGAGGGTGACGGGCGCGACCTGCGTCGGTGTGACGACGACATTGCCATCCGCGACGTTGATCTGACCCTGCCCCACGAGGTTGTGCTTGCTAGGCGGACCCTTCTTGAGCAGGGAGAAGCTGCCGACAGAGCGGAGCTCTTTGACCTTGTCATAGGGGATGGTGACTTGACCGGCCATGTCGCTCTTGAAGACGACATTGCCGCTGTCGGCGCGGACGAGCTTACCGGTGAGCTGGTCGCCGTTGGTGAAGATGAGGACGTCGGGTTGGGGCTTGGGCGGAGGGGAGCTCTGCTGGGCGCGAGCGGCGGCGGCGAGGAGGAGTGACAGACCGAGGGAGAGGGTTCGCAGTGCGCTCAAGATGTGGCCTCCGGGGGATCGTGATTGCGTTACATCAATGCGACTCCAGAGGGTTAGTTTATCGGTTTGCGAGGGAGGGTGTGGGCCTGTCAGAAGATGCAACGCGCGTCGCGGTGGGTTATTGGGCTGCGATGCCGACCGTTTTGTTGATGAGGTCGAAGCCGCCGAGGTGCAGGAGGATGAAGGCGGCGACGTCGGCCCGAGAGATGCGGCGGACGTGACGGCGCGACTGCGGCGTAATGATCTGAACGGTTTTGGTGGCGGGGCCATCCGTGAGTCCCGCAGGACGGACGATGGTCCAGTCGAGGGTGCTGGAGCGAAGCTGTGATTCCATGCCTTCTTTGTCAGGCATGGCTCCGCGGAAGAAGATTGGGATAAGAGCGCGAAAGAGTGGCGGCACGTTGGCGATGCTGTCGCCGACTCCGAGGGAGGAGACGGCGATGAGGCGACGGACTCCGTGACGCTGCATGGCAGCGATGAGATGGCGGGCGACGTCGGTCTCAAGAGTGGTCTTCAGGAAGGGCTTGCGTGTGCCAACGGTGTCGATGACGGCGTGCTGGCCGGGGACAACGGAGTCGAGGAGTTGCGGGTCGCGGGCATCTCCCTGAACGATGCGCGCGCAGCGCATGGGTTGCGAGGGCGCGTGATGCACGAGTGCGGTGACATGGTGGTCGAGTTCGCAAGCCTGTTGAACCAGAGCGAGGCCGGTTTTGCCGTTGGCGCCGACGATGAGCAGATTCAAATGGGGGCTCCGGGCGATGGGGTCGCCTGAACTGTTGGATGCGCGGACTTGTTCAATCCTATCCACCAAGGTGGGTGGGAGCCCTGTTGCGTGGTGGGGGGCGGACGGCTAGTCTTGAGAGTGCCATGTATGAAGACTTTGTAGCGACAGACCGCTGGACCGGAGAGCCGCAGCACTGCGTGTGGAAGGGCACCGTGGTGGCTATTGCGACCCGCCATGCGGATGCGACGGATATCCGGTTTGCAGTGAATGGGCGGCCGCTGTGGATTGCCATGCCGAACGATGCGTGGGTCGCGCAGAAGGCGCGCAACGGCAAGGTGATTACCGACTACCTGGCGGCGCAGGCCGCGGGGCTGTACCTGAAGCTCTCGATTGAGAACGGGTACGACAACGGCCGCGAGTTCTACACGATGACCGTGGCCGAGGTACTGGAGAACGTGGCTGCGGTTGTGGACCAGATCGGCAATCGTGTGGACCTGCTGCCAAGTTTGCCGGTGATCAATCGCGATGCGCATCCGACGGAGCTGGATTTCAAGCTGCCGGGCGAGCCGGAGACTCTCGCGGGGACGATGGGACTTGCGGTGGGGGAGAATTTGCCGCCGGGAGCAGCGGGCGAGCGAGTAGTGGAACGATAGCGAGTCGTAAAGACAACTGAGGAACCAGCCATTGCGATATAGCCGACGGCAGTTTGTGGGACGGGCGGCGGCGCTGCCCTTTGCGTTGCGTGCGTTGGGCAGTGCGCAGGTTACGGCGGGTGCGGCGCGGTGGGTGCTGCTGGGGACCGATACGGGCAAGGGCGTGTATCGCGCGTCGTGGAATGCCGCGACTGGCTCGCTGGGACGAGTGGAACTGGTGGGCGAGGCGGCGAGGCCGTCTTACCTGGCGAAGCATCCGACGCTGCCGGTGGTGTACGCGGTGAATGGCGTGAGCGGAGATGGAGCGGCCGTCTCGAGCTTCGCGCTGGATGCGGCGAGCGGAGGGTTGACTCCGCTGAACAAGGTGGGGTCGCAGGGTGACGGGCCGTGTTATGTGTCTATCGATCAGACGGGCTCGATGGCGTTTGTGGCGAACTATGCGGGCGGGAGCTTCTCGGCGTTTCGCGTGACGAATGTGGGTTCGCTGGCGCAGGCGATTGGCGTGTTCAAGTACACGCAGGCGACGCATGGGCCGGTAGCCGATCGGCAGGATGCGGCGCATATTCATTGCGCGACGATTGCTCCGGGCAACCACTACGTGCTGGCGTGCGACCTGGGCGATGACGTGATTCTCGTGTTCCCGGTGACGCCGGGAGCCGGCGATTCCGTGCGCGTGCCGATTCGTGTGGGCGCGAGGGCTGGGTCAGGGCCGAGGCATGTGGCGTTTCATCCGAACGGCAAGTTTGTTTATTGCATTCACGAGTTGGACTGCACGATCGACCTGTACGACTGGCGTCTGGAGCAGGGTCAACCCATCATGCGGCTGCGCGAGAATAGCGTGGTGTCGACGCTGGATAAGGGCGCGAGCACGAAGGGCCAGACGGCGTGCGAGGTTGTGATCAGCGACGATGGGCGATTTCTGTACTCGTGCACGCGTGGTGAGGACACGATTACGGTGTGGCGGATCGACGAGAATGGCTACCTGACGGAACATCAGAAGCTGAGCGCCGGCGGGAAGGTGCCGCGGTATATCGCGTTCGATCCTTCGCGCAGGTGGCTCGTGTGCTGCAACCAGGGGGGCTCTGGGAATGTGACGGTGTTCTCGCATGACGCGGCGACGGGAAGGCTTGGGGTGAAGCCGAAGACGTTCGCGGCACCGACGCCGATGTTTGCGCTGTGGGTGTAACGGCTGTTAATTCAGCGGGCTTCAGCCCGCTGCTAATCCGGCAGAGCGATCGTGACACCCGAAATACAGAGATCCTTCGGCTACGCCTCAGGATGACGGCACAAATGGTTGGAGCCGCTAGTTCTGCTTGAGGGATTTGTTGTCGAGGACGAAGCGGTACTTGACGTCGTTGCGGAGGACGCGGTCGTAGGCTTCGTTGAGCTTGTCGTAGGTGGTGAGTTCGATGTCGGCGGCGATTTTGTTGTCGGCGCAGAAGTCGAGCATCTCCTGGGTCTCTTTCATGCCACCGATGGCGGAGCCGGCGAGCGAGCGGCGGTTGGCGACGATGGAGAACGGCTGCACGGAGAGAGGTTGATCGGGAAGGCCGACGAGGCAGAGAGTGCCGTCGAGCTTGAGGAGCGCGAGGTAGGCGTTGATGTCGTGCGGGGCGGAGACGCAGTCGAGGATGAAGTCGAAGCTGCCGGCGTGCTTCTGCATGGCGGCGGCATCTTTGGAGAGGACGACTTCGTCGGCGCCGAGCTTTTTGGCGTCGTCGATCTTGGACTCGGATGTGGTGAATTGCACGACGTGCGCTCCGAAGGCGTGAGCGAACTTAAGCCCGAGATGGCCGAGGCCGCCGAGGCCGATGACGCCGACCTTCTTGTTGGGGCCGACGCCCCAGTGACGCAGCGGCGAGTAGGTGGTGATGCCGGCGCAGAGGAGTGGAGCGGTTGCGGCGAGGTCGATGCCGGGCTTGAGGGTGTGGACGAAGTGCTCGGGCGTGACGATGGTGTCGGAGTAGCCGCCGTAGGTGCGAGTGCCGTCGCGGAGGGTGGCGTTGTAGGTGTCGCGGGCGCCGCCGTCGGAGCAGTAGACCTCGAGGTTGTTGCGGCAGTTGGTGCAGTGGAGGCAGCTCTCGACGATGACGCCGACGGCGGCGAGGTCGCCGGGTTTGAAGCGGGTGACGGCGGAGCCGACGGCGGTCACGCGGCCGGTGATCTCGTGGCCCGGGACCATGGGGAAGAGCTGGGCGCCCCACTCGCCGCGGGCCTGATGGATGTCAGAGTGGCAGATGCCGCAGTAGTCGATAGAGAGGACGACGTCGTTGGGGTGGGGTTCGCGGCGGTCGAAGGACCAGGGGGCGAGAGGCGCAGACTTGGAGGCAGCGGCGTAGCCGAAGGATTTCATGGGGAGGGCTCCTGAGTGCTCTGTTGGATGCTGGCGCGGAGAATGCGCTTCAGTTCAGATTGAAGTTTACGGTGATCGTTGTGTCGACGTCTGTGGGTTCCCCGTTGAGCAGGTAGGGGCTGTAGGTCCACTGGCGGACGGCATCGATGGAGGCGAGGGCGAGGTCGGTGTCGGGAGCGGAGATGGGCCGGAGAGAACGGATGTGGCCGTCGCGGCCGACGACGGCATGCAGGACCACCGTTCCGCTGATGTGGGCCTGACGGGCGCTCGCGGGATAGACGGGCGTGGTCTTGGAGCGGATCTCGCCGGCCATGATCTTTCCCGAGATTTGCGCGAAGTTTGAAGTGGCTTTCATGGCGGCGTCAGGGGCGAACTGATCGGAGGAGGGTGTGAAGGTTTCGAGTGCCGCGATTTTCGCTTCAGCGACCTTCGTCCTCGTGCCTTGAATTAAGGCAAGGGTGTGCGCGATGAACTGGCCCTGGAAGTCAGAGACGTCATTGCGCAGGACGGTGTAGCTGCCGAAGTTGAAGCTGGCGCGCAGCAGTTCGCCGCCGGGGTCGAGGCAGTAGGTGGGAAAGAGTCCCATCGCGATGGAGCCTTTGTGAAGGACGTCTTCGGTGAGCATGATGCAGTCGAGCTTGACCTTGCCGAAGTTCTCCGAGGTCGTCTCGGGCGATGAGCTTTGGATGTCGCGTTGGGAGGGACCGGGGCGCAGTACGGCGTCGAGGACGGAGTCCGCAAGAGAAGGGACAGTGCCGCTGTGTGAGGCGTAGAACTTATCGCCGTCATTGAGGACGGTGCGGGTCGCGTCGCCGAAGGTGAAGGTGGTACGGTCGCCGTTTTCGGCGTTCCAGCGCTCGATGGTGCCAACGACGGGATTTTTTCCGTTGCTGTCGTAGAGGGTGACGTCGAGCTTGAGATGCCAGGGTTTGAGGCCGGGTGCGTCAAGCTGAGAGTGCGTGGCAGCGGCGAGGAGGCGATCCTGCGGCTTCTCTCCGTAAGACGTGACGCAACTGCAGGATGTGAGGATCAGAACGGTCAGGGCAATCGCAGTGCCGCGAAAGTTCTGCAGGAGCTTCAGAGGGTTGTTCATGGTCGTCGCCAAGGATAACCGAGAGCTGCCGCTTGCGTGGATGGTCGCTACTGGTCGGCTTCGAGGACGGTGACCGGTTTGCCGGTGTCGCCGGCTTTGAGGGAGTCGGTGGTGACGACGAGGGTGACGCCGGGGCTGAGCTCTTCGTCGAGCGCGGCGCGGAAGTCCTGCGGGAGGCGAACGCGGGAACGGTCTGCGGCGGAGAGGGTGCGGGTTCCCTTCCAGCTCTGGCCGGGGAGTGGGAGCTGCATCCAGTGAAAGCCGTCGGTGTCGATTTTTGTGAGGCTGTAGGCGGTGGTTTCGGTGACGGGACCAGCGATCTCGACGGAGGTTGAGCCGATGAGGACGCCGTTGCGCAGGACGACGAGGCGCTTGTCCGCGACGCTGAGGATGAGCGAGACGGGGCCAGAGGGCGACTTCTCGGGCTGCCAGATGGTTCCCTGCTGGTTCGCGGCGAGCTCCTCGTGAGCGTCGAGAAGGTCAGGCGTGGGGGCGATGCGGGGAACGGTGTCGGAGTCGGTGACGACGACGGTCATGCCGAGCTTTGTGGTGCCGTAGAGAAGCTTGGCGAAGGCCCTGGGCAGGCGCACGCAGCCGTGCGAGGCGGGATAGCCGGGCAGATTGCCCGCATGCATGGCGATGCCGTCCCAGGTGAGGCGCTGCATGTAGGGCATGGGGGCGGAATCGTAGAGATTGGAGTGGTGCGTGACCTTCTTCTGCAGCACGGTGAAGACGCCGGTGGGCGTTTCGTGGCCCTTTGTGCCGGTAGAGACGGTGGTGACTCCGATGAGAATGCCGTTGCGGTAGACGAAGGCGAGCTGCCGGACGAGGCTGACGATGACGAGCACGGGACCGGAGGGCGCGATCTTTGGCGCCCAGAGATACTGCCCGGGCTTGAGTTTTGCGATGGCCGCCGAGGGATTGGAGACGTCGAGGTTCGACTGCGCGAGAGAGCGCACAGCGAATGCTCCTTCGAGAGTGGTTGCCGTCGTGAGCCAGAGGAAGGTTCGTCTGTGCATGGGGAGCATGAGTCGGGCGACTTCTCGATCATAACGGGCCGGTTTCGATCGCTGCGGCATGAAGGTTTCGCTGGTGTCTGACTCTCATTCGTCGGCGCTGGCAGGACTTACAGGTTCTTTCGTGTTTGTAGCACCCGTAGGATGTCTGGTGTTTTCTGGCGACGTTGCGACAAACGGAGGGACCTGCGGTCTATGCATTCTTTGGGTGTAAGCGCGGTGGTCTTCGCCGTTGTCTTCGGGGGAGCTCTTGCCGGCATGGCTATCCGGCGAGCCCTGCCGCCGGAACTCCTTGGAAGCGAGGTGAAGGAGACGGTACGTCTCGCCATTGGGCTCGTCGTGACGATGACTGGATTAGTGCTTGGGATGCTGGTGTCTTCGGCGAAGACCTTCTATGACGGCCAGAAGAGACAGGTCGCCGAGATATCTTCGGAAATTATTCTGCTCAGTGATTTGCTGAAGAGCTACGGTCCTGAGGCCGAACAGGTGAGAATCCTGACTCTCCGCTCCACGGAGCAGGCCGCGAATCGGATATGGCCACGAGAGAGGTCACAACACTCTGAGCTAAGGCCCCGGCAGTACGCTCAAGAGGCCGATGCGCAGATGCGGCTGCTTGTGCCGAAAAATAGCGATCAGGCTTTACTGAAGAGCCAGATGCCGCCTCTGGTTCTAAGACTGAAACAAACCAATTGGATGCTGTACCTTGACTCTGAGCAAAACTCCCTCTCAACTCCCCTGCTCGTCGTCGTAACGTCTTGGTTGACGATCATATTTATTAGCTTTGGTCTTTTCGTTACTCCCAGGGCCACCGTGATCGTAACGTTGCTTATTTGCGCGCTGGCGGTTTCCGGTGCGGTGTTCATCATCATCTCGATGTACTCACCCTTCAGCGGAGTCTTCAGAATCTCTCCCGACCCGATTCGTGACGCGCTGAACCAAATGGCCGCGGGTCAATGAATCGGCTTTGCGTTTGCCTGCTACATGGCGTTAGCTGGCACGCTTGATGGGAGATGGATTCCACTTGCCGGTGAGGGCATCGGCCTGCGGCGAGTAGAGCCGCATGGTGAGAGTGAATGGGCCTTTGGGTGCGGGGAGCCAGTTCGCTTCCTTCTCTTTGCCGGGGCTGTCTGATTGGAAGTAGAGATCGAGCGAGCCGTCGGCGTTGTAGGCGAAGGGCATCCAGCTGCTGACGGCGAAGCGATTCAACGCATTGCCGACCTGAAATCCGTCGGGGTCGTAGAGGGTGAGGGACCAGAAGGCGTCCACTGGCGGCGTGGCGCCCTTGTCGAAGTGGATGGTGTACTTGTTCGTCCCATCCAGCGGTTTGCCGGCTTCGTCGCCAAGGTTGATGGGGTAGATTGCATCCTCCGGCAGGTTGGCTCCCAAGCCGAGCTGCGCGACCATGGCCCGTTTGAGGTAGTAGTTGCCATAGACGCCCATGGTGTCGGTATTCATGGACCAGTAGTTGGCGACTCGGGCGAGTGTTGGCAGCTTCCACTTCATGAGTTGCCGGGCATCGGCGGGTGCTGACTGCAGAGCTTTTTGTAGAGCGGGATCGAGCGTGGAGATGTCGAAGTTCTTGCCGGGTTCGATACCGATCTGTTGCATCTGCGCGACGATGGGCTGATCGGTGATGTGGGGTGGGTGGAGTTTCAGCAGCTCGGCAGCGTATTTGAAGAAGGCTCCGATCTCCATGGTGTCCGCCCGCACCATGGGCGGGGTCTTCATGTCGACGCTGGGGTCGGTTTTCGCCGTTACGGGCTCGGCAGCATTGCCCCAGCGCGAGAGCGGCGTGACTTTGTAGCCCGCCTGAATCTTATGTACGGCGTCGTAGTCGGCTGGACCGTCGGTCTTGGTGCGTCCGATGATCCAGACATACGGAGTGGGCGCGGCGATGTGAGCGAAACATTCGGGGACCTTTCCGCTCCAGCCGGGCGGCGTGACGAGGTAATTGGCTGCGTGGGTGCCGGTGGTGCGCCAGCCGGGTGAGGCGAAGACGTCGGTCCACATGTCGAGCATCGGCAGAAGGTAATAGCGGCCGGAGGTGTCGGGCGCGGAGACGACCAGTGGCTCGCGGGTGAGATCGAGCCACGCAATGGAGTACAGCGTGTCGAAGTTGGAGCGTACAACACCTTTGAAATCTGCGGGCGGATAGGCGGGAACATTCACGAACATATTCATCGGGCCCTTGCCGAATTCTTTTCCGGCGTCGATGTTCGTCAGTTGTTTCCGCGTCAGATCCATCAGGACGAGCGGATAAAGATAGAGATAGGCATCGGTCGCGATTGAGCGTGCCTGATCCGCAGTGAGGGAAGAAGCCGAGTTAGTGGACGAGGCTTTCGCGGTCTCGACAAGAGTTGCCATGGGTGTCTCCTTTTCGGGCGCCCCGCGTTATGTGGCTGGGTTGCGTGTGGGTGTGCGTGCCGTGACGGCTCTAGGCGGGCGGCGATTGAGCCGCGAGTGTCTGCAAGCGACAGTTGTGAGTTGGACCGCTGCTGAGCGCGATCGAGAAGCGAACTCAGTCTATGGAGGTAGGGAGAGAGCGGGAACTAGCAAGTCTGACAGCAGGCGGAGCACCGCCTGTGCATGGAGGACTACTCGAGTCAGCACCTATCGTAAGCGATGGGGTTCGACATTGCGCGGCACGCAATTCTTCCTTAGACGTGTGGGATACGAGAAGGCATTCGCGGGGCTTGTAAGGAACGAAGAACGGCGGAACGCAGCTGGCGCACTCCGCCGCTTTAACGCTTTGACGCTCTTATGGATTTGCCTGAGCGGTCTTCTTCGCCGCCGGAGACGGGGTCACCTTCCAGAAGGTGGGATCCCTGTCGATCCATTCCTGCGGAGGATAGCTCATGCGGGGATTGATCTCGAACAGGCTGGTGGAGGTGGTTTCGATGCTGGCGGCGCTGAGTTCGGAGATCTTCTTCATGCCGCCGGCTCCTTCCTCGTCGGCAAATTTTTTGAAGTCAGCGGCGCGCTTGTCGACCTCAGCAAGGGATTTCATGAGGTTCATGACGACAAAGGTTGAGCCGGTAGGAATGCCAGGCGTGACCGTGCCGTACATCACCTCGAAGCAATCCCAGTGCGCTTCGGGAGCGACTTTGCGGAAGCCGTCGATGTAGATGTGAGCGATCTCTTCGAACTCGTGCTCGTGACCGGGCTTTACGACAAAGGTTGTGATTTCAAAATACCGTGTGCCCAGAATTTGACCTTTGTTCAGGCTGAGATCGGGACGGAGCATCGCGGCTCCGGAGTCGAAGCTGGTCAGAAGGTCGCCATCCATGAGTTGGGCGTGATCGATCGCAGCGCTGAGAGCTTTGTTGGCGCGCTGGTTGGCGTTGTCCTTTTCCCAGGCGGCGAAGCTGTCGTAAGGAATGAAGAAGAGTGCGCGGGAAACCCCGGACATCGAGTCGAGGGCGAAGTAATGGGTCGGGTATTTCGCGTCGGCGAAGGCGCGCACAAAGGCGCTCTCGGAGCGTTCATGCAGCATGCCGCCTTTTCCGGGCTTCAGATATTCGCGCTGAAAGACGAGGACGTTGGGCGGACCGTCCTCACGTTGTTGCGCGTGAAGAAGGCAGGACGAGAAAGCCATGCAGGACGACAGCGCAGCGATACAGAGGAGAGGCTTACGGGTAGAAGAGAGCATTTTAGGCTCCTGACGAGATGGGATGAGAGACACATCACCGCCGTGCAGCGACACGCGTGTCGAGCCGACGCGGGGCCGGACCAGATGAGGTCAACAGATGTCCTGGAAACGAATGCGTGGCCGAAGGATTAGTGGCCGAAGTTTGAACCGGGGGGTGGAGATTGTCAAGCGTGGGCCGTGCGGAGCTGATTCGCTCCGCAGTCACTCGTTGTAGTGGAGGAGGCTGAAGACGTCGTAGTTGGGGAAGCGGGCGCGGCCTTTGAGGAAGTCGAGCTCGATGGCGACGGCGAGGGAGACGACCTCGCCTCCGAGGCGCTCGACGAGCTGGACGCTGGCTTCCATGGTGCCGCCGGTGGCGAGCAGATCGTCGACGATGATGACGCGCTGGCCGGGCTGGATGGCGTCCTTGTGAATCTCGAGCGAGTCGGAGCCGTACTCGAGGTCGTACTTGACCTTCTCGGTGGCGGCGGGGAGCTTGCCGGGCTTGCGGATGGGGACGAAGCCGGCGTTGAGGCGGTAGGCGAGCGCAGGGCCGAAGATGAAGCCGCGGGCTTCGATGCCGAGGACGACGTCGATCTTCTTGCCGATGTAGTACTGGGCGAAGGCGTCGATGAGCTGGGCGAAGCCGGTCTTGTCCTTGAGGACGGTGGTGATGTCGTAGAAGAGGATGCCGGGGCGCGGGAAGTCAGGGACGGAGCGGATGAGCTGCTTGAGCGGCTCGCAGTTGATGGGTTCGGGCATGAGGGCTTTCTTCAGGGATTAGGGGTTAGGGGTTAGGAGCGTGCAGAGTTACCAGGCGCCCTGGATTTCGAAGTCTCTGATGTTGGCGGCTTCGGATTCGTCGAGCTCGTGCTCGATGAGCTTGTCGACGCGGCTGCCGCGAGAGCCCTTTTTGAGCTCGGCGCGAAGTTCGTCGAGGTCTTCGGGAGGGCCGGAGGCGACGACTTCGACGTCGCCGGTGTCGGTGTTGCGGACCCAGCCGCGCAGGCCGAGATCGGCGGCTTCGCGATGGACGAACCAGCGAAAGCCGACGCCCTGAACGCGGCCGCGGATGAGGAAGTGGAGAACCATCAGCTATTCAATGTAGTGCAACTGCAGACGAAATACGGAGGTCCTTCGGCTTCGCCTCAGGATGACGGCAACGAAAAACAAAGGGGCAGGTTACGCGCGGGACATGTAGGCGCCTTCGGCGGTGTCGACGCGGATCTTTTCGCCTTCGTTGATGAAGGGAGGGACCTGGACGACGAGGCCGGTTTCGGTGGTGGCGGGCTTGGTGACGGAGCTGGCGGTGGCGGACTTGATGCCGGGCTCGGTTTCGACGACGGTCATCTCGACGACAGTGGGGAGCTCGATGCCGACGGCCTTGCCGTCGTGGAAGCTGACGGAGATGAGCAGGTTGGGCGTGAGGAATTCGACGGCGTCGCCGAGGGTGTCGCGCTTGAGGTGAGTCTGCTCGAAGGTCTCCTGGTCCATGAAGTAGTAGTCGTCGCCGTCGTTGTAGAGGTACTCCATTTTGACTTCGTCGACGATGACGCGGTCGATGGGGTCGGGGGAACGGAAGCGCTCGACGAACATGGCGCCGGTGCGGATGTTGCGCAGCTTGGCCTGGATGAAGGCGCGCAGATTGCCCGGGGTGCGGTGCTCGACCGAGAAGACGAGGTGGAGGTCGTCTTTGAACTTGATGATCATGCCGGGGCGCATCTGCGTGGCGGGAATCGCCATAAGGAACTCCTGAAAAATGTAGTGGATTGGCGGCGGCGCGAGGCGCGGCCCTACATGTTTGATTGTAAATGGTGGGGGGCTGGAGCAGCCGTGGTCGCACAAATACGGAGATCCTTCGCCTACGGCTCAGGATGACGGCGGTGGATACCCGGACTCTGACCTGTCAGCCTGTGGCACTTGCGAAACTGTCCCAAGTTCGGCCCGCTAGACGCTCGCCTCTGTGTCTTATCGACGCAGTCAACTTCAGGAGGCTGTCCATGTTCCACCGAACCACCCGCCGCATCCTCGCTCTCTTAGCCCTCGGTTTCGGCTCTGCGACCATCGCCTTCGCCCAATCCGCGACTACACCCGAGTCTCTTGCAATCTCTGAGAGTGGCACCTGGCAAGCCGCACAATTAACCGGCTCATCCAAACCCAAGCTCTTCATCGTTACCCTCGATCAGCCCGACCGCCGCCAAACTTGCCATGTCCAGTCCTTTACCCTTGACAAGCTCGTCTGCTCCCGCGCCATCGGCGGTCCTCACACCTACCTCCCACAGCAAGTCGTCGCGCTCATCCTTCCTGGCGACGCTGACCTGAAGCTCCGATTCGTGCTCGGGCTCAACGTTGGGTTAGCCGCGGCGATTTGGGGTACCGTCGTGCTCGCTGCAACATGCCCACCATGCGCCGTGGCCACAGGGATAGTAGCTTTAGCGCTCTTCGGCGCTGCCGGGGCCGTCCTTATCGGGGACGACCAGCCGGATCGCCTCCTTTACCTTGCCCCTAGCCACCAACTGTCTCGCAAGCTTGGCTTCATTCAGTCTTGACCGAGGCTGTCTGAGCGCTGTGGGGATGGAAGATCTTGTGGAAGAGGTGGCCGATGGAGTGGAAGAGGTCGTGGGGGCCGGGTGGGGTGGGTGGTGGCGCGGCGGAGGTGGAGTTGCCGGTGCCGGTGCCGGTGGGGGAAGCCCGCAGACGCTGTCTGAGCGGATGCGGGCTTGGGCGGTTCGACGGTGCTGGGCGGCGGTGTGTTGGGGTGGGCGGCGTCGTAGGTGAAGACAGTGGAGACCTGGGTGTGCTTTTCGCCGGCAGGAGTGGCGTTTGTGGGAGGCGGCGCGGGTGGTGCGAGGCCCTGGCTGGCGGCGGCCGGGAAGGGGTGCTCGGCGGCGGCGACGTCGGGCGGAGTGGGCTGGCTGGGGGTCGCGTTGGGAGTGGCTGCGATCTGCTGGACGGGCGGTGGCGGCGCCGTCGGGCATCCGCAGGGGCTGCGCTCGTTGTCGACGACCTCATGGAGGCTGCCGTGCTCGAAGAGGACGTGCTGGCCGGGGATGAGGCGGTAGGTGGCGCCGGAGAAGGGGTCGGCGAGCGAGAGGACGGGCGCGTTGCTGCCGGAGTTTTCGACACACGTGTCGCCGTTGGGCGTGACGCGGAGCCGGAGGTCGTAGTGGCCGGGATGTTCGAGGGTGAAGCGGATGTCGGGGGTGAGGATGACGTCCTGCGGGGAGGAGTCGGTGTGGAGCTCGATGGCGCCGCGGTCGAGGCCGAAGAGGAGGGAGTTTTCGGTGCCGGAGTGGAGGAGGTGGAACTGGCTGGTGGCGCAGACGAGGACCTCGCCGCCGCGGGCGAGCGAGATGGCAGCGGAGTGGTCGTAGGCGGTGACGCTGGTGTTGGTGAGGAGGCGGGCGGTGTCGCCGTGGACCTCAAGGCCGCCGGTCACGAGGGCGTCATGCGTGGGGACTGTGCCCATGGAAACGGGTGTGGGCTGCTGGGCGTGAAGGGTTGTCGAGGAGAGCAGCGCGAGCGTGAGGGCGAGGCGGACCATCTTGCTGGAGTACAGAGTACGTTATTGCCCGACTCGGAGTTGATCCTGCGCTCGCGTTACCGTCAGCACCGTGATGTCGTCATCCTGGCCGAACTGCTGCGCGGCGCGTGCGATCGAGTCGGCGGACTGATTGCTGATGCTCGTGGTGCGCGCAAAGCCGTAAAGTTCACCGCTGCCGTTCCGGGCCTCTACCACGCCATCGGACACAAACGTCAGCCGATCCTTTTGACCGAAGTGATAGACGACCTCGGGATACTCAGTCTCAACGGCGATTCCCAGCGGAAGACCGGGGTTGACCTCCAACTCCTCGCCATTGAGATACGGCGACAGATGACCGGCGTTGGCGATCGTCAACTTGCCGTCCTCGTTCATGAGGGCGGCGCAGCAGGTGAAGAAGCCGTTCATTTGTCCGCAAAGGGCCCCGTTCAGATGAAGAAGCACCTCCTCCGGGGCGCGCAGCGTGCAACCCCGCAACGCGCCTACGATCGCGCTCACCGTCATGGCGGCCCTCAGCCCTTTGCCGCTTACGTCCCCTACGACAATCAGCAATGAGCCGTCATTGCCGGGCAGAACCTGAAAGAAGTCTCCGCCCACTTCCTGGGCAGGAAGGTAAACATTCTCGACTGCGAATCCTGGTGTCGCCGGTGATGCGGCAGGAATCAGGAGGGACTGCACGGTTTTGGCTGCCTCGAATTCGCCGGCCATGCGTTCCTCTTCTTTGCGGGCGAGGGAGAAGCGGCGCACGAGAAAGATCAGCAGCGCAAGAAGGAAGATGAACGAGACGACGTCTTCGAGGTAGATCGGGAATGGCCGCTCAAAGAGGAGAACGTCGGTCGAAGAAAAATAGTTCGGCCCCCCGAGTTGCCATATGATCCGCGCCGTGAGGCTGATGCAATCCGCGCCGTAGAAGAGTACGACCGGCACAAGGAGCAGGCGGGCGGAGACGTCCCCTCGGAACGCACCCATGAAAAGCCTGGCAATGATCCACGCAAACGCCGGGCAGTGCATGCTCCCTCGATCGCATACGACACTCCCATGCCCGTCCACTGGAAGTAAATCAGCGCCGCGGTGAGAGGACTGACTGCAACCACAACACAGATGGCGTGCCAGAGAAACGACCGGCGCGCATGCAGGACAGTGGAAAAGAATGCCATGGCCGCGAGAACGGAAGCCGCCTGCGCGATCAGACGCAGCAGGTCCCACAGCGGCATGGGAAGCGAGCCCAGATTGAGCATCAGGTGAAGTACAGCACCGGCTAATTGGCCCAAAAGCAGGATGGAGAACCAGAGGTATTCCTTGTCCGACGGACGGTAGAGGAAGAGGGCCAGAATGGCGAGTCCGATCAATCCGGCAAAGAGCCCGATAGGCGTATTCGTTGACGTAATACAAAGCGATGTCGGATTGGTAAGCCTCACGATGAAGGGACAACCGGGAGGGATCGCCTGCCTCGTTGCCCTTGCCTCGAGTCCCGGCGCCCGTCCAGGAGGTGATGGGCCGGTATGTCCAGATGCGCAGGGCAATTTGCAGGGACTGGGGACCTTTGCCGCTTACGGGAAGTGGAAACGTCGTTGCCTGTGATCCGAAGACCGGGTCCGATGTGGCTACGGCAGAGCCGGCGCTGCCGATGAGCGTGCCGTTCACATAAAGCTGATAACCGTTGACGATCTCGGACAGCAGCAGAGCGACGGGCTGGCCGTCGCCGGGGACTTCGATTTTGAAGCGATACCACGCGTACCCGGTGAACGCGGGAAATCCCTGTTTAGTCCAGCTTTCGTCGGAGCGTATGAGCGGCCAGGTTGAGTCGTCGAAGCCTGGGTCGGCCCACGCAGGATTGTCTCCCTTGTGAAAGCGCCATAGGCCGTCCAGCGAAGCTACAGGCTCGCGACCGGTGATCAGGCTGAAGGTCTGCGCGGTTGCTGGGACACCACTGCACGTCGCGATCAGCACCGCGAGGACAAGGAACCTCTTCACGCAGTAATACCTCCACGCGGCTTTCGATCAGGCTCTGCAGGTGCTCTTTTGCTATCGCAAACGATACACCACGCTAAGTCGCTGAGAGCGAGAGAGATTATTGGTGGAGGAAGTTGGCGATGAGGCGCTTGCCGTGGTCGGTGAGGACGGACTCTGGGTGGAACTGGACGCCTTCGATGGGGAGGGTCTTGTGGCGGAGGCCCATGACGGTGCCGGGGTCGGGGGCGCCGGTGCCGGAGGCGACGCGGGCGGAGATCTCGAGGCTGTCGGGGATGGAGTCTTCGCGGACGATGAGCGAGTGGTAGCGCGTGCAGGTCATGGGCTGCGGGAGGTCGCGGAAGACGCTGCGATTGTCGTGCTCGATGGGCGAGGTTTTGCCGTGCATGAGCTGCGGGCGCGCGGACGACCTCGGCACCGAAGGCCGCGCCGATGGCCTGGTGGCCGAGGCAGACGCCGAGGGTGGGGATCTGTTCGGCGGCGGGAAGTGCGGCGAGACGCTTGATGAGCGGGATGAGGATGCCGGCGTCCTGCGGTGTGCAGGGGCCGGGCGAGAGGATGATGCGCGTGGGTCGGAGGGCGACGACTTCGTCGGGCGTGAGCTCGTCGTTTCGTTTGACGATGATTTCGCTTCTCGCCTAGTTCGCCGATGTACTGGACGAGGTTGTAGGTGAAGGAGTCGTAGTTGTCGAGGACGAAGATCATCGCTGTCTTCCATTGTAGGTCAGTTGAGTATCGGGCCGCCGTATAGTGGGATGCACAGAGGTTGTCGGGCTCTCAGGAGGACTTGAACGATGACTCAGAACCTTTCCCGCCGCAATTTTCTTGCTGGCGTTAGTGCCGCGTCCCTGCTCGCAACCAGTGATTTGCATGCGCAGCAACCTGCGCCAACGACTCCGGATGCCGCGCTGCAGAGACTGATGGACGGCAACCGGCGATTCGCGGCCAATCAACTGACGAGCTTCGCAGATGATCTGAAGATGCTGCGAGATCACACCGTCGACAAGCAGGAGCCGTTTGCGGCGGTGCTCTCCTGTGCGGATTCGCGCGTGCCGGTGGAGCTGGTCTTCGACCAGACGATCGGGCACATCTTTGTGGTGCGCGTGGCGGGGAACCTTATCAACGCGGAGATCGTCGGCAGCCTGGAGTATGGCGCTGCGGTGCTGGGCGTGAAGGTGCTGCTGGTGATGGGGCATGCCAGCTGCGGCGCGGTGACAGCAGCGATGGCCAAGAAGGCGGTGCCGGGACAGATTGCGTCGCTGTATCCGCACCTGGAGCAGGCGGTAGAAGGCGGCGGGAGTGCCGAGGACATCATCAAGCGAAATGCGGTGATCCAGGCGAACCTGCTGGCGAAGACTTCGACGGTTCTGGCTCCGATGGTGAAGGAAGGCAAGCTGAAGATCCGGGCCGGCTTACTTCGCGCTGGCGACAGGCACGGTTACGCTGCTGTAGAGAGCTTCATTCGTCATGCGGTGGGCAACGGTGTGGGTGCGGGTGGAGTCCTACAGGGCATGTGGTCGGCAGAGATGAAACCGGTGAAATATCTTGCGGCGATGGCGCTGATTGGCGATGGCGTGATGGCGATGGTGCAGCCCAGTTACTATGCGCGGGTGTGGAAGAAGGGGCCGAAGGCGTGGCGGGTGTCGATGGAGTGGCTGGCGGAGCGGCCAGCGGTGACGCGTGCGATTGGCGCGGCGGAGATTGTCGGTGGTGTGCTCTGGATGATGCATGAGTGTGACGAGTCAACATCCCACGAGAAACCAGACAGCGCTTTGCAGAGCGACGCCTTGTGAAAAGCCTGCAGTCGCACCTACGATTCATGTGTGAAGGCCCCACTGTAGACGAGCCTCTTCAAATCAAATTGTCCAAGGAAAACAATGGTTGCGATTCAACTGGAATATCAGGGAGACCTGCACTCGAAAGCGGTGCATGGGCCTTCCGGGACCGAGCTCAACACCGATGCGCCGAAGGATAATCAGGGGCGCGGCGAGAGCTTTTCGCCGACGGATCTTACCGCTACGTCGCTGGGCAGTTGCATGCTGACGACGATGGGTATCCTGGCGCGGACGCTGAACTTGGATATGAACGGCGCGACGGCGGTGGTCGAGAAAGAGATGACGAGCTCGGCGCCGAGGACGATTCAGCGGCTGACGGTGAAGATCAAGATGCCGCGGGCGCTCGGTGCAGAGGATCAGTTGAAGCTGGAGCGCGCGGCGCAAACGTGTCCGGTGGCGAGAAGTTTGCATCCGGATGTGGAGCAGGTGGTGGAGTTTGTGTGGCCTGCGTGATCCTCACACCCACGCCTCAGAATCGAGACGTGGGACTCCCGGTCGGTCGCAGTTCGTTAGACATCTTGACAGTTTGAAATCCGTTAGTTGTTTTCGTGAGCGCTGCGCCAACTTGTCCAACAATTCCATAGAACTGTGCGGATTCGAGGATGCCAGTGATGTAGCTCTCTTCTGTCCATGGTTCGTGTCGCTTGAGTGACGCGATTCGCCGCATAGACACGGTGCTGAATTTCATTGAAGCCCATCATTGCTTTTGCATCTCCCGTGCCTGAGTCATTTCCGTAACAATCCCGCGCCCAGACAGTCAGCTCATAGCCAAAATTGAACATCCAGCGGCGCTGCGATTCATCATCCAGAGCTTTGAGCACGCTGATTATGTCTGCTTTTGTCATTCACTCTTTCCGCTGTTGAGCTTCGGCATTTCGTTGCCTTTAGGCAGCGTGATGAGGCCGGTGTCGGCGTAGGTGAGGAGCTTGGCGCGGGTGTCGGTGATGTCGAGGTTGCGCATGGTGAGCTGGCCGATGCGGTCGCGCGGGGAGAAGGCGGAGTCGGTCTTCTCCATCGAGAGGCGCTCGGGGTGGAAGGTGAGATTTTCTGAGGTGGTGTTGAGGATCGAGTAGTCGTTGCCGCGGCGGAGCTCAAGGGTGACCTCGCCGGTGACGGGCTTGGCGACCCAGCGCTGCGCGGCCTCGCGGAGCATGATGGCTTGCGGGTCGAACCAGCGGCCCTGATAGAGAAGGCGGCCGAGTTTGCGGCCGTTCTCGCGGTACTGCTCGATGGTGTCCTCGTTGTGGATGCCGGTGATGAGGCGCTCGTAGGCGGCGAAGAGCAGAGCGAGGCCGGGGGCTTCGTAGATGCCGCGCGATTTGGCTTCGATGATGCGGTTCTCGATCTGGTCGGACATACCGAGGCCGTGGCGGCCGCCGATGCGTGTTGGCTTCGAGCATGAGGGCTACAGGGTCAGACAGACGTCTTGCCGTTGAGCGCAACGGGCCAGCCTTCTTCGAAGCGGACGGTGACCTCTTCGGGCTTGATAGCGACGTCGTCGCGCCAGAAGGCGACGCCCATGATGGGCTCGACGATTTTCATCGAAGTCGAGAGGTGCTCGAGGTCTTTCGCTTCATGTGTAGCGCCGAGGATGTTGGAGTCGGTGGAGTAGGCCTTCTCGGCGGACATCTTGTAGCCGAAGCCGGCCTTCTGCATGAAGGCGGACATCTCGGCGCGGCCGCCGAGCTCGTCGATGAAGGCGGAGTCAAGCCATGGTTTGTAGATTTTCAGGCCGGGATTGACGAGCAGGCCGTAGCGGTAGAAGCGCTCGATGTCGTTGCCCTTGAAGGTGGAGCCGTCGCCCCAGATGTTGACGTCGTCTTCCTGCATGGCGGTGACGAGCATGGTGCCGGTGACGGCGCGGCCGATGGGCGTGGTGTTGAAGTAGGTGACGCCGGCAGTGGAGATGTGAAACGCGCCAGACTGCAGCGCGGCGATGCCTTCGCGAACGAGTTGCGCGCGGCAGTCGATGAGACGGGCTTTTTCGGCGCCGTACTCGAGCGCCTTGCGCGGGATCTCGTCGTAGTCGGTTTCGTCGGGCTGGCCGAGGTTGGCGGTGTAGGCGTAGGGGTGAGCGCCGTGCAGCTTCATCCAGTGAAGCGCGGCGGAGGTGTCCAGGCCGCCGGAGAAGGCGATGCCGACCTTCTGGCCGACGGGCAGATGTTCGAGAATGACAGACATGAATGGAGAAAACCTCTGGGCCTCAGCGAGTTGCCGAGCGCATTGACTTCATTTTACGTGGCTCTGTTCTTCGATCGATAAGGCGATCCTGCTCCTGTGTGTGTTATGCGCGCGACGCAATTTTTTTTCGACACTTCAGGCAACCTTATTTTGTTGCCCTCTTTTTTTGTTTTGCTCGTCCAAGACTGAGGCTACCAGCGGCAGCGTCCGGATTTGGGCTTCGCAGCGGGAGCGGACGGTCGCGCTAGAGCGCGATTCTCGGAGGCCGCTGACCGGTCAGATGGAAAAAGGAGATATTCATGAACATTCAGCATCGAGTTAGAACTACCTGTGGTCTGGCGTTGTCTATGGCATGTTCGCGTCGCTCGGTGTTGCCAGCAATTGCTCAGGACGCGGCCAAAACAGGTGGTCAACAGGCGACGATTGAGGGGTTGGTTATCGGAAGAGACGGCTCAACGATGTTGGTGAAGACGGCAGACACCCCGAGGCTCGACGTTGAGTTGTCGGATAGCACGAAGGCGACGGAGAAGGGCGGATTCCTTGGTCTCAGCAGACATGACCTTGGCATCACTCAGCTGGTTCCTGGCCTGAAGGTGAAGGTAGACGGAACCTATGACCAGGATCACAAGCTGGTCGCGAAGAAGGTCGAATTCTCGCGGAGCTCAATGAACACGGCGAAGCAGATTGATGCCGGGCTGAATCCGACGAACGAGAAGGTTGCGGCGGCGCAGGATCAGCTGAGGAGCGACCGCAAGGACATCGAGTCGAGCCAGTCGGACATTGCACAAGCCAAGCAGGACATCAACACGACCCAGCAGGGACTTCAGGCGAATGTCCAGGCGACTGGGGAAAATAAGCAGGCCATCGGCCAGACGAATAATCGGATTGGCACGCTGGATCAGTATGCGACCAAGGGAAGCTACACGGTCAACTTCGCGAATGGAAAATCTGCGGTCACCAAGAAGTACAAGGATGAGCTGACCGACTTCGTGAAGCAGGCTGCCGATACTCCGGGAGCGATGATCGAGGTGCAGGGCTATGCGTCCAAGGTTGGCTCGCCGACTCTGAACCAGAGGCTGAGCAGCGAACGGGCCGACAATGTTCTTACCATCATTCAGCAGGCGGGTGTTCCTTTGACGCGAATCCTTGCGCCAGCCGCGATGGGAACTACGGAGCAGGTTGCAGACAATCACACGCGGAGCGGACAGGCGCAGAATCGTCGCGTGGTGATTACCATTGTTGTGAATCAGGGAATCACCGGCGGATCGACTGGCGCAGATACGACTGCGTCAGTAACGCCGGGGGCGTCTGAGTAACGCAGCATAGATAACTGGCCATTGCAGGCGATAGTGCGAAGGGCGCAATGCTCTTGCACTATCGCCTTGTTATTTCTGTGGCACAAACTAAAACTTGCGGCCGATCTGGCCGGGATGTGATGAGCCGTAGATATAGACGACCTTTCCGATGACGTCAGACACACGCACGGGAGCATAGTCCGGATAGACGGCTATCGAGGCTTCTGGAACGCCAGTCACCAGTGACGAAGATCTGTCCTTCGTGAATTGTCCGGGATGAGAAGGTCGCTTCGGATGAATCGGACGAATCATCAGGACTTTTCAAATACGGCTCTGCGAGGACGACGCCGTTGCGGATCAGCTTGCCGTCCTTCCCTTCGATGGTTTCGCCCGCGATAGCAGAGACACGCTTCGCGAGAATCACGTCGCCGTGCCGAAATACGATGATGTCGCCATCGGAGATAGTGTGCTCAGCGTAGTAGGCAGTGTCTGCCGTTATGAGATCGCCGCTGTAGAGCGTCGGCTCCATGGAATCACTGCTTAAGCGGAAGGTGTGCGTGTGAGTGAGTTGCTTGAACGCTGAAGGAATGGCGATGATCGCGATGATGACGCAGAGGGCAAGGATCGACACGAGGCCAATCAAGAGTGCAAGGTGTTTTGTCTGACGCGGTGGGGGGGTCATGGGAGGTTCATCTGCATTGTGCCAAAGGACCTTGCTGGGATGAAGTCTTTTTGTTGCGCTGACGGGTTGCGGCGATGACCCGACATCCTGCGAACGGTTGGTGCTTCCAGTTTCGAGTTGCGAGTTTTGAGTTACGAGTTTTATGAGCTGCGCGCCCGTTCAATCGCGCGGACAACGGCGGCGGCTTTGTTGCGGCACTCTTCGTCTTCGCGCTCGGGGATGGAGTCGGCTACGATGCCGGCGCCGGCCTGGATGTGGCCGCGCTCGCCGTCCATGAAGAGGGTGCGGATGGCGATGCAGGAGTCTAAATTGCCGGAAAAATCCGCATAGATAATCGCGCCTCCATAGACGCCGCGGCGGGCGGGTTCGAGCTCTTCGATGATTTCCATGGCGCGGATCTTGGGCGCGCCGGAGAGCGTGCCCGCGGGGAAGCAGGCGCGCAGGGCGTCGATGGGCGCGAGAGCTGGCTTGAGCGTTCCCTCCAATGCGCTGACGAGATGCATGACGTGCGAGTAGCGCTCGATGAACATGAGGTCTTTGACGTGCACGGTGCCGAAGTCGGAGACGCGGCCGAGGTCGTTGCGGCCGAGATCGACGAGCATGACGTGCTCGGCGACTTCTTTGGCGTCGGCGCGGAGATCGGCTTCGAGCGTGCGGTCGTGCGATTCGTCGGCACCGCGGGGGCGTGTGCCGGCGATGGGGCGGTACTCGACGTTGCGGCCGTGAACGCGGACGAGGAGCTCGGGTGAGGAGCCGACGATGTGCGCTCGGCGCGTGTCCCTTCCCTGCGCCGGGAGATTGAAGCGCAGAAAATACATGTAGGGCGAGGGGTTGACAATGCGCAGCGAGCGGTAGATCTCGAAGGGGTCGACGCCGGGGGTGCAGTCGAAGCGTTGGGAGAGGACGCACTGGAAGACGTCGCCGGCGCGAATATATTCCTTGGTTGTCTCGACGGCGCGGAGGAAGTCTCCACGCGCAGTGCGTGGGGTGAGTTCGAGGGGCTCCGGTATGGGTTCGTGCGTGGGCTTGTGCAGTGCAGCTTCGAGGAGGGCTTCGAGGCGGTCGAGGCGAGCGTTGGCGTCGGCGTAGGCGGACTGAGCGGTCAGCGGCGAAAGCGGCGTGCGTGTGCCGGCTGTGACGATGAGGTGGATGGCCTTGCGGACGTGGTCGAAGGCGAGGACCTCGTCGAAGAACATAAGGTGCGCGTCGGGAACGTGGAGCTCGTCGACGGCGAGCGTAGGAAGGTGCTCGATCTGGCGGACGATGTCGTAGGCGAAGAAGCCGACCGCGCCGGAGGTAAAGGGCGGAAGGCCGGGCAGGCGCGCGGGCGTGTGGCCGGCGAGGGCGGACTTGAGCTCGGCAAAGATGTCGCCGGAGCGGGTGACGGGCGGGGCGCCGGGTGTGGCCTCGGTGATGCCCCCGTTCGCGGCAGTCATGGTGCGGAAGGGGCGGATGCCGATGAAGGTATAGCGGCCGATGGTTTCGCCGCCTTCGACGGATTCGAGCAGGAAGGCTTCGGGTTCGTGGGCGGCGACGCGCAGGAAGGCGGAGACGGGGGTCTCCAGGTCGGCGGCGACGGTGCGGGTGACCGGGATGAGGGTGTGGGTGCGCGCGAGGTCGATGAATTCGTTGAGGTTCGGCGTGGTCAGGGTGCGCGCGGCAGGCATTTCTATGAGGGTATCGCAGTAGCCAGATCGAGGGTGTCTGACAGGGTGCGCGGGTCATTGCCAGTGCCACAAATGTGGGCCTAGAATCGCCGGGGTTTGGACGGGGGCTGCGCGAAAATCAGCCCCACGAGACGGTACTGTTCTGGCTCCGGTAGAGTAGGGCGCGTCAGATAAGACATGGGCCCGAGGCACGGAGGAGGAGCGATGGCCGAAGAACAACTGGTACCCGGAAAAGCAGCGCTAACGGCGCGTCCGGATTCCGTCAACACGAGGACCGAGGCAAACAGGCCCGGTGCTCAGAAAGAAGCAGGCATGGCAACAGCAGAGATGGTTCGAATTTCCCTGGAACAAGAAACCAACCCATGGGAGGCACAGGCAGCGAGGTTCGATCTAGCCGCAAGGAAGTTGAATCTGGACCCTGGTATCTGGAAGATTCTGCGGTACCCGTCGCGCGAGATCATCGTGCATATTCCGGTGGGGATGGACGACGGGTCGATTCAGGTCTTTACGGGCTATAGGGTGCAGCACTCGGCCTCGCGCGGGCCGTGCAAGGGCGGAATCCGCTATTCACCGGACGTGAGCCTGGATGAGGTACGCGCGCTGGCGAGCTGGATGACGTGGAAGTGCGCGGTGGTGAATATTCCCTTCGGCGGCGCCAAGGGCGGCGTGATCTGCGATCCGAAGACGATGAGCCAAGGCGAGCTGGAGCGGCTGACGCGACGATATACCGCGGAGCTGATCGAGTTCATCGGACCGGAGAAGGACGTACCGGCACCGGACATGAACACGAACGAGCAGACGATGGCGTGGATCATGGACACGTATTCCATGCACATGCGCCAGACGGTGACGAGCGTGGTGACAGGCAAGCCGGTGAGCCTCGGCGGCTCACGCGGGAGAAAAGAGGCCACGGGGCGCGGTGTGAGCGTGGTGACCGACCAGGCACTGAAGCACCTCAATATGGCGCCGGAGTCGACGAAGGTGATTGTGCAGGGCTTCGGCAATGTGGGCTCGAACTCAGCGAAGCTGATGTGGGAGAAGGGCTACAAGATCATCGGCATCGGCGAGTTCGATGGCGCGCTGTTCAACGCGAAGGGCATGGACATCAGCGAGTTGCTGGAGTGGAAGGCGCGGCACGGCACGATCCACGGCTTCCGAGGCGCCGAGGCAGCGGACAAAGACGAGTTGCTGACGATGGATTGCGATGTGCTCATCCCAGCGGCGACGGAGAACGTAATTACCAGCCGGAATGCCGATAAGATTCGGGCGCGGATTCTCATTGAGGGAGCGAACGGCCCAACGACCACGGTCGCGGACGACATCCTGCAGGATAAGGGCGTGTTCGTCGTACCGGACATTCTGGCGAATGCCGGCGGCGTGACCACGAGTTACTTTGAGTGGGTTCAGGACCGCATGGGTTACTTCTGGACGGAGGAAGAAGTAAACCAACGTTTAGACCGAATTATGGTGGACAGCTTCAATGACGTGTTGCAATATGCGGTACAGCACGGCGTCAACAACCGGATAGCGGCGTATATGCTGGCGATCGATCGCGTGGCCTATACGACCAAGCAGAGGGGAATGTACGCATAGGTTCCCAGCCGGCCGCATTCGGGACGCTTCGTAGAGGTGGATTTGCGACCCTGTTCTGATTGCGGCCAGCGTCGGTTCCAACGTCTCCATCGCGTAGGTTGGTGGGAGCGTTGGATTTTGACGATCTACGGGCTGTACCCGTGGGTGTGCAGGAACTGCGGGCGCAAGATGTACCGCTTCAAGGAGCATGCTTCAACATTTGAGGGCGAAGAGAGCTGAGGCTTCCCCCGCGCCGGGTCACGACGTGTTGTGGCAGAATGAGGGTGTTTGACGCGCATCGATCGCGCCGCATCGATCGCGTCACCGGCGTGCCAGACGTGAATCTGCCCAACTACATTACGCTGAGCCGTATCGCCGCTGTCCCGGTGCTCATCTGGATCTTGAGCCCGAAGTTCCCCTTCCAGAACATCCACGGCGAACAGGAGATCATCGCCTCGGCGGTCTTCATCCTCGCGTCCATCACGGACGGCCTGGATGGCTACCTTGCCCGACGACGAGGACAGATTACGACGCTGGGCATGCTGCTGGATCCATTGGCTGACAAGCTGCTGGTGACCGCGGCGTATATCGTGCTGGTCTCTTACAACCCGCGCGTGGTCGTGCCGTGGATTGCAGTGCTGGTCATCGGGCGCGAGTTTCTTGTCAGCGGCCTGCGCTCGATTGCGGCCAGCGAGGGCTTCACCATCGAGGCCAGCGAGATCGGCAAGCTGAAGACCGTGATCCAGATTGTGAGTGTCGTCGCGGCGATTCTGAATCATCGCTGGGACTACTGGAACTTCGGCGGGTTCATTGTCGGCGTGCACCTGATTGCCGTGACAGCGATTTACTGGATGGCAACGGTGTCGATCATCTCCGCGGTGGATTACTTCGTTGGCTTCTGGAAGAAGATCGACCACGCGAGCGGCCGCCGGCGGAGACGGAGCTCGGTGCTGAGCCGCAGGAAACGCGCGGCGCTGGAGCAGAGCGCGAATATCAAGCTGCAGTAAGGTTCCAGGAAAGTTCGACAATAACGTGCCCTGCGAGGATTACCAGCGTTTTCTAAGCGGGGACGATAGCGGTTGACCATCCTCACGGAGGAAGGTAGAAGGGAAGCATCCTTCTCACACAGGAATTTCCGAGGGATTGAGGGTCAGCATGGTCACCAGTGCGTCGTCTGGATCTGCAAGTTCTGCCTGCCCTAATTGCGGATCTTCATCGACCGTACGCCTCTTCAGCCGCACAACGACCCGCGAGTGGTATCTCGCCCGTTGCAACGGCTGCAAGCAGCACTTCACAGACCCACACCCAACGCTCGATGACATCGTGGGCTTTTACACCAGCGATGGCTACCACGAGGAGCTGCTCACGGTGGAGCATACGCGCGCGGCGTTCGGTCCCAAGTTCGAGTCCTACATCAATTGGATTGCACCGCAGCTGCGCCCGGGCGGCCGGACGCTGGACATCGGCTGCAGCACGGGCCTCTTCCCTTACCTTCTCAAGGAGCGTGGATTCGCAGCCGAGGGGCTGGAGCTGAACAGCACCACCGCGAAGTTCGCGAGAGATCAGTTCGGTATTCCAGTAACAAGCCAGCCGTTCGAGACAGCCGAGTACACTCCGGCGAGCTTCAGCCTGGTCTCGATGACCGACGTGCTGGAACATTCGCTAAGCCCCATTGCCACACTGGAGCGGGTACATACCATTCTCGAGACCGGCGGTCACGCGCTGATCACCTTTCCAGATATCAGCTCGGTCGAGTCACACTACTTCCACACCCTCGCACGCCTGACGGGCCGCAAGTGGCTGTGGCGGAACTGCCATATTCCTCTGCACACATGGGAATTTACCCGTCCCACGGCTGAGGCGCTGTTTCGGCGTACAGGCTTCCGCGTCGCGGCGTTCCGGCGTAGCCAGGTGGTTCTGGAGGAGGAGCGCGGACGCCTGCTCAGTCTGCTTTACCTGCCCGCGCAACTGCTCTCACTGCCGCCTCTGTCGCGACTGCTCGGAACCCAGATGGAGTTTCTTATCCAGAAACAGTAAACGAAACAGCGAAGAGGCCTCAGCGGGTGCCGAGGCCTCTTTCGTTTGTGCTTCGGATGCGGTTATGCGTGCGCGCGATGAGACGGCTCGCGATGGACGAAGTGATACGGTGGCCAGGGACCGGAAAGCTGCATGGAACAGTCCTTCATTTGCAGGCTCGCCGAGCTGTATTTGTTCTGGTAGCGCTCCACTGTCTTCTTGTCGACGAGGTGGGCGATGTCGAGCAACATCTTTCCGGAGTCCATGCGGCGGCAGGTGATCTCTTCCGCGAGCGGAAGGAACATGCGGTGCATCTGCACGGAGAGCGCGCGGGCACGCGACTGACGCTCGCGTTGCCGACTGGCTGATTCGCGCAGATGCGAAAGATACTCCTGCCCCGCGTGGTGCATATTGACGTCGTTGCGGGACTCGGGACAGATATCGTCGACGAGGACCTTCAGGTGCATCTCCGCCTTGCCGCGGAGACGTTCGACGTTGGCCAGGAAGTGACGCTGGTTAGAACGGACGGAACGGCGCAGGGCGTCGTCGTCGTCAAAGGTGGTGCCGAAACGAAATGGAAGAACAGTGGAGCGGTCAAAGCATCCGGAGACCACGCGGGCGTGATCACGGGCGGAGGACTGGGCTTCAGAACCGGTCAGGCGGGCGGCGTCTTCCTGAAGATGTTCGGAGACAACAACGGCCAGATCGGCTGCGGGAAAGAGGAAGATTTGGTTTCCGAAGAGCCCGGTGACCCCAGAGAGGGGCATCGGGCGGCGGTGACGGGCTAACTCAGAGAAAGCGTTACGCTCAGCGATGCAATAGGCATACCATGCCATACCTTGTGCTGCTCCTGTTTTATCGCGCCGGAGCCGGTCCAACGGGCGCGGAGATGGCTGTGCAACATCAAAGAATTTGACAAACTAGCGCCTGGGATCCGGTCTGACCTGCTCCGGAAGGTGTGCACTGTTTCGATTGCGAGCCAGATACTATGCTCGTCGCAATACGATTGGCAAGAGGGTTAAAAAGCACGAAAGTTCAGAGAGTTGGCTTATAAATTGCCATCAGAAATGATTTCAATCGGGACTATTTTCGATAGGGGTGTACAGGCCACCGCACAGTGCCTCCCTGGCTCGAAATGAGGCTCAACATTTTGGTATTGCAAACACGATTTCGACTGCCACAACCTCGCCTTTTAGGGCGGAACTTCACGCACCGCTCCGTACGTGAAAGGCTTATCGTGAGAGCCTTTGGGCTTTATAAGCCCGGCCGAGCGACGCATCCCAGCCCTCGCTGAGGGGTGGCTGATACACTTGGGGATGCACCTGCGGTGGGCTGGCGCGATGAGAGATTCTTCAAAAAGACGGGAATAGCGAACCACGTGGATAACGCAACCAAGCGACAGCTGAAGAAGCAGGACCAGTTCATTACCCTGACCGGACAGGGCGTGGACTGGGCGAAGGAGAACACAAAGCAGGCGATCACCATTGGCGTCGTCGTGGTGGCGCTGATTCTGCTGATTGTCGGCGGATACACGTTGTTCAACCACCGCACGAACGCGGCCGCGAACGCCTTTGGCAACGCCATGCAGACCTACCAGGCGCCGCTAGCCTCCCAGGCCCCGAACCTTCCTCCCGGAATCAAGACCTTCCCCGACGCGAAGGCGCGTGCGGCGGCGGCGAACGCGCAGTTCCTTGCGGTTGCGGACCAATATGGGATGACGCAGCCCGGCAAGATGGCGCTCTACATGGCGGGTGTGACCTACATGGACGAGGGCAACAACGGTGCGGCCGAGGACGCTCTGAAGAAGGTGGCTGGTAGCTGGAGTGGCGACACCGCGGCACTTGGCAAGTCGGCACTGGCGGGACTCTATCAGCAGATGGGCCGCAACGCCGATGCCGAGAAGCTGCTCGAGGAACTGAGCAAGGGCAACGCGGCGACGGTACCGCCGTTCTTCGCACAGATTCAGCTCGGCGACCTGTACCAGAGCGAAGGCAAGACTGCCGACGCCAAACGCGTGTGGGCGCAGGTAAAAGACAAGGACAAGGACCCCAAAGGCAATCCCGGACCGGCCGCAGAGGTCGCCTCCGAGAGGCTGAATCCGCAGCCTGCCGCGCCCGGTATGCCCGGCATGATGATGAGCCAATAGCTCGGGAGCCGAAGAAAACATAAGGCCGCTCTCGCGAGCGGCCCTTTCTTTTTTGATCCGCCGCAGTTAGAGGAAACCCTGGTCGTCGCCGAGATTCGATGCAGTCGCCTGTGGGCTGACCGCGGTCAGGGAGTCGGCAATGCCACCCGGGCTGCGAAGTCGCCCGATCGACGTCCAGATGTCGGGCTTGGCCGCATTCACTTGCGGAGGAGTCCAGCGCGGCAGCTCGAGGCGCAGATAGTGTGCCATCGCGCATGCATGCGGCTCGTAGAGCTTGCGCAAAGCATTGAGACGAGCATGGACGTCCATGTCACCGCAGAGCGCGACCCCGGCCTGGCGCAACAGATCGAACAACCTGTTGTATTCATCGTCATTGAGCCGCGTGAACGGCATCTCTCGCAGTATCTGCTCGGCTTTTTCACGATGGAAGACATGCCCGATGTCGACTAGAACATGCCGCCCTACAGCGAAGGTGAGCTGTGCCTGGCGCTGTGTTGGACCGTTGACAGCAGCGATGAGGAGCGCACACGCATCGAGGACTGCAGTGAGCGCGGAGAGCCAGCTCTGGTTGTCGTGTTGCGAGCGGTAGTAACAAAGAATCGGATACGAGATATGCGTCTCCAGCATCGTGGCGGACCAGCGCTCCCACTCCGCGAGCAATTTGTTCAACGCCTGGTCTCCACCATCGAAGTGATGACGCAGCAGGAGTTCGCCCGCAGTCGGCGGAGATCCAGCCCGTGCATCGAGCAGGGCCACCTCCATCTCTCGCGCAGAAAACGCCGAGTACAACACCGGCACATAGCCGATCACCAGCGCAATAAAGCCGAGACCCGTCCCGGCTTCCAGGACGACTAGGAAACGTACTGCATGCTTCGCAGGAAGGACATCGCCAAGCCCAAGCGTGAATAGTGTCGAACCACTCACATAGAAGCAACTTCGGAGATGTCCAATCGCCGTGATCGGATGCCAGGGATCCGTGAAGGGATCATGCATGCCGAAGTAAATGAACGCAAAGGCCGTAACGAGGCTGGTCGCCCACATGACGAAGAGCATGAGCAGCGAGAGCGGACCATAAAAGCTGTAATACTGCTCGCGTCTACGATGATCGCGGACCAGATGCACGATGCGCGTCCAGGGAATCCACGTCGCGAGAAAGAAGAGTCTCGTGAGACGAAATCGCACGACCGGGCGCCGCGGAAGGATGATCGTTTGGAACGAATCCACCAGAACGGCACCGAAGAGCACTAAGCCGAGCACCAGCACAAAGATATGCATCGTCTGACGTTAGATTCTCGCGCAAAGGGAAACGTCTCGGTCAATAAAAAGAGAGAGAAAATGCGCAGATTTTTCTGGAAGTGCGCGCGTCGTTCGTCTAGTCTACAGTGACTTTCCCCAAGGAAGTCCAGCAGTCGTTGCGGCGTGATTTTGTCTTTTGAATTTTCTGTAATTCTCACCGGGCTACAGGAAGGAGGATCAACCTCCAGATGAGACAGAGAGTGCTTGTAGTCGATGATGATCGTCTCGTGGCGGACACGCTGCGAATGATCTTTGTGGTTAACGGTTTCGAGTCAGAGGCATGTTATTCGGCCGCAGAGGCGTTGCACAAAGCAAGGAGCTTCTCCCCGCAGCTGTTGCTGTGCGATGTAACGATGCCTGGGCAGGATGGACTGCAACTGGCTGCCGCTATCAGCAGCGAGTTGCCGAAGTGCCAGATGATCATGTTGACGGCCTACCTGAGCAACGCCGCCAGCGTGGAACTCGAAGCACTGCGGATGAAACGTCCCTTGAAATTGCTAAGTAAGCCGTGCCGCCCCGAAGTGCTGCTTAAGGAGGCCGGCGAACTGCTGGGCCACCAGACGCTGTGTGCGGCGAGTTGAGGCTCTCACATCGGAAGGCGTGCGCTCGAGCGGCGTAAACTCGAGCTTGCGATGAGTTCCAGTGAACGTATGCCGAGCCTCGCCGAACTGCGGCGAAAGGGCAGAACGAAAGGCGACGTGCGCCCGGAGATGCCGGGCCTCTTTGACGCGGTGCCCCAGGAGGACCTTCAAGAAGAGGTGTCTGTACTTGGCGAGCCCGCTCAGTCTGCAGAATTGACCACGGCGCCGGAGGCGGTGACCGAGTCCGCGCTCGAGCCACGTGTGTGGAGCGTCGCTGAGTTGGTACACCAGGTGCGCAGTGTGCTCGAGCGCAGCTATGGGCAGGTCATCGTGGAAGGGGAGATATCGAATTGGCGCCCCGCCGCGACGGGGCATTGTTATTTCACCCTGAAGGACGGGGCAGCACAGTTATCGGTTGTCATGTTCCGGCGACAGGCCTCCTTGATTCGCTTCCAACCGAAGGACGGCGACGCAGTGCGGCTGCGCGGTCAACTCAGCGTCTACGAGAATCGTGGACAGATGCAGCTCATTGCCGAGTGGATGGAGCCGCGCGGGCTCGGCGCTTTGCTGGCTGCGGTGCGCGAACTGAAGGAGCGTCTGCGCCGCGAAGGACTCTTCGATCGCAAGCGCCCGCTGCCTCCGTTCCCGAAATGCATCGGAATTGTGACGAGTGTGCAGGGAGCGGCGCTGCGCGACATCGTGAAGGTGTGCCGGCGCAGGCATGCGGCGGTGAATCTGCTGATCTATCCAGCGGCCGTACAGGGGCCGCGCTGCGCGATTGAGGTCGCTGCAGGCGTGCGCTGGTTCAGCCGTCACCCCGAACGCGCGGATGTCGTCATCGTGGCGCGTGGCGGCGGAAGCTGGGAGGACCTGCACGGCTTCGACGACGAGCGCGTGGCACGCGCGATTGCAACGTGCCGTGTGCCGGTGATCGTCGGCGTAGGTCATGCGACGGATTCGACGATAGCTGACGCGGCAGCGGATCTGTATGCGCCGACTCCCTCCGCTGCGGCGGAGATCGTGACTGCGGCGCAGCATCGCATTGAAGAGCGTATCGAGCGGCTGGAGTCGCGCCTCGTGCGCGCGGAGAGATACGAGATGTTGCGCGTTCGACAACGGCTGTCACGGTTGGGTGCAGAGATGGTGCTGCGACGCGTGCGCGACGGATTCGATCGAAGAGCACAGCGCTTCGATGAGTTAGATCTGCATCTGAACAATGCGATCTCCCGCAGGCTCCGCACTGCAGATGACCGTAGTGTCCGACTGCAGACGCGACTGCTGCGGCAGGATCCGGCTGCCCGGTTGCGTGACAACGCGCGAAGACTTGAGAGCCTGCATGGGCGACTCAACGGCATCGCAAAAGCGATTGTGACGAGTCGAGGAGTTGAGGTGGATCGCGCAGAGTCGAAGCTGGACGCGCTGAGCCCTGTGCGGGTGCTGGAGCGCGGCTACGCGCTGGTGTATGGCCCGGATGGACGGTTGCTCCGCGCAAGCCGTGAGGTGCAGCAGGATGAACAGATTACTGCCCGGCTGCATCAAGGCAGTCTTCGGGCAAAGGTCATCGATAAAACCTAGAGACCCTAAGAGCCCTTCAAATTATGGGGCCGGCACCCAGAGCGCGCAGTAATCCGCTAGCATCATACGAGCACATTCAGGCATGGAGAGCGGGATGCGAAAGCTGTTTGGGACAGATGGAATTCGTGCGGTTGCAGGAGAACCGCCGCTGGACGCGAGGACGATTCACGCGGTGGGAGTTGCGCTGGCACGCAAGCTCGGGAAGGCAGGCCTTCCGGTGCGCGTGGTGCTCGGAATGGATACGCGCGCGAGCGGACCATGGATCACATCCACACTCATCGGCGGCCTGCGCGAAGGCGGAGCCGAGGCGGAGTTCGCGGGCGTGATTACAACGCCGGCGATTGCATTTCTCGCAAGGAAGCACGGCTTCAGCGCGGGCATCGTTATCTCTGCCTCGCACAATCCGTGGCAGGACAACGGCATCAAGGTCTTTGGCGGTGATGGCTACAAACTTCCCGACGAAGTCGAACTCGAGATCGAGCGTGAGATCGAACGCGTTCTGGCTGCAGACGTAAGCGTCAGAGAACAAAGATCGGAACTGCCACCGGCGAAGGAGGAGTTTCGACGTGAGTACGTGCAATTTCTGCTGAGTGCTGTGCCGGGAATCTCGCTAGACAATCGCAGTGTCGTCATCGACTGCGCGAACGGAGCGGCAAGCGCGATCGCGCCGCAGCTCTTCGAGTCGCTGAAGGGAACGGTGGAGGTGACACATGCGTCGCCCGATGGGCGCAACATCAATGCAAACTGCGGTGCGTTGCATCCGGAGGTCGTCGCGCAGGAGGTGAAAAAGCGCGGCGCGTCCCTGGGCTTCACGTTCGACGGCGACGCGGACCGCGCCCTCTTTGCAGACGAGCACGGCAACGTCGTGAACGGCGATGCGGTGATGCTGGCCTGCGCGCGCGACCTGCAGGCGCGTGGCGAACTCACCGGAGATCTCGTCGTTGCAACGACGATGTCGAACATGGGATTCGAGGCGGCGTTGAAGCGCTCTGGCATCTCGATGTTGCGCGCTCCGGTAGGCGACAAGTACGTGCTCGAAGAGATGAAGAAGAGCGGAGCGTCGCTGGGCGGCGAGCAGTCAGGTCACATCCTCTTCCCTGCCCGCGCGACGACCGGCGATGGTCTGCTGACCGCGCTGGTAGTGCTCGACGTCGTGCATCGTTCAGGCAAGACACTGAGCGAGCTCATCGCCGACTTGAAGAACTACCCACAGGTGATTGTGAACGTGAAGGTGCGCGAGAAGCGGCCGCTCGACTCAATCCCGTCCGTGATCTCAGCGATTCGTACGGCAGAGGACGAACTGAAGGACTCGGGCCGCGTGGTCATTCGCTACTCAGGCACCGAGGCGCTGGCGCGCGTGATGATCGAGGCAGAGAGCGAAGCGGCTATGCGGCGGCACGCGGATGCGATCGCGGATGCGATTCGCGCGGAACTGGGAGTCTAGCCCCGGTAGATGCTCGTGTCGCGGTAATGGTTGAGCCAGTCGAACCAGAAAGATTTGTGGCCGTCGATAGGCGCGAGGCACTGGCCTGTGAGTTTTCCCGCGACAGCGCATCCCTGAAAGTTCCAGGTGCTGCCCGTCTCTGTGTCTGTCATGAAGGCTGAGTCGGCGGGATTCGGCGCGCGCGCGAAGGTGAGATCGCCAGGGGCAAAAGCGCGGATGGAAGCGTCGTCCGGCCCAAGTGCAAGCAGAACGCGCGTCGCGGGACTGCCAAAGCTATCTTGGATAAGACCTGACGGGAGCAGAGCGCGCAGAAAGTAGGCTCGGTGCAGATCGTTCGTGCTGACGCCGAAGATGATCTCGTGCGGATTGATTCCTGACGCCGAAACGTCAACGACGACGCGAGTGCGAGCGACGTGCTGTTCCCAGTCCGCAGGATCGTACAGCGCTGCAACAGTCGGGTCGGGACGCAGGACGGTGCCCTTCGGGTTCTCGTTGCGCCAGAGCGCAAGCGTGAGTTCGCTCGAAGAGACCAACGTGAGCCGCCGGCCACGAAAATGACCGAAGATGCACTCGCCAGTGCTCTGCTGCCAGATACTCGAGGTCTCGGCGTCGCGCAGGAGTGCGTTGCCGTTGTTGATCCCGGCGAGATGGAAGTAGAGAGTGCGGCCATCGACGATACGGCTCCAGACAAGACCGGTATGGCAGAGCGTGCAGTAGGTAATCGCGATGGGCTGGCCACCGACAATGTCGTTGATGACATGGTGATAGCCGAGATAACGGATTGGGTAGGCGCGTGATTGTCCGTTGAGGTTGACGGCGAGCAGCATATCGCCCGGATCGATCGCGGCCTGCGATGCGGGCGCGAAGGAGGGCACGGGGTTCGGGTGGAACATGCGCTCGAAGATGTCGACATGCGCGGCAACGAGACTGATACCCGCAATGATTACGGCAACAACAAAGCCTGCGCGGACTGCGCGGCGCGTGCGACCCCACGTTGCAGCCGCAAGAACCAGGAGAATTATCGCGCAGAACAGTGCGATCCATGGAGCGAGCGGACGCAAGGCCAGAGCGAATGCGAGTGCGTGCGGATCTTCCGGAACAAACGGACGGATGACGTACAGGGGGATAGCAACGCTTGCGACCGCAATGAGCGTGAGAGCGGCGGCGCTGATAACGATGGCAGGCGTGCGCAAGGGCTGCATGGTTAGAACCGACTCGGATTAGAGGTGAGATGGAAGAACAGCAGGAACCAGCCGAGATAGAGGCATGACAGCGTCACGATGGTGAATTTCAACCGCGTGATGAAGCGAAGTGGACGTCGGAGCATTCGAAGGCTGCTGAGGAACGCGAAGATCAGCGTAAGGAAGACGAGCACTGCAAGCGCGACCTCGGCGCGCAGCCACGGATCGAGATGTCCGATCTGATAGAAGTTCGTGATCTCGGAGACATGGGAGACCAGCACGGCAATGTATATGAGCAGCGCGAGCACAGCAAAACCCGCGAGTTGCATGGAGAAGGTCGCCCATGCGGTGCCGGGCTGCGGCGCAAGCTTCGCGCGCTTGTGCAGGAAGAGGCGTCGCCAGGTGCGGACAACGGCAGCGATAACGAGCAGCAGCATGGTGAGGAGCGCTATCGCGAGAGGAACGTTCAGCCACTGGCCCACCGCAAGCAGCGGAGCGCGGTCGGAGTGGCCGGGTGTTGCGTAGCCGACGACGTGGCCGTGCGCATCGCGTTCGAAGTGGATTGTGCTCTGGCCCAGCTCGTCGTAGAAGGAGCCGTTGCCGACGGGATGGAAGTCGATGAGATGGCCGTAAAAATCCTTCGCCGTCGAGATGGTGAGGTTGCCATCCTTCGTCGCTTTGATCTCCCTGGGCTGAAGTCCAACCAGGCGAAAGATCGTGGAGTCTTCGCGGCGCGAACTGAGGAAGTAGCCGGTGTAGGGCGCGAGTTGCTTCGCGGTAAGCTTTAGGTATGCGGGGTGCGCATTTGGCGAACCCGGCAGATAGCGATCGACGAAGGCGTTGAAGAGTTCACCACGTGCCTTGTCTGCGGCTCCCTGGGAGTTGTAACTGATAAAGAACGAGAGGCCGTGCGTAGGCTCGATCCAGAACTGCGAGTGGCATGCGAGAAGATCGCCGCCGTGCCCGATGAAGCGCAGTCCATTGCGATCTTCATCGTAGAAGCCGAGGTCCCATCGCGTGACGCCAGGGCCGGGGGTGAACTGCGGCGTAAGCAATAGTGCGACGGAAGCAGGTTGGAGGATCTGCTCGCCGTTGTAGGTGCCGTGGCCGAGCAGCATCTGGCCGAAGATGGCCATGTCTGCCGCGGTAGATGAGAGGCCGCCTGCGGGGACTTCGGTGACGCCCTCAAAGCCGGTATCGTCCTTGGAGGTGTTGATGTAACCCTTGGTGGCGATGAAGCCCTTCGGCAGCGGCTGTTCGAAGGTGGAGTGTGTCATGCCGAGCGGCGCGAAGATGTGCTGCTGCACATACGGGGCGAAGGGTTCGCCGGAGACACGCTGCACGATGTAGCCGATGAGCGTGATGCCGTAGTTGGAGTAGGCGAGGTCCTTACCCGGCGCGGCGTATCGATTCGGCTGGTTGCGGATCAGAAAGGTGCGGATGTTGAGAGGCAGCTTGCCGGATTTATCGGAGCCGAAGTCGTGCAACTCCTCTTCGAAGCCTGCGGTGTGCGTGGCGAGGTTGCGAAGTGTGATGGGCGCGTCGCCGATGCCGCTGGGGCCGGGGTTGATCCTGAAGTCGAGATACTGCTGAATGTTGGCGTCGAGGTTGAGCTTGCCCTGCTCGACGAGCTGCATCATCGAGACGTAGGTGAAGAGCTTCGAGATCGAGCCGGGGCGGAAGGTTGTGACGACCGGATCGACGGGCGTCTTCTTCTTGAAGTCCGCGTAACCGTAGCCCTTGAGGATGAGCGGCTGGCCGTTTTGGTAGATCGATATCGTCGCGCCGGCGACATCATCGCGCTGGAGTTGAAGCGGAAGGAAGCCGTCGAGAAAAGCGGTGACGTCCTCGGAGGTGAGTTGAGGCGGAGTCTTTGGGTTCGGCGGCGGCAGCGGAATCGGCTGAGTTGCGCTGGCGGGCTTCGGACCGGGGAGTTGTGGAACCTGACCGTAGGCGGTGGAGACAAAGAGAACGCAAAGGCACAGCGAAAGAACAGAACGAAACAGACGCATGCGGGCTCCGCAGGAGATGGATTGCGGTGAGGGTATCACCCGCGAAGCCTGCTTACGCGTCCGATTTGCCTGAACCAGCCGTTACTTGCGACTTCCTCCTGCGCTTGCCTGTGACGATGACGAGCCGCCCTGCGGCGACGCTGCCGGAGCGCTTTGCGGACGCGGCGCCATCCCTGGAGATGGGCGCGACATCGAAGAGGGCTCCGCTCCAGGATTTCTCATTGCATCGCGCTGCATTCCGGACCAGCCCGCGTTCATGTCCCCGTTCGTAGGACCGTTCGCACCTGGGCGGCTGAATGTGGCCACGCCACGCGATCCGGGTGAGACCTGGGAAACGGAGGATGATCCTCTGTTGCTGTTGCCCTTGAGGTTGGGGTTGCCGCTGCTGCCGATTGCGGTGCGACCAGCAAATGCAGGAGACGGACCGATGACGGAGCGCTCGACCTCAGTATTCACCTGGCCGTGGTGCGCTACGTCGGAGGAGATGGACCTCAGCTCGCCGAAGGCTTCACGCGGCACGCCTAAACCTGCTGAGTCCTTGCGGAAGGTGAAGGTGCCCGGAGCGGAGACGCTCGAGACGGCAAGCGGCCGAGTATTCACTGGAACCATTGCGGGCGCGCCACCTCGCGGTGGAAGAGGTGCTGTGACCAACGTGCGGTTCCCTCCGCCTGCCGGCGTGAGGGCAGTCATGTTCTGCAATCCGTTCCATTGGTTTCCAGGCTGCCAGCCCCAACCGGCTCCGCCGCAGTTGACCCAGCTGCCGGAGTGGAATGGGAGCCAACCCCACGGATACGGCGAGACCCAGGAATAGCCAGCGCTTGGGTAATACGCCCACATACCATTGTCGTAGGGGCTCCATGCGGCGGAGGCGAAGTATGGCCGCCACATCGACCCGCAACCCATGTTGGCGAAGCTGCCGTAGTAGTTGAGATCGCTCGTGCCATAAAGCATCCCCGTGCCGCCGGAGGAGCGCAGCGACGAGTATTGCTTCTGGTAGTCGATGCCATTCTTGTCCCACTGATCGAAGGCGCTCTCTTCCATCTTCACGAACTCCGGCTGCTTGGATCCGGTAGCATCGAACTCCAGCGACTTCTTGTGAGTGAGGGTCGAGGTCAACGCAAAGGGATCGGTAAACTCAACCGATCCGTCGAGCACAGAGATGTTGGAGTTGAGCCCATCGACGGTGAACCGGATGTGGCTGGACGGATTCATCGCGACCAACGCTTTGCCGGCAGCAATCGTGAAGGTGTTGCCCTTCGTGTTGGCGAGGCTGGCGTAGACCATGCCGTGCAACACATTCATCTCAGAGATGGTCGAACCTGTCGCGGCTCGCTTCAGAAGCGTGAACTCCACTTCAGTGTCCGGCGTGAGACGAAGTGTGCTGTTGTCTTCGAACTCGACCTCTGCAAGGCCGACATCGGTGTGAAGCCTCGTGCCGCCGGTGATGGGCACGTTGGCGAAGGCCTCTTCATACCCGCGCCCGATGTGGCGATCGATGTCGACTTTGCCACGCACCTCACTCAGGCGCACGATGCGGATGTTGGAGAGACCGACTGTGTTAATGGAATTTGCGGCGACACTGGCCGGTTGAGCCGCGGGGGGTACTGGGTTTGCAGTGTCCTGCGCGTGGACGGAAAGGCAGAGCGCGAACGAGATAAGGGCGAGTGTTCCGGAACTTAGCTTCATAAACCTACTCCGGTATCGCTTTTCTTAGAGCCACCAATTATGTCAGATACCAGGATGGAGTGGAGATATCGTCCCGCCACGAGATACCCCTCCCCCCGTCACTTTTTGCGCAAAGTCTTCAGACCATTGGAGTTAGGGGTGGACCTAATCTTACGCCAAAGTTCCAAAGTCTTGAAAACATTGATTTTATCTAATCAGAGGCCTGCAAAATCTTCAAAAGAGAAGGCTTAGGGTCGGCGTGAGCACAGAGAACAAAACCCGGCGCGCGCCGGGTTTTGAAGGATCCTCTAGTTTTATTTTACAGGCGATGTCAAGCACAGTCCGGCGTTTTGCGAGTTAGTCGGCGATGCCGGGGTCGGGAGGATCGATGCCGAGGGCGGTTGCAAGGGCGGTGAGGTGATCCTGCTCGTCGAGGAGAATCTCGCGGATGGTTTCGGCGATGGCGTACTCGTTGAGAGAGTCGGCCTGCTTGACGCGGCGGCGATAGTTGGCGATGGTGACTCGCTCATTCTCGAGATCGAAGCGAAGCATGTCTTCGGCCTTCTCGGAGGTCTTGACGGGTTTGGGTGTGACCGATGGCATGCCGCCGAGGTAGTCGATGGCGTTGGACACTTTGAGCGCATGGTCGAGCTCTTCCTTGGCGTGAACCTCGAGCTCGCCGGCGATATTCATGTAGGCGGCGCCCTTGAGCACCTGCGAGTAGTTCACGTACGCGATGATGGCCTGGAACTCGCGTGAGAGGTCTTCGTTGAGGGCGGCGATGAGCTGCTTGCGTGTGAAGCTGGATTCAGTCGTCTTGGATTCAGTCGTCTTGGGCACGTCGTTCTCCTGCGAAATCGTGATCTCTTATCCAGCTTAGATGAGAAATCCGGTGCTTGTGCAATCCGCGGACTGTCAGCGTCCCGGTGCGGGCGGGTTGGTGATGAGCGCCTTGTACTCAGCGGGAGATTTGGAGGTGAAGGTATTGACGCTGCAGGCGGCCGAGATGGGACGGAAGCTGGTCTGGCCGTTGTTGTCGATGGATGCGAAGAGGCGTCCATTGACGGTGGTTGAGCCGGAGCCGTGCAGTGTGGTGTCCGGGGCCAGCGTGAGCGTGAAGGGAGCGCCTGGATTGTTGACGGTGATGCGGAACTCGCCGGGGAGATTTTGAACGGTGTAGGGTGCTTTGATGTGGGCGCGGCCGCAATCGAGGATGACGCCATCTCCCTCAAAGTCGAGCAGGAGACCTGTGGGACTGGCGAACTTTCCGTTCATGCGAAGGCCGGGTTCCGCAATGGTAACGACAGTGCTGGCGAAGCCTATGAGTCCACCTAACATGCTGCCATCGTCCGCGGCGGCCCCTGTTTTGGCAGGTGCCTGCGCGGGCGGAGCGAGAGTGGCAATATTGCAGCGCGCCGTCGCGGGGGCGTACTGCGGTGTCGAGGTGGTCGTCCTACAGCTGCCGTAGGCGCCGTTGCAGCCCGAGGCCTCTGAACCGTCCTGGTGCACGAGTGTCGTGGTTTTGGTGCTGTAGCCGGTGATGATTCGACCTTTGACGTCCGCGGCTCCGGGGCCAATGAGCGAGCCGTCAGGACGAAGAGCGAGGGCGATGGGTGCAGGTTCATTCGCGACGGTGACCCTCACGCCGGATGGAGTGCGTTGCAGGTTGTAGGCGCGATCGTCCGCCACCAGTTTGCCGCAGCCAGTGAGTTGTGCCGAGTTGAGGCCGAAGCTGAGCTGTGTAGAGGTGCTGGGATTGTGATAGATGCCGCTGAGGTAGACGCCGACGTTCTGAACCGACTCGACCTGATTGCTGAGCTCTTCACCGCCGAACATGGCCATGAGGCCCTGGCCGAAGGACTTGGTAGCGCAGCCGCCGGTCGTGCCGCCGAGCTCGGCACAGCGGCGCGCGGCGAGGGCGGTAGGATCATTCGTGTTGCCTCCGGCACCGGACACAGAGGACGCAGCGGCGGCTTTGGCTTCCTCATTCGCGTGATTGATGGAGTCGATGTGGGCCTTCTGGCGCGCGGCGAGCTGGTTAGCCGCACCCTGATACGCGCTGGCGGTCTGCGGACCGATGAGGCCTTTGATCCAATCGTTGGCGTTGTTCATCGTGTAGTTGAACTGAAGCATGTCGAAGGTCTTGGCTTCGGCTGGTGTGCGGGACTTGTTGTAGTCGTTCGTGATCTGGAGCGCGGCGGCATAATAGAGGCCGACGATGCGGGACTCGTCCGGCGTATACGGCGCGCGGGGGTTCTTGTTGTAGGCGATGCGCTGGATGTACTGCTGGAGATAAGTGAAGACGGCGACCTGGCGGGCGGCGGTATCAGTCGGATCTTTGCCCTGAATCTGCGCCTTGACGCGGTCGACAGAGGGCATATCCGCGAGGTACGCGGGGTTGGGCGTTTGCGCGACAACAGCGAGCGCGCAGGTGGCGAGGATGAGGAAGAGCGCGGAACGCAAGGCGCGGCGAAACCAGGAGAGGATCATGGCTCACCTGACGAGAAATGGAGTTGAGGGGTCCCGGTGCGAAGAACGGTAGTCGCTTCGGGGTTCAGCGTCAACCTTGTCTCTAGTGCCCCCAATGCGCGGCAATGCGGATGAATCGCAACGCTCGGTCGCACGGAAAAGTCGCTAAGATCCTGCGTTTGGTGAAAATCCCATTCCGACGCATTGCAATATTTTGCACTTCGGTCCTATTTCGACCGATTTTGGGGGAATTTTGGGGGGATTGCGCATCGGCGAATGGCCCTTCAGATGCTTGATGGGAGGTATATCCCCCGTGAGTAGTTGAAGGATTTCGCGTTGTTGTGGGCCACGATGATCGTCGAGCGGCAGCGGAGCCCTATTCGCGGTCATGAGAGAGGCTTTGTGGAAGCCGGTAGACGGGCCAAAGTTCGGGGAAGATCAGGATTTCTAAGGAGCACTACTATGAAGTTTTCTTATCTGGCTGGGGGCCTGGGGGGCAAAGTCCTTGTGGCCGCCGGGGTTTTTGTCGGGATGCTCGCTGTGTCTGCGCCGGCTTCGGCAGATTCTTTCACCGCCACATTCTTCAAGGTTTCGACGTCGAGTGCATCGAACTCGGACTTCCATACAGGCAACGTTCCGACGGGTACCGACTCGGACAACGAGGTCATGTCTGGTCTGCTTGGCGGAATGCCGGTGTACAACTCGGGGCACGATAACCTCAGCGGAACGGTCGTCGGACCGAATGATCTCGGTGGGGGCGGCGCTATCGAGTGGTGGACACCGGGTACCTATGGCGTGAACACGGTGACCTATACAGGCACCAACACTTCGTTCAATGTGAGCACCGATCCCACTCACCCAACGAACATGTTCCCTGATAACTCAGGTGGCACCACAAACCAGGATGGGTTTGAGGAGACGGCCATTCTCTCGGGGCAGTTCACCCTGGGTGCTCCCGGCACCTTCACCATGTCCATCGCCGCAGATGATGATGCATTCATCTTCGTCGACGGGACATACATCGGAGGCCTGGGAGGAATTCAAGCGATTGGAAACACTCTTAATTCCTTTACCTCGGGCCCGCTGGGGGCGGGTACTCACGATGTCGAAATCTTTTACGCCGACCAGGATGAAGTAGCCGCCAGCATCGCCCTGACCAGCAATGTCCCGGTTACCCCTCAAACGCCCGAGCCCGGCAGCCTTGCGCTGCTTGGAACCGGGTTGCTGGGACTGGTTGGGACACTTCGTCGGCGGATGAAGCGGTAACCGCTGTCGAGTTTTAAAAAGATCGCCGCCTTTCGGGGCGGCGATTCTTTTTTGCGGAGCGGGCCGTTGCTACTTGATGTCGCGCCAGTTCTGGCCGAGGCCGACGTCAGCGACGATGGGGATGCTAAAGTCGGCGGCGGATTCCATCTGAGTGCGGACGAGCTCGGTCATCTCGTCGGCTTCTTCAGGCGCAACGTCGAAGAGGAGTTCGTCGTGGACCTGGAGGGTCATGACGGATTTGAGCTTGCGGCGGGTGATCTCGGCGTCGATGCGGATCATAGCGAGCTTGATGAGGTCGGCTGCGGTGCCCTGCAACGGTGTGTTGACGGCGGTGCGCTCGGCGAAGCCGCGCTGGTTGGGGTTGCGCGACTGTATGTCGGGGATGGGGCGGATGCGGCCGAAGGCGGTCGAGACGGATTGCTTGCGGCGCACTTGATCCAGTGTGGCTTCGATAAACTTCGCCACGCCACTGTAACGCTCGAAGTAGCGGTCGATGTAGGCGCGCGCGGTTTTCTGGTCGATGTTGAGTTGCGCGGCGAGGCCGAAGGGCGAGATGCCGTAGACGATGCCGAAGTTGACGGCCTTGGCGCGGGCGCGGGTCTCTTTGCTCATGGTGACGGGGTCGACCTCGAAGACCTCGGCGGCGGTGAGCGTGTGGATGTCCTTGCCGGTGCGGTAGGCGTCGAGGAGGAGTGGGTCCTGGGAGAAGTGCGCCATGAGGCGGAGCTCGATCTGCGAGTAGTCGGCGGACATGAGGAGGTTGCCGGGCGCGGCGATGAAGGCTGCGCGGATTTCGCGGCCGACGGCGGTGCGGATGGGGATGTTCTGCAAATTCGGGTTCGTTGATGAGAGGCGGCCGGTGGCGGTGCCGACTTGATTGAAGGTCGTGTGGATGCGCTGGTTGGCGTCGGCGAGGAGCGGCAGTGCGTCGAGGTAAGTGCCTTTGAGCTTGGAGAGCTGGCGATGCTCGAGGACGAGTGCGGGGACTTCGTGATGTTGCGCGAGGTCTTCGAGGATGTCCTGCGCGGTGGAGATAACTTTGCCCTTGCCGTACTTGAGCGGCTTGGGGAGATTCATCTTGTTGAAGAGGACGTCGCCGAGTTGCTTGGGGCTGGCGATGTTGAAGCGATGGGCTACACCCGTAGCTCCGGCGGTTGCGGCATAGATGCGCTCGGCGAGGTCGTCGATCTGGACGCCGAGGCGTGTGGACTGCTCGCGGAGGATGTCGAGATTGACGCGGACGCCGGTCTGCTCCATGCGGAGAAGCACGGGGACGAGTGGGAGGTCGATGGCGTTGTAGACGTCGGTGAGTGTGGAGTGCTCGTTGAGGGTTGCTGACTGGTTTGTTTGTGTTTTGGATCTCTTCGCGGATTTCTTTGCGGGCTTTTGGACGTCTGCGAAGAGCATTTCGGTTGTGACGGCGCCGCCGAGTTCCGGTTGGTCGGCTGGGATGTGGTGCTCGGTGGGTGCGGCTTCGGCGAGTTGCTCGGTGAGGACGGCGACGAGGCGAGCGACCGCGGAGGCGGCTTCAGGCAGACGCTTCGGGTCGTTGGGATTTTCCTTGGTGGGCTGGTGTAAGAGCGCGAGGCTAGTGGTGCGCGCGGCGATGTCGACGAGCGTGTGCGAGCCGTGGGTGGGGTTGAGGAGGTAGCTCTCGAGCATGACGTCGGTGATGGGGCCGGCGAGGGTGACGTTGTGGGGCTCGAGGGCGCGAAGGATGGCCTTGAGGTCGTGAACCTGCTTGGGGAGGGTTGCGTCAGTGAGAGCTTCGCGCAGGCCAGGTGTGTCGAGGGAGACTTCGATCGCGTGGGTCGCAGTGACGGAGATGCCGAGGCGACAGGCGGGGTCAGCGTCGCTGGTTGAGTCCACCTTAGCCGACGATAAAGCTGTCGGCGAAGATGGGGCACCCACAGTTGTGTCGGGGCCGGAAGTGCCGAAGAGGGACATCGTTTGCGGCTGCTCGGGTTCGGGCTCGGTTTCGATGTCAGGGTTGGCGTTCGGGTCGGTAGGCTCGGCGGCAGACTCTTCTGCGATGGCCTGTGCGGTTGCGGCAAGAGCGAGTGCAAGGTGATTTTCTTGGCGGGCTTCGTTGAGAAGTCGCGCGAGATCGTCGGCGGTGGCGTTGAGGGTGTAGCTCGTCGGCGTTGTGTCGGTCGCTGGGGCCAGTTCTTTGAGCAGCGTGGTGAATTCAAGTTCGGTGAAGAGAGCTCGCGCGGCGGAGCTGTCGACGGGTTGCGTGCGCATCGCGTCGAGGTCGGCTTCAATGGGCACTGCAGTGTGGATGGTGACGAGCTCTTTGGAGAGCAGGATATTGTCGCGATTGTTAGCGAGCGATTCGCGGTAGGTCTTGCGCTTGATGGCGTCGGGGGTTGCAACGGCGGCGTCCATCGCGGCTTCGACAGTGCCGAATTGCTGGATGAGTTCGACGGAGCCTTTGTCGCCGACGCCAGGGGCGCCGGGGATGTTGTCGACGGAGTCGCCGCGGAGGGACATAACATCGATGACGCGCTGCGGTGGGACGCCGAGTGTGCTCTCGACGCCGGCGGGGTCGAGGATCAGGTTGTCCTTCGTCGGGTTGAGGATGGAGACGTTCTCGTTGACGAGCTGCATCATGTCCTTGTCGGACGAGACGACGTAGACGTGATGGCCGAGAGCCGACAGCTGACAACTTAGTGTGCCGATGACGTCGTCGGCCTCGTAGCCTTCGTAGTAGAGGATGGGGATGCGGAAGGCTTCGAGCGCGCGGCGGATGTAGGGTTGCTGCTGAATGAGGTCGGGCGGGGTCTCTGTGCGGTTGGCTTTGTAGCCGGCGTACTCGGTGGCTTCGAACTGTTGCGTCTTGATGTTGAACTTTTTGACGTCCTTGAGCTGCTGCGCGAGTGTGTCGCGGTGAACGGGAGCGCCGACGTCGTAGACGGCTGCCAGATATTCGGGGTTGAAGTCCTTGCGCAGCTTGTTGAGCATGTTGACGAAGACGTACGTGGCCGCGGTGGGAATGCCGGTGCGCGTGGACATGGGGCGCGAGCGCTGCATGGCGTGATAGGCGCGGAAGATGAACGCCATGGTGTCGAGCAGGTAGATGGGCGGCTTGGCGGAGGTTCCGGACTGGGACGCGCGAGGCATGAATTGATGGTACGGCCCAGACGTGTCGCTCGACGAGTGGGGCGGCGTGGGCGAGAATGACTGCACGAAGCTTTGGAATCTACGGAATCTCCCAACCGAGGTGACGCGTGCGCAGACGGATGACCATTTGGTGTGCGGGCCTGTTGATGCTGATGCCGGTATTGGCCGCGGGAGCGCAGGAGAGTGCGGCGCGGGCTCCACGGGCGGATGACGAGGTTGCAATCGTCAAGACGCTGGAGCAGATGTTTTCAGCCGCACAACGCGATGATCTGGACAGGTTTCACGCGGCCACAACGAAGGACTTTTATGCCTATGACAACGGCAAACGCTTCGATGGCGATGCGCTGATGGACACGATCAAGCAGTACCACGTGAAGGGCTACCGATTTATTTGGAGCGTGACAGAACCCCAGGCGCATGTGAACTGCGACATCGCGTGGGTGACGTATGTGAACAAGGGATCGATCAAACAGCCCGACGGAACGATGACCAGCATGACATGGCTGGAGTCCGCGGTGATGCGGTGGGACGGCAATGTGTGGAGGGTGAGATTTCTGCACAGCACAAGGGTTCCGCCGGAACAGGCGCCACCTGGCGCGTCCCACTGAGCTGTAAAAGGCGCGGCGTTTGCGCTAAAGTGCAGGTATGTCGGGCTATCGGATGGGCTGCGTTGTCGTGATGCTGGGAGCGCTGGTTGCCGCAGGTGGGGTGGCGCGAGCACAGGGTGCGAATGAGGCAGGGTGCACCCTGGAGAAGCAGTTGTACACGTGCAACTGGGATGCGTTTGTGCAACGGCTGGATAGGGCGCACACGGTGGCGGTCGAGACGCAACAGCTTGATCGGTTTACAGCGAAGCAGTTGCGGGAGTTGGCGGGAGAGCTGGGGAAGGCCGTCGCGCCGGAGGACCAACTGGGCGATCTGACCTTTCTGCTGATTCCGATGCAGTCGACGGGCATGCATATTGGGCCTGCGGGTGAGCCGCTGGCGACGTTGCGAATCTATGCTTCATCGCCCGGGACGCCGCGCGGAACGCTGCTGTGGGCGGAGACCTACACGGGGAAGCCGGACAGGCCGTGGCCCGCGACTGTGCATTCGCTGATTGAGCAATTTCAGGATCGTCTGCAGAAGCACTGAGCACTAGGTGATGAGCATGCAGTCGCCGTAGCTGAAGAAGCGGTAGCGCGCGGCAACCGCATGTGCATAGGCGCGAAGCACCGATTCCCTTCCCGCGAAGCCGCTGACAAGCATGAGCAGGGTGGACTCGGGCAGATGGAAGTTGGTGAGGAGGCCGCGGACGAGCTTGAAGTTGGCGTCGCCGTCCGGGGCGGGTGAGAGAAAGAGGCTCGTGCTGTCGGAGTGGGGCTGGAGCGCGAGTGGATTCGCCGTCGAGAGTGGGCCGTGTGTGGATTCGAAGGTGCGGGCCAGATGCTCGAGTGTGCGGGTCGTGGTGGTGCCGACGGCGAGGATGCGGCGGTCTGCGCGATATGCGTTGTTAAGTGCCTGTGCTGTTTCGGCGGGGAGCGTGTAGGACTCGGAGTGCAGGTGGATCTCGCGCGTGTCTGCGACACGCACCGGCTGAAAGGTTCCGAGGCCGACGTGCAGTGTGACGTAGGCGATCTCGATGCCGCGCGCGGTGAGCGCGGAGAGAATCTCCGGAGTGAAGTGCAGGCCGGCGGTGGGCGCGGCGGCAGAGCCTGACTGCTGTGAGTAGATGGTTTGGTAGCGCTCGCGATCTTCGGCGGCGTCTGGCTGGTGTTTGTCGCGGTGGATGTAGGGCGGCAGCGGCATGTGGCCGATGCGCTCGACGATGGAGATGAAGTCGGGAGTGGGAGCGAAGCGGAGTGTGCGCTCGCCGAAGTCGCCGGTGGAAAGGACAGTGGCGTGCAGGAGCGGAGCATCGCCGGGTGCTGCGGCGAAGTGTAGCGTCTCGCCGGGTTGAACTTTTTTTGCGGGGCGGACGAGGGCACGCCAGTCGTTGTGACCTTCCGGATTGGCGAGGTGTTCGGCGAGGAGAACCTCGATAAGGCCTGTCGGCTCAGGCGAGTTGTGTTGCGTGTGAAGGCCGGCGCGTGTGGCGTAGAGGCGCGCGGGAAGGACGCGGGAGTTGTTGAGGACGAGGAGGTCGCCGGACGAGAGAAGTTGTGGCAGATCAGTGAAGAGATGGTCGGCGAAGACGCCGGTGCTGCGTGAGAGCGTGAGCATGCGGGATGCGCCACGCATGGCAGGCGGGTGCTGGGCGATGAGCTCAGGCGGGAGGTCGTAGTGGAAGTCAGAGACGAGCATGATACGGATCAGGCGTTGGGTTTGGTCATGCGAACGGCTTCGTCGAGGGCGTGTTGAACAGCGGTCAGATCGACAGCAACGTGCGCGGGCCAGGCGAAGGTGACGGTGGAGAACGGCTTCGGGATCATGAAGCGGTCCCAGGAGTTGAGTTCCCACCGACGATTGGGGAGAGCGTAGTAAGCGCCGATCCAGGCAGCGTTGGTGAGTTGGGCGAGTTGGACGGGGCCGGGTTTGGCAACCATGTTGGGACCGCGCGGGCCGTCGGCGGTGAAGGCGCAGCGGCAGCCTTGGTTGTAAGCGTCAGCCATTGCGCGCAGGCCGGAAGCGCCGCCTCGTGAGGAGGAACCGCGCACAGGATGGAAGCCGAGGAGAGCGACGGTGCGGGCGATAAGTTCGCCGTCGAACGATGGCGAGATGAGGATGGCGATCTGTTTGTTGCGGAAGCGATGCGCGCACACGAGGAGCGTGCGATGCCAGAAGGCAAAGACGACTGGGCCAGGGATTTCAATGCCGACGGGCACGCGCTCGCCCGAGGCGTCGAGCGCGTTGATGTCGCGGTAGCGCAGTGTCGCGCCGAGTGCGCGGATGAGCAGTGCGGCGAGCGGCGGAATGATGGCGAGCAGAAGTCGCTGCTTGCGCGTGAAGACAGGCACGAGGATGAGTGTAGCTGTTGTGCTAGCGCTGCTGGTGGAGGTGTTGCGCGAGTCGGAGGGTGAGAGCCATCAACGGAAGCGTGGGGAGCTGGGGCGAGCCGTCGGGGAAGATGGCGGCGGAGGCGATGAAGAGATTGCGCAGGCCATGGACGCGGAGGTTGGGGTCGACGACGCTGGTGTGTGGGTCGGTGCCCATCGTGGCGCCGCCCATGGCGTGACGTGCGTCGTCGAGGCCGGGAATGGGAGTGGCGGAATCAGGTGTGAGGAGCGATGGGTTCCAGTCGAGGCCGTCGGCATTGAGATGTGCGCGGAGGTGTTGAGTGAAGGTGCGGAGAGTGGAGAGTTCGACGGGATCAATGCGCCAATCGAGGATGGGTTGGAGGTCGGGCGAGAGCGTGATGCGTGAGGCTGAGGGTGTGCGTTGTGCGGCGTTGAGGCGTAGTTGAACGTTGGCGCGTGGCGAGACGTAGCGGCGGCGTTGCATGCGGGCTGCGAGCGCGAGGCGTGCGGCGTCAGCAAATGTATGTGGGAGTTGGGGCAGGGTTTCTCCCAGCGTTGAAGCGAAGTTGTTTTGCTGCCGCGCGCGGAGGAGAGTGCGGAGCGCGCCGATGCCGGAGTTGTCGGGCTCGTCGATGGTGAGGTGCGCGAGGATGGGCGTGAGGTTGAAGTTGCGTTGGAGCTCGGATGAGGCAGTGAGCTTGAGACTGTGCAGCGTGCCTCGGTAGATCCAGGGACGGAGCGCGGCGAGAAGTTGCGAGCGAGCGGGCTCGCGCAGTGTAGCGGCGGTGACGGTGAGGTGGTCGTGGAAGTTGCGGCCGACCTGGTCGTTCTGGTTGCCGATGCCTTCGGGGGCAACCGATCGCGAGGCGAGCAGAAGGCGGACCGTTTCGATGGTTCCGGCGGCGAGGATGAAGTGGCCGGCCTGGATGCGGTGAGTCTGGCCGGAAGACGCGCGGACGAGGACTGCTTCGATGCGGTCACGAGTCGAGGTGAGGAGGAGTTCGGCGACCTGCGCGTGGAAAATGATGCGGGCTTTACCGTGGGCGCGGAGCTTTTCGCCGAGAGTGTGCGCAAGGTTGCGGTGCGAGAAGGGAGCAAATTTCGAGAGCGAGGCGTCGAGCTGTGGAAGCTCGTTTAGGAGTGCTGGTGTGCGCTGCTCGAGCTTCGTGAAGAACGTCGCAGCATCATAAGGCAGCGAGTCGACGGCGAGGAGTGATTCGGCTTCAGCGGTGAAGGGCGTCAGGTCAGTAGTTGAAATTGGCCATGCGCTGTCCTGCGGAAATGGGAGAAGCTGGCCGCCCCAGGTGAGCGAGGTGCCGCCGAGTGCGCGGGGACGAGGCTCTGACGTGCCGGGGTGAGGACTCCCTGCCTGTTGAACCGGCCCGAAGGAGTCGGATGCGTGGCCTCCGGCTTCGAGGAGCAGGACCTCGTGGCCGAGCATGACCAGTTTGTGTGCGAGCGTGAGACCGGCGATGCCGCCACCGATGATGCAGATGGGTGCGCGAAGGAGATCGCTGCCGGTTGCGCTGCTGTCGAGCTGAGCGAGGTCGATCTCCATGCGCTTCAGGCGAGGCCTGCGGCTAACTGTACCGTAGCCAGCGGATGATCTCGGGCAGGTTGGGGCGCTTGCCGTACATGAGGATGCCGACGCGGTAGATGCGCGAGGAGATCCAGATGACGACTCCGATCGTGAGCGACATCAACACGATGGAGAGAATGATCTGCCACGCGGGAACATTGGTGAGTGCAGTGCGGAAGTTCATCAGCAGAGGTGAGCAGAACGGGATGAGCGAGATGACTTGCGCGAGCGTGGAGTCTGGCGCGCGGACAGTAGGAGCCAGCATGACCATGCAGAAGGCCAGCGGAAGCACGAGGAACAGGTTGAGCTGCTGGAGCTCCTGCTCCGAGTTAGTCATGGCGCCGAGCGCGGCGGCGATGGAGGAGTACAGGGCGAAGCCGAAGATGAAGTAAAGGACGAAGAAGCCCATTTGCGAGGCGCTGAGGAGACCGTGCACGCTGCCGCCACTGTTGCCGGCGAGGTGCGCGGCCATACCACTGGACGCCAGCACCGAGGCGGCGATCATCCAGACGGCTACCTGCGTGACGCCCACCGCACCGACGCCGATGATCTTGCCGGCTAGCAGTTCGTCGGGCTTGATGGTGGCGAGCAGTACTTCGAAGACGCGGCTGGACTTCTCCTCGATGATGCTGCGGGCCGTGTTCATGCCGTAGAGCATGATGACCATGTACATCAGGAAGAAGAAGCCGTAGGCGATGAAGAAGGCAACGGTTGTATTGCCGCTGGCGCTGGTGTCGATGTCGACGGGGGCAGTGATCTCGTCAATCTGTGCGCCGGTAAGGCCATGGCTGAGCAGGCCCTCGCGCGTGAGCACGGCGTTTACACCACGCTCGATGGCGTCTTCCGTGGAGATGTCCCCAGCAGAACGTGCGTGATAGGCAAAGTGCGGCCGATCACCGGTCTGCGCGGACGGGGTGATCCACAGATAGCCCGCAAGCTGCGCACTATGCGTGTGCAGTTGGGTGTCGAGGCCGGTTTGCGTTGCCGCAGACGGTTCCATCAGGTCGACCGTCATCTCGCTGTTCTTGCCGGTTTCAAGCTGACGCTTGATGTCCTGACCCAGGGCTTTGTCGGAGGTAACGACAGCGATGTGGGAGTTGGTCTTGGTGCGCGACATGAAGTAGGCGCTGCCGCCGATAAGCGCAGCCATCAGGCAGGGGATGAGGACGGTGGCGAGGATGAAGCCGCGTGTGCGCACGCGCTCCATGTACTCGCGCTTGGCGATGAGCCAGACGTTATGCATGAACTTTGCCTCCGGCCTCGGCGAACTCGGGCGTTCCCTTTACGGTGGTTATGAAGATTTCTTCGAGCGTGGGCTCGATGACCTCGAAGCGCGTGATGTTTGTACCGCGTGAGACGGCCTCAACGAGCAGCGGCTGTGCGTCTTCGGGCGAGCGAAGCGTGATCTCGGCGATACCCGCGTAGTTGCGGGCGTCGGCCACGTAGCGGCTGCGCAGAAAGCTGTCGTCGCCTGTGAAGACAACCTGGACGTGGTTGCGCGGATAACGCGATTTGACCTCGCGCATGGAGCCGGAGAGGACGAGCTTGCCCTGATAGATGAGCGCGATCGCGTCGCAGAGCTTTTCGACCTGGTCCATGCGGTGCGTAGAGAAGAGCACAGCCTTGCCCTGTGCGCGGAGCTCGACGAGGGTGCTCATGAGCAGCTCGGCATTGACGGGATCGAGGCCGCTGAAGGGTTCATCCATGATGACGAGCTCGGGCTCATGCAGCAGCGCGGCGATGAACTGAATCTTCTGCTGCATGCCTTTGGAGAGCTCTTCGGTCTTCTTGTCGATGGCTTCGGTTATCTGGAGGCGCTCGCACCAATCTCGGGAGCGCTTGCGCGAAGCGGCTTCTCCGAGGCCATGAAGTTGGCCCAGGAAGGTGAGCTGATCGAGCACCTTCATCTTCTTGTAGAGGCCGCGCTCTTCCGGCAGATAGCCGACGCGGTTGAGCACGGTGCGCGAGAAGGGCTGGCCGAAGAGACTGACGGTCCCGGAGTCGGGCACGGTCATCCCGATCATCATGCGGATAGAACTGGTCTTGCCCGAGCCGTTGGGGCCGAGCAGGCCGAACATGGTTCCGGGTTCGATGGTCAGGGAAAGATCATCGACCGCGACCTTCGTGTCGTAGACCTTGCGGATGTTGCGGAGTTCAACGATGGGCATCCGAGGTTAGTGTAGCGCAGTGACGGAGACCTCAGAGATGGGCCGTGGCGGCGTCTGGCGCCTCCTCGAGCGCCGGCAGGCCGACCGGCGTGTCGATCCGGCGGGGGAAGAGACGGTCGCGGAGACGAAGCGCGGGAATCTCGCACAGTCGTGTGGTGAGGACGCCGATACCAATCTCAGCGGCGCGGACGAGGATGGTCGACACCCAAAAGGGCATGATCGGATGGCTGGCAAAGAATGCCTCGGTCGGTTCGATGACCGAGGGGTGCCAGAGATAGATCCCGTAGGAGTAAACGCCGATCCAGGCGACCGCGCGATAGAGCCAGTTGTGAGTGCGGCCCGCGGGGAGCGGACGGTAGAGCAGCATCAGGGTCGAGATCGCGATGAGTGTGGCGGCATCGTGCGTCTGCGCGAGGATGTAGCGGGAGTCGAAGCGGCCGCGATAGACGAACAGCCCGACGATGAGGCAGAGCAGCCAGAACCACGTGAGCGAGCGCAGACGATCAAATCGCTCCGGAGCGAAGTGGTAGAGCATTGCGAGCAGGACGCCGTCGCCGATGCTGTCGAGGCGGGCATGCGTGGGAAGAAAGACGAGATGCCCGTGGGTCACAAGCCAATAACGGAAGGGGATCTCGAGCGCGCAAACCGTAAAGAGGAAATAAAAGAGGCCTCGAACAGACACTTTGCGGCGCGCGGCGATGACCATGCAGAGCGTAAGGAGCAGATAGCAGTGTTCCTCAACGGCGAGGCTCCACGTATGCGCGACGCCGCCGACATAGTTCTGGATGTTGAGGAGATTTCCCCAGAGCACACGAACCGTGCGGTGTCCGCTGAGGATCATCACGGCGAGATAGAAGTAGTACTGTGGCCAGATCTTGAACCCGCGGCGGATGAGGAAGCGCTTGCCGTCGATACCGCGGCGAACCTTCCACTCCTTCATCAGCAGTCCGCCAACGAGGAAGCCGCTGAGGACGAAGAAGATGTCGACACCAAGAACGCCGATGTGATCCTGGTAGCCGAGCCAGAGGAAGAGCGGCCGGAACGGGGAGCCGCTGGTGTGGAAGTCCATCACCATCAGGATCGCAATGCCGCGTATGAAGTCGAGCTCGATCTCGCGATGGAGAGGCTTGGAGCGAAGGTGCCTGGGCGAGATGGAGTCGTTCATGCTGGCGATGGAGTGACGGCGGTTCTTACACGTGGAGTTCGTTACTCCACCAGTTCTTAAGATGACTAAGGAATGGACATGCGGTACTGCCAGTTTAGCGCAGTGCGAGATGTGCAAAGGCGCGCCGTGTGGCGCGCCTTTTAGTAATGCGGGTCCAGCATGACGACTTAGGGCTGGGCGTTCGGGTCGCTGCCATCGGCGACGGCGCTGTGTTCGTCGAGCTGCTTCTGGAGAGCTTCGCGGCGCTTCGCAGCGGCCTCGGCGCGCTTCTCCGCCTTTTCGTTCAGCTCCTTCTCGGCGCTAAGCAACTCGATGTAGGCCATCTCGCCGGCGTCGCCCTTGCGGGGGCCGGTGCGAATGATGCGGCTGTAGCCACCATTACGGTCGGCGTAGCGCGGAGCGACGGTCGCGAAGAGGCGGTCGACGGATTCAGCGGTCATCAGGTACGCGAGCGCCTGCCGGCGGGCGTGGACGCTGCCGTTCTTGCCGAGCGTGATCATGCGCTCAACCAACGGGCGGGCGGCCTTGGCCTTGGTCACGGTGGTGTGAACGCGGTCGTTGATGACGATGGAGGTGACGAGGTTGCGAAGCAGGGCGCGGCGATGGCTGGTGTTACGACCCAGCTTGAATCCGCCTTTACGGTGGCGCATGGTGATCTCCTTCGACCCGGCTTATGCCGTCGGTCGGTCTGCCGATGGTTGGTGGTGGCCCACTCATCGCGCGATGCGGCTACGCGATGAATGGGCACCGAAGTGGGCGGGCCGAACCTAGAAGGTTTCGGTCTCGTTGATGGGCTCGAAGTCCTCGTCCTCTTCGTCCTCGTCGTCGAACGCACCGTAGCTGGCGGCGAGCGTCGCGGCGGGGAGTACGGAGGTCGGGCCCGGGACCGGGTTGCCGTTCTCGTCGATCTTCATGCCCAGCGAGAGACCCATCTGAGCAAGGATTTCCTTGATCTCGTTGAGGCTCTTGCGGCCGAAGTTCTTGGTCTTCAGCATCTCGGCCTCGGTCTTCTGGATCAGCTCGCCGATGGTCGCGATGTTGGCATTCTTCAGGCAGTTGTAGCTGCGCACCGAAAGCTCGAGCTCCTCAACGGAACGGTTCAGGTTCTCGTTGCGGATCGCCGGGCCGTCGTGGTCCGCAAGACCACCCGTCTCCATCTCCTCTTCGAAGTTGATGAAGATGTTCATGTGGTCTTTGAGCAGCTTGGCCGAGAGACCGAGCGCGTCGGCCGGAAGAACCGTGCCGTTCGTCCAGATCTCCAGCGTGAGCTTGTCGTAGTCGGTGATCTGGCCGAGACGTGCAGCCTCAACGAGGTAGTTCACCTTGCGGACAGGCGAGTGAACGCTGTCGACCGGGATGAAGCCGATGCCGAGGTCCGAGTCGAAGTTCTTGTCGGCCGAGACATAGCCACGGCCGCGCTTGAGGCGCATCTCCATGTCGATGCGTCCGCCTTCGCTGACCGTGCAGATGTAGACATCGGGGTCGAGGATTTCGACGTCGGAGTCGGCCTCGATCATGCCCGAGGTGACGACGCCCGGCTGGTCGGCGTGCAGGTACAGGGCCTTGGGGCCGTCGCCGTTGAGCTTGAACGGAATCTGCTTCAGGTTGAGGATAATGTCGGTCGCATCCTCGACGACGCCGGTGATCGACTGGAACTCGTGCAGCACACCCTCGATCTTGACGGCGGTGACGGCAGCGCCCTCGATGGACGAGAGCAGCGTGCGACGCAGCGCGTTGCCGATGGTGGTGCCGAACCCGCGCTCAAACGGCTGCGCGGAGAACTTGCCGTAGTTGTTGGTTAGGGATTCGCTGTCGACGGCGAGACGCTTGGGCTTCTGGAAACCTCTCCAAAGCATGGTGTGTCCTTTCTTCCTGCCGCCGCGAAGCATTCTGCGACGGTTCAGGGGTGCTACTAGGTGAGACGAGGTGATTAGGTTCCAGGTACCAAGTTCTAGAACCTGGCACCTGCAACCTGAATCCTTACTTCGAGTACAGCTCGACGATCAGCTGCTCGTTGATCGGCAGGTTGATGTCCTCGCGCTTCGGCAGGGCGATGATCTTGCCGGAGAGATTGTCCGGCTGAGCATCGATCCAGTTGACGCGGTTCTGACCGGAGGCGAAGTCCCTGGAGGACGCGAGGATTGCGAGTTCCTTGGAACCCTGGCGGATCGCGATCTCATCGCCGACCTTGCACTGGAAGCTCGGGATGTTGACCTTGCGGCCGTTCACCTGCACGTGGCCGTGGCGCACGAGCTGGCGAGCCTGGCGGCGCGAAATCGCGAAGCCGAGGCGGTAGCAGACGTTGTCGAGACGGGTCTCGAGCTGCTGCAAGCAGCAGTTCGCCGGTAACGCCGGTCTTGTTCGAGGCCTTCTCGTAGTAGGCGCGGAACTGCGTCTCGAGCGTGAAGTACATGCGCTTGGTCTTCTGCTTCTCACGGAGCTGCAGACCGTAGCCGATGAGCTTCTTGACCTTCTTCGACTGGCCGTGCTGGCCCGGGGGGAAGTTGCGCTTCTCGACGGGGCACTTGTCGGTGAAGCACTTCGCGCCCTTGAGGAACAGCTTTTGACCGTCGCGGCGGCAGAGGCGGCAGACGGGTCCGGTATAACGTGCCATTTTCTTTCTATCTCCTGACTTCGGTTGTCGATCGCTTTACAGGCTGGCTGGCCCTTCGTCACGATCCGGTGTTACTAAATTCGGCTGGTCCTGATTGCGCCAGCCGAAATAATCTTCAAGATCAAACACAATCAAAAGCGCTACAGCGAGGGTCCAGATCACGAGGCGAGCCCAGTCCATCCGCCAATGTTCATGTCGGAGCAGGCTCCAACAAAACCCACAAACGACTGGAAACGCCAGGAACATGAGGCCTCCCACCACTAGCGGCTTTCGATTGCCTTTGCGTAGTGGTGGAAGTCTCATAACGGTTACACTCTGCGGCGCTTCGGCGGACGGCAGCCGTTATGCGGCATCGGCGTGACGTCGCGGATCGAGCGGACATCGATACCCGCAGCGGCGAGGGCGCGGATGGCGCTCTCACGGCCGGAGCCGGGGCCGGCGACGCGCACGTCCACGGCACGCAGGCCGTGGTCGCGAGCCGCATTGGCCGCATTGATCGCCGCCTGTTGCGCAGCAAACGGGGTTCCCTTGCGGGAGCCGCGGAAGCCGAGCGAGCCGGAGCTCTTCCAGCTGATGGTGTTGCCCTGCTGGTCGGTGATGGTGACGATGGTGTTGTTGAAGCTCGCCTGGATGTAGACGAGCCCGAACGGGACGTTCTTCCGTTCCCGCTTCTTGAACTTCTTGCTCTTGCCAACCTTCGCGCCGGTACCCTTGTTTTGTGATTTGGCCATGGGTTACTTCGTCGCTTTCTTCTTGCCGGCAACGGTTCCCTTGCGAGGTCCCTTGCGCGTGCGAGCGTTGGTGTGAGTGCGCTGTCCCCGCACAGGAAGGCTGCGGCGGTGGCGCAGGCCACGGTAGGACTGAATCTCGATCAGGCGCTTGATGTTCAGGCCGATCTCCTTGCGGAGGTCGCCCTCGATCTCGCCTTCCTGCTCGATGACGGTACGAATCTTGTTGAGCTGATCTTCGTCCAGCGTGGTCATCTTGGCGTGGGGGTCAACGCCGGCCTTGTCGAGAATCTTCAGGGCGCGGGGCTGGCCGATGCCATAGATGTACGTGAGCGCGATGCGAGCCTGCTTGTTGGGTGGCAGGTCGACGCCGGCAATACGTGCCATGGTGTGCCTTTCGGTTGGGGCTCGTCTGACTGGCAGAGAGCAGTGGTTATTGTTGTGCGGCTGACCTTGTTGCTGTCTCCTCCGGGTTCATCGCACGCCTTGATTTCGGCGAACTCGCCCGGTGGGGCCGCGTGGTGAATGAGAAAACTAGCCCTGACGCTGCTTGTGCTTGGCGTTCTCGCAGATGACGCGAACGACACCGCGGCGGTGAATCACCTTGCACTTATCGCAGATCGGCTTTACAGATGCACGGACCTTCATGGAAATCCTCAGTTCCAGCTCTTAGCTTCTAGCTGTTAGCTAAATGCGGAGCTGTTGCAGTTTTAAGTTTTCGCTTCTGACTAGCAGCTAGGAGCTAAGAGCTAGAAGCTTTCTACCTGTAGCGGTAGACGATACGGCCGCGGTTCAGGTCATACGGGCTGAGTTCGATGGCGACGCGATCGCCGGGAAGGATACGGATGAAGTTCTTGCGCATGCGCCCTGAGATGTGCGCGAGGACCTGATGCTTGTTCTCGAGCTCCACCTTGAACAACGCGTTGGGCAGGGTCTCGACGACCGTTGCCATTACCTCAATCGCATCTTCCTTCGACAAACGCTCTCCTCGAAGGGGCCGGATTCGATACCAACCCCTCGCCGAATAACCTGTTGTGCTGACTTGGTGGGCCCGTCCCGTTCAAAGTTCATGAGGGCAGGCGCAGGACACAGACACCATTTGCAAGTGTATCGGAAAAAGCCCGTTGTGGGAAGACCGTCAGGGCAGCGCCGGTCAAAGGCGCGGCCGTTCCTTCGAAGCCCGCAGAAGCTCCCGGCAACCTACTATCTGCCTGAAACAGCGGTATTTGCCGCCAGCGCTCCGGAGCCCGCGACCTACGGCTGGTTCTTCCCTCCCGAGTTGGTACTCTCTGGGCACGATGGATATGCAAACACTTGCAAATTCCACCATCCTCTTCGACAGAGCCTCTCAGTTTTCGGCCAATTCACTCAGCCGCCGACCGACCAATGTGGCCGATGAATTGCATTTAGCCTCAGTGATTCAGCACGACAATGTGGATGCCCGAGCATGGGATGACGCCGAACGGTGACGACGCCCTGGCCGTGTTCCGCGAGCATTTTCCATCTCCCCGTCGCGAGGTTCTCCCAATGTTGAAACCGATTCTTCTGCTGGCCGGGCTTGCCGCGTTTGGTCTGGGCGCGACAGCAAATGCCGACACCTACACGTTCTCCACGGCTCAGTGGAACAACAGCAATTGCCCAAAGTGCGGGCCCACCTACGGGACCGTCGAGGTGGATTATGCGAGTGCCACCCAGGCTACCGTCACGGTGACTCTGACCGACCCCGGCAGGAACATCTTCTTCAATCAGGGTGGCCCCGCCGCGGATGGCGATTCCTTCGAGTTCAACCTTCCGGCCGGCGACTTCACCATCACGCCCCTCACCGCCGGGTTCGTCGCAGACTACACGCCTCCGTCGAATCTGTACGGCGATTTCACCTATGGCGTGGATTGCAGCTTCAAAGGCGGAGCCTGCCAGAACGCAAATGACCCGGAGCTCACGTCCCTGATGTTCACCATCAGCTCGATTGGAAGCACTCCCATCAACTTCACAGACACGGGCAATGTTCTTTTCTCCGCGGCCGTCACAGACAACACGGATGTTGACCCGACCGGCAATGCGGCGGTTGTGACGCCGGAGCCGGGCAGCCTTGCGCTGCTGGGCACTGGCGTACTCGGCATGGCCGGCGCACTGCGCCGCCGTCTGAAGGCGTAAGAGATCGGTGTACATCTGCCCGCGCACTTAATCAATAGCGCGGCCCTGGCCCCTGTTGTTCGCCTTCACGGCTGAGCGGCAGGGGCATCTTTCTTGAGTGCATGCCGCCATCGTGTGAGCGCGTATCAGAAAGGCCTCTGCTACGCTGACGCCATGCAGACTCTTCGTCCGGCTATTGTGCCACTGCTGATTGCTCTTCTTTGCCCCGCGATCGCCAGTGCGGTCAAGATTCACACGGTTGTTCTGGGAGCCGTTCGCAAGGTGCCCTACACGCCTCCTGAAGCAACCCCCGAGACGAAATCGGACGATTCAACCAGCCTACACGTGCGTCCGCTGATGGTGGACGACAAGCAGCGCGAGTGGACCGTAGGACCGATCCACGAAGTCACCGACAGGACATTCGTAGTACAACGTGCGTTGCGAATTAACGACGGCCTGCCCGGCGAGGCCGTGCACTGGACCTGGCAGCCCGGACCGTGGCTGATGGTCGACCGCGTCACCGGACACATTGCGGCGTTGCACCTGCCGGACTTCGATCCGCAGGTCTCCGACGTGGTCTGGTTTCGCGACTACGCTGCCTACTGCGGGATTGCGACCACGGTGAAGGGCGGACTCATGGCTGTGGTCGCAGAGTTAGGCGCGCGCAAGGCGGTGGTGCAACAGAAGCTCGAGCGCATGGCCCGAGCCGAACGCTCCGCATCCGGTCTGCGCGACCTCGAAGTGGCAGCGAACGCCGATGCGCGCAACCATCCAGCAGACCGGTGGTCAGCCGCTTGACGTTTCGATGTAGTGGGCGTCAGCTCGCTGATCGAAGAGGGCGAGTCCGGCGACGATTAGTCAGCAACCGGGCCGGAGTTATCGCCCGCCGCGATACAGCGCGCCCAGCGAGATGCCGAAGAAGATCCGCGTCTCCGTGCCGAAGTGTTCGAGGGTCATGTCCGGCGACAGGCGGACCGCAAACTTCTGCCCCTGGTTGAAGTCGATGCTGCCGCCAAACGCCGCCCATGGAGCCATGTGGTTGCAGTAGAGACCGATATTGCCGCGCAGCCCGGTGGGATCGGGGCAGGCCGCGATCGGACTCGGACCGTTCGGGTAGTCGGTTATCGTCTTGTCGAAGATGCCGTACACGCCTCCAGCGAAGGCGTGGTAGTTGATGGCGACGTAGCGGTTCCGCGGTCCACGCCACTGCGCTCCACCCGCGTAGGTTTGATACATCACCAGCGGACGGTTGTAGATGTGGTTCGGCAGGACGGGCGTAGTGCCGGCGCCGAAACGGACGTCGGCGGAGATGCCGAGGCGGTTATCGAGGTGACCGGGGATCCACCAGGTGAACTGGCCTTCGCCACCGCCCATGTTGAAACGCTTGGGAAGGTTCTGACCAGCCTGCCCGTTCGCGAAGGCAAGGCCGCCGTAGAGGTCCCAACGGTTTTCATAGCTGGGGCCCTTTCCAGGTCCCAGCGCCGCTGCAGCGCTGTGACTCGTGATCGGAGCCGTGCCGGGAGCCGACTGTCCGGTCGACTGGCTGCTCGAAGAGCTACTGGAAGACTGGCTCGAAGACTGGCTGTTGGGCTTCGAAGGCTGCTGCTGCATCGGCGCGGTGCCGGGAGCAGGACTGCTCTGGGCAGGCGCAGGATTGGAGCTCTGGGCACCGGCAGTTGCGCCTGCGAGAAGCGCCACGAGAGCGAAGGTAGCAAAGCGTCCGGCAGAGCGGCCAGCCGCAGAAACAGGCGTCAGGTTCGTGAAGAGCATCTTCCTCGCTTGGGGCGCTTGTGCGCGCGTAGTTCCTCAGGTGCGCGCCGAAACGGTGCGTCGTTTTCAAGGATATACCGGCAGAGGCGCAGGCTGTCTTCCGGAAGGGTCCAGACGCCTCAGAAGGAGCCTGAACGTGCGACAATAATAGCCGCGGCCTCTATAAAGTAGAGGGCGCCATCAGGGAGCACCTTGCAATGGGCGATCTTTTCCAACCGTCTCACCTCATCATTTTAGCCATCATCGTGATCGTGTTCTTCGGCGGTCGCAAGCTGCCAGAGCTGGGCAAGGGCCTCGGCGAGGGGCTGCGCGGCTTCAAGGAGGGAATGAAGGGCATCACCGACGAGCCCACCTCCAAGACAACGCCGGGTGAGACCGCGCACACCGTGACGCCAAAGGTAGATGAGGCGCCGAAGCCGCCGGCTTCGGTCTAAGAACGAATCTCATGGCGCGAGAAACTCTCGCGCAAAGCCAAGGACGACGGCCTGCGATGCAGCCGTCGTCTTCGCATTTGGGAGGTCCGCTGCCGATGAAGCTGAAGTCACCGTATCTGGTGAAACCGCACACGAAGGTTCGGCTGGCGCACCTGCCGACAGAGGGAAAGGGCGGCTTCGACGATAAGGCCGCGATGGACGCGACCACCGCAGCCCACGCGAAAAAGCTCGACGATCTGCAGGAGCTCTTCTACGCGTCACAGTCGAAGGCGTTGCTCATCGTGCTGCAAGGCATGGACACGGCAGGCAAGGATGGCACGATCCGCCACATCTTCTCCGGCGTGAATCCGCAGGGGTGCCAGGTGGCGTCGTTCAAGGTGCCCACGCAGCTTGAGCAGCGACACGATTTCCTGTGGCGCTGCCACGCGCAGGTTCCGCCGAAGGGCATGATCGGCATCTTCAATCGCTCGCACTATGAGGACGTGCTCTCGCCGTGGGTGCACGGGCATATGAGCGCGAAGGAGGCGGCACGTCACATGGAGGAGATCAACGACTTTGAGCGCATGCTCTCCGACAACGACATCGTCATCCTGAAATTCTTTCTACATATCTCGCGCGAGGAGCAGACGCGGCGCCTGCAGGAGCGAATCGACCAGAAGAAGAAGCACTGGAAGCTCTCACCCGCAGACTTCGAGGAGCGGCAGTTCTGGCCGGATTACATGCGCGTCTATGAGGACATCCTGCGCAATACAAGCAAGAAACATGCGCCGTGGTTTGTGATTCCTTCTGACCACAAGCCCTATCGCAACGTGGTCATCTCCGGCATCCTCGTTGAAGCGATGGAACGCCTGAAGCTCCAGTATCCGAAGCCCGCCTTCGACCCGAGCGGCATCAGGCTCGAAGACGAGACCCCCGAGGAAGCCGCGAAAGAGGTCGAGAAGAAGGTGAACCCCGGCGTCGTGAGCGCGAACGAGATGCCGTCAAGCTCAGGGCGAAAGTAACTAGCGGACTGGTTCAACCTCTTCGTCTGGGGCGCCGGTCAGAAAACGGATGAGGCCTGGACCGCAGCGATAGAAGAAGATCGCGGCCGAAGTGTTGATGCACAACCGGAAGAGATCACTCAGCAAACCCATGAGCATGGTTCGCTCGAACCCAGCTGCAGCTCCCATCCCTCCCCGACGACCGGCAAATGAAGAGTATGCGCTTCCCTGTTGAAGCAGCGAGAGGAAATTCGGCAAAAATAGCAGGCTGACGATCGCGTTGTAGGCAAACCACACACAGAAAATTCTGCTGGCAAGGACCGCGACTTGGCGGTTGGTCATGAGCACCTCAGGTAAGTCGGTCAGATTGTAATCATGACTACTGCCGCTGCAGCAATAGCCATTCCCATGAGCTGCCGCCGCGTGGGGCGCTCATGCAGGTGCCATGCCGCGAGCAGGATCGTCCCCGCAGGATAGAGCGACGCCAGAACCGCCGCGATATCCAGCCGTCCAGTGCGTGTCGCGGCGATGAACAGCAGGTTGCCGCCGGTGTCGAGCAGCGCAACGCCCAGCGCCCAGATGATGGCCATGCGCGTCAGCCTCGTGGCTTGTGGCTGTTCGCCTGAAGCCGCTCTCGAGCGAACACTCACGACAGCAAGCAGCAGCGCGCAGGTGACGAGGCTCGCCGAGCGCGCCACTGCCATCGGCTCCAGCACGCCCAGCGGATTGGCCAGCCGCAGTGCTACGAAGTAAACCCCGAAGCCAATGCCACCGATGAGCGCGAGCACGAGAGTGGCGCGTGCACTCTCGCTCGGCTCCGAACCATCGACCGCGTGGGCGGACTCGGGCGACGGCCCGGCAGCGATCAGCCAGATCGCCGCCAGAGCCAGCACGAAGCCCGCGATGCGCAGCAACGTGGGCAGGCCTTCGAGGACGCTCGAGACCGCTGCAGGAATCGCCGCGGCCAGCAATCCGCTGAGCGCCGCCGATCCCCCCATCGCTCCTCGCGCCAGCGCGATGTAAAACGCCGTCAGCGAGATCCCCGCCGTTACTCCGGCGACGAGTCCCCAGATAAGCGGAGCTCCATGCGGCAACGCAGCGTGCTGAAACGAGAGAATCGCGACCAGAACTGCGAGGCTCGACGCGTGCGCAATCAGCACGACGCGCAGCGCACCGGCCGTCGTCCCGCCGGCGGCCTTCACTCCCATGCCGCCGGAAAAGTCACCGCCGCCCCAAGAGGCGGCGGCGGCGAGTGCAAGCAGGATGTTAGCCGACAGAGCCGGCGCCATCGCGACCACAGCTGTCACGGTTTTGGCGTGGACGGCGGGTTGGTCGTTGGCGCAGGCTCATTGTCCGGAGGCGGCGTCTGGTCCGCCCCGGCAACCGGAACGGCCTGGTGCACATTACGCGGAGTCGGATAGTAGCCGTCCGGCGCGACAACCGTGAGGCTCGGCCGCATCACGCGAATCTCCACGTGGCGGAACCTGCCGTCCAGCGGGCTCTCATGCGTGTAGTAGCCGACGGTGTAGAGCGTGCGAACGGTCCTCGTGATTTCGGCAAAGCTGTTCTCGATGCCCCGCGGACGAAACTCCGGATCGCATTGGCCGCCGGTCGCCGCAGTGATGCGCGGCAGCGCATCATCGCGCATTGTCAGCGGAAGATGGATGCGGTCGAGGAAGCCCATACCAGGAAGAGCTGAGTCGCCGACCAGTGTGGCATACACCGAGATCTTGTTCGTCTGCAGGTAGCGGATCAGTTCCTTCTCTTTGACCTTGGAACCGTATTCCTTGCCGTCAGAAACCACGTACAGCACCCGGCGGCGCTTGCTGTCCACCTTCGCGAGCGATTGCGCAGCCGTAAACAGCGCGTCGTACAGCAGGTGGTACTCCTTGGGAATCGTCGGGTTCATGCTCTGCTGATTGCGAACGGGAGCAGTGTTCGGATCCACCTGCTGATTGTTCTTGGTCGTCGTCTGCGCCAGCGGCCCGCCCCAGCCCATCAGCGGCTCGCGGCCCTCGCTCTTCGAGCGCTGGAGGATCACGCCCAGCCGGTTGCTCTGCGCCGCCGTGAACGTCGTCTGCTCCGTCACGCCGTTGTTGTAGGTGTAGACCGCCACTTCGTCATAGGGGGCAAAGGCTCCCTGCAACGCGCTCAGCGAGGCGTTGATCTTGTCCATCGTGTCCTGCGTCACGCTCTGGTCGATGACGAATGCTACCGACAACGGGAACGGATCGGGGCTCCAGTAGGCCATGTGCTGACGCACTCCGTTCTCATAGATGCGGACATCGCGCCAGGTCAGGTCCGGCACAAAGTGGTTCTTGGAGTCCTTGACCGTAAACGGGATCTGCACAAAGTCAACGTGGACGGTTCCCAGGGTGTAGGCAGCCTGTGCTGCCTGACCGGCAGCCGGGATCATCGGCGCCTGCTCCTGCCCGCTCGGCTGCTGACCGGGGACGGAGGAGGGCAGCTTGTTCGTCGGCGTTATCCCGCCGTTCTCCTTCGCATCAGCCGCGTCCGGGTTTGCCTCTCCGCTGCGCGGCGGCTCCGGTGCCATCGGTGCCGGAGGGGTAATCGTGTTGAGATTTGAAAGTCCCTGCGGGGTGGGCGCGTTGGGAATCGCCGACGGCGCATTGGGCATGCTCTGCTTCTGAGCCGTCTGAGTGGTGTTCTGCTGGGGCGCCTGCTGCGCACCGCCCACGGGACCTGCTCCTGCCAGCGCCACCGCCAGCACACCTGCCCCGATACCTTTTCGTCCAAACACCATCCGTTGCTCTTCCCTTCCCTGCGCACGCAGCCCAGCCTTCTGTCAGCGGGTTCCTTGGCGCGGAATACTGCCTATTGAGACTACCAGTCGTGCGGTTTGGGTGCATCCCAAACCCTCTGCCCTGCTCAGACGCTCGGCTAACCCGGCTGTTGCGCCGCCCTGCGACCCATCGTAGTTCGCCCGGCATGCATGTCGCCGAACTGCACCTCTTAGGCGTCTAATAGGGTGTATGCCCTTCGTGTCTCTGCGCCGTCTCGCAGTCCTGTCGCTCGTGCTCCTGTGGCCGGCCGCGTGGCTGTGCGCCCAGGAGGCCCCCACGCCCGACGCACCACCGCCGCCCAGCAAGGCAGCGGCCGCCCCTGAGCCCATGGGTCCCGACGCCCCCACGCTGAAGGTCAACGTCAACCTGGTCAACGTCTACTTCTCCGCGCGCGACAAGACAGGCTTCATCACCAGCCTGCGCAAAGACGACTGCCAGGTGGCCGAGGACCACAATCCGCAGATTATCAAGCGCCTGACGCAGGAGAAGAACCTGCCGCTGACCATCGGAATCCTCCTCGACACCAGCGGCAGCCAGACCAACGTTCTGCCCCTCGAGCAGGACTCCGGCGCGCGCTTCCTGCGCGAGGTGCTAACGCCGAAAGACGAAGCCTTCCTCATCTCCTTTGACGTCAACGTCGATCTGCTCTCCGACTTCACTGACTCGCCGCGCGAACTGGCACGCGCCATCAACAAGGCCAGCATCAACACCGCGAGTTCTTCCGCAGGCGTTCCCGGCATTGGTGGTGGCCCGTTCCCCACCAGCAACCCGCGCGGCACGCTGCTCTATGACGCCATCTACCTCGCCGCGCACGACAAGCTGCAGTCGCAGACCGGCCGCAAGATCATGGTCATTCTCACCGACGGCCAGGACGAGGGCTCGCAACTGCACATCAAGGACGCGATCGAAGCCGCGCAGAAGGCCAACGTCATCGTCTACCCGATCCTCATCGCTGACCGCGAACAGTACTTCGCCGCCGGTGAGATCTACATGGGCTCAAGCGTGATGCAGCAGCTCGCGGACCAGACCGGCGGCCGCGTCATCAACGTCGGCAACAGCGGACGCAAGCTCGAAGACGCCTTCGACCAGATTCAGGATGAGCTGCGCACGCAGTACCTGCTGAGCTACACGCCCACCAACAAGGCCGCCGACGGCACCTTCCGCAAAATCCAGCTCGACTGCGGCAAAGGCCTCAAGGTGCAGGCCCGCAAGGGCTACTACGCGATTCCCGGTAACAGCGAAGGCGCCAGCAGCATCGAGTAGTTCCTGGCTTGCAGATGGAAATTGTGATTTGCAGATCGGCGTGAGGCGTGTAATCTTCCGCCATTCATGCAACCTCAACTACCTCGTCCAGTGGGCGTAATTCTTCTTGCGCTGAACTATCTGGTGATCGGCTGCTTTGGCACGCTATTTCTGCCACTCTTTCTATGGATCGCCCCACCCGGGATACACGAGCTCGTCTCTCAGGCGATCCACTCACCGACTCTCAGCATACTGCTGACATGCATCATCATGATCATCTGGGCTGGAGGTTACGTTCTATACGCCTTGATCGGCTATGGAATGTTGAGGCTTCGCAGGTGGTCTCTCAAGGCGGCAGTCGCAACTCATTGGGTCGGGGTGGCATTGGCGCTGATAGCGGTTGCAGTCGTAGCCAAGTTTGATTGGATGTTATCTGTTTCGATTGGTGCATTCTGTTTGCTTTGGGTTGGGGGGATTCTCTATTACCTTCGACGACCACGCGTACGATGGCCCTTTGACGCAGCGGCCGCCATTGCCAAAGGTCAGCCAATCCCACCGCAGCCGCCGGCGGGCGCGATGCCCACGTGGAAGATTGTGACCTGCGTATTGACGGTCTTCGTCCTTGGCGTGGCCGTCTTTGTAGTTGGCCTATTTGCCTCGATCGAGCGATCCTTCCGGTCGTCCGCGGCGTACGCGATGGCGATGGATCGCGCTCAGGCGTCACCGTGCGTTGCCAAAACTTTAGGCCAGCCCTTGGTGGCGAAGGGCTTCATCAGCGGCAATCTGAATACACACAACGATGCCGGCGATGCGAATCTCGATATCCCCATTCGTGGGCCAAAGGCGTCCGGCAACCTCCACGTCGAGGCGAAGAAGACAAGTAGCATATGGGCCATCAACTCGCTAACAGTCGAGCACAGCGAAGGCCAGATACAACTCGCGCCAGTGCCCTCTCCGTGCGACTGATCTCTAGGCGTCGATCGCACCCGAATAAACCGCCATTCCCGCAACCGCATCCACGCCCATCGCGTCGAGTTCGTCGATCTCCTTGCGTTCCTTGATGCCACCCGCGACAATCAGATGCTTCGCCGTCGTCGAGCGCAGCGTCGCTGCAACGTGTATCGGGAAGCCCTGCATCGTGCCTTCGGTGTCCACGTGCGTGTAGAGAAACGCCGCGCAAGAGTCCTCCAGCCACGTGATCGCCTCCTCTGGCGTCAGGTCCACCGAGTCCTTCCATCCGCGCACCGCAACGCGCCCATCCTTCGTGTCGACCGAGAAGCAAAGCGCATCCTCACCCAACTGCTTCTTAAAGATGAGCAGCAAACTCGAGCCGAATCAGCTTGTGCTTCCTCTGCGTGATCGACGCGAACTCCTCAGCGCCGTCGGCGAACTCGAGCGCATTAGGATCATGCGCGGGCTCTTCGCCAAAGAGCGACGACCCGTAGATCACGCGTTTCGCACCGGCATCCAGCAATCGCTTGCCATCGCTCGCAGTGCGGATGCCGCCGCCAACCTGGCACGGCAGCCTCTTGCAGATCATCATGATCAGCTCGCGGTTCGACCCCTGCCGCATCGCAGCGTCGAGGTCGATCAGTTGCACCAGCGGATACTTCGAAAACCGCTCGATCCAATAGTCAAAATCATCAAACGAGAGCTTGAGCTTCTCGCCCTGAACAAGCTGGACGATCTTGCCGCCCATAAGGTCAATCGAAGGAATCAGCATGGCAATCTCATTGGAACACCGGCAGCGGCGACCTCGGCCTTGAGTGCCCGAGAGTCGGTGATGCCGAAGTGAAAGATGGAGGCAGCGAGCGCAGCGTCCGCCCTGCCTGCCTTGAAGACCTCGGCAAAGTGCTGTGCGTTGCCAGCACCGCCCGAAGCAATCACGGGGATCTGCACGGCCTCGGAGACACGCCGCGTCAGCTCGCAATCGAAGCCGTCGCGCGTTCCATCGCAATCCATTGACGTCAATAGAATCTCGCCTGCACCCCGCTGCTCGGCCTCGCGCGCCCACTCGACCACGCGCCGCCCTGTCGGCTTCCGCCCCCCGGACACATAAACCTCAGCCTCGCCAACGGGATCGCTGGACCCCTTCGCACGCCGCGCATCGATCGCTACAATTACAGCCTGCGCACCAAAGCTCGAACCGATCTCACCAATCAGCCCCGGCCGTGCGATCGCCGCCGAGTTGATGCTTACCTTGTCCGCGCCTGCATCGAACACCGCCGCGGCTTCTTCGGCAGAGCGAATACCTCCGCCAACCGTGAACGGCACAAACAGACCTGCCGCCGTGCGCTTCACCGTATCGAGCAGCGTTCCGCGCCCTTCATGCGTTGCCGTGATGTCGAGCAGCACAATCTCATCCGCTCCCGCCGCCGCATGACGATGCGCAAGCTCCGCCGGATCGCCAGCATCGACGATATCCACGAACTGAATCCCCTTGACCACGCGCCCCGCACGCACGTCCAGGCAGGCAATAATCCGTTTGGTTAGCACGGCAGCCCCTTCGACTTTCTCAATTCGGTTGCCCGCCCAGGCACATAGCCGGTTACCTTCCTGGTCTGCTCACCTAACCATGGACCAATCCGGTCCTCTCCCTGAACAAATTGAAGCCACTCTCCAATCTCAACTCCAATTAGATTGGCCAGCATCGGATCCTGACCTGCATCACATGAAGCTTCCTCCAGAAAGGAGCAGATACGGCGCAGCATTTCAACGTCATTAGAATTCATTGCTCTTTCAATGAAGGGTTTGAACAGATCACCGAAGATGACATAGGCCAACTCGGGGAACTCCTTGAGAGTGTCATCGCGTTCCTCTGCCGAGAAAGTTTCTAGCTCCGGGAATGCGCGCACCATATCTTCCACCACACTCTTAAAGGCGATCACGGACTGCTCCTGGTAGCGACAATATCTTCGATCCTTCGATGCTACAGCGCGAGAAAGTTCTTCAACACGCGCAGTCCCGTCTCGGCTGACTTCTCGGGATGAAACTGCACACCCATCACATTGCCTCGCTCAACCGCTGCGGTGAACGGCCCACCATAGTTCGTCGTCGCCGCGCTGTCCGCCGAAACCGGCGCGCGCCACGAGTGCGTGTAGTACACAAAGCTCCCCGGCGCAATCCCGGCGAGCAGCCGCGAGTCAGCACGAATATCCTCAAGCGAGCTCCAACCAACATGCGGTGACTTCAACTCCTCACCGCGAAATATCGCGGGAAACCGCTCGCACGCACCTGTAAAGTGCGCCAGCCCCGGCGTCTCCGGTGCCTCCGTCGAACCCTCATACAGCCACTGTAATCCCACGCAGATGCCAAGAAACGGCGTACCCTTCGCCGCCGCCTCACGCGTTGCCTTCGTCAGACACAGATCATGCAGCAACTGCGTCGCCTGAAAGTGTCCGACACCCGGAAGAACAACCTTGTCCGCACGCACCACGTCATCGGGAGCCTGCGTGACGACAACATCCTGTGCGCCAAGATATCGCAGCGCCTTCACCACGCTGGTGAGGTTTCCAGCCTTGTAATCAATCACAGCAATCATCGGCGCGCTCGCTTGGCTTCCACTCGCGGCCAGTACTGAAACTCATCCTCGTAAAGCTCGCCGGAAAGATCGGAAATGCGGACTGCGAGCCGCGCCTGCACGTCGGCGACGGCCTTGTTGTAGATGACTGGCCCTATCTCCTCCAGGAAGAAGTTCAGCAGCAGACCCGCAGGCATCTCGCCGATCGGCTCCGGCATGTTCCGTTCGAAGTACTGCTGGATCGAGACGACCGCATCCGCGCGTGCTTCCTTCGAAAGTTCGATGCTCATAGCAGTCCCTTCGTGCTCGGCAGCAGGTCGCGCATACGCTCATCCCGCGAGCAAGCCCCACGCATCGCGCGCGCGAACGCCTTGAAGATCGCCTCAATCTTGTGATGGTTCGAGCGGCCGTACATCGTCTTCACGTGCACGTTTGCCTTCGACCCACGCGCGAATCCGTCGAAGAAGTCCGGCACAAGCTCGCTTTGCAAATCGCCGACAACCGGAACGTTCACCTGGTCATCAACCACGCACGCAACTCGACCGGAGAGATCGATTGCGCACACCGCGAGCGTCTCATCCATCGCCATCACGAAGTAGCCCGCGCGCAGAATGCCGCGCTTATCGCCCAGTGCCTCCGCAAAGGCCTCACCCAGCGCGATGCCCACGTCCTCAACCGTGTGATGCTGATCGACATCGAGATCGCCGACGCACTTGAGCTCGAGGTCAAAGCCGCCGTGCCGCGCAAAACTCTCGAGCATGTGATCGAAGAAGCGAATGCCGGTCGACACGTTGTACTGTCCGGTGCCGTCGACGTTCAGGCGCAGCGAGATCTTCGTCTCCAGCGTGTTGCGCTCAATCGTAGCCACACGCGCGACGCCAGCAGACTGTGGTGCTGCTCCCAACTCTTCGAAGATATCGCTCATTGGTTTTCCTTCTTCAGTTTTGCGAACTCGAGGCCAGCGTAGATGAGCACGAGAAACATGAACGCAATCCACACCCAAAAGAATCGCGGGAATCGACGCGCGAAGACCGTGCAGGGCGCCGCCATGCAGGCAACCGACGCCCCTAAAATCGTCACCTTTTTCCGTCTCGACTCAATCGGCATGGCTTCCTCCCTATCGTCCTCGAACTCGTCGGGCTTCGAGCGTCCGCGCGGCGATATAGACAAACAGCGCGGCAAAGAGCATGCACCACACCACCACAAACGGAGTAAGGTAGCGCGTGTGTTGCAACTGGTCGACGCCGAGAAACCCGATGATCCCGAGCAGCGGGATGAGCGGCGCGACCACGAGAGCTTTGCTGCGGCGCGGCATCTTATTCGAACTCCCGCTCTTCAGTGGATGTCGTTGTCGGACGGCGAGACTCCGCGGGCGTCCACTTCATCTCTGCGAGCACTGCGCGCAGCGCCTCAACGCCACGCGTCACATGATCTTCCACGCCGACAGTGATGCGAACATAACCATCGCAACCTGGATCGGCAGATCGATCACGCAGCAGCACGCCACGCTCGCGCATGCGTGTGCACAGCTCTTTGTGACGCGGACCGATGTCCATCAGCACGAAGTTCGCCGCGCTCGGCCACGTGCGCACGTTGAGTTCGCGCAGCGACGTAAAGACGCGCTCGCGGCCCTGGTGCACTTGCGTGATGTACCAGTTCAGATAGTCAGTATCCGCGAGCGCCTCCGGAAGAATCGCCAATGCAACACCGTTAACGTTGTACGGCGAGCTGACCTTGCGCAGAAAACCAATGAGTCGCGCGTTCGCGAACAGCGCGCCGATGCGCAGACTCGCGAGACCATAGGCCTTCGAAAAGGTCCGCGCGACGACGAGGTTCGGCACGCTCGCAATGTCCTGAAGAACCGTATCGCCGAAGAAGTGGAAGTACGCCTCATCGACCATCAGCACAGCCCGCGGCGCAGCCGCGGCGATGGCGAGCAGATGCTCGCGGCTCACCGTTGCGCCCGTCGGATTGTTCGGCGAGGCAATGATGACGAGCTTGGTGCGCGGTGTAATCGCCGCCAGGAAACGCTCGAACGGAAACTCTAACGAGTCGCCGGTCTGCACCTTGACGAGGCCAGAGGTCATCATGCCAACCGAGACGTCGTACATGAAGAACGTCGGGGTGCAAATCACTGCCTCGTCGCCTTCGTCGAGGAAGGCGCAGGCCATCAGGTGAATCGCCTCGTCGACGCCGTTGGTAAGGATGACCTGGTCGGACTCGACGCCGAGATGCTGCGCGACGATGCGCTCAACAGGCTCGCGCTCCGGATAGACCGTCAGCCCTTCTGCGGTGAGTTGTTGCAGCTTCGCGAAGACACGTGGACTCGGCGCGAACGTGTTCTCGTTGAAATCGAGACGCAACGCGTGGCGGCCGGCGAGCGGCGGATGATACTCCGGCATCGCAAGCACGCGCTCGCGCGGCTGCGGCAAGCGTCGTGGAGTTAGCGTCGAGTTCGTTCACGAGCGTCGCTGTCTTATTCACTCTTCACCCTTCTTCCATCACTATCGGTCTCGCATTCTTACGCGAACGCTTTCGGCGTGGGCCTTCAGCCCTTCGGCTTCGGCGAGCGCGATGGTGTGTGGGCCGACCTCGCGAAGGGCCTCGCGGGTGTACTGCTGCACGGTGATGACCTTCACAAAGTCGAACACGCTGAGGCCGCCGCGAATGCGTCCGTTGCGGCCGGTGGGCAGTACGTGGTTCGGTCCGGAGACGTAGTCGCCCATGGACTGCGGCGTGTGATGGCCAACGAAGACGGAGCCCGCGTTCTTCACCCAGCGCAGATCGGCGCCCGCGTCGATCGTCAGGTGCTCGGGCGCCAGACGATTCGTGAGCGCGTGCGCTTCTTCGGCATTGCGCTGTAATGAACGCAACGGCGTGCGCGCTGAGCGACTGATGCGCGATCGGATTGTCCTCTGCGAGACCGCTTGGCCTCGAGCACAACCTCTTCGGCGAGGTCAGGCTTTGAGGTAATAAAGATGGCAAGCGCCTCTGGATCGTGCTCGGCCTGTGCGACGAGGTCCGCGGCGATACCGTTCGGATCACCGGCCTCACTCGTGACGACGATCTCGGTTGGGCCCGCGGGCATGTCGATGCCGGTTTCCGCTGAGACGATGGCCTTTGCCGCAGTGACATAGAGATTGCCGGGGCCGACGATCTTGTCGACGGGCACGATCGAGTCGCCGTGCCATATGCGAGTGCGGCGATGGCCTGCGCTCCGCCAACACGATAGAACTCGGTGATGCCGCAGAGATACGCGGCGGCCAGCGTCTCCAGCGCTGGCTTCGGCGAGCAAATAACGATGCGCTCGACGCCTGCAACCTGCGCGGGTGTGACGGTCATCAGCAGCGTAGACGGCAAGCGGATAGCGGCCGCCGGGAACGTAACAACCTACGGATCCGAGCGGGCGAACGATCTGACCAACCTCCATGCCTTCGGTCGGCCGAAAGCTCCACGCATGCGGAAGCTGGCGCTCGGCGAAGGTGCGGATGTTGGCCTGCGCGAGACGCATCGCGGCGCGCAACTCCTCACTCGTCGACTCCCATGCGTGCTGCATCTCCTGGCGTGAAACGAGCAGCGGTTGATCTTCTGGCAGTGAGTCGAAGCGTGCAGCGTACTCGCGGAGCGCGGCGTCTCCGCGCTCACGGACGGCGGCGAGAATCTCACGCACGGTCGCGTCCACCTTCGCGGTGTTCGTCGCGCCGCGCGCCTCGAGCTGGCGAATGACGGCCTCAGTGGCCTTCGCGTTCTCGCCGAATGTCTTGAGGATCTTCAATGCATTTCCTTTTGGCACCGCACTAAGTTACCGGCGAGGGCGCAGCGTGGATTGCGGCGGTTGGTAGCCGGAGGGTTGTTGCGGGACGCCGCGGCCGGGCTTGCGCATCTGCTGCTGCATCACCCGGCGTTCGAGACGCGATCCTGTAGCGACGGCGCGCTTCGCTGCCTGTTCCGACGCGGGATAGACGCGCTTGGGGTTCTTGGGATCGAGAACGACGGGCACGCGCATGCCGGGGCTCATGTTCTGTCCGGGCTGCGTTCGCGTCTTGATGACAACGTCGCGAGTCTCCGTGCTGCCGGGCTCCTGCACACGCAGCGTCACTTTCTCAATATCGGTTTGAGGACGGCCAAAGAACTTGACCGGTTCCGACGAGAGGAAGGTGGCATAAACAACAACGCCTTCGCGGTCCATCTTCTTCATGCGGCGGCGCTCCAACAGGAACGCGGCGATACGCCAGATGATGAACGCCAGGCAGAGCGCGCTGATGATGATGGTAGAGATCTTCATGGTGCTACTCCTTCACAACCTGTTACAGAACCACTTTGCTGAGCGGGTACTCGACGATGCCGGTACCACCCGCAGCCTTGAGACGGGGGAGGACGTCGCGGACGACGGACTGCTCGAGGATGGTGTTCACGGCGACCCAGTTCTCATCGCGCAGGTGCGAAACCGTAGGCGAATTGAGTGCCGGGAGAACGTTGAGAATTGCGTCGAGGTTCTTCTTCTCAACGTTGAGCATGAGGCCGACCTGGTTCTGCGCGGCCATCGCGCCCTTGAGCATCAGCGCGAGGGTCTCGATCTTGGAGCGCTTCCACGGGTCCGCCCAGGCGTTCTTGTTCGCGATGAGCTGGGTCTCGGACTCCATGAGGGTTTCGATAATACGCAGACGATTCGCGCGCAGCGAGCTACCGGTTTCAGTGACCTCGACGATGGCGTCGGCGAGGGTGGGGGGCTTGACCTCGGTGGCACCCCAGGAGAACTCGACGGTGACAGGGATGTTGCGCTCGGCGAAGTAGCGCTTGGTGAACTCGACGAGCTCGGTGGCGATGGTCTTGCCGGCGAGATCTTCGGGCTTCTGGAAGGGGGAGTCTTCGGGGACGGCGAGCACCCAGCGGACGGGGGTGCGGGATTGCTTGGAGTAGGTGAGCGAGGTCACGCGCTGGACGTCGGACTGGTTCTCGAGAACCCAGTCGTTGCCGGTGAGGCCGGCGTCAAGGGCGCCGTGCTCGACGTAGCGGGCCATCTCCTGCGCGCGGACGAGCATGCACTCGATCTCGGCGTCGTCGATGGAGGGGAAGTAGCTGCGGCCGTTGGCGTAGATGTTCCAGCCGGCGCGGCCGAAGAGGGCGATGGTGGCGTCCTGCAGGCTGCCCTTGGGGATTCCGAGCTTGAGCTTGTTGGTGGACATTACTTGCTCACCTCGAGGACGGGCAGAGCCTTCAGCTCGATGGGTTTGGTGAAGCAGCTTACGGTGCCTTCGTGGCAGACGAGGCCGTCGCCTTCGACCTCGACGCGGAAGAGCAGAGCGTCGTTGTCGCAGTCGGTGGAGGCGGAGATGACGCGGAGGCGGTTGCCGCTGGTCTCGCCCTTCATCCAGAGCTTGTTGCGGGAGCGCGACCAGAAGGTGACGAAGCCAGTCTCGAGTGTTTTTTGATAGCTGACGTCGGTGAGGAAGCCGAGCATGAGGACCTGGCCGGTTTTTGCGTCCTGAACGATGCCGGCGATGAGGCCGCCGGCCTTGGCGAAGTCGAGTGTGGGTTGTGGCGCGGTGGTCATAGATGTCCTTAAGTGATTGTGAGGGAGTTGGCGCCCGCGCAGCAAAAAGCCCGCTCGCGGAGCGCGGTGGCGGGCTGGGTTCCGAATCCTGTTGGGCGTTTACTTTGCCGTATTCAGGACAGCCGCCGTCGCGCGATGCGCGTGGTGGTGGTGTCCGTGATGGTGCTGGCGAAGGCTCACTGAGTTCTTAGGCTAAGGGCGAGGGCGTTGGATGTCAATTCGCGGCACCCCCTCCCTGGGTAAATTTGCGCAAAGTCTTCAAAAGATAGGAGTTGAGGGTGGACTTTTGTGGCAAAGTCTTGATTCCAAATGGCTTGAGTGTAAAGTCTCTGGAATCAGTGGCTTGGGATTCACTGTGGGGTTGCCCGCGCGTTTGAACGAGAGTGGCATCTTGGGGCGACGGAATGTGCTTATTTTCAGGGAGTTAGAGCAGGCGCCCAACTTTGATAATCGCGGTGGTGGGACGGCAAGAAACTGGTTGCACGTTGGCGCGGCGAACAGGCGGAGGGTGAAGTCCGCATCTCTGAAGGAGGGCACAACGCCCGGGAGATGAGAATGACGGATTATCGCGTAGCCGCAGGTGAGTCACAGGAAGATCAGGTAACAGCAGCGATCGAGCAGTACACCTCGAAGGCGCCTTCGAGTGCGTTTCTTGCTTTGGCGATTGCGTCGATTGCGGGGTCGCTAGTGTTCCAGGCAGCCAAGAAGGAGCATGCGGCGCTGTTTGTCGGGCAATGGGTCGCGCCGTTTCTGCTTTTGGGAATTTACAACAAGATGGTGAAGCAGCATGGGTCGGATGCGGCGAAGCGGTAGAGTGGACCGTTCTGCCGGAAGGCTCGGGTTCGTCATTGCAACTCTGCAGATAGGCGGGCGTGGAGACTTGCTTTGGTTCGTCGAGCGGTGAGCCATTGCTTTACCCCTGTGATTGGAAAGGCGCTCAGCAATATCGACCACAGCCCGAATCCCCAGAAGGGAAAGCTGAGGCTCTCCGGATTGTCATTCACTGCCGCGAGCCACAGGCCAATTCCGATTACCAGAAAAGACGCCCATAACGCAGAACCGAGGAGTAGAGCCGGCCATTGAAAGCGAGATCTCTTGATGAGGCCGTCGAGTCCTAAGCCCGCAATCCACCAGAATGGTAAAGAGTAGATAGGGAAGGTCAGGGCTCGCCACTGAGTGAAATCAATCCCGCGAGGTGCCCATTCGCTTGGCCAGGACTTCGAGCACCTGTCGACGCCAAGGTCGATCAGAAACCCCGGCATGTTGAGAGCTTGGATGGAGTGGGACGTGAGTCCTGCGGACCCCAAAATAGAGTTTCGAAGAAAGTGCTCGTGAAGAACTCGGATTCGAAGCTTGTGATAACGGACGATCACATCGCCTCCGTGGACCGATGTGCGCTTGAGACTCACATAGGCCATTGTGGCAGAAACGGCGATGATGACGTACGAAAGCAGGAGGGCGAGGATCGGCAGCGTTCGAGCAAAGGAAATGCGCTGGGGATTCACGGGAGCCAGAGTAATGGAGGATCGCTTCGTCGCTTCAGAAAAATGCATTGGCTCGGCTGGTGCCTTCAGTTTCCCCATGTCACAGTGAGGACGATTGCGACCACAACGGCGATACAGACGGCAAAGATGCCCGAGGCGATCACGGTGAACCTTGCGGTACGGAATCCGGAATCTTTTGTGCGGATGGCTCCGAACTTTATCCACCAACGAATTGCCATTACGGGGACAGCGATCAGCAGAAAGTAAAACCCAGCCGTACCGACGAGCCCGAGGAAGGGCACATACCGGAGAAGGAAGAAGGTGAGCAGCATGCCCGCCATGATCTTCAGATAGCTGCCGTCGCTGCAGGCTTGATTTATACGGGCCATCAACTCTGCTGCCGCTTCAGCTTCATCGTGATCGATGTGAGTACGGCAGAACGGACATTGTGATGCAGAGGTGTTAATTGTCTCCTTGCAACTGGGACACGTGAAGACATGAATTGCCGAGGAGAGGCCTAAGCTTCCCGCCATAAATAAATTGTTACCTTCCTGAAAAGTTAAGGAAGGCTACCGTGCGGGCTGTCCGGTGTCCAGATTTTCCTGTGGCTAGCTGAGCGGGGTGAAGGTGAGGTCGTTGTTTTCGGCGATGCGGACGTTGCCGGTGCTGAGGTCGTAGATCCAGCCGGAGATGGTGAGCTCGCCGAGGGTGATGGCGCTGGCGACGGAGGGGTGCGTCTTGAGGTGCTGGATTTGGAGCAGGACGTTCTGCTCGGTGAGCGTGTCGACGAGCGGGCGCTCGTGGTGGGCTTCAATCTCATGTTCGTGGAGGGTGTTGGCCACGGCGAGCGCGGTCTGGGCGTTCTTGAGCCAGTTGCGGACGCTGGGCATCTTCGCGGTCGAAGAGGGGTCGAGGAGGGCCTTCATGGCGCCGCAGTCGGTGTGGCCGCAGATGACGGCGTGGCGGACGCCGAGGGCGGTGACGGCGAACTCGATGACGGCGGAGACGCCGCCGAGCATTTCTCCGTAGGCGGGGATCATGTTGCCGATGTTGCGGGTGACGAAGACCTCGCCGGGGCCGGTGGAGGTGAGGGCGTTGGGGTCGATGCGGGAGTCGGCGCAGGTGATGAAGAGAGTGTGCGGGCGCTGCGGATCGGCGGCGGCCTGCGCGAAGAGCTCGGGCTGCTGCGAGTAGACCTCGGAGCGGAAGCGGCGAACGCCGTTCTTGAGTTGTTCGAGGACAGGGTCCATGTGTGAGTTCAGGATAGCGGAGTGGGGAAGAACTTTAACGCAAAGGGCGCGAAGGAAAGACGCAGAGGACGCCACGGGGCTGTGAGGGAGACCAAAGATGTGCGAGGTCTATGCGTTTTTCTCGCGCGCTACCACCACCCTGTCTTCCTTCGGAAGCCGAGGGTGGGGCACCCGGAGTGTGGTGGGATTTAGTTTTCGCGCCACTTGATGTTGCAGCCGATGGAAGCGCGCTGGCTGCCGGGGTCGGGGCGCTTGCCGGCGATGACAGCGTCGAGGGCGGCGCGGAGGTCGCGGCCGGTGACGGGGGTGTCGTTGCCGGAGCCGTCGGAGCGGCGGGGGCGGGAGTCGTCGAGCTGGCCGCGGTAGACAAGCTCCATGGCGCCGTTGAAGAGGAAGATGTCGGGGGTGCAGGCGGCGGAGTAGCTGCGCGCGACCTCCTGGGTCTCGTCGTAGAGGTAGGGGAAGTTCCAGCCGAGGCGTTGGGCCTGCGCGCGCATGTTGTCGGGGGAATCCTGCGGATAGGCGGCGACGTCGTTGGAGTTGATGGCGCAGAAGGCGATTTTGCCGGCGTAGTCGCGGGCGATATTGGCGATCTCCTGCTCGACATGGATGACGAAGGGGCAGTGGACGCAGAGAAACATGACGAGGAGGCCGTGCTTTTGCGCGGGGCCGCCGGTGACAGCGGTGTTGGCGGCGTCGGAGAGGTTGTCGTCCCAGGAGAGGGCGAAGACGTCGTCGCGCGACATGGCGTGGCCGGTGAGGACGTCAGTTAGCTCGAAGGCAGGTGCGGTGGTGCCAAGCTGCACCATGGTGGATTCGGTTCGGGACATTGGATCTCTCCGGGGATCAGGATAGCTGGTCGGGGGAAAGCTTGACGCAAAGGGCGCAAAGGGGCGCGAAGGATCGCCAGGTGGTCGGGGCGGGGCAGGAATCGGTTGGGAGGGCGGCGAGGCGGTTCCTCACCCGAAGGTAACCTCGCTTCTCCCCAGACGTAACGCACGTCTCACCCAAAGGTCGCTTAATGTAACCTTTATGGGTGAGACCCGTCTTACATCCCGGGCGCCGTCCACGCCACGATTTCTGAACAAGAGAACCCTGATTGCGATCCCTTGAATCCGGCCCTTTACGGAGCCGCGGCTTGTTTGCGCTTATGGCAGCCGCGGTTCTCACAGTAGTTCCCTGCTCTGGCGCTCAATCGACCCCATCGGCGAATGCTTCGGCGGCGTTGGCGGCGCTGCGTCCGAAGACGCTGGTGCGGCGTGTGGCGGCGAATCCTGATCTGAATCCGAGAGTGCAGCTGGGCGGGCAGCTGCCGGGGTGGGTGAGGGCGGAGAATACGGCTGCGGCGACGGTGCCGGTGAGCGCTCCGCTGAATGTGACGGTGGTGTTGAAGCGCGATGCGGCGACGCAGGCGGCGTTTGAACAATTGCTGGGGGAGCAGCAGACGCCGGGGTCGGCGCTGTATCACCAGTGGCTGACGCCGGCGCAGGTGGGCAGCATGTTTGGCGTGGCTCCGGCGGACCTGCAGGCGGTGGAAAGCTGGCTGGAGTCGCAGGGGTTGACCGTGGCGCGCGTGGAGCCGAATGGTCTGCTGCTGGATGTGACGGGCAGCGTGGCGGCGGTGGGCGGGGCGTTCCGGACGAGCTTTGCAGAGTTTCGCGTGGGTAAGGAGACGAGGCTGTCGGCGACTGAGGAGCCCTCGGTTCCACAGGCGTTGCAGGCAGTGATTGCGGGCGTGCATGGGTTATCGCAGAGCACGCTGCATCCGCAGAGCATTGCGACGGTGGTGCAAGGGAAGGTCAACGCGCAGGTGGGTGGTGGGCTTTCGGCCGCGCCGCAGTTGACGTCGACCAGCGGGCAGCACTTTCTGACGCCGAATGACTTTGCGACGATCTATGACCTCGGTTCCGTCTATAGCGGCGGCAACACGGGTGCGACGGTTGCGGGTAAGGCGCAGCGCGTGGCGATTGTAGGACGGTCGCGCGTGGCGGCGACGGACATCAGCCAGTTCGAGAGCATGACCGGACTGCCGACGGCGCAGCCGAATGTGATTGTGCCGACGGGCGGGATCGATCCGGGGACGACGAACGATGGCAATCAGGACGAGGCGACGCTGGATGCGGATCGCGTGATGGGGACGGCGCCTGGAGTTGGCGTCGACCTGGTGGTGAGTGCCGATTCGCGGACAGTGAGCGGTGTTTATACGGCGGCGCAGTATGAGGTGAATACGCTGCTGGACCCGGTGATGAGTATCTCGTTTGGGGACTGCGAGGCGAATGCGGGACCGCAGGGTGTGAGCGTGTGGGACACACTGTTTTCGTCGGCGGCGGCTGAGGGCATCAGCGTGATGGTGTCGAGTGGTGACTCGGGTGCGGCGGGGTGCGATGGCGACTCGAATACGCTGCCGGTGATGCAGACGGCGAGCATTAATTACATCTGCTCGAGCAGCTATGCGACGTGCGTGGGCGGGACGGAGTTTGCGGATACGAGCTCCGCGGGAAGTTACTGGTCGACGGCGAATGGGAGTGGCGAGAGCTCGGCGGTGAGCTACATCCCGGAGGGCGCGTGGAATGAGCCGACGTCAACCGGTGCGGGCGGAAAGACGGCGTATGTGGCTTCGAGCACAGGCGGCGGAGCGAGCGCGTACATTGCGAAGCCGAGCTGGCAGACAGGAACGGGCGTGCCGGCGGATGGGATGCGCGATGTGCCGGATATCGCGCTGAGCTCGGCGGTACACGATGGGTACATTGCGTGCCTGGCGTATGCGGGCGGCGATTGCAGCCAGCAGAAGTTTGAAGTGTTTGGCGGGACGTCGGCGGCAGCGCCAGGAATGGCGGGCATCGTGGCGCTGATGAATACGGCAACAGGCAGCGCGGCGGGGAATGTGAATCCGCTGCTGTATCAGCTGGCGGCTGGGTCGGGCGGTGTTTTTCATGATGTGACGGAGGCGACGGCGGGAGTTGTGGGCTGTTCGGTTTCGATTCCTTCGATGTGCAACAACAGCACGCCGTCGGCGGCGGGATTGACGGGCGGGCTGGCGGGGTTTGAGGTTGCGACGGGGTTCGATCAGTCGACGGGCTGGGGGTCGGTGGACGGGGCGAAGCTGATTGCGGCTGCGATGACGGCGGTTGGCTCTGGGTCCGGCTCTGAGTCTGGATCATCGACGGGCTCGGGGAGCTTCACGATGGGGACGAGCCCGGGCGCGCTGAGTGTGACGGCAGGCGCGACGACAGGCAATACGGTAACGGTGTTTGCGACGGCGGCGAATGGGTTTACGGGCATGGTGTCGCTGAGCTGCTCGGTGACGGCGACGGGAACGGCGGTGCTGGTGCCGAGTTGCGCGGTGAGTCCGTCGACGATTGTGTTGAGTGCTGCTGCTCCCAGCGCAAGCGGAGTGGTGACGATCGGGTCGCAGGCGGGAGCGAACAGTACGGGAAGTTCGTGCGGGTCGACTGGAGGCGCGGCGAGTGTGCGGCTGGGCGGACTGGCGCTGGCAGGGCTGTGCGTGCTGCTGCTGCCGGTGGCGCGGCGGCGCGACCTGCGTGGGCTGCTGATGGTGGTTGCGGCCGCGGCCGGAATGAGCGTGATGATGGGCTGCGGCGGCGGGTCGGGCGGAGCGACAGGCTCGCCGAGCTGCGCGGCGCAGGCCCAGGCGGCGACGACTACAGGCGGCTATGTGGTGACGATCACCGGCAAGAGCGGGAGTATCACACAGAGCACCAGCTTCAACGTGACGGTGCGGTAGGCAGCTACGCTTGTGAGGTGAAGCTGCTGGGAGGCAATCCGGAACGGAAAAGGCCGGGTCGGAGGCTGGCGGATGCTGGCGTGGTGGAGCGCGAGGCGCTTCCGCTGGGGCCGAACGGAAGGCCGCTCTGCCGGTGGTGCCTGATGGAGATCCTGGCGAAGCGGCGGCGGACGTTCTGCTCGGATTATTGCGTGCACCAGTGGCGGCTGCGGTCAGACCCGGGGTATCTGCGCGACCAGGTGTTTCTGCGGGACGCGGGCGTGTGCGCGGAGTGCGGCGTGGACACGGTGAAGGCGTATCGCGAGCTGAAGCACAGCCGCGGCGAGATGAGAGCGGAGGCGCTGGAGATGTGGGGTGTGCGCAGCGTGACGGCGCGGCGGTCGCTGTGGGATGCGGACCATGTTCTGCCGGTGGCGGAGGGCGGCGGCGAGTGCGATCTGGAGAATCTGCGGACGCTGTGTTTAATGTGTCATCGGGAGGCGACGGCGGAGCTTCGGCGGAGGATGCGGCGGTCGTAACCCCGGGTCGTGGACATTCTGAGATTCCCTCCAGGGCTAAAGCCCCCTTGGATCCGGGAGGAGTTTACGAGGGCGCTGAAGCCCCGCCCCTTCAGAGCAAGAAAGAGTGGAAGCGTCCTACAAACCCATTCTTCGAGGGGTTGGACACGCTGTTTCTGGCTGACAGAGGCTTTTCTCGCGCGTCTTAACGCGCGATACCCCACCCTGCCGCTTCGCGTCGAGGGTGGGACACCCCGGATGGGCGGGCAGGTACCGAGGTAGGCGAGGGTCGAGCAAGTTTTATTGCCGGGGTGGGGGGTGGCTGCTATGCTTGCTCAGGTTCGCGGGTTGTCCCATTTTGGAACAGCTAAGCGGCTTCTTTCCTATGAAGATTTTTGCCCGTATCGCGTTTCTCGGCTCCCTGTTCCTGGCTCCGGCGCTGCTGCATGCGCAGGGTGGCTGTACGGATTCGCCGGAGTGCCCGACGGCGATTCTGGGTGTGGTTGGCGCAGCCGGTGCGGCGCTTTACGTGCGGTGGCGGTCACGATAATTCGGTGACAACCGCGTGTGTCGGCTTCAGATAAACTTGCAGTTGTAACCCAGACCATCGAAGGATGGGCAGAGAGTGCTGGCGTGCGATAGCGGCAGCCGGCTTCGCAAAGGGTTCGTGAAGAGGACAACGCCAGGCGTGAATCTGTTCCCATCGAGGCTGCAACCGTTTCGTTTTTGCCTTTTCCTGTGCGGGTTGACAGCCGCAGGCATTGTTGCCGGCACGGGACTGCACGCACAGATCCTCGACGATCCGTTGGCTGCGACGTTGCCTTCACCCCAATCGACACCGATTTCCATACCGTCAAGCTCGACGACAGCGAATCAGATGAGCCAGTACGGCGCGCAGACTGACGAGCAGGGACGGTTGATGCGCGAGGAGGAGGAGCGTCAGCTGCGGGCGAGCCAGAATCAGCCGTCATTGCCCCCGGAGCCGCCAAGTCCTTTCCAGCAGATGGTCGAAGCGACGACGGGAGAGAAGCTGGAGATTTATGGAGTTTCACTGTTCCGGCGCGTGCCGACGACCTTTGCTCCGGTGCAGAATGTGCCGGTAGGGCCGGGCTACGTGCTGGGACCGGGCGACGAGATTGTGATGCAACTGTCGGGACAGATCAACCGGCAGATGAGAGTGACCGTCGACCGCGATGGATCGATCCAGATACCTGAGCTGGGCGCTGTGCACGTCGCGGGACTTACGTACGGGGAGCTGCCGGGATTTCTGAACAAGCAGATAGGGCGCATCTACCGGAACTTCACGCTGAACGTGTCGATGGGCGCGCTGCGCACGATCCAGGTGTTTGTGGTGGGACAGGCGCGGCGGCCGGGCAGCTTTGCGGTGAGTTCGCTGAGCACACTGCTGAATGCACTGTTTGCCTCGGGCGGACCGCTTCCGACGGGATCGCTGCGGGACATCCAGGTGAAACGCAACGGGCAGACGATCGATCACTTCGATCTGTACGACCTGCTGCTGCACGGCGATAAGACCCACGATATCGCGCTGGCGACGGGCGACGTGATCTTCATTCCGTTTGCGGGGCCTCAGGTGGCGGTGCTGGGCAGCGTGAATCATGCGGCGATCTATGAGCTGAAGGGCCAGACGAACGTGGAGCAGGCGCTGGGGTTTGCAGGCGGCGAGAATGCCCTGGCGTCAGGCGCGGATGTTTTGCTGGAGCGCGTTTATGAGCACGCGAACCGCAACGTAGAAAACATAAATCTGGACCAGAGCAAGACGGAGATGATGCAGGGTGGCGACATCCTGTCGGTGCGCGCCGTGGTGGACCGCTTCCGCAATACGGTGACGCTGCGCGGTAACGTGGCGAACCCGGGACGATATACATGGAAGCCGGGCATGCGCGTGAGTGATCTGATTCCGAATCGCGAGTCGCTGGTCACGCGCGACTACTGGCGCAAGCGCAACCAGCTGGGACAGTTCGTGCTGGATCAGAGCGAAGAGCCGGCTGAGGCGCGGACGCAGCGGGTGCTCCAGAACGAGATTCAGCGTCAGCAACAGTTGCAACCGCTGCGGCAGCTGGAACAACCACAGACGCAAATGCAGGCGCAGCAGGGTGGGCAAGGCAACCAGAATCAGCAGTATCCCGCGCAACTGGGTGGGACGCAGATGTATGACGAAGAGGGTAGGCCGATACCGGGAACGGGCGCAGGGGCGGTTGCGGCACTGCAGAACGAGGGTTCGTTGCAACTGGGCACGAGGGGTTCTGAACAGCCGGGGAACGGGGGGTTGGGCTCGTCGAGTGGTGGCGGAAACTCGGTGGCGACGGCTCTGGCAGGGGGCGGCGGTCGCTTCCAAGCGAAGAACGATGTGGTGCTGAGTGCGCCGGATATCGACTGGGGATACGCGGTGATCGAGCGGCAGGACGACAAGACGCTGACGACATCGCTGATCCCATTCAACCTGGGCAAGATTGTGCTGGACGGTGACGCGTCGCAGGATGTGCAACTGCTGCCGGGCGACGTCGTGACGATCTTCTCGAAGGCGGATATTCGCGTGCCCAGCGAGCAGCAGACACGGTATGTGCGGCTGGAGGGTGAGGTCGAGCAGGCAGGCGTGTACAGCGTGCAGCCGGGAGAGACGCTGCGCAGTCTGCTGCGGCGCGCCGGAGGATTGACGCCGGAGGCGTACCTGTATGCGTCGGAGTTCACGCGGCAGTCGACGCGGAGGCTGCAGCAGCAGCGGCTGAACGACTATGCCGACCAACTGGAATCTCAGTTGACCCTGGCGAGCGTGTCGAATCAAGCGGTGAATGGGCAGGACCAGGCTGCGCAGCTTGCAGCGCAAGCGGCGATTCGGGAGACGGTAGAAAGACTGCGGCGGATTCAGCCGATTGGAAGAATCGTGCTGAGCTTGAAGCCGAACGACATGGGAATCGACAGCGTGCCGGATATTGCGCTGGAGGATGGCGACCGCTTTGTTGTGCCGCGCGTACCTTCGAACGTAACGGTGGAAGGGCAGGTGTACAGCGCGAACGCGTTCATTTACGCACCCGACAAACGCGCCGGGGTGTACCTGCACGAAGCCGGCGGACCGGATCGGCAGGCGGACCACAAGCGCATGTTCATTCTGCGTGCCGATGGGTCAGTGGTGAGCCAGCAATATACGGACGTCAAGAAGGCGATGGTTTATCCGGGTGACACCATTGTCGTGCCACAGTCCCTGCCCAAGAACACGCTGCTGCGTACGCTGAGCATTGCGCAGATAGTCGGGAACCTTGCGCTGAGTGCCGCGTCGATCGCTGTTATTGCGAAGTAGCGTGGTGGGCGGAAGATGCAGGATGGGAAGAATTTCTGCATCGCTCCGCCTAGAATAAAAGGGCCTCCCGCGGGAGGCCTGCGGCGATGTCCACCCGGAAGCCCAGGTGCCGGCTCATGCTGAACTTCTCAGGCCGCCGCCGCAAGCAGAGCCCTGAAGCGGTTATGCGCTCAGGAGTCTACAAGTTCCCCTGGGGTGACAGTGCCATTCGACATGACTGATTCGAAAGACGATTCAAACAACCATCCTGGTCGCAACTCCGTGCTGGTGACCGGTGGCTGTGGCTTTATCGGATCCAACTTTGTGCTGGATTGGCTGGCGAATGAAAACGCGCCGGTGGTCAATCTGGATGCGCTGACGTACGCCGGCAATCCGGCGAACCTTGCGTCCGTGGTAGACGATCCGCGCTACACGTTAGTGCACGGCAATATCTGCGATGCGGAGTTGCTGGAGAGGATCTTCCGCGAGCACAGGCCGCGGGCCGTGGTGCACTTCGCGGCGGAGAGCCACGTCGATCGCTCCATTCTTGGGCCGGATGCGTTTCTGCAGACGAATGTCGATGGGACGTTTCGACTGCTGCAGGCCGCGAAGAAGTTCTACGAGACGCTGACCGGCGAGGAGCGCGAGAGCTTCCGGTTTTTGCACGTGTCGACGGATGAGGTTTATGGAACGCTGGAGCCGGATGATCCGGCGTTCAGCGAGACGACTCCGTTTGCGCCGAACTCGCCGTATGCGGCGTCGAAGGCTTCGAGCGACATGCTGGTGCGCGCATGGCATCACACGTATAAGCTGCCGACGCTGGTGACGAATTGCTCGAACAACTACGGGCCGTTTCAGTTTCCGGAGAAGTTGATACCGCTGACGATCAGCAATGCGCTGGCAGGCAAGCCGCTGCCGGTGTATGGCGATGGGCGGCAGGTGAGGGACTGGCTGTATGTGGTCGATCACTGCACGGCGATTCGTACGGTGCTGCGCGAGGGACGGCTGGGCGAGACGTATAACGTAGGCGGGAACAATCAGCGCGCGAACCTGGATGTAGTGCGGACGATCTGCGCGCTGCTGGATGAGTTGAGCCCGGGTGCGCGGCCGTATGCGGAGCAGATCAAGTTTGTGCAGGACCGTCCGGGGCATGACCGGCGGTATGCAATCGACGCGCGGAAGATCTCGGGCGAGCTGGGATGGACGCCGGCAGAGACGTTTGAGACCGGACTGCGCAAGACAGTGGAGTGGTATCTGGCGAACGCCGCGTGGGTGAGCGATGTGACCAGCGGAGCGTATCAGCACTGGATGGAGCAGAACTACAGCGCGCGCAGTGCGGCGGAGAGCGCGGACACTGCGGCGGAGGCTCGCTGATGAAGGGGATTATTCTCGCGGGTGGGTCGGGCACGCGGCTGTATCCGGTGACGCAGACGGTGAGCAAGCAGTTGCTGCCGGTGTACGACAAGCCGATGATCTACTATCCGCTGTCGGCCCTGCTGCTGGCGGGGATTCGCGAGATCCTGGTGATTTCGACGCCGCAGGACACGCCGCGGTTTGAGGCGCTGCTGGGCACGGGAGAGCAGTGGGGTGTGAAGTTCAGCTATGCAGTGCAGCCTTCGCCGGACGGGTTGGCGCAGGCGTTCTTGATTGGGCGTGAGTTCATCGGAAATGATGGATGCTGCCTGGTGCTGGGTGACAACCTTTTTTACGGGCACGAGTTTGCAGATACGCTGCGAAGTGCTGCGGAGCACAAGACGGGAGCCACAGTGTTCGCGTATCCGGTGCAGGATCCGGAGCGCTATGGTGTGGTCGAGTTCGATGCGCAGCGGAGGGCGATTTCGCTCGAGGAGAAACCGGCGAAGCCGAAGTCGCGGTATGCGGTGACGGGAATCTATTTCTACGACAACCAGGTGGTTGGCGTGGCGGAACAGCTGAAGCCTTCGCCGCGGGGTGAGTTGGAGATCACGGACGTGAACCGCTGGTACCTGGAGCGCGGACAACTGCGAACGGAGGTGCTGGGGCGCGGGATGGCGTGGCTCGATACCGGAACCCACGACTCGCTCTTAGACGCGAGCAACTTCATTCAGACGATCGAGCAGCGGCAGGGGCTGAAGGTGGCTTCGCCGGAGGAGATTGCGTTTCGGCTGGGCTACATTGATGCGCAGCAGTTGGATGCGCTGGCGGCCAGGCTCGGCAAGAGCAGCTACGCGGAGTACTTGCGGCGTGTTGTGGCCGAAAAGGTGTATTAGGTGAGGGCTGCTGCGATCGGGACGCGAGAACTGTGTCGCGCTGCGGGGCTGCCGCAAGTGATCGTGCCAGAGCACGTGCCGCTGGTGCGACTGGAGACCGTTCGATGAGTGCGGAGATCTGCGCGCGGGCGCTCTTCCTCGATCGCGATGGCGTGCTGAATGAAGAGGTGGGGTATCTGTACCGGCCGGAGGATGTGCGTTGGATAGAGGGCGCGTTCAGCCTGTGCCGAACGGCGATGGAGCTCGGGTACAAGCTGATCGTCGTGACGAACCAGTCGGGCATTGCGCGAGGGATGTACACCGAGGCGGACTTTCACTCGTTGATGGAGTGGATGCGCGCGGAGTTCGAGCGAGAGCAGGTGCGGGTGAATGGTGTGTACTTCTGCCCGTATCACCCGGAGCATGGTGTGGGCGAGTACAGGCGCGAACACGAGGACCGCAAGCCGGGACCGGGTATGCTGCTGCGCGCAGCGCGGGAGCATGGACTGGACCTGAGGCGGTCGGTAATGGTGGGCGACCGCTGCTCGGATGTGGCGGCCGCGAATGCCGCGGGACTGCGGAAGGCGTTTCTCTTGAGAGGAACCGAGGCGGTTCCCTGCCCCGGTGAGTATACGGCGATTGGGTCGCTGGCCGAGGTGGAGTGGTGGATCCGCGAGATTCGATAGAGATCCTGGTTAATCGGCTGAATATGTCGTTTTCATTATTTACCAGTTACGGGCCTCTTAACGAATTGCATACCGTGCATCAAGGTAGTTCGGCGTCGCGAAGCAGCGCACCCTTCGCGTCCTTGCCAGAAACAGAGACCTCGTCGCCGGAGAGTTGATCGAGAGGCCAGGTGATGCTGAGTTCGGGATCGTTCCAGATGACGGAACGTTCACCTGGAGGATAGTAGCCACGAGTGGTTTTGTAGAGAACTTCGGCGGTTTCTGAGAGAACGAGGAAGCCATGGGCAAAGCCTTCTGGAATCCAAAGGAGCTCAAGTTCGCCCTCATCGTTGAGGGGCTTGAGGTCAAATGCGGCCCAACGTCCGAAGTCGGGCGACTCTCGTCGGAGATCGACGGCAACGTCCCAGATGTGGCCGGAGAGGACGCGAATGAGTTTGCCTTGTGGATGACCGAGCTGGTAGTGGAGACCGCGGAGAACGCCGCGTGCGGAAAACGACTGATTGTCCTGGGCGAAGGTCGAGGGAAGACCAAGCGAAGCAAAGGTATCGGTGTTGAAGACTTCAGCGAACCAGCCGCGTGCGTCGCCGTAGCGCCTGGGTTGCAGAATTTTTACATCGCGCAGGGAGGTGTCACGTAAGGTCATGAGACGAGCATAGGGCACCCCGGGGAATCAAGGGAACAACGGTCGCCAACGATTCCCATTTTGGAACCGCAACTCTTAAAACAGCTTTGCGTCTAAGGATTTAAGTTCCACAATCTACGGACGTAAACGATAAACTGACGGGGCAACCAATCCTTACGTTTGATTGCCTAGGTTGTACAGAAAGTGCGCGAGCCCTGGATGAAACCGCGGACGAAGCCCCCAATCGTCGGCGCATGGTCTGGGGTTACACGGACTGCCAGACGAATGTGGTCTCCAGTCATGAACAATGTCCGGCCTGCGGAAGCGACGCGGAGCACGGAGCGGCCCGGGGGCAGACGAGGACTGGATGTCGTTAGATCTCCAAAGTCACGAACCGAACGCAACTGCGTTTAGCTCAAGCACATTTGATCTTCCTGGTGTCAGCGGTTCGGCAACCACATTGAGGATGCGGCCGCAGGTTGTCAGTCTTGAGCACCTCTTCCGCTACCGAGTTGTAAAGCGCGGCGCGGATGTTGCGCTGGTGGTTTGCCTGTGCATGCTGCTATTGCCGGTATTGCTCGTGATCGCAGCGGCGGTGTGGCTCAGCTCGCCTGGGCCGGTTCTTTTCTCGCATCGGCGCATCCGCCGGCATGGCGAGTTCTTCACGATGTGGAAGTTCCGGACGATGTGCATCAACTCCGGCGACGTGCTGGAGCGATACTTGATGGCGCATCCGGAGGCACGCGCGGAGTGGCGGGCGACGCACAAGTTGAAGCGTGACCCAAGGGTGACGCGCGTGGGCCGATTCCTGCGCAAGACCAGCCTGGATGAGCTTCCACAGCTTTGGAATGTGCTGAACGGGACGATGAGCCTGGTGGGGCCGCGGCCGATTGTCGCAGCCGAGGTGGAGAAGTACGGTGAGCAGTTCTGGGACTACTGCGCAGTGAAGCCTGGGATTACAGGGTTATGGCAGGTTTCGGGACGAAGTGAGCTGAGCTATTCGCAGCGGGTTGAGCTAGACCGGCATTACGCACAGAACTGGTCGCTGGGTGTGGATGCGAAGATTCTGTTGCGCACATGGTCGTCGGTCGTGAACCGGGACGGAGCCTACTAGCTCCCCGGTACAATCGGGGAATGCAGCGCGGCAAAACCAGGAAACAGAGTGCTGGATTACCGGGTCGGCACGCCTCTGTTGAATCTCTGGGCGAGCGGGCATCGCATGCGTTTGCCACCGAGGGTCACCTCAAAACTAATTTCGATGGCCAGGCGGCGGGCTGCATGGAGCGCGGCACGGTGGAGCAGGTCTACCGAGCCGCTCACGAGTTCATGGCGAACACCGGGGAGCTCGAGCTATGCAGGGCGTGAGGGAGTTTCTGCGCGGGTCGCTGGGCAGAAGCCTGCGATCGCTCTCGGAGGAAGACCGGCTGGCGGCCGCGTGGGTGGTGGCCTGCGGGCCTGCGCTGGCGGCGCGCGCGGAGGTGTTGGGGCTGGACGAGGACCGCGTGCTGCACGTGCGCGTGCTGAAGCCGGGATGGCGCGACCAGTTTGGGCAGATGCGCGCGATGCTGACGGAGGAGCTGCGAAGAATCGCAGGCGTCAGGCTGCAGACGATACACTTCGAAGGACAGGGTTCAACGAGAGAGCGGAGACGTGAGGCTGTGGCGCCGGGAGCGAAGGGCTCGGCGGACAAGCCGACAGCGACGCAGTCGAAGGAGCGGCGGAAGGGGCAGCGAAGAGGTCCATGAGCGGAGAGGCGACAGTAACGATTGATGATGTTCGGCATGTGGCCGACCTGGCCAGCCTGGAGCTGACGTCGGAGGAATTGCCGCATATGGCGAAGGATTTGAATGCGGTTCTGGGCTACATTGCGCAACTGAATGAACTGGACACGCGTGATGTGCCGGCGATGGCGCAGCCGAGTGAAGTGCTGGGGCTGGCTCCGGCGGAGCACGGAGAGACGCTGCGGCCGGATGAGGTGAAGCCGTCGACGGATCGTGCAGAGGTGATGCGCGAAGCTCCGGAGACGGATGGACGGTTCTTCAAGGTTCCGAAGGTGATTGAGCGGTAGAAACCCTGGGCAGACTGCGGGTGCTCTTCGGCTGTGAGCTGTGAGCTCTCGGCTATGAGTTTAGTTTTGGGAGTTCAGGCAAGAGATGATTGAGGCGCCTCACATTGAGTTGGAGTCGTTGTCGCTGAACGCGGCGCGGGAGAAGGTGCGGACGGGCGAGGTTTCGGCTGTCAGCCTGGCGGAGTTGCACTTTGAGCGGATCGCTGTGGCGGATGGGCCGATTCACAGCTATCTCGCGCTGACGAAGGAGCGGGCGCTGGAGCAGGCAGCTCGTGTAGATGCCGCAGTGAAAGCCGGGGAGCCGCTAGGGCCATTGGCGGGCGTTCCGGTCGCGATTAAGGATGTGCTGACGACGCGCGGCGTGGAGACGACCGCGGGGTCGAAGATTCTGAAGGGGTACCATCCGCCGTATGACGCGACGGCCGTGGCGAGGATGGAGGCCGCGGGCGCGGTGGTGCTGGGCAAGCTGAACTGCGATGAGTTTGCGATGGGCTCGTCGAATGAGAACTCAGCATATGGGCCGGTGCATAATCCGCGGGCGCTGGACCGCGTTCCGGGCGGGAGTTCCGGAGGATCGGCGGCATCGGTTGCGGCGGGGTTGTGCGTGGCGTCGCTGGGCACGGATACAGGTGGGTCGATTCGGCAGCCGGCGGCGTTCTGCGGTGTGGTTGGCGTGCTGCCGACGTACGGGCGTGTGTCGCGGTATGGGTTGATCGCGTTCGCTTCGTCGCTGGATCGCATTGGACCGTTTGCGCGTTCGGTTGAAGATGCGGCAACAGTTCTTGAGGTGATTGCGGGCAAGGATGCGTGCGACGCAACGAGCTCGGAGCAGCAGGTTGGCAGCTATGTGAATGACCTCAAGAAGCCGGTGAGCGGGCTGAAGATTGGCGTGCCGGAGGAGTACTTCGGTGAAGGATTGAATTCGGAGATTCGCACCGCAGTCGAACGCGCACTGGATGATCTGCGCGGGGCGGGATGCACGATTGAGCGGGTATCGCTGCCGCACACGAAGTACGCGGTGCCGACGTACTACGTGGTCGCGACGGCGGAGGCGAGCGCCAATCTGTCGCGGTTCGATGGCGTGCGCTACGGGTTGCGAGCGGAGGATGCGAACACGCTGGCGGCGATGTACCGAAAGACGCGCGATGAGGGATTTGGCGCAGAGGTGAAGCGCAGGATTCTGCTGGGAACATATGTGCTTTCGGCTGGCTACTACGACGCCTATTACCGCAAGGCGCAGCAGGTGCGCACGCTGTTGGCGCGAGAGTTTCTGGCGGCGTTCGCGAAGGTGGACGCGATTGTGTGCCCGGTGACGCCATCGCCCGCGTTCAAGCTGGGCGAGAAGACGGATGATCCGCTGCAGATGTATCTCGAGGACATCTATTCTGTGGCGGCGTCGCTGGCGGGAATCTGCGGGATGAGCGTGCCGGCGGGTGAGACAGCAGCCGGGCTGCCGATTGGGGTGCAGGTGCTGGGGCGGCACTTTGACGAGTCGACGGTGCTGCGCGTGGGGGCGGCGATTGAGGCGGCTCAGGGGAGCCGCTGAGGCACTCAACAACGTGAGAACCGTGTGAGACGCTCAAGGCATGAGCGTCGCACGCTGGATGGGATGGGCTGTGTTCGCCGCAGTAGCGAATGCGCAGCAGGCGCGTGTCTGCGTTGTCGACGCGGCGGGTCATCCCCTGCAGGGCGCTACAGTAACGTTGCGCGCGCGGACGGCGCAGAGTGGGGCGGCGGCTGCGCTGGATGCGAGTGCATGCGCGAATGTGCCGACGGGCGGGGCCGTGGATGTGACGATGAAGGGCTTCGCTCCGATGTCGGTGACGGTTCTCGCTGCGGGTGCGACCGAACGCGTGGTGATGCGGCCGATTGCGGCGCAGGAGAGTGTGACAGTCACGGCGGATCGTGGACTGACAGGGATCAATGATGCGGCGTCAAGCGTGGCGGTGCTGACGCCTGAGAAGCTGAAGGCTCCGCCGGGGCTTACGCTGGATGATCGACTGCACCAGGTCGCAGGATTTCAGTTGTTTCGAAGAACGAGCTCGTGGACGGCAAACCCAACAAGCAGCGGCGTGAGCTTGCGTGGGCTGGGATCGACGGCTGCGAGCCGCACGCTGGTGGTGAGCGACCAGGTGCCGATGAATGATCCGTTTGGCGGATGGGTGCACTGGACCGAGATTCCGGAGCCGGCGATCCGCGATGTGGAGCTGGTGCGCGGCGGGTCGGCGGAGTTGTATGGATCGAGTGCGATTGGCGGCGTGATTGATGTAGCGCCAGTAGAACCGCGAGAAGCGAAGACAATTGCGATTGCTGCGGATGCGAGCGGAGCGACGGAGAATACTGTGCTCGCCGATGGGATGGCGGAGTCTGCAACGCGCTGGATTGCGGCGCTGGCAGCAGCGAGTGAATTGAAGACGGATGGGTACATCACGACTGCGCCTCCGCTGCGCGGGACGGTCGATATTCCGACGAATGTGAACGCGCAGAGTGGAAGGCTGGAACTGCGGACGCCGCCGACGATCAGTGGATGGACGGCGTTTCTGCGTGGGAATGTGTTGAATGAGTCGAGACAGAACGGGACGCCGCTGCAGGCGAACGCGACGCGCCTTTGGCGGTATGTGGGTGGCGCCGACACGGACTTTGCGGAGACTCATGCTGCGCTGCGACTGTACGGGTCGAGGGAGGGATACCGGCAGAGCTTCTCCTCGGTTGCGTCGAATCGCGACAGCGAGACCCTCACGAAATTGCAGCAGGTGCCAACGGATGAGTTCGGGTTTGCGCTGCAAGCGACACGCGCGTTTGCGCACTCTGTAACCGCGGCTGCGGGAACAGACATGCGCGATGTGCGCGCAACAGATAATGAGACGCCTGTGGTGGGCGGCACGTTGCGGGCAACGACGAGCGTGAGCGCGCGGCAGCGGGAGCTGGGCGGATACGCCGACGCGATCTGGCAACCGAAAGAGTGGTCGGTATCGGGGTCGGTGCGCGTGGATAGCTTCAGGACGTTCGATGCGCAACAAATAACTGCCGGAGTGCGGCCGATGGTGCTGCCGGAAATCGACGAGGTGATGGTGAGCCCGCGAGTAGGGCTGGTGCGGTATCTGCCGCATGGTGTGGCTCTGACGGGGACGGCGTTTCGGGCGTTTCGCGGGCCGACGATGAATGAGCTGTACCGCACAAGTCAGGTGGGGCAGCAGACGACAATCGCGAACAATTCCCTTCTTGCAGAACGCGCGACTGGGTTTGAGTTCGGTGTGGAGTTTGCGCAGATGCGTGTGAGGAACCACGAACTGGGACGGATGCGCGCAGCGTACTTCTGGACGGAGGTGAACCGGCCGATCTCGGCGGTGCTGCTGTCGCAGACGGCGACCAGCCAGTTGCTGCAACGGCAGAACCTGGGACAGATTCGCAGCCGCGGTCTGATGGTGGAGGCGCAGAGCGCGAGGTGGCGCGGCTTCGATGCAAGCCTTGGCTATCAGTTTGCAGTGGCGACAGTGACGGCCTTCAACTCGAGCAGCCCGGCACAGAGCAACCTGACGGGCAAGTGGATTCCGGAGGTGCCGCGGCAGGCCGTCGTGGCAACTGCGAACTACACGGCGGAGCGCGTGGCAAGCTTTCACTTGATCGCGAGCTATGCAGGGCAGGAGTTTGACGATGCGCAGAATCAGCTCAGGTTGCATCCGTATGCGCGGTTCGATGTGTCGGCGGAGCGGCGGTTGCGGTGGGGTCTGAGCGTGTTTGCAGGTGCGCAGAATCTTCTGAACCGGCAGATCGACGCCGGGCTGACGCCGATCCTGACGCTGGCGGCGCCGCGGCTGGTGCAGGCCGGGATGCGGTTTACGTTTGAGCGATAAGGATTAAGCAGAACATCGGTGGAAAGGGTCCTGGTGAAACACAGGTTGTGCGGGAAGGTTGCGCACAACTCGGCAGGAGGGCCGGCGTTTACCTGTTTGTAGGGCGATGAAGGTCGCCAACAGGAGGTAAGGCTATGATGTTCACCACTTTGAGCGCGAAGCTTGCAGGCATGAAGGCGAAGGTATTGGCGGGGACGGCAGTTGCCGGCGCTGCACTGATGTTGACGGCTCCAGCAGCGCAGGCACAGCATGTGGCGTTCGGTGTGACGATTGGCGCGCCGGCGTACGTGGCTCCCGCACCTGTAGTGGTTTTCAGGGGGCCGGGTTATTACAACGGCGTCTACTTCCGCGATTACAACGCGTGGCACGCACATGAAGTATGGCAGCGCGATCAACGCTTCGACCGCGACCGCCGAGACTTCGACCGCGACCGGCACTTTGATCGCGACGGACACTACGGTCGCCGCTAAGAGATCCCCGGGTGGGATGCAGGAGGCCGCTCCGCAATGGAGCGGCTTTGCTGCGTTCAGGGGATCAGAGCGGCTGGTAATAGAGTGAGGCCGGGTTGGCGCAGGCGAGGCACAGACGTTCACCGTTGCGCTCGACGAAGCGGTCGAAGTTGATGCCCTCGCCGCAGCGTGCGCACGCGAGGCGCTCGCCTTTGTATCCGGGGAACTCGCTGGGCGAGAGCGGAACGCGGACCCACTGCTCGCAGAAGAGCTCGTCGTCGGGGAGCTCGCGGTAGGCGCGCATCTGCGCTGCGTTCTTTTCGAGTTCGGGGTAGAGCTCGCGGGCGCGTTGCTTGGACCCTTCGAGTGCGACGACTCTAATGCCCTTGTATTCGTTGGGCGCGAGCTCTGCTTCGAGATCGATGAAGGTGGCGGCCATCTTGCCCCAGTCACGGAGTTTGAGCGCGCGCTTGCCGACGCGGGCGCCGGTGACGACGCCGATGGCATCGGTGGCGCAGCGGTCGATCTCAACGAAGACGACGGGGCGCTTGCGGTCGGGGTTGAGTTCGCCGTTCGGCAACGTTTTTTTGCGCGGGGAGTGGATGCCGAGACGGTTCATCGCGAGCATTGCCATGCGCACACCGAGGATCTGGCCGGCGCAGAGATGGCCGTGGGCGACCTCAGCTTCGCGGAGGAGTTCGCCGAGCTCGGCCGTGTCGATGGAGGTTGCGGTGCTCATGAGTTCGATGCTACGCCTGTTAGTGCATCTCAAGTTTGAGCGTGAGGAGTGCGATGGCAGCGTTGCAGTGGTGGCAGACGGGAGTTATCTACCAGATTTATCCGCGAAGCTTTCAGGATACGGACGGCGATGGCGTGGGTGATCTGCCCGGCATCACGGCGCGACTGGATTACCTGGCGGGGTTGGGCGTGGATGCGATCTGGATTTCGCCGTTCTACCCATCGCCGATGAAAGACTTCGGGTATGACGTCGCGGATTACACGGGCGTCGATCCGCTGTTCGGGACGATGGAGGACTTCGATGCGCTGCTGCGGGCAGCGCATGCGCGAGGGCTGCGAGTGATCCTGGACTTTGTGCCGAACCATAGCTCGAATGAGCATCCTTGGTTTGCGGAGTCGAGATCGTCAATCACGAATGCGAGGCGTGACTGGTATCTGTGGCACGAACCGTCGCCTGCGGTTGGCGATTCGCGACCTGCGCGGGAGCGGCTGCCGAACAACTGGATGTCACACTTTGGTGGGCCGGCGTGGGAGTGGGATGAGAGGACGCAGCAGTTCTATTTGCACTCGTTCTTGAAGGAGCAGCCGGATCTGAACTGGCGCAATCCGCAGGTGCGTGCGGCGATGTACGGCGCGATGTGCTTCTGGCTGGAGAAGGGCGTCGATGGCTTCCGCATGGACGTGCTGTGGCTGCTGATCAAGGACAAGGAGTTCAGGAACAATCCGCCGAACCCGGAGTATCACGACGGGATGCGCGACTTTGCGTCGACGCTGCCGGTATACAATGCGAACCGGCCGGAGACACATGAGGTTGTTGCCGAGATGCGCGAGCTGATGGACAGCTATGGGCCGACTCTCCCGGAGCATGTGGATGTGAAGGCTGCGGAGTCGACGATGGAGCGGCGGTCGGTGCAGTCGCATCGCGTGCTGATTGGAGAGATCTATCTGCCGCTGCCGGAGTTGGTGACGTATTACGGGCTGTCCGTGAAGCGCGGCCCGGCGGAGATGCCGGCTCCGGAGACGCAGGAGCTGAACGGAGCGAACCTGCCGTTTAACTTTCACCTGATTCAGACGCAGTGGAAGGCGAGTGCGATTGCGGAGATCGTTCGCAGGTACGAGCAATTGCTGCCGCCGGGAGGATGGCCGAATTACGTGCTGGGAAATCACGATCAGCGACGGCTTGCGTCACGCATTGGCGCGAAACAGGCGCGCGCTGCGGCCATGCTGCTGCTCACGTTGCGTGGAACGCCGACGATGTACTACGGCGATGAGCTGGGCATGGAGGATGTGCCGATTTCGCCAGACCAGGTGAGGGACCCGGCTGAGAAGAGCGAGCCGGGCAAGGGGCGCGGGCGGGATCCGGAGCGGGCTCCGATGATGTGGGTGAATGCGCCAAATGCGGGCTTCACGGCGCCGGACGCGACGCCGTGGCTGCCGATTGAGAACGACTGGCCGACGAAAAACGCTGCGGTGCAGAGGAGTGACCCGAAGTCGACGCTGACGTTATATCGGAAGTTGCTGGCCCTGCGACGCCAGCACGACACGCTGCATGCTGGTGCGATTGCTGATGTGGCGGCGGAGGGGGATGTGCTGCGCTACCGGCGTGTCGCGCCGCTAGAGGGTGAGAGCACGGACTTTCAGGTGTTCTTGAATCTGGGGACCGAGGTGGCCACGGCACGGTGCGCTCCCGGCACGATTGTGTTGACGACGTTGCTGGACGGAGCAGGCGCACAGGTGAATGGCGAGGTGACGATTGAGGCTGGCGAGGGGTTGCTGATCGCCCTGGATTGATCCGTGGAGCTATCGTTTTTTTGAAAATAGTTCAATAGGGACTTTAGAAGGGTGCTCTTTGACTGCTAGGATGGCCTCTCTATGCTGCGTCGCGATCTTCTGAAGGCCTCTCCCCTCGTCCTCGCATCCACTGTGGGTCATGTTGCGCTGGCCCAGTCAACCGCTGAGCCGCTTGCGGCTGAGGCGGGCCACAATACGCTATGGGACGTGCGCCGGTACGGCGCGACGGGCGACGGGAAGACCGTCGACTCCGCGGCGATCAATAAGGCGATTGAAGCCGTCGCAGCGGCGGGTGGCGGGACGCTGGTGTTTCCGGCGGGAACGTATCTATGCTTTTCGATTCATCTGAAGAGCCATGTCGATCTCTATCTGAGCGGAGGATGCACGATACTCGCGGCGGATTCGCCGAAGCCAGGAGAGACGACCGGATACAACGGTGGAACGTATGACCCAGCCGAGCCGAACGATCCTTGGACTCCGTATCAGGACTATGGGCATAACCATTGGCACAACTCGCTGCTGTGGGCGGAGAACGAGCATGACTTCGGCATCTTTGGGCCCGGGCTGATTTACGGCAAAGGGCTGTCGTTCGGATCAGGCGGGACGCGCGGCGACTATACGACGTTCAAGGCCGAGCAGGCGGGCGTTGGCAATAAGGCGATTGCGCTGAAGAACTGTCACAACGTGATCCTGCGAGACTTTTCGATCCTGAAGGGCGGGCACTTCGCATTGCTGGCGACCGGCGTGGACAACATGACGCTCGACAATCTGCTGATCGATACCGATCGCGATGGGTTCGATATCGACTGCTGCCGCAATGTGCGGGTCTCAAACTGCACGGTGAACTCGCCTTGGGATGACGGCATCTGCCCGAAGTCGAGCTATGCGCTGGGGTATGCGCGTTCGACGGACAACGTGACGATCGCGAACAACTTTGTGACGGGCATTTACGAGCTGGGCTCGGTGCACGCGGGGACGTGGAAGCGGTTTCCGGACGACGCGCATGTGTCGCGCAACGGACGCATCAAGTGCGGGACGGAGTCGAATGGCGGCTTTCGCAACATCACCATCACGGGCAATGTGCTGGAGGGATGCAAAGGTATTTCGCTGGAGACGAGCGACGGAGCGTACCTCGAGGACATTGCGATTACAGGAAACACGATGCGCGAGATTATCGATGCGCCGCTGTTTCTGCGGCTGAACCGGCGCAATCGTGGGCCGAAAGAGACGATGCGTCCGGGAACGCTGCGGCGCGTGGTGATTTCGAACCTGGTGAGCCATGATTCGGCGTCTTCGACTGCGTCGCTTTTCTCGGGGATTCCGGAGAATCTGATCGAGGATGTGAAGCTTTCGAACTGCTACTTCGGGCATCGCGGGCTGCCGAAGGATATGCGCATCGGATGGGGAGAGACGTCGAAGCCAATGCCCGATTGGCACACGATCAAGGTGCCGGAGATTGAAGATGCGTACCCGGAGCTGCTCCGGTTCGGGCCGACGCCGTGCAATGGGTTCTTTGTTCGTCATCTGAAGAACCTGGAGATGAGCCACGTCGAAGTTGCGCCGCAGGCCCCTGATGCGAGGCCGGCGTTCTGGCTGGAGGATGTGACTCGCGCAGATTTCTTCGCGATTACGGCTCCTCCGCAGCCGAACTTCTCATTGCATAACGTGAAGGATCTGAGGATTTTCTGGTCGCGTGCTGCGAAGGACACGACGTTGGCGAACGCGAGCGATCAAGTTGTGTAGTGTAGGTTCTCGAGGTGAGCGATGCCGAAGATCAGGCCGTTTTTGTGGTTCGATAATAACGCTGAGCAGGCCGTTGAGTTCTACATGAGTGTGTTTCCGAACTCGCGACGCACACACGAACTGCTCACGACCGAGGCGGGACCAGGACCGAAGGGCAGCATACTAACGATCGAGTTCGAGTTGGATGGCGAGCCTTTCATCGCGTTGAACGGTGGACCTGGAGCTGACCACCAGTTCAACGATGCGGTTTCCTTCTACATTTCATGCAAAGACCAGGCGGAGATTGACCGCTACTGGTCGAAGCTGCTGGGGGGCGGTGGAAGTCCGATCGCCTGCGGGTGGTTGAAGGACCAATTCGGCCTGCGCTGGCAGGTGGTTCCGGAGAACATCGCGAAGCTGGTCGGCACTCCGGGTGGGATACGCGCCATGATGACGATGACGAAGCTGGACATCGCGGCGCTCGAGGCGGCTGCGAAGGAAAGCTAACATAGGGGAATGACATACAGGATTGCGCGCGGCGAGCAGGTCTTCGGACCGTACGCGGCGGAAGAGGTGTACCGGCTGCTCGCGGCAGGCAATGTTGTGCCCACAGATCTCGCGCAGAGTGCAGGCATGCAGGAATGGCGACCGGTCGGTGAGCTGTTCCCTGCCCCGCCAATGCGCGCGCGCAGATGCTGTTTCCGGATCCTCCGGACCTGCCGTGGTGGGTGGCGCTGCTGCTGGGAATTGTGACGGGCGGCCTGTTCTTCGTCATCTGGGACATCGTCGAGGCGGCGTGGATGCGCAAGGTTTCGGAGACGAGTGCAGCGCTGGGACTGTATGTCGTGGTCGCGATCCTCTACGTGCTGCGGTTGCCGCAGGCGTGGCACATCGTGGCCTACAACGCGTTCAATGGGCCCCGGGTGGTGGCGACTCCGCTGGGTGCGGGCCTCGGGTTTGCTGGATTGGCGCTGGCGATTGCGGCGCGCTTCGTCTTTCGCAATGAGCTGCTACGGCACTTCAACGGCCCGGAGCCGCTGGGGCTGCGGCTGAATGCGTTCTGGACGCTGCTGTTCGGAGGCCTGTACTTTCAGTTTCACTTCAACCGCATCAACGAGCAGAAGCGAATGTTGCAAATGAGCGTGCCGCGAGTTTAAGAAGAAACACAAAGGCCGCGCTGAGAGCGCGGCCTTTGGCTGTCCGGTTGTGCTGGAGCTTAGCTGTGTGAGGCTGCCGCCGCAGGCTCCGGGGTGCTGGTGCTCGAGGTGCTCGCCGTGGAGGCGTTGCCACCCTTGGCTTCGGCGCCGGGCTTACGGATGTCGATGCCACCCTTGAAGAAGGCGCCGTCCTCGATGGAGATGCGGGCCGCGACGACGTCGCCGGTGAGCGAGCCTTCGCTGCGGATGTCAACGCGATCGGAGGCCTGGCAGTTGCCGCGGACCTTGCCGAGCACAACGATCTCGCGTGCCATGATGTTTGCCGCGACCTGGCCATTGCGGCCAACAGTTACGCGATTACCGGGCAGGTTGATGGCGCCTTCCACTTTGCCGTCGACGTACAGCGACTCGGAGCCGGAGAGCTCGCCCTTGACGACGAGACTCTTGCCAATGGTCGCCTGCTCGCCGGTGGCAGTAGCTGAGCTGCCCGCACGGGCGGCGGCATCAAAGGCTGGCGTACCAGCGGGGGGCTGAGGACGCGCCGGCTCAGGGGTGGGAGGCGTTTGACTGCCAGGCTGGTTCGGTTTCCACATAGTTTGCTTTTCCTTTCCTCGTCAGGAGGGGTTCTCTCGCAGGTTTCGAGCCGCCCACGCCGATGCGCGTAACACAGCCTCTGGCCCCGTGCTCAGTCCACCATACTCCATTTGGCCGGAGACTTGCCTACAGCGGATTGGAGGGGAGGAACCGCGCGGGATTCCGGTAAGTGCAGGCGGAACATTGGTGTTTGGACGCAGGGAGACCGCGTCCGTCCTGTGGAAAGTGGCTACATTACCTGCAAAAACTCCTGGGAGACCGGGATTTTCGAACTGGGAGTAGTCGCGGGTAACGACCGTGAGGCCGGATCCGGTGACGAAGTAGTTTTTCTTGTCCTCGGCCGGGTCGTAGCCGATCACCGTGCCATCAGGGATATGGACGTCGCGGTCAATGATGGCGTGGCGGATGCGACAGTGACGGCCAATGTTGCTGTGCGAGAAGATGACGCTCGAGTCGACATCGGCGTAGCTGTTGATGCGGACGTCATGCGAGAGCACGGAGTTGCGCACCACTGAGCCCGAGACGATAGAGCCGGCAGAGACGATGGAATTGATGGCCATGCCGGTGCGGCCAGGCTCTCCGAAGACGAACTTTGCGGGCGGGTACTGATAGGCGCGCGTGCGCATCGGCCACGCCTTGTCATAGAGGTTGAAGGTCGGCGTGACCGAGGAGATATCCATGTTGGCCTCGTAGTAGGCCTCGAGCGTGCCGACGTCGCGCCAGTAGAGCGCGCGCTGCTTGTTCTCGTCGACGAAGTTGTAGGCGCACATTTTGAAACGCCCGAGAAGCTTGGGCAGGATGTCATGACCGAAGTCATGCCGCGAGTCGGGGTCATCGGCGTCGCGAAGCAACTCGGGGATGAGGACGTCGGTATTGAAGAGATAGATGCCCATCGAGACGTCGACCATATCGGGATTGAACGGCGAACGGATGTTGGTTTCTTTGGGCTTCTCGACAAACCCCGTGACTTCACCGTTTTTCGCGACCTCAACAACGCCAAACTGAGAGACCTGATCAGGTGTGACAGGAAGAGTGGCGAGCGTAATCTCGGCGCCGGAATTGCAGTGGTGCTCCTTCATCAGCGCGTAATTCATCTTGTATATGTGGTCGCCGGAAAGGATGAGAACATGCTGCGGCTCCTCGGAACCGATGGAGTAGATGTTCTGAAAGACAGCATCGGCGGTGCCCTGGTACCAGGACTTGGAGACCCGTTGCATCGGCGGGAGAATCTCGATGAACTCGCCGAGTTCACCAGCCACAACGGTGCCCCAACCTTCGCGGATGTGCCGGTTGAGCGAGAGCGCCTTGTACTGCGTGAGGATGTAGACGTGGCGCAGATCAGAGTTGATGCAGTTGGAGAGTGTGATGTCGATGATGCGGTATTGACCCGCAAACGGAACCGCAGGCTTTGCGCGGTCGCGCGTCAAGGGGAAGAGTCGTTCGCCGGCACCTCCGGCGAGTAAAACACCGAGCGTGTCTCTCATCGTGCAGATACCTCTTGCTATCCATTCCCGTCTGACGCAATTTTCAAGGGCCGGGACGCACGAGTCTAGCACGCAACGCATGGAAAATGTAGAGCCGCAACAGACAGCGGCTGAAGAGCGGTCAGAAACGCCCGGGGTTTACGAAGACGAACCGGTATCGTGCTCTTCAGTGGTGATGCGCAGCGACTTGAGGAACGTGAGGTCGTTGCGCGTGAAGGGCCCATGCGCTGGCTCGTCGCCGTTTTCCTTGGTGGCCGGTTCTTCTTCAACTTCGTTCAGACCGATGGTCGCCTCAAGCATCAGGAGCACATCAAAGCCCTGCTCCCTGATCTCGCGGACAACGCCCGCAATCTGCTCGCTCTCAGACACGGACTCGTGAATGGCTTCGCCGAGCTTCTGAATGAGGTCCTTGACCTGTTGATTCAACGCCACCTCCCGGTCATCTGTTGGAATGCCCCTGAACCACGCATCGGGTATTCCCAAAACAGCGGGAACGGCAATTGCGAGGTAATTCTGACTACAGATTACGCCGAGGCAGCGGCTCCGCCAAGATGAAAGACGAAGGGGTCAGACCACGGTGTGGTGGTCGGCCCAGGCCGACTCCAAACGATGGGCGAGATCCTCCACGGGCTCATCGCGCTGACGGTTCCAGATCATGAGGCCTGCCACCGCCCCGCAGACTGCTCCTGCCACCCAAAACATTGTCTTCATTCTTTTTGATATCTCCCTCACAGGAGCTTGGATGTCAGGTGTCTGCAATTCGTTTTGCGACAGGAGAAGGACCGCAAACACGTAGACTGGTGTTATGGATCGGGAGAGGTTCGGACGGGCGTTGGGATATGGGGCTCGGCACGCCGCAAAGACGCTGATGCAGGCGGCGGAAGCCGCAAGCGCCCCGAATCCGACACCCAGCAAGCCGCCGAGTCCACCTCGGCAAGTGGTAACGCCGGCTGGAACGCGGGCATCGGCCGGGCCGCGACGCATTCCCGACGGGCAGACGGTGAAGGCAGCAGGAAAGCAGGCGAAGAGTTCGCTGGTGACGCCGGTTGTGCGGTTTTCGAGCGTCGTGTGGCTGCAGGTGACAGGCGTGTTCTTCGCGCTCGTCGCCGTCACGATGGGAACGGCCGCGTGGAAGGCACGGGCAGGACTTCATTCGGCAGCGAACTCGTACGGCACAATGAAGGTGTGCGCCTACGTCGCGGTTTGCGTATTGTTCACCTACTTCACAGTCAGCAGCTTCGTGCGCGCCGCCCGGCGCTGACCTTTGGACTGCAGCGAGCACTAAAACAGCTTCTCCCATTCGAACGGGAAGAGCCTACCAGCGCTCTCCGGAGTCATCGGGTCGCCCGCGAGCTCCGTCGCTCTAGCCAGGACGGGATCGCGGCTCTGCTCCAGATCCTGCGGCGTAGGAAGGATGAGATAGTCCGGCTGAACTCCTTTCCCCTCGAGACGCTGGCCGTCGCTCATCATCAGGTCTGCACGCGTGATGGAAAAGCTGTACTGGACTCCGGTTCCGAATCCGACGTCGCTGTCGTCGCTGTAACCCACATGCTCGGATTCGTCGATTGCCTCCATCACAGCGCCGGCGGTGCGATCGCCCAGTACGACTCCACGATGTTCAAGCTGCACAACTCGGGCGAGCAGTTCGGCACCTGAGCCAGAATCGGAGTCCACCAAAACATACAGCGGACCGAGGTAAGGTGGAATCTGCTTTTTGGAAACCAAGGCTTCCGTCTTCTTCCGGCCAACCCGATCTGCGATCTTGACCTCATGATCGAAGAGCCGGCCGACGAGGATTCGAAGAGAGTCTTCGGAACCGCCCGGATTTCCGCGGAGATCGAGAATCAGCCCTGAGCGCTTCCTCGCCCGGGAGAAGACAGCATCAATATCCTTCTCCTCGAAGTCGAAGACGGGCATCTTCCAAATCACAATCTTTCCGGTGTCTACGAACCGATTCCGATCGAGATATTCGGCGTTTTGTATGTGAAGGATCTCTCGTGGATTTGAGAGTGCGCGGGGCAGTCTTTCAGCATCTACGCGGACGGTTCGTTTCCTCCCATCGATGCCTCGCACTGTCACAGCGTCGAACTTGGGTGGCGCGAGCATTCGGAAGTAATACTCCACGTCGGCGATATTGTTTCGCTGAAGGTCAAAAGAGTTCAGCTGGAGCAATCTGTCGCCGATGCGGAGTTGCGTTGCGGCCTGCGTTCCCGGTTTGACCTGCGTGATGTAACAGCGGTCGCCAATTATCTTGAACCTGTAGTCGGCCATATACAGGGTTTCGCGCTTCGGTGGATAGAAGTAAAGGTGCGAATCATGCAGCTCGGCGAGAAAGGATGCGATGAGGCGCATCGCTTCGTCCAGTGTGGGCGCCTTATCAAGAGCCCCATCATACTTTTGATTACATAGCAGAGAGATCGATTCCGTGGAACGTGGGATCGTAGTACAGAGCCTTTGTGTCCTCAAAAGCGCGACGCAAGATTTGATGGGAAATGCTGCGATCGAAACTGATCAAGGTCGAAGGCGCCGACTGCGTTATCGCCGAACGAGAGAGGATTACTGACAGAGCCAAGAAGACGCAGAGACGTATTAGCCGCACGTGTTAGACACCCAGGAGGATTTGCTCGTCCATTGAGCCATAGTTTGCCTTTCGACTCAATAGCTCTTCGTTGGCCCCGCGTTGAACACAGTGCTACAGCGAGCGTACAAATCACCAGGGTGGTGGTGCGCTTGGACAGCGCTCGGCCTGCAACTGCTTTCTGCCGTCCTGACGCCACAACGCGGGAACAGTGGCGGGTGCGACTGGCGAAAGGCCCCTTGGGCCCGGCGAGCCCGCACCTGGACCGTGCAGGGGTACTTCTGTACCGGGTCCTGCAACCGGGATGACCGCGCGCGGAATGGCCATCACAATTTACACTCGTTGATTGCGGCAGATGCAACGGCCGCACAAGGATCTCTATATGACTTCGACACCTGCCACGGAGCTTCGCCGCACTGCCCTTCACGCAACCCATCACGCGCACAAGGCGCGCATGGTCGACTTCGGCGGGTGGGACATGCCAGTCCAGTACAGGGGACTGATCGAAGAGCATATGGCAGTGCGCACCGCAGTGGGTCTCTTCGACGTCTCGCACATGGGCGACATTCAGCTGCGCGGACCGAACTCGCTTGCCGCAGTACAGCGGCTGCTGATGAACGACGCGAGCAAGTTGCAGACGGGGCAGGCTCACTACTCGGCAATGCTGTACCCGAACGGCACGTTCGTCGACGACGTGGTGCTGCATAAGCTGGGCGACAACGACTTCCTCATCGTGATCAACGCAGGTACGCGCGAGAAAGATGTGCAATGGGTGCGGAAGACGATCGGCGGGATGAGTGGCCTCCACATCACCGACGTGAGCGATTACTACACGCAGCTCGCGATCCAGGGACCGAAGGCGAAGGTCACGCTGCAGAAGCTGACGAAGGTGGACCTGACGCCGATCAAAAACTACTGGTTCACGTGGGGCACTGTCGCCGGCTGCCACAATGTGCTAATCGCGCGCACGGGGTACACGGGCGAGGACGGGTTCGAGATTTATATCCCCGCGGACGAACCCACGAGCGCGCGTGTGTGGGGCGAGGTATTGGACGCCGGCGCGGAGTTCGGGATCATGCCGTGCGGTCTTGGCGCGCGCAACACGTTGCGGCTGGAGTCCGCGATGGCGCTGTATGGGCACGAGATCTCCGACGCTATCAACGTCTTTGAGGCTGGGCTGGGACGCTACTGCAAGCTGGATAAGGGCTCGGACTTCGTCGGGCGCGATGCGCTGGTGGAGATTGAGAAGAGCGGTGGACCAAAGCGCAAGCTGGTCGGACTCGAGATGATCGAGCGAGGAATTGGGCGGGACGGTTATCCTGTGCTGTCGCTCGAGGGCGAACGGATCGGCGAGATTACCTCTGGTTCGCCGGCGCCATTCCTGAAGAAGAACATCGCGCTGGCCTATGTGCCGGCGGCCTATACAGAAATTGGCACTGAAGTCGGCGTTGAGATTCGCGGACAGTCCGTGAAGGCGAAGGTGGTTCCAACACCGTTCTACAAGCGGCCAAAGCCGACGCAAAACGTGGCGGAGCTGCACGTGCCGGTCAGCTAAGACAACCTCGACTGTGCCGCGAGACCGATGGTCTTGAGAGCGCGCCGAATTTCCACCCGCTCCGCGGGGGAAATCCCGGACATGACCTCCTCCAGATCGCGTTCGTGTCGGACGTAGAGACGCTTGATCAGCGCGGTTCCTTGCGCCGTGAGCTGCACGCGACGCACGCGGCGGTCTTGCTTCTCCGCAACGCGTTCTACGAAGGCACGTTCTTCGAGGCGATCGATCGCGGCTGTCATCGAAGCATTGGTGATAAGCGCGGCGTCGCACAGCTCAGACATGGTCAGCGGGCCTTTATGCAGCAGCGCTTCGAGGATCATGAAGTCCGAGAGACCGATGTCGAGGGCGGCGATGGAGCGCTCGACGAAAGCGGCCATGGAGCGGTAGGCGCGCGCGAGCACCACCCAGAGGGCGGCGCTCGACGTCTCGTGAGTGGGCGCGGTCTTCGCAGGCCTGGCTGACTCGTTCGGTCGCGTCATCGTACGTCAACCTCCTTCGTAAGCGGGAAGGCTTCGCGGACTAGGTTTCGCGCAAGTTCGACCTCTTCTGCACTGATGGTGTGCGGCCGGCCGGGGTAGCGGCGCGCCGTGATGACCGCTCCCATGCGTTCGAGTTCGGTAGCCGAAGCTTGCACGCGCTGCCACGGGACGTGTGGGTCAGGATCGCCAGTTAGGAAAAGCGCAGGGGTGCCGGCGAGCGAGCCTTCGTGATGCAGGTCCGCATCCGTAGGACCGATGAGACCGCCCGTGAAGGCGATGAGGCCGGCGTAGCGAGCAGGATTCGAGGCGACGAACTCGGTCGCCAGACACGCTCCCTGCGAGAAGCCCGCGATGATGATGCGATCGCGAGCGATGCCTGCAGACTCGAGACTCGCGACGACGGAAGCTATCTTCGCGAGCGCAGAACTCAGATGTGGTTCATTGGACTTGCGCGGCGCGAGAAAGGAGTTGGGATACCAGGTGTGTCCGGCAGCCTGCGGAGCAAGGTACGCGAGGCCTTCGCGATGGAGCGGCGGCGCGAGTGACAGGATGTCCTCGGCCGAGCCGCCGCGGCCGTGCAGGAGCACTACCGCTCCCCTGGCCTCGCCAAGCGGTGCGCCGAGGTGGCGCACCGGCTGGTTGGCATGTGGGTCAAGATGAGTCGTCATGCGGTTACCTCTTTCTTCACGGTCTGAGAGCTGCGGTGGAGTTCAATCGGCGCCAGACGGGCTTCAATCGTTGCACGGTGCTGCTCGAACCAGGCCGGGATCCGAAGCGCCTCGCCCAACGTCTCGGCCGGTTCGTCGAGGTCGAATCCCGGAGGATCTGTCGCGAGTTCGAAGAGCACCCCGCCGGGCTCGCGGAAGTAGATCGAGTGGAAGTAGGTGCGGTCCTGCACTGGCGTGACCTGCAAGTGCTTGCCGATTTCATCCAACCAGGCAAGCTGTGCAGCGTCGTCCTTCGCGCGGTAGGCAATGTGATGCACCGAGCCCGCGCCCGGACGGCCGTAGCTGGCCTTGGGGTCAACCACGACGTCGATGTGGTTGCCGAGCGAGATGCCTGCTGGCGAGACGAAGCGCGTGCGGCTGCCGTCGGTCGCGACAGGCTCGAAGCCGAGAAGCTTCATGGTCTTGGCCGTACTGTCGAGGGTGCGCTCCAGCAGCGTTACTCCGAAGAAGCCACGCAGCGCGTGTTCGGGAGGTACGTCCGCATAACGCGACGGTGTGATCGTTGGCGCATCGGCACGGGCGACAAGCTCGATCTTCATGCCGTCAGGATCGGCGAGAGTGAGAACCTCCTCGGCGCCGTTGAAGCGCGTTCCGGTGCGCTCCACGAGCACACCTTTGTCGCGCAGGCGCTGCTCCCAGTAGTCGATGGATCCCTGCGGGACGCTGAAGGCGGTGTGCGTGACCTCACCGGCGCCGACGTGTCCGCGATGGGCGTGCGGCCAGGGGAAGAAGGTCAGGATGGTGCCGGGTGTTCCGGCGTCGTCGCCGAAATAGAAGTGGTAAGTGCCGGGGTCGTCGAAGTTGATGGTGCGCTTGACGAAGCGGAGGCCGAGGACCTCCGTGTAAAAGTCGAGGTTGCGCTGCGGGTCCGACGCGATGGCGGTGACGTGGTGAAGGCCGACAATGGGGTCGAGCATGATGGGTGGCTCCTTTCCGGGGTGCAGTTTACTTCCATACCATAAGATTCGATATCGAATAAAAGGATTCATCCGCTTTTAGCACCCTCTCCTGGTCGTGGCAAGCCCTTTGGATGGAACGAAAAGGGTCTGAAAACGAGGCGAAGGAAAGCCCTTACAATGACGGGATGAGCTATCCGGAGAGCTATCGGTACGCCAAGTCACATGAGTGGCTGGCTATGAACGGTGAGACAGCGTCGGTGGGAATCACCGACTACGCGCAGGAGTCGCTGGGCGACATTGTGTTTGTGGAACTGCCGAAGATAGGGCAGCAGTTGGAGGCCGGTGCAAGCTTTGGCTCGGTGGAGAGCGTGAAGGCCGTAAGCGACTTGTACGCGCCTGTGAGCGGAACCGTGACCGAAGTGAACGAGAGCCTGAACTCCGCGCCGGAGATCATCAACAGCGCGGCAAACGTTACATGGCTGATCAAGATCACGGTCGCGAATCCGGATCAGGCGCATGCGCTGCTCTCAGCCACGGACTACGAGAAGTTCGTGAGCGAAGAGACGGGACATTAAAAGACTCCGTCTGCGGGCTCACGCCTCAAGGGTCGTGGGTGTTGTGTTGAGTTCTATATAGAAAGTTGCCATGCGCTATCTTCCCAAGTCCCCTGCCGATCGCAAAGAGATGCTAGACGCGATCGGCGTTGCATCGATTGACGAGTTGTTCGAAACCATTCCCGGCGAGTACCGGTTGCAGCGCGATCTGAAGATCCCGCGACAGCATGGGGAGTCCGAGGTGCTGGACCGCTTTCGCGCGTTTGCGGCGAACCTCGCAAGCGGCGATGCAGCGGAGCTTGCGAAACAGCCGGCGACGAAGTTACCGGCGAGCTTCCTTGGTGCAGGTGCGTATCGGCACTATCGTCCGGTGATCATCGACTCGCTGGTGCAGCGCGGCGAATTTTTGACCAGCTACACACCGTATCAACCCGAGATCTCGCAGGGCACGCTGCAGGCGATGTTCGAGTTCCAGACGATGATCTGCGAGCTGACAGGCATGGAGATCGCGAACGCCTCGATGTACGACGGGTCTACAGGTTGTGCTGAGGCGGTGATGATGGCGGTGCGCGTGACGGGACGCGACGGTTGCGTCGTTGCGCGCACAGTGCATCCGGAGTATCGCGAGGTGCTGAAGACGACGGTGCAGCACCAGGAGATTCCCGTCGCCGAGTGCGGCTACGACGTGACGACAGGCCGCATCGACCTGGCAGCGCTCGAGGCTGCAATCACTGACAACACTGCCTGCGTCATGATTCAGTCGCCGAACTTCTTCGGCACCATCGAAGACGTTGCCGCCATTGCCGCACTGGTGCACTCCAAGGGCGCCCTGCTGATTGTGGCGATTGCAGAGGCCGTATCGCTCGGCATTGTGAAGCCGCCAAAGGAAGCCGACATCGTCGCAATGGAGGCGCAGAGCTTCGGCGTGCCGGTTGGCTTCGGCGGACCGTACTGCGGCGTCATCGCGTGCAAGGAGCGCTTCCTTCGGCAGATGCCGGGCCGGCTCGTGGGCGAGACAAAGGACATGAACGGCAAGCGCGGCTTCGTGCTCACGCTCTCCACGCGCGAGCAGCACATTCGGCGCGAGAAGGCGACGAGCAATATCTGCACGAACCAGGCGCTGGTGGCGATGATGGTGACGATCTTTCTCACCGTCTATGGCAAACAGGGCCTGCGCGAGTTAGCAGAGCAGAATCTTGCGAAGGCAGCCTACCTGCGCGATGCGTTGACGAAGGCCGGAGCGAAGCCGCTCTTCTCTTCCCCGAGCTTCAACGAGTTTGCTGTGGCGCTGCCGGCGAGCGTGGAGAGCCTGAACGCGAAGCTGCTCGCGGAGGAGATCATCGGCGGACTCGCGCTCAGCAAGTGGTATCCGGAGCTGGGCGAAGGGGCGTCGTTGTGGTGCGCGACGGAGCTGACGACCAAGGCTCAAATCGACGCCGCAGTGCAGGCCGTGGGAGCGCAATAGCGATGGACGTCAGCGCCATCGAAGGGCAGGAACTGTCGGCAGTCGAATTCGTCAGCGATTATGTCCGGCTGCGCTTCGACGGACCCTTGCTGACTCTGTATGCGTGGCCGCACGTTCTGCTGGAGGACTTTTCGCTCGCGTTCGGACAGCCGGAGTATCGCAATGCACTCTGCGCGCAGATAGGCGAGATGGTTGCGAAGGCGGAGTTGAAAGAGCTGGATTCGCTGACGATCGAATTTGAGTCGGGCACAGTGATTGCTCTGAGCCTGCGTGAAGAGGACATGGATGGCCCGGAGGCTGGGAGTTACTCGGCGAGCGGCGGCGGCGAAGACGAGGAAGAGTTCTAGTGGACTTGGTTCCAGTGCCTGAACGGAAGAGGGCGTCCCGAAGGACGCCCTCTCCTTTTGTGACAATTTGCTATCGGTAGTTGCGGATGTAGGTGTCGCGTGGCAAGCCTGCGCGGCGTGCGCGCTGTTGCAGCTCCTTCGCCTGAGGCTCGCTCATCGGACCGCCGAGGCTGATGAGGAAGGATCCGCCGCGAGGGCTGAAGACCTCAGCATGAAAGCCCTTGTAACGGGCATTGATGCGATCTGCCTTCGCCTGTGCCTGCGACTGATGGTTGTAGGTCCAGGCGATGACGAACCAGCCGGGAGCATGCGGCGGCGACCGCAGGCGCCGGGGGCGTAGCGACCGGTGCAGGCGCGGCGACTGGTTGCGAAGCAACGGGAGCCGGCTGCACCGATGCGCTTTGGGCGGGATGCGCGGGTTTCGCCGAGACGAAGTGCCAGATGACGATGATGCACACAATCACTGCAGCCACGCCGCCCAGAATCCATGGACGCAGATTGAAGCCGCTGGACTCATCGCCAACCTCACGGCGATAACGGAGCGCAGGGGCCTCTGCGGATTTTCCGGCGGCACGCGGCACGTCGAGCGGAAGAGTCGCCTGCTCCGGTTGCCTGGATCTCCCGGCCGTGGACTTGGCGGGCTCCGATTGCGTCTTCGCTGTTGCTGCTTGAGTTGAGGTTGCCGGAGCCAGGCAGTAGACGGTGCGCGTGCAGCGGCCGGAGGATTCACGAGCTGGCCAACCTGATCAAGCGTCCACGTGCCGTCGAGCATGTGAGGAATCAGTCGGCGAAAGCCATCCGGCAGGTTGAGACCGGGGTTATAGCGCTTCTCGAGCGTCAGGCACTCGAGGAGCAGCATGCCGAAGTCGTGGACATCACGGCGGCGAAGCTCGGCGCAGCCTTCGGGAGTGTTGAACTCGATATCAGCGATGCACTCGCGAACGCAGTCGCTGCGCAATTTCACGGTCTCACCGACGGCCAGCACGTTGACCGGCTCAATATGCTCGTGCACGAGGCCGCTTGCGTGAATGCGCCGTGAGCGCGCGCATGGACGGAACGCGCGACCTGCGTGCGTCTCGGTCAGCGTGAGCGGACGCTCGCGCAACACGTCACCGAGATTTGCGTCGTTCGCCTCCATCAGCGCGTAGGTGATGACCACACCGTCGAAGTCGGTCTGCCCGAAGCGCTCGATCCCGATGAGATTGGCCTGGCGCATGTCGGCGACCTGCCGCCAGCGTTTGAGAAGCTCGTCCTCGTCGTAGTGGGGCTCAGTGAGGCGGATGACGGCCGCCTTTCCGGTGGTGTCGGCTGTCGCGAAGAAGCCGTTGCGGCCCTCGGAGCGGAGGAGCTTACCGAGGGTGTAGGTCCCCTCGATCTTCCTTCCTTCGTATTCGGTCCAGAGTTGCATCAGATACGCTCCATGTCCCAGGAGATCGCTCGCAGAGGCAGCGGGCCGGCAGCCCGAGGGAGTTCCTCTGCGGAGGAGGCAGTTTTGCCTAATCTAAGTTTGGACGTCCATGCCGCACTTCGGCACGTTTTGCACCGGAAAGACGAGGAAAAGTCCGAACCACGGCGGGAACATCCGCCACATGCAACCCCCAAACAAAGTGCGATAGGCGGACATCGCTACGCCCACGTTGGGCGGATTGTGAGAACCTGAATAGGCGGCCTTCCAGCTGCAGGCCTGCCTCAATATGCAGCCGCGTGGATGCTCGCAACGAGAATATTCATGGCAGACGAAAAGTTTGTTGGAACGCCGCGCAAAGCGACGACGCACGTCAATCAGAACGAGAATCTCATCTTCGAAAAGAGCTCGCCGGGCAAGAAGGGCTATCGGCTGGCGGAGCTGGATGTGCCCGCAGTCGACGCAGGCTAAGCTGCTGGGCGACGCCGCGCGCGAAGATCTCGGCGTCATGCCGGAGCTCAGCGAGATCGAGATCATCCGCCATTTCACGCGGCTCTCGACCTGGAACTATGCGATCGACCTCGGCATGTATCCGCTCGGCAGCTGCACGATGAAGTACAACGCGCGCATCAACGAGGCCGTTGCGCGGCTGGAGGGTCTGGCGGAGGCGCATCCCTATCAGCCGGAGTCGCTGTCGCAGGGCGCGCTCGGCATCATGAAGATCCTTAGCGAATGCCTGATCGAGATCACCGGCATGGACGCGATTACGCTGCAGCCTGCGGCGGGAGCGCACGGTGAGTTCACGGGCATCCTGCTGGCGAAGGCGTACCACACGGCGCAGGGAAACCCGCGCAAGAAGATTCTCATTCCCGATTCAGCGCATGGGACGAACCCGGCGACCGCGGCAGTGTGCGGCTACCAGGTGGCGAACCTGAAGTCGAACGCGAAGGGCATGGTTGATCTCGCCGAGCTGGAAAAGCTCGTGAACGATGAGATCGCGGCGCTGATGCTGACGAATCCTTCGACGATCGGTGTCTTCGAGAGTGAGATTCACAAGATCGCTGACATTCTCCATGCGAAGGGCGCGCTGCTCTACATGGATGGCGCGAACATGAACGCGTTTGCGGCAAGACGCGACCCGGTGACTTCGGCGCGGATGTAATGCACCTGAACCTGCACAAAACCTTCTCCACGCCGCATGGAGGCGGCGGACCAGGCAGCGGCCCCGTGGCGTGCAAGAAGATTCTGGAGCCGTTCCTGCCGACACCGGTTGTTGTCGCAAAAGCAGACGGCATTCTCGGGCTCGACTACAACCGTCCGCAGAGCGTAGGCCGCGTGCGTGCGTGGTATGGCAACTTCGGTATGTTCATCCGCGCCCTGGCATACATTCTCGCGAATGGCCCCGATGGCCTGAGGCTGACTACGGAAGACGCCGTGCTCAACGCGAATTATTTGCGCGCAAAGCTTGAGGGAACGTTCGAGCTTCCGTACAAGTCGCCGTCGCTGCATGAGGTGGTCTTCTCTGACAAGCTGCAGGCGCGCAACGGCGTGAAGACTGGCGACATGGGCAAGCGGCTCATCGATTATGGCTTCCACGCGTACACCGTCAGCTTCCCGCTCGTGGTGCAGGGCGCGATGATGATCGAGCCAACAGAGAGCGAGAGCCGCGAGGAGTTGGACCTGCTCGTCGACGCGCTGAAACAGATTGCGCGTGAGGCCGAGGAGAACCCCGAGCTGGTGCAGACTGCGCCGCACACGACGCGGATGCGCCGGCTGGACGAGACCACAGCAGCCCGCAAACCGATCCTGCGCTGGAAGGCTCCCGCAGCCGATACTCCGGTAATGCCGGACACCGCGGCGAAGGAGTGGTAGCTCGTGGCTGATGAAGTCAAGACGGCCACAACTCCGTTCTATCGGCAGGGCGACATCCTGCACACGCGCGGCGAGGAACTGGAGCGCGAGATCTTCATGCGCGGCGAGGCAGCCGGACGGTTGGCCGTCGCGCTTGATGCGCTGACGGACGCGCTCGTTCTGGTCGGCCAGCACGGCGTCTACTGCAGGAGCGACAGGAACCCAGCAGTACCGAAGCTGGACCTGCAGGCGGTGCTGGCTGGGATTGGCGGAGCAAAGGAGCTAGTAGCGGACGCAATGGACTATCTGCGGAGCCAAAAGACTAACGGCTAAAGACTCACGTCCACGCGTACACTGGACGCACTTGAAAACCCGTCCAGGAGCTCTCCCAAACATGTACCTTTCGCGCATCTCATGCGCGGCGCTTGCAGGCGCTGTGCTCCTTTCGCCCTGTCTTGCAAGCGCGCAGACTCCGCTCACACTTGCCGTCGATCTCACCGACGCTCCCCGCAAGATCCTGCACTCGCAGGAAACGATGTCCGTGCAGCCCGGCCCAATGACGCTGGTATACCCCGAGTGGATTCCCGGTGAACACGGGCCGACAGGGCCTGTGGTCGATCAGGCAGGATTCGTCATCACCACGCAGTCAGGAGAGCGCGTGAAGTGGGAGCGCGATCCCGTGGACATGTACGCGTACCACGTCACGGTGCCGCAGGGCGCGACGCAGCTCAACATCAAGATGGACTTCCTCGCCACAGCCAGCACGGAAGGATTCTCGGCCGGTGCCTCGACGAGCGCGAACCTTGCTCTTCTGAGTTGGAACGAGCTGGTCGTGTATCCGGCGGGAACGAAGGCTGCCGACGTCATGGTGACGCCATCGTTGAAGGTTCCTGAAGGATGGAAATACGGCACGGCACTTGAGAGCACATCGGCGCCCAACGCGCAGAGCACGAGCTTCAAGACAGTCTCGCTCGAACAACTCGTCGATTCTCCGGTGCTCGCGGGACGCTGGTTCAAGGAGATTCCGCTCGCTACCGACGTAACGCCGAAGCACTTCCTCGACATTGCAGGTGACGGACCTGAGGACCTTGACCTCTCCCAGGAGCACATCGACAACTTTTCACGCCTTGTGCGCGAAACGGGCGCGCTCTATAAGTCGCGGCACTACCACTCGTATCACTTCCTCGTGACGCTCAGCGATCAGGTTGCGCACTTCGGTCTTGAACATCACCAGTCCTCGGATGACCGCGTCGGAGAAAGGACATTCGTCGACGACAACACCTTCATCGAGAACGGTCTATTGCTCCCCCACGAGTTCACGCATTCGTGGAACGGCAAGTACCGTCGGCCTGCCGGTCTCGCGACGCCGAACTACCAGGAGCCGATGAAGGGCGACCTGTTGTGGGTGTACGAAGGCCTCACCGAATACCTCGGCGATGTGCTCGCCTCGCGCTGCGGCATCTGGCCTGCCGCCGTCTATCGCGATCGCCTTGCAACGATTGCCGGATATCTGAACGATCTCCGGCCAGGACGCACGTGGCGCGACCTGCAGGATACGGCGACCGCCGCACAGCTGCTCTACAACGCAGCCGGCGGCTACGATAACTGGCGCCGCAACGTCGACTACTACGATGAGGGTGAGCTGCTGTGGCTCGAAGTCGACCTCACAATCCGCGAGAAGACGAACGGCAAGAAGAGCCTGAATGACTTCGCTGCAGCATTCGAGGGACTGGGCGGCAACACCGGCCCGAAGGTTGTGCCGTACACATTCGAGGACATCGTCAACGGACTGAACGCGGTCGTGCCGAACGACTGGGCGACCTTCCTGCGCACGCGACTCGACTCGAACGACGTCCATGCGCCGGAGATGGACGGCATCAACGCGCTCTCAGGCTACAAGCTCATCTATACCGACAAGCCGGACTACTGGTCGCAGCTTCTCGAGAGCCAGCACAACTACATCGACGTCCGCTACTCGCTCGGGATGGCCGCCGGTACGGATGGCAAGGTGAAAGATGTCATCGTTGGCGGGTTGGCGGACAAAGCCGGCTTTGGCCCGGACATGCAGATCATCGCGGTGAACGGACGCGGATTTACGCCGCTTCTTCTGCGTGCGGCCATACAGCATGCGCAGGGTAATGGCCCGGCGATCGAGTTCATCGTCGAGAACACCAACTACTACAAGATCATCCGCATGGACTATCACGGAGGCGAGCGTTACCCGCAACTGCAGCGCGTGGAGGGAACGCCTGCTCGGCTTGATGACATTCTGCAGCCGATGGTGAAGTAGGAGAATCGCAAAAGAAAAGGGGACGCGTCATCGTCCAAGTGGCGCGTCCTTTCTGTTAGATGCGAATCGAACCTACAGCGTCGGGCGGCAGTACACCAGACGCCGCCAATCGTCTCTCTGCTACAGATGCCTGGATCTCAGCGTTGAGCTCTGCCCCGGTCAACAGAGTGAGGCCCGTAATATAGAACCACATCAGCAAAATGACAACGGCGCCGAGAGAACCATACGTAAGCGAATAGGTATTGAGGAAGTGCAGATACACGCGGAAGCCGAGCGAAGCGAGCATCCACGTGATGATGCCGAAGGCCGCACCCGGCGTGAGCCAGTGCCAGCATTTCTTCTTCAAGTCCGGCGCATAGTAGTAAATCGTGCTGAAGATCAGCATCAGCAGAGCAAACGCGATGATCCCTGTGGCCACTTGAATCCCGACCACGATACTCACGCGTAGCGGACGATGCCAGATGTGTTCGTAAGCGTGTTTCGCGACGAGATCGCCTGCGAACATTACCGCGAGATTAAGCGTTGCGATGGCCGCAAGCAGAATCGTCACAAGAACCGCCAGGCCTCGCGCCTTCCAGTACGGCCTCGTCTCGCGCACTTTGTAGACGAGGTTGAGTGTGTCCTGAATGGCGGCGAAGCCCATGGAGGCAGACCAGAGTGCCACTACGAATCCAAGCACAGCCTTGCCGCCGCTCGACGCCTGTGTGGTCTGGTTGAAGGTCTCAATGACGAGTTGGTAGGCCGATGGCGGAACCACAACCGCAAGGGAATGCAGCAAGCTGTCGTAGAAGGTAGAAGCACTGCGCGCAGCGAGCCCAAGAACGGAGCTCGCACAGATGAGCATCGGAAACAGCGCAAAGAGGAAGTAGAAGCCCAGTTCGGCGGCGCGAGAGAGCAGGTCGTCATCCATGAACGCCTTCGCGGTCCGCTTCAGCACAACCATCACCGGCGTGCCCTCGAAGTTCCAGAGGCTGCCCAACTCCGAGCGCGAGACATAGTCCCAGATCCGTTGTGCAACCGGATCGCTCGTCCGGTGGTCCTTGCGGTCTGTAGCCTGTGTGGCTGGCGGGAGTGGTACGCTCTGCGGCATGCGCAACTGTTCCTCTTCGAGTAGCGTGAAGCCTCAGCAGGACGTCTGTTTTCTCAGATGCCGCCACGGATTGGCCGGTAACTTATTGAAACATCACTACAGGCATCGCCGGGGCCGCTTGCGCATCTGATTTGGAGGAGTACAAGATTACGCATGAAACGCCGTAGGAGCAGGGCCCCACGCAGCGCACGAGGGATCCCTTTCTGGATGCGCAAATTGGGGCAGCTCTGGCGGCTTGTGCGCGAGAGCCATGCGGACCCGCTCGAGGGCGAACCACGCCTTCCGCTTGCGGTCGGCGAGCATGAAGCGGCAATCACCTTCATCGGGCACTCCTCCTTCCTCCTGCAACTCGGCGGCCATAACGTACTGATCGACCCCGTCTTCGCAACGCGGCTGATTCTGCTGCGCCGCAAGCGCGTTGCCGGAGTGCGGGTCAGCGATCTGCCCCGCATCGATGCTGTGCTTCTAACGCACGCGCACATGGACCATCTGGACCGTCCTTCGTTGCGAGCGGTTATACGTGAGATGCGGCGGCGCAAGATTCCTGCCCCGGTCGCGATTGTCCCCCACGGCGTCGAGGACCTGGTTGCTGATCTGGGCTTCGGCGCGGTCGAGTCCCTGCGCTGGTGGCAGTCGACGCAACTCGGCGACACTACGCCTCTCCGCATCACAATGACGCCGGCGAAGCACTGGGGCGCGCGCATGTTCAACGATACGCATCGCGGCTTTGGCGGCTACCTGCTCGAATCACCCGGCTCGCCACGCATCTATCATTCCGGCGATACTGCCTACTTTCAAGGCTTCGCCGAGATCGGTCGGAAGCTCAAGCCGGAGATCGCCCTGCTTCCCATTGGGGCCTACTTCCCTGACAGCTATCGCGCCGTGCACACCAGTCCTGAAGAGGCACTGCAAGCGTTCCTTGATCTTGGCGCCGACACGATGGTGCCGATGCATTACAACACCTTCCGGCTGGGCCGCGAACCGATGGACGAACCACTGCCGCGGTTGATGCGAGCTGCCGAAGCTGCAAGTGTCGAGGACTGCGTGCACCCGCTCGCAGAGGGTGAGAGCTGGCTGGTGCCTGCGAGCTTCGCCGAATCCGATAGCGATCCGAATTTCTCAGACCGCAACGCAGCCGATTGAGTCAACGACGCGAACGCGCGCTCGAGCGCATCGCATAGGCGATTGCTTCGAGGAAGCGCTCAGGATTTCCCGGCGGAACCGCGATGTTCATCTTCGCCGCCATCTGCGTGGCAACCCGGGCTGCAATCTCGGCACGCGTCGTCAGACTGAGATCGAGAGCACGCGCGAAGAACGATTCAATTAGCAGCAGATCATCGGCACCCAGCTTCGCAACAGCATCCGCGGGCAGGCTGCTCGCATTCTGCGCAGCCGCGACAGAGGCCAGCGGATCATACCCAGACGCAAACTGCGCAGGCATAATGCTCGTTCCACGTTCGACCAGCAGCGGTTGTTCATCGCTGCGTTCATGAACCACGATCGTCCCGGCGGCGAGATCCCCAAGTCGCTGATGCCGTTTCGTGCACAGCATCGTGATGACGCCGACAAGGTAGAACGCCGGCAAATAATCAATGATCCGCAGCAGGTTGCGCGACATGGCCTCAAACAGCGTAATCTGGCGGCCGGAGTCCTTGATCACGCGCAGCTTCATGATGTGCTTACCCGGCGTCTGTCCGTGCCAGAAGGCCTCAAACAGCGCGTAGTAGCCCCAGATGAGCAGGAAGTTCAGCCCGATGAACGCCGCGAGAACCCACTTGCCCAACAGGTTGATTCTGTTCGCAACTGCACCGAAGACAATCGCGCCAAATATGATGAAGACAAAATAAAAGCCGGCCTGGATGAAGTGGTCGATCAGCACGGCGACAAACCGGCTGCCAATTCCCGCAACCGCGAACTCGAGCTCGACCTGCTCGGGTGTGTCAATGTTAAGCTGGTCGGCGAACCCGCGTTGTTCAGCTGCAGCCATGATCTCGAACCTCTGGATTGATCTCCGCAAGGATAACTGGAACCGGCTCGATGCGCTCCTCCGGCAGGTGGAGAGCCACGGTCTGCGCTCTCTGAGCCAGCCGGAACTGCGCGATCTCGGCCTGCTCTACCGCCAGGCCGCCGCCGACCTCAGCGCAGTTCGCGCGGACCGCTCCTCGCGCACGCTCGAACAATACCTGAACAAGCTGGTCGCGCGCGCGCACAACTTCGTCTACTCCGGTCCGCGCACCTCGTTCGCAGGCCTTTGGCGGTTCTTGGTTCACGGCTATCCGCGTCTGCTGCGGCGGCTCTCCGGCTACGTCTGGCTCGCAACTGCGATCACGCTTGGCGCCGCGGCTCTGGGCGTTTTCGTCACGCTCGTGCATCCGCAGTTCGGCGAGATCTTCCTCGGCGCCGAAAAGATGGATGGCATCCGCCAGCATCACCTCTGGATGGACTCGATCCTCAGCGTCAAGCCGCAGGCGTCGTCGGCCATCATGACCAACAACATCGGCGTCTGCTTCGCCGCCTTTGCGATGGGCATTACCGCGGGCGTGGGCACTATCTACCTGCTCTTCTTCAACGGCCTGATGCTCGGCACCATTGCCACCGTCTGCGCGAAGTACCATCTCTCGCTCAGCCTCTGGAGCTTCATCGCCGCGCACGGCGCACTTGAGCTGCCAAGCATAATGCTCGCCGGAGCCGCGGGGCTGCGGCTCGCCGCAGGCATTCTCTTCCCCGGCATGCTCCGCCGCAAGGATGCGCTCGCGCTCGCCGGGCTTGAGGCCATCCAGCTTGTCGCCGGGACCATCCCACTGCTGACCATCGCCGGCACGCTCGAAGCCTTCCTCTCGCCGACGCACGCGCCTAACGCCCTGAAGTTCGCCGTCGGCGCGCTGCTGTTCGCTGGTCTGTGCCTCTGGCTGGCCGAAGGCGGACGGGCAAGACAACCAGGTCTGCAGAGCAACGCTACGGGTGAGTCGCTGTCGTCCCCTTTGAAGTAGTTCCACTTGCCACACCGTCCACCGAGCCCGGCCCTCTGTTGCCTGCCCTAGGAGGCCCGTTTGCGGGGGCCGGTGGTGGAAGCACACGGAAGACGAGCTCCGCGCCCGTTGCCAGGGCCGCATCCGTTCCGACCGCAGGCACACTGTCCGGCAGGTCTTTATGGCCGGCCCTGCCCCGGTAGGTCAGCGTGTCCGTGTACACCGCAACAGATCCCACTCGCTCCAACTGCAGGGAAAACTCTCCGGACGCGTAGATGCGCCCGGCAGGCAGCGTCTCCACCACCGTAAGCTCAGCCGTCGTTCCGGCATCGAGCATTCCCTTCGGAAAAAGGGCAACCGGCTTCGTGAGCGTCGCCGTGACCGTGTCGCCGTTCTTCAGGTGGCCCGAATCAATGCTCCGCCCGAGCTTCAGGGTAATCTCGGTATGCGGCGCGATCGAAACGCCGGTGCCATGACTCGATCGAATCGGGCTCGCCTGTTCCGCCGAATCAGTGACAGGCGCCCGCGGCGTCGGCTGTATCGGGCTGGACTGTGCGGCGGAGTCCGTCGCAGGCTCGTTCTGCGTCTTCTGCGCCGTCGCCGCAAGACCCACGCCCAGTACCGTTGCGACCGCCAGCGGCCACGTAACGGGAAGCCGGAATGTCATCGTTCGCATCACGCACAGCTCCCCTGAGGCAGGCCTTGCCACGCCACTGTCTTGGACGTGGGCCAGCCTCTCCATGTTGCATCATTCGCAGGGTTTAGCTGATACATCCCGCGAGGCTTATCCTGAGCAGGATGCCGCACACCTCCAGCGTTGTCCTGGCAGCCGCTGCCGTCTCAGCCATCGCGGCCGGCGGAACCCTGGCTTACGCCGCGCTCACGCCGCAGTCGCAGCTCTTCGGCCGCACTCTCATCGCTGGCCGGGATCCCGACGAGATCGCCCTCACCTATGACGACGGACCCAACGACGCCGCCACGATGCAACTCCTCGAAGTCCTCGCGCGCCACAACGTCCGCGCCACGTTCTTCATGATCGGCCACTTCGTCCACGAGCGCCCCGAGATCGTCCGCGCTGTGCACGCCGCCGGGCACCTCGTCGGCAACCACACCATGACGCATCCCTGGCTCGCCTGGCAGCCGGACCGCATCATCCGCGACGAGTTGCGCGGCTGCAACCATGCGCTTGAGGACGTGCTGGGCGCGCCCGTCCGTTACATGCGCCCACCGCACGGAGCTCGCCGCCCTGCGGTGTTCTGCGCTGCCAGCGAGCTCGGCCTCACCCTCGTGCAATGGAATGTGATGGGCAATGATTGGGCGCCCATCGGCCCTGACGACGTCCTTCGCAAGGTGCAGCGTGGCCTGCAAACCGTCCGCCGGCGCGGACGAGGCGCAAACATCCTGCTCCACGATGGCTACGACCAGCACATGGGAGCCGACCGCTCCTCCACCGTGCAGGCCACCGACCAGCTGTTGACCGAGCTCGCAACGAGCGGCAGCCGTATCGTCACCGTCGACGCCTGGTCCTAAGAGTCACCAGGTCACGTTACTTTCGGCATGAATGGCCTTCATCTGCCTTTGTGTAGAATTCGCCACGATTTCAATCATCAATTCGGCCAGAACTTGTGGAGCCTTACTGGCTACCGTTCGCCTGAGAGCGTTCGGACGTATTTGGGCCGCGCCGACACACGGAGCCATATGCAAGCCACTTCGGACGAGATCTACAGCCAGATCGACAATGCTCTCTACAACGATCAGGCCAACATCTGGTGGGACGACAACCAGGTTCTCCACTTACTCAAATCGTCGGTGAATCCGGCGCGCGTCGGTTACTTCCAACGGCTCCTCAAGGAAGTACTCCACGCCGATTGCAATGACACCCCCGCCCTCGATGTGGGGTGCGGCGGCGGCATCCTCGCGGAAGAGTTTGCCGGGATGGGCTTCCATGTGGCCGGCATCGATCCGTCGGAGCAGTCACTGGCAACCGCAACTCAACACGCCCAATCCATGGGGTTGACGATCGACTACAACCAGGGAACGGGTGAATCCATCCCGTACGCCGACAACACCTTCCCCGTCGTCTATTGCTGCGATGTGCTCGAGCACGTCCGCGACCTGCCCAAGGTAATTGACGAAATCTTCCGCGTCACAGAACCCGGCGGTTATTTCTTCTTCGACACGCTCAACCGCACCTTCATAAGCAAACTCGTCGCCATCAAGATCTGGCAGGAGTGGAAGAGTACGGCCTTCATGCCGCCGCGTCTCCACGAGTGGAGAATGTTTATTCGGCCGGAAGAGCTGAAGGCCTTGCTTACGAAGTCTGGATTTGAGTTCAGGGAGTTTCGCGGCACGTCGCCGGACGTGAGCCTGCCCAAAATGATCCGCCTGCTGCGGAAAAGAGCCAGAGGCAAGATCGGCTACAAGGAGCTCGGCGAGAAATTCAAGCTCGTCGAGAGCAGCGACCTGAACGTTCTCTACATGGGATACGCCGTCAAGCCTGCATGACGGCCAGCCGCGGTGCGTCCTCACCGGCAGCTCGGAGACCTTTTTTTGAAGTGGTGCGCCCGAGACGATTCGAACGTCTGACCTACAGCTTCGGAGGCTGTTGCTCTATCCAGCTGAGCTACGGGCGCTTGGTGAATGGGCTGGCGGGGAGCCGGAACCCTTACTTCTAAGGTAGCATGGTGGGCCATGAAGACCTCCCTCCGTACAGCACTTGCAGCAATCCTGGTTGCGGGCTCCGCAGCTATGTTCTTCCACGTCAAGCACGCCTCTGCGCAGGGTGAGCCAGGTTCGATGCCCGAAGTGAACGCGGCTCAGGCCCAGGACGCCAAACCCATGCCCAGCCCGCCCGCGCAGGCCGAAGTCACACTCAACGGCAAAGCGGTGACCATCCACTACAACTCGCCCCGCATGCGCGGACGCAAAATCATGGGCGAGCTCGTGCCCTATGGCAAGGTCTGGCGCACCGGCGCGAACCCCGCCACCAGTTTCGTTGCCGAAGGCGACCTCATGGTCGGTGACGTGCACGTGCCCGCAGGCAAGTACACGCTCTACACGTTGCCCGCCGCTCCCGGAACGCCGTGGCAACTCATCATCAACAAGCAAACCGGCCAGTGGGGCACCGAATACAACGAGGGTCAGGACCTCGGCCGCACGCCGATGGAACACTCTACACTTTCCTCGCCGCAGGAAAACATGAGCATCAGCTTCGAACACACCACAAAGAACACCACTGAACTGCACGTCCGTTGGGAGACCACTGACGAGTGGGTCAAGATCATGGCGCACTAGCACCTCCTCGCGTCCGGTGCTGCGATAAGCGGCATCGGACGTGAGCGTATCTCCGCTAGCCTGCGCAAGCAGCAACTCCGCTAGAATGACCCACACACGATGAATCTCTACATAATCGTTATTGGCCTGATCGTCCTGGCGTTGCTCGGCGTGTCGGTCGCGCGGCTCGGCAAGGTAAAGACTAAGGCCGATTACCTTGTAGCCGGACGCTCGCTTCCTGCATTCGTTCTCGTCTTCACGCTGCTCTCCAGTTGGATTGGTTCCGGCTCGCTCCTGGCCGGCGCAGAGAACGCCTACAAACACGGCTTCGCCGCTCTGTGGCAGTCGGCGGGCGGATGGGCTGGACTCGCGCTCATCTATTTCATCGCTCCACGCGCGCGCAAGTTCGCGCAATTCACCATCCCCGACCTCCTCGAAGCTCGCTACAACCAGACCGCGCGTGTGCTCGGCGTCCTTGCCATTCTCTTCGCCTATACAGCGATTACGAGCTATCAGTTCATCGGCGGCGGCGACATCCTGCACCTCATCTTCCCGTCCGTCTCTGCTGTCGAAGGCCAGTGCATCCTCGCTGGCTTCGTAACGCTGTTCACGATGATCGCCGGCATGGGCTCCGTCGCCTACATGGACCTCGTCATCGGCCTGTTCGCCACCGTCACCCTGATCGTCGCGCTCCCCGTATTCGTGCACCTCGCCGGCGGTTGGAGTGCGGTTCAAGCCGCCCTGCCCGCATCCCATTTCAAAATCTTCGGCGACATCCGCCCCTTCAACCACTACACGATGACGATGCCCGACGGCTCGAAGCAGGTCGTCCAGTCGGCGCTCGAAATCTTCCTTCCGACTTGCCTGCTCATGCTCGGCAATCAGTCGATGTACCAGAAGTTCTTCTCCGCAAAAAGCGAGAAGGATGCAACCCGCGCCACCATCGGCTGGGTCATCGGCACCGTCATTTTGGAATCGGTCATCGTGGCACTCGCCGTCGTGGGCTCGGCGCTCTATCGCACCGGCGAGGTCAGCCAGCGCCCGCGCGAGATCCTCGCCTACACCGCAATCCACGCCTTCGGCGGATCCAAACCGCTGATGCTTCTCGGCGCGCTGCTCGTCGGCGCCATCTTCGCCAAGGTCGTCTCGACTGCGAACAACTACCTCTTCTCGCCATCCACAAATCTCATCAACGACGTCTACGTGCGGTACGTGCGGCCTTCCGCCTCGAACGCCGAGGTCCTGGTCGTCTGCCGTCTGGTCGTCGTCGCACTCGGCGGCTGGGCGTTGTGGCAATCGCTGGGCACGACTTCGGTGCTTCAACAGTCGCTCTACGCCTACACGATCTACTCCGCCGCGCTCACGCCCGTCATCCTCGCCGCCTTCTTCTGGCGTCGTGCAACGGCCGCCGGCGCCGTCTCCAGCATTGCCGCCGGCACCATTGTCACCCTCTTCTGGGATAAGCCCTTTGTCAGCCAGCACCTGCCCGCGTCCGTAGCGCAACGGGATGCGATTCTTCCTGCGCTGATCGTCTCGCTGATTTGTCTGTTCCTGGTCAGTCTCCTCACCCCTCGGCCCAGCGAGGCGAAGCTCCGGCCGTTTACCGAGTAAAAATCAGCTATGCCTGCTCCCCTTTTCCGGCAACCTGCATCCAACGGGCAGGCAAAGCTGCCGCCCAAGGAGAGCCTCTTCCATGCCCGATAAGAATCCTATGCCTGCAACCGACAGCGCCCGAGACCTTCGTAACCTGGTGGGCGATGACGTCACCGCGGACTTCGAAACCGATCCGAAGTTCGTCGACAGCAACCCGACCGCCGACGCCTCCAGCGAGAACCTCGCCCTGCGCGACACCGACGACGAAGAGGAGAGCGACGACGAGCTCGAAGACGAGGACGACGAAGACTTCGATGACGGCGAAGTAGATGAGGACGACGAAGACCTCGATGACGACGACGAGGAAGAAGACATCGAAGAAGAGGATGAAGAGCAGGAAGAAGAAGAGGACGAGCCTGACGAGGAACTTTCGGCTCCAGACTCCCTGAATCTCGTCCTCAAGAAGGCTGCCTAGTTCAAATACGCCGTCGCTTTCAGCCATCCAATCGATCTGAACCAATCAACGTGGAGGTCTCGTTGAGCAGTGGGTCACGCACTGAAGCTCCCTCGCTGTGGAAGGGGCTTGCGGCAGGCTTGGCCGCAGGCCTTGTCGCCACCGCGGCCAAGAGCCTCGCCGAAAAGTTTTACCCTCCCCGCATCCACGGTGAACCCGAGCCTCCGGAGCTGCTCGCCGAGCGCATTGCCGGGCATCGACTCGATCACACAACGGAGCTCATCACCACCGAAAGCATTCACTGGGGCCTCGGGGCTGCCGCCGGCGCATTCTATGGCGCGCTCGCCGAGTTCTACCCCGCGGCCACCTCAAAAGAGGGCGCAAACTTCGGCCTCGTCCTCATGGCGCTCACGCACCAGGGCGTCCTCCCCGCAATGGGTCTCAGCGCACTCGCCGAGCAGCAGAGCGAGCGCGAACAGACCAGCGAAGCGGCCACCCATCTCATCTTCGGCGTCGTCGCTGAGCGCGTCCGCAGCATCGTCCGCGACATGCTCGACTGAAATCGGATTCACAAATGGAGTGCTAGCGCGCCCGCTCCGCGTGCCCGCTCATACTCTCCAGCACGACACGATTCTGCTCGTCGAGCACCACAACCCCGGTCAGCGGACTCGGGCCGCTTCCGCGCGATAGCCCTATAAATCGCGGATCACGGAACGTCACCACCGTGCCGCCCGGAAGCGGCTGTTCATCAGCGTCCGCCATTGCCTGCTCCAACGCGGCACGCGAGCTGTCCACCAACAGTATCGGCATCGGTGACCAGTCAAGATACACCCGCCCGAGTGAGCTCGCCTCGGCCGCAATCACCGCCGGGCTTCGATCCGGCTTGTTGTAGGTTCCCTCGGTCGCCTCGATCGTCTGCTCCCGCGTGTCCACCCGCTCCAACTGATAGAGCGGGCCGAAGTCCGTAACCGTGTACCAGCGGAAGATGCTCAACATATCAGGATTTGCCAGCGCACGCTGCGCCGACAGATACGTTGGCGGCGGCGGATTCTGCAACTGTGATGTGGTGTCAGTCGCGGCACTCTGCTCGGCCGGCGGCGGTGCTGCCAGGCTCTGCGCCATCGCTATCTGCATCGCGCGGTCGTGCTCCATCCAGCGAACACCCCACAACGCCACGATCAGGAATAGCGCCGCACTCGGCCATCCCGTGCCCGAGAACGGCTGCCGCCGCGCGCCCACCTCCGCTCCGATCAGCCGGAAGATCGCGGGCGCGATGAGGCCCATCAGCAGCAGCGCAAAGATGAGCGGATCAAAGATGGAGACGATCGACGCTGCATACCAGTGCGGATTGAACGGATAGAACGGCCTCAGGCCGTAGTTGTTTGTGTAGTCCAGCAACAGATGGCTCAGCAGCGCGACGACGCAGAAGCCATACAGCAGTCCCCAGCGCACTGGCGCCGCCGTCAGTGGCCGTTCCACCGGAATGTGGTCCCCGACAGGAGCAGGTCTGACACGCTTCGCGTAGCGCGCTACCCGCCACCGATGCACGCCGTAGACAACCAGCACGACAAACGCGGCCTCGAACGGCACGCCCAGAAATGTATGCGTGATGCCTCTGTGATGTTGAAAGACCTCGACGGGGCCACGAAATGCCCACAGCGAGTCAATGTCAGGAAACTCCGCCGCCAAGGCCATTGCGAAGGTCGCATAGGCCGCACGTCGATTGAAGCCAGCTCTGGCGAGACAGGCGCCGGTCAGGACATGCGTCACCGGCTCCATCGTTCAGCTACTGAGAGACGGCTACCCGTTGCTGAAGTGCCGTCCGCGGAAGCGCGTCCTGAGCGGATTGAACTGGCGCAGGCAGCCGGTCAGCCTTATGCGTCGAGCTCAGAACCTTCAGCTCAGCGGCAGCCAGCATCTGCGGCTTGAAGCCCGCAATCGCGACATAACCCGGCTCATCACCCAGCGCTTCGGAAATGCGATTCCAGGTGAAAAACGGCGATGTCGTCGGCAACAGAATCATCTTGCGCTCGGGTTCGGGCAGGACAAAGTACGCTCCCCAAACGCATACAGAGATCAGCGAGCCCACCGTGCTGAACAGGTAGATCGGCGAATAGAGCGACCCGGCACCCAGCGTCGAGATCCACGCCGCCTGAACCAGAAACGCCGTGGCCGTTACGCCAAGACCCATCGTCACGCCAAAGATGCGGCTGCGGAAGGTAAGTCCGAGAGGACGAATTGCAAAACACACAAACAGAAGCAGGCAGAGCGTAAGGACAAACGTGCCCTGCTGAATCTGACTGACCATCGTCGCAATGCTGCCGGCAAAGCTGGCATTCGAAAGGTGCGGTCCAGCTGCGATGGCGATAGAGACAGCAACCGAAACCACGGCCACCCAACGGAAGATGACCTTCCCAATCCTCTGCAGACCCTGAAGCGGCCGCATCGCCTTTCTGTATACGTCGTAAATCGTTGCAACGAGCAGAACGGCCTGCAGGCCGGCAGAGATCCAGTTCGTGAAAAAATAAATATCGTAGGCAGTTTCGATGCTGAGGCCCGTCGCCTTGCGAAAGAAGAGCAGCGGAATGAGAATGGATCCGGTGAGAGCTCGGACCGCGAGGAGCCCCATCAGCGCACCGAACGCGCGCAACTGGTGCTTATAAAGCATGATGCCGAGGACGCCAAAACAAAAGGCGCACTCGGCGATATTCAGATCCCGTAGCCACAGGAAATCGCTCATAGAACTCCCTCGCGAGGGATATGCTACCCCGCGAGGGCCATTCCAACAAGAACTTCTGTGTACGTCTTAAGATGTATTACTGCATTCCGCAGTAGTTGCCGCTTCCAGGCAGGCAGAGAGGCGAAGGGTAACCACTGAAGCTGCTCGAAACGGCCTTGGCCGGAGCAGTCGTCTTCGCGGATGTCATTGAGGGTGCTGCGAGGCCGGCGACGGTGAGGGTCAGAACGATGGCGCGGACGAATGTGCTCTTCATGGGGTCTCCTGGTATGACTTCAACGCTGGTGAGAGTGAGTGATTCCTGGCTTTGCCAGACGGCTACAACCTTAGCGTTAGCGCCACCGTAAGTCCATTGGATTGAACTGCATACACAGGTATTACTTAGTTATCGTTACTAAGGTAATTACTCACTGGGAGCGCATTTCTACACCGGCGCAGTCCCGCGGCTCCCATGCACCACCGGCTCAAAGCCGGGTATTCTCAAGCAGATGAGTCGTGGCCCCTACAGTCGATCGGACCGGGATCTGCTCGCGCGGATCCGGCGCTCAGCCAACGGCCGGGCCGGATACAAGCAATTGATCCGTGAATTGGGGCTCGGCGGTGGACGGGAACGGCGTCTCCTTTTGGAACAGTTGACCCGGATGGTGGGGCGCGGGGAGCTGGTTCGGGTGGACGGAGAGGCGTGGGCGGTACCTGAGGCGGTACGTCCGGCGAAGGCCGCTGTCCCAGGATCGGACACGTCAGCCAGCAGTCCGGGTCGCTCGGGGCGAGAACGACTGGTGAGCGGGCGACTGGACCTGCACCGGGATGGGTTCGGCTTCGTTCGACCCGAGGGCGGCGAGGACATCTTCATCCCGCCCAACGAGATCAGCGGGGCGATGCAGGGCGACCTGGTGCTGGTGGACGAGGCTCCGCCGGGACGGGATGGCAGGCGTTCGGGACGGGTCGTGAGGGTGCTCACGCGGCGGAATCCGACGGTCGTGGGGACCTTCCACTATGCACACAGCCAAGGTCGCGGGCGCAGTGCGCGCGATGTCCGCGACTTCGGCCTCCACGAACCGCGGGGGAACTTTGTGCGTCCGTTCGACGAGCGGGTTGCGGGATGGATCGATATTCCCGAGGGAGCGGAGGTCGTTGCCGCGGCAGAGGACTCGGAACACCGGATGCTGGGCGAGGAGGCTCGGACACAACGCACACAGTGGGAACCCAAGGACTCGCGCTGGCCGCTCGAGGGCCTGGCTGTCGACGTTGAGCTGACGCAGTTCCCGGCCCAAGGACGTCCGGCGCGCGGGCGGATCATTGAGGTGCTTGGACCTCCGGACGCGTTCGGAGTCGACGTGGAGATCGTCATCCGCAAGCACCATCTGCCGCACACGTTCCCAACGAGAGTGATCGCCGAAGCGCACGAGCGGGCGAAGGAATCGGTTGCGCAGGTCGATGCGGACGAGTTGGAGCGCCGCGAGGACTTCCGGGGACTGCCGATTGTGACCATCGACGGCGAGACGGCGCGGGACTTCGACGATGCGGTGCTGGTGCGACCGCTCGAGAACGGCAACACCGAGCTGCAGGTACACATCGCGGATGTGAGCTGGTACGTGCAGCACGCGACGGCGCTCGACACCGAGGCGCGTGTGCGCGGAACGAGCGTGTATTTCCCGGACCGCGCGGTGCCGATGCTTCCACACGCGCTCTCGAGCGGGATGTGCTCGCTGCTGCCCAACGAAGACAGACTCGTGCAGAGCTGCGTGATGGAGATTGATCCGCGCGGCGAGATCGTCGGCTATCGCGTGTGCCAGGGCATCATCCGCAGCGCGCGGCGATGCACGTACACGAGTGTGCAGCACTGCCTGAATGCGTCACCGAGCGCGCTGCAGTGGAACACGCGAGAGACGACTACTTCGGAACCGACCGCAGAGGACATCGCCGAGCGCGAGCGCGTTGCAGCCGAACAGCCGGAGATCGTCGAGGCGTTCGACGCGATGCTGGAGCTTGCGCTGCGACTGAACGCCAAGCGTCAGCGCAGAGGATCGATCGACTTCGACCTTCCGGAGCCTGTAGTGGAGTTCGATCCCGATGGGAACATGAAGGCGATTGTGCGCTCGGAACGAGGATGGTCACACAGACTCATTGAAGAGTTCATGCTGAGCGCGAACGAGTGTGTTGCGACGTGGCTGCGCGATCAGGAGATTCCCTCGATCTACCGGATCCACGAGATGCCGGATCCGAAGCGGATCGTGGAGTTCGAGGAGACGGCTGCGGCGTTCGGGCAGACGCTGGGCATTGGGGCGTTGCCGATGAAGCGGCTGACGATGAAGGCGGATAGTAGGACGTCCCTGCGCTCCTCATCGCGAGGGCGAGGATCGCGCGATGTGAAGCAGCATGAGATTCCACAGAGCATTCCGGTGACACCGCAGATGTATCAGCGGCTGGTGCGGATGATCAGCGGACATCCGGAGGAGCGGATTCTGGCGTACCTGATGCTGCGGTCGCTGAAGCAGGCAAGATACGCGGAGCAGAACGAGGGGCACTTCGCGCTGGCGAGTCCTTGCTATACGCACTTCACGTCGCCGATTCGGCGCTATCCGGATCTCATCGTGCATCGGCTGCTGCGGGCGATGCTGCGGGATGGAGCCGATGCGCGCGGTGGAGCGATTCGGAGTGATGATCCGCAGCCTTGGACGAGTGATCCGAGCAAGCATCGTGCGAACACGAACCAAATACAGAGATCCTTCGCTCCACTCAGGATGACGGCGAAGAGTAGTAACGATATCGCTGGGCCGATTGCGGCGCAGGAGTTGAGCGATATTGCGGTGGAGAGCTCGCAGGCCGAGCGAAGGGCCGCGGACGCCGAGCGGGAGCTGATGGAGTGGAAGAAGATGAGGTTCATGGCCGATAAGGTCGGCGATGACTTCAAGGCGATCATCCTCTCGGTGACGAAGTATGGATTTTTTGTGGAGCTTGATGAGCTGTTCATCGAGGGGATGGTGCCGATCGCATCGCTCGCCGGCGACTACTACAGCTTCCGGGATACAGACCGGACGATCTGCGGGGCGCGGACGGGGCACTGCTTCCGGGTGGGAGAGCGGGTCGAGGTGATCCTGGACCGGATCGACCGGCAGCAGAGGCGGTTGCAGTTTGCTCTAGTACCGGGGACCGAGCCGGTTGCATCGGGTACGTTGCGGAAGGCTCCGCGCGAGGAGAAGCGGCCGAAGCCGAAGTCGAAGAAACGGCGCGGACGATAGGACCCCCTCCCCGTCACTTTTTGCGCAAAGTCTTCATGATATTGGACTTAGGTCTGGACCTAAATTGCAAAGTCCTGATTCCAGGCGCTTTGTCCGTAAAGTCTCTGGTTAGAACGGTTTGCAGGCGCGTTCGGAAGCTTCCACCAAAAAGCAAAAGGCCGCATGGTGTGCGGCCTTCGTCTGTAACCCTCTACTTCTATTGTAGCGAACGGGGCCGGAAATCATGTCGTGAGTTTTCCTCGTGCATGTTACTGGTACGAGGGCGATTGCGGAGATTTCCAGAGGTTCGAGAGCTTGACAGGGTTTTCAGGGTGCTCTGTTGGAGCGGACGGCCGAGAGGGCTTCGAAGAAGCGGATGACGGCGGCGAGGTCGCCTTTGGGGAGGGTGGAGAGGCAGCGGCGGGTTTCGGCTTCGACGTTCTCGTAGATGCCCTTGAGCTTGAGCAGGCGCGCAGGGTTGATGTGGATGAGAAGACTGCGGCGGTCGGCGGGGTTGGGCTCGCGACTGATGTAGCCGCCTTTCTCGAGACGGTCGAGGGCGACGGTGACGCCTCCGCTGGAGAGGCCGGTGGCGGCGGCGAGGCGGGTGGGCGTCGATGGGCCGTAGAGCTGCAACGTGTGAATCATCTGCGAGTCGGTGAGGCTAAGGCCGACCTTTTCGGCTGCCTGCGAGTTGAAGAAGATCGCGGCGGCGATGAATTTGCGGATCTCGATGAGGATGCGATCCTCGGTGGTTTCATTCGGCACGCGGAGGAGATCGGCGCCTCTTTTTTCCCGTGAGGAAGTCCGAGGCGATTTTTTTGTGACGAAATTCGGTTTGGAGGGGCTGGACATGGATGGACTCTTCTGGTTTAGTATACAGATATCTTAGTTAGTAAGATATCTGGAGAATAAGATATGACGACGATGGCAAAGGCTTACAAGGGAATGGGCATGGAAGGCGGCATTGCGCGCTGGTACGACAAGACGACGCGCAAGGACATGCCTGCGGTCCGCGAACTGGCGGCGAAGATTGCGGGCATGACGCCTGCGGGCGGCACGGTGCTGGAGATTGCGCCCGGACCCGGATTTCTTTCAATCGAGCTGACGAAGCGCGGGCTGGATGTGCAGGCAGTCGACATCAGCAAGACATTCATCGAGCTTGCGCGGAAGAATGCGGCGGAGGCAGGCGTGGGTGCAGTGTTTATGCGCGGGAACGCGGCCGAGCTGCCGGTGAGGAAGGAGTGCGTGGACTTTGTGGTGTGCCGCGCGGCGTTCAAGAACTTTGCGGAGCCGGTGAAGGCGATGCGCGAGATGCTGCGCGTGCTGAAGCCGGGCGGGACGGCGATGTTGATCGATATGCGCCGCGATGTGTCGATTGAAGAGTTGCAGAAGTATGTCAATGGCCTGGGTGTGAGCTGGTTCAGTCGCAAGTTCATGATGCTGACGTTTCGCGGGATGCTGATCAAGCGCGCGTATCCGCTGGAGGAGATTCGGCGGATGGCAGCGGAGGCGGGATGGAAGGATGTGCGGATGGAGACGACGCCGGTGGGTTTTGCAGCTTATGTGAGGAAGTAGTGCTTCAAACGGCCGAGAGCCCGGCTTTGACATCTGCTACGAAACGACGAGGCTGGTCAGAAGATTTGGAAGTTGACCGCGACGTTGAGAGCGACAGCGACGGGTTCGCCGTCCTTTGTGGCAGGTTTGAACCGGTACTGCTGCACGGCTTCGATGGCCTTCTCGTCGAGCTCATTGCCGAGGCCTCGCGTGACATGCACGTTCTGCGGCTCACCGGCAGCGTCGACGGTCAGGCCAACGATGACGTCGCCGGAGAGCTTAGCCTTGCGGGCGCTTTCCGAATACTCCGGGTCGACGGAGTGCAGGAGGACAGGGGGACGGACGGACCCACCGACCAGCAAGGGTTCTCCGTTGTTGTCAGCTGACGAGTGGGGATCGCTGCTGGGCTGGGCAGAGTTGCCGAGAGAGAAGTTGACGGTGATCGTCGTTTCAACTTCGGTTGGCTCGCCGTTGAGCAGGTAGGGCTTGTAGACCCACTGTCTCACTGCCTCGATTGCTGAAGTCGTCAACTCCGGGGGCCCGGAGACGACTGCGAGCTCCTTGATGGCGCCGTCCGCCCCGATGATTGCGTGGAGAACGACGGCACCCTGAATGCCCTGTTCTCTGGCTTCCTGCGGGTAGACAGGATTAACTTTGGAGATGATCTGGCCAGCTACGACGCCACCAGCGACTCTGATGGGACCGTTTGGCTGCTGCGCGCCGGACGCGAGGATGGCGTGAGCGGGAATAGCTGCATGCGTAATGGCGAGAGCGGGGGCGGGGATCTCGAGGCGCAGGGACATGGCAGTGGCGCAGGTGGCGGCTCCGAGAAGGACGACGGCGGCGGTGGCGATGCGGCGGGATGTTGCGGCGGTGGAGTGATTGCGAGCGAGTTTCATAACTCTCCTCTCAAGGATGTTGGCATCGAGGATTCCGATAGCGTGAAGGGTCGTGGCCGGCGTGGGACGAGAGAAGGATGCGGCGAGCCGGAGAAGTGAATGAGCGTAGCGAGTGGTGCCGTGCGTGGCATGGGCGGCGATCTCGTCGCAGACCATCTCGCGCGATTCGGCGATGCGAAGGCGGGTGAACCAGAACACGGGATGCCAGGTGATCGGCAGAGCGATGAGCTCGTAGAGGAGGTTCTTGGCGAAGTCGCGGCGGCTCATGTGTGCGAACTCGTGCGCGAGAGCGGCGGCGAGGTCTTCGTGCGAGAGCGACGTGAGGAGCGTTGGCGGGAGAAGCACGATGCGGCGGCGGATGCCGATGGTGGAAGGACCGGCGATCTCTGCGGATGTCGCGACGTGCGCGTTGTGAACAGCAAAGATGCGAGTGCAGCGCTGCCAGATGGAGAGTGGCTCGCCGTCGAGGGTGATGAGTTGCGCTGTGTGACGGAGAGTGCGCGTGCGGTGAAGTCGATAGAGAAGACGCCCGATGACGAAGAGGAGCGTGGCCGCGTATGCGATGAGTACGATGGACGCGGTGATGGCGGTGAGGTGCGAGTGGTCCCGGACGGCAGTGACGTTGAGGATTGTGGTTTGCGTAGTGACATGGCCCGAGCGGGTGTGCATGAGTGAGAGGAAGATGCTGCGCAGAGAGGGCGCGAAGGCGCAGGCGGGCAGTGTGGTTTCGAGCAGGAGAGCGGCGACCCAGATGCGATGCTCGATGTGTGAGCCGGCGGAGCGCGTGAGGCGCACGGCCAATGCGGCCACGAGGTAGATGAGCGGGACCTGCCAGAGCGCGTTGAGAAGGTAGTTGAGGGTGATGAGTTCGAGGTGATTCATCGGCTTCCCTCCTCTTCTTCGAGACGGCGGGTGAGTTCGGCGATTTTTTCGGGGTCGAGCTGGCGGCTTTTGATGAGGCTCATGACGAGCTCTTCGCTGGAACCGCCGAACATGCGGTCGATGAGATCGCGCGCAGCCTGGACGGAGGCCTTCGCATGCGTGACGGTGGGCTTGTAGACGAAGGCGCGGCCGCGGAGCTCGCGCTTGAGCTTGCCCTTGCGGGTGAGGATGTTGAGCATCGTCTGCACGGTGGTGTAGGCGAGGGGCTGATCGAGGGACTCCTGTATCTCGGCGACGGTGCCGGCGCCTTCGCGCCAGATGACCTGCATGATCTGAAGCTCAAGCTTGGTGAGGGGGAATGGTTCGGGCTTCGCCATGGGGTCTCCTAATGAATTAGGAGATTAGGCGCAGATGGAGGCTTCTGTCAACTAAAGGTTTAGGAGATGGCAACTAAGCCCGGCGTTACTGCACGGTGAGTGCGATGGTGGTGGACTGCTGTACGCCGTTGTTTGCGCCCATGGCAACGACGGAGACCTGGGAGAGTCCGGTCGGTGTGGGTACAGGCGGCGGTGTGCTGCTGCTGCTGCAACCCACCATAAAAGCGCCGGCACCGAGGCTGAGCAGGAAGAGCGGGACCATCAGCGAGATTTTCTCGCGGAAGCTCAGGCGGCGACGGAGGAGGAGCAGAGAAAACGGAAGCAGCGACGCCAGAGTGAGGACAAACGTTGCGTGCAGGTGAAGCGGACTCTCGTTCAGCCTGCCCATCTTCTGCGCCATGCCGGAGGTGTCGATGGTGACCTGCGTGGAGGAGACGGCGTTGGAGGGGACGTTGACGCTGGAGGGTGAGAAGCTGCAGGTCGCTCCGGAGGGAAGGCCGGTGCAGTAAAACGTGACGTTGCCGCTGAAGCCGTTGACCGGAGCGATGCTGAGCATGGCTGCGCCGGAGCTGCCGCTGGTGACGGTCATGGCGCCGGTGGCGGCGCTGAGGCCGAACGTGGGAGTGGCACCGGTGGTCGTGGTGTTGGCGATTGCGCCGAAAAGGCCGTGCGTTTCACCAGTGAGGCCAGCGGTGAAGTAGACGTTGGTGTTGACGCCGCCGCTCACGGCTGTGCTATTGCCAACGGGCGTGCCACCGGTGAGGAGATCCCAGAGCGTGGCGTAGACGAGAGACTTGCCGGTGGAGTCCATGAGCTGGCCGATGTAGGCGTAGGTTTTGGGGTCGTAGGCGTTGATCTTGCCGTCGCCGAAGTTGCCGATGAGGAGGTCGCCGGAGAAGATGCCGAAACCTGTAGAGGGGGCGAAGGCGACGCCCCAGGGGGCGTTGAGATTGCCGCCGGTGACGGCGCGCGCGACGAAGTTTCCGCTGGTGTCGAAGACATCAACGACGCCGGTGCCGACACCGGTGACGGGAAGGTACGGCGCGGAGGCGGAGCGTTGCGCGTAGGCGACCCAGATTTGGTTGTTGAGGATGTGAATGGACCACGGAGCATAGCCGGCGGGCAGGTTGGGATCGGTGAAGGAGCCGGAGAGCTTGGTGGGCTTGAAGGTCTGGTCGTAGACCTCAACCTTGTTGGCGGTGCCGAAGTTGGGCGCGAGGATGTAGCTGGTGGTCGCGTTGACGTTGAGGAGGGCGAGGCCGGGATAGGAGGCTCCGGCAGAGGCGTTGTTGATGGCGATGAGCGGGACCGCGAGGTTCATGCCAAGCAGGTTGTTCCAGCCGGAGATGGTACCGTCCAGCGTTGAGAAGAGGAACGAGGCCTTAGTGCCGTTGGAGAGGATCATGCCGCTGGCTCCGCTGGTGGTGACCGAGCCGGCGGGCGTGCCGGTCATCGAGGATGCGGATGCGGGAGGAACGAGGACGCGGAAGACGATGGCGTCTGTCGTGGCGTTGACGATGAAGTTTTCGCCGCTGTTGGCGGTGCTGATCCACCAGGTGGGGCTGACAGAGATTCCCCACGGGTTGAGGAAGCTGGGGTCCATGGTCGTGGCCGGGACGGAGCCGTCCGAGAGCAGATTGGTGACCTTGTAGGCCTGCGCGTGCAGGGAGGGCACAGGGCCAACGGTGAGGATGCCGAGGGAAGCAAGCAGGAGAAGAACAATGCGTCGCATGGTGTCTCACGTTTCCCCTCTGGGGTGTGGGCAGAGGTCGGGGAGTCCGGACAAAATCTCCAGCTGGATGCAGCGTAGTGGGGCAAGTAGAGGAGTGATGTCACGCGATTGTCAACGCATCGCAACTTCTTTTCGTAGTTGTGGCGGAGCACGATTTTTCAGTTTGTCATGGCAGACGCTTGTGACCTGCGGGACTGGACATTCAGGACAGAGCTAACTACAAAGGAAGCAACTTCTTCCGATAAGTCGAGCTCAACTCTTGTAACGGGGGGATTTGCGGCGTGCGATATATAGGTCACGTGTTTGCAAGATGTGCGCTGGTGGGCGCTGCGCTGATGGCGGGTCGCATTGCAGCGGCGCAGAAGCCGGATCTGCATGGAGGCGGAGCGCAGCCGTCGTTGCTGGAGAACCATAAGACGACGAAGGTGGTTTTGCCGGGGTATCACCTGGCGGGTGTAACGCTGAAGGTGGATGGAGCGTGCTCGCTGGTGTCGTATGACGCGTCTGAAAACCAAATTGTGATGGAAGCTGACGGCGGAGCGACCGCTGACAGACCGCGATGGCTACTGCAATCTGCATGTGAAGAATGCAGCGGGGAGTGCGTCGACGTGGGTGGAGGTGGGGCTGACGGAGGACGAGCAAGCGCAGATGAACTCGACGGACAGATCGGCCGAACGAGAAAAGGCGGCGGAGGTCATGGCTCGCTCGGGCAGTGAGTGGACACTGCACTTTGCAGATGGCGGGACGATGACGTACAAACTGAAGCCGACCGCTGATGCGGGAGTGACGGTGTTCGCGGACGACGCCGGCAACGAGGCAAAGATTATGGTCGCGAATGATGCGACCGTGTTGATTGTGCCGAGTGAGGGCGGGTGCTATCGGACAGGGAAGCTAGTGGGCGGGCGCGTGACGAATGGAACTTCGGGCGGGAGTTGCAAGCCGGGTGGGAATTGGACAGCGGAGATGCGATGAAGTGTCTCAACCTGGGATCGCTGGTGGTGCAGGCGAAATACAGAGATCCTTCGGCTACGCTGCTCGCGAGATGCGAGCAGCTTCGCTCAGGATGACTGCACTCGAGGCTAAGACTTGCCGGTGATGAGGAACTGTTCGATCTTGCCGTCGGGTTGGGTGTAGATGCTGATGGTGATGATGGTGCCGCTGGACCAGGTGACGCGATAGGCGCTGCCGGTCATGCCGCCGCGCTGGTGAGTGTAGCTGCGGATGACGGTGGTAATTGTGCCGAGCGGAGCGAGCGTGGATTTGAAGTCGGCGAGCGTGTCGGCGTTGAAGTAGTCGTTGGTGTCAGGCGTGAAGAGCGAGCGGTCGATGCGTCCCTGCTGAAGGCCAGTGAGAATGGCTGTCAACGTGGGAGCGAACGTGTCGGGTGCGGCGGCCGCGGAGGCAGTGGCTGGGAGCAGTTCGTGCGCGATGCCGTTGCCGATAGTGGAGGCTGCGCCGGATGCGACCTGGTTGGTAAGGACGACGATCGCAATGCCGTCGTCGGGGAAGACGATGTTTTCAGAGACGTAGCCGCCGACTTCGCCGGAGTGCTCGAGCTCGCGGTGGCCGTTGCGGTCGTAGATGAAGGTGCCGAGGCCGTAGTGAGAGCTGTCGCCGTTGGCGAGGACGAAGGGTGTTTCGAAGAGTTTGTAGCTGGCGGGCGAGAGGAGTTTCTGCTCGATGATGCCGATGTCCCAAGTGGCGAGCGTGGAGGCAGGCATGGCGAGGTCGCCGTCGCCGAAGTACCAGCCATTGCCTTCGAGCGGAAGGACGCGCACGGGTGCGAGTGCGTTGGAGACGTAGCCGGTGACCTGAAGTTTTTCGCGCTCGGTATAGGTGTTGAAGACGCCTTCAAGATGCAGTGGGTCGAGTACGTTTTCGCGGATGAACTGCATGAGCGGTTGGCCCGAGACCTTCTGCACGATAAGGCCGAGGATGACGTAGTTGGTGTTGGAGTATTGCCAGTCGGTGCCGGGGGTAAAGTCGAGCGGCTTGGTGGCCCAGGCGGTGGCGTTCTCGAGTGGATCCGTTGCGTGGCGCCACGCGGGGATGATGTAGTCCTGCGGGGCGAAGTCCTCGTAGCCGGAGGTCATGGTCATGAGGTTGCGGAGGGTGACTTCGCTGGCGCGTGTGAAGTTGGGGAAGTATTTGGAGACAGGGTCGTCAATGGAGAGCTTGCCGCGCTGCTGCAGGAGAAGGATGGCGTGCGCAGTGAACTGCTTGGAGATGCTGCCGATGGGATAGGCCATGTCCGCCGCTGCAGGCTTGGGCGGAGCGACGCTGGCGAGGCCGAAGGCGTGCGTGTAGACGACGCGGTTGTGCTCGACGATAGCGATGGAAGCGGACGGGACGCCGGTGGATTTTAGGGTGGTGGTGGCGAGGTCGGCGACCTGCTGCTCGGTTTGCGGGGAGAGCTGCGCGAAAGACGTTAGCGATGCAGAAAGAAATAAAGCGGCCGCAAGGAAAATGCGCATGCCGGAGGATAGCATTCTCGTCGTGGAGGACGATGGATGCGAATTCAGCTTTTGACCGCGGCGGCGTTGGGGATAGCAGTCTGGGTGGCAAGCGGCGCGGAGAAGACGAGGAAGATTGAGCCGCATTGGGTGGCAACGTGGGCGACCTCGCAGGTGGGGCCGGAGCCGAGCCAGGCGCAGCTGACGGATGCACAGCTCACCGACGTGACCCTCCGGCAGATTGTGCATCTGTCGATGGGTGGGGCGACGCTGCGGGTGCAGATCTCGAATGCGTTTGGGACGAAGCCGCTCAAGTTCGACTCGGTGCATGTGGCGAAGGCGAAGTCGCCGACGTCGAGTGCGATTGATGCGAGTACCGATCATGCGGTGACGTTTGCGGGGGCGGATAGCGTGCTGGTGCCGACGGGCGCAGTGTATGTGTCGGACCCGATCGCGATGCCGATGGAGCCGCTGAGCGACCTGGCCATCAGCTTTCACTATGCTGAGCCGCCGAGTGTGCAGACGAGTCATCCGGGGTCGAGGGCGACGAGTTATTTGCTGCATGGAGAACACTCTGCGGATGCGGAGTTAGTTGGTGCAGAGAAGACAGTGCGGTGGCTGGGGCTGGCGGAAGTCGACGTGACGGCGGATGATGATGCGCGCACGGTGATTGCGCTGGGGGATTCGATTACAGATGGACATGCGGCGACGACGGATGGGAACGATCGCTGGACGGATGAGCTGGCGAAGCGGGTCGCCGCCGATAAGAAGCTGAAGAATGTCGCGGTCGTGAATGAGGGGATTGGAGGGAATCATCTGCTGACGAATGGGCTGGGGCAGAGTGTGCTGCAGCGGTTCGACCGCGATGTGCTGGCGGTGAGCGGCGTGAAGTATGTGATCGTGCTGGAGGGCATCAACGACCTGGGTGGGTTGGGACGCATGCCGAACACGACGCAGGAGCAGCATGATGACCTGGTGAAGCAAATGATCGGCGCGCTGGAGCAGATTGTGCTGCGCGCACATGCGCACGGGATCCTGGTGTATGGGTCGACGATTATGCCGGATGGCGGAGGCAAGTACTACGCGCCGAGCACGATGGATAATGTCGCGCGGCAGGCGGTGAATGCGTGGATTCTTACACCGGGGCATTTTGATGGCGTCATCGATCTCGACAAGGTCACGCGTGATCCGGCGAATCCGCTGCAGTTGAATCCGGCGTACGACTCGGGGGATCATCTGCACCCGGGGCCTCCGGGGTATAAGGCGATGGGCGATGCGATTCCGCTGGATTGGTTTAAGTAGATAAGAGCCGCCGGAGCGGGTGGATGGTAGGCTTGTTGGACTTCTTCGACCGGAGTCCTGCAGCATGCGAAGCCGTCATCGGGTTCCTGTGTGGCTGATGGGTCTTACCAACCTGTCGTACGGGCTCTACGGTGGAGTGGTCGCGTTCGCGGTACCGCAGTTGCTGGCCGACCGGCACGTGCCCGAGGCCACCATTGCGGGTCTGACGGCCGTTGCGGTTTCGCCCGGCTTCTGGTCGTTTTTTCTGAGCCCCATCCTCGATGTTCGATTCAGCCGCCGGTGGTATGCGGTAACGCTGGCAGCTGTCGCAGCGCTTACGATTGTGGCGGCCTTTCTGAATCTCGGTCATCTGGCCCTGCTGGAGACAACGCTGACGATTGGATTTTGCTTGGCGTATCTGTATCAGAGCGCGCTGGGCGGATGGCTTTCGTCGATCGTGTCGGGCGAGGAGGAGAAGTCGATCAGCATGTGGATGTCGATTGGCGCCGTGGGCGGGTTCGGCGTAATGGCGATTGGCTGCGATCAATTGGTGCGCCATCTTTCACCGACGGCTGTCGCGCTGGCGCTGGGCGCGGCCATCCTTATGCCAATGATTCCTTTTCCGCTTATGCAGGCCCCGGGGCCGGATCGCCTGCTGGCGAGCGAGTCGTTCCCGAGGTTCTTCAGCGACGTCGTCTCATTGGTGAAGCAGCGCGAGGTACTGGTCGCCATCTTCCTTTTTGTTGCACCGGCGGGGACGTTTTCACTTACGAATTTCCTCGGCAGCCGCGGCAATGATTTTCATGCTTCGCCGGGATTCGTTGGCTTGGTGGGGGGTGTGGGCGTGACCGCGGGAGCGATCGCCGGATGCCTGGTGTTTCGGGTGGTGAGCCGACTTATGCCGCTGCGGGCACTATATCTCGCGGTGGGGATTGGCGGCGCGTTATGCACACTGGGACTTATCCTGCTGCCGCGTGTTCCTGCGTCGTACGCCGTCATTTTGATCGCGGAGAACCTCTTTCAATCGTTGGCGATTACGATTCTTATCGCGATTACGTTCGAGACAATCGGTCGCAGCAATCCGCTGGCGTCGACCACCTTCTGCTTCCTCATCTCGGCATCGATGCTGCCGATCTCATACATGCTGTATGTTGACGCCTTCGGGTTCGCGCACGGAGGAATCGGCGGCAGCCTGGCCAGTGATGCGATTGCGGGGATCTTCGCGTGCGTTCTGCTGGGTTGCATGCTGATGTGGCTGGCTCGCAGACCGAAACCGCTGACCGTGTGATGCTGCCTTGCAAGCACGGCGGATCTGTGGAAGGATGCGGGCACTGAAGTGCGTCGTCCGGGAGACACGCCGTGGATACGAGAGAGTCTTCTCCGCAGAGCTTTACGCCGGTTACGTGGCCGCTGATTGGCAGCCTGATTCTGACGACGATCGTGGTGGCGATTGTGTGCGTGCCGCCGTTCTCTGGGCTGCATTCGTGGGGAGGGCTGGTGTGGCTGGCGTGCGTCTACATGCTGACGGCGGCGTGCGTGCATGTGCTGGCAGTGTGGAGTATCTATCGCATTCAGCGTGAAGGTGTGCGCGAGTGGGCGCTGGTGTGGCCGATGGTGTGGGGTGCGTGGATTGCGGTGGTGTGGCTGCCGCTGGTGGCGCTGCTAACGTATGAACGCTCGCACTGGGTGGCAGCGATTGTTCCGTTGGCTGCTGTGTTCCTGACGCTGTTTGTTGTGTCGCATCGACGTGATGAAGGCGAAGAACCTGCGGTTGTCGAAGAGCGAAATGTGGCGCGCGGGTTGTTGTGGATGGATGAGTCGCCGCGGTTGTGGAGGGTGTTGCTGCCTTCGCTGCTGATCGCAGTAGTGCTCGACGGCGGCGTGGCGATGTATGCGGCGAACCATGCGTGGATGGCTGGGGTTCTGTTCGCGGTGGCTGCGGCGTACTTCGCTGATAGCTTGCTGAGCAGAACGGCGGCGCAGGTGAAGGTGCATGAGGGTTCGGTGCGGCGCGCGGCAGCCGGGAACTCGGCGGCGGTGTGGATGCTGACGGTGATTGCGCTGCTTCCCTTTCTCGCAGGCATGGGCGTGGCGATGCGCGGAGTGATGGGAATGCCGGCGATGCAGGCGGCGCATCATGTCGCGAACGCAATTCACCAGGCGATGCGAGGGTATACGGGAATCATTCTGACGCGGCCGAGGAATCCCCATGAGATTGTGACGCCGGTGCTGGCGGCGAATCCTGAAGGCTTCAAGAGGTCCGAGAAGATTCCGTTCGATGGGCAGTACTGGTACTACCAGTGGCCGGACTCGAGACCCGGTGCGCATGCGCATGTTGTAGCGGGCGATCCGATGAAGAGCCGTATCCATTCGACGGATAGCTATCCGATTGTGATGGAGGCTCATCAGAGGCTGGCGAAGCCGGTGGAAGCAAACTGTTGCCGTACGCTGCAACTGGACGTCGCGAATGCGGATGCGGTTCCGGGCTCGATCACGCTGGAGGTGATGCTGCGCGACGAGCACGGATACGTTGCGTCGTTGGGAAATAAGGTGCTGGCTTCGAGCATGGTGTCTCCAATGCCCCTGCATCGCGCACCGGTCGAAGAGACGCTGACATTTCAGATTCCGCGCGGAGCGAAGGACAGGGCCTTCGACGAGATCACGGTGAAGGTGAAGCCGGAGCGATCGCGCTCGCTGGCAGCGCCAGAGGTTGCGATCGAGAGTTTTGCGTTTCAACAATGATGGCGGCCGTTAGGAACGTGGATGCGTGGCGAAAAAGAGCCCGGCCTCGTGTGAGGCCGGGCGTGGCCAATTTGCGATTTGTTATTTGCTGACGATGATGCCCTCCAACATCATCAGGCCGAGCTGGTTTTGTCCGAGGGACATCAACAGAACATGGTTGGCGTCGATTGGATATTCGGCGTAGCCCGTACTGCTGGAGAAGGATGTGATGTCGGTGCCCTGCAGAAGCCAGAGGCCCGTGCTCGAGTTCTCGGTGCCGGTGAGTTGCACGTTAGCTGTCGGGTTGTACCCCTGCGCGGTGTAGTCGGTCGCGCCGGTGATGTTGTCCGAGCTGATGTTGATGGGGCCGACTGCAGCCCACGCCGGAGCACCGGCTTCGTTGAGGAAGCCCTGCGCAGAGAGCGCAAAGTTCCCCTCGTAGTCGCTGCCTGGAGCCTGCTGCGCGTACGCGAGACCACCGGAGGCTTCGAGGTCATCGACGCCGATGGACAGCGCGTTGCCGTTGCCGTCGAGGTAGAGCTGGAAGGTGAACGTCGCGTTGAGGTTTGAGGGAGAGACGTTGTTCAGCGTGACGCGACCCGTCGGATCAACGGTGTAGGTGCCCGTGATGGAATTGCCGCTGTGGTTGGCGATGTCGTTGAACGCCAGTCTGCCACTGAGTGTTCCATCTGCGTTGAGTCCGAAGCCGCCAGCCATGGTGAGCAGGCCGTTGCTGTCCTCGCCGGACAAGCCGTACGCGTACGACTGACCCGAGACCATGGGGCTATTGCTGTTGAACTTGCCTGTGTTGGAACCCTGGCCAAGCGCAACACCGCCGACGACACCATTCAACGCATCGTTCTGGTTTTCGATGAGCTGGATCTTGTTGCCGATGATGTAGCCGGTGAGGATGAAGCCGGGGAATTTGCTGGACGAGTTAGGCGCGAGATTGAACGTGACGCGACCGTAGGTGTCCGGCGTGCTGACCGACCCCGAGCCGAAGCCCTGCGCCTGGCCGAAGTCGCCGCCATCGTTGTAGTCGAAGACACTGCCAGAGGTGGAGAGCGTGCCGGCATTGAAGTTGAGGATGCCGCCGATGGCGAGTTGATTGACCGGTGTTCCGTCATCGCTGCCATTGACCATGAAGGCGTATCCGCCAGACGGTTGTGCCGCGCCAGTTTGCAGATCGATGGAGCCCGTCGCCGATGCGAAGGTGTCGAACTGCGTGATGAGCAGCCGCGAGCCGGAGACCATGGTGCCGTGCAGTAACTCCGTGCCACCAACACCGATGTTCGAGTTGCCCGTCGCGAGAGTGATCAGAATGGCGCCATTCGATGTTGTGATGGTGCTGTTGGCGGCGCTGAGGTTGTCGGTGTAGGAAGAGCCTTGATCGGCGAAGTCCTGCTCGCCGCCGGTGATGGCGCCGCTCTTGACGGCGAACGCGCCGACGACGAAGTAGCTTCCGTTGTTGTCCTGACCGGAGATGTTGTAGATGTACGTGCCATCTGCGAGTGCGGAAGGCGCGGGCGTGGTGATGGTGACGCTTGCGGAGACGGACTTGGTTGTGTCGGTCACTGAGGTCGCCTGGATGGTGACGGTGTTGCCCGAAGGCGCGGTTGCGGGAGCGGTGTAGGTGGTTGCCGCGCCGCTCGCGGTCTTCGTCGGATTGAAGCTGCCGCACTGTGAGCTGCCGCAAGTGACGCTCCAGGTAACGCCGCCGTTGGCGGAGTCGCCGGTGACCGATGCAGTGATGCTCGCCGTGGCTCCAGTTGCAATCGACGAAGGCGGCGGCGCGGAGAGCGTCACCGAGATCGCAGGCGCCGTGGTGACGGTAATGGAAGCAGTCGCAGACTTTGTCGGATCCGAAAGAGAGGTGGCAGTAACTGTGACCACACCGGTGCCGGGGACAGTCGAGGGAGCGGTGTAGGTTGTGTTGGCTCCGCTGGCGGTCTTGGTGGGATTGAAGCTGCCGCACGACGAGGTGCTGCAGCTGACGGACCAGGTGACTCCGCCGTTGAGCGCATCATTGTTGACGGTGGCCGAGATCGTCGTCGAGGTGCCAACCTGCATGGTGGATACGCGCTGCGAGCTGAGGGTGACGGAGATGGTGGCGGGCGGGTTGGGATCGCTGCCGCCGGGGTTGGAGCAGCCAAATGTCATGATGACGATGAACGTAGCAGCGATGAAATAGAAGAAGGAACGGAAGCGGTTCACTGGGCACCTCCGGCGATGGCGTTCTTACCGCGGGGGCGATTGCCCTGTGTCGCGCTGGCGTCGACGAGAGGCGTAGCGATTCCGTGCTTGCTGCGGACCTCCGTAGTCTGCTGGTTGATCGTGAGCTCGCGGACGAGAAGGATGTTCTGACCGTTGAAGCTGCGGACGATGCCCTTGAGCGTGACAGCCTGACCGGCGGCAAGCTCACTCTTAAGGGAAGAGTTCAGCTGCGCGCCAAGGTTGGCGTACCGGAACGGCTGAGCGCCGTCGAGCAGCAGATTCACTCCGACGGGCGTCCCGGAGGCGTGTTCGGCAGTGACGTCGTGGATGGTGCCGCTGAATGAGATCTCGTCGGCGGAGTTCCAATGCTGCAGAGCATTGGCGCTCGTGGTTGTAGTTTGGCTCTGCGCGCCGGCGGGACGGTCCATTCCGACCACCAGTCCCATGACACAGACGCAGAGAGCGATGACTTTTTCGAGTTTCACTTTTATCTCTCCAAGTTCGGCCATGTGCGCTCTGTTACGCAGATTCGAGGAATCGGTTGGCCGTCTATAGAAAGAGCGTAGGTTCGCACGCGGAGACAAACCATCCGTGGCATTACACGAGCAGGCCGTGTGGTTATACACGGAGAGACCGGTTTCCGAGGCGAAAGATCGGCCTGCGAAGGGTTTGTGCGAGCTGATTTAGTTTCCGGTTTTCAGCTGTTGAGTTAAAAGAGCAAGGCCGCCCGGGTGGGCGGCCTTGCTGCCAAGTGCGTTGTGCTTACTGGTTCTCGCGCTTCCAGTTGATGAGGTCGCCGAGGGTGGTGGACGAGGAGGAAGAGGCGTTGGACTGGCTCTTCGACTTCGTCTCCTTGTAGCTTTCCACTTCAGCGCGGCTGGCTTCTTCGCCGATGGCCTTGAGGCTGAGGCCGACCTTCTTCTCGTCGTGGCTCATCTTGACGATCTTGAAGTCGTGCTCGTCGCCAACGTTGAGCGTGACCTGGTGACCCGTCTCGTCGACTGCCTCGGAGACGTGGCAGAGACCTTCGATGCCTTCGGCGATCTCGATGAAGGCGCCGAACTGCGCGGTGCGCAGAACCTTGCCGTGAACGATGTCGCCGCTGCGGTGCTGCTCGAAGAAGGTGTCCCATACATCCGGCTGAAGCTGCTTGATGCCGAGGGAGAGGCGGCGGTTCTCGGGCTCGACGCCGAGCACGACAGCCTTGACCTTCTCACCCTTCTTGAGGACTTCGGAGGGGTGCTTGATGCGCTTGGTCCACGAGAGATTGCTGACGTGAACGAGGCCATCGATGCCGTCCTCGATCTCGATGAAGGCGCCGAAGTCCGTAAGGTTGCGGACGCGGCCCTCGACGATAGCACCGGTGGGGTACTTGTTCTCGAGGTGCTCCCAGGGGTTCTCCTGGAGTTGTTTCATGCCGAGCGAGATGCGGCGATCGTTCGGGTTGACCGAGAGGATGATGGTGTCGACCTCGTCGCCGGGGTGAACCATCTTCGAGGGGTGCTTCATGCGCTTGGACCAGGTCATTTCGCTGACGTGGACCAGACCCTCGATGCCCTGCTCGAGCTCGACGAACGCGCCGTAGTCGGTGACGGAGAGGACGCGGCCGCGAACCTGCGCACCGATGGGGTAGCGCTCGGTCGCGTCGAGCCACGGATCAGGCGTGAGCTGCTTGAAACCGAGCGAGACGCGCTGCTTGTCCTTGTCGAACTTGAGGACCTTGACCTGAATCTCATCGCCGACGTTGACGAGGTCGCGCGGGTGCGTGAGGCGGCCCCAGCTCATGTCGGTGATATGGAGCAGGCCGTCGAGGCCGCCCATGTCGACGAATGCGCCGTAGTCGGTAAGGTTCTTGACGACGCCGGTGAAGACCGCGCCCTCCTCGAGGTGCTCGAGGGTGACGGACTTGCGGGCGTTCTGCTCCTCTTCGAGGAGCTCCTTGCGGGAGACGACGACGTTGCCGCGCTTCTTGTTGAGCTTGATGACGCGGACTTCGAGCTCCTGGCCGATGTAGCCGTCGAGGTTGCGCACGGGGCGAACCTCAACCTGCGAGCCAGGCAGGAACGCCTTGATGCCGATATCGACCGTGAGGCCGCCCTTGACGCGCGAGACGACAATTCCCTTCACCGGAATCTTGGTGTTGGCCGCCTCTTCAAGCTTGTCCCACACCTTGTGGCGCAGCGCCTTCTCGTACGAGACGAGGTAGCCACCTTCCTGCTCCTCGCGCTCGACGACAACCTCAACGACGTCGCCCACGTTGAACTTGGGAGTGCCGGTGTGGTCGACGACCTGATCAAGCGGAATGAGGCCCTCGGACTTGAGACCGATGTCAACGACGACGTGCTTGTCGGTGATCTTGACGACGGTTCCGGTCACGATCACCTCTTCGGCGGTCAGCGACTGGGCGGCGTCCTTCTCGGCGGCCTGCTCGCGGTCGAAGCTCTCGAGCGCCTTGGCGAAGTCATCGGCGTCATACTCGGGCTCGTGCTCGTCGTGCGAGGCTGGAACGGGCTGGGGCGCAACTGCCTCGGCGGCATGGTTAGTCGCCTGAGGCGTGGCCTGGGCCGTGCCGGGGTTGGTGGAGACTTCGGTCGGCGTCGTCTCGGTGGTCGTCACTTCTTCGGTCGTGGTTGGGTCAAGTGTGGTGTTCAGGGCTGTGCTCTCGGTTTGGACTGAATTCTGGTCGTTATAGGCCATTCAAACTACTCCGGAATCCAGTGGAATCTACTGTTCGATACGGCTCGGGTCCGACTCAAGTTGCATCTTTTTTCGGGGGCAACGGGGCATCGCCGTCGTTGCGGCCTGCTGAAGACGTTTCTCGAGGATTTCGGCGGGAGTGGATTTCGAACAACCGTCTGCGACTGGATCCCGCACGCAGCGGTGCAATATCAAGTGTAGCAGCGCAAGTCAGTCGGGTCAAATATCGTGAGGCGAAAGAAACAGTGGATTGTGCTGTGGAACCTTGAGGAAAGCGGTTTCCGAAGAAGACGGCTTTCGCCGCGCTCCACCTATAGCTTTCCATGCCAGACCTATACTTGACGTTATGGATCAGCTGTGGACGCCGTGGCGTTATTCCTATGTAACAGATAAGGCTGAAGGCGTGCGACGGGGTGTGCCGGAGGGCCTGGCGGCATGGCCGGGCGACCATGGATGCGTCTTTTGTAACCTTCTGGCCTCAACCGACTATGCGATTGAGCACGGTATGGCACGCGAGGAGGCAGAGAAGGCAAGCGCGATCCTGGAGCGTGGGCAGCGGACCTTTCTAATGCTCAATGCATTTCCATACAACAGCGGCCACCTGATGGTGGTGCCGTACCGGCATGAGGCGACCCTGAGCGGACTGCCGGAGCAGGATGCGCTGGAGTTAATGGTGGCGGCTCGACGGTCGGAGCGGGCGCTGCGTGCGGTGTACCGGCCGGGTGGGCTGAACATGGGGTTGAACCTGGGCGAATCGGCCGGCGCAGGGATTGCCGAACACCTGCATCTTCATGTGGTTCCGCGGTGGCTGGGTGATACGAATTTCATGACCGTGGTGAGCGAGACGCGAGTGCTGCCGGAGATGCTGGCAGAGAGCTGGCGCCGGCTGCGCGGAGCGTTGGCGGCGGATGAGAAAGACAAACCCGCCGAGGTTGGCGGCGTGGCCGTCCAGAGTCTGGAAGAGTAGAGACAATCCCCAGGCAAACCGTCGTTTCCCGCACGGATTTCCTTGTGGGTACACGGTGGATTTGCTGTGCACGCAATTTGCGTGACGTTGACGCGTACCCGTTACAAAAGAACAACCCTTACGAAGGTAATGTCATCTGAAAAGGCATAGGGGCTGTACGACTCCAAACCCCCCAAGAAGGAGTCCCCAATGAGGGTAGAGAAATCGCTCGTTGGATCTGCGCCTAACGAACTCCCCGTACGCGAGGGTATTCGCGAAGGTGTTGGCTGGAAGCGGAATGGACATGGCGGATCGGCGTGGACCGCTACCGCGAGGGCCGACAATCTTCATCAACCTCAGGACGGCGCACAGGAAACGGGGACCCTGCTGACAGCGCGGACGCGCATGTCGCTTCGCGAACCCGAAGATGCACGACTGACCGGCGGCACGCGCTCGCTGATGCGGCGCGTGATGGGACTGAACGTGACGGCGCTGGCCGGGATGCGCAAGGCCCAGCCGCGGCCGGCGGCCTCAAAGCCGCACGCGCAGGTTGCGTAAGGCTTTCCCTTTCAGGCTGCGTCGACTGCAAAAAAGAAAAAGTAGTAGTTACGGCTCTTGTACCTGCGGCTGCCTGGAGGCGTCTGTCTGCTCGAGGCGCTTCGGGACGCGTGTGGCCTCAAAGCTGGTGATCTTCCAGCCGTCGTTGGGGATGCGCTGATAGACACGTGTGTAGCGGAAGCTGCCGTGCAGCGGACGACCATCGTTGGTGCCGTCCACCTGAGCGAGCGACGTGACGATGGCCGCGTGCTGGCTGATGAGCTTGATCTTGACGTCAGTGACCTCAAGCGTGTTGATGGAGAAGTTGCGGGTGCGCATGCGGTCAAGCTGCTGAGGTTTGGTGACGACCTGGCCGCTGGCGGTGATGCCGAGGTAGTCGTCGGATAGCAGGTGGTCCATCGTGTCGGTGTCGTTGGCGAGGACGGCCTTCTTCCACTGCGTCTCGAGAGCTTCAATCTGATCGCGCATGGTGCGCGCACCACGGTGCGGGCCGGCGTGCAATGGCATGGTGACGAGCGCCACGGTAAGCCCCAGCAGGAGAGCGCGCATTGGTCGAAACACGAGCCGCATTTGCGTACCGGATAGTAGAACGCCCCACGCGCTGAGTCAAAGACCGTTTGTGGGATGCGACGGTCTCGCGCGGGTTACACCCCGTTGGACGAGCGGCGGCGGGGATTTGGCTGCACGCGAATGTCGGTATCTGCGAGCGTGACAAGACATTTACTTTCTCGAAAGCCGCTCAGGCCACGGCGTCGAGCATTTCCACGGAGCGAACCAGCATGCGCTGATAGAGGCCGCCGATGGCGTAAAGAGCGAAATGGGGCGAGGCGCGGTGGGCGTCCAGGGCAGCCATGTCGCGGTACTGCTCGTAGATGACGATGGTGTCAGGATCGGATTCGGCGCGGTGGGGAATGTAGCTGATGCAACCCGGTTCCGTGCGGGAGGCGGACGCCAGTTCGCGGAGAATCGTCGCGATCTCTTCGCGATCTTCAGGGCGGAAGGTCATGCGGACGGTGAAGGAGATCATGGCGTGTGCCTAGAGATCACGACGAAGATAGCAGCAGCCAACATGAGAGAGCCACACGCAAAACAAATCCACATCGCGGTGCGAATTTTGGCCTGCCTCTGCTCGGCAGTCAGGTGTGCCCGGGAAACCGGAGGCTCAAGTCGCACACGAAAACGCTTCAACTTGAAGCCAAAACGAAAAAAAGCAGCAGCACCGATGAAGCATATGAGCGCCGGAAACCAGTTGTTCATTGGCCTCTCAATTTACCCTAGGGCTTGGTCGAAGCCGTTGACCATCATGGTCTCGGCGCGGTCGGGGCCGGTGGAGATCATGCCGATGGCGGCGCCGGACTCTTTGGCGATGAAGGTCAGGTAGTCCTGCGCGGCCTTGGGGAGCTTGTCGTACTCGGTGATGCCGGCGGTGGTGGAGTTCCAGCCGGGCAGCGTGGTGTAGATGGGCTGGATGGACTTGAAGCCGCGGATGTCGGCGGGGATGACGTCGGTGAGCTTGCCGTCGATCTTGTAGTGCGTGCAGACGGGGATCTCGGCGCACTCGTCCATGACGTCCATCTTGGTGACGACGAGCCACTCGGTGGAGTTGATCATGTTGGAGTAGCGGAGCAGCGGGAGGTCGAGCCAGCCGGTGCGGCGCGGCCGGCCGGTGACGGCGCCGTACTCCTGGCCGCGGGCGCGGAGTAGCTCGCCCTGGCTGTCGGCGATCTCCGTGGGGAATGGGCCTTCGCCGACGCGGGTGACGTAGGCCTTGGTGACGCCGATGACCGTGCCGATGCGCGTGGGGCCGACGCCGGTTCCGGTGACGGCGCCGCCGGCGGTGCAGTTGGAACTGGTGACGAACGGATAGGTGCCGTGGTCGATGTCGAGCAGACGCGCCCTGGGCACCCTCGAACATGACGTTCTGGCCTTCGTCGATGGCCTTGTTGAGCAGGACGGCGGTGTCGGCGACGAAGGGAGCGACCTGCTCGGCGTAGCGCGAGTACTCCTCATACATCTGACGAGGGTCGAGCGGCTCGGTGCCGAAGAGCGCGTGCGCGATGGTGTTCTTCTCGTGGCAGGCGTTGTTGATGTGCGTGCGCAGAAGCGAGGAATTGAGCAGGTCGGCGACGCGGAGGCCGTTGCGGTGAATCTTGTCCTCGTACGCGGGGCCGATGCCGCGGCGCGTGGTGCCGATGGTCTGGCGGCCGGGCGCGGTCTCGGCGGCGAGCTCGATCATGCGGTGGTACGGGAGGATGACCTGCGCACGGTTGGAGACAAAGAGCTGCTTCTCCTCGGGCCGGTAGGCGGGAAGGCCGGCGTCCTTGAGCTTCTTGACCTCGTTGAGGAAGGCCGCGGGATCGAGCACGACGCCGTTGCCGATGACGCCCTTGCGGCCCGGGGCGCAGAACGCCGCAGGGGATGAGCTGCAGGACGAACTTCTGGCCGCCGATGATGACGGTGTGGCCGGCGTTGTGACCGCCGGCGTAGCGGGCGACGATGTCGAACTTTTCGCTGAGGACGTCGACGATCTTGCCTTTGCCTTCGTCGCCCCACTGGGCGCCGAGAATGACGGCAGACTGCTTCTTGTTCACGAGGAGTGTGCTCTCAGAAGGATGGGTTCGCAGCGAGAAGAGGCCGCGCCCATGCTTTATTTTATCGCAGTTTCGCTGGGGCGGGCGCGGTCAGCGTTTGCGTGGCATCGAGAGGTCGAGATCGGTGCCGTACATCTGCTTGGTGAGCAGAACGATCTGACCGACGTGATACTCGAGATGGCTGACGACCTTGTAGATAGCGACGAGGATGGTGGTGTGGCGCCAGGTGCCGTTAGGTTGCGGGTCGATGATCTCGGTGAGGCGTGCGGGCGGCAGAGTGGCGATGACCTGGCGGGATTCGTTCAGGGTGGCCGTCAGATTTTGGAAGGCGGCGCTGGAGTCCATCGACGGGGTGAGCGTGAACTCTTCGTCGCGGCGGCGGACGTCGGGCTGGTCGGCGATGCCGTGGAGGATCCACTGACGGATGTTGCCTTCGAGATGCAGGAGGAGATTGCCGACGGAGTTTTCGTGCGGACCGCCGCGCTGCCAGATCTGCTCCTCGGTGAGCTTGCCGAGGCAGGCGGCAATGTCGCCGTGAAGGGACTGCATCTTCTGGGCGGAGAAGGCGAGGAAGTTGGCGGAGATGATGTCTTCGGGCATGGGCCGATGATAGCTTGCACACAATACCACCCCGTGAAAGGCTGCTAGAGTTTTTCTGCGCGAGGAGGAGTGAATGTGAACGTCGCGATTGAGATGCACGACTCATCGGTAGTCGAGATTACGGTCCGCGATGACGGCTCCGGCTTCGTCCTGCTTGATGCCGTCGTGTTCCAGTCGGAGGGAGATCCTGGCATAGACGACGGAGTGTGCGGAGTACAAACAGCGCGTGTCAGTTTCTCCGATATGACCGTCGAAGGAACAGTCAAGTCTGATAAACCCAACATCCATGACTTTGGCGAACCATCCATCTATGAGGGGTCTCTCGAAGTGAATGGCGTTCTTCACGACAACATCATTCCCGTTCCACTCTCGGCGGAAGGATCTATTTCGCTCAAGATGATGCTGGCGGACGACGCTCGAATCGTGACGGTTCGCGGTAGATCTGTGTCCGTCAGCATTGAGGGCGAGTTCAGATACGAGCAGGATTGGCGACGCGACTAGGATCCGTCTATCGATAAGGGTGCGACGCTTTGGACGATGCCCTTGGCGCGGAGCCCAGCCTCGATCTCGGCGAAATAGTCCTTGACGGCGCCCTGGGTGCGAATCCAGTCGATGTAGCGGGCGATTCCCTGCTCGATGGTGACGGAGGGCTCGTAGCCCATGGTGCCGGCCCGGGTGATGTCGGAGATGAGGGAGCGGATTTCGCCGGGACGGAACTCGCCGCGTGCGAGTGGATCGATGTTGATGTTGAGTTGTGAGGCGATGATGCGGGCGAGGTCGCGGACGGAGGTCGCGCGGCCAGAGCCGACGTTGACGGGAAGGCCGTCGAGTGCGGCGGAATCTGCGGCGAGGAGGTTGGCGCGTGCGATGTCTTCGACGAAGCAGAGGTCACGTGTCTGGTTGCCGTCTTCGTAGAGGATGGGCGGCTGGTTGTTGAGCAGGCGCGTGCAGAAGATGGCGATGACGCCGGTGTACGGGTTGAAGAGCGATTGGCGTGGGCCGTAGGTGCAGGAGTAGCGCAGCGCGACGGTGGGGATGCCGGTCTGCTTGCCCCAGAGAAGGACGAGGCGTTCTTGGTCAACTTTTGTGAGTGCGTAGACGGTCTCGCCGCCGCCGGGTGTGGACTCGGGTGTGGGGATGGATGTCGTGGGCTCGTTGCAGAGGGGGCAGTGGACGGCGAAGTCGCCACGGCGGAGTTGGTCGACGGGGCGAATGTGTGGCACGACGTGACCGTGCGTGGGGCAGAGTGCGGCGCCTTCCGAGTACACGGCCTGAGAGCTGGCGACGAGAACCTTTTTGATGGGCAGGTTGTGATCGCGGATGAGCTCGAGCATCTGCGCGGTGCCGAAGCTGTTGACGAGAACGTACTTCGCCATCTCCGGCATGTAGCCGCCGTAGGCCGCCTCGTGGAAGACAACGTCGATGTCTTCGAGTGCGGCGAGCATCGTGGCCGCGTCCTGCACATTTCCGTGGACGAATTCGGCAGCGGGGTTGATCCAGGCGGGGCGGCCGAGCTTGTGGGTGTTGGGCTCGAGGTTGTCGAGGATGCGGACGCGCCAGCCTTCGCGGAGAAGGAGGTCGACGATGTGCGAGCCGATAAGGCCAGCGCCCCCGGTGACGAGGGCGCGCTTCTGGTGAGCAGCCATGATAGCTATGCTAACGGTTTCGGTTGAAGCCGCCGCGGTTACTCGTCATCCATATCGGCTGCGTCCATAGATGCGCCTGCGGGGACCGGCTGAGCGACGGGCTGGCCATCGCGCTTGTAGACGGTGCCGTCCTTCATCACCCACTGCACATGCTCCATCGTCGTGATGTCGTCAAGCGGATTGCCTTTGACGGCGACCATGTCGGCGAAGCAGCCGGCGCGCAGGCAGCCGGCCGAGCCAGTCATGCTGAGGAGGTCGGCGGCGTTGCGCGTGGCGGCAAAGAGCGCGTCGGCGGGCGTCATGCCGGCGGAAACCAGCAGAGCAAATTCATGTGCGTTGGTGCCACGCGAGGTGTCGGTGCCGAACGCGATCTTGACGCCCGCCTTGTAGGCGCTGCCGAGCATGCCCTTCATCAACGGAGTGACCTCGAGCGCCTTCTGCGCGGCGGAGGGATTGAGCTGGTCGGGGTGATGCAGCGCGAGTTCGTGAACCTGGTCGGCGACGAGGAGCGTGGGAACGAGGTAGGTGCCGTGCTCCTTCATGAGCTGGAAACTTTCCGCATCGGCATAGGTGCCGTGCTCGATGGAATCGACGCCGTTGCGAACCGCGGAGTCGATGGCTGCCTTGCCGTGCGCGTGCGCGGCGACCTTGAGTCCGAGGTTATGAGCGGTGTCGATGGTGGACTTGATCTCGGCGTCGGTCATGGTCTGCACCTTGGGGTCGTCGCCGATGGAGAGCACGCCGCCGGAGGGCATGATCTTGATGATCTCGGCGCCGCGGCGGCGATGCTCACGCACGGCCTTCGCAAACTCCTCGGGGCCGTCGGCGACAGAGCCGCCCCAGGTACGGTTTGTCCATGCGGGGTCGATGCCGTTGCGCGGATCGCTGTGGCCGCCGCTGACGGAGAGAGGTTCGAGCGAGACGACGATGCGCGGGCCCGGAATCCAGCCGCGATCGATGTCGCGTTTGAGGGCGAGATCGACGCCGCCGGTTGAGCCCATGTTGCGCACGGTCGTGAAGCCTTCGAGTAGCAGCTTGCGCGCCATGGCGGCGGCACCGATGGCGGTCTCAAGCTCTGAGATGGTGAGGCGCGATTGGAACAGATTCATTCCCAGCGATGGCGAGCCGCCCATGTGCTTGTGCACGTCGATGAGACCGGGCATGAGGGTCTGGTCGCCGAGCTCGATGACCTCGGCGCCGGGCACCGTGGTTGTGCCGGAAGCAACCGAGGTGATGCGGCCGTTGGTCACTGTGACGGTCATCGGGCCGGTGAGCTTGTCGGAGGCGCCGTCGAACATGCGAGCGGCGTGAATCACGGTGATCCTGGGTGCGGGATGCGCCGGCGTCTGAGCCGAAACACCAAAAACACAGAACGCAAACAGAGGCAGCACAGCGGTCACAGAACGCGGCACGGCGATCTCCTGATGTCAGATGGCATGGAAAACTTGCCTCCGAGCATACAGCAGAGCGGTGTGCGGTTCGCTATGTTTTGATCGCGGCTTTAATCGCCGGCACAGCCACGAGTCCCTGCTTGAGCGGACCCTCCGTCTGCATGGCTTTTAGTATCTGGGAGGCGATGGCGGCGTCCACGTTCGCGGCGCCCTCGATCTCCACGGGAAAGAGTACGGCGATTTGCAGGCCGTCGTCGCCCGCGCGAAGGTGAGCATCGATGCGCGGGCTTGTCGAGAGCGGTGCCCATCCAGGATTCGATCTGATGCTGCTGCTCCTCGATGGTGAGGCGATAGCCCTGATAAACGCTGTCAACCACGGTGACGATGGCCTTTGTGACGGCTTCCGTGTCGGCGTTCGGGGTAAGCTTTGCGACAAGCTCGTGCCACGCATACTCCGTGCCCGGAAGCTGCTTGTAGAGCGGTGTGCCGGTCTGGAAGAGCACGGAGTTCGCGAAGACGGCAACGCGGCCGGTGGGATGCAATTCCGTACCGGAGCCGGCCAGCTCCATGAGATAGAAGCGCGCGATGCCGACCTCGATGACAGTGCCGGTGACGCCGACGACGGTGATGCGATCGCCCACCTTCACGCCATAGCGACCGATGATGAAGAAGTACGCCGCGACCGAGAGGAGAATCGTCTGCAGGCCGACTGCGATGCCCGCGGTGAGGAATCCGGCGAAGGTGGCGAGCGAACTGAACTGCGTGATGAAACCGAAGATTACGATCAGGCCGCCGAGAAAGCCCACAACGACGCGGCGGACAACAAGAATCTGGCGACGGCGGCGGAGATCGGCCACGTAACGGACAGTGGCGCGGTTCCAGACCTGACCTACGACCGCGAGCAGCAGTAGAGCAACTGCGATCAGCGCTACTCGAATGAGGAGTGAGCGCAGAATCGCCTTGTACTCCGTATCGACGGCGATGCGCCAGCTCGATAGCGTGCCGCGCTCTTGTTCGAGGAGCATCACCTCCTGGCTTAGCGGCAGCATCGCGCCGGAGAGCACACGGAAGGTGGACGTCAGCTGGTCAAACTGTTTACGCGTGGCGAGGATGTCCTGCGTATCGGTGGTCGGCGTGGCCTTGAGATCCACTGTCTGCTGGCTGAGGATCTGGCCTTGCTTGAACAATCTGCTCAGCACGTTGGTGAATGGCTCGCGTAAATTGTGGGCCTGGTCGCGCAGACGATCGGTGTCGGCGATCTGCTCATCGATCGAGCGCCGTACCGAGAGCAGATCAAAGAGCACGGAACCCTGCGTGACGATGCCGGCATGCTCCGTTGCCGCGAGATTCTCCAGCGGCGGGGCCGTGATCGAGTTGCCGGTGCCAGCATTGAGCTCCGGCGCCGAGCTTGCAAGCCGCTCGATCTCCCCAATGAGGCCGGTACGGTCGTCTTGTGTGTCGGTGAACTTGGCGACGCGATTCAGAGCGTCGAGTGTGGCTTGGAGGAGTTTGAACTCTCCATCGATCTGCTCCTGCTTCTGTAGCAGCGGGGGACGTGTTTTCGCATCGGCGTGAGCGATGGCCGCATCGTTCGCGGCGTCCACCGCCTGCAGCGCGGCAATCTGGCTGACGATACGAGCGCGTGCCGCGGCTAGCCGCTGATTTTCGGGCTGAGTAGCGGTGGGATTGGCTGCCTCGAGTGTGCCGCTGGCAGGGACGTTCACGCGCGTGAGCAGAGCTGCCTCATTGCGGGCGGACTGGAAAGCAAGCTGCGCGATCTGGGTGGCCTGCGCCTTCGACTGCTCCGCGTAGAGGATGTCGCTTGGCTCGCCCGCCTTCTGGATCTTCGTGGTGGCCGTGCGATAGAAACGGAGAACCTCAGTGAGGTGCTGAAGGATGGCCTGGCTCTGCGACTTTACATCGATGTTGATGCCGTTCAAGGGCGGAAGACGGGCGATCTGCTGCTCAAGCGTGAGGTCCGGCGTGACATGCGAGGCACGCGCCGAGGAAGAAGCGGTTGCGGACGTGTCTTGCGCGGGCTGAGGCGCGCTCGCGGGCGGGGCTTGACCGATAGCAGCCTGTTGCGGCGCCCCGGCTTTCGGAGCGACGGGGGTTGCGGTCTGCGCTGAGAGAGCGGGCGCGAGCAGAAGAGACGCGAATAGAGCGACGGGCAGGGAGCCCAGCGAAGAAAAGGGTGCGGTGCGAAAAATCATCAGGTGGTTAGACGCAAAGAAGTGTGCCTTGGAAAGGATGGTGCGCACGACCGGATGTTGCTGAAGAGAAAGAGAGCCCGGCGCGTCTTGGCAGGCAGCGCCGGGCTCAGTGAGATTTGCAGGTCAACTAAATGTCGAGGTTCTTTACGTCGAGGGCGTTCTCTTCGATGAACTTGCGGCGGGCTTCGACGTCTTCGCCCATGAGCGTGGTGAAGATCTCTTCAGTAGCAGCGATGTCTTCGAGTCTGACCTGAAGGAGCGTGCGGCGGGCGGGATCCATCGTCGTCTCCCAAAGCTGCGGCGCGGTCATCTCGCCGAGGCCCTTGTACCGCTGGACTGAGTACTCCTTGCGGCCCTGCTCGATGACGTACTCGAAGACCTCGCGCGGCGACTTCTTCTCGACCGGGTCCTGCGAGGCTTTGGCGTTGCGCTTTGCAGGCTTGGCGGCGGCCGGAGCTGCCCCCACGTCGACTGCGCCTTCGAGTTCGACCTCTTCGGTGTTCTCGAGATCCTGTTCGGCCTGCTCTTCAGCGGTCTTCGTGGCCGCGACGGCTTCCTTGCCGGCGTACTCGATGAGGAACGGACCGTGGAGCGCTTCGCCAAGCTGTGCCTGCTTGGCGAGAAGCTGGCGGGATTCCGGTGCGGCAGCGAGCGTCCAGTCGATGCGGCGTGTGGCGCCCTGCGCATCCGTGAAGGAGACGGAGTAGAGTTGGTGCTCCTCGTCGCGCTCGACCTCGGAGACAGCCTTGAACTGGAAGGGCTTGGCGAGCTCGTTGAGGCGCACGCGCATCTTCTTGAGTTTGTCGGGCGACTCGAAGTCGGTGCGGCGGACGGAGTCCTTGCCCTCGTTGGCGAATATCTCGGCGAAGGCCTGAACGACGTCTTCGTTGCGCAGCTTCTTGGCGACCTTGTCGAAGTGGCCGAGGTAGTCGTTGAGCTGCGACATGTACTTCGTCAGCTCCTTGCCCTCGAGCCTGGCGCCGGCATCACCATAACGGATCACCATCCCGTCAGCCGCGCGCTTGATCATGACGGTCACGTACTCGCGGTCGTCCTTGATGTACTGCTCAAACTTGCCCTTCTTGATGCGGTAGAGCGGCGGCTGCGCGATGTAGACATTCCCGCGCTTGATGAGCTCGCCCATGTGGCGGAAGAAGAAGGTGAGCAGGAGCGTGCGGATGTGCGAACCGTCGACGTCGGCGTCGGTCATCAGGATGGTCTTGCCGTAGCGCAGCTTCGCGATGTCGAAGTCGTCCTTGCCGATGCCGGTTCCGAGCGCCGTGATCATGGCGCGGATTTCCTCGTGGCCGAGCATCTTGTCATAGCGTGCCTTCTCGACGTTGAGGATCTTCCCCTTGAGCGGAAGGATCGCCTGGAACTTGCGATCGCGGCCCTGCTTGGCGGTGCCACCGGCCGACTCACCCTCGACGAGGTAGAGCTCGCACATCTCGGGACGGCGTTCGGAGCAGTCAGCGAGCTTGCCCGGCAGGCCGCCGCCATCGAGCGCACCCTTGCGGCGGGTGAGGTCGCGGGCCTTGCGCGCGGCCTCACGGGCACGAGCGGCGTCGATGGCCTTGGAGATGATCTTGCGCGCGACAGGCGGGTTCTGCTCAAGGAAGGCACCCAGGCGCTCATTGATGAAAGCCTGCACGTCGCCCGCGACGTCGGAGTTGAGCTTGCCCTTGGTCTGGCCTTCGAACTGCGGCTGCGGCAGTTTCACGCTGATAACCGCAACGAGACCTTCGCGAACGTCGTCGCCGGAGAGGTTCTCTTTAACGTCCTTGAAGAGCCCCATGGACTGGCCGATGGCATTGATGGTGCGCGTGAGCGCGGTGCGGAAGCCGGAGAGGTGCGTGCCGCCGTCGACGGTATTGATGTTGTTGGCGAAGCTGAAGACGGTCTCGGAGTAGGAGTCGTTGTATTGCAGCGCGATCTCCATGACGAGCGAGCCCTTCTCGGCTTCCATGTAGATGGGCTTCTCGTGCAGCACCTGCTTGCCCTTGTTGAGGTGCTTGATGAACCCCGCAATGCCATCGTTGTACTTGAAGCTCTGGGTCTTGAACTCGCCGCTCTTGGCATCGGTGGCGCGCTCGTCCGTGAGCGTGATCTCGATGCCCTTGTTGAGGAAGGCAAGCTGGCGAAGACGCTGCGCCAGTGTGTCGTAGTTGTAGTCCGTAACGGTGAAGATGGAGCGGTCGGGCAGAAAGTGGACCTTCGTGCCGAGGCGCTTGGACGGACCCATCTTGCGGAGCTCGCTGGTGGGCTCGCCCTTGGAGTAGTCCTGCTCCCAGGTGAAGCCGTCGCGCCAGATCTCGACATCGAACTCTTCGCTCAGCGCATTGACGCACGAGACGCCGACGCCGTGCAGACCGCCCGAGACCTTGTAGTTGCTCGCATCGAACTTGCCGCCGGCGTGCAGCTTGGTGAGCACGACCTGCACGGCGGGCATGGTCTCGCCAGTGGGCAGGGTCTTGTTGTCGACGGGAATGCCGCGGCCGTCATCGACGACGGTGATGGAGTTGTCGGCGTGAATCGTGCAGTCGATGCGTGTGGCGTAGCCCGCGAGAGCCTCATCGACAGAGTTGTCGACGACCTCATAGACGAGGTGATGCAGACCCATATCGCCCGTTGAGCCGATGTACATGGCCGGGCGCAGGCGGACGGCGGTAAGGCCTTCGAGCACCGTGATGTTTTCGCCCGTGTAGTTGTTGCCGGCAGGAGGCGGCGGAGGCGTGGACGGGGAGGACGTCGAGGTTCCAGCAGCGGCGTTTTCAGGCACGAAGTAAGGCTCCAGTCAGGGCCGGGAGCAGAGGTGCTCGGAGCACTCGCAAACCCCTGTGAATACAGGGGATTTTGCAATCTCTCCCGTACTCGAAGTATACCACGCCGGAGGCTTTTTCGGGTGGTTTGGGACAGCCCAAAGAGAGGCTCTTGGGCGATACCTGCGAAGGCGAATATCTGGTGAAATTTCAGGGGTTATTTGGAGGGCGGATTGCGGGGCTTTGCGCTCCAACCGGAGCCGTGTGCCGGAGCAAGCCCCGGGCGTATCGGCGTCTGCGTGGCGATCGCATAAAGTGCGTCTGAAGAGAGCCGCCGCGCGAGGAGCCACGCCAGGGTGTTGAGCACGAGAAGGCCGGGCAGCAGTCGCCAGTCGCCGGTAAGTTCGACGGCAACAAAAGAGGCCATCAGCGGAGCGTGGGTAGCCGCGGCGATAAGCGCGCCCATGCCGGCGATGGCGAAGAGTGCAGGGTCGGCGGGTACGGCGAAGTGAACCAGGGCATAGGCGGTGAGAGCTCCGAGAGCTCCGCCGCTGAAGAGTGTGGGTGTGAAGACGCCGCCGACCGTGCCGGCGCCGACGCAGAACGTCGTTGCGAGCGTGCGCAGAACAAGCAGAATGGCAAGCGACGACGCGGCAATGCTAAGGCCCGGGACGACACCTTGCCCTAGCGCGGTGGAGAGGCCAGCGTCACCATTGCCCCAGACGCGCGGGTCGATGAGCGAGAGCCCGCCAACGAGTGCACCAGCGATCGCAAGCGCGAACGGAAGCCGGCGGGCGGCGCGAAGGCTGCGAACAATGCGCTGATAGAGCGGGCCGAAGGCTCCGATGGCGAGCGCGAGGATGGGAAGCAACAGGAGCGTCCACGTTAGGCGAAGCTGGACGTGCGTGGGGTACAGCGGACCGGGACCGAGCAGAGCAATACTGACGCCCCAACCGGCAGCGGAGGACAGCGCGAGAAGCGGAAGCTGATCGAGCCGGAAGTCGCCGAGGACGATCTCTGCAGCAAAGAAGACACCGGCTACAGGCGCCATGTAGGCGGTGGTGACGCCGCCAGCCACTCCGCAGGCGACGGCAAGCGCTGGCTGCGGGAGCAGGTGGCGAAACCGGGGACTGCGAAGACGCTCCTGAAACCAGGACGTGACGACGGCCGCGAACTGGATCATCGAGCCCTCGCGGCCGACGGCAGCGCCAGTGGCGACCGAGAACGCGGCTGACGCCGTGCGCCAGAGGTTGGGCACCAACGGAATGTGACCATGCTCGCGGCGGACGGCCTCGACATACTCGACATAGTGGCGCGGTTCGCGGCCGAGGCGGCGGGCGTTCTTGCGGCGCAGGACGAGAACGAGAAGAGCGAAGAGCGCGCCGAGGATCGGCGTGAGGAAGCGGCGCACGGGAGGAAGCGATGCAGCGGCCATCGCGGGCGAGATGCTGTTGTGCGTGAAGCACCACGCCAGGCCTCGGAAGCCGAGGCGCAGAAGCGAGGCCGCGAGACCGCTGACCACACCGAGAATGATGGCCGCAGGCGATTCGCGCAGGACGCGACGCAGAACGAGCATGGGTGCGTGAGCCTTGCGCGGTTTCGACTCGTTCGCACCCATACGCGTGTCGTCAACAGGAGAGATGCGCTACCAGACCCTGCAGGTAGGCGTATGCACCATCGGTTGGCCGGCTTTGCAGCTGAAGGCCTTCTGAAACTCCGGCATGTTCGCGACCACGCCGTTGACGCGCGCGAAGCCGGGTGAGTGCGGGTCGGTCGCAGTCCGCACGCGGAGCTCTTCGGGCCGTGAGTTCTCGCAGGCCCACTGCGCCATGCCGATGAAGTAGCGCTGGTCGGGCGTGAAGCCGGCGATGTTCTGGAGGGTCTTGCCCTGCTCCTGTGTCTGCCAGGCGATGTAGGCGAGGAGCGTGCCGCCAAGATCGGCGACGTCTTCGTCCTGACGTGAGTTTCGAGTTGATGTGCTGGTCGTCAACGACGACGTAGCCTGCGTATTGATCGCGGATGCAGTTGATGCGCTTCTCGAAACCGGCGGCGTCTGCGGGCGTCCACCAGTCGCGCAGGTTGCCCTTCGCATCGAACTGACGGCCCTCGTCGTCGAAGGCATGCGTGAGTTCATGACCGATGGTAGAGCCGGTATTGCCGTAGTTCGGCGCGTCATCCAGCTTGGGGTCGTAGAGCGGTGGCTGCAGAACGCCTGCTGGAAAGTTGATGTCGTTCATCTGCGGGTTGAAGTACGCGTTGACCGTCGGCGGCGTCATGCCCCACTCGTTCAGGTCGACAGGCTTGCCGAGCTTGTTCCACTCGCGCGCGTCTTCGAAGCGGTAGGCGCGGATCACGTTGCCAAAGTAGTCGTCGCGCTTGACCTCGAGCGTGGAGTAGTCGCGCCAGTGCTCTGGGTAGCCGATCTTGTTGCGGATAGCGTGGAGCTTGCGCAGCGCCTCCGTCTTCGTCTCGGGGCTCATCCAGTCGAGGCCCTTGATCTCGTCGCCCATGGCGGTCTCGATCTGCTCGGTCATGAGTTGCGTCTTCGCCTTCATCTGCGGTGAGAAGGTGCGGGCCACGAACTCCTGGCCCAGCGCCTCGCCGAGATTGCGATCGACGGCGCGAACGCAGGTCTTCCAGCGCGGCGGCTCGACGGCGACGCCACGGAGGGTCTTCGAGTAGAAGTCGAAGTTCACCTGCTCGATGTTGTGAGCGAGGAAGGGCGCGGTTGCGGAGATGAGATGGAAGCGGAGATAGGCCTGCAGTGCGTCGAGCGGCTCGTTTGTGAGTTCCGCCTGAACGGCCTTCATGAACTCCGGCTGCGCGACGTTAATCTTTGCGACGTTGGGCGCGCCCTGCACGGTGAAGTAATGCGGCCAGTCGATGGAAGGCGTGAGCTGCGAGAGCTCAGCAACGGTCATAAAGTGGTAGGTCTTGTGCGGATCGCGGCGCTCAACGCGTGTGAGTGAGGCCTTGGCAAGCGCAGTCTCGATGCGCATGATGGCGTTGGCGTCGGTCTTCGCTTTCTCGGCGGGCTCGCCGGCGAGCACGAGCATCTGCTGAACATAGTCGAGGTATTGATTGCGAAGTTTAACGCTGCGCTCGTCGGTCTTGAGATAGTAGTCGCGATCCGGCAGGCCAAGCCCTCCGGCACCGACTTCAACGATCATCAACGAGGAATCCACCGCATCCTGCCCGGTCCCGGAGCCGAAGAAGTAGCTGCCCGGCCCGCTGTGGTGAAGCGGCGTGATGGCGGCGATAAGCTCTTCGCGAGTCTTCAGCGAGTCGACGTGCGCGAACCCGGGCTCGATGGGCTTGAGCCCCGCGGCGTCGATCGCCGCGGTGTTCATGCAGGCCTCAAAGTAGTCGCCGACCTTCTGCTGCACGGGCGTGCGGTTGGTAGCCTTCGCGTCGGCCTCGAGGATGCCCCAGAGAAACTGCTGATTCTCGTTGGCGAGCTTCGCATAGACGCTCCACGAAGCCTGATCCGGGGGGATGGGATTGTTCTTCATCCAGCCGCCGCAGGTGAACTTGTAGAAATCGACGCAGGGGTCGACAGAGCGGTCCATGCTCGTGAGGTCGAGCGACGGAGAGTAGGGCATCTGCTGGAGCGGCTGTACGGAGGGCGCAGGCACGGCCTGCTGCGCGAATAGATGTTGAGCGAACGGAGCGACAGAGAGGACTGCGGCCGCGACGGCGGCAAACGGCTTCATCAGCATGCAAATCTCCTGTGCGAGTCATCGTACATCGACGGCACAGGAGATCGCTCTATAAACGATAGTCGATACGCCCTAATTCGCTGCGAGCGCCGGTGGCGGGTAGTACGGAAGCTTCTGCTGCTCCTGGGTGGCGCGCTTGACGGTGATGTCATCGAACAGGATCGACGGGACGATGGTGGTCTGGGGTATAGGCGCGATCGACTGCGCGACCCAGGGCTTTCCGCCGGCCGCTACGATGTCGGCGCGCAGAGTGCGCTGGTCGAGATCGTCGAACGCGGCGCCGCGAACGAGCGTGCGCTTGCCGTCCGGCGAGATGCGGTAGAGGACGCGCGGCATCAATTCGCCACCGAGAGTCTCGACCTCGTAGACGTTCTTGCCTTTCTCTTTGGCAAGCGAGAGGAGCTTGGCGCGCATCTGCTCCGCCGTGAGGTTCTGGGTCGACTTTACGATGACAACACCGGCGCGTGAATGCGTGGCCTGCGCAGGGATCGCGCGGCCGTGGCCGTTGGATTCCGGAAAGTCTTTGACGGGTTCGCGGCCGATATCGTAGTTGATCAGCTCACCGTCCTTGACCAGAGTGACCGGAACGGCAACTGTGCCCTCATCGTCAACGCTGTACGCGCCGAGCAGCGACTGTCCTTCGAACGTTCGCTGTGTGGGGTCGTCGACAACAGAGATGTAGTTCGGCAGGACCAGGCTGTGCAGGCTGGACTGGTACGCTCCCTGCGTGCGCGCCGTCGTTCCCATCTCCGGGCGGTCGGCTTCAATATTCGGTACGACCAGACGGTTGATCACGTCCGCTGCGGCATCACTGGCGAAGAGCACGGGGCCGTGGTAATCATCAGCGTCAACGACAGGCGCATGACGGAGGTCGTTGTAGCTGAGCAGATTGTTGATGACGCGCTGCCGCATCGCAGGCCAGCTCTCGAGGCCCGCAGCCGTGGTCGCGGTTGAGCCGTTGTCACGGCTCAGTTGCATGCCGTCCGTCGCCTGGCCACCGACGCTGACCATATCCTGATAGCCGGCGTAGCCGTGACGCAACATCGTGCCGTCCGTGTTGACGACGTAGCGATTGACGACGATCGCAGAGATGTTCGCGCCGGAAATCTGCACATCGGGAGCGAAGGTCTTGACGGCCGGATCGCTGACGAAGAGGCCGCTCGCTTCCACGATGCGCCGCTTCCACTCGGTGCGGTCGAGATCCAGAGCGACAAGCGGCTCGACACGGGTGACGGGCTTGGCCGGAGAGAAGTCGTTCGCGGTTGGCGGCGTCTGATACTGCTTCAACGCAGCCTGTTTGGCGGAGTAGGCGCGCAATGCGTTCTTGTAGGCCTCGTCCGTTGCACTCCACAGCGCGAAGCGCAGCGCGCTGGGGTCGTTGTCGGTAGGCGCGAGTTCGACAGTGCCATCGCCGCGCGAGGAGCTCGAGTCAGTGACGTAGTCGCCGACACGAACCTCGACGCGCACCGCGCGCTGATGGCTCTCGCTCTCGCGGGTGAGCGCGCCGTAGTTCGCCACCACCTCGTAGGTGTGAACATCCTCCAGCCGGTACTGCATGAAGTACGGCCGCTGCATGCCCGGCAGCACGAGAAGCTGCTGCTCGCGCGTCAGCTCCTCCTTCATGGCGTTCAGTAGCGGATCGGAGTCGGCCGCAGGCTTCGTGGCCGGCGCAACGTGATGCTGCGCGATCAAAGGTGAGGCGAAAAAAACAGCGGCGAGAAATAGTGACGTATTCCGCATTAGTTGCCGCCCTTCTGCGAAGCCGGCGCAGGCTTTTCGTCGATGGGCGGCGGTGGAACGATCGGTGGCCTTGCTGTGCCCTGCGCCTGACGTTGCGTTTCAATCTCGCTGACGAGCATCGCCGGCGCGACCGCGCTGACAGGAATTGTGCCTGACTCTGCGCCGCACTCGCCATTGAAGATGTCCTGCTTGTCGCCGGTCGCAATGATGCGGCTCAGCGCAGCCAGCGGCGTGCCAACGATGGAGACGCCGCGCACAAGTTCGTCCGGCCGTCCATCGACATACACGCGATACACAACCAGCGGAATCACCTGAAACGCCTGCGGCGAGCGGCGATTGGTGACCGCAAAACCGGAGCTGATGTCCTCAAAGAAGAGTCCATAAGCCTTGCCCTGCTTCTTCGCTTCGGCCTTCAGCATCTCGCGAAGCTCGGAGTCCGGCACTGTCTTCGTCGACGTCACGATGAGATTGCCCTGGCGGCCGGTTGGCATTCTTCCGGTCTGCGCGCGGCCGTGGCCGTTCGACTCCGCAAAACTGGCAATCGGCTCGCGGGACATGAGGAAGTCCTTCAGAACGCCATTGTCGACAAGGTCTACTCTCTCGGCTGGCTGACCTTCATCGTCGAAGAGATAGTGACCGCTCAGCGCATATCCGTTGAGCGATGCCATCGTCGGGTCGTCGACAACAGAAAGGAAGCTGGGCAGGATGGGCTTGCCGAGCATCTTGGTAAAGGTCTGTCCTTCTTCGTCTCCGCGCTGGCGCTGGCCCTCGAGGCGATGACCGAGGACCTCATGAAAGAACACGGCAGCAGCGCGGCCTGAGAGAATCGCTGGCCCGTTGTAGGGCTCGGTGATCGGCGCGGTGCGCAGGTCATCGAGGTTCTTCGCCATCGCTTCCGTCTTGGCGAGGATCGCGGCCTGATCTGGCAGCTTGCCGTCAGCATCGGATTCAAACGTCTCCGCCCGGAACAAATCCATTCCATCCGCAGCGCGAGTGCGCGCAAGCACGATGAGGCGCGCAACCTGCGCGGGTGCCGCGATCTTCGAGCCCTCGCTCGAGACGAAGTAATCCGTCTCGTGCGAGACCTGCAGAATCACCATGTCGTAAAGGATGTTCTCGTGGTTGCGGAAGACGGCGCTGATGGCGCGCAGCCGGTTGGCCCACGCTGTGCGGTCAACCTCGAGCGGCGTTGCGGAGGCGAGCACATCATCGATCGGCTTCTGCGCCGAGAAGTCGGCAGAGGTGTCCTCCTCCTTGGCGCGAACCTGCTGCTCCGTCTTCACCTTCTCCAGTGCGTCGAGCGCCTTGCCATAGCCGCGATTGGTCGCAAGCCAGAGCGAGCGCTCGATGGCCACGCGATTGTCACCCAGCGGCAGCGGCATCGTGGTGAGCGCGCTGGTGCGGTGATCGCCGTGCGTGTTGTCCAGCGCCGCTGTACCCAGGCGCACCTGCACATCCGCCACGCGGCTGTGTGTGGCGTTGGAGTTCGTAAGCGCGCCAAACTGCGCAGTGATGGAGACGTTTTCGTTGTCGGCGACCGAGTAGCTGACGAAGTAGGGCTTGATCGCAGGCGTCTTCGCGCTGGCCGCGGCCACGGAGCCCAGCGAGTTCATAGCCCGCTGCATCTCGGTCTGCATCGCGTCCAGCAGAACCGTGTCAGCCGGTGGCGCCGAGGGATCCCTTACAGGCAGCTTGACTTCCTTGCCGGACGAGGCCGCCAGAAGAGGGGAAGCTGCAACAAGAAGCGCGAGGATTGCTGCTGAGCCGCGAAGAGCTTTGACTGTGCGGCCCGAAACGGTAGAGACGGGGACGTTCAACGAAGGGGAGTTCAACGGCTGCCAATCTGAAGCGAAGGTGTGTTCAAGTGTACTCGACGAGACAGGAGGCTGGCGGGAGCACAAGCGTCTTGCGCGCGGCCAGCAACTGCGGGAGACTCGGAGCACGCCTGGGCCGGGTGCATCCGATTGCCGTGGAAGGAGTTGCATGCTGTTGAGACGTTGGCTGATGCTGATTTGCCTCATGTGCCCGCTGCTGGTTGCGGGCTGCTCGCGCGAGACGGCCGCAGAGCGCGCGGCGAAGGAATACGCAGCGCGGGAGATTGCCGCAGCGCCTGTCCATGGAAATCTCCCGGACTACGGACTTCCCGCGGACAAGCTGTCACAGGCACGCCATCTGACGACTGTCTATACAGTCCTGCACTTCAGCGGGCTGTTATGGAACATCGTTCAGCTGATTCTGTTGCTCGAACTGGGCGCGATTGCGTGGATGCGAGACCGCGCGATTGCAGCCGGACGAAAGCGCTGGGTGCAGGCGTATGTCTTCGTCTTTTGGTTCATGCTCGCGCACACAATCCTGAACCTGCCTTTGCACATTTATGGGCATCACATTGCGCTCGCGTATGGCTTCTCCGTACAGGGATGGATGAGCTGGACGGCCGATCTCAGCAAGGCCGTTGTCCTGAGCTGGATGCTCTTTGGATCGCTCGCTCTGCTGCTCTTCTGGCTCATCGGGCGCACGCCGAGAGGATGGTGGTTGGCGTTCTCAGCGGCTGCGGTGCCGATCACGTTTGGCCTGCTCTATCTAAACCCCATCGTGTTCGATCCGATGTTCTACAAATTCGAACCGCTGGCATTGCACCATCCCGAGTTGGTGACGCAGCTGGAGCACATGGGCGTTCCCGCCGACCGCCAGTTCCTGATGAAAGCCAGCGCCAAGGTAACCACGCCAAACGCCTATGTGACAGGACTGGGCGGGTCCAAACGCATTGTGGTCTGGGACACATCGTTGAATCCGCAGGAAAGCGTCTCGCCGGGCGTGTTGTGGATGGTCGGCCATGAGTGCGGACACTACGTGCTGAACCACGTGCGCGATGGCACGCTCCTGGGCTTGACGAGTCTTCCGCTCGTTCTGTTTCTGGCATTCCGTTTTCTTTCAGCGACAATCCCGCGATTCGGCGCACGATGGCGCATCCCGTCCCAGCATGACTGGGGCGCGATGGCGATCCTTCTGCTCGCGTACGCGCTGATCAACGTGATTCAGGAACCTATCAGCAATACGATCAGCCGGCAGATCGAACATCACGCCGACATCTATGGACAGGAGGCGATCCACGGCTTGGTCGCTGACCCGCAGACGGCGGCGAAAGGCGAGGTGGACGCCGACGGCTTGCAGGGGTTGAACGACCCAAACCCCGGACGGCTGATCGAATTCTGGACGTTTAACCACCCGGCCACGGGGCGCCGCGCAGCATTTGCAGCCGCTTATAACCCGTGGGCACCGGGCATGGAGCCGAAGTATTTCAAGAAGCGGTGAAAAGTGAGTAGTGATTAAAGCCGGGACGCGATCGCACTTGCATTTCTTCACTATTCACTTTTCACTATTCACTACCTATGGACTGCCTCTTCTGCAAGATTGCTTCGGGCGCGATTCCGGTCGAACGGCTGTATGAGGATGAACGCGTGCTGGCTTTTCCGGACATCAACCCGCAGGCGCCCACGCATGTGCTGGTCATTCCGAAACAGCACATCAGCTCGCATGCGGAGGCCGCGGGCGGCGACACGGACCTGCTGGGACATCTGCTCTGGGCGGTGGGCGAGGTGGCCCGCGCGAAGAACCTCGATCGTGGATACCGGCTGGTAATCAATACCGGGCCGGATGGCGGGCAGACGGTCGATCATCTGCACCTTCACCTGCTGGGTGGGCGGCCAATGCACTGGCCCCCAGGATAACTTGTCAGTTTTACGAGCAGCTATTACCTGAGGAGTAACAGCTAAAGTAGGGGTTGAGGCAGGTGTTTACTCCCGTGGTTCACCCGGATGTAACCCTTGAGGGCAATAACAGACTTGGCTAACCGTTAGTCAAGTCTTTATTACCCCCTTGAGTAACAGCTGAAGTGACAGTTGAGGCTGGTGTTAACTCCCATGGTTCCACGTGGAACGCATCGGCAGGCCAAGACAGGCCATCGAATAGCGAAAGCGTTTGAGAGGTGCCTATGGCAATTGCAGGAACACACAAGGAGCCGATTCCAGCCCCATTACACGACGAAACCATGCCGGAGAGTGGTTGGGAGGCGGGGCAGCGGGAGACGGCGGTTTTTGCAGGGGGATGTTTCTGGGGGGTGCAGTCGGTCTTTCAGAGGGTGAAAGGTGTTGAAAAGACTACGGTTGGCTACTCGGGCGGAGCGGAATATACGGCCGACTACCGCGCCGTATCCTCAGGCCAGACCGGGCACGCTGAGGCGATTGAGATCGTTTTTGATCCGGAAAGGGTGAGTTTTGGAACACTTTTGAGGGTGTTTTTTTCCGTAGTTCATGACCCTACCCAGATGAACCGCCAGGGAAATGACATCGGCACGCAATATCGTTCCGCGATATTTTACACCGATGAGGAGCAGCGCGAGGTCGCCAAGGCGTACGTGAAGCAGCTGGACGCGGCACACATCTTTCCACGACCGATCGTGACGCAGATTGTGCCGCTGGAACACTTCTTCGCCGGCGAGGAGTACCACCAGGATTATGCGATCAAGAATCCGCATAATCCGTACATTCAGGTCTGCGATATCCCCAAGATCGCGGAGTTGGAGCGGCAGTTTCCGGCGCTTTTTCACGAGTACCATCCCTGACCCAACCGCCTCTGCGCTGAAATTGCAGATTTAATTCGGGTTAGGTGGGATTTGGAACCATCCGGGCGCTGGCGCTTTTGCGTCTAACCGCGCTGAAACGCCAACAGAATCAACGCTTTTGCGTCCCGAGAATCTGTCTGCGTTTCAAGAGCGAGGACGAACCATGATGCATTTTGAGCGGCGTCGGAGGGGTATTCAGGCGGTTTTGTGCGCTTTTTGTGCTGTGGGAATCGCTGTGAGTCCACAGTGGATTTTGGCGCAGGCGCCAACCGCGGCGCAGCCGGTGGTGATGGGCCAGCAGACGCTGGAGCAGCTTGGGGGGAAGGAGAAGCAGAGCTCGGACGCGCAGACGGGGCTGGGGCAGAAGAACACACCCGCGAAGCCAGGAGATCAGAAGACCGGACAGGATCAGAATTCGGCTTCGAAGCCGGCGAGTCCGGGCGAAGAGGCGGCGAGCACAAGCAAGTTGAAGCTGGGACCGCTGGACCCGGCTCCTCCGCCGACGGGTTTGCCGACGAACCGGCCGGTGATTGGGCTTGCGCTGGGCGGCGGAGCGGCGTTGGCGCTTACCGAAGTCGGCGCCCTCCAGTGGCTGGATGAGCACCACATTCCGGTGGATGTGATTGCAGGGACGAGCATGGGCTCGATCCTCGCGGCACTGTACTCAACGGGTGTGACGCCGGAGAGGATGAAGCAGGTCCTCAATCCGGACGAGGTGAGCCGGATCTTTCGTATTGCCTCGGCCTACTCGACCAAGAGCTTTCGCCGGCGGGAGGATGCGCGGGAGCTTCCCAACGGGGTTGGGGTCGGACTGAAGAAGGGCGTTTCGCTGCGTAATGCGCTTCTAACGGATATCGGACTGAACGAACTGCTGGATAAGGAGTTCATTCGCTACAACGATCAGATCGAGTTCAACAACCTGCCGATTCCCTTCCGCTGCCGGTCAACGGACCTGACCGATCCGAGGAGTGTTGTCTTTGCGCGGGGTTCGCTGCAGGATGCGGTGCGCGCCTCAGCGTCTCTGCCGGGAGTGTTCCAGCCGTTTGAGATGGACGGACACGAGTATGTCGACGGCGCCATCCTGAACAATCTACCGACCGCGGATGTGAAGGCGATGAAAGCGGATGTGATCATCGCCTTCAGTCTGCCGCTCAGCCCGGTGGGCAAGGGCGATCTGGATTCGATCCTGGGAGTGCTGGGCCGAGCGTTTTCAGTGGGCATTGAGGTGAACGAGGCGCGCGAACGCGAACTGGCAGACGTGGTGATCATGCCGGACATCAAAGGTTTCACAGCGACGGACTACTCGAGAACGTCGGAACTGGCGGCGCGCGGCTATGCAGCTGCAGAGGCGCATAAGTCCGAGCTGATGAAGTATGCGCTCCCTGACGATCAATGGGAGGCTTACATGGCGAAGCGGCGCGCCAGGGAGCGGCCACCGGTCGGCACCGTGCTGGAGGTAAAGGTGAAGGCGCCGACACCCCAGGTAGCCGAGGTAGTGCACCGCAAGTTCGATCCGCTGGTGAACAAGCCGGTGGACACCAATAAGGTGCAGGCGCTGCTGGCAGACGTTCGCGCGGACGGACGCTACAACGCGGACTACACGGTGGGATATGACTCCGCAGGATCGAACCGGCCAATTCTGCTGGTGGATGTAGAGGACAAGAAGACCGGACCACCTTTCCTGAATATCGGCTTCAACATACAAGCGCAGACGGGAGGTGTAACGCGAGCGACGATCGACAGCATTTTCCTGTATCAGGATCTGGGCGGTTATGGATCGGAGCTGAGAGCAAAGGTTGACCTGGGGTTCCTGACCAACCTGGATGGCGAGTACCTCTATCGATTTTCGCAGAAGGGATTCTTCGTCGCGCCGAGTGTAAACCTTATACGCCAGCCCTACTTCATCTACGCCTCGCCGGATTCGAACACGAGGATCGCAGAGCGGCAGTCGCAGTTCGGGGGATTTGCAGGCGACGTGGGATGGACCGACACCAAGACCCAGGAGCTACGTTTCGGATGGTCGTTCCAGAACGTGCAGTGGAAGCTGAACACGGGCGCGGATAGCCTGCCGGACTATGACGGCAATTCGCAAGTCGTGAGACTTCAATATGTCTTTGATTCACAGAATCGGGCGCTGATACCTCACCGTGGAGTGAGGGTGACAACAAGCTTTGGATATCTGTACGACACAGTGAACAGTCCATCTGCGCCGCAGCTCTTCACGCAGATCGAGGGCGCACATACCTGGAGCGAGAAGAATGTCTTTCTTTGGAAGACTGAAGGCGCAACCATGCTCGACCGCAATGTCGCGCAGCCCTTCCGGTATACGCTGGGCGGGCCGTTACGGCTGGCTGCGCTGTCGATCGACCAGTTGCGCGGCACGGACTACTGGCTGGTGACGCCGGGATACCTGAGAAGGATCTACGCGATGCACCCGCCGCTAAGCGGCGGCATCTACCTGGGTGGGGCGGTGGAAGCGGGACAGATGCGCGCGCCGGACGCTCCGACCGTGACGCGTGAAGACGTTTACTTTGGCATTGTGGCGGAGACGCCGCTGGGCGTGATTACGCTCGCACCGGCGATCGGCTTCAATGGAGATCATAAGTTCGTGTTCACGATTGGAAGGTTCTTCTGAGGTTCCAGGTTCCAGGTTCCAGATCTTTGGCGGTCATCTTCCGGTGCTGAGGCGGGATGCGAGGCGCTCCGGCAGGCCTGCGTTGCGAATGGCCTGCTGCGCGGAGGTGACGTCGTAGGGAATGCGATAGAAGGTGAGGCGTTCGACGGCGGTGTCGTAGATGGCGAAGGCTGCGCGCCAGTCGCCATCGCGTGGCTGTCCGACGGAGCCTGGGTTGATGAGATGCCGCGACCCGACGGGCACGTCCATCGAGAACTCTTCGGGTTCGCTCTGTGAGTTATAGAGCGGGCGTATCTCCTGCCACTCCGGCGCCTGCTGCGAGAAGGCTCCCTGCACGTGCGTGTGACCGAAGAAGGTGATCTCGGTGGACATGCGCTGCAGCGGCGACCAGGCGTCTCGCATCGAGATGATGTAGTGGTCTTCATTGAGCGGCGAGCCGTGGGCGCAGAGAGCGCGCTCCGATGCACGGATAGGGCCTTGCGGAACGGCGCGCAGCCACTCGAGATTTTCGGGCGCGAGGTGGCGATGTGTCCACGCGGCGGCCTCAGCGGCGACAGGATTGAAGCCCGCCGAACTGGTGAGTCCGCAGCAGACGCGGTCGTGGTTGCCGCGCACGTTGATGCGTGCGAGAGGGCGGATGGTGTCGATGACCTCGTTGGGATTGGCGCCGTACCCGACGATGTCGCCGAGGTTCCAGAGTTCATCGAAGGAGCCCGCGGCGGAGACTACGGCCTGAAGGGCCTGAAGATTTCCGTGAACATCGGAGACGACGAGGGCACGCATACGGGAAAGGTGAGTCTACTTTACCGCCGCGAGAGTGGCGAGCGGGGTGTCGCGTGAGGTGCGCATGGAGGGAACGGAGGCCAGGAGTTGGCGCGTGTAATCGTGCCGCGGTGCAGTGAGGACCTGGCGCGTGATGCCGTGCTCCACGATGCGGCCGTGGCGCATGACGAGGATGCGGTCGGCGATCTGGCCGACGACGGCAAGGTCGTGCGAGATAAAGAGCATGGAGAGGCCGTGCTCGTGGCGGAGGCGCTTGAGCAGAGCGATGATCTGCGCCTGCACGGTGACGTCGAGCGCGGTGGTGGGCTCGTCTGCAATGAGAAGCCGCGGGCGATTGATGAGCGCCATGGCGATCATGAGGCGCTGGCGCTGGCCGCCGGAGAACTGGTGCGGGTAGTCGTTGAGCCGGCGTTCGGGATCGGGCAGCGCGACCTCGTGCAGTACGGCGAGGACGCGCGCATTGAGGTCGGCGCTCGCGATGTGCGGTGCGTGCGCGAGGACAGCTTCGGCGATCTGATGGCCGACGCGCATGACGGGATTGAGCGCGGTCATGGGCTCCTGAAAGATCATCGCCATGGAGCGGCCGCGGTGCGCGCGCATGGAGTCTTCATTGAGCGCGAGGAGATCTTCGGTGCGGCTTGGCTCGCAGGTGAGTTGAAGGCTGCCGGTGATGGTCGCGGTGGGGGGAAGAAGCCGGAGCAGAGCGAGAGACGTTGCAGACTTGCCGGAGCCGGATTCGCCGACGAGGCCCACGGTTTCGCTGGGCGCGATGTCGAAGGAGATGCCGTGCACGGCCTCATGCCCGGAGAAGGCGATGCGGAGATCGCGAACGGCGAGCAGCGGGGCCGGTGAGACAGAGGATTCAGGAGCCATTCAGGCGAGGATAGCGGATGTGTGGGCTTGCGTGGAGCCGCTGTTGTTGGAGCGGATGGGAGAGTTGCGACATCCAATCGGCATGAGTGGAGCGATTCGTCTGTCGGTGCTGGACCAGTCGCCGGTGCCTGCGGGTGCGACGCCTGCGCAGGCGCTGGCGAATTCGCTGGATCTGGCACGGCATGTTGATGCGCTGGGATACACGCGGCTGTGGTACTCGGAGCACCATGCGATGGACCTGCTGGCGTGTACGGCACCGGAGATCCTGGTGGCACGGGCGGCGGCGGCGACCGAGCGAATTCGCGTGGGGTCGGGCGGCGTGATGCTGCCACACTATTCGCCGTACAAGGTGGCGGAGGTGTTTCGCACGCTGTATGCGATGTTTCCGGGGCGGATCGATCTGGGGATTGGTCGTGCGCCGGGCGGTGGGCAGCTCGAGATGCAGGCGCTGCGCCGCACGCGGCAAGGGCCGATGGTCGATGACTTTCCGCAGCAGCTGTCTGAGCTACGGGCGTTTCTTCATCGCGAGCGGTTTCCGGCGGGGCATCCGTTTGCGCGGCTGCGGGTTGCGCCGGATGCGGAGGGCGCGCCGGATGTGTGGCTGCTGGGCTCGAGCATGTGGTCGAGCGTGACGGCGGCGCAGGAGGGGCTGCCGTATGCGTTTGCGCACTTCTTTTCAGCGCTGGGGACGCGGCAGGCAATCGAGTACTACCGGAAGAACTTTGTGCCGGGACCGGATCGCGCGGAGCCTGAGGCGACGATTGCGATTGGAGCGATCTGTGCACCGACGCAGGAGGAGGCGGAGTTTCTGCATGCCTCGGTGCGACTGTTGCAACGGCGGATTCGTATGGATGACCGGCGACCCGTGGCCGCACCGCAGGATGCATTGCGCGAGTTGGCGGCTGAGCCGCCGGTACCGAATCCGCTGTTGCCGTATACGGTGGGATCGATGGATCAGCCAGAAGCGGAGTTTCCGCGGTATGTGGTGGGGACGCCGGAGCGTGTCGCTGAGGAGCTGACGACGATTGCGCGGGAGTTGGAGATCAGCGAGTTGATTGTGAATACGATCACGCACTCGCATGAGGCGCGGAAGCGGAGCTATACGCTGCTGGCGGAGGCGCTGGGGCTGAAGCTGTAGTTCTTCTGCGGCTGCTTGGTGTGCGGTGTATAACGTTCGGAATGCGCCATGCGGCCCGGATTGCTTTGCGAGTTCTGCGCATCTCTTTGCTCTCGATTGCAGCATTGATCTTGCTTGCCTTCGTGCTGGTCCAGGCGCAGCAGCATCTGTTTCGTCATCGAGCAGAGCGGCTGCTTGCGGACTTTCAGTCGATCCGGCTGCACCAGAGCACATGGGCGGATGCGCAGGTGCTGATGCAGCGCTGGGGGGCGTGGGGACACTATGACGGCACGTGCGGTGAGGCTGAGTGCGTTTACAGGATTGAGCTGGGAGATGCGGCATCAGGGTGGGTAGGGAAGCTGGCAGGAGGCTCCGATGGTCTTCGCTTCCGTATTGTGGAGCGTTCTTATGAGTTGCTCGGAGGCAGGGACGGCGCAATGGTCGTCTCGTTTCTTTTGCAGGATGGAGTCATCTGGCGCAGCGGCATTGAACTGATGGTCGGCGCGACGCCCCGGGCTGACTACGGATACATGATATTTCTGAAGGCGCACGCGAGCGACTCGCTCCGAGACAGTTGGGTTGGAGACGAAGAGCAGTTGGCGCGTCACCCGAACTACAAGGCCCACCGGCCGGGCGCATGCGAGGGCTGTCTCGCTGCTGAGGTCACGTTTACTCCGTATATAGCGCCGTCGACCTTGCGTGAGCTTACGGCATACAACCTGTCGTGTCTGACACGGCTTGTTCACTCGTGCGTGAATCTTCCCGATGTTCTGCCCATCGCGCACGACTGGCACTTCTATCCGGAGACTGAGGGTGAGGCGAAGCCTCCGGCAAAGCCCGCGACGCCGAAGGCGTGCGATGCTCCGCTGTACGCTCTGGGCCGTGACGCGGATACGGTCTTTGTCGTCGATGTGCTTTCCCGGGGGGCAAAGGGGGGTGTTTACGTTTATCCCGAGGGCTACCGGACCGACGAACACGAGACCGCTACAGTGAAAGTCCTCGCCACTCTCAAAGGCAACACTCTATGGACGGATCGAGCGGTGATCAAGGCAGTGCCTTACGTTTATGACGGCAATTTTTCGGCAAAGGCAGGAGAGCATCTGGAGCCGGGCAAACGGTACATTGTCATTCCAGAGGAGGCCGACCGCCTTCACGTCCTTATGCCCTGGTGTGGCGTCTTCGAGGATTCCCCTGAAGTGCGGCGGGAGCTTCAGCGTGGATTTGCGCAGAACGACGCGCTGAGGAACAGGCAAGCGTTGACCGACCTTGTTTGGTAACCCAAGCAGCGTCTTTATCGGCGATATGATGAATCTCTTCCACGTAAAATCTCACTGATGTTCGACTATGACATTCTGATTGCCGGTGCGGGGCCGGCGGGTTGTGCCGCGGCGTATGACTTGGCGCGCGCGGGGAAGCGTGTGCTGATGCTGGACCGGCGAACGTTTCCTCGGCATAAGGCCTGCGCGTGCGGGTTGACGCGAAAGACGCTTCGAGCGCTGCGGTACTCGGCGGAGACGGTGTTGGAGCGCGAGTGCCGCGAGGTGGTGCTGCAGGAGGCGGGACCGCGGTTTGCAGAGGGCCTGCGTGTGGCGGACAAGAGCTGCGAGGTGCGGCTGCGGACGCGCAAGGTGATCTGCGCGATGGCAGTGCGCGAGAAGTTTGATGCCTTCTGCCTGCAGCAGACGCTGGCCGCGGGCGCGGAGCTGAAGAAGATTGAGAGTGTTGTGGCAGTACGCGAATCGGCGGCATGGGTTGAGATCGAACTCGCTGTTCGCGATGGAGTCATTGAGACGCTGCGGGCTCCGGTGCTGATCGGCGCAGATGGATCGAATGGACAGATGCGGCGGCTGGCGGCGGGGCTCGATGCGCAGCGCGATGAGTTGAGGGATGGCGCGTTGATCGAGAGTCGGACGGCGGAGTTGCCTGATGAGCCTGGCTGGTATGCGCGCGGGTTCGCGCTGGAGGCGATGGTTCCCTTTGAAGTTCTGCCTTCGACGCTCCCTGCGGGCGACAGGCCACAAGATCTCGTGTTCGACTTCGCGCCGATTGCGGGTGGTTATGGATGGATGTTCCCTAAGGGCGATCACATCAATGTGGGCGTGGGTGGATTTGTACCGAAGGATGGCGCTGCAGGCTCGGACGAGGTGGTATGCGAGAGTGTCACGCGCAGTCTGCTCGAAAGCTATACGCGAGAGAAGCTGGGCGTGGAGCTGAATGAGGTGCGGGCGCATGTTTCGGGACAGCACCTTGGGCTGGGTGGGCACGCGTATGTGCCGCGCGGGCGAGTACTGCTGGCTGGGGATGCGGCGGGGCTGGTGGATCCGCTGACGGGCGAGGGGATCCACTCGGCGATTGTGAGCGGACAGGCTGCGGCCGGCGCAGTGTTGGCGGGCGCGGGTGCCGATGCCGCGACACTCAGCAGTGAATATGCGAAGAGGCTGGGCGAGCTGCAGGCGATGCTTGCGTTCTCTCACGACGCTGCAAAGAGCTTTTATCGCGAACCGGGGCGCGGGTTCCGCGTGGTGCGAAAGAGATTGCTGCGGCAGTTAATGCTGAAGACCTATGCGGATGGGCTGCCGTATGCGCAGCTACTGGCGGGGATACGTGCGATGGCTCGTCAGGTTGCGTAGGCGTGCTCAGAGACGTATCGACGGCAGGTATATTGACATCAATACAGTTCAAAAAAAGGCTAGTTGAACCTTGGCAGATGCTCGACATCGGTAGGCGGGACGGGCTCCAGCGGGCCGCCGGCCTTGATCCAAGCTTTTAGGCCGCCCGCGATTACCTTAGTGGCGCAGTTCTCTTTTTCCAGTTCGCGGGCGACGCGAACGCTGGTGGCGTCGCGCGCACAGGAGCAGTAGAGATAGATCTCGCACTCGGGCGCCATGAATTCACGCAGGGCCTCGAGCTCTTCGCGCAGCCGGTTGGGCTCGACGCGGATGGAGTTCTTGATGCGCTGGGCGGCAGGATCGTAGTAACCGTGGGAGCGGACATCGGCAATGACGAGGACCTTATCGTGGGTTGCGGCCTTGAGGCGCTCGTGCAACTCTTCGGCGGCGACGCGCTCGATCGTGCTGAAGCGGTTTTCATGCAGAGAGCTGCCGAGCAACCAGAGCACGTAAAGCAAGATCGCTGCGGTGGCGGTGGCGGCCGTCACGTGACCGACGCGCACGACCCAGCTGATGACGATGCGGAGGAACGGAGCGAACAGGAAGCCGACGGTGCTCCAGGTAGCGGCATAAAAGAGGACACCGCACGCATCGAGCTTGAGGAAGCGCGTGAACCTCATGTTGAGGCTGCCGGCCAGAGGAGCGGCGACTGTGCCGAGTCCGGGGATGAACTTGGCAAAGAGGAGCGTGCGCGGACCACGGCGGTAGAAGGACCTCGCCGAGCCGAAGATGCAGGTCTCCGGGTTGAAGCTGAGGCGGCAGAGCCCGGCCAGCAGCCACCATCCGGTGAACCTTCCGCCGACATAGAGGATGGTGTCTCCGACAAGGGCAGCACCGGCGGCGCAGAGAATGACCAGTGCGAGGTTCAGGGAGCCGGAGTGTGCGGCAGCGCCAGCCGTGAGGAGAACAACGGAAATGGGCAGGGGCAGGCCGCAGGCGGAGAGAAGGAGGATGAGGGCCGTCGCCGCATATCCATGATTCTGCACTGCGACCAGCAGGTTCATGGCCCTTGCGTCTCCCCCAGAGTGAGTCTTCTCGGTTGGATGCGGATGGAAGCCGCGGGGTCACGCCAAGATCGTTAGAACTCGAACCGCAAGCCGAACTGGATCTGGCGCTCACGGCTGAGGCTTGCGGTGGAGGAGGTTGGGGTGCCGAAGGGTGCGGTGGTGATGCCCTCGGCGGCGATGGTCGCCGCGTCCTGGAAGATGAGCGGCGTGGGTGCGCCGGGGGTGGCGGCGGTTCCGACGAGGAAGGCGCGGGTTTCGACGCGGGAGAGGCTTTGGGTGTTGAGCAGGTTGAAGGCCTCGGCGAAGGCGTTGAGGCGGACGTGTTCGTGGAGCGCGAAGCCGCGTCCGGCGCGGAGGTCGACGCGGCTGCGCATGGGCAGGCGAAGGGTGTTGCGGCCGAGAGTAGGCAGGTAGGTTGCGCCGCCAGAGCCGTTGATCGTGTCGCGGCCGCCGGAGAGCGCGGTGCCGCCGAAGATTGCGTAACTGTAGGGCGCGCCGCTCCCGGCGGTCGCGATGGTGGCGAGTTGCCAGCCGGAAAGTGTGCGGCGGAGGAACTCCGGACCGCGGTGCATGGAGGAGCGCAGAAGCAGATCACCGGTGAAGCGGTGGCGGATGTCGAGGCTGGAGAGCGATTTGTCGTAGGCGTCGGTGAAGGGATCGAATTGGCCGTTTTGGCGTGGAGTGGCGGAGAGCTGCGGGCCATAGTCGATGGCGCGGGCGAAGGTGTAGCTGCCGCGGAGTTGGAAGCCGCGTGTGTGGAGACGGGCTTCGGCATTGAACGAGTGATATGTCGCGTTGGCGTTCGAGACGAGCGCGCTGATGGGGCCGAAAGCCGTGGTGCGGCGTGCGGTGTAGAGAGGGACAGCGAAGGCTTGACCGGAGTAGAGGCCGCGCATGCCGTCACCGCCCTGCAGGATGAAGCTGGCCGTAGTGGTCAAGGGCGCGATGTTGAGGTCGACGCTCTGGGGGAGCTGCGTGGCGATTGCCATTGCGTATCCGGCGCGGACGTCGAGGGTGTGCGCAGAGCGCTCGAGTGAAAGCGTTGCACGCTGCACGGCGGGGAGGCGGAAGCGATTGGAGAAGACGAGTGCCGAGGTGGTCTGGACGACCGCAGCGGGAGGCATCGTCGTATACGCGCAGGGGTAGCCGAAGCCCTGGTTCTCCACCTGCGGACAGGCGGTGATGGTGGAAGGTGTAATGCGGATGCGTCGCGTGGTGGAGGCAAGTGCGGTGTCCGTCAGCGCGGCGTTGACGGTGGCTCCGGCGATGCGGCCGTAGAAGACACCGTAGCCAAGGCGCGCGGTGAGGACGCGACCGCGTGCAGGCGACCATGCGAGTGATACGCGCGGGCCGAGATTGTCGCGGTCTTCGGGAATGACCGAGGTTGCGCCGGCGACGGGCGAGCCGATGGAGCTCAGCACCTGGTCGAGTGCGGGGTTGGGATTTTGTGGCGGCGGGAGGAGCGTGTAGTCATAACGGGCGCCGAGTGTGAGCGAGAGTGAGTGCGGCAGACGCATTGCATCTTCGGCGAAGAATGCGAGTTCGTGGGTTGCGAATTGTGTAGATGCGGCGCTGAAACCCTGCGTGTAGCTGCGGAAGCAGAAGAGGTGGTCTGCCGCGTTAATGCTGGGGCAGGCGCCGTTGGGATAGGCGTGGACGTTGAAGGTGTAGTCGGTGATCCAGTCGACGAGGCCGCCGTCGCGACCGTTGGTGGTGCCGCTGTCGTAGAGGAAGGTGCCCTCGGCATTGGTGGCGGCGGCGATGCGGTCGGTGATGCGGCTCCAGTCGGCACCGAAGGTGAAGAGATGGCGGCCGCGGGCGAGGGTGAAGGTGTCGGCGAGTTGGAGGCGGCGTTCGTCGGGGTAGGCGATGCGGCCGATGCTCGAGGGCGTTCCATAGCTGAAGCCGTTGGGCGCGATGGAGATCTGCGGGGCGAAGCCGCCGACGCTGATCGCGGGTTCCTGCGGGAGCGGCGTGTGTGGCGTCTCGAACTCGAGGTCCCGGGCGAATTGGCCGCGAAGCTCGTTGGCCGCAAGTGGAGAGAGGCGGTAGAGCCAGCGGCCGGTAAGCGCATCGACATGCAGAATGCTGGCGGCGAGGCTGGCACGGCCGCGGGGCACCACCGCCGCCGACGCCCCAGAACTTGAACCCGTAGGCGAGCTGAATCGGTTGCCGATGTAGCCGAGCGTGAGCTGCTGCTTCACGGCGGGCACGAGGTCCAGGCGCGCGAAGCTGAGAAGGCGCGAGGCGTCGCGCGGCTGCGCGCCGGTGAGGCTGTCGAGAAAGTTGAGGGCGCTATTCGCGGATGAGGCCGAGACTCCGCGGTTGGCAAGGAGCGCAAGCTGCTCGGCGGTGAGCGTGTAGAAGCTGGCCGTTGCGGGTGTCGATACGACCTGGCTGGAACGGATTTGGCCCTCCAGCGACAGGAAAAGCGATGCACGTTGCAGCCAGAGATAGGGAGCCTTCGAGAGTGGAAAGCCCGCGGCAGCGCCCGCCTGGATCAGGCTGTCGTCGGGCTTGAGGAGTTGTGAAGTAATCGCGCCGTTGTTGTAGTGGGTGACGACAGAGAACGGATTCGTGGCAGCGAAGACGCTCTGCCGAGTGAGCGCGAAGGCAGTGCCGTGAAGGCGTGTAGCCTGTCCGCGCGAGGTGACTGCGATAAGGCCGCCGGCGCTGCCATTCTGCGCTGAAAACGAGCGCGGCTGGAGCTGGAAGGATCGCGTGGCGGATTCACCGAATGTGGCCGAGGTGCGCGGACTTCCGGCGGAGCCACGTGGGCTGGAGTGGAAGTTCTGAGTAGTCGAGAGACCGTCGAGGAGAGTGGAGTTCGCGGTCGGAGAGAGGCCGTTGACGCTCGGTCCGATGAGACCGAGGTTCGTGGTTTCGCACGAGGCCTCAGGTGTAGCGGACTCGTCGCTGCTCGTTTCGTCGGACGGGGCAGCCGCGAGGGTTGCGTTGTTCGCGGCGGAATCAAGCTCGGAGAGTTCGGACAAGTCTGGCGCGGGGAACGCAAGCGCTGGAGGTTGCGATGGATGCGGCTGGCCTGTGGGGCAGGAGGCTAGATCGATCGCAACTTCGGTGATAGCCCCGGGAGAGATCGAAATGTGCTGCGGCGAGCAAGCGCCGGCCTGGACCGTATAGTCGCCGGGCGCGAGATCCAGTGCGATGAAGGATCCGTCCTGCGCGGCGTTTATTGTCTGGTGCCAGGAGATGTCGTCGCGGCGGAGGCGAATGCTCGCCGTGACCGGAGCGATATGCGGCGACGTGAAGACACGGCCGCGCAGTGTGCCGTCGACCGGGCTCTGCGCGAAGGTTCGCGAGACGAGACAGAGACTGAATGTGAGCGTCGCGAGCACGCGCAGAGGAAGCCGTGCTGCCGAACAGCGCGGCGGCGCTTGGGAAGAGTTGAAACAGACCAGCGGCAAACGGACCCTGCTCCGGAAGAGGCGGAGCTCCTGAAACGCGGCGAAAGATCGGACCCCGTTGAACCGCGGACGGTCAGCGAGAAAAGACTGGAGCTTACATGCAGGCTAGCCGAGTTTTCCGGCCGTTGGAAATACCCCGACAAGTTATCGCGGTGAGCGGGCTGGGGACTACAATCCTGACACCGCGGGGAGAATGTGATGTTGGATCCAGGCCGCCTTACCGCGCTGCTCGTGGCCGTCAGCTTTGCGGCCGGGTTGAATCTCTACGTCACGGTCGCGGTGCTGGGTCTGCTTGGCCGATTCCACGTGCTGAATCTCCCGCCGGGACTGTCGGCGCTGGACCATACGTGGGTCATCGCACTGGCCATCGGACTGAGCGTCCTCGAAGCGGTCGCGGATAAGATTCCCTACTTCGACCTGGTCTGGAACGCAGTGCACACGTTCATCCGCGTGCCTGCGGCGGCAATCCTGGCGTATCAGGCGGCGAATACGTTATCGCCGGGCGAGCATGCACTGGTGACGATAGCCGCGGCAGCGATTGCAGCCGTGGCGCACACGGCGAAGACCTCGGCACGCGTGGCGGTTTCCGCGACGCCCGAGCCATTCACCAATGCGGCGCTGAGCACCGCAGAGGACGTTGGCGCGGCGGGAATTACCTGGGTCGCGACGGTGCATCCGTACATCGCCGCGGCGATTGTGTTGGTAGCGCTGCTGGCGATCGTCCTTCTGACCCGCTGGCTGATGCAAGGCGCCCGCCGCGTGTTCGCACGACTGCGCGACGAGTTGGCTCCCTCGTCGGGATAATCGTGTGCGCAATTTAGACTAGAGAGGCGTCGTAATTCTTCCTGCCTCGTGTCGACAATCTCCGCTCCATCAAGATCCTTTCGCGCTCCACGCAGCCTATTCTGGGTGGCCTTTGCGCTGCGCGTTGCGTGCATTGTGATCGGGCACACGTACCGCATCCGCGTTATCGGCAATCATTTTGATTTTGGATTCGAAGCCGGACGCATCGCGCGATCGCTCGTCGAGGGACACGGCTACGCGAATCCATTCAATGGAATAAGCGGACCGACAGCGTGGCTGCCACCGCTGTATCCACTGCTGCTGGCGCTGGCGTTCAAGTTGTTTGGCGTGTACACGAACGCGGCGGCGTTCTTTGTGATGGCGGTGGACAGCCTGTTCTCTGCGCTCATCGCACCGGCGGTGTATGAGATTGCAGCGCGATGCTTCGATGCGAGCCAGATCGCTCGGAGGGCATCGACGAAAGCTGCGCCGGTGGCGCTGTGGGCTGGATGGCTCTGGGCAGCCTATCCGGCGGCGCTGCAGTATGCGATCCACTGGCTATGGGAGATGTCGATCTCGACCTGCCTGTTCACGTGGGCGCTGGTGCTGGCGCTGCGGCTTCGCGGCACGGGGGAGGAGGAGCGCGACGGCACGGCACAGTGGCTGCTGTGGGCGGCGTTCGGTGGGCTGTGGGGACTGGTAGCGCTCTCGAACGCGTCGTTGCTGATTGGATTGCCGGCGGCCGGGCTGTGGGTAATCTGGCCCAAGCTGCGGGCGATGCGCTTGCGGCAGATAGTAGCCGGGCCGGTGCTTGCAGGCGTGGTGTTTGTGGCCGTGATGACGCCCTGGTGGGTGAGGAACGTGCGCACAATGCATGTATTCATAACGACACGCTCAAACTTCGGTGCGGAGTTGTATGAGTCGACGCTGCCGTCGCACGATGCGTATCCGTGGGGTGCCGCGCTGCCATTGTGGCCGGGCGATCCGAAGTTTCAGCTCTATCTGCACATGGGCGAGGTGCGCTATTCGGAGATGCGAAAGGAGCAGGCGGTCGCGCGCATTCGTGCGAACCCGAACTACTTCTGGCACCGCACGCTGGACCGCTTTCTCTTCTTCTGGGACAACGTGCCGCACCCGCTGGAGAATCATCCGATGCGGGAGTATGGACGACGTCTGAACTACAGCTTCCTGAGTCTTGCGGGATTGACGGGGCTGGGGCTCGCACTGCGGCGGCGCGTGCCGGGAGCGGCGCTGATGGGATGGATGTTTCTATTGCTGCCGCTGCCGTACTATCTGGTTACTGTGCAGGCCCGCTTTCGCCATCCGCTGGAGCCGCTCATTACTGTCTTGGCCGTGTATCTCTTCCGGTCGACGGAGCAGCGAAAGAAGACGAACGAGGTTGCGGCGTGAGCGCGCGTGAGGTGCTGGTAACGGGCGGATCGGGCTTCTTCGGTGGTGTGCTGAAGCGCCGTCTGCTGAGCGAAGGATTTGCGGTCACGAACATCGACCTGGTGCGTGATGAGGAATCGCATCCTGCACTGACGAGCGTGCAGGGAGACATTCGCGATGCGGAACTGCTGACGCGGCTGTTTGCGGAACACAAGTTCGAAGCGGTGTTTCATTGCGCAGCCATGCTCGCACACGACGTGACCGACGAGAAGATGCTGTGGACCTCGAATGTCGATGGCACACGCCGGCTCGCCGAGGCCGCTATTGCCGCGGGAGTGAACAAGTTCATCTTTATCTCCAGCAATTGTCTCTGGGGCGAGAACCTCGGCCATCCGGTGGCAGAAGAAGAGACGCCGTCGCCGGTGGAGATCTATGGGCAATCGAAGCTGGAGGGCGAGCGGGTGCTGGGTGAATTGCATCGCCAGCATCCTGAGCTCCAGGTAGTGACGCTGCGCTCGCCGACGATTATTGATGAGGGTCGCCTCGGGCTGCTGGCGATTCTGTTTGAGTTCATCGAAGACAACAAAAAGGTTTGGGTGGTCGGCAGCGGCGATAGCGTCTACCAGTTCATCTTTGCGCAGGACCTGGCGACGGCGTGCATTGCGTGCCTCGGCTATGAGTCGTCGAATCTCTTCCACATTGGGTCGGACGATGTGCCGACGATGCGTGCAATGTACGAGTCGGTGATTCGCGCGGCGTCGAGCCGTTCGCGTGTTGCGAGTCTGCCGAAGGCGCCGACGATCGCTGCGATGAAGGCCGCGCACAAGTTGGGGATATCTCCGCTGGGGCCCTATCACTACCGGATGATCGCAGAGAGCTTCGTCTTCGACACGACGCGCATCAAGCGAGAGCTCGGGTGGCGGCCGACGCTGACAAACGATCAGATGATGCTGCGTGCGTTCGAGTACTACCGGGCCAACCGGAAGGCGATTCATGAACGTAGTGGTGTGTCGGCGCACTCAAAGGCCGCGCCGATGGGCGTGATTCGGCTGCTGAAGTGGATCTCTTGAAATGAGAGACTGACTGGATGAGTGAAGCGAAACCTTCTCCGAAGATTCTTGTGCAGCGCCTGCTGCCCGCGGCACAACTGCCGCGCTACGCGCACACCGGCCCGTACGGTGATTTGGCAGCAGATCTTTTTGCAGCGGAGTCGGCGACGCTGGCCCCTGTCGGTGAGCCGGGAAGCACAATCGCCGTGCGCACAGGGCTCGCGCTGGAGTTGCCTTCGTCGCATGGCGCACTGGTGGAGGATCGCTCCGGCCTTGCGCTGCGGGGTGTCACGACGCTGGCCGGAGTCATCGATCCCGGATATCGTGGCGAGTTAAAGATCATCATTACGAACCTGTCGCCGGAGCCGCAGACGATTGCACCGGGACACCGGATCGCGCAACTGCGTGTGGTGGAGCGCATCCAGGCGAGCTTCGAGGAGACGGACATGCTCGCGGAAACGCCGCGTGGACAAGGCGGCTTCGGCTCTACGGGAGCATAGCGCGCAGAGTCGCGTGAAGTGGATGGGAAGACGCTGGTTGAGGCGGAGAATCTCGAATTGAATCAGGACAATTGAAGCACGGCCGACAAAAAAGAGTGCCCGGGATTCCGGGCACTCTCTGTCTGTCGGTTCAATTGGTTAGCGATGGCCGTGGTCACCTCCGCCCTGATGTCCGTTATTGCCACCACCATGGGGTTGCTGGGGCGGGGCCGGATGAGACTGCGGCGGCGGTCCCTGCGGGTGAGGTTGCGGAGCCGGACGGCCTTCAGGACGCGGTGCTTCCATGTGCTGCTGCGGTTGAGGTTGCGGGCGGTTCTCCATCCGAGGCTGTGGTTGCGGCTCCGGACGGTTTTCAGGGCGCGGCGCCTCTACCCGAGGTTGTGGCTGAGGTTGCGGCATCGCTCGATTCTCAACGCGTGGCTGCGGTTGAGCATGATTCTCGAACCGCGGGTTTGCTGCGTTCGGCTGCGGTTGAGGCTGTGAATGATTCTCAAACCGCGGATTTGCGTTCGGTTGCGGCTGCACTGCACGGTTCTCCACGCGCGGTTCATTGGCGTAGGGTTGGCCATGCGATGCCTCTGCAGCGCGTTCGTTCATGTAGGCTGCATTCGGCTGCGCAGGACGGCCCTCCGGCACAGGACGAGCGGCCTCAACGCCGCGCGGAGCCGGCGCGATACCGCGTGAGTTCGCAAAACCATGCTGAATGACGGCCTCTGACGGGCGACCGTGATTCACTGCGTAGGTTTGCGCGCGGTTTTGCGAGGCCTCAACGCGCGCCTGACGCTGAACCGTCATCGGCGCGTCGTGCCGCTCATGCATCGCGGCAATCTCCGCGGGGCGAGGCTGCACGTTGATGCCGCCGCGGCCGCCGTTGTAACTCACGCGATTGACGGGCTGAACTCCATAGCGAACGTTGTTGTAGACCACCGGCCGTTCATAGACAGTGCGAATCCCACCACCGACGCGGGTCACGGCACGGTTGTAATAGAAGCTGTTGCCGCTCCAGTACCCGCCGAAGTAGCCGATCCCGATATAGCCGAAGCCATAATTGATGCCGCCGTAGTAGCCGACGTGCCGTCCCCAGTAGCCGGGATGGAAGCGGTAGTAGCCGCCGCCCCAGCCCCAATAGGGCGGTGTCCAGAGCGCGCCGTAGTAGGGTGCTTCGACCCACGCGCCCGGCACCCAGTAGTAGCCACCAGGTCCCCAGGCCCAATAACCGGGAGTCCAGAGGTAGCCAGGGCCCGGCGCTGGCGGCTGATCGTATTCAGGTAGTTCCGGCGGAGCCTGCGTTGTCTCTTCGAGCGCCTCTTCACCGGCCTGCTCAGTGTCGCTGGGATAGTAGCCGCCCGACTGTTGCGGGTAGGACTGCTCGACAGGCGCCTGCTGCGGATAGCCCGCCTGCTGTTGCGGGTAGGACTCGCCCTGCTGTTGCGGTGCATAGGAAGCGTTCTGCGCGAGGACTTGAGTTTGGCCGTTGACGGGCGCGAGGTTCGCCTGCGCCGGATCGGGCCCGCTGGCGGACGCGCTGCTGCTATGACAACCGGCGGTTAGTGCAAGCATTCCCGATAAAGCGATCGCGCCAAACGCGCGACGAATAGTGTTGGTTTCGAATTGCATCCTTCTGGCTCCCGGGCCGCCCTCTGAACGTCTGGAGCGGATCCCATGCTGATAGGTACAAACCCATCAACTTTGTATAAGATGCGGTTCCACCCGTACTCGTGGGCCGTATTGCGAACCAATTGTTATCTGCGGGAACGGCAAGGGTTGGGAGATGCGGCTGATGTGGCAAAAGAGCTACACTGTGACCATGTTGCGCTCCCCAATCAAGCGCTTCCGTCGTGGCCGCCATGACCGCGGGCGTTTCCTTCGCTAAACGCCACGTACAGTTCCTCGCTATCATCCAGAATTGTTCCGCCCGTGTTTCGCGGCGACGTGCTCTCAAATGAGCCGCGCACCGATGCGGGCCTCATCGACTGCCAGCGTCTTTGACGTGAATGGCAGCGCTCCGCAATATTCAGGGCTCCGCTGGGAGTTCCAAGGAGATTTGTTATGGCTACCTCAAATGCTCATCCTGATAGCTTTCACGCCGCCGGCGAACTGAAGTCCGGCAACAAGACCGTGCGGTACTTCCGCCTGAATGCGCTCGAGTCGAGCGGCGCGAAGTTGGAACGACTGCCGTACTCGCTGCGCATCCTGCTGGAGAACCTGCTGCGCCGTGAAGATCGCGTGACCGTCACTGCCGACGACATTCGCTTCCTCGCCAGGTGGGACGCAAAAGCCGAACCCTCGCGAGAGATCGCCTTCATGCCTGCGCGCGTGCTGATGCAGGACTTCACCGGCGTGCCGGCCGTCGTGGACCTCGCCGCCATGCGCGACGCGATGAAAAACCTCGGCGGCGATGCGGAGAAAATTAATCCGCTGGTGCCTGCGGAACTGGTGATCGACCACTCCGTGCAGGTCGACGAGTACGGATCAGCCAAAGCCTACGACCTGAACGCCGCGCTCGAGTTTCAACGCAACCGCGAGCGCTACGCCTTCCTCAAGTGGGGACAGACGGCGTTTCACAACTTCTCCGCAGTGCCGCCCGGCATGGGCATCTGCCACCAGGTGAACCTCGAGTACCTCGCGCGCGTCGTCTTCACCAAGGAAGAGAACGGTGCCACGATCGCGTATCCCGACACTCTGGTCGGCACGGATTCGCACACCACGATGATCAACGGACTCGGCGTGCTCGGCTGGGGTGTCGGCGGCATCGAGGCCGAGGCTGCGATGCTTGGCCAGCCTGTCAGCATGCTGGTGCCGCAGGTCGTCGGCTTCAGGCTGACCGGCAAGTTGCGCGAGGGTGCAACTGCGACCGATCTCGTCCTCACCGTCACGGAGATGCTTCGCAAGTTCGGCGTCGTCGGCAAGTTCGTCGAGTTCTACGGTCCCGGCATCAGCGAACTTCCGCTCGCCGACCGCGCGACGATCGCGAACATGGCGCCGGAGTACGGCGCAACCTGCGGCATCTTCCCCGTTGATGCGGAGACGCTCAACTATCTGCGCCTCACCGGCCGAAGCGAAGAGCACATCGCGCTCACCGAGGCGTACTACAAAGCGCAGGGTCTCTTCCACACACCGAACGCGCCGGAAGCTGAATACTCGGGCACACTCGAGCTCAACCTGAGCACAGTCGAGCCGAGTGTCGCAGGGCCGAAGCGTCCTCAGGATCGCGTGCTGCTGCGCGAAACGCCGGAGAGCTTCGCCAAGGTGCTGCCCACGCTGCTCGGACCCAACGCAAACAAGAACGAGGTGCGACAGATGGTGCGCTGGGAGGGCGAGGGCGGCCATACATCCGCAGATGGAAACCTCGCGAGTTCCGTTGGCTCTCCCGCACCGGAGCTTCCAGTGAGCGTGACCGTGACTGCGACGTCGCATGAGAAACCGGCCGGCGGCAAGCAGGAAGATGTTGCGATGGAGCACACAGTGCGCGCGCGCTTCGGTGTCGACCCAGACCGCTACCTCAGCAACGGCTCGATTGTGATTGCAGCAATCACGAGCTGCACCAACACCTCGAATCCATACGTGATGGTTGCTGCCGGCCTGCTCGCGAAGAAGGCAGTTGAGGCTGGCCTCAGCACACCGCCGTGGGTAAAGACTTCACTCGCGCCGGGCTCACGCGTCGTCACCGACTACTACACACGCGCCGGTCTACTGCCTTATCTCGACAAGCTGCGCTTCCAGGTTGTCGGCTACGGTTGCACAACCTGCATCGGCAACTCCGGCCCGCTGCCCGAGGACGTATCGAAGTCCATCGAAGAGCACGGCCTCGTGGCTGTTTCCGTTCTCTCCGGAAACCGTAACTTCGAGGGCCGCATCTCGCCCGAGGTGCGCGCGAATTACCTGATGTCGCCCCCGCTGGTCGTCGCGTACGCACTCGCGGGGCACATCGAGCACAACTTCGACACCGAGCCGCTCGGCAAGAGCAAGAACGGCAAGGAAGTCTTCCTGCGCGACATCTGGCCGAGCCAAAAAGAGGTCGCCGATGCAGTCGCAGCGTCCATCGACTCTGAGATGTTCCGCGAGCAATACAGCACAGTCAGCGACGGCGATGCGAACTGGCAGAACCTCAAGTTCCCGAGCGGAGACACCTACGGATGGGAGGCCGACTCGACCTATATCCGCAAGGCGCCGTATTTCGACGGCATGACCGGCGACGCCCGCCGCAGTCGAAGACATCACAGACGCCCGCGTGCTCGCTGTACTCGGTGATTCGGTAACGACGGACCACATCTCGCCTGCAGGCTCCATCAAGCAGAACGGCCCCGCGGGCAAGTACCTCACTGAGCATGGCGTGAAGCCGTTCGAGTTCAACTCGTACGGCTCGCGCCGCGGCAATCACGAGGTGATGGTGCGCGGGACTTTTGCCAATGTTAGATTGCGCAACAAGCTCGCACCCGGAACCGAAGGCGGCGTCACGCGCCTGCTGCCCGAAGGCACCGGCATAAGCATCTACGACGCCAGCGTGGAGTACGCAAAGCGCGGCACGCCGCTCTGCATCATCGCAGGCAAGGAGTACGGCTCCGGCTCATCGCGCGACTGGGCGGCGAAGGGTCCGCGCCTGCTCGGCATCCGCTTCGTCATCGCCGAGAGCTATGAGCGCATCCACCGGAGCAATCTTGTTGGAATGGGCATCCTTCCACTGCAGTTCCTCGCGGGACAGAACGCCGAGTCGTTGGAACTCACCGGCGAAGAGGTCTACAAGGTTGGCGATCAGCCCGGACAGTTGCGTGCCATGCTCGACGGGAAGTTTGCCAACGGCAAGTTGCTCACGGTCATCGCGGAGTCTGATCAGGGCAGGACGACCGAGTTTCAGGTCGCCGTCCGCATCGACACGCCGCAGGAGATCCTCTACTACCAGCACGGCGGCATTTTGCAATACGTGCTGCGGCAACTTGCGGGCAAGGCGTAACGATGGGGCTCTTCCGCAAGAAGCTGAAGCAGGAACACAAGGTGATGCTGCAGCACGACCGCGCCAGCGGCGTGCTGCAGCACGAATATCACCGCGCCACTCCCGAGTGCCCGCACCCGGAGCAGTGGTCGATGTTTGACTCGATGACCGCGGAGCTCGAGGTGCTGGAGCTGATCGCGACGCTGGTCACAACGCTGAAGCCGCAGCTCATCGTTGAGACAGGAAGCTTCCTCGGCGTCTCCACCGAGTGGATCGCGCGCGGACTCGAGCGCAACGCGGAAAGTGGCGCCCCCGCGGGCAAGGTCATCAGCTGCGAATACGATCCCGTCGTCTTCGCGCGAGCGAAAGAACGCTTCGCCTCGAATCCCCTGTCGAGGTTCATCGATCTCCGCAACGAGAGCTCGCTCGAGATGAAGGTTGAAGGAACCATCGATCTGCTCTTCTCCGACTCCGACCCCGATCTGCGTGAGGCAGAGGTGAAGCGCTTTCTGCCGCAGATGAATCCCAACGGGCTCATCATCATCCACGATGCGAGCTCACACCTGAAGACCGTGCGCGAGGCCGCGAAGAGGTTGGAGCGCGAGGGCCTGATTTCTGTGCTGCTGTTGCCCACACCGCGCGGACTGGTGCTCGCACAACCCAAGAGCGCGCTCGCATAGAGAGCGACGCGTTCGGTAGCATAGAGGCATGTCTGTGGCCCGCGAACGCACAATGTATCTTCCAGAGATTCTGGCGCACACGCGAGCCGTTGTCGCGGAGCGCAAGGCTGCGGCAGATATGGCTGCGATGGAGCGCATAGCCGCAGCGCACACGCCACGAGGCTTTGCGCTGGCATTGCGCGCGAAAGCTCTGGGCGGCCCCGCAATCATCGCAGAGCTGAAAAAGGCCTCTCCTTCAAAGGGCCTCATCCGCGCCGACTTCGATCCCGCCGCACTCGCAACCGAGATGCAGGACGCAGGCGCCGCAGTGCTCTCCGTCCTCACCGACGAAAAGTTCTTTCAAGGCTCACTCGAAAATCTGCGGCTCGCCTCTGCTGCGACAACGATTCCCTGCCTGCGCAAAGACTTCATGGTCGATCCGTTCCAAGTCGTAGAAGCGCGCACGAACGGAGCGGACGCGATTCTGCTGATCGTCGCAGCGCTGACCGACGCGGAACTCCGCACGCTTCGAGATGAAGCGCGACGGTGGCAGCTCGACGTGCTCTGCGAAGTGCACGACTCAGCAGAGTTAGAACGAGCGCTGCCGCTCGAATGTGAGTGCATCGGCGTGAATAGCCGCGATCTGCGTACGTTTGAAGTCTCTCTCGATCGCGCCTGCGAACTCGCTGCGCACTTGCCGCGATCTGCTGTGCACGTTGCAGAAAGCGGCATCCACACACGCGAGGACATGCAGCGGCTGCGCGATGCTGGCTACGGGGCGTTTCTGATCGGCGAGTCACTGATGAAGCAGCCGCGACCCGGCGAAGCATTGAAGCGATTGCTTCACGGAGAGGGCTGACGCTCCATGTTCATCAAGATCTGCGCCAACACGAACCTCGCGGATGCGCAGCTCGCAGCTGAGCTGGGTGCAGATGCGGTCGGCTTCGTCTTCGCGCCCAGCCGCCGCCGCATGATCGCATCGCAGGTCGCCACCATCACGCCGCACCTTCCCGGCAGCGTGCTCACGGTTGGCGTCTTCTCCACGACGGACGCGGACGAGATTATCCGCGACGTGCGTGAAGCCCATCTCCAGGCCGCGCAGCTTCACAATGATACGAACCCTGAGCTCATTGCACGGCTGAACGACGCCTTTGAAGGACATGTGCGTCTGATCCAGACCGTCCCCTTCAACGTCCATTCGGGTGACAATGCCGGGTTCTCTGCCGCTCTGACCCGCACGCTCACCACGTCAGGCCTGTGGGCTGTGCTGGTCGACGCTGCGCGGCGAGGAAAATCCGGCGGCCTGGGCATGGCGTTTGACTGGGAGCTCGCCGCGCAGGAGATTCGTCTCGCCTGCAACACTGCGGCCGCTTCTTCCGGACCCAATCTGCCGCCGCTCATCGTGGCCGGCGGCCTGCACTCCCGCAACGTCGCCGCCGCCATCGATGTGCTCGAGCCCTGGGGCGTCGATGTGGCCAGTGGCGTCGAGGCTGAGCCCGGCCGCAAAGATCCGCAACGGCTGCGCAGCTTTATCTCCGCGGCGCGCGGCTCTGCCGTAGCGAAGTGACATCAAGCAAAATGAGATCAAGCGAGGTGAGCCATGGAGATACGAGACGCCGCTCTCTCCGACATCGCGCAGATCACCGAGATCTATAACTCGATCGTCCTCACCTCGACGGCGATTTACAACGATCAATGTTCCACTGCCGAGCAACGCGTCGACTGGTGGGCCCATCGCGTAGACCAAGGCTTCCCTGTCATCGTCGCGGTGGAAGGGACCTCAGTCCTGGGTTACGGCTCGTTTGGCGAATTCCGCTCCTGGCCAGGCTACCGCTTCACGGTCGAAGGCACGGTTCACATCCGCGAAGACGTTCGTGGACAGGGCATCGGCAAACTGCTTCTCGCTGAGCTGATAGCCCGCGCACGGACGATGGGCAAGCACGTCGTTGTCGCCGGTGTGGACTCGGAGAATGAGGCATCGCTCCGTTTTCTTAAGCGCGAGGGATTTGTCTACGCCGGCCAATTGAGGGAAGTTGGATTCAAGTTCGGGAGGTACCTTCACCTGAACTTCCTCCAGTACTGGTTGACCGACCCGGGGTCAGAGCCACGACCCGCAAATGATGTGAACTCAAAAACCTAAAGCAGCGCTTGAAGGTGGTGTTAACTCTCGTGGTTCCGGGGTAATGAGACTTCCGCGTAAGTATCAGAAGCGTCAGGGGAATCGCGGAAACTACTTTCTCCCGCTGGCTGGGAGACCTATACTTTGGCTGAAGCTCGGAAAGCCGCCTCGGGGCGGCAGTCAGGCTGCATTGATTGCATGGGAACCCACCAGCCAATTCGGAAGACGGTAACGCCTGAGATCCCGGACAAGCTCTACTTCCGCATCGGGGACGTAGCGCGACTTTGCGAAGTGCCGGCATACGTGCTGCGATTCTGGGAGACGGAGTTCCCGCAACTGAAGCCCAACAAGGGCGGCACCGGGCAACGTCTCTATCGCAAGCGCGACGTGGAGATGGCGCTCCGGATCAAGAGTCTGCTCTACGACCAGGGCTACACCATTCCGGGCGCGCGGCAGGTCTTCAAAGTTGAAGCGAAGGCACGCGAGGCCACCACGCCGTTCGAAGTCACAGCGGCACCAGTACCCGCCCTTGTCCCCATGGACGCCGGCGCCACCGCACCCGGCGCGATAAGTCGGCACGGATCGAGGCAAGGCTGAAAGCTCTCCGCAAGGAGATGCAGGAATTAGTGGCGATGCTGGGCGCTCCCGGCGCAACGGTTGATGCTCCCTTGGCTCGGCCGAAGCCGCTGCGGCCACGGCTCGTAACCGAGTCCAGGCCCCCGGCTGCAAAGCCTGAACCCACGGCCGCGAAGCCCGAATCCAAGCCGGCTGCAAGGCCTGAACCCAAGATTGTCGAGCGGCGGCAGGGCGACCTGTTCCCGATTGAATGAGCCCGTTGGAACCACCTACTCCCCCCTCTGAGATTCCACCTGCAGCGGAGATTCCGGCCCAACAGTTGACCGGCTTGAACGATGCTGTGCCTGCGACGGCAACCACGATTGCCAGTGAACCCTCCCGCCGTTCGCGCTTCGGCGTCCTCGGCCTCTCGCACAAGCACACAGCAGCTTCTGCGACGCTGCTCCTCGGAGCCTTCGCCCTGCTGTCCCGCGTCATCGGCCTCATCCGCGACAAATATATCGCCTATACCTTCGGCGCCGGTCCCCAGACGGACGCGTACAACATCGCCTTCAACCTGCCGGACCTGGTGAACTATCTGCTCATCGGCGGCGCCGCATCCATCAGCTTCGTCACAATCCTCAGTCGCTATCGCGAGCAGGGCCGAGATGAAGAGGGTGAGATCGCGCTGTCGGTAATCCTTAATACGATGGCCCTCGTCCTCGGGTCGGCGCTTCTCATTGCGGAATTCCTCGCACCGCTCTACATCCGGGTCTACTCAAAAGGCGACCCCACACAGGATGCACTCGCGGTATACATGACGCGCATCCTGTTACCAGGGCAACTATTCTTCTTCGCCGGCGGGGTGTTGGCGTCGGTCGCCCTCGTCAGAAAGCAATTCGGCTATCAGGCCATCTCGCCGCTGGTCTACTCGGCCGGCATCATCGTTGGCGGCGTCATCGGCGCGCGCTGGCTCGGAATTCCATCACTCGCGTGGGGCGCGCTTGCAGGCGCGATCTGCGGGCCGTTTCTCGTCAACGCATTCGCCGCGCGACGAGCGGGCGTACGCTGGCGGCCGGTGTTCGACCGCCACAATGAAGGTCTCCGCGACTGGGTCAAAATGTCGATCCCCATGATGTTCGGCGTGACCATCGTCTTCATGGACACACAGATCCTGCAATTCTTCGCCAAACACGAAACCGGCGACATCACGCGCCTGATGAACGCAAAGAAGCTGTTCACCGCGCCCATGGCAATCATCGGACAAGCAGCCGGAGCCGCATCGCTGCCCTTCTTCGCCACGCTCTTTTCCGCGAACAAAATGGAGGAGTTTCGCGGAGCCGTCGGACGTTCGGTAACGCGCATCGCGTCGGTCGCCTTGCTTCTCGCATCCGCGATGGTAGCCCTTGCGGCACCCATCTGCGATCTGGTGCTACGCGGCGGCCACTACACGCGCGCAGACTCATTGCGCACCGCGATGTTCCTCGCCATCTTCTCTCTGTCGCTCGCGTTGTGGAGCTCGCAGGCGATCTACATTCGCGCCTTCTATGCAGCCGGGCAGACACTGCCGCCCATGGTTGCCGGAACCATCATCACCGTCGTGTCACTTCCGGTGTATTGGGGTTTGCATGCCCGCTTCGGAGCGATTGGGTTGGCGTGGGCTTCGAATCTCGCGATTCTCGCGCACACCGCAACCCTCGCTGTTCTCCTGCACGTACGCAAGCTGATGCCTCTGGCACGCGTCGACCGCCGCGAACTGACGAAGTCGCTGCTTGCCGCCGTCGTCTCGGTCCTTGTCGTCATTGGGCTCTTGCGCGTGATGCCGGAACACCACGGACATCTCTGGAATGCGCTTCTGCTTGCCATCGGGGTCTGCGTCTGGGCGGGCGTCTGCTGGATTGTTCTCCGGATCACGAAATCTCACCTTCCCGCTGAACTGATGCGCCGCGCGAGAGCTTAGCTCAACGCGCGGCGTTCTCCATCACAAGTTGTCGTATTCCGGCGAAGTCAACTGCTTAGTATGGACTGTTCGCCTTCGCGGCGGCCCTGTCGGCCTGATCCTGCTTCTGGTCGGCCTCACGCACCTTCTTGCTGTCGGCTGCCTTAGCTTCAGCCTTGTCGGCCTTCGCCTGCGCCTTGTCGGCGTGTTCGTCCTTCTTCAACTGGTGGTGGGTCACCGGCTCGACGGGTGCAGACGCTGTGGCACTGGTCGTGGTTGTTGTCTGCGTCGTCGTCTGCTGCTGCTGCGTCGATTGCGCAAGGGCCGGACCCGCGCTGATTGCGATCGCTGCCGCCAAAGACGCTAGACCTTCTGGTTTCAAAAATTTCATAGGAACGCTTCCTCCTCGAGCCTTAGACGGCACGCAAGGAGGCCGCGTGGTCTCACACTATCGCGAAATCAAGCATCCTTCGCATCTTCATACTCTTCATGCCACTTCATCTGGATCGCTTCGAGCAAACCCTCGCTCGATTTTTGAGGATCTCCAATAAAGCCAGGCAACTCCGTAATCCATTTGTGCATGTCCGTGAAGCGCACCGTGTACGGATCGAGGTCGGGAAACTTCTCCTGCAGTTGAATCGCGATCTCCAGCGTGTCGCTCCAGTTGATCTCTCTTGGCATGCCGTCACTCCTCATGAACCAGTGTAAAGTCGCTCCAACGCTATGAGGGCCACTGCCTCGCAATAGAAGTAGATCGACGCAGGCATGTCGAACACACAGATGAAAGGGCAAAGACCGCGAACTGCAGGGGGCATAACGAGCTCCAAAACGGGGATGATCGACTCGTGCCGCAGGCCATCCACGATAGAATAGAACCAGGCATGACCGTACAAACATCACCGCAGAGCTTAGCCGGGACGAAGCCCGTCCGGCGGCGCATGACCGCGCAGCGACGCCTCATCGCTGCCTCGCGCCGGTTCCGCGAGCTGCGCAGCATCGGCTCAGCTCTCGCTGACACCGCGCACCCCTACATGGCGCACATCGTGCCCATGCGGCGCTGCAATCTGGCTTGCACCTACTGCAATGAGTTCGACGACTTCTCCAAGCCCGTCGACATCGACGAGATGCGCCGCCGCATCGGCGAACTCGGCCGTCTGGGCACCTCCGTCATCACCATCTCCGGCGGCGAACCGCTCCTGCACCCCGAGCTCGACGACGTGATTCGCGCGATGCGCAAAACGGGCGCCATCGCCGGCATGATCACCAACGGCTATCTGCTGATGCCCGATCGCATCCACCGCCTCAACAAGGCCGGCCTCGATCACATGCAGATCTCGATCGACAACGTGATGCCCGACGAGGTGTCGAAGAAGTCGCTGAAGGTCCTCGACGCCAAGCTGCGCATGCTCGCCGAGCACGCAGATTTTCACGTGAATATCAACTCCGTCGTCGGTGGCGGCATCTCGCACCCCGAGGACGCACTGACGATCTCTAAGCGCGCTCTGGAGCTCGGCTTCAGTTCGACGATCGGCATCATCCACGACGGCACCGGTCAACTGAAGCCGCTCGGCGACCGCGAGCGCAAGGTCTGGGACGAGGTGCGTCGCCTGACGCGTCGCAGCTACTCTCGCTTCAACCACTTTCAGGAAGCCATCGCCAACGGCCAGCCAAACGACTGGCGCTGCCGCGCAGGCTCGCGCTATCTCTACGTCTGCGAGGACGGCCTGGTGCACTACTGCAGCCAGCAGCGCGGCTATCCCGCGATCCCCATCGCCGACTACACCACCGAGCGCGTGAAGCGCGAGTTCGTCACCGAGAAGAGCTGCGCGCCGAACTGCACCATCTCCTGCGTGCACCAGGTCAGCTATATCGACCACTGGCGCGCCCCGCAACACGGCAGCGTCACGCCGGGTGGCGCCGGCGAATCGGGACTCGTACAGATTCAATAAGCATTCCTTTCGAGACATGAGAAAGGCCGCCCAAAAGGCGGCCTTTGTATTTCAGCGAACAACCTAGTGGGTGTGCGTCGCTGCAGTGGACGTGTGATGAACGGAGGCCGACGCAGGCTCCGCCACCCATGTCTTCGCTTGGTCAATCGCCGCATCCAGCTGCGAGACGTCCTTCACCTGGATCCAGCGATGCGGTGTCACGATAACAATTGTCGGCGTGTACTGCAGCCCCAGCTTCTTGCCGAGATCAACCTCGGCCTCCACCTCGCGCTCGTACTGTCCTGTCGGATCCACCACGAAAGGCATCTGCTTGCCCTGCGATGCCATGAACTGTTTGGTGAAGTTCATGAGGTCGTCCTGCGACGCGATCCTGTACTGCGCAGCGAACACCTGCCGGCGGTAGTCCTCGGCAAGCTGCGGAGAGATCTTGTCCTTCATGTACCGCGCATACAGCGCCGCCTGGTGGCTCCATATGTGGCCCGGGATGAGGAAGTCATACTCAACCAGCGGGATCTTGTACTGACTGACGGCCATGTGCACGAACGGGAACGCGTGCGCGCAGGCCGGGCACTCCAGATCCTCCCACTCGACGATTGCCAGCTTCGTGCCGGCAGGCGGCTTCAGCATCGAGGTGTCCTTAAAAGGGTCCACTTGGTTCGGCGGCATGGAGGTCTGGGCCACGGCTACTGCCGAGACGAAGGAACCAAACAAGGCGATGGCGAGGAGACTGCGAAGACCGGAAGAACGCACTCGGTTGAACCTTTTGAGCAAAGTGTTGCTCTCTCACTATTGAATCATCAAGGCTCGTCCTGCGCCAATTCCAGCGCGTTTTCCGGGGATTCGGGTGCTATCCTCTGAAGCGAAGGAAAATCGAAATGACGCTCGTTCTCGCGGTTCTGCAGATTCTGACGCTCCTTGCGGTCGCCGCCCTGCTGATTCGACGCCGTGAGGCCAAAGACGACCCTCGCGTTGCGATGCTGGCCACCGATCTGCCTGCCCAGTTCGCCCGGCTCGAGGCCCGGCTCGCGGCCGTCGATGAGCACCTGCGCAGCAATGTCGCGCAACTGCGTACGGACACCTCCGCGGAGGCACAGGCTAGTCGCGAGGCCGCGGAGCGTTCGGCCACCGCGCTACGCACCGAGGTCATGGGGAGTGTCCAGGCGCTCGGAGACGCGTTGCGCTCCGGTCTCGACAGCTTCCGAACCGACAACGCACAAGGGGCCGAGACCCTTCGAGCAACCGTCGAGCAAAAACTCGGCGCGCTCAACATGGACTTCATCGCATTCACCACCGACATGGCGAAGGAGCAGGTCGAGAACCGTGACGCCCTGCACCGGAGCCTCAATGAGCTGCGAGCCTCCCAGGCCGGCGAGCAGGAAAAATTGCGAGACAGCGTTCAGCAGCGGTTGGAAGTCCTCCGCGACAGCAACGAGAAAAAGCTCGAAGAGATGCGCAACGTCGTCGACGAGAAGCTGCAAAGGACATTGCATTCGCGCCTGACAGAGAGCTTTGGCCAGGTGACCGACCAACTGGCGAAGGTACACACCGGCCTCGGCGAAATGAACACGCTCTCTGCTGGAGTAAGTGATTTGAACCGCATCTTCTCCAACGTGAAATCGCGTGGTGGCTTTGCGGAAGTGCAGCTTGGCAAGCTGTTGGAACAGGTACTGGCTCCGGGACAATATGTGGAGAACGCGCGCGTTAAAGAGGGGTCGCTTGAGGTCGTTGAATTCGCCGTAAAATTCCCCGGCCCCACCAGCGGTGACGTTTTGCTGCCTATCGACGCGAAGTTTCCGCGCGAAGATTGGGAGCGCCTGGAGAGCGCCTACGAACAGGGCGACCAGGCCGCCATTGAACAGACGCGGCGGGCATTTGACTCAGCCATACGCACCGAGGGCAAGCGTATCTGCACGAAGTACATCAACGAGCCCGTGACCACACCCTACGCAATCATGTTTCTGCCGACCGAGGGCCTTTATGCCGAGGTGCTGCGCCGTGACGGCCTTCAGGCTGAGCTGCACCAGGACTGCCGTGTGATGATCGCGGGCCCCTCGAACCTCTATGCATTGCTTACCAGCTTCCAGCTTGGGTTCCGGATGCTGAACCTGCAGAAGAAGGGCAGCGAAGTGTGGAATGTGCTGGCCCGCACGCAAAAGGAGTTCAAGAGCTTTGAAGGCCTGATGGATTCCATGGAAAAGCAAGTTGGGACAGTCCAGAACACGATCCAGAAACTCGGCGTGCGCACGCGCGCAATCAACCGCACGCTGCGGGACGTCAGCACGGAAGCGGATGCGTCGCTCCCGGGCCGAAATGCAGCATTAACCGGAGTTCTCCCCCTGCTGGCGGCCGAGGAAGACGAGTAGCTAAATAAGATAGATAGAGGGATGAATAGGGAATAGTGGGCTGGCGGTCGCCCTGGGCGAGGGATACGCGGCGCCGAAATATCCGGACCCGCCTACATCGACTGTTGCAGAACCGCTTCCTGACGGGCGCGATGGCCATCATCCCGACAGAAAGTCCGGGCGCGGCAGAGGGTGCACTCCCAGGGGAAGAACCCAAGGGTTGTCAGCAGTCGAAGCTGCGCCCATCCTCTGCGATTCAGGCGCCGCAGGTGGCCCGAGCCGCACTCTTTGCAGACTCTCTTACTCAACGGATTGACCTCCTCATACGACTGGCACCCCCATGAAGGGGTGCCAATTTTGGTGGCCCCATGCTAGGCGGAGCCGGACGGAACGCGATAGAAAATTGCGAAGCGGAGAACCCGGTTTGATAGCTCCGCTTTTGGTACATCGCCGATTGTGCGTCCGCACCCGGGCCGCTTCCATCCCACGAGGGGAGCGCCTCGGCACAGAAGGTTGCAGCGGGCACTCCGGCTGGGTGAATCGTTCCGGGACAGGCCATCTTCGAAGCGCCGGAGGGGTGGCGTTCTTTACACCTAGGGGGAGCCTAAGTATCCTTGCACACTGAGGCAATTGCAGCGGACCGTCGTTTTAGGACACTCACGCAGTCCCCGTGACTCAGAAGGAATCCATAGGAGATTGGAACAATGGCAGCAGTTGATGAGAAGGTGAAACAGATTATCGTCGAGCAGCTTCAGGTAGATGAGGCTGAGGTGACGCCCGGTGCAAGCTTCCAGGAAGACCTTGGCGCCGATTCGCTCGACGTCGTCGAACTGGTCATGCAGTTCGAAGAGGCCTTCGACATCCAGATTCCGGATGAGGACGCGGAGAAGATCAAGACCGTCAAGGACGCCACCGACTACATCGAAAAACACCAGAAGGAAAAGTAGCGCCCATAAGGAAAGTTACGCATGGAGCAGCGACGCGTTGTCGTCACCGGTCTCGGCGCACTCTGCGGGATCGGTAACACCGCCGCCGAGGTGTGGGAAGGCCTGATGGCCGGCCGAAGTGGCATGGCCGAAATTAAGGCCTTCGACCTCACCGGGCATCCCGTCCGGTTTGCGGCCGAAGTAAAAGACTTCGATCCGTACAAGTTCGTGGAGAAGAAGGAGGCCCGTAAAATGGGCCGCTTCATCCACTTCGCCCTCGCGGCTTCAGACGAAGCCATGAAGCACTCCGGTCTCCAGGTCACGCCGGACATCGCTGACAACGTCGGCGTGCACATCGGCTCCGGCATCGGCGGCTTCGACGTCATCGAGCGCGAGCACACCAACCTGATGAACGGCGGGCCGCGCAAGATCTCGCCGTTCTTCATTCCTGCCTCCATCGTCAACCTGGCCGCCGGACACGTCTCCATTCGCTACGGCGCCAAGGGCCCGAACGAGGCGACGGCGACGGCTTGCACCACTTCGGCGCATTCCATCGGCGACGCCTTCCGCATCATCCAGCGCGGCGACGCGAACGCGATGATCGCCGGCGGCGCGGAAGCAGCCATCACGCCCATGGGTGTCGGCGGCTTCGCTGCCATGAAAGCCCTCTCCACGCGTAATGACGACCCAACGCACGCCTGCCGGCCCTTCGACAAAGACCGCGACGGCTTCGTCGTCGGTGAAGGCGCTGGCATCCTCATCCTCGAGGAGCTTGAGTTCGCGAGAGCCCGAGGTGCCAACATCCTCGCCGAGATCATCGGCTACGGCATGAGCGCCGACGCCTTCCACATGACCGGCATGGCGCCCGAAGGCGAGGGCTGCTACCGCTCGATGAAAAACGCGCTCAGAGTCGCCGGCATCGAGCCCGACCGCATCGACTACGTGAACGCGCACGCCACCTCGACACCGCTCGGCGACGCCCTCGAGTCCAAAGCCATCGAAAACCTCTTCGGTGAGCGCGCGCTGAATCACACGCTTCCGGTCAGCTCCACTAAGTCCATGACCGGCCACCTCCTTGGCGGCGCTGGCGGCCTGGAAGCAGCCATCACCATCCTCGCGATGCAGAAGCAGATCGCACCTCCGACCATGAACCTCGAGAACGTCGACCCCGAGTGCCGCCTGAACTACGTCGCAAACAAAGCGCAGTCTGCCAAGATCGACTACGCTCTCTCGAACAGCTTCGGCTTCGGCGGAACCAACGGATCGCTCGTCTTCAGGCGCTGGGGCGCAGATTAGCTCCAGCGCGTAGCGCATCGTCTCCTCCAGGCCGCTCCTATCGCAACCGCCCACGAATGCGCTAGCATCCTAGCGGCTATGGACCACACCAGGTATCACGCGAAACCGCTGCTGAATACTCCGGTCGTCCTGACGCCGGATACGACCATCGAGATCGACGGCCATAGCATCGCCGCCGAGACCGGCGAGCCGCTCATCGAAGCCGTCAACCGCGCTATGGCGGCTCAGCAGCGAACCTTCCCGCAGGTTTGCTACCTCAAGCCCATGGGCCACATCGGCTCCTGCGACACCTGCATGGTGCAGATCGGCACGGAACTCGTTCGCGCCTGCGAGGCCCGCGTCGCTCCCGGACAAATCGTTTACACGCGCTCCGATCTCGCCGACATCGCGCAGCGCGACGCCTTCGACCGCATCCTGCACAACCACGACCTCTACTGCACCGTCTGCGACAACAACAACCAGAACTGTACCGTCCATAACACCACCAAAGAGCTCGCCGTAAAACACCAAGTCCGCAAGTTCGAGCACAAACCCTACCCGCAGGACCACTCCAATCCCTTCTACCGCTACGACCCCGACCAGTGCATCCTCTGCGGACGCTGCGTCGAAGCCTGCCAGAACGTGCAGGTGAACGAGACACTGACGATCGACTGGACCCGCGAGGTCCCGCGCGTGCTCTGGGATGGCGGCGAGGAGATCGCCGGCTCCAGTTGCGTCAGCTGCGGCCACTGCGTCACCGTCTGCCCCTGCAACGCGCTCATGGAAAAGGGCATGCTCGGCAAGGCAGGCTACCTCACCTCGCTGCCCGCCAAGGTGCTCGACGAGATGATCGACGTCGTAAAAGGAGTCGAGCCGTCAACCGGCTTCGCTCCGATCCTTGCGCTCTCGGAGATCGAGGCCGAGATGCGCCACCAGCGCGTGAAGCGCACCAAGACCGTCTGCACCTACTGCGGCGTCGGCTGCTCCTTCGACATCTGGACACGCGATCGCCACATCCTCAAGGTCGAGCCCGCGCACGGGCCTGCCAACGGCATCTCCACCTGCATCAAGGGCAAGTTCGCATGGGACTTCGTCAACTCACCTGACCGCCTCCGCAAGCCCCTCAAGCGCGTCCGCACCTCCGACAACTCCGACACCTTCGTCGAGATCGAGTGGGACGAAGCCATCCAGATCGTCGCCGACAACTTCACAAAGATCAAAAACGAACACGGCCCCGACGCGCTCGCCTTCATCGCCTCTTCCAAGTGCTCCAACGAAGAGAGCTACATGATGCAGAAGCTTGCGCGCGCCGTCATCGGCACCAACAACGTCGACAACTGCTCGCGCTACTGCCAGACGCCCGCCAGCAAGGGCCTCTCGCGCACTGTCGGCTACGGCGGTGACTCCGGCTCCATCTCCGACATCGAAATCGCCGACCTCGTCATCATCATCGGCTCCAACACTGCGGAGAGCCATCCTGTGCTCGCCACTCGCATCAAGCGCTCGCACAAACATCGCGGCCAGCGCCTCATCGTCAGCGATCTTCGCAAACACGAGATGGCCGAACGCGCCGACATCTTCCTCCATCCCAACCCCTCCACCGACGAGGTCTGGCTCTCCGCCGTCACCAAACACCTCATCGACACCAACCGCCACAACCAGGCCTTCATCGACAAGTGGGTCAAGCGCTGGGACGAGTACCGCGCCTCACTCGAGCCCTACACGCTCGAACACGCCGAGCGCATTACCGGCATCCCCGTCCCCACGCTCATGCAGGTCGCCGACGAGATCGCTGCCGCCGAGCGCGTCTGCGTCCTCTGGGCCATGGGCGTCACGCAGCACTGCGGCGGCTCGGATACCTCCACCTCCATCTGCAACATGCTGCTCGCTACCGGCAACTTCAAACGCCACGGCACCGGCGCCTACCCTCTGCGCGGTCACAACAACGTGCAGGGTTGCAGCGACTTCGGCTCCATGCCAGACGTCTTCTCCGGCTATCAAAAGGTCGACAACGGCGAGATTCGCTCAAAGTTCGAAGCCGCCTGGGGCGTCACCCTCCCCATCACCACCGGCCTCGATAACCGCCAGATGATCGAGGCCATCCACGAAGGCAAGCTCAAGTCGCTCTACATCACCGGCGAGGACACCATCACCTCGGACGCCAACGCCAACGACGTCTCCGAAGCCTTCGCCAAACTCGACTTCATGGTCGTGCAGGACATCTTCTTCTCCGAAACCTGCCGCTTCGCCGACATCATCCTGCCCGCTTCGCCCTCTCTCGAAAAGGACGGCACCTTCGTCAGCACCGAACGCCGCATCCAGCGCTTCCACCAGGCCTTCGAACCTCTCGGTTACTCCAAGCCCGATTGGCAGATCTACCAACTCATCGCGCAGAAGCTCGGCGGCGCCGGCGGCTGGGATTACAAACACCCCTCCGAGGTGATGGACGAGGTCGCCAGTCTCACCCCCACATTCGCCGGCGTCAGCTATGACCGCCTCGAAGGCTACGACACGTTGCAATGGCCGGTCGCCAAAGACGGCACCGACCAGCCCTGCCTCTACCTCGGCGACACGCCCTTCGCGCTCGCCGACGGCAAAGCCAGCTTCTGGCCACTCGAGTACGTTCCACCCTCCGAGGAGCAGAGCGCCACCTACGACCTGCACCTCAACAACGGCCGCCTCCTCGAGCACTTCGAGCAGGGCAACCTCAGCTATCGCGTCCCCGGCATCGTCGAGATCACTCCCGAGGTCTTCGTCGAGGTCTCGCCCGAGCTCGCCAGGGAACGCGGACTCGAGTCCGGCCAATGGGTCCAGCTCGAAAGCCCCTACGGCTTTGTCCGCGTCAAGGTGCTCGTCACCCACCGCGTCTCCGGCAACCAGATGTACATGCCGCTCAACTCCTCCACCCATCCCGTCAACCGCATGACCAGCTCGCACCTCGACCGCGCCACGCACACGCCGGCCTACAAGGAGCTCTCGGTCAACCTCACCCTGCTTCCCGAAAAGGGCGAATCCCCACTCCCACGCGAAAACTTCCGCTTCGGCACCCGTACACCGCAGGACGGCGTCGATGTCGCCGCCAAGCGCGCCCGCGCCGACTACCACGTCCCCGGCTCCCGCCCTCAGGACAAACTCGTCCAGATCGAAACCATGCGCCCCACCTGAGCAAGTCGTTAGTCGTTAGTAGTTAGTCAAAACGAGAATCACGGGTGCCACTGCCGTTGCTTTTGTCGTTGCGGTTGTTTTTCTTTCTGCCACTCCCGAAGGGAATCTGCTTTAGCTCTCCACTGGAAACCTCGCATCTCGAACCTGATCGCCGACCGCCTTTGCTTTTGCTGTTGCGTCTCACTAACGACTAACCACTAACTACGAACCACTCGAGGCTCCTCATGGCCCAACAGATCACCTTCAAACCCGAGCCCGTCGACCCACAAAAGGAACTCATGCGCCGCGTGGAAAGCGCTCCACGCGAGCACGCCGAGGCCCTCCTCGCCGCCTGGGACCTCCTCCAGACCGCGCACGACCAGGGCATCCTCGACCTCGCGCAAGGCCTCATCGGCGGACGCGACATCATCGCCGCCAAGCTCGCCGAAGCCGCCAACACCCCTGACGGCGTCAACGTAATGCGCAACATGATCGCGCTCAGTCGAATCCTCGCTTCCATCGACCCCGACATGCTCTACAAGGTCAGCCGCGCGCTCGACCGCAACCCGCCCCGGATTCGATCAGCCGAGGAAAAGCCGCCCAGCCTGCTCAGCCTCTTCCGCCAGTTCCGCGCCGAGGACACCCGCCGAGGCCTCGCCTATGGCCTCGACCTCCTATCCGTCCTGGGTGCCGCCACACGCGAGCCCTAACTCTTTCACTAGCAACAGTTGTGCAGCCTGGCCCCGTCTTCTGTCCTGCATTTAAAAGTGCATCCTCTGGCACGGATAACTTACCTGTTATCTAGACTTTGCGCGAATACATTCGCGCAAGTTACAGAAAATAAACGGCTTACGCATTTGGGCCATCTTGAAGTCCACCGCTAAGTCCTGTCTTTGTAAGACTTTGCGCAAAAAGTGACGGGGTGGGGGGCCCTCGCGTACACTGCCGACAACTTCATTCAACCTGCACCGAGGAGACTGTTCATGCCGGACGCCGTAGCTGCACCCGAAGCCCAACCACTCTCCGAAGTCGCCCGCGTGGTCGACACCTTCGTCGCCCCCTCGAAGACCTTTGCTGACATCCGCCGGAGCGCCAGCTGGTGGCTGCCCTTCCTTCTCACCGTGATCGTCAGTATCTTCTTCACCGCCGCCGTCGGGAAGCAGGTTGGATGGGAAACCATCGCGCGCCAGAATGTCGAGAAGAACCACTTCGCCGCTGACCGTATCAACTCGCTGCCCAAAGACCAGCAGGCCATCGCATACGAAAACGCCGCTAAACAAACCAAGATTTTCAGCTACGGCTTTTCTATCCTCGGACTCGGCTTCGCGGCCCTCTTCGCGCTGCTCTGGTGGGCATCGCTCAACTTTGGCCTCGGCGCCAAGGCAAAGTATTCTCAGATTCTCGCCGTGGTGTTCTACGCCGGACTACCCAAGCTCTTGATCTACGGTCTCGCGGCCGTGCTTCTCTTTGCTGGCGTCGGCCTCGACAACTTCGATATGCAGAACCCCATCGGCACGAACATCGGTTACTACCTGCCCGCCACCTCTCCCGCACTTCGCGCCGCAGGCAGCTTCTTCGACATCTTCGGGCTCTGGGCCCTTGCTCTTGCCGTCCTGGGCACTGCCATCGTCTGTCAAAAAAAGCCATCCCAGACCGCCATCGTCGTTGTTGGCTGGTGGCTTCTTGGCTTGATTCTGATTACCGGCGTCGCTGCGCTTACCGCATAGCCGACACCAAACAAAAGAGCCCGGCAAGCCCGGGCTCTTTTTATTGCCGCTTCGTCTACTTGCCTTCCAAAAACTTCAGCAGCGCCTCGTTGAACTCGGTTGCATGGGTCCAGTTACAGCCGTGTGGGCCGTCCTTGATAACGTGGTACTTCGCCCCCGGAATCAACTTCGCCATGCGCGCGCCGGTAGCCTCGATCGGGAGAATCCTGTCTGCGTCTCCATGGGTGACCAGGGTCGGCACCTTGATCTCCTTGATGTCATCGCGGAAGTCCTCCAGCCACGCGTCCACGCAGTTGAGAAACGCATGATAGGAAGACCCTGCAGCCACATTGAAGTTCGCATGCACTGCCGCCGCAGAGACCCGATCGCCGAGTTTATCCGTGTTGAAGAAGTTCGCGAGGAACCATTCAAGAAAAGCAAAGCGATCCTTTTCGATCTGTCCCTTGATCTTCTCGAAGATCGCCGGATCAACACCCTCCGGATTGCTTCCGCTCTTGCGCAGCGCGGGCGCAATTGAAGACGTGAAAGCGACCTTACTCACGCGGCCGTTGTCGTACTTGCCCATGTAGCGCGCAACTTCGCCGCCGCCCATGGAGAAGCCTACCAGCGTCGCATCCTTCAGATCGAGCGCCTCCAGCAGGTGGTATGTATCCTTCGCCAGCGTGTCGTAGTCGTAGCCCGCGAGTGGTTTGGAGCTCACGCCGAATCCGCGGCGATCGTACGTGATCACGCGATATCCCGCTGCGGTGAGTGCAGCAGCCTGACGCTCCCATGAGCCGCCGTTCAACGGCCAGCCGTGAATCAGGACGACCGGGCGGCCTGAGCCGCGGTCCTCGTAATAGATCTGAATGTCTGCACTGTTCTCTTTTCCAACCGTAAGAAACGCCATGCGGGTGTTCTCCTTTGCGCCTTTGGATTCGGGAGCCCGGGAAAGAGACGCAAAAATGAGTCTAGCTCGCAGATGTTAATGAGCTGAAAACCTGCTGGGCCGCGCGAAGCCCCGTTCCCAACGCCGCATGCACAGTCCCCCAGTTCGCGGTTGTGTCTGTGTGCTCGCCGGCGAAGAACAACGTGTCGCACTCCGGTTCAGCCATCGCCGCGGGAGCATCCAGTGCGCCCGCCGGCACGTAACTGTACGCCCCGCAAGCGAACGGATCGAGCTCCCAGTCGTGCTTATGCGTTGACATCAGCGCATCGCGAACCTGTTGCTCCGGAAGATCAAACACCTCAGCGAGCGCGCGGCACGACTCATCACCGAGCTCATCCGCATCGCGCCCAAGAAACTGCGCTACGCGCGGACCACCTGCCCACCCCGTCAGCGACGCCAGTGCTTCAGGCTCGGGATGCGGCGTCCACCAGACCGGCGGGGAACGGCGAAAGGTAAACAAAAAACTCAGCGTCTCCAAAGCCTTTTCGTTGACGAGCTTCGACCGCTCCCACCATCTCTCGCGAAATATCATCGTGAACCGCTCTGCTGAACCCATCGCGAGCCGTCGCGCATGCGCCATCGCCGCAGGTTCCGGCTCAAACCCTATGCCGCTGTCACCGTTCACACGTTGCAGCACACCCAAGGGCAGCGTCACGATGCATCGTGGAGCACGAAACACTCCGCCGCTCGTCTCGACCGTAACCTCACCGGCAGTCCATCGCACCGTCTGCACCACACACCCGAGTCGAATCTCACTGCCGAGTTTCCGCACACGATTCGAGAGATAGATCGCCAACTGCGAATACCCACCGCGTACATGCCATGCGCGTTCACCGTCGATGCGCTCCTCGGCCTTCTGCTGCAACCCAAGCGACAGCGCGCTGATGCGGCTTGCATCTGCCGCATTGAAGCCCTCGACGTAGCCGCGCAGTGCGGCGCGCTGCTCGTTCGGCACATCACTCGACGCGAGCCACTCCGCGAAACTCAAATCCCCCGGCAGGTTCGCGAGTTGATCCAGCGGATCAAACAAGCCGCCCTCCTCAGCGTGCTCATCCTCGGTGAGATCGCCATTCACGCCCTCGCGCAGCATGGCACCACCACGCTCGATAGTCTCCGCACCGGCCTCTTCAATCAGTGCCCAGAGTTCAGCGTCCTTTCCGTGCACAAACTCCGCACCAAGTTCGACGACACCTTGGCTCGTCTGCAGCGAATGAATTCGCCCACCGACGCGATCTCGCGCCTCGAGTACCAGCGGCCGCATCCCCCGTTCCGCCAGCGCACGCGCCGCCGCAAGCCCGGCAATTCCCGCGCCGAGTATGAGCACATCCGCTGCCTGTGCGGACGAACCTTCAGACAAATCCTCTGCCACCATGTCCCTCAGGATCTCACCTGCTGCGCCTCGGGCTCGCCGAAGCGTTCGCGCACCCAGCCGAGCGCAGCTTCGGGCGTAGTCACCGTTCCCTCTAGCTGTGCGTCTTCGGCGGCAGTCAGCATCTCGCGAAAGCGCGGCCCCGGTTTGTAGCCCACACGAATAAGATCCTCTCCGGTGACGAGCAGCCTCGGCTTAATCTCGTCCTCGCCCAACCGCTCGTAGTTCTCCTTCGCATACTCATACATGTCCAGCATGGCGTGCGAGCTCATCACATCTGCGTAGTGCAGAGCGAGGTGTTCCTCGAACCGGGGCAGTCGAAGAAAACGCTTCAGCGTGGACTGCTTCATCTTCTGCACATCGCCAAACTGCATGTGGTGCTTGATGAGCTCCAGAATCTGCGTGCATTCTTCATTCGAAAAGCGCAGCCGATTCAAGATCGTGCGCGCAATCGCAATGCCAACCTCAACGTGCCCGTTGAAGCGAATCCGGTCGTCGGGCCGCTTTGGATCGGGCGGTTTAAATGTGGCTGGCTTGCCAATGTCGTGCAGCAGCATTCCCCACGCCAGTGTTGTGCTTGCGCCAGCAGGCAGGTGCTCCAACAGCATCAGCGTGTGCACCCACACGTCGCCCTCCGGATGGAACTGCGGCGGCTGCTCAACTCCCTTTAGCCGCGCCACCTCTGGCAAAACCTGCACCAGCAGACCCGTTTCATCCAGCAGTTCGAACCCGCGCCTCGCTGCTCCCTCCGTAAGAATTTTCGTGAGTTCATCGCGTGTTCTCTCACACGACACCTGATGAATCGATGCTGTTTGCTCTCGTATGGCTGCGAACGTGCGAGGCTCGATGTTGAATCCCAGCCTCGCGGCGAAGCGCACTGCCCGCAGCATGCGCAGTTTGTCTTCAGCGAAGCGCAGCGAAGGCTCGCCAATAGCGCGGATAATCCCGGCCTTAAGATCCTCCTGGCCTCCAACGACATCGAAGATGCAGCTTGGCAAGGGATCGCCGCGCTCGAATGCAAGCGGATCGAGCAGCAAGCCATTGATTGTAAAATCTCGCCGTTGCACATCTTCGGAAGGATCCGTCGAAAACCGAACCGCATCCGGTCGCCGTCCGTCCGAGTACGCTCCATCGCTGCGAAACGTTGCAACCTCCGTAGCAATGCGCCGTCCGTCTATTTCATCGATCACCAGGATCACGCCGAAGTGCGCGCCTACGGCCTCTGTGCGCGGAAAGGCCTGCTGCACGACATCCGGAGTCGCAGAGGTTGCGACGTCGAAGTCGTCCGGAGTCCGCCCGAGCACAAGGTCGCGCACGCAACCGCCAGCGAAGTATGCCACATAACCGAACTCCCGCAAACGCTGAGCGATTGCGAGTGCGGCGCGGTACTCCGGACTGTGCAGGCGAGCCATGGTGATTCGATGCGCAACCAGAGACAACGTATCACCGCGGCGGCCCGCTTGTACGATGGAAAGAGTGCCCGACGGACTGATACTCGGAATCGAGAGCTCCTGCGACGAGACCTCGGCGGCGATTGTGCGCAACGGCCGCGAGGTGCTCGCGAACGTCGTCGCATCCCAGCTTGTGCATGCAGACTACGGGGGAGTCGTGCCGGAGCTTGCCAGCCGCGAACATCTGCGCGCGATTGTTCCGGTTGTCCGTGAGGCGATGCAGCGCGCCGGCGTTACGTATGAGCAACTCGATGCGGTTGCCGTCACGGAAGGCCCAGGCTTGGCGGGCGCGCTGCTGGTTGGCATCACCTTCGCCAAGGCCGTTTCCCTCGCCGCGAATCGCCCGCTGATCGCGGTGAATCACCTCGAAGGCCACATCCACGCCGTTCTGATGGAAGCGGGGGCTTCTTTCGCCGCCGCCGACCCGCTCCTCGCGCTCGTCGTCTCGGGCGGCCATACCCATCTCTATCTCGCCCACCAAACTGCCGATGGAACCTGGCGTTATCGCAATGTCGGCAAGACGCTGGACGACGCGGCCGGCGAGGCCTATGACAAGGTTGCAAAGCTCCTCGGTCTGCCCTATCCCGGCGGTCCGTGGATGGACGCGCTCGCCGCGCACGGAGATCCCACCGCCGTACAGTTCACCTTCGCACAAATCAAGCAAAAGGCCAGCGGACGCACGCCGGCAAAACTCGCACGCGAGCCAGCCTCATCCCACGACGACCACCGGCGCTTCGACCTCTCCTTCAGCGGAATCAAGACCGCTGTGCGCCGCCACGTGGAGCTTCACGACATGCGCCCCCGCATCGCCGAGCGCGAAGCCGCGCTGCGGGCCGCAGGCGTCTTCACCGCCAAGCCGAGCGACGAGAGTGCACGAGCAGAAACCCTGCGCCGCCTCGACCCAGAGACCCTGGGCCTCATCGCCAGCTTCCAGGCAAATGTCACCGGCTACCTGACACGAACCACCATGGCCGCAGCGGAGCATTTCGGTGCGCGGGGGATGGTCGTGAGCGGCGGCGTGGCAGCCAATCGCGAGTTGCGGCGCCAGCTCGCAGAAGCGGCTGCGCGGCGCTCTCTGCTGGTATCTTTCCCCTCCATCGCTCTATCGACCGATAACGCCGCCATGATCGCCGCAGCGGCGTGGCCGAAGCTTCTCGCCCACCAGTTTGCTGAAGACACGCTCGAACCGACACCGCAGTTGCGTCTTGGCTGACGCTTATTCGCCGCCCGAGCGCACTGCATCCCCTACTCAGCTAGAATCGACGGAGCAACATACATCGAAAGCAGCCCACGGATGCAGCGTTGAGAGCCGCATCCCTCAGGCACCTTGACTCACGCGTGGCCCTTCAACTTTTTAATACTCTCACCGGACAGATCGAGCCTCTCTACGCTGCCGACGGCAATGCGCTCCGCTTCTATTGCTGCGGACCAACTGTCTACGACTACGGCCACATCGGCAACTTCCGCACCTTCCTGCACGTCGACGTCCTGCGCCGCGCCGCGCGGCTCGACGGCCTGAACCTGCACCACGTGATGAACGTCACGGACGTCGACGACAAGATTATCCGCAACGCGGCAGCCGCACACCTGCCGATCGGTGAGTACACCGCGAAGTTCGAGAAGGCTTTCTTTGAGGACCTCGACGCGCTGGCCATTGAGCACCCCGAAGCCATCGCCCGCGCCACTGAAAACATCGACGACATGGTGCGCCTCATCGAGCAGCTCGCAGCCGAAGACATCGCCTACCGCGCTGAGGACGGCTCCTGGTACTTCCGCATCGCGCGCTTTCCTGAGTATGGCAAGCTCTCCAAGAAGGATTTCGAAGGCATCGAGGACGGCGCCCGCGTCGACGTCGACGAGTACGACAAGGACGCCGCTCGCGACTTCGCGCTCTGGAAGGCCACCAAGCCTGGCGAGACATCATGGCAGACCGTGCTCGGGGACGGCCGGCCCGGCTGGCACATCGAGTGCTCCGCCATGGCGATGAAGTTCCTCGGCGACTCCTTCGATCTCCACGCCGGCGGCGAAGACCTCATGTTTCCGCACCATGAGAACGAGATCGCACAGAGCGAGTCTGCAACGCACAAGCCTTTCGCGCGCCACTGGTTTCACGTGCGATTCCTGCTCGTCGAAGGACGCAAGATGTCGAAGTCGGAAGGTAACTTCTACACCCTTCGCGACCTGCTCTTGAAGGGTTATCGTGCGTCGGCCATTCGCTTCCTGCTGCTCAGCGTCCCCTATCGCCATCAGCTCAACTTCACCTTCGATGGGCTACGCGAATCAACGAACGCCATCGAGCGCCTGCGCACCTTTGACGCACGCATCCGCGACGGCCGCTGGCCCGAGGCCCCGGGCGACCCCACGGTCGCTGACGCAATTCGCACCGGTGACGAGAAGTTCGTCGCCTCTCTTGCTAACGACCTGAACACCGCCGAAGCACGTGCCGCCATCTTCGACGTACTTCGCGCCGTCAACGCCGCGGCGGATCAAAACCGCCTCACGCGTGCCGATGCAGAGGCAACACTCTCACTCCTTGCGAAATTCGACTCCATCTTCGCTGTGCTTGAGGACCGCGACGCCGATCTGACTCGCAGCGCTCTCGCGTGGGCAGAGTCCGAGGGCCGGCTCAGCGATGCCGACCCCGAGGTGATCGCGAAGTTCGGCAGCGAAGGCCTGACCGACACGGAGATCGAGGCGCTGGTCAACGAGCGCACTCAGGCCAAGCGCCAGCGCAACTTCGCGCGCGCCGATGCCATCCGCAATGAGCTTCTCGCCAAGGGAATCCTGCTCGAGGACTCCAAGGACGGCGTTCGCTGGAAGAGAAGCTAGAGACTTACATCTCGTCGGGGCCGCGCCGTCCATTGTGATGCATAGACACACAACAAACAGCAGACCGGGATGCCCGCAAAGAACAGATAATCTCCCGCAAGGCTGATTGGTCCACGCTGACGATGATCAAGCGGCGGCCAGCGGTTCGACATGGCAAGCACACACGCGCACAGCACGAACCACGCTTGCCTCGGCAGACGATCTGCCGCCGCCAGCAGGAGTACTGCTGGAAAGAAAAAATAGCCGTAGTGATGCTCCCAGGCGATGGGCGACATCAGGACTGCCACGCACCCGAAGAGCAGAAAATCTGCAATCGTTCTGGCCCAACCAAGGAACCACGGCAAAAACAACCCTGCAACAACCAGAAGGGTTGAAAAGCAGCTGCTCAGGATGTAGATAGCGGGTCGATAGGGTGGATAGACGGTATAACTCCACGAGACAGGATCGCCATTTCGCAACAGCCGGTTGAGAAGGCCATTCATGCTTTGATTTGCCCAAAGCGCCTCGCCGTGACGGCTGAGATAACTGAGCACCGGAATGTAGTCCAAATGATTTGTCATCCCGAAGTGCGCGATGGAGCACGCGACTATGACGCCGCACGTGATCACGAATACCGCCGTAAACCGCCATTCGCGACGCAGGGCGCCCCACAAAAGAAAGATCGCCAGCTGCGGCTTGAACATGCACGTTAACGCGAGCACGAAACCCGAGGAGCCTTTCCTCTGCCGCATCCAAAGCAAGGCACTCGATTCCCAAAGGAACGTCAACAGTATCTGGACCTGCCCCCGATAGAGAGCCTCCGCGAAGGGAAGGAATAAAATTCCGAGCACTGCGATGGCGGCAAGTTCAAAAACAGTGGCGTGCGGGCGCCGTCGCCGATAGAACAACACGCCGAGCGCTACGCATCCGGCCCATGCGAGCCACAGGATGATCTTCCACGCAAGCTCTGACGAGAGCCCATGAGCTCCAAGCGCATTGAGCCCCTCGATCAGGAAGAGCGAGGTCGGCGGATAGATGAACTTCTGGTGATCGGTGAAGAAGAGCTGAGGATAGATTCGATGCCCCGAGCGGAACGCGGACTCCCCCATCTGCATGTAGAGAGTGGAGTCTGTCCCGGCGGGCGAGACGATTGCATTGCCCAGAATAGTTAGTGTGGCCGTGTCAGGTTTTCGTCCGTACCAGGCGAGCAGTAACAACGAAATTGCTACTGCTGCGCCTGCCAGGCTCAGCAGGCGCAGCTTCACTGACTTTTCTTTTTCCGGGATCTGCTTACCCATTAAGACTGTATGGTCTCACGGCAGCGTCAAGCTCAGAACCGGAAATCCAGCTCCCCTGTCACCGCGCGCGGAGTGACGTAGTGCGTGCCCGAGAAGGTTGAGAGGAAGTTATAGAGCGCATATTTGTTCGTCACGTTGATGGCTGTCAGCTTCGCGCCGAACTTGTAGCGCTCGTTCGTCCCGAAATGCGCGATGTTGTCATCGCCCATCTCCATATCGAACAGGTTGCGCCCTTGAATTCGCGGCGGATTATGGTCGTCATCCTCGGTGTTAGGAGCAGGAATGCTGACCAGCTTCGACGTCAACTCATTCGCGAGGCAGACGTTTCCCGCGATGGGCGTTGTCTGAGTCGCCTTCACGCCATTGCAGGTCAGCCCCGCCTGGAACTGCTCGTCAGCTGTAAGACTGCTCAGATCGATCGCCGGCTGTCCGTTCACCGTGATGGAGTACGGAGCACACAAGCTATTCGGGTCGGTGACGTTGTAGCACGGGACCGAGCCAGCCACGAGGCCCGAGTCATAGCGCCAGTTGAACGAGTAGTACAGGCTCTTATGGAACGGCAGGTTGTACTGGAAATGCAAGTTTTCGTTGTACTTCTCATCGTGGTCGATGCGGAATGGATACCCGCCTGGCGCTCCGACCGTCGCACCCACACCGCCGATCTGCGGATTGAAGAACCTCGCGGCCACGGACGACATCGTTAGGCGCGCCGACAACCCCTTCACCGGCGTCAGCGTTCCACTTAGCGTCCAGCCCGGGATCTTCGAGTTGTGCCACTCAATCGGGAACGTGATCGGCGTCGCACCCAGCACGCTGAAGTCGTATCCGTTGTGCGTGTACTTCCAGATATACTCGCCGTCGAGCACAAAGTGATGCCCTACGCTCTGCTGCAGTCCCGCGTGGAACTCATTGCGGAAGCCAGGATTGAATGGCGCCGGATTGCACGGCCCAAGTGTACTGAAGATTCCATTCAGCACCGGGTCATAGCACCCGTTGCTTGAGAGCACGAGGTTCTCATTGAACGGCGTCTCCTGCGTCCTCGCATACGACGCACGCAACACTGTCCCTGTCTTGTGAACGCTGTAGGCAACACCCAGCCGCGGCTCCGCCACTTTCTGGATCGCGAGTCCGTTGTAAATATCTCCGCGTATCCCCGCATTGATGAGCCAGTGGCCCGCAGTGATTTGGTCCTCTCCATACAGCGCCAGTTGCTTCACATCCGTGCGGCCATGCCATGTGTACGTTGTTCCGCCGCGCGTCAGGTCATAGGGCGCAAGCACCGGGTTGTAGTTCGGGTTCACTGAGTATCCGCTCATGTCGCATGGAAGAGTGCCCGACGAATCGGTTACCGGGTTGCCGTCGGCATCCACACAGGGCGCATTCAACGCCGGGTCCACAATCCCCAGCGTGTCGTTCTCGCGCAGGAACGTCTGCTGATACATCCCTCCGGCCTTCACATTGTTGTGCCCGCTCACGTACGAGATATCCGCATGCACGCCCGCGTTCGTCAACGACCGGTCCTGAATCGCGGTCTCCTGCTGAATTGGTCCCAGGTCGTTCAGTAAATTGTTACTCGGATAGTAGCTATAGGAGTCCCGCCGGATGTACGGCGCGAAGTTCAATACGCTTTTGGTCCCGAACGTCCGCGTGTACGTCGGCGAAAGATCCACCGTCTCGATCTTCGATCGCTGGTCTGTCGGCCCGGTCGTCAGGCCGTTCTGCACGTACCCGTACTCCGTGTCGTAACTGTTCGGCGTCTGAAACCACGAACGCGTGTACTGCGCGTTGGTATGAATCGAACTCACATTGCTCACTATGTAATCGAAACGATCGAACAGGTTCTCCTCGTTGCCCTTGTCGCGATAGACCGCAAACTCTGGTGCATCCAGGAATCGTCCGGATTGCAGCCCGCTCCCGTAAATGAAGTTGCCCCAGTTCGCTCCGCCATACGCCAGCTCCGCCGAAAGATTACTGGTTCCAAAGTTCCCGTAGGAGAGCGAGACCTCGCCGGTAGGCGTCGTCACCCCCTGGCCTGACCGCGTCGTTGCCACGATGACGAGACTCGTCTTGTCTCCGTACTCCGCAGGCGGCGCTCCCTCGATCACCTCCAGCGACTGCAACGCAGACGCCGGCACCTGGTTCGAAAACACCTTGCTCTGTTGATCCGTAATCGGCTGCCCATCGATGGAGAACGACACCTCGTTATGATCCCCGAGGCCATGCAGCAATCCATTCGAGTCAGCTGCAACGCCCGGCGAGAGCGTTGTCACAATTGCGCTCAGCTGTGACGAGCTACTATCGATCGGCATTCGCTGAATCGTCGAGCGATCGATATCCGTATGTGCGATCGGGTCCTGTTCCGTCAGGTCCACCGGCGCCTCGACTGTTACCTCCGTCGAAGAGCTGGCAACCTTCAGTGCCACGGGAATCGTCTGCGCGACAGTCGAGTCCACCTCAACGCGCTTGCTGAACATCTGAAACCCAGACTCCGCAACCGTCAGTTGATAGGGATTGAACGGCACATTCACAAACTGAAAGTGCCCCGCGTTGTCAGTGGTCTCCGTGCGCGTATACCCGCTCACAGTGTTCCCGAGCGTGACTTTGGCGTTCGGGATCACCGCACCCGTTGCATCGGTAACAGCGCCGCTTATTGATCCAGAGTTGCTTTGCGCGTGGCCGACGACCGCAAAGGTGAGCGCGATAGCGCTCACAACACCGCACAGCAGGCGGCAAATTCGAAATGTCTTCATAGGACTGACCCCTGTCTCATAGGCAGAAGCCGGAAAGCTTAACGATCCGGCGAAGAGCCACCGGCGTTCTTTTCGCGGACGCCGGAAGAGCGGACGGTGAAGCCAACGCATCGCTCATCAGAAGCGGCGTCGGCGTCACAGGAAGGGCTCTAAAATTTAGCGGGAGGGCGGGGGCCGGCTGAATGCGGCGAAGTACCACAGCGTTCGAGGCTTATGCGTCGATACCAGCAGCAGGTTGCACTCGAGCAGCAGTGCTACCAGCAGCGCCGCAAAACCCGTCACCGGCAGCGCTGAGTGCATCGCAACGCAGAGCGGGCAGGCATCCTCAGCCAATGCCGGTGAGAGTGCTGAATGCGCCGCCACCTGTGTCGCTGAACTCGGAAGCCACTCGCCGTGAATGTGCGCAGCCTGCGCAATACCAGCGACGCCAACCAGCAGCACGCAAAGCATCGCTGCGACACGCAGCCACATGGGCCGCGCTCCAGCGCCAAGCTCGCGTTGGGTCATCCGTCGCACGCTACATCAAGTATGACGCGATTTCCCCACGAACGGACGCAGTTGGTAACAAAATTACAAATTCAGTCGCGTTGCGTCGTGGGCGTAGTTCACTTCTTCAACGCGCGCGTCACTGCCGGAACAATCTCAAACAAGTCTCCCACTGCCGCAACATCCGCCACCTCGAAGATCGGGGCATCCGGGTCCTTATTGATGGCAATCACGGTGCGTGCGCCCTTCATGCCCACAAGGTGCTGAATCGCCCCTGAGATCCCTACCGCGACATACACCTTCGGCGCCACGGTCTGGCCCGAGCTCCCCACCTGCCGCTCCATCGGCAGCCACCCTGCATCGCAGATCGGCCGCGATGCCGCGAGTTCCGCGCCTAGCGCGTTCGCCAACTCCTCCACAATCTTCAGATTGTCCTGCTCGCCAATGCCCCGTCCCACGCTCACAATCACCTGCGCCGATCCCAGATCCACCGTGCGCGCTGCCTCGCGGAACGGTTCTCCCGGCCTCGTACGAATCTGCGCAGCTTCCAGCTTCGGAACAAACTGCTTCACCTCTCCCGCAGCAGCCCCGGCATCGGCTGTCTCCGCCTTGAAGCTCCCCGCCTGCACCGATACGAAGCATGGCCCGCTACCTATATGCCGATACTCCGCGTTCAACTTGCCGCCCATCCACTGCCGCGTGAAGGTCGCGCTTCCATCCTCGGCATGCATCGCAATCACATCGCTCACCAGCACATCGTTCATCCGCGTCGCCAACGCCGGTGCATAGTCGCGCACCTGGTACGTATGCGGAAACACCACAAACGTTGGCCTCACTTCCGCGACAAGCTGCTGCAGAGCAGCAACAAACGCGTCTGCTGTGTAACGCTCCAGCAGCTGATGCTCCACCGCCCACACCTGCGCAATACCCTCACCTGCAAGCTGTGTCGTCTGTGTCGCAAGCGCATCCGAGGTCCCCAGCACCGCCGCCGCGCACGGCATCTTCATCTCGGTTGCCAGGCGCTTGCCCGCGGCCAACGCCTCACGGCTGATGCGATGCCACCCTCCGCCCCCTGCCTGCTCCATCACCACAAGAACGCTGCTCATCAGATTCCCACCTCCGCCTTCAGCCGCTCCACAAGCTTCGCTGCAATCTGGTCGGGAGCACCTGTCAGAATCTCCGTCTGCCGCGTGCGCTCCGGAATGGCCACGCGGACAACCTCGTCATGCCGAGCCGTTGCAGGCGTAGCCTCCGACTGCTTCGTCTCCTTCGAGCGAGCGCGCTTGATGCCCATCAACGTCGCGTAACGCAACCGGTTGCCTCCCGACTGAATCGTCAGGAGCGCCGGCAGCGGCATCTCGATGTGTTGAAACCACCCGTCTTCGAGTTCACGCTTCACGCGAATCTCCTTCGCACCCGCGCTCGCCTCTACGCTCAGCACCAGCGTCGCGTGCGGTAGCCCAAGCAACTCCGCCAGCACTACACCCGTCTGTCCGGCGCCCAGGTCATCCGACTGCAATCCCGTCAGCACGAGATCCGGAGACTCTCCGCGCACAGCCTCCGCGAGCATCTGCGCCACACCCAGCGTGTCGCGCCCCGCCAACGATCCCGCACCCTCTTCCGGGGTCACGATATGCAGCGCGCGATCCGCACCCTTCGCCAGCGCCTCGCGCAGCGTCGACTCCACGCGCTCCGGCCCGGCCGACAGCACAACAACCTCACCCTCGCCCACGCGCTCCTTCAACTGCAGCGCCTCTTCGAGCGCATACGCATCGGGCTCATTCATCGTCCACGCATCGCCCGCATCGACGCCGCACCCATCCCCTGCCACACGCACCGGAGCATCGCGCTCCGGCACCTGCTTCACCGCCACAACAATCTTCATCGAATCTCCGTCGCACTAAACGCGCGCAACCGAAGGCTATCGCATCGCCGTCTCGTCTGTCTTTGGCGCGGGATTCACAAGCGAACGCGCCGTGAGTTGCGCGATATCCAGTACCGCCGTCGGCGCCTCACCCGCAACAGCCGCCGTCGCATCGCGGAACATGGTGTTGCAGAACGGGCACGCCGTGCCGATCGTCTTCGCTCCCGTCGCCAGCAACTCCTTAGCGCGAACATTGCTCACACGCTCGCCGGGTTCCTCGCCCAGAAACGCAAGCCCTCCGCCCGCACCGCAACAAAAACTCCGCTCGCGATGCCGCTCGGCCTCCACCAGCTCTCCACTCTTTTTCACCACCGCACGTGGCTCGTCATACACATCCCGATATCGTCCCAGGTAGCACGGATCGTGATAGACAATCGCGCCGCCATCACTCTGCGGTAGCAGATCGGCGTGCCGCGCCATGAACTCCGAGTGATGCTCAATCTCCGGAGCCACACCATACTCGCGCCAATCCGTCGCAATCGTGCGCACGCAGTGCGGACAGATCGCCACAATCTTCTGGACTTTAGCCTGCGCGAAGGCTTTCAACCCCTGCTCCGCGAGCGAGCCAAACACAAGATCATTCCCCAGCCTTCGCGCCGGATCACCCGTGCACTTCTCCTTGCGCAGCACACCAAAGCTCGTGCCCAGGTGCCGCATCACGCGTGCAAAGTCCGCGATGATCTCGCGCCCCTTGGGATCGTAGCCACCCATGCATCCCAGCCACAGGCAATATTCCTGCGTGCCATCAAAGATGGGCAACTGCTCGCGCTCGATAAACTTGTCTCGCTCCATCGCAGACAGGCCCAGCGCATTGCCCTGTTTCTCCAGCGCCAGAAACAGCTTTGTACCGTACCTGTCCTCCCACGCGCCGGTGTTCACCGCGCCACGCCGCAGCCCAACAATGATCGGCAGATGCTGCACGCCCACCGGACACTGAAACTCGCACGCCCCGCACGTCGTGCACTCGAACGCCGCCTCCATCGACAGCCAGTTCGCCGCCGGATTATCCGGTGATGGATTCGACGGATTCTCAGAACCCTCACGCAGCTCATTCAGCAGCGGCCTGTCGCTCGCCGGACCAAACTCCTTTAGGTATTCGCGCACGCCCAGCGCAATCTCCTTCGGGTTGAGCACCTTTCCCGTGTTCGCCGCAGGACAATGCTCCGTGCATCGCCCGCACTCCACGCAGCTGTATGCCTGCAGCGCAATGATCTGCGTTACATCCTTCCCTGCAAGCAACCCAAAGTCTTCTTCCGTCTCTGACTCATCCAGCTTCGGAATCTCCGAGAAGCCATCACGCTTCAAGAACACCGTCAGCGGGCTCAGCACCAGATGCAGATGCTTTGTGCCCGGAATGATCGGCAGAAACGCCAGCAGCGTCAGCGTGTGCACCCACCACCATGCCCTCAGCGCCACACTGTCCGCAGGAAGCGTGAACGCAGCCAGGTAGCTCACCATCAGCAAAAAGATCAGCCCGGCGATCACGCCCGACTCAATCGAGACCTTCTCTCCCAGCCAGCGCGGCCGCACGAAGAACCGCCGCACGAACAGTCCCGCAATCGACACAGCCACCAACAGCGCCCACACAGCGACAAAGTCGAAATACAAGTCCCCCACAACTCCCGTGTGCTGCAACACGCCCATCCGCAGGCCGGTCAGCACATGGTTCGTCGTGACCAGCGCGAACGCCAGAAATCCCCAGAACACAAACGCATGCGCCAACCCCGGCAGCGGCCGCTGCCGGATGACCTTGCTTTGGCAAATCACCTCGGAGAAGAACTCCCACACCCGCCGTCCCACATGCGTCAGCGAATAACCAACATCCTTCTTCGCATGCAGAATGTTCGCGGCGATCGGTCGCATCCGCCACGCAAACACGCCCAGCGAAAGCCCACAAAACCCAATCAGCGCCACCATCTCGGCGACGGAGAAGTGAAGCGGCTCCGCCAGTTCTATCGACGCAAGCGCGACCACCTCACCAATGCCAATCGCCACACCTGCCTCCGCTCGAACTCGAGCCACAATAGCAGGCCCGCCACAGAACGTGCAGCCCCTGCCCACCGCAAAAAGCAACCGGCGAGCCGAAGCTCGCCGCGCTGAAAATCTTCAAAACTGTTCCGGCTGTTTCTCAATAGCTGAAAAACTCATTCAGCCCGCGCCGCAGCTTGACTCCCCACACGTAGCAGATGGCAGCCAGCACGAACAGCAGGATGTCCCAGTAAAGCATCGGGTGCGCCCAGCCCGGCGAGTACGTCGCATCCTGTCCCGCCCACAGCGTCACTAGGATCGCGATCAGCAGAAACTGCGTGCCCATCACCAGCAACAGCTGTCCGCGACGCCGGCGCCGGTCGAGTTGATCAATCTGCGCCGGGCTAAGGTCGCGCTCTTCTGCGGGCAGGATGGTGTTCGCCATTCTCTTTACGACTCCTTCGGGATACTCGCGCCGCACCGCCGCGCATCCACGCAGCAGGCATCGCTAACGCCTTCTATTACACCACAAGCCCCCGGCGCCGGTCATCGCCGGCCCGTTTACAAAAATGCCACCGACTGAATCCCCGCCACATCAAATCGCTTGCGGCAACGGATGTTCTTGCAACCCACCATGTCGTCCCGCCGGACCATGTAACTCTGCGCCTTCGCAAAGCGCGCCTTGTCGCGCTCGTCGGCTCCCCGCGGAAGTTGAGGCCGTTTGCTGCGGATCAGCCAGCTCAACTGATACTCTGCCGATTGGCCGCAGTGAGGACACGTCATCGTATGATTCCGCTGCTCGGTCCTCTCATCAAAGAAATCGCGCTCTTCCATGCTCCCCTCCGAGCGTCTCGTATTAAGCGGTAGGATGCCGAAGCTCCCCGCCGGAAGTTCCGCGAAGTATGCTACATCCCCCATGCAACTCTGGGGTACGCTGAATCTTCGGGGAGGTCGACTGGCAAATGGCGAAGGTGAAGAAGGCGACATTCTCGGCCACCAAAGCCGTCAAGGCCAACGCCCGCGAGCGCCTCGGCACTCCGCCGCCCTCCCGCCCCTTACCCGACCCCAAACAAAAGGCCACCGCCAAGCCCAGACACAAAGAAACCCTCTCCGACCTTCTCGAACGCCAGGAGGATCAATGACCAGCAGACCAATGACCAAAGCTCTCGCTCCTCTCGCCCTAGCGCTGTTCGCCTTCACCTCTCTTGCCACTCCGGCTGCGACGCATGCCCAGGATCCCATGCAGCCCTCGCAGTCGTCCTCGCAGCCAAGGAACGTCCGCTCCATCGCCATCACCGCCACCGACCGCGTCATCCGCCCCGCCGACGTCGCCACCGTGCACATCGGCTACGAGATCTTCGGCCCGGAGCAGGCCGCGCTCTACACCCAGGCCGCGAAGACCTCCAACGCCATCATCGACGCCCTCCGCGCCGCCGGCGTGGCCAACGACTCCATCGAGAGCGAGCAGCAGTCCGTCGGCCCAACCGAGCCCTATCAGCTCAACCAGCTCACACCCGCCGAGCGCGACTCCCACGCCTTCACGGCCCAACAGAGCTGGACCGTCCGCTCCACGCCCGCCGAGGCCGCCCGTGTCATCGACCTTGCCGCCAAAGCCGGCGGCAACAAGTCCGGTCAGATCGACTGGAGCCTCAGCGATCCCAACGCCGCCTCCGCCGAAGCCGCCGCCCACGCCCTGCAGCGAGCCAAAGCCCAGGCTCAGGCCATGGCCAACGGCCTCAGCGTCCACCTTGGCCAGTTGCTCTATGCCAGCAATGAGGTCCAGGCTTCACCCATTCGGCCTATGCCGATGATGGCCGTAAGCAATGGCCTTCAGGCCAAAGCAGCGCCCCCGCTCGCTATCAACAACCGCCAGATCGAGACCGCCGCCACCGTCTACGCCGTCTTCGCCATCGAGTAAACGCTCTTATGGCACGTTACAAATATCTCGACCTCCGCCGCACCCCCGCCTCTGAGCGGCTCGACCTACCTTCTCAAACACCGAGAGGACAAATGAAATCGTTGAAGCTTGCAGTCATGTTCGCCTGCACCGTCGTGGCGGCAAACGCCCAGCAGATCCAAGTCAGTCAGCAGAACAAAACCATCGCCATCTCGACCAGCGCTGACGCGTCGGCCCTCGCCGACACCGCCGTCATTACAGTTGGCTTTTCCTCGTGGGGCAAGGATCAGGACAGCACTTACGTCAATGCGTCGAAGACCTCCAATGCCGTCTTCTCCGCGTTAACGGCAGCTGGGGTTCCCAAGGACGCGATCACCAGTACAGGACAGCGGCTTGGTCCGATCGACCCTAACAGTGAGGAGGACAAGACTCGCTACGCAGAAGGACTTCGCTTCTCCTTTTCGCAATCCTGGCACATTACTGTCCCGGCATCTCAGGCGGCGAACGCCCTTCATGTCGCTATCGCGAACGGAGCGAACAATAGCGGCGACATCGAGTGGGAGCTTAGGCACGACGAGACCCTGCAGGCTGAGGCCGCCGGCAAGGCCCTCCAGCATGCACGCGAGATCGCCAGCCAGATGGCTCAAGGCCTAGGCGCGAAGCTGGGCTCCCTGGTCTACGCCAGCAATCAGTCGCCACCCCGCGGCATCTTTGCAAACATGGGGTTCGGCAACGTCGAACTGAACACCAGCAGCGCTACGCTGTCGACGAAATCCAGAAACGTCGCCCCGCTCGCCATCGCGCCGGAACTCATCACCAAATCCGCCACCGTCTACGCCGTCTTCGCCATCGAGTAACCCACCTCATGCCCGTCTTCGACTACCGCGACCCTCACCCCACCTCTGAGGCCGTGCATCTCTACACCGAATGGCTCGCCTCGCTCGACTCGAGCTTCACCCGCGAGACGACCTACGAGGCCCGCTCCGAGATCGTCCGCGACACCCTTCGCAACATCCTCCCGCAGTCCGCGAGCACCATCCTCCGCTCCGCCCTCGACCCGCGCAACATCACCCTCGAGCCCGAGTACTACGGCGACATGGACCCCGCGCGCTATTACCCGCGCAAACCGCTCATCTGGCTCTGGCTGCAGTTTGACACCAGCCCCCTCGGCTCCAACCAGTGGCTCGGCGAGCGCCTCCGCGCCATGCTCGGCCGTCACATCTTCGCGCGTCTTGGCCAGCGGGTCCGCATCTTCCAGCACGTCCAGTTCAGCTACGGCTACAACCTTGAGATCGGCGACGACTGCTGGATTCACCGCTACGTCCTGCTCGACGACCGCGGCGGCATCACCCTCCACGAAGGCACCAGCATCAGCGACTACGCCAACATCTATTCCCACACGCACGATCTCATCGACCAGCGCAACGTCTCCAATCTCCGCACCGAGATCGGCCCCCGCGCCCGCATCACCTACCACGCCACCGTGCTCGCCGGCACCAGGGTCGGCCCCGACGCCATGCTCGGCGCCTTCGGACTGGCCACCCGCGACATCCCCGCCCACACCGTCGCCCTCGGAATCCCGGCCAAACCCAAACTCACCAAGTAGTGTGCGCCTCTACCAATACGCCAGCGGCTCCGGCAGCACCGACCCGCACGTGCACTTCCCATCCGGCACCTCAACCGAGGCCATCTTGTCGCACTCCAGGCACCGCACGCGCCGCGCGCCGAGATGGTGCGGCACCCACACGCCCGTCATGCCACCATAGCCGTAGTCCGACGACCCAAAGTACCGCCCGACCGCCGCACGGTGCTCGCCCATTGCCATCAGCGGCTTCATCGACTCCGGCGTCTCCCACGCCGTAATCGTCATCATCCGGTCTCCGACCGTCACCGTAACGGCGCTGATGAATCCGGGAATCGCCAGCAGCTCCTCCAAAATCTTCCGGCTGCTCTCGCGGATCGCCATCTCGTCCTGCTTGTCGCGCGCGGAGATAAACGTGATGCCGAACGCTCCCGGCACCGTCTTGTTTCCGTTGCTCACGCGAATTCCAGTGCCGAACGCAAACGGCCCGATCGCGTGCGGCTGAACAATCACATCCAGCCCCAGCGCCCGCGGCACGGCCCCCGCATCGAAGTATCCCTGCACCGAGCGCAGCTTCCCGTCCTCAACCGCGGCAATATCAACTCCGCGCACCTCCACCGGACGTCCCGTCGGCGGCAAACCCATCATCGAACCGGTGTTCACTCCCCGCATCACCCATTCCGCAGAGAGCGCCCCGCCCTCACCCTCCATCATTCGCCCCATCTCGAACGAGAGATCCGGAAACGCGCTCCAAAGCCCGCTTGCATACTCGCCGATCGCCGCGCCTGTGAGCGGTCCGGGCGTGGTCGGATCGGCGTACGTTCCGCCCTCGGCAAAAGTGGCGACGATCGCGTCCGCGTCGTGCCGGTTCCACGCGTCTGCGTAACTCTGGAACACCTGCAATGTAGTTGGGGTCATCGGCGGATGCTAACGCCCCCTGAATATCATTCACAACAAAATAGTTCGACTCCACATTCCCAATTACGCGACGGCCCTCCGTTACTCTAGGAGACGATGCCTCTCACCTTTGCTCTGGTCATCTTTGAGCTCGTCGTGATGGTCCTCTCCATCTCGCTGCACGACTCCGCCCAGGCCTGGATGGCCAACCGCCTCGGCGACCCCACCGGCCGCATGATGGGCCGCATCTCCATGAACCCGGCCAAGCACTTCGACTTGTTCGGCATGGTCATCTGGCCGCTGCTATACATCTTCTTCACGCCGCTCATCCTCGGCTGGGGCAAGCCCGTCCCGATGACCTCCCGCAACTTCCGCCGGCCCTCGCGCGACGAAATGATCGCGACCCTTGCCGGCCCCGCCGCACAACTCCTCGCGGCCATCGTTGCGCTCGTCATCCTCATCATTCTGCGCACACCCAAGCTGACGCCGTGCTCTCGCTCCAGTATCGCTCGCCCACTGGCTCAACGCCAAATTAATGGCGTACCGTCCATGCCGGCGATCTTCCCGGTGATTCTGTTTCTCTACTTCTGCATCCTGGTCAACCTGCTGCTCTTTGTCTTCAACCTTCTCCCGCTGCCGTTCCTCGATGGCGGCAAGATTATGCTGCACTATCTCCCTTACAACGCCGCGCAGACATACCAGCGCTACGGTCTGTATCTGATGTTCGCCTTCATGTTTCTCGGTATGGGCGTTATCATCGCGCTCGTCAATCCGCTGCTTGCCATCTTCAATCAGCTCCTTACCATCTTTGGCGGGGCCTAAGCCGCTGGTATCCTAAAACTTCTGAATCCATGAGCTCTCCGCATCCTTCCCGCACAGCACCGCGCTCCCGTGTACTCTCCGGCATACGACCCACCGGCAGCCTTCACCTCGGCAATTACATGGGTGCGCTGCACAACTGGGTCCATCTTCAGCACGACTACGACTGCTACTTCTTCATCGCAGACCTGCACGCCCTCACCACCGACTACGCCGACCCCTCCCGCGTACAGCAGAACATCTTCGAGATCGCCCTCGACTTCCTCGCCGCCGGCCTCGACCCCGGCCGCTCCGTCATCTTCAAGCAAAGCGACGTCGCCGAGCACGCCGAGCTCGCGCTGCTCTTCGGCATGTTCACGCCGCTCGGCTGGCTCGAGCGCGTCCCCAGCTACAAGGACCAGCAGGCGCAGCTCACCGAGAAGGACCTCAACACCTACGGCTTCCTCGGCTACCCGCTCCTGCAGGCCGCCGACATCCTGCTCTACAAGCCCGACTTCGTCCCCGTCGGCGCCGACCAGGTCGCGCACGTCGAGCTCACCCGCGAAGTAGCCCGCCGCTTCAACGGCCTCTACCCTGGCGAGTTCATCCTCTCGCCCGAGGCCGCACCCTGGGAGATGGCCGCCATCCTCGAGAAGGCCCGCAAGCTCGCCGGCGAGCCCCCTGACTCCACGCGCACCGACTTCACGCCACACCAGCTCTTCACCGCCGCCCAGCAGACCAAGAAGCTCTCACCCTTCGGCCGCCGCGAGATCCTCCCCGAGCCCAACGTCCTGCTCACACCCTCGCCCAAGCTCCCCGGGCTCGACGGCCGCAAGATGTCCAAGAGCTACAACAACACCATCGCGCTCTCGGAATCCGAGGCCGACCTCCGCGCCAAGCTCAAGACCATGGTCACCGACCCCGCGCGCGTCCGCCGCGACGACCCCGGCAACCCCGACCTCTGCCCCGTCGGCGATCTCCACAAGGTCTTCTCCGACCCTGAAACCATCGCCAAGGTCTACGATGGCTGTACTCGGGCCAGTATCGGCTGCATCGAGTGCAAGAGCTGGGCGGCGGACGCCATCATCCGCACCATCGCGCCGATTCAGGATCACCGCCGCGATCTCGAGCGCCGACCCTCCGTCGTCAAGGACGTCCTCGCCAACGGCAAGGAACGCGCCACAAAACGCGCAGCCGAGACGCTCGCCGAAGTCGAACACGCCATGGGACTGTCTTAGTCATGCCGGAAGACCAGCTCAACCCGAGCGAATCCCAAGACTCCCAACTCGAATCTCGCGACTCGAATCTCGAAGCGGACGCCTCAAATAACTCTGTCATCTCGACCGGAGCGGCGGAGCCGCGGAGCGGAGAGACCCTGTATTTCCCGCGGACGCCTCCGCACCCGCAGAGCCCTTCCGCCTCGAATCGCAGCAACCTCCGCCGCCTGAAGAGCCGAAGAAGCCCGTCGCCAAAAAAGAACCCGAAGAGGCCTCACAATCCCCCTTCAACGTCACCGTCGGCCTGGTCTACGACGGCCCCTTCGATCTCCTGCTCGATCTCATCCGCAAGCAGAACATCGACATCTACGACATCCCCATCGGGCGCATCACCGCGCAGTTCCTCGAATACACCCGCCACCTGCAGCAGACCGACATCGACTCTGCCGGCGAGTTCGTCTACACCGCTTCGCTGCTCATCCACATCAAGTCCCGCATGCTCCTGCCGCGCGACCCGCAGGAGCTCGGCGACCTCGGCAACGCCGAAGACCCGCGCCGCGAGCTCGTCGAGCGCCTTCTCGAGCACGAACGCTTCAAGGCCGCCGCGCAGATGCTCAGCCAGAAGCAGCAGATCGAAGAGGCCACCTGGACCCAGCCCGGCCTCAAGCAATTCCTCAAAGATCAGGGCATCGAGTCGACCGACGAGGAGCGCGAGATCGCCGCCGACACCGTCGACCTTGTCCGCGTCTTTCAGGAGATTCTTGAGCGCCTCCGCGACCGCCCCGTCCACAACATCGACGAGGACACCGTCACCGTCGGCCAGATGATCGACTTCGTCAAGCGCCGCCTCACGATGGAGGACCGCCCCATCAGCCTGCGCAAGCTGTTGCAGAACACCCGCTCCGAGCGCGCCCTGATCTGCACCTTCCTCGCCATACTGGAACTGGTTCGCCTCCAGGCGATTCTGCTGCGTCAGGCCGAGGAACTCGGCGACATCCTCATCAAGAAAGCCGACCACTTCGACCAGGTCATGGCCGACGACTCCTCCGTCCGCGACGACTGGAGCTAGCCTTCCGTCTGCTCGGCAAAACGGGGTGACCCTCAGGTCACCCCGCCGTGTTGCCGTGATTCGTAGCGATCCCTAGCGGCCGTGTCCGTCGTGATCGTGATCGTGCCCGCGACCGTCGCGCATCTCGTTTCCGTGGAAGTCGTGGAAATTGTTGTGAGCGTTAAAGTGCTCGCCATGTTGGGGATATGCCCCGTGATAGCCGTAATGCGGGTCGTAGTGATTGTTCACGTGGCCGTAGAATTCGTGTCCGCCGTGATACCACGGACCCGCACCGATAAACACCCCATTCGTGAACCACTCCGGTCCGTAGTAGCCATACGGCGCGCACTGATACGGCGTGTAGTCGTAGTAGCCGTATGGGCACGCCGGGGCCGGACCGATATTCACCCCAAAGGACACCTGCGCCGAACTGGGAACCGCTGTGCCAAAAGCCAGGGCAGCCGCGGCAATCGCTGGTACAAAGAGATTCAACTTGCGCATAAATTCACCTCGACAGGATTGGAGGGGCAATACGACCTGTCGGTTGTTTCTTGCGACCGTTCCATCAACAACATTTCGCGACGACCACACGAAAAAGGTTGCCCCCATCGGTCACTTTCCGGTGACGTTACAAAAGTGTGACCAAAAGACAGGTTGCGCCGTTTCAGAGGCCCTCTATACTCAGATTTACCAGCAGCACGAACAAGCGAATTTGGCAACCCCCAATTCGGACTAGGTCATACCACTAAGGTCCAAGGCTCTTGCGAGTTACTCGTATTTGCTGGCCCTTTGAAGCACACTCGCGAATGCCAGGAACAAAACCTGGTTCGCAAGGCAGCGCTTCTGAGCCGGATGGAGTTTCCCGAGCCTGTAGCAAGACCGCCGGATTCAGAACGTCGCCATTCGCTGTTAAGAGAGGCTCTTATGCTCAAACTCGTGAAAGTCGCCCTCATCGCCCTCGCAATCTCCGTCTTTGTCCCCTCACTGGCCAAAGCCGCGACCCGCGCCACCTGGAGCCCCTGGATGGCCCTGCCCAACGCCAACGGTGTTGAGGTCAGCTTCAGCCAGGTCAACGACAACATGTGCACCTGGATGATCCGCAACAACGGCAGCACCACGTTGCGCTCACTGGAGTTCACCTACAGCTACACCTCGTCCGTGCAACAAAACCAGGCCACCGGCCGCGACCTGCTCATGGAGCCGCTGAAGCCCGGCCGCCAGACCGGCGGTGCAACGCAGTTCGGCGCAGAAACCGGCAAGTGCCCGTCGACACTGGTCGTCAGCCACATCGAGTGGGCCCACTAATCAGCTAGGTTTGTAAGGCCCGGCTCGCGAAGCCTCTTCGCGAGCCGTGTCCATTACCGCCGCGGCGCGCGTCCCGAACCAGAACGCACCGACCCACTGCCAGCGCCACCCAGCCTCTTCCTCTTCGTCCTCTTCGGCGGCACCGGCTTTTTAAGCTGCGCTGCCTCCGGCAGGATCTTCTTCCGCTCCACCGACTTGCCTGCGGCCGCCCTGTTCAGCGCCTGAACCTCGCCTGTCGTCAGCTCACGGAAGCCTCCGGGCGGCACGTCGAGCGTCAGCGCGCCGTAGCCGATGCGTCGGATCTTCTCGACGTGGTGGCCGACCTCTTCGAACATCTTCCTCAGCTGCCGGTTGCGGCCCTCGGTCAGTGTCACCTCGAACCACGGGTTGTCGCCGCTGCGTACCTGCTCGATCTTCGCCGGCTGCGTCATAATGCGGTCACGCCGTCCGGCGCGAACCTCGTTGAGTCGGCCGCGATCGATCATGACTCCGCGGCGGAGATGATCCAGAGCCTCTGCTGCGGGCTTGCCGGAGACCTTCACCAGGTAGGTCTTCTGGACGCCGTTGCTGGCCTTGGAGAGCCGGTTCGCGAGACCGCCGTCGTTGGTCATCAGCAGCAGGCCTTCGCTCAGGTAGTCGAGCCGGCCCACCGGATAGAGCCGCGGCAGGCGCTTATGCTCGCCCGTCACCTTCTTCTGCGCCGACTCGGCGAGCAGGTTGGCGACCGTGGGGCGGCCTTCGGGATCCTCCATGGTAGTCACGTAGCCTCGGGGCTTGTTCAGCAGGAAGTAGCGCTCCGCCTCGCGGCCGTGAAGGAGTTTGCCGTCGACGCGGATGTGGTCGCGGCTGAGATCAGCCTTCGTTCCGAGCTCGGTAACGGTCTCGCCGTTCACCTGGACGCGGCCCTCGAGGATGATCTGTTCGGCGGCCCGGCGGCTCGCGATCCCAGCCTGCGCCAATATCTTTTGCAGCCGTTCGCCGCTGCGCGGAGAGTCGGCCGCCTCCTTCATCGCTCGCTTCATAAACATCATTATGCGGCCTTCTTCCTCTTCCTCACGCCCGTGACTGTCGCCCCAAAGGCTTCCACGTTGCTGGGCTTTTGATAGCAGCAATGCCTGTAAACATCACAACTCTTTGTTTTCAAGACTTTGCAAACTAAAGTCCGAGCTTAAAGCTTTTATTGTGAAGACTTTGCGCAAAAAGACCGGGGAGGGGGCAGGTGGGCAACCAATCGCTGCTCTATCGCCCCGCGATACGAGCAAAATCGCTGATTTTACGGGCCTCATCCGCGAGCCTGCCGCCATCCAAGAAGTTCGTGGCTGATATCAAGCCGCAGGAAGTGCGGGGCTCCGGTAGCCGTTTCCGGAAGTGAACATGAATCAAAGCCGGGCCCCCGGAAGCAGCATCAGGAGAAGACCCATATGCGATTGCTGAAGCCCATTGCAACAACCGCCCTCTCGTTCGCGTTTCTGACCGCGGGCGCCCTGGCCCAGAACCAACAGAGCACCCAGTCGACGACACAAAGCACGACGACGACGGATGCCTATGGACAAACCCAGACCCAGACACAGCGCAAAGCGAGGAAGACGCAGCAGACCACGCTGCCGGACGGAACAACCGTGACAACGCAGCAGAAGACCGATGCCAGCCACTATGACGCCAACGGCAACCCGGTCGCCGGCCAGCGCACCACAACGAGCTCGCAGGACACGGTAAGCCCGGACGGGCAGAGCCGCACCCACACCGAGACTCAGACCAACACGCAAACCACCCCCACGCCTCCCCCCATACCCCGCTAACCTGACGAAGCAACTGAAAACTCGAAGGCGCAGCCTCATTGGCTGCGCCTTTCGTGTGTTGGCGAGGATGGTGTCGACTTTCTAGCTAATGGCGAGAACGGCGATTTGCTAGTCGAGGGCCTTGCGGAGGGGAAGAGTGTAATGCGGCTCGTTGCCGCGCGGGCGTTCGATGGGCGGAACGGCGTCAGGTTCGAGCGGCTGGTCGGCAGGATATTCAGCATCGCCTTCGGGTGTGGCGAGGGGAACATCGGGCTCGTCATCCGGCACGAAGTCGGGCGGGTCGGTCGGCGGGATGTCGGAGAAGGGCTTCATCGGAGTTGGGAATCCGCTACAACCTGGTGCGGATGGCAGAGAGTATAGGCCGCCGAAGTGAGAAAGGCATAGCGGGGCTAAAGCCCTGTATTGAGATAGTGGTTCAGGCCGCGATGATCCACAGGAAGCGTACCGCGGCTGCCAGTCCACATATGGAAACAGCGAGCCACCATTTGCTGGAACGAACGCTCGCGATCGCAGGACACACGATGCTCGCTGCTAAGGCGAGTATCAACATGATGGACGCGACGCGGTAAGGGACCGCGTCGATTTCGTTTGGAAACGCCAGAAAACTCAAGAACACGCAGAGACCGAGAAGGCCGAACCACCCAAACCAGTTCCGGTTCATGCCAGCCATGCTCTCACGCAGGACCTCAAATCAGGCGCCGTTGTCTTCTTCGCGGGACTGAACTTCGGCGTCGAGCGCGGGGCTGTCCTCAGCTTCGTCGAGCGGGGCGTCTTCGGCTGCATAGTTGGGCGGAAGGCCGGAGATGCGGCCGTCGGTGAGAACCTCGTCGGCGGCGTCGTCCGGGACGGCGCCGGGAGGGCCCTCGTCTTGAGGTTCTCTTCGCTGTACGGCTCGCCGTCGGCCTGAGACTCGTGGACGTTGGTGCCAGCGTCCTCTTCGGAGCGCCGGCGGGTTCCCTCGGCGGATGGCATGGGGATCTCCTCCTGAATAGCTTCGGCGAACTCCGCCGACATCTTCTCGAACTCTTCGATGCTGGGAAGCTCGTTGATGTCTTTGAGGCCGAAGCGGACGAGGAAGTCCTTGGTGGTCTTGTAGAGGATGGGGCGGCCGATGACCTGCTTGCGGCCCGCGGTATTGATGAGCTTGCGCGCCATCAGGGAACCGAGAACGCCGCCGGAGTCGACGCCGCGAATCTCGGAGATCTCGGGCGCGGTGACGGGCTGCTTGTACGCGATGACGGCGAGGGTCTCGAGCGCCTGCAGCGAAAGCTTCAGCGGTGGCTTGAGGGATTTGACGAAGCCGCGGACGGCGTCGTGGTACTCGGGCTTGGTGGCGAAGCGGAAGCCGCCGGCGACCTCGCGAATCTCAAGGCCGCGCTCGTCGGACGCGTAGTCGTTGATGAGCTGGTCGAGGATGGAGCGGAAGTAGTCGCGAAGGCGGCGGGCATCCTGACTCTGCTTGCGCGCGGAGGCGGCAGCTTCGGCTTTAGAGTCGGTTTCAGGAGTCGTCTCAGCCGTTTCAGTGGCTGCTTCGGCAGGAGCTTCTGCAGGCACAGCCACTGCTTCACTTGAAGGCGCGGAGGTTTCAACCGGCTCGTCGAGCGTTGCGGCGCCGGCAACAGACTCCGCTGCGGCTTCATCGAGCGGGAGCGACTCCTGCTGGCTGACAAGGGCGTGAGTTCGACCTGTGCCTCTTCGCCGAGCAGGCTGACGAGCTGGGCGAGCGTGACGGGCTCTTCGGAGGCGTAGATGACGGCTTCGATCTTGGCTTTGAGACTCATTGCGGACAGGCTTGAGTGTATCAACGCGGACGGGGTGTTAGTTTGGACAGCAAATCTTGTCTGAGGAGATCGCGAGACAAATGCGCCGTCGTCAGTTTCTTCGAACGTTGCCCGCCGCTGCCGCAGGAGCGGCGCTGCTGCCGAATTTGAATGTGGATGCACAGAGCCCGAACGGCGCGCAGGCCGAGGCGGAACTGCCAAAGTTTCAGGCGGCGGGGCAGGAGAAGTTCGTGCGACCGGATGTGCATGCGGGCGACCGGCCGGCGGGTGCGAGCTTTGCGACGCGCTCGGCGGCGATGGGCTTGAATGGTGCAGCGGGAACGGCGCATCCGCTGGCCACACAGACGGCGATCGACATTCTGAAGCGCGGCGGCAGCGCAGCCGATGCTGCCGTGGCGGCGAATGCGGTGCTGGGGTTTGTGGAGCCCGTGAGCTCGGGGCTGGGCGGCGACTGCTACGCGTTTGTGTGGGACCCAAAGACACAGAAGCTGGAAGGGATGGCGAGCTCGGGCGCGTCGCCGAAGGGGCTGAGCCTGGAGACGGTGCAGCAGCGCTCGGTCGTAGTGGATGGGAAGCATGTGATTCCGCCATATGGTGCGGTTGCAGTTTCGGTGCCGGGAGCTCTGGGCGGATGGTGGGCGCTCCACCAGCGCTACGGCAAGCTGAAGTGGGCAGAGCTGTTCGAGCCGGCGATCCATGCGTGCGCGAACGGGTCGCCTGCGCCGCAGATTATCGGCTGGTACATCAAGCGGAATGTGGCGGCGTTTCTGCGGCCAGGCGCGGGTGTCGAAGAGACGCAGAACATGCTGCACACCTATGCGCCGGGCGGGCGCGCGCCGAACGAGGGCGAGGTCCGGCGCAATCCTGATCTCGCGAAGACGTACCGCATGATTGCCGAGGGCGGACGCGATGCGTTTTACGACGGGCCGATCGCGGACACGATTGAGAAGTACTTCAAACGCATCGGCGGATGGATGACGCAGCGCTGATCTTGCGGCGCACAAGGCGGTGTGGCCGACGCCGCTGCGAGTCGGACTATCGCGGGGTGACGGTGTATGCGATGGGCGAGAACACGCAGGGGCTCGCGACGCTGCAGATGCTGAACATCATCGAGCAGTTCGATATGCGGGGGTATGGCTTCCAGTCGCCGGAGGCGCTGCAGGTGATGATTGAGGCGAAGCGGCTGGCGTATGAAGACCGCGCACGCTATCTACGCCGACCCGCGCTTCTCGAAGGTGCCGATCGAGTGGCTGAACTCGAAGGACTATGCGAAGGAACGCGCGAAGCAGATCAAGTTGGACTCGATTCTGACGCCCATCTATCCGGGGCAGGCGCCGAGCCACGGCGACACCACGTACTTCACGACGGCGGACAAGGACGGGATGATGGTGTCGATCATCCAGTCGAACTTCCGCGGCATGGGGTCGGGGCTTGTTGCAGACGGGCTGGGGTTCATGTTCCAGGATCGCGGCGAGCTGTTCTCGCTCCAGCCGGGACATCCGAATATCTACGCGCCGGGCAAGCGTCCGTTCCAGACGATCATTCCGGGATTCGCGGCGAAGAACGGCAAGCCGTGGATCAGCTTTGGGGTGATGGGCGGCGATATGCAGCCGCAGGGGCAGACACAGATCATCGTGAACCGCGTGGACTATGGGCTGGATGCGCAGGCGGCGAGCGATAGCCCGCGCTGGCACCACGAGGGTTCCTCGCAGTCGATGGGCGAAGACCCGCATGGGCTGGGGCCGAAGGGCATTCTGCGGCTGGAGGCGGGTGTGCCGAAGGCGACGCGCGACAAGCTCATCGCGTTGGGTTGGCCGATGGGCGCGAGCGACGGAGGCTTCGGGCGCTACGAGTGCATCGAGGTGAGCGAGTCTCACTATGACGGCCACGACGACCGCGTGTACACGGCGGCGAGCGAGATGCGCTGCGATGCGGTGTCGCTGGCGTATTAGCGAGGTTCCAGGTGCTAGGTACTAGGTGCTAGAACCTGGAACCTAGAACCTAGCCCCTATTGGTGAACGAAGCGGCTGAAGAGCCAATAGAGCGAGGCGGAGAGCAGCGCGGCAGCCGGCAGCGTGAAGACCCACGCCAGCGCGATGTCGCGCACGGTGGAGAGCTGCAAGCCGCTGCGGTTGGCGGCCATTGTGCCCGCAACGCCGGAGCTGAGAATGTGCGTCGTCGAGACCGGAACGCCGAGGTGGTCGGCGCCGAGGATGGTCGCCATGGTGATGAGCTCTGCCGACGCGCCTTGTGCATACGTCAGGTGCGTCTTGCCGATCTTCTCGCCGACCGTGACCACGATGCGCTTCCAGCCGATCATCGTGCCGAGGCCGAGCGCAAGTGCGACAGCCACCTTCACCCACGAGGGGATGAACTTCGTGGACTTGTCCAGCCAGCCACGATAGTTGACGAGGACCCCGGCGTCGGCTGCGGACATCTTCGGCCCGTACTTCGGCATGAGGCGGATGGCCTCGCTGGCGAGGTACATCTGGTTGCGGACGTTGGACTGCATGCCGGCGGGGACGTCGCTCAGTGAGCCATAGTTGACGGCCTCGTTGCGGATGTCGGTGATCTGCTGGCTGAGCGCGAGCGTGGTCTCAGGCAGCCACTTGTGCGTGGAGACGAAACGTTCGAGCTCGGGGCCGGCGTCGCCGATCGTGACATTCGGATCGACGTAACGCTGGACGGCACGGGAGGTCTGCGCAGAGACGGCCGCGAAGTTGACGATGTCGCGCCGGCCGACTGCGTGGTTCAGCGCATACGCAGTGGGCACGGTGCCGACGAGAATCAGCATGATGAGGCCCATGCCCTTCTGTCCGTCGTTGGAGCCGTGCGCGTAGCTGACGCCGCCGCAGGTGAGAATGAGCAGGCAGCGGATCCAGAACGGCGGCGGCGCGGTGCCTTCGGGCGCCTTGTAGAGACGCGGATCGCGCGCGACGAGCTTGAAGAGGAAGAACAGAATAGCCGCTGCGCCGAAGCCGATCAGCGGCGACCAGAAGAGAGCGGAGAAAACCTTCGTCACCTGCGAGACATCAATGCCGCTTACGCCGGAGTGGCCATGCATCAACTGGTTGGCAATGCCGACGCCGATGATGGAGCCGATCATGGTGTGCGAGCTGGAGGCGGGCAGGCCTTTGTACCAGGTGGCGAGGTTCCAGAGGATAGCCGCAACGAGCAGTGCGAAGACCATGGAGAAGCCGGCGCCCGCGCTGACCTTGAGGATCAACTCAACGGGAAGCAGCGTGATGACGGCATAGGCGACGGTGCCCGAGCTGAGCAGCACGCCGACGAAGTTGAGAACGCCGGAGTAGACGACAGCGATGTGCGGGTCGAGCGAGTGTGTATAGATAACAGTCGCAACGGCGTTGGCGGTGTCGTGGAAGCCGTTGACGAACTCGAACCCAAGGGCAATCATCAGCGCGATGCCGAGCAGGATGTAGGGAAAGACAGACGCCGAGTGAACGATGGAGAGATCGGAGGCGAGACGGGTGCCGATGTAGATGAGGCCGCCGAGGAGAATCGCACCGCCGACGATCGAGCCCCACTTGCCGGCTTTGCTGCCGGAGGATTGCGCGAGCTTGTCGTCAAGAAGTGAACTGGTGGACGGAGGAGTGACGAGACCAGTGGGGTTCGTTGCAGACGCCATATTCGCTCGCCTTCGGGTGTTGGAATCAGAGGGGCCGTGTATATGGGAGCAAGGCTAGTCACGGAGCCGCGAAGGAGAGTAAACGGAGTGTGAAGGTTTGAGAATATTTCGCAGGACGACGATGCGTGCTGAGAGGAGTCAGACCGATGGCGGAGCTGAAGGTCACGCGGGGCGACATTACACGGCTCGAGGTGGATGCGATTGTGAATGCGGCGAACACGTCGCTGCTGGGCGGCGGCGGTGTTGACGGAGCGATTCATCGCGCAGCCGGGCCGGAGTTGCTGACGGCCTGCCGAGCGCTGCATGGCTGCGCGACAGGCGATGCCAAGGCGACTCCAGGATTCCGTCTGCCGGCGAAATGGGTGTTTCATGCGGTGGGGCCGGTGTGGGATGGCGGCGCGCGCGGCGAGGCGGAGAAGCTTGCGGGATGTTATCGGCGCGCGCTGGAACTTGCCCGTGAACACAGCGTAAGGACAATTGCGTTTCCGGCGATCTCGACGGGAATCTATGGCTACCCGAGCAAACCTGCGGCAGAGATTGCCGTGCGCGTGTGCCGCGAGAAGGCAGATGCGTGCGGCGTGGAGCGCGTGGAGTTCTGCTGCTTCGACGAGGGAACGGCGGAGATCTACGAGCAGCTGTTGTTTGAGAGCTAGTTGCCGGGGATGTGGTCGCGCGTGGTGGGCCAGTTGCTGACGAGATTGTTGATGACCGTCGAGCCGACGAGATAGGCCGACTCGAGCGCAAGGTTCTTGCCAATGTAAGGTGCGCTGACGGACTCTACAGCATCGTGGCCGGGGCGCTCCATCGAGTAGTTGCTGCCCGTACGCAACACGAGCACGCGATTGCGGTCGACGCGCTTCATCTCGTCGAGGCGATCAATGGCGTTGAGGAAGCCAGAGTCTTCCATCTCGGTCGTCGCAAAGACGCCCTTGCCGTGCGTCCACAGCTTCACCCAGTCCTCGGCGTAGGTGGTCATGATGGTGCCGTGCCAGTAGTAGTCGGAGGCGAAGGTGTCGCCGATCAGCACGAACGGCGGCCGCTGCGCCTTGGGCATGTCGGTGTACTCCGCACGGAAGGCAGCGACGGCGGGGTCGTCAGGCAGCTTGAGCGAGCGCGTCTGATCGTAGGCCCACTGCACGAGGCTTTGATTGAGTGTGAAGAGGTTGGAGCGGTGCCACACGGGGTCGTCGAGGGTGGGCGGGTTGGGCTGCTTCGCGTTCGTCGGGAAGATGCCGTAGGGCCAATCCTTCGGCGCCTCGCGCGGATCGATCTCCCGCGCAACATCGCCGATAACGTAGCGCGCCCATGCTGCCGAACCGACGGACCCGATATGCGGATCGATCCCCGCGATGCCGTTGATGAGGATGTAGGCGTGCGTGAGATCGAAGCGCGGATCGAGGCCGAGCGCCATCATGCTCGCCGTCGCGTTGACGAGCGTCGTGCCGGAGACCATGCCGAGGATGGTGTGGTCTTTGTTCGTGCGCAGCGGGTGGACGCCACCCGGAAAGTCGATGACCTGGTCCAGGTGCTCGCGCTCGACCCAGAACTGGAACTCGCCGGGAGCATCGCCGGTGTCGTTGCCGGTCTCAAAGGTGGTCACAATGACGGCGCGAATGGGCCAGGGCTTTGCGGCGAGCGCGGCAAGCGGCGCCAAAAGGGTCGTGATCAAGACACCAATGTGAAGGAGTCGCATGGCTGCTCCGTGAGCGCTGATTCCAAAGGGTATAAAGCTAGGTTAGCAGCCTGAGACCACTGCACTGAACGTGGTGCACAGCCTGTGCTATACTGAAACCGCGTACAAAACTACGCAGCGCCGCGGGAACGGACTCCCGATGGATTCGAGTCTGGCCAGAGACCGCGAGCGCTTCCTCCTTCCGCTAAGCATCGTAAAGGGCTTTGCGTGTTGGTTGCTCTGGCTTGGAGGCCGTCATCGGACAGGCCTCGCCGTGCAGCAGCAGCTTGATAGAGACCCTTTGGACCTGAAGAGAACCAAAGCCTTGCTGAAACCCGGAATCCATGACGCCGACCGTGCGCTTGCACGCAGCTGCGTCTCTGCCGACACTCTCTCTCTTCCCGCTACGAACAGAGGAATACTTGTCGAACTCATTGACTCTTGAATCAATTTTGAACCCCGCGCCGATGCAGGTTGCGCGGCATATTTCACAAACCGAGGCTTCGGCCCTTCACTTTACGGACTTCAGCATCAGCCAGTCGCTGAAGGATCGCCTCACCGCAGCGGGCTTCGTCAAGCCGACGCCGGTGCAGGCGGGCGCCATTCCGCCGGCGCTCGAGGGCGATGACATTCTTGCCACTGCCTCGACCGGAACCGGCAAAACACTGAGCTTCCTGGTGCCGATGATCGATCGGCTGGAGGGAATCTCGCAGCCTTCGACGAAGGCGAAGAAGTCTCCGATCCTCGCACTGATCCTGCTGCCGACACGCGAGCTGGCGATGCAGGTGCTGGAGCACTACTTCAAGATCTCGCCGGTCAACAAGAACGACGCCGTGCTGGTGTGCGGCGGCCTGAGCGAGACCCCGCAGATCGAGGCGATTCAGCGCGGACCGCGCGTGGTCGTCGCCACGCCCGGACGGCTTGAGGACTACCTGAAGCGCAAGCTCATCAACCTGCGTGACGTTGACATGCTGGTGCTCGACGAGGTCGACCGCATGCTCGACATGGGTTTCCTGCCGGCGATCCGTCGCATCGTTGGAGCGCTCCCCAAAGACCGCCAGACGATGTGCTACTCCGCCACGCTCGATGCAAACATTCGCGAGATCGTGAAGGACTACGTGCAGAAGCCGGTACGCGTGGAGATCGGCCAGACCTCGCGCCCGAGCGACCGCGTCGCTCTGCGCGTCTACACCGTCATGCAGGACCAGAAGCTCGCGCAACTGGACTGCATGCTGAACGAGGAAGAGGGATCGTTCCTCGTCTTCTCGCGCACCAAGCACGGCGCGGAGCGCATTGGCCGCAAGCTGGAGAAGCTTGGCCACAAGACAGAGACGATTCATGGCGATCGGACGCAGTCGCAGCGGACCTCCGCGCTGAAGAAATTTTCCGAGGGCAAGTCTCGCGTGCTGGTCGCGACCGACGTGGCCGCGCGCGGCATCGACGTCTCGCACATTGCGCATGTCGTGAACTACGACCTGCCGAACGGCTCCGACGACTTTGTGCACCGCATCGGGCGCACCGGACGTGCGGGCGCAAAGGGCGTTGCGACGACCTTTGTCACGCCGCTCGAGAAGGGCGATGCGAAGAAGCTGGAGCGTGAGTTGAAGATCAGCTTCGAGTGGCGCGAGGCCGACAAGAACCTCGCCAAGGAAGAGCGCAACCGTCCGATCGACCTGACCGCGCAGCCGATCGACGATCTTTCGGCGCTGCTGGCGATGGAGACACGCTCCTGGAAGGCGGATGGCGCGGCGCATCCGCATCATGCACGCCAGCATGGGTCGCATCACACGCATAGCAGCTCGGACACAGGGCGTTCGCATGCAGGAAAACAGCAGCGCGATGGGCGCTCCAGCGGATCGTCGGCCGGTGGCGGACGCAGCGCGGGACGCAGGAAGCGCCGGCGCAGCAACTAATTCGAACGCAAATCAAAGATCGGTGAGAATACCTCGCCGGTCTTTTTTGTTTGCGGTTCGCCGTTCGCTATTGCGCAAGGGCCTTCTCGGCAAGCGGCTCCATGATCGCGTAGCCCGCAGCGTTGGGGTGCACGCCGTCGATGCTGATGCCGGGCTTCATGCCACCATCCGGTCCTGCCATTGCGGAGTAGTAATCGAGATACGTAATGTTCTGCGAGGCCGCGTAGCTCTTCAGCCAGTCGTTGAGCGCGCGAATCCTCTCCGCAGGATCGCCGGCCGAGGGCTTCCACGGATACGCCGCGGCCGGCAGCACCGACGCGAGCACCACGCGGATGTTGTTTGCGCGTGCCAGGTCCACCATCGAGCGGAAGTTGTCTTCGATCATCGCCTGCGTCTCCGGCCCAGTATTGCCGGCGATGTCGTTGGTTCCGGCGAGAATCACGACAGCCTGCGGGTGCAGGTTGATGACATCCTGGCGGAAGCGCACTACCATCTGCTCGGTCGTCTGCCCGCTGATGCCGCGGTTGACGTAAGGCTTACCGGGGAAGAAGCTGCCGCCGTTGTGCGTCCACGCGTCCGTGATGGAGTCCCCATAGAAGACGACACGGCCAGGCTCTGTTGCCGGAAGCGCGGCGTTGGCATCGGCGTAGCGGCCAAGCTGTGGCCAGTCGTCGAGCTTCTTCCGCATCACTTCGCAAGCATCCGTCGCGGGCTTCGCGCTCGGTGCAGCCTGCGCCGGACGTGCTTCTGCAGGCGATTGCACCTGCGCCACCATAGGCATCGTCACAAGAGACACCATCACCCACCGCATCAAAACGCGCATCGAACCCTCCGCCCGCATTTTATCTGCGCACGCCGTTTTTCAGCTTTGTCACAATCCTCTCCCGCATCCACGCCGCTCCGCGATACCCTCAAGAGGCGATGCAACCCGGAATCTCAACGCACATCTTTCTGCCGCAGCAACTCACGACCTCGCTGCTCGACACGCTACGCTCCGCCGGCGCGCAGGCCATCGAACTCTTCGCCTCGCGCCATCACTTCGACTACACCGACCGCGCTGCCGTCCGCGAGATAGCCACCTGGTTCAAGTCCAACCCGGTGACGCCGACGCTGCACATGCCGCTCTTCACCGCGGACGACGAGAGCGCGTGGAGCCGCCACACCGCTGCTACGCTGAACCTCATCGACATGCAAAAGGCCTCGCGCATTGTGGCAATGGACGAGGTGAAACGCGCGCTCGAAGCTGCGGAGCAGATCCCCATCAAGTCCTGCGTCTTGCACCTCGGAAGCAAGGACGACCGCTGGGACACACGCGCGCTCGACGACTCGCTGACTGCGATCGAGCACCTGAAGGCTTTCGCCGGTCCGCTTGGCGTGAAGCTGCTGCTCGAGAACCTGACGAATGCTGTCGCCACGCCGGAACATCTCGTGGAGATCGTAAGGGTCGGCCACTTTTCGACCGTGGGCTTCTGCCTGGACCTCGGCCACGCGCACCTCGCGGAGGGCACACCAGCCAGTAGCAGCGCGCCCGCAAAGACCGGCGTTGACCTTGCGTTCGAGGCATTCACCTCGATTCCCGACCGCCTGCTCGAGCTGCATGTGCACGACAACCACGGCGGCGATTCCGGCAGCGGCAAGGACGAGCACCTGTGGCCCGGTGATGGCACGCTCGACTTCAAAGCGGTCGACGCGCACATCGCCGCGCTGAAGACGAAGCCGATCGGCATGCTCGAGATCGCCTACGACCTCACGGCGAACGACGGTGAGATCGTCCGCCGCGGCACACGCGCTGCCGAGATCATGTTGGGTCTCTAGGCCGATTCGGATGGGCAAGCGCGTTCTCGTCAGTTGGAGCGGCGGCAAGGACAGTGCCTGGGCGCTGCACCTTCTGTTGCAGCAGCCTCAGTACGAGGTCGCTGGCCTGCTCACCACCATCAACATGCACTTTGGGCGAGTCGCCATGCACGGCTTCCGGCAGGAGCTGCTCGAGCAACAGGCCGAGGCCGCCGGCCTTCCGCTTTGGCCTGTACCGCTGCCGTGGCCGTGCTCGAATGAGCAATATGAGGCAGCGATGGCCGCAGCCTTTGTGCGCGCCGTCGCCGAAGGCATCGAAGCGATTGCGTTTGGTGACCTCTTTCTCGAAGACATCCGTGCCTACCGCGAGGCGCGGCTCGCAGGCACAGGCCTTGAGCCGATCTTCCCCTGCTGGCACATTCCCACGGATCATCTCGCGCGAGAGATAATCGCCGCCGGCGTTCGCGCCCACCTCGTCTGCGTCGATCCCCGCCAGCTCGACGCAGGCTTCGCCGGGCGCCTCTTCGACGAAGCGCTCCTCAGCGAGCTGCCCGCCACGGTCGACCCCTGCGGCGAGCGCGGCGAGTTCCACACCTTCGTCAGTGCCGGGCCCATGTTTGCGCGCGGCGGCCAGTCGCGTAGCATCGAAGTACGGCTCGGCGACGTGGTCGAGCGCGACAGTTTCGTCTATGCAGATCTTCTCCCGGCCCTCAGCCCTTCACGAACGTCGCAAGAGAACTCGGCTTTGCTCCGCTAGCGCAGTCACCGCGGCGCTCCTGCTGTCGGCCTTCGCCTCCGCACAGACCCTCGCGCGTCCGGGCTGGGTTGGCTCCGGCCTCAGCTCGCAGTCGTGGTGGCAGTCCGCGGTCATCTATCGCGTGCAGCCGCAGTCGTTCCAGGATTCTGACGGCGACGGCACGGGCGATCTCCGCGGCCTGGCGCAACGGCTCGACTACCTCCAGTCCATCGGCGTCGATGCGGTGCTCATTGAATCGCGCACGGGCGACCCCGGCTTCGACGATCTGCTCAGTGATGCGAGCCGCTTTCACATTCGCATTCTCGTGCAGCTTGGCGAGGAGGCGCCGTCACAATCGCTGAGTGCGGAGCAAGCGATAACGCAAGCGCGCACATGGCTACGGCGCGGCGTCGCTGGCGTTTATGTTCCAACGCAGATGCTCAACACAGTCGCCGCGCGCTCCAATTTCCACGAGGCTGTGTTCCTTCTGCAGGAGCTCCGCACACTGGCCGACAGCTTCCCGGGCGAGCGCATCGTCATCTCCGGAGACTCGCCTGCCGTCAGCGCCGCTGTGGCCAACTCGCCGCGCAGTGGGCCTGAAATTGTCGACGGCACCGTGAGTGCTTCCACGTGGGACGCCGCAACGCTGCGCACCAAGCTAGTCCTCGCTGACTCACCCGCAGCCGGCGAGCCTCTGCTGCAGATCGCTCCGCACGATGAACAGCAACGCGTTCGCGACAAAATCCTGGCGGCGTTGTTCCTCAGCTCGCGCGGCGCGATCGGACTTACCTACGGGCAGGAGATCGGCCTTGCGAACACCTCCACATCGGCGATCATGCGCTGGACGCCTTCGAACGTCACAAAACCCCAGGCTGCCGCCGCCACTCCGAAGCCCCGGGAAGAAATCTACGGCGCGTACCACCCGTACGTTCCGCCTGCGCCATCGTCAATGATCGGCAAGCAGCCGCGCATGCCCAGCGTGGCGCTCAACACGGAGGCCGCTCCGCCGCCCATCGATCCTGATACGCTCCCCGGCTTCAGCACGCGCGCTCTCACTTCACCGGCGAACGCAGCAGACACGACAACCAACGTCTTCACCCAGGACAACGACCCTGAATCGCTGCTCAACTTCTATCGCCGCGTTCTCGAGTTGCACAGCAGCAATGCGACCCTGCGCACCGGCTCTGTCTCGTTCCTGAATCACGACAGCGAAGGCGCATTGGTGTGGCTACGCCGAGCGCCCACAGGTGCGCGCACAGTCGCCTCGGTGATCGTCGCGTGCAACCTGACGGATCATCCCATCCAAATCTCGCTCGACGCTGATCTTGCGCACCTGCACGTCCCGGGAGGTACGCTGCGGCCGCTGCTCACTTCGCTGCACGTCGACCACGTCTCGCAATCCACCGGCTACCTGCGGCTCTCACCGCACAGCGTCTATGTTGGCGAGCTCTACCACCGCTAGAGCGTTCGCGCACCGCTAACGCGTACGTGCAATGCCCGGTCCCAGCAGCTCTTCGGCCGAGGGTGCGGGCTCGTTCGGAATTGGTCCCGTGCCGCTAGGCTCCGCAGGTATTCCGTCGAGGTAATTCTTCGTCAGACCTTCCTTCAGGATGCGAAAGGCTTCTTCCGGCGTATCCGCAAACTGGAAAAGATCGAGGTCCTTGGGTGAGATCGCGCCCTTCTCGACGAGCATGTCCATGTTGATGACCTGCTTCCAGTAGCTTGAGCCGTAGACGATGATCGTGATCTTCTTCGCGAGCTTGTGTGTCTGGTCCAGCGTCAGCAACTCGAACATCTCATCCAGCGTCCCGAAGCCACCGGGAAAGACCACCAGCGCCTTCGCGAGATACGCGAACCAATACTTGCGCATGAAGAAGTAGTGGAAGTTGAAGTTGAGCGCGGGCGTGATGTACGGATTTGGATACTGCTCGAACGGCAGCTTGATATTGAGCCCGATCGTCTTGCCGCCGGCCTCCCATGCGCCGCGGTTGGCGGCCTCCATAATGCCCGGGCCGCCGCCGGAGGTCACGACGAAGCGGTGCCTGCGGCCAGGCAGACCCTTCGCCCACTCTGTCACCAGATACGCCAGTTTGCGCGCGTCCTCGTAGTAGCGCGCCATCTCCACGGCTGCCTCCGCGCGATTGCGCTTCAGTTCCGTGGTCTCGCCGCTTTCAAGCTCATCGCCCTTCGCCGGCTGCTCTGCTTCAGGCGCCGCCTGCGTTGAGCCCGTGTTATCCAGCAGCTCCAGCTCATCGTTCGCTACATCCAGAGCGCGAAAGCGCGCTGAGCCGAAGAACACCACCGTATCCTGGACGCGCTCGCGGCGGAACCTCGCCATCGGCTCGGTGTACTCCGCCATGATGCGCAGCGGCCGCCCGTCCGGAGAGTCGAGAAAACCTGCATTCTCATAGGCTAACGGCGCAGATTCCAGCGGTTCAGGTTCCGTAGCGGTCGTAGTTTCGGGTTCGTTGGACACAAGAGATATTCTCTCGCGTCCGGACATGAATGCCTAGAGCGACTGTCGTTCGACTGTATGAATTCCCAGCCTCCCTCGTCGCGCATTGAGGGTACGCTCGTGAACAAGTGAACAGTGGATCGGCCGATCATGCCGCTTTATGCCCTGATCGGCAACCACTCCAAGGTCGAGTCGTGCCCATGCGTGTTCGCGGATTGATTGGCCTCTTCTTGCTTTCTCTGACCGCTTCCCTTGCGGCGGGACAGCAAACCCGCGCCCCCGATCCCGGCGCTGCCAGCATCGTCGGCATTGTCGTCGACGCGCAGGATGCGCTGATCCCTGGCGCCACAGTTCAGGTGGCCGGCGGGTCGGTAAAGGATTACTCCGTGAAGACAAATGGCGTCGGCGCCTTTGCCCTCAATGATTTGCCCTCCGGCACGACGCTCCATATCACCATCAAAGCCTCGGGGTTCGGCGACTGGAATTCCGATGCGATCGTCCTCACACCGGGCCAGATGCTGGATCTGCAGAGCGTCAAGCTGATCGTCGCAGCCGAAATTACTTCAGTCTCAGCCGCCACGCCGGAGAAGGTTGCCATCGAGCAGGTGCAACTGGCCGAGCGGCAGCGCCTCTTTGGCATCCTGCCCAATTTCTACGTCGCCTATGACACTCGCTTCGTTCCACTGTCGCCAAAGCTCAAATTTCAACTCTCTCTACGAACCTCGACGGACCCCGCAAGCTTTCTCGGCGCAGGCTTTCTCGCCGGCATCGATCAGGCCTCCGACGTGGCACCGCACTACGAACAGGGAGCCATCGGTTACGCGAAGCGTTTCGGCGCGGCCTACACGGGAGCCGTGACCGACATCTTCCTGGGCGGCGCAGTCTTTCCCACGCTGTTTCATCAGGACCCGCGCTACTTCTATCAGGGCACGGGAAGCAAGAAGTCACGCATGCTGCACGCCATGTCGTCACCCTTCATTGCGAAGGGTGATAACGGTCACTGGCAGATGAACATCTCCAGTCTCGTCGGAGACGTCAGTTCCAGCGCGATGACCAACCTCTACTATCCAAAGATCGATCGCGGCGCCGGGCTCGTAGTTAAGGGAGCTCTCGAGATCACGGGTGCGCGCATCGTCAGCGCCGTGCTGCAGGAGTTTGTGTTCCGCAAGCTGACCACGAACACTCACCACCACTCGCACAACTCGAAAGCCCGCAGCGTTCCTTAGAGCTGTACTCGCGCCCGCCTGTCAGGGCCTGTAATCCCTGTAGTGCAGCAGTTCGCTCACGCCAATCCAAATGTCGATAAGCCCGATGCCGCTCAGCACGCCGCGCATCCAGAACTTGCCCAGGAATCCCGATAGCGCCGGGTGCGCCAGAAGCCACGCGTTGGAGTCGAAGTACCGCGGCGACCACGGCAGAATCGTCAGCAGTCCCCCGATGTAAAAGCAGAACAGGACGAGCACGATGAGGCTCAACCGCTGCAGCCACACAGGCGCTGGTTCGGGAACAGCTTGTGGACCATCGCTCCGCTGCCCTGAACGCTGTGCTGTCTCTCGGTTGAAGAGCTCGCCCTGCGTCGCCATCACACAAGGCTAGCAGGGGCGGCAAAGAATGTCTTGTCCCGCTACTGCGGCGACGTGGGCGGGTGCCGGTGCAGCTGTGGATCGCCCGGCGGTTGCGGCGCCGATTGGTTCGGCGGCTCAGCCGGAGCTTGCTGCGACTGTGACTCGGCCTCGTGACGCTCCGCCTTCTTGCGTTCCTTGTCAGCTTTCTTCTGAGCCTTCGTTTGCTTGCCGTTCGTGCTGCCGTCGGCCTTCGCCTCTTCCTTGTCGGCTTTGTCGCGCTCACTCTTCGCCTTCGCATCCGCCAGCATCGATTGCCGGTTCGTCTTCAGATCTTCAGCCATCGCTTTGTTGCTCTCATCCGCCGTGCCATGCAGCGCCAGACCAAAGTGCACATCGCCCTGCGTTCCGCTGATCGAGATCGGCAGCTCCAGCCCGGCGCCGTTCTTCTTCAGGAAAGGATCCACCGGCTTCAGCAGCCAGCTCTTCCACCCCGTCACCATCTGTGAGGCCGTCGCATCCGTGCGCACGTGCCCCTTGAACTCGAAAAGATTGCCGTCCATCGAATACACACCGTTCATCAGCACCAGCGCGCCCGGGATCTGGTAGTGCATGTCATTGATGTTCACCTGTCCATGGGCGATGGAGAACGTAGCCGACATCATCGAGCTCACCTCGGCCTGCTTGTCCGTGCTGTACTCTGCCACATCCTTCGGCCTGCCCTGCGCGCGCGCACTCAACCCATCCACCTTGTCCTGAATCGCAGGGTTGTTAAATCGCACCTCTTGCAGCTGAAACTTGCCTGCAAGCTGTATCTTCTCGGGCACGCGCGTATCGCCCGGCGGAATGTGCAGATTCGCTTTCATCGTTATCACCGCATTCATTACCGGAGGGCGCGTCTTTACGCCCAGCTCCAGAAAGTCCTGCATGTGCGCGTGCGGAACGTCGACATTCAACTGGATATCGTGACCCTGTCCCTTGATCAGCACCACCTTGCCGCTTGCCGTAAAGTCAGAATCCTTCAACCGCGCCTGCACCGGGTCGAGATACGTATCACCGTCGGTCCCGTCCACATACGCATGAAAGACCGTGTGCAACGGCATCGGATGATCGCTCACATCCAACGAAAAGTCTGGCGTCTGCGTCTCGCCGTCGATGGTGATGTGATCCAGCACACCGCCAAACTGTCCGTGCGACGACAGAATGCCGCTGATGCCCTTGATCGTGTTCAGGTCCGCATGGCTGAAGCTGTAGCTTCCATCAAGTTGCGTGTCGCGCGGATTGTCTGCGTTCCACGGCCCAAAGTGCCCGGATGCATGCACCTCGCCGATCGGCTTGGGATTAATCAGCTCTGCCTGGTACGTAAATGGCTGCCCTGCGCCAATGTCCTGCAGATCCAGCTTCTGAATATCGAACTCCATCGGATCCTTGCCCGGCTTCGTCGTGTCGATGAACAGCTTCACGTTCTTGCAACGAATCTGGCTCACCAGCAGCGAGATCTTAGGCTGGTGACGCTTGTCCTTGGGCTCGAGGATCTGCTTCCGCATCTCCGCCGGAGGAATATGCAACTCCATGCCGTCGACGTCGACCTCCAGAATGCGCGTCGGCTGATGCACCAACCCGCGAAGCCGCGTGCGAAACGCGAAGTGATCCACGGAAACCATCGGTGCATTGTGGTCGGTCTGCAACTGAGCGGTATCGCCTATATAGGGAATCCGTAGCCCACGCCCCTCCACTTCAACGCCGGTTGCTCCAATCTCCACGCCCTTGATCAGGGAGATGTCCAGATGGTCCAACTGCACCGGAGCATGAAAGTGCGCCGAGAGCGTGTCGATTACCCGCGCCCGAATGATGGGTTCCGCATGACGAATCGCGTACTGCGCAGCGAACAGCAACGCGCCAACGCAGACGAGGGCCAGCGCCACGACCACCTTGAACCAGGTACGTCGCCACCACCTGGGTCGACTTGGCGGCCCATTCGCGGACACGGTGGGCCGCTCGTCGATTATTTGGTCCGCCACAAATGCCCCCAGTTCGTTTCGATGCGCTGAAAGCCCTGTGCGGCGTTCCAGCCGCTACGACAGATGCGAAAATGGTTCTTGAATGTTGCAACTATCCGCAGCCGGCAAACGATACGGCCCGAAACTGCTCTTTGAGGACGTCAACTGGCTCATCACGCCGAATGAGCGCACCGGCCTCGTCGGCGGCAACGGCACCGGCAAGTCCACCCTGCTCAAAATCCTCGCCGGCATCGAGTCGCTCGATTACGGCCAGCGCACCCACACCAAGGGCATGACCCTCGGCTACCTCCCGCAGGACGGCCTCGCGCTCTCCGGCCGCAGCGTCTTCGACGAGTGTCTCTCCGTCTTCGACAAGATCCGGGCGCTCGAAGTCGAATATGAGCGGCTGACGCACACGATGTCCGACGCGGACCCGAAGTCCCCCGAGTACCACGCCGCCGCCAACCGCTACTCCGAGATCGCCGATCTCCTGCACGCGCACGACATCTACACGCTCGACGCACAGGTCGGCGCCGTCCTCAGCGGTCTCGGCTTCTCCAAGGAAGACTGGCAGCGCCGCACCGAAGAGTTTTCCGGCGGCTGGCAGATGCGCATCGCGCTCGCCAAGCTTCTTCTCCAAAAGCCTTCACTCCTTCTCCTCGACGAGCCTACGAACCACCTCGACCTCGAATCGCGCAACTGGCTCGAAGAGTATCTGACCAACTACGAGCACGCCTTCGTCCTCATCTCGCACGACCGCTACTTCCTCGACGTCACGGTCAACAAGACTGTCGAGGTGTGGAACAAGCGCATGCACGTCTACCACGGCAACTACGAAAAGTACCTCGTGCAGAAGGAAGAGCGCCGTACGCAGCTGATGAACTCTTACAAGAATCAGCGCGAACGAATCGAAGCGCTCGAAATGTTCATCAACCGCTTCCGCTACCAGGCCACCAAAGCCAAGCAGGTGCAGTCGCGCATCAAGGAGCTCGACAAAATCGAGCGCATCGAGGTCCCCGAAGAAGAAGCGACCATCCACTTCAAGTTCCCGCAGCCCATCGCCTCCGGCCGCACCGTGCTCGACGTCAAAAACATCAGCAAAAACTATGGCGAGAAACGTGTCCTCGAAAACGTCTCCTTCACCATCGACCGCGGCGACCGCATCGCTCTCGTCGGCATCAACGGCGCCGGCAAGTCCACGCTGATGCGCATACTCGCCGGCATGGAGAAGCCCACCTCCGGCGAAATCAGAGTTGGCCACAACGTCATCTCCGACTACTTCGCGCAGGATCAGTACAAGGTTCTCGACGGCAGCGCGCGCATGCTCGAAGACATCACCGGCGCCAACCCGCGCGTCGACACGGTCACCCTGCGTTCGCTGCTCGGCTGCTTCATGTTCACCGGCGACGACGTCTTCAAGACCCTCGGCGTGCTCTCCGGCGGCGAGCGCAACCGCTATGCCCTCGCCCGCATGCTCGTCTCGCCCGCCAACTTCCTCCTGCTCGACGAGCCCACCAACCACCTCGACATGCGCGCCAAGGACGTCCTCCTCGAAGCGATCCAGGGGTTCAGCGGCACCGTGCTCTTCGTCTCGCACGACCGCTACTTCATCGACGGCCTCGCCACGCGCGTCTTCGAAGTAGAAGACCGCCGCGTCCATATCTATCCCGGCAACTACGAGGACTACCTCTTCCGCAAAACCGGCATCCCCACCGACACCGCTTCACTCGCCGCGCAGGTCAAAACCGATGCCTCTACCGGCGCCCGTATCGACGCCGCCACCGGCATGCTGAAGCCTGTCGCACAGGTTGGCAAGATTCCCGAACCACCTGTCATCGAACCATCGAAGCCCACCGAGACGCTCATCATCACCTCCGACGACTTCGACGCCGAGCCCTGGGAATCAACCCACGAGCTCGAAGGCTCACTCGCCGCCGTCACCCCCGCACCCAAGCACACCGCAAAGCGCCTGAATCCCATCAAGCTCAAACAGATGGAAGACCGCGTCGCCGCCATCGAAGACGAACTCTCCGATCTCGACGCGCGCATCTCGCAGGCCGAGCAGCAGCAGGCCGTCTTCACTACCGCCGAGGCCGCCCGCGCCCTCGCCGCCGAGCTCGAAACCCTCCGCGAGCAGCACGCCACCCGCACTGCCGAGTGGGAAGACCTCGCCTCACAACTCGAAGAGCAAACCACCGCCTGACACCCACTCCTAACGACCACGAGTTATCGCCCAAAATGTGCCGTCATCCTGAGCGGAGCGAAGGATCTCTGTATTTGTCTTTTGTCCTTCCCGAAGAGGATCTGCTCTCCGATACCATCACCTCATGCGCACACTCATCGTCGGCGCCGGCGCAACCGGCGGATTCTTCGGCGGCCGTCTCGCACAGATCGGCCGCGACGTCACCTTCCTCGTCCGTCCCGCGCGCGCCGAAAAACTTCGCCGCAACGGACTCGAGATCATCAGCCCGCTCGGCGACGCCACCATCCAGGCAAAGCTCATCACCGCAGACGAACTCCGCGCCAAGCCGCAGCCGTTCGACTTAATCCTCCTCGCCACCAAGGCCTACTCACTCGAAGCCGCGATCGAAGATTTCGCGCCCGCCGTCGGCCCCGAGACCACAATTCTTCCCATCCTCAACGGCATGCGCCAGCTCGACATGCTCGACGCACGCTTCGGCGCCGAGCACGTCATCGGCGGCACCTGCCGCATCAACAGCGACGTCGACGCCGACGGCCGCGTCCTCCAGCTCTCCAAGCTCGGCGACGTCACCTTCGGCGAACGAACTCGGCAACACACAGAGCGCATAGCCCGCATCAACACCGAGCTCACCGGTGCACTCTTCGACATCATCCTCTCGCCCGACATCCTCGCCGCCATGTGGCACAAGTGGTACATCCTCGCTAGCCTCAACACCATCTGCATCCTTCCCCAGGGAACGGTCGGCGAAGTCGTTGCTGTGCCTCGCGGCCTCGACTTCGCTAACGCCGCCGTCGACGAGTGCATAGCCATCGCGACCGCCAACGGCTATGCGCCGCCGACGGATCTCATCGCATGGGATCGCAAGCGCATCACGCTCCCGGGCTCCGATCTCACCTCGTCCATGTACCGCGACACGACCAAGAACGCGCCAGTGGAAGCCGACCACGTCATCGGCGATCTCCTCGCGCGTGGCGAAGCGCACAACGTGCCAGCTCCGCTGCTCCGCGCCACCTACGTTCGACTCAAGGTCTACGAAGCCCAACGCGCAAGCGCCTGAACTCGCATCCCGCGCCACCACGCTCGACACTGCATAATCAAGAGATGCCCTCGTTGTGGACTCCCGAACGCTGGACCGACCGCCTCGCCGAGCTCGAAGCGCGCGACTTCGACTCCAAGCAGGCGCCTCTGCGCCGCGACATTCGCTCTCTCGGCGCGCTGCTTGGCCAGGTTCTTCGCGAGCAGGCCGGCGATGAGCTCTTCGAAAAGGTCGAAACCCTTCGTCGCGCCAGCATCGCGCGCCGCGAGGCCGAGCTCGCCGGCGACCTCGAAGCCGCCCGCGCCCGTCTCGAAGAGGCTCGCGCGCTAACCCGCGCCGCTGCCGAAGATCCCTCCACCGCGCACAAGCTCTCGCGCGCCTTCGCCTTCTACTTCGAGCTCATCAATCTCGCCGAAACAAACCATCGCAAGCGCCGCCGCCGCGCCGGCATGCTCATCGACGGGCAACGCGACCCCCACGTAGTGGGCGAAGTTAAAACAAAAATGGTTCAGCGCGGCAGTATGCAGGGCACTCTCCGCCGCCTCCGCGAAGCCGGCTACATGCGCTCGTCCGCACTCGAGCTCCTCGCCCGCATCTGCGTCATCCCCGTCTTCACCGCGCACCCCACCGAGGTCGCGCGCCGCAGCGTGATGTTCAAACGCCGCCGCATCTCCGACCTCCTCGAACAGATCGACCAGGTCGGCGTTCCACCCGCCGAGCTCGCCTCACTCGAGCGCGACCTCCTCGCCGAGATCACCGCCCTCTGGCAGACCGACGACGTCCGCGACGCGCGCCCCACCGTGCGCGACGAGATCCGCATGGGCCTCGACTACTACGAGGCCTCGCTCTTCAGCACCATCCCCGCGCTCTACCGTGAGATCGCCGCCGCGCTCGACGCCGAGTTCCCGCAAAGCACCGAAGCGCCCACACAACTCACCACGCTGCCCACGCTCATCCGCTTCGGCTCGTGGATTGGCGGCGACCGCGACGGCAATCCCTTCGTCACCGCGACCACTACCTCCGACTCGCTCGCGATGGCCCGCAATCTGCTTCGCTCTTATTACCTCGAGCAACTGCACATCGTCTTCGAGCAGCTCGCCAGCTCGCAGCATCAGGCCAGCATTTCTGGCGCCTTGAAAGAACGTCTCGGCAACTACCTCGCGCGTCTGCGCGGCGCGAACGCAGTCTCTTCTGAGAACATCCCCAACGAAGCCGCCCGCTTTGCCATCGCCTGCTTCACGCTTCGTCTCGGTGGCGACCCGCCCAGCGTCATGTACCGCAACCTGCAGTTGCCCCAGGACGCATCGCTCCCCGGCTACGCCAACGCCGCGGAGTTTGCCGATGATCTGCAGCTCCTTCGCGACTCGCTCGCCTCCAACCACGGTGAGCGCCTCGCCGCGATGTACATCGACCCGCTCATCCTCTCCGTCCGCACCTTCGGCCTGCATCTTCACACGCTCGATCTCCGCCAGCACGCGCGCGTGCACGCCGCCGCCGTCGAGGAACTGAGCGCCTGGCAGCGCTCGCTCGCCGAAGGCCCGCTGCAACTCCCCTCCGAGCTCTCACCGCAAACCGCAGAAGTCCTTGCGACGTTCCGCATGCTCGCCGCGCTCAAGCAGCAGGACCCCGAAGCCATCACCAACTACGTCGTCTCCGGCGCCACCTGCGCCGAGGACGCGCTGCGCGTCCTCTGGCTCGCGCGCGTCGGTGGCGTCCACGTCGAAGGCAGCGCTTCCGACCCCGGCCTGCAGCCCGTCCTCCTCTTCGAATCCATCGAAGACCTCCGCAACGCACCCGCCATCTGCCGCGAGCTCTGGACCAGCCCCAGCTTCCTTCCGCTGCTCGACGCTTGGGGCGGCCGCCAGGAGGTCATGCTCGGCTACTCCGACTCCAACAAAGACGGCGGCATGATCGCCTCCACCTGGGAGATCTGGAAAGCCCACCGCGAGCTGCATCAGGTCGCGCGCGAGTGCGGCGTGAACCTGCGCCTCTTCCATGGCCGTGGCGGCACCGTAGGTCGTGGCGGCGGACCCACACACCGCGCACTCTACGCACAGCCGCTCAACAGCTTCAACGGCGAGCTCCGCCTCACCGAGCAAGGCGAAGTCCTTAACTGGAAGTACTCCGACGTCGTCCTCGCCGAGCGCAACCTCGAGCTCATGATCGCCGCCGCCATCGACGCCGTCGCGCGCCCTGATCTCGTCATCCCCAACAGCGACGACCAGAAGCCGAAGACCCACCTCACCGGCGCCATCGATCCCGAATGGGAAACGGTCTTCGACGAGATCTCCGCGACCTCACTCGCGTTCTATCAGCAGCACATCCTCGAAAATCCCGAGATCTTCGACTACTTCGAGCAAGCCACACCCGTTGCCGAGCTCGAGCACGCACGCATCGGCTCGCGCCCCGCCAAGCGCGGCGACAAATCCGCAACACGCCAGCGTTCACTCGCCGACCTCCGCGCCATCCCCTGGGTCTTCGGCTGGATGCAGTCGCGCCACGTCGTGCCCGCGTACTTCGGCGTCGGCTACGCACTCGAGCAGCTCGCGAACAACTCGCCCAACGGCCTCGAACTTCTTCGACAAATGATGCGCAGCTTCCCGCTCTTCATCGACATGATCCGCAACGTCGAGCTCGCGCTCGCCAAAGCCGACTTTGGCGTCGCCCGCCTCTACTCCACACTCGTCGAAGACGAAGCCTTGCGCGATCGCGTCTACACGCTGCTCGAAGAAGAGTTCGCTCGCACGCGCCGCATGGTGCTCGCCGTCACCGAGCAGCAGACGCTGCTCGAACGCAACCCCGTGCTCGCCAACTCCATCCGCCTTCGCAATCCCTACGTTGACCCCATGAGCCTCTTACAGCTCGAGCTCCTCACCCGCAAACGCACCAGCGACAGCAACGACCCCGAGTTCCAGAAAGACGCCGCTGAGCTCGACCGCGCCATCACCGCTACCATCAACGGCATCAGCGCAGGTTTGCGCAACACAGGCTGAAATCCGCGCAACACCAGCCTCTTACTTCAGCGCCTCGTCGTAGCTCTGCAAGAGACCGTGGCTGAGATCCCGCATCGCTCCAAGATGCGCCATCGTGACGCGCACATCCGGCATCGTCGCCTCCGCCTCTTGCGGAGTCAGGCTCTTCGGATCCTTCTTCGCCGCGACGTGCGAGTTCAGGTTCAGATAATTATTGAGCGTCTGATTCTGCAGCCCACTGTAGACCTCCTGCAGGTCATACGCTTCCGCGAACCCCTGGACAGCCTTGTAGTCCATGTACTGCACCGCTCCGGTCGCAGCCGCCGTTCGCCATCCTGCGTTCTGCAGATGAATCAAGCTGAAACCCAACGAGATCCCCGCTGTGGACGGATTCTTCCCGTCGCTCCGAGCCTCCAGGTACCCCAGGACCGCGATCAGGTTGTCGAGTTCACTCTTGATCGCTGCATCCGCCTTAACAAGCTCCGCGCGATTCTCCGTAATCTCCTCACGAATCGTCGTCTCTGCCTCCACCCGCTGGTGCCGATGATGGATGGCCTCGGCTGCACTCTCCAGCGCCAGTGCAATCAGCAGCCCAATCGTAATCGTGAACAGATGGAGAAAGAACTCGCCTACACCGTGGATACGCTTATGCGGAGGATGAACATCAATCATCGCTGCACCTTCCTGGATTTCTGCAGCTAGCGTAGCAGCGCATTCCCCGTACGCGGACGTTATACTGGCGCCCATGCGTCGCCTCCTGCCCCTCGCCCTCCTGCTGGCAGCCTTCCCCGCATTCGCCCAGAGAACCAGTCACCTCCCGACCATCAACTCTCGCCAGGTAAACTCTGACGGCTCCATCACCTTCCGCTATCTCAACGGCAGCGCCACCAAGGTCGAGGTCGACACAGACGCCGCCATGAAGCCGCTCGAAATGCAGCGCGACAGCTCCGGTCTCTGGTCCGTCACCACACCGCCGCTCGCGCCCGAGATCTACGGCTACAGCCTCGTCGTCGACGGCGTCGAGCAACTCGACCCCTACAACGGCGACGTCCGCCCCAACCTGGTCTCGCTTTCAAGCAATGTCCTCGTCCCCGGCAAGCCGCCCGCGCCCTGGGAGCTCACGCAGATCCCGCACGGCAACGTCACGCGCCACATGCTCACCACCTACATCGCGCACGGCCTGCCCATGAACCAGGAACCGTACTTCGTCTACACGCCGCCCAACTACGACCCCAAACACAAAGGCGGCTATCCCGTGCTCTACCTGCTGAACGGCTGGTCACATTACGGCGACAGCTGGCTCACCGTCGGCCGCGCCGACCTTATGCTCGACTCCCTCATCTCCACCGGCAGCATCGTGCCCATGATCGTCGTCATGCCGCAGGGCTATGGCGACTACAGCTTCGTCTCCGCCGGCCGCGGCGTCTGGGAAGACGCCGCCAGGATCAACAACAATCTCACGCTCTACTCAAAGATGTTCATGCAGGAGATCGTCCCTGCCGTCGAGCGCGAGTACCCCATCGCCAAGGGCCGAGACAACCACGCCATCACCGGCCTCTCCATGGGCGGCCTTGAAAGCCTCATCATCGGCGTCAATCACGCCGACTACTTCGCCTACGTCGGCGGCTTCAGCTCCGCGCTCGTGCACACCGACCTCAACCAACTCATCCTGGACCCCGGCATGGCGCGCAATCTCCGCCTACTCTGGGTCGCCTGCGGCACCAGCGACGGCCTCATCAACACGAATCGCAACTTCGTCACCTGGGCGAAGTCAAAAAATCTCCCCGTCACGCCCGTCGAAACCCCTGGCAGACACACCTGGCTCGTCTGGCGCAACAACCTGACCCACTTCGCTCCGCTGCTGTTCAGAAATCAGAAATGAGAGATCAGAGATCTCAACTCCCCGGCGTAATCTTCACCGCCTTATTGCCCTGAAAATCAATCGTCACCGGGTGTCCGTTGTTATCGAACGTGACACTGCGATCCCCCACGTTATCTCCGTGTGGTGTGATCGTCTGCCCCAGCGCCATCATCGCCTGGTTCTCGCTCATGCCCAGCACCGGCTCATGCTTGTCGACGTGCGCCCACACCTCCGGCCCCCAGTGCTTGTACAGCACATGCGGATCGTCATAGAAAAAGATCTCGTCCGTGAAAAGGTTGTAGACGCCCTCATCGAAGTTCCCCACCGGCACCGCATACATCTGCTTCGCGTCCGTTGAGTTCGGCATCGTAAACGCCAACAACACCTGCCGCTGCCCCGGCGCAATCCGAAACACCGCACGCGAATTCGCCGGCGCCTTCTCCTCAAACACGTCGCGAATCACCAGCGGCTCCGCGCCCAGCAGCACGCCCACCGGCTTCGCGTAGTCCACGTGCTTGCCCGTGTCCTTGTAGTAGTCCATCTGCCCGCCCGCGCTCACCCAGATCGTCTTCCCAATCAACCCGCGCTCATCCTTCAACGAGTCCGGCCGCTCCTTGCGCAGGTACACCGTCTCGTCCTCGCTCAACGTCGGCTTCACATACTCGTCCCTGCGCGGGACCTGCGTATTCTCGTCCACCACATTCCTGTGGTGCAGGTAAAGCACCTGCCCGCCAATCGCCAGCACCAGAACCCCGGTCACCCCAAGCGCAATCTTCAAGCCCTTCGCCATTCGCATCCTCCGCGCCTCTAGATTCTGTCAGCCTTCACCCCTGCGTTCAACCGTTCCTGCGCTATCATCGCCGCACACACTATCCGCACGTGAGGTCTGATGCGAACTCTCGCTCTGCTGCTCGCTCTCTCCATCCCCGCTTTCGCTGCCGCACAAAACGCCGCGCCCGAGCACCTCTCCCCCGCCGTCACCCGCTACGTCAAATACGACACCGCCAAAAACACCCTCTGGCTCGACCACGTCCGCGTCATCGACGGCACCGGCGCCGCTCCGCTCGAAGACGCCACCGTCATCCTCTCCGACGGCAAAATCGCCGCCATCCTCCCACCCAATCACATGCAGGCCAACAAAGGCCAGATGAGCGCATGGGGCTGCTCCGACTGCCCGCCCGCGCTCCACCTCGACCTCACCGGCCACACCATCTTCCCCGGCCTCGTCGGCATGCACGACCACATGTACTACCTCACGCGCCCCAACCTCGACATCACCGGCGCCTCCGAGCCTCCCGTCGTCGTGCCCGAGATGTCCTTCTCCTCGCCGCGCCTCTACCTCGCCTCCGGCGTCACCACCCTCCGCACCACCGGCTCCGTCGAGCCCTACCTCGACCTCAACCTCCGCCGCGCCATCGACGACGGCCGCATCCCCGGCCCGCACATCGACGTCACCGGCCCCTACCTCGAAGGCCCCGGCGCCTTCGCCCTCGAGATGCACGAGCTCAAAGACGCCGCCGACGCCAAATCCACCGTCGACTTCTGGGCCGACCAGGGCGTCACGAGCTTCAAGGCCTACATGAACATCACCCGCGCCGAGCTCAAAGCCGCCATCGACGAAGCCCACAAGCGCGGCTTCAAACTCACCGGCCACCTCTGCTCCGTCACCTACCCCGAGGCCGTCGCGCTCGGCATCGACAACCTCGAGCACGGCTTCTTCGTCAACACCCAGCTCGACCCCGGCAAGCAGCCCGACCAATGCCCGCGCTCCACCGGCAACCCCACCATCGCCAAGATGACGCCCGACACACCCGAAGGCAAAGCGCTCATCGACCTCCTCGTCTCGCACCACGTCGCCATCACCTCCACCCTGCCCGTCTTCCAGAGCGACGACCCCGTCCACCTCCACGTGCAGCCGCGCGTGCTCGACACCATGTCGCCGCCCACGCGCCAGGCCTACCTCACCACCCGCAGCCTCGAGCTCCAGCGCGCAGCCTTAGACCCCAAAGCCGCCGCCGACCGCGCCCAGCTCCTCAAGAACGACATGGCCATGGAGCACGCCTTCGTCGCCGCCGGCGGCCTTCTCCTCGCCGGCCCTGACCCCACCGGCGACGGCGGCACCCTCCCCGGCTTCGGCGACCAGCGCGAGATCGAGCTCCTCGTCGACGCCGGCTTCACTCCCCTCGAAGCCATCAAAATCGGCACCCTCAACGGCGCCACCTTCGAGGGCCGCGCCGACCACATCGGCACCATCGCCCCCGGCAAAAACGCCGACCTCGTCGTCGTCACCGGCGACCCCAGCAAAAACATCAACGACATCGAAAACACCGTCCTCATCTTCAAAGACGGCGTAGCCTTCGACTCCCAAAAACTCCTCGACTCCGTCCGCGGCCGCTACGGCCAGTACTGAGAGCATCGCCGAATGAGTGAAAAATTAGAGCGCCGCCCGAACAAGTCTTCGCGACTCAGAGGCTTTGTTATCACCACCACAGTGTTGACACTATTCTTTGCTGCAGCTTGGTGGTTTCTTTCCGGCCCTCCTGGAGAACTGAGACCCAGCGTTCGCCCCGCCGGTGTTCCGAGCGACGCAACATGGTTAGGCGGCGCTGATGGAGGAGCCTACGTTCGATGCTCAGTGGATAGCGCAAGAAACGCTGATCACTGTGAGGTATGGAATGACAACACTGGTGAACTTGCTGAGTCCGGCATCTATCAAGTGCGTGGTCAAGCCCGTGCGGCAACGGAGCAGGAACTTATGACGATCTCGTTCCCCGATTTCGATGGTCATATCGAACTAGAAAACGGTCTAGTGTTAGACCGGTTGGAATCACCAACTACTAACCACTAATTACTGCCTTTCCCTAACCCACATGCTCCGTCGCGCTCAGCTCCTGCTCGAGCGCAATCAGATGATCCGCATCCAACTTATCCGCCCTTCTCAGCGCCGGGAAGAACACCGCCCACAGCCCCGTAATCGTCATGCTCGCGACGCCACCGATCACCACCGCCCTCACCGCGCCCCACCAATGAGCAGTCAATCCACTCTCAAACTCACCCAGCTCATTGCTCGCGCCCAGAAACAGCCAGTTCACGCTCGACACCCGCCCACGCATCTCGCTCGGCGTCGCCAGCTGCAAAATGCTCGACCGCACCACCACAGAAATCATGTCCGACGCGCCCACCACCAGCAGCGCCGCGCAGCTCAGCCAGATATTCCGGCTCAGCCCAAACACCACCGTCGCCGCGCCAAAGATCGCCACGCACACCAGCATCTTCTTCCCCGCATTGCGCTTCATCGGAGACCGCAGCAGCGTCATCGAAACCGACAGCGCTCCCAGGCTCGGCATCGCGCGCAGCAACCCCAGCCCATGCGGCCCCGCATGCAGCACCGTCATCCGCAAAGATCGGCAGCAGACTCGTCGCTCCGCCCAGCAGCACCGCAAACAAATCCAGCGAGATCGACCCCAGCAGCAGCCGCGTGTGCGCGACATACTGCAACCCCGCCAGCATCGTCTTTAGCGTGAACCCCTTCTTCTCCGCCGCGCCCCTCGGCCGGATCATCGCAATCATCACCAGGTACAGCACGATGCAGCCGAGCGTAAAGATGTAGACCACCGGCGCTCCCGTCCACCGCGCCCACCGCGTCCCCGCCAGCGACACCGTAAACAGAATCCCGCCAAACATCGGCCCGCTCGCCGTCGCAATCTGAAAGATCGCCGACCCCCACGTCACCGCATTGACGAAGTGTTCCTTCGGCACCAGCATCGGCACCAGCGCCGCCGCCGCCGGCCCGCTGAAGCACCTGCCCAGCCCAATCAACGCCAGCGCGCCATAGATCCACGCCACGTTGGTCACGCCGTGCATCGTCATATCCAGCAGCCACAGTGTCGCTCCAAACTGCAGCACATAGCACGCCAGCAGCACCGTCCTGCGATCGAATAAATCCGCAACATGCCCCGCCGGCAGCGTAAAGAACAACCCCGGCAGAAACAGCGCCAGCCCCGTATACCCCAGGGCCAGCGCCGAGTGCGTCATCTGATAAACCTGCCACGCCACACCGACGGCCTGGGCCTCTGCCCCCAGGATTCCCACCAGCCGCGCCGCCGAATAAAAGCGGAAGTCGCGATGCTGCAACGCCGCCGCCGCGGCGGTCCGCCGTTCCCCACTGTCGCTCATCTCCTCTCTATGCTGACACAGCGCGGGGACACCGTCGCAATGCGCACAAAAATCCCCCATTGCGAACCGCTCTCGCTCCGCACGATAATCTCGCGTATCGCGGCGCCACGTCGTCTCGCCTCGAGACCTTTATCACTGGCCCCTGTATCACCCGCTCGTTGCGGTCTGCGCCACCATCTTCCCGCAGGAGGCCCGCTCATGCTCTCCACCCAAACGCGTCGTGCCGCACGTCTGCTCTCGCTCGCCGCCCTTCTCCTCGCGACAGCTCCGCTCGCCCACGCGGCAGCCGACACCTGCAATCTCCTCACCACCGCCGAGCTCTCCGCCGCCACCGGCGACCCCGTTACCACCACCTCGCCCGGCCCCAGCAACTGCATCTGGCGCGGAAAAACCAGCGGCATCTATCTCACCATCCGCGACGGCTCCGGCTGGAAGACCGGAAAGGCCGCACTGACAGGCTCCGGCCACGCCACACCCGTCAGCGGTGTCGGCGACGACGCCTTCTTCGCTGCCATGGGCAACCAGCCCTGGCTCTATGCCCTCAAGGGCAACCACTTCATCATCATTCATCTGAACGACACCAAGCTCTCCGCCGACCAGGCCGAGACCGCCCTGAAATCCCTCGCCAACGAAGCGCTCTCTCGGCTCTGACCATCCCTCCACACCATTCACCCGCCAATTGAGATTCAGCCCATGAAAACCCTCGCCGCCCAGGATCGCAAGCTTCACCCGGCTGACAAAATGGCCAAAGAGTCTCTGGAGGGAAAGCGCTCTGTGCAAGCCTCCAGGATTTCGCGCCTGTGCTTGATGGCCGTGACTGCGGCAGTTCTCACCTCATTGGTGAGCTGTTCCTCAGGGGGGTCCGGGAGTTCTGGCGGTTCCGGGTCAACCGGCGGCGGCAATTCGGCTCCAAATATCTCCTCCATCACCCCGCAAAATGCGAGTGCGGGCAGCACAAGCTTCACCCTAACGGTGAATGGAACCGGCTTCGTATCCACGTCGGCCATCAGTTGGAATGGAGTCAGCCTCGCGACGACTGGCAGCAGCACTCAACTGACCGCCACAGTTCCGCCGGCTGATGTTGCTGCCGTTGGCCTTGCGCAGATAACCGTGGTGAACCCCGCATCGAGCGGCGGAACGTCGAGCCCTGTCGGCTTCATCATCAACGGAGTTCCCGGCTTCGTCTATGTGGCGAATGCCACCTTCGGCAGCGTGCAGACCGGAAGCATCTCCGCCTTCTCTGTCGATCCCAACACCGGAAGCCTCACTCTCGTTCCCGGCTCGCCTTTCGCGGCAGGAGCAAATCCCACCTCACTAACGGCTGACCCCACCGGCAAATTTCTCTATGAAGTCAACGATAAGAACGGGGCAACCACCAACAACCTGTTCGCTTTCACAATCAACCCCTCGACCGGAGTGCTCACGCCCATCACCGGATCGCCTTTCTCAAGCGGGACCAACACCACCTCAGTCTCGATCGATCCCACAGGCAAATTTCTTTACACCGCAGACTCGGGCGGTGACAGCACCTTCCCGGCATCACCCACCAGCATCTCCGTATTCACTATCAATGCAACCACGGGCGTACTGCTGTTAGCCACCCAGGTAGGAGCCTGCACTCCCACCAGCACAGACCTCGCGAACTACGTCGTCACGGACTCGGCAGGGTTTCTGTTTGCCTCAACCGCCCTTGGGAGCATCTGTTCTTTCTCGATAAGCTCAACGGGCACGCCCCAACAGGCCGCCGGGTCCCCGTTCTCCGTGAACGCCCTGGGCCAAAGCACGCTCTTTCCGCGATCGGTGACCGTAGATCCCTTCGGAAAGTTTCTCTACACCGCCGACGGTTCTGTCTCAGGATTCAGCATCGGCTCGGATGGCAGGCTGACTCAGGTGTCGGGCTCACCGTATACGCTCGGCTCAGCAACGGCAGCCACATCAGTGTTGGCAGACCCGCTGGGCCGCTTCCTGTGGGTAGATCACGGTTTTGCCGCCATCGACTGCTTCAGTATCAATTCGAGCACCGGAGTCCTGTCACTGCTTGGGTTCCCGTTGACCAGTCCCAACCCATACATCGCGATCACGACATCTCCGGCCACATCTTCTCTACCTATGGCCGCGGACCCTTCAGGCAAATTTCTCTACGTCCTCACCCAGCCCGGAGACGTCGCCCAGAATTTCTCTATTTCAGGCTTCGCAATCGACCCCACAACCGGCAAGCTCACCCTCGTTCCAGGCTCACCCTTGACCCTGCCTCTCAACACCACGCCCGCAACGGTGACGATCACTCCCAAGCCTCAGTGAGCCTGATCCCCAGCCATGGAAGGATGGCCAACATCCAACGGGTTTCTCGGGGCGGCTCTACTTTGCGTAAGCGTTCTTTTCATACGCCGAGACCACGCCCGCGGCGGGCAGCCGGCAGGTATCGGGGCTGTCGGAGAAGTAGAGGCAGTCCGGAGATCCATCCTTGAAGGAGACGATGACGCGTCCGCGTTGCGTGCCTTGCACGCCGGCGTAGCTATACTGCGCCGTGATGCGGACGGGGTGGCCCAGCGGGTCGCGCTGCACGATGGGGTCGGAGACGCTGCCCGGCTGGTAGCGATTCATCAACCATCCGCGAGCATTGGCGGCGACGAGGTCGTTGACCAGGCGGGTGTAGTCGGCATCCTTGGCGGGGCCATCCGCCGCCGAACCGGAAGTGGATGCTGTCGCAACGGCGCCCGCGTACCTTACGGCACTCTCGCCATTCGCAAAGCGGATGAGGTTGGACTGGAAGTTCCTCAGACCTGCGCTGCCGCAGGCGTTCGCGTGGATGACGGCGTGCATCTCGTCGCCTACCGCGACCAGTTGGTCGGTAATCTGCTGCGGCATCGTCAGCGGATTGGCGGCGTGACTGCCCTTTCCCGTCACCATTCCCATCATGTTGCCGAGCATGTTGGCCGCGGCTTTCGCATCGACATCTTTCACCGCATCGTAGAGTTGCGGGTCGGCGTACAGCCCCGTGCCGACCGTCTCGTAGGAGACGCAGGTTGAGGCTCCGACCGGGTTACCGTAGTTGTTGACCGGAGTGCTGGTTTGAGTGCACACCTGCTTGGTGATCTCGACCTTGTTGGCCGGCAGAAACTGCTTGCAGTCGGTGGCGTAATCGTTCATGTAACTCGAAATGATCAGCATGAACTCAGCACTGCTGCGGTCGAGGCGGACGCTCTGGAAGTCGCCGGCGTAGATGCGCAGCAGGTCGTCCTCATTGTTGAGGCCGGCGGCGGAGAAGTGGGCGGGACCGGTGGAGGCCGGTTTCGACGCCGCGGAGGATCTTGCTGGAGTGGCAGCGGCTTCGGCGCAGGCTTCGTGGTTTGGGCTGTGGCTTGGACCGTCAGAGATGCAATAAACGATGAAACAAAGGACCAGCAGGCGCATGGCATTACCCTCTTCTTGCTGGATGCAGCATGAGGATTGGCCCTGGAACGGATGCCGGATTCTACATCGTGGCGATATTCGGCGGATGTCCCATCTTCGGCGCTTACGGGTCCGCGGCCGGGTGCCCCATCCGTACGCGCTTTTGCGGACGGGTGGGAAACGGGATACCGGGGTGCCCCATCTTCGGCGCGCAGCGCCTAAGGTGGGCCATACGCTAAACTCATCCTCATTCATGGCTGAGAAGAACAAGCTCTACTACGGCGACAACCTCGCCGTGCTGCGCGACTACATCCCGGACAACTCCGTCGACCTCATCTATCTCGACCCGCCCTTTAACTCCCGCCAGGATTACAACGTCCTCTTCGCCGAAAAGGACGGCTCGCGCAGCGCGTCACAGATCACCGCCTTCAAAGACACATGGGAGTGGAATCAGGAGGCCTCGCGCTCCTATCACGAGGTCGTCGAGCGCGGAGGCAAGGTGGCCGACGCCATGATCGCCTTCCACACCCTCCTCGGCGGTTCCGACATGCTCGCCTACCTCGCCATGATGACCCCACGCCTCATCGAGCTACGCCGTGTCCTCAAGGAAACGGGCTCCATCTATCTCCACTGCGACCCAACAGCCAGCCATTACCTCAAGCTGTTGATGGATGCAGTCTTCAGTCCACAGTTCTTCCGCAACGAGGTCGTATGGAGGAGAACAAATGCTCACAACGACGCGCGGAGAAGATTCGGCGATCAAAGTGACATCATCTTGTTCTATTCCAAGTCGGACTCATCCACGTTCAACCCTTGCTTCATCGAGTATTCCGAATCCTACAAGAAGTCTCATTACTCACTCATTGATGAAAACGGCCGACGTTTCACAACTCGGGACTTGCGAAGCCCCGGTCCCCGTCCAAACCTCACCTATGAGTACAAAGGTTATAAGCCACACGCCAACGGTTGGTCCGTCTCGCGCCAATTGATGGAAAAACTGGACGCAGAAGGCCGGCTCTATTTCCCTAGCGATCCGAACGGTCGAATCAGGCTTAAGCGCTACCTCGACGAAATGCCGGGAACGCCCATCGGAAATGTGTGGGAGGATATTTTTCCCATCAACTCCCAAGCTCAAGAACGCCTCGGCTATCCGACTCAAAAACCCGAAGCCCTTCTCGAACGCATCCTGAAAGCCAGCTCCAATGAAGGCGACGTCGTTTTGGATCCCTTCTGCGGATGCGGCACCACCGTGCAGGTCGCGCAGAAGCTCAACCGCCGCTGGATTGGCATCGACATCACCCACCTCGCCATCGGCCTCATCAAAACCCGCCTCGACGACACCTTCGGCCCGCAGGTCCGTACCACGTACGAGGTCATCGGCGAGCCCACCGACGTCGCCGGAGCCGAACAACTCGCCCTCGAAAACAAATGGCAATTCCAATATTGGGCGCTGGGCTTGGTTGGTGCTCGGCCCGTGGAAGGCATCAAGAAAGGCGCAGACCGCGGCATCGACGGCCGTCTCTACTTCCACGACGACAACTCCGGGAAATCCAAACAGGTCATCTTCTCCGTGAAGGGCGGCCAGAATATCTCCGTCGCTGAAGTCCGCGACCTTGTCGGCGTCATCAACCGCGAGAAGGCCGAAATCGGCGCATATGTCTCCTTCACCGAACCCACCAAGCCGATGCAGAAGGAAGCCGCCGAAGCCGGCTTCTACACCTCATCCGACGGCACCAAATACCCGCGCCTTCAACTCCTCACCATCAAGGGCCTGCTCGACGGCACCGAACGCCTCGAACGCCCCCTCCATGTCCGCGACATCACCTTCAAAAAGGCGCCCCGCTCCCGCCCAGATGCCGCAACTAACCTAACCCTCAACCTCTTGGATGAGTAACCATGGACGCCAACAAGCTTGAGCACCTTCGACCCTCTCCGGAAGAACTGCAATTGCTGCCGGATAAAGTCAGAAACTACATATCCGCATTGGAAAGCGAAATAAGCTCCCTCGCACGGGCCATGCATAACGACAGCGAAGAGCTTCGCAGAAAACGCTTCGCCTACTGGAAGCGTTAAACCGATTCGGCGTCGGGGCGGCGACGGCAGTCTCACGCCCGAACCACCAAAATTCCTGTCAAGCCCCCGAATCCGCGCAAAACCCCGCAACCCACACAAAACAAAAATGAAACTCGCGGAAAACTCACGACAGGTTAATTAGACTCAATTTCGTAAAATAGATATAGAGAGCTCATAGCTGGTAGCTCGTAGCTCGCGGCTCAAAGCTGAAGGCCCAAATCAAAGAGAATCGCCTCTTGACCCGCAACTGACTGATTCCAGAGACTTTGATTATCAAGTCAAATAGAATCAAGACTTTGCACGTTAGGTCCGGCCTAAGTCCAATTTTCTCTAGACTTTGCGCAAAAAGTGACGGGGAGGGGATACTACTCGAGATGCCACCTCACGACACCGCCGCCCTCGCCTCTCTCCTCACCGAATCCCGCAATCCAGCGTCCGAGCACCTCGACGAGCTCTCCACCCTCGACATGCTCCGCCTCATCAATGACGAGGACGCCACCGTCGCCTCCGCCGTCCGCGCCGAGCTCCCCAACATCGCCCGCGCCGTCGACGCCATCGCCGAAAGATTCAACCGCGGCGGCCGCCTCTACTACATCGGCGCCGGCACCAGCGGCCGGCTCGGCGTTCTCGACGCCAGCGAGTGTCCCCCAACCTTCTCCGTCCCTGCCGACCTCGTCCAGGGCCTCATCGCCGGCGGCGATCGCGCCCTTCGCCTCTCCAGCGAACACTCCGAGGACTCGCCCGAGCTCGGTGCCGAAGACCTCGCCGCTGCAGGCTTCGCCGCACTAGGTCCCGACGGCAAAGCCCACCCCGACACCCTCGTCGGCATCGCCGCCAGCGGCCGCACACCCTACGTCCTCGGCGCCATCGCCTACGCCCGCCAGCGCGGTGCCCTCACCGTCGGCCTCAGCTGCGTCCCCAACTCCGAGCTCGCCCGTGCCGCCGAGATCGCCATCACCCCCGCCACCGGCCCCGAGATCCTCACCGGCTCCACCCGCCTCAAGGCAGGAACCGCAACCAAGCTCGTTTTGAATATGCTGTCCACCGGCGTGATGGTCCGCACCGGAGCGACCTTCGGCAACCTGATGGTCAACGTCCGCCCCACCAACGCCAAGCTCGTCGACCGCGCCGAGCGCATCATCTCCGCTGCCACCGGCGTCGACCGCCCCACCGCCGCCCAGCTCCTCCAGGACTCCGGCAACGATGTCAAAACTGCAATTGTGATGTCACGACTTCACCTCAACGCCACAGCCGCCCGCGCGAAGCTCGACGCCGCCAACGGCATTCTGGCTCACGCACTGCGCTAGCCAACCCACAACGCCAGGTATCCGCCGAGAATTGACAGCGGAATCACGGCTTGGCCGCTTGTTGCTTTTCGGCCTCCGCAATTGCTTTCTTGAATTCGTCCACCGCCGGAACACCCGGTGATCGAAGTGCGTCTTTCGCCTGATAGCGCCAAACCATCGGAGAATCGAGCGCATCTTCACGTTTGCCGCGATAGACAGCGAAAATGTCCTGGGTGGTTCCAACTTCAACCTGCGGATGCGGACTAGGATCCGGGTATTGAGAATGGGTTGGATTATCAGCCGGGGGCGGCGTTCCGTGGCTGCCGCCTATGCGGGTATCTGAATCTGTGGGTTGGAGAATGACCGGGCGATTGTTAGACGGCACACCTCCAATTGTTGGCTGAGCGAACTTCGCATTGCCTTTGCGAACCGTGATAACCAGATCGGCTGTGGAGAGGTCGTTCGCGAGTCTAAACCGGCCCCATTTCATCAAGGCCTTCTCTACATCATCCCGGGCAGTCGGGTTTGCGAGCGGAGCATCCGACGCGACTCCTGCACCAGGGTCGATGATTACCAGCACAGTTTCAGCTCGAAGAATATCTGCGGGCAGAATGATTTTTTTCTTTTCTTTGGCGGCAGCAAACACAGTTGAGAACAGCAAGAGGGCAAAGGCAAGGATCCTGTTCGCACGCACGAAGCGCCTCCCGAGACGGATGCAAGTCTACTCCCAATTTGCGCGTGAAAATGGCCGATTCGATTCTCATCGAGTACCGCACTAATCCTCTTCCGACTCGCCCGGCGTCTCCGGATCTGCTTCCGCAGCCTGAATGATGTTCTGCGGTCTTGAATCTTGAATCTCTGCCTTCGCAAACGGGTGTGGAGCGCTCGGTCCTTCGCCCATCGACTCACCTGCAGAGTTCATTGTCTTGCCCTGCAGAGCGCCTGAGACCGCGGAGTCCATCATGATCTCCGCAAATCTCCTGGTCTTCTTATCCAGCTGCTCGATGGCTCTGCGAATGACCTTGTAGTCTCCGCCATTGAGCGAGGCCTTTACCTCGGTCACTGCTGCACGAATGTCCTCGTGCTCCTGAGAAGTGAGTTGCTGCCACACAGGTGACTGTTCACCCTTCTCCACCGCATCCAGAATCGTCTGCGCCTCGTTCTTCGCCTCGATCACCTGTCGCGCTGTAATGTCCGCTTCCGCCATATCGAAGCTCTCCAGAATCATCGACTCCACCTGCTCATCGGTGAGACCGTAGGTCGGCTTCACCTCCACCTGTGCTTCCTTACCGCTGCGCTGCTCGCGCGCGCTCACCTGCAGGATGCCGTTGGCGTCGATAAGGAACTTCACCTCAATCCGCGGCAATCCCGCCACCATCGGCGGAATGCCCTTCAGGTCAAACCGCGCCAGCGAACGGCAGTCCTTCGCGAGCTCGCGTTCACCTTGCACGACGTGGATCGCGACGTTCGTCTGCCCATCTACTCCAGTCGTGAAGTGCTCCGTCGCACTCGCGGGAATCGTCGAGTTGCGTTGAATGATCTTCGCAACGACACCGCCGAGCGCCTCGATGCCGAGCGACAGCGGAGTAACGTCAAGCAGCAGCAGGTCGTCGGTCGCCGCGCTTGTCTCACCGGAGAGAATCTGCGCCTGCACTGCAGCTCCGAGAGCAACAACTTCATCGGGATTCAACTCGGTGTGCAGCTTCTTTCCGCGTGCTTCGAGGTCAAAGAGTTTTGTGACGAGCGCGCGCACTGCCGGGACGCGCGTGGAGCCGCCGACCATCACGACCTCGTCGATTTGTTCCGTCTTGAGGCCTGAGTCCTTCAGCGCCTGACGCACCGGCGCTGCGGTTCGCTCAACCACCGGAGCAATCAACTGCTCGAACTGCTCGCGCGTGATCTCGCGCAGATACTGTTTGCCGCCGGTCAACTCGAACTGGATTCTCGCGGTGGGATTCGATGAAAGTACAACCTTTGCGTCGATGACCGCCTTGCGGAGCGCCTGAATCGCTTCCGGCTGCGTGCTCACGTCGGTGCCCAGGTCGCCACGAATGTCATCGATCGCTACGCCGAGCAGTAGATGGTCGATGTCGTCGCCGCCGAGGTGCGTGTCACCGCCGGTGGAGATGACCTCGAAGATGCCCTCGTGCAGTTTGAGGATGGAGATGTCGAAGGTTCCGCCACCGAAGTCGTAGACGGCGATGACGCCGTCCTTGCCCCCGTGAAGCTTGTCGAGTCCGTACGCGAGCGCCGCTGCAGTTGGCTCATTCACGAGCCTCAGCACGTCGAGGCCGGCGATGCGCCCAGCGTCCTTCGTCGCCTGGCGTTGTGCATCGTTGAAGTATGCGGGCACGGTGATTACCGCCTTCGTCACCGGCGCACCGAAGAACCTCTCTGCGTTGCGCTTCAGTTGCAGCAGCACGTAGGCGGAGATCTCCGGCGGTGTCAGTGTGAGACCACCAACGTCGAGCTTCAGCACTTCGCCCGGCTTGAGACCATCGGCGACTTGGAACGGGAAGAGCTTCAGCTCAGCCTGAACGTCGTCGATGTCGCGGCCCATCAGCCGCTTCGCGGAGTAGACGGCGTTCGCCGGCTGCTTCAGGAGGACGTCGCGGGCCGCGTTGCCCACGGCGAAGCCGTCCCTGGTCTCCTGATCGAAGGCGACGACGCTCGGCACGATCGGCTCGCCGTCCTCGCCCGGAATCACCTGCGGCGTGTCGCCCTGCATGTACGCGACAAGTGAATTCGTTGTGCCCAGGTCAATGCCGACGACGCGCTGCTGTTGTTCTGCCACGAGGCTCCTTCAAGGCACGCTACTACCGCCAAACGCACCATCCTCTATTGTCCACTATCGGGATGAGATGCGTAGAAACGCGTGCCGCAGCAGCCGCGCTTGCACTCACAGCGGGCGCTCGCCGACAATCCGGCCTATGCCTATCGACAAGACCGCCATCGCTACCACCGACGCTCCGGCCGCCATCGGCCCTTACACACAAGCCATCCGCACGGGCGACCTCGTCTTCACCTCCGGACAGATTTCGCTCGACCCCGCCACCGGCCAGATGCTGTCGGGCGACATCACCCAGCAGACCGAACGCGTGATGGCCAACCTGCGGGCTGTCCTCACCGCTGCGGGAGTCAGCTTCGCGAACGTCGTGAAGACGACGGTCTTCCTCAAGGACATGCGCGACTTTGCCGCGATGAACGAGGTCTACGCGCGCGCCTTTGCCGGTGAAGGTGTGGTTGCACCTGCGCGCTCAACCGTGCAGGTCGCTGCGCTGCCCAAGGATGCGCTGGTTGAGATCGAGTGCATCGCGAGGGCATGACGGTTAAAGAAAATGCGGCAGACGAGAGTTACTCCGTCTGCCGCAAAGGCCCGATGGGGAGGGAGCTTAGAACAGGATGCGACCGCCAACCTGGATAATGCGGTTGCCGAAGGTGCCGACGTAGGAGCTCGTGACCTGTCCGAAGGTGGTCGAGTTCAGCGTTCCCTGCGGAGCCGGCAGATTGGTGAGGTTGAAGACGTTCGCCGCCTCACCGCGGATCTGGAACCTTACTTGCTCCCAGATCGGGAAATCGCGGAAGATCGACGCGTCGATATCGCGCCGCCCCGGGGCGTCCAGCGGATTCTGGCGAACCGTTCCGTCAGAACCTGCCGGGCCGGCGCCTTGCTGCGGGCAAGCAGCGACGCCGTTCAGCGTGTTGTTGGCTATGCAGAACTGCGACGCGCTCACCCAATTGTGGATCATCGCGGTGCGAGAATGGCCGTTGTCCGTGACCGACGGACGGGTAAGACCCGCGATCAGGTTGGGGCGATCGTTCGTCACACCGTCAGCGTTGTTGTCAGAGCCGGTGGTGATATTGAACGGCGCGCCGCTTTGGATACGAATGATGGAGGTGAAGGTCCAATCATTCACGACGGCACGAAGGAATCGGCTGTCGAAGCCATAGTGCGGTTTCCACACGATGGACGCGGCGACGACGTGACGCTGATCGTAGTCCGACCGCTGCCGGTCAAGATAATGGAAGTTGTTGTCTTCGGGCTCGGTGCCTGTGCTGTTGCCGGTGTTGCCGGAGGTATCGAGGTCGAGGCTCTGCAGCGCCTTCGACCAGACATAAAAGCCCTGGGCGCTGAAGCCCTTGGTGAGCCGCTTCTGGATGGTGACCTGAAGGGAGTTGTAGTTGGCGCTCTCGGACGACTGAATCTGCGAGATCGTCGAGAAGGTTGGGTTCGCGGCAGATGATGTGGCGCTGGCGCCATACGACTTCGAGTTATAGGGACGGCGGTTGTTCACTGTGCCGGTGGTGTTGAGGTAGCCGCAGGCCTGTGTGGTGTCCGTACAGATCGGCGTTGTCGGATTGCCTCCGGAAGAGGTGACGTTGAACTGCGGATAGTCGGCGTCCCACTCGGTGGGCAGTTTGCGGGACAGGGCTCCGACGTAGCTGGCCGAGAAGGCGAACCCTCCGCTGAGTTGCTGCTGGAATCCGGCGTTGAGCTGGTAGCTCACCGGCCAGCGGAAGTTGGGATCGACTGGAATGATCGCCGCCGGCGTGACGACGTACTGCGGGTTCTTGGGGTTGTAGATAAAGGGATAGGGCGAGTGACCTACGCCGCCGGCGATGCAGACCGGATCACCGTTGCAGAAGTCCTTGGGGTCGGTCGCGTAGGGATTGCTGACGTGAATGACGTTCGGGAACGAGGGACGACCGGAGAAGGGCTCGCCGTTCGACGGATAGGTGAACAGGTTGCCGCCAATGGAGCCGTAAAAGAGACCGGCCGCTGCATGAATCACAGTATGACCGTTCGGATAGGGCGTCCACGCCAGACCGACGCGCGGAGAGATGTGATCGTAGCGTGTGTCCACACCACCTCTCGGAACGCCGGGGTCGCCCGGGAACAGAACACCCTTGTAGCCGTTCGGAGCGATCGTCGACGTCTTGTTCGGGACGAAGTTCATCGTCATGTTCAGCGTGTTGGTCGGAGTGGTCTGGATGTCATAGCGAATGCCGAGGTTCAGAGTGAGATTCGGCAGAGCACGCCAGTCATCCTGGAAGAAGATGCCGTAGTTGAAGTAGTTCGCGTTGGCGTAAACCGGCACGTCCTGCCCCATGGTGTTCGGGGAGCCGTATACGAAGTTCACGATTGCAGCAGTCGATCGGTTCGCCGCCGTCGTGCTGCCGGCCGTGAAGCTGAAGACGCCGTAGTCGTTCAGTGTGGTCTGTTGCGCGTCATTCTCGCGGTTGGCCTCGCCACCGTAGTACAGCGTGTGATGACCGTGCGTGGAGCTCACAACATCGCGGATCGCGTAGAGGTTGGTACCGGTGACAGGACCGCTGATGGCGTTGCCAGCCGTAAACCAGCCGCTGACGGCCAGTTGCGGACGCGAGCAGCCCAACTGCGCTGGAACGCCGCAGATGGTGCCGTTCGGAATCTGCTCCTGGAAGGCCGAGCCATAGTTCGCAAGGCTCTCCGAGGGAGATGGCACGCGGCCGCCGATAAGACGCGTGTAGTTCAACATCAACTGGTTGACGGTGGCGTTGCTGATGGTCCACGTGTGCGCTACGTTGGCCTCGTGCTGGGCGAAGCTATAGTTGTGCACGACCCATCCGTTGATATTGTTGCCGGAAGGATTGACGATGAAGTCGCCCGTTTCATGGAAGTAACTGAGCGTTAATCGCTGCTTGGGGGTCATCTGATAGTCGCCCTTATACAACTGCTCGTCAGTCTTCTGGCTGTATGGGCTGAACTGATTGATCGTCCCAGCGACGTTGGCGGTCGGAATAAGTCCGGCCTTCATGATTGCGGCAATGGATGGATCCAGGGTCGAGGGATCGCAGACGTTGGCGTGTCCCTGGAAATTGCACCAGGCCGAAGCCTTGGGGAGAAATGGGTTGCAGGCCCAGAACAGCGTTGAGGACTGCGCCGCAGTGCTGCACTTCAGGTTGTCTGGTACCTGGGAGGCAGTAGCGGTTGGGATGTTGGCACTGAAGTCGCCATTAACCATCGCCTGGGTGGGAACGATGGGATTGAAGATATTGGCGGTCTTGAACCGGAATCCAGCGTAGGAGCCGAAGAAGAAGAGCTTGTCCTTCAGGACCGGTCCGCCGACGGTGAAGCCGTATCGGTGCTGGTTGTAGGGCGTCTTTGAGCTTGTGGCGCGAGTCGTGGCGTTGAAGTTACGCGTGCGATAGAACTCGAAGACCGAACCGTGAAACTGGTTGGTTCCCGTCTTGGTGAGGACTGTGACGACGCCGGCCGAGTTGCGGCCATACTGCGCGGAGAAGTTGTTGGTGTCGACGCGGAACTCGCGGATGGCGTCGGGATTGGGCAGCGGGTTGCCGGTGTTGCGAACGCCGGTCATGTTGGAGCCGCCGTCGAGGTAATAGGAGACCTGACCGACACCCGAGTCGGACGAGCCGTTGATCTTCACATGCTGCTCGGGGTAGCCGAGCGGGTTGATGACGCCGCCGTTGCCACCTGCACCGGAGTTGTTGTTGTTCTGCACGCCGGGAGTCAGATCGAGCAGCGTGTAGACGTTGCGGTCGACGAGCGGAAGGTTGTCGATCTCGACGTTCGAGACGGTGCGGCCGAGCGTGGAGTTGCCGGTGTTCAGCAGCGGCACCTCGGCGGTGACCTCCACGGTTGTGGACTCACCGCCGGCCGACAGCGGAAGGTCGACGTGCGCCTCCTCCGTAACGGTCAGGGTGATGCCGGTACGCTCCAGCGTCTTGAAACCCGGGGCAGCGACGGCCACCTTGTACGGGCCGACCGGCAGGAAGTCGGCACGGTAGGCGCCGTCGTTCCCAGTCTTCAGCGTGCGGATCGTATGGGTGTCGGTCTGCGTGATGGTGACAGTGGCACCGGGCACGGCGGCGCCGGTGCTGTCCGTCACGGTTCCAAACATGGCGGCTGTTGAAAGCTGTGCCTGCGCGGTGAACCCCCACACGCAGCCTGCGAGTAACAGCAGGAGTGTTCTTAAGAACCTGTTCACTGTGATCCTCCTCGAAAAGAAAAACAAGAAACAACGATGCAACAAGGCGCCCAAAGCATTCGTAAACGATCTCTGTGCTTACCTGATAGCGCGCCCACATTACCCCGACAGATTCACGTTTGGCAACCGCTTTTTCGCGCCAGTTACATATTTTTCAATCATTCGTTTGTAGTTCGAACGTTATGAATTTCAACAAAATCCTCGGTAAACCGATTGTCTCGTTGGGTTTACACCCATTACCAATATTTTAAATACCTCTGGAAAAGTAGCTTGGAAGCCAGATGGTTTGAAGTCCGAATCTTCGGCGACACCTGTGTGAGAGGCTGTCAGACCGGTGCGGATTGACCTTCTTACATCCCATCGGCGCGATAATGACAGCAGAGGAGATCGACCATGCCAGAGATCCCTGCAGCAGGACCGTTGAGCGACGCCGCGGTCGCGACTGACAACACAAAGACCGGCGCAGCCGCCGGGACGCCGAAGTTGCGACTCAGCGAGACTGAGTGGCGCACGCGTCTAACGCCGGAACAGTTCCACATACTTCGCGAAAAAGGCACCGAGCGTGCTTTCACGGGCGCTCTCGTAAACAACCACGCCGACGGTATGTATCACTGCGCCGCGTGCAGCGCTCCGCTGTTCAAGTCCGATACAAAGTTCGAATCAGGATCGGGATGGCCGAGCTTCTTTGAACCAGTTTCGCCAGACGTGGTTGAACTCCACGAAGACAACACGCACGGCATGCGCCGGATTGAAGCGGTGTGCGCTACGTGCGGGTCTCACTTGGGGCATGTGTTCCCGGACGGACCCAATCCAACAGGCGAGCGGTACTGCATCAACTCAGCCTCACTGGATTTCGAGAAGCAGTGACCTGGAGTGGCTGCACAACAGAAAACCCTCGCGAGGCGAGGGTTTTTCTTTGCCGAGAGGAACTGCTCAGCGTCAGGTCGTTATGGCGGCTTTGGGGGCGACTGGAACGTGGCGGTTCTCCGCCTGATCGCGCTCCAGGAGCGCGCGGGTCTCCTCAAGGTTGAGTGTGACGCCATCGACGATGAACTCGTAGTCGCCGGCGTTGTCCGGGACCTTGATGACGCCCTCGACCGTGTGTCCACGCTTCCTGAGGGATTGAACGAGCAGCTCCGTATCCACCGACATAGTGCGCAACCTCATTCGAGAGAGATGATGATTCGCGCCCGATTCTACCGCCGGCGGTTAGCCCTTAACGATCTTGCCGGACTTAATGCAGCTGGTGCAGACGCGAACCCGCTTGGCAACGCCGTTCGTAACGGCCTTTACCGTCTGCAGGTTAGGATTCCACCGGCGCCGCGTCACGTTGTGCGCGTGCGAGATATTGTTGCCAAACTGCGGCCCCTTGCCGCAAAACTCACATACTTGTGCCATCACGAATCTCCAGAACTTCCAAAACTATGTGTCGCAAAATCTTCCGAACTAACCGATTCCCCCGAGGTCCCAGCGGACGGCTCAAAGAGGAGATTGGTAGGCACGATTGGACTCGAACCAACGACCTCTACCGTGTCAAGGTAGCGCTCTAACCAACTGAGCTACGCGCCTAAAAGTGCGTACACCATAGTTTACCGTGGACCGGGGCCGGGCGGCAACCTCCGGCGAATCTGGCAGTGGGTCAGTTTGAAGATTCAGAGCGTTATTGTGGCGCGACCGGTACCTTCGATTTGTCGGTTGATTTCGACGTACTCAGATCCACAAAAGCCCCAACTGACGCAAATTTCCGCAGCAAACCATCTTTCGGGAATCGATTGGCGTAGCAGTTCACCACGACGGAAGACCGAGGACGTCCCGTCAGCGTCGCGCACAAATTCCCAAGTATTTGGCTTCACAAGAACACCAGCCCCAATCTAGTGCAGGCCCAGATGCTGGCTCATCCCCTCCAGGCTCTGCCCCTTGGTCTCGGGGTAAATCATCAGGACGACGAAGAACTCCAGGATCATCATGGTCGCGAAGAACCAGAAGGGTGCTGCCCGGTTGTACGCCGCAATAATCGGGAAGACGTTCGCGATGGCGGCGTTCATGATCCAGTGCGAACTGGAGCCGAGGCCCTGGCCCTTGGAGCGCACGTTGGTGGGGAAGACCTCGCTGAGGTAGACCCAGATGACCGCGCCCTGCGAGATGGCGAAGAAGGCGATGAAGCCCATCAGCAGCGGCAGCAACAGATTCTGGTGCGAGCCTGAGGTGTAGACCATCGCCACGCCGATGAGACATAGCGCGTCGCCGACAGCGCCGATCAGCAGCAGCGTCTTGCGGCCGAGCTTGTCGATGAGGCTGATGCCGATCAGGGTCGCGACCAGGTTTGCCGCACCGATGACTACTGCCTGAACATTTGCACTGACCGCGCTGAAGCCGGCGCTTCGGAAGATGTCGTTGAGGTAGTAGAGGATTGCGTTGATGCCGGATAGCTGATTGAAGAAGCCTATCGAGATGGCGAGGAATATCAGCAGTTTGTAGCGCCCTACGAAGAGATGGTCATGGGCGGCGCCGCTCTCGGCTTCGAGCGATTTCCGGATGGCGTCTACCTCAGCCTCAGAGTCGGGCGAGCCCATCCGGAAGAGAATGCGCTGAGCCTCATCGAAGCGGCTCTGCGAAACGAGCCAGCGAGAGCTCTGCGGGACGGACAGCAGCAGCAGCAGGAAGAACACTGCGGGGAGCACGCCAACTCCGAACTGCCAGCGCCACTGCATATCAAGCGCCGGCACAAAATGGGCGACGATCGCATTCGAAAGATACGCCAGCAGAATGCCGATAACGATGTTGATCTGGAAGAGCCCGACGAGGCGGCCGCGCCACTTCGCAGGCGCGAGCTCTGCAATGTAGACCGGGCCCAGCACAGACGAGCCGCCGATTCCCAACCCGCCCAGCGCACGAAACGCCAGCAGGCTCCACCATGAGCCGGCAAAGGCGCAGCCGGCAGCGGAGATGACATAGAGCAGTCCCATCCAACGCAGGGCGGTGCGGCTGCCGATGCGCTGTCCGAGAGGGCCGGCCAGCATCGCGCCGGCCACGGTGCCGTACAGCGCGATGGCAACTGTGAAGCCCTTCTGTGCCTCGGTGAGCGCGTAGTGCACTTGCAGAGCGTGGGTTGTGCCTGCGATGACTGCTGTATCGAAACCGAAAAGCAGTCCACCGAGCGCTCCTGTGAGCGCGCTTCGTACCAGCAGCCACAAAGCGCGGCTCTGCCCCTGTGCCATACGTCCTCCCGAACTTTTACTGTCCCGCAGCCCACCGTTATGCGCGTGCGTTCAGACGCACAGAGAACGCTTACGGCGAGAGAAATTCAAACTCTGGCATGTTCGCATACCAAGGCCTGCGCTGTCGCTTGATAGACCGGTTTCTCCTGAGGTCTCTGAGGTTTCTTAGAGCTCTGCAGAACGTTATACCTGCGTTGGAGCTTCACCCTGCGTTTGCACCTTGCGCAGGGTGATCCACGCATACTGTGCGGCTGAGAGGGGCGCCACCACGGCGACGGTTTTGAGCAGCCAGATCGTCAGCAGGCCGAGATTCCATCCGGGAGCCACCTTCGCCGTCATGACCACCAGTACCGTCAGGATCTGGAGGCACGTGTTGATCTTGCCCAACCATGTCGGCCGGAAGTCGCGCAGGATGTTTGTCACGTAGAGCAACGTGGAGATGAGCAGGATGCCGAGGTCGCGGCTGAAGACAAGCACGGTGACATAGCGTGGAATGACACCGACGTGCGTGAGAACGAGGAAGAGCGTGCTGAGGAGGGCCTTGTCGGCGATGGGGTCGAGAAACTGGCCGAGGGTCGTGCGCTGCTTCAGGACACGCGCGAGCAGACCGTCCAATCCATCGGAGATGCCGGCCAGCCAAAGAAGCACAAAGGCGAACAACCAGTGGCCGTCGAGGATCTCGATGACGAGAAAGGGCACCGTGAAGAGCCGCAACATCGTCAGGACGTTCGGCGCAGAGCGGACTTGTCGCAGCTTGCTCACAGGGTCGCGAATTGCATGGTATCTGATTCCGCCTGCGCGAGATGGGCAGGCCCTCGCTTAAGGTTCGAGAGACTTCTCAAACACCATCGAAATCTTCGTCTGGCGATAGCCGTCGCGCAGATAGAAGCGATGGGCGGCCTCGCGAGTGCTTCGGGAGGTTACCCGAATCTTTTCCGCTCCTTGCTGGCGGCTCCAAAGTTCGGCCCGCTCGCAGAGGCGCCTGCCGATGCCGGCCCCGCGCACGCCTTCTTTGACGACAAGACCGCCGATGAGACCGAAGAGCTCCGATTGCAGGTGGTGCTCCAAGGAGACGTCAATCCACGCCAGGACATCGCCCTTGAGCTCGGCAACAAATGTTGCGTGCTCTGGCCAGGAATCGAGGTCGCGGATCCACTGCCGCACCTGCTCCGGAGTGCGCTGATAGCCCAACTGTGTCACCAGTTCCGCGACTGCGCCGGCGTCCTCCTTGGCGAATGGGGCGTATGTTCACCCGACTGTCCCCCTGAGAGCCATCGCTCATTCGCTGCCTCCTTCCCTGGGCGCCAAAACCCTTGTGCCAATGTACGACCGCATTGGTCTTGCTTTCACGTACCGCGCCGCCGTACACTAAGAATGGCCGAAATCTACGCATCATCAGCGTTTAGGTCATCCCAACCATGCTGCGCCTGACTAAAAAAGCGGACTACGGCCTGATGGCCCTGAAGTACCTCGCCGAACAGGCGGAGGCTGACGGGTCTGGGCAGCTGACGCACTCGGCGAGCGCCTCTGCGAAGGCCATCGCCGATGCGTATCACATTCCGCCGCAGCTGCTGGCCAAGATTCTGCAGACGCTGACCCGCGGCGGCATCCTGGTCTCGACGGCAGGGACCAACGGCGGCTACTCGCTGGCACGTCCGGCCTCAGAGATTAACGCCTTTGAGGTAATCCGAGCCATCGACGGCCCGTTGTTTATCACCAGTTGCATCACGATTCACGGCACCTGCGACCTGCACGGCACTTGCACCATCAAAGAGCCGTTACGCAAGGTCAACGACTCGATCAAGGACATGCTGAGCGGGCTCAGCATTGCCGATCTGGTCGAGCCGGCCGACACCTCTTTGCCGCCAGCCCCGGTTGCGGGCGGCCTCGTCACTATTGCGCTATAGAGCTTCATCGCATTCGCATCAAGTATCTGGATTCAGGAGTACACATCATGGCTGAGACCCTCGGAATGAACGTCACGCACACCAATGAGCCACTGCCCACCGGCGTGAAGCTGCCCATCTACATGGACAACCATGCGACCACGCCACTCGATCCGCGTGTGCTCGAGGCCATGATGCCGTACCTCACGGGCATCTTCGGCAACGCGGCGAGCCGCAATCACAGCTTCGGCTGGGAGGCTGAAGCGGCCGTCGAGAAGGGGCGCGAGCAGGTGGCCAAGCTCATCGGCGCGACCGCGAAGGAGATCATCTTCACCTCCGGCGCGACCGAGTCCAACAACCTCGCGATCAAAGGCATCGCCGAGATGTACCGCGAGCGCGGCAACCACATCATCACTCAGGTGACGGAGCACAAGGCCGTGCTCGACACCTGCAAAAAGCTCGAGAAGCAGGGATACCGCATCACCTATCTACCCGTGCAGGCTGACGGCCTCGTCGACATTGAAGACCTGCGCCGCGCAATCGACGACAAGACGATCCTCGTCTCGATCATGTACGCGAACAACGAGATCGGCGTGATTCAGCCGATTCGCGAGATCGGCAAGCTCTGCCACGAGAAGGGCGTGCTCTTCCACACTGACGGCGTGCAGGCCGTGGGCAAGGTCCCCGTCAACGTCATCAACGACAACATCGATGTGATGAGCCTTTCAGGCCACAAGATCTACGGACCGAAGGGCGTCGGCGCGTTGTATGTTCGCCGCCGCAATCCGCGTGTGCAGATCGCCGAACAGCAGAACGGCGGCGGTCATGAACGCGGCATGCGCTCGGGCACACTGAATGTTCCGGGCATCGTCGGACTCGGCAAGGCGTGCGAGCTCTGCGGCGAGGAGATGGAAGCTGAGAGCAAGCGCCAGATCGAGCTCCGCGATTATCTGCGCAAGAAGCTCGAGACCGCGCTGGACTACACGCAGGTGAACGGCAACATGGAGCACCATCTGCCCGGCAACTTGAACATGAGCTTCATCTATGTCGAAGGCGAGAGCCTGCTGATGGGCATCAACGATATCGCGGTTTCGTCCGGCTCGGCCTGCACCTCGGCGACGCTGGAGCCCAGCTTCGTGCTCAAAGCACTCGGCCTCGGCGACGATGTCGCACACAGCTCGATCCGCTTCGGCATCGGCCGCTTCAACACCAAGGCCGAGGTCGACTACGTCGCGGACAAGCTGATCGACGTCGTCCGGCACCTCCGCGATCTGTCGCCGCTGTACGAGATGGTCAAGGAAGGCATCGACCTGACCAAGATCGAGTGGGCAGCGCACTAATCAAGGGTCCTCATTGAATCAAGAGGCGCAGCTTCGGCTGCGCCTCTTCGTTTGCTGCTGACGAAGCCGTAACGGCAGCAGTACCCTCATCTGACCATGCATACGCGATTCGCTCTTGCTCTTCTCGCGCTCTCGACCTCAGCCTTCGCCCAGCAAGTTGCTCCGCCGACGGCAAAGCCTGCGCAGATTCACTTCCACGAACCGAATCCGTTCGACTTCAATGACCACGCCGGCTTCAAACAGATCTTCGATGGCAAGACCCTTACCGGATGGGATGGCGACCCTGCCATCTGGCGCGTCGAAGACAGCGCCCTCATCGGCGAGTCCGACTCGCTAACCGTTCGGCCGCCCAACACCTACATCAGCTATCACGGGACCGGACCAAATGACGAAGACGCCAAAGCGCACGATTTTGACCTCAAGCTCGAGATCAAGGTCGAGCTCGGCGGCGGCACGGGCATCCAGTACCGCGGCACAGTTGGCCAGCCATGGATACGCGCGCGTCCGCGACAGAAGCTTCCGAAACCCGCGTGGCTCATGACCGGCCCGCAAGCGGACTTCTGGTTCCCGGTCAGCCCGCAGAACGAGCAATACAGCGGCCAGTTCTACTCCGAGAACACGGACCTTGGCATCCTTGCCTGGCGCGGCGAGGTCACCGAGTCCACCAGCACGCAATCAGGCTCGGCGACGAACAACACTCTCGTCGGCACGATCGCGCCGCGGCAAGGGCTCGGCGGCTACGTCAACATCAACGGCTGGAATCAGTACGAGATCATCGCGCGCGGCCCGGTCATGATGCACATCATCAACGGTCAACTAATGGCCGTCTTCATCGACGACGACCTCAAGAGCACCAACAACATCTCCGGTCTCATCGGCATCGAGCTCGAAGGAACACCCACGAAGATCTCCGTCCGCAACATCTGGCTGCGGAAGATCAATTGACTTCGGGCGGTCTAAGCTAGATATGGTGCGGAGATTCATCGCACCCACGGAGCACCATGCCTGGCGAACCGATTGTCCCCTCTGCGGAACTCGAACACAAGCTTGCGGCGCTGCGAGTCTCGCTCGCCTCCCTGGAATCTGTACTCGTCGCCTATTCAGGGGGCACGGACTCGGCGTATCTCGCGTTCGTCGCACATCAGGTGCTGGGTACGCGGATGCTGGCTGTCATCGCCGACTCGGCTTCACTGCCGCGCACGGAGCTTGCTGCGGCGTTGGCTTTCGCAGAGCAGCACTCGATCCCGGTCGAGACACTCTCGACCCATGAGCTCGCTAACCCTGATTACCAGCGCAACGACGCGCAGCGTTGCTTTCACTGCAAGGACGAACTCTTCACGCAGATGGAGATCCTTCGTGCTGAACGAGGCTTTGCACACATCGCCTACGGTCGCAATCTGGACGACGATGGCGATTTCCGGCCGGGTCAACGCGCCGCGACGATGCACTACGCCATCGCCCCGCTCGCCGAGGTGGGCCTGCGCAAAGCCGAGATTCGCGCGCTTGCCCGCGCTGCCAGCCTCTCACTTGCGGACAAGCCCGCATCTGCCTGCTTGAGCTCGCGCATCGAGTATGGGCGGCCAGTCACCGCCGAGGCGCTCGCGCAGGTGGAGGGCGCCGAGGGTGCGCTGCGTGCGCTCGGATTCACGCAACTCCGCGTGCGCCATCACGGAGAGCTAGCACGCATCGAGCTAACTCGCGATGAACTTCCCCGCGCGCTTTCGCTTGAACTCTTCGACCGCATCAGCCGCGAGCTGCGCGCACTCGGATTCCGCTACATCACGCTCGACCTTGAGGGTTTTCGATCGGGCTCGATGAACGCGCTGCTTCCGGTCTCTGAGCTAAGCGCCGCCGACGCGATGACGCGTCGCTGACAAAGCTGGCAAACTGGAGATGGCCCCTCCGGCCACTCTCATGCTCACGGAGGCTCATGCGTCTCGCCTATCTCGAATGCTTTGCCGGCGCCGCTGGCGATATGTTCCAGGGAGCCCTGCTCGATGCAGGCGTCCCCGCGGCCGTGCTTGAAGATGCAGTGCGCGCTCTCAATATCGGCGCCTCTCTGCAGATTGAGAAGGTCGATCGCAGCGGCATCACCGCGACGAAGGTGCACGTGCTGGATCACGGCCATATCGCGGACGCCAATGAGCCGTCGCACACTGAGCTGCCCCATCAGCACGAGCACTCCCATAGTCATGCGCCGAAGACGCAGCACCTGCATAAGGGCGGCCATCATCAACATGACGAGCACACGCACCAGCACGCCCATGAAAACGAGCACGCGCACGGCCGCTCGCTTACAGATATCCGCGCGCTCATCTCAGGAGCGCCGCTCGATGCCCGCGTGCAGAAGCTCGCACTGCGCACATTCGAGCTGCTCGGGGCCGCCGAAGCAAAAATCCACAATGTGCCGGTCGACGAGATTCACTTTCATGAGGTCGGCGCGGTAGACGCTATCGTCGACATTGTCGCCTCGTGCGCGGGCATCGTGCACCTGAACATTGGACGCTGGTACTCGTCGCCGCTGAACGTTGGCGGGGGGACGATCGACTGCGCGCACGGCCGCTTCCCCGTCCCCGCGCCCGCAACTGCCGAACTGCTGCGCGGCATGCCCACCTATTCGGCGCACGTCGAGAAGGAGCTTCTTACTCCTACAGGCGCCGCGCTGCTTAGCGCGACTCGAGCCCACCTTCGGTCCGCAACCTGCGATGCGCGCTGAACACATAGGCTATGGTGCCGGCACGCGAAATCCTGCCGGCTTCCCTAACGTGCTACGGCTCACAGTGGGTGAAAGCGCTCTCGATCAGCCGACAGGCATACACCTGACCGACGAGGTCATCGTGCTCGAGACCGCGCTCGACGATTGCTCGCCACAAGTTCTCGCCTACGTCTCCGAAGCAGGCGCTCGCGTTGGGCGCACTGGACGTGATGCTCGCTCCGGTGCAAATGAAAAAGGGACGCCCCGGCACTTTGCTCACGTTGCTGTGCCCGCCGGGCACGGAGTCGACCTTCGCGGATCTCCTCTTCCGCGAGACTTCCACGCTGGGCATTCGCACGCGCCGCGAGTCGCGCCTCATCCTGCAGCGCGAGCATCTCGCCGTCGACACACCGTACGGCCCGATTCGCGTGAAACGCGCAAGCACCGCGCAGGGTGACGCCTGCAACCTCGCACCCGAGTTCGAGGATTGTCGCGCTGCGGCGAAGCGTACGAACGTTCCGCTCAAAGAAGTCCAACAGGCCGCCTTGAGAGCGGCTGCGACGCGCAGGGCATGAAGCGCTCCGCCATCCTTGAACTTCTCGCACAGGTCGAGCGCGGCGCTCTGACGCCGGACGACGCCGCGCAACGCCTCGCAACGCTGCCGTTTGAGGATCTCGGTCACACGCGCATCGATCACCATCGGAGTCTGCGCGCTGGTTTGCCCGAGGTCATCTATGCACGCGGAAAGTCGCCGGAACAGACGGCCGCAATCTTTGCTCGCATGGTTGCTTCGGGGGTTGATGTTCTCGCGACACATGCGAATGAAGCGACGGCAGAGCTTGTCCGCGCGTCGTATCCGCAAGCCACTTATTACGCTGTGCCGCAAGTCCTCGCATTGCGTCAGTCGCTGCCGATGGAAGCTCACGGCCGCGTTGCTGTGCTCTGCGCCGGCACCAGCGATCTGCCGGTTGCCGAGGAGGCAGCGATCTCCGCCGAGACCTTCGGTGTGCGAGTTACGCGGTTGTATGACGTCGGGGTAGCAGGCCTGCATCGGCTACTGGCCGTCAGCGGCGAACTTCGTGAAGCGCACGCCGTCATCGTTTGCGCCGGCATGGAGGGAGCTCTCCCCTCTGTGGTCGGAGGGCTGGTCGGGGTTCCAGTCATTGCCGTGCCGACGTCGGTTGGATACGGTGCAAGCTTTGGGGGCAGTGCGGCTCTGCTGGGCATGCTGAACTCGTGCAGCCCCAACGTGTCGGTTGTGAATATTGATAACGGATTCGGCGCGGCCTACATCGCAACGCTCATCGCGCGCGCTTCCGCCCGTTAGCTACGGTCCCGCTCGAGCGTCCGCACTCGCTCTTCGAGCGCTTTTACGAATTGCTCGAGTGCGGCGATCCTATCCTGCAACACCATATCCGCAGTTGCAGAGTCCAGCGCTTTCTCACCAACCGGCTGTACGTTTTCAATGCTTCCGCCCAGCAGATGGGCCCAACGGCTTTCACGTGCACCCGGCTGGCGGGCCATCTGCGCTACCAGAGGCTCCTCTCGGGCAGCGAACCGTTCCAGAACCGCAGTTACTGCTGCCGTGTCGTCGAAGGTGTACATCCGCTCGGCCCTTACCCGCAGTTCGGCGGGTGTCTGGGGGCCTCGAAGCAGAAGCAGGCCAAGGACGGCAATCTCCGGACGACCGAGCGAGAGCTTGCCATAGGCCAGGTGCTCGAACTTCGACACTCTCGCGTCGGACAACACGCGCACCAGGCCGAGCTGCTCCAGTTCAAAGAGCGCTGTCCGCACATCGGCCTCACTCAGCTCCATGACCGGATCCCGGCTCGACTTTTGATTGCACGCGTTCACCACCGCGTTGAGGCTCAGCGGATAGTACTCGGGCGTGGTGATCCCCTTTTCGATCAGCGTGCCCAGGACACGTACTTCGGCAGTATTCAAAGTCAGCATCTCCTTTATGCTATCGAACGCAGTGCCCCGTTTGCGCTACCATGGCAGCGCTCACGGAGGGCGCATGAAAGACGGCTTCCGAACAAAAGAGCAACTGAAGGTGCGCCGCAACATTCCCGCTCACATTGCGTTCTGGGTGTTCGTCCTGCTGCTGCTCTACGTCTTCTGGAAGGCCTTCTCGGGGAACCCCGGGCAGTAAAATCGCCAACACATGCGCCAGATCGGACCCATCGTTCCATGACAGATCTTCCGATCATCTGTGATACGGCGGCGGACCAACAGTTTCAGTTGGCGGTCCGCGAGCAATTTCCCGAGAGCTACGAGTTTGAAGCGCGATATGTTGAGCACGAGATGGCACATATCGGGCACCTGTTCGCGCTAGGCCTGTGCCCGGTCCAGGAAAAAGAGGTTCTGGAGTTCGGCTGCAACATCGGGGCGACGTCGATCGTGCTCGCCCACTACGGAGCACGCGTGACAGCGGTCGACATCAGCGCGGCGTGCCTGGAGATAGCTCGCCTGAATACGAGGCGGTATGGCAGTGCAGGGATCCAGTTCGAACCAGTCCGACGAGGGCCAACGGCTCCCATTTGCGAACGGCGAGTTCGACGTAGTTACCTGCAACTCCGTGCTGGAGTACGTGAGGCCAGAGCTGCTGTCCGGAGTGCAGCAGGAGTTGAGCCGTGTCTTGAAGCCCGGCGGATTGCTGCTTGTCTTCGGGACGAGCAACCGGTTGTCGCCCGTGGAGATGCACTCGGGAGAGTGGTTCACCAATTACATCCCAAGGCGGTTCGACCGGATCACAGGCCGGCAGCGTGAACGTGGCGTGTCGCCGTGGAAGCTAAGACGAGGGTTCGGATCGAATTATGACGATCTGTTCACCGGATGGGCAGGAATGCAGCAGTACATCGACTTGAAGCGCGCCATGGGATTGAACGGATGGAAGCTTGGGCTGCTTCGTACGCTTGGCGCGTTCTTTGCGATTTCGCCGGTATCTGTGCCGCTAATCTTGCCGTACGCGACTGTACTGCTGCAGAAGCCGGCAGACGGTACTCGCCGCTGACGAGTACACTCCATGTGTTTCGGCATCACACGCCTATGCGTCTTCGCCTGCAAGTTGCGCTTGCGCTACTCGTCTGTCTTTTCGGTCTGGATACTTCGGCTCACGGCTACTCGGTCCTCACACACGAGCAGCTCATCGATCTCACCTGGGATACATCGATCGTTCCGTTGCTGCTCAGCCGGTATCCCACGCTCACACCGGCGGAGCTTGAGCACGCCCGTGCCTATGCCTACGGCGGCTGCGTCATCCAGGACATTGGCTATTATCCCTTCGGCGACAAGAACTTCTCAAACCTCATGCACTACGTGCGCTCTGGCGATTTCGTCGTCAACCTGTTCCGGAATGCCGGCAACGCAGATGAGCTCGCATTCGCTGTCGGCGCGCTTTCGCACTACATCGGCGACGCCGTCGGGCACTCGCTGGCCACAAATGTCGCTGTACCGGTCGAGTTTCCAAAGCTGCAAAAGCGGTACGGCAATGTCGTGAACTACGCCGAAGGCGAGCCGCAGCATATCCGGACGGAGTTCGCCTTCGACATCGATGAGATTGCGAACCATCGCTTTGCGCCTGTCGAGTACCTTCGCCACGTCGGCCTGGAGGTTCCGACGCGACAGCTCGCGCTTGCCTTTTATCAGACGTACGGCCTGCGCGAAGACTTTACTCAGACGCGGCATTCTCGAATGAACGAGAGCGAGTACCGATGGGCAGTCCATCGGTTCATACCACGTATCGCCTATGCCACCACGCTACTGCACCGCAAACACGAGCCGGCCGATGTCGCGTCAGATCCGGACGTGCAGCGGCTCAACCGGGAGGTCACCGCCATCCAGCAGGAGGACCACTGGGACGACTACCGCAAACATGCCGGTGCTCTCACCTACACGCTGGCCGGCCTGCTGTTCATCCTGCCGAAGGTGGGCCCGATCCAATTCACCTCGGTAAAGGGACCCACCACGCAAACCGAGCTTGAGTACGTGCACTCCGTCATCCGTTCGACCGACATTCTGAACCATGTGCTTCGCCGGTTCACGCCGCCACCTTCGACACGCCCTTCGGCACAAGAGGCTGCAGCAGCGGACATACACTCGCTGCCGCCGCCCTCAGACCCGCTCCCCGCCAAACCCGGCGCCTACCAGGACGTTCCACTCGAATCTAGCGATCCGCACCATCCGCTGCTCAATCGCGATCTCGACACCGGCAATCAGGTAAAGCCCGCAGGCTATCGGCTCACCGACCAGACTTACGCCTACCTGCTGCACAAGCTGACGGAGACGCCGACCGTATCCATACCTGCGGGTATCAAGGACGACATCTTGGCGTATTACGCCGACATGTCGCTGCCCTTCGCAACGAAGAAGGACCCGGCCGCCTGGGCTGCCGTAGAGAGAGACCTCGTTACTCTGCAGGCAATGCCCGAGAATCCGTGGCCAGTGCCGTATCCCACCTACGGCGAGGGTACAAACGACGACGTTCCTCCTCCCGCCACGACAACTCCACCCACGAGTTAGCCGCGCATTTACTTCATGACGCCGCCTCTTGCGAGGCGCACAATATCCGCATGTTTGAGCGCTACACCGAGAAAGCCCGCCGTACCATCTTCTTCGCCCGCTACGAAGCCAGCCAGTTCGGCTCGCCCTACATCGAAATCGAATTCCTCCTCCTCGGCCTGCTGCGCGAAGACGCAACCCTGTTGATGCGATTTCTTCGCTCCCGCACTACGGCCGAAGGGATTCTCAAAGAGATCAAGGGGTATCACCTGCCAAGAGAGAAGACCTCCACCGCTGTCGACCTCCCACTCTCCAACGAGTGCAAGCGCGTCCTCGCCAATGCAGCGGAAGAGGCAGAGCGCCTTGGCCACGGATACATCGGCACCGAGCACCTGCTGCTCGGCATTCTTCGCGAGGAGCAGTCCTTCGCCGCCCAACTGCTGCAGCGACGCGGTGTCGACCTTCAGGTTGTTCGCGCTGACATTGCCAAGAATCAACCGGCAGACCCTCTCTTGAACTCGCCGCGAACTCCGCCTGCACTCGGATTCTTCCAACTTGTTCTTAAGGTCACCAATCTCGAAGCCTCGATCGACTTCTACAAGAAGCTCGGCTTCACAGTTGTGAGCGTTCGCGGTACCGGCACCGCGGTCCTTACGAACGGCGGGTGCCATCTCAAGCTCGATCAAAATGCCACCGCAGACCAACATCTCACCTTTCTCAGCGGCGACATCATCCCGATCGCCTCGCGACTCCAGAGCGCAGGCCTCGACTTTGAACAGCGGCCACACACCGAAGCCGACGGCAGCACCACGGCACTCCTGCGTGACCCTGATGGGAACGTCATCTCCCTCTCAAGTTCGCCGCGCCCCGTTCCACCCTCTCCGCCGCGCTAGAAAAGAGGACTCACCAATGCGCAATCGGCTATTCTCTCGTCCAACCATCATGCCGCGCACATGGTTAGCTCGACTGCTCTTGGCCGCGTGCATTCTCACGGTCTCCTTGCACGCTCAGGCTCCTGCTGCGACCCCGCCGGATACCCCCGCGGGACATACGCTCACGGCGTGGCTGGATGCTTTCAACAGCGCGGATCAAGCCCAAATTCAACACTACGCCGACACCATCGATAAGCATCAGCAGGTCGACGGCATGCTTTCGTTCGCGCACCAAACCGGCGGATTCACCCTGGTCTCGATCGAGCGCAGCGAACCGAATCTCGTTACCTTCCGCGTGCAGGAGAAGGCTAGCTCAACCATCGCCTTCGGCACGCTTCAGGTCGCACCCGGCGATCCGCCCACTGTGGAGCTCTTCAATCTAAGAGCTATACCTCCGGGCGCAGAGTTCGACGATCCTCCGCTCGACGCCGCCGAGCGAAGCCGCGTGATCGACGGCGTTACCTCCAACCTGACCAAGTTATATGTCTACCCGGACGTTGCCGCAAAGATGAACACCTACATTCAGGCGCGTGCGCAACACGGCGACTATGACGACATCACCAACGGCGCGGTCTTCGCCGACGTACTCACCAAGAACCTGCGCACAGTGAGCAACGACCGTCACCTTCACGTCGACTACGCTCCATTCAAGCAGCCGACAACGCCTCCGCATGAGAAGCCTACGCCTGACGACCTCAACCGCATGCGCCAACAGATGGCGAATAACAACTGCGGTTTCGAGAAGGTCGAGATTCTCCCCCGCAACATCGGCTATCTGAAGTTCAATATGTTCGGTCCCCCCGCTGTCTGCGCCCCCACCGCAAGCGCCGCGATGAATCTTCTGGCACATACGAGAGCGCTGATCATCGACCTGCGTGAGAACGGCGGCGGCGATCCCGCCATGGTGGACTTCATCGTCTCCTACCTCTTCGACACGCACGAACACATCAACGATCTCTACAACCGCAGCGACAACGAGACGACGCAGTACTGGACGCTGCCCTGGGTGCCCGGCGAGCGGCTGACAACGCAGCCCGTGTATGTACTCACCTCTCATGGAACCTTCTCCGGCGCGGAGGAGTTTACCTACGACCTCAAGAACCTGAAACGCGCCACGATCGTAGGCGAGACGACCGGCGGCGGCGCCCATCCGATGCGCGGGGTCCCCATCGATTCGCATTTCGATATCGCGGTCCCCGTTGCGCGACCCATCAACCCGGTAACCAAGACAGACTGGGAAGGTACCGGCGTCACCCCGGACTACAAGACTTCGCGGGACGAGGCCCTGCCGGCCGCCATTAAACTCGCCGAGGCTAAACTTCAGGCGGAGGACTCAGCCCCCTCCCCCAGTCACCCGGCCACGCCGCCGCGGTAAACCCTGCAGGTGCCTCAGTTTCGGCGCCGGCTGAGGATCCGGGCTGAGTCCGAACGTTTCCCGTTTTCGCAACGTTTCCCTTTCGCACCGAAACAGTCCGAGTTATCATCTAAATGAAGGTGAGTCAGAAGTCTGGGGCTCACAGAGGATTGGAATCATGGCATACAGTGACAAGGTTGTTGACCACTACGAGCACCCCCGCAACGTCGGCACCCTCGACAAGAGCTCGAGCGAGGTCGGCACCGGCCTGGTCGGCGCACCCGAGTGCGGCGACGTCATGCGCCTTCAGATCAAGGTGAACCCGGAAACCCAGGTCATCGAGGACGCCAAGTTCAAGACCTTCGGCTGCGGCTCGGCCATCGCCTCCAGCTCGCTCGCCACCGAGTGGGTCAAGGGCAAGACCGTCGAAGACGCACTCAAGATCTCGAACACCGACATCGTCAAGGAGCTGTCGCTTCCGCCAGTGAAGATTCACTGCTCGGTGCTGGCAGAGGACGCCATCCGCGCCGCAATCGGCGACTGGAAGAAGAAGAATAACGTCGGCGAAGCCGCTGCGGTTGCTGTCGCCGCGAACTAAGCTGGACATCTCCAAGAGCCGGCGAGTCTCAGCACTCGGCCGGCTTTCGCGTGTTTGAAGATCTCTATGGCCACCCTGCTCCAACCCGGAACCACCGCTCCCAAGCCGGGAGCCGCCGCAGAAGCGAAGGACGCCCTCGCGGGGATGACGCTGCTGACCGCCGAAGGCCAGCAGCCGCGCGCCAAGGCTGCGGTCGAGATCACAAAGAACGCCCTCAAGCGTATCCGCATTGCCATGGCAAAAGAAGGTGTCTCGCCCGACGCCGGCGGCCTGCGTCTCGGCATCCAGGGTGGCGGCTGCTCCGGACTCAGCTATAACATCCGCTTCGACACGCAGCCGCGTGAGCGCGACCGCGTCTTCGTCTTCGGCGCTGGCGTCGATACGCCCAACGACCCGAGCGGCGCAAAACCCATCCGCGTCTTCGTCGACCCGAAGTCCTTCCTCTACCTCGCCGGCATGGTTCTCGACTTCGAGGAGACGCTGATGCGCCAGGGCTTCAACTTCATCAATCCCAACTCGACGAAGTCCTGCGGCTGCGGTTCCAGCTTCTCCGCGTAGCGTCTACTCCGCCGTCGTCGGATCGATCACCGCCGTCACTTCCTCTACGGAATTCGCCGGGAATCCACCCATTCGTGCGTGCTCGCGCACCATCTCCGCATTCGGCGCGATATAGATGCAGTACAGCTTGTCCTTGGTCGCATACGACTGCAGCCACTGAATCTGCGGTCCCAGCTTGTTCAGCACGCCGCACGACGTCTGTGAAGCTGCCTTCAACTGCTCCGCACTCCATCCGCCCAGTCCCGGAATTTCCCTCTCAATCACAAACTTCGGCATAGCCACTCTCCTCACAAGATTTGGTCCTGCATGAATCGGCTGACTCCCACCGCATTACCCTAAAGAGAGCCATGACCAACGACGCGCAGAATAACTACTTTTCGCAGTTCGGCCTTCCGCGCCACCTCAACATCGACACCGCAGCACTCGAGAAGGCCTTCTACGCGCAGTCCCGCAAGCTGCACCCCGACCGCTTTGCTTCGCGTCCTCTCGCCGAGCAGGAGAGCGCACTTGCCGCCAGCTCACAACTGAACGACGCCTATCGTACCCTGCGCGACCCCATCGCGAGAACCGAATATCTGCTGGCGCTTGAAGGGATTCAGCTGGAGGAGCAGTCTCGTGCCGCGACCGATGCCGCGCGCGCAACGGGAACAGAGAAGAAGCAGGTTGCGCCGCCGGATCTTCTCGAAGAGGCGTTCGAGCTCAACATGCAGCTGGAAGAGATGCGCATGGCTCGCAAGATGGGCGAGGACGATCCCTCCACGCGCGCCGACCTTGAAGTCGCGCGAACAAAGTTCACCGCCATGCTCAACGATGCGCAGCAGCAGTTGGAGGCTCTGTGGTCGAAGTGGGACGCCGCTGACGACACCAACGACTCGGTCGCACGCGACACTGCCAAGCAGTCGATGGTCGCACTCCTCAACCGCCGCAGCTACATTCGTAACCTCGTCCGTGACGTCAACGCTGCGCTCGAGTAAAGCGGCACCGATACCTTCCGGCTTCCCTCCGGGAATCCACACCGTCATCCGCTGTGCAACGTGGTACCAAGGGAATATGTTTCGCCGACTCCTCGCTCTCGTCTTGCTGTTCGCCTTCGGTACCGTTGCCCGCGCCGACGAGAACCCCGACTGGACTACGCAACTCACACCCTTCCGCATCGCCGACAACCTCTACTACGTCGGCAGCCGCGACCTCGCCTCTTACCTGATCACCACTCCGCAGGGCGACATCCTCATCAACTCCAATCTGGAGACTTCACCTCCGCAGATTCGCCACAGCGTCGAGCAGCTCGGCTTCCACTGGAACGACATCAAGATTCTCCTCATCAGCCACGCGCACTTCGACCACGCCGCCGGCAGCGCCGCCATCCTCGCGCAAACGCACGCGAAGTACATGGTCATGGATGGCGATGTGCCCGTCATCGAATCCGGTGGCGCGAAAGACTTCGCCTATGGCCCCAAGCCACAGTACCCACCCGCACACGTCGACCGCATCCTGCATGACGGCGACACCGTCGCGCTTGGCAACGTCACTCTCACCGCGCACAAGACCGCCGGTCACACTCGCGGCTGCACTACCTGGACCATGCGCGTCCACCTGCCCGGCGAGCCCGCCTCACAGCTTCGCAACGTCGTCATCGTCGGCAGCTGGAACGTGAACCCCGGCTATCGCCTCGTCGCATCACACGGCAAACCCGCATCCTATCCCGGCATCGCGCAGGATTTCACCCACACCTTCGTCGTCCTCAACGCTCTGCCCTGCGACATCTTCCTCGGCGCGCACGGTCTCTACTTCAACATGCTCGCGAAACTCGCGCGCATGCCACAGGAAGGCGACAAGGTCTGGATCGATCCCGACGGCTACCGCAGCGCAGTCGCCGAGCGCAAAGCCGCCTTCGAGACAGAGCTGCACAAACAGCAAGCCCAGGCCCAGGCCTCAATTCACTAGCTTCTCGAGCGATCCCAGATGGTGCAGGTCGTGCCCTGCCATCGTCTCCACGATCGTCCACACTGTCATCGTTCCGCGCTCCGGATGAGTCACCTGCATCCGCTTCTGCTCATCCGTCAGCGAGCGAATGAAGGCTATATTCCATCCACGCAGTGCGTGATACGTCCTCATCGCAGCGGCGATGTCATAGGCGTCATAGTTGCGCGCCCAGTCGTCCTGATCGAACGGCTGCACGATCTGTACCCCTGCCGCGCCCTGCCGCAGACGGAACCCGAACGCAAGTTCGCAATCCGCCAGATGCGCCACAATCTCGCGAAGGCTCCACTTGCCCGGCGCAGGCTGCCTCTCGATCTGTTCAGCACTCAGCCCGGCAATCATCGCCTGCACTCGTTCCACTGTCGATTGGATCACCGCGACGGGCTCGCGCTGTCCGAGCGCGCCCGCATATGGATTGAGACTCACGCCGTTCCCTCCGCTGCCGGTTCCTTGTACTCGTCCCATGGGTTATAACTTCCCACCCACCATATATGTCCTTCCAGATCACGACAGCCGAACGACTTTCCGCCGTAATCCGGCGAGCTCAGAGGCTGCACAATCTCGGCGTGTTCACGCTTCACACGTTCATACATTGCCGCACACTCGTCGTCGCTCACAATCAGCGTCAGGCCGACGGTCTCGCGCTTTCCGGTATCTGCGAGGTCAATCCAGTGACGCGCAAACGGCCCCGTGTTCGAAGCGGACCCCAGCATCAGCATCCCGCCGCTGTAAGTCAGTTGCGCATGCGCCACCGTGTTATTCGGCCCGTCATACACTGCCTGTCTTCGTAGACCAAAGACACGCTCCAGCCACTCGATCGCAGCGTGAGCGTCGTGGTAACGCAGACTGGGAATAATCGTCGAACCCTGTACTTTCATAACTCCGATTCTCCGGGGAATACGAATGCGGAATACTACCCCATCTCTCGATGCAGTTCTAAAGGAATCCTCTTCCTTTGCCATCTGTAACTTGAGGAAGTCTCATTACGACAGTCACCGAAAGGGGCTACGATGCAGACTGCTTCTTGATCTCACACAGGAGAAAAATCCAATGGGACTCCTTGACTCTCTCGAATCCATGGCAGCGAACTCGATGACAAGCAGCGGCGACAACAACACCAAAGTCGCCGGCGGCCTGATGGAAGCACTGCAACAACACCCCGGAGGTCTTGGAGCGATCCTCCAGAACTTCCGTAACAACGGTCTCGGCGGACACGTCGACGCAATGCAAAATGGCCAGACCCCTGCCGTGACACCTGACCAGGTACAGACTGGTTTGCAGGGCACCGGCCTGCTCGACACCATCGCCTCCAAGGCTGGCGTCTCGCCTCAGGTCGCGCAGGCTGCGATGGCAACAGTGCTGCCCATGGTCATGGCACACTTCGCGCAAAACGGAAGCGCTCCAAGCTCGAACATCCTGAGCGGAATGCTATCGAAGCTCGGTGGACCTAAAGCTGCCGCCTGAGCATCGACACAACGGACGGACAAGCGCAATTCACTGATAGTGTGTTCACGCGCGGAGTCGCCTAAGTACAAGCAACAACTCAATACCCGGCAGCTTTGCCAAAGTGGTGACGGTGATCCTGTCCGCCGGTGAGTTCCCCTGTCTCCGGATCGACAGCGATGAGCTCGCTGTCACCCCAATTGCCGGGACTGTTGAAATCCTTAGCGCCGGCGCGTTCGGTCGTATAGCCTGCAGCATTCATCGCGTTCACCACATCCTGCGGAAACGCCTTCTCGAACTGCAGCATGTCCGGCAGGTACTGATGATGAAAGCGTGGCGCATCGGCATCGGCCTGAATGTCGAGTCCGTTGTCGACGACGCTGATGAGATCGTTCGCGACGGTTGTCATGATCGTTGAACCACCCGGCGAGCCCAGCACTAACCGCAACTTGCCTGCCTGCAGACGGCCTTGCGCATCGCGATGAGCCGGCTCGCTCACGATCGTCGGCGTCATGCAGGAGAGCGGACGCTTGCCCGGCGCAATCGCATTCGCCGGACCCTGAATGAGTCCAAACCCGTTCGGCACACCCATCTTCGAGGCGAAGTCGTCCATCTCGTCGTTCATCAGGAAGCCAAGCTTGTCGACGGTCATGCCGTTGCCGTAGCCAAAGTTGAGCGTGTACGTCATCGCAACCGCGTTGCCCTGTGCATCGACGACGGAGAAATGCGTTGTCTCGTTCGACTCAGGTGCGAGCGGTGCGAGCTTCGGGGGTTCGGGCATGAAGCCTGCGGGCCGCACGAGCGTGGCGGAGGGCGAGGGCTTCACGGGGTCGATGGTCTTGCGCCACGCGGCTGCGTACGCCGGATCGGCCATCTGCGCGAGCGGCATGTGCGGGTTGAAGTCCGGGTCACCGAGATAGTCGGCGCGGTCCATGTAGGCACGGCGGAAGGCCTCGGTGATGGTGTGCACCTGCGCAGGCGAGCGATCGGGTGTTGCGGCACCGTTGAGGTGCGTGAGGTCGTAACCGGAGAGGATGTTCAGGATCTCCAATAGAACGATTCCGCCGGAGCTTGGAGGGGGTGAGGTGAGGACCTCGAGGCCGCGGTAGTGGCCGATGAGCGGCTTGCGCTCCTTCACCTGGTAGTTTGCGAGGTCCTTCGCAGTGATGAGCCCGCCGTTGTCCTTCTCGTAGGCTGCAATTTGTCGGGCAATCGTCCCGTGGTAGAAGCTCGCAGGGTTGCTCGCGATCTGGCGAAGCGTGCGTGCGAGCTCCGGCTGCACGAGGCGATCACCGCCTTTGTAGAAGTTGCCGTCGCGCTGAAAGATGCGGCGCGAGGTCGGATACTTCGCAAGGTTGGACGAGTGCAGCGAGCGCGCCTCTTCGTCCGTGAGAACAAAGCCCTGCTGCGCAAGACGGATTGCAGGAGCCATCACCCGGCGGAGGCCGAGGCGGCCGTAGTGGGTCTCGGCGTAGACGAGGCCGGCGACGGTGCCGGGGACGCCGGAGGACTTGGGGCCCTGCGTGGACATGCCGGGAATCACGTTGCCCTGTGCGTCGAGGTACATGTTGGCGCTGGCGGATGCGGGCGCCTTTTCGCGGAAGTCGAGGAAGTGCGGCTGACCGTGTGCGAGACGAGGTGATGACGGGCGGATAAGCATGAATCCGCCTCCGCCGAGGTTGCCGGCCGCGGGGAAGGTGACCGCGAGGGTGAAAGCTACGGCGACCGCAGCGTCGACGGCGTTGCCGCCTGCGTGCAGAATTTCGACGCCTGCGTCGGTGGCGTTGTGCTGGATGGACACGACCATCGCGTGGCGGGTGCGCACGGGGGGTGTGGGAGGGATCGGATCACCAGGTTGGGCGACTGTCTGCGTGAAAGCGCTGGTTGTGAAGAGAGCCAGGGTCGTGGCGGCGAGGAATCTGCGGCAAAGTGCAATGGTCATCGAGTGCTCGGAGTTGTAAGAGCCCCATGATAGCGGGTGAGCTATGCCACCCAAAGCAGCGGTTGGCGGATGGGATAGTTGCGGATGATCTCGGGGTCGGTGGGGTCGGGGTCGAGGCGGCGCCAGAGGGCGATGTAGTCCGGATGATTGCAGGAGAGACCGCAGAAGAGCAGTCCGGGGGAGCGAACGGGCCAACTCTCCCAGTGCTGGACGTCGTGCGCGTAGGGCCACTTCGATTTGTTGTCGAGATAGGGATAGAGGAAGCCGGCGGCGCGGCATAGAGCAGTGCGGGCGGTAGCGTCGTCAACAACGCCGGTCTTTCCCCCTGGGGCCAAAGCCCCGGGTCCCGATGGGGTAGCGATGGACGGGCTGAAGCCCGTCCCCTGCAGGGCGGAGGTTGAGGACGGGGTGAGGATGCCGAGGGACCAGCCGAGGGTGGCGGCGCAGTCGAACTGAAAGATGGAGTAGCCGTACGGTTTGGTGCGGGCGATCTCGCGGGGGAAGCTGCCGTTGGCGGCTTCCTGCGCAGGGAGCTGCATCCTTTCGAAGCGCGTGCGGACTTCCTTGCGGGTGACGTTGTCGCCGGCGAGGCGGGCGAACTCGGCGGCCTGCAGGGCCCAGGCGATCGCGTGGTTGTTGGTCGCGTCGCGCTCCTTGATGCCAGGAGCGGAGGTCTTCATCCAGTCGAGGTAGTCGCGGAACCACTGCTGGATTGTGGCGAAGTTCGCCGGGCTCAAGGCGCCTTTGAGGAAGCCGGCGGAGCGGGCAGGTTCGACGAGGTGGAGCGTGTCGATGATGCCGTAGGAGCGGCCGGTGGGGCCACCGGGATAGCCCTGCGAATACTGCAGATTCGGGTTCATGCGAGTCGCGGGCGTGACGAACCAGGCGACGAGGTGGGCGGCGGCGGCGTGGGCGAACTCCTGTTTGCGGGTGAGCAGGAAGCCTGCGGTGAGGGCGGGGACGGCTTGCGAGAGGCGGATCATCGCCTGGCGATGCAACTGGAAGTTGGCGGGGTTGGATTTGCCGTCGATCTCCTTCCAAGGGCCGCTGGGGTTGGCGGGGTTGGGCCAGAAGTAGTCGGCCTGAGAGAAGAAGTCGTGCGGGCCTCCGGGCGAATTAGGTGCCGGGAAGTCTTTGATGGTCTGAGGCTTAGCTGGCAGCCACTGGTTTGCGAGGCGAAGGATGCGGTCGCGGTCCACCGCGGCGACGAGGCTGTAAGCGCTGGCCGGTGGGGGCACAATGGCGGGGAGGCGATGGGCTGCGAAGGCTGCGGCGGACAGGGCGCAGAAGCGTCGGCGGTCAAACTTGGACACGAGTCCACAATACAAGACATGAGGGACGAAGGAATGTGAGGCACCGCGACTCAGAAATGTGCAGCGAGACGGCATTTCTCCGTGCACCAGAACTGTGGCAGTTCGCCCGGGAGTCCAACTTGGGCTTCACCACTCTTATCGATTTGGCAGTCTCTTGAGCCATTTCTAAGCACTTTTGAGCACATCCAAAATGTGAGCGTAAGTGACTAAGATTCCGCATCCTGGGTCTTGGGTCAGACATCAGATGAGAGTAAATTTCTGTCTGTGAGGGTGAGTAATGGCGATCAAGTGGGACAGGTTGACAGTGAAATCGCAGGAAGCGATTCAGGGCGCGGCGGGACATGCCGCGGAGAACGGCAACCCTGAGGTGCTGCCGCTGCATTTAATGGCGGCGCTGCTGGAGGACAAAGAGGGCGTTGTCATTCCGGTGTTGGAAAAAGTCGGCGTGGGTGTGCAGCAGTTGCTGGCGACGGTGAACGCCGGCATTGCGAAGCTGCCGAAGGTGCAGGGCGCGAGCCAGCAGCCGGGGATGGGCGCGGCGCTGACGAAGGTGCTCGACCAGGCGTTTAAGGAAGCTGAGAACTTCAAGGATGAGTATGTTTCGACGGAGCATCTGCTGCTGGCGCTGGCAAAGGCGAAGGGCGAGCCGGTGCAGGCGGCGCTTGCGGCGCAGGGCGCGACGTATGACGCGATTCTGAAGGCTCTGGCCGAGGTGCGTGGCGCGCAGCGTGTGACGGACCAGAATCCTGAGGGCAAGTTTCAGGCGCTGGAGAAGTATGCGAAGGACCTGACGGAGCTGGCGCGCAAGGGCAAGCTGGATCCGGTGATCGGGCGCGATGAGGAGATTCGCCGCGTGGTGCAGGTGCTGAGCCGCAGAACGAAGAACAATCCGGTGCTGATTGGCGAGCCGGGTGTGGGTAAGACGGCGATTGTGGAGGGACTTGCTCGGCGGATTGTGCAGGGTGATGTGCCGGAAATTCTGCGCGACAAGCGCGTGATCTCGTTGGACCTCGGCTCGATGCTGGCAGGTGCAAAGTTTCGCGGCGAGTTTGAGGATCGCCTCAAAGCCGTGCTGAAGGAGATTGAGGAGTCGAATGGGCAGATTGTTCTGTTCATCGATGAGCTGCACACGCTGGTTGGTGCGGGGGCGGCGGAGGGCGCGATCGACGCCAGCAACATGCTGAAGCCGGCGCTGGCTCGTGGAGAGCTGCGGGCTATCGGCGCGACGACGCTTGAATGAGTACAGAAAGTACATCGAAAAGGATGCGGCGCTGGAGCGGCGGTTTCAGATTGTGTTCGTCGGCGAGCCGAACGTGGAGGACACGATTGCGATTCTGCGCGGGCTGCGCGAGCGCTATGAGACGCACCACAAGGTGCGGATCAAGGATTCGGCGATTGTCGCGGCGGCGGAGTTGAGCCATCGCTATATCAGCGATCGATTCTTGCCGGATAAGGCGATTGATCTTGTCGACGAGGCCGCGGCGGCGCTGGCGATTCAGATTGGCAGCGTGCCGGTGGAGATTGACGATCTCGAGCGGCGCGCGACCTCGCTGGAGATTGAGCGGCAGGCGTTGAAGCGTGAGGACGACTCGAACTCGCGTGAGCGACTGAATGATGTGGAGCGCGAGCTGGCCGAGGTGCGCGAGCGGGCGGCGGGTTTGCGCGCGCGGTGGCAGAAGGAGCGCGGAGCGATTGGAGACATTGCGGCGCTCAAGGAGAAGCTTGAGGCGCTGCGCTTCGAAGCGGAGCAGGCTACGCGCAAGGGCGATCTGCAGCGAGCGGCGGAGCTGCAGTATGGGGAGATTCCGAAGGCCGAGCACGAGCTGAAAGAGCTGACTGCGGAACAGGATGGCTTCAACGCAGCGGACAAGTCTGCGCAGGGCGCCGGCGGCAACCGGCTGCTGAAGGAAGAGGTCGACGAAGAGGACATCGCGAAGATCGTCTCCAAATGGACCGGGATTCCTGTGTCGAAGATGCTCGAGGGCGAGGTGCAGAAGCTGACGCAGATGGAGGATCGTCTGCGCGAGCGCGTTGTTGGGCAGGATGAGGCGCTAACGGTTGTTGCGAATGCGATTCGCCGCTCGCGCGCTGGGCTGAGTGATCCGAAGCGGCCGATTGGTTCATTCATTTTCCTGGGGCCGACGGGCGTGGGCAAGACGGAGACGGCGCGTGCGCTGGCGGAGTTTCTGTTTGACGACGAGCAGGCGATGGTGCGCATCGACATGTCCGAGTACATGGAGAAGCATGCGGTCGCGCGGTTGATTGGTGCGCCTCCGGGATACGTTGGCTTCGATGAGGGCGGTCAGTTGACTGAGGCGATTCGGCGGAGGCCGTATGCAGTGGTCCTGTTCGACGAGATCGAGAAGGCGCATCCGGATGTCTTCAATGTACTGCTGCAGGTGCTCGATGACGGGAGGCTGACGGATTCGAAGGGACGCACGGTGGACTTCAAGAACACGGTGCTGATTATGACTTCGAACATCGGCGCGAGCCAGCTTACGACTGCGTGGGCGAAGGGCGAAGAGGGCTTTGACGACGCGAAACAGCGCGTGATGGAGGAGCTGCGCAAGCACTTCCGACCGGAGTTCCTGAATCGCGTCGATGACATCGTCGTCTTCCATCCGCTGAACGAGGCGCAGCTCGAGCACATCGTCGACCTGCGGCTGGATGATCTGCGCAAGCTGCTGGCGGATCGGCGCATCACGCTGGAGCTGACCGAGCCGGCGCGCAAGGCGATCTTCAAGGCGGGCTACGATCCGGTGTACGGAGCGCGGCCGCTGAAGAGGGCGATCCAGCGCATGGTGCAGGATCCGCTCGCGATGCAGATCCTCGAGGGCAAGGTGCTGCATGGAGACCATGTGGTGATCGATGCCGACAAGAAGGGCAAGCTGGAGTTCACGACGGGCGAGCATGTAGCAGCGTAACGTTTGCGCAGTAAGAAGGCCGGAGCGACTGCTCCGGCCTCTTCTGTTTAACGAGAATTGGTTGCCGGTGACGTGGGATTATCGGTGCGTGTGAATTCAAGAACCGGATAGGTTATTCCGCGAATGGTCACCGTGGTCACCTTTTCGGACGTCCACTGAGGGTTGTCACGGAGATCCGCGTTGAAGACCATCGGTTGCCAAGGTCCGTCGACGTAGAGAAACTTCCGATGCTGGCGGAAGAACGGCTCGTCAAAGACAAGCTCAGGCTCGTAGCCTTGTTGGGCGATCGAATAGAGAGTCGCGTACTGACCTGGTTTTGGCGTCAGCATGACATAGAAGAGATTGTTTGCCTTCTCGGGCGCGTAGAAATGCGCCTGCCTGACGATTGCGTCGTCCTGAATCACGGTTGGCATGGACTGTGAGAGCTGCAGCACGGAGTCGAGATTGGATGAGGGATCGCGATACTGATCCATAAAGGTGACATACGCAAACGCGACAAGTGCTACGGAGAGGGGCAGAGCGAATTTGCGAAGAGATCTCTTATCAAGACGTTGCGCGAGTTGCCACGCCCCGGCTGCCGCGAGGGTGACGAGGCCTAAACAGTAAGGAAGAAGATAGCGGCCCAGAAACATCGGTTTGTGCAGGTGGGACATGATTGCGAAGCCGATGGGCATAAGCATCAGCAGCACCGCAATATAGAAAAGAAGAACCAAGCCATCGGGTTGAGTGCTCCTCCATCTTTGGTTCCTAATGAACCAGTAGCAGGCGTAGGCTGCGAGGCAGAGCAATACAAGATTGAGAGCGACACTTACATAGCGATAGTGGGCGAACAGGAGTGGGTGGTTATCGTAATAGTGGACGACAGCCGCGGCATCGGGCATCGATAACCACGTGGACATCTTATCGGCCAGCTTGACAGGCTGGTAAAAGATGATGAGTTCCGACCAGGAGAGTACCGTGCCGGCCACTGCAGCTATGCGGTTGCGAGCAGGGGCCTTGGTGCACAACTGAGCGAAAGCGATGGCGGCGCCGTAGACGAGACCGAGCGGGTGCGATGCGACAAGAAAGAGCCCGGCCAGAAGGTTGACGGCGAACCATATCCAGGCTGACGGTCGTGCCTCTTCCAGCCACAGAGCGATGCGCACAGCAACCGCGACGGCGAGGACCATCTCGCCATAGAAGCGGATTTGGGCGCTCTGATCAAGAATCTCGGGATTGCACACGAAGGCGAGGGCGACAGCGAAGATAGCGACAACACTCGTGAAGTAGCGACGGAGAATCTGCACCCACACGACTGCAGCCAGCCAAAGACAGAGTGCGGAATAGAGCCGCACCGCAACCGGGTGAAGGCCTGCGACTGCAAGGATGCAACGGCCAACGGCGTAGTAGAACGGAGGACCGCTGTCGGCGCCGTTATTCAAGCTTGCGAAGGCATGTCGCCAGGAAGGGTCGGCGAGTATGTTCCAGGCGTCAAATTCGTCCGCCCACATCATGCGGTGAGCGGAAAGATAGAGGCAGACAAAAGCAAAGTAAGCGGCGGAGGCGATCAGCGCCACGATCATGAAGGCGCGAGCGGTCGCTTTCGAAGACATGCTCAATGGTAACGAATGTGGTTAACGGCCGGACGAAGACGGAGCCTTGGAGGTCACGTATTTACTGCGCCGGGTAATTTACAAGCACCGCATCGCCTGCCATCGCCGGTCCAAGATGCGTGACGCGTGCATGGTCCGCTGCGAGAGCCTGGTCGGTCCAGTCCCAGCCGGAGTGATAGAGGACGAGAAGATGATCGCCGGGCATGGCCTTGAGCTGCGCATACGGGACGATGCGGAAGGCGGTGAAGTGCTGCATGTGTTCGGCGGTGAGCGATGCTGTGTCGTGCCGGTCGTAGCGCAGCTCGTCGTCGTGAGAGTAGAGCAGGGTGATGCGGGAGCGAACCGCAGGGTCGGGCTCATAGTGGCTCGCGACCTGGAAGTTACCCATGTCCTGAATGTAGAGATGCGAATCCGGAAGTGAGAGGAGCTGCGCTTTGATCGCGGGTGGGAGGACGAGGAGAGCCAGTTGTTGCGTTGACTTCGCCTGCTCGGCGCGGATGCGCAGCATGCCTGCAAGCAGAATGCCGCAGGCCAGAAGCGCGGTCACGGTAGTCGAGGACAGGCGATGACGCGACCATGGCTCAATCGCGATCGCGAAAAAGATCGAGATGGCGATGATGGCGCTGAGAACGTAGCGGACCTCGATGGAGTGCGTGACGAACATCGCGAGGGCGACGCCGAAGAGTGGGAGCGCGGCAAGCGTGAGGAGGAAGGTGAGTTCGGGAGTGGGCAGAACGATGGGGTCCGTGCGCAGGTGACGGACGCAGAGAACGATCAGCGCGAGAGCGAAGACGATGAGGAGAATCGCTTCAAGGCGCTGAATGGCGAGCGGCTGGGTGGTGTAGTCGACGAAGAGTGACCGATAGGCCTGCGAGATGGCGCGGAGGCTGATGGCGCCGGCGTTGTAGTAGTGCTTGCGGAATTCGCCGGCGGCCTTCTGGAATGGCAGCGTGAAGACGATGCCGGCCATTCCGATGAGGATGGCGGCGAGGACTGGGAGGTCTATGCGGCGCCCCACCCCACGGACGAAGAGCCGTCCGTGGGGACCCCGGCGACGCAGCAGTGTGCGGGTGAACTCGGCGATGCAGATGGGAACGAGAATCAGGATGCCGAAGTAGTGAGTGTTGAGCGTTAGTGCGATGGTAACGGCGAGGATGATGAGGGAGCCGGTGCGTTTTTCGCTGCGGCGTGTAGCAGTCTGCCACGCGAGGAATGCAAGAGCGTAGAAGCCAAGCAGGAGGCCGTAGGGGCGGGCTTCGGGTGCGTAAAACAATGTCGCGGTGAGCGCAGGAAAGGCCATCGCGATCAGCGCAGCACGCGAGCCGGCGATGACACGGGTCGCGAAGAAGATGCAGACCTGCATCAGGAGAAATCCGAAGATGGATGGCAGGCGGAGTGCGAGCGCGGTGGGGCCGAAGAGTCGTGCGCACGCATGAGCAAGCACGTGAAAGACCAGCGGATCGAGCGAGATCGGATAGTGCCGCTGGATGTAGATGAGCTCTCGTAAGGACGAGACGCTGTCCGTTTGCAGGACGAAGAACTCATCCTGTGAGAGCAGCTTGACGTGCGACCAGGTGAAGGCCACGGCTGCCGTGAGGAGCAGGATGAGCAGCGCGGCGAGACGTGTGCCGTCGCGTGAAGAGGACAGCGCGGACTTCGCTGCTGGTTGAGTCATGCGGAGAGTAGCGTATCAGCGTGAGAAGGCAGCAGAACCTGAGCGCCGGGGTTGGCCGGTGCAGTTGTGTTCTGCGGGAGCGTAGGAGTGAAGAAGTTTTCGAGGCGCGGCAGGCGTACGAAGAGCAGAATACCCAACACGAGCACCGTTGCGATGAAGGACGCCATCAGAAGCGGCTCGCGGTAGAGCTTCTCAGGATTCTGCACGGCGCTCTCGGACTTGAACGCGGTCTTGAGGTAGATGGCCATGGTGAGAGCGACCAGCGGGAAGCCGAGGATGAGTTCCATGCGATAGCGAATGATGAAGGCACCTAGGAACAGCATGGCTGTCGAGGCGTAGAAGACTACGGAGACGAGCAGCGACTCCGGGGTGTAGCGCTTGAAGGATGCGCGGTAGGCGCCAGCGACGGCGTGATCGCCCGACTTGTGCAGCTCGTTGAGCTCGGAGAAGCGCTTCAACGCCATGAAGTAGCAGCCGATCATCCAGTAGGCGATCAGCAGGGAGACGGGCGGGACGATGAGGCTCGTGACGGCGTACCAGCCGAGCAGCATGCGCAACGGGTTGTTGACGGATTCCGTCAGGACGTCGAGGTAGGGGACGTCTTTGGTGCGCACGGGCGGGAAGTTGTAGAGGCAGCCCATGATCCAGAGCACGAGTGCCGTGAGCGCGAACATGCGCGAGATGCGGAGACCGATGGCGACACCGGCGGCCATCATCAGCAGCCACTGAACGTAGGCCACCGGAATGTTGACGAGGCCGCGCGCCGCCGGGCGGTTGCGTTTGATGGGATGCAGGCGGTCGTAGGGTGCGTCCAGGACCTCGTTGATGACGTAGTTGCTGCAGGCCACCAGCGTGATGGAGACGAAGGCCAGGATGAGCTGGGGAAGTAGATGCCAGGTGCGCAGGCTGGGGTCGACGCTGAGCGGAACGATGACGCCGGGCAGGACAAAGAGATTCTTGATGGAGTGGTCGAGCCGGACGATGGCGAGATGCGCGCGAAGGCGCTCGGCGAAGGAGACCTCAGTGCGCTCGGTGGCTGGCATCAATGAAGCGTCGTCTCCTGCAAGGGTGAGCCGTCTTTAAGTATAGCGAAGCGGCCTTTGTTACCACTGAACGACCCAGACCGTGAACCGAACTCGACAGGATGCAACCTGCGGTAGTCTTTGAGTGCGCGAACGCGCGGTAAAAACGAGGGCGCATGGCGCAGAAAGCAATCATTATCGGAGCAGGACCTGCTGGGCTAACGGCTGCGCTGGAACTGCTTCGCAAGACCGGGATTCAGCCGGTCGTGCTCGAGGCCACCGATGAGATCGGGGGGATCTCGCGGACCATTCGCTACAAGGGCAACCGGATGGACATCGGCGGGCACCGCTTCTTCTCCAAGAGCGACCGCGTGATGCAGTGGTGGCTGGAGTTGATGCCTCCGGCAACGGACGCGGATGTTCCGGAGACGATTGAAATTACGTATCAGGGCAAGCGGCACAAGGTGGAGGTGCCGGGCGATCTGCCACAAGAGCCTCCGCTGCGTGGCCTGGGGCCGCTGACCGTCGCGACGGAGACGGAAGAGACCGATGCGGTCGATGAGGAAGTTGAAGAGGAGCATGGGCATACGACGACAGTCGTGACTCCGGACCCTGAAGACAGCGACCACGTGATGCTGGTGCGGCCGAGAAAAAGCCGCATCTATTATCTGCGCAAGTTTTTTGACTACCCGATCAAGCTCAGCGGCAGCACCATCAAGAACCTCGGGCCGGTAAGGATGGTCCGGATTGGAATCAGCTATGTGGCGTCGCGGGTGAGGCCGATCAAGGAAGAGAAGAGTCTCGAGGACTTTCTGATCAATCGCTTTGGGCGCGAGCTGTACCTCACGTTCTTCAAGAGCTACACCGAGAAAGTCTGGGGGACGCCTTGCAACCAGATTTCCGCCGAATGGGGAGCGCAACGCATCAAGGGACTGAGTTTGACGACGGCGCTGAAACACTTCGTCCGCAAGACTTTTGGACGGCGGCCGCGCGGAAGCGAGAAGGATGTTGCGCAGAAGGGCACGGATACCTCGCTGATTGAGCGGTTTTTGTATCCGAAGTTCGGGCCGGGGCAGCTTTGGGAGCACGTTGCGGACAAGGTGACGGCTGCGGGCGGCGAGATTCACATGGGGCGCCTCGTCGACCGCATTGTTGTGGAGGGAGAGCGGGTTGTTGCGGTCGAGACGGTGAACGCGCAGGGTGAGCGCGAACGCTTCGATGGCGATTACTTCTTCTCGACGATGCCGATGAAGGAGCTGGTGCGCGCGCTGGAGGTGGGCAGCGCGAAGGTGCCCGCGAGTGTGCGCGAGGTAAGCGAGGGTTTGCAGTATCGCGACTTCATTACGGTGGGCGTGCTGGCGAACAAGCTGGACGTACAGGAACCAGACGACGGGTTGGGCGGATCACGTTTGATTAAGGATACCTGGATCTATATCCAGGAGCCCGATGTGATGCTGGGGCGGCTGCAGATCTTCAACAACTGGAGCCCGTACATGGTGGCCGACCCGTCCAAAGTATGGATCGGGCTTGAGTATTTCTGCTATGAGACGGACCCGCTATGGACGATGCCGGATGACAAGTTGAAGCAATTTGCGGCGGGCGAACTGGAGAAGATCGGCATCCTGAAGACGAGCGAGGTGCTGGATGCGCATGTGGCGCGTGTGCCGAAGACCTATCCCGCGTACTTCGGGACGTATAACCGTTTCGATGAATTGCGCGCCTGGCTGGACGGGCTTGAGAATCTGTTCCTGATCGGCCGGAATGGTATGCACAAGTACAACAACCAGGACCACTCGATGCTGACGGCGATGACTGTCGTCGACGGTTTGGCTCATGGCCACGTGGACAAGGCTGCCGTCTGGTCGATCAATACGGAGCAGGAGTACCACGAGGAGAAGAAGTGAAGAAGCTGATCGCGCTGCTGGTCATTTTGCTGGTTGTCTTTGTGGTTGTGGAGAGGAAGCGCGTGTATGTGCGCGATCCGCTGGCGAGCACTACGCGCGCCGGCGACAAGATCAGCGGCGAGCAGGTGTACATCAACTACTACAACGATGTGCTGCTGGAGAACGATAATCCGCCGATGCTGGTGATGCTGGTCGAAAAGGGACAGCCCGTGGGCGTGCCAACGAAGCTGCGCTGCATTCACTGGCTGGCATGCCTGACGGATGCGGACGTGGCCAGCACGCTGTCGCTGGGAGGAACTATCGAGTCGATGAGCGGGAAGACGGTGCGCTTTCGCGATGAAAACGGGCAACCTTGGGACGTGTCCCTGCGGTAACGACGGCCAGAATTTTCTGGATTAAGCGGGAAGCGCCTGCAACAGCTGGAGAATACTCAGCTCCAGTGTGGGGTGTTGCCAGTTGGGCGCAACCTCCGCGAGCGGGACGAGGACGAAGCGGCGCTCGTGCATCGAAGGGTGTGGGAGCGTGAGCCCCGGATCGTCGAGAACCAGATTCCCGTACAGCAGAAGGTCGAGGTCGATAATACGCGGACCCTTGGGCGGAGATTTCGCGCGGTCACGGCCCATGGAGTGCTCGATGGCGAGGAGGCCGCGAAGCAGGTCGAGCGGAGAGACCTCGGTCTCGAGCAACGCAGCAGCGTTCAGGAATCGCGGCTGCTGGGTGTAGCCCACCGGCTCGGTGTCGTGAAAGCGCGACACCGCGGTCACCGTTCCGAGGTCGTCGAGCCGGTGAATGGCCTCGCGCAGGTTGTCCGCGGGTGCGCCGAAGCGCGAGGAGAGATTAGACCCGAGTGCAATGGCAGCAAGCATGGAAGAAGCAGGAGTTCAGGGAAGTCGGTTGATGGGAGAACTGTACGGCCTAACGGTCGCCAGCGCAATGTTTAGGCGGCAGAGACCTGGAGAGAGCGCGCCTGAGGGAGTTCTGCATCGGGCGCCAACTGGGCACGGTTTGCGAACTCCCACGCGGAACGGTCGCGCAGCAGACGTTGAACAAGAGCGGTATGCATCGCGTGTCCGGCACGCTCCGCGACGACGCGGCCCCAGATGCGGCGGCCGGCGAGAGCGAGATCGCCGATGAGGTCGAGAACCTTGTGGCGCACGAACTCATCGGAGAACCGCAGCGGACCGTTCTCAACGCCTTCGCGGGTGAGGATGATGGCAGACTCGGCAGAGGCGCCGCGGATGAGTCCCATATCGCGCAGCATCGCCTCATCTTCGCGGAAGCCGAAGGTTCGCGCCGGCGCGATCAGCGTGTCGTAGTCGCCGGACTCGAGATCCACGCGCAGGCTCTCGCGGCCGATGGGTGAGGGGAAATCGATGGTGTAGTCGATCTGGTAGCCGTCGCCGGGGTAGAGGCCGATGAACTTGGAGCCGGCTTGTGAATTTTCGTATACCTCGACGGGCTTGAGGATGCGGAGATACTCGCGCTTGCGGCGCTGGCGCTTGCGCCCGGTGGCGCGGATCGCGTCCACGTAGGGCTTTGAGGATCCGTCGAGGATGGGAACTTCAAGGTTGTCGATCTCTATGATCAGGTTGTCGACGCCGAGGCCGATGAGCGCGGAAAGCAGGTGCTCCGTCGTAGAGATCAGCACGCCCTGGCGCATCAGCGACGTCGCATAGGAGACCTTGGCGACATTGCGGCCGGTAGCGGCAATCTCAAAATTGTCGAGGTCAGAGCGGCGGAAGACGATGCCGGAGCCGGCGGGCGCGGGAACGAGTCTGAGCGAAACCTGGGCACCGGAGTGGAGGCCGATGCCGCTGAACGAGAGCGGGGACTCGATGGTGTGCTCGAATTGGAGCTCAGGGCTCAGAAAGCGTCTACTCACGGGGACCAACATTGCCCAGAGTACACTCTAGACCGGCCTGACAAGTGTGTCTTCTTTACCACAGTGTGGCTTTAGTAATGACTGTCTGGATTACCAGCCATACCGCTCGACCTCACCCAGTAACGCCAGCTTGCGATCAGGCTGTAAGAAGCTGGCTTCAATGGAGTTAGCCGCCAGTTCGCGCAGCGCATCGAGCGGAAACTCGAACCGCTGGTGAGCCAGAACGTACTCGTCCAGCAGGTTGGAGCCGAAGAACGGCGGGTCGTCGGAGTTCAACGTAACCATAAGCCCTTCCTCGAAGTACCGGCGAACCGGATGGTCCTCCAGTGAGGAACAGCAGCCGGTACGGAGGTTGGAGGTGACGTTGAGCTCCAATGGGATCTGCCGCTCCGCAAGCACCTGGATCAGGTCGAGATCTTCTTGTGCCGTGAGCGCATGACCGATGCGCTCCGCCCCAATGTTCAAGGCCGCCCAGATGCTCTGCGGCCCGACAGCTTCCCCAGCATGGCAAGTGAGGTGCAACCCGGCTGCCTTGGCTTCGGCGTAAATGTCCCGGAAGTCGTGCGCGGGGCCGCGTGCCTCGTCGCCACCGATACCGATGCCGACAACGCTGGGGTACTGATGGCGCAGCTCAGCCGCCTTGCGGAAGACGCGCGCGCACTCCTCGACTCCGAAGTGGCGGACCGCGTCGATGATCCAGAGCAGCGATATGCCAAAGTCCTGCTCGCCGCGGATGCGGCCGCGTTCGATGGCAGCCATGACCTCGTCAACATCGAGACGACCGAAGTGATACAGGATGCCGATGGAGATGTAGGCCTCGGCGTGCCGCACGCCCTGTTCGGCCAGGTCGCGGAGCATGGCGTAGGTGATCGTCTCGTAGTCGGCGGCGGTGTGCAGGCGCTCGGTGACGGCCTTGAAGCTCATCAGGAAGCTGGGGAAGTCCTGGTAGCTGTAAACCTCGCGCGCCTGCTCCGCGGTGAGCGGCGTAGCGTCGTTGGTCCGTGAGAGCTCGAGCAGTGTCGCCGGAGTGATGGAACCTTCAAGATGAAGGTGCAGTTCGGCTTTGGGCAACCCGCGCAGCCAGGATTTGGGGTCGGGCTGTGGGGCGTGCTGGGTGCGGGCCATCTGACTAGTGTATCGGCTGGACGCAACCGCCCAGCCGGATACCGTCATCCAGTTAGCGCCAGTTGCTGTCGCGCCGGCTTCCGCTGTTGCTACCGAAGATCTGCAGCAAGGCGATGAAGATATTCAGCGCGTCGAGATAGATGCTCAGCGACATCTGCACCGGGCTCAGGCCCATCGCGCCGTCCTTCAGCCGCATGAAGTCGATCAGCAGGAGAACGCTGAAGATGGCCAGCGTCGCCCAGGCGTACAGGCCGGGGCTGATGAAGTGCACGAACATGCTCAGCACGCCGAGAACGACCAGGCCAATGAGCGCCACGAAGACGTAGCTGTAGACCTTGCGATAGTCGAACTTGGCGAACTGCGCGACGATCCCCATCACAAACATCCCTGCCGCCGTCGTCAGCGCCGCCTGAAAGACCACTGCCTGTCCGCCCGGGACGTGTAGATAGGCCTTGATCAGCGGGCCAACCTCAACACCCATCAGCAGCGTGAAGACATAGAACAAGACCAGCGCAAGGCCCGGAGAGCGCTTGGTCGCGAAGTTGATCGCGAAGATGAGCCCGAACGTCACGATGAAGAGGCCCATGTAGCTGATGCCGCCCAGCAGGGCCGGCGCCATGTAGGCTCCGAGAGCCGTGAAAAGGAAGCCGACGGTAGTGATCCATAGAACCTTGCTGAGCAGGCTCGCTGTGGACCGGCTATCGAGGATACGTATGCCTTGTGTTGCGTCTATGGTTCTCATCGGAATATTCCTTACTTCTTAGTCTAATAGACGCAGATTTTCTCGTTCGGTCGCAGATCAGGCCGGGATGAAGGCCTGGTTCGTCATGAGAGGTAACCCTGATCGGACTGTAACTGCTGACCCTTCGGCGAGAAGGACGCTTGAAACAAATTGCTCCGAGAGGAAGGCGAACTGCGGCCCGTAGAGCTTTTCGAAGTCGACTGCAATCTCATAGCTTTGCAGCCGATAGGTCTGCCACCGTGGGTGCTCGACCTGGTAGGCGGAGGTGCTGCCGTCGCTGCGTCTCGTGTAGCCCCAGTAGTGTTCGGTGATGAACTCCTCCTCGCTGCCGGGTGCGATGGGCTGCGTCGGGAGAGATGAAGCGGCGGAAAGCGTGTGCCAGCGGCCGCCAAGCTTCCAGCCATACTTGGCAGTTAGCATTGTGCCGTCCGACGAGATCTCACTGCGCGTCGGGACTGCGAGATACGGCTCCTCGTAGAACCTCTTTGCAACCCACGCGATCGCGCGCCGAGGAACGAACTCGCGGATGAAGACGACGCCGCGCTTGATGCTGCCGTCGGGCTCGCGGCGGCGAACGTAGAAGCGCAGGTTGATTTCCTCGAAACGCGTGTGCAGCGGAATGGCCAAGCCTTTGACGCGCACCTTGTCAAAGAGAAACGCGACGAGCGATACGTAGCAGCGTGACTCGCCTGTCGTCGGCTGAAAGAGATCGAGCTCGACGCCTTGTGGGAGATACGGCATGAGCAGCTTCGGCTTCACGACGTACTGCGCCATGATCAGCTTGCGCCACTCCGCGGTGAGGAAAGTGGCGGACATGCGTCAAGCGCGGCCGGCGAAGTCGCGAAATTCGGTGGAGACGCGGACCTTCTCGCCCTGTGTGAGAAAGAGTGGGACTTTGATCTCGAGGCCGGTTTCGAGGCGGGCGATCTTGGTGGCGCCCGACGACGTGTCGCCGCGAACGGCAGGTTCGGTGTAGGTGATGGTGAGGTCGACGTGCGTGGGCAGGTCGAGGCCGATGGGGTTGCCGTTGTACTTGTTCAGCTGGATGAGGAGGCCGTCGATGAGAAAGTCGGCGGCGTCGCCAACCTGCTGGTCGGAGAGCGTCAGCGTCTCGAAGGATTCCTGGTCGAGGAAGTGTAAGCCGTCGCCGTCGCGGTAGAGGAAGGTGGCGGGCACCGTGATGAGGTCGGGCTCGCGGAACTTGTCGCCAGCCTTGAAGGTCTTGTCGAAGACCGCGTTAGTGAGCAGGTTGCGCATCTTCAGCCGAACGAGTGTCTGGCCGCCGCGAGCGGTCGGCGTGGAGACGTCGGCGTCGAGGCAGGCGTAGGGAGCGTTTTCGTGTTCGAAAAGGGACTTGCGCTTTACGTTGATGGCTTCAATGAGTGCGGGCATGTGTTTTGAGGACCGATCGTAGATGTTCTTCTAAGAAGTATAGAAGCCCGGTCCTCTTCAGATGGAAAGGCGATTCACCCACTTTGCCTGTGCAGCCGTGTCGGGAACACGCAGGCCGCGGGCATTCGAGATCCGTTCGAACGCTTCTTTCGCGGTGAACCCTTCGAGACGCATCACGGTTGCCAGCAGGACGGATGACCGTCCGATGCAGGCTCTGCAGTGTGCGCCGATTCTCAGCCCTTCGCTGGCGCGCTTGTGAAGGAATTGCGCAAATGTCAGGAAGCCAAGACGCGAAGGCGGGACCTGCCGGTCGGGAAGCGGGAAGTTGACGAAAGAGATTCCCACCGAAGAACACGCGGCCTTCTCTTCATCAAGGTCGAGCTCGCGGCGCTCGTGGAATGACAGTAGCGAAACGAGGATGTCGATGCCCTCGTCCTTGAGCTGGCGAACATCCTCGCGCAACCACTCTCCGCCTTGCGGTCTCGAGGCGATTGCGAGTTTCAGAGGTGAAGCTGTATCGATCCAAAAAGACATTGCGGGCCCTGGTAAGAACTCACCGCATTTGCGGCTATAGAGATAGACGCAGGATCTGAGGATCGCGTGGGTGTCTTTCCCAGTGGGGAATCCGTGCCAGAGCCACGAACCACCTATCCCCAACAAAACGCAGCGAAAGATTACTCGTTATTAATTTTTCGAAGATCAGCAAAACAGTAGGGAGGGAATGGCTCAGACCTTGTAGAACTCGCTGCGTTTGCGGCTGTAGAGGAAGTAGACGAAGAGGCCGACGATGAGCCAGACGAAGAAGCGCTCCCAGGTGCGGACAGGGAGGCCGGCCATCAGCAGGATGCAGAAGATCACGCTGAGGATGGGAAAGATGGGGCCGCCGGGGACGCGGAAGCCGCGGTGCCGCTCAGGCTGTTTGCGGCGAAGGACGAGGACGCCGATGGAGACCAGCACGAAGGCGAAGAGCGTGCCGATGTTGGAGAGCTCGGCGAGCGTGCCGACGTCGAGGAGTCCGGACGGGATGGCGACGAGGATGCCGGCAATCCAGGTGGCGAAGGCGGGCGTGCGGAAGCGCGGATGGACGTGGGAGAAGACGTCCGGTAGAAGACGGTCGCGAGACATCGCAAACCAGACGCGCGCCTGGCCGAGTTGAAAGACCAGGATCGACGAGATCATGCCGATGATCGCGCCAACGAGGACGACGAGGCGCGTCCAGTGCAGCAGCGAACTGTGCGTAGACAGTGTGAGACGCTTGAGCCCGTTGACCACGGGCGCGGCGTCTCCGATGACCGACCGCCACGGGACGATGCCCGTGAGGACAAGCGAGACGCCGATGTAGAGGATGGTGCAGACGATCAGCGTGGCGATGATTCCAATCGGTACGGTGCGCTGGGCGTCGCGGCACTCTTCGCTGGCGGTCGAGACGGAGTCGAAACCGATGTAGGTGAAGAAGATGATGGAGCCGCCGGCGAGTACGCCGGGCCAGCCGTTGGGCGAGAACGGATGGTAGTAGCTGGGGTGGATGAAGTGCAGGCCGATGAAGATGAAGGCGAGAATCGCGACGAGTTTGATGAGCACCATGATGTTGTTGGTGCGTGCGGATTCGCGGATGCCGCGCACGAGGACGACCGTCAGAAGAATGACGATGAGGAACGCAGGGATGTTGAAGCCGAAGTGCCAGCCGGGCTGGTAGACGTAGTTGCCGGCGAGGTCCTGCAGGCCCTGCGGCAGATACGCTGGTGACAGCCACTTCGGACTGAGCGGGATGCCGAGCCAGTCGAGCAGGTCGACGAAGTGCGCGGCGAAGCCGACGCTGACGCTCATGTTGGAGAAGGCGTACTCGAGGATGAGGTCCCAGCCGATGATCCACGCGATGAGTTCGCCGAGTGTGGCGTAGGTGTAGGTGTAGGCAGAGCCCGCGATGGGAATCATCGAGGCGAGCTCGGCGTAGCAGAGGCCGGTGAAGCAGCACACGATGGCGACGAGGATCATCGACAGCGCGAGCGCGGGGCCGGCGCCGGGACGGCCGGCGATGTGGCCGTGGTGCAGGATAAGATCGATGACCGGGGACTCCGCCCAGGTCGCTGTGACCGCAGGGTTGCCGCCGATCGCCGTCCCAATCACAGTGAAAATGCCGGAGCCGATGACGGCGCCGATGCCCAGTGCCGTCAGCGAGACCGGCCCGAGCGTCTTCTTGAGCGCGGTCTCCGGCTGTTCGCTCTCGGCGATCAGCTTGTCGATCGACTTGGTGGCAAAGATCTGCCGGGTTTGGGTGTTCTGGCGGCTTTGAGTTGCAGGAGGCAGGGCGTCAGGTCCTCGTCGAGGAAGATTGGTTCGTGGATGAAGCGATTGTATGCGGAATCCTGCGGGAGGCAGCAGAAAACGGGCGAAGCCGAGGCTCCGCCCGTCTGAAGCTGGGAGGTTATTTCTTTTGAGGCCTTCTCTGCGGTTTTTTGTCAGAAGGCTTTCTGCGGTCTTCCTATCGCTTCGACTGGCCGCGAGTCAGCTTCTTCACCTTGGCCTTGTTCTCGCCGCGGGGAGTGGTGCGCTTACCCTTGGGAGCCGCCTTCTTGCGCGCTGCCCGCTTAACCTTCTTGCGCTCTTCTTTATCCGTAATGCTCTTCGTATTTGCCATGTGTTCGTGACGATCAACTTTCCAAAGAATTTTTGCCGGCCGCGAGAGCAGAGATATCAGGTTCTGCTCTTCTTAAGAGCGTGTTCTGCTCTTTTTATAGTCGCTCGAGCTGGGCGAACTTCTCCACCAGCTTCTTGGTGCCGTACCCGCTAAATTGTACTGTAATCTTCGCGTCATCACCCTCACCCTCTCGCGCTGCGATGATGCCCTCGCCATACTTCGGGTGCCGGACGCGCACTCCTTTGCCGAGCCCGGTGCGTCCGGTTGGCGCGGAAATATCCATCTTCGGACGCGCGGGATAACGCTTTTCGCCGGGTCGGGAGCCACCTTTGCCGAAGAATGCTGCGGTGTTATCGAGCGCGCCTGAGCCGCTTAGACGAGAACGATTGGCTCCAAAGCGCTGCGCCGCGTAGTTGCGTGTGGCCGAACGGTTGCCCTGCGCATCACTCGCATCCTGACTCTCATCCTCGTACGAGTAATGCCGCTCAGCCCCTTCATCGCCACCGCCACCGAATCGGCGGCGTTGCGGATACGGCGTGGCGTAGGCATTGCGATAGTCGAGCGCACCGCCATAACTTGCGGGTGAGCCGAGGTCCTCGATGAGCTTCGGAGGGACCTCTTCGAGGAAACGCGATGGCGTGCTGGACTCCGGCATGTCGTTGCCGTAACGACGACGGTAGCGTGCGCGGGTGAGGATCAGCGTGTCCATGGCGCGAGTCATGCCCACGTAGCAGAGGCGCCGTTCCTCCTCCATCTGCGGAGGATCCATCAGCGTGCGCGAGTGGGGGAAGAGACCCTCTTCCATACCGCACAGAAAGACCAGCGGGAACTCAAGGCCCTTTGCTGCATGCAGTGTCATCAGAGTCACGCGCGCCTCGGCCGAGTACTGATCTGCATCGGAGACCAGCGCTGCGTGATCGAGAAACTCCGCCAGTGTTTCGCCGCGCGAGGTCGCATCCTGCGCAGCGTTTGCAAGTTCCTTCAGGTTTTCAATGCGCGAGAAGGCCTCAGGTGTCGCCTCCTCTTCGAGCGCGCGGATGTAGCCCGAGCGATCGTTCAGGAACTTGATGAGTTCAGGCAGCGTGGCGGGGTCGCCGGGTTTGCGGAAGGCCGGTTTGCCGGTCGCGTCGAGCTCAGTGGACTCCACTGTGGTGGCGATGCGTTCGAGCTTCGCGCGATTCGCTTCGCGTACTGTGTCGGATGCAGACCGCGGCTTGGTGAGCGGCACGGGGGCGAAGGGATTGAAGGTCTCTGCCGCGGAACTGCCGGCGTTCTCCGGCGCGATCGTCGAGATCTCTTCGCTTGGGCCGAAATCAAAACCGAAGTTGAAGCTCGTGTCGAAGTCACTGTTCGCGTCATTTGCGAACGACGGCGGCGGCGCGGCCTCTTCGCCATCGACAGCGAAGTCGAAGGAGGTATCGTCAGCGGGAGTTATCTCCGCCGGATCAAGGCTGGCGTCCGCTGCTTCCAACGGCGAAGCGTCGGCGGCCAGTGCGGCTGCGAAGTCCGGTCCGAGCATTGCCCGCGCATCTTCGATGAGCTTGCGGAAGCTGCCGAGTGCTGACAATGCACGAGCCGGCAACAGCTTCTCTTCTGTCGCGCGCGAGATCGCATCCCATGTACTCATTCCGGTTGTAAGCGCGATGCGCTCCAGCGTGTCCATCGTGGTCTTGCCGATGCCACGTGGCGGGGAGTTGACGACTCGAGCGAGCGCGATGGAGTCGTGTGGATTCTGCACCAGCTTCAGATAGCTGAGCATGTCCTTGACCTCGGCGCGGTCATAAAAGCTGAAGCCCCCGACCATGTGGTACTGAATCTGATACCGCCGCAGCGCCTCTTCCACCAATCGCGACTGCGAATTCGTGCGGTACAGGACAGCGCAACGCGGTTGATCGTCTGTTTGTCCCGCTTCGCGCAGATAGCGCTGAATGCGGTCGGCGACGAACAGTGCCTCGTTCTCTCCGTCGGGCGCCTCGTAGTAGCCAATCAGAGATCCTCCCTCACGCGAGGTCCACAGGTTCTTTCCCTTGCGCTGCGTGTTCTGCGCAACAACTGCGGAGGCTCCCTCGAGGATCACCTGCGTAGAGCGGTAGTTCTGCTCAAGTCGAATCGTCTTCGTGTTAGGAAAATCTTTTTCGAACTCAAGAATGTTGCGGATGTCCGCGCCGCGCCATGAGTAGATCGACTGGTCCTCGTCGCCGACGACGCAAACGTTTCCATGTTTACCAAGTAGCTTCATCAGCTCGTACTGCGGACGGTTGGTATCCTGGTACTCGTCAATGAGCAAATACTTGTACTTGCGGTTGTAACGCTCGCGAACTTCGCTCGACGACTTCAGCAGCCGCACAGTTTCGAGCAGCAGATCGTCGAAGTCCATTGCGTTCGCCTTGAAGAGCTCGTCGCGATAGATCTTGAAGATGTGTGCAATCTTCTCTTCGAGCGGATTCGTCGACGCGAGAAAGTACTCCTGCGGATCGATCATGTGGTTCTTCGCCCATGAGATCCGCCCAAGCGCAACGCGGGGTTTTAACTGCTTGTCATCGACGCCTAGACGTTTCAGCGCCTGCTTCACAACAGCCTGCTGATCCGTCTCGTCGTAGATCGCGAAGCTTTTGGTCAGGCCCTTGCCGCCAACACGCAGCGCTTCGATATCGCGACGCAGCACACGTACGCAGAAGCTGTGGAACGTCGCGAGCGTCGGCTTCGCCAGCGTCGTGTGTCCCAGGATTTTTTCGACACGCTCCTCCATCTCCTTCGCGGCTTTGTTCGTGAAGGTGACGGCGAGAATGTTGTCCGCTGAGACTTCGCGTTCCTGTATCAGGTAAGCGATGCGGTGCGTGATGACACGTGTCTTACCGGAGCCTGCACCGGCAAGGAGAAGCACGGCTCCATCCACCGATGTGATGCCTTCGCGCTGCTGCGGATTCATATTTGCGAGAAGGTCGGCCACACCTTCCATTCTAGTCTGTGACGAACGTGCGAATGGCTGTGACGAATATCGTCAACAATTCGTGAACTTGAGGAACCATCTTCCTCCTTGTGCGTATAGAAGAGTGCGCGTGGTACTCGGATCCATGGCCGAGTGCTTGCGCGCAGAACTTTCACGCTCCGAGAAGAGGTAGAGAAATGATCCGTCGCGTTTTGGGAAGCACCATGGTGCTGGCTACTGTATTGATGGTTGGCGAAGGTTTGTACGCTGCACCGCTGACTGCGCTGCGTGTCCCTGTGCACGCAAAGATGGGAAAGAACAAGCAGATGGTGAGCTTCCATCTGCGCAATGATTCCGCTGATCCCCTGGTCGTCAAGGCCGGAAGCCAGGAGATGACTCTCGAACCCGGTAAGCCGGTAGACGTCTCATTGAAGATCGGCGACACCATCACCGTCGCGAAGTCGACGAAGAGGTTCCCGGAAGGTACCGTTCTGGCGACTGTCAATCCGGACCTGAAGGATTCCACCATCGCGCTGCGCTAGACAGTGCTAGACGAAGCGAGTTTCGAGGTTCGCGCCACCGTGACGGGGACGCGAACCTCACTTTGTCTTCGCAGAAGGTATTGGCGCGATCTTGAGCAGAGGCTTCGTGCAGGAGTGCAGGCCAAGGCATGGCATGGGCTTCACACTCGTGGTAAAGCAGGCTTCCACGGCTGTAAAGTGATCATCGCGACAACTCACGAGCAGACTGCCCTCCGGCAGCTGCGGATTCGCCTTGTAGAACAGACCGAGAATCTCCGCCGGAGTCATCGTGGCCTCGTGATCGATGTGGTCGAACGCGAGCGGCACATCGATCGAGGTGAACGCTTCGCGCTCCATCTGGAAGAACCGGTGCGGCCCTTGCGCCGAGCACGTTCCGTGCTTGTCCCACTCGTGCGCCAGCAGGTTCAAGTCCGGCGTGAGGTCGAGGTTCTCGCGCGGGTTTAATGGCCCGGACTCCTGCGAGCAGAAGACTGGATAGCTTCCGTCGTTGTTCTGCGGCCAAAGCCCGTGCACAACAAAGGTCCGCTGCGGTTTGCACTGCGGCGATACATCCGCGATGGAACAGAAGTCCGGTCCCCACGGCATATCGAGCAGGTAGAAATCAAACTTGCCGGGCTCGCCCTTGTTCTGCGCACACATCGGAGCGAACGCCGTGAGCGTCACAACAAAAGCCGCGATCGTGGAACGCAGTCCGCGCATGTGACACAGGATACCGTGCTCGCTCAGCTTGTATCCTGAGGCTATGTCGAACGAATCTGGAAAGAGCCTCGCTGTCTTCTGCGCGGCGTCGGATGGGGCGCGTGCGGTGTACCGCGAGACGGCGCAGGAACTCGGCCGCACACTGGCCAATCGCGGTATCGGGCTCATCTATGGCGGCGCAAAGATCGGCCTGATGGGTGCGGTCGCCGATGCCACACTCGCTGCGGGCGGTCGCGTCGTCGGCGTCATCCCGCACGTGCTTGTCGACAAGGAGATTGCACATGACGGACTCAGCGAGCTGCATGTCGTCGACACCATGCACACGCGCAAGCGGTTGATCGGCGAAAAGGCAGACGCCTTTCTCGCGCTGCCCGGAGGCTTCGGCACCTTCGAAGAGCTCTTCGAGGTGCTGGCGTGGCAGACGCTGAAGCTGCACGCGAAGCCGGTCGTTCTGCTCAACGTCGCAGGATTCTACGATTCGATGCTCACGTTCCTCGACGTCTGCGAAGGCGAAGGGATGCTGCGCGGAAATAGGCATCGGCTACTGGTAGCGACCACGGTCGATGAGGCGCTTCAGTTCGCAGACCTGAGTGACGACTAGAATTGAGAGCGATGGCTGTTTCTGATTTCGCGCTCTTCGCATCGAGATCATGGCAAGGAAAGGAGGTCCGCATATGAGTCACGAGGGCTTCCGCTTCGTTGGCGCCGAGGAGGCCGCGCGCACAGAGCAGCCGAGACAGAGCGGCGATGCCATCCGGCCCGCAAAGGTGCGGATCGACAAGACCGGTGGCACCGGTATGACCATCGAGTGGCGCGACGGCCACACCAGCCACTGGGACTTCGCCTGGCTGCGAGCCGCCTGCCCATGCGCCACCTGTCATGAGGCGCGTGAAGCGGAAGGCCGCGCTCCCGGTATCGCAAAGCCCAAGCCGAAGTCACTGCTGCCGATGTACGAGGCTCCTCCGCGGCCTGCGGATGTCGAACCGGTCGGCAAGTATGCTCTTCGCTTCAAGTGGAACGACGGCCATGAAGCGGGTCTCTACTCCTGGGACTACCTTCGCAACGTTTGCGACATTGAGGTCCGGACGCAGCGTCAGGGCTAGCCTGCCGCAGGCAGTTCGGGTGTTGCCGCAAGGAGTTGCTGCGTGTACTGCTCGCGCGGAGATTCGCAGATCTGCTCCCACGATCCCTCTTCCACCAGCCGCCCACGCTGAAGAACGATCACTCGATGGCAGAGATAGCGCACGAGCGGCATCGAGTGCGATATGAACAGGCACGTCAATCCATGTCGCTGCTGCAGTTCGCGCAGCAGATTAATGATCTGCGCACCCACTGACACATCCAGCGCACTCACCGGCTCATCCAGCACGAGCAGTTCCGGCCGAAGTGCCAGCGCACGCGCGATGTTGATGCGCTGCCGTTGGCCGCCGGAGAACTCGTGCGGATACCGTCGCAATGCCGACGCATCCAGTCCCACCTCGGCGAGCATCGCGGCCAGCCGTGCCTCAACTCCCTCTTTCGGGCGCTCGCGATGAATGGCAAACGGCTCGCACAACGTCTGGCGGACCGTCATGCGCGGATCCAGCGCCGCATAGGGATCCTGAAAGACGATCGCCAGTTTCCGTCGCAGACGGCGCATCGCGTCCGCCGGCAGTGCCAGCAGATCGAGCGTGCTCGGAGAGCCATCCGCATGCCTGTCGTGAAAGAACACTTGGCCTTCGGTCGGTTCCAGAAGACGCAGCACCATGCGCGCCACGGTGCTCTTGCCCGATCCCGACTCGCCCACCAGCCCGAGCGTCTCGCCGCGGTAGAGCGCAAACGAAACCTCATCGACAACTCGCGCGGAGCCGAAGTCCTTCGACAGATTGTGTACTTCGAGCAGTAACTCAGAACGAGGCGATGAATTGGGCATCATGAGCTTTGACTGAAGATAATCTGCCATCCGGTCTGCGTCTTTTCGAACAGCTCCATAAATGTGCCCTCAACGGCACCACCCGACTTTTTCGGGCGGTTCAGGTGATACTTGCCGGTCGCCAGTGCATAGGTGTCCCCCAGCGCCTTCACCTCGATATCCGTATCCTCGATCGACCCCATGCTGTCCTTGTTGGGAAAGTTCTGCTTGTACGCCGCGCGGATGTTGTCGACGCCACGCACAAGATTCGCAAGAACTGCCTGTGTATCCGGAGCATCTCTGTAATGCGAGAGATACCCATCCAGGTCGCCCTTGTTCCACGCATTCTGCTGCGCCAGGATGATCTTGACCACATCGAGCTGCTGACGGGTTGCCGTGAACAGCGGATCGGGATTCTGTGAAACGGCGGGCACCGTTCCAAAGCAAACGGCACCGAGAGCAGCTGCGAGGGCGATCGGAACGAGACGGCGGGATGGCATAGGCCTCCTCGGAACAACATCATCATACGAGCGGCGGCGAGCAACCGTCGCCTAGTGAACCGGCGGTGGGTCGTTCGTCGTATCGTCGCGCACGATCTTCCAACCTGACGGCGTCTTCTCTACAACAAGCAAATAGTAACCGCCCGCATTTCCTCCGCCAGCTGCAGTGCGCTCCAGGTGGAACCTGCCCGTCACCGTCGCAAAGTGCTCGTCGAGGGGTTGGACCTCAAGATTCGAAAATGTCAGCGTCCCCATAGCATCGCGTGTAGGAAACGACTTGCGGTACCCGGCGAGCATCTGGTCGTATCCGCGACGAATTGTCTGGCCCATGAAGAGGATGTCCGGCGAATTCTTGTAGCCAGTCGCAAACGCCTCGAGATCGCCGCGGTTCCAGTCGACGGCCTGCTTGTTCAGCATCGCCAGAATGGCGTCCTTCTCCACGGGCTTTGCCGTCGCCTGGGCAGAGGCGAACGGTGCGGTCGAGATCAGCAGCAGGAAAGTGGCGGCAAGGACAAGCAGCGGACGGGCAGACAAACGCATAGCTTTAGCTCCGGACAGAAAACGTATTGGGCTGCAAAGGGCGAACGCGCCTAGAATATAGCTATGGGCGTAGATTCCACCAAGCCTTTGGACCGGAACCAGACGCGAACTGTGCACGCCGTCTGCACGCACGACTGCCCGGACTCCTGTGGCGTGCTCGTGACGGTCGACGAGCTCACCGGCCGCGCCGTCAAGGTCGCCGGCGACCCGGCACATCCCGTCACTCGCGGATTCTTGTGCGGCAAAGTCGCTCGGTACCTCGATCGCGTCTACTCCCCCGAGCGCCTGCTGTACCCCATGCGCCGCCGCGCAGGCGTGCCGAAAGGCCCACTCCCCAAAGGCCGCGAGGCCGAGTTCTTCGAGCGCATCTCCTGGGACCAGGCGCTCGACGAGATCGCCTCCCGCCTCAAGCAGATTGCCGCTGAGTTCGGCCCGGAGAGCATTCTGCCCTACAGCTACGCCGGGACTATCGGACAACTCGGGTATGGGTCGATGGACCGCCGCTTCTTCTATCGGCTTGGCGCCTCGCAGCTCGACCGCACCATCTGCTCCGCTGCGGGCACCGCGGCGCTCAAGAGCATCTATGGAACTCGCCTCGGCACGGCGCCGCAGGATTTCGCGCTCTCCAGCCTGATCATCGTCTGGGCCGGCAATGTGCACGGCAACAATGTTCACCTTTGGCCGTTCATCGAAGAGGCCCGCCGCAACGGCGGCAAGCTCATCGTCATCGATCCCTACCGCACGCGTACCGCCTCGCTGGCCGACGAGCACCTGCAGATCCGGCCTGGCACCGACGGCCTGCTCGCGCTTGCGATGATGCACATCCTCTTCCAGGAGGGCCTCGAAGACCGCGACTACCTGAACGAGTTCACCAGCGGCTGGCAGCAACTACGCGATCACGCTCTGAGGCCCGAGCACTCACCTGAACGCGCCGCAGAGATCACCGGCCTCCGCGTCGATACCATCGAGGCGCTCGCGCTTGCCTACGGTCGTGCCGGACGCGATGGCCGCGCTCCGGCAGCCATTCGGCTCAACTACGGTATCCAGCGTGGCGAGAACGGCGGCACAGCCGCGCGTGCCGTCGCGATGCTCCCGCTGATCACTGGAAGCTGGGGTCAGCACGGCGGCGGCCTACTGCTCTCCACCAGCGCGGCGTTCCCATTCGATCAGCAGCGCCTCCACATGCCGGAACTCATGCAGGCGAGTCCGCTGGGCCGCGCCGCGCGCACAGTGAACATGAACCAGCTGGGCGACGCGCTCACCCGACTCGGCAGAACGTCCGACGAAATCGACGCGCCACCGGTGAAGGCGCTCTTCGTCTACAACTGCAATGCCGCCGCGGTCGCACCAGATTCCGAGCGCGTCCACGAGGGACTGCGCCGCGGCGATCTCTTCACCGTCGTCCACGAGCAGTTCTTCACCGACACAACGGACTACGCAGACATTGTGCTGCCCGCCACGACCTTCCTTGAGCACAAAGAACTCATGGGCGCCTACGGGCACTACTTCGCGCAGATTTCGCAGCCCGCGATTGCGCCGCTCGGCGAGGCCCGCACCAATGTGCAGATGTTCGCCGAGCTCGGACGCCGCATGGGCTTCGAGGAGCAGGCCTTCCGCGAAAGCGAGGACGATCTCATTGCGCAGGCACTCGATAGCAAGCATCCATGGTTCGAAGGCGTCACCAAGGAGCGGCTGGAGCGTGAAGGCATGGCCCCGCTCGCGCTGCCAAAGAACGAGCGCGGCGAGTCGCTTCCCTTCAGCACGCACGAGTGGTTCCAGACTCCGGATCGCCGCGCAGAACTGTTCCCGCTTCCCGAGTGGCACGCCGCCACCGAGTCACGATCTAACATCGAGGCCGCAGCAAAGTTCCCGCTCGAAATGCTGGCGCGGAAGGGCGACAACTACATGAACACGACCTTCGCCAACCTGCCCAACCATCGCAAGATGGAGAGCAGCACCGAAGGGGTGCTCGAGATGCGCGCCGCCGACGCAGTGCCGCGCGGCATCTCCAGCGGCGATGCCGTGAGCGTCTGGAACGACCGCGGCCAGATTCAGCTCACCGCCCGCATCAGCGAGTCCATCCCCGCCGGCACGGTCGCGTCGAAACTGGACTGGCAGAAGCTCTCGCACAACGGCGTCAACGTGAACGAGCTGACCAGCCAGCGCCTGACCGACATTGGGGGCGGCGCCACCTTCTACTCAACCCTGGTTGAAGTTAAAAAGCTGGACTCCCCTTCTCTCGCATAAAATCAGGCGACCACAAATTTGCTGATCTGTGAGCATTCTGAGGGAGGTTTTGCGCGCGTGAAGAACTGTGTGAAGTGGAGTCTGGCCGTATCTGCCCTGATGATGGGTGTTTTCTCTGCTACAGCGCAGGACGCGCCGCAGAAGACAACCACAACGACGACTGCAACCGTCAGCAGCGAGCCCGAGAAAAAGGGCATATCCCTTCCGCCAGACTCCATCAGCGAAGGAACCGTCTCCGTCGAAGGCGGAAAGGCGATCGCCTTCCGCACCGTTGCCGGAATGCTGGCCGTGGGATCAACGGACAGCCAGGACGCCAGGATAGGCCTCGACGGCATGCCGCTGCCCGACTCGGGCGTGGAGCTTCCCGCAAAGCCGGAAGACCGTCCCGCAACGGCTCGCATGTTCTACACCGCGTACTTCGCCAAGGATGCCGACCAGCGCACGCGCCCCATCGTCTTTCTCTACAACGGCGGCCCGGGTTCGGCCACCATGTATCTGCGGATGACCAGCATGGGCCCGGTCCGCGTACAGCTTCCTGACCTGCATCATCCTGCCGGCGGCCCCTACGAGATTTCATCGAATCCCTACTGCCTGCTCGACGCCGCAGACCTCGTCTTCATCGATGCTCCCGGCACCGGCTACAGCCGTGTCGAGGGCAAAGACGCCTTCAAAGCGTTCTACGGCATCGACGCCGATGCCGCCGCCTTCGACCGCTTCATTCGGCGTTTTCTGACGAAGTACAACCGCTGGAGCTCACCCAAGTTCCTCTTCGGTGAGAGCTATGGCACCACGCGCGATGCTGTGCTCGCCGCGGCGCTGCAACATCACGGTGTCGACCTGAACGGCGTCGTCTTCCTGAGCCAGATTCTCAGCTTCGACAACTCGGCGGACGGCTCCGACTCCAACCCTGGCACCGAGAACGGATTCTTCCTCGCTCTGCCGAGTTTTGCGGCGACTGCGTGGTTCCACCACAAGATTCCAAATCCACCAGCCACGCTCGAGCCGTGGATTCACGAGGTCGAGCAGTTCGCTCTGGGTGATTACGCGACGGCGCTGCTGGCCGGCTCCGATCTGAGTGCGGAGAGGAAGGCCGCCGTGGCCGCAAAGCTCGAGAGCTATACCGGCATCCCCGCATCTCTTTGGTTGAAGGCCAACCTGAGACTCACCGGCGGAGAGTTCGCGAAGTACCTGCAGGACCCCGCAGACATCACCACCGGCAGGCTGGACTCGCGCTATCAGGGACCAGCGATGGATCCTCTTTCGCGTGACACAGACTACGATCCCTTCTCCGACTCCATCGAGGCCTCCATCATCGCAGCGATGAATACCTACGCTCGCGAAACGCTGAAGTTCGGCGAAAACATGACCTACAAACCCGGCGCGCGCGAACCAGGCTTCGACTGGAATATGAAACACCACGCCTTCGGGCCTGACGGGTGGGAAGGCACCAGCACCAACGTGATGGGTGACATCGCTTACACCATGAAGGTGAATCCGCGTATGCACGTGCTGCTGATGGGCGGATACTTCGATCTCGGCACCCTCTACTTTGGCGCGGAGTACGAAATGAAGCATCTGCCGATCCCACAGGATCTCGTGAAGAACATCGAGTACAAGTTCTTCCCGACCGGACACATGGTCTACGTCAACGAGGATGCGCTGAAGGCATTGCACGACCGCACAGCACAGTTCATTCACGAGAACGAGAGCGGACACTGACACCTGAATGAACAAACGCGTGGCCGGGCATGTCGCCCGGCCACAGCTTTCTGTAAAGAAAAATACATTTCAATGACGAACACTTTTGCCCTTCGGCCGGTCTATAGGGTTGAAGGCCCATGATGCGGCAACCACCGCAGGTTCAAGATCACGACAAGCAAGCCACCTTCGCCAGGCTCGCAACCGAGCACGCGAGATTTCTTTATCGCGTCGCCTGGAGCGTCCTGCGCCACAGCGAAGACGCGGAAGACTGCGTGCAGGAGGCTCTGCTCAAGGTCTATCGCGGCGAGAGCTGGCGGCAGATGACGAACGAGCGCGCGTTTCTCGCCAGCGTCGTCTGGCGCCTCGCGCTCGACCGTCGCAGTGCACGACGGCCCGCTGCAGAGGAAGAGGCGGCACTGCAGCTTGCAGACTGGCGGCCAACGCCGGAGTCCGCAGCCGCAGCAGACGACGAGCGCGAACTGCTGCGCGAGCTCATCGCCGGACTGCCGGAAGATCTGCGCGACACACTGCGGCTGTCCGCGATCGAAGAACTGAACTCGCGCGAGATTGGCGAACTGATGGGAGTGCCCGAAGGCACCGTGCGCACACGGTTCATGCGCGCACGTTCAAAGTTGCAGGAAAGTTGGGCAGCGCGTCGAGGTGAAGCAATCTCCTCGCGCTGAGGACGATTGCTGACGTGCAAGGAGATGACGATGCGCCAGGATGAAGGTACAGAGACGATGGAGTTCGACACACTGCTTGACGATGTGCTGCGTGAAGAGAACGCACAAGCCGCAGCGCCGGAGGGGCTCGAGCAACGGCTGCTCGCGCGGATTGCGCAGGAGAGCCAGCCGGTCCTCTGGAGTAAACGCCCCTTCGCCTTCGCGGAGACGGTCGCCACAAAGCGCAGCACGACTTCGCTCTGGACCGCCGTCGGCGTACACGCCGCAGCGATTGGCTTGATCGCCATCCTGATTGCCGCGAAGGTGCCGATAGCGGCGCCGGTGAGGCAAGCAGTGACCTCGCTGTTGGAGCCTCCACCACCTCCGCCGGTAGCTCCGAAGGTTGCGAAGATTGGCGGTGGCGGCGGACAGCATGATCTCGGCCCGGTAACCCAGGGCCATCTGCCCAAGCTGGCCCAGACGCAGATCGTTCCGCCGAAGGCACCGCCGACCATTCCGCCGAAGCTGGCGGTGGAACCGACAGTGGCCGTGCAGCCGGACCTGAAGCTAGCTGACAACAAGATGCCGGACCTGGGCGTGCCCAACTCGAATGTGAAGGGCTTCTCGATGGGCAATGGCAACGGCACGGGCATTGGCTCCGGTGATGGCGCCGGTATTGGGCCGGGCTCAGGTGGGAACATCGGTGGCGGGGTCTACCAGGTAGGTGGCTCCGTGCGCCCGCCCGTCGCCATCTTCACACCCGATCCAGAGTTCTCCGAGGAGGCGCGCAAAGCCAAGTTCTCCGGAAACGTCGTCGTCACGCTCATCGTCGACGCAAATGGTAAGCCTCGCAACGTGCACGTGTTGCGCGGAGTTGGCATGGGACTGGATGAGAAGGCTGTCGAGGCGGTGCAGCAGTACAAGTTCAAGCCTGCGCTGCAGAATGGCAAGCCTGTCGCCGTCTACCTCAACATCGATGTCACCTTCCAGATCTTCTAGAAGTTTGACTAAGATGTCAGGATGCTAGAGGTTTACTCACGATGTATCGATTGAATCGGATCTGTGCCACGGTTGCACTCTGTTCCGCCGCGCTGCTGGCCACAAGAGCGCAGGACAAACCTGCCGAAACGAATCCTGTGCCGGGCGCATCTGCAAACGCCGACACGAAGAATAGTGGGCCGACTAGCGCGCAAGACAAGATTGATGGTTCGGTCTATCAGGTCGGCGGCTCGGTGACCCCGCCCATTGCCATCCACACGGCCGATCCGAAGTATTCGGAGGAGGCCCGAAAGGCCAAGTTTTCCGGGCAAGTGGTGGTTTCGATGATCGTCGGAACGGATGGTGAACCACACAATGTGCATATTCTGCGCGGAGTCGGTATGGGGCTTGACGAGGAAGCGATGAAAGCAGTCAAGCAGTATAAGTTCAAGCCAGCGATGCAGAACGGTAAGCCGGTCGCCGTCTACGTGAATGTTCAGGTCAACTTTCAGATCAAAGATCGACGAGACAGCTAGTTGAGCGACGATAACTGGTTTATGTCTCCTCTGCTACCCTAGAGGTTCGGGGCTTTTGCCTCGGCCCCACAGCATGGACCCCAGATTCATCCGTAATTTCGCGATCATCGCGCACATCGATCACGGCAAATCCACGCTCTCTGACCGACTGCTGGAGCTCACAGGCTCGCTGACAGCACGGGAGATGCAGGCGCAGGTCCTCGACGCGATGGACCTTGAGCGCGAGCGAGGCATCACGATCAAGGCGCACACCGTGCGCATGATGTACACCGCCAGCGACGGTAACACCTATCAGCTCAACCTGATCGACACGCCCGGCCACGTCGACTTCAGCTACGAGGTCTCGCGCTCGCTCGCCTCGTGCGAAGGCGCGCTGCTCGTCGTCGACGCGTCGCAAGGCGTCGAGGCCCAGACACTCGCGAATGCGTACCTCGCCATCTCGCACGGACTCGACATCATCCCGGTCATCAACAAGATCGACCTGCCGAGCGCCGACATCGAGCGCACGAAAGAGATGATCGAGAAGTCCGTCGGCCTGCCAGCCGACGATGCTGTGCCTGTCTCGGCGAAGACGGGACAGAACGTCGCTGACATCCTCGAAGCCGTCGTACACCTTCTCCCGCCGCCGAAGGGCGACGCCGACGCTCCGTTGCAGGCGCTCATCTTCGACTCGTGGTTCGATGCGTATCGCGGCGTGATTGTACTCGCGCGCATCATCAACGGACGGCTTCGTAAGGGCGACAAGATCAAGATCATGTCGAACGGCAAGACGTTCGACGTCGAGTCGATGGGCGTAATGACGCCGAAGCCCGTTGAACTCCAGGAGCTCTCCGCCGGTGAAGTCGGCTTCTTCGTCGCCACCATCAAGAACGTTGCCGATACGAAGGTTGGCGACACCATCACGTCAGTCGACAATCCCGCTGCCGAGGCGCTGCCGGGTTTCGAGGACATCAAGAGCATGGTGTTCGCGGGACTCTACACCGTCGACTCGCACGAGCACGCGCTGCTGCGCGACGCGCTCGAGAAGCTGCGGTTGAACGACTCGAGCTTCACCTTCGAGCCAGAGTCCTCCGTTGCTCTAGGCTTCGGCTTTCGCTGCGGTTTCCTGGGACTACTGCATCTCGAGATCATCCAGGAACGCCTCGAGCGCGAGTACGACCTAGACCTGATCATCACGGCTCCGGGCGTGCAGTACAAGATCACGATGACCGACGGCAAGGTTCTCACGGTGGACAATCCGTCGCGCTGGCCTGACCCGAGCGAGATTGAGCAGATCGAGGAGCCTGTCATTGAGGCGAAGATCCTTACCAACGATGAGTACCTCGGCGGAATCCTGAAGCTTGTCGAGGAGAAGCGCGGACGGCAGAAGAACATCGAGTACGTCAGGGAAACGCGCGTGATGATCACCTACGAGCTCCCGCTCAACGAGATCGTGCTCGACTTCTACGACCGCCTGAAGTCCGTCTCGCGCGGCTACGCGTCACTTGACTATCACCTCACCGGAATGTGGGTTTCGCCGATGGTGAAGATGGACATTCTTGTCTCGGGCGAGCCAGTCGACGCGCTGTCCATCATCGTGCATCGCGACTTCGCCTATGACCGCGGCAAAGCACTGGTGGAGAAGATGCGCGAGTTGATTCCTCGGCAGATGTTCGAGGTCGCAATTCAGGCTGCAATCGGGTCGAAGATCATCGCGCGCTCGACGGTGACTGCGATCCGCAAGAATGTCATCGCCAAATGCTATGGCGGTGATATCAGCCGTAAGCGCAAGCTGCTGGAGAAGCAGAAGGAAGGCAAGAAGCGGATGAAGCGCATCGGCAAGGTCGACATCCCGCAGGAGGCGTTTCTCGCAGTGTTGAAAGTTGGCGAGGAGTAATTTTTCCCCGGGGTGGCCTCCCCCCCCCCCGCACTTTTTGCGCAAAGTCTTCAAGAAACATGACTTAGGGGTGGACCTGAGTGTGTCGATAGAAGGCTGAAGGCCCGGCTGATCGCCGGGCCTTCTTAAATTTCTGCCTACTTTCAGTTTACCAGCGGCGTCAAGAGGCGGCGGTGTAGCATCGCGCTTGATGAGTGCGAATTCTGCGTTTCAAAAGCCCTTGGCGGCAGCGATGCGGCATGCGCTGGAGCATGTCGATGGGCTTCGTGATCGAGGAGTGGATGCCACGGCCTCACTCGAGGAGCTGCGGCAAAGGATCGATGTGCCGCTGACTGCGGATCCCATTGATGCAGAGCGTGTGATTGAAGAGTTGGTGGCGGCGTGCGACGGCGGGATCGTCGGCAGCGCGGGGCCGAGGTTCTTTGGATTTGTGATTGGCGGCTCCCTGCCCGCGGCACTGGCAGCGGACTGGATGACCTCGGCGTGGGACCAGAACTCGGGGCTGTACGTGATCGGTCCGGCGGCTTCGCTGGTGGAGGAGGTTGCCGGTGAATGGCTGAAGTCGCTTTTTGGACTGCCTGCCAACGCGAGCTTTGCGTTCGTGACCGGATGCCAGATGGCGCATGTGACCTGTCTCGCGGCGGCGCGGCATCGAGTGTTAGAGCGCGCTGGATGGGATGTAGAACGCGACGGTCTGACCGGAGCGCCGGTGATTCGCATTCTGACGAGCACGGAGCAACATGCGACGGTGCCGCGCGCCGCGCGGCTGCTGGGAATGGGAACCGGGTGCGTCGACACACTGCCGTGCGATGACGAAGGACGGCTGCGCGCAGACGCGTTGGAGAGTGCGCTGAAGGAGCGCGCCGGCAAGCCGACGATTGTTGTGCTGCAGGCCGGCGACCTGAACCGCGGAGCGTTCGATGATTTTCGCGCGCTGATTCCGCTGGCGCACGCATATGACGCGTGGGTGCATGTCGATGGAGCTATGGGATTGTGGTGCGCCGCGTCCTCGAAGCATCGCGGGCTGTTGGAAGGAGCGAGCGACGCCGATTCCTGGAGTACCGACGGACATAAGTGGCTGAACGTTCCGTACGACTGCGGCTATGCGTTCGTGCGCGACGCGGCGGCACACTATGCATCGCAGAGTGTGCATTCGTCCTACCTGGTGCAGGGCGCCGGAGCGCGAGATCAGGTGGATTGGACGCCGGAGTTCTCGCGACGCGGACGCGGATTTGCAACCTATGCGGCACTGCGTCAGCTTGGACGTGATGGTGTTGCAGAGTTAGTCGACCGTTGCTGCGCGATTACGAAGGAGCTCGTGGAACGCATCGGCGCGCTGCCAGGAGCGAAGCCGCTGTGCGAGCCGCAGATTAATCAGGGCATGGTGCGCTTCTTCGATCCGCGACCGGATGCAACGGATGCCGACCATGACCGCATGACCGATGCGGTGATTGTCGGTGTGCGCGCGACGGGCGAGGCATTCTTTACGCCTACAACCTGGCGCGGCGTGCGTGCGATGCGCGTGAGCGTTTCGAACTGGCAGACGTCCATGGAAGATGTTGGGCCTGTGGTGGATTGTGTGGGGAGGGTGCTGGAGGCGGAGAGAGCGACCGTGAACTCTTAGGTTCCAGGTTCTAGGTTCTAGGCTTCAGCTAAAGCTCCGCTATCCACAGATCCAGACCTAGTCCGGTTCGCTTTCGCCATTTCCGCGCCGCGAAGCCAGCGGTTGGCAGGTTCCGTAAACCAGCGTGCCAACGCCCACGCTAGAGGCGCTGTCGCCAGCAGCATCGCAACGACAAACATTGCAATGACCGGACGCGAATGCGCGTGCGAGTAGAGACGTGCGTAGAGTGCCACACCCGCGATGATGATGAACTCGTGCGAGAGATAGAGTTCATAGCTGTGGCGGCCAAACCATCGCAGCGGAGCGCTCCAGCGCGAGCCGCGTTTGCGCCGCAGCGTCACGGCCGCCATCACCAGGCAGACGGAGAGCGCGAGCAGAGCGTCGTCTGTGCCGCTGCGGCCGAGCGTGTACGTTATCGCCCAGCGCGGCATGATGGCGATCAGAAGGATGCCGGCCCAGCCCGCGATCTCCGTGACTCGCAGCCATGCAGTTCGCATCGGGCGATGGGATAGCCGGTCGACGAGGTACGCCGTGAGACAGCCGAGCGCGATGCTGGCCATGCCGGCCAAGTAGGAGTTCTCCGCTTGCAAATCATTCTTCGGCCAGACGACTCGTGCAAAGGGGCCGAGTGCGAAGAAGATGAGCGCGAGTGTGATCCACGCCCATCGGCCCGCGCGTCCCCCGCGAAAGAGCAGGAGGCTGATGAGCGGAAAGAAGAGATAGAACATCTCCTCAATCGATAGCGACCAGAGCACAGTCCAGCATGCCGGAAGCCAGGCGTTGCGCGACGCTTCAAGCCAGTTGAGATGAAAGGTGAGTGCCGCAAACAGTGCGCGCGGAAGCGTGAAGAACTTCGCATTGATGATGTAGCCTTCGACGCGCAGCAGATGGAGCACGCTCAACACGAGGAGCATCAGCAGCAGCAGCGGCATGATCCTCGCAAAGCGTATCCGGTAGAAGGCGCGCGGCCGGATGGCATCCAGCGAGCCGAAGCGGCGCAGCGAGGTGAGTGTAATCAGAAAGCCGGAGACAGCAAAGAACGTCGTCACGCCGTTGCCGCCGTTGAGGAAGACGAAGTGGCGGGTGGACCGCGGCCAATCCCAGCCGAGCCGCACGTGCTCCCCTGCAAAGCGAATGAGAATGTGCAGCAGGATGACCGCCAGGATCGAGAGCCCGCGCAGAATATCGATACCATCCAGCCGCGGCACGGCGGGCTTGCGGTCGTTTTCGTTAAGCACTGACGGCATTCTAAGCGAGTGCTGTCGATGCAGCCTTCGGGCGCAAAACAGAACGGAGGCCCGAAGGCCTCCGTTCTGTGGTCAAGCTTGATGAAAGCTTAGTGAGTGGTTGTCGCCGGGTGCGAAACTGCACCGGACGGAGTGGTTGCGGGACGGTGCGCGGCCGGGGCGGGAGCCGACGGCGGCGGAGCCGTAATGCCCGAGCTGGTGTTGTAGGCGTTCACAACGGCCTGCGTGATGTCCGTGGGCTGAGCGAACCAGAGGACCGGGTTCGGCACCTGCTGGTTGCCACCCACATTGAGCATGAGGGTGAAGCCGTTGTCCTGCGCATACTTCACGGCAGCGGCGCCAACCTTCTGCGCGACCTTGCCGTAAGCCTCCTGCAGATCGCCCTGATACGCGTTCTGCGCGTCCTCGGCGTCACGGTTCAGCTGCTTCTCCTTCTCGTCGATAGTGCGAAGGCGGCGCGCGCGCTCGTCATCGGAGGTGGTAGCGGGAAGACCCTGAACCTGCTTCTTCAGCGATTCGACTTCAGCATTTTCGCCGTCGATCTTGCTCTTCTGGGGCTCGTACTTCTTCTGAACGTCGGCCATCGCGCGCTGTCCTTCATTGGTAGCGACGACAGCCTGCTCAAAGGCAATTACGGCTACCTTTGCGGGGATAGCCTGGGGAATCGCAGCAGCGGCAGGAGCAGACGCGCCGGTAGATGCGGACGTGGCAGCTTGCGCTGAAAGGGTGGGGACGGCGAGGCCTGCGGCCAACGCTGTGGCAAGGACAAGCGTGCGGTTCATGTGTTGGTTGTTGCTCCTTCGGGATCGAGAACGTAGTTTGCGCAAATCTGAATTCATGGAGTGGGAGCTGCGCCACTCGGCAGGGTGGGGCACCTTCCGCGTCCTGCTTTAGTATCTTTCTCGCCTGCGAAACGGGCGAGAGAGGCGCGGGCAGACTGCTGTGGAGCCGACTGCACAGAATTATATAAGACCGAAAGCATCATGGGTCAAACGATAGAAAATCCCGTCGGCGAACCCCGAGGCGCTGGTCCTAAGAGTGAGACGAGCGGACCGCGGAGGCGTTTCATCGGCGAGCGGAGATCCAGTTCCGGGTCTGGTTCGTTCCAGGATTCCGATTTATGGTTTGGGTCCTTCCGAAAAACGGAGCGGGAGACGACAATTTCTCCGGTTTTGGGTAGGTGGATACCCGAAGACAACGAATTTGTAAGGATTTGGAGGAGGTAACGGTTTGGTACGCTGATTGCTCTATCGAGGGTGTTCGAGGCTTGCGCCGCTACGCGGAGCAGAGCGGCGGACGTCACGCGGTGGTTAGAGACCTCGATCAGCGAGGCACAGCCCGCGGGACAGCTCCGAACGGGGCATTTCGGAGGCCAGTGACTGGCCTGTAGGGGTCCGAGGGCCATCTTCCGGGGAGGGGAGGTGGCCCAACGGCTTTTCTGGTGGATAGCTTTTCACGTGGATCTGTGGATATAGGGCGCTGCGGAGTGAATTGGTGCGCCAGGTTACAGAGCGGGAAGAGCTTGCACAGAAGTTGTTTGAGCGATATACTTGAGGCTGTTCCGGGCGCGGAGCGCATGAGCCGCTGGAGGGCGATGCCCCTGAAAGGCTGCACGACTCGCAGACGCCCGTAGTGGGAACAAGGATATCTCTGGAAAATCGAAGGGTTGGACGGTCGCGCCGAAACGGAGCTGGCACAGAACCGTCTTGCTCGAGGCCGTGCAGGCCGCAGGGATAATGCAGGGCGACCGTTGATTACATGGTCGAAGTGAGTGCGGCGGAGTTCTCAGCGCGAGCGCGAGAGGCGGTCGCAGGGATGAACCCAGCCGGTAGATGAGCAAGTAAGCCGTTCCAAGAGCCAAGATTTGAGATCGTCGGAAGACTCTCCTGTTCGGACCGCGGCTCGCGCGAAGCAAGACCAAAGCGCGAGATACGGGGCCGCGTCTCCGAAGACTTTGGAGAAGCTTTTTGGAAGGACAGAGTAAGGGGAACGAACAGCAACCATGTCAGAACAGAATTTAGTAGACGCTCCCGATCAATTTGGCGGGGACGGATTTGAAGTCGAAGAGTTCGACGGCGGCAACGAAGCCAGCGGGCCGATTGCTCCAGGCATGGGGCAGAGCAAGAGCAGCCGCCGGCGGCGCCGTAAGCGGAAGAACAAGTTGATGGGCGCGACCTCGCCCACCGAGGGCAGTGCGCCGCGCCCGGCTGAAGAAGCAGGCGCCGCGCCAGCCACGATCGTTATGGAAGGCGAAAGCTTGGCTCTCGCTGCTGGAGCTGCCGGCGGCAACGCCACCCAGGCGCCTCGACGCCCGCAGCAGGGCGGCCAGCAACAGCAGTTCGGACAGGGTCCGGGCGGCAAGCGCTGGAAGAAGAAGTTCCGTGACCGCGAACGGCGTACGCGCAACGATAACCCGGGCAATGACTTCCGCGGCGACAACGCCGGCAACTACGGTGGTGGCGGCAACGGTAGTGGTGGCTATGGCGGCGGCAACGGCTATCGTCAGGGCTTGCCGGATAACTTCGGCAATCTTGTCGGCGGGTTCAAGCGCAAGAGCAAGGGCGGCCAGCAGAGGGACCGCGGTTTTGTGGGTCCGATGGATCACAGCTACCGCGCGGGCGACGCAAACTACGCCGATGCTCCTCCGTCGACCATCCAGATGCATGGGCACCGGCGGCATCGTCACCAGGGCGATAACCAGCCGCTCGACTTTTCAGGCCCACGGCCCGTGCCGATCCCCGAGGATGCGCAGACGCACATCTACCTGTTCATCGAAGACCTGTTCCTGACCGCGAAGATCAACGAGGCCGCGCGCAAGCTCGGCGTGAAGGTCGCCTTCGTGAAGAACGAAAAGGAGGCGTTGGCGGAGTTGGTGAGCGGCGAAGACGAGAACAAGCCGTCGCTGATCGTCTTCGATCTCAATAACGCCAACGCGAAGCCGCTGACGACGATTCCAAAGATCAAGACCAAGCTGAAGCGGTCGGTGTCGATCGTCGGATTCCTCTCGCACCTGCAGGGCGATTTGAAGGCTAAGGCGGTGGAGGCGGGCTGCGATGTGGTGATGCCGCGCGCGGCGTTCAGCCAGAACCTGCCGAACCTGCTGCGTCGTTACGGTTCCGATGTTGAGGAAGACGTCAACTTCAACTACTAAGATCAGAAGTTAGAGATTAAAGATTAGAAAAGCGCTACAGCATATCGCTGTAGCGCTTTTTCTTGTTGCCTCAGAACACTGAACGAAACCTGATCTCTGTTCTCTAATTTCTGTCTCTCACAGGGACGACTGCGCAGCATCCTTGAAGAAGTCGAGCGTGAGATCGATGACGTTGAGATTGCGATCGGTCGCGGGCGCAAAGGAGTAGTCGAGCCCCTTGAGGTTAGCGCTGTCCTGCACCTTGGCGTGCAGTTCGTCGATCGCGATCTGATCGTAGATGTCGCCGGGCGCGAGCGCGAGCAGGTTGCGGACCTCAGCCTCCTGCGCGGGCGAGAGATTGCGGACGGTGACAGTGCGCAGACGATACTGCGGACCTGTCACAACTTCCAGGCGGTAGGTCGCAGTGGCATGCTCGGGATCGAGCTCAGGGCGATCGACGAAGTGCACCGAGGCGTAGCCGGCCTGGAAGTAGACCGTCATGATCGAGCTCTCGAGGCGGTCGAAGGCATAAGGCGTGGCAACCTCTCCGGTCTGAAGATCGAAGTAGCCGGAGAGATCTCGGCCGTGAAGCAACGGGCCGCCGTCGGCGCTGATCATGCCGACGTGATAGAGCGGACCGGCGGAGACTTCGGCCTTCAAGGGCACATAGTAGTCGTCGCCCACGCGCATCGGATGTCCGGGGGTGACTGTGACCTCAGCAGAGAGATACCCATGGCGCTGCAGCGGCTCTGCGAGCTGATGTGCAGCAAGCGGAATGTTGCCGGAGTCGAAGGGCTTGCCCTCCATCTGGCGCGCAACACGTCCAACGAGATCGCCTTCGGGCGACGAGTCAAGCTCGAGGCCACCCACCAGAATCTGCGGCGCGGAGATGCTGAACTCAATGTGCGGGCGCTGCGCGCTGCCTGGAATGTAGAACGGCAGCGTCTTCATGAACGCCGAAACTACCGCCGAAGTCGGCGACGGTTCATCGCTGATCACCGTCGCGTGAACACCCTTTGCGGCCAGCATCGCTGTCAGAGCATCACGAACCTGCGCCTCCTGCGCGGACCCGCGGCCAACCTCATCCCCGAGACTCGGGATGCGATGCTTGAGCTCGGCGCGGATCTGGGCGTCAGCCCACCAGGGGAAGTTGCTGAAGGTGTAGGGAAGGCGTTCGGAAACGGGCTGCTGCGCCGTCTTGGGAGCCTGGGCGAAGACGCCGGGCGACATGACGGGGAGCAGTAGGGAGAACAGGCCGGTCGTTAGTAGGACTCTACGCATACGGTGTGCCCAAGACGAGAATATGACACTTTCGGGGTATGCGCTGCATATTTTGTGGGACTTCCACGGTACGCCCGTAAGTAACTTTTGGTTGAGTGAAATGGGTTGCAGCTGGGAGTGAACCACCATGGTTAACACCCACCTCAAGTGTCACTTTAGGTATCGGCGAGAATCCGGGAGACTGTAGCTTTTCAGATCAGTTTTGGGTCGGCGTGTCTCAAATCGGGACGCTGGCCTCAGGCCGTACGCCGGGCCTGAATCTCGAGGAAACACTGGATCAGCGAGAGCGCGGCGGGGGTGACGCCCGGCAGCCGGCTGGCCTGACCGAGGGTCGACGGGCGCACACGGCCGAGCTTCTCGACCATCTCGCGGGAGAGGCCGCTGACCGTCGTGTAGTCGAAGGTCTCGGGGATGGCGCGGGCCTCGTCGCGGCGCAGGCGCTCCATGCTGCGCTGCTGCTGGGCCAGGTATCCGGCGAACTTGATGCCCGTCTCGACCGTCTTCATCTCGTTCCGAACCCAGGCCGGAAGTGTACCCGTGTCACGATAGTCCACCGCATTTAGGGCAACCGACCACGGAGTAAGTTCCGGTACCGTTGCGACGCGCTCGAGTAGCGCTCGAAGGAGACCCTCGACGGTTATCTGAGGCCGCTTGAGAAGCTGCGCCGGGTGGTCGCCCTTTGCCGGGACTGGCCCAAAATCGGACGGCCAGTCAGCGCTGAGGGCCGCCACGTCGATCTCGGTCAGCTTGGCTGTCTCAAGAAGGGATGCGAAGGAGGCGGCGCGGGCCTGCTTGGCCTCGAAGGCAGCCCAGGCGGTGTCGTCGATGAGGCCGAGGCGGCGGCCATGCGGCGTGAGGCGAAGATCGGCGTTGTCGATGCGCAGATGCAGCCGGAACTCGGCGCGCGAGGTGAACATGCGGTACGGCTCGTCGGTGCCCTTGGAGATGAGGTCGTCGATGAGGATGCCGGTGTAGGCCTCGGTGCGATCCAGCGTGAAAGTAGGGATCAGGGCACAGGGATTAGGGATTGAGGGTTCTTGCCGTTCTAACCCCTGTTCCCTAATCCCTAATCCCTGCCTTTCCGACTTCGCGAAGAGCGCCGCGTTGATGCCAGCCATCAGGCCCTGGCAAGCTGCCTCTTCATAGCCTGAGGTCCCGTTGATCTGCCCCGCAAGATATAGCCCGGTGAACTGCTTCACGCGCAGCGAGCGGTCGAGCTCCGTCGGATCGATCGCGTCGTACTCGATGGCATAGCCGGGGCGCAGCATCTCGGCGTTCTCGAGACCGGGGATCGAGTGCACCATCGCGGCCTGCACCTCCATGGGCAGCGAGGTGCTCATGCCGTTGATGTAGACCTCGTGCGTGTTGAGGCCCTCGGGCTCGAGGAAGAACTGGTGCGAGCTCTTGTCGGGGAAGCGGACGATCTTGTCCTCGATGGATGGGCAGTAGCGCGGTCCAATGCCCTCGATCTGCCCAGTGAACATGGGCGAACGGTGCACGTTGTCGCGGATGAGCTGCAGCGTCTCGGGCGTGGTGGTCGCGATGTGGCAGGAGACCTGGGGGAGCGGCGGCTGCCACTTGGGGCTGCCATCGGCAGGCGTACTGCGGAAACTGAACGGCGTGGGATCGGCGTCGCCGGGCTGCTCTTCGAACCTGCTCCAATCAATCGTCCGGCCGTCGAGCCGTGGCGGCGTACCGGTCTTCAGGCGGCACTGGCGCAGGCCAAGCTTCTTGAGGTTCTCGCCGAGCAGGACGCTGGCCGGCTCGCCGGAACGGCCGGCGGTGTACTGCTGCTCGCCGCAGTGAATAAGCCCGTTGAGAAATGTGCCGGTCGTCACCACAACAGCATGCGCATGAATCACACGCCCATCGCGCAGCTTCACACCGGTGACGCGATTCTCTTCCCGCTCGAGATCAACCACTTCGGCCTGCTTGATGAACAGGTTCTTGATGGACTCGAGCTTCTCGCGCATGCGCACGCGGTAGAGCGCCTTGTCGCACTGCGCGCGCGGCGACCACACCGCAGGGCCGCGCGAGGTGTTGAGCAGACGGAACTGGATGCCGCACGAATCGGCGACCTCGCCCATGATGCCGCCGAGCGCGTCCACCTCACGAACGAGATGGCCCTTCGCCACGCCTCCGATGGCCGGGTTGCAGGACATCTGTGCGATGAGGTCCATGTTCAGCGTGAATAACGCCGTGCGCAGACCCATACGCGCGGAGGCCGCCGCAGCCTCGCACCCCGCATGGCCTGCGCCGACGACCAGAACGTCAAATGTCTCAGTGAAGCTCATCCAGCTTCTAGTCTAGTGGCTCGCGCTCACGATGGTCGCGGGGAGTTATTCCGCTCGACCAGCACGGTCCTTAAGATCCCATCTCTCATGGGAAAGTTCCACAGTTCCTTCACCGCTATTGAAAAAGGGGGGCGGTCAACGGACACGCAGGAATCGTAGTCTGACCGCACCTCCGGGCCATGCAACATGTCGTCGTTGAATGACTTCGGATTCAATGGCTCATGCTCAGAGATGAGGGTCATGGGAAAGTCGCTCACACGCTCTAACACCTTGGTAATCTCCCGGTTGCCGAGATGCTGGAGCACTTGGCGAATGAGGTACAGATCCGCGGAAGGCAACGGGTCCCTTGTGAGGTCGGCGCAGAGAAAACTAACCCTCGGATTCTGAACTGTCTTTTTGTGATGTTCGATCAGGTCGTCGACGACATCGACGCCGGTGTATTGAACATCGGTCGCCTCAACAATTCGCCTCCCGACCGAGAAGTCACCGCATCCACAGTCGACGACGCTTCGCACCCCATGATCCTTGATGAAGGCGACTACAGCAGCGGAATACTGTTCCGCAATGGGACCGTGAGAACCGGGACCAGAGTAGAACGGCTGTCCGTTGTCGCCCCATACCTTGGTGCTATAGATCTTCCGAAACGACTCGCGAACCGACAGCGTCTCGTAGCTGCGCTGATCGGACGGCGAACCCCAGAAGCGGCGATACACGGACTTGAGCTTCTCAAGAACCATCCAACTCCCACCTTTCGAATTCAATCCCGGCGATTGAGCCAACACCCTCTTGCAACAACAACCCAAGCCTGAGGACACTATACCGTGCGTGGATTCCCAGGTTCTGCCCCCATTGCGCATTTTCATTGAGAGCGCCTGTTTGGGCCCGCGTTTCAGTCCTTCAAAGCCGCCATTCGTTCTGCATATTGCTGCTCGACCTTCTGCTGGCTGTCGCTTAACTGCGGCAGCGGCCCCGAGCGCAACTCCAGCTTTTCCAGCGTCCCCGTGAACGGAAACGGCGAGCGATAGGGTCCGACGGGACTCGCCGTGTCCTCGCCGACATCGAAGGTCTCCTCAAACGAGTACGCGCGCGGAACGGTCTGCTCCAAGCGCGCCTCGCCTTCTTTCTTGCCATTGACATTCAGCGTCACCGTTGCACCTTTGCCAAGGCCGCCGCCGTCGTAGGCGAAGTGCAACTCAATCACAGAGTGCCCTTCCTGCAATTTGTCTGGTGAGGTGATTGTGGTGACCTTGAGTCGGAAGTAGTTGTACGTGTACGCCGGATGTCCGTCCTTGATGTAGAGCGAGTAACCCGCAGCCTCGCCGCCCTCGGCCACGAGCACGCCGTCCGCACCGCCGGGCGGAATCGTCACATAGGCCGTGAAGGTATGCGTGCGATTGCGCGTGCCGGGAGCGAGCGCATCGTAGAGATGCGTCGCGCCAGGGTAAAAGGTGTAGAACGCGCGGCCTCCCGGCGGCGGTGGATTCGGATGCTGCCGCCCCGCGATGCGCGGATCGATGGGATAGACGTGGTTCTTCCACGCCTCGTCGTCGAAGAGCTTCTCGAGCTGCGCGAGTTTGTCCGGATACTTCGCCGCGAGGTTGTTCGCCTCGGAGTAATCCTTGTCGAGATCGTAGAGCTCCCACGGCAACGGGCCGTTGTTGTTCGTGAAGGTGTACGACCACGGCAGCAAGCCCGAGCGCTGCGCGGCGATCCAGCCGTGGTCATACATCGCGCGATTTCCGTGCATCTCGAAGTACTGCGTCTCGCGTTCCAGCGCCTTCGCATTCGTGAAGCTCGCGAGAAAGCTGATGCCGTTCACCGGCTGCTGCTCGACACCATCGACGCTCTTCGGCTCCGGCACGCCCGCGGCGTCGAGGATCGTAGGAAAGACATCCGTTACATCCTGATACTGCGAGCGCACGCTGCCTGGATCCTTGATGTGCCCGCTCCATGCAACGACAAGCGGATCGCGCGTGCCGCCGAGATGCGAGCCGATGCGCTTGCCCCACTGGAACGGCGTGTTGCCTGCCCACGCCCAGCCTGCGGGATAGTGTGGGTTCGAGCCATCGAGCCCGATCGTGTCGAGATGCTTCACCACCTCCGACGCCGGCGGCACAATGCCGTTCACCTGCTCCATCAAATTGTCAGTGCCATTGATGTTGCCCTCGAGGCTGGCGCCGTTGTCGCCCGCGATATAGAAGATCAACGTGTTGTCGAGCTGTCCTGTTCTTCGCAGCGTCTCGATGACGCGGCCGATCTCGAAGTCCGCCTGCGCCATGTAGCCGGCGAAGACTTCCATCAGTCGCTCCGCAACCTTCTTCTCATCCGGCGAGAGCGAATCCCACGCAGGCAGCTCCGCAGGCCGCGGCGTCAGCACCGTGTCCTTTGGCACCACGCCCAGGCGCTTCTGCCGCTCGAGCACCATCTCGCGATACTTGTCCCAACCCATGTCGAACTTGCCTTTGAACCTGTCGATCCACACCCCCGGCGCTTCGAGCGGAGCGTGTGTCGCTCCCGTCGCGTAGTAGAGGAACAGCGGTCTATCCGGCGCGAGCGCCTTCTGCTGCTCGATCCATGCACACGCATGCGTCGCGAGATCTTCGTTGAGCGTGTAGTCCTTCTCGCGCCCCGGCGGCACGGCCATCTCGATCGGCGTCGTGCCTTCGGTCAGCTCCGGGTGCCACTGATCGGTGTCCGCGCCGATGAAGCCGTAGTAGTAGTCATAGCCCTGATGCGTCGGCCAGTGATCATACGGCCCCGCAAGTGTCGTCTCCGCATCGGGAATCAGGTGCCACTTGCCGAACGCCGCCGTTGCGTAGCCGTTCTCGCGCAGAATCTCCGAGACGAACGCCGCGCTCTTCGGAATCGATCCCGTGTAGCCCGGATATCCGTTCGCCCAATTCGTAATCGTGCCCATGCCTACCGCGTGATGATTGCGGCCCGTCATCAGCGCAGAACGCGTCGGCGAACACAGTGCTGTCACATGGAAGCGCGTGTAGCGCAGGCCCTGTTGCGCGAGACCGTCGAGCGTCGGCGTTGGAATCATGCCGCCGAAGGTCGCGGTCTGTCCGTAGCCGGCGTCGTCGAGCAGAATCAGCAGAACGTTCGGCGCGCCCTTCGGTGCCGTAACCGGCTCGTTGGCTTGCTGTGTCGAAGTGCGATAGTCACGCGTGATCTCGCCGCGAAACGGAGGCGGCGCCATCGGCAGCGTGGTGCGATCGGGCGTCTGAGCAGAGACGGTCTGCGCGACGGCGAATGCAAGAACACCAGCGGAGGTTGCGCGGGGAAAGAATCCGAAGCTGGGAGACATCGTTGGCGACTCCTTGCTGAGCCATCAACTCTAGGGGACACGCGTCAACGCTGCAACCCACTTCATAGGCCCGCCTGAAGAAGCCTGCTGCAGATTTGTGCGGCGAAGGGTGCAGCTTCGCGGCTATCCTATGGAGCACAACGTAAGCCATGGATGTTTTGCAGCCTTCCCGAGGAGATCAATCAACGATGAGACGTGCTCTGAGACGAGGTGGCTCCGCCGCCCTTGCCCTGCTTCTGGTTCTTGCCGCAGCGATGCCGGTGCCCGCGCAGAAGCTGAAGCTTCCCGAGATCAAGTATGAAAAGTACACGCTGCCGAACGGACTCACAGTGATTACACATGTGGACCACCGGCTGCCGCTGGTTGCCGTCGATCTCTGGTATCACGTCGGCCCGTTGAACGAGCGGCCGGGACGAACGGGCTTCGCGCACCTCTTCGAACACATGATGTTCGAGGGCTCCGAGCATGTCGGCGAAAAGGCGCACATCAAGTACGTTGAAAACGCCGGCGCGACGGACGTGAACGGAACCACCTCGTTTGATCGCACCAACTACTTCGAGACGATGCCAAGCAATCAACTCGAACTCGCATTGTGGCTGGAGAGCGATCGCATGGGCTTCCTGATGGAGGGTCTGAATCGCACGCTGCTCTCCAACCAGCGAGACGTTGTCCGTAACGAGCGCCGTCAGGGCGAGGGCCGGCCGTACTACGTGTCCAACGAGGCCGTGATGCACACGCTCTTTCCCGCTGGACACCCGTACTACGGCAACGTGATGGGGAGCCACACCGACATCGAGTCGGCACGCGTTGCCGACGTGCGTGACTTTCATCAGCAGTACTACACGCCCAACAATGCATCGATTGCCATCGCCGGCGACTTCGATCCGAAGGTGCTGCGCGAGATGCTGACGAAGTACTTCGGTCCCATCCCGCGTGGGCCTGTGCCACCGCCGGTGGATGTGAAGACACCGCCCATCACGTCGCAAAAGCGCGTCACCGTCACCGACACCGTGAAGCTGCCGCAGATCCGCTTCGCCTGGCTTCTCCCGGCTGCATACACGCAGGGACAGTACGACACCGACGCTGTCATCTACGCGCTCGGCGGAGCCAAGGCGAGCCGCCTCAGTGAGGCGCTCATCTACAAGTCGCAGCTTGCCCAGAGCGCCAACTGCGGCAGCGACAGCCTCAAACTCACCGGAATGGCGCAGTGCATCATCACAGCGCGCCCCGGCGTCAAGCTCGAAGACATCGAGGCCGTCTTCTGGAAGGAACTGCAGCGCCTGCAGCAGGAAGGCCCGACCGCGCAGGAGATAGAGGCTTACAAGTCGAGCACGCTCACCAGTACAATCTCGGGTCTGCAGCGCCTTGGCGGATTCGGCGGCGTTGCCGACACCCTGAATGCGTACAACCAATACACCGGCGATCCGGGCTTTCTTCCGAAGGACCTTGCGATGACCGAGGCTGTCACGGCGGCGAGCGTAAAGTCTGCGGCGGTCAAATACTTTGCCAGCAATGCAGCCGTGATCGTCTCTTGCGTGCCGGGTGAGAAGGTGCTGCATGACGTACCGCGCAGCCCCGCCGACACAGATGCAAATGTGCAGATCACCAACCCGTACACCCCGCAGTTCGAAGCATCGCAGGAGTGGCGCAAGACGGCGCCCAAGGCCGGACCTCCGCCAACTGTGCATCTGCCGGTGCCGGCGACCTTCGCGCTGGACAATGGCCTGAAGGTTTACCTCGTGGAAGATCACGCGCTGCCGATTCTCTCGGCCTCGCTGGTCTCACGCGCAGGAAGCGAACGGAATCCGAAGGACAAGAGCGGCCTCGCAACGCTGGTCGCGGAAACGATGGGCGACGGCACCGAGAGCCGCGATCTGAAGAAGCTTGCTGATGATGAAGAGCTGATTGGAACCACCATCACTCCCGGCGCAAGCATGGATGGAGGCTTCGCAGGAATGACGGTGCTGACGAACAACACCGATCGCGGCGTCGATCTGCTGGCCGACGTGATCGAGCATCCTGCATTCCGTCTCGAGGAGCTTGACCGCCGCAAGAAGCAGCGGCTGGTACGAATTGCGCAGGAGACCGATTCGGTCCAGGCGATGGCGCAGCGCGTCGGGCCGAAGCTCGTCTTCGGTGACAGCCCGTACGGTCAATCGATGTCGGGAACGCAGGACAGCGTGCAGACGCTGACGCGCGACGACGTGACGGACTTCTACAAGAGCCACTATGGTCCAGCGGACTCCGCATTGCTGCTCGCCGGCGACATCACGCCCGCCGAAGCTCGCCACGTCGCCGAGCAGTACTTCGGGAAGTGGACAGGCACAGCGAGTGAAGCCGTGACGCTTCCGCCGGCTCCGGAGATGCAGCCAACGCATGTCGTCATCGTCGACAAGCCCGGCGCTCCGCAGACGATGCTGATGGCCTTCGGGCTAGGTGTACCGGCGAACTCACCCGACCTGCCGACACTGCAGGTGATGAACTACACGCTCGGCGGATCCTTCGCCAGCCGCATCAACATGAACCTGCGCGAGGAGCATGGGTACACGTACGGTGCGAGCTCCGGTTATCGTGGCTATCGCTCGGGCGGACAGTTCGTCGCGGGCGGGTTGGTTCGCACGGATGTGACTGCGCCGGCCGCGAAGGAGCTGATGGGAGAGATCACGCGCTTCCCAACGAGCCTTCCGACTGAGACCGAGCTGAATGCGAGCAAGGACGCGCTGGTGCAGTCGCTGCCCGGTGTGTTCGAGACGACGTCTGCTGCAACCGGCGCGATGCAGTCGATCTTCCTCTACGATCGTCCGCTCGACTACTACGCGAAGCTGCCGGAGCGCTATCGCGCAGTGACGGCCGACGACGTTGGACGTGTAGCAAAGGAAGACTTGCATCCAAACCAGCTCATCATCGTCGCAGCGGGCGACCGCTCGAAGATCGAGCCGGGATTGAAGGACGCTGGTCTTGGTCCAGTGGAGGTGCGCGATATCAACGGCGACCTCGTAACGAAATAACGAACCCGACACAAAGGCGCGACCTGAAGAGGCCGCGCCTTTGTGTTGTCGCGAGAGTTACTCTGCTGGCGCGGTGAGGAACTCGAGCGCCTTCTGAAGGGACTCCGGGCTGTCGACGTTCGTAGTGCGCAGCGTCCGGTCGATCTTGCCGTTGAGGCCGGTGAGGACCTTGCCGGGGCCGACCTCGATGTAGTGCGTCGCGCCGGACTGTTTGAGGAGGTCGATGCACTCGACCCAGCGCACCGCACCGGTGACCTGACGGATGAGCGCGTCGCGAACCTCGGGGCCGCGATGCAGCAGGCGGGCATCGACGTTGGCGGCGACGGGGAATCTGGGGTCGTTGAAGGTGATGGACTCGAGTGTCTTGGCGAGTTCATCCTCCGCGGGCTGCATCAGCTTGCAGTGAAAAGGCGCGCTGACGGGGAGCATGATGGCGCGCTTGGCTCCAGCCTCTTTGCATAACGCCGCGGCGCGCTCGACAGCGTCCTTCGATCCGGAGATGACGGTCTGCTCCGGCGAATTCAGATTCGCGGGAGCAACAACAGCGCTGACGCGCGTCGCTGCCTCTGTCGGTGTCGAGGCGGGATTCGCAGGGTCGGTGAGGGCGTCGATGGTGGGGGCGGCCTGAGCGGAGGGGTTGGCAGGGTCGGCTGGCGGCGCGGGTGTGAGTTCGTCGGAGACGCGGGCGCAGATGTCGTTGATGCGCTCGGCGGAGAGGCCGAGGATGGCGGCCATGGCTCCTGCGCCGGGAGGGACGGCGGCCTGCATGAACTGGCCGCGCGAGCGGACGGTGCGGACGGCGTCGGCGAAGGTGAAGGTGCCGGCGGCGACGTGGGCGGAGTACTCGCCGAGGGAGTGGCCGGCGGCGAAGGCTACGGTGAGGTTGCGGGACTTCAGTTCGGGCTCGAGCACGCGGAGAATGGCGATGGAGGTGGTGAGGATCGCGGGCTGAGTGTGCTCAGTGAGCTTGAGCTGGTCCTCGGGGCCCTCGAAGATGAGCTTGGAGAGGGCGAAGCCGAGGGCGTCGTCGGCCTCCTGGAAGATGGCGCGGGCGGCGGGGACGGTGTCGTAGAAGGCCTTGCCCATGCCGACGACCTGGGAGCCCTGGCCTGGGAAGAGGAGGGCTAGCTGTGGATTCTGCTGTGGATCGTTGGCGGAGCTGGCGTTGGCTTCGGTCATGTCAGTTTCAGTTTAGATGCCGCTCCCCCTCCCCGTGTTTTGTGTGCAAAGTCTTCGAGACACGAGGGTTAGGTCTGGACCTGATTGCAAAAGTCCCATTTTTCGGGGCCGTTTCCTGCAAAGTATTCCAAACAGACCGGTTATCAAGGAGCCAAAACAACGAAACCCGGCGGTGTGCCGGGTTCTTTCCCTATTTTCAGTTTAAATCCCGTGTCAAGCATGGCTATTCGATGACGCCGGTGACGAAGGTTTGCTGGGCCTGGGCGGAGGCGAGGGAGTAGAGGGCGAACTGGCGGCTGTTGCGTCCGCGGAGCTCGAAGAGAAGGCTGGCGCGGTGGGAGTCGTCGGGGTCGACGGCGTCGACGAGGCGCATCCAGGGGGTACGGTCGAGGTGGCCTTCGTCGGTGACCGAGGAGAGCGAGATCTGGAGGCCGCCGGCGGGAAGGCGCTGGGCGATGATGGTGACGCGCACGGGCGGGCCAGTGGTGGTGACGAGCGCGGCGGAGTAGACGAAGGTGGGCAGGCCGCCGTAGCTGAGGGTGTAGCCGGAGATCTGCTCGTCCGCGAAGGTGAGCGGAGCGGCGGCTGGAGCCGTCGTGGCGTGATGCGAGGTCGAGTGGGCCGTAGTTGAGTGGGCCGTAGTCGAGTGCGTGGTGGCTCGAGTGCGTGGTGGCCGAGTGCGTGGTGGCCGCAGACTTCGAGGCGGTTGCGGGAGCAGTGTTCAGCTTCGGACCGGAAGATGCGGATGTGGACGCGGTAACGGGGGCGGCTTCAAGATGGTTTGCCGTGAGGTATTGGCGCACGAGCGGCTGGGCGAGTTTCTGCATGTCGGCGAGGGTGGCGGCGCGCTCGGTGGACGCCTCCCATTCGCGGGCGAAGACGTGCGGGGGATTGTTGGCGGCGTCCGACACGGCGACAGCCTGATGCAGGTTGCCGGGGACGCCGGTGAGCTGCGGCGGCGCAGTGGCGGACTCGACCTTGCCGCGGTGGATCTCGGGACGGTCGGGGTCCTCGTTCAGGGAGGTGGGCATGGCCTCGACGCCGGAGCCGGAGTCCTTCTGCTTCTTCTGCTTCTTGTTGTCGGGGACGTTGCGGTGACCGAGCGTGGGGCGGTCGGGGTCGTCGGGCGGGACATCGCCGGTCCCCTGCGCTGTGCCTTGGGCGTCGGTGCCCGGCGAGAGCGGAGCGTTGTCGGTAGTGGCGGAGTCCGAGTCGCGCCTTTTCATCTGCGGACGGTCAGGATCGTCGGGCGTCGCGGATGTGCCGGAAGTGGAACTGCCCTTGGCTGGTGTGGTGGTGGAGCTGTTGTCGCTGGGATTGCGCGACGCGACGAAGTGGGGGCGCGAGTCGTCCTCGCTGCCAACGACGACGGCGGGCGTGGCGGAGTGCTGGGTGAGCTTGGGCGGCGGGGGCGCGGCGGAGAGCGGGATGAAGCGGCCGTAGCCGTACCAGGCGCCGAGCGGATTGTCGTCGGCGGTGCTGCGCTTGTCGACGATGTCGCGGGCGAAGTCGAGGTCGAGGCTGCCGATGAGATCGCCGGAGTGCTGGATGGAATAGACGTTGCCGGTCTCGAGCGCGAGGGGGATGGGCTGGGCGAGGAAGACGCCGGCGTCCTCGAAGTGGTTGTTGATGAAGATGGAGACGGGGATGAGGCGGGCGGCGTCGGGCTTGAGCATGTCGCCGGTCCACTCGTAGACGCCGACGGCGCGGGTGACGCGCTGGGACTTGTCAACGTGGTGCATCTGGGCGGAGAGAGGCAAAGCGAGGGCGAGGGTGACGCCGGGGCCGAGGATGCGTATCGGGCGCATGGCTGTTAATAGATTAGACGGCTGCGGCCGAGGCTCGTGGCTACGCGGCAGACAGCTTTGCTACGATCTTGCTTGAAATGGATGGTGGAATGGCCGGGCTCAGACGAGTGGTCGCGACTTATATCTCAAATTTCAGGGCTATTTTGCCAGTGTGTTTGGCCGTTGTCTCTGCCACAGCGTCACTGAACTTAACCAGCCATGCGCAGACGCCCGGCTGGCGGTTCGCTGTTTCCGGAAAAGTGTCGGAACTGCGAACGCCCTACACGTCCGTCATGTACTACGTCCCGGTGCATCCGCGACGGGTCGTTGTACTGGCGTCGGGCTACCCCTGGCCGGACGGGACGGTTTCGGATGCAGAGCTAAAAGAATACGTCCGGACAGTCATGCAGCGATGGGTATCCTTCGCTGATCAGAATGGCGTACTCCTCATTGCTCCGGCGTTTGGCAACGACGGGTTCGCAGGCTTCCGTGGGCTGTGCGGTTCCGCGATCGCTCCTGACGTGTTCGTGGATGAGTTGATCGACGGGCCGGCTGCGTTAGCCATTCCCAACCTGCATGGACACTTCAGCCTCGTCGGGCATTCGGCTGGTGCACAGTTTGCGGCGCGATATCTAGTCGCCCATCCCGATCGGCTCGATGTCGCGATACTGAGTGCCCCGTCCACCTATCCGTTCCCGAATTCCAAGATCGCATGGCCCTTTGGAGAGGCTGCCGGCGGCGCCTGCAACGCGAGCGGTGGCCCTTCGAGCCAAGATGCAAGCGACCATTCCGCCGCGAATCAGTTCACACCTCCCGTGGCCCAATGGCTCACAGTTGCCACCTCTGTCCCAACGTACGTGATGGTCGGTACCAGAGATCAGGAGCAGCGCCCGTTCGCGCCGGGACAGATAGGCACAACGCGTTTAGAGCGTGCGCATGCATGGGTGGACGCGATGAGGACGCTTGCGAGCAGTTCCGACAGATCGCCCACAGTGCAGTTTGTAAGCGTGCCGAACGCCGCTCATGACGAAGCCAAGATCGTAGACCCCGCATCGCAGTTGCTGAAGCGGGTTTGGAAGATGTAGTCCTGCACCAGCATTCGCCGGTTCGGACGGCATACCCCGAGGGGACTGAGGCTCGCCTCGGGTTATCCGGAAGCTGGGAGGCCACCGTGGTATATCGTTGGTCCGCCCTGCCGGAGAACGCTTAGCCGCTTCGCAGCACTCGGGGAGAATGACAGTTCGATGAGGTCCGCGATCAAGGTTGTCGCGAGTATTGTCCTGGTCTTGTATCTGGCCTACCGTGCAGTCACGACGTTTCTGATCATGCCGCTGGTGGCGTTGCCCTGGAGCTTAGGGGGAGCTTATTTCGTAGCCTTATTTGTGTTCGCTGTGGTGATTGCGGTTTTGAGCTTCAGAGCAGGCAAGTACGTTGTGGTGCCGCTCGCAGGCCTGTTTGCGGCAATAGCCCTTCTTTACTGGTGGGTAATTGTGTGCAGACGGATGGCGCCGATCTGGAGCGACTTTTACTGGGGGGTCGTTCCGGAGGTATGTTTTTCGGTGGCTGCTGTTAGTAGAACTCTCGTTTCGTCCGAGAGAAGCGGGAGGTCTGGCAGGACTACGCGCATCGCGGATCGCGCGTCGTAACGCGCGATACCACCACCCTGCCGCTGCGCGTCGAGGGCGGGGCACCCGTTACCTGGGTGCGTCCGGTGGAGATGACGATTTCCTAGTTTGAGATTAGTCGCTTGGTGCGGGGGTGGGGCCGCTGCCGGCTGGGGTGGGGCGGCGGATGCCGAGGGCTTCGAGGATGAAGTGGCGCCAGCGAGGGAGGGCGTAGCGCAGGTGGTCGAACATGAGGTAGATGACTGGCGTGGTGAAGAGCGTGAGGCACTGACTGACGATGAGGCCGCCGACGATCGTGACGCCGAGAGGCTGGCGGAGTTCGGAGCCGGTGCCGCGGCCAAACGCGAGCGGAAGGCCGCCGAGAAGCGCGGCCATGGTGGTCATCATGATGGGGCGGAAGCGCAGCATGCACGCCTCGTAGATGGCTTCCTCGGGACTCTTGCCGTGCTCGCGCTCGGCGACGAGGGCGAAGTCGATCATCATGATGGCGTTCTTCTTCACGATGCCGATGAGCAGGATGACGCCGATCATCGCGATAACGGAGAGATCGATTTTGAAGATAAGCAGCGCGAGGAAGGCACCGACGCCGGCGGAGGGCAGCGTGGAGAGAATCGTGAGCGGATGGATGAAGCTCTCGTAGAGGATGCCGAGGACGATGTAGACGGTTAAGACCGCGAGGAGGAGCAGGACGGGCTCAGAGGAAAGCGACTGCTGGAAGGCCTGCGCTGTGCCGGCGAAACCGCCGTGAATCGAGGAGGGCATGCCGATGCTTGTGCGCGCGTTCTCAATGGCGGCGGTGGCCTGCGAGAGCGAGATGTTCGCCGCGATGTTAAACGACAGCGTAACGGCCGGCGAGAGCGACTGGTGATTGATGGCGAGCGGAACGCGGTCGGTGACCAGGTGCGTGACCGCGGAGAGCGGGATCTGCGCGCCGGTGGAGGATTTGACGTAGATCTTGCTGAGGGCCGCGGGATCGTTCTGGTAATCCTGCGCGACCTCCATGATGACGTGATACTGGTTCAGCTCCTGGTACATGGTGGAGACCTGGCGCTGGCTGAAGGCGTCCGAGAGCGTGGAGTCGATGGCGAGCGGACTGACGCCGAGACGTGAGGCGGTGTCTCGGTCGATGACCAACCTTGCCTCGAGGCCCTTGTCCTCCTGGTCGGTGTTGACGTCGCGGAGCTCAGGGAGTTTTTGCATGGCGGCCATGAGCTGCGGAGCCCAGGTGTCGAGTTGATCCTGGGTGTCGGCCGTGAGGCTGTACTGATACTGCGCGGCCGAGGAGCGGCCGCCAACGTGAAGCTCCTGCGAGGACTGCAGGTAGAACTTCACGCCGGGCAGGTTGGTGGTCTTGGGGCGCAGGCGGTTGATGATCTTGTCGGCGGTGTCGCCGGTCTTGAGGCGCTGGTCTTCCGGCTTGAGGACGACGAACATGCGGGCACTGTTGGAGGCGCCGCCGCCGGGACCACCGCCGCCAAGAAAGCCGAGCACATTTTCAACGCCGGGGTCCTTTTGTACGGTCTCGGCGATTTTGGTCATGCTTTCGCTCGTGCGGCGGAACGAGGCGTCCTGCTGGGTCTGGAGCGAGCCCTGGAGGCGGCCGGTGTCCTGCAGGGGGAAGAAGCCCTTGGGAACGATGATGAAGAGATAGATGTTGAGGGCGAAGGTCAGCAGAAAGACGATGAAGGTGGTGATCTGGTGACGGATGACCCAGCGGAGGCCGCGCTCGTATTCCGCGGTGAGCCGGGCGAGATGCCTTTCGCCCATCCGGTAAAACCAGCCCTTGCTGACACGGGAGTAGGGCTTGAGGAATTTGGCGGCGAGCATCGGTGTGGTGGTGAGCGAGACGACCAGCGAGACGCCGATGGCCGCCGAAAGCGTGATGGCGAACTCGCGGAAGAGACGGCCGACCAGACCCCCCATGAGAAGGATGGGGATGAAGACCGCAACGAGCGAGGTGGACATGGAGAGGACGGTGAACCCAATCTCCTTGGAGCCGACCATGGCGGCGTCAAACGGGCTGAGACCTTCTTCGAGGTGGCGGGTGATGTTTTCGACGACGACGATGGCGTCGTCGACGACGAAGCCGGTGGAGATGGCGAGCGCCATGAGGGAGAGATTGTCCAGCGTGTAGCCGAGCAGGTACATCACGCCGAAGGTGCCCAGCAGCGAGAGCGGAACCGAGACCGAAGGAATGAGCGTCGTTCGGCCCTCGCGAAGGAAGAGGAAGACGACGAGAATCACGAGCAGGATGGAGATGACGAGCGTGCGCGTGATGTCCTTTACAGAGGCACGGATGGTGCCCGTACGGTCGAGCACGACCTGAAGCTTGATGGCCGGCGAGATGGAGGCCTGAAGCTGCGGAAGGATGGCGAGAACGTTGTCGACGGTCTGGATGACATTCGCGCCGGGTGACTTGAACACGACGACGAGGATGGCGGGCTTGCCGTTAAAGGTGCCGCCGGTGTGGATGTCTGCGATCGAATCGACAACCTGGGCGACATCACTGATGCGTACGTTACCGGAGGCGTTGGCGGCACCGACAGTGGTGACGCTCGAGGTCGCAAAGTTGGTGACCCCGGAGTTGGGCGTGCTGTTGGTGCTGGTGCCGGAGGCGTTGGCGCTGGAGGCAGCGTTGCCGGTGGAGGCGTTGGAGGTCGTGGCGCCCGTGGAGCTGCCACTGGTGCTGGTCGTGGAGGTGACGGCGGACGCCACGGATTTTGGCAGGCCAGTCGCTGCGGAGGCGTTGGAGACAGGACCCTTGCTGGTGGCGATGATCAGCGGCGCATAGGCGGCGGCGCCGAAGAGCTGATCCGTGGAGGAGAGGGACATGCGCGAGGACGAGCTGCTGATGTAGCCGGTCGGCTGCATGACATTAAAGGTGCCGATGGCGGTGCGGAGATCCTCAAGCGAGAGCCCTTTGGCCGTGAGGAGATAAGGATTGACCTCGACTCGGACGGCGGGGCTGGCGGAGCCTCCGGTGAAGACCTGGCCGACGCCGGGGACCTGCGCGATCTTCTGGGCGAGGATGGAGTCTGAGGCGTCGTACATCTCCGACTTGGGAACGGTGTCGGACGTGAGCGCGAGGATGAGGATCGGCGAATCCGACGGATTGATCTTGCGATAGGTAGGGTTGGAGGGAAGGTTCGCGGGCAGTTGCGCCCGGGCGGCGTTGATGGCGGCCTGCACATCACGCGCGGCACCGTTGATGTCGCGGTTGAGATCAAACTGAAGAATGACGCTGGTGGAGCCGGTGCCGGAGGTCGAGGTCATCTCATTGACGCCGGCGATGCGGGTGAACTGACGCTCGAGCGGCGTGGCGACGGCGGAGGCCATGGTCTCGGGGTCGGCGCCGGGGAGAGATGCGCCGACGGAGATGACGGGGTATTCGACCTCTGGAAGTGAGGAGACGGGGAGAAGACTGTAGGCGACGGCTCCGGCGATGATGATCGCGAGCGAGAGCAGGAAGGTGGCTACGGGGCGCTTGATGAAGGGCGCGGAGAAGTGGACAGCGCCGACCTCGCCTGGGCCGGCGAGCGGCTGGTGCGCTTCTTCGCGGTCGGCGGCGGTGGCGTGATCGGAAGACGCACGGTCACCGGCGATGTCGTCGGGGCCGTGAAGACCGCGAAGCTCGTCGCTGTCGCCGGGACGAGGGCGGTCGCGAGGGGTTTTGTCGCCGGGTTGTGGGTCTTCGAAGGACATCGTCGTACAGTTCGAGCGCCTGGAATCAGTCTCCGGGGATGGGTTCGGGGAGGTTGCCACCGTCGCCGTGGTTGGGTGGGTGTTTGCCGCCGTGGGTGTGCTCGTAGAACTCTTCGTCGGCCCTGGCGGTGCCGAGGTACTTGCGGCCGATGCGGTCGAAGAAGAGATAGACGACCGGGGTGGTGAAGAGCGTGAGCACCTGCGAGATGAGCAGGCCGCCGATGATGGTGATGCCGAGCGGGGCGCGAAGCTCGGAGCCAGTGCCTGAGCCGAAGGCCAGCGGAACGGCGCCGAGGAGCGCGGCCATCGTGGTCATCATGATGGGACGGAAGCGCAGAAGGCAGGCCTGATAGATGGCTTCTTCGGGAGTCATGCCCTGCTCGCGCTCGGCTTCGAGGGCGAAGTCGATCATCATGATGGCGTTTTTCTTAACGATGCCTATCAGAAGGATGATTCCTATAAGCGCGATGACGGAGAGGCTGTTGCCGGTGATGAGCAGCGCGAGAATGGCGCCGACACCGGCGGAGGGCAGCGTGGAGAGAATCGTGACGGGGTGGATGTAGCTCTCATACAAAACGCCGAGCACGATGTAGACGGTGATGAGGGCGGCGAGGATGAGCAGTGGCTCGTTGGTGAGCGAGGCCTCGAACGCGGCGGCGGTTCCCTGGAAGGCCACGTTGACGCTTATGGGAAGGTGCATGTCCGCGACGGCCTTGTTGATGGCGTCGACGGCATCACCGATGGATTTCCCATTGGCCAGATTGAAGCTGATGGTGGTGGACGGGAACTGGCCCTGATGGCCGATGGAGAGTGACGTGGGCTGCGTGCTGAGCGTGGTGAAGGTGTTGAGCGGAACCTGGCCGCCGTTGGAGCTCTTGACGTAGAGGTTGTCGAGCGAGCTGGCGGTGCGCTGGAAGTTGGGCGCGACCTCCAGGATGACGTGGTACTGGTTCTGCTGCGTGAAGATGGTAGAGACCTGGCGCTGGGCGTAGGCGTCGTCGAGCACGTTATCGATGCTGGAAGGCGTGACGCCGAGGCGCGATGCAGTGTCGCGGTCGATGACGAGTGTGGCGCCGAGACCGTTGATCTGCTGATCGCTGGCGACGTCCGTGACAATGCCGTGGAGCGATTTGAATTTTTCGACGAGCTGGCTGGTGATCCTGGCGAGCTCGACGGGATCAGGGTCCTCGACGGAGTACTGGTACTGCGTGCGCGAGATGCGGTCTTCGACGGTAAGGTCCTGAGCGGGCTGCAGGAAGGTCTGGATGCCGGGGATCTGGTTGACCTTGCCCTGCAGGCGCTGGATGATCTGCTGCGCGGTGTCCTTGCGGTCGTCGCGGCTCTTGAGGTCGATCTGGATGCGGCCGGCGTTGAGCGTGGCGTTGGTGTTGTCGATGCCGATGTAGCTGGAGAGCGAGACGACGTCGGGGTCCTGAAGGATGGCGTGCGCGACCTGCTGCTGGCGGCTGGCCATGGAGGAGAACGAGGTGCTCTGATTGCCCTCGGTGATGGCCATGATGACGCCGGTGTCCTGCGAGGGGAAGAAGCCCTTGGGCACGTAGACGTAGAGGACGAGTGTGATGACGAGCGTGGCGGCGGTGACGATGAGCGTGAAGGTCTGGTGGCGGAGAACCCACTGCACGCCTCCGCCGTAGCGGGCGATGACCCACTCAAACCACTCTTCGCTCTTGCGGTAGAAGGCGTTCTGCGCGGACTCGGGCTTGTGCTTGAGCAGGCGCGCGGACATCATCGGCGTCAGCGTGAGGGAGACGACGGCGGAGACGAGGATGGTGACGGCGAGGGTGACAGCGAACTCGCGGAAGAGCCGGCCCACGATGTCGCCCATGAAGAGCAACGGGATGAGCACGGCGATGAGCGAGACGGTCAGCGAGAGAATCGTGAAGCCGATCTGCTCAGAGCCTTTGAGCGCGGCATCGAGTGGACTGTCGCCCATCTCGAGGTAGCGGTCGATGTTCTCGATCATGACGATGGCGTCGTCGACGACGAAGCCGGTCGAGATGGTGAGCGCCATCAGGCTGAGGTTATTGAGCGAGTAGCCGAGCAGGTACATGATGCCGAAGGTGCCAACGATGGAGAGCGGCACGGCGACGGCAGGGATGACGGTGGCGGCGAAGGAGCGCAGGAAGAGGAAGATCACCAGGATCACGAGACCGATGGTGAGCAGCAGCTCGAAGTTGACGTCCTTGATCGAGGCGCGGATGGTGTTAGTGCGGTCGGTGAGGACCTGCAGCGTGACGCCGGCGGGGAGCGACTGGCGCAGCTTGGGCAGGAGGGACTGCACGCGGTCGACGACACCGATGATGTTGGCGCCGGGTTGGCGCTGAATGTTGATGATGATGGCCGGCTTGACGAAGGCCTGGGAGGCGGGAACGTCGATGGTGGTGCCGTCGGGCTGCTTCTGCGTGTGTGCGGGCTGTGCGGAGAAGCCCATCCACGCGGCCTGGTAGAGGTTTTCGGCGGAGTCGACGACTGTGGCGACATCCTTGAGGCGGACGGGCGAGTTGTTGCGATAGGCGACGATGACGTCGTCGTAGTCGTCGGCGGTCATCAACTGGTCGTTGTCGCCGATCGTGTAGGCCTGCCGCGGGCCGTTGAGGGAGCCCTTGGCCTGGTCGACGTTGGCGGTGCCGATGGCGGTGCGGATGTCCTCGAGCGAGAGGCCGTAGCTGGCAAGCTGCGCGGGGTTGGCCTGGATGCGCACGGCGGGCTTCTGGCCGCCGGCGATGGAGACGAGGCCGACACCGGAGAGCTGCGAGATCTTCTGCGCGAGGACGGTGTCGGCGAGGTCTTCGACCTTCTGCAGCGGGACAGTGTCGGAGGTGAGCGAGAGGGTGAGGATCGGCGCGTCGGCCGGGTTGACCTTGGCGTAGATGGGCGGGTTGGGGAGGTCCTGCGGGAGGTAGGTGTAGGCGGCGTTGATGGCGGCCTGCACGTCCTGCTGAGCGACGTCGATGGACTCGGAGAGGCTGAACTCGAGCGTGATGATGGAGCCGCCACCGGAGGAGATGGAGGTCATCTGTTGGAGGCCGGGGATCTGGCCGAACTGGCGCTCGAGCGGACCGGTGACCGACTGCGCCATGACGTTGGGGCTGGCGCCGGGGTAGTAGGTCTGGACCTGGATGATCGGGTAGTCGACCTCAGGCAGCGCGGAGACCGGAAGCTCCAGCCACGCGACGAAGCCCGCAAGCAAAATGGCCACCATCAGGAGCGAGGTGGCCACCGGCCGAAGGATGAATGGCCGTGACGGACTCATCAGTGAGTGCCTCCACCGGAGGGCGCCGATTGTCCGCCATTCTGGTTGTTCTGGCCACCGCTCCGGCCGGAACGTCCGTTGGTAGCGTCAGGCGGGACGGGCGAGGCTGGCGTCAGTCCGCCGGAGCCGGCCGCGGGCGGCGCGGTCTGCGCCGAGGGGTTGGTGGCGCCGACTGCGCCTCCGTTGTTGATGGCCGGGATGGTGTGCGCCTGCGTGGGCGTTACCGGAGCGCCGTCGACGAGTTTCTCCTGTCCGTCGACAACGACCTGCTGGCCGGGCTTGAGGCTGGTGGTGTTGGAGAGCACGGAGTTGGTGCCGATGGTGAAGTCGACGTGCACCAGGACGACGTCGGCGTGGAACGGCTGACGTGGCTGCTTTCCGTTGCCGCCTTCTTCCTCAGACTGATCGTCGCTGGAGGCGGTGTGTGCGGCGCGTTTAGGCTCGGCCTCGGTTGTGGTGTTGGTCGGCGTGCCGCCGGGCAGGTTCTTCAGCTTGTCGGGCGGCGTGGGACCGGGGTTCACAACGAAGACGTAGTCGCCCTGGTTGCCGTTCTCGATGGCCGCAGTGGGCACGACAATCGAATTCGGACGCTGGCTGAGGATGAGGCGAACGTTGACGAACTGGTTGGCGAAGAGCGAGCCGTCCGAGTTGTCGAAGACCGCCTTGAGCTTCGCGGTGCCGGTGGTGGTGTCGATCTGATTGTCGATGGTGAGCAGCGTGCCGCTGGCAATCTTGTGCGCGTCGGTGCGGTCGTAGGCTTCGACGACGAGCTTTTTGCCACCCTTCATCGCAGCCTGCACCTGCGGGAGCTGATCTTCAGGCAGCGTGAAGATGACGGCGATGGGGTGGATCTGCGTGATGACGACAAGGCCGGTCGAGTCCGAGGCGTGAACGATGTTGCCAGGGTCGACGAGACGCAGGCCGACGACACCGTCGATGGGTGAGTAGATCTTGGTATAGCCAAGGTTGACGCGCGCAGCTTCGATGGCGGCCTGGTCCGCCTTGATGGAGCCGGCGGCCTGACCCTGATTGGAAACCTGGAGCTGCTGAGTCTCCTTGGAGACGACGCCGGCCTGATAGAGCGCGGTGTAGCGCTCGGCCTCAGCCTGCGTGTTCTTGAGGTTGGCCTCATCCTTAGCCAGCGTGCCGACCGCCTGATCCACTGCGGCCTGGTAGGGGCGCGGATCGATCTGGAGGAGGAGCTGACCTTTGCGGACAGCCTGGCCTTCCTGGAAATTTACCTGCAGGAGCTGGCCGTCGACCCGTGAGTGCAGCGTGACGGTGTTGTAGGCGGTGACGGTGCCAAGCGCAGTGAGGAAGACGGGAACGGTCTTCTGCTGCACAGCGGTGACCTGCACGGGCGTGGGCCGGTTGGCAGCCGCAGCCTGCTTCGCAGCCAGCGTTGCAGCCGCCTGGTTGTTGGCGTGAATGCGCCAGACAATGAAGCCGATGATCACGAGGATGATGAGCGTGACGATGACCAGACGGCGACGGCTGCCGGGACGGCGCCCTCCGGGCTCGGAGGCGTGCTCGGGCAAAAGGTGACCGGGGTCAGAGACGGTTCTGTTGCTTCTGCGTGACTCAGGTTCCGCGGTAGATACACGCGGCATGGTGCCAGCAGCGTTGTGGCTGGAAGAGGCTGACATGTAGATCGACGAACTCCTGCGAAGCTGTTGGAACCAAACCTAGTAAGACGCCTATGTACCCTGCTGGGGTAGGCCATGCCACATGGCGAGTGCCTGAGATCCTGTCGGACGGGACGGCGCCTTCTCCATGATACTGACGGTATAGTGACGATGAGCGCTCCTTCAAGGTTTCGGACCATGATTTCGGACAGCGGAATACAGTCGACGGCGGCCCCGGTAATCGACCAGGAGCTGAATGGAAGAGCCCCGGGACCGGTCCGGGCGGTCCTGGCACCCGGCGTTCCGCTGTGCGTGGATCTTGATGGAACGCTGGTGAAATCGGACACATTAGTGGATTCTGTCCTGGCGCTGGCGCGGCAAAAGCCGGCGGAGATCCTTCGTATTCCGAGCTGGATTGCACAAGGAAAGGCCCAGTTTAAAAAGCATGTAACAGCGGCGGTTACCCTGGACGTCGAACATCTGCCCTACAACCGGCCGCTGCTGGAATGGCTGCGGGCGGAGCATGGAGCGGGGCGGGCGATCTATTTGGCAACCGCTGCAGACCGCCCTCTGGCGGAGCGTGTGGCGGACTATCTCGGCATTTTTGCTGGGGTGTTGGCCTCGGACGGCGCGACGAATCTCGCCGGGAGGAACAAGCTGGAGGCGTTCCGCGAACACTTTGGCGAGCGCTTCTGCTACATCGGCAATGCCAAGCCGGATGTGGCGCTGCTGTGCGCTTGCGAGAGCCCGATGACGGCGAATCCGCATCGCGCGTTGACGGCGGGGCTGCGTCGCGCAGGGAAGGTGCCGGCGGCGCGCTTTGAGGACCGCAGCTCGACGCTGAAGAGCTGGCTGCGGGCGGTGCGGCTGCACCAGTGGGCGAAGAATGTGCTGATCTTTGTGCCGCTGGTGCTGGCGCATGCCTGGGACCTGACAAGGATAGGCGCGGCGGTCGTGGCGTTCTTCAGCTTCGGGCTGTGCGCTTCGGCGACGTACATCGTCAACGATCTGCTGGATCTCGAGGCAGACCGCCGGCATCCGCGTAAACGGCGGAGGCCGTTTGCCGCGGGCGATCTGTCGGCGATTGCTGGCCTGGGCGCGGTCCTTGTGATGATGGCAGCGTCCTTTTCGCTGGCGATGCTGGTCCCGCGGATGATCCGGACGGTGCCGGGAACGCATGCGGAGTTGTTGCCGAATAACTTCCTGGTATGGCTGCTGCTCTATACGGTGACGACGCTGACGTATTCGCTGTATCTAAAGCGCACCCTGTTACTGGATGTCTTCGTGCTGAGCGGGTTGTACACGGTGCGCATTCTTGCAGGCAGCGCGGCGACGGGGGTGACGATCTCGGAGTGGCTGGGGGGATTCAGCGTGTTCTTCTTCCTCTCGCTGGCCTTTGTGAAGCGCTTCAGCGAGTTGGAGAACCTGCGCGAACGCGGTGGCGAGGTGCCGGCGGGCCGGGGCTATCACGTTAGCGATGTGGAGCAGTTGCGCGCATTTGGCACAGGATCGATGTTTGCCGCGGTGCTGGTAACGACGCTGTATATTTCGAACCCGCAGACAAGTTTGTTGTACGAACATGCGAAACGGCTGTGGCTGGTGGTGCCGGTGCTGCTGCTGTGGCTGAGCCAGGTGTGGATGCTGGCAAGCCGCGGACAGATGCACGACGATCCCGTGGTGTGGGCGATAACCTCCAAGCGCAGCCTGGTGCTGGGTGCGGTGCTGGCTGCGGTGGTGTGGTGGGCGGTGTAGCGCCACGTACACTTAGAGCTCAGATTGATTATGGATTCGACACAACTGACAGACTTCTCTCCGTCGTCGCTGGATGCCGCGTTTGCCGCGGTGGAGGCGGAGGCGCGCGCACAACTCGCTGCTCCGGATTTTGATGCCGAGGCGTTTCGACTGGCGTGGCTCGGACGCAAACAGGGCCGACTGAAGGCGATCTCCGATGCGTGGCTGAAGGCGGCGCCGGCGGATGCGAAGCGGCTGATTGGCCAGCGGTTCAATGCGCTGAAGGAGACGATTGAGGCGGCGGTAGAAACTGCAGCTGCGAGGCCTGCTGCGGTGGGAGTGGCGACGATTGACATCACTCTGCCGGGGATTGCGCAGAGGATTGGTGCGGAGCATCCGCTGATTCGCACGATGCAGGAGATCGTGACGGTGTTTGAGCGGATGGGATATTCGGTCGGGCTGGGGCCGGAGGTCGAGACGGACTTTTATAACTTCGAGGCGCTGAACTTTCCGCCGAATCACCCGGCGCGCGACACGCAGGACACGCTAGTGGTCGCCGAGCAGGAGTCCAAGCCAGCGCGCGAGCGGTTGTTGATGCGCACGCATACCTCGCCGGTGCAGATTCGGTCGATGCTGGAACAGGACCCCCCGCTGCGGCTGGTGATTCCGGGCAAGGTGCATCGCAACGATGCGGCGGATGCGACGCACTCGCCGGTGTTTCACCAGGTGGAAGGCTTGTGCGTGGACACGAACATCACCCTCAGCGACCTGAAGGGCACGCTGGATCATGCGATGAAGGCGTTCTTCGGTTCGGCGGTGAAGACGAGGTTCTTTCCGTCGTTCTTCCCGTTTACGGAGCCGAGTGCGGATGTGCAGATCTCGTGCATCTTCTGCGGCGGGAAGGGCTGCAGGAAGTGCAAGCACTCGGGCTGGATTGAGCTGCTTGGGTGCGGGATGGTCGACCCGGCGGTGTTCGAGGCGGTGGATAAGAAACGCGTCGAACTGGGACGTGAGCCCGCGTATGACACGCGTAAGATCAGCGGATTTGCGTTCGGGATGGGTGTCGACCGCATCGCGATGATGAAGTACGGGATCAGCGACATTGGCCTGCTGTACTCGGGCGACGTGCGATTCCTCGAACAATTTGCTTAGGAGCGGGTTGTGGGCTTGTTAGCATTGCGTTGCATGCGTGCAATCCTTGCTGCTCTTCTCTGCTGCTCTGCCGTCGCTGCATTCGCACAACAGCATCCGCGTGATGGTGAGATTCACGACGCCGACACCAAGGCGTGGTGGCATACGACGGAGTTTCTTTCGTCGGATGCGATGGAAGGGCGCGATACGGGAACAGCGGCGTATCAGCGCGCGGCGGAGTATGTTGCGGGGCGATTTCTAGCGGTGGGGCTGAAGCCCGCAGGCGAAGATGGCGGCTACTTTCAGACGGTGCCCATGCATCAGGTGGATGTCGATGCGGCGCGCTCGAGCGTCGAGGTGTGGTTGGGCGACAGAAGCAGTGTCAAGCTGAGGTTGCTCGAAGAGGTAACGACGAGCGTTCCGAACGCTTCAGTGGCCGATGCGGCGGGCGATCTTGCGTTCCGCGGTTACTGCGGCAAGGAGACGATGCAGGGCGTTACGGGCAAGGTTGTCATCTGCTTTGGGACGCAGCGCGCCGGATTGCCGTCGGGCGCAGAACGCGTGGCGAACGCTCGGGCGGCGGGTGCAGTGGCGATGGTGAACGTCGACGATCCGTACTTCACGATTGAGCCGCCGCGCTGGCCGTATGCCTATGCCCGCTCCGTGACTTTGCGCGATGGCGGACTGAGGCAGAGAGATGAAAAACCGTTTCTGGTGTTGCGCTGCAGCAAGGAGGCTTTCACGAAGATGCTCGAAGATACCGGGCATGATCCGGCCGCAGTGCTGAAGGCGGGAGGAGCGAAGCAGCCGCTGGAGAGCTTCGATCTGCCGGGCCGCTCGCTGCACGTGCACGTTGAGACAACGGTGAAGGAGATCAGCTCGCCGAATGTGCTGGGGGTGCTGCCGGGTTCAGACAAGACACTGAAGGACGAGTATGTGGTCGTCGCGGCGCACCTGGATGGGTATGGTTTCGGAACGCCGGTGAAGGGCGACAACCTGTACAACGGTGCGCTGGACGACGCGGCATACGTGGCGCTGCTGTTGCAATATGCCGACGATGTGAAGGCCGGAAAGCTGCCGAGGCCGAAACGGTCGGTGCTGATTTGCGCGTTTACGGGCGAGGAGAAGGGGCTGCTGGGGTCGACGTGGTTTGTGGAGCATCCCACGGTACCGAAGGACAAGCTGGTGGCGGATATCAACCTGGATCAGCTGCGGCCGCTGTTTCCCCTGCATATTCTGACGGTGCCGGGGATAGACCTTACGTCTCTGGGGCAGACGGCGAAGGAGGTTGCGGCGAAGCAGCATATCGAGCTGCGTGAAGACCGCGAGCCGGAGCGTCACTTGTTGCAGCGAGCGGACAATTGGCCGTTTCTGCGGGCGGGGATTCCGGCGATTGGGTTTGTGTTCGGTTTCGATAACGGTACGGATGCGGAACGGCGATATCGTGAGTGGTACGAGGTGCGGTACCACCGGCCGCAGGATGATGTGACTCAGTCGGTGGACTTCGACGCGGCGCGGGACTTCAATGAGTTCTTCTACCGGCTGACGGATGCGGTGGCCGATGCGCCGCAGCGGCCGGTGGTTTATCAGCGGACGGGCGGCAACCAGACGGCTCCGGCGCATTGAGATCAGACGAGACTGGGCATAGTGAGCCGAGTTATGACAGAATTAGCTAGTTTAGATAATTTTCAATAACTTCTGAATCTTCAGATAACCTTCTATGGATCCGATTCTCAATCCGTACTCGCCGGGGGCGGGGGCGTCGCCGCCGGAGCTGGCTGGTCGCGACAAGCTGCGTGAGGATATCCATATTGCGCTGGCACGGCTGCGGCTGGGGCGGCACGCGAAAAGTGCTCTGCTGGTTGGACTTAGGGGCGTCGGCAAGACTGTACTGCTGGACCAGCTGCGGCGCGATGCGGACGCGGATGGGTTCTGCACGGTGCGGTCGGAGACGCCGGAGAGCAGGTCGCTGCCAGCCCTGATGGCTCCGCAGCTGAGGCTGGCGCTGCTGCATTTGAACCGGACGCAGTCGGCGAAGGATGCGGTGGCGCGGGGGTTGAGGGCGCTGGCAGGGTTTGCCATGGCGCTGAAGGTGAAGTATCACGACCTGGAGGTCGGGTTCGATGCGGTGCCGGAGCCGGGGCTGGCGGATAACGGCGACCTGGAGATTGACCTCACGACGCTGTTGGAGGAGGTTGGGCGGGCGGCGAAGAGTGCGGGGACGGCGGTAGTGCTGTTTATCGACGAGCTACAGTATTTGCCGCAGGACCAGTTTGCGGCGCTGATTGCGGCGTTGCACCGGTGCGTGCAGCAGCAGTTGCCGGTGACGGTGGTGGGCGCGGGGTTGCCGCAGTTGCGTGGGCTGGCGGGAGAAGCGAAGTCGTATGCGGAGCGGCTGTTCGATTTTCCGACGATTGGGCCGCTAAGTCCGGTGGAAGCGGCGGTGGCGCTGACGAAGCCTGCGGCGGCCAACAATGTGGAGTTCACGGACGAGGCGCTGGCGGCGATCGTGGCGAAGACGCAGGGGTATCCGTACTTTCTGCAGGAGTGGGGACGGTGCTCGTGGGACGTAGCGAAGGGTTCGCCGATTACGGTGGAGGATGTGGAGGCGGCGTCGATTGAGGCGATTGCGGCGCTGGATGAGAGCTTCTTCCGCGTGCGGTTCGACAGGCTGAAGCCTGCGGAGAAGCGCTATCTGCGAGCGATGGCAGAGCTGGGTCCGGGGCCGCATCGCAGTGGCGATATCGCCGACGCGCTGAACAAACCCGTGACGACGCTGGCGACTGTGCGGCAGACGCTGATTAACCGCGGCATGATCTGGAGTCCCAACTATGGCGAGACGGCGTTTACGGTGCCGCTGTTCGACGATTTTATGAAACGCATCATGCCGGGCGATGATTGGAAGATTGAGTAAAGAAAGACAACGAATCAAACCATGAATATTTTGACCAAATGGATTCGCTCGTACCTGCCTGAGCTGAACGTGAGCGATGCGCAGCTCGCTGAAGACCTGACGCTGCGCGGGGTTGCGGTTGAGGGCATCTTCCCTGCTGCGTGCGGCGGATCGCGCTTTGAGATGGACATCACGACGAATCGCGTAGACGCGATGAACCATTACGGGATAGCGCGCGAGGCGGCGGCCATTTATGGAGTGCCGCTGAGGCCGTTGACGGAAGAGCTGGGAGCGCCGGTGGAGGCTGCGCGTGCGGGCGATGCGTTTCCAGTGCGGATTGAGGCGAAGGATTTGTGCGGACGGTTTACGGCGCGCGTGATTCGCAACGTGAATGTGAAGCCCGCGACGAGTTTGATTGCGGAGTACTTCAATGCCATCGGGCAGAAGCCGATCTCCGGGCCGGTGGATGCGACGAACTTCGGGTGGCTGGCGATGGGGCAGCCGACGCATGTGTTCGACCTCGACACGATTGAGGGCGGGATTGTGGTGCGACGCGCGAGGGCGGGCGAGAAGCTCCAACTGCTGGATGGAAGCGAGCACACGCTGACGGCGGATGACCTGGTGATTGCCGATGAGAAGAAGGCGTTGTCGCTGGCGGGCGTGATGGGCGGGTGGGACTCGCGCGTGACGGAGACGACGAAGAACATTCTGGTGGAAGCCGCGTGGTTTGATCCGGCTGCGATTCGTGCGAGCTCTCGGCGGCATGGATTGCATACAGACGCGAGCCATCGGTTTGAGCGCGGAGCGGACTTCAACGCGCCGCCGGTTGGCAACAATCTTGTAACGCGGCTGGTGGTGGAACAGGCGGGCGGCGGCGTAGTGGGGCCAATGACCGATGTCGTCGTGGCAGAGCAGGAGGCGAAGACCGCGGGGCGCGACCGCATCGTTGTGCGTGTGAGCGAGGTGCAGCGGATGCTCGGCACGACAAGGGAGGATGCGGTGCTGGCGGGTGGGAAACGCGGCGGCGATCGTATCTCGGGGTTGAACGAGAGCGTTGTGGAACAGGTGCTGACGGCGCTGGGATGCGAGCTAGAGCCGACGCGCGCGGTTCCGGGCGAGTATGCGGTAAAGCTGCCGAGCTGGCGGCTGGATCTGGAGCGCGAGATCGATCTGATTGAAGAGGTTGCGCGCGTGTATGGCTACAACCGCTTTGCCGACACGCTGCCGGGGTGGTCGGGCGCGGTGGTGAAGCAGCCGCATGCGGAGCAGGAGCGCGTGATTCGCGAGACGCTGCGCGCGCTGGGGTACAGCGAGGCGATCTCGAGCACGTTTGTTTCGGCGGAGGAGGCTGCCGCGTTTGGTGACGCGCAGACGGGCGCAGTGGCGATCGGCAATCCGTTAAGTGAGGAAGCCGGCATGTTGCGGCCGTCGCTGGCACCGGGAATGGCGACGATGCTGGCGCATAATCTGCATCGCGATGTGGCAAGGGTGCGGCTGTTTGAGATGGGCACGGTCTTCACAGGATCGACGGCCGAGGTGCGCGAGACGACGGGGCTGACGATTGGCGCGACGGGCGGGACGATCGTAAACAGCGCGGGGCTGAGTGCGCTGCACGGCGGCGACGACGCGCTGATCTTTGAGGTGAAGGGCGCTCTGGAATCCCTGCTTGGGAGATTTGCGGGCGCAGTGTCGTTCGACACGAGTGCGTTGCCGGCGTGGATGGCAGCGGGACGTGGGGGGCGGGCGCTGCTGGATGGCAAGCTGGTAGCGATCTTTGGAGAGTTGAGCGCCGAAGAGCTGCAGCGGCGCAAGTTGCGGCAAACCTGCGTGGTGGCCGAGGTAACGGCGCAGGCGCTGCTGACGCAATCTTTGCGGCAACCGGTGGTGCGTGACCTTTCGCGCTATCAGGCTGTCGAGCGGGATTTCTCGTTCGTGTTCCCGGACAGCGTGCGCTGGGAGGCAATTGCGGCTGCGGTCGAGGGGCTGCGGATACACGAACTGCGCAGCGTCCGGCCGGTTGAGATCTTCCGCGATGCGAAGGGCAAAGCGGTCGCGGCGGGAAGCTACTCGCTGCTGCTACGTGTGGTGTTCCAGTCGAGTGAGCGAACGCTGACTGAGAACGAGCTGACCGGTGGGTCGGAGAAGATCGTCGCGGCGTTGAAGGCGCTGGGCGGAACGCAGCGCGCGTAGCGAGATCGCATAACTATCTGTTTATCGCCCGAGTCCAAGAAGAGCGGAATCGAACGTGTGTGTATGCTGCAAAGACGGGAGTACCGAAGGGGATTCATCAAGGTTCCTTTGCGAATTCGAATCGGCTAATCCACGATGCAAATCGCTATACTCCGAGGTGAATCAGGGGGCCGAATGGCAACAACAGTGGTGAGTGCCGACGAGTTTCAGGCGTTAGAGCAGAAGGTGCTCCAGACGGTCGAGCTCATCAAGAAAGAACGTGAGGCGCGCGCGCATGCCGAGGCGGAGCGCAATGGGGCGCAGGCGGAACTGGCTGCGCTGAGGGAACAGATGCACGCGCAGGCAGCAAATGCGAGCTCGGCAACCGAGGAGCTCGAGAACCTGCAGCGTGAGCGTGAGACGGTGCGGCAGCGCGTGGAAGCGATGCTGGCACAGATGGATGAATTGCTGTAGCTGAAGAGTTTGCCGGGGTCGCAAAGCTGTTGAGGAGGCGCAAGGATGCCGCAACTTGCAGAGCCGACGACAAACCCGCAGGATGTGCTGGCGAGCCAGATGGCCGCACGAGCGAACGAGGAGAGGCAGTTGAACGAGCAGTTGAGAACGGCAGCAGAGATGTCACGGGCCGACCAGGTCGCGCGCAACTCGGGCGCGGTGGTCGTGGACATCTACGACCAGGTGTACCAGCTGCGCGGGACTGATCCGGAGTACATCGAGAAGCTGGCGTCGATTGTCGACGCAAAGATGCGTGCGGTGTCGGCGCATGGAACGACGGTGGACTCGCTACGCGTTGCGGTGCTGGCAGCGCTGAACATCGCCGACGAATTGACCGCGCTGCGCGCACGGTACGACGCGCTGGCAGGCAGCCTGAACCAGCAGGAGACGAGCGTGCGCTCGCGCGCAGGCTCTCTGCTGGGCATGTTGGACGAGGTGCTGCAGGAGCGCAAAGCCGGCTAGCAGCGGCTTCCGATCAATAGACGTTTTGTCGCAGTGTGCCGTTGTGGCTTGCTAGCGATTGAGATCATGCAGGGTTTGTCCGGTGGCCTGTGCGAACTTGCCGACACCTTCGCGGACGTTGCCTGCGATCTCGTCGGCCACACCGCTGTCGGCCAGGTCGGGGTCGCCTGTGAGGTTGCCCAAGCCTTCTTTGACGCGGCCGGCGATGTTACGGCCAAGGCCTGCCGCATGCTGCTTCGTGCCCCATCCGAAGGTGTTGCGCGCTGCCTCCGCGACGTCGTCGGAGCCGGTGGCATACTCAGGCTCTGGAGCGTTTGCAACGAGATAGACAACGAGCCCGATACCGATGCCCGCAAAAAGCCATGCGAAGGTCTTCATAAAGGTTCTCCCACACTCCTCAGATGCATCTCGGTGAGGCGGCGTGCGTGGGTGAACGGTAGTTGCCTAGAATCAAAGAAATGAGCGGACAGTCGGCGCGCAGAGTGGATGTGGTGGTGCTGGGCGCGGGAGCCGCGGGCATGATGGCTGCGCTGGAGGCGGGACGGCGCGCGCGGCGCGTGTTGTTGCTGGATCACAACGAGCGGCCGGGGCGGAAGATTTTGATCTCCGGTGGCGGCCGCTGTAACTTCACGAACATTCATACGCGGGCGGAGAGTTTTCTGGGCGGGAATCCGCACTTCGCGCGCTCGGCGTTGGCGCGGTATACACCGGCGGAGTTCGTCGCGATGGTGGAGCGGCACGGCATCGCGTATCACGAAAAGACGCTGGGGCAGCTGTTTTGCGATGGTTCGGCTCAGCAGATTGTGACGATGCTGGAGCGCGAGTGCGGCGAGGCCGGCGTGGAGTTGCGTTGCGGTGTGCGCGCGTCTGAGTTGCGACTGCGATCTGCGGAGGATGAAGGCCCGCGATTTATGCTGCAGACGAGTGTGGGTGAGGTTTGTTGCGAGTCGGCGATCGTTGCGACGGGTGGGCTGTCGATTCCGAAGATGGGTGCGACCGGCTTTGGATATGAGCTGGCGCGGCAGTTTGGACACGCGGTGGTGGAGCCTCGGGCCGCGCTGGTGCCGCTGGTGTTTGCGCCGCCGGATTGCGAGCGGTGGTGCGATCTCGCCGGGGTGTCGACGGAGGTGTCTGCGCGTGCGGAGGGGGTCACGAATGACCGGCGGCGGCCAGTGCCGGCGTTTCGCGAGAAGCTTCTGATCACGCACCGAGGACTGAGCGGCCCAGCGGTGCTGCAGGCATCGTCGTACTGGCGGCCGGGGTGTGCGGTGCAGTTTGACCTGGCGCCCGAGCGCGAGGTGTTTGCTGCTCTGCGAAGGAAGAATGCGCGGCGTGACGCGGCGACAGCACAAAATGCGTTGCGTGATCTGATGCCGGCGCGGATGGCGGAGCGCTGGGTGCAGCTTGCGACGGAGAACCCTGACTGGACGAATGCGGGCCTTGATCGGCTGGAGCACGCGGTGCACGCGTGGACCGTGAAGCCTGAGGGCACCGAAGGCTTTGCGAAGGCTGAAGTGACTGCGGGGGGCGTGGATACCCGGGAACTGGATGCACGAACGATGGAGAGTCGAAGAGTGGCGGGGCTGTACTTCATTGGCGAAGTCGTGGACGTGACCGGATGGCTCGGCGGCTATAACTTCCAGTGGGCGTGGGCGAGCGGCGTGAGCGCGGGGCGGGTGGCGTGAGCTGGCCGCATGCTATTGCGCAAGTTATCAAACGGCTTATTGAACAACGAGCGTGAGATTGACGCTGTGTGTGAGGCCTGCAGCTGAGGCACTGACGGTGAGGTTGTAGGTGCCGGGGGGCGTCGTTGACGATGAGCCGCCACCACCGCCGCCGGAGCCGGGGATCTCTCGTGAAGAACCACAGCCCGCAAGGGATGCGAGTGCGGCGAGGATGACGATGGCGAGCAGCATTCGTGGAAGGCGGCGTTTGCGCGCGAGGCATGCGAGAGGAAACGCGAGGCATGCGAGATACGCGGGAGTGTTGCTTGGATCGAATGGTGAGCGTGGGGCAAGATTGCTCGCCTGAGTTTGCCCGGTCTGCACGGTGACGGAGATGGTGTAGGTTCCGCCGAGATTCTCCGTGGATGGATTGACCGTGCAGACGCTGTTGGCAGGCGCGCCTGAACATGCGAGCGAAACGGAGCCGGAGATTCCCTGGAGTGAGCTGAGCAAAAGCGGATAGGTAGCCGTCGCGCCGCTGGAGACTGTGACACTGGTCGCGCCGTTCGTCGCGAGGGTGTAGTCGATGCCGGTGCCGGTGAGGTTGGTCGTCTGACCGCCGCTGGGTGCATCGTCGGTAAGCGTAAGGGTTCCGGAGACGGCGCCCGCGCTGGTGGGCGAGAACACCACCACGAGATTGCAGCTGGCTGCGGGCGCAAGCGTCGAACCGCATGTTGAGGAGGCGACCATGAAGCCGGCGCTGAGCGACGTGTTCGCGAGATGCAGCGGAAGGCCGCCGTTGTTGGTGAGCGTGAGCGTCTGCGCGGGAGCACTGAGACCGACGCCGGTGGCAGGGAAGCTGAGTGATGTGGGGTTTAGCGAGACTCCTGGTGGAGCAACGCCGGTGCCGCTGAGCGCAACGGTCTGTGAGCGGAACTGATCGGTGACTGTGACGGTTGCAGTGCGAGTGCCGACGGCGGTTGGCACGAAGACTATGGAGATCGCGCAAGTGGAATGCGGGTTCAGCGACGCGCCACAGGAGTTTGTCGCAGTGAAGTCGCCAGGGCTTACCGATGCGCTGATGAGCGTGAGCGCGACGTCACCGGCGTTGGTGAGTGTGATCTGTTGCGCGGCGCTGGTGGTCCCAATGGCCTGCTGCGCGAAGGTGAGCGAGGTAGGAGCGAGCGTGTCCGTCGCAGGGGCATTGCCTGTGCCGGTGAGTTGTGCGGTTTGCGTGCCGGCGCTGTCAGTCTCCGTAAGCACGCCGGTTCGCGTGCCGCCCACGGTTGGCGTGAAGCTGATGGAGAGCGAGCAGGCGGTTTGGGATGCGAGCGTGGCGCCGCAGGTGCTCGCGGCGATCTTGAAATCGCCGGTGATAGTGGGTGTATTCAGCGTGGCAGGATTTGCGCCGGTGTTCGCGACGGTGATGATCTGCGAGGCTGCGGTCTGATTCACGAACGTTGCGGGGAAGGTCAGCGTGAGAGGCGTGAGCACTACAGCGGCAGCAGCTGTGCCGGTTCCACTGAGGCTGACCGTCGCCTGACCTCCGCTGACGTTTGCGTAGATGGTGAGTTGGCCGGAGCGAGCACCTGTTTGTGTGGGTGCGAAGCTGACGTTAAAGGTGCAGCTTGCACCGGTCGCGAGTGTTTCGCCTGCGCAATTGTCGGTCTCGACAAAGTCTCCGGTGACGCCGGGTGTGCCGAAGGTTACGGGCTGATTGCCAGAGCTGGTGACGGTGATGGTCTGCGGAATGCTTTGAGTTGCGACGGCCTGGGCTGAGAAAGTGAGACTGGTGGACGAGAGCGTGATTGCCGGCGCCTGAATCGTGGTGGCGTTGAGGAGCGGGATCTGCCAGAGGCCGCGGCCGTAGGTGCCGGCACGCAGCATGCCCTCGCGGCCGTCGCCGGTGGGCATGTTCGGTGCGGCTTCGAGCGCGGTCACGGGCGCGTTCGGCAGGCCGGTGCCGAGCGGGCTCCAGCAGTTGGTGGAGGTGCAGGTTGTGACGGCCTGTGTGACGAAGACGCCGGTGTCCATTGCGACGTAGACCGTGTTGGCGTCGTTGGGGTCGACGACCACGGCGTTGGCCGGCGCCTGAGGCAGGTTCCCACTAATGAGAAGCCAGTGCGCGCCAAAATCGGCAGAGCGATAAAGATGCGGTCCGCTTCCGAAGCCCATGATGGTGGCGTAGACGGTCGCGCCGGTAGGATCGTGCGGATCCGTTGCGACGGAGGAGATGTCGAAGGCCCCGGGGTTGAAGACGTGCGCGTTGAACGTGTCGTTCGTAACCGGGCTGCGCGCCGCGTCGGTCCATGCAGTAGAGGAGGAGGCAGTATTCGCAGAGGTGGTGACGAAGAGATGACCGGGGACGCTGCCACCGCCGTTGAGCTGACCAGCCATTCCTGCGTAGAGCACGGTCGAGCCCGAGCTCTGCGCATTCATGGAACTTGCAAGCGGGCCACCGGCAGCGAGCGATCGCACCATCGCGGAATTTGCGGTGCACGGGCCACCGGCGCCGTCGAAGGCAGGGCTTAGCAGGTTCGAGGCGCTCCAGGTGGTACCCGTGTCCGCGGTGCCTCGCCAAACCCGGCACGTGCCGAGGAGGACGTTCGTCGTCTGTTGCGGATCGAGAAGCGATGGTGCATCGAGCAATGCAGAATCGTTGCTGACCTGCGCAGCGCCGATGTTCGCCGGTGGCAGGAGATTGGCGGTAGTGCAGTCGATGCCCGAAGTGCAGGCCTTCAGGTTCACTCCGGCGCCGATGGCCACGAGCCAGTTCGTTGAGTTGTTCGGATCGATCTGCGGGAAGCCGCCTTCGCCCGAAGAGAGCTGAGGCCACGGCGCAAGGGTCGCTGCGGATGAGGTGGAAGCGGAGCCGTTTGCGCCTAGACCTGCGATGAGTATTCCGGGCTCGATGGGATCCTGGGCGAAGCCGACGATCTCTGCCAACGATCCGCCCGCACCGATGGCGGAGTTGAGGTTGTCGAAGTGTTGCGCATCGGTGGCTGAACACGCGGGGCCGGTCTGATTGACGCCGTCGGTGGAGCGCCAGAGGCCGCCATCGTTGCCGAGGAGAACCAGCTCCGAACCAGTGGTGAGCGATGCCGCGATGGCATGCTGCGCAGGAGCGACAGCGGCAGGAGCGTTGCATCCGTTGATCGTGTTGGTTGTGTTGCGGAGCGAGCAACTCGTTGAGTTGGCTGAGATGGAGCAGCGATAGAGATCGACGGTCCCGGCGAAGAGCAGCGTTCCACCCGAGGGCAGAGGCGCAGCGGCGAGACTGAGGTTATAGCTTCCCTGCAGAATGGCCGTGCCGCCGGAACCGACCTCCAGCGCGCCGTTGTCGATGCGCGCGCCCCATGTGGGTGACGGGTTTGCGCAGGAGCTGCCCGCAGCGTCGCAGAGATCCTGCCAGAGCCCCTGATCGTTGTCGTTCACATCGACTGTCAGCGCATAGAGATCGCCGGTTACCGGCTGCACGGCGAGGGTTCCGCGGAAGATAGGGCAGTTGGCGCTGCCCTGGCCGTTCGTGCCGACGGGGCAGTGCGCGGTTGTGAGACCTGTGCCGGGCTGCGCAGTGAGGCGTGTCCATGTCGCGCCGTCGGGCGAACTGTAGTAGCCGTGGCTACGTATGGCGGCGATGAAGAGGCCGCGCGTCGCGTCCCACACAACCGAGGTCGCGGCGTTGCCGATCTGCCCCGTGCCAGGGGGTTGCGGCGCTTGCACAACTTGCGCGCCGTCGTAGAGCGTGGCCATGTGCCATGTAACGCCGGCATCGCTGGAGTAGTAGAGGCCAGCCACCGACGACGGGGCCTCTGCGGCGACGATCGCTGCCTGCGGTGAGACCGACATGGCGGCGACGACAAGGTTGGTCGAGGCGGTGCTCCACGCGAGGGCCGCAGTGGAGAGCCCTGCGAAGGCGTGAAAGTAGGAGTTGGGACCAATGCTGTTCTCCGCGATTGTGGCTATGGTCCAGGTCTGGCCGCCGTCGGTGGAGCGCAGAATGCCTTCGCCGTAGAGAGAATCTGTCGCGTCGTTGGGGTCACCCGTACCCGCAAGGACGATGGGGTTCGACGCTGGCTGGACCGCAACGGCGCCGATGGACAGCGAGGGGATGGTGCTGGAGCCGGCGCTGATGCTGAAGACCGGAAGAGTGTCGGTAAGCGGAGCGAACGCAACGCTCGAGAGTGGGCCGGCGACCGTGGTCGACTTCCAGACGCCACCACCGGTGGTGCCGAGGTAGATCGTGTTGCCGCTGGTGTCGTTGGGGTCGAGAGCGATTGCGGTCACGCGGCCCGTGACGTTTCCGTAAAGCTGCGTGTGAACCGAGCTCGGGCCGAGCGGCTGCCAGGGGGCTGTCAGGGGTGTCGAAGAGCCGCCATGCGCGCGAATTGCGTTGCGGCTTAGAAGAGTTGCGTGCTGCGCCTGTGCGGCCTCGCGCGCGAGTGCGGAAGTCGTACCGTCGGCGGTTCGGCGCTCGGAGAGAAAATCGCGGAGACGCTGCTGCTGGGCTGCGGCGGAGCCGACTTGACTGTGTCCTGACGGGACACTGAGAGCGAGGAGCAGACCGAATGAGATGCAGCCGAAAACGCCCGCGAATCGAGGGCTCGAAGGGCGGCCGTAGGCCAGTACAGAGCTCGCAAAACAACGCAGCGGCAAGCGCAGGTCCCGAAGTCTCCACTGTTCCGTTCTGCGACAAAAACTCACACAGGGCACAGAGCACGTGGAGGCGCACTCCGCGCGGCGAAAGAAAAGGCTTCTCTAATCTGGCAGCCAGATTGGATTAGCGCTTTCTAAGGAACGCGCGGTACATCAAGTTTAACAAGGGTCAGGCCAGAGGAGTAAGCCTCGTACACCCACAGGAACTGCAACTTCCGGTTAATAGCTGTGCCCGAGGATCGGGTGGGGTTCGTAGAGCTCTTCCAGCCGCTTGACCTCGTCCTCGCTCAGCTTCAGTTCCAGCGAGCCGAGTGCATCCTCAAGGTGCCCGGGTTTGCTGGCGCCGATGATCGGCGCTGAGACGGCAGGCTTCGAAAGGACCCAGGCGAGCGCCACCTGGGCCGGCTTGACGTGGCGTTCGTTGGCAATCTCCACCACGCGATCGACAATGTCGAAGTCGGTATCGCGGTAGTAGAGGCTGTGGCCGAAGTCGTCGGTGCGGGCGCGTGTGGTTTCGGTCTTGCCGTCCCCGCGCTTGCGGGTGCCGGTGAGGAAACCGCGGGCGAGCGGGCTCCACGGGATGCAGCCGATGCTCTGATCAAGACAGAGCGGAATCATCTCACGCTCCTCTTCGCGGTAGATGAGGTTGTAGTGGTTCTGCATCGTGACGAAGCGGGCGAGCGAGTTTTGCCGCTGGAGGTCGAGCATCTTGAGGAACTGCCAGGCGTACATGCTGGAAGCGCCGATGTAGAGCGCTTTGCCCGCACGGACAACGGCATCGAGAGCTTCGCAGGTCTCCTCAATGGGCGTGTTTTTGTCGAAGCGATGAATCTGATAGAGGTCGACGTAATCGACGCCGAGATGCTTGAGGCTGCGGTCGATGGAGGCCATGATGTGTTTGCGCGAGAGGCCGCGGTCGTTGGGCTCGTCGCTCATGGGGGAAAAGACCTTGGTCGCGATGACCAGATCTTCACGCCGCGGCTGGAACTCGCGCAGCAGCTTGCCGGTGAGGTCCTCGCTCTCACCGCGCGAGTAAATGTCGGCCGTGTCGAAGAAGTTGATGCCGGCTTCGACGGCACGCTGCACCAGCGGGCGCGCCTCGACTTCCTCCAGCACCCACTCGCGCCACTTCTTCGAGCCGTAGGTCATCATGCCGAGACAGAGCGGGGAGACGCGCACACCGGTCTGGCCGAGCCGCACATAGTTCATAACTTGTTTCACCTCTGTGCGATTGGACGCGCGCAAGCTCCGCGGGGTTCCGCGGACGCGTTTCTTCGGTCGGAAGGTGTACGCGGAGGTTCGTGCGCAGCATGCACAGGCCGGTCTGCGCCAAACTAGGAGAGTAATGGCCCGCAAAAAACTTCGTGTTGGTGTTCTTTTCGGCGGCCGCAGCGGCGAGCATGAGGTTTCGCTGCGTTCTGCCCGTTCCATCCTTCAGGCTATCGACCGCAAGAAATACGACGTCGTCGAGCTCGGCATCAGCAAAGAAGGTCGCTGGCTGCAGAGCGCTGCCGCGCAGAAGCTGCTCGCTGGCAGTGCGGCCCCGGTTGCGAAGAAGAAGAACGCCGAAACCGGCGTCGCCCTGGCCGCGGCTGAGCCCGGCGGCCGCACAGGCCTCGATATTGTCTTCCCCGTGCTGCACGGGACGTTCGGAGAGGACGGGACGATCCAGGGGCTGTTCGAGCTGGCCGACGTCGCCTATGTCGGCTCTGGAGTGCTGGGTTCGGCAGCGGGTATGGACAAGGACGCCATGAAGCGGCTGTTTCTCGCCGCGGGTCTTCCGATCACACCGCATGTATCGATGCTGCGCTCCGAGTGGCGAGCCGATGCGAAACGCGCGACGAAGGTGATCGAGAAAGCCCTGAAGTATCCGCTCTTTGTGAAGCCAGCGAACCTTGGGAGCTCTGTCGGAATCAGCAAGGTGCACAACCGCGCTGAGCTGGAGCCGGCGATGGATCTCGCCGCAAGCTTCGATCGCAAGATCGTCGTCGAGCAGGGCGTGGGCGGGCCAGGCGTGAAGCCGCGTGAGCTTGAGGTCGCGGTCCTCGGCAATGATGCGCCTGAAGCAAGCGTTGTCGGCGAGATTGTGCCGGCCAAAGAGTTCTACGACTACGAGGCAAAGTATGAGCTCTCCGGCCCGGACGAGAGCGTGAGCCTCATTCCTGCGAAGCTGACCAAGGCCGAGGAAAAGAAGATCCGCGCGATGGCGATTGCAGCCTTCCGCGCCTGCGACTGCGCGGGGCTGGCGCGCGTGGACTTCCTGATGGCGCCTGCAGCCAAGGGCAAGCCCTCGGAGATCGTGCTGAACGAGATCAACACGATGCCGGGCTTTACCTCCATCAGCATGTATCCAAAGCTGTGGGGTGCGAGTGGCCTGCCGTATGCGAGGCTCATCGACCGGCTGATCGAGCTTGGAATGGAACGGCATCGCGAGAAGCTGGAGACGCACTTCAGCCGCTAACGGAGCGCGAGTCGCGAGTCGACTACCATAGAGACAATGAGCACGACAGCGGCACAAAATCTCACGCTCGCGGACATCAAGGCAGCCCGCGAGCGCCTCAACGAAGCGATCTACCGAACGCCATGTGCGCGCTCGGAGACGCTCTCGCGCCAGACTGGGCAGAGCATCTTCCTGAAGCTTGAGAACCTGCAGATGACGGGCAGCTTCAAGGAGCGCGGCGCGCTGAACAAGATCGCGACGCTGACGCCCGAACGAGGCGCAGCGCGGCGTAATCGCTGCGAGCGCGGGCAATCATGCGCAGGGAGTTGCACATCATGCGACGCAGCGCGGCATTCGTTCGGTGATCGTGATGCCGCTGGCTACGCCGCTGGTGAAGGTGCAGGCGACGCGCGGCTTCGGCGCCGAGGTCGTGCTGCACGGCGCCAACTACGACGAGGCCTGCGAGGAGGCGACGCGGCGCTGCCAGGCCGAGGGCATGACCTTCATCCACCCGTTCGACGATCCGCTGGTGATGGCCGGGCAGGGGACGATCGGACTCGAGCTGCTGGAGCAGATCGAGAATCTTGAGGCAGTCGTGGTGCCAATCGGCGGCGGCGGACTCATCGGCGGCGTCGCGTGCGCGCTGAAGGAATCGAAGCCTGACGTGCGCGTCATTGGCGTGCAGACTGCGCGACTGCCGTCGATGAAGGAGGCGCTGCGCGCGCACCATCCCGTGACGCTCGAGCCCGCGACAACGATCGCCGACGGCATCGCCGTGCGCCGCGCGGGCGAGGTCACCTTTCCCGGTCGTCGAGCGCTATGTCGACGAGATCGTCACGGTGAATGAGGACGAGATCGCGTCGGCGATTCTTACGCTGCTCGAACGCGAGAAGACGCTTGCCGAGGGAGCGGGAGCTGCCGGGCTCGCTGCGGTGTTGCAGCGCCGGACATCGCTGCCCGCGTTCACGCGCACGGCGAGTCATCGTCGGCGGCGGCAACATCGACGTGACACTGCTGAGCCGCATCATCGAGCGCGGCCTGGTGCAGGATGGCCGCCTGATTCGCCTGCGCATTCATCTGCTGGACAGGCCCGGCGCGCTCGCGGACCTGACGCAGATCATCGCGGCGCACCGCGCGAACATCGTCGACACGCTGCATAACCGCGCGTACTACGGCGTCAATCTCGGCGACACGGTCATCGACATCACGATGGAGACGCGCGGTCGCGAACAGGTGGAAGAACTGCTTGCTGCGCTGACGGCCGCAGGGTACAAGCACAGCCGCGTCCTTTAGGCGACGCCGGTAGTGGCTAATGCTTCTTCGCGTCAGGCTGCAGTGTGAGGGTTATCGGTTGGTGATCGCGTAACATCTCGAGGCTCATCGGCTTGCCCTTGCTCGAGTGAAGATGCTTCGACCAGTCTGAGGTCGAGTGCATCGGCTGGCCGTCCACGCGCACGATTACGTCGGCTGCACGGATGCCGGCGCTCGCAGCAGGACTTCCGCTTTCGACGGATTGCACCAGCAGTCCCTGACCCTTCGGGGCCCCGAAGTAGTCCGCAAGCTGCGGCTGCATGGCCTCGACTACGAGTCCCGTAAATGGGCCGTGCAGGATGTTCTCGATAAAGCCCTGCGTGTGCGCCGGAGGCGACGCGTGAGGCGGGGCCGGCGGCGGCGGGTCGGGGCCCGGACCGGTCACATAAATCCCGCTGAGCCCCTCGATGACAACGCCTTGAGGTGGTGACGGTGGCCCCTGGGTCACACGTGCCCACGCCTTGCGCTCCACGTCCTCGCGGTTGGCCAGCTTGGTGCGAACTGTGATGGGGTTTCCGTTACGAAAGACGGAGAGCCTCACCTCCACGCCCGCGCCGGTGTCATGAATCATGCGGCGAAGCGCCTCACCGCTGGCAACGATGTGGCCGTTGAGCCCGGTAATGAGATCGTGCGGCTTGAGACCAGCCGACGCTGCAGGACCGTCGTGGTCAACCAACAGGACCTCGACGCCGCGCTTATCTCGCAGATGCAGGGCTGCAGCCTGCTCGTTTGTCAGATCGTGAAATTCGATGCCGAGATAGCCGGGTGGTCGTGGTTGCACGGCAGTTGCAGCAGCACCCGCGCGGCCTGGAGGAGCACCGAGCAGAAGCAGCAGCATCAGCGAAGAGGCTGCAAGACGGAGTATGCGCGAGCGGCGCATAGGAACGCGATTCCGGAGACGACTCCGCCACTTTCTCCGGATGATGGCTGCTTGCTGCATCGGTTGCACCTTACTCGATATCAGCTGAGCCCTGAAGCGCCTGGTAGGATGCGTTGCGAATTGCCGCGTTGGAGTCCTGCGTCGAGACCGAGCGCAGCACACGTCGCACGCTCGAGTCTGCCTGCACCGGCTCGAGCATGGAGATGGCCGCACTGCGCACGTCGGGGCTCTGATCGTTCATCAGCGCATCCAGAACCGCATTGCGCACGCTTTCGCTCTGCGCGACGTACGGCTGCAAGCCCTGGAGAGCATTCAGTCGCACCTGCGGATCCTTGTCGTAATGCAGGCTGGCAAGCAGTGTGCCGCGATAGGCGTCGCCGTTCGACCCGTCGTCGCTGCAACCAGACGTTGCACGGCACTGATTCACGAGCAGAGAGACAGCATCCTTGTGAACCTCGGCATTCGCCGGCAGCTTCGTCGCCAGCATTACCAGCTGACGGATCTGCGGATCGCTAAGCGATCCCTGCATCGTCTGCGGCACGAGGCTGTTGTACTTCACCTGCACAACCTGCGGGTCGGGAGTCTGCTTGATGTCGAGGACATTCGCGATGGCGCTCTGCGAGGCGTTCGTCGTAGCCACGGTGCGCGGAGGCGGAGGAAGATGTGCGGCCTGGTAGCGCGCAATGATATTCCCACCGAGGAATCCGACACCGACCAGCAGCACCGTCAGCGCCGGCGCGCCCTGAACGTAGCCGATCCAGCGAAAGGCGTTGCCCCAGAATCGATGCGTGACAGACTTCGGCGGCATCGCGTCGAGCGCTTCATCCAGACGCATGCGTGACGCAGCCAGCAGATTCGGCGACGGCTCAAGCAGCGGGTGCTGCGCGAGCTCCTCGCTCAGCGCCTGCATCGCGTTCCACTCGCGCCGGCAATCTTCGCAAAGGCTCATGTGCTGCTCGAGCTGATGTTGCAGCTCATCCGGCAGTTCGCCATACTGCGCGAGAACTATGTTCTGTTGTGCACTCTCACAGGTCATGATGCGTACTCCAACCAGCCTCTCCAACGCGCTTCATAGTCTCCCGCGGCGAGTCTTCTTACCGTCTCCGCCCGCCAGCGGTGTTTCTTCGTCTACGTCTCTCTCCGTCAGCGAACATCTACGAGCTTTGCCCGCAGCTTGCGTGTCGCGCGGAAGAGAGTGTTCTTGGCTGTCTCCTCGGTCGTCGAGAGCATCTCGCCGATGGTCCTCAGTTTCAGCCCCTGATAATGCTTCAGTTCAAACACGGTGCGTTCGCGTGGGGTCAGGGAATCCAGCGCGCTTTGAATCGCAGCGTGCATGTTCTTGCGCTCCAGCTCACGCGCGGGGTTTGCGGTCGCGCGTTCGTCCTGGAGGTTGGCCATCAGGTCCATCTCCTCGCCGGCGGCGTCCATCACGGTCGAGGGATCTTCTTTGCGGCTCTTGCGGCGGCGAAGCTGATCCAGGCACAGATTCGTCACAATCCGGTAGAGCCAGGTGTAGAACGAGCACTCGAAGCGAAAGTTCGAGAGATGCCGGTATGCCTTGATGAAGGCGTCCTGGTGCACGTCCTGAGCGTCCTGCTCGTTGCCCAGCATGTGCAAAGCCAGCCGCAGAACGCTGCGGTCGTACCGCCGAACCAGTGCGTCGAAGGCCGAACGGTCGCCTTTCTGCGCCGCGCGGATAAGCTCATCATCCTCTGCGCGCTGCTGCTGGCGGGCCTCCATCTGCTCCGTTGACAGCCTGGCGCGGGTGCTCGATTGGACAACTGACGACGACATTACTGCTGATTTTACGCCGTCGCCACTCTCTCCCACTCCGGGTACAGAGGAAGCGGGACGCCGGCGCCGTTCGCCGCCCAGGACGATCACATCGCTAATGCTCATTCTCAGTCTGACTCCGGAGTCAGGTTCCTACTACATTGGGTAGACGTCCCCTGATAGGCAAAGGTGAGCGCCAATAAAGTCTTTGCCATACGACCTTTGAGAGGTGCGCCGTTCGGGCTCCTTCGCGCGTCTTATGGGGTGAAGTCGTAAGGACGCCGAGCCTGATGTCCAACCCGTTTGACTCCAAGCTGAACCGCCGCGAGTTTCTACGCCAGACCTTCGCCTTTTCGGCGCTGGCGGCCACCGCTCCGCGCTTGGCCTTTGCGGGACAGGGCACCGTTAGCCCGAAGCCGGCGCCGGCTCCCGATCCCAACGGCCAGCACATGTTTCTGATCGGCGATTGGGGCACGGACAAGTACCTCGACCAGCAGACCGCAACCGCACTGGCCATGAAGCAGTGGGTGGACCAGCGCCACATCAAGCCGGGAGCGCTGTTCCTGCTGGGCGATAACTGGTACGGCGACATGGGAGTCGGTTACGTCTCAGGGCGCTGGCAGCAGCAGTTTGAGCAGATGTACCCCACCTCGCATTTCCCCGGACCGTGCTACGTGGTGCTCGGCAACCACGACTACGAGCGTAAGGTCTCGAGCAAAGTCGACCTCGAACTCGGCTACGCAGCGCACGCCAAGGGCACTCGCTGGACGCTGCCTTCGCGCTGGTACAGCTTTCAGTATCCGCAGAAGGATCCGGTGATCACCTTCATCTGCCTCGACACCAACCTGCCCGGAATGAAGCACGGCGCCGACAGATTTCTTCCCTGGAGCTTCGAGATGACGAAGGAGGACCGCGACCAGCAGGACACCTGGTTTCGCGCCGAGTTGGCCAAACCGCGCACAACTCCGTTCGTCGCAGTAGTCTGCCACCACCCGGTCTATACAAACGGCATCCACCGTGACCAGAAGATCCTCATTCGCGACTGGGATGCGCTCATCCGCCAGCACAAAGTGGACTTCTGGATCTCCGGACACGACCACGATCTGCAGCACCTGGAGTTCGCCGGGCATCCGACGAGCTTCGTCATTTCCGGCGGCGGTGGCGCCGAGCTCGTCGACTGGACGACACCGCCGGAAAAGCGCGGCCCGTTCGGCGACAAGGTCATCGGCTTCAGCGATATGGAGTTTTTCAAGGACGCCATTCTCTTCCGCCACATCGACGCGCGGGGTCAGGTGCTTCACACCTTCCGCAAGACGCCCGATGGCAAGCTCGAAATCTTCCTCCCCACAATATGAGTCTCACTCCCGCTGTAAACTTGGCCGATGCCGTCGCTGTTTCCCGAGCCCTCACAACCTCGCGTTCCTCCCACCCGCACGAACTCTGAGAAGTGGCTCGTCGCACACTGCGATGGCGGCGCTCGCGGCAATCCAGGTCCAGCGGGCTACGGCGCGGTGTTGCAAACCGAGGACGGCGAGACGCTGGCGGAGCTCAGCGAGTTTCTCGGCATCCGCACGAACAACTATGCGGAGTACTCCGGCCTGCTCAGCGTGCTCGCGTGGGCACTTGAACACGGCTACGGGCGCCTCCGCGTGGTCTCCGACTCCGAGCTGATGGTGAAGCAGATCCAGGGGCGCTACAAGGTGAACTCGCCCGACCTGAAGCCCCTCTGGACCGAAGCCCGCAGCCGCATCGCGCAACTCGATGAGTTTCAGATCACCCATGCCCTGCGCCACAAGAACAAGGACGCGGACCGGCTTGCGAATGTAGCGATGGATCGCGGGATGGGGCGGAGTTCTGACGAGCCGAAGCGCGAGCTCAAGGCAACGCCGTACCCAAAGCATCCCGCTTCCTCGTCTCCCATGCTGCGCGGCTTTACCCGCAACGGCGTCGTGCATCTGCTGGGCGATGCGAAGCTTCCCGACGGCGTCTTCGTGAAGATCGTTCCTGAGTAACTGCCTGTTCACTCCCACCATGTGCGCCCGCGAATTTGCATCCTACCCGCTTAGGATGAGGTGTATGCATCGCTGGTCAAGGCTCCTGAAACTCCTTTCGGCAGCAGGGGTTGCCGCTTTTATCTTTTCCGTAAACCTTTCGGCGTCGCAGCCACAGGGCTCTGAACAATCTGCGCTCGCAGAGGTTCGCCTGGCGGTGAGCGCAGAGCTCCAGGCCAACCAGACCGACAAGAGCATCTGGGCCTATCGCGAAAACAACATCACTCCAGAGAAGAACGGCACCTACACATCGATCGAGACCCCGCAGGGAACGCTGCGCAGGCTGATCGAACTCAGCGGCCATCCACTCAGCCCTCAGGCCACGGCGACCGAGACGCGCCGTATCCAGAACTATGTGAACGACCCCTCTGCGCAGGCCAAGGCCCGCCGCGCGGCCGCGCACGATGGCGCACAGGCAGAGGAGTTGCTGAAGATGCTTCCCAACGCCTTCATCTGGACACGCGGCGCAGATAACGGTGATCTCGAGACGCTGAACTTTCGCCCTAACCCGGATTTCGATCCGCCGGATATGCAATCGCACGTACTCGGGATCATGGTCGGCCAGATGATTATTTCCAAAGATAGTCATCGCATACGCACGCTGCGCGGCAAACTCAGCGACGACGTCCTCATCGGCTGGGGCATCCTCGGCAGACTAAACCGCGGGGGTACCTTTGACGTCGAGCGCCGGATGGTAGGCGACGGATACTGGCAGATCACTGAGACCCACGTCCACATCGGCGGCCACGCCCTCATCTTCCACACCATCGGGCAGCAGGAGGACGACGTGAAGACGGAGTGGAAGCCCTCAACGGCGCATACTTTGCAGGAAGCGGAGCACCAGCTGGACGCTGGCCACTAATCGAACCAAGGGGTCCGCAAGACCTGATCTCCGCAGAAAATCCAACCCTTCCCCGGCAGCTTTTCGCATCTCCGGGCGATGCGAGACACTCTAATACTGACAGTGAACGAGTTCCTCCCCATCCCCCGCCCAGGTCGGGTCCAAAGCGTTTTGGTGACGCTCCCACTCGTCGCACTTCTGTGCGCTGCGCCCGCTCTTGCGCAAAACGCGTCTGCCACTCCGCAGAAGAAGGACAAGCTCCCCTCTGCACCAAGCGCAGTTTTGCTCTCGCAGCAGGACGAAGCGCTGGGGCGTCCGGCTGGTTCCGGCTTCACCTTCAAGGCACCGGGTACCGCCCCGGGGCCGGGTGGCGTTGCCATCGAACAACCGTCAGATACGCCGCTGCGCATTTCGGTGGACGACGCCGTCTCGCTCGGCCTCCAGCGCAACGTGCGACTGATCTACGACCGCGCGAAGCAGAAGACCGTTCGCGGCGAACAACTCGGCGTCATCAACTCGCTGTTGCCTTCGCTACGTGCCTCTGGCTCGACTGCCACCGAACAGATCAATCTTGCAGCGCTCGGCTTCAATCCTTATGCCTCTGGCAGCGTCTTTTCGCAGCTGGGAATCGATCCCGCAAGCGTTCCCTTAATCATCAAAGTTGATATAACGCAGGCGCAGATTAGCGCCGATCAGGATCTCTTCGATCTTCCGGCGTATGAGCTCTACAAGGGCGCAAAGCGCGAGACGGAGGTCGTCGATCTCGACGCGCTCACCAGCCGCGGCGATCTCGTTCTCTCGGTTGGGTCGGCCTACTTGCAGGTGCTCGCCGACCAGACCAATCTGAGCAATGCGCAGGCTCAGGAGCGCGCCGCGAACACAGTCTTCGACCAGGCGAGTCAGCGACGCAAGGCCGGCGTCGGCACAAGCCTTGACGAACTCCGCGCGCAGGTGGAGTACCAGCAGCGCCAGCAGGCCTCTATCGCGGCTTATAACCGGCTCGCCAAGGACATGATTCAACTCAACCGGATCATGGGCCTGCCCGCCGGGCAGAAGCTCGAGCTGACCGATACTGCGCCCTTCACCGAGCTCGCTGACATGGACCTCGACCGCGCGAAGGAGACTGCGTACCGCCATCGCAAGGACCTCCTGAGCCTTCAGGCGCAGATTCAAGTGGCCGACCGCGAGCTGCGCGCGGTGCGCTATCAGCGTCTCCCTACGCTCGCCTTCAACGGCTTCTATGGCGTGCTTGGCGAGACCACAGGCCTCTACCACGGCGTCTTCACCGCGCAGGGAAGCCTCAAGTTCCCGATCTTCCGCGAGGCCGAGCAGCGTGGCCAATCAGACCAGGTGAACGCCCAATTAATGTCGCTGCATCAACGCGAGAGCGATCTGCGCGTCACCATCGATGCGCAGATTCGAGCGTCGATGCTTGACGTCCAGTCCGCCAATCAACTGGTCAAGGTTGCGCAGAGCAATGTCGGGCTGGCACAGCAGGTGCTCTCCGACGCGCGTGAGCGCTTCCACGCCGGAGTCGACGATAACCTCCCCGTCGTTGACGCGTTGGCCTCCCTGACCTCAGCGCAGTTGCAGCTTGTGCAGGCTCTGTACCAGTACAACGTCGCCAAGCTGAACCTCGCGCGCAATACCGGCGTCATCGAGACGCGCTACCGCATGTACCTCGGCAAATAATTACGTAACGGTTGCTGCGGACCTTGTCAGCTCGCGGCCTTTTGCAGATCGAAGACGATGCCGTGATGCAGCCTCGCGAGCGCCAGGACTGCAAGAGCAATCGCCGATGCCGACTCCAGCAGCGCCGCGGGAAGGTCCCGGCGGAAGATGCGCGCGACCGTCATGCGCACGAAGAAGCCTCCCCACGTGCCGATGATCGCGCCCCCTGCACCGAAGATGATGCCTCCCGCCACCGGCTCATCAATCGCGACAGCCACCATGGCGCCCACCAGTGCGCCCACGACGACTCGCAGCAGCGCAGACCCAAGATCGGTGCGCCTCGGCGTCTTGGGCAACGTGTCGGCGACGTACTCGCCCAGCGCGGCAGGCCGTCAGGAGGATCACCACGACAAGATGTGCGATCCACGTCGCCCATCCCTGCTCCGGTATAAGCCCCAGCCACACAGCCCACGACAGCGCTGCAATGGCCGTCATGCTGCGCATGCCGGTGACTACGCCGAGCAACAGAACCATATCCATGAGGAGTGTCCGCAGAGATACTACACGAACTAACTGCGCAACCAGCCATAGAGCGGAAACTGCTCCGCCAACTCGGCGACGCGGCCGCGAATCGCCCGCAGTCTCGCCTCGTCGGTGCGGTGCTCCAGCGCTTCGGCGATCCAGCCCGCGATGGTCCGCATCTCCGGCTCCTTCATGCTGCGCGTCGTCAGCGCGGGCGAGCCAATACGAATGCCGCTCGGCTTCAGCGGCGGATTCGTGTCATACGGAATCGCGTTCTTGTTCACCGTGATGCCGGCGACGCCCAGCGCGGCCTCGGCTTCGGAGCCCAGCATACCGCGCCCGAAGACATCAATGAGCACGACGTGCGTATCCGTTCCGCCGGAGATCACCCTGTACCCCGCGGCCTGCATGGCTTCCGCCAGCGCCTTCGCATTCGCGATCACCTGCGTTGCATAAGCCTTGAACTCAGGCTGCAGCGCCTCGCCGAAGGCAACTGCCTTCGCCGCGACGATGTGCACCAGCGGGCCGCCCTGCTGTCCTGGGAAGACGCTGCGGTCGATCCCCGCTGCAAACTCCTGCTGGCTGAGAATCAGCCCCGAGCGCGGTCCGCGCAGCGTCTTGTGCGTCGTCGAGGTCACCACATGCGCATGCGGCACCGGCGACGGATGCACCCCGCCAGCCACCAGCCCGGCAAAGTGGGCCATATCGATAACCAGCTTCGCGCCAACCTTGTCCGCAATCTGCCGCATCCGTGCGAAATCAAACTGCCGCGGGTACGCCGACCCGCCGCCGATGATCACCTTCGGCTTCTCGGCAATCGCCTGCTCTTCGAGATGGTCGTAGTCGACGGTCTCCGTGTCCCTGCGCACCTGGTACCCGACCACGCGATACAGCTTGCCGGAGAAGTTCAGCCGGTGGCCGTGCGTCAGGTGGCCGCCATGCGCCAGATCCAGCCCGAGGATCGTGTCACCGGGTTCCAGCAGCGTCATGTAGGCCGCCGCGTTGGCCTGCGAACCGGAGTGGGGCTGTACATTCGCGTGGTCTGCGCCGAAGAGTTTCTTGGCGCGGTCGCGCGCCAGGTTCTCTACCGCATCGGCGAACTCGCATCCGCCGTAGTACCGCTTGCCGGGATAACCCTCTGCGTACTTGTTCGTAAAGACCGAACTCGCCGCTTCCAGCACGGCCCGCGAGACGAAGTTTTCGCTCGCGATCATCTCCAGTCCCTCGTGCTGGCGGACAACTTCATTCCGGATCTGCGCCGCAATCTCGGGATCGGCTGCGGCAAGGGGAGCAGTCAAATCAATCGGCATATCTATGTTTGATTGTACGACGTTGCGCGGAACGCCCTTCCCCAAAGGTCCTATTACCTGTCCCACCCACGAGAGTCTCTACGCGGCTTGAGTGGGATAGCTGCTTTCGTACTCCGGGGGCATTCTTCCCTTGGAACCGCAACTGGTTCCTTCAAGTAATTCGGGCCTCGCGTGCTTCTGTTCGCCTGTCTGAGCAGGCAGCACGCTTTCCTTTCAGCGCTTCAGCAACCCGCAGCAGGACCTACCCCATGGGGGGTCCAGGCCATTGTAAGTCGGGCCACTCTGACTGGCAGGGGTTCCCGCCCTGGGGACTTCTGCCAGCCGCAACACTGAGCAGAAAGGCTAAAACGTGACAGCCCGCACAATACCCTTCCCCACTCCCCCTGGGACTGCTGTCACACCACGCGTAACCCCAACCCTTCCTCCTTCACCTCCAACCAGCGCCGCGAAGTTGATACCAGCTCCGCGGCGCTATCGCGGCCTTCATATCGTTCCTCACGATCAGTTGCGCAAGGTGTCCCAGCATCTCAACCGGCTTGCCCAGACGCAGGCAATCGTCGCGCAGGTTGAGCGTGAGGTTGCGCAGCGCGCAGAACGTGCACGCTCCGGCGCAGACCTTATGCTGCTTTGCCCCGTCACCAGATCGCAGCCGTCGCTCGCAACACGCGCAGCGCACCGCCTCGTTCCTTCGCTTTTCCCTGCCGGACTCTAGCCTCTGGGACTTCAGGCGCGCCGCTTCATCGGGCGCTGCGAAGCCATTCTGCGAAACGCCTTCCACACAAAGCTTCCCAGATACCATCCGTCGAGATACTTGTACGGCGCCTCGCCGGTCGTGTAATGACCGCAGGGCAGTACCTTCGACACATACGGAATCCCGTACTCGTCAAAACTCTTCAGCACATCCACCGACAGCTCGCGCAGAAAGGTCAGATCGTAGGTCGCATGCACGACCAGCGTCTGCCGCTCTACAGATCGCGCGTACTCCTTCATGAAGCTCATCGGGCTGACGCCCGCTAGAATTCCGCGCACATCATCCCGCGTGAGGCCAGCATGCTCCAGCGATGCGCGCACGTGCCGCGTGCTCTGGCCCGTCCACACTACATCGCCAAAATATGTCGACGCATGGTTGAACGCACAGACCTCGATGCGCGGATCCATCGCGGCAGCAAGAAATGCGTAACAGCTTCCGAGACTTGTGCCGAGGACGCCGAACTGTTCATAGCCTTGGGATTCCAGCCAGTCGACGGCACTGCGCACATCCACAACTGCCTGGCGTGCAGCAGCAATCGTCCGCCCAACGTTCGAGCTCACCGCGTAGTCGGAGCGCTCCAGCTCCGCCGGCCGCCGCACATCGTGGTATGGCTTCGAGAGTCGCAGGCACGCGATGCCCCAGCGATTGAACATCTCGCAGAGAGCGTTGTGCGAGAAGGCGTCCGCGTTCCATTGCGGCATGACGATGATCGCCTGCCGCCGCCTGTGGCCCGTGCGGTGATCGACGAATCCGGTTCCAGGCGGCGTGGGATACCAGCGCGCATTCGCGTAATCGTTCTCCGCCACACCGGTCTTCACCGCCGAGGACCAGCGCAGGAACGGCTCACGCCGCAGTTCTCCGCTCTCAGCTTTCCGCTGCCACTCGCGCTCCTGCTCGAGCGTCTCGGGACGAATGTTCGTCGGGTGCAGCTCCGGGAAGCGCTGCTCAATGTTGAAGTCGGTCGGAGTTTTGTAGGCAAAAAAGCTCTCCGGATCAGCAACGATCCGGTGATTGAGCGCCATCATCGCTTCGAGCGGGGAATACTCCTGCGTTGCAACCTCGCGGGCTGCATGGAGACCACCGCAGTCGGACAGATGGCTGAAACCCCACTCCAGCGGCCGTTCGACGCGGTTCTCGTCTCGGGTGGTCAGCGCCGTCTCCCACGCGACCATCCAACTCTCATAAAGCCCTGCAAACATCTTCTCTAGTCTATCCTTGTGATCTCCCGCGACTTGGCGGGGAGTGCCTGCTCTGAGGACCGCAATTGAGCATTAGATGAGTCGTCCTGAGAATTAGATGAGTCGTCGCACGGATCGTAAGCCGCACAGAATCTCATAGGGAATCGTTCCGCACCAGCGCGCGTGGTCCTCCGCCGTAACTCCCTCGCCGAGCAGCGTGACCTCGACTCCTTCGACCGCCTCTGCAATGCCCGTCACGTCCACAACGGTCAGGTTCATCGACACGCGCCCCACCACCGCAGCACGCCGACCCGCAATCCTCACCCAGCCGTCGCCGATCCCGCTCGACGCCTCGCGCCGGAGGCCATCCGCATAACCGACCGGGATCAGCGCCAGCCGCATGGGACGCTCAGCGACAAACGTCGCTCCATATCCCACCGTCTGCCCGGCCGCAATCTCGCGCGTAGCGATGATGCGCGTCTTCCACGTGAGCACTGGATGGATCTGCCGACAGAGCTCACCATGCGCGTGCGAAGACTGTGACAACCCACCGCCGTTCTCACTCTCGAGCTGCAGGCAGTAACCATAGAGCGCAAGCCCGGGCCGCACCAGCACGCTGGCACCCATGCCCTCTCCAATCCGGCGCATCCACGCGGTTGTGGAGCCCTCATCGAGGGCCGAGCTGTTGGCCAGGTGAATCCACTCTGGCATCAACACCTCGCCATCCTCTGTCTCCAGCAGGCCGAAGGCGTGCTGCAATCTTTCAAGCTGCATCGCAGTGTGTTCCCCGTGGCGCACCTCGGATGAACTCAAATGGCTGAAGACGCCCTCCGGACTCAGCCAGTTGGAGTGTTGCAGTGCCGCCACAACGCGCTCCAGCTCAGCCCCCGGCGCCGCTCCCTGCCGAGCCATGCCGCTGTCAATCTCAAGATGAACTGCAATCCGTCTTCCGGCGCGCTCCGCCGCTGTCTCCAGCGCCTGCACGTGCGACGGTGTCCAAACCACGGGAGTAAGCCGGTGTTCCACGATGCTGTCCGCATCTCGCGGCTCCATGCCGCACATCACCACCACGTGAGCGTCATGCTTCCCGAGAGCACGCCGAACGCGCGCGCCCTCGTCGACGTCACCCACCCCCAGCCACGTCACGCCTGCATCGACGAGCACCGGCGCGATCAGCTCCGCGCCATGTCCATAACCGTCGGCCTTGATGACCGCGAGCACGTCGGCCTTTTCACCGGCAGCAGCACGTATCGCGGAGACGTTGTCGCGCAGCCGCGACTCTGAGATTTCGATCCAGCTCTTCACTTAAAAGCGATTGGCTCCTCGCCCATTATGCCGCGCCAACATGGCAAAGCCCGTGCACAGGCACGGGCTTGGTCCATCTTGTTTGGAAATCTAGGCAGCAACCCGGCGGCGATGATGCCGGCGCGTGTGTGCTCCGCCGAAGCTCCATTGGCGTACCGGGCCGACGTCGACGTGTACAAACTGGCTGGTGGGGTAATATCCCACGCCGCCCGCGCGCAGACTCAGCGCTGCCTGGTCCAGCCTGCGAGTGCTGATGCCCGGAATGCGGATGTCGATGGCCTTCGCAAGCATGTGCTGCGAGTGCTCCGCAACGCCGGTCTCCGACGGATCGACCGTGCCGCCAAGCGTGCGCAAAAATTCGTTGGACTGCGGGCTCCGGTAGCCGCAGACGATGTCGATCGTCGCGTGCGGGCGCTTCAGTCGCGTCAAGAGATTATGTAGAAGATCAAACTCGCTCGGGTCGTAACTGCTCACGTCCTCGGTACGGTGGTCGCGGAGAAAATGATTCAACTGTTCCAGCGCCGAGGGAATGTAAGTATCCCCGATCCGGTAGACGACATCCAGGCTCTCGCCGGTGTGCAGGTGGTAGAGCTTCAGCTCATATCGCTGGCCGACAGTGGGCAGAGAAGACTCGGCAACCGGCAAAACGCCAGGCATCAGGAGTGGCGGCTCAGCCCAGGAACGGCTTGCCGTCAATCCAATAAACACCAGCAAAATGAACGAGATAACAAGAAACCGAGGAACTCGCGCGGCCCGAGGGGTATGGGTCATTGAAAGAAGCTCCGATGAAGATGGCCTAAGGCGACTGGCGGACAACGAATGAGATTTGGCTCTTTCCATTCGCCTACCTCGATTCTACCCAGAGATTCTCACAAGGTTGCGCCTGGGTCTGTAATGCTTTTGTCGCAGCAAAGCACTATTTCAGTAGCAAATCGCGGGCCATTCGGGTCAATCCTGCTCGCTCTCGCCTATGCTCTCCCTCGCCTTGTCGGGCTGCAACTGGTAAATCTCCTCAACCCGCTGGAGGGTATCGATCTCGTCCACTGGCTTGTCATCCCGAACGCGCAAAATTCGCGGAAAACGCAGCGCAAACCCGCTCGAATGTCGATCGGAACGCATCACGTTATTGAACGCCACCTCCAGCACCCGCAACGGCTCAACCGTACGGAAATGGCCGAAGTCCTCTATTGTGTGTGACTTGAGCCACTCCGTCAGCTCCACAATCTCCGCATCCGTAACCCCCGAATAAGCCTTCCCCACATTAAGCAATTCGCCCGCAAACCCTTGAATCGCAAAGGTATAGTCGCTCAGCAAACCAGCGCGGCGGCCATGACCATATTCCGCCCCAGTAATCACCACATCAAGCGTCCCAAGCTCTCGCTTCAACTTCAACCAGGCCAGACCGCGTCGGCCGGGCAGGTAAGCGGACCCCGCAGCCTTGATCATTACGCCTTCATTGGCGCGGGCGCGGGCATCGCGATAGGCCTGGTCGATGCCTTCGGCGCTTTCAACCAACTTCGCGGGCGAAAGCCGTAGCCGAGGCACCTCCGACGCGTGATGTTCCGCGTGGAACAATCCAGCCTGCACCTTGGGCGCCTCGAGCGGAGAAATCGCTACGCTGCTGAATCGATTGACGATACGCTCCAGACGCGCGCGACGATCTGCGAGAGGCAACGACAGCAGCAGTTCGCCGTCCGCGCACATGAGATCAAATGCCATGAAAATGACGGGAATTGCGCGCCGAATTGCATCATCCACGCGTTTTCTGCCAATGCGCTGACCGAGCACAGAGAAGGGAAGCGCCCGTTCCGCCTCCAGATCCCATCCGAGAATCTCGCCGTCGAAGATCAAGCCAGATCCATCCGCAGTGCTTGCTTCGCTCACCTTTGCAAACGCCTCCTGGATCTCCGGAAAGCTCTCGGTGATGTCTTCACGATTGCGCGAGTAGATGGCGACGCGGCCTGGTTGTGTTGGATCCGCGCAGTGGACCTGCGCGCGAATGCCGTCATACTTGTCCTCGATTAATGCGTGGATGAGTGCGTGCACTGCGCCAACCTGGAACGGATCCGACCCGCCGCCCCCCTCGATCTCAACATCCTCTGCGATGCCCTTCTCTGCTGCACCCTCCGGGAGCAGTTCGCTGGCGTCCTTCTTGCCACGGCGCTTTTTCGCCTTCGGCTTAGACACCTTCTCTGGCTTCGCAGTCCCTGGCTTACCAGCAAAGCGCTCGAAGGCCTCCTCGGGCGTCTCTACGGGAGAAGCAAGCATGAAACCGAGCGGATGAAAGAGAGTCATACGTGCCTCGGCAAGTGTGCCTGCGAACGCCCGCTCGACCGCGCGGCTCAGGTCGGCTTCCAGCATCACGGCATGGCGCACTGCGGCGACCTCTGCGCCTGCTGCCTCGGCAATGGCCTCCTCCACAAGGCTCTGCTTCACGCCAATGCGCATGTCGCCGAGCATCAGCTTCAACAGATACTTCGCCTCAAGCGGCGTTGCGCGGCGCAGTAGTCCCTCGACCGCTGCCGATCGCACAGCGGTCATGCGAGCGCGTGCCATCGTGTCGAACGCATCCGCGACGTCGGCAAGCATCAGCGCTGCTCTGCGCTCTCTTTGCTGCTTCGATTCAGTGAGAAGATCAAAGGCCGCTGCGCCGAGATCGCCATGTCTGCGGTACGCCATGTTCAGCGCCGCATCGCTCGCTCCGGCAATTTCCTTAAGCACGCGTGAAAGGATCGCGCCGCCGGCGTTCAGCTTGCGTGGGTCAGCTTCGGCGAACGGCTGGCCGGCGAGGTAGAGACAAAACCGCCCCGCCTCGGACGCGCTCTCACTCGCCACCCGCCGAACTGCATCGGCGATGGCCGCTCGTTTCTTCAACTTACTGGCCTCGCCAGCGAGGCTCTCGGCCAGCTCTGCCAGCTCCGCAAACCTCACGGTTACCTCCCGCAGATTCGATTGCATTCGAGGTTACCGAATCGGTATTTCCCGCGTCGCCCTTTCCCTGTATGGTAGGGACTCCTTTCTGAATTGAGCTTTAAGTACCATTACGAATTTCGTCTGGCCATTCTGTGCGCTCGGACGATCACGCTTCTGCTGTTTGCGGGAATGGCCTGCGCCCAGTCGTCGGAGATGCGCGTCCCTGCAGCGGACGAATCCGAAGCCCCCTCCATCGCGCTTCCCAACGAGCCGCAGCCCACATCGGAAGGGCAGGCCGCACGGGCCGCCGGCGCCATCACTCAAGGTCACGAGCCCTCGGCGCGCATCAAGGGCGTCGTCTCGGATATTCAGGGCGGTCTGGTGCCCGGAGCCCACATCGTCATCGCGTGCACCGAGCCGGTGATGACGCAGGAGGCCACAGCCGACTCAGCCGGCTTCTTCAGCGTCGCTGGCCTGCCCGCCGGCACGTATTCCGTGACGATCAGCTCGCCCGGCCTCAAGACCTACGTGATCCACGACCTCCACCTGCGAGCCGGCGAGGTCTATTCGCTTCCCGAGGTCTCGCTGCCCATCGCCCGCACGTCAGCCGATGTCACCGTAACGCTGACCACCGAAGAGCTGGCCGAGACCGAGCTTCACAACGAGCTGAAGCAGCGCGTGCTGGGCGTGCTGCCCAACTTCTACACCAGCTACCAATGGAACGCCGCGCCGCTGACCGCGAAGCAAAAGTTCAAACTGACCCTGCGCGCGACGACCGACCCCGTCTTCCTCGGAACGACTGCCATCACCGCCGGCATCCAGCAGGCCCGCAACGACTACCCCGAATATGGCGGCGGACCTGCCGGCTACTGGAAGCGTTATGGTGCGGCCTATGGCGATGCAGTCATCGGCCGCTTCATGGGCAGCGTTGTCTTCGCCAGCGTCTTCCATCAGGACCCGCGCTACTTCGTAATGGGCACCGGCAGCTGGGAGCGCCGGTCCTGGCACGCCATCTCGTCGACCGTCATTCAGCGCGGCGACAACCGCCACTGGCAGCCCGCTTATGCCCACATCTGCGGTTCGGCGACCACCGCGCTCATCGCCAGCACCTATCATCCGGATTCGAACCCCGGCAAGCTGGTTCTGGACAACACCGTCCTCGACCTCGGCGAGAAGGCAGCGAACAACCTCATCCGCGAGTTCGTGCTGCGTCACCTCGCGAAGAACGTTCCGAGCTATGCCAAGGGCAAGCCGCCTGAGGAGTAGCCATCGCGTTACCGGCCAGCTGCGAATCCCAGCCGCTCGCTGTACCATCTAAAGAGCAATGGCCTTCCGCAGCTACATTCCGGCATCCTCTGCCGTGACGTCCCGCCACGACTTCCTTTAGCTGCGCCCAGCGACCATCCTCCCGGCCCTCCGGCCCTCATTCCATCTCTCATCCCGGTTCCCTGACCCGCTATGTTCGACAAACTCGACCAGATTGAAGCACGTTACGAAGACCTCGGCCGCCAGCTCGGCGACCCCACCCTGCTCGCTGACCAGAAGAAGTTCCAGGCCGTCGCGAAGCAGCATCGCGACCTTGAGCCGACAGTCGACAAGTTTCGCGAGTATCGCAAGCTGCGCGACTCGATCGCAGAAGCCAAAGCCATGGCCGGCGACAGCGACCTCGACGTTCGTGCGATGGCCGAGGAAGAACTCGCCGAGCTCGAGCCGAAGCTGCCTGTCGTTGAAGAAGATTTGAAGGTCTTGCTGCTCCCTAAGGACCCCAACGACGACAAGAACATCATCATCGAAGTTCGTGCCGGCACCGGCGGAGACGAAGCCTCGCTCTTTGCAGCCGAGGTCTTCCGCATGTATCTGCGCTTCGCAGAGCAGCATCGCTGGAAGGTTGAGATCCTCTCTGAATCTCCTTCCGACGTCGGCGGGCTGAAGGAAGTCACTGCCATCTTCGAGGGCGACAAGGTCTACTCGCAGATGAAGTACGAGTCCGGCGTGCACCGCGTGCAGCGTGTTCCCGCCACAGAGACGCAGGGCCGCGTGCACACCTCCGCCATCACGGTCGCCGTGCTGCCTGAGGCCGAGGAGGTCGACGTAAAGGTTGAGCAGAAGGACATCCGCGTCGATACGTTCTGCAGCTCAGGTCCGGGCGGGCAGAGCGTGAACACCACCTACTCCGCCGTACGCATCACGCATCTGCCGACGAACACTGTCGTGAGCTGCCAGGATGAGAAGTCGCAGATCAAGAACCGCGAGAAGGCGATGCGTGTTCTGCGTTCGCGGCTCTACGAAGTGGAGATGGAGAAGCAGCACGCTGCACAGGCCGCACAGCGCAAGTCGCAGGTCGGGTCCGGCGATCGCAGCGAAAAGATTCGCACCTACAACTTCCCGCAGAACCGCCTCACCGACCACCGCATTGGCCTCACGAATCATCAGCTGAACATGGTGATGGAAGGCATGCTGCAGCCGACGGTCGATGCGCTCATCGCGCACTACACCGCTGAGAGATTAAAAGCCGAGGCCACCGCGGCATAACGCCTCTGCATCACGAGCAAACAAAAGAGCCCGGCGCATGCTGGGCTCTTTCTTCGGGCCGAAACAATTTGAATCAGTAACGCGAACTGTAGATGTGACGGACCGCGACATCGTAGCCATGGCGGAAGCCCATGCGATAGTCCGCGCGATCTGGCGGCGAAATGAAGTGCGGGTTGCGGTACTCATCGCGGTTGTCCACGTTCGGCGGCCGGTGATTCTTGAAGTCCTTGCGCGCGCCGTCGATGCCATCCTGAAAGCCGCGCTGCTGCGCCGCACGAAACTCCGGCGGCACCTGATCCCACCCGGGCTCCTGCGCATAACGCGCCGGTGGCGGCGGCCCGTAGTACTGCGCGACCATCACGCCTGTGGTCGACGCCATGAATAATGCTAGTGCTGCGACAGTCAGTCCTCTCGTCTTCATAGGTCCCTCCGCGAGCGGGATCATCACCCGCGCACTCATCTGAACCCGCGTTGCGCGCACAAGTTGCACTCTTGGCTCCCCTGCTCAACCGCTTCTCTTTTCGCTGATTCGCCGCCATCCCTCCTGCTACCATCCGGGCATGACTGTCCGGACCTGCACGACATGGGGATTCGTGCTGCTCGGCGCCGCTGGGACTCTATGCGCACAACAGCCCTTTTCTCTTCAACAGGTGCTCAGCGCGCCATACGCGTCGGAGCTAACTGCCGCACCTGTCGGCGACCGCTTTGCCTGGGTCGAGAACGCCGAAGGCCATCACAACCTCTGGCTTGGCGGACCGCACGCGCCGGCGCATCAGCTCACCATCTTCGATCAGGACGACGGCCTCGATCTCTACAGCCTCGCGTGGTCACCCGATGCGAGCAGCATCGCCTTCACGCGCACGACCGAGGACGGCCCCGACGATAAGTCTGCGAACCCTGCGCATCTGCAGCGCGCGCTAGAACCCGAAATATGGCTCGCCCCCGTCGCTGGCCCTGTCTCAACGGCACCCGTCGTTCAAGGCAGTGCTCCGCTCTTCTCCCGGGACGGCCACACCCTGTTCTTCATCCGCGATCATTCGATCTGGTCGCTGATACTGACTCCCAGGGCCACGCAGGCGACACAGTTGGTCGTCGACCACGGTCGCGCCTCATCGCTGAGGCTCTCACCGGACGGCAATCTCCTCGCCTTCATCAGCACACGTGGCACGGGCCAGCGCGAGCACAGCTTCCTCGCGCTCTTCGATCTGCGCACGCACGTGCTCACCTTCCCGGCTGCCTCCACCGGCAACGACTCCGCGCCGGCGTTCTCGCGCGACGGCAAGCAACTCGCATGGCTGCGCTCGCCGTTCACCACCGCACCCGAATTTGCGCCAGACCGCACCTCTGCAAATCCATGGTCCATCCAGGTCCTCGACCTCGCGAGCATGCAATCGCGCGCCGCATTCACCGCCGCGCCCAACGTCGCCGGTTCCGTGTTGCCACGCATGTCCACCGGCGAGCCGCGGCTTTTCTGGACCGCGCACGGAAACATCCTCTTCGCCAGCGAAGCCGACGGGTGGGTTCATCTGTATGCGCTCGATCCGGCGCACACCGATCGCGCACCGCAGCTCCTCACCGAAGGTCCATTCGAGGTCGAAGACCCCGCGATCAGCCCCGACGGCACTACGCTCGTCTACGCCTCCAATCAGACCGTCAGTGATCCGCTCGACACCGACCGCCGCCACATCTGGCGTCTGCAGCTTGACGCCGTTCCGACGCCCGACGAGATCACGCACGGCGCCGGAATCGAGACCCATCCGCAACTCTCCGCCGAGAGCAATGCGCTTGTCGCGCTCATCTCGAACGCACGCGAGCCCATGCACGCTGCGTTTATCACCTCACACGGTGACATGCAGCCGCTGCACCTTGGTGCGCTCCCCACAACGTATCCGGCCGCGCAGCTCTCTGCGCCACAGCAGGTCCTCTTTCCTTCGCAGGACAAGCTCTTCACGCTGCACGCGCAGCTCTTCTTTCCGCCGCACGTCAATCCCCACGAGCAGCACGCCGCGATCCTCTTCTTTCACGGCGGCCCGAAACGCCAGATGTTGCTGGGCTACCCCGGCATGGACTACTACTCCAACGCCTACGCGATGAATCAGTATCTCGCCTCGCGCGGATTCATCGTCCTCAGCGTCAACTATCGTTGCGGCATCGGCTACGGCATGAACTTTCGCGACTGCGAGAACGCAGGTGCTGCCGGCGCGTCGGAGTACAACGACGTGCTCGGCGCCGTGAACTATCTCCGCGCATCCTCCTATGTCGACAAGACGCGCATCGGCATCTGGGGTGGAAGCTACGGCGGCTACCTCACCGCACTTGCGCTCGCACGCAACAGCGACCTCTTCGCTGCCGGTGTGGACTTCCACGGCGTTCACGAGTGGGCGCGTGAGGACAACGCCACCGCCGACTGGCTTCGTGGCTCGCTTGCCGAGCAGGAGCGCATCGCCGCCGTCGCCCACGCCAGCTCGCCCATGGCTGCCGTCGAGCGCTGGAAATCTCCCGTCCTCCTCATCCATGGTGACGACGACCCTGACGTTGCCTACCAGCAAACACCTCGCCTCGCCGATGCACTCCGCGCGCGCGGCGTCTCCGTCGACGAACTGATCTTCCCTGACGAGGTTCACGACTTCATCCTGCACCGCGACTGGCTCACCAGCTACGAGCGCGCCGCTGCCTTCTTCGAACGCGTCCTGCATCCCGAACATTGAGTCCCAACGTCCCAATACCTATGTCCATCGCAGACGACCTCGCCATCCTTGAGCAGCAGGAACACTTGCTTCGCTTCACCAGCTTCAACCCCGAAACCGCCTGGGAGCTCGGCTGCGCTCTGCGTACCTTGCTGATGGACTGCCGCGCCGGCGGCACCATTGAGATCGAGCTCGCGAATCACCTGCTCTTCGCCTGCGCCACGCCCGGATCCAATCCCGGCCAGGCCGACTGGATTCGCCGCAAGCGAAACACGGTGCACCGCTTCGGCCGCAGCTCCTACGCCATAGGACGCATCCTCGAGAGCAACAACGAGACGCTGCAATCCCGCCACTTCCTGAAGGCCGACGACTATGTGGCGCACGGCGGCGGCTTCCCCATCTTGATTGAAGGCACCGGCCCTGTCGGCAGCGTAGTGATGTCCGGCCTCCCGCAGCGCGACGATCACAACCTCGTCGTCTCCGCACTCGCCCGCATCCTGGATAAGGACGTCCCGCGGCTCAGTTGACGCCATCCATCCGCGCCGTCATCCCCACCTGCAACAATCACACTCAGGAGGAATTTGTTGACGAAGCCGCGCATCACCCTGCTTGCCCTTTCGTTCCTGCTCGCAGCCGCCGTTCACGCCGCATCTGCACAGGCCACGCCGTATCACCGGGTCTTCGTCTTCGGCCAGGATGCCCGCGGCGCCAACACGGTCACCGCCGTGACAACCGCCGCCCCCTACTCACCCGGCTGGGGATTCGGCTTCGAAGGCGACACTCCATCCGTCGAGGCTACCAGCGTCGGCGGCAACCCATTCTTCTTCAGCTTCGACGCTTCCGAAGGCAATTACAAAATCACGATGACACTCGGCGCCGATGAGCCTTCGGACACCACCGTCAAGGCGGAGTTGCGCCGCCTGATGATCGAAGCCGCCGCGACGCCCGCAGGCGGAAGCGTCACCAAAACCTTCATCGTCAACGTCCGCACTCCCGCACTGCCCGGCGGAGGAGTCGTTCGTCTCAAAGCTCCACGCGAAAGCGAGCAGGAGGCGCGCGACTGGGACAGCCGCATCACCCTCGAGTTCGACGGCACGCATCCCAGTGTGCGCAGCCTCGCCGTGGACCGCGTCGACGTGCCGACGATCTATCTCCTGGGCGACTCAACCGTGTGCGACCAGATGGGCGAGCCTTACGCCTCCTGGGGCCAGATGCTCCCGCGCTTCTTCAAACCAACCGTGGCCGTCGCCAACCACGCGGAGTCTGGCGAGACCGTCGCAGCCAGCAACGCGCGCGGCCGCTTCCAAAAAATTCTTTCCCTCATCAAGCCCGGCGACCTGTTCATCGTCCAGTTCGGCCACAACGACATGAAGGAGAAGGCCAAGGACCCCGACGCAGCCAGCAAATACAAGGCTGGCCTCATCGCCTGGGCCAACGCCATCAAGGCCAAAGGCGCAACCCCGGTCATCGTCACGCCCATGAACCGTCACACCTTCCAGGACGGCCACGTCGTCAACAGCCTCGAAGAGTATCCGCAGATGGCCCGCGAGGCCGCTGCCGAGACCGGCTCCGCGCTGATCGACCTCAACGCGCAGTCGAAGATCCTCTACGAAGCCTTCGGCGAAACCGGCTCGCTCCACCTCTTCGAGCACAACGCCGACTACACCCAGAAGGACGCCACGCACCACTCGCCCTTCGGCGCCTACGAACTCGCCAAGCTCATCATCCAGGGCCTCATCGACGACAAGCTGCCCGTCGCGCAACAGGTCGTCGACGACTGGAAGCCGTTCGATCCCTCGCATCCCGACTCCGAGTCCGACTTCCACGTTCCGCTATCGGTGACCTACGCCACCGCCAAACCCTTCGGGAGCTAATAAACCTGTTCCGCTCAAATCTCCTATCCTGAAGCGGATGACTTCCTTGCTACGCATCACGCGCCGCGCCGCCGACCGCCTTCGCTCCGGCCACCTCTGGGTCTATCGCTCCGACATCGAGCAACCTGACGACACTCTCGCTCCCGGCGCTCTGGTCACTATCGTCGACAACCGCAAGATCCCTCTCGGCACAGCGCTCTACTCCACGACCTCGCAAATCGCCGCACGCCTCGTCTCGCACACGCCCGCATTGACCCGCGAGCAGTACCTCAACGACCTTCGCACTCGCATCCGTGACGCACATGTTTTTCGCCGCGAGTTAGTGAAGGCCGAGGTTCTACATGACTTCTTCACGCTGGTCGTCAACCCTGCGGGAGGGCCCTCTGAGGCTTCGAAACGGATCGATGCGCAACGTCTCATCTTCTCTGAGGCCGACAGTCTCCCCGGTATTATCGCGGATCGTTACAACGACCTGATCATCGTTCAACTCCTTACGCAGGGCACCGCACAAGACGATGTCCGGAGAGTCCTCGCCGACACGCTCCGCGAACACAACTACCCCAGCTACGAACCCATCACCATTTGGGAACGCCCCGACCCTCGCGTCCGCGAACTCGAAAATCTCCCCGCACCCGCACCCGGCCCACTCTTCACGGACACCTCTGCACCCGAACCCCCAACCACCACCACCTTCACACTTAACAATCTTCGCTTCCACTACGACGTCTCCGCCGGCCAGAAGACCGGAGCCTTCCTCGATCAGCGCCTCAACTACGACGCCGCAGCGCGGCACGTCCTGGCCTCGCGCCGCACGGGCCGCGCACTCGACGTCTGCACCTATCAAGGCGGCTTCGCGCTGCATCTTGCACAGGTCTGTTCACAAGTCACCGGCGTCGATCAGTCGCACTCTGCACTCGAGGCCGCAGAACGCAACCTCACACTGAACCCGCATCTATCCGAACGCTGCTCCGTGGACTGGGTAGAAGCCGACGCCTTCACACTCCTTCGCGCGCTCGACGATGCCACATGCAACCCAGCCTCCGCCGCATCTCTTCCGCTCGAGCCCGGGCCGTTCGATGCCATCGTGCTCGATCCACCGGCCTTCGCAAAATCCAAGCGTGCCGCCGAGGGCGCACTCCGCGGCTACAAGGAGCTCAACCTGCGCGCGATCCGCCTGCTCGCTCCCGGCGGCACGCTCATCACCTGCTCCTGCTCGCACCACGTCTCGCTCGCGGACTTCACCGAGATAGTCGCAGCAGCCGCAGCCGATGCCGGCCGTCGCGTGCAACTCCTCGAGACCCGCGCCGCCGCGCCTGACCACCCCGAGGTCCTCACCCTGCCTGAGACCCGTTACCTCAAGTGCCTCATCTGCCGCATCGATTAGCCCCGCTTCGCGTACGCTGTTGCGCATGAGCTTTCGCCGCGTCACGCTCACCCTGCTCCTCATCGCCGCCACTCGCGCTATGCCCGCGCAGCAACCGAGCATCCTGCCCGACCTCGCACGAGAGATCGACAGCATTCCTGCCATCGATAACCACGCGCACCCCATGCTCTCGCCGCCCGCCGATGCGACCGACCGCGAGTTCGACGCGCTGCCCGTCGACAGCATGGCTCCGCAAACAGACCCTGTCGCCCTTCGCCCCGACTGGCCTCCACTTCACGACGCCTGGCTTGCACTCTTCGATGTCGATCTTCAACCTCCGCTCACACCCGACACGCAGAAGCAGCTCGACGCCGCGCGAGTGCGCATCAAAGCCCGCGAAGGCGCACACTACTCCACCTACGTCCTCGGCAAATCCGGCATCGGCACCATGGTCGCCAACCGCGTCGCGATGGGCAACGGCGTCCAGCCGCCGCGTTTCCTCTGGGTTCCCTACGAGGACGCCCTGCTCTTTCCCCTGAACAACGCATCCATGGCCGCACAAACTCCCGACCGCGCACAGTTCTTCGCACTCGAGGACAAGCTGCGCGCACGCTACCTCCATGACGCCGGACTCACGACACCGCCAGCCACACTTGACGCCTATATCAATCAAGTCGTGCTTCCCACGCTTCGCCGCCAACACGGACACGGTGCGATCGCTGCCAAGTTCGAGCTCGCCTACCTGCGCTCCCTCGCCATCAGCAATCCAACGAAGGCCGAGGCCACAGCCGTCTACGCAAAATATATTGATACCAATACATCGCCCGATCCGGCTGTCTACAAGCCGCTCCAGGATTACCTCTTCCGCACAATCGCATTTGAGTGCGGCCGCGTCGGGATGGCCGTGCACTTCCACTCCATGGCCGGAGCCGGCAGCTACTTCTCCATCGCCGGCGGCAACCCCATGAACATGGCGCCGATCTTCAACGACCCCGCCATGCGCCACACGAACTTCGTAATGCTGCACGGCGGCTGGCCCTTCGTGCATGAGACCGGCGCGCTGCTCCAAAAGCCAAATGTCTATCTCGACATCTCGCAACAGGCGCTCGTCATTCCGGCGCACACGCTCGCCACCTGGCTGCGCGAGTGGCTCGAGCTATTCCCCGACAAGGTCCTCTTCGCCACCGACGGTTACCCCTACAGCTCGTACCTCGGATGGGAGGAGTCCACCTGGCTTTCCGCTCGCAACGCCCGCCAGGCGCTCGGCATTGCACTCACCGGCATGGAGCGCGACGGCGAGATCACCCCGGCCCGTGCCTCGCAGCTCGCGCACATGGTGATGCACGACAACGCCGCTGCACTCTACCACCTGCCGCTGCCACAACCATAACGCCTGTCTCACCTCAGCGCGCGATCGAAGAAGTCCACCGCGATCTCGTCCACCTGCACATGAACCGCCTCGCGGTCTACACCCGGGGGATCCTGGCAGAAGACGTCAAGCTTCTCCTTGCCCGCAGCCGTGCACGTATCCAGAAACGTGTAGTGCGCGACATTGGGCAACACCGTCTCCCTGGCTCCGCGAATCTGGGAACGAATCAGATCGGCGTTGTCCTTTGGCGTTGCAATCGGATCAGCCGAGCCCACTACGATGTCCACTGGCACGCGCATCGAACGCAGGCTATCGTGCGTCAGCGTCATGCCCACCGCCGGCGCGATCGCAAAGATGGCGTGCACGCGCGGATCGCGATAGCTCTCGTTCGACTGCGCCAGCGACGCGCCACTCGTCTTCCGCGCTGCAGCCAGCATCTGCTCCGGCGTGCCCATCTCCTTCATCTCCGGAACATGACACACCGGTGTATCAGGCTGCTTCTTGCAGAAGTCGATGATGACGCTGATGTCCGCGCGTGCCCCTCCAAGCGCAAGCACTGTATATCCACCGATCGAAAATCCCGCCGCACCGATGCGATCCTTATCGATCGCCGGCCCGAACTCTTCATCCGCCAGCATGCCGTCGATCACTTCACTCAGATCCGTCGCGCGTTCCCACCACAGCACAAAGCCCTCCACGGTGTACGGTTCGAGCGCATTGTTTCCCGGATGATTCACCGCCGCCGCAATGTATCCCGCACGCGCCAGGGCCGTGCCCAGCCACGCCATCTGCATGCCAGAGCCGCCCGTGCCGTGCGACAGCACAATCAGCGGCCACTTATCCAATGCCGGAGCCATCGCCGCATGTTCGGCTGCCTTGCCCGCCATGAATAGTGGAGCATCCGGTGGTCCAATCATCTGCTGCGTCTCCACCGCATTCTCCGCCGCCGGATACCACACGGTCACTCGCAACTCCTGGTGCTCGGCGCCGCGCCAGTTTCGCTGCGTCTTCGGATGAAAGACCCGTGACGTCATGCCCACTTTAAACTGCGGCAGCGGTTGATTCTTACCTTTCTTCTGTGCCCCTCCAGAGGTTGCAACAGCAGCGCAGAGGAACATCAATAAAAACGCCCGCTTCGTCATGCCAAACAGCTTACCCTCAGCCGGCGAGTCTCAGCGCGCCAGCGATCGCATTTGTTCGATATAGCTGTTGGCGTCAAACTTCCGTGACGTACTCGCCCGGCTCATGTACCGCCGTTTTCCAAAGACCGGACGCTCGCCCCACGCTCGGTCGAACTTCCCCAAAATCGCCCACGCGACTCCTGCATATCCGTTCGGATCGCGTCCATCCAGAAAATAGCGGCCGTTCAAATAGATTGCCCGCTTCATCGCGGTCGATGTATCGCGCGTCCATCCCAGGATCTTCTTCGCCCAATACATGCGCAGCGAATTGTGCATCCAGCCGCAATGAATCATCTGCAGCTGCGCCGCGTTCCACAGTTCGTCGTGCGTGCGCGCCTCTTCCATCTGTTTCAGCGTGTAGAGCGCCTCGCGCTCGTCCCTGTCATGCTTTGCTATCGTCAGCCGTGCCCAGTTATCCGCACACGCAGTTGAGTCATACTCCGGCTGATACCGCACAAAGTTCACACTCAACTCCCGCCACACAATCAGCTCGTCTAAGAATGCATCCTGCGCCCTCTTCAGTCCCGGGTGTTTCTTCACGGCAGCCTTCACCGCCAGTGCAATCGTGAGCGGGCCGATGTGCCCGAAGTGCAGATACGGCGACAGCTTGCTCGTGCCATCTAACTCCGGCCGGCTGCGATCGCGCTCATATCCCTCCAGCATCTTCGCAACAAACAACTCCAGCCTCTTCATCGCCGCCTTGCGTCCACCCCGCCACGCTTCCACTGGCTTCACCGATCGGTCGAACTCCCTCCATCCACGCGTCAGGTCCGCGTGCACATCCTCCGCCTGCAATCCTCGCGGTCTCTTCCACACCTTATCTGCAGGTGGATTCCCATACGGCCGCAAAAACTCCGGCAGCCTCCTCATCACCCGCGGACGAATCACGCCCGCGCTGAACTGCGCCTTCTCCAGCAGCTTCGAAGGAACGATCACATCAGCGTCCACCGTCCAGAAGGGAATCAGCAATCGCTCCGCCAACCGCACCCGCCACCGCTCTGGCTCGCGTAGAGGATTCTCATCGCCCACCACCATCGCCGCATCCACTTCTGCAAAGAACCGTTCGTGACTCTCGTCCGGGGCGCGCCGCACGACAAACCCCACACCGCGATCCGCGCAGTCCTCCTCCACATCCGGCAATCCCTGGTTCATGAACGCGTAGTGCCGCAGGTTCGCATGCGGAAAATTCTTTACCGCCGCGAAGTACACAACACACGGCAGCCCCAGCGCATTCGCTGCATTGATCGCAACGTCCAGCGCGTGATTATCCCGCCCCCGTTGCGTACGCTGCATCCAGTAGACAACGCACCGCCCGCCCTCCGGAGCATCCCCACGCCGCACCGTCACACGCGGATCCTCCGCCATCCGCCGCAACTCCGCAGGCACGCGCGCATCCGCAGCCAGTTCCTCACCGAGCCGCGCATAAACTGCGTCCTTGTGCTGTGCCGGGAGCTTCTCTCCCACCCTCCCCGAGTTCGTCACGAGCCAAGCCTACTTCACGCTCGCCGACGAACTATCATCGAACTACCATCTGACTTCGATCGGAACGCGGAAATCGTTATGTCCTGTGATGTCACTGAAACCAAGTGGATCGTCCCCTCCGAAGAGCCCACCATCGAGCCCGTTCGACTCCGTCGGGCCACGCTCGACGACGCGCCTGCACTTGCCCTCGTCGGCGCCGCCACCTTCCTCGAGGCATTCACATGGATGCTGCCCGGCGCCGACATCATCGCGCACTGCTCGAAGAACCACACCGCCGAAGCCTATCGCGCCGCGCTCGCTCAACCCTACACACGCATTACGCTGGCGGTAACCGCCGCCAGCGGCGCTCCGGTCGGCTACGCGATGCTCTGCGAGCCCGATCTCCCCAGCTTCGATATCCAGCCCGGCGACATCGAGCTCAAGCGCATCTACCTGCTCTCGCGTTTCCGTTCACGCCGAGCGGCACCCGTGCTCGACACGGCTGGCCAGCCCATCCCCGATCTCAGCGCCGGGCAGGCCCTGATGAACGCCGCCATCGCAGACGCACAATCCATGGGCTGCCACCGTCTCCTGCTCGGCACCAACGCCGACAACCAGCGCGCCATCGGCTTCTATCATCGCAACAACTTCGCGGACGCCGGAAGACGCACCTTTCAGGTCGGCAGCCAATGCTGCTGCGATCTCATCATGGCGCGGCCGCTGCCCTAGCAAGAAAAGAAGGCCATCTCATCGATGGCCTTTCCCTAGAGAAAACTTTGCATATCCACTACGGCATCTTCGCAATCTGTCCCGGATAGACCGGCGTGGCAGTCGGCGTCGCCACCCCCAGAATCTCTGATACAGATCCGTCGCTGTTTGCCGTCCATACGTTGCCAGCGGGGTCAGTGGCTACCGCCAAGGTCACGTTGGTGGAGGAGGCTCCGGTCTGAAAGCCGATGGTTCCCCCCAACGAGGTCGTGCCCTTGAATCCACTGACCGTGGGGGCACCAGAGTTCGCCGCCCATAGCTGCCCCCCACCATCAAACGTAATCGCCACAGGTTTGTTCAGGCCGCCCGCTGTCAGGGTTGTCGGATTCAGAGCGAACGGGAGTCCGAAGATGTTCTGCACATTGAAGTAGTACCCCGTAAGCGTCGGGAACAAGTTGAAGAAGTTAAGGCTGTAGTACTGGTAGACTCCGCTCGCGTAGGTTGGATCTTCAACGATATTGTTGCTCGACGGTTGTGCCTGCCACGCGTCGTTTGACCCATCAATCGCAATGGCCGAAGCGCTGCCAACCTTTCCCGAATAGTCATCGTAGGCAACCTCGGTAGTGGCGCCATTAGCGACGATGCCGACACATGCACAGCCGGCGTATCCAGGAATGAAGATATTTCCTCCTGAATCAACCGCGAGCGCCTGGGGTGACCCGATGTTTCCATAACCGTCAGAGCCGCTCTGGTTGTAGGTAACAGGCGTCTGCGGCAATCCTGAGCTGCTGAACTTGCTGATGTAGCTGTTCGTGGAGTTCAGCACCATCGCATTGCCGCTGCTGTCGAACGAGAGCGAGACAGGCTTGCTTAGCTGGTTTCCACTGATCGTTTTCAGCAACACCCCTGTGCTATCGAGTTGATAGATCTGGCTGTTCGCATTGTCCAGCGCCCATACAACATTGTATGGATCCACGACTACCTGGTAGATGCTTCCCGTTGAGCTCCCGTTATTCAGGTTCGTAAAGGTGCTGACAACGCCCGTCGGAGTGATCCTCACCACCGCAGCATTGCCGCGGTCACTGATCCATGCATTGCCATTTAAGTCGAACGCTATATTGCCTGGCTGCTTTGAACTCAACACATTTTGAAACAGGACCTGCAACGTCCAATCTGCCGGAGAGCCTGCGCCCGGCGTCGTCGTCGGACTCCACAGCGGCAGGCTGATCGTTGGAATCGACCAGATCGGCGTGCTGGGCAGAAGATTGAAGATATTGGTTACGTAGGTTGAGCTGTTCGCCGGATTATTCGCGATAGAGAAGATCGCCTGCGCCTCGTCCATGGTCGACGTCTCGGCGGTTCCGGTTCCGGTGAAGGCAGCTCCTATGGAATTCAGCATGTTGTAACAGGCGGTATTACTCGTGCCGTTATTGAGAAGGCCGGTTGTATTCACGCAAGTTCCCAGAATGTCAGCCAGTGCGGTGATCTTGCTCGCCGGCAACGTGCCGCTGGATCCCGCGGCCAGCGTGGTCCCCGGAACCGTGCCGCGTCCGATGTCAACGATGTTCTGCGAGTTCGCCATGGCAATAGCGATCGCGTTCGTTCCGGCCGCATCAGTGGAGATGTCGAATTCGTCTTTGGTAAAAGGTGCCATGGCATACGCAAACGCAACAGTCGTGATCTCGTCCATGTCGACGTACGGATCCTGTCCTGCCAGGGTTCCAGTTCCAGTCGCCGGGCATTCGCCAAGACCGACCATTTGAACCAGATACGGATTATTCACGGGAGTCCAGAACACGACGGCGTTGGAACCTGTAAGGCTGGGCTTTTGACTGAGAGTGATCGTCTTTCCATTCACCGCCGTCACAATTCCGCCTACTCCAGTGCCGTTTATCGCCATCCCAGTGGTGATGCCCGTCGCACTCGCTACCGTGATCGTGTAGGTTCCGTTAGGCGTCGCCGTTGTCGTATCAAACGTGACGGAAGTGCTACCTGTGGCGTTGGCATTTTTACTGAGAGTGACCGTCGTTCCACTTACCGCCGATACAGTTGTGTTGTTTGCGATTCCGGTACCGGTTACCGTCTCCCCAACTACGATGCCCGTCGCACTCGTTACGGTCATCGTCTTACTATTGTTGGTTGTCGTTGCCGTCGTCGTAACTGGGGTCTCGCCGCCGAGCCCGGGGTTTCCGCCGAGCGCCACCATGTACACCTGCTGGCCGTATGTGCACGAGTAGGCGTTGGCCAAATTAAAGCTGCCGCTTGTGTCGGTGTACACATAGCAGGCATTGCTGTACGCGGAATACGTGGTGCCGTTCCAGGTTGCACCGTTGTTGCAGGACACGCCGGGCGCTCCACTTGTTATCAATGACTTCGACGCAGTGTTATAGCCACCCGTTCCCGTGGCGAACAGGTAGACCTGTGCGCCTGTTACCGGAAAATTGCCGCCATGGACGGTGCCTTGGATCCCCCCGAAGGAACCCTGCGGCGAATCCTCATCGGCAATCACGTCCGAGGGCGTGAAGTTCGAGGAACACCCGGTCAACAACATCGCTCCAAACGCGGACAGACAAAGGAAGACAGCAATACGCTTCATAGATAGACAAATCCTTGTTAGTTAGTCTCGAGTTCCTTCAAACTTGGGTTACGTCCTCACCTGTCGGCGAACCGATGATTCTACGGCGCCGTGGCAAACTTCCCAGCACTATCGGAGGTACCACCAGCGTCGCGATCCGGGCATCTGGCTCGCGGTGCCATTCGTATTCGCCACCATGCAGAGAGCACTTTCAGGGCGGGGACCTGCGTGTGTTTGTGCATAGGGGCTTGCTGGAAATTGTTGGTTGCCCCCTTAATATGTCCCGATTTGAAACAAAAACCTGTTCCTAAATAGGGTCCCCGGCCTACAACTTCGGTACTGTTGCCTCACCTTGGCAGCAGTTTGCACGGCACGCGGGACGCCTTAATTAGGTATCCGCTTCCTTCACCACAAAGGCCGACGCCCGGCAGTCTGCCGCCGGGCGTCATCCATTCTTCTCACGCTTTTGCAGAAGACCGCTCTACGGCTTCGATCCCAGGTTGCCGGGAGTAATGACGGTGGTTTGGTTGGCGCCATTGGTTGTTGTGACGGTCATGCCGCCGTAGAAGGGAGTGGCCGTGGGGGTCGCCAGGCCGAGCAACTGAGTTACGGACCCGTCGGCATTGCCCGTCCACACGTTTCCGGATCCGTCCACGCCCAGCACCACGCAGCCGGTACCGCTCACGGCGCTGGTGGTGAAGCCGTTGGTTGCCAGCCAGGAGCCACTGGTCTGACTCCAGGCGCTCAATGTATTCGCGCCGTCGTTCGCAATCCAGATTGTGTTTCCGCCGTCCACAGCGAGTTTGTACGGCTCATTCATGCCGCCCCCGGTGTGCGTCGCCGTGACGGTCGTCGATCCCGAGCCAATCTCTTCAAGGGTCGCAGTCCCACTGTTCGTCGTCAGCCAGATGTTGCTGTTGCCGTCGCTCGCAGTCGAATACGATTCCGGTCCAGGTGCCTCGCTGGGATTGCTGGTTTCGCTCCCGTTCTTCCACTTGATGACAGCGTTCCCGACTTCTGCCGTGTCCGTGCTCGGAAGCCACGCCTGACCCGTTTGATCGACCGCGATCCAGCCGGGAGTATCGACGTCTGGGAAGGCCCCGTTGTTGCTTCCGTTGACGTAGTCCACCTTCGGGTAGTTATACGGAACCGCGGGGTTCGCGTCGAACATCACAACGCCCGGAATGTCCTCATTCGCCTGGTACGCCATGTATCCCGTGGAAGGATCCAGCGAGAATGCCGTGAGAATCGGTCCGTGAAGATTCTTACCGCTGTCGATCTTTTTCGTGACGGTCGCAACAACGTTGCCCGATTCGTTCAGCACATCCACAATGCTGTTGCCGTAATCAGACACCCAGATGGTGCCATCGGCCGGTGATACAGCCACGCCTTTCACCATCCCGAAGCCTGGGCTCGGGTTGTAGGTATGTGAAACACCCTGCGGTCCAACCTCGACCACACCCTTCACTCGGTCGCCGATCCATGCGTTCCCGCTCGCATCGAACGCCATGTTGAACGGCCCACTGGTGATCTGGTTGCCGGTCGTTCCCGGTATGCTCACCAGGCTCTTGTAGATGACCGGCATCGTCCAGTCGGTCGGCGCCGCACCCAACGTTGGCGAAAAGACTGGGGTGGTCGGCATCAGGTTCCAGATCGCGGCCACATGCGTTGGGCTCGCGCTCGTGTTCGCCGGGTTGTGGACGATGTTGAAGATCGCATTCGCCTCATCCGTCGCCGAAACTCCCGTAGTACTCACTGCTGCGTTGAACAGGCTGGTGCACGCCGAAGACGTTGCGCTCGACGTGTTGACGCAGGTCGCCAGAATGTTCGCCAGCGCATAGATCTTGGTCTGCGGATTGATGCTGTTCGTGTTGCCGTTAGCCGTCGCCGGCGCCTGTCCATACTGCAGGTTCACAATATTGTTCGCGTTTGCCATCGCATTCGCGATCGCCGTCGCCGAGGACGTCGAACTCGCCGCATTGCTCCCGATCGCCCACGCCGTCGAGCCGAATCCGCTCATGGAGTACGCGAACGCCACCGTTGTGACCTCATTGATCGTCAGCCACGGCACTTGCGCCGCAAGATTTCCGGCTGCGGGGCACTGCCCCAGCCCCGCCATCTGGATAATGGCTGTGTTGTTCACCGTGCCCGTCATCCCTGGATTACCGCCGTACGCGACCATGTAGACCTGCTGTCCCTCGGTGCAGGTGTAGTCGCCTCCCAGCGCAAAGTTCCCGTTGCTGTCCGTCACCACGTAGTAGTTGCCGTTGCCGTCCTCAAACGCGTTCGACGCCGTCGAGCTGATCAGCGACGTCCCATAGGTCCCATATCCGGTCGTGCTGGCCGCCAGCAGATAAATATGCGCTCCCGTGACGGGGAAGTTGCCGCCGTGGACAGAACCCTGGATGTTGCCAATGGGAGTCTGGTTTGGCTGGATTGCGCTGGGGACGAAGCTAGCCGTACATCCACTCATCAACCCAACCGCCAGGCTGGCGAAAAGAGCTTTCAGGACGGGGAAACCGGGATTTGTCTTCATAGGGTTTGCTCGAAATTGCTGAATCTGCCCCCTTAATATGTGCCAAATCGGGACAAAAGCCTGTGCCTAGACAGGGTCCCGGGCCTACAACTTCGGTAGCTCTCCTTCCCCTTGGAAGTCGGCTTGCTTGGCACTCGAGATGCAGTTAACTAGGTCGGCTCACCCCGCAATTCCCTCCCAAATTGCATCTTTCGGGCTACCGCAGTCGTCTAATTTCATGTAAACTGGCTCTGCTGGAGACCTGCGCCTCCGAGTTGCCGAAGCACTGGACTGAAATTCCAATGTCTTCCGCCCGCGCCCGCGGCCTTGACCGCACCCGAGTCCCGGCAACCCCATCCAAGACAGGGAGTCCCTCGCGCACTTTGCGATCGAAGCGCAGGCCCACTCCGCCCAATATTTTTGCCCACCCCAACCAGCGTGGGCCTTTCCGAGGAGCGCCAAACCGTGGCTGAAGAGCTCGACAAGTACGAAGAAGACGTAGACCGCATCATCGACACCGGCAAAGAGAAGGGCTATCTCACCTTCGGCGAGGTCAACGACCTCCTGCCCGGTGACATCACCTCACCCGATGATCTCGATGATCTGCTGACAACCATCAACACTCAGGGCATCGATGTGCTCTCCGGCGACGGCCGCCGCGGCGCCGCAGAGCGCGACGAGGAGCATGAGTCCGGCGAAGAGTCCGACGACGTCGAACTCGACCTCACGCCCGGCACCCTCGAGAAGACCAACGACCCCGTCCGCATGTACCTGCGCGAGATGGGCACCGTCCCCCTGCTCACCCGCGAAGGCGAAGTCGAAATCGCCAAGCGCATCGAGCGCGGCCAGATGCGCGTCATGAAGGCCATCTCGCGCTCGCCCATCGTCATTCGCGAGATCGTCGCGCTCGGCGAGGACCTCAAGCGCGGCGTCCGCAACATCAAGGAGGTCGTCACCTTCGATGAGGAAGAGCTCACCGAAGAGATCCTCCAGGCCCGCGTGAAGGCCACCGTCGCCCGCATCGACTCTCTTCTCAAGCACCAGAAGAAGGCTGCCGAATGGCACGCCCGCTGCTCCGAGCCCCACGGCAAGGACGCCCGCGCCAAGGAGAAGGACAAGCGCAAGTCCCGCTGGCACCAGGGCCGCGAGACGGTGTATGTCACGCGCGTCGTCCGCGAGCTGAAGTACACCAACGCCGAGAAGAAGCGCCTGCTCGACAAGGTCAACAAGACCGTCGACTCCATGCGCACCCTTGAGCGCCAGATCCGCTCGCTCGATGCCAAGTTCGAGGCCTCGCGCTCTGAAGAGCTCAAGAAGGAGTACCGCCGCCAGCAGCGCAACTGCCGCACGGACCTTGAGCGCCTCGAGACAGAGTCCGGCATCTCCATCGAGCAGCTGAAGAAGACGCAGCGCGAGATGATCCAGGGCGACATGGACGCCGAGAAGGCGAAGCGCGAGCTCATCGAAGCCAACCTTCGTCTCGTCGTCTCCATCGCGAAGAAATACACCAACCGCGGCCTGCAGTTCCTCGACCTCATTCAGGAGGGCAACATCGGCCTCATGAAGGCGGTCGACAAGTTCGAGTACCGCCGCGGCTACAAGTTCTCGACCTACGCCACCTGGTGGATTCGTCAGGCCATCACCCGCGCCATCGCGGATCAGGCCCGCACCATCCGCATCCCGGTGCACATGATCGAGACCATCAACAAGCTCATCAGGACGTCGCGTCAGCTGGTGCAGGAGCTTGGCCGCGAAGCTTCTTCTGAAGAGATCGCTCGCCGTATGGACATCCCTGTCGCGAAGGTCCGCAAGGTCCTCAAGATCGCGCAGGAGCCCATCTCGCTCGAGACCCCGATCGGAGAAGAGGAAGATTCGCATCTCGGCGACTTCATCGAAGACCGCATGGCCGTCTCACCGTCCGACGCTGTCATCTCGGTCAACCTGAAGGAGTACACATCGCAGGTCCTCCGCACCCTGACGCCGCGCGAAGAGCGCGTCATCAAGATGCGCTTCGGCCTCGAAGACGGCTCCGAGCACACGCTCGAAGAGGTCGGCCAGTCCTTCCAGGTCACCCGCGAGCGCATCCGCCAGATCGAAGCCAAGGCTCTCCGCAAGCTGCGTCACCCCTCGCGCTCGCGCAAGCTCAAGGCCTTCGTCGACGGCGTCAAGGACATCTAACCCGCGTATCAGATACCAAAAGGGCGCGCCTCGGGCGCGCCCTTTTTCTTGTCCGGCGTCGATCACTCCTCCCCACACGTTACGTATGGGCGCTTCCATCTCGTGTGAACGACGACAGCCGGGCAGGTACCCCAAAAGTTGTAGTTGCCAACCCCAGAAAGGTTGCCTCGTTGGTAACCGAAGAGGTCCCGTCTAAGTAAAAATTAACTATCGTCCACAGACATTCTGAGCTTTCCTTCTTAGTCTAGGCACGACACATCGGGCCCCTAAATTTTGAAAGCTGGAGTTTCTGAATGAAGTTTTCCTCACCTGGGATCCTCCTGCCCATCGCTTGCGTTTGTGCGCTGGGCTGCGGATCGAGCAACAACCTTACTCCACCCGATTTCTCTCTGGCGGCAGCGCCGGGCGCAATCACCATGCAAAGTGGAGGCTCCGCGCAACTTCTTAGTGTCACGGTCGGTTCGGTCGGGTCATTTAACAATTCGGTGACGGTATCGCTGAGCGGTCTGCCAGCCGGCGTGACGGCGACGCCCTCCGCGTTGACCGTGGCGCCGGGGCAGCTTGGCCAGTTCCAGCTGACGGCCTCAGGTTCGGCCTCGGCACCGACAGCCACGATTACAGCGACCGCCACTTCGGGCGCTGTCTCTCATATGGCCACAGCCGCTCTCACGATTACACCAGCCCCCGTGCCGGATTTCACGCTGTCTGCCGCGCCCGGATCATTGTCATTGCAGGGAGGCGGATCTTCCCACCTGCTGAGCATCACGGTGGGATCGGTTCAGGGATTTACGGGTGCAGTCAACGTCTCGCTGAGCGGCTTGCCCGCAGGCGTGACGGCCACGCCCTCCACATTGAGCGTCACCCCGGGACAGATTGGGCAGTTCCAACTGACAGCCTCCGGCTCAGTCACGGCATCGACAGTCACCATTACAGCGACCGGCACGGCGGGTTCGCTTTCGCACGGAGCAACGGCGGCATTAACGGTCACGCCGGCAGTCGTCCCGGATTTCACCCTGGCGGTTGCTCCGGGGTCGATGTCTTTGCGGGGCGGAACCTCGCGGATGCTCAACATCACCGTGGGATCGCTGGAAGGATTTACGGATGCGGTCGACGTCTCGCTGAATAACTTGCCTGCGGGCGTGACGGTGACCCCTGCGACGTTGAGCCTGACTCCTGGACAGCTTGGTCAGTTCCAACTAACCGCCTCAACCGCGGTCTCGGCATCGACGGACACGATTACGGCGACAGCCACTGCGGGCGCAATCTCTCATGCGACCACAGCTGCGCTGACGATCACACCGGCGGCTCTACCAGACTTCACCTTGTCGGCCGCGCCAGCCTCCATCTCTTTGCAGGGCGGAGGTTCGGCTCGACTGCTGAGCGTTACGGCCAGTGCGGTGAACGGCTTCACCGATCCGGTAAACCTCTCGCTGAGCGGCTTGCCTGCAGGGGTCACCGCCACACCCGCCACACTCTCGGTCATTCCAGGGCAGTTGGGCCAGTTCACGCTCACCGCCTCTAACTCTGCCGCAGCGACATCCTCAGCCACGGTCACCGTCACCGGCTCAGCTGACTCGCTCTCTCATACGGCCACGGCTGCTCTTTCGATTACGCCCGCCGTCTCGAACGCGTCCATCGACACCACCAGCTATGACTTCGGCAACAACCTGGTCGGGACTACGCTTACCAAATCGGTTGTTAATGTCACGAACACAGGGACTACAAGCATCACGCTGAGCCCCAGTCTCTCTGGCGATCCCAGCTATTCCATAGCCACCGCCAGTACCTGCGGGACGACTCTTGCAACCGGTGCGAGCTGTTCCGAGTCCATCAACTATCTACCGACCACTGCCTCCAGCAGTTCGCCCCAGACCGCGACACTCAACCTTGGGCTCGGGAACGTGCCGGCAGGAACCGCGCAGACGGTCTCTTTGACCGGCGTCTCCGCCGCTCTCCCGCAAGGCACCGTGTCCCAAACGAACAATCCCCAGGTTGCGCTGTATACGATGACGCTGCCCTTCCCGGGGTCGGTCACCGTCAACTTCGGGACGGATACCACCTACGGACGCCAGACCTGGACTCAATCCACGGCCCAGGCAGGAGGCACGGTCAGCATCTATGTTGCCGGCATGCTCGCCAACACGGCGTACCACATGCAGGCAGCGGTTCAGCTCCAGAACGGCATCACCGCGAATGACGTCGACCACACGTTCACCTCGGGAACGCCTCTGGTAACCCCCAACCTCACGGTGATCGCAACGCCGGGCCTGACACCGCAATCCGGTCTCGAGCAACTGACCAACATCATCGGCTCCAAAGGAATTGTTGTCACCGATCTACAGGGGAACGTCCTCTGGACCTACGCTCTTCCGAACTCCCTTTCGGCCGACGACATCGAGGGTGTCAAGCTTCTTCCCAACGGGCATTTCCTGATGACCATCGATGAAGGGAGTACCGCTGGCTTCCCCGCTGGCGGACCGCCTCCTCCAGCAGGCGCCATCATCGCAATCCGCGAGATAGACCTTGCCGGGAACATCGTGCGTGAGATCTCTACAAACGACCTCACGAGCGAACTACAGGCGGCCGGACACAACTTCACCCTGCGGCAGTTCCATCACGAGATCACCCCGCTGCCGAACGGTCACTGGCTGGTGCTCGCAAATATTACACAGTCGTATCCTGCAGGTACGTTTGCGGATTATCCGAGCGTTACGAGCGTGCTGGGTGATGTGATCATCGACCTCGATCAGAACCTGCAACCAGTCTGGGTGTGGAATGAATTCGATCACCTCGATGTGACTCGTCATCCCATGTCGTTCCCGGACTGGACGCACACCAACGCCATCGTCTATACGCCCGATGACCACAACATCCTCGTATCCATCCGCCATCAGAACTGGGTGGTCAAAGTCGACTACCAGGATGGCACCGGTACGGGCAACATTCTATGGAGGCTTGGTCAGGGTGGCGACTTCACGCTGCAAGGAGGGACGGACCCCACCGACTGGCAATATGCGCAACATGATCCGTCAATCGTCGGTCCCAACAGCGCAGGTATCTTCTCGCTCATTCTGATGGATAACGGCGACGACCGCTTATTCCCTGATGGAGGGCTCTGTGGAACTGGCTCTGAACCCGCCTGCTACACCACTGTCCCGGTGTTCCAGATCAACGAAACCACGATGACGGCGACAGTGACGTTCCGTCAAAACCTGGCTCCAACTCTCTACAACAGCTGGGGTGGCAACGCTGAGCCGATGCAAAACGGTGACTACGAGTACGACGTCAGTGGTCTCGCCACCGGCTCGGATATCTTCGAGGTCACTCCCGACAACACCAACCCAACCACCGTGTGGCACATGCACGTGACTGGCTCTAACGCCTATCGCGGCTTCCGCATCCCGAGCCTCTACCCTGGGGTCCAGTGGTAACTGCAGCCAGGCTTCGAACATAAGCCCACGGCTCTCAACGCGCCCGCGTTGCCGAATGTTTACCAGCGGCGCGGGCGTTGTATTTCCGCCAGGATCAACCGAAAGCGTTGTGGTTGACTCTCGCACTGTGATTCTCCGGGTGTAAGCTCTGGACAACCGTTCCTCATGGGAGTCTTGCATGGCTTCAATCACTGGCTTTGGTGGAATATTTTTGCGAACGAACGATCCAAAGGCTCTGTACAGCTGGTACGAGGAGCATCTCGGTCTGCTGAAGTCCGAGGGTGGGTCCTTCGCATTTCCTCCCCCGACGCAACACCCACAGGTCGTCTTCGCCCTCTTCAAACAAGACAACGCATACTTCCCGCCGGCACAGAAAGCGATGATCAATCTCCAGGTAGATGACCTGGACGGTGTGCTGGACCGTCTGATCGCCGAAGGCGTCACCGTCGATCCAAAGCGCGAAAGCTACGACTTCGGAAAGTTCGGCTGGCTCACCGACCCGGAAGGAAACCGTGTCGAGCTCTGGCAGCCTGCCGCAACGGATTGATGCCGAGCCGGCCCGGATGATTTCCCCGGAGGTCGGCTCGTCAGCAAGGGCTTGCACCCGTAAGTTGGCGCGTATCAGTTCTCGGTAGGCTTCGTAATGTGGTCGACCACAAGATTGGGCACGGCCTCATGCACCCCTTCGAGCTTGAGTCCAAGCTGCTCCTGCACCGCAGTGAAGATCGAGGGCCAGCCGTCGGGATCACTCTCGGACCACTCGCGCCCGAACTGAAGCGTGTAGTTGTAAGTGCCCGTGAGACCCGTCTTGTCGACAACGGGGGCTTCCACCATCGAACTCAGGGCGCCGGCGATGGCCCGCATCGGGGCATTCGATCCGACGAACTCGAGCCCATGCCGTGATCCATGGGCCTGGACGTTGGCCGGTGGCGGCGTCGTTGGCGCCTCGCCGTCAGGCGGCTTGGGCACAGCCTGCATCTTCACCCCTCCCTTGGTCAGAACCAGGTTGTAGATGGAGCTGTCGCGAGTTTCAAGGTGGGTCTTCAGGCCCAGCCGCTCGGCCAGCAACACGCGAATCGCGTTTCGCTTCTCCAGCCGGACCTCGTTATCGGTGAGCTTCGCCAGCCGGGCGTCCGCGGCTTCGTCCGAGCGAGCGTTGATGTCGTAGAACGTGTTCGCGGTCCAGTCCGGTGCGCCCACAACCGGTGCGTCGAAGCCATAAGCAATCTGCAGGAGGGCCTTCATCGGAAGGTTCGTAGCTTCGAAACGGCTGGAGTGCGGCGGGCTCGAAACCGACACGTGAAAATTCGCGTCCGGCGGTGGCGCAAGCCGAATGACAGCGACGTCAAAGGTAAGCGTCGGCTTGTAATTGGGTTCTTCCACGATGGGCGCCTGGGCGCGCGCGCAGAGGCCACTCCCGAAGACAAGAAGGGCGATGAGTACACCAAGACATCTCTGAACGATGCGGAGCATGAGCGTAGGACTCCTTGTGAGAAGAATACGGGCGAGTGAAGCGCTCGGTTCCGAAGCTTGAACGCAAGCCACAAATATCGGGAACGCGTTCGCAAATAAATCTTCTCTCTCTTGACATATTCCTAAATAGGAATATATTGGGCCATGACACGAAGGGCACACCCAACGGATGTCTTCACCGCCATCGCCGAACCGCGGCGACGCGAAGTCATTGCCGTGCTGTCCGACGGTCAGGAATACGCCGTCAACGAGATCGTCCTTCGCATGAAGATGGCCCAGCCCGCCGTCTCCAAGCATCTGGGTGCGTTGCGCCACGCCGGCGTGGTGACGGTCGTCAAGCGCGGACAGCATCGGATGTACCGTCTGAACGCTAAGGGTCTGAAGCCGGTACACGACTGGGTCAAGGGCTTTGAACGCTATTGGACACAGCACATCGACCAGATCAAGCAGCGCGCGGAGCGCAAAGCGCGACAACGGATGATTCGTCTCGACGATGACTCAGGACCAAAGAAGGAGGACTAATGTCAGCCACTGGAGAGCAGAGCAATCGGCACACGAATGAACAGATCGCCGCGATGAAGAAGCCCCCGGTCGTATCGGCGGAGGATTGGCAGAAGGCATGGCAGGAGCTGCTGGTCAAAGAGAAGGAACTCACCCACGCACGCGACGCCATGGCAGCGGCGCGGCGACGGATGCCATGGCTCGCGGTCGAGAAGGAGTACGTCTTCGAAGGCCCGCAAGGGAAGCTCTCTCTGCTTGATCTCTTCGAAGGCCGGCGCCAGCTCGTGCTCTATCGCGCCTTTTACGATTCGAACGTCTACGGCTGGCCCGAGCACGCTTGCATTGGTTGCTCTCTTGGCGCGGACCAAGTCTCGCACCTCTCGCACCTGCACGCGCGCAACACCACGTTGGCCTACGTCTCCCGCGGATCGCAGGAGAACATTGCCCGCCTGAAGCAGCGTATGGGTTGGCAGAAGATCCCCTGGTACACCCTCACCGACGACTTCGATAAGGACTTCGGCGTCGACCAGTGGCACGGCCACAACGTCTTCTTCCGCGACCAGAACGACAAGATCTTCCGCACGTACTTCATCAACAACCGCGGCGACGAAGCCATGGGCAGTGTGTGGAGTTACCTGGACGTCACGCCAATGGGGCGGCAGGAGGATTGGGAGGACTCGCCCGAGGGCTATCCGAAGACGCCGCGCTACAAGTGGTGGCACTGGCACGACGCCTACGGTGAAAAGGATCCCGGTCTGGTCACCACGATCGAGAAAGGCATGGAGACGCTGAACCTGTAACTCGCCGCATTCAAACAGCCGCGTCTGCCAACACGAGCATTTCCGTATGCTGGTGTGCACATGAAGCTCCTCGCCGCCGCAATCATCGCGCTCGCCGTCCCTTCCCTCGCCGTTCTTGCTCATGCCCAGCAAGCGGTCACCTGGCGCTTTGACAACCTCACCAGGATAGGCGGCGCGCAGGTCACCACCATCGGCACGCCGCAGGTCGTCGACACACCCATCGGCAAGGCCATCCATTTCGAAGGCCGCGGAAAAACCGACAACAGCAACTCCCAAAGCGGCAACCCCATCGGCGATGCGCTCTTTCTCAACGCCGCTCCACTCTCCGGCGACGCCACCTACACGTTCGAAGTCATCTTCCGCCCATCCTCGAAAGGCGCGCCGGCACAACGCTTCTTCCACATGCAGGACTCGAACTCGCAATCACGCCGCATGTTCGAGATCCGAATCGTCAACGATCGCTGGTGTCTCGACACTGTCGGCATCGATGTCGGTCACGGTCCCGAGCAGCATGGTGTCGCCCTCGCCTGCGACGCCGCGCATCTCCACGCGCTCGATCGCTGGTACGCCGTCGCCACCACCTACGACGGCAAAACCCTCCGCGGCTACGTCGACGGCGACCTGCAGGGTGAGATCAACGTCACTCTGGCGCCGCTCCCACCCGGCACAACGTCGGTCGGCACACGCATCGACAAGCGCGACTTCTTCACCGGCGACATTTACTCCGCACGCTTCACACCCGGCGTCCTCCCGCCGCCAGACTTCTTGAAAGTCCCTCCATCCGCCACGCATTAGCCAGGAGCGAAAACAGAACAGCGACAAAACAACAGGGGCGCCTCCAAGGATCCTTTGGAAAAAGATCCTCGGAAGCGCCCTCCCTGTTTCGTTCTTAGCTCAGGTTGCCGTAAAACTTCCAGGTGCTCTGGTAGTCGCGCGTCAGCGGAATGTTCGCAATCTGCGCGCGCACCATCTCGATCGGCATATTGCCCTCTCGATAGAACGCGTCGTGGAACTCTCGATTCGTCATCTTCTTAGAGCCCACCAGCTCCTTGTGCATGGCGTAAAACTGCAGAGCACCCAGCATGTACGCACACTGGTAGATCGGCGAGTACGAACCGTTGAACGAGCGTCGCACCTCGCCCTCAGCGCTGAAACGATCGTGACCCACGCGGTCGATCAGGAACTGCACGCACTCCAGTGCCGTCATCTGCTTCAGGTTGAACTTCACCGAGAAGATGATGCGCGCGCAGCGTTCCTTTCTCCAGAACAATGCACCGACCTTCTCCTCTGGGGTCTTGAACCACCCCAGGTCCCACATCAGCATCTCCCAGTAGAACGCCATGCCCTCACTCCAGAACGGGCCGGCGCTGGCGAAGCTGCGGCGGTACGTGCGGTAGCGGGCGGTCATGTAGCTCTGCATGTGATGGCCGGGCACCAGCTCGTGGTAAACCGTGTCGTAGGCCTGCGGAATGTTGTTGGCGCGCAGGCTATCGAGCTTCTGCGCGTAGGTCATGGTGCTGGCAGGCGACGAAACCTGGATCGTCTGGCCGCCCGTGAAGAACGGATTCACCAGCTGCTGCTGCGGCGTCATCGCCTGTTCCCACCAGTCCTCCTTCGCCCCCTCGGGAATCGTCAACACCTGCTCCGCGTCCATGAAGGCGATCGCCTTCCGCGCATTGTCGCGGACCCAATAGATCATCTGGCCCGGCTCGACGTACATGTTCTTCGCCTTCTCCTGCGCGGCCTTCCAGTCGTTGCCGAGCCCCATCTCCTGGGCGGCCTTGTTCATCTCCCTGTCGCACCACTCGAACTCCTTGTTCGCGATGGTGATCAGCTCCTCCGGCGTATACGGAATCCAGGCCTGGCGCAGCTCCTCCTGCAACACGTCATGGCCTACCGGTCCGATACCCGCAATCTCCTTTTCGCTGCCGAGCGGCGCATCGCTGCGAGCCCGTTGCCGATCGCCGCCACCTCCCGCGCCGCCCCGTCCACCTGCACCCCCACGGCCGCCAAAACCCGCCGCTCCCGGACCGCCTCGAGCCATTGTCGGCACAGGCTCCAACTCTCCCGGCAAACCAGACGCGGCAAACAGCGCGGCGGCATACTTTCCCAGTGCGTCATCGGTGCGCTTCAGCTCATCTGTATCCCAGAAGGCAAACATCGGATCATAGAGCGCGTAGAACGTGCTCCACTCCTGCAGCACACCACGCAGCTCCTGCACGCGCGAAGCCGCACGTCCCAGCGCTGCCGGGCTTGCTCCGGCCGGAGGCTTGGCGGTGGCCAGCTGCGTCTGCAGCGCCGCCAGTGTGGCCGCAGCCTTCTTCTCGTCCAGCGTCTCCATGCGCCGGCGCGCCTCTTCCAACCCGTAGATGTCCTGCTGAAACGGCAGAATGGCCGCGACCTCTGCCTCGTGCTTGGCATCCTCCGCCAGTTGCCGCTGCTCCCCCTGGATGTGGCTGCGCAACAGCAGATAGTCGACCTTGCCCGACTGGCTCATCGCGTCAAAGTGGAACGACTCCAGCAGACGAAGCTGCCCGGCGAAGAACTTCTCGCTTTCGCTGTGGTGCAGCGCAGACCCGGGCAGAAAGCGCCGGCTCACTTCACTCAGCTCGATGTCATAGCGCTCCACCACCGGAATCATTTCGCTCGTGCCGGTATCAAGTGGCGTCCCATCCGCCGCCGTCTCGCAGCCACACGCGCCCGCACTTGCCGTGTGCAGTGTCTTGCCCGGATGAGCCTGCGCAATCAGTTCCTGCGGGCCCAATGTGCCCGCTCCCAAAATCGCCAACCCACTACCTTTAAGAAGCTGCCTTCGATCCATCCTTTTGTTCTCCTCTGTTCGCATCTCGATTGCCCGCATCTCGACATTTGCAACGCCCTGCTGGAGCGTCGCTGAAAAAACTCAAGTCGGTCTCTACCGCTGGTTTCCACTACAGACGGACAGCGCGGAAAACAGACTCATGAATGTATGCGGAAAAGAATAATTTAAAGCACGCAAAAGTGCTCGCGGAACGAAAGCAGCCCACAAACACCAAAGAGGTCGCGAAGAATCGCGGCCTCCGGTTTCACCGGAACAGAAGCGCTTTTCAGAACTGACTCGACCCGCCCGATTCCAAGGTATTTCCGTGACGAGGAACTAAGGGGTCACCTCAATGACGATCGAGCCCATGCCGCTGCTCCTGGCGTACTCCCGATGTGCTTCCTGGATCTCGTTAAGCGAGAAGACAGCTTTGATGGGTACGTAAATCTTCTCGGCCTCGAGCCATTCGAACAGCAGTTCCAGATCGCCGGCGAAGTGCTTTGACGCGCGATTCACGCCGAAGAGGGTGGTTCGTTTCCCCGACCAGAAGAGCAGGTTCTTAGACAAGAGTTTGAGCACTGACGGGATCATGGAGCGTGCCGGAGTTCCCGTCCATGCCGGCAGGTTCATGCCATATCCAACCAGCACTCCGCCTTTCCTCAAGATCGCATACGATTCATCGAAGCTCTCATAGCCGAGCGGATCGAAAGCTGCGTCCGCACCGTCTAGCTTCTGCATGGAAGCAATCCAATCTTTGTTCGAGTAGTCAAAAGGAATGGCTCCGAGTTGACGCAGTTCCTCATGCTTCTTCGTCGAGGCGGTGCCGTAGACCTGTGCCCCCTGCAGTTGCGCAAGTCGCAGAAGCGCACCGCCGACAGCGCCACTCAGTGCGTGAACGAAGATCCTCTGACCGGCTTTCACATGAGCGACCCGGTGCAGCATTTGATACGCGGTTACCCAGTCGAGGATGAGGGCAACGGCAGCCTTGCCGTCCACCCCTGCAGGCACGGGTACAAGGAATTTCTCAGGAAGATTGATGCGTTCGGCCTGCCCCTCGTATTTGGAGAGACAGGCGACACGATCACCGATGTTGAACTTTGAGGAGGCAGTGCCGTTGACCCTCACCCTGCCGATCACACTGTAACCGGGAGTGAGTGGCGGTCTCTTCTGAAGCGGGTAGGTGCCGCGGCGCATGCTGACGTCGGAGCCCGAGACGATGGTGTACTCGACAGTCAGTTGCGCTTCGTCCGGCGAGGGGGGCCGAAGATCAGTTTCGACGATGGCGAGCTTGCTTTCATCACCATAGGCCGTGATGACGACCTTTCTCGTCCGGGTCACGAGCATCACCTCGATGCATCCTCTCACCTTCAAGGTGGCGCTGACGCGAAGGACGAGCAACAACGCGCGGGCAGAGCAGCAGATAGTAATCAGGAATCCAAACCACGCGAGCGGTGGGCATTTTTCACCACACCCATGTGGCTGTTTGGACACAAGTCCACCCCTAAGTCTTATATCTTGAAGACTTTGCACAACTTTGACGGGGGAGGGGGTCCAGCCTCACTTGTCCAGAGAAAACGCGACCAGCGTATCGCCGTGCTGCTCGTCGCCCGTCGCGATCAAAACATACTGTCGCCCGCCAGCCACATACGTCATGGGAGTCCCGCTGGGCGTCGCCGGCAACGCCCCCTTCCACAACTCGCGCCCGGTCGTCGCGTCATACGCCCGCAGAACAGCATCCCTCGACGCCCCCACAAACACCACCCCACCTGCCGTCACAATCGGCCCTCCCATCCCCACCGACCCCGGCACATCGCTCAGCATCTCCCCATGCGGCACCGACCACACCTGCTTCCCCGAGTTCAGGTCCGTCGCCACCATCCGCCCATACGGCGCTCCCCCACACGGCGTCCCGCCCGGCCCCACCAGCGCCCGCAGATTCACCGCATACGGCGTTCCACCCATCGCACTCCCCCCACCCCCCAGCGCCGCATCCGGCGGCCGAAACAGCCCTGCCTTTAATTCATCTCGCGCCGTTCTCACCGGCTTGTTCGGCGGATTGTCCGCCTGCGTCGCGCCCTTGGTCAGCCACACCAGGTATGCCATCGAGTTCACGCGTGTGTACATCACACCCGTCTTCACATCCAGCGCCGACGATCCCCAGTTCGGCCCTCCCAGCGACGCCGGATAGATCACCGTCCCCCGCATCGACGGCGGCGTAAACGGTCCGTCGTATCTCACCTCCCGCATCAGCCTCTCGCAGAACCGCTCATCGTCGGCCCGCCCCGCCGGCATCTTGTCCACGCTGAAGCGCATCGACAGCAGCGGCTCAACCGATGAGAACGGCTGCGTCGCCCACGTCTGTTCCCCCCGCACATCTGTCTGCGGCACCGGCCGCTCCTCGCCCGGAAACAACGGCTTCCCCGTCAGCCGATTGAAGACATAGATCATCCCCGTCTTGTTCATCACCGCGACCGCCGGCTCATCTCCGTGCCACATGAACAGCAGTGGTTGCGACGCCGTGTCATAGTCCCAAAGATCGTGGTGCACAAGCTGAAAGGCCCAAACCTTCTCGCCCGTCGACGCTCTCAGCGCCACAATCGAGTCCGCATCGTGGTTGTCGCCCGCGCGCGTCCCGCCGTAATAATCCACCGACGCGCTGCCTGTCGGCACAAACACCAGGTCGTGCTCTGCATCCGCCGCCAGCGGAGCCCACGCATTGCCCGCCCCGCTCGTATGCGGTCCCGCCCCCGTCACCCACAACAGCGGCTCCCACTTCCATAACTGCCTGCCGGTCCGCACATCAAACGCGCGCACCGCTCCCGAAGGAGTATCGATACTCTGGTTGTCCGCCACCGACGACCCCAGGATCACGCGATCTCCCACCACCACCGGTGGCGACGTGAACTCCAGAAAGTCCTTACCCTTCAGATCGCCCGGCACATACAGCCCCACCGCAAGGTCAACCGTTCCTCCACTTCCGAATCCCGTACACAGCTTGCCTCTTTGCGCATCCAGCGCGATGAGCCTGCGGTCCAGCGTCGCTACCATCACGCGATCCGCGCACGCCCCGCGCCGCGCATCATGCCACAGCGCCACACCTCGTGAGGTCGCGATGTAGTGCACGTCCTCATCCTTCACACCCGGATCGAACGTCCACCGCACCTTGCCGGTCGCAGCATCCACTGCCAGCACGACATCCTTCGGTGTCGTCAGGTACAGCATTCCCCGCCACAGCACAGGCGTTGCCTCAAAGGATCCCCGCGGCTTCGGGCCCTCATACTGGCGCACGTCGAGAGCCCACGCCTTCTCCAGCCGGCTCACATTCCCGCGATTGATCTCCTGCGCCGCCGAGTACCGCTGCCCCACGAGCGAGCCTCCATACTCCGGCCACCCGGGCTCGCTCTTCGCCGGTTTCTGCGCCCACCCCTGCAACGCGAAGCCGCCCACCAGCAACGCCGCCGAGACTCGCCCTAACCGCCTCATTCGCCAATCCTATCGGAGCCTTGGCGTTACAATCGCTAGTGGGCCTCCAGCCTCCCAAGGAGCCAATCGATGACCTGGTTCAAGCGCGATGACCATGAGATCGTCCCGCCCTCCGACCACGAGGTTCGCACCGAAGGTCTGTGGACCAAGTGTCCCCAGTGCGGCAAGCCCATCTTCAACGCCGACCTGGAAGCCAACCTCCAGGTCTGTCCTTACTGCAGCAATCACTTCAAGATCAGCGCCCGTGAGCGCATCGATATGCTGCTGGACCCCGGTTACGAGTTCGTCGACCGTGGCCTTCGCTCGACCGACCCGCTCAACTTCACCGACCTCAAGTCCTACAAGGACCGCCTTCGCAAGGAGCAGAAGAAGACCGGCCTCGATGACGCGATCGTCAACGCCGTCGGCAAGATCAACGGGCTCGATATCGTCGTCTCTGCGATGGAGTACAGCTTCATCGGCGGCTCGATGGGCGCAGTCGTCGGCGAGACGATTGCGCGGGCTGTAGACCGGGCTCTCGAGACACGCACTCCGCTCCTCATCGTCTCCGCCTCCGGCGGCGCGCGCATGATGGAGGGCATCGCCTCGCTCATGCAGCTCGCCAAGGTCTCCGCCGGCCTCGCGCGCCTCGACGAAGCCCGCATCCCTTACATTTCGCTGATGACCGACCCCACCTTCGGCGGCGTCACAGCCAGCTTTGCCATGCTCGGCGACCTCAACATCGCCGAACCCAACGCGCTCATCGGATTCGCTGGCCCGCGCGTTATCGAGCAGACCATCCGCCAGAAGCTCCCCGACGGCTTCCAGCGCTCCGAGTTCCTCCTCGAGCATGGCTTCCTGGACGCCATCGTCTCGCGCAAAGAGCTCAAATCCTATCTCGCCAACTCCATCCACTGGATGAACGAACCGGCCGCCGTCGAGCTCCAGACCACCGCCGCGTCTACCGACGCCAACGCAGCCGCAGCCGACTGAGTCGTGGACGAAGCCCGTCCCTCACGCACCGCCCTTCGTGTCGCCATGCGCCGAGCCGCGCATCAGCGCCATGATGCGCACCCGCTCGTCTTCGAAGATCCCTTCGCCGTCTCCATCCTGCCCCCCGAGGCCCGCGCCGAACTTCAGCGCACGCCTTCCGCGTCACGCAAGCCGTTCTCCGCAGCCCTGCGCGCCTTCATGGTCTGCCGCGCTCGCTTCGCCGAAGATGTCCTCGCCACCGGTGTCCGCGATCATGGTGTCCGCCAGGCACTGATTCTCGGCGCAGGCCTCGACACCTTCGCGCTCCGGAATCCGTACCCGAACGTGCACGTCTTCGAAGTCGACCACCCCGCCACCCAATCCTGGAAACGCGAACTCCTCGCCACGTCGAAGCTGCAGATACCTGACACACTGACTCACGTTCCCGTCGACTTCGAGTGCCACTCGCTCCGCCAGCAACTCCTCCAGGCGGGCTTCAACTTTACCGTCCCCGCCGCGACCGCGTGGCTCGGTGTCGTGCCCTATCTCACGCCCGAGGCCTTCGCCGCCACGGCACGCGTCCTCGGCCGCCTCCCCACAGGTTCCAGCGTCGTCTTCGACTACTCGCAGCCGCGCGAAGCTCTGCCCTTCGTCGAACAACTCATGCTCGACTCGCTCTCAGCCCGCGTTGCCCTTGCCGGCGAGCCCTTCCAGCTCTTCTTCACGCCACAATCTCTCGCCGAAGAGCTGCCGCGCTACGATCTAACCGTCGTCGAAGACCTCGACTCCGCCGCGCTCAACACACGCTATCTCGTCCACCGACCCGATGGGCTTCACCTGCGCGGCAAGGCCGGCCGCCTCTGCCACGCCGAGGTGTCGCTCGCGAGACAATAAACAAATGACCTATCAAGAGGTCCTGAAGACGAAATGACCTACGAAGAAACCCTGGCACGCCTGGCCAGCATGGGCCCTGAACTGCGCACTGGCAAGGCCGGCGCTCCGCGCAAGTGGTCGCTCGACCACATCCGCGTTCTGCTGCACGCGCTCGGCGACCCGCACCGCACCTTTCCCAGCGTTCTCATCGCCGGCACCAATGGCAAGGGTTCCACTGCCGCCACGCTCGCGTCGATCCTTAACGCCGCTGGCCTCCGCACTGGCCTCTACACCTCGCCACACCTGCTCCGTGTGAACGAGCGCATCCGCCTCTCCGACGGCAAATCACCTCAGTTCGCCGAGATCCCCAACGACGACTTCGCCGTCCTCTTCGCGCTCGTCGACTCCACCGCCGCGACCCTCGTCGCGCACGGCGAACTCCCGCATCCGCCCAGCTTCTTCGAACTGCTCACCGCCATCGCCTTCTGCTTCTACGCAGAGCAGGGAATCGATATCGCCGTCCTCGAAGTCGGACTCGGCGGACGGCTCGACGCCACCAACGTCGTCGATCCTCTGCTCTCGATCATCACGGACATCGGCATCGACCACACCGAATTCCTCGGCGACACGCTGCGCTCCATCGCCACCGAGAAGGCTGGTATCCTGCGCCAGAACGGCGTACTCGTCACGCTCTCGCAACATCCTGAAGCCAACGCTGCCATCGGCGAGGCCGCCGTTGCGCTTAGCGTGCGCGGCGTGGATGCCTCACGCTGCCTTCCACCGCGCGGCTATCTTGGGACAAAACCCGAATCCATCGATATCAATACATCTGGCAGCTCGCCCTGGCGCAATCAATATCCGATATCCATCGACGGCAAGATAATCGAGATCGACTCGCCTCTCGCGGGCCAGCACCAGCAGCGCAATATTGCGCTCGCCGTCGCCGCTGCAATCGAGTTGCGCTCGAATCACGGCATCAACATTCCAAACTCAGCCATCGAGCAGGGGATCCGCAGCACAGAGTGGCCCGGCCGTCTCGAGTGGATTCCATCCTCCGGAAATCACGCTGCTGTCCTGCTCGACGTCGCGCACAATCCCGCCGGCGCCTGGGCCCTCCGCGCCGCACTCGCACAGATTCCTGAAGACCGCCCGCGCACGCTCATCTTCTCCTGCCTCGCCGATAAGCCCGTCCCCGAGCTCGCGCAGATTCTCTTCCCGCTCTTCGACGCCGCATCGGCTGACCCCGCACGCAGCCGCGACCACATCCTCCTCACCCACATCGACAGCCCGCGCGCCGCCCTCGTCGAAGACATCCGCGCCGCCGCGCAGAAGCTCGATATCCCCGCCGTCACCGCACCTGACGCCGTCTCCGCACTCGCCACAGCCGAGTTCCTCACCCCACCCCACGGCCTCATTGTCGCCACCGGCTCGCTCTTCCTCATCGCCGAGCTCCGCGCGCTTCTCCTCCCACGCATCGCCGCTCGCACCCCCCAGCCGGCAGCCCGCACCTGAGCGTTCTCTTTACCTCTAACCTTGCAGCTTCGCGGCACTTAACAGCGGCCGCGGCCTTCAAGATAAGTCCAATGCCGTCTAACGAAATCCTGCAGCCGGAGGAACACGTCACCGCCACCGAAGCCCCGCATCCGCAGGTCCCGTTCACGCTTCGCTGGCTCACCTACCTGCTCCTGCTGCCGCTCCTCGTCCTCGCAACGGCCTTCTTCGGCTCCATCTCCCTCGTCGTTGGCATCTGGGACAAATCCGGCCGCCAGCAGCACTCTATCGCGCGCGCCTGGGCACGATTGCTCTTGCTTCTGACGCTCTCACCCGTCACCGTCGAAGGCCTCGAAAAACTCCAGCCACTCCGCCGCGAAGGCAGCCGCCGCCCGCTGGCCGTCTACGCCTCCAACCACCTCAGTTACTACGACACGCCGATGCTCTTCGCGAAGCTGCCCTTCCAGTTCCGCATCCTCGCCAAGGCAGCGCTCTGGAAGCTGCCCTTCATCGGCTGGTACCTCAATCGCTCCGGCCAGGTGGCCATCGACCAGAGCTCCGCGCGCGCCGGCGTCGCCAGCCTCATGCGCGGCGTCAAAACTCTCGAGTCCGGCCTCCCGCTCCTGCTCTTCCCCGAAGGCGGTCGCTCCGCCACGGGCGAGTTGAAGTCAATGGTCGCCGGCGGCGCATGGATGGCCATCAAGGCGCAGGTCCCGCTCGTCCCGCTGACGCTGATCGGCACCTACGAACTCCTGCCGATCCACACGTACGTGATGCGCCCGCGCCCGCTCAAGCTCGTCATCGGCGACCCGCTCCCCACCATCGGCCTCACCAGCCGCGACGCCGACGCGCTCACCGCTAAACTTCGCAGCATCATCCACGACACCTATATCGCAAATCACGGCTGAGCCGGCATCGCCAACCACGGCTAGCAACTTCGCACACTCCAGCCCGATACAATCGCTCTCGTGATCGCACATCTCCGCGGACAGATCCTCTCGAAAACCCCCAACTCCGTCATCCTCGACTGCAACGGCGTCGGCTATGAGCTCGCCATCTCCGTCGCCACCTTCACCGACCTCGGCAAAGAAGGCTCCGAAGCCAAGCTGCACGTCCACACCCACGTCCGCGAGGACGCGCTCTCACTCTTCGGCTTCTCCGAGCTACCAGAGAAGCGCCTCTTCGAGAAACTGCTCACCATCTCCGGCATCGGCCCCAAGCTCGCCATCACGGTGCTCAGCGGCATCTCCGCCGACCGCCTCGTCGGCGCCATCCGCGCCGGCGACCATGCCACGCTCACCAAAATTCCCGGCATCGGCAAGAAGACCGCCGAGCGCGTCGTCCTCGAACTTAAGGACAAGCTCGACGACATGACCGGCATCGCACCCGCGCAGCCCGCCGCACCCTCGCTCGGCGCCGTCGCCGACGACGTGCTCTCCGCGCTCGTCAATCTCGGCTACCCGCGCCCCATCGCCCTGAAGGCCGTCGAGTCCGCTGCCAAAGACGCTGCAGTCGCCACTGACTTCGAGCGCCTCTTCCGCGCGGCGATGTCCGCCGTTCGCTGAACGCGGCAGGACCCTTCAACTAGCAACAATGCCAGTGTCGATCTGCCTCCTCGGAAGCTAGTTTTCACAGAGGTTCTCCGAGAGAGCTTCGACAAACATGTACTGGCTCTACGACCTTCCGACCTGGCTCTTTGGCGCGCTCACGCTCGTGGTGTTTGTAGCCTTCGGTCTGGCTGGCCTCTACGCCACTCGCAGCTGGGTGGCCCGCCTTCACAACGGGGATCACGCCCATAACGACCTCGTCGGTTTCTACCTGGCGGGCGTGACCGTCCTCTATGGAGTCTGTGTGGGTCTGCTGGCGATCGGAGCCTGGGCCACCTACTCCGAAGTGCAAGGAAAGATTGACCATGAGGCCACCTCCCTGGGCGCTCTTTACCGCGATGTCAATGCCTACCCCGAACCTGCGCGATCGCTAATGGAGAATGATCTGCGCAACTATACCCGCGCGGTCATCGACGTAGGATGGCCGATGCAACAGCACGGAATCGTTCCCAACAACGCGAGTCCGATCTTGAACGACTTTCAGGAACACTTCATGTCCTTCGAACCTCAGAACGAGAGACAGGAGATCCTGGCAACAGAAGCGTACCGAGCCTTCAATGAGCTGACGGAAAGCCGAAGAGCCAGGCTTAATAGCATCCAGGATGAAATGCCCGGCCCGCTGTGGGCGCTGGTCCTCGCCGGAGCAGTGATTTGCATCTCCATCAGCTGGTTTTTTCACACCGGAAGTTTCACCGTGCACTTCTGGATGACCATCTTGTTTTCGTGTCTGCTGGGTCTGCTGATCTTTTTGATCGCTGTCCTGGACAATCCGTACAGAGGAAGGCTCAGCGTCACTCCTGAACCACTGGAGCGCGTCTACCAGCAGGTGATGGCACCCTCAAAGTGAAGCGAAAAGTGGAACTTCAGCAGACTCGTCCGCGCTTCCCAGCCGACCCATGCCCCGGGGGATTCTCGCCCACCCAACGCTCGTCTACAGGTTCGCTTGCGAGCTGGTAACGCGAGTCGGACGACAGTCGCAGACGGCCGGAGCGGTTATCCAACCCGCCGTGGACCAGGTCCATGCAGAACACGACGACGTCTCCCGGCTCATACTCCGCCACCAGCCAACGCTCACCCAGCTGGCGCCGAACCTTATTGGAGTCGGGAGAGAGAAAGCCGTTATATCCGTTCGAGGATCGGGCCTTGTCGTCCACGCGGTTCTCGCAATAGCTGTCGACGTCCCGCTGCCCATACGTCTGCTGCAGTCGCGTATTCGTATGGCTGCCCTCGAGCACCATCAGGCCGCCGGTTTCAAGGTCCGCCCTTCCCAGAGGAACCCATGCCGTGTAAAGCCGGCGCGTCCCTCGGCCCATGTACACGATGTCGCAATGCGAAGGCGTACCAGGGCCCGGCGAGATGCACCTCAACCAGGTGAAGTCGAAGTGCCGCACGGCCCCGCCCAGGAAGCGATGAAAAAATGACATCAGTTCACCGTCTTCGGCATACAGCAACTCTTGCAGCTCTGGATTGTTCTTCTGCGCCAGCTCCGGCTGAAAGTACAGCTTCGCCCCTGGCCGCGGAATCCCCTCCATCATGGGTTTGGTGGGATCGAGCTGGCCGCTTGCGGAGAGCTGTTCCATCACTCTGCGGCGCGCAGCAAGAACCTTTTCCGGACGAAGCAGCCCGCGCAACAGCAGGTAACCATCGGCCTGCATCTGCTGTTGCAAAGTGTCAGGCGGCGAGGTGCTACCGGTCTCTCGCATCAGACCCACATGGTCGTCATCGAGCTGTTCACCGCACGACCACAACTCAGGAAGCGACGCTACTGACGCCATGGCTACCCTCCGGGATAGCATCATAGTTGCGAACAGGCACGATTGCCAAGAAGTTACCGGTATCTTGCGGCCGGTTCGACCGGCCTGCCGGGTCGGCGTTCTCTACGCCCGCCTGCGATATCGCACGCTGAACTGATACCCCGGGTTTGGCGGGAACATCTCCGCGACCATCTTCAGCCGCGCCGCCAGCGCCGCCGGTGCCAGCAGCGGATACTCGCGCTCGCGCAGCTCCGAGTAATCGAAGTCCAGCGCCAGCGACAGCAGATAGATCGCCACTGCATCCGAGAACGTCGCTTCCAGGTACAGCCCGCGCTCCTTCTCGTCGACCGCCTGCGGTGCCTCGCTGGTCGAAGCAGGCTGCTCGTTCGAAAACGGCCGCGCCTTCGCCGTGAAGCTCCGTCGCGACCGCGGCTCCTCCGGCTGCGCATTCGGCTCACGGCCGAATGCGAGATTGCGCGACTCCCACGCATCCAGGCTCGTCTCGCCGCGAACGCCGTCCAGTGCCTGCTGCCAAACGAGTTCCCCAAAGCTCTCCGGCACGCCCGTCGCGTCGACAAATGCGTGCGCCACGTTGATGAAGAACTCAAAGCTCAGCGCGAAGCGGTCGCTCATCAGCCGCGTCGAGATAAACACTCCGCGATGCCCGCTTCCCAGCTCCACATTCCGGTGGCAGATCGCCGACTCGCCCAGCTCATCGCTCCACGCGCGCGCCACCATCGCGTGCTCCGGCGACGGGGACAGCTTCTTTGCAAAACCCTCGGGCTCTTCAGGTTCAACCGGCTCCCGCAGAGCCAGCGGCACAAAGTAGTAGGTGTTCGCTCCCAACGCCGCGCCAATCGCCGGCGGCACTGCCTCGAGCATCCGGTCCAGATCCAGATCCGGCACCCCGGTCTCGCCAAACGTGGCAAAACGCACGCCGTTAGCCGACTGCCGCACCTCGACCTCGCCAGCCACCTGCGCCGCGCGCACCAACTCCTCGCGCCGCGCCACACCGATCATCTGAACGCCCTGCAGGCCGTCTGCCATCAGGTTTATTCTACTTGAGATGGATAGTCCCCACGATGTCGCCCGCGCCCGCACCGAGGGCGTTCTCTTTGGAATCCCGCTTGGCGATCTCGGCTGGTTTTCGTCGCTTCTGATGGGCACGGCAACGGGTTTTGCCGCTTTCTTCCTGACCACCTTCGTCAGCATCATGGCGCTGCTCTTCTACCGCGTCGCCAGCGGACACAACCCGGACTTCGCCATCGCCTACCGCGACATCGGCTTTCCCATCGGCGTCGTCGTACTTGTCCTCGCGCTCGGATACCTCGGCTTTCAATACGCCCGCCGCATGAAGCGCCGCACCCGCCAGCACCGCACCTAAGCTTCCCTAACGGATCGCCGTGATGATGATTCGCGACGAAAGCTCGCCTGACCGGAAGATTGTTTATCAGGTTGTTTCATCTGCCTTTGGTCGATCGGCCGAGGCTGAACTCGTAACGCGATTGCGAGCAGCCGGTGACACCGTCATCTCGCTGGTAGCCGAGGAAGGCGGCCAGATTGTTGGTCATGCTCTGCTGTCCAAAATGGAGACCCCATTCCAGGCGCTGGCGCTTGCTCCCGTATCGGTCATCCCTGCAAGGCAGCGGAGCGGTATCGGATCGGCCCTGGTCGGTAGCGCCGTGAACCGCGCTCGCAGTGAAGGCTGGGCCGCTATCTTCGTTCTCGGCGATCCACACTACTACGAGCGGTTTGGGTTCGATTCGGAGGCCGCCGCAGGGTTTACGTCCCCTTACGCCGGACGCTACTTCATGATGCTCAAGCTCTCCCCATCGCTCACGGCGACAACCGGCGAGCTGCGCCACGCCCCTGCGTTCGCCGCTCTCGATTAGCACACCGCGAGACTATTTCGCCTCGCGACGCGTACACTTTCACATCAAGTCCCCACAACTTCCACATCTGTTCCAGGAGTCATCGATGTCTGTGCGCTGTTCGTACCCCGTGACCGCTCTCGCGGTCGTCCTGAGCCTCTGTTGTTCTGCCCAAGCCCAGAAGAAGAAGGCCGCGGCTCCCGAGGACGCCGCTGAAAAGCCCGTTCCCAGCTACTACGGCCCGCAGCCCGCCACCGAAGACATCGACCTCAACATGTACGCCCGCATTCGCGAGGAGGGCCTGCAGCACGGCAAGGTGATGCAGTTCGGCGACGCTCTCGCCAACGGCATCGGCCCGCGCCTCACCGGCTCGCCCAACATGGCCAAGGCCAACGCCTGGACCCGCGACACCCTCACCGCCATCGGCCTCTCCAACGCGCACCTCGAGGACTGGGGCGACTTCGGTATGGGCTGGCAGCAGATCAACACCTGGGCCCGCATGGTCTCGCCCGACCCCGAGCCGCTCTGGATGCAGGCCGCACCCTGGTCGCCCGCAACCAGCGGCCCCGTCACCGGACAGATCGCCTACATCCCGCTGACCGACGCCTCTGACCTCGACAAGTGGAAGGGCAAGCTCAAGGGCAAAATTGTCCTCCTTGGCGCCACGCGCCCCACGCCTGACATCACCGAGCCGCTCTTCCACCGCTACACCGACGAAGAGCTCAAGGAGATGGAGACCGCCGAAGGGCAGGGCGGCCGCCGCGCCGCCGCCGGTCCCCAGCAGACCATCCAGCAGCGCCTCGCCGAGCGTGCACGCCTGCAGCGCCTCCGCACGCAGGCCATGAAGCTCTTCATGGATGAAGGCGTCGTCGCCATCATCACGCCCACCCGCGATGGCGGCGACGGCGGCGGCACCGGCATCATCTTCGACGACAACGGCGCCAACCTCGCCCGCGACGCGCAGAAGCCCGAGAACGCCGTCAAGATTCCCAACGCCGTCATGATGATCGAGCACTACGATCGCCTCGCGCATCTCGCCGAGGCCAACGTGCCCGTCACGCTCGAAGTCAACATCGAGACCAAGTTCACCGGCGACCACGAACACGGCTTCGACACCGTCGCCGAGATCCCTGGCACCGATCCCAAGCTCAAGGACCAGGTCGTCATGGTCGGCGGCCACCTCGATAGCTGGATCTCCGGCACCGGAGCCACTGACAACGGTGCCGGTTCCATCGTCGCCATGGAAGCCGTCCGCATCCTCAAGGCGCTCGACCTGAAGCCGCGCCGCACCATCCGCATCGCCCTGTGGTCCGGCGAAGAGCAGGGTCTCTACGGCTCGCAAGGCTACGTGAAGCAGCACTTCGGCACCTTCGCCGAGCCCGCGCATCCCGACACCAGCGGCCTGCCCGCCTTCATGCGCCGCGAGCGCGGCCCGCTCACCACCACCAAAGAGTGGGAGACGCTCGACGCCTACTACAACCTCGACAACGGCACCGGCAAGATCCGCGGCGTCTACACGCAGGGCAACTTCCCCATCGGCCCCATCTTCGCCCAGTGGATCGCTCCTCTGAAGGACCTCGGTGTAACCACCATCAGCTACCGCGACACCGGCGGCACCGATCATCTCAGCTTCGACGCCGTCGGCCTGCCCGGCTTCCAGTTCATCCAGGACCCTCTGGACTACGAGACCCGCACCCACCACTCCGACATGGACACCTTCGACCGCCTGCACCAGGCCGATCTCGAACAGGCCGCCATCGTCGAAGCCATCTTCCTCTGGAACACCAGCCAGCGCGACGCCATGATGCCGCGCAAGCCGTTCCCGCATCCGGAGCTCGAGCGCCAGCTCAACGCTCCCATCCCCAACCTCTATCCCAACGCTGAAGTGCCTCCGCCCGACAACGGCAAGCACTAATCACCCACACATCACAAACACAAACACAAACGGCGGAGAGCAATCTCCGCCGTTCCACTTTTTTCGGCACACCTGGACGTACCCCGACCAGCGCTCCGACCTTACGCTGCACTCGCGCCCGTCACCGTCAAGCTGCCGGTTGTGACTTGCTCTTCCGCGTCGCCGCCGGAGCCGTCTTCGCGCCACGCTTCTTGATTCTCTTGGCGCGCGTCTTCATGTCAACGCCCATGGCCACGCCCGCAACCCAAATCTGAAACTGCATCCTCATCGCCGATCTCCCGTCATCTGGGTGCCGCTCAGCCGTTCCCATCGGGAGTATCGCTGCAACTGCTTGAAATTGCACCTACAAGCTCCGCCCATTCGCCTACATCTTGTGCACCAGTCGCACCTGCGACATGACCGCGGCCTAATCTCAATGGCACGCCCCGTTGTCCTGAAACTCGCCGCTGGCGGCCATCTCACCCAGGGCATGCGCGCACGTCAGGATCTTCTGGTTCAACGGATCGTTCTCCACGGAATCCGCCGTGATGTAGCTCATGTTTTGCCGGGCCGCCACAACCTGATTGTTAAGCTGTTGCATACGGTTGAGTTCCGTCGTGAGCAGCGGAAGAGCATCGCGATCCGCAGCGGTCGTCGCGGCGACAGATGTCAGGCGCAGATTCTTGGCAGCATTTGCCTGGTACGGGCCGAGCACGGTCGGCAGATCCGCCGCGTTGTATCCATTCCGAATGGCAACCAGGAGCGCGCTCCGCCACTCCCTGATATCGCTCATCGTCTCAATCCCCGCGCTCAGAAAATCCTTCGAAAATTTTCGAGTTGCGGTACTGGTTAGCCGCTTCGCGAGCGCCATGCGGCAGCGTTAAAGTGATTTGATTTCCCTGATAGCTAAGCGATCCATTCGTCAAACGCGCCAACGCATCAATCGCCACATACGACCCGCCGTTCAGGTGCGTAACTGGTGCCTGACCTGTATGCCCAGCTACGACAAAGGTCCCATTCTGCTGCTGAGCCAGTGCAAGGCCTGGTCCCACTATGGCCAGAAGCATCGCGAGCCCAAGCAATTCACCGCGTGCGATTCCCCGCATGATTCTCCTCCTCAAACTGCCTCAACTCACCTCGTAACTTACTCCCGTTCGCACTCCACCACCATGAACTCCGTCCACGTCTTCCCATCCTCGGACCCCTCACCCTTCCACGTAAAGTGCCGCTCCGAGATATTCGTGTACGTCGCACGCGTCAGCGCATGACCCACCATCGGCTCCTTGAACTGATAGCTCACCGATGTTCCATCAAAGTGCACGCCGCCCAACTCCTCCGGCCCCAGATCCGTCCACCGTCCCGAGAGCGCATCCAGCCACTTGATATTCCACTGCTTCTTCGACGCGTCATACGCCCGCACATTCAGCCCGAACACAAGCACCTCACCCTCCGCGCCGAACATCATGTACTCATCCTCGATCGCACGCCCATTGAGGATCCACCGTCCCTCCCACGCTGCTCCAAACCTCTGCTCGCCGGCCGGCAGTTTCAGCGTCGCCTCGCACCGGTAGCGCCCGATCAGAAACGCAAATCGTTCCAACTCCGCACGCGCACTACGATCACCACTCACGCAACCCTCCTCCACTCAGGGCAGGGAACTATCCATGCACCGCCGCGTACTGAAGAACAGGGGCCCACGCATACCGCGGCCTACTTCGGCGAGGAAATCATTCTCCTCCCCGCACGCGGCCCTTGCAACGTACAAACACCTGTCCACGCCCACGTCTTCGCGCGGCGCCAGGGCCTCCCACGCGCCAACACTGCCAGCTACGCTAAACTCATCATCACCGCTATCCAAGGCCCCCTCGCCATGAGCACAGCTACGCCTCAATCCGGCACAGGTTTCCGCGCCTGGTACAAGCGCCAGAGCCGCCTCGGCCGCATCAGTTTCATCCTCACCGCGCTCATCCTCGGCATGGTGCTGATCGGTCGCCTCTCTCACACGCTCCGGCTCGTCTTCATCGGCCCCATCATTCTCTGCCTCCTTGTCGTCTCGCCGCTGCTCATCATCCTTCTCTATCGCTGGCTCACGCGCCGCTTTCTCTGGAAGGTGCGCAACCGCCTCGTCGTCACTTACGCGCTGATGAGTCTGGCGCCAGTCATCCTCTGCCTCACGCTCTTCGCCATCGCCTCGTATCTCTTCGCAGGCCAGTTCGCCACGAACAGCGCTCTTACCCTCATCGATCAATCCACCGCCCAACTCCACGACGAGACCGCCAGCCTCGCCCTGTTCTCCATCGCGAAACCATCGCGCAACAATGAGTCGGCCGCCGAGCCCCTTCAGGCAAGCCCGTTGCCCATCTCCGTCGCCATCCTCAAAGGCGACACGTTCCAGCGGCCCACACCGAACTCCCCACCCGACAATCCCTTCTACGGACAACCGCTGCCCTCGTGGTTGACCAATGGCTATCGCGGCATCGTCGCCCTTCAGGGCAAGCTCTATCTCTGCGCCTTCGTCGTCGTTCCACAGGGCGGCCGCACTCTGTCAATCCTCGGCTCCCGGCCGCTCGACAAGTCCACGCTCCGCGAGAGCGCCGACAAGCTGGGCCACATCCTCGTGATCCCCGGCTTCATGGTCAGAAACGGCGACAAAGACGTCACCAGCGGTAAGGACGCCGTTGACATCCACGACGACGACTCCAACGTCAACATCAACATCGGCGGCTCCAAGGTTGTCGTCCCGGATGCCAACAAAGCCGGGGAGGAAAAGTTCGAGCATATTGACGTCGGCACGCTTCCTCCCCGCGCCCACTTCATCGACCCTCCCGTCGTCTTCAGCGCTCCACTCAGTGTCACCTCATGGCAGACCGGCGACCACGTCCGCTCCATCGTTGCCGTCTTCTCGCGTCCGTCGACTCTCTACGGCCGTCTCTTCTCCACCACCAACGGCCTCGGCACGGTTGTCCGCATCATCCTCATTTCCATCGCAACCTTCTTCGCTCTGCTCGAGCTCTTCGCGCTCCTCATGGCCGCCGGCCTCAGCCGCACCATCACGCGCTCCGTCGCCGAGCTCTACCGCGGCACCCGCGAAATCGACCACGGCAACTTCGACCACCGCATCGTCATCAAGCGCAGAGACCAGCTCGGCGCTCTCGCTCACTCCTTCAACGGCATGACCGCCTCCATCGTCGACCTCATGGCGCAGCAGCGCGAAAAGGAACGCCTGCTCTCCGAGCTATCCATCGCCCGCGAGGTCCAGGCCAATCTCTTCCCGCATTCGCCCGTCGCTCTTCCCGGCTTCGAGATCCACGCCGTCTGCCAGCCCGCGCGCACCGTCTCCGGCGACTACTTCGACTTCATCGTCGGCCGCCACGGCAACGACCTCTGCCTAGCCCTCGGCGACATCAGCGGCAAAGGCATCTCCGCCGCCCTACTCATGGCCTCGCTGCACTCCGCCGTGCGCGCCTTCGGCCTCAGCACATCTGACGGCCGCCCCGGCGACGCCGGTCTGCCCTCACCGGCCACGCTCCTCGAACTCCTCAACAAGCACATTTTCACCAGCACGCCGCCCGAAAAGTACGCCACGCTCTTCCTCGCCTACTACGACGCGGCCACACGCAAACTTACCTACTCCAACGGCGGCCACCTCGCGCCCATGATCCTCTCCGGCGACGGCACCGTGAAGCATCTCGACTGCGGCGGCCCTCCTGTCGGTCTGCTCAGCGGCACGAAGTACTGCGAGGACTCAATCGAGCTGCAGTCCGGCGACCTGCTCATGGCCTTCTCCGACGGCCTCACCGAACCCGAACAGAACGACGAACAGTTCGGCGAAGACCGCCTCTTCGACTACATTCGCGCACACAACACCGAGCCGCTGCCCACGCTGGCCGCCAACACACTGCACCGCCTGCAGGACTGGATCGGCAACCACGAGCAACCCGACGACATGACGCTGCTCCTCGCACGCCAGCTCTAATCAAATAGAGCCGTCATCCTGAGCCGCAGGCGAAGGACCTCTGTATTTTGGATCACCACTGAATCGTACGTTCTACTTCGCAGCCACTTCCATCACACGATTCGGCTCAACCGTGCACGCGTCCTCATTTGCCGCGTGCCACACGCTTCCATCCGCAAACGTCGCGCTCATCAGATGAACACGCGTGATGGTCGCCGCCGGGCCGACCAGCAGATCACCGACTACGTGCATCGCAGCCTTCTGTTGCAGCACGAAGGTCTTATCCGACTCCTGCATGTCCTTCGTCCCTTGCTTCGGATCCACCGGCATCAGTCGCAGACCCTGCGGAAGATAGCTCACGCGCAGCTCCAGTGAACGCACCGGCATCTTCACACCCTGAAATGCGACGCGAACACCCAGACTTGGCTTGCTGGCCTGTTCCTTTAGGCCTTTGTCCTCCTGCGCGATCGTCCAAACGGTTTCGCCGCCCTTGGACCGTTGTTGCGCCGTCAATTGACCTGGACACCCGGGTCCAACAAGTACGTAATGTGATGCCTGAGCGTTGCTCACCGAACCCGTCTGAGCCTGCGCTCCCGCCGCCAACATTAGTCCCGCAACCGCCATCATGAAGACCCGCATAGGAACCCTCCTCGCGACCGCGCCTCTATTCTCCTCCTCTCACATCGCCGCGTCCACAGGTTGCACACACCTCGTCGAGCTATCCTCTCCCTCATGCCCTCGCACTTCACGCCGGCCGCCATGACCTTTCTCCGCGGCCTCTCCCGCAACAACGACCGCAACTGGTTCAACGCGCGCAAGCAGACCTACGAGCGCGAACTCAAATCGCCCATGCTCGCGCTCGTCGACGAGCTCACGCAGTCCATGGCCGACTACGCGCCCGAGCACATGCGGCCCGCACACAAGTCCATGATGCGCATCTACCGCGACATTCGCTTCTCTCCTGACAAGCGTCCCTACAAAACGCATCTCGCCGCGTGGTGGTCGCGCCGCGGCATGGAGAAGACCTCCGGCGGCGGCTTCTACATTCAGATCGGCCCCAAAGATCTCTTCCTCGCCGCCGGCGTCTACATGCCCGAGCGCGATCAACTCCTCGCTCTTCGCCGCTGGATGGCCGAACATCACCGCGAATACAACGCGCAGCTCGCGAAGCTCCTCAAGCCTCGCTCATCCCGCACTCCAGCCATGCAGCCCATCGACCCCGACGCGCTCACCCGCGTCCCCAAAGGCTTCTGCTCCGAGCACCCCGCGGCCGATCTCCTCCGCTCGCGCAACTGGGGCGTTCGCTGCACGCTGCCCACATCCCTCGCACTCGAGCCGACACTCGCTCGCGAAATCATCAAGCGTTTTCGCCTCATGGCTCCGGTCGTCGATACGCTCAACAACGCCATACTCGCCGCCGAAAAACGCTCATCCGAACCTCTTCGCCGCGTCCGCGCGAACGCCTTCCTGTAACCCTTTCGCGCTATTTCATCCCGCGTTTTCCGCCGAAAACCGCCCAATTCTCGGTACTTTCGGCTAAAAACCCTAAAAATACCTGTGGAAACGGCCGATTTGCCGTTGACAAAGCGCGCGGGAAGGGCGATGGTGAATCACGGCGCGGTTCTCCGCACCCGCATAAACACTGACGATTCGGTGCGGTGCAGAAAGCGGCACGGCGGGCCCCGATGGCCCTAAAAATTGTTTCAAAGGAGTTCCCTCAATGGCAAAAGGCATGACCAAGACACAGCTCGTCCGCGCGATGGCGGAGAAGCTCGAGCTCACCAACAAGCAGACCGCAACCTTCTTCGAGACGCTGGCCGAGACAGCAGTCAAGGAGACCAAGAAGAATGGCGAGTTCACCATCCCCGGACTCGGCAAGCTCGTCAAGGCGGAGCGCAAGGCCCGCATCGGCCGCAATCCCCAGACCGGCGAGGCCATCAAGATCAAGGCCAAGACCGTTGTGAAGTTCCGCGTCGCCAAGGCCGCGAAGGATTCGATCGCTCCTCCCAAGAAGTAGTTCGACTGTTCCACTCACACGAAAGGGCCGGAGCTCTCGCTCCGGCCTTCGTGTCTCTACTCGCACTCCTAGTGCCCCGCGTGCATTCCCTTCGGCGGCTTCGGTATGAAAAACAAAATAGGAATCATGCACGCGCAGAAGATCGTCAGGTCGCGAATGATGTCGATGTACGCGAGCATCGCCGCCTGCCGGTGCATCTGGTTATAGAGGAACGCCTGCGCCTGGTGAATCGCGCCCACCGATGCTCCGCCGAACGGTCCTCCGGTTACACCCTGTCCATTTCCTCGCTTGAAACATTCCTGCTAGCGCCGTCACCTGCCGTGTGAACCCCGCGCTGCCCGGCACCATATTGCGCACCATCGAGGTCTCGTGCGCCGCCGTGCGCCGTATCAGCATCGTCGCCATAAACGCCGTGCCCGACGACCCTCCAATATTGCGCGCAAGATTCATCAACCCCGACACATCGTTGCTCTCCGTCCGCTTCACGCCGATGTACGAAATCGTATTAATCGGAATAAACAGGAACGCCAGCCCGCTCGCCTGGAAACATCGCATGAACACCAGCTCGCCATAACTCAGTCCCAGGTTCATCTTGCCCATGTACAGCAGCGCCATCGTCAGCATGAAGAACCCGTAGCCAATCAGCTTGCGCGCATCCACCTTCCCTGACAGAACGCCCACGATCGGCATCATCGCCATCATCATGAAGCCCGCCGGAGACAGTACTTTCCCCGCCAGCTCCGCCGTATACCCCAGCAGCGTCTGCACAAACTGCGGAATCAGAATCGTCGTCCCATACAGCGCGAATCCCAGCACAAACATCAGCGCAAAGCTGATCGCAAAACTTCGGCGCTTGAACAGCGTGAGATTCAGAATCGGCCGGTGTCCCACGCGCAGCTGCCTCAGCTCCCACCAGATCATCACCACAAACGCGATCACACACGCGGCTGCAAAGAACGTGATGATGTGCGACGCGAACCAGTCATCTTCCTGGCCCTTGTCCAGCACAAACTCCAGCGCCCCGAACGTCAGCGCCAGCAGTGCGAAGCCCATCAGGTCCAGCTTCATGCCGCCCTTCTGCGACTCCTTCACTTCCTTCTCAATCCACGGCGGATCCTCAACAATCCTCGACGTCAGAAACAGCGACAACAGACACACCGGAACATTCAGAAAGAAAATCCAGCGCCAGTTGAAGTTGTCCGTGATGTACCCGCCCAGCGTCGGCCCGATCGCCGGCGCGCACACCACTGCCAGCCCATACATCGCGAACGCCTGTCCACGCTTGTGCGCTGGAAACGTGTCCGCAAGAATCGCCTGCTCACTCGGCGCCAGTCCGCCGCCGCCGATGCCCTGCAGTACGCGGAAGAAGATCAGCAGGGGAAGCGTCGGCGCAAATCCACACATCGCCGAGCTGATGCCGAACAGCAGCACGCAGATCATGTAAAACTTCTTGCGCCCGATGAACGTCGTCATGTACGCGCCGGCCGGCAGAATGATCGCATTCGCCACCAGGTACGCCGTGATCACCCACGTCGCCTCTTCCTGCGTCGAGCCCAGCCCACCCGCAATGTGCGGCAGCGAAACGTTCGCAATGGAGCTGTCCAGCACCTCCATGAACGTCGCCAGTGTCACCGTCATGGCAACGATCCACGGGTTCACACGCGGACGCCACGCCGCATGGCTGTCCACCGGCTGCGAAACTTCCGAGACCTCTGAAACCTCTGCTACGCTTGCGGCTGCCATTCGATTTGTACTTGGATACTCCGGGACGCGCCGCAGATTCAGAAAATCCGCGAGTCACCATCAACTCTTACTTCGACAAGCCCACAATAAGACCGCCGACGACGATCAAACTCCCCCCAATTACGACCGGAGCTGTCGGCCGGGCATGAAAGAAAAGATAGTTGGTGATTTGAAACATCACGAACAGCGTCGAAATATAGACTCCCGTAACCTGAGCAAACTCAACGGGGGCAAGATTCAATGACGTTCCATACAGAGTCAGCGACAGTGCGCCAACAAGATACAGGCTGGTGCGGATCGGTAAAGAGTGCTGATGCAGCGCCACACGTACAATTGCATCCCCTGCCGCTTCAAGGATCGTCGCCGCGAGAACAAACAAAAATATCTTCATGCAGCCATGCTCTCAGGCTGCGATTCGCGGCACAAGACGACCCGGATATTCTTTGGAATTGCTGACAGGAAAATCGCCCGCCAAAGGTGCTACCCTTAATGTTTGCTGCGCACCCCGCGGATCGTGCTGTGTATCGCCATCGAAATGACTAGACATGAACGCTGACCTCGAACATCTCGTCGTCCTCCAGGCGCAGGACCTCGAGCTCCAGCGTCTCCGCCAGGATCAGGCCGAAGCTCCCCGCCGCGTCGCCGCAGCCGAGGCCGCCTTCAAATCCTCCGAGCAGACCCTCGCCAAAGTTCGCCAGGATCTGGCCGCCGAGGAAAAACTCCGCCGCAGTCAGGAGCTCGACGCCGACGCGCACCGCGGCAAGATCACGCGCCTGCGCAAGCAGATGGACTCCGCCACCAGCGCCGCACAGATTAGCGCGCTCGAGCACGAGATCAATTTTGCAGACTCCGCCATCCGCAAGCTCGAAGACGAAGAGCTCGCCTCGCTCGAGCGTACCGAGTCCCTCGAGTCCGCCGAAAAATCCGCCGCCGCATCCGTCGACGCGAATCGTTCCGCACTCGAAGCCGAGCGCACCCGCGCCGCCGCTACCATCGAGCGCACCCGCACCGGCATCGTCGGCATTCGAAGCCGAGCGCACAGCCCTTCGCGCGCAGATCAACGAAGCTCCACTCGCAAACTACGACCGCATCGCAAAATCCCGCGGCAGCGGCCTCTCCGAGGCCATCGACCACAAGTGCTCCGCCTGCCAGATGATGATCCGCCCGCAGCGCTGGAACGACCTCACCGGCCGCGAGCACGAAGACCAGATCTTCACCTGCGAGACCTGCGGCCGCATCCTCTTCTGGGATCCCCGCCGCGACACGCCGCAATCATGGCAGGCAGGAGAGCGACTCGCCTCCGCGCAAGCCCCGAACCGCTGAGCATCGATCATGACTCCACAGCAACACAACGGGTCTGCTGGTAAGGAAGCGAACAAGCCCCGGCGCATCATCTGCGTCGACATGGACGAGGTCATCGCCGACGCACTCGGCGAACACCTGCACCGCTACAACCGCGACTTCGCCGAGCGCATCACCCGCGCCGACCTCGAAGGCCGCTGGCTCTGGGACTTCGTCCCGCCCGAGCGCCAGCAGGCACTCTACGACTACATGATGTCCGAGGACTTCTTCGCTGTGCTCCGTGTCATGCCGCACGCGCAACGCGTCCTGCAACGCCTGCAACAGCACTACGAGATCTACATCGCCACCGCCGCCATGGAAGTCCCCTCGAGCTTTAATGCCAAGTTCCACTGGCTCAAGCAGCACTTCCCCTTCATTCCCGCATCGCACATCGTCTTCTGCGGCAACAAGAGCATCCTCAGCGGCGACTATCTCATCGACGACAACCCGCGCCAGCTTCGCCTCTTCCGCGGCGAAGGCATCCTCTTCAGCTCGCCCGCCAACGTCAATGTCACCGGCTTCCGCCGCGTGCATGACTGGCTGGAGATCGAGCAGCTCTTTCTTCCTGTAAACGCTGTCTGAGCGTGTCGGCCTCTTCGCTGCAAACGTTACTGCAACGCCGTGGCGTACCTTGGCGTTTTTCTTTGCGCACTTTGCGTTAAGGTTTTTGCTTCCCCTTGCAACCCGCTGAATTGCGCCCTTACCGCGCGCGCTTCTTCGCCCCGCTCCCGTTCGCACTCTGCGACTGCGGCGCCAGCCGCGTCGGCTGGCTCGCGCGCATCGGCTCCGGGATTGTAAGAATCAGCGCGGTGCACGCCTCATCGCCAATTCGTTCGTAGCTGTGCTTCACCGAAGGATCGAAGTACACCGCATCGCCCGGTTCCAGCACCTCAGTGTGACCCTCGTGCATCAACCGCAGATGTCCGCTCAGCATGTACAGGAACTCCGCGCCCGCATGCTGATGCGCCGCCGGCACACGTCGCCCGTTGCCCGGCATGAATTCCGCCACATATGGTGCGATCGCCTGCTCCGTCGGCACCTGTCCTAAACTCTCGAAGAAGTAGTCCGGATCCGCCGCGCCCGTCTGCGGCAGCTTCTGCCGCTCCGCAGCCCGTTGGATCCGGAACAACTCCGGCCTCTCCGGCTCGAAAAAATAGCTCAGGTCTCGCGAGAAGACCATTGCAATGCGCGCGAGGTTCCTGAGCGTCGGCACCACCCGGCCCGTCTCCAACTGCGACAAAAAGCTTGCAGAAAGCCCCGTGTAACGCCCCAGCTCCACCAGGCCCATGTGCTTGCGCTGGCGCAGAAACTTGATGCGCTCGCCAATCCGCTTGCCCTCAATCAATGCCTCGGCTGCCTCCGGAGGAACGCCGCCCTCCGCAGCGGCGCCATCCGTTCGTTCCGCGAGACCGACCGCACCCGTCGGCTCCGCATCCTGGGATCGCTTCTGCGGCGGCCGATTCTCCAGCATGCGCATCGCCTGCGGCGAGAGCTCAATATGGCCGTTGCGCGGTCCCGGAATCGATGACGGCCCCGGCTGTCCTGCAGTTGCGGGGAAGACGGGCTCGAGGCGACGCTGGCCGTCGAGGGGGTTCGATGGTTCGATCATGAACTGTCCTCGGAAAGGGAGGTTCTGCGTACGGCACAGCCCGCACCCACCGAGCCTGCCACTCAGAAAAGATGTTTCTATCCCACGAAAAGGATGTCTCGCCCCGGCCCGGAATCGGCACCCAATGTGCTCAGCCCCCTGAGCTCACTGCTAGCAAGACAAGACCCTCGCGCACGCCCATTGGCACGCCCGAGGGTTCCTGTGGCCCGATTTGTGGCCGGCCGGGCTCGACCCGGCTCGTCTTGCTCCTCCCCGGCCACAGACCCAACGCTAGCAGTGTCACCGGCTTCCCACCGTCGGCCACACGACATAACTCGGCAAACCAAAGAAAAAGGCGACCAGCTCGGCCGCCTTCTTATTTTGTATCTGGCACTTACCGCCATCCGTGATATCCACCGTAATACCCAAACCCGCCGCGATATCCCCAGCCGCCGAAGTAACTGAAGCCGAACCCTATCCCGACGCCGAACGGGTATCCCCACGCGAAGTACGGATATCCCCAACCCCACGGATATGCATAGGGATACCCATATCCGGTGTATGGGTACGGCGACCCGTAGTACGGGTAGGGCGCCGAGCCATAGAACCCATCCCCATGCGGCCCGTAGCCATACAGATCGCCCGGAGCCCCGCCATCGTCCGGCCCGATCCTCGGCCCGCGCAGCAGGTCTGTACGCGCCTCTTCGGGATAAAACTCCCGCGAACGCACATCGTTCCTGCCGAAGACGACCTTGTTGTACTCCTTGACCTTGATCGGCTTATCGAGCGCCGTCACCGGAAACGCCAGCGCCTCGCCCTTCAGCACCCGCGCCGTCTTCGTCTCCGCATTGAAGGTGTACAGCCCATTCTTCAGAACCTGCGTCTGCCCACCCGGCAGGTCGACCAGGATCAGAAGGTCCTTGTCCGGGTCAAGAACGCTCACGTTCACCAGCCCGTGCTCCACGCTCAGTTCCAGCTTGCCCGCGTCAGAGGCGACCTCCTTCACGCTGCTCTCCGCGCCCACGCGCAGCAGAACGCCCTCAATCGGCATCACGCTCTCCAGCGTATTCGGCGCGATCGTCTGCCCCGGCGCCATCTTCAGCGGAGGAGCCTCTGCCGGCTCGATCGGCTGCGAAATCTCTTCCCTCGCGTAGCTATGGTTCGGATACACGCGCTCGATCGGCGCTGCCTGCTGTTGCTCGGAGTTCGAACTCGCCTGGCCCGGCTGATCCGCGGTCTGCGCAGCGCAAACCGCGCTCACCGCTGACAGTGTGGCCACACCGAGAAGCAGTCGAATTTGCCCTGGCATCGTCATAAGAACCCCTAAAGGAGATCAACAAATCTCCCATCTATTTAGATGGGATGCATTTCAAAAAGTTCCACTGACGAATCCTCTCGCTCCCCATATAACCTGTTCCAGCGGCATCCCCGGCGAGCTTGCTCGCTGGGGCAGAGCAAGCGACCTTCTGCTTACATTTTCGGGACAAGCCGCAAATCCAACTCTGGCAGGATGAATCCTGTGAACGAGGCCTATCTCAATCGCATTGCGACCGCCGTCCCCGACCACGACGTGCACAGCGCCTTCGTGGACTTCGCCGAGAAACTGCTCGCCGAGGCACCCGACACTCGCATGCGCGCGCTCTTCAACCGCATGTCGTCGCGCTCCGGCATCGAGCACCGCTACTCCATCCTCTCGCCGCACGTCGGCACGAAGTCCGCCTCTCCCGAGTTCTGGCTCAACGCCCACGAGGTCTACATCCGCGGCGCCTTCCCCGACACCTCGCGCCGCATGGAGATCTTCGAGCGCTTCGCTCCCGTCCTCGCCCAGCGTGCCCTCGACCGCCTCAACGTCACGCCCTCCGAGCGCCGCTCCATCACCCACGTCCTCGTCACCACCTGCACCGGCCTCTACGCCCCCGGCCTCGACTTCGACATCGTCGACCACCTCGGCCTCTGCCCCTCCGTCGAGCGCACCATGATCGGCTTCATGGGCTGCTACGCCGCCATCAACGGCCTCAAAACCGCGCGCCACATCATCCGCTCCGAACCCTCCGCGCGCGTGCTCATGGTCAACCTCGAGCTCTGCACCCTCCACCTGCAGGAGACCCACGACCTCGAGCAGGTCCTCAGCTTCCTCCTCTTCGCCGACGGCTGCGCCGCCAGCATCCTCTCCGCCGAACCCACCGGCCTCGCCCTCGACAGCTTCCGCGCCGTCCTCATCCCCGACACCCGCGACCTCATCACCTGGAAGATTCGCGGCCTCGGCTTCGACATGCTTCTCTCCGGCCAGGTCCCCGTCGCTCTGGCAAAGTCTCTCGACGGCCACGGCTCCGATGCAAGCGCGGAGATCCTCGGACCCTACACCACCGGCGACATCACCCTCTGGGGTGTTCACCCCGGCGGCCGCACGATCCTCGACGCCGTCGAGCGCGGCCTCGCACTTCCACCCGACGCCCTCTCTGCCTCGCGCAACATCCTCGAGCGCTTCGGCAACATGAGCTCCGCCACCGTCATGTTCGTTCTTGATGAGCTCATGCGCCACGCCCAGCCCGGAGAGCGCGGCTGCGCCATGAGCTTTGGACCCGGCCTCACCGCTGAGACAATGCTCTTTCATGCAGCCTGAGCTCACCACCTCCGTCCCGCTCACTCCGCTCTCGTACGCGCGCCGCGCAGAGCCCGCCGAGCTTCCCGAGCTCATGGACTCACCCTGCGAGTATCAGGAGTTCCGCACTTTCCTCCGCGACCTCGACGAGGTCAACCGCATCACCCGCGCCTACAAACTCACGCTCGCCTTCCTCGACCGCATCACCGCCCGCATCATCGCAGGCCGCTCCACTTCAGAGCCCTTACGAATCCTCGACGTCGGCTCCGGCGGCGGCGACACCCTCCGCGCCGTTGCGCACTGGGCTGCCTCGCGCAGCCTTCCCGTCGAGCTCACCGGCATCGACCTCAATCCGCACTCCACCCGCGCCGCGCAAGAGTTCAGCACCCAAGATCCGTTAGCCCAAAACATCACCTTCCTCACTACCGACGTCTTCACCTACGCTCCCCACCCCGAGCCCGACATCATCCTCAGCGCGCTCTTCACTCACCATCTCAGCTCGCCCGAGATCATCCGCTTCCTCGCCTGGATGGAGCAGCACGCCCGCCTCGGCTGGTTCATCAACGACCTCCGCCGCAGCCGCCGCGCCGCCTTCCTCTTCCGCATCCTTCCCATTCTTTTCGGCTGGCACCGCTTCATCGCCTACGACGGCCCGGTCTCTCTCCGCCGCGCCTTCGTCCCCGAAGACTGGCAGCGCATGCTCGCCCAGGCCAACATCACTGCCACCACCATCGAGCCCCATCCGATGAACCGTCTCTGCGTCGCCCGCATACGATGACCTCCTCCAGCCATCTCGATGCAATTGACGTCCTGATATTGGGCGGCGGACCAGCCGGCTCAGCCGCGGCCATCGAGCTCGCCCTGGCCGGCCGTCGCGTCGCACTCATCGAGCGCTCTCTCGCCGCCCACGACAAAGTCTGCGGCGACTTCCTCTCCACCGAAGCTCTCTCCAGCCTCAACAGCCTCGGCCTCGATCTCTCCGCTCTCGGCGCCGTAGGCATCCACAACGTCCGCCTCGCCAGCTCCCTCGGCATCTCCTCCGCAACCCTCCCTTTCGCCGCGCAGTCCCTCACCCGCCGCGCGCTCGACGAAGCTCTCCTCGACCGCGCGTCCGCAGTCCACGCGCTCGTCCTTCGCGGCCACATGGCCGAATCCCTCCACCGGGCGAACAATTTATGGCGCGTCTCCATCACCGGCCCCGGCCACGCCTACACGCTCACAGCCCCGCACATCCTTCTCGCCACCGGCAAGCACGACCTCCGCGGCCTCCCGCGCCCTCTTCTCGGAACGCACGCCGACCTCGTCGGTCTCAAGATGTATCTCCGCCTCGCTCCCGATCAGCTCGCCTCGCTCCGCGACACCATCGAGCTCTTCCTCATCCCGGGCGGCTACGGCGGCCTCTCGCTAGTCGAAAAGCCCTCCGACGCCGACACAAACCCCGCCAACCTCTGCTTCGTCATCCAGCGCGATCTCCTCCGCGACGCTGGCCGCGGCTGGGACGCGCTCTCCGCGTTCCTCGCGCACACGCCTCACCTCAGCGCGCGCATCGCCGGCGCCGAACCTCTCCTTCCGCGCCCGCTCGCCATCAGCCCCATCCCTTACGGTCTCCTCCGCCGTCACGCCATCGCAGAAAACCTCTGGGCCATCGGCGACCAGGCCGCCGTTATCCCCTCCTTCACCGGCGACGGCCTCGCACTCGCCCTCCACAGTGGACGCTTCGCCGCGCGCACTCTCCTCGCCGGCCAATCCGCGCACCACTTCCACGCCGAGCTCCACACGCAGCTACGCCACCAGCTCTCCCTCGCCACCGTCCTCTCCCGAGGCCTCGTCACGCAGCCGCAACGAACCTTCCTCGAGCTCACCGCGCGCCTCTTCCCTTCCGCCCTCCGCGCCGTCGCCTCCCACACCCGCCTCGCGCCGGAGTACCTCATCCCCCGGTTACCCAAAAACAGTTGCGCCACTGCCTGACACGCGTATCCTGTTCCGCATGGCATCCAGCAAGGCCCCGAAGTCCCCGGCTCGCAAGGCCTCCCCTGCGCCCGCGCGCAAGCGTGCTTCTGCGTCAGCGCGCAACGGCAGCAACTCGCCGAAGCGCGGAGCCGCGTACCTGCCGAAAGTAGATGAATACATCGCCTCCGCCAGCGCCTTCGCGCAGCCCATCCTCAATCACATCCGCGAGCTCGTTCACAAAGCTCTTCCCGATGTCGAAGAGGACATCAAGTGGTCGATGCCGTTCTTCATCCACCGCGGCCTCATGGTCGGCAACATGGCCGCCTTCAAACAGCACTGCAGCTTCGGCCTCTGGGGCAAGGAAGCTGCCGCCGGCCTCCGCGCCGACGGCCTCTACGACCGCAAGGCCATGGGCGTCCTCGGCAAGCTCACCTCCGCCAAAGACCTGCCCTCCGACCGCGAGTTCATCAAGTACGTCCGTGCCGCCGCCGCCGAGATCGACACCGGTGCCCGCACCACCAACTACTCACGCACCAAGCCCTCCGCCCCCAAACCGCCACCCGAGGTCCCCGCCTCACTCGCCGCCGCCCTCAAAAAGAACAAGGCCGCCGCCACGCAGTTCGCCGCCATGCCTCCCGGCTGCAAGCGCGAATACTGTGAGTGGATCGCCGAAGCCAAACGCGACGACACCCGCGGCAAACGCGTCGCCACAGCCATCGAGTGGATCGCCGAAGGCAAGCGACGCAACTGGAAGTACGAAAACTGTTAGCCGAAAAACAGCCACCTCTCGGAGTCTCACCCTTCCCCATGCCTGAGCAAGCCGCATGATCGCCCGCACACCGTCCCCAAAATCTCCTCGCACCCGCACGCCTCGCGCACGCTCCGCTTCGCCCGCCGAGCCCACCCGCCAAACCGTGCCCCCCGCGCTCCCCTTCGAGCCCGAGCTCTTCCACCGCGAACTCCTCTCCTGGTACCGCAAGCACGCCCGCGACCTCCCCTGGCGCGGCATCCGCAACCCCTACGCCACCTGGCTCTCCGAGATCATGCTCCAGCAGACTCGCGTCGCCACCGTCGTCGAGCGCTACACCGAGTTCCTTCACCGCTTCCCATCTCTCAAAGCCCTCGCCGAGGCCAAAGAAGAAGACGTCCTCGCGCTCTGGTCCGGCCTTGGCTACTACCGCCGCGCGCATCTCCTCCACCGCGCCGCGCAGTTCGTTCAGCGCGAGCTCCTCGGCAAGCTCCCGCGCACCGCTCACGACCTCCGCACCCTCCCCGGAGTCGGCGAGTACACCGCCGCCGCCATCGCCAGCATCGCCTTCGGCGAACCCGTCGCCGTCCTCGACGGCAACGTCGAGCGCGTCCTCCTCCGCGTCCTCGGCCTCGCCGAAGACCGCTCCAGCAAAGCCCGCACCCGCCTCACCCGCGCCGCCCAGGCCCTCGTCCCCGAGGCAGCCAAACGCAAAGAACGCTCCAACCCTCCCGGCGACCACAACCAGGCAATGATGGAGCTCGGCGCCACCATCTGCCTTCCGCGCCAGCCTCTCTGTCTCGAGTGCCCGGTCATGAACCTCTGCCACACCCGCGGCGAGCACGCCACCGCCGCCCGCGACAAGCCGCAGAGCCGCATCACCGCCCACCTCCTCACCCTCCGCAAGCGCGGCACCGCCACCGAGGTCCTGCTCCTCCGCCGCCCTCCCGACGCCGCACTCATGCCCAAAATGCTCGAGCTCCCACCCCTCCCGCTCGAAGCCGTCGAAGGCCGCGAGCCCGTCCTCCGTCTCCGTCACGCCATCACCAACACCAACTACTACGTCCAGATCTTCGCCGAGTCCGCCCCCGGCGTCGCCCCGCTCGCCCTCCACATCGCCGGAGAAGACGAGAGCGAAGCTTCCATCGACTCCCATCTCCAATTTCCCACCCGGACCACCCTCGATCCCGCAACACCCCACCTCGCCGAAGACAAAGAAGACAAGCTCGTCTCCATCGCGAACTCCGCCCGCCCATCCGCCAACGGTCGTATGTACGAAGACGACCTCTTCACGCCCGACGACGGCGACATCCCCGGCCTCGGTGCCGACCCCCGCCTCACCGCGCCCGAAGGCGTTCTGCTCGCCCAGGTCCCCGCTAGCAAATCCGACCTCGAGTGGACCCACACCGCCCGCCTCAGCTTCCTCCCGCTCACCGGCCTCACCCGCAAGGTCCTTCAGCGCCTCGGCGTTATGACCATCCCCCGCGTCCACCTCACCCGCGACATCACGACACCCTGATTACCGCGCTCCATCCTCAGCCCGCCACCTCTCGCCGACGTCCGTCCGCATTGCTGACATCTCCAACCGGTACGCCTGAACACAGGCGTAGCGCGAATCAAACAGTCGGCATGTACCGCCGAGATCGGCGAAGCACATCCGCTCCAGCGCACGCTGAGGGTGCGTGTCCACCACGATCAGAGCCAGAACCACGCCCGCCCGCTCCAGGTGCTGCTGCAGGTCCGCCATCGCTCGTCCGCCCGAATAGTCCAGCTCCGTCATGGCTCTGGCATCAATCGCGAACCAGCGCACCGGGTCGGACGCATCATCCACGAGCCTCCTTGTCACGCTGGTAAAGTACGCGGAATTTGCATAAAACAGGCCCGCGCCAAACCAGAACATCACGATTCCCGGTTCGAGGAATTTCCCCGGTTTAGCATCGTCGATCTGCCATTCGTCCTTCGCTCCACGCACCACTACCCCGCATTCGGGCCGATAACTTTGGCGCACGTGCATCAGCAGCGACAGAATCACCGCGAGCAGAAGTCCGCGCTCTACCCCAAGAGCCACCACCGTCGCCGCCGTGATCAGCGCCAGCCCGAACTCCCTGGGACTCCAGCGCCGAATGTCCCGCAACCCCGGAACGTCGATCAGCTTCACGCCAATCACAAACACGATCGCCGCCAGCACGGCCTCAGGAAGATAGCTGAGCGGCTTCGTCAGAAAAAGCAGCACAAGCAGAACGGTCATCGCTGCAGTGAGATTTGCCCACTGGCTCTTTCCTCCCGCGCTGTCCACGATCTCCGTCTTCGTCGGACTCCCATTCACCACAAACGTCCCGCTGCACCCAGCCGCAATATTGGCGAGAGACAGCCCCACCAGGTCCTTCTCTTCACTGAAGCTCTCGCCATACTTCACCGCGTACGCCCTCGACGTAGCCGCGCTCTGCGCCAGGATCACGAGGAAGCACGAGAACGAGACCGGCATGATCAGCGATAGATCATGAACTGCGAATCGCGGCAGGCCCACGTGCGGCAGTCCGCCCGGCACAAATCCGATCGTCCGCACTCCGTGCTGCCCCCAATGCATCAGAGCGCTCGCTGCGATCATCGCAATAACTGCAAGCAGACCTCCCGGTACGCGCGGCGCGAGACGCTCGCACGCAAAGATGACAGCCAGGACGGCGAGAGAAATCAGCAGACTCGGCACATACGTCTGGCCTACATGCCGAAAAGTAAACGCCAACTGGCCTGCGAACCCCCGGCTGCCCACATCAATACCCAGCATCGAGTGAATCTCTGCCGCCGCGACCTGTATGCCAACTCCGGTCAGAAACCCCACAAGGACAGTTCGCGAAAGAAAATCCGCCAGGAACCCCAGCCGCAGAATCCTTGCCAGAGCAAGAAACACGCCCGAAGCCAGCGCCACAGCACACGTCAGTTCGACATACCCCGGACCGCCCGGCCTGTACGACTTCGCCGCCAGAAATGCAGCCACCATCGCCGCCGTTGCCGAATCCGCGCTCACCACCAGGTGACGCGACGAACCAAAGATCGCAAACACCACCACCGGCAGGAACAGCGTGTACAGCCCTGTAATCACCGGCGTTCCAATGATCTTCGCGTACCCCATCACCTCGGGGATTCCCAGCGCCGCGAGCGTGATCCCCGCCACAACATCGGGCCCCAGCCTTGAGAAATCCAGCGGGAACAACCCCTGCGGCAGCGGAATGTGCCGCCGCTTCGTTTCCGTTTGCGTATTGGCAACAAGAGGTGTCATGCCACCCTGAAATCCACTCGCTTGCAGTGAGACCGACGCCCATTGCGAACCGCGTCATTGTAGGGCGCACGCTCACCATTGGGAACTACCATTCTCTAATACGGCTCACCTCTACCACCGCCCCACGTGCGCTCCGTCGTCCACGTACAACACCTCTCCCGTCACATGCTCCGCCTCTGTCAGATAAACCACCGCCTTCGCAATATCCGTCGCCTCTGAAAACGTCCCCATCGGCGACCGCGTATTGCCCGAGTCCATCGCCAGCCCCTTGTGCAGCGGCGTGTTCACCACCCCCGGCGCCACCGCATTGAAGCGAATATGGTTCTTCGCATACTCGTTCGCAAGGCAAAGCGTAACCGTATTGAGCCCACCCTTCGTGATCATCGGAATCGACGCCGCAGAGTCCGTCATCGGGTTATCGGCGAGCGCCGCCGTAATCGTCGTCACACTCCCGCCCCTGCCCTGCGCCAGCATCTGCCTCACCGCGCGTTGCGTGATGAAGATGAAACCCTCCAGGTTTACCGAGACATACGCGCGAAACTCGTCGATCGTGTAATCCGTAAACGGCTTGGCCTTGAAGATACCCGCACAATTCACGACATGATCGATCGCACCAAACGCATCCATTGCCGCCTTCGCGATCTTCTCCGCCGTCGCATCCTGCCCGATGTCTCCATCAACAAGCACAAGGTTCGACGCCGCAGGAAAGCCTGCCTTCGACATGTCGCGCGCCGTCGCAACAACGTTATAGCCGCGATCCAGAAACGCCTGCGCCGTCGCTGCGCCGATGCCTTGCGAAGCGCCCGTTACGATGACCGTCTTTTTATCTGCCATACACGGCTCCCATAGCCCTAAGGTATGCCTTCCCCTCGCCGCGATACACTTCCTCCCGATGCTCCGCACGCTCCTCGCGCTCACGCTGTTCCTCGCAACCGCCGCCACCACGCAAGCCCAGTGGCAACTCCAGGACGCCCACACCACCGCCGACCTCCGCGGCATCGACAACGTCGGCAACGGCGTCGCCTGGGCCTCCGGCTCCAACGGCACCATCCTCCGCACCGAGGACGCCGGCTTCGTCTGGCAGCTCTGCGCCAAACCTCCCAACGGCGAGCACCTCGACTTCCGCGCCATCCAGGCCTTCGACAACAACACCGCCATCATCATGTCCACCGGCAAAGGAGACCTCTCCCGCCTCTACAAAACCACCGACGGCTGCCAAACCTGGAACCTCCTCTTCACCAACCCCGACAAAGACGGCTTCTGGGACGCCCTCGTTATCTCCTCCAAAGTTGCGGGCCAAGTCGTCGGGCACCTGGTTGCGTCTATCGGCAACATACTCGGAGATCCGGTCAACGGAAATGTTCACAGTGTATCTGGCTCGAATGGAAACTTCCGGGTATGAAATTGCCGTCCGTTCACGCATGGGACAAAAGGCCGCCTGCGAACCCCGGTGAGTGGCGCCTTCGCGGCAAGCAACTCCAGCGTTCTTCCGAGGCACCTGCCACAGCTGGATCGCGACGGGCGGCAGCAGCAGCGCTCGAGTACTCAAGCATGATACCCATCCCGACCTTCTTCGACACCTATGTCGATGAAATCCAACGAACTCTGACGTTCCCCTCGGCAATGGGACAGCGAGCTCCGGAGCCTTCAGTGTGTCCTTCCGCCCTCAACCGAACGCACCGCGGATAAGTTCAAGTGCGAGACGACAGTGGTCGTGGTCGGAGGCGACTACGCAGGACCCGGAACCAAGCTTGCAGGACAGGCAGCATTACCACCGACGGCGGCAAATCATGGACCGCCGCCACCACCCCACCCCACGGCTTCCGCAGCGCCGTAGCCTACGACGCAAACACCAAAACCTGGATCACCGTCGGCCCCAACGGCACCGACATCTCCACCGACGACGGCCGCAACTGGCGCGCCCTCCACCCCGACCCCAAATTCAACGAAGCCCCCGACGCCGACCAGCACTGGAACGCCCTCTCGCTCCCCTACGCCGTCGGCCCCCACGGACGCATCGCCACCCTCCGCCCCTCCGCCCTCAACCATCCTCGAAGTAGCCCGAGAACCGGGTGCCCCACCCTCGACCGGCGAAGCCGGGCAGGGTGGTGGTATCGCGCGTGGTAGCGCGCGAGTCTTCCACCGCTGCCGCATGAACCCGACCGTAGGGAAACACAGCCCTCACGGCTCGACCACCACCGTCGCCTCTGCCCCCTCCACACCCTTCGCCGACACCGCCCGGACGCTATACCGGTACCGCACACCCTGCTTCGCCGTCGCATCATGAAACGCCGGCAGAGCCACAGGCTCCGGCTTCAGCTTCTCCATCTCTCCACCGTCAGCCTTCCGCGTCACGACATACCCCTTCAACCCCGGCTCCTGCACAGGCTCCCACACCAGATCCACAGCAAACGCTCCTCCCTCAGCAAACGGCGCCGCGCTCAACCCCACAGGAGCCGCCGGCGGAAACGCATTCCGCCAGGTAATTACGACAGCCGGAGACAGCGCGCTCCGCAGCTCCACCTTCTGCCCCCCAAGCTCGACCGTCCTCCGCCGCACCCCCACATACCGGTACGCCGTATCCTCGCTCGCCGAGCCGTCAATCGTCTGATCGCCACCGCCCGCATGAGCCTCCAGCCACACCGGCTCCGTCGACTCGTGCTTCGCCCCGGGCGCTGACGTCACCGGGGTCCCCGGCGGGCCGCTAGGCCCGTGAGGGGTAGCCACCATCTCTCTCCGCAGCAGCACCTCAGTCCCCAGAAGAAGTAGCCGAACTCTCCGCCGCCTGCCACCGCAGCAGAATCCCCGCCCTTGTCTCCTCCGCGCTCAATCCGCTTACAGGCTGTGGCCCCGCTCCCCCCGCCGCATACGCCGGGTCTGACCACCCCGCCGTCTTGCCCTCCAGGTTGCTCAATTCCACGCGATAGATCAGCAGCTTCGGCTCGCCCGTCGCCTCCGTTGTCGGCAGCGCATCCTGCCACGTCACCGTCCGCTCCTCCGCGCTCGCGCCCGCCGTCACGGTCAAACCAACGTTCTGCAGTGCAGGCACCGCAACGCACGGCTGCCCCTCGCCGCCCCGGCACACCGACGCCTTCACCCCCGCCTCACGTATCGGCAGACTGTCCGTCGTCCGCTCCGGCAGCGTAAACCGCAGCTCCACCCCGCCGCCCACCCGCGCCGCGCTCAAATCCCGCACCGGCTGAGGCAGTTGCAACGACGGCGCCCTCGGCGGCCCGGGACTCGCGCACCCCGCCAACAACCCGCCTGCAATCAACCCTGCCGCCCAGCGCCTCACCCCCTGAGCCTAGCATTTCGATTCCCTCTACAGCTTCGCCTCCGCCCTGTTCACCGCCGCCCGCAACAGCTCCGGTCCACCCTCCACGATCCGCCCGTGCCCCACCGCGTACCTCCGGATTGGCAGCTCTGCCAGCCGCCGCGCGCTCGCAAGCGCCGTCGGCCGGTGCCACGTCGCCAGCGACGTCACTGGAAAGAACCACGGCCCGAAGCCGATCACCGTCACCGCGCCACCCACCGTCACCAGCGCATCGCCCCCATACAGCGTCCCATCCCGCTCGTCGAAGTACGCCAGGTGCCCCGGCGTATGCCCCGGCGTCGCCACCACCCGCAGCGAACCATACAGTTCTCCCTCACTCAAAAGATGAGTCGGCCTCGTCACCGCTCCGGGAAACCCACCCTTCACCGGGCACTGCGGCTCGCCTGGGTCGAGCGACCTGTCCTGCGCCGGCTTCTTCGGCAGCAGCCTCGCCTCACGCTTCCCGATCGCCACCTGCGGCTGGCCCAGGGCACTCGCCATCGCATCCAGCGACCCGATGTGATCCTGGTGCGAATGCGTCAGCAGCAGCCTAGCAATCGGCTCACTCGCAATCGCTCGTGCCGCAGCAATCATCCCCCGCGCCCCACCCGGTATCCCCGTATCGATCACCGTGAAGCTATCGCTCTCGCGAACGAGGTAGCAGTTGACCAATCCAAGTCGAGTGAATTGATGACCATACGTCGAGATCGCACGAACCTTCATATCGCCAGTTAGGATGCCTGCAAACAGGCTCCTGACGCAACGCACTCGATACAATGGAAGTGTGCACAGTCACGGGCAGCCGAACGCCGCGATGCAGCGCATCCTCAAGCTCTCGCTGGCGCTCACGTTTCTCTACATCCTCGCGACCTTCATCTTCGGTCTGCGCGCGCACTCCCTTGCGCTCTTATCTGAGGCCGGACACAACGTCTCCGACTTCTTCGCCCTCGCGCTCAGCTTCTTCGCCGTCTACCTGCAGACCCGCCCCGCCACCGACCAGCGCACCTTCGGCTACCAGCGCGCCGGAGTGCTCGCAGGCTTCGTCAACGCCCTGACACTGATCGCGCTCTCCATCTGGCTCGCCATCGTAGCCATCCATCGTTTCACCGCGCCTGTCGCCGTGCACGCCGACATGATGATGATCGTCGCCGCCGCCGGTGTAGTGATGAACGGAGCCATCGCCGCCCTGCTCTGGAAGTTCTCCGGCGACGTCAACATCCGCAGCGTCTTCCTGCACATGCTCGGCGACACCATCTCCACCGCCGCAGTCATCGTAGGCGGCCTGCTCATCCGTCTTACCGGCCTCGAGTGGATCGACCCTCTGCTCTCGCTGCTCATCGCCGCGATGATCCTGTGGAGCTCGTGGTCGATCGTCCATGAGACGCTGCACATCCTGCTCGAAGGCACACCCCGCACCGTCGACCTCGGCGACATCCGCTCCGCCATGCAGGGCGTCGACGGTGTGGTCGGCGTACACGACCTTCACGTCTGGAGCCTTACCGCGCAGTCTCACGCCCTTGCCTGCCACGTCCAGATCATCGAGATGCCGATGACTGAGTGTGAAGCCATCCTGGAACGTCTGAACCATCAGCTCCGCGACCACTTCGGCATCCACCACACGACGATCCAGCTCGAGGTCACCGACTGTCCCACGGTGGACGGCTGCAGCCAGCCACCCGTGCCCGAGGTCATTGACGGTCACTCACACCACAACCACGGACAGGCTCACAGCCACGCGCACTAATACAGACAGTAGAGAAATACAGAAGTGCTCCGTGAGGAGCGCTTCTTCTTGTCTCTACTGTCTAAATCTCTCCATTACACGAGCTGTGCGTCGAGCGTGATCTCCGCTGCCTTCAGCAGGCGCGAGATCGGGCAGCCTTCCTTCGCCTTCTTCGCCAACTCGTCAAACCTCTCCTTCTCGATGTTCGGAACCTTCGCGCGCGTGGTCAGGTGAATCTTGGTCACAGTCGGACCGTCCTCAGTCTTCTCCATCGTGACGACCGCCGTTGTGTTCAATTCGTCAGGCTTGTTGCCGACGCTGTCCAGCTGTGCCGAGAGCGCCATGGTGAAGCACCCTGCGTGTGCTGCCGCAATCAGCTCTTCGGGGTTCGTCCCGATACCGTTCTCAAACCGCGTGCTGAAGCTGTACTGCGCGTCCCTGAGGACACCGCTCTGCGTGCTGATGGTGCCTTGGCCGTCCTTCAATCCGCCACGCCACACTGCCGATGCGCTGCGATCCATGTTGTCTCTCCTTTGCGAGTTCAGATGCGAGGTTCTAGGTTTCAGGACACTTCGTAGCGCTGGAACCTCTACCTAGAACCTAGCACCTCGTATTCGCGCTAGGAGCTGTGCAGATAGACGAACCGCAGCAGGAAGAGCACGGCCAGCAGATACAGCATCCAGTGCTGGCGGCGTCCGCGGCCTGTCGCAAGCTCCAGCAACGCGAAGCTGATGATGCCAAACGAGAGTCCCGTCGCGATGGAGTATGTCAGGGGAATCGTGAGGATCGTGAGGAACGCGGGGATTGCAACGCGCGGTTCATCCCAGTCGATGCGCGAGGCGCTGGCTACCATCAGCGCACCGACCAGGATCAACGCCGGTGAGGTTGCGAAGGCAGGAATTGCACCGACTAATGGCGCGACGAAGATCGCCAACAGGAAGAGGATGCCGGTGACGATTGCGGTTACGCCGGTGCGTCCGCCGACCGCAACGCCAGATGCACTCTCGATATAGCTCGTCACGGTCGAGGTCCCCGCGAGCGAGCCGATGACGGTGGCGCTGGCGTCGGCGAAGAAGATGCGGTCAAGACGCGGAATCGTATGGTCCGCAGCGATGAGGCCTGCGCGCTCCGTGACGGCCACGAGCGTGCCGATGTTGTCGAAGAGATCGACGAAGAGGAACACAAAGATGATCTCGAGCGCATTGAGATGCAGCGCGCCGCGAATGTCGAGGTGGAACTCGGTATCGCGCAGCGCGAGCGGCGAGAAGCTCATCCGATGCCAGTGCACCTGGCCGCAGACAATGCCCATCAGCATCGTGCCGAGCACGCCGATGAGCATCGCCGCACGCACACGGAAGGCCTGCAGCACGGCGATGAGCACGATGCCGAAGATCGCAAGCAGTGTCGCAGGCGCGTGCAGGTTGCCGAGCGTGACGGTGGTCGCCGGGCTCGGCACGATGATGCCCGCGTTGCGCAGGCCGATAAATGCGATGAATAAGCCGATGCCCCCGGCGACTGCGGCGTGCAGTTGATACGGAATTGCCGCTAGAAGCCGCTGGCGGATCCCGCCGAAGGTGAGCAGTAGAAAGATGATGCCGGAGAGAAAGACCGCACCAAGCGCCGTCTGCCACGGCACGCCCATGCCTTTGACGACCGTGTAGGTGAAGTACGCATTGAGACCCATGCCCGGCGCAAGCGCCAATGGATAGTTCGCGAGCGCGCCCATCACGATGGAACCGAACGCCGCGCAGAGGCAGGTCGCGATCGTGACTGCAGCGATGGGCATCCCCGTCTCCGCCAGGATCGACGGGTTGACGAAGATAATGTAGGCCATCGTGATGAAAGTCGTGAGACCGGCGAGCGTCTCAGTGCGCCAGTCGGTGCCGTGCTCCGCGAATTGGAAGTAGCGTTCCAGTCGGCTGCGCATTGGTCGGCTGGTTCTCCTCGTGAGCAAGAATGTGGAGCAAAGTGCGGGCGGTTGCAGTCAGAATAGCGTGAGCGGCACTTGCGCAGAAGGAAAGGGATGGAGAACAAGAGATTGACGGCGGACGAGATAAAGCGACTCCTGAACCTGCGGCCGCACCCGCGCGAGGGCGGATGGTTCGTCCGCACGTATCAGGCAGACGAGATGATTTCGCCGGAGAACTTCAGCGATGGCCGCTACGACAAGCCGCGGCATACGGGCACAGCCATCTACTACCTGCTCGAGCCCGACACATTCAGCGAGATGCACCTGTTGCAGAGCGACGAGATCTTTCATCACTACGCCGGCGATGCAGTGGAGATGCTGCAACTACATCCTGATGGCAGCAGCCGGCGCGTGGTCATTGGCCGCAACTTGCATGCAGGCGAAAGGCCACAGGTGGTTGTCGAGCGTGGCGTGTGGCAGGGTTCGCGGCTGCTTGCGTCGGCACAGGAGAACGCAGATGCGTGCGGCTGGGCACTGCTGGGATGCACGGTGAGCCCGGGCTTTGAGTTTGCGGACTATAGCTCGGCGCCGCGTGCGGAGTTGATTGCGCGCTGGCCAGGCGAAGCCGAGAGGATCACGGCGCTGACGCGCGAATGATGGCGGTCAGTCGACCGCGCAGTCCTTAGTCAACCCCGATGTCCTCGTTCCAGATCTCGGGATGCGCAACGATGAAGCCGTTGAGCAGGTCGAAGCAATCCTGCGAGTCGAGATCGACGACCTCGATGCCGAGCGAACGCAACCAGTCAATGCCGCCCTGGAAGGTGCGCGACTCGCCGACGATGACCTTGCGGAAGCCGAACTGGCGGACGAGACCGCTGCAGTACCAGCAAGGCGCGAGCGTGGTGACCATGATGAGGTCGCGGTAGCTGCGCTGGCGTCCCGCGCGGCGAAACGCATCGGTCTCGCCGTGGATGGAGGGGTCGTCCTGCTGCACGCGCCGGTTGTGGCCGCGGCTGATGAGCCTCCCGTCCGCCCGGAAGATCGCCGCCCCGATAGGTATGCCGCCCTCGGCGAGGCCGATGCGGGCTTCCTCGAGCGCAACCTCGAGCATGGCGGAGTCTGTCATCATCGAGCCCCAGAATACGCGAGGTCCGGAGTAATCTGGACAGCGAGCTATGAACAGCAAAATTCTGTCACGCCTCGCCCTCTCCGCAGCGATTGTCCTTTCCTTTCGCCCTTGTGCCGCCCAGCAGGGAGGGCCGGCGACGCTGACGATCGATCCCGCGCAGATCGTCACCCCCGTGAGCCCGATGCTTTATGGGTTGATGACGGAGGAGATCAATCACTCGTATGACGGTGGACTCTACGCCGAGATGGTGCGCAATCGCACGGTGCGCGGCAGCTGGGCCGGCCCCGAGGCGTGGACGGTAGTGCAGCGAGGGAACGCGGCGGCGACGATGGGTGAGGACCGCGAGACAGGGCCGAGCAAGGCTCTGCCGTACAGCGTGAAGTTGACTGTTGACTCCGCGACGTCCACGGGCCCGGCAGGCCTGGCGAACTCCGGCTGGTGGGGCATGGCGGTGCACCCGCACACTACCTATCACGGATCGTTGTATGCGAAGACCGACGGCGACATAGGGCCGCTGACCGCGAAACTCATCAACGACGCGACGGGTGAGGTGCTGGCGAAGGCCGAGGTTCCGCTGCATACCGGCGACTGGTCGCAATATGAGTACACGCTGACGACCGGCGAAGCGAAGGAGTCAGGTGCGAATCACCTGGAGCTGACCGTGGAGCGGCCCGGCAAGCTGTGGCTGCAACTCGTCTCGCTGTTTCCGCCGACGTACAACAATCGCGCGAACGGCAACCGTATCGACCTCATGGAGCGTATGGCAGCGATGCACCCAAACTTCCTGCGCCTGCCGGGAGGGAACTATCTCGAGGGCGACAGAATCGTCGACCGCTTTGACTGGAAGAAGACGATTGGGCCAGTGGTTGACCGGCCCGGGCACCAGGCGCCGTGGACCTACTGGTCGACCGATGGCCTCGGTCTGCTGGAGTTTCTGGAGTGGTGTGAGGACCTGAAGATCGAGCCGGTGCTCGCGGTGTATGCGGGCTACTCGCTGCGTGGCGAGCACGTTGCGCCGGGGAAGGACCTCGAACCCTACGTGCAGGACGCAGTGGACGAGGTGGAGTATGTGACCGGTGACACCTCGACAAAATGGGGGGCGCAGCGCGCAAAGGATGGCCATGCCGCGCCGTTCCCGCTGCACTATATCGAGATCGGCAACGAGGATTGGTTCGACAAGTCGGGCTCGTACCCCGCGCGTTTCGCACAGATTGCGCTCGCGCTGCGCAAAAGTTTCCCGCAGTACAAGCTGATCGCAACGGCGCCGATCAAGGTCGATGATCCGGGCGCGCAGCCGGATGTGATTGACGACCACTACTACAAGTCGCCGGCGGATATGTTCGCGCTGGTGCATCACTATGACGATGCTCCGCGCAACGGGACCGAAGGTCTTCGTAGGCGAGTGGGCCACGCGCTCGGGCTCGCCGACGCCGAACTTTGGCGACGCACTCGGTGATGCAGCGTGGATGACCTCCATGGAGCGCAACAGCGACCTGATCGTGATGGCAAGCTATGCCCCGCTGTTCGTGAATGTGAACCCCGGCGCAATGCAGTGGCCGACCGATCTGATTGGCTATGACGTGCTGCACAGCTATGGCTCGCCGAGCTACTACGCACAATGCCTGTTCTCGGCGCATCTCGGCGACGGCACGGCGAAGAGTTCGGTGAACGGCGCCGGGCCGCGATTTTTCTACTCGGCGACAGTGTCGTCGAACACGAAGACGCTGCACCTGAAGCTGGTGAACGCGTCGGACAAGCCCCAGCCGCTCTCGTTGAAGATCGATGGACTCTCAGGCGCGCACACGGCGGAGGTCAACTCGCTGCATGGCGCTTCCTATGAAGCGACGAACAGCATCAACGATCCGGAGTTCATTCATCCGGAGAAGTCGACGATGCGCGTGAGCGGTTCGGAGATGAGCACACCGTTCCGCCGCTGACCATCGAGGTCATCGATATTCCGCTGCGCTGAGCGCGCTAGACGACATAGAGGCTGACGTAATCGTCGACAGGCATCGCTTCAAGCCTCGCCTGGTCGGACGAGGCATCGAGAATTCGCTGCTGCTGCGCCTTGTCGAAGCGCCGCGCGAGGTTGCGTCTCGAACTTTTCAAGCAGCAGCGGAATACCGTCGCCACGGCGCAGGCGGTGGCCGATGGGGTATTCGACAGCAACCTCCGGAAGCACCGTGCCATCGGTGAGTTCGACCGTGAGCGCGTTGGCGATGGAGCGCTTGTTCGGGTCGTGGTAGTCGGCGGTGAACTGCGCGTCTTCGACGCACACGATGCGCGAACGGACCTCGTCGATGCGCTTGCCCCAGACTGGATCGAGCGCGCGCGCGTCCTCGTAGTCCTCCGCGGTGAGGCGGCCGAAGATCAACGGCACGGCGACCATGTACTGGATGCAGTGGTCGCGATCAGCGGGGTTCGCGAGAGGGCCCTGCTTGTCGATGATGCGAATCGCGGCTTCGTGCGTGCGGATGGTGACGCGTCTGATGTCCGCGGCCGTGAGGCCCTTCGCTGCGAGTTGCGCGTGCAGTGTGACGGCGGCTTCGACGGCGGTCTGCGAGTGGAACTCCGCAGGGAAGGAGATCTTGAAGAGCACGTTCTCCATCACGTAGCTGCCGTAGGGCCGCTGGAACTTGAACTCCTTGCCGCGGAAGCTGACGTCGTAGAAGCCCCAGGTCTTTGCGGTGAGCACGCGAGGGGTAGCCCATCTCGCCAGTCTGCGCGATGAGCGCGAGGCGGACGGCGCGCGAGGTCGCGTCGCCGGCGGCCCAGCTCTTGCGCGAGCCGGTGTTGGGCGCGTGGCGGTAGGTGCGCAGCGACTGGCCGTCGACCCAGGCAAGCGAAACGGCATTGAGCATCTGCTCGCGCGTGAGGCCGAGGAGATGCGAGACGACGGCAGTGCTCGCGACCTTCACGAGCACGACGTGATCGAGGCCGACCTTGTTGAAGGAGTTCTCGAGCGCGAGGCAGCCCTGGATCTCGTGCGCCTGAATCATTGATGTCAATACATCGCGCATGGTGAGCCGCTTGCCCCGTCACTCGGAGACCTGCGGCTGAGCCAGTCAGCGACGGCGAGGATGCCGCCGAGGTTGTCCGACGGATGCCCCCACTCGGCGGCAAGCCACGTGTCATTGAAGTCCAGCCAGCGGATCATCGCGCCGATGTTGAAGGCGCCCTGCACGGGATCGAGCTCGTAACTTGTGCCCGGAACGCGCGTGCCGTTCTTCATCGTGAGGCCGGGAACGACGGGACCGAGCAGCTTGGTGCAGGCCGGAAAGTCGAGCGCCTGCAGGCCGCAGCCGAGCGTGTCCAGCAGGCAGTAGCGCGCTGTCTCGTAAGCGAGAGAGCTGGTGATTTTGTAGTCGCGGACGTAGTCGACAATGTCGACGAGGACCTGGTCGAAAGGCGGACGGACGTTGGAGATGTGTGCGGACATGAATGGGCTCAGTGTTTCGATTTCTTCAGATCAACATAGCTAGTTGTATCGATGGCACCTGGGATAAGGTGAATAATCAGAGGCTTGTGGTCAAAGCCCGACGCGATTCTGACCTTTGCATTTGCGGGAGGAAAGCCGTCGGCGCTCGTTACTAATCGATACTCACCTGTCGGAACGCCACTGAATTCGAAGTGACCGGCATCATTTGTCTTTTCGCTTGCTATCAGTTGATGGTCTTTCTCTTTGAACAAGCCAACACAAACCCCGGGCACAAGTACGCCGTCTGGATCCATTGCGATGCCGCCTTTCGAACTCAAGGCCAGAGGACCGTAGTCGATCTGATTCATGTCCGTGTACTCGATCTGGCACGAGATCTTCGCCTGAGCCTGTCCATTCCATGGGGCCGCCAAAGTCATCGCCATAAGGACGAACAAGTGTTGACGCGTTAGGGAAGCAGATAACCTTCCCATACTTTTAGCGTTCACTAGCTCCGCTCCTCAATAGGCACGAACTCCAAATCCTCCGGGCCGGTGTAGTTCGCCGCGGGGCGGATGATCTTGCCGTCGGCGCGCTGCTCCATGATGTGCGCCGACCACCCGCTCGTCCTCGCAATGGCGAAGATCGGCGTGAACATCGCTGTGGGAATGCCCATCACGTGATACGCGACGGCGGAGAACCAGTCGAGGTTGGGGAACATGCGCTTGACCTCATACATCACGCTCTCGAGCCGCTCGGCGACGTTGTACATCGCGAGGTCGCCGGTCGGAGACGGAGAGATCGTGCGCGACTTTCTTGATGACGACGTTGCGCGGGTCGGAGATGGTGTAGACCGGGTGGCCGAAGCCGATGATGACCTCTTTGTTGGCGACGCGCGCGCGGATGTCCTTCTCGGCCTCGTCCGGCGAGTGGTAGCGCTGCTGGATCTCGAGCGCGACCTCGTTGGCGCCGCCGTGCTTGGGGCCCTTGAGTGCGCCGATGGCTCCGGCGATCGCCGAGTACATATCGGAGCCGGTGCCGGCGATGACGCGCGCAGTGAAGGTGCAGGCGTTGAACTCGTGCTCGGCGTAGAGGATGAGCGAGACGTGCATGGCGCGCACCCACTCCTCGCTCGGCGGCTTGCCGTGCAGCAGATGGAGGAAGTGGCCGCCGATGGAGTCGTCCGCGGTTTCGACCTCGATGCGCTTGCCGCCGTTGGCGAAGTGATGCCAGTAGAGCAGCATGCGAGCCGAGCGACGACATCAGCCGGTCGGCGATGTTGAGCGCCGGTCTGCGGCGTGTGCGTCTGCGGGCTCGGGCTCGAGCGTGCCGAGCACGCTGACGCCGACGCGCAGCACGTCCATCGGATGCGCGCTGGCGGGGAGCTGCTCGAGCGCAGTCTTCACGCCTGCGGGCAGGCCGCGCAGGCCGCGCAGGCGCTGCTTGTAGTCGCTCAGCTCGGCGCGCGTGGGCAGCTTGCCGTAGAGCAGCAGATAGGCGACCTCTTCGAACTCGCACTTCGCGGCGAGATCGAGGATGTCGTAGCCGCGATAGTGGAGGTCGTTGCCGGTGCGGCCGACGGTGCAGAGCGCGGTGTTGCCCGCGGTGACGCCGGAGAGCGCAACGGACTTCTTCGGTTTGAATCCGGCAGCGGCCGGAGCGGTAGCTGTCTCACTCATAGTGCACCTTGCTTGTCAGTTCGTGTGGTTGCCTCTTTGTCTTTGGCAAAGAGCTCGTCGAGCTTCTGCTCGTAGGAGTGGTAGTCGAGAAAGTCGTAGAGGTCGGCGCGGGTCTGCATGCGTGTCGACGACGGCTCGCTGTGTGCCATCGTGCCGAATTGCCTCGTAGACGCGCAGCGCAGCGGCGTTGGCAGCGCGGAAGGCGGAGAGCGGATAGAGCGCGAGGCCGACGCCGACGTGCGCAGCTCGTCGAGCGTGAAGAGCGGCGTTGCGCCGAACTCGGTGAGGTTGGCGAGAACCGGAACGCGCAGTGCGTTCCGCGAAAGCGCGGTACTGTTCGAGCTCGCGCACGGCTTCCGGGAAGATCATGTCGGCGCCGGCTTCGACGCAGGCGGCGGCGCGGTCGAGCGCAGCTTGCAGCCCTTCGCTGCGCGAGGGCGTCGGTGCGGGCCATGATGACGAAGCTCGCGTCGGTGCGTGCGTCGACGGCGGCCTTGATGCGGTCGACCATCTCCTCGCTCGGCACGATCTGCTTTGCCCGGCCGGTGGCCGCAGCGCTTGGCCTGAACCTGGTCCTCGATGTGACAGCCGGCGGCTCCGGCCTTCGTCAGCGACCGAATGGTACGGGCGATATTGAAAGCTCCGCCGAAGCCGGTGTCCGCGTCGACCAGCAGCGGCAGCGAGCAGACGTCGGTGATGCGGCGAACGTCGATGAGCACGTCATCGAGCGTCGAAATGCCGAGGTCAGGCATGCCGAGCGACCCAGCGGCAACGCCTCCGCCCGACAGATAGACCGCACGATAGCCGGTGCGCTCCGCCATTCGTGCGTTGTAGGCATTGATCGCGCCGGCGATCTGCAGCGGTTGCTCTGCCTTGACGGCCTCGCGGAGTTTTTTACCGGGTGTGGCTGCTGCGCTCATGCGTCTGTCCGGCGCGATCTCATGAAGAACACGCGAAAGACATCGTAGCAGTTCACGGCGTCGCTGGAGCAGGTGCGGGCTGCGCAGGCGCGCCCGGGCACATGCAGCGGCGGAACTTCGCGGGGTCGAGCTCGCGCAGAGAGCAGCTGTAAGCCGGCCAGAGACGCTGCAGGCCGAGTGCAGCGAACGTGCCACCGCCGGAGAGGAAGTAGCGCTCGTAGACGCGGCTGGTCTCGTCCTCTCCGCTCCTGTCGTCGATGAGCGCAATCGTAAGTTGGTCGACAGACTTCGCGGAAAAGTCAGGGAGATGGTAGACGTCCGAGTAGCGATACTCGCGGCTCCAATTGGCACCCTGCGCGTTGGCGGCGGAATAGACCTCGTAGTCCTTGATGGTCGCGGTCTGCGGAGTGACCTGCGCAACGATGAACGATGGATCGTTGCCGTTGATCGGCGAGATCGAAGGCACCAGCTTCGCGGGTACTGCGTTGCCGTCAGGGCCATGCAGCAGCTTGATTTCGTCCATGTGCGTGTGCGCGAAGATCGCGAGGCGAACGACATCACCGAACTCCGCGATCGTGTCACCCAGTGCGCCGTTGTTCAGAAACATCTGCGGCTGCTTAACGTTGCAGGCTTCGCCGGGCGCGAAGAGATAGCGGTGATAGGTGGTATAGACATCGATGCCAGGCGGAATATGCGCCATCACCCACACCTGTTCACCGTTCGCGCGCGCCTCGGTTAGCTCCTTGTGCAGCCATGCGATCTGTTGGGCGGCGGGCGCGGCGCTCGGATTGCCGTTGCACTCTCTGTAGTGCGTGGACTCGAAGCTATCCTGCAGCACGATCAGGCGCGTGTTCTGCATCGGCGCGGGCAGCATCACGCTGTAGTCGCCAAAGCGCGGGAAGCTGGCGGCGAGCGACGCGCGCGCTTCGGGATCGTGAACGCTCGCGGCGAAGCTGACGCCTGCAGACTTGAGGAAGGCGCTTCCGGGCGTCTCGCTATAGTCTTCGCAGCCGGAGTCGTTGTTGCCGAGGGCGAAATAGACAGGGGCCGACGGGTAGGCAGCACGAAGCTGCTGCGTGAGGAAGGCGATGGTCTTCGCGGCGAAGGCAGAGGCCTCGGCCGGGGTCGCAGCGGGCTCGAGCCTGCGGAACTTGCAGATGAATCCGTGCGCGAGCAGGTCCCCACTGACTGTGACGAACAGCGGCGCAGGCTGCGTCTGCTTCGCCTCACGGAGGGCCGTAGTCACCAGCGGCCAGGGCGAATCTGTGCCGCGTACACCACATGCACTCTGGAGCTGACTGAAGATGCTGACGCGCGTGGCGGACTCGGGCCTGGAGAGAATCTCCGGCCACTCCGTGATGGAGGCGCGGCGCAGTTCGGAGATCCTTGCGGGATCGTAGAACGGATCGAAGTGCAGATCGCTGAGCATCACGACATCGGTGCCGGCGGGCGGCGATCGTCGTTGCCGGGGCGCGGACCACGCGGGCGCGCATGAGGCGAGAAGCGCGAGGATGCAGAGGGGGCGATAGAGAGACACGCGCAAGTGACGAACCTCGCAGAAGACTCGGGCAGCAAGGCAAGCGCAAGCTCGCCACCGCCTCAGTCTAGCGTCTTCGGATGTTTCCTGCGACGATCGCGTGCTCGCAATCGATGCAGTGGGTTCTAATGTGTGCATGGTTCGCGTCCCTTTTGAGGAACTGCACGCGCATATCGAGCGCGTTCTCTTGAAACTCGGGGTTGGGCAGCGATCGGCGCTCGCCGCACAGTTGATCGCCGAGACCGATCGCGACGGCGTTCGCACTCACGGCATTGCGCGTGTGCCCCGCTTCGCCGAGATGGTACTCGCCGGCCGCATCGATCCACGCGCTGAGCCGGAGCGCGTCGCGAGCTTCGGTGCGCTGGAGCGCTGGACGGGCCATCGCGGCCCCGGCAATCTGGCCGCGCAGACGGCGATGACTCGCGCGATGGAGTTGGCGCGCGCCAACGGTCTCGGTGCCGTCGCACTGGCCGACACCACGCACTGGCTACGCGGCGGAAGCTACGGCTGGCAGGCGGCCGAGGCCGGCTTCGCCGCGATGTGCTGGACCAACACGCTGCCGAATCTGCCGCCCTGGGGAGCGACGACGCCCGCAGTCGGCAACAATCCGTTGATCATTGCTGTGCCGCGACGCGATGCAGCCGACCGCAGCGCACCGATCGTGCTCGATATCGCCATGTCGCAGTTCTCCTACGGCACGCTCTCCGCGTACCGCGAGCGCGGGGAGGTGCTGCCGTTTCCCGGCGGATTCGACGAGCATGGTGAACTGACGCGCGATCCTGCGGCGATCGAGCGCACGCAACGCGCGCTGCCCATTGGATTGTGGAAGGGGTCCGGCCTGGCGTTTGTGCTGGACGTACTCGCGGCGATGCTGGCTGACGGCCGCGCGACCTTCGAGATTCCCGCGAATCCCTTGCAGGAGGTGGGGCAGTCGCAGATCTTCCTCGCGCTCGCACCGTCCGCCCTCACATCGATGGAAGAGCTCAACCGAATCGCCGCAGGCGCCATCGACTTTCTCCACGCGGCCACACCGATTGAGACCGGCCACATCGCAAGCTATCCCGGCGAGGGGACACTGCGCATCCGCGAGGAGAGCCTGCGGCTTGGTGTCGCCGTGGATGAGCCTGCGTGGAATGCGTTGCTGGAGATGGAAGCGTAGCAAATTACATGTTGGTGTGGCCGGCGCGCATCTCTTCGTTGAAGCTCGGCTTGATGAACTTCAGGCCGTCCTGCACCTCGGCCTCAAACCGCTCGTGCTGCTCCTGGAGCTTCGCGGTCGCTGATGCCCATTCCCCACTGCCGCTCAGTGACAGCAGTCCCTCGCCCGCGAGCGCGCCAGCAGCCTTCGCCAGCTCTGCAGTCGTCGTGTTCAGATACTGCGCATCGCGCGGGTCAGTGATCCACACCGGCGCGCCGCCGCCGAGCACGCCGCTCAGCCAGAAGATCTTGCCCGCAAGGAAGTGCGTCCGCTGCTGCTCCGTCGTGTCGTTGAAGATGAAGCGATTCTGCTTCGCCGAGTGATACCGCGTTGTGACAGGAACAGGCTGGCGGTTGCCCGACTTCACCAGTTCGAGCTGTCCCTGGTCCAGCGTCTTGCGCACCGCGTTATAGATGAAGCTTTCGGCGAACGGCTGCTCGAGCGCGGCAACCACCTCAGCAAAGGTGCGTGTCAGCGAGGCCGAAACCTTGGCGTGCAGGACGCTTTCGCCGCCGGTCTCCAGGTTGATCTGTCCATGCACGATGAATGTGTCGGCGCCCGACGTCGACGCATGGAACGGCCACGCGAAGTTGTCGAAGCTGAGCGGAAGTCCCAGCATTGTGAAGTAGCACTCCGGCCGCGGGTTACGTAGCCGCTGCGCCGCCTCCGCGAAGAAGCTGTTCAGCTCCGCCTCAAACTTCGGATCAGCAGCGTCGAAGCGCTCACCCAGCTCCAGCAGCAGGCTGTGCTTGGGTTCGGCGGCGAGTGCCATCATGGCGCGGGCCGTTGGATGGCCCGAGAAGTCAGTGCCCGGCTCTGCGCCCGTCAGGGTCAATCCGTGGGCGCGGGCCAGGGCTTCCAGTTGCGCAGCGGGCGCGGTCGTAGTGCTCATAGAGGTTCCTCGAATCTTCAGAAAAGTCGTCTTTTCTATTTTACCGTTCGCAGCGCTTCTTTACCTTCGCGGTTCATTGTCACCGCAGTCGGCGTCCACCCGGAACCTCGCGGCCTACTTCTGCGTATTGGCTTCTGTACACACGAAGAAAGCGAGTGGCCTGCCGGCGGCTCGCGAGAACCTGTTGGCGCCTTCGCGTCGCCCCTTCCCGTCACTGAAACACCCCGTCACTGCAACACTTTGAGAGAGCCTTACGCATGAGATCCCTTGTTCTTCCTGTCGCCTGCCTTGTCCTGCTGGCTGCGCCCGCCGCGTCCGCAGAGAGCGATGGCAGCGTCTGCAGTGGTGCACCGCTGACAGGCGCCGTCGTCGATACGACAGGCGCAATTATTCCAGGCGCAACTGTATCGCTCGAGAGTGGCACTAAAGTGACCTCCGGCTCCGACGGTCACTTCCGCTTTCCCTGCGTCGCCGACGGATCGCATCATCTGCAGATCGTCGCAACGAGCTTCGCAAATCAGACGATGACGGTGCAGGTTCCGCTGCACAAGGCGCTCAATGCTGTGCTGCAACCCGAGGCCGTCGAGACAACGGTGAATGTCACCGAGGAGACCGCCGAGGTAAGCCCGACCTCTGCCGGACCGACGCAAACCATCTCCGGCAAGCGGCTTCAGGCGCTCGCCGACGATCCCGACGAACTTCTGCAACAGCTCCAGCAGCTCGCGGCTGCCAGCGGCGGCAATCCTTCCAACACCACCATCTCCGTCGACGGCTTCCAGGATTCCACACACATGCCGCCGAAGGACTCCATCGCCTACATCAAGGTGAACCCTGACCTCTTCTCCGCCGAGTACCGCGAGCCGCCCTTCGATGGCGGACGCGTCGAGGTCTACACCAAGCCCGGTGCGAAGGCCTATCACGGCGCGTTGTTCGGGACCGACAGCAACCCGTGGATGAACGCTCGCGATCCGTTCTCCGACAGCAAGGGGTCGATCGGCAGGCAGCGCTTTGGCTTCGAACTCACGGGTCCCATCATGCGTCAGCACAGTAACTTCACGCTGAACCTCGAGCACCGCAGCATCGACAACGTCGGCGTGGTGAATGCAACCACGCTCGACTCCTCCGGCAATCCCGTCAACACAGTCGTCACGGTCCCCACCCCGCAGCGCCGTTGGATTGGTCTGGCGCGCATGGACTGGCAGCTTGGTCCGAAGGACACCTTCATCACCAGCTACGGCGCGGATGTAAATCATCTCGAGAACCTGGGCGTTGGCGGTACAAATCTTCCCGAGACCGGCTATGACAGCCAGCAGTACGAGCACGTGCTGCGCCTAACCAATGTCACGACGATCTCGCCGAAGCTGATGCACGAGACGCGTGTCAGCTTCCGTTGGGACGGTGAGACGGACACGCCGATCTCCACCGCGCCGCAGGTCAGCGTTGCCGGCGCATTCACCGGCGGTGGCGCGACCATCGGCCCACAGCGCATCCGCGAGCTCGTGCTTGAAGCCGATGACGACGCGATTCTCAACACAAGGAATCACCTGCTGAAGTTCGGCACCCAGTTCTTCATCGACGACGAGCACCGCTCGCTAACGACAAACTTCAATGGCACGTACACCTTCGGCGGCGGCATCGCTCCGGTGCTCGACGGCAACAACCAGCCCATTCCGGGTCAGACCACGATCATCACCGGATTGGAGCAGTACCGCCGCGCACAGTTGAATCTTGCCGGCGGCGCACCCACTGCCTTCAGCAACGTTGCAGGCACGCCTGAGGTCGACTACACACAATATTCCGATTCGCTCTTCTTTCAGGACGATTGGAAGGTGCGCCCCAATCTGCATCTCGCCATGGGCATGCGCTACTACCTGCAGAACAATCCCACGGTGCTGAACGGCGCCACGCCGCGCTTCGGCGTCAGCTGGACACCGGACAAGAAGGCCACGTGGAATCTGCACGGGCACATCGGCACGTTCACCGGTCGCTACGGCACGTCAGTCGAATCCGAACTACTGCGCATGGATGGCGTGCACCGCGTCACCAGCAGCGTCTACAACCCCGTCTACGGCAACCCATTCAGCGGCAACCCGACCGTCATCGAGAGCATGCGCACGACCAATCCACATCTCTCGAACATCAGCTTCTATATCGACAACATCGGCTTCACCAAGGCGCTGCCCGGCGGATGGAACCTTTCGTTTGACGCCTACAATGCGCGCATCTGGAACTACTCGCGCAGCCCCAACATCAACTCGCCGCTGAACGGCTCACCCACCGGACCACGGCCCGGCGCGCCGAACCTGAACATCTACCAACTGCAGAACAGCGGCCAGGGCGGCGGCAACGTAGAGTTCATGGGACTCGAACAGCACAAGCTCAAGTACGTGCAGTTCAACGTCGGCGCCGTGCGCGTCAACGTCTTCGACGACGTTAACAACGATCCCTTCTTCGCGCCGCAGAGCTCTTCCTCTGACGCAGGTGAGATCGCGCGCCGCAGCGGCAACCCCTTGTGGAACGTCTTCGGCAGCACTACAACGAAACTCCCCGCGAAGCTCGAGTGGAGCCTCAATATGCGTTCCAGAGGCGACGCGCCGTACAACGTCACCACAGGTTTCGACAACAACGGCGACGGTGACTTCAACGACCGCCCGCAATACGCTCCCGCGAACACGCCGCTCTGCTCCGCGAATCCCAATGCTTCACCCTGCAGCTACACAACGCCCTGGGGTTCGCTCGTCGCCAGCGGCGGGCAAGGTGTCTTCCCGCGCAACAAGGGCATCATGCCGTGGCAGGTCTACCTCGACACCAATCTGCAGCGCACCTTCAGGCTCACGCGCAATGACAAGGCCGAGCACCCGCAGACGCTCACCGCCAACATCCGCTCCGCCAACGTCTTGAATCACCTGAACGTAACCAGCGTCGGCGGCGTACTCGGTTCACCAACCTTCGGCGTGCCGTACCAGGCTGACAACGGACGCCGCGTCGAGTTCGGTCTGCGCTATAGCTTTTAGTCAGTTCGTTCTGCGAGACACCCGGAGAGCGAACACGTCGCTGGGGTGGGAGGCAGGTGGTCTGCAAGTCTGTTTGCCATTCCGGCGAAGTGCGGTTAGCATCCAACGCAGAGACCGGCCTGCAAAGCAGGTGTCAGTGATCCACGCTGGTTGAACCAACATTCAATGAACAGGGGCCTAGCTCGTATACATGGTTCGGTGTGCAATGTCCGCCAGTCCGGAATGCCTGAAGAGCCACGGCCGGGTCCCACCGTCTTAAGACGGGTTCACCAGCGCTTCACACACGGCCCCGCGGGTCGGTCTTCGTTCCCTCTCGCACCATGAATCTCTCCGCTGCGCTGTCCGCGGCCTGCTTCGCCGTCTTCGGCCTGCATATCCCCGCTTACGCTGTTATCGCAATCGCCGGCATGCTCGCCGCGCTATGGCTCAGCCTGCGTACGGCCCCGTTTCGATCTCTTGAACCCGAAGCACTGTGGGACGCCGGCGTCTTCGCCATCGCCGCAGCCTTCGTCCTCTCGCGCCTGTTGGGCCTCGCGCTGTTCGTCGTCGTCGAGCACGGCCAACTCACGCTCTCCCTCCGCGACATCCTCGGCTTCTCCTCGATCAGCTATCTCAGCCTGGTCGTCACTGCGATCCCCGTCGCTCTCTGGCTGCGCTGGAAGCGCCTTCCGCTGCTGCGGGTGATGGACGCCTGGGCGCCCTGCGGCGCTTTGCTGTGGAGCGCCCTCTCGCTCGCCGACGCAGCCTCAGGCACAGGCGGCGGCCTTCCCACACGGCTGCCATGGGGAATTCGTGCCGCGAGCTCCGGCACACGCGTGCATCCCGTCGCGTTCTACTCTGCAGCTGCTGCGCTCGCTCTCTGCGGCACGCTGTTCGCTTTGCTGCGCCGCATGCGCGAACCCGGCCGCGTTGCTGCCATCGGCTTCATCGCCAGTGGCACAATTCTCTTTCTGCTCGACATGCTGCGCGTGCCAGATCCGCCGCAAGCGCAGCCGCTCTCGCATAACCTATTAGATGTGTCGCAGTGGATTGCACTTGCAGCTATCGTCTTCGGAGCCTGCCTGCTCACCTTCATTCCACGCGCGCGTCAACAGGAGGTTCGCTGATGCCCTCAAAAAACATGCTGCCCAAGGGAAAGCGCCGCCAATCCGTTCGCGCCGAGTACCGCAAGATTCGCACCCAGATCAACGATGCGCGCGATCTCGAAAAGGAGCTCTCAGACGGAGCCCAGCCATCGCAGAACGGCGACGAGCGCAAGGAGATGTGGGACACCGCGGAGCTGATGCGTGAGAATCTCCCCGACCCATCCAATCCCTACCTCCGCATTGCCAACACAGCCGGCACACGCAACGAACCCACCACGCCCGACGCCCCCCGCTACGAAGGGCTGAAGCCTCTGGAGTCCATGCCGCGGGAGATTCACGTCCTCGAGGATCTCGAACCCGAAGCCGGCATTCGCAGCTTTATCGCCGAAGCCGCCGCGGCGAAGATGCGCGTTGACGCCTACCTCGCCAAGGCCCTCCCGCACATCAGCCGCGGCCGAGTGCAGTTGCTCATCGAAAACGGTCAGGTCACCGTCAACGGCTCCATCGCCAAGGCAAGCCACAAGCTCCGCGGCGGTGAACAGATCGATATCGAAGGCGATCCCCAACCCGCTGCCCTTCGCGCCGAACCCGAAGACCTTCCGCTCGACATCGTCTACGAAGACGACGACCTCGCCGTCATCAATAAGGCTGCGGGCATGATGGTGCACGCTGGCGCGGGCTCACTCGACGACAACCGCGGCACCCTCGTCAACGCTCTGCTCTTCCACTTCGGCCAGAAGCTCTCTGCCACGGGTGGCAATCGCCCCGGCATCGTGCACCGTCTCGACAAGATGACCAGCGGCCTCATCGTCGTCGCGAAGAACGACTTCACGCATCGCAAGCTGGCGGAAGGCTTCGCCGAACGCGACATGCGCAAGGTCTACATCGCGCTCGCGCACGGCAGCCTCAAGGCCAACGAAGGCACAGTCGATCTTCCCGTCAGCCGCGACCTTGTGCGCCGCACGCGCATGACCACGCGACGCGCCGACGGCCGCCACGCCGTCTCGCACTGGCGCGTGCTCGAACGCATCGACGGGACTCACGGAAAATTCACGCTGCTCCAGGTCCGCATCGAAACCGGCCGCACGCACCAGATCCGCGTGCACATGCAATCGCTCGGCCATCCCATCGTCGGCGACACGCTCTACGGCGCGCCGCATCACATCGCGCGCACCGCGCGCTCCTCCACCGATGAAACGCTCGCGCTCGATCGCAACTTCCTCCACGCCGCCGAGCTCGACTTCACCCATCCCCGCACCGGCAAGCCGCTCCAGTTCCGCACGCCCCTGCCGGCCGAGCTCACGAATCTTCTCGACGAGTTGCGCGTCTGATGAGGTGGGCGAGGCTAGACTGAGACCATGAACTTTCCCGCGACTCGGCTGCGGCGGCTGCGCTCCACACCTGCGATGCGATCGCTCGTGCGCGAGACGCACCTGCATCCCGGCGCCCTCGTCTACCCGCTCTTCCTCTGCGAGGGCGAAGGCGTTCGCCGCGAGATCGCCTCCATGCCCGGCGTCTTCAATCTCTCGGTCGACGAAGCCGTGAAGGAAGCCGAGACCTGCGCCGCACTCGGCATCGGCGGTCTCCTGCTCTTCGGCCTTCCGACTGAAAAAGACGAGCACGGCACCGGCGCCTGGATCGATGACGGCATCGTGCAGCGCGGCCTGCGCGCGCTCAAGCAAAGCTCCGCCGCAAAGTCTCTCGTGCTCATCGCCGACGTCTGCCTCTGCGAGTACACCTCGCACGGCCACTGCGGCGTCGTCACTCAAAACGGGAAAGACTACGCGATCGAGAACGACGCGACTCTCGCGCTCCTCGCGAAAGCCGCAGCCTCTCTCGCCGCAGCCGGTGCCGACGTCGTCGCGCCCAGCGACATGATGGACGGACGCGTCGCCGCCATCCGCTCCGCGCTCGACACCGCCAATCGGCACAACATTCCCATCCTCAGCTACGCCTCCAAGTTCGCCTCCGCGTTCTACGGCCCCTTCCGCGAAGCCGCCGACTCCGCGCCGCAGTTCGGCGACCGCCGCACCTACCAGATGGACGGCGCCAACCGCCGCGAAGCCATGCGCGAGATCGCGCAGGACCTCGCCGAGGGCGCGGACATGATCCTCATGAAGCCCGCGATGCCGTACCTCGACATCATCCGCGATGCACGCGAGCGCTTCGACGTCCCCATGGGCGCCTACCAGGTCTCCGGCGAGTACGCGATGCTCCAGGCCGCCTTCCAGCGCGGCTGGCTCGAGCCCGAGCGCGCCATGCTCGAAAGCCTCCTCGGCATCCGCCGCGCCGGCGCCGACTTCATCGTCACCTACTTCGCCAAGGACGCAGCGACGGTTCTATGAATCCAAGCAGCGCGCCCGTAGCATCGGATGCATTCTCGGCATCCGATTGTGCCGAGCGTTGGCGGCGGCGCCGCAATTTGGTGCGATTGGGCTGGTTGCTCTTCGCCGGTTGGATACCCGTCAATATGGGTGTCTTCTGGATTTTCGACCGGTTGAAAATACCGGAAGGCTGGTGGCTGTTCATCACCCCAGTGAGCCTTATGGTTGCCCTCGTGGCCGTCTGGAATGTTGTGATTCGGTTCCGTTGTCCACGTTGCGGGCATGGATTCTACGCTCGGAGTTTCGGCTACAAAAGCCTTGCCAGGAAATGTCCTAACTGCGGGCTTCGCAGATGGAAATGTGAAGAATCGGCTTGACGTACGTCTGCATCCAAGCTGCATACCGAGCTTCGACAGCCCACTCCCGCGAGGTCCCCCATGGAATACCGCACCCTCGGCCGCTCCGGCTTCAAGGTTCCTGAACTCTGCTTCGGCACCGGAACCTTCGGAGCCGGCAATGACTTCTTCGCCGCCTGGGGCGACACGCAGACCGACGAAGCCCGCAAGCTCATCGACATCTGCATGGAGGCCGGCTGCAACTTCTTCGACACCGCCGACGGCTACTCCGATGGCAAAAGCGAAGAGGTCCTCGGCCAGGCCATCAAGCACCTCAAGCGCGAAGACGTATTGATCTCGACCAAAGCCACCTTCCGCTTCGGCCCCGGCGCCAACAACGTCGGCAGCTCGCGCTACCATCTCATCGATCAACTCCACGGCTCCCTGAAGCGCCTGCAAACCGACTACATCGACGTCTACCACATGCACGCCTTCGACGGAACGACACCCGTCGAAGAGACGCTCGACACCCTCAACAACTTCGTGCGCGAAGGCAAGGTCCGCTACATCGCCTGCTCCAACTTCTCCGGCTGGCACCTCATGAAATCGCTCGGCGTCTCCGAGCGCTACGGCTGGTCGCGCTACGTCGGCCACCAGGTCTACTACTCGCTCATCGGCCGCGACTACGAATGGGAGCTGATGCCGCTCGCGCTAGATCAGGGCGTCGGCGCACTTGTATGGTCACCGCTCGGCTGGGGCCGCCTCACCGGCAAGATACGCCGCGGCCAGCCGCTTCCCGAAACCAGCCGCCTGCACAACAAGTCAGTCGTCGACGCCGGCCCCACACCCGACTGGGAGTACGTCTACAAGGTTGTCGACGCGCTCGACGACGTCGCCAAAGAGACCGGCAAATCCATCCCGCAGATCTCTCTCAACTGGCTGCTGCGCCGCCCCACCGTCTCCACACTCGTCATCGGCGCGCGCGACGAAAAACAACTCCGCGCCAACCTCGCCAGCGTCGACTGGAAGCTCACGTCCGAACAAGTTGCAAAGCTCGACGAAGCCAGTGCAACAAAGCTCGCCTATCCCTACTGGCACCAGATTCAGTTCAACGAACGCAACCCGTTCCCCGTCCGCTAGAGAACTTGTAGCCATTTAGACTGTTGACGACTCACGAGGCTCGCTATCCATGCGAGCCTCATCGTTTAATCCACATCGAGGAACTCGCTTGCGCTTCAGATGGATTGCGTTCCTGCTGTTAAGCTTCACGATCGGCGGATATGCCCTCGCACAGCCCCCCGCCACTCATCACTTTAGTGTTGAGAACGGTCACTTCGTTCTGGATGGCAAGCCGTTCCAAGTCATCTCCGGCGAGATGCACTATCAGCGGATCCCGCGCGAATACTGGCGCGCCCGCCTGCGCATGGCGCGCGCCATGGGCCTCAACTCCATCACCACCTACGTCTTCTGGAACGTGCACGAGCCCCTCCCCGGCGTCTACGACTTCTCCGGCAACAACGATGTCGCCGAATTCATCCGCGAGGCCCAGCAGGAGGGCCTCTACGTCATCCTTCGCCCCGGGCCATACGCCTGTGCAGAGTGGGAGTTCGGCGGCTATCCCGCATGGCTGCTCAAGGATCACGCAACCAAGGTCCGCACCACCGATCCGAAGTTCATGGAACCCGCCCGTCGTTGGCTCATGCGCTTAGGCAAGGAACTCGCTCCCCTGCAGATCGGCAACGGCGGCCCCATCGTCCTCACCCAAGTTGAAAACGAGTACGGCTCCTTCGGCAGCGACCACGACTACATGGAGCAGATTCGCAAAGACCTCGTCGACGCCGGCTTCACGCAGTCGGTGCTCTATACGGCGGACGGCCCAGCCCAGGTGCCCAACGGCTCACTGCCCGAGCTTCCTGTCGGCATCAACTTCGATCCCGAGCACGACGGCGCAGCGCAGCGAGCCTTCGCCACACTGAAAAAGTATCGCCCGAACGGTCCCTTCCTCAACAGCGAGTTCTGGGACGGATGGTTCGACCACTGGGGCGGCGAGCACGCGCACACGAACACTGCTGCCGAGGCCGCGAATCTCAAGTGGATCCTCGAGCAGGGCTACTCCGTCAGCCTCTACATGTTTCACGGCGGCACCAGCTTCGGCTGGATGAACGGTGCGAACCGCACGGACGACGGCGAGTATCAGCCTGACGTTACCAGCTACGACTACGATTCGCCGCTCGACGAGAGTGGCCGCACAACGCCCAAATACGACGCCTTCCGCAAAGTAATCGCCGGCGCAACCGGCATCACGCCTCCTCCCGTACCTGAGGTCGCACCCGCAATCACAATCCCCGCAGTAAAGATGACCGAAGCCGCTTCGCTCTGGAACAACCTTCCCGCGCCGATTCACTCAGAACAAATTCTCAGCATGGAGGACGTCGACCAGGCCTACGGCTACCTCCTCTATCGCACCTCGCTCAAGCCACACGCCGGCGGCGAGCTCGCACTCGATGAACTGCACAGCTACGCGCTGGTCTATCTGGATGGCAAGCTCGTCGGTACTCTCGACCGCCGCCTCAAACAGAGCCACCTGACACTACCTGCAACAACACGCCGCGCCCGCCTCGACATCCTCGTAGAGAACACAGGTCGCGTGAACTTCGGCAAGTTCATCGGCGGAGAGCGCGCCGGCATCACAAAACAGGTCACGCTCTCCGGCCAGCCCCTGCTCGACTGGTCGATCTATCCGCTGCCGATGAACGATCTCACCGCACTGAAGTTCTCTCGCAAACCCTGCGAGGGCGCATGCTTCTATCGCGCCACCTTCAATCTCACCGCCACCGGCGACACATTTCTCGACACCGGGGAGTTCACAAAAGGCGCGCTCTGGCTGAACGGACACGCACTCGGCCGCATCTGGAACATCGGCCCGCAGCGAACGCTCTACGCTCCCGGCCCATGGCTGCGCAACGGAAGCAACGATCTGATCGTGCTGGACCTCCGGGGCCAGATGGGCCGCACGGTGCGTGGCCTCGACCAGCCGATACTGGACGCGGCCTCAGCTCCGTAGCTCGTCTACGAACACTGCACACAAACAGAATCGGCGTTGCTTTTCAGGGCAACGCCGATTCGTTTGACCATGACTACACAACCACTACTACTGCCCACTCGCCGCTGCAGGCTTCGCCGCTGGCTTCTTCGCCGCAGCCGCTGCACTGGCCTTCGGCTTCCAGAAGTCGGGATCGGACTTGATCATCGCGTCCGTCGGAAGGCTCATCTTCGGGCTCACCACGAACAGGTTGGTCATCTCAGTCGCGACAGATGCGGCCTCCAGCTCGGCGATCTTCTTCATCCCATCCTTCCCGACCGACTCTTCAAAGGCCTTGCCCGCTCCAAACTCCGCATCCGCATCCGCGCCAGACTTCAGCGCAGTGAACACGAGAAACGTCGGCCCCTCAGAATGTCCATACGCCATCTGGAACGCTGTCCAGTGAAACTGCGGAATGTTCTTCGCGGCCTCAACGTACATCTTCGCCAACTCCTCAAATTCATGCTCATGCCCGGGCTTCACAACATACTCGCTGACCTCCAGAAGACGCATGCCAACCGGCGGGCCGCCGACGTTCGTGCTCAGGTCATCGCGGCGCAGCCAAACGCTGGATCCGGTCTCGGTAAGCGCCTCACCATCGGCAACCATCGCCTTGTCCATCGCTGCCGCCGCCGCGGCAGGCATAGCCTTGCGCTCCGCGTCCACCGCTGCGAGCGACGGATACGCGCTGATGAAGATGGCGCGGTTAACTCCGCTCAGCGACGTTAATGCCATGTAGTGAATGTTTCCCTTGTTGGCTTGCACGGCGCGAATGAAGCCCGCTTCGGTGGCCTCATGCACAGCGCCATCCTTGCCGGGCTTGGTGAACTCGCGCTGAATCACGAGCACCTTGTCATCGGAATTGGACTGCGCGTGCATTACCGGTACAACTGCGAGACCTGCAGAGATAACAAACGAAGCCGAAAGCAGTCGGCTTACGCAAATAGCATTCATGATCATTCTCCTCAAGACAATGTTGGAACTGCGCTCAGAACCTGACAGCGAAAACGTAGCCGAACCCAAACGAACGTCCGTCCGCCTGGCACGCGAAAGCCCTTGCCGCGATACAGCTCGACGCGCAGCCGCAAGGACGATTGCAAAAGAAAGCCCTCGTCGACACCCGGTCGGGTCGACGGCTCGGCAGATACCAATGGGAACTTGCGCCCAAGTGTCCCGCCGCCACACAACAAAGTCAAGCATTCATATTCAGCACCCAAAAGACCGCCCTTCTTCATCTGCAAAAGCGCGTCCAATCACACATGGAGAAGGCCCACTCCAAATCGTTTGCACCGATGCGAACCATTCGCATCGGCACTGCCGGCTGGACGCTGCCGAAGCAACATGCTCAGCACTTTCCGGAAACCGGCAGTCACCTGGAGCGATGCTCCCACGGTTTCAACTGCGTCGAGGTCAATTCGAGCTTCCACCGTCCCCATCAGCGCAAGACCTGGGAGCGATGGGCGCGCTGCACACCTCCAGACTTCCGCTTCGCCGTGAAGCTTCCGAAAGCCATCACCCACACCGCGCAGCTCGCAAACTGCGGCGCGCCATTGCACAAGTTTTTCGAGCAAGTCCGCGGCCTCGGCGAGAAATTCGGTCCGCTCCTCGTGCAGCTTCCGCCGAAGCTCCCATTCGACGAAGCGCTCGCACACGAGTTCTTCACCACAATTCGCGAACTCCATCCACAGGACCTGCACACCGGCTTCATCGCGCTCGAGCCGCGCCACGCCAGCTGGTTTACTCCGCCCGTCGACCGCCTGTTGCGCAGCTTCGAGATCGCGCGCGTCGCCGCCGATCCTCCCAAGGGTTCACCGCTCGCCGCAGCGCCGGGCGGATGGGACGGGCTCTGCTACTGGCGACTCCACGGCACACCGCGCACCTACTATTCCGCATACGACTCAGTCTTCCTTCGCCGCTTCGCCACTCAACTTCTCAACTCTGCCTGCACAGCCCAGTGGGTCATCTTCGACAACACGGCTCTCGGCCACGCAACCGCCAACGTGCTCGAGCTCAGCTCGACACTCCTGCGGTCTCTGACTTCACCGCCGGCAGCAGCGCCTTCACAATCATCCACGCGCCCAGCGAGATCAGCACCCCGCGAATCATCGTCGTCGCGTTGAAGTTCCAGCCGAAGACCGCATACGTGATGACCACGCCCACCATATAGATCTCGCTGAAGAATCCCTGCAGCCAGTGTGCAGGCTTACCTGCCGCCGAAACCTGCGGTGTCGGCGACGGCAGAAACCGCGGCACCGCCTTGCGATACTCCGCATACGGTTCGCCGAATCGCTGCGTAAGGAACGGCTCCTCCGCCACCGCGAGCCGCACGTTCAGAATCCAGATCAGCGCCACGCAAAAGATCGCTCCACTCGGCGGCATCAGAATCGACAGCCCAATGATGTGCAGGATCGTCCCCAGGTACAACGGATTGCGCGTGCGACGATAAGGCCCGTCCGCCAGCATCGCCTCGCCGTGCATCGACCGCGAATTCACCACGCTCGCGCCCACATACGACGCACCCCACACGCGCAGCCACGCGCCCAGAGCCACCAGCACAATCGCCGCAATCAGCACCGCGTTCGTCGCCGCGATGAACGACAGCCATCCGGTCCGCGACAGCCACGACGACAACACCAGCCACGTCCTCAGACGCGTCCACCCAAGCGCCTCACACCATGGAGCCCAGAACCCCAGCGCGATGATCACCGCATGCAGAATCCACCGAAACCTGTACTCGAACCTCGTAGCACCCATTAGAAAGCCGCACCCATCAGCAAGCCGCACCCATCAAAAACTGTCCACCCTCAAATCATTCTCGCTCACCGGCATGCTGCTCTGCGCAACCGCGCTCAGCTTGTCTACCGTCGCAGGCGCGGCCTCATCCTTGTAGATCACGCCGCCCTTCATCACAAAGCTCACATGCTGCAACGTCCGAATATCCTTCAGCGGATCGCCGCTCACCGCAATCACATCGGCCCACTTGCCCGGCTCCAGCGATCCCACCTTGTCCGTCCATCCCATCAAATCCGCCGCATTCAGCGTCGTCGTCTTCAGCGCCTCCAGCGGCGTCATCCCATACTGATTCACATACACATCCAGCTCATGCGCATTCAGTCCATGCGGATACACCGCCGCATCCGTGCCCATCGCAACCTTCACTCCCGCCTGGATCGCGTGCTTGTGATTCGCCTTCATCGCGACGCCCACATCCGCGAACTTCTGCGCATAGAAGGGCGGCAGCTTCAAGTTTTCGCGGCCCCAGTCCACCAGGTACGCCGTTGGCACCAGGTACGTTCCGTTCTTCTTCATCATCGCAATATCTTCATCATTGATGTAGCTCCCGTGCTCAATCGAGTCCACACCCGCCTCGCTCGCCCACAAAATCGCCTGCGCTCCATGCGCATGCGCCGCCACCTTGCGGCCCAGCCTGTGCGCGTCGGCAACAATCGCCTGCATCTCCTCCAGCGTGTACTGCGATGCCTGCGGATCGTCACCCTTCGACAACACACCACCGCTCGCGCCAATCTTGATCAGGTCCGCGCCGTACTTAATGTTGTTGCGAACCATGTGCTGCACACCGGCGATCCCATCCGCCACGCCCTCGGCCTGCACGTGATACTGCTCCGGCAGCAGGTTCTCATCCATATGCCCGCCCGTAATGCCCAGCGGCGGCCCGCTCACCTGCATGTGCGGTCCCGGAATATGCCCCGCGTTGATCTCATCGCGCAACGCGACATCCGTCCATCCACCCGCGCCGACATTGCGCACCGTCGTGAACCCCGCCTCCAGCGTCGTCTTCGCGTTCTCCACGCCCAGGATCGCCTCCTTCGCCGGCGTCATCGACAACTCGAAATACGGATCGAAGTTCGTCACCATCGTCAGGTGGACATGCACATCGATCATCCCCGGCAGCACCGTATAGTTTCCGAGGTCAACAACGCGATCCCCCGCCTTGGCTGGCGTGTCCGCAGTCTTCGCGAGGCCGACAATCTTGTCGCCCTGCACAATCACCGTCTCATCGGCGAGCTCATTGCCCGTGTGCACATCGATCACATGCCCCGCACGAATCAGCGTGCGCCCTGCGCTCGCTTGAAAGCTCGGCTGAGCCGCCGCACCCAGCGCCACACACAAGAGCCCGCACGACAGCACACGCATGTGCATACTCATCTCCTTTTTCAACCTGAATGGAAGCCGCACCTAGTCTAACGCTCAAGGCTAGCGGTTCGGCTGATTGCTGACGATCTCTTTCCCGCCACCCTTTGCAATCACATACACCGGCCCATTCACCTGCGGTAGCTGATTCGGTGGGTCCGTCAGCGATTGCCACAGAAAGATCCTCTGCGGCCCATTCCACTTCGCCCGAAAGCTCTCCGGCGTCTCAAAGATCTTCGGCGCGTCCGGAAAGAAGCTTCCATACCAGAGGTTCGAACTCCTTCCCTCCAGAATGTGCACATCCGCACGCTTCAGATAAAACCCCAGCGTCGACCCCGATTCATACTCCCCATGAATCGCGACCATATCCTCCGGCCTCACCAGCGGCGCAATTTGCTCCGCCAACCGCGCCGAGCTGATCACCGGCGCGAACGTTTGCAGCCCCAGGTGCGCCGCCAGCAGAAACCCGAACGCCCCCGCCGCCATCGCCACATTCGCGTGCACCGGCCGTGCCCGCTTGCGCAGCAGCAGCGACGCAAGCGGCCCACCCACCAGACTCACCGCCGCAATCACCAGCGGCAGCCGAAACAGCCCCAGCGCCTCCGCATTCAAATCCAGAAAGTGCCCCATGCTCATCGCATAGTCGCCCGGATGCTCACTCAACAACGCCGCCAGGTCGACACTCCCACTCGGCGTATGCGCATGCAGCAGCACCCATGCGCTAGCTGCCGCAAACAGCACGCCGATCAGCAGCAACACCTCCGTCGCATGGATCGCCGCCTGCCCGGCTTTGACCAAACCCACCGCCTCGTCATGATGGAGTCCCGCCGTGAGAAACACACGCTTGCTCGGATCCGTCTTCGATCGCTGCGGCCTGTAATGATCCACCCACGCCAGCCATCCCGCGCCCAACACCGCCAGCGCCGGAAACGCCGGCAGCACGTAATACTCCTGCCGCGTCGAGAACGTAAAGAACAGCAGCACAAAGCCAGACCACACTGCCAGCAATAAACGCGCCCGCAACTTCAGCGGAAGATCATGCCGCCGAAACTGGCTCCGCCATTTCTCCATCCGCACCGGCAACGCCCACCCCGCCACCTTGAACCCGAACGCCGACCACGGCATCATCCACACCAGGCACAAGCCCCAGAACACCAGCAGCGGCACCGTGTCATAGTCGCGCGGCACGCGCAGATTCAGATACCGCAGCACATGCTCGTTCATGAAGTAGAACCAGAACCACCCGCGCACATTGCCATCCGTCGGCAGCGGCACCTGCCAATGTCCATGCACGAAATGAAACGGCGTCGGTTGTCCCTGCGTCGGATTCGCCAGCCCCGCCAGCACATGCCACGGCGCCGCAATCACCAGAAACACCACCAGCGAGCTCCACGGATACAACGCCTTCACACGAGCCAGCGAACGCTTCCATCCCCGCGTCAGCAGCAGATAGATCAGCACTGACGCCACCGGAAACACCACGCCGATCAGACCCTTCGTCAGCACATTCAGCGCACAGCTCGCCGCAAACCCCCAGCAATAAATCCGTGCATCACCAAAAATCCGGGTGCCCCATCTTCGCGCGCCTTGCGCGCTAAGGTGGGCATCGCGCGAAGCGCGATTTGAATCACCAATCTCCTCCGTCCGCCAGAAACACCACAGCGCTGTCGCGATCCACAGACACACCATCGCGTCCGGAATCGTGATCCTCGTGAAGATAAAGATCCCAAAGCTCGACAGCAGAATCAGTGCCGCATACAGCCCCGCGTTCGCCGACCGAAACATCCTCCGCGCAAAGCTCTCGCACACCAGCGCCAGCGCCAGCACCGCAAACGCCAGCGGCAACCTGACAGCAACCGTAGAAGCCACCGACCCCGTCAACCCCACCGCCCCAAACGCCTTCAACCCCGCCGCCATCGACCAATACAGCAGCGGCGCCTTCTCCAGGTACCGAATCCCATTCGCATACAGCGTCACATAGTCGTGACGCAGCAACATCTCGCGCGCCACCTCCGCGTGCACCGAGTCCGCATCATCCAGCAGCGGCGGCCGCACCAGCGCAAAGCTCGCATAGAACACCGCCCACAGCACCACAATCCAAACCAGCGTCCCACGCGCACGCTGCGACCCCATCGACTCCCGTTCACCCGCCCTCGTCTCAAGACTCTCATTCACACCTCAAGTCTAAGTGCCTCACGCTAACCACTAACTACGAACCACTCCTGACTGCCCTTTCCCGTAAACTCATCCTCGATGCCCCGCATGCGTCCCATCGCCGCCGGCCGCGCGCCCGAGCTTGTGCAGGTAGATGCCGTCGCCAAACCCGGCCCACCCACCGACTTCATCTACAACGACTGGTACCCCGCCGTCCGCACCGACACCCTCCGCGAGCCCGTCACCACCACCCTCCTCAACATCCCTCTTCTCATCGGCCGCAAGCGCGACAAATCCCTCTTCGCCCTGCGCGACCTCTGCCCACACCGCGGCATCCCACTCTCCGCCGGCTGGTTCGACGGCGAAACCGTCCAATGCAAATATCACGGCTGGCGCTTCGAGCCCTGCTCCGGCCGCTGCGAAGAGATCCCCTCCCTCACCACGCACGACTCGCTCGAGCCCACAAAGATCTTCGCCAACGCCTTCCCCGTCACCGAACGCGACGGCTACGCCTGGGTCTACATCCCCGCACCCGGCGCGGGCCGCCTCAACGCTGAAGACACGACACCACTCCCACCCATCCCCGAGCTCCCAAAATTCACGAAGCGCTTCCGCACCGCACACCTCTCCGCCGACCTCCCCTGCAACGTCGACCACGGCATCATTGGCCTCATGGACCCCGCGCACGGCCCCTTCGTGCACCAGGCCTGGTGGTGGCGCTCTGCCGCAAGCATTCACGACAAGACGAAAAGGTTCGAACCCATCATCAACCCCTTCGGAGACCGCGACGAGCCGCTAGCCCACGACGGCTTCCGCATGTCGCCGCACGCGCCCTCGTCCAACTCCGCGCCCTACAAACTCCTCGGCCGCCCCGTCACCACCATCGACTTCACGCTCCCCAACCGCCGCGTCGAAACCATCGTCGCCACGAAATCAGGCCGCATCTATACGCCGGACGACGTGGAACTCATTAGAGCCGCCTTGGAACCTACACTGGACGAAGCCCTCTGGGTCGCCATCCGGGACCGCACCCACGCCTCGGAGAGGCCTGGACTTGCAGGATCTTCGAAGGTCGAAACATCTGCTAGTGCTGAGACCCTCCGCTGGTTCTCTTCGCTCACCACCGTCACCCCCATCACGCCCTCCACCTGCCGCATCGACGTCGTCGCCGCCTGGAACATCGGCTACTACATCCCCTTCATCACTCCTCTGGTCAAGTTCTTCGGCGCGCGCTTCGTTGCGCAAGACCAGCAAACCATGGTCGAGCAAGCCCGCGGCCTCCGCTCCAACCCCGGCCTCATGCTCATCGACGACGCCGACAAGCCCGCCAAGTGGTACTTCGCCCTCAAGCAGCGCCGCCTCACCGGCACCGGCCCCCACCCGCTCCCCGGTCCCGTCGAACTTCACTGGAGAAGTTAGCTCTGCATTGGAGAAGTTCGTCCTGCACTGGCGAAGCTAACGCGACGCTCCGCGCAGTTAGCTCTCCACGCGCGTCCTCAGCGCCGTTACAGCGCGGACCCTTCCTAAAAAAATCTCAGCCGTAAGCCGCCATCCGCAGTACGCTTGTGCGCAAGCAAGCGTTCGTCATCCGGGGTGTTCCATGGGTCTTCGCGGCCTTCTGCCCGTCTCACTCGGCGTAGTTACTCTGACCCTCGCCGGCTGCGGCGCAGGCCCACCGGCTCCGCGCTCAATCCCCGCCGGCAACACCCAATACAGCGGCAGCGTCCACGGCGGCCAGCAGCCCGTCGTCGGAGCCTCCATTCAGCTCTACACCGTCGGCACCACCGCCGACGGCTCCTCCGCCACACCGTTGCTCACCTCCACCGTCACCTCTGGGCCTGACGGCAGCTTCACCATCACCGGCCTCTACTCCTGCACCAACGCCACGCAGGTCTACATCGTCGCCACAGGCGGCAACCCCGGCCTCAGCACCGCGAACCCCAACATCGCGCTCATGGCCGCGCTCGGCCCCTGCTCCTCGCTAACTCCCTCCACCTTCATCAGCATCAACGAGCTCACCACCGTCGCCGCCGTCGCCGCGCTCGCCCCGTTCATGTCCTCTGCCACCGCCATCGGCTCCTCATCCTACGACAACACCTACCTTGCCAACGCCTTCACCCTCGCCAACGAGTACGTCAACACCACCACCGGCACCGCACCCGGCGCCAACGTTCCCTCCGGCGACACCGTCCCCGTCGACGAGCTCAACACCCTCGCCGACATCCTCTCCGCCTGCATCAACTCCACCGGCGGCGTCGCCGGCGACGGCTCCCTCTGCGGCCAGCTCTTCGGCTTCACCACCGTCAGCCCCAGCCCTGCACCCACCGACACCATTCAGGCGATGCTCAACATCGCCAACAATCCCACCCTCAACACCTCAGCCCTCTACTCCCTCACGCCGCCCACACCGCCCTTCCAGCCCACACTCACCTCCGCACCGGCAAGCTTTCAGGTGAGCCTGCAAAGCCTCTCCCCCATCCAGGCAACTCAATCTGCCGTCAACTTCCAGGATGTCAACGTCGGTTCGGTCTCATCCATCCAGACAATCACCTTCTCAAACAACACTGGCATGGATCGCGTGTCCGTCGTCGGACCCAACTCCTCCGACTTCATCGTGGGTAACTTCAGCTCGACGTACGTCGGCTCTTGCGGCTACGCGGGCAACTACCCCGACCCCTGTTGGATCCAGGTAGAAGCTCACCCCTCCGCTCCCGGCATTCGCAACGCCTCGATTGCGATCGACTACAACTACGGCCAATCCACGCTCTACATCCCGCTCTCGGTTACCGGCATCGCGAGCAACCCCACTTCCAATCTCTCCGATTCGTTGATCAACTTCCCGCCGACTATCACAGGCACGAGTTCCACTCCCGTCCCGGTCACTCTCAGCAACAGTGGCTCCGGAACAATCAGCGTCTCCGCTGTGGCAATCACTGGAGTCGCGAACAATAACTTCACGCAGACGAACAACTGCAGCAGCGTCGCGCCGAATGCGAACTGCACCATCTACATCACCTTTGCCCCAACCGCCACCGGCGCCCAGTCGGCGACCCTTCAAGTCACAAGCACCGCGGGCTCCAACACGGCTTCGCTGAGTGGAACCGGCGCCTCTCTCTCAGACCCGCCCAGCCTGTGGCCCTCATCTCTTACCTTCACCATCTGGGGAGCAAACGAAGACGTCGTCCTCACCAATGCCGGAACCAGCCTCGGAGTCGCCACCACCGGCGGCCTTGAAGAGGATCACGCCTACTCCGCGACGAGCAATTGCGGCTCCTCCGCTGCGAGCTGCACGTTCATGATCGCCAACATTGCCGTCCATCCTCTCTCCTTCTACTCCACTTTCGGAAGTGCAACGGGCGAGGCCTACGTCAGCGGAACTTCGTTGACCTCCCAGATCCTCACTCAAAGCTCTGCCTATCTGTATCTGGGCACCGGTGGCGTCAACGGGAACGGCATTGGCGGCACGATCACCTTCCCGTCTCAGCAGGTTGGCCAGAGCGAGACGTCCACCATTCAACTGGCCAATATCAGCCCGCCTGTTGCCCCACCTAACGGCAGCGGCTCCCCTGCCGCCTCGCTCGCCATCGGCGGCGCCAACCCGGGCGACTTCACCGTCTCCGCCGTGCAGCCAGCCGTTAGTTCCACCCCATCGAGTTACTGCCCGGCCGCATCCACCGGAACCACACCCTGCACCATCACCGTCACCTTCACGCCAACCGCAGCCGGCACGCGCACCGCAAAGATCTCACTCGACCCCAACGGCTCCTCCACCGGTCAATACATCTATGTCACCGGCACCGCTCAATAAGAAATCCTGCCGGTCCCCAACCCCCGAAACCAGCGTAAACACTGGCGAAAACACCACGAAGCGCAAAACAAAGCGAACTCCCGTGGTCGAACCCATCCCACAGGGCCCCGTCGAATTACATTGGCGAAGTGCATCGAACGCAAGCCGTGGGGGAATCTAGATTTTCGCGTGCGCGACGTTAGCCCTGCACTGGCGCAGCTATCAGTCGTCAGCGGCTCTGTGAATCAATCGCTGAGCGGCTCGGTGAACTTGATCTCATTGCCTGCATCGCTCTGAACGACGTTTGCGCCACGCCCCATCAACTCCTTGTGCAGCCCTTCGAGATCCTCCACAAAGATGTGAATCGCAACGCCGTCGCGCTCCACGATGGCGTAGTCGCCGCTCGCCATCTCCGCCGCCACCGCAAAGCCCAGCTGCTCCCGGTAATAGCGCAGTGAGTTCTCGAGCTTCTGCACCGGAAGTTCGGGAGCAATTCGCAAAAACCGTATCATCTGCCCTCCCTCTCTGACCCGATTCCCCGCAATAGAATTATTCGTCGAATCCCCCACGCCGGAGTACTCTTCTCCGCAGCAAACCAAGTCCCGTCCCCCGGTGTTCCATGGTCCTCCGCCGTCTGCTGAGCATCACCTCCTGCGCTCTCCTCACAGTCGCTCTCGCCGGCTGTGGCGCAGGCCCCCTCACTCCCCACTCAATCCCCGCCGGCAACTCGCGCTACAGTGGCAGCGTCCACGGCGGCCAGCAGCCCGTCGTCGGAGCCACCATCCAGCTCTACACCGTCGGCACCACCGCCGACGGTTCCTCCGCCACACCGTTGCTCACCTCCACCGTCACCTCTGGGCCTGACGGCAGCTTCACCATCACCGGCCTCTACTCCTGCACCAACGCCACGCAGGTCTACATCGTCGCCACAGGCGGCAACCCCGGCCTCAGCACCGCGAACCCCAACATCGCGCTCATGGCCGCGCTCGGCCCCTGCTCCTCGCTAACCCCCTCCACCTTCATCAGCATCAACGAGCTCACCACCGTCGCCGCCGTCGCCGCGCTCGCCCCGTACATGACCTCTCTCTCAGCCGTCGGCTCCTCTCCTCGACGATCCTGGTCTTGTTCTATGCCTTTACCCTCGCCAACCAGTTCGTCAACACCACCACCGGCGCCTCGCCCGGCTCCAACGTCCCCGTCCGGCTACACCGTCCCCACCGCCGAGCTCAACACCCTCGCCGACATCCTCTCCGCCTGCATCAACTCCCCCGGCGGCGTCGCCGGCGACGGCTCCCTCTGCGGCCAGCTCTTCTCCCTCACCACCGTCAGCCCCAGCCCCGCGCCTACCAACACCATCCAGGCGATGCTCAACATCGCCGCGAATCCCACCCTGAATACCGGCTCGCTGTACGCCCTGGTTCCACCCACCCCGCCCTTCCAGCCGACACTTCTCTCCGCGCCCTCCACCTTCCAGATAGCCCTCACGCCTCCTGCTGGCGGCAGCGCTCTCCAGGTAACGCCCGCGTCCGCCACCTTCACCGCCACCGTTGTTGGCTCCTCCTTCACGTCCCCGGCTGAAAACTTCACGCTCACCAACAACGGCTCCTCCACGCTCACTCTCAGCTCCATCTCCGTCACCGGCGCTACCGGAGCCACCTTCAACGTCTCCCCGCAAACCAACTGCGACACACTTGACGCCGGCGGAAGCTGCACCTTCAGTATCACCGCGTCGCCCACGCAGGCCGGTCCCGACTCCGGCACACTCACCATCAACTCATCCGCATCCGTCACGCCCCTGTCCGTCCCGCTCTCTATCACCGGCCTGCCGCCCGGCAACAGCACGGCAACCCTTTCCCCCGGCTCCGTCACCTTCAACATCTGGGGAGCCAACGCAGACTTCACCCTTGCCAACACTGGCAGCACGCCGTTGAACCTCGGTTATCCCGGCGCCGCCAACACCGGCACCTCACAGAATGGGTACGTATACACGCTCTCCAACAACACCTGCACTGCTCCCATTCCCGCCGGATCCAGCTGCACCTTCGCCCTTCAGAACCTGCTTACAGAGCCCTAGTCCAGCTACCAGAATCTGCCCTCAGGAGTCACCGGCGAAGCCTATGTTCACGACGACACGTACGCCGATGCTGGATTTCAGACAGCCAACATACTCACCAACAGCAGCGCGATCCTGCTGCAGAACAATGTTGTAAACGGTACCGTCTCATTCCGGCCGAACCAGGTCGCCTACAGCCAGACAGCCGCCATCGAGCTCGCGAACGTCAGCACTCAGATCGTCGGCGGCACCCCCACTGTCATCATTAGCGGCTCGCCCGCTGCCTCGCTCACCATCGGCGGCGCCAACCCAGGCGACTTCTCAGTCTCCGCCCTCACAACCTCCGTCAGCCCCAACCCATCCACCGCCTGCCCTGGCGGAACTTCGGTCTGCAACATCACGGTCACCTTCAACCCGACCGCCGTCGGCACGCGCACCGCCGAGGTCTCGCTTGACTCCGGCAGCTCCACCACAGGTCAGTACATCCTCCTCACCGGAAACGCCGTCGGCACCGGTCCATCCTTCGCCACCAATCCCACTGCTTCGAGCAGCCTTTCCATCAGGAGCTTCCTTCCAGTCAACGCTGATCCGAAGAGCATCGGCAGCGCCACCGTCGTCGTCACCAACACCGGAACCACCACCCTCACCCTCACCGCGACCTTCGTCGGACCCAACCCATCCCGCTTCACCGCCGACGTGAGCCAGTGCCGCTCGGTCGCCCCGCAGGCCACGTGCTCCGTCACCGTGACCACGTCGGCTTCATTGTTGGGCAGATACACCGGTACCCTCGTCCTCGCCGACAGTACCTCTTCTGCCTCCGCCATGCTCGGCGTCGCCAGCGTCACTTCCGATTGGGTGCCCACCGCCTCGCTGGCCTCCCCGCCGGCCTCTATCTACACATTCCCCTCCCAGGCCGTGAACACCACCAGCGCACCCGTATCCTTCACCGTGTCGGACCCCAATGGCTATCCCATCGGCGACCCCATCACCCTGACCCTTCCCACCAACAGTAACTTCACCCTGCCCATCGGCTCCTGCCCCGCCGGCCCACAGACCTGCACGCTCTCGGTCGCCTTCTCACCCCATACCACCGGTCAAATCCAGGAGAATCTCCTCATCACCGACGCAGCAACCGGAGCCAACTCCATCGTCACGCTCAAAGGAACAGGCACGCCATAAGCCCCAGACACCCTCAAAGCCGCATAAACACTGGCAAAACGCAGTCCCGGACGCAGGAAGAGCAGAGCTGCATAGTCAAACGATATCTAACTGATTCCAGACAATTTACAACTTAGTTCAATAGAATCAGGACTTTGCCACTTAAGGTCCACCCCTAAGTCCTGTCGCATGAAGACTTTGCGCAAAAAGTGCCCGGGAGGGGTCCCGGCAGGAGCATCATAGGAACTGATGCCATCCTCACTCGCCGCAACTCCCGTCGAACAACTGCGCGAACAGGCCACGCGCCTCGAAGCCGCTCTCTCCGTAGGAGTTGCCAGACCGACGCCCAAGGCCGTCCACGAGCTCCGCTCCTCCACCCGCCGCGTCGAGGCCCAGCTCGAGCTCCTCGCGGCCATCAAAGGCCTCCCTCCCTACAAACCCGCAGCGCAGAACGTCCACCGCCGCCTCGAAAAATTGCGCCGCATCGCCGGCAAGGTCCGTGACTGCGACGTGCAGGACAAGCTCCTTAAGGATGAAGACCACGCGATGAGCTCCGCGGTTGAAGCGCCTTCAGATCTGACAAAGACGAAGGAGACGCTGCGCAGGAGAATCACAAAAGACCGGCAGCGCGCTGAACGCAAACTCGTCGCCACGGTCGAGCAGCAACTCCCCAAACTCGCGCGCGACACCGAAGCGCTCCTCGCAGCACTCAAGCCTGCGAAGGAGCTCGAGGTCCACGTAGACGAACTACTCGCCACCATCGAACACAACGCGGAACGCATGCTCAGCTCCCGCGAGCAGGGCGAGGATCATCTGCACGAGATCCGCAAGACCGCCAAGCGCGCCCGCTACCAGTGCGAAGCCATACCCGGACCACAGGCCGCAGCCAAAGCCAAGCGCCTCGAAGAACTGCAGGACGCCGGAGGAGCGTGGCACGACCTCCTCGACCTCGCCACCGTCTGCCACAAAAAGTTCGGCGCCGAGCATCCACTCTCGCGCGTCCTCGAGCACCTTCGCGACGAGCGGCTCGACATCTACCTCGCCAACCTCGAAGACTTTCGCAACAAACACCTCCACCACGAATCACAGCGCAAGCCACCGCAACGAGCCGTCGCCGCCGGCGAGCCAAAGAGAAAACGCACGGGTACGATAGCGAAATGAGAGTCGGCCTCTTCGGCGGCAGCTTTGATCCACCGCATCGAGGCCACCTCGCCGTAGCCGAGGCCGTCCGCGAAGAGTTTGCGCTCGACCGTGTGCTGCTCGCGCCCGCCGCCATCCAGCCGCTCAAGCCCGAAGGAGCACAAGCCTCCTTTGCCGACCGCCTGCACATGGTCGAACTCCTCTGCGAAGGTGCAAACGGCATCGAAGCCTCTGCGATCGACGGCCCGCAACCCGGCGGCAAGCCGAACTACACCATCGAAACACTGCGCCGGTTGCGCGGTGAGCTGCCGCCAGGCGCAGAGATCTTCATCGTCGTCGGCGCTGATGCATTCCTCGGCATACGACAGTGGAAGGACCCCGCAGCACTATTGAGGCAAGCACGATGGATCGTCGTAAACCGGCCCGGCTTCGACCTTCATAAGCTGGAAACGCTCCAGCTGACCGCAGAGCAGAGAGCGCGCATCGAGACATTTAGCGACGTTGCGAATCTGGTCAGCGCCACCGAAATACGCGAACGGTTGCACGAGCACACTACGGCCTCCGACGGTGCAGAACTGGTACCACTCCAGGTTCTGGAGTACATCCGCGCACACCATCTGTATGAAACGTGAGCCGAACGCCGCTCGAATTCGCTAGGCTAGTAGACGAGGAGTCCTGATGGCGACGAACGAGACGAACCAGATGCTGGCGGCTGCCGCTGCAGCCTGCGAGGACAAAAAAGCTGAGGACATTCGCATCCTGGCGCTGGATCCCGCGGAGAGCGGGCTGACAGATTACTTCCTGCTGTGCAACGGAACCAACGAGCGTCAGAACGTCGCCATCGCAGATGAGATTGAGCTGCGCATGAAGCGCGACTTCAAAACGTATGCGAATTCCGTCGAAGGCCGCAGACAAGCGGACTGGATTCTTCTCGACTACGTCGACTTTATCGTGCACATCTTCTCGCCGGAGAAGCGTGCGTTCTATGGACTGGAACGGTTGCGCAAGTCTGCAACAACGCTGAGCATCGCGGATCTCGACGCTGAGATCAAGCAGCACATCGCCAGCGCGCGACAGAAGAAGCCGCTTCCCGCGGCAAAGAAAGCCGCGGCGAAGACTGCCCACGCGAAGAAAACTGCGCCGGCAAAGAAGTCTGCGCCGAAGAAGGCTCCTGCGAAAAAGTCTGCTGCAAAGAAGACTGCCGCGAAGAAACCGGCAAAGAAGATCGCATCGAAGCGCACACGCTGAACTGCTGCCGTCGCTTTGGCTTTTGCTTTTCTTGTTGTCATCCCCGCAGGGGATCTGCTTCTGCCTTTGCCCTAACCACTCAACTCAGGGCTTGCTCGCAGGCCCGCTCACCTTCGCCTGATCGACCTTGGCCTGCGCCTTCGCCGACAGCGCGCGCTTCTGCTCGTCCTGATCGGGACGCGGCGGACCGTACGCGGTCCAATCGCCAACCGCGACATCCGCCGGCACAACGTGCAGCGTCATCGTAGAGAAGACCGGAGCGCTGCCCTCCTGCGTGGCGCGGATGATCATGCGGTAGTTGCCGGGCGCGATGGCATCGGTCTGAAAGACATGACCGGTAACGAAGTTGCCTGCGGCGTCTGCGTTGGCCGGATCCACCGTCTCGTCGGTCTCATCGATAGGTTTGCCGCCGCTCACGGGTGAACCGTAGAGATAGTGGAGTTGAATCGGTGCTGTGTTCAGCTTTCCGCTCGCATCCTTGGGCACCCACAGTTGAAAGACGAGCGGGATGCGGTCGCCCGCGTGGAGCGTGAGCGTGCCGACGCCGCGCGGGCTGAACCGGACACCCGAGACCGAGAACGGAAGCGTGCTGCCCTCGTCGTGAACGGGGCTGCCGTTATAGACGAAGGGCTCCGAGATGCCGAGACCGGACTTGGACGTTGTCGGAACGACGACGGTCTCGACCATGCGGTGCGCTGCGAGCGTCAGGTTATTCGTCAGCGTCGACTGCACGATGTAGCGGCCGGGCACCAGCGGGAAGCGATCCTCCGCGGCGAAGGGCTTCTTTCGTCCGACGTCAACCTGCCCAGGTTGCAGAACGCCCGAAAGACTGACGACGTCCTCATAGACGGACGCGCCCGACTCTGTGGTGATGTTGTTCTGCAGCGTGAGGTCGTAGCCGATCGTCTTGTCCTTGCGCTCGCCGATGAGCGTCGCATCCGGGTCAGGGAACTGGATGAGATAGTTCACCATGCTCAGGCCGCGCTCGTCGCGGGTCACCGTGTAGCCGATGCGCGGCGTGTTGCTGGTACTGATGATGCTCGCCGTCACCTTCTCCTGCCGACGGCGCAGGGCAAGCCGCTGCTTCTCGAACGGGTTATCCGGCAGGCCCTTGATGGTGGAAAGCAGCACGTCGGACTGCATGCTGGGCGAATAGTTGGTAAGGTCGACCGGCTCGGTTGGAATCAGCGAAACCGAAAGACGCGCGACCTCATCGCCCAGCGACTTCTGGATGGACTTGAGGGCTCGGGTCTGATCATTGAGATTTTCCAGCCCCGTGGTCAGGCGCGCCGGACCATCCTGATAGGGCGAGTAGAGCGTGTATTCCTCTCCGACGCTGCGCTTGTAGAAGACGATATAGAAGTATGGCGGAAGCGCGGGTGTCGCCGCCTGATAGAACCAGACGACCAGCGGACGGACATTGCGCGCGTTCGGGTAGGTTGTGATCTGCTGCGGCGCGCCGAGGACGATGTACATGTGTCCCTGGTCGGTGCGCCAGCCGTTCTGCGCTGCCGCGAAGCCGTAATGCTCGTTCGCATAAGCGAGACGACGGTAATGCTCTTCCTTGTAGCTGTTGTACTCCGACCCCGGAGTTGGATTGCGCGCAGCCCAGAAAGCGGCAATAAAGCTGTCTCGTTCCGCGTCGGTGTGCAGCGCCAGAAATTGCGCTCGCTCATCGCTCTCGATGATGTAGGGCACCTCTTCGCTAATCCAGTGCTTGTAGCGCGGAGGGAGAGCCTTTTCAGCTTTGTCGGCGTAGGGTGCAGCGGCCGAGGCAGCCAGACCAGCGGGGAAGAGCAAAACGAACAGGAGAAGGAAGCGGAAACGAAACAACGGTACTCCTTGAAACCTGGCTCCCCAGCGAACTTGTTCGCCGGGGTGGAAACGACTAGAGGAGGAAGACCGGGTGGTCTCCCTCCTCTAGTGTAGAAGATTCGGTAATCGGTTAGAACTCGAACGCGACCGTTCCACGAGCGTAGAACGGACCCTGGAACGAGGTCGGCCGGTTGTAGTCGAGGTTCAGCGGCGGTGCAGCGCCGACGCCGCCTCCATTGCTCAACTGCGTGTACTGGTCGCGACCCGTCTCAAACTGGCTGTTGGTCACGTTGAACATGTCCATAGCCAGCTTCAGGTTGTACTTCTCGCCCAGCCGAATCGGATATGCGGTGTGCATGTCGAGCTGCAACGCAGAAGGCGTGCGGCCTGCAGCGCCACGGCCGCCAACCGGAACCTCACCCTGGTTGAGATAGATCGGGTGATCGCCAAGGAAGCTCAGCGGCACACCCGACTGTCCGCGCATGCCCGCGCCGACCGTCAGGCCGTGCAGAAAGCCACCGACGAAGTGCGTGTCATGACCGACGTTGTAGCTGAGGAACAGGCCGCCGACCGCACGACGGTCCGTGCTCAGGAAGCCCGGGCTGAACTGATCACCCAGCAGGCCGAGCTTGCCCGGTGTGAAGTCAAACAGCGAGCTGATGCCGGGGTCCGACTGCCCGTTGTCATTGCGGTACGCGCCCTCGTAGTTACCCCAGAGATTGCCCCAGCGGAAGTTGATGTCGGCAAGCCAGTGGTTGCTGAAGCGTTTGATGAGTTCTAGCTCGACTGCATTGTAGCGGCGAACCGGCTTCACGAAGCCATCCGGAATTCCATCGCCGGGACCGGCGTCAGCAGTCGAGAGGTTCAGGAAGCAGGCGCCCCCGACCGGCTGGTTGAAGGAGTTCAGGAAGAAGCCGCCGACACCTGACGGATAGGTATCGTTGGCATAGGTGCAACCCGTGACCGGAGCCTTGTAGTTCGCAGGCGTGAGTCCAGTGGGCGAGATCAGAGCCGCGCCATTCGCCGCGTTGAACTGCGCCGGAGTGTACGTGACCTCCTGCTCGTTCACAGCGATGTCCGTGCTCGGGCCGGGGTTGGTGATACCACCGTTGTAGTTCGGGATAATCGTCGCGCCCTCAGGCGACTGCGAGCCGATGTCCTCGATAATGCGGTCCAGGCGACGGTCCGTGTAACGGGCCTTCACCACAATCGAGCTGCTGATGTTGCTCTCGAAGCCGGCAACGTACTCGTCCTCGTACTCCTGCTTGGTCCCGGAGATGATGCCCTCACCGGTCGACGAGCTGAAGTTCGGCGCGCCGAACTTGGTGACAACACCCGTGCTCGAGGTTGACTTATTGAGGCCGTTGAGGGTATGCGCGTTGTCAGTAAGAACACTGAAGGTTCCATCAGAGTTCTGAACCGGAACGAACGCGAAGCTGGTGTCATCCTGCTCGTTGCCAAGCTGGCGGATGGCGGCGTCGAGGGGCATCGCCCAATAGTTGCGGCCGAAGTTGAAGAAGAGCTTGCTCCTCTGCGTTCCGGTCGGGTCGATGTTGATGCCCAGGCGCGGGGACCAGCTCGGACCGAACGAGTAGTTCAGCAGGTCGCCGCCCGTGCGCTGATTCTCCCAGCGAACGCCGAGATCAAGGTTCACGTAGCGGTTGACTTGGAAGTTGTCCTCGCCATAGGCCGAGTGATAGCGGCCGAAGGCGTTGACGAACAACCCCACATAGGTGCCGCGGGTGATCGACGCATACGCCCGCACACCATTGATCAGCGGGCACTGGGTGCAGGTGGCGTCCGCCAGGTTGCTGGGGTTCGCCGCCGCGATCGTAAACTGCGCGTTCGTCAAAGATCCCGGAGCGTGCGCCGGAATGTTGGAGAAGAGGCTCGTGAGGGTCTGGCCTGCAGCATTCTGCGACGGAATCGGGAACAGCGGTCCGGAACGTGACGGCTCGTCCACGAAGTCGGTATGGTCGTACAAATAACCGACCGACAGCGTGTGCTGCTCACCAAAGAGGTGCACAATCTTCGAGGTGTTCGCCCCGATGCTGTAGGTGTTGTTGAGGGACGGCTCGAACGCGCCGAAGCCGCTCGTCGTTGCCGGCAATCCGCTGTACGTCGGGAGGTTGTTGGTCGTACCGTAGATATTCAGCTTCGGAATTTCGCTGAAGTGATTGTGGTTGTAGGCGTAGGAGCCATCAAACGTCCAGCTGCTCGTCAGAGCGGAATCGACACGAAAGACTGAGTCGCGCGAACCATAGTTATAGGAGCTCGTAGCCTGCGCCGGGTTCACGGCGGAGAGTGAGTTCGGAACCGCGTTGTGCCGCGACGGATCGGCGAAGGTCGAGCCTTCGATCGTCGTCCGGCTGCCAAGCTTCCAGGTCAGCTTGCCCGCCCAACTGGTCGCCGTGGTGTTGTAGTCCACCACACCGAGTGCGAGCGATGCCGCCGGTGCGCCAGGGCCCGCTGCGTTGTAGTTCTGCGAGAGCGACGGATCGAACGCGCCAAAGAAGAAGAGCTTGTCCTTGAGGCCGGGGACGTATCCGCCAATCGTAGCGGCCGCGTCAAACGCGGGCGAGGACAGCGTCTGACTCGGGGTCAGCTGCTTGTAGCCGAACTGGTAGAACTGGTAACGCGAGGCGTAGAAGGCCTGTGGCGCAAAGTAGGCCGCGATGCCGCCATGATAGGAATCGCCACCGGACTCCGTAACAATCTGCACGATGCCGCCGGTCGCCTTGCCGTAGGCAGGCTCGAACGCGGTCGTCTTCACGTCGACCTCTTTGACGAAGGCAAGGTTGATGCCCGTGCCAAGCGCGCCGTGGTAGCGGTTGTAGGTGCCGATGCTGCCGAACGCCTGGTCAGTAATCGTCACGCCGTCGACGACGTACAGGTTCTCAAGAGCAGACGCGCCGCCGATCGAGGGGTTTGCCGCCCCGGGGCCAGCCTGGTTCGGTGTGCCGGCGACCTGGCCGAGCTCCACGCCCGGAGCCGCATAGAAGATCGCGCTCACATTGCGCTGCATCGGAACGCTGTTATAGAAGGTGTCGGTCAGGTTTGAGGTGATCGCCGTGTTCGTCGTGTCGATCTGAACCGCAGCCGCGTTGACCTCAACCGTCGTCGACTCGCTGCCGACGCCCATCTTGAGGCTGAGGGTCGAGGCGACGCTCACCGTTACCTCATTGTGCTTGGCTTCAACGGCGGCGAAGCCGGTCTTCGTAACCTTCACGTCGTAGTAACCGGGATGCAGATTCGCGGCCGTAAAGCGGCCGATACTGTCGGTATGCGCCGTGATGGTTCCCTGGGACCCTGTGATGGTCACGGTCGCATCGGGAATCGCTGCGCCGGTTGTGTCGGTTACCGTGCCGTTCAGGCTGCCGGAGACCGCGGACTGATCCTGGGCCACCATTGTTACCGGCACCAGGATCGCAATACAAACGAGAAGAAGTCGCAACAGTGTTCGCACTAAACACCCCTTTTCGAAGCCGGCAGATATGCAGGACCAACGGATCACGCACTCTGCGGGGGCTTGTCGGGGAATTAGGCTGCAACTTTGGTGCCAATCTGATCGATTTGTGACGAACCGCCACCAAATAGGGTTAGGCGAGTCATAGGACGAACTTGCCCCGACAAAAGCTCATCCTGCTGAACGCTTTCCCCTGAAAACCAAGGGATGAATTCCCCTCTTTTTGGTATGAATCTCCGGAAAATGGGATAAATGGAGATTGTTTGTCGTCAAACGATTGTCCGTAGGAATTCCGACCTGCTTGACAGGCAGCCCGGACGCGCCACGATGTAGCATCCGGATGAGAGATGAACCCGGCCAGCACATTCCCTCGCGACCCCGACACCATCGCTGCCGTGGCCACGCCGCCCGGTCGTGGGGGCATCGGCATCGTCCGGCTCTCAGGCACACAAGCCTGGGAGATTACCGCTCATCTCGTTCGTTCGCGTAAAGCCCTCGAGGCCGGTCGCGCCCTCCTCGCCGACGTGCTGGATCCCAGCGATCCGCTGACTCCAGCCATAGACGAGGCGGTCGTCACAGCGTTCGCCGCTCCGCACTCCTACACGGGGGAAGATGTGGTCGAGATCGCAGCGCATGGATCGCCGATCGTGCTCGACACACTGCTGCGCGGCGCGCTCGCGGCCGGCGCGCGGCTCGCCGCACCGGGAGAGTTTACTCAGCGCGCCTTCCTCAACGGACGCATCGACCTCACCCAGGCCGAGGCCGTGCAGGACCTCATCGCCGCCCAGACGCTGGAGCAGGCGCGCATGGCCGCGCAGCAGCTCGGCGGCGCACTCTCACGCCGCGTGGCGCCGGTAAAAGAGGAACTGGTGACACTGATCGCCCTGCTCGAGGCCGGAATGGACTTCGCGGCGGGCGAGCTGGACGACGTCGACGTGGTCTCGCCGGAGCAGATTCGGACGGTGCTCGCTCGAGTGCGCGAGCCCCTCGAGCGGTTGGAACGAAGCTATGCGCAGGGACACCGGCTGCGCGAAGGAGCATCGTTAGCCCTCGTAGGCCGCCCCAACGTCGGCAAGAGCTCGTTGTTCAACCGTCTCCTGGAGCGCGAGCGCGCGATTGTGACGCCACTGCCGGGAACGACGCGGGATACAGTCGAGGAGGCGATGGCGGTCAACGGGATTCCACTGCGGCTGATCGACACCGCCGGATTGAGACTGGCCGGAGAGTCACCCGCAGACGAAGCCGAGGCCTTGGGAATCGCCCGGTCGCGCGAAGCCCTCGCGGACGCCGACCTGGTGGTCGTGGTGCTGGATGCGACGGCAACAGTCAGTGAGGAAGAATCCGAGTTGCTGCGATCGCTCGACGGCCGGCCGCACGTCGTCGTCCGGAACAAGTCCGATCTGGCAAACGCGACGCGGCAGTCGCGTGGAAGCGAAGAACCAGGCTCTCTATTAACGTCAGCGTTAACAGGCGAAGGCCTGGAGGATCTGCGGGCGTCAATTCTGCGCCTGCTGCAGGCAGAGGGCGACGCAGCAACTGGCGGTGTGCTGAACTCCCTGCGGCAGCAGCAGGCGGTCGAGGCGGCACTGGAGTCCCTGGCGGCGGCAGAGACGGCGAACGAAAGCAGGATTCCGCATGAGTTCCTGCTCGCAGACTTGCACGGCGCGCTGCAATCTCTGGACACTCTGACCGGGCAGACCACGTCAGATGACATCCTGAACCGGATCTTCTCGACGTTCTGCATTGGTAAGTAGCTCGCCGGTCCAACGGTGAGAAAATAGGTCGATGACGCGTGCGCGAATCGCGATTCCTGTGCCAACCAGCGGCGATGCCGACTACAACCAGCGCTCCTGGCCCAACTATGCAGCGGCCGTAGCGGCAGCCGGCGGCGAGGCAGTTCGCGTAGAGCTCGGGACAGCGAAATCACTGCGCGAAGCTGCGCGATCCTGCTCAGGAATCCTGCTACCGGGAAGCGGAGCCGATGTACTACCAGCTCGCTACGGAGCAGAGACCGACCCCGCCACAAACAAGGCCGACGAGCCGCGCGAGACGGCCGATTGGACGCTGCTCGAAGAAGCCGAGCGGCACCGGCTACCGGTGCTGGGCATCTGCTATGGGCTGCAGTCGCTGAATGTCTACCGCGGCGGATCGCTGGTGCAGGACCTGCTGCCGCTGCCGGTGAACCACTCGGCTGGCAGGAAGGTAGCGGTTGCCCACATGACGGACATTGCTCCGCAGAGCCTGCTCGGATCGCTGATGGGCCGCGACGAAGCTCCGGAGCACGGCGAATTCCTGCGGCTGCCGGTGAACTCGAGCCATCACCAGGCGATCGCCGAGCCCGGACCGGGAATGCGAATCGTGGCGCGCTGTCCGGAGGACGGGGTCATCGAGGCCATCGAAGCCGACTACGACGCAAATGACCCGTGGTTCTTCATGGCCGTCCAGTGGCACCCCGAGCGCAGCACCGAAATCAGTGCAGCTTCGCGGGCGCTGTTCGCGCGGCTGGTCGAAGAGGCAGAGCGGAAGGCTGGCCTCACTGGCAAGTAGATGGCGTCGTTATCGAACGAAACGATTCGAGGCCTGCTTGCGCCATACACTGTCCCATTCGGATCGATTGAACTCTCGGACGCCCTGATCGGACAGGTCTCCGAATACCTGGATCTCCTGATCCGGTGGAATGCACGGGTAAGCCTGACCGCGATCCGGCGGCCCGCGGAGATCGTCGAACGGCACTTTGGCGAGAGTCTCTTCACCGGAGCGCATCTGGCTGGACTTTTACCCGACGGCGCGGAGCTGCTGGACTACGGGAGTGGCCCCGGGTTTCCAGGGCTTCCGATCCAGATGCTGCTGCCGGGGGTTCGGGTGACCGTAGCCGAGTCCCAAGCCAGGAAAGTCGCGTTTCTCCGCGAGGTCATCCGGACACTGGGGCTGAGCGCAGAGGTTTGGCCTCGGCGCGTAGAGGACATGCCACCGACAAGGCGATTCGACGCCGTGACCTTGCGGGCGGTCGAAAAGATGGCGGCGACCGTGGAGGATGCTGCGGCGCGGGTCCGCGAAGGTGGATGGGTGGCCGCTCTGGTGGGCGGCGCCATGGAGATGACCGGGGCGGAGGCGTTCTTGATCCCGGGATCGGAACATCGGCGGCTGTTGTTGTGGCGGAATGTTGGCTAAATGTTCCACGTGGAACATCGGCATCTTAACCTGCTGTGGTATCAATGACGGACGGACGCCGTGGCCATGCAGCCGCTGCGCCGATAGCAGCAGGAGCAAGACGTGCGCTCCCCTGGGTCTTTTGTGGTTTTTCTCCTTGGTTCGATAACAACCTGGCTAACAACTCCGGCAGCCGCGCGGGGGCGCTTTGTGCTGGGCGCAAAGCTGCCGGATGTGCCGGGGCTTGTGTCGTGGGCACTTAACGTTCCGTGGCTTGGCCCAGGTCTGGTGGTAGCTTTCGTCTTGCTCATCACGCTCCGCGGGGCACGGCGGATGGTGTCAAGGCCGCTTCGCCGCAGATTTCGGATGCCGCGGTTGGAGCGATACCGGGGAGAGATTCCGCGCCGGCATCAGGATCTGGAGATCTGAATCCGGGATTTCTAGCTAGAAAGGCACAGGTCCGGCGAGTGTTCCACGTGGAACATCCTCATGGCTATCTGCTAGCCTGAGGCCTCGAGATGCCGGACCCAGCCAAGCCAACTGAAAGCGTAGCAAGCCCAGATAAAGTCCCCTCCGTTATTGCGGTCGTCAACCAGAAGGGTGGCGTCGGAAAGACGACGACCGCGATTAATCTGGCGGCTGCCGTGGCGATGCACGGATTGAAGACGCTGTTGATCGATTGCGACCCGCAGGCGAATACGACTGCTGGTCTTGGTGTGGCGCGGGACGAGGATCGTGTGTCGATCTACGACCTGATGGTAAAAGAGGCGACGGCTGAAGAGGCGACGATTCCGACCGAGATTGAAAATCTTTCACTGATTCCCGGGACGAAGAACATGATCGGCGCGAACGTCGAGCTGGTGGCGGCGGAGAAGCGCGAGTTCCGGATGCGTGAAGCGCTGGAGCCAGTGCGGGGCGATTATCGGTTTATTTTTCTGGATTGCCCGCCGGCGCTGGATCTTTTGACGTTAAATGCTTTAGTTGCAGCAGATAGGCTGCTGGTCCCGATGCAGGCGGAGTACTTTGCGCTGGAAGGAATCTCGGAGCTGATCTCGACGCTGGACCGGGTTTCGGCTGCGTTCAACCCGGATTTGGGGCTCGAGGGTGTGCTGCTGACGATGTTCGACGAGCGCACGAATCTGTCGCAACAGGTGCGGGATAATCTTCGTAACTTCTTCAAGGAAAAGCTATTTACGACCACTATTCCGAGAAATATCCGGTTGGCGGAGGCTCCGAGTCATGGGAAGCCGGTAATGGTCTATGACCCGAAGTCGAAGGGTGCGGAGGCTTACCAGGAACTGGCGGTCGAGCTGCTGAAACGGCATGGGGTTGCGACGAAAAAGCCGGGTAAAAAGCTGATTCTGGATGAGATACCGCCTGTACCGGAACGGCCGATTATCAGCACGCCGAAGAGTAAGCGGGTGTGGCCGTTTGGCGGGAGTAGTTAAGTAATTTGTTTTGAGGTATTTGCAATGAGCAACGACAAGCGTCGAGCGTTGGGCAGGGGGTTGGAGTCGCTGTTGCCGTCCCGGCCCAAGCCGACGGTGGATTTAGAGGCCTCAGCCGCGCCGGTAGCTCCGACGGGCAAGCCGCTGGAGATTGCGGTGGAGCAGATCGACCGCAATCCGTTCCAGACGCGCAAAGGGTTTGACGAGGCGAAGCTGGATGAGTTGGCCGCGTCGATTACGGCATCCGGCGTGGTGCAGCCGATCATTGTGCGTGCGGGAGCAGATGGACGCTACACGCTGATCACGGGGGAGCGGCGTTGGCTGGCGAGTCAGCGCGCGGGCAAGGCGACGATTCCGGCGGTGGTGCGTGAGGTCTCGGATGTGCAGGCGATGGAGATGACCATCGTGGAGAACCTGCAGCGCGCGGACCTGAACCCGATGGAGCAGGCGCATGCCTTCGAGCGGCTGAGCAAGGAGTTCAAGCTGACGCAGGAGCAGATGGCGGAGCGCACGGGCAAGGACCGCGCAACGATCTCGAACTTTCTGCGGCTGCTGAAGCTTCCGGACGATGTGCAGCTGCATGTCGAGTCGGGCGAGCTGAGCTTTGGACATGCGCGCGCGTTGATTGCGCTGCCGGCAGAACAGGTTTCGAAGGTTGCCTGGAAGGTGTTGCATCTGCATCTCTCGGTGCGGTCGACGGAGAAGTATGTGCAGGGGATTCTGAATCCGGAGATGGTGGCGAAGCCGGTGAATCTGCCGGAGGAGCGCCTGGTCGATCCGAATGTGCGCGAGGCGGAGGACCGTCTGCGGCGTTCGCTGGGATTGAAGGTGACGATCGAAGACAAGAAGGGCCGCGGCAAGGTGATCATCGAGTACGCGGGCGTTGACGACTTCGATTCGATTCTTGCGGCGCTGGGGCAGGCGGCGTCCTGATTTCTACGCGGCTCCGTTAAGCTGAGTGGCGAGGATCCTCCGCCATGCCTTCTACCGCTGACGAGCTTCGGCACGTTCCACTCTTTTCACTGCTCGATGACGACGAGCTTACCGTTCTTGCGCAACAGGTCGAAGTGCACGAGTTCGCTGCACGACAGCGCATCTACAAGGCGGGTGATCCCGGCTCGAACGCTTTCGTGGTGCTCAACGGTGCGGTGCGTGTGACGTTGGTCGATGAGGATGGGCAGGAGGTTCTGTTCTCGGAGCCGCATCACGGCGACTTTTTCGGCTTTGCTTCGATGATGGACGATTCTGCGCACGCGACTACGGCGGTTGCGGTCGAACCAACGACGTGCGTGGTGATTGACCGCCACGACCTGACGCAACTGGTCACACGCAAGCCGCTTGCCGGGCTCGACATGATGACGGTGCTGGCGCGGGAGATTCATTCGACGCAGCGGATTGTGCGCGGGCGAGCAGCGCGCAATCCGAATGACGTGTTTGATGAGAACGAGACGGTGGGCGAGAAGGTCGCTGATCGCGTCGCGGGGTTCGGCGGATCGTGGACGTTCATCATCGTGTTTCTTTCGACCCTGGTGATCTATGTCGCAATCAACGTTGCGCTGAAGGGGCGCTCGTGGGATCCGTATCCGTTCATCCTGTTGAACCTGGTTTTATCGATGCTGGCGGCGATTCAAGCGCCGGTGATCATGATGAGCCAGAACCGGACGGATGCGAAGGATCGCGTGAGGTCGGAGCTGGACTTCCAGGTGAACCGGCGCGCGGAGTCGGAGATCCAGGCGTTGTCGCGCAAGCTGCATGCGCTGGGGGATAAGTTGGATGATGTGGAGGATCGGCTGCGGGTGGGGGAGAAGTAGTTAGTGGTTCGTGAATCCGATAAAAGCAGACCCCCTGCGGGGATGACAAACAAGAATTGCAACAGCAAAAGCAAATACAGGGATCCTTCGCTTCGCTCAGGATGACGGCGGTGAAGAGACTAACGCCTAACAACTAGCTACCAGTAGCTATTAGACTTCCTGACCTTTCTACTTCCTTACCTTCCTACTTCCTAGCCTCTCCAGTTGGCCGCGGTGGAGGCGGAAGCGCTCGCCGCGCCAGATGACGGTGTCGGAGGCGTAGCTCCAGGCCCAGAAGAAGAGGCCGAAGGCGTCGCGGAGTGGGAGAAGGAGAAGATCGCGAAGGACCTGGCCGTCGCGAAGGAGGCCGACGCCGACGACGAGGGCGACGGCGACGCGTGCTAGCAGAGCGACGCTGAGGAGCGTGAGGCTCCAGAGCTCGCCGCCGGAAGCCACCACGGTGAGAATCGCCCAGGGGAGAACGTAGGTGATGCCGAGGCCGAGGTAGCCAGCGCGGCGGGAGTCGCGTGTCCCGCGTGCCCAGCGGAGTTGGTGGTCGCAGAAACCGCGGAGGGTGTAGGGCGGGACGGAAGTGGCGACGATTTCGTGGAGGAGTTCGACGCGATAGCCGGCGCGGTGGAGGCGGGCGCCGAGTTCGTAGTCGTCGGCGAGCTGGCCGGTGAGGGATGAAAAGCCGCCGATGGAGGCGAGTGCGGATTTTGTTGTCGCGAGCGTGGAGCCGAGGCCGAAGCGAAGGCCCCCTTCGAGTGCGCGGGCGACGAGTGCGCCGGGGATGAAGTCGGTGGAGATGCCGAGGGCTTCGAGGCGCGACCAGACGGTGCCGCTGGCGATGCCGATGTAGGGCGCGGTGACGAGGCCGATCGTTTTTGTTGCTGAGTTGTCCTGGTTGAATGCGGCGGCGATGTGTGTGAGGTAGTTGGGCGAGACGAGGATGTCGGAGTCGTTGACGAGGATGTGCTCGAAGCGCGCGTGTGGGAGCATCTGGGTGAGGTTGGAGAGCTTGCCGTTGGGGCCGAGGCGCGAAGGGCACTCGATGAGGCGGATGTTGAGGTGCGGGTAGTCGACGCGGAGGCGAGCGACCTCGGCGACGGCAGGATCGTCGAGCGAGCTGACGCCGAAGAGGAGCTCGAAGGGGCCGGCGTAGTTTTGCGCGCAGTGGCTGGCGAGCCCGGCGTGCATGCGCTGGTCGACGCCCTTGATGGGCTTCAGGATGGTGATGCCGGGGGTGAAGGTGGGGTCGGGCTGCGGGGCTGGTGTGTGCTCGAAGCGCCGCGCGGCCCAGAGCGCCATCACGCTGTAGACGATGCCGCTGAGGGTGAGGACGGCGGTGAGGATTTCAGCGGAGAGCGCGAGGAGGTCCACGGGTTAAGTTTAGTGGCTCAGCGGCGCGATGGTTGCGGGAGTAGTTAGTGGTTAGTGTCCAACTGTTGGCGTCTTTCACTAACTACTAACGACTGACTACTTCTCGACTGCACTTCTACTCGTAGCGGAGGGCTTCGATGGGGTCGAGGTTGGCGGCCTTGTAGGCGGGGTAGATGCCGAAGACGAGACCGATGGCGCAGGAGCAGAGGAAGGCGGCGAAGACCCAGAGGGCGCTGACGGTCGAGGAGATGATGAAGCGCAGGCCCATCGCAACGCCGGAGCCAATGAGGATGCCGATGATGCCACCGACGGCGCAGAGGACGATGGCCTCGAGCGTGAACTGCAGCAAGATGATCTTCTTGGTGGCGCCGATGGCTTTTCGGACGCCGATCTCGCGGGTTCGCTCGGTGACGGAGACGAGCATGATGTTCATCACGCCGACGCCGCCTACGATGAGGCCGACGGCACTGAGGCCGAACATCAGCAGGAAGAGACTGCCGGTGATCTGGTTCCAGAGCTTGGTGATGGAGTCGGAGCTGAAGATGGCGAAGTTGTCGTCGGCCTCGTTGCGCACCTTGCGGCGGCGGCGCAGGAGTTCGCGGATTTCGTCGGTGACGAGGTCCTTGTTTTTCTGGTCGTCGAACTTGGCGCTGATCCAGTAGTCGAGGATCTCCGGGTGAAGCTTGTGGAAGGTGGAGAGCGGGAAGTAGGCGGTCGAGTCGTCGGGGTTCCTGCCGCCGCCGAAGGCTGTCTTCTGCTTCTCGTAGACGCCGACGACGGTGAAGGTTCGACCGGAGATGATGACATCCTTGCCGATGGGGTCCTCGGGGCCGAAGAGGTCTTCGGCGATGTCGTGGCCGAGCACGGTGACGTCGGAGGCGCGGTCCTCATCGGTCTGGGTAAAGAAGCGGCCGTCCTGGAGCGACTTGTCGTACACCTGCATTTCGGAGACGGTATCGCCCTCGAGGGCGACGTTCTCGGACTTGCGCAGGCCGTAGTGGGCAGTCTCGGAGCCCTCGTTGAACTGGTAGTTGGTGTATTGCAGCGAGGCCGTGGAGGCGACCACGTGGGGCAGTTGACCAATGGCCACCATGTCGTCATAGGTCATCTGCTTGCGCGCGAGCATCTCGGCGGTGGGACGCACGCCGATCACCGGGAAGCGGAAGATCCACAATACATTGGTGCCAAACTGTTCGACGAGCGTCGAAACAGAAGTGTTGAGGCCGTTGATGACGGAAGAGATGGTGATGACCGTCATGACGCCGATGACGATGCCGAGGATGGTCAACGAGGAGCGCAGCTTGTTCGCACGCAGTGTGTCGAGCGCCAGTTTGATGGATTCGCGTTGATCTCCGGCTCGCATCAGAATTCACTCCTTAGTGCGACGATCGGATCGAGGTCGGCGGCCTTGCGGGCGGGGTAGACGCCGAAGAAGACGCCGACGGATGCGGCTACGATGAGGCCGGCGAAGACGCTCCACATGGCGATGGCGGAGGGAAAGGAAAGCAGGATGGTGACGGTCTTGGCGATGACGACGCCGAAGATGACGCCGATGGCGCCACCGACGAGGGCCATCGTTCCCGACTCCATGAGGAACTGCTTGAGCAGGTCGTTGCGGCGCGCGCCGAGGGCCTTGCGGACGCCGATCTCGCGGGTGCGCTCGGTGACCGAGACCAGCATGATGTTCATGATGACGATGCCGCCGACGATGAGCGAGATCGCTGCGATGGCGACTGCGACCGCGCCGAAGTAGCCGGTGACTGTGCCCAGCAGGCCGGCGAGGGCGTTGCTGGTCTCGATGGTGAAGGTGTCGTCGGCGCCCGGGAGGTCATGGCGAGAGCTGCGCATGATGAGGCGGGCCTGATCGACGGCGGCCTCCATCTGCTCGGCGTCGTCGGGGCCCTGGTTATAGATGATGACGCTCTTGGCCGTGCCGTAGGTCTTCTGGTAGCTGGTGAGGGGGATAGCGACCCAGTTGTCCTGGCTGCGGCCGAGGGTTTCGCCCTGGCGCTCGGCCATCCCAATGATGGTGTAGGGCGTCCCGCCGACGCGGATCTCCTTACCGAGGGGGTCGGCTCCTTTGAGCAAGTGGTCCTCGACGTCCGTGCCGATGATGGCGACGGGTGAGGCGTGGTTCTCGTCGGCCTCGGTGAAGCTGCGGCCTTCGGCGATGTCGAGGTTCTGCATCTCGGGCATGAAGGCGGTGTAGCCGCGGATGCCGACGTCGGTCGCCGACTCCTTGCCGTAGACGACGAGGCCGGAGGTGGACTGCATGGCGCCGACCTGCCTGCAGAGCGTGCACTGGCTCTTCATCGCGTGGTACTCGTCAATCGAGATGATCTTGCGCTTCTGAAATTTGACGTAGTCGTTGTAGCTGGTGATGATCGACGGCTGCTGGGAGACGGTGAAGACGTTGGCGCCCTGCTTGTTCACCTTGGTGGCGACGTAGAGCTTCGCGCCGTTGATGAGGGTCATGACGGCGATCAGCGAGGCGACGCTGATGACGACGCCGAGCAGCGTGAGAATGGTGCGCAGCTTGTTCGCCCAGAGGGATTGGAGGGCGATCCGGAATGCTTCCTTGGTCTCCATGAGAGGTCTTTAGAGTCTATAGCTTATGGGGCCGTGGGCGCTGCCGGGGCGTCAACGCGCACAAAAGTGACGTGATGCAGCTCTCCCGTGATAGATGGTACGCGGGAATGGGGGTAGTAGTTCCCTCAGCGGCAGGTCCGAAGCCTGCGGCTACGAATCTCTCCTCCTGGCGCTGAAGCCGTGAATCGCTGACGGGAAGCCGACTTATGAGGGTTGATCGGTCCTTGATGAGAGATTCGGCTGAAGTTTCCGAAAACCCCGTTTTCAGGGGGTCACTATCAATGAGTGATTCGCCCTGAAGTCGTCAGTCGAGAACAGTTGGCCACGGGACAATGCACTCCGGTTCTCAGCTAACTTGTTCGGAGCTTGTCCGCAAAATAAGGTCATCTCAATGGGCCATTAGGCGGCCCATTCATCGAATCGGCGCATGATCTCCATGAGCCAACATCCCAACAGGATGACAGAGCCCCACAATATGAAGGGAACGCCGTAGAGTATGAGATGCTTGCGCGAACGGGCCAACTCAAACACTCCTACCTTCACAATCGCGTACACGTTCGCTGCGAGATAAGCAGCCACCAAACAGCTCACTACCAGGTTGTTCATATCCTAAAATTATCCCCTTCCGGCGACCAGCGCTCCTTCAGGACACGGCGGTTAGGGATGCTGGGTGAGACAAGTCGACGCCAGAGACCTTGACGACGGTCTGCCACGCGGCTTCCTGGCTGGCGCGATCGTAGAGGTGTGGCTGGCGCTGCACCTCAATTGGGCCTGAGAACTTCCCTTGAGCCGAGGCGAAGAATTGCCCTGAGACGTCGGTTCCGAACTCCGACGCCTGGAGGTACCGACGGGCCGCGGTCTCCGGCGTCTGATTCATGCCGGGAATGAGGTTCACGATTGGGATAAACAGATACTTCAACGCCGGGCCAGCGTTTCGCACCACCTTGGTGGCGGTCGCCCCACCGGGCGAGACAGCGTACACGGCCATGCCGGAGGGTAGCCGGCGCGCCAACGCCGCGACCCACCAAGCGATTATGAGCTTCGCGTCGGCATACGTATTGTTGGGCACGTACTTCACGTTTGGCCCGTTGCGAATCAGGGCTTCGATAGCGGCGGTCCGGTCTCCCCGGAAGTATTTGGCGGCGAAGGCTGGCACATCGGTGTAGCTGAACATCGGCACGCCCCCACGGGCAGGTTCTGCGCCGGCGATAACAATCCGCGCGCCAGGGCTCAGCAGGTTGGCGCGGAGCAACCCGACAGTCAGTTGATGATGGCCGATGAGCGGGGCCTGAGCCGCCTCGATGCCCGCCGCAGTGAGCAGGCGCTTCTTACCTGGGACCATCCCTGCATTGAGCAGTAGGAAATCGATCGGCCGACCTCGCTTAACTAGCTCGGCGAGGGCGGACTGAACGCTGGACGGCGCATCCAGATCCAGTTCCAGCGGCGTAAAGACCTGTTTCTTGGTCTCAGCCGCGAGCTGAGTGGCCGTTTCGCGCACCCGCGCCAGGCTGCGTCCGGTGACGATGATCTCGCGCCAGCCCTGTCCGGCAAGCATGCGGGCTGCCGCATAGCCGAGCCCGGAGGTGGTGCCGGTGATGAGTGCGATCGAATGTTCCATGGGCGTCTCCTGTATTTACTGTCTTGCAGTGTTACATACGCGAGAGTACGATACCAACAGATGCAATGCAAGGAGTTTCGTACGCGATGGTAACTAATATTGCGAAGCGCCCCCCAGGACGTCCAAAAGGCTTTATTCCCGACGAAGCACTCGACCGTGCCGTTGAGATGTTTTGGGAGCATGGGTATGAGGGAGTCGACGTGGATCGGATCGCGCGCGCCGTGAACGTCACCAAACCCGCGCTATACCGAGCCTTCGGAGACAAGTCCACCCTGCTGCTAAGGGCTGTCGAGCGCTATGCGCTGATCTATGGAGCTCCCAAAATGGCAGCGTTTCAAGCGGAGCCGGACATCCACAAGGCCGTGACCACCTTTTGCGAGGCTACCGTCAACACAGCTACCGGCGACGCTCGCAGCGGCTGCATGTTGGCCGCCGCTGCGCTGGGACATTCGGAGCGGGTGACAGAGATTCGTTCCTGGCTCGCGAAGGGTTTCACGGCATCCGCTGATATTTTCGCGAAACGTTTCGAGCAGGAGATAAAGGCGGGGCGTCTGACTCGCACACCCTCTGCCAAGATGCGAGGCCGTTTGCTCGTTGACTTGCTGCAGGGTGTGCAGCTTCGCGCCAAGGTTGGTATCACTCGCGAGGAATTGCTGGAAGATGTCCGAAGCTATGTGCCCCTAATTCTTGGCAATCAAATCTAACGCACTTCTCGAGGGGATGCGTCTGGACGAGTGCAATCGCCGAGTCACTCATCTACAGAGGCAGAGCCTTCAAATGCGAGATTCCCGCAAAGTCGGGTTTTCGGAAACTTGCCTTGGATTAGTAACGAGAAACGCGCTTCTCGCCACCCGGATTAGTAGGAGCTTCCGCCGGGCACGTTAGCGTGCGGTCGCAGGTGCTGCTCGCGTTTATGCAGCCGCGGGTTAGCGGTGTGGGGCAGACCGGAGAGCGATGAGTTCGGAGGAGAAGGCCGGAGTGGGCTTGAGGTCGGGGCCGAAGGGCAGGGAGCGCTCGGGCAGGCCGTCCTTGCGGGCACCCCGTGGTTGAGCCAGATGGAGCGATCGGTGATGCCCCGGGTGAGCAGGGCGATCACGGACGGGTGGCGAGGGGTGGTCCTGAGATAGCTGCTGTAGAGATCGGCCACGGCAGCTCGGCGGCAGGTCCCAGGGCTGCGGTTACGAAATTTTTCTCCTGGCGCTGAAGCCGTGAATCGCTGACAGAAAGCCGGCTAATGAGATGGTCCGCCGCTTGCGTCCTCTGCTTGGGCAGAGGATGTGAGTAGGAGTTCAGAGGAGGATCATCGACATGCAGATTCGTTCGGTAGGCATCGATTTGGGCAAGACCACCTTTCACCTTGTGGCGCTGGGAGCTTCGGGCAAGGTGCTGGTGAAGAAGAAGTTCACACAGAAGCAGCTTCTCGCATTCACGGCGAACATGCAGACCTCGCTGATTGGCCTCGAGGCGTGCTCGGGAGCGCACTTCCTCGGCAGGGCGCTGCGCGATCAAGGTCACGATGTGCGGCTGATCGCAGCGCAGTTCGTGAAGCCATTTGTGAAGTCCAACAAGAACGATTTTGTCGATGCGGAAGCGATTGCTGAGGCTGTCGAGCGCAAGAACATGCGCTTTGTCCCGATCAAGACCGACGACCAACTCGACCTCCAAGCGATGCACCGGATTCGTGATCGGCTTGTCTCGCGGCGCACAGCGGTCATCAACCAGATACGTGCGTTTCTGCTGGAGCGCGGCATGGTCTTTGCACAGAAGCCCGCCAAGCTGAAGGCAGCTATGGCGGATGTTCTGGAGAACGCAGACAACGCACTGACACCGATGATGCGCAACCTGATCAGTACGCTGTGGGACGAGTGGAAGACCGTCGAACAGCAGATCGAGGAGCTGACCGACAAGCTCGAACAGATCGCTGCCAGTGACGCCCGCTGTTGCCGCATTCGCAAGATCCCGGGCATCGGGCCGATCGTCGCCACTGCTATTGTCGCCGCCATCGGCAACGGCGCAGCGTTCCGTAAGGGACGTGACTTTGCAGCGTGGCTCGGCCTGGTTCCGCGTCAGTACTCCACCGGCGGCAAGGCCAAGCTGCTCGGCATCAGCAAGCGTGGCAACATCTACCTGCGCAAGGTTCTGATCCACGGCGCCCGCGCTGCTGCGATGCGCATAAAACGAGATCGCGTCCCGCTCGGAGCATGGATGAACGCACTCGAAGCCAGAGCTCCACGCAACGTGCTCGTAGTCGCCATGGCCAACAAGCTCGCACGCATCGCATGGGCTGTGCTCTCCACCGGAGAAGATTACAGGCCTGCGGCGAGCGCAACAGCGGCATGAGACAGAGCGGAAAAGACGCCTGCGGCTTGGAAGCGCTCCGCGCTCCCACTTTCCCGCTCTACGACGACGACTTTTCCCCACCAAGGTCTGCATAGCAACAGTAAGGACGAAAGAACAGTCAAAAACGGCGTGTCCGCAACCTGCTCCCGATAATGGTCCTCAACGACCGACCGACTTGTAAGGACAGACACGCAGCGGAACTCATCCTGGCCAGGAGCACGCGTCTCCATCCAAAGGCCGAATACATTGCCGCAGACTTGTCTCTCGACCAAACTAACCCTTGCAGTCACGCGGCGGACCATACATTATCAGGACTCATCCACGGCAACCAGCGGCTAAATGAGGCCGTTGTGAGGGTTGTGAGGATCGTTGCGTCGCAGACTACCTGGTCGGTCCACGGCGCCAATCCAATGCGGCTCATTGCAACTGCTAAATGAATAGCGGCAAATGGATAGCACATGTGGAGTCGCCGCTGAATAATCGACAGTCACCTATTGTCCGCAGGCGATACAAGTGCTATAGACGTGGTCAATGCAAAAATTGTCGGCATTTCCGACGCCTGACCGCGAATTCTTTTGTGATGCGTTCAATTCGAGTCCGATTGGCATTGCGGTGGAGACTCTGCAAGGGGTACCCCTTTTTGTTAATCCCGCGCTGTGCGCAATGCTTGATTTCACTGAAGCCGAATTGCGAAACAAGCACTGTCAGGACTTCTCTCCTCCTGAGGATGCGGCGAAGGACTGGGAACTTTTCCAGCAGCTGCGAGCCGGTTCGATAGACAACTACCAGCTGGAAAAGCGCTATTTTCGTCGCGACGGTTCGCTGACATGGGGACGGCTAAGCGTTTCCTTGCTCAACGGTCGTGCTTCTCCTCTTGTTCTCGCCCTGATCGAGGACATTACTGAGAAGAAGAGGGCGCAGGACACTTTGCTAGAACAGGCGGCATTGTTGCAATCACGCGAAGAGTTTTTGAAAATCTTTGTCAAAAACGCGCCTGCGGGAGTGGCGATGTTCGACCGTGACATGCGCTATCTCCAGGTGAGCGACCGCTGGTGTGCAGACCACTCCATTCAAAGTTCTCAAATACTGGGGCGCTCGCATTATGAAGTTTCTCCTGACGTTCCCGATCGGTGGAAAGAGATGCATCGGCGCGGCTTCGCTGGAGAAACATTGCGATGCGACGAAGACCGCTGGGATCGTGCAGACGGTACCAAGTGGTTCCGCTGGGAGATTCGTCCCTGGTGGAGTCTCGACGGGGTCACGGGTGGGATTCTCATCTTCGTGGAGGACGTCAGCCAGCGCAAGCAGATGCAGGAGGCGCTCTCCGATGTGACTCGAAAGCTGGTCGAGACGCAGGATAGAGAGCGCGCCCGGATAGCTAGAGAGCTACACGACGATATCAATCAGAGACTCGGACTGCTGTCCATGGAAATGGATGAACTGCTGGCAAAACCCTCTGAAATTGAACATCGTGGGCTGGAACTCCGAAAACAGATCGACGAGATTTCGGCGGATGTCCATGCCCTGGCGGCTGATCTGCACCCCCAAAAATTGGAGTATCTTGGTGCGGTTGCAGGCTTGAGGAGCTGGATCAGGGAGTTTGCCCAGCGCCATAATCTGGAAGTCGATTTCTCTGCCGATTCGCGCAGTTCACTTCCGCCGGAAATCGGTGTTACTTTCTTCAGAGTTTTGCAGGAGGCGCTGCAAAACACTGTCAAGCACAGCGCCGGAAAACGGGTTGAAGTTCAACTGCGAGAGGATTCCAAAGCGCTTTACCTGGTCATTAGAGATTCAGGCAAGGGTTTCGATGTCGAAGCAGCATCGCTTGGCAAAGGTTTGGGTCTGACCAGCATGCGCGAACGCATTCGGCTGGTGAATGGAACGATCAACATTGATTCGAAGTCGAATGGCGGAACCGCAATCGAGATCCGGGTCCCTCTGGAGCTGCAACCTGGCCAAACCACGTAGCTAACTCTGAAATCGCGAGTATCAGCCGAAGTATAAAGGCCGGTAAGTCCTCACAAACGAACTTCTCGTCACCCGGTTTGGCATGAGCTTCCGCCGGACACGTTGGCGTGTGGTTGGAGGTGCTACTCGCGTTTATGCAGCTGCGGGCTAGCGGTGGGGTGCCTGCTGCAGGGCGTTGAGTTCGGCGAAGAAGGCGGGTTTGGGCTTGAGATCGGCGTCGAAGGGGAGGGAGCGCTCGGGCAGGCCGTCCTTGCGGGCGCCTTCGTGGTTGAGCCAGGTGGAGCGGTCGGTGATGCCCCAGGTGAGCAGGGCGAGTACGTTGGGGTTGGCGAGGGTGGTCCTGAGATAGCTGCTGTAGAGATCGGCCACGGCAGCATCGCGGGTGGGGATGTCGGCGGGCAGGTCGCGGTCGTTGACGTCCATCTCGGTGAGCATCATTTTCAGGCCGAGCTTCTGGACGTCGCTCATGAACTGCTGCAGGGCTGGGCCGTAGGTGTACTTCGGGCCGGCGTGGATGTGGGACTGGATGCCGACGGCATCGATGGGGACGCCGCGCTGCTGCATGCCGCGGACGAGCGCGAGGACGGCGGAGCGTTTTGCCGTCGATTGCTCATCCTCGCCTTCGACGTCGTAGTCGTTGTAGGTGAGGAGGGCGTGCGGGTCGACGCGGCGTGCGGTGCGGAAGGCGATGTCGATGTAGCTGGGGAGGAGCTTCTGCCAGGGCGAGTTGCGCATGCCGTTGGGCAGGTTGTCGGAGACCTGGATGGCTTCGTTGACGACGTCCCAGCTGTGGATGCGGCCTTTGTAGCGCCCGCCGACGGTTTCGATGTGGTTGACGAGGACCTGCTCGGCGTTCTGCGGTGTGACGTAGGTCGCGAACCACGGGGGAAGAGCGCGGTGCCAGACGAAGTTGTGGCCGCGCATATTCATGCCGTTCTGCTCGGCGAAGTTGATGATGGTGTCGGCGGCGTCGAAGAAGAAGGTGGTGGGTTGCGGATGGATGGGGCCGAACTTGAACTCGTTTTCGGCGACGAGGATGCTCATCTGCTGCTTGACGAGCGCGGTGTAGTCGGGCTGCTCGCGGAGAGCCTTGGCGTGGACGCAGCAGCCGACGAGCAGGCCGCGGGAGGCGGCGGCGACTTTGAGGGTTTCTGTGGTTTCCGCCTGAGCGAGGCTGCGGAGCGGAAGTGCGGCGAGGCTGGCGGTTGCGGCGGTTTGGGCGAGGAACTGGCGGCGACTGGAACTCGGCATGGGAGCCATCATCGCAGAGTCCAATTTTCCAGTCGCGGATAAAGCCGGTAATAGACTTGGCTAATTCGAACGGAGTCGGATTATTTTTAGGCCAGCCCAAGTAGATAAAACCAATAGCGGCGCAGAAACGAGGGCAGTGCGAACCACATCTCGCATATGCCAAGGGATTCCATGAAATTGGCCGCTTTGGTGAACCTGATAGGCAATGAGTATCTGAAGGAGAAGAACTCCTAAGCAGATCGAAGCCAACCCAAGGGCAACGGTTGCCAGAACATACCTCATGCCAGCCATCGTAACTCCGAGAGCATTCGATGGAACGATTCACAGATCGAACCAAGCGGTATTGTTCCGGGATAAACTAAAGAGAGTGCAGGCGGTCGGGTGATCGCTGCCGCGCGGGCTCGTGAGAGCTTCGTGCGGGGGAGGAAAGTCCGAACTCCGCAGGGCAGTGTGCCGGATAACGTCCGGGATTTGAGCGTGAAGGCTCAAAGACGGCCAGTGCAACAGAAAACAAACCGCCTCGGCTCTGCCGGACAGGCGCTTCGGCGCTCGATTCCGGGCCAACAGGCCGCGGTAAGGGTGAAAGGGTGGGGTAAGAGCCCACCGCGCCGGCAGCAATGACGGCGGCACGGTAAACCCCACACGGAGCAAGACCAAATAGGCAGGGAGTCCGTTCGCTTCTCTTCAGGCGGCGGCGCGCAGCGGCCCGTTGCGTTCAAGCGAAGAGAGGATTGGGGTTCGCCCCGACCGGCTGGAACCTGCGGGTAGGTTGCTGGAGCTCGGCAGCGATGCCGGGCCTAGAGGAATGATCGCCTAGAACAGAATTCGGCTTACGGGCCGCCTGCACTGCTTTTCGACTCCCAGCATGGCTCTTGTCATGGGGGATTCCGGGCCACGGATGGGGAATAGTCCATCGAAAACCCTCACGTAGACTGGAAATATCATGCCGCGCGTTGCTTCTGGCTCGTCCTTCGGGCTCCTTTGTGCTCTTTTGCTGGGCAGTTCCTGCTTGTTTGTCACCGGTTGCGGTATGGGAACGAGCGCAGCACCGGACCCTGTTCCGCTCACGGTAAATGGCCGGGTGCACGGCGGGCAGCAGCCGGTGGTCGGCGCGCAGATTCAGCTTTACGTCACGGGCAATGCAGGCAACGGTAGCGCAGCCTCGGCGCTGTTGAACAAAACAGTTACCAGCGGGACGGACGGCGGCTTCTCGATCACGGGTGACTACAGCTGTCCGTCGTCTACCGCGCAGGTGTATCTGGTGGCTACGCAGGGCAATCCGGGGCTGGGCTCCGGAGGCAACAATCCAGCGCTGGCAATGATGGCTCCGCTGGGAAGCTGCGGCAATCTCACGCCGACACAGTTCATCTGGATTAATGAGGTCACGACGGTGGCGGCTGCATATACGCTCGCGCCGTTTACGAAGGACATCTCGGACATCGGCTCGAGTTCGACGAACACGACGGGACTCGCGAATGCGTTTCTCAATGCGCAGCTCATCGCCAATACTGCGACGGGCACCGTCGCGACACTGCCCAGCAACCTGACCACCGAGCCGGGCAAGATCTATGCGCTCGCGGACGCGGTTGCGTCGTGCATCAACTCGGACGGAACGACGGGCTGCTCGCCGCTGTTCAGCGCGGCAACTCCGCCGAGCGGAGGAAGCGCTCCGACCAACACCTGGGATGCGCTGATGAATATCGTGAAGAACCCAGCGAACAATGTTGCGGGTGTCTTCTCGGCCATCGGGCCGCAGCCGCCGTTCGCCACCACGCTGACGCAGGCTCCGAATGACTGGACGCTTAGCCTGACGGTGACCGGAGGCGGAATGATGACAGCGGGCCCCGGCGGCACGCCGCCGGATGAATCACCGGAGGCCCTGGGGATCGATAGCCAGGGTAATGTGTGGGTTGGAGATCACACCGGGGTCCTCAGCGGTTTCAGCCCACAGGGGACACCGCTCAGCTCAGCCGGCTTCGGCTCCGCAAATGCCAGTGAGGCGTACGGCCTGACCATTGATCCGAACGACAACATATGGATGACCCTCGGCGAGTATGGCTACCATAACGGCAGCAAGGGTTCGTTAGAGAAATTCTCAGGCGTCTCCTCCGGGGGAACGCTCGGCACGGCGACGATCTTCTCAGACAACAGCCTCGACTACCCGTACGCGGTGGCGAGCGATAGCAACGGCAACATCTTTGCCGCCAACTACTACGTCGCCGGGAGCGCTACGAACCTGTCCTCGTTCAATGCCACGACCAGTACCTTTACCGCCATCCCGACGAGCAGCAATATTGGGTTCTCAGTCGCGCTGGCAGCGGATACGGCGCATGGCGCGTGGCTTACGGGAGGCTCGGGCATCGATAGCCTCGAGCATAACGATGCCAATGGCAATCTGCTCTTCGAGACTGACTGCTGCGGTGCCACGGATGCCGTTGCGCTCGACTCAGCGGGCAATGTGTGGCTGGCGGATGAACAAAACACGAGCTCAACCGGTGGGGACGACGGAGCGGTGACGGAACTCGCGCCCGATGGCACGATCCTGCAGAGCTTCATCACGGGCGGTGGCATCAGCCATCCATCCCACATCGCGATTGACGCAGCTCAGAATGTCTGGGTCTCCAACCTTCATTCGCCCTCCGGGAGCGGGTTGAGGACCGAGACTTTTTCTGAGTTGGCGGGATCGAGCTCGAGCAATCCAGGCACCGCCATCTCACCGAGCACCGGGTACGGACTCGACGCGGGTCTCTTGCTGCCGTACGCGCTGGCGGTCGATCCCAGCGGCAACGTCTGGGTGTCGAACACGCCGAGCGTTTCGCTGGTGATGTTCTTCGGCATGGCGGCTCCCACCAAGACACCTCTGCTGGTAACACCGCAGGCGCCCTAGGCCTGTCATGCGCTGAACGAGAGGGGAGACCGTCGCAGTCGCGCGGGAGGCGACCTCCAGCAGGCTGGGTCCGTCTGAAAAGAGATGGGATTTCACCATGAAACCCGGTGCCGTCGTGCGATCTCGCTCTGGACCGTGCTGCTTCTGATGTGCGGCATGAGTGCTTCAGCGCAGACGAGCCAAGCTCCACACTCCTTCGAACTGCTGACGCATCGCATGGATGTCGACGTGGATGGCGCTCCACGAGCGTATGGTCCGCCCGGCAGCGACGCGCTCGACGATCTCCGCAACGCGCATACGATGGGCCGGCTCGACGCTCCGATAGTTGGCTATCTCCTCGAAGACGCGCCACCTCATCATCCTGTGGTGCAGGGGCCGGAGGATCCCGCGCCGGGCTATTACGTCTCGCAGACTGCGTTCGAGGATGAGTCCGTCGAGAACCAGCGCGATCCGCGGCGGTATGTCGACGCTACGAAGATCAATTACGTCGTGCTTGGAGCTCAGGCGCGCAGGATGGGAGCACGGCTTGGCGACTTCGTCGCGGTCTACTCAACACGCACACACCGTGCAGTCTTCGGCATCGTTGGGGATGCCGGGGAATCCCTCCGGCGACGAGGGCTCGCTGCACCTGCTGCAGACGCTCGGCTATCGCTTTCACAACGGCAAGGACGATGCGGTCGAAGACCCTGAGATCGTCATTCGTTTCTATCCAGGCTCCAATCCGGAACGCCGATTCTTTCGTACACAGAATGCGCTGGATGAGGCGGCTGAGCAGCTCGGCCTCAGCCGCGCGTTCGGCGAACGAGATAAGACTCGATCGTGAAGATCGCTTCTCGAGCGGCGGCAACAACTTTTTCCATGCGACGAGGTCTTCATGCAGTAGAGTCGTAGGAACGCTTGTGTTGTTCCTCGTCGAGGTATTGCGATAGGACGGGGGTTCAGCAAACGGTCCGAAGCCCATGCCATCGAAGCAAGCTATCGGACGCTGAGATTGCGACGATCTCAGAGTGGATTCGAGCAAGCGCCGCAGTGCCGACTGACTGGTCCCCCTAGCAGCCAGGCTCGAAAAAACACCAACCATGGAAGCGAAGGAAAGGCGTGACCGCGAGGTTACCGAAGTTACATTCAGCGCTCGCGTAGCGACTTAATTTCTCTCCCATTTATGTAATTTTTTGCATCATAAAGTGGCAAAGAGGTTCTACCATTAGGACGCCTTAACCGTCCTGACACGTCCTCTCAAGTTCAGCACGGGTGATCTCGGCTCTGAAACGTTTGCGCCGGGGCTAGTTAGGTCTATTGCATGGTTGACGTCCACAGCTTCGCGCTTCCGGGCTTCGTCTCGCAAGCTACCTTCGCGCTGACGTTGGCGCTGCTGGCCTGGAGCGATGCACGCACGCGCGGCACCCGCTGGCTGGCCGCTGCATGCGCCCTGCAACTGCTGACGATGATCTCGCGGGCGATCATGCCTGTGCCGCTGCGGGTCTCCGAGAACCTGAGCGCCTGCCTGCTGGTCCTCGTATTCTTCTTGATTTACTTGGGCATGCGCTGGTTCGTGCAGCGTATTCGACTGGCGACGATGAACGGCCCGCTGGCGCTTAGCGCGGCCATGACCACGATTCTCTCGGTGGGAGTGATGCATCCCGGTTGGGAGCTGGCCGCGGCGCGGTTCGCCTCCCTCATCGTTTTGGGCACCACTATCGTGATGTTGTTGCGGCCACGTATCAAGTCGCTGTCCGACGCCGCGCGCGTCATGGCGCTGCTGATGGTCTTCGTTGCGGCTACGGTCGCACTGCAGCTGCTGCTGAGCCTGGGAGCGCTTGGACACGATCGGCAGCTCGATGGGGCGGCGCACGCCCTTACGATGATCGGCATCACGATGCTCGGGTTTGCGTTTATCGGCATGTATGTGGCCGAGACCAAGCGCCGCCTGCATGAGGAGACGCGCCTAGATTCCCTCACCGGTTTGCACAACCGCCGAGCCTTCGAAGAGATGATTCAGCGCGAGGTTCTGTTGGCAGCCCGGGAGAACACGCCGCTGACGCTGCTGATGATGGATCTCGATCACTTCAAGCAGTTGAACGACACCTGGGGCCATGCACTGGGCGATCGTGCGCTGCGCACCTTCGGCGGCGTGCTGCTGACCGTGACGGGAACCCACGACGCGGTGGCGCGCCTGGGCGGCGAAGAGTTCGCAATTCTGCTCCCCGGCCGCTCGGCACGAAGCGCGCTGTCCCTGGCGGAACGGCTGCGGGCCACGGTCGAGGGCCTGAGACTGAGCGAGGGCGAGGAGCTGGTGCGCTTTACCGTCAGCGTCGGCCTCAGCTCGTTACAACCCGGCGAGACAGGCTTTGAGCCAATGCTCCGCCGAGCCGACCGCGCACTCTACAAGGTCAAGCGCTCTGGCCGCAACCGCGTGCTGCTGGCGGACATGGAAATCTCACCCGTTCCGGCGATCCCGCCTGCCCGGGCGATCTCCGACCTCAAGCCGGCAACTGCTTCCGCTGGAGACACCCGGATGCGGGAGTTCGTCGGCTAGCGGCCTACCTTTCGTCTTAATCACCTCAAAATAGCCGCTTTACGCCTGCCTATCTTCGCGCTACGGCTCCGCTCGATTTAAACTAGACATGTCTATGTCTGAGTCAGAATCCAAACCGCTTCCTGAGGTCGATCTCTCCGAGCCACCGGCGGAGAACATGGTCCGCATCACCTTCCGCCCCGAGAACAAGACCGTCGAATTCCCCTTCGGCACGATGCCGTACGAAGGCCATGGCGAGCCGATGAGCCTCCTCGATGTCGCCGAGAACTACAACATCTTTCTCGATCATGCATGCGGCGGGGTGTGCGCCTGCACCACCTGCCATGTGCACGTGATCGAGGGCGCCAAGGGCCTTTCCGAGCCCGAGGAGAAGGAACTCGATCGTATGGATATGGCGCCCGGGCTGCAACTCAACTCGCGGCTTGGCTGCCAGGCCGTCATCGAAAAGCCCGGAGACTACGTCGTCGAAATTCCTGCCTGGAACAAGAACTACGTACAGGAAGGCAAGCCTGCGGTGGTCGTGAAGGACTAGGCTCCGGCGCACGCCGTTGACACAAGGCCACCTGCAACCCTGCCACTTCTCTCAGTTATCAACAACGGAGCCGCGCGGAACACTAGCGCTGGCTCCTGATCTGTGCCCCACGAGGTGGCTTATGTTAGGTTCGCCGAAGTTCCATTTCCGCTGGTTTCTGCTCACGATGGTTCTGCTGGCTGCCGACTCAAGCCACGCGCAGTTTGCGATCTATGGCATGGGAACCGGGGGCCATGAGTCCGGTCTGGGTGTCGGTCCCCACACGCTTCCCAATGGCAACGGCAGTTTTACGGCGTGGGGCGGCACGGGTGGCGCCTACTACGACTTTCTGAACCTTGGCCCCGCGCATCTGGGCGCCGATGGACGTTTCTTCCTTGAGCACAGCGGCAACTCCAACGCCTATGGCAACAAGCTTGAGGGCGGGCTGGGAGGGCTGCGGCTGGACGCGCACGTCCCGATCGTTCCGCTGCGTCCGTATGTACAGGCCGAGGTCGGCGCTACCGGGACGAACAACGGCACCGCGCCCACGCTGACGACGGGCTTCACCTACCAGGTGCCGCTTGGCCTCGACATCACGATCTTTCCGCATCTCGATCTGCGCGGCGAGTACGGAGTCGGCCAGATATTCCTCGAGGGTGACAACCCCACGCTGCAGCAGTTCGGCGGCGGCCTGGTCATCCGGCTGTAGCGTTTAGTTCGTGCCGGGATCCATCTGGCTCAGCCCGGTCGCGGCATCGTGCTTTCTGTGCAGTGCGACGGGATCGGCTGTGACAAAGACCTCGAGCAGCGGCGACACGTGCGCGCTGAGGAAGTGGCCGCCGAGAGCGCGGCCGTCCGGCATGGAGACGACGCAATGCATGTGCACGGCGGGCTTGCCGTCGAGTTGCACGATATCGCCGACCAGAGAGACAACCTCGACCTGCGTGTCGATCGGAATCAGCCGGTACATCTTCTTGTCAGGGTCGTAGAAGCCCAGACGTACATCGTGAAAGGCCCCTATCGCCGTGACGTGCGCGCTCTGGATGTGGTACTGCGCGGCGAACTGCGTCAGGCCGGCGTAGGGATCGTCGCCGGCGCGGAAGATGACGGCGTACTCCGTGGTGCCGTTGCCAGTCCCGTTGCCGTTATTCAGCACCCTGACCCACATGCCGGGCGCGGAGCCGTGTGGTCCGGTTTCCGAAGGGGAGATGTACTGTGGTGTGGTCTGTGCATGCGCGGCTGCGAACGTTGTGCAGACGGCGAAGAAGACGACGATCCAGCGAGCGAAGCGATTCATCAGCGAAACTCCTTCGCAATCCAGAATCTCACCTAACTCTCGCTAAAGAATCGTCCGCACCACGCGGCGCACGAGCTCTGTGGTCGCACCGTAGATCAAATGCGCCGCAAACGGACTCACCCATGAGCTGACAGGATATTCGTCCGGCCAAAGCCCCAGGTGGAGCGCCGGCACGCCGAAGACGTCCGCCGAGGCAAAGAGCAGGCTGCCGAAGGTCGTGCCAAACCCCGACCGGGCGGCGGTGGAGTACTCCGCGAGTGCGCCGTAGACGACGCCGGTCAGCGCGCCCATGGTGTAGTGCACGATGGGACCGCCGACCTCGCGCTGCTCGTGCGTGAGATGCCGACCGCCTGTGACGGTCTCGACGATCTTGTCCGCCGCCCTCATGGTGGCGTCCTCGCCATCGGACTGCTTTGCAAGCAGACGCTTCTCCGCCGGTGTCTCCAGAGCGTCGGAGATCTTCTTCCCAACGGTTCCGCTGAACTCGTTCATCACCCAGGCGGCCGCCAGCCCTCCGGCCAGGCCCGCCAGGACTCCGCGCACAAGATGCTTCGCCATGTTGGTCTCCTCGGGAGGTACGATGCAGGACCCGTGAGGGACGATTCTCGGTGAGATCGAAAGTACCCAACAACCGTCGCGCTCCGCGCCTGCGAAACACGGTAACTTCACATATTCTTCGCAGCTACGTATGACAGATACGAACCAGCAACTGTGATCGCAACGAAAACAAATAGACTGGCCACGCCTGGCGATGCCCGTGGGCCGCATCGTTCATCAACAACACATACGAAACTACGATCGCTCCTGCTGCACTCGCGGCAAGAACCGTTTGTCGCCGCGCGCGGCGCTTTGTGGCTTCGCCATCTGATCCATCCTCTGTCATCCCCATTCGGGCAGTTGAGTTCGCAGGGTCCGATCTTCTGAATGCGTACGCGCTGGCTACGCAGGCCAGAGCTCCCAAAGAGCGGAGCCCACGATCATGGGCGCCTTTATAAAGAGCTATCGCGGCGAACAAGAGCAAAGCAACCGACACAATCACCAAACCGCGGTTTCGGTTCCTGATCGACATGGAGAGGTGTGAGCAGCCTATCAAAGAGATTTCTGACCACGAGGGAAATTTCTCCCGCTACCCACGAACAAAGGCCCGCTCGACGGAGCGGGCCTTCTTATTCTCGCCAGTCCGGCGTATTCGTCAGATTCTCATCGGCATCAGGATGTAGCGGTAGCGCGTCTCCTCGTTGCCATCCTCGGGGCGCATCTGGCCGGCGGACTGCGCGTCCTTGAACTCGAGTCGCACCTCGCCGGTTTCGCCGATCGCGCGCAGGAAGTCGATCAGGTAGGAGCTGTTGAAGCCGACGACGAGCGGATCGTAGTTGTACGGCGTCTCGATGATGTCTTCGGACTCCCCTGAGTCGGTCGACTGCGCCGAGAGCTTGAGCTCGTTCTGCTCCAGGCGAATCTTGATGGCGCCCGAGCGCTCGTCGGCGAACTGTGCGACGCGCTGCAGAGAGCTCATCAGGTCTTCGCTGCGCACGATGACGAACTTGTTGTTGTCGCGGGGCAGCACAGCCTCGTAGTTCGGGAATTGCCCGGTGAGCTTGCGGCTCGTCAGCACGCGGCCGCCGACCTTGAAGAACAACGTCTGGTCGTCATCGGCAAACTCGATGAACTGCGGCGCCTTGTCCTTGGCGGGTTCCATGTTGGCGAGCAGGCCGATCAACTCGTGCAGCGCCTTGCGCGGGATCAGCGTCTTCTTCTCGCCGGAGATGCCTTCGATCGGCTCACCGGTCTTCTCGATGTGCGCCAGGCGGTGGCCGTCGGTCGCGACCATCGCCATCGACTCCGCCTTGAGCACCAGCAGAGCGCCGTTCAGCGTGTAGCGCGACTCCTCGTTGGAGATGGCGAAGATCACCTTCGCGATCATGCTGTGCAGCGTCGCGGCGTTGATCTTGAAGCCGCCCGTGGCCGGAAACTGCGGCACCTGCGGGAAGTTCGCACGCGCCATGCCGACCATCTTCGTGTTCGAGCGGCCGGCGCGAATCTGGACCCAGTGGTTGTCCATCAGCTTGATGGAGATGTCGCCCTCGGGCAACAGCTTGATGTAGTCGTACAGCTTGCGCGCAGGGATGGTGCACGCGCCGGGCTTCTTCACCTTGGCCGCACAGCTCGTGTTCAGCGACTGGTCGAGGTCTGTCGCCGTAATCGTGAGCTTGTCTGTCTCCCCGGAAGCTGCGGCGCTACTGGCCTCGAACAGGAAATTCGAGAGGATGGGGATGGTCGTCTTGCGCTCGACAACGGACTGCGCTGCCGTGAGCTCGCGCAGCAGCTCCGCTCGCGAGACCGTGATCTCCAGGTTGCCGGTGGGCGCTGCGGCGACGTCGGGCGTAAGGGTGGCACTGGACACGGTCGGTTCTCCCTGGCGATAGACCCTCCCCGAGTTCAAGGACACTCCGGGCGGGTTACGTGAGTTGAAACTGATTCTAGGGCGAGCAGGCCACTTCGCGCGAGGGGCAACTGCTGTGCATAACAAGGGGCGTGTTGTGGGTGGTTCGTCCTTGCCCTTTTGGATGTCTGCCGGTGCCTGCTTCCGCTGAGGGCTCGCGACGAAGAACCCTAAGATTAAGTCTTAAAGATAGAGAGAAGACAGTCGTCGTAGTCGTTTGGCGTGGAAGAGTGGATAAGCCGTCAGAATGCACCACAGCGGCCAAAAAATCGCGGTCCCCGCTTTCCAAAACCGGTTCCTCCGGAGCGAAGAGTTTGGAAGCCGGGGACAGCTTCGCAGGTTCGGTCCGGGATTTTCCCCATTCCCCACAGACGGTAGTGAACACCGCTGAGAAACCACCCCCGGGTGTGTGGGCAACACGCATTCATTCAGTAACGGCGCGCCTCAGTAAAACACCGCGATCTCAACAGTTGCACAGTCTCTGGGCAGGAAATCGCGTCCGGACCCGCTGTCCGCAAGGCGGAGCGTCTGTTCAATCAAAACAAAAGCCGCTGGACACTGGCCCAGCGGCTCTGCGAACTCAAAATTCCTGTGAGTTAATCTCTCCGGAATCCGCCACGACGCGGCCCACCGCGGCCCCGGCCACGGCCATATCCTCCACGATCGCCGTAACCACTGCGCTCGCGTTCGCCCTCAGGAGGAATTCTGTAGCCCTCCGGGTAGAGGACAACGAACCGCCGAGGACCTTCGCCAGAGCTCGCGGTCTGCAGGCCGCTGTCGCGCAGGAACAGGTGCAGCATGCGGCGCTCGCGGCTGCTCATGGGCGGGAAGCTGTAGGGGCGGTTGCTGTCGTCCACGCGGTCGATGGCGTCGTCGGCCAGCCGGCGCAGATGGCGCACGCGCTCGGCCTTGTAGCCGTCGGTGTCGAAGGAGATGCGATCGTGCTCCTCCGGCTCCAGGCGCAGCACCTTGGCGGCCACGTGCTCGAGCGCGCGCAGTAGCTCGCCGTCGCGCTCCAGCAGCAGACCCGCGTCCGGTCCCTTGCACTCCACGTAGATGTCGCGCCGCTCGAAGCCGTCGGGATCAGCGGCTCCCGCTCCCGCAGTAATCCGATACTTGAGCCGAAGACCTCCGGTCGAGGTCAGGATGCGCATCAGGGAGGCTATTTTCTCAGCCGCCTGGGCGAGGTCGTCCATGGGTTTCAGTGTCCTCAGAGGCAATGTGGGTTGTCTTCAACACAGAGCAGCAAAAGGCTTGCTGCCGGGGGTCAGGCCCGGAGGCCAGGTGACTGTAACAATTGACAGCGAAAACTTTTCGAATTTCCTCGTCCATGATACTCAGAAGCGCGTCCTCCAGTATGACGCAAACGGGAGCTGACTGGACTCTATCTCCGTCCCTGAATCGTCTTGGGGGCCGCCTTCGCCTGTGCCTTTGCCTGTGCCCGCTTCATCTGGATCTCACGCATCTCGCGTCCGAGCGCCGTGCGGTTCAGGATGAGCTGCTGGCCCACCATGATGAAGTTGCCGACGTTCCAGTAGAGCGCGAGGCCTGCGGCGTACTTCCACGTCCAGTATCCCGAAAACAGCGGCATCATGAACGCCATCATGCGCTGCTGTGCCGGATCGACGCCGGGTGAAGGCGTATAAAACTGCACCAGGAAGCTGGTGACAACCATGATGATCGGCAGAATGTGCCAGGGGTCCGGCTGGCTCAGGTCCGGCAACCAGTACCAGTGGGCCTGCCGAAGCTCGACCACCTTCGTCATCATGGTAAAGAAGGCGAACAGCAGCGGGAACTGAACCAGGGTCGGGATGCAGCCGCCGAACATGCTCACGCCGTTCTTCTTCTGCAGATCCATGATCTCGGCGTTCATCTCACCCATCTTCGGGTCGGTCGGCTTCGGATTCTTGTACTTCGCCTTGATCGCGTCGATCTGGGGCTGAATCCGCTGCATCTTGATCATGCCCTTCATGCTCTGAAAACGCAGCGGCACCAGAAGCATGTAGATCAGGATGGTGAAGATGACAATCGCCCATCCCCACGAGTAGTTGTGCGGGCCTGGATTCGCTGGAGCGATCCAGGAGTGCACCGTTTGCAGGCCGACGAAGAGGTACTTCGCAATCGGCCCCCAAAAACCGAAGTCCAGTAGCGGCTCCAGCGAGTAGCCGTCCACCGTCTTCACACTCTTCAGCAGCTTCAGGTTCTTCGGTCCAACAAACACCCGCGCCTGGGTATGGCCGGAGAGATCGCCAACGGCCGCGCCCAGGATGGGAAGCTGAACGTCCTTGCTGCCCGCAGGCTTGCCTTCGGCGCGCAGCAGGTCATTCATGCTGAGCTGGTTGTGCAGCGTCACCAGCGTCGTGTTCTGGGTGTGGTCCGGCAGAATGGTCGCAGCGAAGTACTGATCGCTGACCCCGGCGAAGTCGAACGGTCCGCTCAGCGTCGCTCCGCCGGAGACCTTCTTCGAGGCGATGTGCTCGTCTTTGCCGCCCTGCATCGTGTCGATCGATTGGTCTGAGGGGTACGATTGGCCGGGCCGTGTGCGCGCAATCGCAAGATCGCCCGTGCCCGAAGGCCACGAGAGCAGAGCCCGCACCGGGCTGCCATCCTTCAGAACCTGCGTGTCGGCGTGGATGAGGTAATCCTGGCCGAAGCTGAAGGTCTTCGTTACATCCAGCCCGTTGGCCGCATAGTGGAACGTCAGCGTCGCCGGCGCCGCGAGACTACCCGTCGCCGAGGGAACATACATCGCGTTGGCCAGCGTCTGGGTCAGCGCGGGGTCGTAGGTGTAGAGCGACATCGGGTAGCCGAACTTCGCCGAAGCGGCGTGGTCCACCAGATCCAGCGGCTTGCCATCCTCATCGAATTGGCGCTTGAGGATCCACGAGGTCACCTGACCGCCGCGGTTCGAGAAGGTAATCCTGTACAGCTCGTTTTCGACCACCGTCGTGCTCTCGGCGGCCGCCTGGATTGCAGGCGTTTGTGCCGTGGCAGCGGCTGCCCCCGCCTGGGTCGTTGCAGTGGGTGCGGCAGCCGGCGCCGTTGCTGCGGGAGCCGTCGCGGCGGGCGGGTTCGCAGGCGTCGGCGGAGCCGTACGCATGTGCCAGTACTGGATGCCGAAGACGACAGCCATCATGACGAGCAGTATGACGAGGAACGAGCGGTTGTCCTGGCTTGGCGCGCCGCCTGCATTGGGATTACGAAACTCTGGCAAGTGAAGAACTTCCTATCATTGAATCCCCGGCTATGGCGCGGAGTTCGCTATTGTCCATGGTAAATGACTACGTTCAAAAGGCCCGCCTGGTTTCGGCTCGCGCACTCAAGGCACCGGGTCAAGGCCGCCTTTGCTGAACGGATGACACCGCGCCAGCCTGCGCACAGCCAACCATCCGCCCCGCAGCCATCCGTGCCGCACAACCGCTACATAGGCGTATTCGCTGCACGTTGGAAGATATTTGCATTGCGAGACGGATACAGCGTGCAGCACCGGAGAGATGACTCGCTTGTATGCCCCCAGGAGCATTGCGGCTGCGCGCTCCCGGCGACGATCGACTGTCACCGCAACGGCTCCTTGCTGCCTTGCTGACTCGCCGCTTTGCTGACTCGCTGTTCCGTCGTCGCCGCCTGCACACTGCGAAAGATCGTCTGGACCTCGCGCTCGATGACCGCAAACTCCGCCTCGAGCACGCTGCGCTTGGGGTGCAGCACCACATCTACGGACGCCGATAGCAACGGCAGTGCGGCTCGCACCGCCTCGCGCAGCCTGCGCTTGATGCGATTGCGTGTCACGGCTTTGCCCAGTGACTTCGGTACCGTTAGTCCGATGCGCGGGCCTTCGGTCTCGGAGCGTGCTGCCGTCTCCGCGTCGCGCAGAGCGAAAAACCAAGCCATCTGCCGCCCGAACTGCTTGCGACCGGCCTTGTACACGCGCTGGTAGTCCGCATGTTTGCGGAGCCGGAAGTTCGTTGAAGGGACCATGGCACCGGAGGAAGTGTTCGCGTCCAACACAGCGTCTTAACAAAGAAAGGCGCCCTGGAGGAAAACCCTCCGGAGCGCGTGTTGCGAAGAAAGGCCCGAAAAACCTTCGCGAACTGAAAAAAAGCTCTCGCGACGAACTAGTCTAACTAGTCGCGGAAGCCGGCCGAGACCGCAATCTTGTGGCGGCCCTTGGCGCGGCGGCGGCTCAGCACGGCAGCGCCGGCCTTGGTGGCCATGCGGCTCAGAAAGCCGTGAACCTTGCTCCGGCGGCGGCGATTCGGTTGAAAGGTGCGCTTAGGCATCGTCGTATCCTGTTCTCAATCTTTGGGATTGTTGCATCGCTGCCCGCTTCGCTCCTCCATCAGAGGGCCTCTACGCTCGCATGCGCAAACGCGTACGGCAGCAACTATTGAGTATACCGAAGTTCGCTCGCCTGGGCAATCCTGGGCAATTTGGTTGCTGCCTGTTCCTTCATGTCGTGCATCCTTCGTGTCAGCAATTTTTGCCCCATTCGCAAAACTTCACCGACTCTGGTGCAAACGGTCTCTCTTTCGCGATTTTGAATTTTTTGACTTGTCGAACACTCGCGAAATGCGTGCTACTATCGACTGCGTTCGTGGAGTGCAGTTCACCTCCATCTCTGAGTTCCGACGGGCTGCTGCTTCACTCTCCGGCGATGCCACTGGCAACGTCGGACTTCAAACCAATTGGGGTTCGTTGTCCTCCGCGTGAAGGTCATGCACGGAGCTGCCCAGCCGTTGTTTTTTTGCCGTGCTTGTTTCACTTTCGCACCCTGTTTTGCCCCTCCAGAAACGTCTAGACACTAAGGAAGATTCACGATGTCATTTGAGCCGGTCCCGGCAACCGTCCTGAACCAGTGGGTTCGGATCCTCGGCGCGCTGGAAAAGAAGATCAATCGTCAGAGCTTTGAGACCTGGCTGAAGCCCACGCGCTTCTCGCACATCAACGGTCGTACGCTGCATGTGCGCATTCCCTCTGCCGCCTTCCAGCACGTCGGCGATCGCTACGGCGATCACATCTACGAAGCCATTGAGACGCTCGGCCTCGAGCTCGACGAGGTCGTCTTCGAAGTTCCGCCGCAGGAGCCTGCGCCTCGTGTGCGTGAAGACGGTGGCTTCGGTCCGCAGTCGGCGCACAACGCCAACATCACGCGAAACCGGCCGACAGCCCCCGCAGGTCCCGGCCCGGAGCAGGCGCGCTTCGATTGGAACTCCGCCGCGCAGCTCAACCCGCGCTACCAGTTCGATGGTTTCGTCATTGGCAGCGGCAACCAGTTCGCGCACGCTGCGGCTCAGGCCGTCGCCGAGCGCCCCGCGAAGGCCTACAACCCCCTCTTCATGTACGGCGGCGTCGGCATGGGCAAGACTCACCTGATGCATGCCGTCGGTCATCTCGTAAAGACGCGCACGCCGCACGCCTCCGTCAGCTACATCTCGGGCGAGAAGTTCACCAACGAGATGATCAACTCCGTGCGCTACGACAAGATGACGACCTTCCGCGACAAGTTCCGCACGGTCGACGTCCTGCTCATCGACGACATCCAGTTCCTCGCCGGCAAGGAGCGCACGCAGGAGGAGTTCTTCCACACCTTCAATGCTCTGCACGAGAGCATGAAGCAGATCGTCATCTCCTCCGATCGCTCACCCAAGGAACTCTCCGACTTCGAAGATCGTCTGCGCTCGCGCTTCGAGTGGGGACTCGTCGTCGACATTCAACCTCCCGATCTCGAGACTAAAGTTGCGATCCTGCAGCGCAAGGCCGAGAGCGAACGCATCGCGTTGCCCACCGAGGTTGCGCTGTTTATCGCTGGTAACGTCCGTACCAACATCCGCGAACTAGAAGGCGCGCTGAACCGTCTCATCGCGTGGTCATCCATGCAGGGCGCGGAGATCACGCTGCCCAACGCGCAGCACTGCCTCAAGCACATCATCGACACGCAGGTGCGCAAGATCACCATCGAGGCCATCCAGCGTGCCGTTGCCGAGAGCTTTGGCATGCGCGTCGCCGAGTTGAAGCAGAAGAACAACTCGCGCCAGATCGTGGTTCCTCGCCAGATTGCGATGTACCTCGCGAAGCAGCTCACCGAGGCTTCGCTGCCGGAGATCGGGCGGCAGTTCGGCGGCAAGCACCACACCACGGTCATGCACTCGATCGCCAAGATCGACGAGCAGCGCCGCCACGACAAGGACCTCAACCGCACGGTGGCGAAGCTGCTCGAGACGCTGAGCTAAGCGATCGCCGCGAACAAGAGAAAGGCCGCCAGCACTGGCGGCCTTTCTCTTTTGCCTTTCACTACCTACTACCTACTGACCACTTCCTACTTCAAATACTTCTCCGGCAGCGTGAGCCCCGAGCGCTCGTCATCCCAGATGATGCTTGCGACCCAGTAGCGACCCTGCGCCTTCACAATCTGCAGCGAGTTGATGCCGCGCACAAACGGCTTGGGGTCGTCGGCTGCGTGGCGGCTCTCATACGTGCTCCACACGCTCACCAGGTTGCCGAAATCCTCCACGCGATTGGCGATACCGCGCTCGAAAAAGCCTTCCGTCTTGAAGAAGGGAGCATCACGGTCGATATAGTCCTGCGGCGTCAGGAAGACAACATCCTCTTCGTGTGCGGGTCTGCCGTCCGCGGCTGGCGCCGCATGCCGGATCACGCCCAGTCTTCCATCGGGCAGAAACAGCGAGCGGAAGCGGTCCCAGTCGCGCGGCTTGCCCGCGGGCCCACTGATCACGTCGTACAGCGCCGCCATCAGGGCATCGACACTCTCCACGTCCGCCTTCTTCGCCTTCGGCCAGTCCGGATGCGACGCAATCGAGCTCGCCAGCGGTTTGGGTTGCGGCGCCGGAGCCGCCGCGGTCTGCGCGCCCGCCGCACCGCACCAAAGCAAAGCCGCCACTGCGGCCGAACACACTGAAATTACACGCACAAAACACCTCCGGAAGATTCACCGGAGAATACCAGAGCCTTTGTCACGCGTGTGCATTCACACATGTCCAAAATTCATCCACTGCTTTTTCACCGCGCAGGCAAATCACTAAGCAACTCTCCCGCGCCGCGCCCTGTCCAACTCTCACAATGAACAGATGGAGGTGTTCGAATGGAGTCGCTTCATAACGGTCAGTGCGGGCTCTGTGGTCACTTCGGAGAGAATCACGCGAAGACTCCTGCGCTGGTGTCCATCCTCAGCAGCAAGAAGGCGAACGAGACTCTGCTGGATGAGTGCGGTCATCCACGCCTGGTCCAGCTTCACCTGAAGGTGTCTCCCATCTCCGGTTGTGACGGGTTTGTGCCTGCGGCACAGGCCTGAACCCCGGGCGGCTCGCCCCTGCCCGGCCGGGTCCCTCACATATGAATGCGGCTGACGAAACAGCCTGCGGGTGGTGCATATCTCGGCCACGCGGAGGCTGTTTCGTGCGTTACGACAATTTGCTCGAAGCGACCGCGTCGTCAGGCGTAGGCGCCCATCGACTCGAAGTACCCCGGCAGCGCTGCCACGGAGACAGAGAACTCTGCTCCTGGGTGGGCGGGCGTCTCCCGGTTATGCCCATGCTGGTTAAGAAGAGCCTGTTGAATCTCTACTCGCGTTGAGCGCTCGCCGGAATACGAGCGTGTCCAGTAGATCTGAAAGCCCTGTCCGCAGACAGGACAGCTCACATCGCAATCGCACTCTGAGGCCTTACACAGGATCTGCATCGTTGTTGAACCCCGTAAGAGAAACCTGAAAACTGCTGAATGGACTCTAGAGCGAGTGGCGCCGCAAACTAATGCCGCATCGGCTGTAAGTGGTACAACTTTCCTCGGAAATGAAGCCTTTTGTAATGGCGGCTTTGTACCGTGACGCCTGTACCGTGACTACGGTACCGTTTCCACCCGCGGTTGCTATGCTTGTCTTGTGAGCCAACAGATAAAAATCCAGCTTCCGGACGGCTCCGTGCGTGAGGTCCCGCACGGAACGACGCCGCTCGACATCGCCAACAGCATCTCGCCCCGACTGGCCGCAGCCGTCGTGGTCGCGCGCGTGCGCCCGCTCAACACCGCCGCGCCCAATGAGACTGCCGACGCCGAAGCGAAGGCCGAGCAGACTGAAGAGGCGATGTACTCCGGTCACGATCCTGCCGGTGAGCGCCTGGTCGATCTCTCCGCGCCGCTGAACGAAGATGTCGCGCTGGAGCTCGTGAAAGAGAACGACCCAGCCGCCTTGCGCGTTGTCCGCCACTCCGCCGCGCACGTCATGGCGACGGCCATCCTTGAGCTCTTCCCCGAGACCAAGCTCGGCCACGGCCCTGCTACCGATAATGGCTACTTCTACGACGTCTACCGCGAGGTGCCGTTCACTGAAGCTGACCTCGCCTCGATCGAAGAACGAATGGCGCAGGTGGTAGCGCGCGACGAAAAATTCCAGCGCGTCGAAGAACCCCGCGAGGAGGGTTTGAAGGACTACGAAAAGTCGGGCGAGTTCATGAAGGTTCACTTCATCGAGCGCTTCACGAAGCCTGGCGACACCATCTCGCTCTACAAGAACGGCAATTTCACGGACTTCTGCCGCGGTCCGCACGTGCCTTCTACCGCGCGCGTGAAGGCCTTCAAGGTCACGTCCATCGCCGGCGCCTACTGGCTCGGCGACGAAAAAAACCAGCAGCTCCAGCGCATCTACGGCACAGCCTTCTTCTCACAGAAGGAGCTCGACGCGCACTTCAAGTATCTCGAGGAGATTAAGGCGCGCGACCACCGTGTCCTCGGCAAGCAGCTCGATCTCTTCTCCATCCAGGAGGTCGCCGGCGCGGGTCTGATCTTCTGGCACCCCAAGGGCGGTCTCATCCGCAAGACGATGGAGGACTGGATGCGCGACGAGTGCATCCGTCGCGGTTACCAGATGGTCTTCACGCCGCACATCATGCGTCGCGAGCTCTGGAAGATCTCCGGCCACGAGGGCTACTACGCGGAGAACATGTACCCGCCCATGGAGCTGGACGACGCGGAGTACCGGCTGAAGCCGATGAACTGCCCGGGCCACATTCTCATCTACAAATCGACGCCGAAGTCCTACCGCGACCTACCACAACGCTATGCCGAGCTCGGCAACGTCTATCGCTACGAGCGTTCGGGCACGATGCACGGCCTGCTGCGCGTGCGCGGCTTCACCCAGGACGACGCCCACATCTTCTGCACGCCGGAGCAGATCAATTCGGAGATCGAGGCCTGCCTTGACTTCGCCGAAGCCGTTCTCAAGACCTTCGGCTTCAAGGAGTATCGTGTCGAACTTTCAACCCGCGATCCGAAGAAGGCGGCGGACTTCGTCGGCTCTGAGAGCGACTGGAACCACGCGGAAGAAGCGCTCAAAGGCGTGCTCACGCGCCGCGGCATCACCTTCCAGTCTTTTCCAGGCGAGGCTGCCTTCTACGGTCCGAAGATCGACGTCAAGCTCGTCGACGTGCTGGGCCGGCTGTGGCAGCTGTCTACAGTTCAATTTGACTTCAACCTGCCCAAGCGGTTCGAGCTCGAGTACGTCGGCGAAGACGGCGAACGCCACCAGCCGGTCATGGTCCACCGCGCGCTGTTCGGGTCTGTCGAGCGTTTCTTCGGCGTGCTCATCGAGCACTACGCCGGAGCCTTCCCCTTCTGGCTCGCGCCTGTGCAGGTTGGCCTCGTGCCCATTTCAGAAAAGCACCTCGACTACGCACAGAGCGTGAAGCAGCGCCTCGAAGCCGCCGGCCTCCGAGTAGAACTCGACAGCTCGAACCAGAAGATGAATGCGAAGATCCGCGACTTCGGCCTGCAGAAGGTCCCATTCATCCTCGTCATGGGCGATAAAGAATCGGCCACCGACTCCGTCAGCGTTCGCGTCCGCGGCAAAGGCGACCAAGGCTCCCAGACCCTCGACGCCTTCCTAACGCACGCAAAGCAACTCGTCGCCGAACACTCGATGGAGCTTTAGCAAACGTGCAGCTCATCGAGCTCGAAACAAAGATCGCAGCGCCGCCTGAGCGCTGCTTTCTTTTGTCGCTCAGCATCGACCTTCACATGGCGAGCACTGCGCCACGAGGCGAGCGTGCCATCGCCGGAGTCACGCACGGCATCATCGGTCCGAACCAGACCGTCACATGGCGCGGCCGCCACTTCGGCCTCGTGCTCGACCAAACGTCGCTCTTCGACCGCTACGACCCGCCGCACTACTTCCGCGACGTCATGGTCAAAGGCCACTTCCGCAGCTTCGAACACGAGCATTCTTCGAGCCAACGCCAGAACGGCGGCACGAACATGCGCGATCCTGGTTCTCGAAGCGCCACTTCGGCGGGATCGACTGGCTCGCTGAAATATTGGTTCTGCGCGTCTACCTTACGCGATTTCTGGCGCGAGCGTAACTCAGCGATTCAAGCGCGTCGCCGAAAGCCCATCCGGCGAGTGGCAGGAATATCTTCAGAACACCAGCTTGCGAAGCTAAATGTCATTTTTCAGGAGACATGACCAGCACCTTCGCGCCCAGCCGATTGGGAGCCGCGCTTTGCAACTGGGGTTTCCATCCACCGGCAGCCAGCTCTTCGACCATATCCAGGATGTACCGCTTCGACCTTGGGCGAAGGTCCACAAACTCAACACCGATACATCTTGTGCCACGGAACCCCACTGACCTGCCGCGCACGCGAAACGAGAGCTCATTGACCGTAAAGGTCAGCTCAAAGACATGCGGCAGATCGAAGTCCGGCTCGCCCAGCAGGACGAGCTTGCACCCCTTCAGGCTTAGGTCTTCCATTCGCGCCGGGCACGATTTCTCGATTCCGAGAAGATGAATCTCTGCGATGCCCTCGCATTCGAAACGTGGGTGCTTCCTTAGCTCTTTCAGCTCTGCCATACGAAGGTCAAACCACGGACACCCTATCGGCAACAACGGGTGCTCCACGAACAGTGTCAGAAAGCGATACGAATGGTATTTGTCGCTGTGCCGACTAAGACGGCAGCAGAATCACGCGCGAATCTCCTAAATTTCTCTACCCCTTTTGGTGTAGCCGGTCTCCTCACGGAGCACTTCTTTCTGCGCGGTTATTTCATAAAATTTCTTCAAACGCGCAATGCGGTCATTGGCCGCGTTGCCGAAAGCCCGACTGAAGAGTGGCGTCCTTTTCTGAGTTGACCGAATCCAAGAATCCGGCAGCTACACGGCCACTTAGACAGCGACCTCGCAACCTTCTCCCGCGTCGAAGGGCCAAGGATGTTCTCTCTCCGGCATGGTGTCCTCATCCAGGCACCCATTGAGCGCTGCTTCGCGCTCTCGACCCATCTCGCTGTCGTGGAGCGCGAGCTCGGCATGCATCCAGTGGAGGGCCGCACTGGCGGGCTCGTCACCGCCGGCGACACGGTGCGCTGGGAGGGCATGCAACTCGGCTTCGCCAACTATCACGTCTCGCTCGTCGTACCGGAGACATGGGATCCTCCGCACCTCTTCCAGGACCGCATGATCGCTGGCCGCTTCCGCAACTTCGAGCATGACCACGGCTTCATCGAATCCGCAAGCGGAACGTTCCTCGACGATTGCATTCGGTTCACTATGCCGCTCGGTTGGGCCGGAGAGCTGGTCGGCCGCGTGATCCTGGTGCCGCACATCCTCGGGCTCATGCGCCGCCGCTTTGCCCTCCTCAAACGTCTTGCCGAGACGGAGGAGTGGCGCGACTATCTTCCCTCGCTTGTTGTTGAACCCCGTCTTTCATCGCCGCATCTCATCCCAACAGAGGTGCCGCATGAAAGCCGTCGTCCTGCACGAATACGGGCCACCGTCGAAGCTTAAGTACGAAGACTTCCCCGACCCCAAGCCTGGACCCGGCGAGGTCCTCGTTGCCGTCCGCGCCACCAGTCTTAACCCCATCGACTGGAAGATGCGCTCCGGCGCGGCGAAAGAACATTTCCCCGTAACCTTTCCTGCCATCCTCGGCCGCGACGTTGCCGGCGTCGTGCGCGAGCTCGGCGAAGGCGTGAAGGACTTCGCCATCGGCGATCGCGTCTTCGCTCTCGCGTGGGGCACCTACGCCGAACTCTGCGTCGTCAAAGCGGAGCTGCTTGCCAAAATCCCAGACGGTCTCGAAATGACCATCGCTGCAACCGTGCCGCTCGTCTCTATCACTGGCGACCAGCTCATCCGCGACGCCACCGCCGTGCAGCCGGGCCAGACCATCCTTCTCACCGGAGCTGTCGGCAGCGTGGGCCGCTGCGCACTCTTCGCCGCAAAGGAGATCGGCGCGGAGGTCATCGCCGGTGTGCGCAAGAGCCAGATTGTCGAAGCAAAGTCCCTGGGCGCCATTGAAGCGATTGACCTCTCCGACGACGCAGCCATTGCAAGGCTCGGCACCGTCGACGGTGTTGCCGATACAGTCGGCGGCGACGTCGCAGCAAAGCTCCTCGGCAAGGTCAAGCCCGGCGGCAACTACGGCAGCGTGCTCGGCCCTCCTAAAGACGCCGCACTTCATCCCACCATCAACATCAAGCCCATGGTCGCGCAACCCAACCCCGCAACCTACGTCCACTATGGCGAAGCCATCCGGGACAACAAGCTCACGATTCCCATCGATCGCATCATGCCTCTGAGCGACGCCGCTGCGGCCCAGGCTGCTGCCGAAAAGGGTGGTATCGGCAAGATCGTACTCACTCCTTGATGCCTCTTTCGCAAGCCTATCGCCTTCGGAACGTATAATTTTCTTCACGCTCGGTTTCTGTGGAGATCCATGACATCCAGAAAGATAGTGGTTACAGGGGCTGCGGGCCTCGTCGGGCAGAACCTCATTCCGCGGCTTGAGCAAGAGAGCTTCGGTGAAATTGTCGCGATCGACAAACATCCTACGAACACCGAGACTCTTCGACGTCTGCACCCGAACCTGCGCGTCATCCATACAGATCTTTCCGTAGCTGGCCCCTGGCAGGACGAGTTCGTCGGTTGCACTCACCTGATGAACGGTCACGCCCAGATCGGTGGAATCTACACCGCTGATTACACCCGCAACAACATAACGGCGACTGAGCGCGTCATTGAGGCTGCGGTTCGCAATAACGTTTCCTACGCCGTGAACATCTCCTCCTCCGCTGTCACCTCGGCCGCCGTCGACGACTACACCGAAACCAAGAAGGGCCAGGAAAAGGTCGTCCGTGAGTCCGGCATCAAACAGATCGTCCTCCGCCCTGCGCTCATGTTTGGTCTGTTCGACCGCAAGCATGTTGGCTGGCTGGCGCGGTTCATGCAGCGCAGCCCCATCTTTCCCGTTCCGGGCAGCGGCCGCTACGTCCGTCAGCCACTCTATGTCGGCGACTTCTGCAACATTATCGTCAGCGCGCTCAAGAACGAGACCACCGGCACGTACCCGATCACGGGCACGGAGCGAATCGACTACATCGATCTCATGCGCACCGTGAATAAGGTTGTCGGTTCGCCCTCACACGTCGTGCGCATCCCTTACAGCGTCTTCTGGGCGTTGCTCAAGCTCTACGCGGTCTTCGACAAGAATCCGTCGTTCACCACCCGCCAGCTCGAAGCCCTTGTCACCCCTGATGTCTTCGATCTCATCGACTGGCCCGGCATCTTCGGGGTCCGCCCCACGCCATTGCAGGAGGCCCTCGAGATTACCTTCTGCGATCCCACCTACTCGAAGGTCGTTCTCGATTTCTAGCGATTCGAGATAATCACACCATGCCGCTGCAAACCCGCAGTGTGGGCCGCGCCGTAGGGACGCCGAAACTCTTCACGAAAGACGCGCTCTCGTGTGCGCTGGTGCTTGTCCTCTGCCTGTTGGTCGCCTGGCCGATCGCTGAAATGGGGATCAACGATGACTGGTCATACATCCTGACCACGCAGGCTTTCGTCCAGACCCATCACTTCATCTACAACGGCTGGTCGACCGCAATGCTCGGTTGGCAGGTTCTTTGGGGAGCCGTCTTCGCCTGGCTCGTCCGGCCAGACTTTATCGGTATCCGCCTCTCGACGATCCCGATTGCGATGGCGACTGCGGTTCTCTACTGCGGAATCCTGCGTAACTTCGGTCTCAATCGCGCTCATGCCCTCTTCGGAACCCTGACGCTCGTTCTCAGCCCTCTGTTTCTCTCCTTATCGGCCACGTTCATGTCCGATGTGCCCGGACTGTTCGTCGTCCTTCTCTGTCTCTACCTCTGCCAACGGGCGCTCGCTGCGCAGGCAGACAGTCACGCTGCACTTTGGCTGGTTGCTGCCGCGCTCACCAACATCGGCCTCGGAACCGTTCGCCAGGTGACGTGGCTCGGAATTCTCGTCATTGTCCCGTCCTGCGCATGGCTCATGCGGCGCCGGCGGTACATCGTTCCGCTCACTGTGATCCTTTGGATCGTCGGTGTCATATCCGCCAAACTTCTGATCGCCTGGTTCTTCCGCCATCCGTACTCAATCCCCCTGGCTCTCTTTCCCAAATCGATCGATGCAGCGACGATCTTGCAACTGTTCAAGTCGTCCGGTGAGCTTGTGACAACATCCTTGCTGCTCATCCTTCCGGTGCTTGTCACCGGCGTCGCCGCCCGATGGCCTCCGGACAGGCGCCAGATACTTCGTACGGTGGCAGCCTGGCTGATTCTCGGAACCGCCTATCTTCTTTGCAAACGGATGGGGAAACCCAGCTTGCCCGACTTGTTCTGGACGGGCAACATTCTCACGCAGTATGGGATCATGCAGGGGCCGGAGCTGTTCAGATCCTCACACCGGATTCCGCCGAGCTGGCTCATGGCTTTGTTCGGCATCCTGGTCCTCTGCACGATTTCATTTCTGCGAGCAATCTCTCGCCCGCGCGTTGTGCAAACCGCAACTACGGAAGCCTCGGGGCTCTCCTGGCACGCGGCGAATATTCTCCTGCTGCCGTTCCTGGCATGCTATTTTCTCCTCCTCTTTCCGCTGGCTTTGATCGCCATGTTTGATCGCTACTTGCTGGAGATCATTGCAATTCTCTTGATCTTCACGCTGCGCTGGCATCAGGAGCGCGTGAGTCAAGGAATTCCAGCGATCGCCACAGCCACTCTGGTGGTAGTTGCCATCCTCGGCGTTGCCGGCACCCACGATCTCTTTGCGATGGCGCGCGCCGAGGTGCAGCTGACAAATGCATTGCAGCGGGCCGGTGTACCCCGAACCGAGATTCGCGGCGGCTTCGACTACGACACGGTAACCGAGGTCTATACGGCCGGCTATCTCAACGATCCGCACCTTGTGAACCCGCCCGGCTCGTTCCATCCTCTTCTCACGGATGAGAGCGGCCCTTGTGGTGATACGTTCCTTGTTTACCTGCCGGCGATGCACGTACGGTATCTGGTGACCTCCGGTCCACGGCCATGTACAGCTCCCACCAGCTTTCCGCCGCAGAGCTATCGCACATGGCTTCCGCCCGCCCGTCGCGAGCTCTTTGTCGTCGCCCGCCCGCCTCAGGATGTGGTCACGCCGAAGCCGTAGCCGCGGATGCTTCCCGGCCAAGGCTTAGTGTGCGGCCGATCCTTGACGCTGCAGAATGGTCAATTCGCCGTACTGCTGAACAGTCTTGTATTGAGCTGCAATGTAGTCGTCCAGCAGATGAACGCCCGTATGAACTGAGCTCCCATTCGGCTCCCAAACGTTATCGTATTCGCTGTCGAGCACGACATAAGGCGGCTTGTGCTGCTCGAGGCTGCCGATCATCTCCTGCTGAATATCCGCTCGATTTTCCAGAAACGGATCGAACTGCGACCACCGAACCGCGGGAAGCCGCTGAACCGCAAAGTAAAGAACGTTGTCGTTCATGATGATGCGGTCATGATGAGGCAGGCCTACGTACAGGTAGTCTCCCGGATGGGTATGCGCATCCAGATACCGGACCGTCTGAATGTGATCCTCGTCCAGCAGAAAGCAGAAGCCTCTCGTAATGGGAGTGTCGTCATGGCACCAGCTTCGAAACTTCGGGCTGGGTGGCTGTCTGTTCGGAGTCAAAATCCGGTTAATGGCCAACACCTGAAGATGGAGTCCGCCGCGCAAATGGATCGGGAAAAGCAACTGGATCTGTGCGGCCGATATACCGGTGACGACCAATAAGGTCGCCGTTGCTATCAGCAGTCCTCGCAGCCAGATGCCGAGCAGGGCGCGATGCTTAAGCAGGAGCGCCACGATGAGCACGCAGGCGAAGATGCATTCGCACATTCCTCCTACACCAGCGCGAACGAGTCCTCTGGCCGAGAGCAAGACGGCGGCTATGCCGAGCGACACGAGCAGATTCAGCCATTCCGGCGTTTGGGCCACTGATTCGTCGATGTCTGCTCTTCTCCGCCTGACCACCGACCGGCCAGCCAACCAAAATGCCAGCGCAAGGATAATCGGCAACAGATAGACGGCGTCTTCGCGAAACATCGGCCCCAGTTGCAGCTTCGGAAGCGGTTGTCCGCGTCCCGCCCGATAATACTTCGCCATGTAGATCACGACATCGTAGAGAAGGTCGTAAATCGGTGCAACAGAGAGATACGCAATTGCCGCCGGAATGACGATGATTGAAAAAGCTGTGAGGTAGGGCCCAATCACTGTTACCATCAGCCGCTTCGGCGATCTTCTAACCTCGCGCGGTTGCATCCATCTCATGACCGCTACGGCTATGAGGTTTGCCGCGACGATTCCCACCCCTTTGTCGTAGCGAAACAAAAACATCATGGCCGCCAAAAATCCCGCGCCTAAGGCGCGCCGACGCTGCAGCCGTTCGTCGCTTACCGGAATGATCAGCCATGACGTCCAAAGTGCAAGCACGCTTAGCGCCGGATACATCATGCTTTCGGGCATCATCAGGCCGATCAACCACAACATGCAGAGAGTCATGGCGCCGGCGGTAAGAACGCGGCCGCAGAACCTGCGCGTCAGCACATACACCGTGACCACAATGCTTGAGCAGAAAAATGCATTCGTAAGACGTTCTGCAAGAACCGAAGGGCCGAACAGTTTGAACCAGCCCGCAAGTAAATACAGTTGCGCCGGCCCATAGTCGTAATAAAAATCCCGATGCAGGATCTGACCTGCCGCCGTTCGCATCGCACCGGTAAGCAGGATGCCTTCGTCGAAGGGACTCACCAGCCTGTTGTTCAAAAGAAAAAGAAGTCCCGTAAATCCGGCCAGCAGAAGAAGGCATTTAAAAAACAGCCGTCGATCCAATAGATGGTCTTCGTTGTCCGGACGTCTTGAGGCTGACTCCGTGACTGTAGGTTCAATCATTGACGTGTCCGATTAGGGTGATGCGGCTCATCCTTGGCGCTGCAGGGTCGTCAGTTTGCCGTACTGCTGGACGGCCTTGTAGTGGGCCGCGATGTAGTCGTCGAGCAGATGGACACCTGTATGGACAGAGCTTCCGTTCGGCTCCCAAAGATCGTCGAACTCGCTGTCGAGCACGACATAAGGGGGCTTGTGCTGCTCGAGCTCATCGATCATCTCGCGCTGAACATCTGCTCGATTTTCCAAAAACGGATCGAACTCCGTCCACCGCGTTGCAGGAAGCCGCTGCGCCGCGAAGTAAGTGATCATGTCATTCATGATGATGCGGTCATGCTCGGCGAGGCCCACATAGAGATAGTCCCCGGGGCGAGTATGCGCATCCAGATAGCTGATTGTCTTAATATGATCGTCGTCAAGCAGGTAGCAGAAGCCTCGTGTGATGGGGTTGCCATCATGGCACCAGCTCCGAAGCGCTGGGCCGGGCGGCTGCCGGTTAGGAGTCAGGATCCAGTTAATTACCAATCGCCGCAGATGGATTCGGCCGTCCCGTTGAACCGGGTTAAACAATTGGCCCCAGGCAGCAGACATAGCGGTAAGAAAGCATAGAGCGACCGTTGCTGTTAAGACGCCGCGCAACCATATATTCAACAAGCCCCTATGCGTAAATAGAACGGCCGCAAGAAGAATGCAGGCCACGAGGCTTCCAAATATCGACCCGATACCCATGCGGACAAGCCCCTTGGCGCACAGCACTGCTCCCATGATGCTCAGCGTCACAAGCAGATTTATCCAGTCCGGCGTTTGGGTCGCCGATTTATCCGCGGCATTTTTCCTGGCCGTCATTACCCAGCGAGCAACCACCCAGAAGCCCAGCGCAATGAGGATCGGCAATAGATAGACAGCATCCTCTGCAAATAGAGGTCCCAGTTGCAGCTTCGGAAGCGGAAGTCCGCGCCCCGCGCGATAATACTTCGCCATGTAGATCACGACGTCGTAGAGAAGATCATGAATCGGCGCGACGGAAAGGTACGCAATTGCGGCAGGAACAATCGTGATGATAAAGGCGGCAAGGTAAGGTCCAACCACTGCTGCCACAAACCTGCGTAGGGATCTTCTCGATCCCGGCCCTTGCATCCACAGCATGATCACCGTGGCCAGCAGATTTGCCGCAGCTATCTCCACGCCTATGTCATAGCGAATAAAAAAGAGGACGGCGGTCAGGAAACCGGCAGCCAGGGCGCGTCTACGCTGCAGTTTGTCGTCGGGGACCGGGAGAATCAGCCACGATGTCCAAAGTATCAGCACGCATATTCCGGGGTTCGAGATGCTTGCCGCCATCATCTCGCCGATCAACCACAGCATGCAAAGCAACCCCGCGCCAAACGCGATACCACGGCCGCAGAACTTGCGCGCCAGCGCGTACAAGGTTACGACCAGGCAGGAGGTCGAGACGGCGGCTGCGAGACGTTCCACCAGGATGGATGGACCGAATAGCTTGAACAGTCCGGCGAGCAGATATAACTGCGCCGGCCCGTAGTTGTAATTAAAATCTCGATGCAATACCTGGCCGGCCATCGTGCGCATGGTCCCGGTCAGCAGAATGCCCTCGTCGAAGACACCGACGTACCTGCTCGTCAAGAGAAACAGAAGTACTGCCGCTCCAACAAACAACAAAACGTCCCGACCCAGAGTGCGGCGGCTAAATAGAGGACGCGTGCAGGCCTCAGGTTTGGAGGGGAATTCAATTTCCGTGGATCGAATCATTCCGCGCGCCGCCCCCTTGTGTACCAGTTAGTCCATCGAGAGCTTTTCTGAATACGCGTCCTTCTACACTCTGCGATTGCAGGCGAACACAACCTGCTCTTGTCGAAACATCGGCGAAGTGCGTTCCTGGCGCTCGAAACTTTCGTCCAGACTACCATTCGGCTACAGCACCGGCCGCGACCAGATGGCGTGCATTGCGCGGTCGACTCTAACCATGTCGACTCTCGCCGCGAGTAGCCAACTGGATTCTCTTGACGCCGAATTCAACGTCCCGACACACAACTTCGCTACCGTGGCCGCATGCTCCTCAGCTTCGTCGTCCCTGCGTACAACGAAGAGGCCTACCTCGGCGCCTGTCTCGAATCCATCCTCCGTCAGACACGCGGCCTTGAGCACCTCACCGAGATCATCGTAGTCAACAACGCCAGCACCGACCGCACACGCGACGTTGCCCTCGGCTACATCGCAAAATATGGGCCACGCGTCCGTCTCGTCGATGAGCTCACGCAAAGGTCTTCCTTTTGCGCGCCAGGCCGGCTTCCTCGCCTCCACAGGCTCGCTCCTCGCCAACGTCGACGCAGACTCCCGCCTCACTCCTGGCTGGGTCGAGAAGGTTCTCACCACCTTCCGCACTCACGAAGCCAACGAGTACGCGCCACTCGTCGCGCTCTCCGGCCCGCTGGTCTACTACGACCTCGCGCCTCGTCAGCGTCGTCTCGTCAGCGTCTTCTATGGAATCGCCTGGCTCACCTACGCGACGAACAAATACATTCTGCGCGTCGGCTCGATGGTGCAGGGCGGCAACTTCGTCCTTTCGCGCACAGCGCTAGAGGCCATCGGAGGCTACGACACGTCCATCACCTTCTACGGCGAGGACACCGACATCGCGCGCCGCCTGCACGCTGTCGGCAAAGTGCTCTTTACCTTCGATCTGAAGATGCTCTCCTCAGCGCGCCGCCTCAAGCACGAAGGCATGCTCACCATCGCCTTCCGCTACGCCGTCAATTACTTTTGGACCACCTTCTTCAAGCGCCCCTTCACCCGAGAGCACATCGACATCCGCGAGCCCGAGCTCAATCAACAGCTCGGAGCCTGACGTCCGCGCCGCAGCAGCATCCGCGATGTCGCTGCTGTGAGCCTTGCGCTCATCGCATCCCACGCCGACACCACATCGACTCCCAGCCATGCCACCATCGCTGCGCTGATCCAACCCACGGCATCCCTCCGGTTATTGCAGCTCCATCTCCAGCGGCATCGAGTCGCTCACACGAAGCGCTGCGCTCAGGCCATTCCTGAAAAATTCACTCCGCCCCAGCTTCACTACTTCAATAGCCATACGCAGCGGCCACGGAGCGCGTTCCCTCACCCACAGATCTTTCAGCGATCGCAGGTTCCCCTGCGTATCCGGATGAAACGCCCGCTCATCCCAGCGCTGCCACCCCTCAATGAACTCCGGGAAATCCGTGACTGCGTTCAATGTCGATTGCAGAATGCGTCCCTCCCACGGCTTCGCATACTGGTCCATGAACAGCACATGGCTCCGCCGTTCGATGCGAACCTCATCCACAAACTCGCGGAAGTTTCGCGCGTCCGTCAGGTTCACATTCGCATTCGGCTCCAGCCCGTGCCGGTCGCCGCCGGAGATCATCAGGTGTCCTGAATCCCGCGCGAGCTGCATCACCTCGCGATTCTCCTTCGCGTGCCGCAGACCGTTCAGCTCCAGCGCGTGAATCGCCCCACCGGCCGCCGCGATAAACCGCATCACCTCGCGCCGGTGAGCAGTCCCACCCACCTCGTGCAGGTCCCACACCGGATGGTTGAAGACCACCAGCACACCCGGAGTCGCATTCAACTCGCGCACCATTGCCAGCAGCCTTTTGTCCATTGCCTCCACGCGCGCGCCGTACTCCTCTTCGCAGCAACGCGCCGCGCTCGCCTCTGCCGTGTACTCCGCAAACCGCCGCATCCATTCCGGCCCATCCGCGCTTGGCAGGTTGTGGATTCCCAGGTGAAACTCCGTATCTCCAAACGGCGCGCTCCACTCCACCGACACCGGAATGTGCCGCGCGCTCGGCACGGTGCGCAGCAGCATCGGCGCCTCAATCGTGTCGTGGTCCGTAATCGAGACCAGCGGCTCCAGCCCCATACGGCGAATCTGTCCCGCCTCCAGTTCAAACGCCATCTTCGGCAGCATCGGCGGGCGCCAGAAGGCCCGCTCGAAGTCCAGCGTCAACCCGTAGTTCTTCGCACAAATCGTCTCGTACCGGCGCATCACCCGCGCGCCCCACGGCAACGCCGCCAGGAAAAGATGGACGAACTTCAACGTCTCCTCCGAACAACTTGTGTGGCTGTGTAGCGACACGCCCGTCCGGTACCGCTCTACCGCCGCTGCATCCTTCCACTTGCTCGTGATCTGAGTCTTGGGCTGCATCGCAGGGCCTCCCGGGAGCCGGCGTATCTGCACCAATCCTGAGGCACCTGGAGGAACAACCGGTAAACGCTGTGCGAACGCACCTTCAATTCACGACCAGAACTCAATTCGTCACGAACCATGCTGGTGACCGGCTTCTGGCCTGAGTTCAACCGGTAATCCCGTGTCACGACTAAAACTATTTTCAGGTCGTTCGCACCTCAAAGATGCCACCTCGTCACCGGTAAGGCACCTACCGTCCCAAGGAGATAAAGGGTCGGATTCTCTGAAAATTCATACGCCAACTTGTCTTCGAATTGTCTCCGGTCCACTAAATGGCCGATTTTCGGCCAATGCTGAAACTTTTTCATTTGGCACTCTGCGTGCATATAAGCAGCGACAAGCACTCCACTTTCAGAGTACGACCCATGAGGAGACCCATGCATCTCTCGAGATTGCGGTCTATCGCTTCGTCGCTTCTTCTGCTGTTTGTACTCGCCTTCACTTACTCAGCCCACGCCGTCGATGTAAATGGCCGTATTAAAGGTACGGTCACGGATCCTTCCGGCGCTGTCCTGCCAGGCGTTCAGGTCACTGCCACCAACAGCGCGACGGGCGTCAAGTTCGACACCAAGACGCTGGGCGACGGCAACTACCTCTTCCCCCAGCTTCCTGTCGGCACGTACAGCGTCTCCGTATCCGCGCCCGGCTTCAAAGCGTTTGTGGCTACCGGCATCATCATCAATGTCGACACGGAGTTCGTCGAGACGGTAAAGCTTGAGGTCGGCAGCAAGTCGGAGACGCTTGAGGTCGCCGCCGACTCCGTCCAGGTCAACACCACGGACATGCAACTCAACAACATCGTCGACTCCAAGCAGATGGTCGAGCTGCCCCTGATCAACCGCACCTTCACCGGCCTGGAACTCATCGAGCCCGGCGTGCAAGCGGCCAGCGATCGTTTCACCGGCAACTACTCCGCCAGCGGCTCCCAGTCGCAGCAGTCCGAATACCTCATCAACGGCGCCGACACCAATGACATCTCGCTGAACACCCTCACCTACACGCCCAACCTCGACGCCATTAGTCAATTCGCCCTCGTTCAAGGCCCGCTCAATGCCGAGTACGACCGCAACTCCGGCGGCATCGTCAGCGCCACGCTCAAGGGCGGCACCAACCACTTCCACGGCGACCTCTACGAGTTCTACCGCGACACCTTCCTCAACACGAACAACTATCTGCAGAAGTCCTTCAACGCCGCCGGCCAGCGCACTGACACGGTTGCCAAGTACCACCAGAATATCTTCGGCGCCACCATCGGCGGCCCCATCATCAAGGACAAGCTCTTCCTCTTCTACGCCTACAATGGCACCCGCCAGATCGTTCCCGAATCCGGTGGCAGCGTCTCGGTCTACACGCAGGCAAACCTCAACGGAAACTTCTCCGAAGACCTGACGGCGCAGTCCAACCATTTCAACTACGTCTTCAGCCCACAGAAGATTCCCGGCACGATCACCTCGCTCGCCTCGCTCAGTCCGAGCTGCGTTCCGAACGGCACGAACACGTGGTCCGCCTGCTTCAAGAGCTTACCTACGCCGGGCGTCATCCCCACCAGCGCCTTCAATACGGTCGCCTATAACCTGGTCAAGAAGTATGTTCCGCTGCCTAATAACAGCGGTGTCAGCCCTTACAGCTATATCTTCCATCCGCTCGTTACGACGAAGGCCAACCAGGATCTCGCCCGCATGGACTACGCGATCAGCTCGAAGAATCAGCTCACGCTGATCGGTGTCTACAACCGCTCGAGCGCTCCGGAGACGCTGCCCTTCACGGGTGCAACACTGCCAGGGTTCGGCGACGTCAGCACGTCGTACACCCAGCAGTACACGCTGGATGATGTGCAACAGTTCAGCCCCACGCTCGTCAACGAGTTCGCCGCTCACTGGACACGCTTCAACTATCAGGCCGTTATTCCGCAGGTCCCGACGCAGCCTTCGAGTGCCGGCTTCCAGATCACTCCGCAGAACACCGCAGGTGCTGGTCTGCCCACCATGGCAGTCGGCAACTTCTTTACGCTCGGCTTCTCCACCAACGGTCCTCAGCCGCGTATCGATCAGGTCTATCAACTTGGCGACAACATCTCGAAGGTGGTTGGCCAGCACCAGTTGAAGTTCGGCTATGACGGCCGTCGCTTCAACGTCTCCAATCCCTTCAGCGCGCGCAACAACGGCAGCTACGCCTTCTCGAACAGCAACGCTACCAGCCCCTACACCACGGGTGACAGCTCGCTCGACTTCCTGCTCGGCATCCCCGGCACCTATAGTCAGGGCTCCGGCGCCACCATTCAGGCGCAGGCCTACCTTAATTATCTCTACGCCCAGGACGCGTGGAAGGTGAGCAGCACCCTCACGCTCAACTACGGCCTCGGCTACTCGCTCGATACACCCCTCGAGCAGAAGCAGTATCAAGGCCTGGCGGTGCTCTGCCTCATCGGCGGTCAGCAATCCAGTGTCTTCCCGACCGCACCCAAGGGCCTCAACTACCCCGGCGATAAGAGCTGCAACAGCGCTGGTGGCGCCACTCTTTACCTTGGTGAACTCGCTCCCCGCCTAGGCTTCGCCTGGTCGCCGGCGGGAGAAGGAGCCTGGTCTAAGTTCACGGGCGGACCCGGCAAGTTCTCCATCCGCGGCGGCTTCGGCTTCTACTACGACCGCACCGAAGAAGAGAGCTCCCTGGAGACGTTGACTACACCGCCCTTCGGGTCTTCCTCGGCCGGCGTCAATGACTACGCTCCCACGGGCGCCGTTCTCACGCCCGGCTTTGTCAACCCATTCCAGGACATTAATAGCGGCACGGCGTATGCCAACAAGTTCCCCTACGCCTTCCCGACCCCCGGCGCCGCAATCAACTGGGCCAAGATCGAACCTGTGGCGAAGAGCACCTATGCGCCGGGCTTCCGCGCTCCCTATGCGGAGAACTTCCAGTTGTCCGTTGAACGCCAGTTCCCGTCGCAGATCGTGGCTCGCCTCAGCTACGTAGGCTCGCTCTCGCACCGCAACCAGATCACCGCCGAAGGCAACTACGAGACAGCTGCGGGTCACGCCGCCTGCCTCGCCGCGACCACCGCCTGCGGTGCCTTCACGTCCTCCTCGACACAGGCGCCGATCGCTTCCACAAACGCAAACAACCAGATGAAGAACTATCCGACGAACACCGCATGGGGTTCCATCGATCCCAACACCGGCCTCACCGGCTTCACCAGCATCGGCGAGGACAGCTCCGAGGGATCCGCCAATTACAACGCTTTACAAGCCAGCGTCGAGAAGGCGTATACCCACGGCCTCTCCTTCCAGCTCAGCTACACCTTCTCGCACTCGCTCGACAACGGCTCCAGCTTCGAAGGCTCCGGCTTCGGCGGCACCAACGGCCGCGGCTATAACCAATATCAGCCCGGCCTGAACTACGGAAGCTCCTCCTTCGATGCGCGTCAGCGCCTCGTCTTCGCTCCTATCTACACCAGCCCGATCCTGCACGGCTCCAGTTGGTACAGCCCCAAGAACCTGGCGCTCTCCGGCTGGCAGATCTCCGGCATCATGACCGTCGCCACCGGCTTCCCATACGACTTCACCGTCGGCGGCTCCAACTCGCTCTGGTGCTCCAGCAGCAATAGTTTCTACGCCTGCCCTGACGTTCCGCTACAGATCGCCGGGCTTCAGACGGCCAACCCCAGAACTGCACCGCGCCTCAACGGCCTTCCGATCTGGTACCAGAACACCGGTGCCTCCTTCCGCGAGGAGCCCATCGGCCAGTTCGGCAACGTGGGGCGCAACACCTACCACGGTCCGGGGACCAACAACACCAACCTGATCCTCGCCAAGAACTTCAACCTCTCGGGTGACGGCGTCCGCAAACTGCAGCTCCGCATGGAGTCGGACAACGTCTTCAACCACACCCAGTTCAACAACCCGACCGGCGCGCTCTCGCAGACGTTCAACCCCAGCACCAACCTCTTCACGGGCAGCCCCGGCACCATCGGTTCAGCTCAGTCGGCCCGCCAGACTCAGCTTGCCGCGAAGTTCTATTTCTAAACCTTATCGCGTAACGACAAACTTGGGCGCCTTCGGGCGCCCAAGTTCGTCCCTCTCAAGCGCCATTCACCCCTCGAAAACTGCGACTCATCCCTCCCTGCAAGTCTTCCGTCCCATGAAGAAACGACGGCTAAATCCTCCAGAAATTCATAACTCCGTCTCGTCACGACAAGGTATCTCCTTACTTTGCGGCCAAAATTCTCAGTTTGGACTTTGGCACGACACTTGCGTACGCATCCTCAAGCACTTCATTTAAACCACTGGGGACGTGGAGAGACTTATGCAACTGTTCAGATTGCGGAGCGTCTTGTCTGTCGCTCCTGCTCTGTTTGTCCTTGGCTTTACCGTGGGATCTGCCTACGCGGTCGACGTCAATGCCCGTATCAAGGGAACCGTGACCGATCCGTCGGGAGCCGTTGTTCCCGGTGCCGCCGTGATCGCCACCAACACCGCGACCGGCGTCAAGTATCCCACCAAGTCCAGCGGCAGTGGTGACTACTACTTACCGCAGCTCCCCGTCGGCACCTACAGCATCACGGTTAGCGCCCCCGGCTTCAAGGGCTTCACCGCCACCGGCATCACCCTGACCATCGACCAGGAGTACGTCGAGCCCGTCAAGCTTGAGGTCGGCAACGCCACCGAGACCCTCGAGGTCGCCGCGGACGCCGTCCAGGTCAACACCACGGACATGCAGCTCAACAACATCGTCAACTCCCAGCAGATGGTCGAGTTGCCCCTGATCAACCGCAACTTCACCGGCCTGGCACTCGCCGAGCCCGGTGTTCAAGCTTCCAGTGACCGCTTCGGCACGTCCTCCATCAGCGGTGGCCAGACGCAGCAGGGCGAATTTCTCATCAACGGCGCAGACGCCAACGACATCGCGCTCAACACCCTCGTCTATACCCCGAACCTCGACGCCATCGATCAGTTTGCGCTGATCGACGGCCCGCTGAACGCCGAGTACGACCGCAACTCCGGCGGCATTATCAGCGCGACGATCAAGCAGGGTACGAACCACATCCATGGCGATGCCTTCGAGTTCTACCGTGACACCTTCCTGAATACCGCCAACTTCTTCAACCACACGGTCGCAACTCCCGGTTCGCCGACCAGGGCGATCGTCACCCCATACCACCAGAACATCTTCGGCGGCACCATCGGCGCCCCGATCGTGCGCGACAAGCTCTTCGGCTTCTTCGCGTACCAAGGCACACGTCAGCGCGTTCCGGGAAGTGGCGGCAGCGCAAACGTCTTCTCCGCCGCGCAACTCGGCGGCGACTTCACCGCCGACCTCAACGGAAGCGGCCCGGCTCAGATCTCCAGCTTCGCTGCGGATCCCATTCCGGCGAGCATTACCTCACTCTCGAGTGCCAACGCGGCCTGCGTACCCAACGGCACGAACACGTGGGCGGGCTGTCTCACCGCACTTAACGGCCATGTCCCAACCAGCGCCTTCAACTCCATCGCTTCGAACCTGGTGAAATCCTACGTCCCGGCCGCCAATAGCGGCACTTACGGCTACGTCTTCAACTCGGTCACCGTCACCTCGGCGAATCAGTATATCGGCCGCGTCGACTACAACCTGAACCCGAAGAACCAGCTGACCGTCCTGGGTGTTTATTCCAAGTCGGCCGTTACCGACACACTGCCATTCACAGGCGGCACACTGCCGGGCTTCGGTGACCAGAACACGACCCAGGTTCAGCAGTACACCTTCGACTACGTGCATCAGTTCAGCCCGACACTGGTCAACGACTTCGCAGCGCACTACACCCGCTTCAACTACCAGGCGGTCTTCCCGCAGAAGGCCGTTCTCCCGTCTTCAGCAGGTTTCGCGATCAACCCGCAGGACACCTCCGGCGCCGGTCTGCCGTTCATGGGAGTCACCAGCTACTTCTCGCTGGGCTTCTCGACCAACGGTCCTCAGCCGCGTATCGATCAGGTGATCCAGGCTGACGACAACATCAGCAAGACCGTCGGCCATCACTCGTTCAAGTTCGGCTACGACGGCCGCCGATTCAACGTGTCGAACCCGTTCTCGAACAGCAACAACGGAAGCTACTCGTTCAACAACACCGGCAGCACCTACGGTACAGGTGATCCTGGCCTCGACTTCCTGCTCGGTGTTCCCGCGACCTACACCCAGGGTAGCGGTGCCGAGATCCAGGCCTCAGCGTGGTTGAACTACATGTACATGCAGGACAACTGGAAGGCCACCAACACCCTCACCGTAGCCTACGGTCTCGGCTACTCTATCGACACCCCGCTCTTCAACCACCAGTACCAGGGTATCGGCATCGACTGCTTCATCGTCGGTGAGCAATCGAAGGTCTTCGCGGGCGCGCCGAAAAACATGGTGTTCCCGGGCGACCCGGGTTGCACCGGCTCTGCCCAGGCCTACGCCCGCTACAGCGAGTTCGGTCCCCGCCTCGGCTTCGCCTGGGCTCCTGACCTCGGCCGCTTCTCCGGCGCGCCCGGCAAGTTCTCCATCCGCGGCGGTTTCGGCATGTACTACGACCGTACCGAAGAAGAGTCTTCCCTCCAGACCCTCGCAACGCCTCCCTTCGGCACCACCAGCGGCGGCGCCGCCGACTTTGGCGGAGTTCCTACTTTCCAGAATCCCTTCGCCGACATCAATAACGGCATGACGACGGGTTCCACGGGAGGTCCGGGCACGCCAAGCATCCCCAACAAGTTCCCATACACCTTCCCGACGGCCGGTCAGGCGATCGACTTCTCGCAGTTTGAGCCGATCTACAACATCAGCACCTATGGCCCCGATTTCCGTGCCCCGTACGCCGAGAACTTCCAGTTGTCGGTCGAGCGCGAGTTCCCGTCCCGCATGGTGGCTCGCCTCAGCTACGTAGGCTCGCTTGCCCGCCACAACCAGACCGTCACCGAAGGCAACTATGAGACGGCTGCCGGCCACGCGGCCTGCCTGGCCAGCACGGCCTGCAACACCACAAACCGCAACCTGCAGGCGTATTACTATCCCGCAAACAAGATCGGCAACAGCTCTGGAATCATCGAAGAGGGCATTGTCGGTTCGGGTTCGTCCTCCAGCTACAACTCCCTGCAGGCCAGCGTCATCAAGGCGCCGACGCACGGCTTTACCTTCCAGCTCAGCTATACCTACGCACACGCCTTGGACACCGGTTCGAGCTTCGAAAACACTGGCTTCGGCTCGAGCGGTCAGCGCGGCTACAACCAGTACCAGCCTGGGCTCAACTATGGCGACTCGCTGTATGACGCGCGTCAGCGTCTCGTGTTCTCTCCTATCTACATCTCCCCGCTTCTCCATGGCGATTCCTGGTACTCGCCCAAGAACCTGGCCCTCTCCGGATGGGAGATCAGTGGCATTATGACCGTTGCCACCGGCTTCCCGTATGACATCTCCTATGCAGGCGGAACGTCGCGCTCGCTTTACTGCGATGCCTCGCTCAGCTTCTATGCCTGCCCTGATGTCCCGAACCAGATCGCTCCACTCACCCGCAGCAACCCGCGCATTCGTGCAGCTGGTACCGGCTACGGCACCTGGTTCTCAGCGAGCAGCTTCGGCGCTGAGCCGCTCGGAGCCTTCGGCAACGTGCATCGCGATCCCTTCCACGGACCTGGCATCAACAACACCAACATGATCCTGGCCAAGAACTTCAACCTGGATGCAGACGGTGCCAAGAGACTCCAGCTCCGTATGGAAAGCGACAACGTCTTCAACCACACCCAGTTCTCGAACCCGACCAGCACGTACGGCAGCGGTACCTTCGGCATGATCACCTCAGCCGCAGCAGCGCGCCAGACACAGCTTGCCGCGAAGTTCTACTTCTAACTTCAACAACACCCACAACACTTCAGGGGCGCCTTCGGGCGCCCCTTTTCTCTGCCTGTAACTTATTCATTCTGCGTCGCGTACACGCCACGGCACCTGCTCAGAAGACCGCGCAAAACGCCTATAATAGCTAGTGACGATGCCTGACGATCAGAACCAGCTCCCCCTCGGCTCCAACCCTAACGATCCCCCCTCGGCGCAGGACGCCAACTCCAACAACCCGCCCCCCGGCGGCTCTGGCGGAGACGGCCCCGGTGCGCCCACCGGCCCCGGAGCCCTGCAGCTTCTGCCCATCAACATCGAGGAGGAGATGCGCCGCTCCTACCTCGACTACTCCATGTCGGTCATCATCGGCCGCGCCCTGCCTGACGCCCGCGACGGCCTCAAGCCCGTGCATCGCCGCGTCCTCTACGGCATGCAGGAGATGGGCCTCCAGTTCAACAAGAAGTACACCAAGTCCGCGAAGGTCGTCGGCCACGTGATGGGCAACTACCACCCGCACGGCGACTCCGCCATCTACGACACGATGGTCCGCCTCGCGCAGCCCTTCTCGCTGCGCTATCCGCTCATCGACGGCCAGGGCAACTTCGGCTCCGTCGACGGCGACCCTCCGGCCGCCATGCGCTACACCGAGTCGCGCATGATGCGCCTCGCCGGAGAGATGCTCGCCGACATCGACTCCGACACCGTCGACTTCGTCCCCAACTACGACGAGTCCACCACCGAGCCCTCGGTCCTGCCTGCGCGCTTCCCCAATCTCATCGTCAACGGCAGCACCGGCATCGCGGTCGGCATGGCGACGAATATTCCGCCGCACAATCTCACTGAGGTTCTCAACGCCACCATCGCGCTCATCCAGAAAGAAAAGGGCGAAGCGAAGTCTGACCTTGAAATGGTGCTCGAACACGTCAAGGGTCCCGACTTCCCCACCGGTGGCTACCTCTACGGCCGCGGCAATCTCACGCAGACCTACAAGACCGGCCGTGGCCGCTTCATCATGCGCGCCAAGTGCGGCCTCGAGCAGATTGCCGGCGGACGCCAGGCCATCATCACCACCGAGATCCCGTACCAGGTCAACAAATCAAACCTCATCAAGCGCATCGCAGAGCTCGTTACCGAGAAGATCATCGACGACATCTCCGACGTGCGCGATGAGTCCGACCGCGACGGCATGCGCATCGTCATCGAGCTCAAGCGCGGCGCGCAGCATGAGATCGTCCTCAACCAGCTCTACAAGCACACGCAGATGCAGGAGAGCTTCTCGATGATCTTCCTGGCCGTGCACAACGGCCAGCCGAAGGAACTCGGATTGCCTGCGGCCATCCACGCCTTCATCGATCACCGCATCGACGTCGTTCGCCGCCGCACCGCCTTCCTCCTCAACAAGGCCCGCGAGCGCGAGCACATCCTGCTCGGCTACCAGATCGCGCTCGACCACCTCGACAACGTCATCAAGATCATCCGCCAGTCATCGAGCCGCGCAGACGCTCGCGAGAACCTCTTCCAGTTCTTCTCCAACCGCACCATCAACCTCCGCGGCACCGAGCTCAAGGGCGTCAAGCTCAACCCCAGCAAGTACGACATCGACCTCGCCGGCGGCAGCGTCTCCGCGCAGCTGGCAGGCAACACCGCCGGCACGCTGATCCTCTCCTACCGCCAGATCGATGCCATCCTCGAACTGCAGCTCTACCGCCTCACGCAGCTCTCCATCGACGAGCTCCTCAACGAGCTCCGCGCCGTCCGCGACAACATCGCCGAGTACGAATCGATTCTCGCGTCGGAAAAGAAGCTGCGTCGAGTCATCATCAAGGAGCTCGAAGACATCCGCGACAAGTACGGCGACGCACGCCGCACCGCCATCATCGACGAATCCGCCGAGCTCACCCTCGAGGACCTCATTGCCGACGAGCAGGTCGCCGTCACCGTCTCCAACACCGGCTACCTCAAGCGCACGCCCATCAGCATCTATCGCCAGCAGAAGCGCGGCGGCACCGGCCGCATGGGCATGAAGACCCGCGAGGAAGACTTCGTCTCGCAGCTCATCATCGACTCCACGCACGCTTATCTGCTCTGCTTCACCAACACCGGCCGCGTCTACTGGCTCAAGGTCTACGAGATCCCCGACGTCGGCGCCGCCGGCAAGGGCAAGGCCATGGCCTCGCTCGTCGACCTCCAGCCCGGCGAGAAGGTCGTCACCATCCTCCCCGTCCGCGACCTCGAAGAGGCCTCCAAGTACGTCCTCTTCGCCACCCGCAACGGCACCGTCAAGAAGACCGCACTCAAGGACTTCTCCAACGTCATGGCCCGCGGCATCATCGCCATCGGCATTGACAAGGACGACGAGCTCGTCACCGCCCGCATGACCGACGGCGAGCAGGTCATCTTCCTCGCCACGCACGACGGCATGGCCATCCGCTTCGACGAGCGCGACCTCCGCGCCATGGGTCGCCCGGCCTTTGGCAATCGTGGCATCTCGCTCAAGAAGGGCGACTACGTCATCGGCGCCGCCGTCACGCCCTCCAACGACGCCCGCAACAAGGCTCGCCTCGCCCGCGCCGCCGCCGCCGGCCTCGCCGCCCAGGTCCAGAGGGCCATCGACGAAGCCGCCGACTCCGCCGCTGCTGCGCCGCTCTCGCTCGCCGAGGCCGACGACACCACTGCCGCGCCCGAGCTCAGCCCCGAAGCCGCCGCCAAGCTCCAAAAGCTCGACGAGAAGCTCGGCCTCACCCCCTGCCTCATCCTCACCGTCTCCGAAAACGGCTACGGCAAGCGCACCGACGTCGACGCCTACCGCCTGCAGTCGCGCGGCGGCAAGGGCGTCATCAACATGAAGGCCAACTCCAAGGTCGGCAAAGTCGTCAGCATTCAGCTCGTCGACGACACCACCGAGATGATGGTCATCAGCCAGTTCGGCAAGATCATCCGCATCGACACCAAGAGCGTCCGCGCCGCCGGCCGCTCCACCTCCGGCGTCCGCCTCCTCAACCTGGAACAAGCAGACGGAACGATGGGATCAGTAGCCGACAAGGTCGCCAGCGCCACCGTCATCCCGCCCGAGGACCCAAAGACCAACGGCGAAAACGGCACGCTCGTGCAGTAACCAGCATCCTAAGCGATGGATCTGCGTTTGCCTTTGCGTCAACGTGCCCTCATGCCGGGCCAGAGCCACGAGGCCCGCGTGGAGCGCTGCTACATTGGTGAGAAGTTTATCCAGAGACAAGCTTCCGCAATTCAACTGGACGAGGCGGCAGCTTTGCTCCGAAGCTCTATCTAAATATTCCAGAAGTCTAATAAGTTCCTATGAGGTGTGAATGAAGTACCTCGCCGAATGCTTAGTATGCTCGGGCACCAGCTTTAAGACTCATTTGGAAGCTACCTTCAAGGGTGGCCCACAGGATGCAGCACCGTACTTTCTCGCCAATCGCATCGGCGTCGTGCGTGGGCAGATTCAACGCTGTGAAAGCTGCGGATTCACATTCACCAATCCGCAGTTCTCTGCGGCCGAGTACGACGAGATCTATCCGAACGCTCCCCGCCCTGACGAGTCCAAAATCACTTTGCACGCTGGCGATGCCAGGCGCTTTCGCCGGCTCGCAAAATTTGTCAGAAACGATACCGGAAAGTTCGGCCGCTTTCTGGACTTCGGATGCGGACGTGGCGGATTCCTCGCCGCCATGGACGAACCCTCTGGTGTCGGTTTCGAAGTAGGCTCGCCGGGCACGTTTTCAGTCGGACGCTCGCAAGTTACAACCGGCCACTTCCTTGATGTCGCCGGCAGTCCCGGATTTGAAGAAGGAAGCTTCGACCTCATCACCTCCTTCGACGTGTTTGAGCATCTGCCAAACCTCGACGAGTACCTGAAGACCTTGAAGGGTCTGCTCAAACCTGGCGGCCATCTTGTGATCACCGTGCCCGACATCGGCAGATGGAACGCGAGGCTCGCCGGAAGCCGCTGGAACATGCTCCTTCTCGAGCATCTCTGGTACTTCAACAAGCGGACCCTGAGGACCTTCATGCAGAAGGAGGGTTTTCGCGAAACGCATCACAGGATTCTTCCGTATGACGCGCCCGTGGCGCACATCGTGCGCAGGGTCGCTCAGACCTATGGCTTACCCACGCCGAAGTTCGGGCCGACACTTTCCAGCGTAGTGCTCCCTGTGCCGATTGGACTGATGTACGGCGCCTTCAAACTGGAAGGCTAGACTCGTCTACCGCTGCGAAGGCTTTTAACAAGGCTGACGCTGTTCTATATCTGCATGCCGTCCGGAGCGCTTCATGTCGAAGCTCGTTCACAGATTCCGTGCCGCAGCTGTCTTCTGTGCTTTAGCCCAAGATCAACTTGGTTTGGAGCGGTTCGAGCGTATTGTTAGCTTGCGAAGCGTAACGAGGCGCCTACGATGAGCCAGCTGACACTCAGGATTTTCGATGGATCCCGCCAACTCTTTACTACCCCTGGTTCTTTCCTGGTTACCATCATTGATGGCAACCAGAAGACGCAGTTTCGGAACGAGGTTCCGGGGCCAGAGACAAATTTTGATCTCCCTTTCTTCGACAACTTCGGCGACAACTATGCAGTTGTCGTCTACCGCGAAGGCTTCCGGCAGGCCGGTTTCGCTCCAGTAACTCTCTCGAACAGCTATACGACGACGCTGGACATCATGCTGGTCGCCAATGATCCGGGATTCAGTTTTGTGAACGCTCGCTGGCTCTCTGTCTCTCAGGCTTACCCTTTCATCGGAACAGACACAGACCCCGCGACGGCAGAAGCACGCTATGAAAATCTCGCAGATCAGCACGAGCCAATCGTTGCCTGCTTTCTCAACCTCTGCGAGGCGATGAGCCAGATCAATCTTTCTCAAGGCACACCACTCGATTACATCAAACAAATTCGATGGGACATGCCTCCGGCTCAGGACCGCTTCTTCGCCTACTGCGATGCCCGTCTTGTGGATCAGGTTCAGATCGCAGCAGGCCAAGGTCTTTTCGCACCTGAGCCCGACCCTGCCCTCTTCCATCCGGGGTCGACCCGAAGCTGGAAACAAGTTGAATTCGGCGAAGCGAACGTGCAACTCACCTTCCACGAAAACGAGCCCGACACGAAGACGATCGGTGGTGTCCGATGCGTCACGGTTGAACCGGACATCGATTACTACAAGGACCTCGCAGCCCACACAATTCTCGAAGTCATACCCAACGCCATAACCAACACGCTGACCAACCCAATAGAGGTTTACATACTCCGCTGGATTGCGGGTCGGCACGCAGGGGTTCCTGACTTCAATCCGCTATACACACTCACGCCCTAATAATTGGAGGCGAGTGGCCGGAGTGAAGCGAGGCGCAGTCCTGGGCACAGCCGAATGGGCTGAATCGCCTTCCTTCAGTGAGGCAATAGACCCGTCCTCCCGCTTTACTTCTTCTCCAGAGACTTCTTCAGATCTCTCGCGCAGGAATCGGCCCAGCCTTGATAGATCTCACCCACAGTCAGATTCGTATCCGCTCGTTTGAATTTATGGGCGAACACTGGGTTGCCCGTACGAGCATCCGTGATCGAAATGCTTCCTTTGCCCTGAGCACTTTCGACCCATCCCTTTATCCACCCCGGTTTCTTCACATGCGCACCGCCAGACATTACGAAGTCGGCTTTCTCGCGATCATTCACGAGAACAACCGGCACCTTCTTCTTGAGTATCGCGTGAGACAGAAGCTGCTCAAATCCATCCATCGGCTCAAGGAAGAGCTTGGCTCCCGGCGCGAATGGAGGCGCGATTGAAACAGCGGGCACAGCAGGAATAACGTCCACAGTTGTGGCGGCCGCTTCAGTGGAAGGTGTGGACGCCGTCGGCGCTGGCGATGGTGTCGACGCTTGACTTTCAGCTTCCGGCCTCGCAGCTTCCGGCTTGGCGGACTCACCTCCGGCTGCTGCCGGCTGAGTTGGAACTGCCGGCTGAGTTGGAACTGCCTGCTGAGTCGGGACCGTCTCCTGAACCGGAGCCGTCTGCGGAGAAGTAGCCGTCTGCGCGAGCGATGTAGAACTCAACATAAGGAGCACCGCAAGAAGGCTTGGTTGAGCTTTCATGTGCACCTCGCATTTGCGAAATCGGCGAAAGACTACGCCCGTCACTCCCCCGATACAACACAACTTCTGGGGACCTCCTGAAGGCGTATGACTGAAGTGCATTTGCAGCCCGCGATCACCCGTCTAACTCCGCGGAGCACATCTAATCCAGCGGAGCCCCACATGATCAGCACTTGCCTCACCCTCGCCGCTGCAGTCACCCTCATCCCCATCGCCGCGCACGCGCAAGCCCCCTGCAGCCTCCTCACCCAGGATCAGATCAAGGCCGTCCTCAACTCGCCTGTCGAGCCCGGACAGCCCGGCGTTGCCAAGGACTCCAATGACTGCACCTGGAGCGACGCCCGAGGCGAAGACCGCGTCTACATCGCCCTCCAACCCCGCTCCGCTTTCCAAACCACCCGCGCCCAGATCGAGAAGACCGGCGGCCACCCCACCTCCGTCACCGGCGTCGGCGAGGACGCCTTCCTCGTATCCTCCGGCGACTCCTCTTCCGACCTCTACGTCCTCGCCAAAAACCACCTCCTGCTCCTCACCGTAAACGGCCCCAACGCCAGTCAGGAGCAGAATCAAACCTTCGAAAAAACCCTCGCTAACCAGATCCTTCCTCAACTCTGACCAAAAGTGACCCCCCCCGCCCGTTAACTCCCCTGAATCCAGGACTTTGCGTGTAAGTCACTGAATCCAGATACTTTGTCAAGCTCCGTGCAAAAAGTCCACTCCTAAACCTAATCGGCTGAAGAGTTTGCGCACATTTCGGGGGAGGGGGAGTCCAACACGGCAACTCGTCACGGCCACGCACCCGTTCACCACTTTTCTGATTCCCTGCACCCTCCACCGCTACAATTCCACATGCGCCGACCCCTCCTTTCCGTCGCTCTCCTGCTCGCCGCTCCGCTCGCCCTGCCTTCTGCCATAGCGCAGTCGCCGCAACCCAAGCCGATGGACCTGCGCGCCGTCCTGCTCCAACAGCTCCACTCCACCCACGACAAGGCCGAGTGGTTCGTCCCCCTCGACACCGCCGTCGCCGGCCTCACCCCCGAGCAGGCCCGCTGGACGCCGAAGGCCGGCGGCCCCGGCCAGATGCACTCCGTCGCCCAACTCGTCGCCCACCTTGTCTACTGGAACGAACGCTCGCTCGCGCAACTCAAGCACGAGAACGCCGCTACCTACTCCGGTAACAACGAGGACACCTTCGTCGGCTACGACGTGAACAAGATCACTGCCGCAGAATGGACCGCGCTGGTCGCGCGCCTCGACCGCTGCATGACTGGCTACGAGGATTGGGTTCAGCACGCCAGTGACGCCGACCTCGCCAAAGCCGCCTCCCTCCTCGCCCACGTCGGCACCCACAACGCCTACCACCTCGGTGAGATCGTCTACGTGCGCAAGCTCCAGGGATCCTGGGATCCCAGCAAAGGTGTCAAGTAATCCGCATCTAACCGGAGCGGAGAACAACATGATCCGTACGTTCCTGACCCTTGCCGCTATAGGCCTGTTGACCGCCGCCGCGCACACCCAGGCACCCTGCAGCGTCCTCACTCCCGACCAGATCAAGGCCGTCGTGAGTGTGCCCGTGACCCCCGGCCAGCCCGGCGGCACCAAAGACGCCCCCGACTGCACCTGGAAGGACGCTAAAGGGCAGGACCGGGTTTATCTCAGTCTCAAGTCTCGCGACAACTTCAACGTCACCCGCGCCCAGATGCAGAACACGGGCCGCCTCTCCAACGTCAGCGGTGTCGGCGAGGATGCCTTCTTCGTCACTTCGGCTGCGGGCTCCACGGCCTACCTCTATGCCATGGGCAAACACCACCTCCTGCTGCTTACCGTCAACGTCCCCAACGCCAGCAAACAGGACAACGAGGCCGCCGAAAAGGCTCTCGCCACCCAGATCCTCCCCAAACTCTGAGCTACTCTCTGGCGGACTCGTTTAGCGATGTAGCTTCGACAGGAGGTAGAACACTGCTGAGAGCAGCACGCTAAGCACAACGCATGTGCCGAGCGGGAACCATACCTGCACGTTGCGCCCGCGCCAGGCGAAGTCACCCGGCAGTCGCCCCAACCCCACTCCGGCGCGTTCCATCACGAGCACGGCCAATCCAGCGACGATCAGTGCGACGCCTAGAGCGATCAGCAGCTTGCCCATGGAATTCTCCCATCCGTATTAAACTCCCGCCCGTACCTGTTAAGACACACAGCATTGCCGCGACGCAGTCATCGGGTCTACGATAAGGCTCCCTCCCTTGGAATTTGGGCCTGGATTCGATCGTTAGCACTCGTGAGAGTTGGCCGCCAGAGACGTCAGCTCGGAATCGGGGTTCATCATGGGCCCGTATCTTCGACTTCCGCCACCTCATTTGCACTTAAGTCCTGAGGATGTGCCTCGCGTGGCGAGCGTTATGCTGAAGGCTGCGATTGCAGCCCTGGTGCTCGCGAGCACTATGTTTGCCGCGTGTCAGGATATTCCGATCGGCGTAACGTACGTCTGCAGCGGCGAACACCTCTTCGTCGAGAACTGCAACATCCGCGACACATCCGACACTTCGAAGTGCATGGTCGGCCATCCCGACACAGTTCTGCCGAACGGGTTGATGAAGTACACGTATGAGACCCGCGGCGACCTGAAGAAGCTGCTGCCTACGTGCACACAGCCGAGTGCGAAACAACTTGCCGCGGCGAAGGCATTTCAGGATAAGCAGCAGGCGACGTATAACGCGAATGTAGCGAAGGCGAATCAGCAACTTCAGACGATCGAGCAGCAGCAGACTGCGGCCTACAGTGGTCATCCGCAGAAGCCGTTGTCCCCCGATGAGCGCGCGATGAACCGCTGCATTACCTCCGGGCGATTGCCAGCATCCTGTACCGGCAACGCGCTGCTTGGCGGCTTCACCTCCATGTTGGGGCAGGCCACTCAAATGCTCGGCGTCGCGCCCGCGGAAGCCAAACCGCAGTCGGGTCCGACCATGGCCGGCGTCTTCGTCGGCGCAGGCAACTGGCGCCTCGACTTCATCGATGGCGGCGTGCTGGTCAACTGCTCCTTCCTCTCGCCCAACCAGGAGAGCTACAAGCTCGATATCGCCAACGGCCACGCTTCGCTCATCATCGAGACCACACCGAAACCGCTTGTCCTTGCGTTGCACGCCGACGGAACTATCACCGGTCCCGGTCCCGTGACGATCAATGGTGTCGTGGCGAGTGGGATGGCCGGCGGTGGATCGACGCCAGGCCACACCGAAACCCAAACCACGACGAGCACGCAACGTATCAACGCGAACCAGGCTGGCGCCTATTCCGGCGATCAACTCTCTTACGCCGGCGGCGGGACCTATGACGCCACGCATACGACGACCACGAGCACTTACGTTCCAGGCACATCCACTCCGTCCTATGCCACCTTCTCACCGCGCCGCGCGACCTGCCCCGCGTTGAACTTGTCCACCAAGGGCGCAAGCGTTGGTATCCAGACGATGCAGACCGACATGTCTGAAGACGATGTTTGGTGGCGACAAGGGACCGCCGACGCCGCCGGGCATTCGCATGCAGGGCATCTTCGCCGCGTCCACTGGCTTCAGTGTGCAGTTCTTCCCGGAGTCGGCTGTGCTGGGATGTGGCCCGGATGCTGCACGCGCCTATCCGTACACCGTCATTGCGGGTGCGAATGGCGCGGTCGTCAAGATCGATGCACCGGATCATCCGCTTACTCTTGCGCTGCGGCATGACGGCTCGCTTGATCCCGGCGCGACAGGACCGTACCAGGTTCACGGCCGCGTCATCACTGGGCAGAATGACAACGACGACTTCACGTTTGCGCCGATGGAGCAGAGCTGCGAGCTTGCTGCACTGACGCCGAGTGAGACGATACCGTCGAGTGGAGGCACCGCGTCGGCGCCACAGTTGCGTCATCCACGCATACAGCAGATCCGTCGACGCTTTCGACGTCCGAAGAATGTGCTGGGCAATGCGACGCTGTCGATCGTCGTCAGGATTTCCAACGCAGGCAGGCGCGCCGAATCCGCTCGCATCGCATCCGTATATGTTGCTGCGCGACAGCATTCCGAATCTTGTGACGAAGGCTGGTGTACCGATTCCTGCGGGTTCGAGTGCGTACAAGGTGTTCGGAGTGGCATGCGGAACGCACACTCCCGACTGTCAGAAGATCCTCGATGCGATCAGAGCGAGCGCTGCGTCCGCGGTTCGTGCCGATGCGAGCGGCAGTGGCACGTTTCCTGCTGTTCCGGCCGGAACGTACTACCTGATGATCTCGACGCGCTACAACAACCAGGCGCTGATGTGGGATCATCCGGTGCAATTGAAGGCTGGGCGAACTCGCTGACGTTGAGCCCGCAGAACGCGTCGCCGATGCAGTAGACGCTACTGTTCAGACGGATCTGGATGCTGGCGCGGTGAAGTCGGAGCAGCATGGCTTCATCACCGGTTTGAACTCCATGTACTCGACGCGCGTCTGGTCGGGGTCGAAGAGGTTGAGCTGGATCTTGCCGTCTTTGCCGGCCTGGATGGCGATGCACTGCTTCTCTTCGCAGCCGTTGGCTTGCAGATCGTGCAGGACTGTCTGCATGCGTTCGACGCCGAGTGAGAAATGATCGCTCATGCCGAAGTCGTGCTTATCTGGCTTCTGGTTCGGCATCATCATGTACTCGATCCAGTCGGTGCCGTCGGGGACCTGCATGCTGATCCAGTCGACGTTCGGCGGGTGCATGGTGCCGTACCAGTAGGGACGGAAGCCGAGAATGTCCTTCCAGAAGGCGTCTTCCTTGGCGCGGTCGTGAGCGATGAAGCCGACGTGGATGATGTGGTGGCTGGGTGCGCGCGGTGAGAGCGGCGTGTCGCGGGCGAGAACGGCTTCCTTTAGCGGCGAGTCCTTCTGGACGAAGATGACGAGGTTGCGTTCAGGATCGTGCACTTCGATGAGGCCGTCGTCGGGGGATGCGACGTCTTTGAGGCCTTTGGCGATAAGGTATCGCTTCATCGCGTCGACGTCGCTGACGGTGAAACCGACGGAGGCCATGTAGGATTGGCCTTCGCGTAGCTTCGAGGGCATGACCTCGATCCATTGATGTTGATTAATCGGGAAGACCATCTCTTCGCCATTGTGTTTTTCGTCGTAGCCCATCGTCGAGCCATAGAAGTGCTCGGCGGCGGCGACGTCGTCGGTGTAGACGCGCATGAAGGCGATGCCGGTGATGGCTGGGCGTTGCTGGGCGAACAAGGTCGATGGTCGAGAGAGCTGCGGCTGCGAAAAGAGCGGCGAATCTCATGCGCGACAATGTAGCGGGTGGAATTCGCAGGGTCAAAAGATGGAATTCGGAGAGTGAGTTCGGCTACAAGGCCATACCTTTTGGCTCATTCGATATTCGCGTGCTTCTGTAAGTTATGTTTCATGCAAAGCAGTTGAATGTTTTTCTCGCTCGTTGATGTGCCACCCTTTGAATAAGGACAGGATGTGGTCGAAGTGCAGATTTTCTTCTCGACCCGCAGAGAACACACTGACCAAGATCTCTCTTCCAAACAATAAGCTTTACTGCTGCGGGGATAAGGCGGGCATGTTCTTCGTCTATCCTCGACGCGCTGAATTCTGTCTCTTCTTCAATGTCCTCTAGCAATTTGAGCTGGAATTTGAAGACCCGTCGACCACCAATCGTTTCCATCCAGCTGTCTTCGAGCGCGAAGACGCCGTTGTAGACCCAAATACCAGCTTTTATCTTTTCATAGACGCGAACACGAAGTGCGTCTCGATTGCGCAACTTGAATTCTTGCGCTGCTTGATGGAACAGACCGTTTTGAGTCAGACGGCCCCATTTTGTCTCTAAAGGCTGATCTACAACTTTGGGATTCGGATGGCTTTTGGAGCGGGGTTCGTCATGCCCTTCATAGATAAGTACAGTTCCGTTTTCCTCTAAGCGGTCGTCGTAAGGCGCACCTGGGCGTAAGGAGGATAGAACTACCGCATGGCCACCAGCGGTACGGAAATTCATTCCCCGTTGCAAGGACATGGATTCTCTACCGCACATGTCGTGGTGGCTGATGATGTCGTCACGCTTCATGTGCGACCATTCTGCCCCTTTGAAGTCTGGAAAGATAAAGGCCGCCATTGCTGGCGGCCTTTGTTTGTCTTGCGCCGAAGGCGCGTCTACCTGGACGGTCAGTCCCCTGCGACGAGGTCTTCTTCCTTCGCGGGTGCGGGGGCGACGGGCTTGATCTCGCCGAGGGAGACGAAGCCGGCGATCTCGGGCTCCTTGAGGATCTCCTTGCGGTAGAGCTTGGCCATGCGGCGTTCTCGGCGTCCTGCTTGATCTTCGCGTCGCGGGCGCGGATCTTCTCCTCGCGCGCGTTCTTGGCGATGCCGGACTTCTCGAACGTGTCGTTGGCGGCGGAGTTGACGTGCTCCTCGTTGAGAACCAGGTCGTACTTGTCCTGGCTGCTCGAGGCCGACCTTCTTGCCACCGGCGAAGATCTCGTGACGTCCGTGCTCCTCATACCACTTGGTGAGCGTGGAGGTCATGTGCATCTTCTCGATGATGTTGCGCCAGCCGATGCCCGTGTTGTACGCGCAGAAGCTGATCTCGCCTTCCTGCGTGGCGTACGGGATGATGCACTGCTCGGTGCGGCGGAAGTCGTAGTTGAAGAGGTCCTGGAACCACATGCCGGCGATGAAGAGGAAGTTCCAGCGATCCTTGCGGCGCTTCTCGATGTCGTCCATGGTGCGGTCGGCGGTGACCTTGCCGTAGTTGCGGCCGGTGGCGCCGAAGCACTTATCGAACTTCTCAAGCAGCGAGAAGATGCTGAAGTGCGTGGGGGCGTTCTTCGGCTCGTAGTTGCGAATGAGCGCGAGCGCCGCACCGATAATCGTGAGCACCTTGCCGCGCGAGGCGTCGTTCACCTTGGCGATGTCCTTGGCGAGGCGGTCGGCGTTGAGGAACGCGGTGACCGGAACGGCTTCCTTGGTCTCCTTGTCGATCATCAGCGCCATGCCGATGCCGCAGTTGGGATGGCAACCGCAGGAGAGCTGGCCCCAATCGTGCTCGGGTCCGTGGACGAGGTCGGCCCAGTCGGAGAAGGTGGACATGAAGCTGATGGGGAACCAGTCGCGCGTGGACTCGCCGAGACCCGTTTGGTCGCGGATGTCGTGCGCGAGGTGCGAGAGGGTGTAGCGCTGCGCGTGACGGCGCTCGTCGGAGACGGCCTCATCGCGGCCGGTGAAAGAGACCGGCTGGAAGGAGAGGAAGTTGATCTTCTTGGGGTTGTCGAGCGCGAACTGGATGATGCGGCCGACCTGCTCGTTGTTGATGCCGTTGACGATGGTGGTGACGGGGACGATGTCGACGCCGGCCTCGTGCAGGTTGTGGATGGCCTGGAGCTTCACGTCGAACGCGTTGCCGACCTTGCGGTGCGAGTTGGCAGCATTGCCGATGCCGTCGAACTGCAGGTAGGCGTAACGCAGACCCGCTTCAGCGGCGGCCTTGGCGAACTCCTTGGACTTCGCGAACTCGATGCCGTTGGTCGCGGCCTGCACGGAGTTGTAGCCAACCTTGCGGGCATACGAGACGGCGTCGAGGAAGTAGGGCGAGAGCGTGGGCTCGCCGCCGGAGAACTGGACCGACATCTGACGGCGCGGCTTGATCTGCACCGCGTTGTCGAGCATGGTCTTGATCTCGTCCCAGGTGAGCTCGTGGACGAAGCCGACCTGGTTGGCGTCCATGAAGCAGGGGTCGCACATCATGTTGCAGCGGTTGGTGAGGTCGATGGTGAGGACCGAGCCGCGACCGTGGGTCACCGTGGACGTCCCGTGGTTGTGCAGCTTCTCATCGTTGTGGGCGCGGATGTCGCGGCCGGGGAAGACGTCTTCGAGGTGCTTCATCATCGGCGGATCGATGGACATGAGGTCCTCGAAGTGGCCGTGGATGGGGCAGTCCTTGACCATGAGGATCTGGCCGTCGCGCTCGATGATCTGCGCCTTGATCTCGCCGACCTTCTCGTTGAGAAGGATCTCGTGCGGGAGCTTGCCGTCGATGATCTGCTGGCGGATCTCAGGGATGCACTTGGGACAGAGGGAGTCAGTGGTGCGGGGCCAGCCGAGGGGCGGCTTCTCCTTCTGATAGCTCTTGAGAAGCGGCTTGTCGGACCACTTCGGGGTGAAGCTCTTGTTGGGGCTGATGGAGTTCAGCTTGTCGAATACTGTCCAGCTCGCGCGTGCTCCGAGCACCACACCTTTTTCGAGGAGCTTAACTGCTTTTCCCATGTTGTTCGTCTCTCCTAAAGAGTTCGAAGCGAGCCTTACTCGCCTTACTCGTATTCGGTCCAACCTACCGGGGTAAGTCGTGGCCCGAGAAGTACATCCGAGGGTTCACAAGGAGCCCTCCACGTAAATCAGGGTATTGGTTTGGTGTGCAAAAGTCGCCGATTTCGCAGCGAATGGGGATTTGGCGCAGCGAATGGTAACGTGAGGTGTTTTGGCAGCAGGTGGTGTTTTCGTCGGCAATAGATACTGAAAAAGCATTCGCAACGTAGTAAGGCTTTATTGGCGCAGTTCGACGATGGTCGCGCCCTGACCGCCTTCGTTGTAGGGCGGCTCGGTGACGGAGACGACGTGCGGGTGTTTGCGCAGGAACTCTCGCAGGGTGCGGCGGAGCACGCCCATGCCGACGCCGTGCACGATGCGGATGCGCGGGAGGCCGGCGAGGAAGGCGTGCTCGACGAAGCGCTCGACCTCGGCTTCGGCCTCGTCGGCGGTGCGGCCGATGACGTTGATCTCGGAGCTGAGGGTGTCGTTGTCGCCGGAGCTGGTAGAGACGGTGATGCCGCCGCGGCGGCGGACGCTTTCGACGGGTGGCTCGTGAACGGGTGTGATCTCGGCGATGTCAGAGCTCGGCACGCGGGTCTTCATGGTGCCGAAGCTGACCTCGAGCGAGTTGGCGTCGATGATGCGCACGACGCGGCCTTCGCGGTTTAGAGAACGCAGGCGGACGAGGTCGCCGACGTGGGGCTCGCGTGGCTGGTCACGCTTTGCGGGGCCGCGTTGCGTGTGGCTCGAGTCTACGTTGTGCTGGATCCGGTGTTGCGCGACGGTGGTCTGGAACTGCTCAGAAAACTCGCGGCGGAGGCGAGCGATACGGAGCGCGGAGTCGCGTGCGATCTTCTGCGCGATCTTCTTGTCGTCGATGGATTTGACGGTGTCGCGAAGCTGCGACTCGAAGTCGCGTAGGAGCGCTTCGAGTTTGCGTTCGAGTTCGCGCGTGCGCGCCTGTTGTTCGGTACGGCCCTCCTGCTGGAGTCGCTGGCGCTCGATGTTGAGCTTGCGTTCGGTGGCGGCTAACTCTGCGCGCTCGGTGGTGGCGGCGGTGAGCTGCGCGTGGAGTTCGTCTAGAAAGCGGCTGATGTCTGCCTGCTGCGTGGTGAGCTGGGAGCGTGCGTTGGTGACGATTGCGGGGTCGAGGCCGAGGCGCGAGGCGATGTTGATGCCGGCGGATGCTCCGGGAATGCCGAGGCGAAGTTCGTAGGTTGGCGTGAGGGTTGTCTCGTCGAAACCGACGGCGGCGTTGAGCACGCCGGTGTGGCGCGCGGCATAGACCTTGAGCGCGGTGAGATGCGTGGTGATGATGCTGCAGATGTGGCGATCGAGGAAGTGTTGCGCGACCGCGACGGCCAGGGCAGCGCCTTCGTCGGGATCGGTGGCGGAGCCGAGCTCGTCGATGAGGACGAGACTGCGCTCGCCGTCGCGCTCGGCTGCAAGTTGAACGATGCGATCGAGGTTGCGGATGTGGGCGGAGAAGGTGGAGAGGTTCTGCTCGATGGATTGCGCGTCGCCGATGTCGGTGAAGATGCCGGTGAAGACTGGCAGGCGTGCGGAGTCGGCTGGTATGGGGACGCCGGCCTGGGCCATTACAGAGAGCAATCCGACGGTTTTGAGCGCAACCGATTTGCCGCCGGTGTTGGGGCCGCTGATGATCATCTGGCGCTGGCCCTCTGGGAGTGCGACGGTCATCGGTACGATGCGTCCGGCTTCTGCGCGCATGCGGAGTTCGAGCAGTGGATGGCGTGCGGCGACGATCTCGAACTCGACGTTGGATGTGGTCGTTTCTTCGATGTCCTGCGCGTTTGCTTCGGGTGCGTTGATGAAGACGGGCCGCACGCACTCGATGTCCTGCGCGAAGATGGCGATGGCCTGGTGGGCGTCGAGCTCGGAGAGAATCTCTGCGCCGAGTGTGAGCGGTATGGCGTGCAGAGCGACGGAGCGCGTCATGGCAACGAGGATGCGATGGATCTCGGCCTGCTCGTCGTCGAGCAGGCGCGCGAGCTCGTTGTTCTGCTCGACGGTCTTCATGGGCTCGAGATAGACGGTCTGGCCGCTGGAACTCGAGCCGTGCAGGATGCCGCGAATTTTGCGTTTGAATTCGGCCTTGATGGGGATGACGAAGCGTTCGCCGCGCACGGTGATGAGGTTGCTTTGCGTCTCACCGCCTTCGTTGAACTGGGCGAGCGTCTTGCGAAGGCTCTCTTCGATGATGCGGTGCTGGCGGGCGAGCGCGCGGCGGATGCGTGCGAGTTCGGGGGATGCGTCGTCGGCAAGTGAGCCGTCGGGTTCGATCTTGCCGCGAAGCGCGCGTAGCAGATTGGCTAGGTCGTGCTCGATGAGCGGTGCGGAGAGCGCGTCGATTGCGGGCCAGTGGTCCTTGAGGTCACCGGGCGGAGCCATCACCACGTGGCGCCACGCGTCGATGCGCTCCGCGTGTGCCAGTACTGCAAGAAGCTCTACCGGTTCGAGCGCGGCACCTTCGATGCGCGCCTGATCGAGCAGATGTGCGGGATCGAGAAGGCCGCGGAAGTCGAAGGCTGCGCCGACCGCAACCAGACGGCGCATCTCCGCCGTGCGCTGTTGTTGCTGGCCGATCCAGGCTGCGTCGGCGCTGGGTTCGAGAGCCAACACTCGGTCGCGGCCGAGTTCGGAGCGCGCACCGGCGGCGAGGCGCTCGCGCAGGCGTTCCCACTCGAGCGCCGCGCCTCCGCGTTCCGCTAGCCTCCCGGGAATGTGCGAGTTGTCGGCCACGGGTCTATTAGAGCCGATTGCGGCAGGTTACGCTCGGGGGCGAAATGCCCGTTTCGAGGGACCTCAAGATGCTCCCCGGGAGTGGTGCGGCGGCGTCTCATTGATAAGATGTGGACTGTGACGATCCTCGCCCGGCTCGTCCCGCTGGGTCGCGCGATGGCGATCACGGGACTAGGCCTTCTTCTTACACCTCTTTGCCGTCTGCATGCGCAGGCGACAGCGCCCGCGCTGCCTCCGGCGACCACGAATCAGCCCTCTCAGAGCACGACTCCGGCACAAACGACCGCTCCCGCTCAGACGCCCGCGAATGCGGCTACGGAGTCGCAAAGCCAGACGGGTTTGCTGCCGCGCGACGAACCGCCCTCAAACGTCGAGACGCTGAAGGTGTTCTCGCGCGAGGTCGACCTTATCTTTACGGTCACGGACCACCGTGGGCATTTCGTCACGGGTCTCGCGCAGCAGGATTTCGGTTTGCTGGATGACGGACGTCCGCCATCGCACGTCGTCAGCTTCAAGCAGCAGACGAATCTGCCGCTGCGCGTGGGCATCATGCTCGACACATCGACGTCGATCCGCCAGCGCTTCCAGTTCGAGCAGCAGGCGGCTACGGACTTCCTGTTGCAGGTGCTTCGTCCGGAGGACCGCGCCTTTGTCGAGGGCTTCGACGTTCAGACGGAGCTGACGCAGGACTTTACGAATCGCGTGGACCTACTCGATACGGGCATTCGCAAGCTGCGGCCCGGAGGCGGCACTGCGCTCTTTGATTCGCTCTACAAGACATGTCGCGACCAGATGTTGACGCTGCAGCAGACCAACGCTGTGCGCAAGGCGATTGTGCTGGTCTCTGACGGTGACGACGACTACAGCCGTGCGTATGAGTCGGACGCGATTAAGATGTGCCAGCGCTCGGAGACGATTGTTTACACCATCAGCACGAACTATGGCCCCAGCAAGGACAAGGGCGACGACGTGCTGAAGGCAATCGCCGATGCGACCGGCGGCCAGGCGTTCTACCCTGACTCCGTGGAGCAGGTGGCGACGGGTTTCCGTAGCATTGAGGAGGCCCTGCGCAGCCAGTATTCGCTGGTGTACGTGCCGGCGGACTTCAAGCAGGACGGCAGCTTCCGGACCATCTATCTGCAGGCGGTGACCGGGACTTATAACGTGCGGGCAAAGAAGGGATATTTTGCGCCCAGTGCGCCGCGGTAATCGTTATCGGCTGCCAGAACTTTCCGCGACAAATCGCGTCTGAACCAGCAGCGAGGATTGCGATGAAGTTGCGTCCAATTATGTTGGCTGCCGTCTGCTGTGCTCTGCTTGCCGGGGCTGCTTCGATCCAAGCACAGGGGTATTACGACCCGCCGGGGGTTGCTGACGCTCTCGGAGGCCTGTCGTCGCAGCGTGCGGCGGCTACGACGATCACGTTCGACCGCGAGATCCTGGATGCGATGCTGGGCGGCGACCGGGCTGCCGGTTTCAATGGCGTGAGCTTCGAGCACTATCAGTACCCCGAGCCGGTCTTTTACATTCCGGAGGAAATGCACTCGCTGGAGCAGGCGTACAAGGCTGCGGGGTGGAAGCACCTGATCGAGTCGAATGTCGGCCCGCGCGAGTCTGCCTCGCCGACGAAGCCGATCGCCGACATCTGGTTTCACTGGCAGGGTGAGATCGACCATGTAACGGTGCTGATTCGCGGACGCAAGGAGATGAATGTCGTTCACGTCTCCGGGCTGCTGCGGCCGATGGATCTGGTGCACATCAGCGGGCACTTTGGGATTCCGAAGGTGGACCCTGATGCCGTGATGGTGCCTGCGCCGCCGGGACGATAGACAAGTGACAAGTGTCTGCGCGCCCAACGTACAATGTCCAGATGCAAATACAAAGATTGATAGAACAGGTGAGCGGCGCTGAGCTGCGGTTGCGGGCGCGGCTGCGCGAATTGGTGGAGATTGAGTCTCCAAGTGACGATCGCGAGGCGGTGAACCGCGCGGCGGATCGCGTTGTGGATTGGGCGCGTGAGCTTGGGGGCGAAGTGCTGCGGCATCCGGGCGGCAGCTTCGGCGATGTCGTTGAGTTGAGATTTGGTGCGGGTGGCAACCGCAAGCCTGTTCTCGTGCTCGGACATTTGGACACGGTGTATCCGATGGGGACGCTCGCGACGATGCCATGGCGCGAGGTGGAGGCTGAGGATGGCGTGCGGCTGCAGGGGCCGGGTGTCGTGGACATGAAGGCTGGCGTGGTGATGGCGCTGGAGGCGGTCGCTGCGCTGCGAGAGTTGAAGGCGCTGAACAGGCAGGTGATCGTGCTGCTGAATCCGGATGAGGAGGTGGGCAGCGAGGTTTCGCGACCGCACACGGAGCGGCTGGCGCGGGAGTCGGCGGCGGTGTTCGTTGCTCGAGCCGGCGCAGGGGCTGGCCTACAAGACCGCGCGCAAGGGCGTGGGGCATCTTGAGCTGACGGTGGAGGGTGTTGCCGCGCACGCGGGCGTCGATTTTGCGAGCGGGCATTCGGCGGTGCTGGAGATGGCGCGGCTGGCGGAGGAGGTCTCGGGCTGGACGGACCTGAGCAAGGGCCGCACGGTGAATGTCGGCGTAATTGCCGGTGGGACGCGATCGAATGTGATCGCCGCGCATTGCAGGGCCGAGGTGGATGTGCGCGTGATGACGATGGACGATGCGGCGCGCGTGGAAGAGATGTTTCGCGACCTGCGCACGCGCGACGCGGCGTGCACGCTGCGCATCGACGGGCGGAATCAATCGGCCGCCGATGGAGCGCAGCGTGGGAACGGTGGCGCTGTTTCAGCGGGCGCAGCGGCTGGCCGCGGAGATCGGATTGGATTTGCAGGAGGCCGCAACCGGCGGCGGATCGGACGGCAACTTCACGGCGGCGATCGGCGTGCCGACGCTCGACGGCATGGGCGCGGTGGGCGGAGGAGCGCACTCGCCGGGTGAGTATGTGGTGGCGGAGCATTTGGTGGAGCGGACGGCGTTGCTTGCGGGGATGCTTCAGTCGGAGCTGTAGTCGAGCTCCTTCAACAGGCGCACGGTTGCGGCCAGCGGCAGGCCCATGACGTTGAAGTAGTCGCCGTCGATGCGCGGAATCCAGCGCGCGGCGTAGCCCTGAATGCCGTAAGCTCCGGCTTTATCGTAAGGCTCGCCGCTGTCGAGATAGTGCTGCAGATCGGTTTCGTCGATGGGGCTGAAGGTTACGGCCGTTGTCTCGAGATGTGTGAGTGTCGCGCTCGGCGAGAGGAGTGCGATGCCGGTTTGCACATGGTGTGTGCGGCCGGAAAGGGCGCGCAGCATGCGCTCGGCGTCGGCGCGGTCCGCAGGCTTCTCGAGCGCATGGCCGTCGATCTCGACGGTCGTGTCGGCGCCGAGGACGAAGGCATCGGGATGCAGCGCGTGGATCGTCTGCGCCTTCTCCAGTGCGAGCCGTTGCACGTAGGTTGCGGGGTCTTCTGATGTGCGTCGCGTCTCGTCGATGTGCGCGGGGATGACGTCGAAAGCGAGGCCGACCTGTGTGAGGAGTTCGCGACGGCGCGGCGAGGCGGAGGCGAGGATGAGCCGCATCAGGCAAGTGCCTCGACAGAGAGGGTGGTCTCCATCACGTGGGCCTCGCGCGGCTGGAGCTTCAGGGTATTGTCAGCAGCGTTGGCCGATTCAACGCAGAGCATGTGGCGCCAGCCGTCGTCCGGCATGTCGGCGAGCCCGGCGTTTGCCCACGGATTCCAGACGACTGTCGTATTGGAGTTCCCCTTGGTGACGGTGATGCGGCGATGCAGCACAGGGTCGTCGACGACGATGGGCGAGGTGGTGTTGAGATACGGACGGTCGGTTGGGCCTGTGAGTGTGAGGACGGGCTCGGTTTGTGTCTTGCGCGCGAAGTTGTCGGTCTTGTCGAGGTACTCGGTCTCGAAGAGGCCGTGCACTTTCGCCTGTTCGACATCGCCGACGTGCAGATACGTGTGCAGCGCCTCTTCGATGTGCAGCGGCTTGTCACTGTCGTTGGCCACGGAGAGGCGCAGGCGAAGCTCGCGGCCGAAGGTGACCTGATACGCGAGAAGAAACTTGTCGAAGCCGAGCGAACGACTGAGTTCGGTGGGCCCAAGCGAGAGCGAGAGATGAAGCTCATCGGCCGCATAGGCGCCGAAGTCGAGCTGCCAGGGCTGCGTGCGCGCGAAGCCGTGCGACGGGCCATCTGTGCGCGGGCTGTCGGGTGTTGCAGTGCGCGAGCCGAACCACGGAAAGATGATGGGGATGCCGCCGCGGATGGCCTTGCCGGGAGCGAAGGCGGACTTCTCCGACAGGAAGAGCACTGGCTGCTCATTCGCGGGCTGCCAGGCGGTCACGTGCGCGCCCTGCAGGTACAGCTCGCCGGTGCAAGCAGGCGTCGTGATACGCGCGCGGATGAGGCCGCCGTGTTCGTCAAAGGAGAGGATGCCGGGAATGGCGAAGGAGGCGTTGAGCTGAGCTATGGTCTGATCTGGACTCTGATTTGGGGTCTGCATGAGGGATGAGCGCGGGAGCGCCTCATTGCATCTTAGGTCATTCGCTGATCGTGCGAGAGGAGTGGTACTGGTGTTGCGTCAATGTTGACAGCGAGCCACCACCGCAGCGGCGGAAAGGCAAAGAAAGATTGTCGCGGAGAAGATCACAGGCGCCATGAAAAAGTAACGCAAGCTGATTAGCAGAGAGCCGGCGTAGCAGAGCGCGAGTCCCCAGGTGAGCCAGGGAAGTTGTGCGAGGGTTGCCGCCGGCAACCGTCCCAGCTCCCACGTAACTATCACGGTGAACAGCAGGAAGACCGTGACGAAATAGCCAGACCCAGCGTAGAAGCCGTAGTAGGTTCGGTCGAAGCCTTGTATGTGGAACATCGTCCGCTTCAGTATGGAGAGCGCCTGGTCGACGCCCCATGAGGGGTCGGTGTGGCGAAAGCCAAGGGTGTGGCCAATGGCGAACAGCAGGATCAGAACCGACGAGATGCGGTAAAGAATCGATGCGCGCATAGTGAGTTAGGTTTGGCACCGACGAGCATACCAGAGCGGCGCGGGGCGGCGGTCAACTTTCTGAAGTGAGGTGCAGCTCGCTCATGTTGCGCTGGCCGGTGGGGCAGATGGAGAGCAGGGGGCAGCCGTTGCAGCGCGGATTGTCGAAGGTGCAGAGCGTCTGCGCGTGCAGCTTTACGAGCGCGTGATGCTCGTCGAGCATGGCGGCGTCCCAGGTTTCGGGGACGAGACGCATCAGGCGCTCCTCAGTGGTGGCCGCGTCGGCGCGGGGGACGACGCAAAGCCGCTGGATGACGCGGAGATGGTTGGCGTCGATGGAGAGGGCGCGGCGGCGCAGAGTGGAGAAGTTGACGATGGCGGCGGAGACCTGAGGGCCGACGCCTTCGAACTGCTCGAGCCAGGCGCGGATCTTGTCCGTGCGGTAGCGGTGCAGGAAGTCCAGCGACAGTGCGCCGGTGCGTGCGGTGATCTGTTCGAGCGCGGTCTTGAGGCGGAGTGCTTTTTGCTCTGGGAAGGTGACGATGGCGATGGCTCGCTCTATCTCCGGCACGGAGGCTTCGCGCACGGGCTCCCAGTTACCGGGGCCGGCGCCTGGGAAGGCGCGTTCGAGGTCGCGCATCACCTGCAAGCGACTGCGCGGTCCTGGTGCGCGAGCTGAGCAGCGAGTAGATGAATTGAGTGAGCGGGTCCCAGGGCGTGCGTGCGGGCGGCTCGCCGTAGTGCTTGAGCAGCAGGCGATGGATGTGCGGCAGCTTATCGGCCTGCTCGGGTGTGAGCGGGCGGTGAACGGGTTCGGCTTCGGCCGGGTTGTCAGGGTTGGCGAAGAGCTCGGAGGTCATGAGTCAAGCTGTGGGCATCGGCCGTCGGCATCGCTGCGCGGATGCTACAGCTATTGTGCTCCACGCATCTCGGCGACGAGCGAACCGACGGGATTGGTGATGGTCTTCCGGGCGATGGTTAGGAGTGGCGTGCCGCGCTTGTACATGAGATAGGCGGCGACAACTCCGGAGAGAACACTGCCCCAGACAATGAGTTTCCGTACCGTTACTTCCTTCGACATAGAACCTCCCTGCAAAGATGAGATGCAGCCGTCAGGAGTTCCGAGTGATTCCGAGCTCCTGGCCAGCAGCCGTTGCGATGCCCCAGGCCATGCGCGGCGTATTGTGCGCGAGGCCGAGCGAGCCATCGGGCCCGAGAAGGATGATGCCGCCGTGGCCGCCGAGCCGGTTGAAGAGATAGTCGATGGCTTCAGTGGCGGCTTGCTGAGGCGAGGAGCCTGCAGCGACGCGGTCGACGGCCCACTTGCCGAGGACGAGCTTCATGATGGGCTCGCCCCAGCCGGTAAGCGAGACGGCGGCTGAGTCATTGTCAGCGTAGCAGCCGCAGCCGATGAGCGAGCTGTCGCCGACGCGGCCGGGAGCCTTGGAGAGTGTGCCGCCCGTTGAGGTTCCCGCAGCCAGCCGGCCCTCGGCGTCGAGCGCGACCGCGCCGACGGTGTCGTGCGAGTGCAATGTTGGGTCGTCGACACGGACTTCGTCAGGAAGCGCCTGCTCGACCTCGGTGTCGAGCGCGGTCTGGGAGAGCGCGCGATCTCGCGATGACACGGGTGGCGCCGACGTGAACTCGGAGTTGCCGCTGAAGGTCGTGTCGGGGTGTCCGGCCAGCTCGGCCTGCTGGAAGCGCATGAGGCGGTCGCGCTCACGGGGCACGATGAGCTCCGTGTTGTCGACGAGGCGCATGCCGTGCTGCGTGGCGAATCGCTCGGCGCCGCTGCCGACGAAGTAAACGTGCGGTGACTTATCGAGGACGAGGCGCGCGGCCTGGATTGGGTTGCGGAGGCGCTCGACACAGGCGACGCCGCCGGCGCGCATCGTGCTGCCGTCCATCATCAGGGCGTCGAGCTGCACACGGCCGTCGCGCGTGAGGAAGGAGCCGCGGCCGGCGTCGAAGGTGTCGTCGTCCTCCATGATGGTGATGGCCGCTTCAATGGCATCGAGGGCAGAGCCTTTCTTCGAGAGGACAGACCAACCGGCCGCGAGAGCATTGGCTATGCCGCGCTCATGGGCGGCGACGGCGTCGTCTGGCATGGCCCAGGCGCCGCCGTGGACGAGAAGGACGGGTTGGCGGGGATGGGCCGGCGTGCTCATAGCACTTGAGAGTGTACGGGAGCGGATGTGCCTATGGCGTGGCGATACCGGCGAGCTTGCGGCGCTCGGTCTCGAGATAGGTGTAGCGCATGCGGTGAATGACCGTGATCGTCGAGAAAACGGCGAGTACCCACAGCGCGGCGGGCATCGCGTCCCAGCGCTCAAAGAGTGCGCCGAGGATGATGAGCACGACTCGTTCCGGGCGCTCCATGAAGCCGACCTTGCAGGAGCCGATCAGAGCTTCAGCGCGCGCACGGGTGTAGCTGACCATCAGCGACGCGGTCATCACGAACGCGACGAGAAAGACGTAGAAGAAACGGTTGCCGCGCGCGTAAAAGACCAGCAGGCCGAAGAAGAGCGCGACGTCAGAGTAACGGTCGAGTACCGAATCGAAGAAGGCGCCGAAGACCGAGACCTGGTTGGTCTGTCGGGCGACGCGGCCGTCGACCATGTCAAAGAGCCCGGCGCCAATGATCACCAGCCCGGCATAGAGGAACATGCGGACGTAGTTGTCCGCGCGCCCGTAGCCGAAGAAGAAGGCCGCGACGACGTTGATGAGAAGGCCGATGAAAGTCAGAGTATTCGGCGAGATCTTCGAGAGCGCGAGCCCGTTGACGATCTTCTGCAGCAGCCAGCCGCTGCCTTTCCCGAAGGCGCTAGTCCAGGTCATGAAATCACTCTTTCCAGTTTAGTGGACTGGAGGACAAATGGGCACGTATTGCGCCGCAGTCGTATATTGTTGCCATTCCTAGCTTGGCGAAAGGTGGCAAATGTTGAATTCTCGCAATGTGGCGCGATGGGTTGCGGTGTGGGTAATGGGCGTGGCCCTGGGAGTCAGGGCGCAGACGCAGCTCCCCGAAGACAAATATCTGTGGTTGGAGGACACATCCAACCCGCAGACGATGGACTGGGTGAAGGCCGAGAACGCGCGAACGGTGGCAGCTTTCGAAACCGATCCGCAATTCGCAACCTATTACGCCGATGCGCTCAACATCCTGAACGATCCCGAAAAGTTGGCCGTGCCCGGACTCAACGGCGACTGGGTCTACAACCAATGGAAGGACGCCGAGCACCTGCGCGGTTTGCTGCGGCGCACCAGGCTCGCGGACTATCTGACGGCCTCTCCCAAGTGGCAGACGGTACTGGATATCGACGAGCTGAACCGTGTGGAGAACGCGAAGTGGGTTTCGCGTGGTGTGAACTGCCTTTATCCGGGCGACGAATATTGCGTTGCCGTGCTTTCGAATGGTGGCGAAGACGCGACTACGGCGCGCGAGTTCAACCTCAAGCAAACGAAGTTTGTTCCCGGCGGGTTCGTCCTCGACCACAGCAAGCAAAACATTGACTGGGAAGACAAGGACACTCTGCTGGTGGCGCGAGACTGGGGTGGGGAGGCGCTCACTAAGTCCGGGTATCCGTTCGTTGTGAAGCGTTGGAAGCGCGGCACGCCGCTGGAGTCGGCGCACGAGGTCTTCCGTGGCCAGCCGTCGGACGAGCTCGGTTCCTCAGCGAATGTGATCCACGATGCCTCCGGCCACAAGCTCGTGACCTTCGAGCGCGGCGTCACGTTCTTCACGTCGGAGAAGTTTGTCGAAACTCCGAAGGGTCTCGAACAGCTTGCGATTCCGTCCAAGGCAAACCTTGCGGGCATGGTCGACGGCCGCGTGCTCGTTCACACACGCGAGGAGTGGAAGTCCGCTAACGGGCAGACGATTCCCGCAGGTTCGCTGGTCGAGTTGAAGCTGGCTGACGTGCTGCGCGATCCGGGGCATCTGAGCCCGCAGGTCGTCTTTGCGCCGACCGAGCAGGAGTTTCTGCAGAACACGCGGGTCACGCCGCACCATCTACTGCTGACCACGCTGGACAACGTGCAGGGCCGCGCCTATCTCTACTCGCCTGGGGCGAAGGGCTGGACATCGAAGCGGCTCGAGTTGCCCGAGAACTCCGCAGTTGCGATTGTTTCTACAGACCTGAACAGCAGCCGGTATGTGTTGAGCGCGACCGGTTTCCTGACGCCTACCACGCTCTATCTCGGCGACGCCGCGACAGGTTCGCTGAAGTCGATCAAGACGGCACCGGCTCGGTTTGATGCGAGTAACGACGTAGTCGAGCAACTCTTCGCAACGTCAAAGGACGGCACGAAGGTTCCCTACTTCGTCGTGCACCCGAAGGACATGAAACTCGACGGCTCGAACCCCACGCTGCTGACGGCGTATGGCGGTTTCGAGGTTTCGGAGACGCCTACTTACAACGCCGTCACTGGCAAACTGTGGCTGGAGAAGGGCGGCGTCTACGTATTGGCGAACATTCGTGGCGGCGGCGAGTTTGGTCCGGCCTGGCATGAAGCGGGACTCAAGACGAAACGCCAGGTCATCTACGATGACTTCGCCGCGGTAGGTGAGGACCTCATCCGCCGAAAGATCACGTCGACACCGCGCCTCGGCATCATCGGTGGGTCGAACGGTGGTCTGCTGATGGGAGTGGAGATGACCGAGCATCCTGACCTTTGGGGTGCGGTCGTCATCGAGGTGCCGCTGCTGGACATGCTGCGCATCGAGAAGATCGCCGCCGGCGCAAGCTGGGTGGGTGAGTATGGCTCGGTGAGCGACCCGGAGATACGCGCGTTCTGGCTGGCGCACTCGCCCTACAACCAGTTGAAGCCTGGCGTAAAGTATCCCGACCCGTTCATCTGGACGACGACGAAGGACGACCGGGTCGGCCCACAGCACGCACGGAAGTTCGCCGCCAAAATGGCGGAGTTCCACGAGCCGTATTACTTCTATGAAGTCATCGAGGGCGGTCACGGCTCTGGCGCAGACGCCAAACAGACCGCGCATACCGACGCGATGAACTACATCTATCTAAAGCAGAAGCTGATGAAGTAGTCGCATGCGAACCGCAAAGAACAAGGGCACGGCTTCCGCCGTGCCCTTCGTCGTTGTGTCGTTCGCGCGCGGGTTATAGCGCGAGCGCTTTACTCCGCTGCGTCGTGGATGGTCGTGAGCTTCAGGACCTCGAGATCGCGCTTGCCGGTCGGGGTCACGACGGTTGCGGTGTCGCCGACCTCCTTGCCGATGAGCGCACGGCCGATGGGTGACGTGGTTGAGATGAAGCCCTTGGCGACGTCGGACTCCTCGCTGGTGACTAGCTTGTAGGTAAGTTTCTCGTCCTTGCTGGCGTCAAAGACAACGACGGTCGAGCCGAAGCCAACCTTATCGTGGGGAATGTTGGCGAGGTTGACCAGCGAGAGTTCGGCCATGCGCTTCTTCATCTGTCCCAGGCGCGCGTTCACGAACTCCTGGCGCTGCTTGGCCATGTGGTACTCGGCGTTTTCAGACAGGTCACCCATGGCCACAGCCTTCTTGATCTCGGCGGGCAGCTCGGTGGTGAGTTCGTACTCAAGAACCTTAATCTGCTCTTGAAGCGACTTCATGATGTCTTGCATGCGCTGATCTGCTTCTCGGGGCCTCGAGGAAGTAACTGAGGCACAGGGGGATGAAAACTTCATTATACGAGACGGCGAAAGGGCGCCTCGCGGCAGACCGGGACCCGCTTAGGCGGCGGAGTCGCCGGGGTCGGGCAGCAGCGACGGTCCGGAGTGCTGCGAAAGAAACGACTCCAGCAGCAGCGTGGCGGCCACCTGATCGATTATTTCCGTTCGGCTCACGCGCATCTCTTTGCGGCTGATGCGCGAGCCTGTCCCGGCGGAGCGCGGTGTGCGCCCGGCAAGATCCAGCAGTTCGTGCGCATCGCGCGTCGTCAGGCGTTCGTCCAGAAGATGATGGGTGAGCGCGGGATGTTCCGCCACAAGTGCCTTGGCGAACGCCTGCGCCTTCGCAGCCTGCGCGCCGGGTGTGCCATCTGCGTGCAGCGGGTTGCCGACGACCACAATCGTCACGTTGTGCTGGCGGATGAAGCGCGCAATCGCCTTGAGATCCGCCCGCAGCGTGGTGCGATGCAGCGTAAACAGCGGCTGCGCGGTCAGGCCGAGCGGGTCCGTGATGGCCAGCCCGATGCGCTTGTCTCCCACATCGAGCGCGAGAATGCGCTGCGAATCCATACTCTTCAGCGATCTTAGTGCTTCGCCCCGCGCAATTACGCGGCCTTTCGGTTCTTGCGCAAAATGGCGAAGAGGATGAAGAGGTACTCAAGCAACCGCTCCACGTACACCCATGAATAATCCGTGTCTGGAATTCCCTTGAGCACCATGATCGTGCGCGTCACGGCCTCTGCCGCGAAGGCGATGGCGAAGGCCAGGAACAGAAAGTCACGTGTCCGTGTCCAGAAGCGAAGGAAGAACATGGCTGCGACCAGCGAAGCGGTGGCGACGAACCCCTGCGAGAACCCTTCGATCAACATGGCCCTACTCCGAATCCCATACCAAGCCGTAGAGAAGCACAAGCATCGACACGCCGGTTACTGCCCGGCGCAGCAAGTGAAGGTCGATCTGCGTGGGAAGCACGCTCAGGTCGAGAAAGAGCAATGCGCCTGAAAGCGAGAGCCCGAGAAAGCAGATTGAGCTCCACAGCAGAAGCCTCTGCCGTGATTGCCGGTAGCCCCGGGCCAGCAGCACACCGCACGCCAGAGCAACGAACATGCCTAACAGGTAGACAGCCGCAGCCATTCAGTCCCTGTCCTTTCTGAATCGAAATGCGTTCGCGAACGCGCGTACACCTGCAGAGGGTTTGGAGTGAATTATGCCCGAGATTCGGATGAGTTCACGCCGATAACTTGCATCGACGGCTTTGAGCAGCCGGTTGCGTTCCTCGGAGTGCATGTCATAGAAGAACCCGGCCGCGCCGCCATGGTCGCGTGCGATCAGTCCACGGCGGTGAAGATCTTCGGCGATGGATGCGCCCTGGCTCGCATGGATGTAGAGCTGTTTCGCGATCTGCGCGGAGGAAAAGTGCTGAGGCGCACTTCGCCAAAGCAACAGCAACGCCTCCAGGTGCGGCACGCTGTCGATCTCATCAAGGATGAACTGGTCGACCTCTTCAGCAGGGAAGTGATCGACATTGAGCGGTTCGTCCGGCATCGTCTCAAAACACAGCTCTTCCGATCGTATATCGGTTCACGATAAAACTATTGCATCATTTGTGGAGTCGAAGCGGAGCGGGGATGTATGGCGACCCCACGATGGAAGGCGCTCGAATCAAAGAAAACAGCGACTTAGACTGTGTGCGAGGTATCCCGGTGCGTGTACTCAAACTTCTGCTGTTGCTGATCGTGGTAGTGGCTGCGGCGTTGGCGTTTCTGTTCCTCGTCCCCTATGGTCCCCACTCGGAACAGTTCGTCGACGTAGAGCCGGGGACAGGCACGCTGGCCATCGGCAAGCAGCTGAAGCATGCCGGAATCCTGCGCACCGGCTACGAGCTCGAAGCGCTGAGGCTTTCGCGCGGCGGAACTCTCAAGGCCGGCGAGTACAGGTTCGACCATCCGGCGACGCCGCTCGAGATCTACGACCGCATGCATCGTGGCGACGTCTACACCATCGCGGTCGTTATTCCAGAGGGCTACAACATCTTCGATATCGCCGGCGCGGTGCAGGCCGCCGGGCTGGATTCGAGTGCGAACTTTCTCGCGGCAGAGCGAAGCCACACGGAACTGATCGCAGCATGGAGTCCGCAGGCGCCGTCCCTCGAGGGATTTCTCTTTCCCGACACCTACAAGTTCAACCACCATTCCACGGAAGAGCAGATGCTCGGCGCGATGGTGAAGCGTTTCGCAGAGGTCGCGACGCGCTTGCAGATCTCACCGGCAGACGCGCAGCGGGTTGTCACGATGGCCTCGCTCGTGGAGCGCGAGGTGCGCGTGACCTCGGAGCGCCCACTGGTTGCGGGAGTGTTCGAGAATCGCCTGCGCGCCGGGATGCCGCTGCAGACGGATCCCTCGGTCATCTATGCGTCGTTGCTGAACGGCACTTGGACTGGTGTGATTCACCAGAGCGAGCTGCACTCGGACTCGGACTACAACACCTACACGCACGCCGGCCTGCCGCCCGGACCCATCTGCAGCCCCGGTCTTGCGGCGCTCGAGGCAGCTCTGCATCCGACGCAAACGGACTACATGTACTTTGTCGCAAATCCGGACGGATCGACGAAGTTCGCGCGGGAGCTCGATGAGCATAATGCGAACGTCGCGATTTACCGGCACCAGCCAAAGTAAGGCCTGATTCGCCGCTCGAATATCGATAACCGAAGCCGGCGTTTTCCACGGGGGTTACCGAAGAGGTACTTGGGGTATCACACTGTCTACCCCAAGGCGTTGTGTCGTCAGACGGGCGAAAAAGTTTCACCGAAACCGATGTCTTGGCGCAAGCGAAGATTCGGCGAAAGTTGAAGGTAAAACTCCCACAATATACGCCCAAGACATTCTCTTGAAAAACCTTAGGTTTGTCGGTCTCTTGTGGGAAATTTCGTATTGACAGGGGGGTGGGGGCGGGTTCTATAACCGCAGAACTCCCTTGGTGGACGGCAAGGCCCGGAAAATCAAAAATCCGGCGGCCGAGATCCAGATCCGGGAGCAACGAATGTTGGGGCCGGTATCTCCCATGGACCGGCCTGACCCAACCGAGACAAACAGGCCCCAGGCTGGGGGTGGCACTGCGCCGAGCAAGAGAGTGCAAACGCCTGCCAGCCGAAAGGTCTCAGCAACCTGTGCGAGCCCATCCGACCGCTCATTGAGACGAGGTTCGACAGGGGAGTTGTGTGCCTTGGAGAGAAAAATGAAGCACTTTTGCGTTGATTTGAAGGTATGTGAGGGGTGCGGTGGCCTTTGGCTCCGGGCCCAGTATGGCAACCAGCACCATGGGGTCTATTGCCGGCGCTGTGCGCTGCTGTTGTCGGAGTTCCCGGCACCACGCCAGCGCAGCCGGGCGGGACGCAAGCGGAAGCTGCAGCTGGCCGTTTGTGAAGGGGGTACGAAGTGACAGCAGGAACCCGGTCGAATCAGGTGGTTGAAATCCAGGCAAATGAAACGTTGAGTATCGAAAGGAACGAGATGGCGGGGCTGGGAATGCAGAAGGCAGTGAGTGGATTGCGACTGGTACACGTTTCACGCGCGGTGCAGGCAACGGAGCTTCGCGAGGCAACGACAGGACGCCCCGTGGCAGTTCCGAGAATCTGGGCGGTTGCCGAGCCGATGCAAGTCCCTGCCGTATCGGTTCGTGCGTCGACCGAAGCAATGCGGGCGCTCATTGCCGAAGGTGAGCCGACGGAGCCAAAGGTCGAACTGGCGTTCTACCGCAAGTACACGGAGGCAATGCTCCGCCGCTACCTGCGCCTGTCGATGGAGGTCGGCCGTGTGCCATCGCTGATGGGCCGCGAGATGTTCCGCGGGCACGTCTCGCATTACACGATGACGGGCTTCGAGGATGCTGTGGTCTTCTGCGTCGACGTGGAGCGGTGCCTGGCAAAACTCCGGAAACCTGACCAGCGCCTCATCCGGCGGATCGCCATCCAGGGCTATACGCACGAGGAGGCCGCACCGCTGCTCGGCCTCAGCTTCAAGTGGTGCGTGATTCACTACGGTAGAGCACTCGATCGGCTGACCGAGATCTTCCTCGCCACCCGCCTTCTTGAGCCTCAAAAAGGCTGTCAAGACCCCGAAATGGTGGAAAACTAAATAACTTGCCTGCAATCAGCAACTTGGCTGAGGAAAAATCAGGACATGATAATTTCACTCGGCTTGGTATTCTAGAGAAGTAAAGATCAAACGGGAGACCTCACCGGGTCTCCCGTTTTACGTTTGGGGGTAAAGGGGTGCGATGTAACGGGAAAATGCAGGGGCGAGGGTCAAAGACAGGTGCGGATCTGATGGCGGAGGCTGCCGAGCCACAGGAGGCGCCGGAAAGGTCGCTGCGGCCCAGGCAGTGTCACAAGTACCTGCAGAAGAAGCTGGCGTCGGAGTTCCGGACAATTGTGGGCGGTTTTATCGACGAAGCGCGCAAAGGTGGTTGTGCCCACATGAAGTTGGCGGTCGAGCTGCTGGAGACAGCAAAGGACGAAGGGCGGCGCAAAAAGGGGTCTGCCCAGCGGCTTCTGGAAGAGCTTGGCGAATGATTCGGAACCAAATCCAGCTCCGGAGCATCGGATTCCGAGGTGGCCTTGGTCGATATACTTAAGAACTTGCAGGGATGAAAATTCGCCTAGCTTTGTCGATGTTGGGATTGGTGGCGGCGGCTGGCTTGACCGGCTGCTTTCGGACGACGCACATCGTCCAGCAGACCCAGGCTCCGGAGATGTACAAGTCGACCTCCGTAGATAACCTGGAGAGGATCATCTCGGAACGTGATGCAACCATCAAGACGCTGAACGCGGCGGTTCTGCTCACGGCCAGTACTGGCGGCGGTAAAGAGGGCAAGATCATAACCTATACCTCGTTCAGGGGCTACATCTTCATTCGCAAGCCGAACGATCTGCGGGTGCTGCTGTCGCTCCCGGTGCTCGGGTCGCGGGCGCTGGACATGGTCAGCACGGACGATCACTTTACGCTGGTCTACGCCTCGCCGGGCCACGGAGACGTCTGGCGTGAGGGAACGAACAAGGTGACGACGCCCTCCAAGAACGGCCTCGAAAACCTGCGGCCGCCGGTCTTCTTTGATTCGCTGACGGTCCCGGGCGTGAGCGAGGATGAGTCTGTCAGCCTCACGGAATCGACCCGGGTGCTGGCGCCGCAGTCCAAGCACCAGCCCGCGATCGAGGAGCCAGACTACGACCTTGAGGTACTGAAGCGCGGCAGTGGGAACGCGCTGCGGCGAGAGCGTCTCGTGCACTTCAGCCGTGTCACCCTGCTCCCATTTCAGCAGGACATCTATGACGACAAAGGCGAGGTTGTCACCTCGGCCACGTACGACAAGTACCAGGACTTCAACGGGATTCAGTTCCCGACGGTGATCAACATCAAGCGCCCGCTTGACGAATATGCGCTGAAGCTGCAGGTCACGAAGCTGACGATGAATCAACCGCTGGAGAACGATCAGTTCGAGCTGAAGATTCCGGCGGGTGTGACCGTGCAGAAGATGGACTGATCGCCTTCGCCAGGCAAGGCTTTGTTAGACGAGGCCCGTCCGGTGGGCGTGGCTGGCGATCTGTTCGTTGATCTCAAGTGCAAGTGAGAGCGCAGCGCGCCCGGCCCCGCCGGTAACGCGCGGCTGCGTCCGATTGCGCACGGCGGAGAGAAAGTCTTCGAGTTCGAGCCGAAGCGGCTCAGCGCGCTGTGGATCGAGCTTTTCGAGCGAGAGCCCGCGCGATGGATGCGAGCCTTCGGCGGCGCTGAGCGCTGCTGCAGCGCCTGCGGCAAGTTGCGCGAGGAGCGAAGGGTCGACCTTGATGGTGAGTAGCTCCTGGCGCGCGAAGTCGAGCGAGAGGTACTCGTGCGGCTGGAAGAGCCGGAGCTTGCGGACCTGTTCGGTGGAGACGCGGCTGGCGGTGAAATTGGCGACGCATCCGGAGTCGAACTCGACGCGCACGTTGGCGATGTCGACCTTCGGTGAAAGCACAGGTAATCCAACCGCCCGGACCTCTTTGACGGGCGATTTCGTCAGCGAGAGCACAACATCGAGATCGTGAATCATCAGGTCGAGGACGACGTCGACGTCGAGCGAGCGCGGTGTGAAGACCGAGAGGCGGTGGGCCTCGAAGAACATGGGGCGCGTGACACGCTCCGCCGCGGCAGTGACGGCAGGGTTGAAGCGCTCGAGGTGGCCTATCTGCAGGATGCGATGGTTGTGCTCGGCAAGCGCGAGAATTCGGTCGGCCTCAGCGAGTGAGGCGGCGAAGGGCTTCTCGATGAGTACGTCGATGCCCGCGTTGAGGAGCTGGTCGGCGACGGCTGCGTGGTGGATGGTGGGAACGCAGACGGATGCGGCGTCGAAGGGCGCCGCTCCGTTCTGCAGGGCTTCATCAAGCGAAGCGTAGGCGGGAATGTCGTAATTCGCGGCGAGCTCAGAGCGCCGGGTCGTTTCCGGTTCGATGAGCGCGGCGAGTTGGAGCTCGCCGGGATACAGAGATTCAAGCTCGTGGTAGACGCGGAGATGGTTGCGGCCAAAGGCGCCGCCACCAACGACCGCGACGCGAGGTATGCGAGAGCGCTGGGACAAGGGGCTACTTCTTTGCGGCGGGCGCGGGGGATTCCACGGCCTCGCGGCAGCGGGTGTAGAGCTCGAGGAGCTGCGCGATCTGGTCCTCCGTCTTGGCGGCGCCCGGTGGGCCGAAGCCTGTGGATGCGCTGCCGGCGCGGCCGACGTTCGCGTGCGGCGCGATGAACTTGAGTAGGTCGAGAGCGATGTCTTCAGAGCGGCGAGCCGAGTTGGTGCTGGATTCCATGGTTGCCTTTCGAGGGTGTTCCTCAAGCGATGGTAGCGGCTGAGCGGAGAGGCGCGCAACGGCGACCGGGGAGACCGCAGTTGAGCGGGTTTTTGCATGGGTGAACAGAAAAGGAAGCGAGGTGCGATGCGAGCAGTGAAACGGGGGTTGACCCTGGTGACGGTGGCGATTGCGTTGCTGGGCGCGTGCTACGGAGCGGCGGCACAGGTGGTGACGACGACGATCCAGGACACGGTGTATCGGGCGGACGGAACGCCAGCCAGCGGAACTGTCGTGGTGAGCTGGCCGACGTTTACAACGGCTGCAGGACAGGCGGTGGCGGCGGGGAATACGTCGGCGGCGATTGGACCCAATGGAGCGTTGTCAGTGGCGCTGGCGCCCAACGCGGGAGCGACGCCGACCGGAAGTTATTACACGGCGGTGCTGCACCTGGACGATGGAACGACAAGCCAGCAGTACTGGGTGGTCCCGGTAAGTGCAACGCCGGTGACACTGGCGACGATCGAGAATCAGGTGCTGCCGACGAGTGTGGCGATGCAGACTGCTTCGCGGGCATATGTCGATCAGGCGATTGCGCAGATTTCCGGCGGAACGACGCAGCAGACGACGACGTATGTGCCGACGACTGGTGGAACCATGACCGGACCGCTGGTATTGCCGGGCGATCCGGTGACGCCGACACAGGCAGCGGACAAGCATTACGTAGATACGAACGTCACAGCAGTACTCGCAGGCGTGGGACAGAAGGTCAGCATGGTACCCGTGGCGACACAGACCGTGTCGCAGCCCGCGGGCACGCAACTGCAAGTGAATGTACTGAATGGTGAGCTGTATGCGAATCAGTTTCAGACCGGCGACGGAGACAACGGCATCGCGAACGCATTGGCGAGTCAGAACTGCGGAAGCGATTGCATGGTCATCGCTGATCCCAGCTACACCCAAGGAGAGCCCGTAATAGCGACGCAGATTCCAAATGCAGGCCGCGTGGTCGATCTTCGCTATGGAGAGGATAACGAGACGTTTGTGAATCCCGTGAGCCCGAACGGCGGGAACACGGCGAAGAGTCTGAGCCAGATCTCAACGAACTCCGATGTGAACTCCGTGGTTGCAGGCAGTGGAGTGGGAAGCACGCGGTTGACCTTCAGTGTTTCGAATTCGGCGCTAGCGGGCGGATCGAATCAACTGCCGGGCAACGTTGAGAACCCACCGTACGGCAAGGCGAACTACGGAGTGTCGTGGCAGGGCGGCAGCTACTTTACCGAAGGTCAACACGTGCAGGATCAACACGTGATCGACTGCTATGCGGTCGGCGACTGTCTTGAAGGAAGCTGGTTTCTGACGAGCTCAGGCGGCTACAGAGATGAGGCCGATGAGGGTGCGCACCCCTTTGACCTCCAGGTGAGCGAAGACAACAACGCCTTTCAGGGAACCTGTTCGAGCGGATGCACGACCGGCTCGACGTCGTTGTTTGTGATTGCGACGGTAAAGGGGGGTACTCAGGGCGAGGGTCGATTTCTGATCGATAAGAACCCGGCGAAGACGATCAGCAGTGGGCAGCTTGTTTCAGGCGGTGGGGCCGTGATGGCAGCCGCGAACTTCACGGGAACGAGCTTTCCTGTGAGCGTGTTCATGGAGACGGCGGCGGCTGCGACCTCGCAGCCGAAGAACCTTGCTCCGGGGACGGTTACGCTTCCGATGGTTACGAGCGGGGCTCCGGCGGGATTTGCGGTGAACACAAGCCAATTGCCATCGCAGTCGGGCGTAGCCTGCGTTGCCGATACAAACGACGGGCGCTTCCCCAACTTCGAGACTGCAAACTACACAGTCGTGGACGCGAGTCACATCACCCTCACGCTGAACAAGGTTCATGGGACTGGTGCCGTGATCGCCGTCGGAGGACTGTGCGGGTACGGCATCGAGCAGGCCGTAGATACGACAGGTCCCGTGCGCCAGGTCTTTCCGGTGGTCGGGTCGCCGAACGCAACATCAATTTACTATGCGGCAGCAAGCACGCCCGTGCTCGGCGACGACGATCTCCAGAGCACGAGCGGCTTCCAGAACATCTCGATGCAGGTGGCCTCGGTTGCGCGCAAGAGCAATGTGGTCACGGTTACGCTCGCCGGGAATTCGCCGGTGGATGTCAATGGGCTGACGATGACGGTCAGCGGTGTAACCGATGCAAGCTACAACGGAAGCTTCCAGGTAACGTCCATTGCAGCAAATCAGCTGACCTACAGCAATAGTGGACCGGACAGCACCAGCACGAGTGGGACGGTCTCGCTGTTGACTGGAGGGTATGTACTGTACCCGATGGCTGAAGTATTGAGTGTCTATGACGCGAGCACAAAGCAGGTGGATGGGCAACTAACGCTCGCGGCCAACACGGTGGCCTGGGCTCCGGGGGATGCGGTTGAGGTGCCGCACTATTACCAGCAACTGACTGCTGCGGATACGGAATGGGTGACACAGTATGTGCCGCGTCCGATCCAGCACAGCAGCGCTGGGAAGTTGTACATGGGGCAGGTAGGCCCGGGGATGCGCGGATGGCAGGTCCAGAATGGTGTTCCGGCGAGCAACTACGTTGGCGCCGGTGGCACGCATGAACTACCGGATGATGCGTATGTTGTCTCGGGTCCGTGGAGCACAGACTTTGAGGTGGATGCGGGAACGCTTTCTCTGATTCGCGCGCATTGCAATATTCACGGGTGCAATCGCTGGGACTCCGGGTACTCCCTGTTCGCTCTCGACTCGGCAACGGGCGAGGACTTTCTGTTTTACCAGCCGCAGTTAGACGAGGCCATATGGACCCTGGGGGGACAGTCATTCACGTTTTCGCCCACCGGGTTTACCGCGAATAATGTGAACGCAACGAACGTGAACACGACTGCACTCACGGCGGCGAGCTTCGCTGCGGGCTACCAGGGAGATGTGCAGCTGGCGCCAGTGGGCACCACCGGGTACAGCAACTTCACTCTGAATGGGAACAATAACAATGGAGGGCGCCTTGGATTCGTCGGCGGCGGTACAGGTGATCCGAGCTTGTATTTTGATGTTCCGAGCGGTGGGCAGTTCGTATTTCGCGTGAGCCAGGCGCACAACGTTACGCTGACGGCCGACGCTGGAGGCACGGTCCAAACCACCGTCGTGCAAGCTCAGCAGGTGACGGGCGTAGGTGCAACGCCAAGCGTCGCAGCAGGCGCGGCGGCCGGAAGCGGATCGAATGCAACGGTGAGCGGCACGCCGCTGTCCGGAGCGCTGTCGGTCACGACCGGGTCGGGCCCATCGTCGAACAGCACGCTGACGAACATCGGATGGACTCTGCCGTCGACGACGCCACCGCAAGGCTGCTCGTTGATGCCGAGGAATGCGGCTGCGGCTGCGGCGAGCGGCACGATCTTCACTGGTGCTCCGAGCGGCAGTGGATGGACGGTGAATGTGGGAGCAATTGCATTGGCGGCGTCCACGAACTATGTGTGGACATACCAGTGCTTCTGATGAGGAGATGTGGCGAAGAGACAGTTGAGTGATATTGAGGCGCTGAGGGAGATGGGCCGCCGGATCAGGGACCGGCGGCCCAATTATTTGGTCGAGCCTGCGGAGATGTGGTTGCGCATCCGCACGCGCGAAGGCCAGTTGAAGCTGTTGATTGCAAATCCGGCGCAGCGCGCGTTCGAGGAGAGATGTGGCCGGCAGAACATCGTGCTGAAGGCGCGGCAGATGGGAATTACGACGTGGGTATCTGCGCGATTCTTTCTGCGCACCATCACGAGGCCAGGTACATTGACGTTGCAGGTGGCGCACACGCGCGAAGCTGCGGAGTCGATCTTTGCGACGGTGCGGAGGATGTGGGAAGGACTGCCTGAAGATTTGCGTGAGGGGCCGCTGCGGCTGTCGCGCGCGAACGCGGGCCAGATGGTGTTTGGGGAGATCGAGAGCGAGTTTCGTATCTCGAGTGCGGCGGAGCTGAATGCCGGCCGGGGCTTGAGCGTGCAGAACCTGCACTGCAGCGAGGTGAGCCGCTGGCCGGGCGATGCGCAGATGACGCTCGCTGGTCTTCGAGCAGCGCTTGCTCCGCAAGGAGAGATGGTGCTCGAGAGCACGCCGAATGGAGCGTACGGCGCGTTCTACGAGGAGTGGTGTGCGGCGACCGATGAGGCAAATGCTGAAGGCAGCGTCGTGCGTCACTTCTTCCCGTGGTGGATGGAGCCGGCGTATCGCGGGACGGTAGTCGCTGAAGAGGCGATGAGTGCGGAAGAGCGCGGGCTGGTTGCGAAACATGGCTTGAGCGCGGAGCAGATTGGCTTCCGGCGCGGGCTGGAGCGGACCTATGGATTGCTGCGTGCGCAGGAGTTTGCCGAGGATTCCGAGACCTGCTTCCGCACAACGGGCGCGTGTTGCTTTGATGTCGATACATTGGACCAGCGGATGCGAGAGGCACCTGAGCCGTTGGAGCGGAGACGGAATGGAGCGCTGCAGGTGTGGCTGAAGCCTGTAGTTGGTCGCGAGTACGTGGTCGCGGTGGATTCGGCTGGCGGAGGTGAGGATGGCGACTTTGCAGCGGTTCAGGTGGTGGAGATCGCCACCGGACTGCAGTGCGCGGAGCTTCGCGAGCGGCTGCGGCCGGAGGATCTGGCGCGTGTCTCGGTAGAGCTGGCGAAGGAATATGGCGGGGCGCAGATTGCCGTCGAACGCAACAATCACGGTGCTGCCGTGCTGGCGTACATCGAGACGCGTGAGGGCTATCGGCGCTTGTACAAGCAGCAGGGCGAGCCCGGATGGCTGACGTCGGCTGCGTCGAAGCCGGAGATGGTCGCGCGCATGGGAGTGCTGCTGAGCGAGACGCCGGAGAGGTTCATGAGCAGGCGGCTGCTGGCGGAGTGCAGAACTTTTGTCGCGGATGAGCGCGGGTGCGCTGCAGCGGCGGCTGGGTCGCACGATGATCTGGTGATGGCGATGGCAATTGCGCAGGCGGTGCGCGCCGAGATGCTGGAGCGTCGAGGAGTCACGAGAGCAGCATAGAGCTGCAAGTGCGCTACTCTGCTCATGAAGGAGTTCGGGCCTTGGCAGTCGTAGCGGTGCAGGCGATTCGCAGGATGCGCGGTGGCGCGCAGAGCCAGCTGATGCTGGGTGCGGACGGCAATCTGTGGGTCGTGAAGTTTCAGAACAACCCACAGCATCGTAGAGTGCTTGCGAACGAATTGATTGCAACGCGATTGGCAGAGGCGATTGGTCTGACCGTTCCGAAGAGCGAGGTTGTCGAGGTAAGTGACTGGCTGATTCGCAACAGCCCGGGCATGGTGCTGGAGTTCGGGAAGGGCGTGCGGGAGCTATGCGCGGCTGGACTGCAGTTTGGGAGCCAGTTCGTGGGGGGCCTGATGCCGGGCCAGGTGGTGGACTACCTGCCCGAGCCGCAGATGGAAGAGGTACGGAACCTGACGGAGTTCGCGGGGATTCTCGCGCTCGACAAGTGGACAGGCAACTGCAACGGGAGGCAGGCTGTGTTTGAGCGGCGACCGCGCGAGCGCAAGTATCGCGCGGTCTTCATCGACCAGGGGTATTGCTTCAACGCTGGCGAGTGGAGCTTTCCGGACTCACCGCTGCGGGGAGTCTTTCCACGGAACCAGGTCTATGCTCGCGTTACGGACTGGGCGAGCTTTGAGCCGTGGCTGTCGCGGATTGAGAGATTCGAGGCGGACCGGCTGTGGGCGATTGCGGAGGAGGTGCCGCCGGATTGGTACGGGGGCGATCTGGGAACGATCGAGCGGCTGATGGAGCAGTTGCTCGCGCGGCGTGGCAGAATGCGGGAGTTGATCGAGTCGTTTCGTGATTCGGATCGCGAGCCATTCCCAAATTGGGGCGCGGCGAAAGGTATTGTTGTTGCCGAAACGCTTTGCAGTTGCGGGCGCGGCTGGCAATCTGGTGATGTAATTTCGGCGAGGAGTGTCGTTTGGCGGAGCGGGTACAGTGCGAGTTCTCTCTCATCCGGTATGTGCCGGATGTGGTGAAGGGAGAGTTTGCGAACATCGGCGTGGTGCTGCGCGAGGCGGGACGGGCTGATGGCGCGACCGTGCGATTTACGCGCGACTGGAGCCGCGTGCGCTGCCTGGACCCGAACGCCGATGTGGAGCTGCTGGAATCGCTGGAGTCGGAGATTGCGGAGCGTCTGCGCGGTGGCGTGAATCCGCGGGTGAATGCAAAGCCGATGCTGGAGTTGTTGGAGGACACGCTTTCGAACAGCGTGCAGTTGACGGAGATGCGCGGAACGCTGGCGGAGAGTCTGCCGGCGGAGCTGGAGCAGTTGATGCGGATGTACGTGGAGCCGCTGAAGGCGCCGGCGACTCGGCGTAAGGTGAGCGGACGCGGCGCGATTGCAGGGAAGATGCGCGATGAGTTCGAGCGCGCCGGTGTGTGGGCGCTGATGCGGAAGCGAATCTCGGCGGCGCAATATACGCGGCCGGGCGATCCGCTGAAGATCGACTGTGGCTACCGCAACGGACGCGTGCGGATGTTCCAGGCGGTTTCGCTGGAGAGCGATGCGGAGGCCGCTAAGGGGCTGGCCTTTTCGGCGCAGGCTCTGCGCGTCGGCGTGAGCAGAGTGGAAGGCATTGAGCTGGAGCTGACGGCAGTGGTCGAGCCGATCACGTCTGTGAGTGATGCGGAGATGTATGGCTTTGGCGTGGGAGCGATGGAGAGCGCGGCGATTCGTGTGCTGACCACCGCAGATCTTGGGCGCGTCGCTGAGACGGCGCGGAGAGAGTTGCGAGTGTAGTTGTTCGTTGAAGGTTGGTTCCTGAACGGCGTGGCTTCGGCTGCGCCGTTTGCTTTTGAGCGAGAGGAGAGCGGATGGGTGTAGGTGCGGCGGTTAAGGAGATGTGGGACCGCGTGACAGGAGTGCAGGCAGAACAGGAGACGGAGGGCGCTCGCAAGACGGTCGCTGCTCCGCTGGTGGGGTCGATCTTCGCGCCGGTCCGAGGAAGCGCGGCGGTCAACACGCTGCCGAAACCAACTGCGGCGAACCTGCGACGGTTTGCGGAGACGCCGGCGGCGCGGCGCGCGATCAACTGCATCAAGGACAAGATCGCGTGCATGGAGTGGCGGCTGGAGGCGAAGCCTGATGCGGGCGAGGAGAATGCGGCGACTCGCGCGGAACGTGCGCGTGCGTTGCGGCGCGCGTTCGAAGCACCGAATGAGAGCGACAGCTTTCGCACGTTCATCGAGCAGGTGATCGAGGATGTGCTGGTCGGTGGTTTCGGTGCGGCGGAGATTGAAGTGACCTCGGACGCTGCAGCTGCCGGTGAGGTTGTATCCGGTGGACGGAGCAACGATCAAGATCAATTCACACTGGAACGGTGATCCGAATCAGCCGCGCTATGAGCAGGTGACGGGACGTATCGGCAAGGACGCGGTGACTGCCGCTGCTTGATTCAGAGCTGATGTATGTGCGGCTGAATCCGCGTACGCACACAGTGTTTGGTCTGGGCAAGATTGAGGTCGCGTTCGAGACGATCTCGCAGTTTCTGCAGGCGCACCGTTATGCCGGACAGGCTTGCGGCAAACAGCGTGGTGCAGTATGCGCTGTGGATGCAGGACCGCACGCCGGAGCAGCATGAGCGGCTGATCCAGTGGTGGCAGGACGAGGTCGAAGGCACAGGACGCGTTCCGGTGATGAGCTCGGAGACGGCGCCGCAGGTGCTGCGCTTCGGCGGTGGAACGGACGCCGATCTCCGACTGCGAGTGGCAGCAGTTTCTGCTGACGATGATTGCGAATGCGTTCGATCTGCCGGCGATGCTGCTTGGCGTGTCGAAGGATGTGAACCGCTCGACGGCAGCAGAGTTTGCGGAAGAGGCATTCAGCAACGCGATCGTGCCGCTGGCGAAACTGATTGCGGATCATCTGACGCGCGACGTCATTGAGAAACGGCTGGGGTGGGACGATCTGCGGTTCGTCTGGAATGAGCTGGAGAGCCGCGATGAGTCGACCGAGGCGCAGATTCAGCTGGATCTGCTGAAAGCCGGTGTTTTGACAGTGGAGGAGGTGCGAATGCTGCGTGGTCTGCCGGCTCTGACAACGCAGGAGCAGTGAGGACAGAGACATAACAACAGCCAGGAGGAGTGATTGAGAGAGATGGAGGCGCGGTTGCTGAGGCCGCGCGGTTTGGCTGTCGCTGGCATGGCGGTGGAGTTTCCCGAGGTGAGTGGGCATCCGAACCGTCTGCCGTTTGAAGGATGCCTGACGCTGGTGGATGTGGCGAGCGATCGGGCGCCGAGCGGAGCGCGAGGACATCGCGTGGTGCTGACTAAGGAAGCCGCCGAAAAGGCTTTGCCGAGTCTGCTGGGCATGGCGGTCGACTACAAGGCCGGGTGGGACGGTCATGATGCGCGACAGAAGTGCGGCATCATCACGTCGGCGCACCTGGATGGGCAGCGATTGATGGTCAGCGGCTTTCTATTCGCGCGTGACTTTCCCGAGTTGGAGCGGCGCATGTGCGGAGTGAGAGCAAATGCTGACGGTGAAATGGGCATGAGCTATGAGCTCGCCGATGCGCATGTAGCGGATATGCGAGCGCAGGTGTGGACTCTGACGCGAGCGACCTTTACTGGTGCGGCGATTCTGCTGCGCGAGAAGGCGGCGTATCGAAACACATCGTTCAAGTTGCGCAGACGCTGCAATGGGCGAACAACGGCTTAAGAGCAATTGGAGGAGAAGGAATGGAAGAGATGACTGCAGGTGAGTTGCAGGCGGCGGCCGACAGGCTGATAGAAGCGGCGTCGGCGCTGGAGCGCACGGTGGCGCGCATGGCGGAGCAGCAGGTTGCGCTTGCGGCGGAGGCGGAGTCGCAGGTGAGCCGCATCGTCGCGACGGTGGAGACGCAGCGCGAGTCGGAGCTGGAGCGCAAGCTCGCCGAGGCCGAGGCGAAGATCGCCGAGCTGGTCGCGTCTGCAGGCGTGCAGCCCGCCGGCCGTAAGACGCTGCCGACCTCGATGGCAACGATGCTCGCGAAGCAGGGTGTCGTGATGGACTCGATGGAGGCAGGTGCGATCGATGGCGCGCTCGCGAGTCTCAGCATCGAGCAGCGGATCGCGGTTAAGTCTGAGCTGATTCGTGCTGGCGTGCTGAATCCGTCGGATCGCGGCTAAGAGCCGGCGAACGATTCTCGACTGAGTAGCCGCAACGAAGAGAATGCACAGCGAATGCTGTGCGTTTCTTGTTTGCGTGCAAGAACTGCAACAACAACAAGGAGAATGAATGAACGCGAAGTTTACTGAGATCAGCGCAGCGGCAGACTACATCGGACCCGGCGCCATTGAGGTACCTCTTTACCAGACCGAGATTCTTGACCTGGTTCGCCGCCGCGGGCCGTTCGGCCAGCGCATCAAGCAGGTTCCTGCGACCGGTCACCCGTCGCGCTACTTCGAAGAGCAGGCAATCCCTTCGCCCGCCGCGACCGCCGGCTTTATGGATCCGCGCAATCTTGTACCGCCCGTCGTGAGCCCGACGCGCGTGGAGCGCTCCGTTCCGTTGAAGGCGCTGGTTGCGCAGATCAACTACAACCTGTTCGATCTTGAGCTCGGTAAGCAGCAGGGTCAGTTTGCGTATCTGCAGGCGAAGGATCTTACCGACACCGTCGATGGCGTTTTGCGCACGCATGACGTCGCGCTGTGGAACGGTACAGACACGAGCCTCACTGCCCCGACGGCCGCGCAGTACTTCGGCGCTACCGGACAGATCGCTGCCGGCGGTAACACGGTGACGATCGGCGCTTCCGAGTCGATCGTCGACGGCCTGAAGTCCACGATCGCGCAGATGCTCTCGAACACCAGCTACGGCGTTCGCCCGACGGCGATCTATGCGAACCCGGTTCTGCTCGACCTGATCGATCGCGAGATGAAGAGCGAGTTCAACGTCGTGCTGAACACCAAGGCGATCGAGGGCGGCCTGACTGTGAAGACGCTCTCCACGCAGGCCGGCGACATTCCGCTGATTCCGGAGTGGACGCTGCCGTACACCGGCACGCCGGGCTCGGGCAGCGCTGTGCTTCCCGCGTACATCGTTACTGAGGATCTGATCGAGTACCACTGGCTGGGCGATCCCAATCCGCGCGTCTTCCAGCTCGGCATGCCCGGTTCGCTGGCGAGCCAGTATGTCGCGGTGAAGTTCGGCGCCGTCGTGGTGAAGGGTGCCAACTACGCGCACTACCAGGTGCTTGTCGACCGCTAAGCAGCCGTTTCGTCGATGAGTGAGCTGCAGTGAAATCCGCGGTGCGACGGGGGCGAACCTGCCCTCGCCGCGCTGCGGACTGACAACTCCAGCTGTGCAGGCAGGAGAAATCTTTATGGAGGTGGGAATGGGCTATCTATTGCCCTCGGAGTATGTGACGTACGGATTGACAGCGGACACGCAGGACTCCTGGGTGATCGGCGCCTCGGCAATGATGGAGGCGTACTGCAAGCGACCCACGCTGATGTCCGCGAGCTATACGGAGTATCTTCGGGTCTCGCGTCACACGCAGCGCGTGCGACTGAGCTACGGTCCGCTAGTCAGCGTCGATGCGGTGCAGGCACGATACGCGCGGCCGTCGCGACTGTTTCTCGAGGAGCAGCCATTCGCGATTGAATTCGCTGAGGTATTCGGTCTGCCGGGGACCTGGACGCCCGTTGACCCAACGACGCTTGAAGTCAGTGTGCCGCTCGGGGAGTTCCGCTTTCCATGGAATGTGATGGGCCTGCGCTACGCCGAGGCAGAGGTGACCTACACCGCAGGTCTGACGATTGTGCCGGATGCCGTGAAGGTTGCATGCGCGCAGATTGTAAAGAACGCGCAGGCGACGCCCGGTTTGAACGTGAAGTCGAGCAAACTCGATACATTGCAGGCGCAGTATTTCAGCGACTCGCTTTTGGACACCCAGGTGAAGGCGATGCTGCGGCCCTACGTTGCAGAGAGGATGGCTTAGCGATGGCCGATCTTTTGTGCAGCGATGCGGCCATGCGTAGTGCGGATGCGTTGCTGAGAGCGAATGGAGGACGTGCTGTGCTGCTGCGTCTTCCAGCGCCGGCTGTCGCGACCAACGACGGCGAGCAGCTTGGACTCGCAACGCCGCAGTTCCAGGATGTCGAACTCGCGCCGGCTGCGTTTCGCGCGGGAGCGAAGGCATCGACATTGCTGATCTCTGGAAGCGCGGTGAAAGCGGTCGTGGGGAGCTTGCAGTTCAATTCGGCAGAGGTGCTGTTTGAGACCGCGGCCGGGGTTGTTATCGATGGCGTGCTGTACACGATTCTGTCGAGTACAGCGACGACCGCGGATGGTGCGACCTATTTGTACAGCCTGGACCTGCTCGCGCCTGATCGCTAGCGGTTTGTATGAGAGAGACATGGAGGAAGATTGCAGAACGCGAAGGACACGTTTTACGAGTTGCTGCGCTCGCGTATTGCGGCTGCAAATCCGGAGCGCACGATTGTGCTGCGCGGAGTGACGCGACCGGGAGTGCTGGTTGAGGAGAATGAACTCATCTCAACCGCGAGCATGCCAGACTGCTTTCGCCTGCGGTGGGTCGACACGAGTGTGGATTGGGTGGATGCGATGCCCATCGCAACTTTGACCTGCGAGGTTTTGTACGAGACCGCAGGAACCGCAGGCAATGCTGGCCTGGATCGCGGGCGCCTGCTGACGGCGATGGATGCGGAGCTTGTTGGAGCGACAAATAACGCACCGCAGACAGTGCTCAAACAGAGCTATGCGGCGCTTGCAACGGGTGGAAGTGCGACTGCGATGAGCACGAACATCTGGTGGAGCGATGTGGCGCTGGGGCCTCTTGTCGTGAAAACCGACCGCATCGCCCGAACGGCGAAGGTGACGGTGATGAGCTGCGAGGAGGCAGGTGAGCTTTGAATGAAATGACAGAGACGATGCCGCCTGCAGTTCGCAGAGTGCGGGCATATTTTGCCCCGGTGAATCGAGGAGCGAAGCAGCCTACGATCTTCGATCCCGCACAGCAGGGAATGTTCGCACTCGATGGGCCACCTGCGCCGTGGATCGATTTGGGGTGGATCCACGGATTTGCGAGGAAGTCGGGAACGAAGTTTGAGCCGGTGCGTTCGGGCGCGCCGGCGATTCCGCAGATGCAGAGCCGCAGTGCTATCGATGCGACCGTGACGCTTCAGTTCGCGAGCTGGGGCAAGTTGCAGATGGCTCTAACCGCAGGAACGCAGCAGATGAATCTGCTGAAGACGCAGACGGGAGCTGCGGCGGCAGGATCTGGCGGTGTTGCGATAGCGGCGATTGCTCTGCAGAGTGGATCGACGGCGACCGCGCTGCAGCTCGGAGCTGCCGCCGCGAACTTCGCAATCGGCGAGTCGATCGTAGTCGATGTCGACTACACCGGACAGCTTGGCTTTGTGGGGACCGGTGTAAGCGGAGCGTATGTACAGAGTGCACTGACGGACGTCGACTACGTCCGGCGTGTGTCGCTGAACGTCGCGCACATCTCGACAATTGCGAGCGGCGCCTTAACGCTGGAGCAGCCGCTTCTGGCCGGAGTTCCAACGAGCCCAATGAAGGTAAGCGCCGTCGCGGGATTCTGTGATCGCGAAGGGTCCACGTTCTTCCAGGAATGGTCGGCGCTGTTTGTCGCAGAAGGCCAACAGGGCGAAAGGGTGCTGTGGCACTATCCGCGGCTGCAGGCGATGGCGAGCGCCGCGGAGGCGACGGCTACTAGTGGCGGGGGCCTCGATGTGTTGCGCCAGAGCGCGGCGTTTCGCGCGCTGCCGGTGAAGGATCCGGTAGATGGCGAGAGCGTTGTGTGCTTCCGCAGCTTCGTCGCGTGCTGATGTTGACGGTGCCTTAGGCACGCAAAGAGGAGATTGAATTGCGGATCACGATTGACAATCTGGATGGATCGGGGGCGCGGGATTACACCTCGTCGGTGGCGCCAGAGGGGCCGATTACGCTGCAGCGCACTCTGAATGCGCCGACGCGCTGCACGGCCGAGCTCGTGGTGGGCGTGGAGGGGCTTCCGCTGCCCTCGCGGCTCGGACGTGTAGTCGTGGAAGCAGAGGACGGAACGACGTTGTTCACGGGATATCTCGCGACAGAAGCGGTTCGTATCTATGCGGGCGAAGCAAGCTCTGGTGCGGTGTATCGCGCGCGGTTGAGTGCGGTGAGTGATGAGTGGCTCCTGGACCGTGCGGGCTCGGGAGCGGCGCAGACCGCAGCAGCATCACTGTCTCTCGACGGCAATCAGCTGCTGGCGCGTATGGTCGCGCGGACACAAGCGGGCTCGCTGAGTGTGTCGCCCGGCGCCGGTGTCCAGGTGAGCGGCGTTTTCACAGCACGCGCAGATGTTCCCTGGAGCGTCAACGCAAGTGAAGCTGCAGGTGCCGCGTATGCGAGCTATCGTGCGCTGAACGGGCAGGTCATGCTGCAACCCGCCGGTTCGGTCACGCACAGCTTCAGCGACGCGGACGGAACGTTGAGTGTGGCGGAGCTGCAGGTGGGAGCCATTCGTGAGTTGGCCAACGATGTCACGCTTTCAGGAGCTGAAGAGCCAGCGGCGTATATCAACGAGAGCTTCATCGGCGATGGCACGACCACTGCGTTTCCGCTCAGCGAGCCCGCGTACAGGGATACCAAGCGCACGTTGATCAACGACAGCTTTGATGCTGCCGCGATCGACACGACGCAGTGGAGCGGGAGCGACCCCGGTGGGCACATCTCTCTTGGCGCCGGCGGTCTGATGCTGAACGGCGGCCCAGGTCAGGATGGACAAACGACCCTCATCGCATTGGATGCGCTGGAGATTGGCGGCAGCATCGTCGTGGAACTCGGCGGCGTCGTACTCGGCGCTGCGTCCGATGGCATGCTCGCGGGCATCTACGCCGGGGCTGTTCAGCTTGCGGCGTGCTTTGCGGGATTCCGCGTGCGACAGAGCACGAGCCAGACTGGGGGCGTGACGATCCTGGTGCCGGTGCTCAATGGGACAGAGGTTGGCGCAACGTTTACGCCGCTGGCGGGGCACATGTACACGCTGCGACTGAGGCTGCATAGCGTGGAGATGCAACGCGTGATGCAGCGGTACTACTGCATGGTTGACGGCGCAGTGCAGGGTTTCGGCAATCTGAGCGGTGTGGGCGCGCCATGCGACGTCGTGTTTGAGCTGGTGGATGAAGGTGCGAGCTCAAACACGCCGGCGACGGTGCTCTACGACACCGCGGCTGCAACTGGAACGCTGCCAGGTTCACCGGCGACGTGTGCCTTCGCCGCAGTGAACGCGACGCAGATCTTCGGCTCGATCCGCTCTGTGAATGTGACGCGCACGGGGAGTGCGTGGGTGGTGAGCACGCTGCCGAATGGAACGAAGCAGACGAGGCTGATTGGGAGCGCGGGCGAAGGTGTCGACTGCGAGGTGAGCTATGGCACGAGCCCCGGTACTCCGGGCAAGGCCACGTTCCTTGCAGGACGGGTTCCTGGGGTTGGCGAAATTGTGACGGTGCAGTATCGCAATGAGCAGCGGTCCATAGCACGAATGGCGGATGGCGCGAGCGTTACCGCAGAGGCGCAGGCGGGTGCTGCCGGCAACATCAGTGGGACGAGTCGCTGGCTCGGCAAGGTGCTTCAACCTGTCGCACGGTCGAGCGCCGATTGCGAGAGCGCGGCGCAGGCGTTGCTGGCCTTCGCTACGAGCAGGACCGCGGCCGTCGCTGGCGCCTACACCACGGTGAATCCGTCGGCGGACATCTGGCCTGGCGATGTTCTTGCGGTGACGAGTGACGGAGAGACTTCGTCGCTGTTGGTGCGAAGCGTCGAAGTCAAAGACGGCAACGCGGTTCCGGAGATTCGAACGTACGCGATCAAGTTTGCGAACGACTGGGCGACGCAGTGGGCGGATGGTCTCGGCCTGAAGCTGAGTGAAGCGATTGCTCCCAATGCATTCCTTCCAGCAACAGCGGAGGACGCTCCCGCGCAGGTGCTTGCGAATCTGCAACAGCTAAGCCTGACGAGTGTGAACGGCAGCGAATTGCAGATTGATGCGGGATGCGATCCGCCGACGGGCGGTGGGTTCGAGGTGCGGCGGCGCGACTGGAACTTTGGGGTCGACGTCGACACGGCCGATTTAGTTCTGCGCAGTCCCGTACGGAACTTTTCGTTTCCGCGAGCGGCGCAGGTGGAGCGGTACTACGTGCGAATGTATGACGTGAGTTCGCCGGCGTTGTATTCGCGGTTTTCTAGCGCGGTGTTTGTGAATGTCCCGCTGAGTTAAGGAAGGTGCTCGGTGATGGAGCCGCGCATGAGGTGTGGAGATGAATGAGTTCGAGCGGCAGGTGCTGAGCGATCTGAGTGTGCTGCAGGCACAGATGAAGGAGTTGCTCGGGATTGGACAACCAGGAAGGTTGCACAAACTGGAGCAGCGTGTGGAGTCGCATGAGCAAAGCGTGCAGCGGCTGAAGGGGCTTGGGGGCGCGTTTGGCGCGCTGCTGACGCTCGTGCACCTGGCCATCGCGTGGCTGGGTGCAAGACATTAGCGGTTCTGAAGGGACGTGAGAATGAATTTCTTGAAGCTGTTTCTACGCGGCATCGGTCTGCTGCCGAGCGTGATTCAGAGTGTTGAGGCAATGTTTGGAACGAAGTCCGGCGAACAGAAGAAGCACGCTGTGCTGGGTATCGTCACGACTGCGATCAACATCGTTGACGCCGTCGAGCAGAAGCAGATTGTAGATGCGGACAGGTTCTCAGCGGGCCTGGAATCGATCGTCGACGGCGTTGTTGCGTGTTTGAACGCGAGCGTGTGGCACAAGGCGAACGAATAACAAGGGGAGAAAAGAGTGAGCGTTGCAAGTGTACTTTCAACGGTGGGCAATGACTTGAAGGCCTTTTACACAAAGCTTTCAGCCGATTTCCAGAAGGCGAAGCAAGCGTGGCTGATTATCTCGAGCCCGCAGACGCGCGCTGTGCTCCTGACTCTCGGGTCGGACGCAGTAAAGATTGTGAAAGACGCGACCGGAGCGGTTTCAAGCAAGGGGCTATCGCTCTCGCTGGATGAGGCTGTGATCGCTGATATCAAGCAACTCATCCATGATGCTGAGGCGGGTGATGGTGTGATCCTCGCCGATTTGAAGGCGCTGGGAATTACGATCTAGCAAGGTAAAGCGGCAGACTCGAGGAGTCTGCCGCTGAGGTTCGAAAGACGTTCCGCTGTCTTTCTTCATCCGATGTCTTCGCTCCAGTTCTCGAGGTACGCCTTGAAATCGCTCATGAACTTGCCGGCGTCGGCGCCGTCGATGATGCGGTGATCGAAGCCGAGCGTGAAGCGCTGGATAGAACGAACAGCGATCGAGTCGTTGCCGTCCTTGTCCGTTAGGACCATCGGCTCCTTGTTGAGGCCGCCGATGCCGAGGATTGCGGACTGCGGCTGCGCAATGATCGGCGTGCCAAACTGCTCGCCGAAGATGCCGGAGTTGGTGAGCGTGAAGGTACCGCCGGCGACATCATCCGGAGCGAGCTTCTTCGAGCGTGCGCGGTCGGCGAGGTCGACGATCGCGCGCGCGACGCCGAGGAAGCTCTTATCCTCTGCCTGCTTGATAACGGGAACGATGAGGCCCCACTCAAGCGCGACTGCGATGCCGATGTTGATGTTCTTGTTGTAGAGGATCGCATCGCCCTGCGTAGACGCGTTGACGATAGGATGTTTGCGCAGCGCGTGGATGGCGGCGCGCGTGATGAACGGCATGTAGGTCAGCTTCACGCCGTTGCGCTGCTCGTACTTGTTCTTCTCTTTCTCGCGCAGCTTCACGATGCGAGTCATGTCCACCTTGAAGACAGTGTGGACGTGCGCGCTCGTCTGCTTGGACTCGACCATGCGCTTGGCGATAATGGCGCGCATCTTCGACATCGGCACAAGCTCGCCGGGCATCGGGGCATAGGTGGGAGCAGCAGGTGCCGCGGGTTTCGCTGGTGCGGCAGGCTGTGCTGCTGCACCACCGCCGCTGATATGTGAGGTGATGTCCTGCTTGGTGATGCGGCCCGAGGCCCCGGTGCCGGGAACTGTCGTGAGGTCGACGTTGTTCTCGGAGGCGATCTTCCGGACCAGTGGCGAGGAGCGCGGGCGTTCGCCGGCCGAGGCTGCGGCGGCGGGTGCTGCAGGTGTTGGAGCAGCCACGGGTGCCTTTGCGGGAGCAGCTGCCGGAGCGGCGCCCTTGGCCGCGGGTGCCGCGGCGCTGGCTCCGGCAGATGCGCCACCGATGACGGCGACTACCGTATTGATGCCCACCGTGGAGCCCTCGAGAACCTTGATCTCGGTGAGCGTACCGGCGATGGGCGACGGAATCTCGGCGTCAACCTTGTCGGTGGAGATCTCGAAGATGGGCTCGTCGCGCTGGACGGTGTCGCCGACCTTCTTGAGCCACTTGGTGATGGTGCCTTCGGTGATGGACTCGCCCATCTGCGGCATCAGGACCTCGGTGCCAGGGCCGGCGGCGGCGCCAGCGGCTGGAGCAAGTGCCTCGGCCTCGGCCTCCTCATCGCGGATAGCGGTGTCCAACGCACCAGGGGTGACGGTGTCTTCCTTCGTGGGCACAGCACCGGAGTTTGCCGGGGCGGCGGATTGCGCGCCGTCCTCATTGATGGTGGCGACGACCGTGTTGACGGCGACGGTGGCGCCTTCCTGCACCTTGATCTCGCCGAGCGTGCCGGCGATGGGCGAGGGGATCTCTGCGTCGACCTTATCGGTGGAGATCTCGAAGAGCGGCTCATCGCGCTGGACGGTGTCGCCGGGCTTCTTCAGCCACTTGGTGAGAGTGCCTTCGGTGATGGATTCGCCCATCTGGGGCATAACTACTTCGGTCGGCATCGGGAGGTTCTCCGGGGTGCGATGGGTGCGCAAGGCGCAACTGTGGATTATACGAGGCTGAGGCGAGGTTCGCCCGTCGCGTGCGGTTAGCGGACTGTACCGGGCGGAAATTCAGCGACAGGAAAGCATCAGCCGGCGAGCGCTGCGAAGAACGTCTCGTCGTCGGCGGAGTGCCAGTCGACCCATGCCTCATCCGTCATAGATTGGCGCGTGCTGATCATAGGAGCCGCATCCGGCCCAACCGGATGTCGCAACTGCCAGGTACCGCTGTCGACCACTTCGAGGATCTTTTCGGCGACTAGTGAAGTCGGCCGCGATTCACTGAGCGACTTGGTGAAGAAGCCGGCCATCCGCTCGCTCTGCCGATACTTCGACGTGCCTGCGCTGGTGAGGCGCTGGGCCATGGCAGTGTCAATGACGCCTGGTTCTACCAGCGCGACACGCACGCCAAATGTCTTCATCTCGCTTGCGAGCGCTTCGGTCATGGCCTCAAGGGCCCACTTGGAGGCACAGTAAGCAGCCATCGGAGGCTGGGTGAAGCGTCCGGCCACCGAACTGATCTGAACAATGCAGCCACTGCCTCGTTCGCGCATCTGCGGCAACACAGCCTGCGTGCAGCGAATCACCCCGAAGTAATTGGTTTCCATGACAGAGCGGAAAAGATGGAGTGGGGTTTCTTCAACTGAACCCATCGTCTCGACGCCGGCATTGTTTATAAGCACGTCGATCTCGCCATGCGCTTTGGTCAGCGCGGCGATGCTTTCACTGACGGAGGTGTCAGAGTCAACATCAAGCGATGAGATAAAGATGGGCAGTTTTTCTCGCGCCGCCGTTTCTGCCAGCGCAGGGGACTGTGCGGGGATTCGCATCGTGGCCAGAACTTTGTGACCTGCGCGGGCGAAGCTCAGGGCAGTTTCAAAGCCGATGCCCTTACTCGTTCCTGTAATGAGAACTGTAGACATGACGGGGCTCCATGAATGTAGCGAGAGGTCGCGGTTGGACCGCGTATCAATTGCGAGACCCGAGGATCGATGTAGTCTATAGCACCCAGAGGGCGTCAGGTCGTCAGGGCAAGTAGCTGTTCCAAAGAGTCCGCCGCGAGCACCTGGCGGTTGAAGACGCGGCCGAAGTTCGCGGCGACGGAGTTCGAGGCCTGCGCGAGTGTCGGCGGAGGTTCTTGTGGTGATTCCAGCTCCAGGGATGTGACGCCGCGGTCCGCGATACCGCAGGGGACGATCCAGTCGAAGTCGCGCAGGTCGGTTGTGACGTTGAGCGCGAATCCGTGCGAGGTGATGGCCTGCGAGACATGAATACCGATGGCCGCGAGCTTCTTCTCCTGCACCGTGCCGCCGGCGTAGGTCCAGACGCCGGTGCGCTTGCAGATGCGCTGCGCGGGCACGCCAGAGTCTTTGCAGGTGAGGATCAGCGCCTCTTCCATGAGGCGGACAAAGTCGACGGGGCCAAGGAATGGGCCGCGCTTGTTCGGCAGGTCGCCGCGAAGATCGAAGATGGGATAGCCGACAAGCTGGCCGGGGCCGTGGTAGGTGACCTCGCCGCCGCGGTTCGTCTCATAGATCTCGACGCCTCTGCGTGCGAGCAGTTTGTCGCTGGCGACGATGTTGGTGCGCGTTGCGTTGCGGCCAAGCGTGAGGACCGGCGGGTGCTCCATGAGGAGAAGCGTGTCGCCGATAGCGCCAGCCTTGCGGGCGGCGACGATCTCGTCCTGAAGGCGTAGGCCTTCGGCGTAAGAGATGCGGCCGAGTTGGAGTAGATGCAGATGCATGAGGCAGAAGAGCCGGGCGTCTCGCCCGGCTCGGTATCGCAACGTGTGATTTAAACGTTGATGGCCATATTCTCCACGGCGGCGAAGCCATCGAGCAGCGACTCGTAGAGCGTCGGATGCGCGTGGATGGTGAACATCATCTCCTCGACCGTTGCCTCGAGTTCCATTGCGGTCACTGCTTCGGCGATGAGCTCCGTCGCCTGCGGGCCGATGATGTGCACGCCGAGGATCTCGCCGTACTTCGCATCGGAGACGACCTTCACGAAGCCGTCGTGCGCATCGACGATCGTTGCCTTGGAGTTGCCGACGAAGGGGAACTTGCCGGTCTTGACCTGGTAGCCCTTCTCCTTCGCCTGCGCTTCGGTGAGGCCGACGCTGGCGATCTGCGGATCGCAGTAAGTGCAGCCGGGGACGCGGTCCTTGCGGACGGCGCGCGCGTACTTGCCCGCGAGCTTCGAAGCGACGACGATGCCGGCCATCGCGCCCACGTGCGCGAGTTGCGGCAGTCCGGCGACAATGTCGCCGATGGCGTAGACGCCGGGGACTGAGGTTTCCATCCACTCGTTGACGGTGACGAAGCCGCGGTCGAGCTGCAGGTTCACCTTGTCGAGGCCAGCGTCGTAGGTGCGCGGAGCGCGGCCCACGGCGACGAGAACCTTCTCAACCTCTTTCGACTCGGGCTTGCCCGTGGTGTTCACCCACGAAACCTTCGCACCGCCCTTGGTCTTTTCAATCTTCTCAACTTTGCACCCAGTCGCGACCTCGATCCCGCGCTTCTTATACTGGCGCGTGAGCTCCTTGGAGACCTCTTCGTCTTCGACGGGTACAACGCGAGGCAGTGCCTCGAGCACGGTTACGTCCGCGCCGAAGCTCTTGAAGACGGAGGCGAACTCAACACCCACCGCGCCGGAGCCGATGACGACGAGTGACTTTGGCATCTTCGGCAGCGTGAGGATCTGCATGTTGGTGAGGATGGTGTCGTCGGCCTGGTAGCCGGGCAACATGCGTGCGTCGGAGCCCATGGCGAGCACGACCTTCTTCGCCTTTACGTCGGTCTTGGTCTGCTGAGTGAAGCCTTCCGCCTGCAGGTCGCGGCCCTTGCCCTTGTCTTCGTCCGTGACTTGCACGGTGAAGACGCCACCGCTCGCGGGGCCGGTAACGCGGCCGTGTCCGCGCACCACGGTGATCTTGTTTTTCTTCATCAGGAAGTCGAGACCCTTGGTGTGCGTGGCCACGACGCTGTTCTTGCGCTTCAGCAGGTTGTCCCAGTTCAGCGTGGCCTTGTCGACGTTGTCGATGCCAAGTTCGGACGCGGACTTCAAGTGGTCCCACACTTCGGCGGAGAACAGCAGCGACTTGGTGGGGATGCAGCCCCAGTGCAGGCAGGTGCCGCCGAGCTTGTCGGTCTTTTCGATGAGGGCGACCTTCAGGCCGAGTTGTGCGGCGCGGATCGCGCAGGTGTATCCGGCGGGTCCGCCGCCGAGGACCGCGAGGTCATAGGTTGTCTCTGTTGCCAAGGGAATGCGCTCCATTCGTCAGGGGCTTTGCACGCGGGTGCAGGGAACGCTCTTAAGTTTACGCCTGCGTTGTGCTCCTGTGCCTTAGGGCTAAAGGCCGCGCGCCCAACGGTATTCGATGCACGGCCCTAACGCGACGATTCAACCGGCAGCTTTACCAGAGGTAGCGCGCAGAGGAGGCGCGCCTGACACATGAATGAGTTCGACTACAGCAACACAGGGCTCGCGCTGACGCGCAGCTTCGAAGGACTTCGGCTGAAGGCTTACCAGGATTCCGCCGGTGTCTGGACCATCGGTTACGGACACACCGGTCCGGAGGTGCATCATGGCCAGTGCATCACCGAGATGGAGGCTGAGGCACTGCTGCGTTCCGATCTGGCCTCGGCGGTGCGTGCCGTGCGGAAGGGTGTTCAGGTGAGTCTGGCGCAGCATCAGTTTGATGCACTGGTCGACTTCTGCTTCAACGCAGGGCGCGGGAGCTTTCTGGGTTCCAGCCTGTTGCGCTACATCAACCGGGGAGAGTTCGAAAGCGCTGTCGTGCAGTTCGGGCTGTGGGTTCATGCGGGCGGCAAGGTCGTTCCCGGGCTGGTGCGGAGAAGGGCTGCCGAAGCCGCCCTGTTTTCAGGGCATGAATCTGCCGCGTCCGATTTTTCGGCGAATCCACATCGTTCCACAGAGGTGGGAGCGGCAGAACCCGAATCGGCACTGGCCCTGACCGGAAAGGGGCGATAGCCTGAGAAAGCTCTGGTGGCTCTCCGCCTCCTCTGAAAAACCTGGCCCATGTTGAACCCTGCCTCCCGATTTGAGGAGAACGCAGAGGCGCACTCCGCACTGCTTCGTCCGCTCGCGATCTGCTTTGTGATCGCACTCGCTCTCGCCGCGACCCTGTGTCAACCGGTGAAAGCAGCTTCACGCGAGCACACGAACCGGCGCGCCGCTGCGACTAAGTTGCAGCCGGGCAAAACCCTTACGCACTCTTATCCCGTGGTTCGGCATAGAGCCGGGGCCCGTTCCGTGAGAACCCGCACGAAGTCACAGCGGGCGACTCCACATGAGGCCACGGCGACTGTTGCAGTTTCGCGCGGACGTCGCCGCTCGGCTGTGCTGGAACGTAGAACCAGGCGCAGATCGGGACCCCGCTCGGTCGTGATACGGGACGTCGCGACCAGCCCTGCTGCGCCGATGGCGCGGCCGATCCCGGGTGTGAACAGCCTCGTCGAGGCGACTCCGGGCAGTGCTCCGACCGGTATATCGCATTCGGCGGATGCTGCACTCAACCCTGAAATTGCCGCGAAGGTACCTTCTGCGGGGCTTTCCGCGAGCGAAATGGCTCGGGCGGCTGTCGCGCCGCACGTCTTTCCGATGTACACCGCTAGCGGGCGGCTCATCGTTCCGCCGGCGCTCCGGGGCTCGCGCGAGATTCTCGTTCATCAGAACCAGATGGCGGATGCTGCCGGTCTCGAACGAATTGAGAATGACGAGGAACTGGACCGGCTGCGCTATTCGCATCAACTGGTCGAGGTTGCCGGGACCTCTGCACTGCATGTGAATCCGGAGCTGCCCGAGAACCGACGCTTCGCCCGGCCGTGGACTGCGAAATTCGCCTCCGACATCGCCCACGCGTACTTTGCGCGATTCGGAGAGCCATTGGAGTTGAACTCGGCGGTTCGCACCATCTCGTATCAGCTTCGTCTGCAGCGCGTGAACGGGAATGCAGCGGATATTGCGGGTGAGACCGCATCCCCACACCTTACCGGCCAGGCAATTGACTTCGGCAAACGCGGAATGACGATGGCGGAGATCGCGTGGATGCGCACCTATCTCGCACCATTGATGCAGGCCGGGATAATCGATGTGGAAGAGGAGTTTCAGCAGGCCTGCTTCCACATCAGCGTTTATCGCAGCTATGTTGGAACGCGGCCTCCTGATGTTGCGCAGGCACCCAGGGGTGCGGATTTGCCCGCAACCGGGGCTGACCTCGATCGATAAGAATTCTTGCGTGAGGCAATAGAGAAGGCGCGGTCACTCACGGACGAACAGTGGGGAACCGCGCCTGAATCATCCGCGCTTACTTGTTTGGATTGGGCGGGACCTTTTCGCCCTTCTCGCGCGCCTCAGAGAGACCGATTGCGATCGCCTGCTTGCGGCTCGTAACCTTCTTGCCGCTGCGGCCGCTCTTCAGTTTGCCCTGATGCATCTCGTGCATTTCGCGCTTTACCTGCTTGCCAGCTCCCTTGCTGTACTTGCGACCGGAACTCTTCTTCGCAGAACTCTTCTTTGGAGAAGACTTCTTCGAGGCTGAACGAGTGCTCTTCTTGCTGGAGGATTTTTTGCTTGAAGACTTGCGTCCCGTTGACTTCTTCTTGCTGCTTGCCTTCTTGGTTGCCATTTTGGGTACTACCTCCCGTGAAGTTGGAGCGCACCTGCACCAACTTCGTTGCATCGCGCATCTTTGTTCGTTTCGAACCCGAGCCTGCTTGCGATTGGAAGTGTACGTCTGATCAGGCGCGGCGGCGGCGCAGCACGAAAGCGATCAATATTCCTGTACCTGCCAGAGCAACGCTGGTGATGGTCCAGTAGAAGGTTCGACTATGGATGCGGCGCAGATCGCCTTTCTGCCAGGCGGCGTAGCTCCCCTTCAGATCATCTGCAAGCCCGGGAATCGTTACAGCAGCGAAGCTGCTCTCGGGACCCGGCTCGGCGGGAAGCGAACCGAAGATGCGGTCCGCTTGGGGCGGATCTCCACTACGGTCCTTCGGTGTAGCGGCGATCAAAGCGTTCACCTCGGCGTCGCGCGGATCATCGAAGAGCGTCGCGTCGGCCGTGATGGGGAACAGCGTCGCTTTGCCGGTCATGTGCCGTTCGATCGCAGCAACACCATCCTGGCAAACGCCCAGAGCGTAGTAGCCGCCGAACGGAAGATCCGGTCGGCTCTGGTGCTGATGCATGTAAGCGACGGTCAGAAGTGCCGTGAGCCGCGTAACCTCGAGCGCTTGTGCGCCGGTGTACGTGTGCGGCACGCGCTTGAGCACCCACGACTGATCGAGCGTGTCCATGGTGCGCCACTCGCTTTTGCCGTCCACGCCAAAGTAGTAGCTCACGTCGGCGTTTATCTTCGGGCCGCGGATCTGCCACTCATACTCCGCATGGGAGACGGGAACAAGCAGCGGCCGCGCACCCCAGCCGAGCAGGCCGCCGGTTCCGGGAACGGCGAAGCTCGTGTTGATCCAGAACGGCATCATCACGTCCTGATCTTTGTAATGGAGATGGCCGAAGTTCGCGAAGTAGCGCGCGTCGACGACCGTGACCTGATGACCGCTGGCGGCGAGTCCGGCGATGAGATCCTGCGGGCTCGACGCAGACGTTCCGTTCAGTTTCGCAGTGAACGGCTTTGCTCCATCCAGCGCATTGGCTGCAAGCCGGTTCAGCGCGTCGGCAAGACGCTGACTCTCCGCATGCTCAGGAGCGAGTTGATTCGGCCCGTCGCCGCGCACTGTGTTCGGGCCAAGCCGCGTCACAACACCCTCGGTGGTAAATGGCGGGAGGGTCGAAGGTTCATCGAATGAAACCGTCTGCTCCTGATCGAGCGGATAGGAACCGAGATCCAAAAACTTTTGGGTCTCGTTCGCTCCGGCCGATGCACCCGGGTTGCTCGCAGACGAGCTCTCTGCCGCTCGCTTCGTGGCGACACGACTCACCACGCGCACGGTTGGATTGACAGCGCTCATTGTCCATCCGGGGAATCGGTCGAGCGCCTCCCAATCCTCGCCAAGGATTCGTTCACGAAGCTCGCGCACGAGATCCGGTGTCAGCAGCGCGGGCCCATTCTTGTTGTCGTTCGTACTCTGAAGCTCGTGCAGAACGGCTTCCCTGAATCCGGGCTGCGCCGAGAGCTCGCTCATCATCTTTGAGAGCAGGATCGTGTTCGGTGGCATAGGAGATTCGGGTGGAGTGTAGCGATGCCGGCAGCCGGATACAAGCAGAGCCACGGCAAGGACTACGGACATGCGCGCGAGCCGCATCATCAAACCTCCACCGATTGCAGGAGCCGAAGTCTACGCGTCCAACTTTTTCACCACAAGTTCATTCAGCAGTGCCGGGTTTGCCTGCCCCTTCGAGAGCTTCATCACCTGACCGACGAAGAACGCTGCGACCGTGCGCTTGCCGCCCTTGAATTGGGCCACCTGTGCGGGGTTGGCTGCGATGACCTCATCGATCATCTTCTCGATGGCAGAGCTGTCCGTGATCTGCTGCGGTTTGTCGCGCTCGTAGACGAATGCGAAGTCGCGGCCCTCGGCAAAGCAGGTATCGAGAAGTTGCTTGAGCTGCTTCGAGCTGATCGCGCCGGCCTCAGTGAGATCGGCTGCAAGCACGAGACCGTCGAGCGAAATCGGACTCTTATCGAGAGTGATCTCGGCTGCACGCAGACGCATAGTGATCTCGCTGAGCAGAATCGAGGCGACACGTTTAGCGCTTTTCGCGAGCTTGGCCGCTCTCTCGAAAAGGTCGCCGAGTTCGCGGTCGGTTGTGAGGGTCGCTGCGTCCTGTGCGCTGAGGCCATACTCGGCGGTCATGCGCGCACGCCGTGCTTCCGGAAGCTCCGGCATTCCGGCGAGGATGTCGCGCAGCCACGCCTCACCGACGATCAGCGGTGGAAGATCCGGCTCGGGGAAGTAACGGTAGTCGTGCGCCTGCTCCTTGGAGCGCATGGAGTAGGTGCGTCCCTCGGCGTTGTTCCACAGGCGCGACTCCTGCACCACGCGGCCGCCCTCCTCCAGCACGCCGATCTGTCGCTCGATCTCGTACTCGAGCGCCGCGCGAATGTAGCGGAAGCTGTTGACGTTCTTGACTTCGGCCTTCGTGCCGAACTTCGTGTCGGTCTTAAGCATGACCGAGACGTTCGCGTCACACCGCAGTGAGCCCTCTTCCATGTTGCAGTCACTCACTTCGGTGTAGAGCAGTATCTCCTTGAGGCGCGTCAGGTACTCGAAGGCCTCATCGGGAGCGCGAATGTCCGGCTCAGAGACGATCTCGATGAGCGGCGTGCCGCAGCGATTCAGATCGATATATGTGCGTGATGCGGAGTCTGCAAAGCCATCGTGGAGGCTCTTGCCGGCATCCTCTTCCATGTGGAGGCGTGTGATGCCGATGAGTTTCGGATTGCCGTTTGCGTCTGGAACCGTCAGGGAGCCATGCTCGGCCAGCGGCTTGTCAAACTGAGAGATCTGATAGCCCTTCGGCAGGTCCGGGTAGAAGTAGTTCTTGCGGGCGAAGACGCTGCGTTGGTTGATCGTGCAACCGAGCGCCTCGGCCGCGAGCGTTGCAAACTCGACGGCCTGCCGGTTCAGCACCGGTAGCGCTCCGGGCAGTCCAAGGCACACGGGGCAGATGTGCGTGTTGGGCTCACCGCCGTACTCGTTCTTGCAGCCGCAGAAGGCCTTGGTCTTCGTGAGCAGCTGTACGTGGACCTCGAGGCCGATGACCGGCTGATATTTGGCGAGGACCTCAGGCGTGAGACCGGCAAGAACGGGCATAGGCGGATTTTACCAACGCTCGCCTCCCCTCGCGCCGATGGGCTGCATCTCATCCGGCTTCGCGCTGGGGCTAAACTGGAATCTGCATGATTCTTCCGTTCGTCCGCGAGTTGATCGCGGACCTTGAACGTTCTCCAGTCTTTGAGCGTGTGCGTCGCCATCTCGCGGCCGGCACGGGCCGGAGACGTGTGTCCGGACTCACGGCTACCGCGCGAGCTCTCTATCTTCCCTACTTCGTCCGCGTGTCGGATGCGCCGGCGCTCGTGCTTGTCGCCGACAACAAGGCCGCGGACACGCTGCATGCGAACCTCCTCGCCGCGTGCCAGCTCACCGGCGCGCTGCAGGCGGGCGAGGTGCTCCGTCTCCCTTCGCACGACGTCCTTCCGTTCGAAAATCTTTCGCCGCACTCCGAGATCCAGGAGCAGCGCGCTGCGGCGCTCTGGAAGATCGCGAGTGGGCAGGCGCGGCTCGTCGTCGCTCCCATCGAGGCCGCGTGCATGCGACTGTTCGCGCGCGATCATTACGCTGCGCTCGCGCTGAACGTGCGCCGCGGCGAGGAGCATATTCCGGAGATGCTGGTCGATCACCTCATCTCGGTCGGCTACACGCGCGTCGACGTCGTCGACATGCCCGGTCAGGTGACGATCCGCGGCGGCATCCTCGACGTCTATGGACCGGAGATGGAACGTCCCGTGCGGATCGATTTCTTCGGCGACGAGATCGACTCCATTCGCCGCTTCGATCCGGAAACGCAGCGCTCGTCAACATCGATCGATGAGGTTCTGCTGCTTCCGTTAACTGAAACTCCCGCAACTGAGGCTCTACTCGAAGCCATCAACGCACGCCTCACGCGCAGTGGAGCCGCGGGCGCAGCGCTCGAAGGCGGTGAGACGCCCAGCGAGTTGCAGACGCACGTCGCAGGCAACGTCCGCGAGGCCACCATCTTTCCGGGATGGGAGTTCTATGCTCCCGTCGCCGGCGCGCGATCTTCGCTGCTCGAGCTCATGGGGCAGCACACACGCGTCTTCGTCGAAGAGCCGGCGATGGTGCTGAACCAGGGCGAGCGCTGGTGGAACAAGGTTGAGCAGCGGCATGAACGCTCGGGCATCGGCTCGCTCGTGCGCGCTGAAGATCTTTACCTCTCGCCATGGGAACTGGAAGACCGGCTCCGCGTCTTTTCAGGCTGCGACCTCGATCAGCTCGGCGCTGTCGATGTGCTTGAGAGCACGCGCAGCGACGCCAGCGAGATCGAATTCGCCACGCGCCCGACCCTACGCTTTCATGGGTCGATTCCAAGCTTCATCGATGAGCTGAAGAAGCTGATGGAAAGCGAAGCACGCGTGTTGATCGCTGCTCCTAACCAAGGAGAGGTCGAACGCCTCGCTGGCCTGTTGCAGGACTATGGTGTTCCCTATCGCATCGGCTGGCGCACGGATCAAGGCTCCTCGACGACAGTTTTCTCAGAGTCGAGCTATCTCGCCGGCGATCTGCGTACACCAGTGCTGGTTCGCGCCGCCATCGCCAATGGCGTGCAGGTGCTCGACCTTGATCGCGCGACAGCGCGCCAATTCGTGCTGTTCGGCGCGAACGATCTGAATGACGAAGTCGACGTTCACGCGCGCCCTGTGCGCCGCGGGAAGACCTCCGCTTTTGTTTCCGATCTGCGCGATCTCGCTGTCGGCGACTTTGTCGTTCACGTTGAACACGGTATCGCACGATACGACGGCCTGCGCGTTATCGACGAGAAGACGAACGGATCGGACGGATCGCAGCTTGAGCTGATGATCCTCACCTTCGCCGAAGATGCGAAGCTGTACGTTCCGCTCACGCGCCTCGACCTCATCCAGAAGTACCGCTCGACGGAAGCCGGCCCTGCGCCACAGTTGAATCGACTTGGCAATCCTGCGTGGTCTAAAACCAAGGCGCGCGTGAAGAAGGCCATGGAAGACATGGCAGAGGAGCTGCTGAAACTCTACGCACAGCGCAAGGCCGCTATGGGTACGGCGTTTTCGCCGGACAATAACATGATGCGCGAATTTGAGGACGCCTTCGACTACAACGAGACCGACGACCAGCTCACCGCCATCACGGACATCAAGGTCGACATGGAGTCCATGCAGCCGATGGACCGTCTGCTGTGCGGCGACGTCGGTTACGGCAAGACCGAGGTCGCGATGCGCGCCGCTTTCAAGGCCGTACAGGACTCCAAGCAGGTCGCGGTTCTTACGCCGACGACAGTGCTCTGCTTCCAGCACTTCGAAAGCTTCAAGCGTCGCTTCGCGAATTTTCCCGTCACCGTCGAGATGATTTCGCGCTTTCGCTCGCCGAAGGAGCGCAAGGAGATTCTCGAGCGCGTGGCTGACGGTAAGGTGGACATCCTCATCGGCACGCACGCCATTCTCTCTCAGGGACTCAAGTTCCAGGATCTCGGTCTGCTCGTCGTCGACGAGGAGCAACGCTTCGGCGTGCGCCACAAGGAGCGCCTGAAGCAGATGCGTGCGGCGATCGACGTGCTCTCGATGTCCGCGACGCCGATCCCCCGCACTCTGAACATGAGCCTCATGGGGTTGCGTGACATGAGTGTCATCGAGACGCCGCCCAAGGACCGCATGGCGATCCAGACCGTCGTCGCCAAGTTCGACGAGAAGCTCATCCGCACGGCCATCGAGGTGGAGCTCGAGCGTGGCGGCCAAACTTACTTCGTCTCCAACCGCGTCGAGAGCATCTACGAGATGGCGAGCAAGATTCGCGAGCTGGTACCACAGGCGCGCGTCGTCGTCGGCCACGGCCAGATGCCCGAAGCCGAGCTCGAGCGCGCAATGCTGGCCTTCATGAACGGCGAGTACGACGTGCTCTGCGCGACGAGCATTATCGAAAACGGTCTCGACATTCCGCGCGCGAATACCATCATCATCAATCGCGCTGATCGCCACGGCCTCAGCGAGCTCTATCAGCTTCGCGGCCGCGTGGGCCGCTCGAACCGCCGCGCTTACGCGTATCTGCTGATTCCTCCCGAGCAGCAGCTTACAGAGGTCGCGCGCCGCCGCCTTGCTGCGCTCAAGGAGTTCTCCGACCTCGGCGCGGGCTTCAAGATAGCCGCACTCGATCTCGAACTGCGCGGTGCCGGCAACATGCTTGGCGGCGAACAATCTGGCCACATCGAGGCCATTGGCTTCGAGCTCTACACGCAGATGCTCGAGGAGGCAGTGAGCAAGCTCAAGGGCGAGGGCCGCGAAGAGCGCCTGCAGGTTACCGTCAACCTTGGCATCTCGCTGCGCATCGACGAGAGTTACATTAGCGAGGAAAACCAGCGGCTGCGCATGTACAAGCGCATCGCCGGTGCAAACTCCGAGGCTATGCTTTCCGAGATTCGCGACGAGCTGCAGGACCGCTATGGTCAGCCACCGGAGAACGTGCAGCATCTTCTCGCGGTCGGCGAGATTCGTCTCATCTGCGAGCGGCTCTCTATCGCGCAGATAGAGCGCAAGCGCGTCGCCGTCGACGAACCGAAGAGGTCTGCACCCGCCTCCCCGAAACCCGCATCGCAGACCGTGCAGTGGGCTGGCCGCGAAGTGACGCGCCCTGGCAACGCGTGGCAGCCCTCCACAATGCTGAGCCGCACGCAACCGCTGGCAGGGCGCCACGGACAAGCGCCGCAGACGGCCTCGCTCCAGTTCTCCTCGCGTGCCGCGCTCAACCGTAGCAACGAATCCAATGCGGCGAAGGCCGCCCGCGACGCAATGGCAACTCGCGCCACCAACTCACCGCTCGCACAGGCCGGCAAGATGAAGCCCATGCGCGACATGCTCTTCATCACCTTCAGCGAGAAGCTGCACGCCGCGCCCGCCGAGCAGGGCAAGGGCATCAACGTCGGTGCCCTGATGAAACTCGTCTCGCGCAACGCGAAGAACGGAGCGCAGCTCACCCCGCAGGGAGTGCTGCGCTGGCCCCTTTCCGCCTCCGATGCGGATACAGTTATTTCCGAAACCCGTGATCTGCTTTCTTCGCTCGAAGATGCCAATTCCTCTTTAAACTGAGATCCAACATGCGCCTGGTTACAGCTTCCCTTGCCCTCATGATTTCCTTCAGTACTTCATCCGCCGCTGCCCAACATCCGTCCGCGGACGGTGCGGGGCAGACGTTCAACACGCTCTCCGAGCAGTACTTTCAGCAGGTCTACTTCAAGTACTCGCCGACAGCCGGAACCTCCGCCGGCCTGCACCAGTACGACACGCAGCTCGAGGATTACTCGGCGGCCGGCATTCAGAAGCAGATAGCCGCGCTGCATGATTGGGAGAAGAAGATCGCCGCAATCGATCCGTCGGCCCTCGACGCCGAGCCTGCTGCCGACCGCGACATCCTGCTGAACTCTATCCGCGCGCAACTTCTCCAGCTCGAGGTCATCCGCGGCTGGGAGAAGAATCCTGACAATTACTCCACCGGTGTTACCAATGCGATCTTCACCATCATGGAGCGGCCCTATGCTCCGGTAAATGTTCGGCTCCACGCTGCCGTAGAGCGCGAGAAGCTTATCCCACAGGTCTTCATTGACGCGCGCAAGAACCTCAAAAATCCGCCGCGCATCTACACCGAGATCGCCCTGCAGCAGATCGATGACGACATCAGCTTCTTTCAGAACGACGTCCCGCAGGCCTTCGCGACGGCAACCGACGCTCAAACGAAAGCCGAGTTCGCGAATTCCAACGCGGCCGTTATCGATGCGATGAAGTCTTACGCCGCATGGATGAAGTCTGATCTTCTGCCGCGTTCCAATGGCGATTTCCGTTATGGTGCTGAGACCTTCCGCAAGGCGCTTGCGCTAAATGAGATGGTCGATATCCCGCTCGATCATCTCCTGCAGATCGGCTACGACGACCTGCATAAGAACCAGGCGGAATTCGCTCGCGTCGCGAAGGAGATTGACCCGACGAAGATGCCTCAGCAGGAGCTCGCCGAGCTGGCCTCAATTCATCCCGCGCCCGCCGATCTCCTCAAAGCATTCCGAGCGCGTTTTGACTCCGAGATCACTTTCATCCGCTCGCACAACATCATCACGCTCCCTAGCGATGTCCAGCCCACGCTCGAAGAGACGCCGCCGTTCATGCGCGCGACAACACAGGCATCGATGGATTCGCCGGGCCCCTTCGAAACGCACTCGACGAAGGCTCTCTTCAACGTCACTCTGCCGGAGTCAGGCTGGAGCGCGCAAAAGACCAGCGAGTACATGGCGGCCTTCAACATCGGCACTATTGTCTCGACCAGCGTGCACGAGGCGTATCCGGGCCACTACACCCAGTTCCTCTGGCAGCCGCAGTTCCCTTCGACGATCCGCAAGCTTCTCGGTGCAAACACCAACATCGAAGGCTGGGCGCACTACTGTGAGCAGATGATGCTCGACGAGGGCTACAACGCTCCCGGCGTCGGCGCCAAGGACGAACATGAATCGAAGCTCATTCGCCTGGGCCAGTTGCAGGACGCCCTGCTCCGCGACGCACGCTTCATCGTCGCGATCCGCATGCACACTGGCGTCGGCGGTGAACTGACGATTCCGCAGGCCGAAGACTTCTTCGTCAGGGAGGGCTATCAGTCTCGTCCCATCGCAGAGGTCGAGACGAAACGGGGCACCTCAGACGCGCTTTATCTCTACTACACGCTCGGCAAGCTGGAGATCATGAAACTGCGAACCGATTTGCAACAACGTGAAGGCGCGTCGTTCTCGCTCGAGCGTTTTCACGACAACTTTATGCGCCAAGGCTTCGCGCCCATCAAGGTCATCCGCAAAGTAATGTTGCACGACGATTCGCCTGTACTCTAGCCTAGGCCCGCACCGCAGAACTTCGACGTACCGGCCACGGATTCAAATTTCGGCATCGAAGCCGTTGGTACCATTGCTGCAGCGAAAGCAGGAGAATAGGAACAACGCATGTCATTGATGAAGGTGCGCAAGGCTGTCTTTCCGGCAGCCGGATTCGGCACTCGCTTTTTGCCCGCCACCAAGGCAACTCCCAAAGAGATGCTGCCGCTCGTTGATAAGCCACTGATTCAGTACGGCGTCGAGGAGGCTGTCGCCGCCGGCTGTACCGAGATCATCATCGTCACCGGCCGCGGCAAATCGTCGCTCGAAGATCACTTCGACAAGTCTTACGAACTCGAGACAGCACTCGAAGCCCGCGGCAAGACGGCGCTGCTCGAGATGGTCCGTTCTGTCTCGCACCTCGCGAAGATCAGCTACACACGCCAGCCCGATGCACTTGGTCTTGGCCACGCGGTGCTGCAGGCCAAGCAACTCGTCGGCAACGAGCCCTTCGCCGTCATCCTTCCCGACGACGTCGTCGACGCGGAGGTGCCCTGCCTTAAGCAGATGGTCGATGCCTTTGAGCAGACGCAATCTTCGATCCTCGCCTCGGAGATCGTCGAAGGCGCAGCCATCTCCTCCTACGGCTGCCTCGACTGCGTGCAGGATCCCTACGATCCGCGCTTGCTCGACGTTCTCAGCATGGTCGAGAAGCCCAGGCCCGAGGAGGCGCCGAGCCAGCATGCCATCATCGGCCGTTACATCCTCACGCCGCGTATTTTCGAGATGCTCGAGACTGTAACGCCCGGCTCCGGCGGCGAGATTCAACTCACCGACGGCATCAAGGCGCTGCTGCAGTACGAGAAGGTCTACGGCTTCACCTACGAGGGCACGCGCTACGACGCCGGCGACAAACTCGGCTTCCTCAAGGCCACCGTCGAGTTCGCTCTGCGCCGCAACGATCTCGGTCCGCGGTTCCGCGAGTGGTTGAAGCGGCAGAGCTTCTGACCCGACGCCCAAGAGGCCACAACTCTGCTAGTTTGGAGCTGTTAGTGCGCGCATGGTGCAGATTTGCGCTGCGCGGAGGCCTTGGGGTGTTCGGCGGTTCGAGCTCGAAGCAGGTTTGTGAGTTCGCGTGGAGAGCGGCGCGTGCAGCGATGGCGTGCATTCTTCTTCTTTGCTCACTTCCGGCGCTCGCACAGAAGCAACACCGTCCCATGGATGTCCCCAATCCCACGCAGAGCCCTGACGAACCCACGCGCACCCGCCTCATTCTCAAAGATGGAAATTATCAGCTCGTCTACAGCTACAAGGTCGTCGGCGATGTCGTCCACTACCGCAGCGCCGAGCGCGACGGCCAGGAGGAAGAGATTCCGCTGGCGCTCGTCGATCTGCCCGCGACCGAAAAGTGGAAGAAAGACCACGAGCCCGGAGCGAATGCTGAGCAGGCGGCGCAGACTCCTGTAATCAGTCCGGAGCTCGCCAGGGAAGAGGCCGCGCGCGCCGCACTCACGCCGGAGATCGCACCTGATCTCCGTCTTCCGGAAGAAGACAGCGTTCTCGCGCTCGACACCTTCCGTGGCACGCCCGAGCTCGTGCCCATGCCGCAGAGCGCCTCCGATCTCAACAAGGAGACGGCGCACGCCGTGCAGAAGGGGATCATTAATCCAGCGTCCAGCCCGCACCGCATCACAGACATTCCGCGCGACCGCGCCGACGTCCAGCTTCACGTGCCCGACCCTGTCTTCTATGTGCGCGTCAACGGCGGCCGCGACGATGAACCCGTGACCAGCGGCGGCACGTTTACCGTCAACACGCACGGCGCCAGCGGACGCGCCACGCCCTCCGGCGGCGACCCCAACAACGGGTACATCGTCGAGCGCGTCGACGCCCGCGCAGATTTGCGCATCGTCGACAGCCTCCGCATCGCGTGGCTCGGCACCGGCCACCCGCAGCACGACATCATCGAGATGAAGTCCGAGATTCTTCCCGGCGGCCACTGGATGAAACTCACGCCGGTGCAACCGCTCGACTTCGGTGAGTATGCACTCATTGAGGTACTCGGTCCAACGACCGTGAACCTCGATGTCTGGGACTTTGGAATCCACTCAGACGCACCCGAGAACGTTGAGGCGATTCACCCGGAGCTCAAGCGTGCGCCGTCGCTCGAGCGTCGCCGTCCGTGAAAGCAGTTGCAGTCTAAGCGTGCCGTGAGGTCTTTGGCGCAGGCATCGACGCCAGCGCATCGCGATCCGCCACTGCAATCTGGTCACGCCCTCTCGCCTTTGCGTGATACATCATCGTGTCGGCCGAGCGGATGATGGCGTGCAGTGTGTCGCCGTCCTGCGGATACGTCGCGAGCCCGAAGCTCGCCGTCAACCGCAGCGCAAGCCCTTCACCTGTCAGGTACGGCGTGCTCGTCAAAGCCTCGCGCAGCTTCGTCGCAAGCTCCATCGCAACATCCTTGTCGACCCCGCGTAGCAGCGCCACAAACTCGTCGCCGCCATAGCGGAAGCCCGCATGCGCCGGCCCCAGCGTGCGCTTGATTACTCCGCCAACCTCGGCCAGCAGCCGTGAGCCGACCAGGTGACCATGCGTATCGTTCACGTTCTTGAAGTGATCGAGATCCAGAAACAGCAGGCTGAAGTGCGGCTGAATCGGAATGACGCGCGGATTGTTTTCCGCCGCAATCTCGCTCTCCAACATCGTGTACAGATACCGCGCGTTGAACAGTCCCGTGCAGTCGTCGGTGATCGTCAGGTGCTGCACCAGCTTTACGTAGCGCGCGTTCGCAAGCGCGATCGCCGCATAGTCGCACAGCACGCGCAGGAACGAGATCGACGCGTCCGGCAGCAGGTCCAGTTTGCTGTTGTGCAGTTGCAGCACGCCCAGCGTGCGTCCGCCGTGCCGCAGCGGAAGGCAGGCAATCGACTGCAGGTGCAGTTCAGGATGCTGTCTTGCAAAGCTCGCCCAGTCCGGGTCCGCCGTCACGTCCGGCACCACCAGCGGATTCCCCGTCAGCGCAACGTAGCCGGAGATACCCTCACCCATCTTGATGCGAAGGTCTCCGATATTCTCTGTGTCGATGCCCGCGTGCAGCGCGTAGTAGAGTTCGCTGCTCTCTTCGTCCAGCATCAGCAGCGACCACTGCTCCGGGCCGAAGTACTCTTCCATCTGCGAGAGGATGGCGCGCAGCAGCGGTTCAAGCTCAAGGTTTGCCGTCAACGCGCGCGCAACCTCGTGAAAGACTCGCAGGTGATCCATCTGCCTGCCGTCCATCAATTCGGAATGCCGCCTGTCTGCCACGTGCCTTCCTGTCCTGCGGGTAGGGCCGTACTCTTCGGTCCCCCAAGGATAGCGCAAGACTGTGACGGGCTTTAGCGCTAACTCTTCGTGAGCGGTTTGCATACTAGGTGCATCGGCAGTTGCATGAGTCGCGCGAGCAGCGTACTAACCTGCGACATGATTCTCGCGTCGCAATTAGCCGCCGATGTGCACCATCGACCGCGACGGCTTCCGGAATCCGGGCTCGCCAATATGATGCCGAGCCTCTTTGCGCTCAACGATCTTGCGGATGCGCGCGCGCAGTTCGTCATCGCTTGCCCCTCGCCGCATCGGCCCGACAAGATCGTGATCGCTCTGTGAAAACAGACAGGTCCTCACCTTCCCGTCGGAGGTCACGCGCACGCGGCTGCAGTGTCCGCAGAATGGATGCGACACCGGCGCGATGATCCCGATCTCGCCCACACCGTCCTCGAAGGTGAATCGCCGCGCCGTCTCCGAGGCGTGCGTTGCCGGTAGCGTCACTAGCGGACGCACCGCGTTCAGACGCGTGACGATCTCCTCCATCCGCACCACGGCCTCGGGCGTCCAGGTGCGGTCCTCCTCCAACGGCATCCACTCGATGAACCGAACGATGACACCTTCGTTCCGCGAGAACTCCGCGAACGCCTCGATCTCGCCGTCGTTGAAGCCGCGCAGCAACACCGCGTTTACCTTCACCGGTCCCAGGCCCGCATCCTGCGCCGCGCGAACTCCGTCGCGCACGCGTTCGAAGCTTCCCGGCACGCGTGTGATGCGCGCAAAGGTCTCCGCGTCCACGGCGTCCATGCTCACCGTCACGCGGTTCAGCCCGGCACGTTTCAGGTCCCTGGCCATACCGGCCAGCAGATGGCCGTTCGTCGTCAGGGCAATGTCCAGGGGCTCGGGACTGAACACCGCACGCATCTGAGCGATCTCACGGATCAGCTCGAGCAAACCGCGCCGCAGCAGCGGCTCGCCGCCCGTCAGCCGAACCTTCTCTACGCCCAGCGAGACGAACAGCCGCACCATGCGCGCGTACTCTTCAATCGGCAGCTCGCTGTACTGCGCCCCCTCATTACCGGTCCGGCAATAGACGCACTTATAGTTGCAGCGGTCGGTGACCGACAGCCGCAGGTCCGTGATCGCGCGTCCGTGCTTGTCCCGCAACCTCGGCGCAGCGTTCAAATCGTTGCTCCACACTTCGGGAGCGGCGGCGGGACCCAGGTCGAGGATGGGTGGCAGGACGGCAGCCATAAGGAAACAGTACTTCTTTCGATGCAGTTTTCGAAAGCCTTTCCCGGCTGCTCGTGACATACTGTTGCCACTCTATGGAGGAAACCATCCAGGGTCCGCACCCCCGGCGGCAGGCTGAGCTGTTCCCTCCTGCGAGGCGGTTTGCTCGTGCGGACGCTTTCCATCCCGGCGTGGCTGGGCCATCATGCCTGGCCGCTTTGGCTGCTGCTGGCCCTCATCGTGGCCTGCGTGGCCCTGTTGCGTCTCTCCGCCTGGTATCGCGAACATAAGCTGCGCCGCAAGCGCGCCGGCGTCACCCAGGAGACTTTCACCGCTCAGCTTCAGCAATATGGTTTCGATCCGGTGATTACCGGATCCACCTTCCGCTACCTGCGCGAAGTGCAACTGGTTCCGTTCCCGGTACTTCCCGGCGACGATCTTGAAAAAGATCTTGGACTCACGCCTGAAGACGTCGACCAGAGCGTGCGCGATCTCACGTTGGCGCTCCGGCGCCAGCATAGCCCGGGCCTGCAGCCCACTCCGCTGGTCACAGTCGAGGACTTGATCCGGCTGCTTCAGGCGTCACCGCGTATTACGAAGACGGGCGCAGCGTAAGGCGCATCAGGCCCTGATGCAGAAACAGCGTTGGCCCTTCAGCGCGGTCAGACCCCGACGCCGAACTCCATTTCCTGCGTCTGGTCTCCCGAGTGGGAGTAAATGTCGTACGGCGTCCGGCGGTGGAACTTATAGCGTTCCCGCAGCTCTCGTCCCACAACGACGCCGATGGCCAGCACGGTGATCCCGGCTGACACCAGTCCTACGTTGCGCATAAAGGTCCCGCCCGACTCCGAGGCGATTTCCTCGCGACATGCGCTCCGGAGTGAGTGATTCGATCTCATGCGTTGGATGATAGCGCACCCCTGTAAACGTTGGGTATTGTCATCTTCTGCGACCTCTGTGTCAGTACCTCTGTCACGGTACCTGGAAGTCAACATCCGGCGTTGGAATCAGATGCGCGAACCGCGATTCGCGGCCACGCGGCGAACCAAAATCAGTTCTTCGAGCTTGTCGATGAGTTTTTCGAAGCGGTCGCGGGCGTCGACGAGGTGGTCGAGCTCGACGAAGTTGAGTTTGTATCGGAGCTCGACGAACTCGTAGCCGGTGCAGAGCTCTCAGAGGGCTTCGAAGTATCGCCTCCCGACTTTGCATCCTTGCTGCCGTTTGCGGCGGCAGGCTTCGCGGAGGAGTAGAGGTCCTTGTACCATCCGCCGCCCTTGAAATGAGCGGCGGGCGCCGTCAGGGTGCGCTCAAGCCGACCCGCGCAGTGCGGACATACGGTCAGCTCCGGGTCGGAGAACTTCTGAATCTTTTCGGTGCGGCGTCCGCACTCTTTGCATTCGTACTCGTAAAGGGGCATTACGGGTCCTTCTGGCGTGAAAATCTACGCTTCTTTCAGAATACAGTCTGGTGCGTTCAGGCTGCCTCGTTTTTGATGCAGGCGGTTGTATCCTCGGGCATGCTTCGACGGCTGCTTGTGACTGCGATTGCAATGCTCTGCACCCTCTCCGCCTCGGCTCAATCTCCCGCCCCATCGCCACCGATGGGCTGGAACAGCTGGGACGCCTACGGCCTCACGATTACGGAGGCGCAGTTTCGCGCCAACGTCGCCGTCCTGCGGGACAAGCTGCTGCCCTTCGGCTGGCGCTATGCGGTCATCGACGAAGGCTGGTTCTTCGAGAACCCTGAGGACAGACCGAGACCGGACGAGCTGCGGTATGCAATCGACGCGCACGGGCGATATGTCCCGGTGCCGGCGAGATTCCCGTCGGCGAAGAGCGATGTCCATGTGATCGCCGAGACACGAGGCATGCCGCCGAAGCTGGCCGCAACGATTGAGGAGACGAGCTTCAAACCGCTGGCCGATTGGGTCCACGCGCAGGGACTGCTGTTCGGGATTCATATCGTCCACGGGATTCCAAGGGCCTCAGTGGAACGCAATCTGCCGATTGCCGATTCGAGCTTTCATACAGCGGACGCCGCAGACACCAGCGATGCCTGCCCGTGGGATCCGACAAACTGGGGCGTGAAGGACAACGCAGCGGGGCAGGCTTGGTATGACTCGCTGATCAGGCAGTATGCGGACTGGGGCGTCGACCTGCTCAAGGTAGACTGCATCGCCGACCGCCCGTACAAGGCGAGCGAGATTCACCAGATCCGGCGGGCCATCGACAAGGCGGGAAGGCCGATGGTCCTCAGTCTCTCGCCGGGGCCGACGAACCCGGAGCACGAAGCTGAGGTCGCGTCGCTTGCGAACATGTGGCGCATCTCCGACGACTTCTGGGATACGTGGGCTGCGAGCAAGTCTGGCCAAACCTTTCCGCAACCGCTCAAAGGTCAGTTCGACCGCCTCGCAACGTGGTCGGCCTTCGACCTCAAGCCTGGTCAATGGCCCGATGCCGACATGCTTCCGTTCGGCGAGTTGCGGCCTTCGCCAGGATGGGGAGAGCCTCGTCATACGCGACTGACGCTCGATGAGGAACGAACGGTGATCACACTGTGGTCGCTCGCGCAGAGTCCGTTGATCCTCGGGGCGAACCTCACGCTGCTGGATGATGCGACGCTGCGGCTGCTCACGAACCGCGAAGTGCTGGCCATCGATCAGAACGCGGTTGTCCGTGGTCATCCGCTGAACGTAGACCAACAGGGCGATCTGCGGGTGTGGCAAGCGGAGGCGCAAAGTGTGCACGGCGGAATCGTCAACGTTGTCGGTCTGTTCAATCTCGGTGATGCGCCGCTGTACGTCGATAAATCCGCAGCCGCATTCCATTTCACGACCAAGAGAGATTCCCCAACGAACGCAATCAACGTGTGGACCGGCGAGCGGGTTCCCGACAGAAATCGGATTCAGGTGACAATCCCGCCGCATGGCTGCGTGCTGTTGGAGCAGCGTTAGCCGCACCGTTGTCACGTTACTTCTCTCCGATTTGCGGGTTACCAGAGCTGTGGACGTGATTACCAAGGCTATCTTCACGGCTTGGCAGATTGACCGTAGCTTTGTCTTCAAGAAGCGCCAGACAGGACCAAGACATTGAGAGCCCAACCTTTTCCCAGGTCAAAGGGCACTCGCAGTCCAAGCCTTGTTGAAGCGCTCGCGAATGCGCAGGCCCGGTCACGGGGGCTCCGCAAGGAGCTGCATCGGGTACTTCGCACCATGCGGAAGGCGCAACAGCCTGAGGCATGCGGGGGCGAGGCAGGAACCCGCGTTCTCTTGGGGGAGAGAACGCGGGGCTCGCCTATACCAGTCTGTACATTGGCTCCTTGATTAGCCGGAGCTGTCCTTCGGGACGGCTCTTTGGCGTTTGCGTGCGGCTTTCAACAGGCGGTCTCAAGGCATGCATTGCTACGGTGGCGTCTTCGCCGTATGCTCGCCTCAGTGGCTGCTCCATTCCAGTTCCAACCTCGCAAGTCGGATTCGAAGGCGCGCGCAGACAGCGCGGAGCGGCTTGTGTCCGCGGGTCCCGTGGACGACGACTCGCAGTTTGAGCTGAACCTGCGGCCGAAGCGGCTGGCGGAGTTTATCGGACAGTCGAAGGCGAAGGAGCAGCTGGCGATTGCGCTGGAGGCGGCGAAGTCCCGCGGTGAGGCGCTCGATCACGTGCTGCTGTTCGGTCCTCCAGGACTCGGCAAAACGACGCTGGCGACGATCATCGCCAACGAGCTTGAGGTTGGGTTCCAGCAGACGAGCGGACCGGCGCTGCAGATCCAGGGTGACCTGACGGCGATCCTGACCAACCTGCGCGAAAAGCAGGTGCTGTTCCTGGATGAGATTCACCGGCTGCAGCCGGTGCTCGAGGAGAAGCTGTACACGGCGCTCGAGGACTACCAGATGGACATCATCATCGGGCAGGGACCGAGCGCGCGCACGCACACACTGGAGCTGAAGCCGTTCACGCTGGTAGGGGCGACGACGAGGCCGGGACTGCTAAGCTCGCCGCTGCGGTCGCGGTTCGGGATCCTGCTGCGGCTGGAGTTCTACACCGAGGACGAGTTGCGGTTCATTGTGGAGCGGTCGGCTGACGTGCTGAAGGTGCCGATCGATGCGGATGGAGCGGCAGAGATTGCGGTGCGCTCGCGCGGGACACCGAGGATTGCGAACCGGCTGCTGCGGCGCGTGCGGGACTTTGCCGAGGTGCGCGCGGCGGGGAAGATCGACCGCGAGACGGCGATGCGGGCGCTGGAACTGCTGGAGGTCGACGCGCATGGGTTCGATGAGCTCGACCGGAGACTGCTGCGGACGATTATTGAAAAGTACGATGGGGGGCCGGTGGGGTTGAATACGCTGGCGGCGGCGCTGGCGGAGGAGCAGGATGCGCTCGAGGAGGTGTACGAGCCGTTTTTGATCCAGATCGGGTTTCTGGACCGGACGCCGCGGGGAAGAGTGGCGACCCGGCTGGCGTATGAGCATCTGGGGATCGAGATGCCGAGGCGGAATCCGACGAGCGCGACGCTGTTCGGGTAGGTACCCCCTCCCCGTCACTTTTTCCGCAAAGTATTCAGGTGATTGAACTTAGGAGTGGACTTAGCTCGTAAAGTATTGATTCCAGGGCGTTACGGCGCAAAGTGTCTGGATGCAATAGCTTATGGGCGGGTAGAGCGAAAAATAGAAAGGCTGCGCTCAGCGCAACCCTGTCTGTTTAACTCATCTCTTCCATTCTAGCGGTCAGGCCGCAATTAACATGTCGTGACTTTTCCTCGCGTAAGAGAGTGCAACTGTTTGGGTTGTTTGGTTTTCCAGAGCCACCGGGACTTGACAGTTTTTTGGGCCGCATTTTTTGAGGGGGTGCTGGGAGGGCTGCCACTGCCAGGCTCAGAGTTGCCCCTTGAGGGTGGTCCAAAGGCGAGAAACGGCCCGCGAGCGCTCCGGCTGTCAATCCTTGCAGATGCGTGGCTACCTCAACCGGGAGAGCATGGGTTTCACTTCACGATGGTGAGGAGGGAATCCCAATGAAACTCAGACTGCCTGCTCGCTCGGCGGGGCTCGTTGCGCCAAGTCCGTCTTTGACGGCGACGACGGAACAAGGAGGTTCGCCCCCGCGGGCGGCCGTCGGAGCGGTTCCGGGGCCGGTGCCGGGCACGCGCCTGACAGAGGCGTACGTGAGCCAGATGGGCCGCTCGATTTACCTGTGGGGCTGGCCGATGGTGAACATACACAACCGCAGCGTGATGATGAGTAAAGTTCCCGAGCCTGGTTATATGGGCGGCATCGTGCCGGTTGCTCCGCCCAATCAACTCGCCATGCTTCACGATTACGTTGCGCCGGAGGAGCGTCTTGTAGCGTGTCCGAATCAGGATGTGGTGTACGGATTCGGCCTTCTGGATCTCTCGAAGGAGCCCGTAGTCGTGCAGGTGCCTGACTTCGGCGACCGCTTCTGGGTGTACCAGGTTGTCGATCAGCGCACCGATTCCTTCGTGCAGATTGGAAAGATGTACGGCACGAAGCCCGGCTTCTACCTGCTTGCGGGCCTGGACTGGAAGGGCACAGTTCCAGCCGGCATTGCGGGAGTCTTCCGTGCGAATACAAAGCTCGGTGTGGTAGTCCCGCGCGTCTTCAAGGACGACACGTCTGAGGACACACAGGCGGTGCAGCCAATCATCGGGCAGATCATGATGTATCCACTGAGCAAGTTCACCGGTCAGAAGCAGACGAAGACCTGGGCGAGCCTTCCGGTCTTTCCGTCACCGGGTGGTGGGAGCGAAGAGACGAAGTGGGTTGATCCGAACAGGTTCTTCGACGAATTGGGAGCCGTGCTCCAGGAGGTGCCGCCGCTGCCAGGCGAGGAGGCTCTGTATGCGAACATGCGCGCCATTGTGGACGCTGCGCAGAAGGATCCCAAGCTGCGCGCGGCGCTGGTGGCTGCGGCCAACGATGCGGAGAAAAATATCGTTGCTCCACTGTTTCAGTTTCACAACTACGGCATACCGTTGCCGCATAACTGGACGACGCAGAATAACGGGGCAAGATTTGGCACGGATTACTACACGCGGCTTGCGGTCGCGAAGTCCAACATCTTCGTCAACGTGCCGAATGAGACGAAGTACTTCTATCAGGACCTCGACGCGCAGGGAGTGCAGCTCAACGGCAACCAAAGCTATACAGTCACCTACCCTGCAGGGGCGCTACCGCCGGTAAAGGGCTTCTGGTCGCTGACGCTGTACAACCAGTACCACTTCTTTGAGCCGAACGCGATCAAGCGGTACTCGGTCGGCACGAAGAACCAGACGCTGGTCACGGGGCGGGATGGCTCGTTGACGATCTATGTGCAATCGACGCCTCCGGAGGGCGATAAGAAGGCTAACTGGCTGCCCGCGCCGAAGGACAATTTCGTGCTCTACATACGAGCCTACTGGCCCGAGGAGGCGATCCTGAGTGGAAGATGGACGCCGCCGGCGGTGGTGAAAGTGGGGTAGGGGCGGGCGGCGCCTGGACGCTTGTCATGCACTCGATTCTTGTTATGCGGCGAGTATGGCGCGCGATATCACCTGCTCTTCCCTTTGCGCTTCGCTTCCGCCTCGACCCAAGAGGCATAGGTCTTGGGGACGTCGAGTTTCTTGAGCTCGGTCCACACGGCAATTGCCTGTGCACGCGTCACCCTCTTATCGGCTGCGAGGAACTCGGCGAGGAAGTTGATGTAACGAACGTGAGGGATCTTCTCGAAGCGCTCCATCCTGTTCAGGGCGATGTACTGCCGGACGAGGCCGCCGTAGGTTGGGTGTCTGCCGCTGGTGATCTGTTCTTCTCGCCAGCGATTCAGGCGATACCAGACTCCGGACTTCTCACGAACCTGCGGCGCGATCCGATGGGCCTGTTCGACGATGAAGTCCTTCGTTTCGCGGTTGCTCGTGTAGTTCTCAATGCGGAGCTTCAGGTTGAGGCCGCGTTCGATGTCTTTCACGCCCGTCCTGCGCAGGGAACGCGTCGTGGGCGATGTGGCCTTGCCCGTGCGCAGGAACGCCACGATGGCCTTTTCGAGTTCGTCCTTGCGCAGCTTCTTCGCGGCGGGGATACCGATGCGCTTGGCAAAGTTCTTCAATTCGTCGAGATACCAATAGCCGTTCTCGAAGTCACGCAGCGTCATCGTCGGAGAGAGGGTGGCGGCCATACTGTGACAGCGTATCGCTTCGGCGGAGACGCCCGATCCTCTTTGCGGTGCTGGAGGCTTTGTGGCGGTACTGGGAAAAGGCGGTCGCGCGTCTTAACGCGCGATACCCCAGGGTTGAGGTGATCCGACAGAGGACAAATACGGGGGTCTCTCCACTCCGGCACTGCGTGCCTCCGGTCGAGATGACAGACATCGGTGTTTATCGAGACGTTCGTGGTTATTTGGCGGCCGCTATTTGGCGGTGGGTTTGGTGGTGTCGGGCTTCGCCGAGTCCGCGGGAGTTGCGGGTGGCGTGGGGGCGACGTAGGGCGGTGGGGGTTGGACGCCTTCGGCGCGGAGGGCGTCGTCGATCTCGCCGAAGAGGAAGTCCAGCGGGACGGCGCCGTCGATCTTGTCACCGTTGATGAAGAGGGTGGGGGTGGAGTCGATGTTCAGACCTTCGCCGACCTTCTTCGAGGCTTCGATGGCGGCGGTGTCCTGCTTGGTAAGGCAGGCCTCGAGCCTGGGCATGTCGGCCTTCTGGAACTGGCCCTGCTCCTTGGTGAGCTTGTCGAGTTGCTCGTTGGCGCGGGGGAGGGTTTTGTCGGCCTTGGGGTCCTTGGGGTCGCCGCCGATGTCAGAGGCGTGGGCGTGGATGTAGTCGACGAGGTTCCAGTAGCCGGTGGGCGACTGGGCGGCGAGGCAGTTGACGTCGACGGCGGCGCGCATGGCCCAGGGGTGCTGCTCGAGCGGGAAGTCTTTGTAGACGATGTGGACTTTGTCGCCGTAGCGCTGGGTGATGGCGGGGAAGATGCTCTCATGCAGGCGCGCACAGTAGGGACATTCGAGGTCGTCGAAGCCGACGATGACGACGGGCGCGGAGGCGGGGCCGCCGCGAGAGGGCCGGCCGTCTGCCGCGATCATAGTGCGGGGGTCGGCGGTGAGGTCGTATTTGGAGAATTGGGCGAGGGTCTTGCCGTCCTTCGAGATGAGGAAGGTGGCGGGCTTGGAGGTCTTGCCTTCGGCGCTGAAACTAACGGCGATGTTGTCGTAGCCGGGAATCTCGGACGGCTGGCGCGGACCGAGGTTCACGACGGAGCCGGGCGGAAGATTGGCCTTCTGGCGAAGGAGGACCTCGACGCGGTGCTGCTCGGCGGGCGTGAGCTGTGTGCCGGTGGACGCGGCAGGTGATTGCGCGTGGCAGCCTGCGGTGGCGAGGGTCAGGGCGAGGAGGGTCGTAGCGAGGGAGGAAGGAAGGAACCGCACTTGTTGATTATCGCATTCTGTCGCATTGGCGAAGGGGATCGAGCGCTCAGGTAGCACCCTTCGACCGGATCTCCAGATAGTTTGTCCTGCGAGACAAAAAGGGAGGCAGACTATGCCGTCTGCCTCCGTGGACAAACTTCAGTGGAGGCTACTTCACATTTCCATTCAGGCCTGCGGGGAAGAATCCGCCCTTGCCCGAACCACCCGCATACACGATCGCCAGCACCTGCTGCGCCGTGCGCGCGAATACCGTGGATCCTGCGGTTCCGCCGCTGGCCGCAGTGTTGATGGACCCCGTTGTCGTTGCATTTACGATCGTCGAGGCGGTTACGTTCGAGCTGCCGTTGAGCATGACCTGCTGCGTGCCCAACCCAATGTCATCGCCATCCGCGCGGCTCACCGAGATCGAGTTCGATCCATCTACCGTCGCGCGCAGCTTCGAGATCGCCGCTGCGACAGCGGTTGCTGTACCGGCGGCACCGAGCGTGGTGCTGGACTGATCAAGCCCGTAGATCACCGTGCGCACGAGCCCTGCGTGATAGGCCTCGACGCCCTGAATGCCAGCGGCAGCATCAAGGTTGCTGCTTGAGGTCAGGTTGGGAGCCGCGCCGGTGTACGCGGTGACGCCGACGTCCTCGAAGATGTAGGCGCCGAGCAGGAAGTGAATGTCGTCTGCGAAGGGATCGAACGAGGTGAGTCCGAGGCCGAGCAGCCCCGCGAGTGTGTTGAAGCTATTGAGGAGGTCGATCGAAGGCTGTGCGACGGCGGAAGATCCGAGCGCGCCGCGTAGAAACTTCACGTGATTGCGCTCTTCGGTCGCGATCTCCTGCGCATAACTCTGCACGAGTGTGTTTGCGAACGGCACCTTGCAGGCGGAAGGGCCGCCGTTTTTCGTCGTAACGGTTCCCTGCGTCCCGGTGCCTGTGAGTCCGAGGCCCATCTGGTCGATGGTCTGGCCGCTGGCGGCGAGGGTGTAGAACTCGGCCTCGAGGTACTCGAGATTGAGCGCAAAGTTCAGGTAGTCGGCGTCGGTTAACGTTGCGGACTGAGCTTCTGCCATCGATGAGAGCGCTAGTCCTGCGAGCGCGGCTCCGCCGAGGGTCAGCATGCGCCGCCGGCTGTTCACGATTACTTCATCCAGTTGTTGTGTCTCTTGTGTCGCCATATTTTCCCCTCGCTAGGCCTGTGTCACGCTGATGTTTCCGTTCAGCCCGCTGGGGAAGAACGTTCCGCTCTTGACGCCGGCGCCGCCGCCGGTGCCGTAGACGATGTGGAGGACCTGGTCGGTCGCGCGCTCGAAGCCGATGGAGTTGGTCGAATCCGCGGCGACGATGCCGGTCGCGCTGAGTGTCGTCTCGTTGCCCCCCCCGAGCATCGAGCGAACGTTCTCGACGGCATTTGCGGTCGAGATTGCGGTCGCGCCGGCGGCCACGATCTGTACGCGGATCGCTGCTGCGTGGTAGGCCTCGACGGCGTGAATCTCTGCGGCGGCCGTGAGATTGGTTTTGCTGGTGAGCAGCTTCGCGGCACCGTGATAGGCGGTCACGCCGACGTCCTCGAAGATGAAGGCGCCGATCAGGAAATTGCTGTAGCTCGCAAACGGATTGAAACTGCTGCCGAGCCCGGCGGCGCTTGCGAGTGTGTTGAAGCTGTTGGTCAGATCAATTGCCGGAGCTACTACGGCCGAGCCGGCGAGGGCGCTGCGGAGAAAGCGGACGTGATCGAGCTCGTTCTGCGCGATCTCGTTGATGTACTGCGTCTGCAGCGATGTGAGGCCGGGCACCTGGTTGCCGCCGGTGGTCTTGCTGGTGGAGTTTCCGGTATCCGAGGAGGCCAATCCGCTGCCAGTGGCTGCGCGGAGGTAGAACTCGGCTTCCAGATATTCAAGATTCAACGCGAAGTTGAGGTAATCCGCGTCGGTGAGGGTAGTCGTTCCTCCTCCTTCGCCGCCCATGGTTGAGCCGTCGTTTCCGCATCCAGCTATCAGCGTCGTGGTTGCCGCTGTTGCTACGGCCGCGACGCAAAATCCTCGTCGCGACATGCCTCTCCCTGCAAGTTCCCTGATTCTCTGCTTCACGTTGATCGTCTCCGGGGGACGCGTCTGGAATTGCGATACCCGGCATGTGTACGCAGGCGCGGATCGAGCGGATTGGCGAATCTTCAGAAGAAAAGGCGCTTCCTGCGGCGCGCAATAATAGGCGTTTTATTTCAGGCTTATCGCAACCAAATGTTTCAGTCGCAGGCAACCTAGGAAGTCATCGCGCTAAGGAGGGGAGCGGAACCGTCAATTTTGCTTGTTAGACGAATGGATACGAAATAGTATACGCAGCGACGCTGATAGGCAGGGAGGATGCATGAGCGGATCGTTGTGGACGCGCAGGCAGGTGATTGCGGGTGGGGCGGCGGGTGCGGCGGGGTTGCTGCTGCCCGTCGGCAGTTGGCGCGCGCGCGCGAAAGAGCCGTTGGCGAAGACCACCGCGGGTCCGATTCGTGGGCGAGTGGAGGATCGAGTCTTCATCTTCCAGGGCGTGCCGTACGGCATGGACACAGCGAAGACGCGGTTTATGGCACCGAAGCCGCCGGAGCCATGGACGGCAGTGCGTGAGTGCCTGACGTGGGGGCCGAGAACGATTCAGCCATACACGCCGCCGGCTCCGCCGAGGCCTGTGCAGCAAGCCGCCGCACCGGCGCAACCCGCAGCGCCGCAGCCGCCGCGGGAGCGTGGGTACTATATGCCTCCGGATTTGGGCGAGCAGAGCGAGGACTGCCTGAACCTGAATGTGTGGACGCGCGGGCTGCGCGATGGAAAGAAGCGGCCGGTGATGGTCTACTTCCACGGCGGCGGCTACACGTATGGCACGGTGAATAGCGTGCTGTACAGCGGCAAGCGACTGGCGGAGCGCGGCGATGTCGTAGTGGTGACGGTGAACGGGCGGTTGAATGCATTTGGTTTTCTTTATCTCGCGGAACTGGGTGGTGAGAGCTTTGCGGACTCGGGCATGGCGGGGCAGTTGGATCTGGTGCTGGCCCTCAAGTGGATACGGCAGAATATTGCGGAGTTTGGCGGCGATGCACATCGTGTGCTGGTGTTTGGGCAGTCGGGTGGCGGAGGGAAGTGCTCGACACTGATGGCGATGCCGCCGGCGAAGGGGCTGTTTCATCGCGTGGTGTGCATGAGCGGCGAGCTGATTGCCGGCATACCGAAGGAGCGCGCCACAGAGCATGCGCGCGAGGTGTTGAAGGCACTGGAACTCGAGCCTGGGAATATTGAGGCGATTCGATCGATGCCGGTGGAGCAGATTCGCAAGGCGGCGATTGCGAGCCGGCAGTATGGGCCGGTGGAGGATCGGCGGTCGTTGCCGACGGGGCCGTTCTGGCCGGAGGCTGCGGCGCAATCATTAGAAGTGCCGCTGCTGCTGGGCAACACGCACGACGAGACACGGTTTCTGGGCGGTGTGCGCGGCGTTGACCTGTGGACGTTGCAGTGGGATGGCGTGGTACCCGCGCTGAAGGCGAGCGGGCCGTTTCTGCGCAACTACGATCCGGAGGTGCTGGTGGCGAAGTATCGCGAATGGTATCCGGCTTACACGCCTACGGACGCGTATTTCCAGATCACGACGGACATGCGCGTGTGGAGGACGGAGCAGGTGGCGGCGGAAAAGAGGGCGTCGAATGCGGTGAGCGCGAAGCACACGTGGGTGTACCAGATGGACTGGAGCTCGCCTGCGGCGCACGGGCGCTACAAGGCGCCGCACACGATGGACCTGCCGTTTGCATTCGACAACGTGGCGGTAGCGCCGGGGATGGTGGGCGGAACTCCCGAAGAGCAGAGACGCGCGCAGGCGATGGCCGACGTGGTCAGCGAGACGTACATTGCGTTTGCGCGCACGGGCGATCCGAACAATGCGAAGGTGCCGCACTGGCCGAACTTCAATCTTGAGACGCGACCGACGATGATCTTCGACGATAGCGTGCGCGTGGAGAACGATCCGCGCGGAAAGCAGCGGGCGTTGATTGAGGCCGTGCCTTATGTGCCGAACGCGGTGTAGGCGGCTGTAGCCTCAGGCCGACTGCGGCTGGCCGTTCACGATGACATTTTCGAACTTGAGATCTGTGACGCCGGACGCCGCAAGCTTGTCCTTGTCCGTCGGAAGCACCAGGTCGAAATCCTTGAAGAGAATGTTGCTGATCTCCGTCTGTCCAGGGTTTGGCCTGATGGTGCCGAAGAATGCGAAGTGACCCTTGACGCCGATGAGGCTCAGGTTGTGAACCACGGATTTGGGCGGCGCTTCGCCCTGTAGACTCGCGTACTGAGACCACGGCTGAACGGCGAGGATCGCACCGGCGGTTGACTCTGAGGTGATGTTGCGGAAGGTGATGTCTTCGTAATGCTGAGGGGTGTCCGGCCGCAGCTTGAGGGTCGCGATCCGGACGTTGCCGATGATTCTGCAGTTCTCCACGACGACGTCGCGAACGATGGTGGCTTCGCTGCCGAGGGTCAGGACGCCGCCGCCACGCTTGTATGTGCAATTGCGCACACGGATGTGCTCGACGGGCGGACTCGACGTGTCTTCCATGGCGTGGGGTCCCTTGGAGCCCTTGCACGCGATGCAATCGTCGGTGACGGAGAAGAAGCAGCCGTCGACCGTGACGTTGCGGGAGCTGTCGATGTCGATTCCGTCGGTGCTGGGAGCCTGCTTGTAGTCGTCGGGGACCTCGAAGCGGACCTGGTGCACGACGACGCCGTCGCAGTTGTAGAGATGGAGATTCCAGAACTGCGAATCCTTGAACGTGATGCCCTCGATCTTCACTCCGCGCGAACTTTCGATGAGCGCCAGGCGAGCGCGGGGAACGCCAATGTTCGGGAAGTTCCCTGGGTTGGGTGCGGCGTGGCGCAGCTTCCAGAACTCGTCCCAGATGGGACGGCCCGCGCCGTCGAGGGTTCCCTCACCGGTAATCTGCAGGCCATCGCAGTTCTTCGCGTTGATCAGGGCGGGGTTGAACTTTTCCTCGAAGTGTCCTTCGATGCGGGTGCGCTGGACGGGGAAATTGGCCATGTCCGTTGAGCATTGGAGCACCGCACCCGCCTGAAGGTGAAGGTTCACCTTTGGCTTGAAGAAGAGGGCGCCGCTGACGAAGACACCTTGCGGGACGACGACCGTTCCTCCGCGGCGTGCGGCCAGATGATCGATTGCCGCCTGAATGGACTTGGTGTTGACGGTGGTGCCGTCAGCCTTCGCACCGAAGTTCAGTGATGAGGGCTTCCGAAGGGGGCTCTGCGGCGGCCATCAAGGCAGATCCCCAGAAGGGAGCTGCCAGCATCAACGACATGAACCTGCGACGGGCGTACGTATGAACGGACACAACTCTCCTAGGTGAGCTGGACTTTGCGCGGCAGATGAAGATGCTCTATGACGGCGTTACACATGCCATTGCGCTGGCGTCGTGCCGCAGTATCGGCACATTCTCAGCCATCCAACTCCGTCCCATCTCCAATATACAAATCGCCGGAGTCGTCGTGACCGGGGCTGCTAGAAGATTCGTTCGGCGCGGCGGAGGTTGCCGGCGCTGCCGATGTTGGCAAGGGTGAAGTTGAAGCGGTAGGCGTTCTCGTTGCGGACGGCGCCGAGTTCGTACTTGCGGTACTCGACGGAGAGGCCGCAGCAGTTCCAGTTGTAGTTGGCCTGGATGGCGGCGTACTGGATCTGTCCGAGGTTGATGTCGATGCCGGCGTTCGCGGCGATGGCGAGGCCGGGGCGGTTGGGATCGCCGAAGCCGCCGAGCGCGCGCATCTGTTGGAAGTTCGAGGTGGGCGAGCTGCTGAGTGTCGCCTGGTCGTTGTTGTTGGTATCGATGGTCTCGGTGTAGAAGCGGCCGGGGGCGTTGAGCAGGGCGTAGGAGATGCCGCCGAAGAGCTGGCCCTTGCGGGCGTCGATGAAGACGTTGGAGCTGGTGTACTTCTTGGCACCGGTGTCGTAGTCGAAGTCCCACTCGACGTCGGTGTGGCCGGAGGTGCGGAAGCGCATGCGGGAGACGAGCGGGGAGATGTTGCGGGGCTCGGTGAGGAAGGCGATGCCGGAGAGGCCGAGGGTGGAGTCGAAGATGTTGCGCCGGCCGTTGACCACGGCATTGCCGAAGGTGGGGTCGAAGAAGTAGCGCTGCGTGACGCGCCAGGAGAACCACTCCTGCTGGGTGGGTGCGACGGGCTGGGCACATTCGTCGGCTTTGGCATGTGTGCGTGTGGGGGATTGCGGAGCCTGTGCGGAGGCGTCGGGGATGCCATTGGCGTCGGTGCTCTGGTCGGGCGAGGGGTTGAGGACGTCGGGGAGCTCCGGCGGGGTCTGGGGGAGCGCGAGGTTCGTGGTGGATGCGGCGGGGGTGATGGGACAACCAGGCTTGGTCTTGACGGGCTTCGCCCTGGGACGGAAATAGAGGTGCTGGGTGACGCCGTATTCGAGCTCGTTGGTGTCGGAGGCGAGGTCGACGTCGTCGAAGCGGAGGATTGAGGCAAAGTTGTCGATGCCGTGGACGTTGCGGTAGGTGATCTCCGGCTCGATGGTGTGACGCATCTCCGTGCCGAAGAAGTTCTGGAAGCGTTCGGGGACCTGGAAGGTGCGCTCGATGACGGGCGGGCGGATGACGACACTCAGGCCGACGTCGGCGCGGTTGACGGAATCGGTGGACTCGACCGGTGGCTGCCCGGGCGTGAAGGAGGGTATGCGGGAGCGCGTGTAGAAGGTTTCGCGGGCGGCGACGGAGGCGAGCAGGTTCCAGCCTCCGCCGCGGAGGGGAAGCGAGAGCTCGGGGAGGAGGTCGAGTCGCTCGATGACACCGGAAGAGGTGAAGTTGGGCTGGGAGCGTTTGAGGCCGGCGACGGAGCCGGCGAAGGTCCACAGTAGTGGCGTGTTCTTGAGTGGATGGTCGACGGCCTCGAACTCGAGAGCAGGAACATGGAGGATGTGGACCTCCTCGCCGGGCTCATTGTTGACGGGAACGCGCTTGAGGCCCTGGTAGCGATCGGCGAGCGCGGACATGGCGAAACCGCGGTCCTCGTTGGTGAAGTAGCCGATGGAGGTGATGTCCGAGCTGACGGCCTGATTGAAATTTTCGGTGAAGGCCTCGCGATAGACGTAGGAGCTGAGGTACTCCATGTCGCCGACGACGCGGGAGGTGGGGGTGACCTGCTTGCGGAAGGCGGCGGTGACATCCTCGCCACCCTGGTTGGTGTAGACGCCGCCCGGCGGGGTGAACCCGCGGTCCTGTAGAGCAGAGAAGTGGGACTGGAAGAAGTTTTCGTCGAAGCCCCTGGCGCGGAAGGTGGCAGACTCGGCCCATCCACGGAGGGAGTAGTACTGCAGGCCGAGGGTGAGGTCGGCGGAACGGGTGAGGGTGATGTAGAACTCCTCGCCGATGATCCAGCCCTTGGAGCTGGACTGGCCGAGGACAGGGATCAGGATGCCGCTCTGGCGCTGCTCGGAGTCGACGGGGTGCGTGGCGTAGGGGAGGAAGAAGAGCGGCATACCGAGGAGGTGAAAGACGGTGTTCTTTGCGCGGGCCTGATCTGCATTGAGCGAAAGATGGCTGGAGGTGAGGAGCCAGTCGGGACGAGGCATGAGGCAGGAGGTAACGGAGCCGTCGTAGACGTCGTAGGTGCGGGGGCCGGTTTTGACGACGACCTTGCCGGAGAAGAGGAAGGGGTTGGGCGTGACGAGGCCGGTCCTGCCGTTGGCGTCGGGCGTGGCGGCGGAGCCGTGCAGGCCGATGGAGCCGGTGACGTCGTAGAAGCGGCCGGTGCCGGTCTTGAGGTTGTAGGTGCCATGGGAGGCGGTGATGTACTCGTCGTTGTCGCCGCCGGAGAGACGGACGTGGCCGTTGGCGGTGACATCGTGGGTGTCCTCGTCGTAGGAGATGGAGTCAGCGCGGAGGAGGTGGTTGGTATAGGTGACCTCGACATTGCCGGAGAGGAGATAGACGCTGCCGTGCTTGGATTGCGTGTCGGCGTTCCAGGAGACGATGTCCGGGGCCTTCTCAGGAGGCAGCGGGGTGGCGCGCGGGATGGCCGTGAGGTCGGGGAGAGTTGTGTCGGATGCCGCGGGCGGAGGTGCCGGATTCGACACCTGCGCGATGAGGAGATGTGGATGAACAGCGGGAGGGCCGATGATAGATAAGAATAGGACGGCTCGGCGCAGTCGCGAACGCACCCTCGAGCGATGTTGGATTGGGAGTGGGGCGTCGCGAGTCACTGACTTGAGATTAAACGATGGATAGCGCGCAAAGTTGTGGCGCGTGCAATGAGTAACGAGGCTTTCGGGGATGCAGGGTTCGGTGGGCAGCGCGGTGGGGGAGGAGATGGCGACGCAGGGACTCCTGAGAACAGGCACCGACGGCACCCTGTTTGATACAGGCGCGGCCTCTCTACGCGAGGCCGCGGCGGCGCGGGTGGCCGCACACCGGAACAAGCGGGCAGGTGCGCAGGCGATGGAGGCTGCGCGGGAGGAAGCTCTGCGCGAGGAACATGCGCGGGCTGAGCGCGATGCGCGGCGCGGGGTAGCGAATGTTCGTGATGCCGTGCGGGCGCGGTATGAGAAGTCGCAGAGCTACAGGGACTTTCTGGCGGCCGAGGCCGAGCGCGCGGTGCAGCAGGCGCAAGCAGGGGCGGAGATTGCGGCGCGGAATGCGAAGGCGATCGCTGATGCGCAGATGCAGCTGCTGGAGGAGTTGAAGCAGGAGGAGAGCTCTGCGTTTGAGGCCGCGCCGGTGGCGAGGGCGTCGTTTGAAGAAGATCGATCGGTGTGGGAGTGGGATGAGCCTCGGATTGGGTTTGTAGAGGAGCCGGCGGCGCAGAGCGGGGATTTGTTTGCTGAGCCTGCGGAGCCCGTGAGGGAGGTTTCGACGGGCGGACTGACGGTGCGGCTGTATGACGATGCGCATCACACGTGGCCGGTGCCGCCGGAGATGAAGGCAGGGTCTCGACGGTTCATTGAGGATCGTGCGCTGGAGTCGGAGGAGCTCGCGGAGCTGGACCAGGAGATTGCGTTCCGGAGGGCGCCGGAGTTTGTGGATCACATCATCGAAACGCTGCCGCTGCCGGCGAATCTGATTGAGTTTCCGCGAGAGCTGGTGGCAACGCGCAAGGCGAGGCCACGTTTAGCAGAGGGTCCGCTGCGCGAGGAGATGCCGCCGGAACCGCAATTGCGGATCTTCGAGGTGGAACCGGAGCAGATCTCGACGGAGCCGGTGAGTGCGGATGAGGTTGTGACTGCGGCGCCGGTGTGGCAGGGGATGCTGCTGGATGGGCCGATGATGGGTCCGCTGCCACGGCCTGAGGTTGCGGTGGCGACGGGGCCGGTGGATATTGCTCCACTGTCGCGGCGGGTGATGGCTGGCATGGTGGACGGATGCTGCATCGGGGCAGCGCTGGTGGGGTTTGCGACGGTGGCTTCGTATATTTCGGGGCCGGGGTTGCAGGCGATGTCGAAGCCGATGTTGGCGGGGGCAGTGGTGTTTACGTTTGCGATTGCGGCGCTGCTGTATCAGCTGCTGTTCTTCTCGCTGAACGAGACGACGCCGGGGATGCGGTATGCGCGCATCGGACTGTGCACGTTTGCTGATGCGAATCCCACGCGGCAGCAGTTGCAGCGGCGTGTGCTGGCGCAGGTGCTGGCGGTTTGCCCGCTGGGGTTGGGGATGCTGTGGGTGCTGCTGGATGACGATCGCCTGGGATGGCACGATCGGATTTCGCGGATTTACCAGCGAACGTATTAGAGAGAGTTTCTGATTAGCGAGTCCAGGATTCGTGGCCGTAGGTGACGCGCCAGCCGCCGGGTAGCTTGTGCCAGATCGTCGTAACTACAAAGTCGCCTGACGTTGGTTTCCCGTCGGGTCCAGTGCGGCGTCCGGTGAACTGCTCCGTGACTAGGGCGGTTTGTGAGTCGAGGGTGACGATCTCAGGCCTCGCCCGCTCGGTATAAACAACGTCGCTCTTGCCGTCCTTCCACCACTTGAGCTGTTGCTGACGGAGAGCGTCGAAGCCACGAATCACCCGTCCGTCGATCAAGAAGACGAGTGAGTCGTCGTGAAGATAGGTGTGGAGGAAGGCATCCGTGTCGTGCGCATTTGCAGCCAGTCTCTGCTCGTGGAGCAAGGGAAGGATCTGTTTGGCGGCAGGAGACATAGACTGCGCGTGTGAGAGGGTCGTCACGAAGAGGCAGGCCGTGAGAAATGGATGGATGTTCTTCATAGGCTCCGATGCAGGTCAATATACAGTGACAAGCCTCCAGCAAGCTGCTGATGCTGCGGCAGGGCTGCTAGGATGGTCGCATCTTTCATGAGACGGTCTGGTAAGCGAAGGTCTGGGCAGGTGGTGGCGCCGATTCTTGCGTCGGCGGCAGCGGTGTTGTTGAGTGGGTGTAAGCCGGAGATGCAGCGGTGTGTGGATGAGAGTAACCGGGTGGTGGATCCGGGTTATTGCAAGACGCTCTCGTCGGGGAGCACGCAGACGACGGTGTGGCCGTACGTTGGCGGCGGGCATGTCTATCGCTACTACTACGGCGGTGGTGGGAGCTACGTGCCGGGAACGGTTGTGACTGGCGGGAGATATGCGCCGGAGAGCGGGCACAGCTACTCGACGACGAATGGCACGGCGCGAGGTGGGTTTGGGTCGAGCTTTGGTGGCGATGGAGCGCATGCGGGTGGCGAAGGCGCGGGTGAGTAACGATGCAGCGGCATAGCGTGGCTCCGCGCGAGAACTGGCAGCGCATTGTGGAGCAGCAGGGGCTGACGTTCCACTCTCCGCAGAGTGCGCCGGGCGTGGGGAATGAGCGGCCGTATTGGGATGAGAGTGCGTGCTATGAGTTCACGTCGGCGGAAGTCGATAAGTTAGAAGCGGCTGCGAATACGCTGCAGGAGATGTGCCTGGCGGCGGCGCAGCGTGTGATCGATGAGAAACGGTATGCCGAGCTCGAGATTCCGGCGGCCGCGGTGCCAATGATCGAGTGGGCGTGGAATGAGGAGCCGCCGGCGATCTATGGGCGGTTCGATGTGCTGTTCGATGGGACTGCCCCGCCGAAGCTGCTGGAGTACAACGCGGACACGCCGACGTCGCTGGTGGAGGCGGCGGTGATTCAGTGGCATTGGCTCAAGGATAGGTATTCGGAGGCGGATCAATTTAATTCGCTGCATGAGCGGCTGATCGCGAAGTGGAAGGATGTGGATGCGTATCTATCGAAGCCAATCTATTTTGCGAGCGCTGATTTCGCGGAGGATCAGCTGACGATTGCGTATCTGCGCGACACGGCAGAGCAGGCGGGGATCAAGACGCGGCAGATGGCGATGCGTGAGATTGGGTGGAATGAGCGGCGCGGGTGTTTTGTCGACGCGGGGAAGTATGAGGATGCGATCCGGTCGATCTTCAAGCTGTATCCGTGGGAGTCGATGATGGAGGAGGAGTTCGCGGAGCAGTGTCTGCACACGTACAAGCAGATGCGATGGATGGAGCCGATCTGGAAGATGCTGCTCTCGAACAAAGGGATTCTGCCGGTGTTGTGGGAACTTTATCCGGGGCATGAATTGTTGCTGGAGTCGCGGTTTGTGGATGCGAGCAGCGGACGTGAGCCGCAGGCTGGGTGGGTGAGGAAGCCGATGCACTCGCGCGAGGGCGCAAACATCGTGATGAGCTTACCGGATGGAAGGAAGATTGAGACTGGCGGGGAGTACACGAATCGCAAGCTGATTGATCAGCGGCTGGGGCCGGAGGTGTGGTTCGCGGATGCGAGCGGGGCGCAGCGGTGGCCGGTGCTGGGGTTGTGGATGATCGACCAGGAGTGCGGCGGGATGGGCATTCGCGAAGATGCGGGACGGGTGACGGGGAATTTTTCGAGCTTCGTGCCGCACTATTTCAGATAGGCCGGAGACACTTTCTGGGTGTCACGGCATCTTCTGCACCCATTGCCTCCGCCAAGTGGGCGCGTCAAAGGGATCTGCGAAATACTGCGTTTCGTGCACGACCTTACCGGCGTCGTTGAACTCCATGATGCTTACGGTGTATGCGAGCTGGTCCTTGTAGCTGATGGTGTATTCCGTGACCCAGAGATTGCCGGATCCGATCATTCGCCTTATCTTGAAGCCCGACGGCTTGCCTGGATGATGACTCCGTAAGGCCTGAAGGTTTTTTGGTCCGAGGATTCGCTCGCCTGATTGAGGGTAATCACAGATGGAGTCGTCGGCGTAAATAGCGTGTTCCGCGTTGAAGTCTTCGGCGGCCGATGCTTGCCAGTGCGCATTCAGGGCTTCGCGGATTTGATCCTCTTGCATGGGCTGCCTCCAGATGCGGTTCTCATCTGCCTTGTGGAATGAAGCCCGGACTGCCGGTCTTCACTACTTCATTGAATCGCTGCCTCGTTTGAATCTGATTGATCTGATCGAACGCGTCTTGCGGAAGGGTGGAGATGTTGAAGTTCTCTTTCGCGCGGTCCGCAGTTCTGGGCGTGGTGAGCAAAGCTGTGCCGCGCTGCACTGCCCAAGCCAACAGCACCTGTGCGGGAGTTTTTCCGACTCGTGTCGCAATGGCCAAGACAACGGGATCTTCGAGCGGTCCCGGTCTTATTCCGTGACCCAAAGGTGCAAACGCCAGCAACACGATGTCGTGCTCCTTGCAGAATTGCAGAAGCTCGGTTTCCGGCAGATAGGGATGGGCTTCGACCTGGACCACGGCGGGTTTGATTCGCGCCGAGTCGTAGAGGGGCACCAGAGCGTTCAGGCCGATGTCGGACAATCCGATGGCACCGCATCGGCGATGGTCTACAAGACTTTCCAGTGCCCTCCAGGTGTCGAGTAACATCACGCCGGTGTCGTAAAGGATGTTGCCGTTTTGGTCGCGCGGATCCTGATCGTCGCCCGGTTGAAAGGCAAACGGAGTGTGGATGAGGTAGAGATCGAGGTAGTTGAGTCCGAGCCTGTCCATGCTCGCATTGAAGGCCGGTTCGACGCGCTTGGGCCGATGATTGGTGTTCCATAGTTTTGTCGTGACGAAGATGTCTTCGCGCGCAAGGCCGTGAGCGGCAAGCCCTGCTTGCAAAGCCTCACCCACCTCACGCTCGTTGCGGTATCGCTCCGCACAATCGAAGTGTCGAAATCCGGCTTCCAGCGCGCCTCGGGTGGCGCTGATCGTCACGGCGGGGTCGGGAATCAAGGTGCCGAAGCCGAGCGCGGGCATTTGGCCGGCGCCGTGACGGAGCGGCAGTTTCTTCATTCTGAGATCGGAGGGTTCGATCATGATGACTCCTCGGCGGTGCCTCGCGTTCAGCACTACTGCCCGGATGTGCGGATGTCGTGATCTTTGTAGATTGCTTTGCGAAATTCTGGCCCGCGATTGAGCCCTCGGCGGCGTGCGGCGCGATCTGCACACGGTTCTTAGATGCGGTGAAGACGACGGAAGAGACAAAAGGGCGGTCTGCAGCGAAGGATTCGCAGCGGATAGAATGTTCGTACTGCGCTCATTTGCGCTTTGGGAGCTGCCTTGAAGATCGTTCTCGCTGAAAAAGTGTCGCCTGCTACGCTTGCTATCTTTCAAAAAGAGCCGGGCTGGAATGTTGTAACAGCTGACAAGATTGCCCCGGGAGGGCTTTCGGCGGAGCTTGCGGATGCGGACGCGCTGGTGGTGCGTTCTGCGGTCCAGGTGGATGCGGAGCTGCTGAGCCATGCGCCGAAGCTGCGGATCATTGGCCGTGCGGGCGTGGGTGTGGACAACATTGATGCCGAAGAGGCGACGCGGCGCGGCATTGTGGTGATGAATACGCCGGGCGCGAATGCGGTGGCAGTTGCCGAGCTGACGCTGGGGCTGATGATCGCGATGGCGCGGAGTGTGCCGCGCGCGAACTCGGGACTGCATGCGGGCAAGTGGGACAAGAAGAGCCTGCAGGGCAGCGAGCTGCGCGGCAAGACGCTGGGCATCGTGGGGCTAGGCCGGATTGGCCTTGAGGTCGCGCGCCGCGCGAAGGCGTTTGGGATGACCTTGATTGGCTATGACCCGTTTGTGGCGCCGGTGATTGCGCGCGAGAACGGCGTGACGCTAGTGCCGATCGACGAGATCTTTTCGGGGAGCGACTACCTGTCGCTGCACGTGGGGCTGACGCCGCAGACCGAGGGGCTGATCAACAAGCACTCGATCGCGATCATGAAGACGGGCGTGCGGATTTTGAACTGCGCGCGCGGCGAACTGATTGTGGATGAGGCGCTGGTGGAGGCGCTGAAGAGCGGCAAGGTTGCGGGCGCGGCGCTGGATGTCTTCCGGAAGGAGCCGCTGAAGGATTCGCCGTACTTTGAGCTGGAGAACGTGATGCTGAGCCCGCATATCGCGGGGTCGACGGATGAGGCGCAGGAGGCGATTGGAATTCAGCTGGCGAACCAGGTTCGCGACTACCTGAAGCTGGGCGTGGTGCAGAACGCGGTGAATGTGGCCTCGCTGAGCGAGGAGGAGTACGCGGAGGTCTCACCGTATATCGAGATGGCGGCGAGGCTGGGGCAGTTGCTGGGCCATGAGGCTGGCGCGGGTGTGGCCGGTGACGGGCTGGGCAGCGTGGAGAGCCTCTCGCTGACGTACAACGGGCGGCTGGCGCAGTTGAAGACGGACCTGATTCGCAATGCGGCGATTGAGGGCGTGCTGCACGGAGCCGATGGGATCAACCGCATCAACGCGACGGCTGCGGCGACGGAGCGCGGGATTCGCGTGGTCGAGGACAAGCGCGAGCATGTTGCGGGTGGAACGGGTTCGACGCTGCGGTTGAGCCTGCACTGGGTGCGCAAGGGCGACGCGACGCCGGGGCATCAGGCAGGGCCGCATCAGGGTGACTGGACGGGGCTGGCGACGGTGATCCATGGGAGTTCGCCGCGACTGCTGAGCTACGACGGGATTGATATTGAGGCGGAGCTGGCGGGAACGCTGGTGATCATCCGCAACCAGGACGTGCCGGGCGTGATTGGACGGATTGGAACGATCCTGGGCGAGGCCAGGCTGAACATCGCGAACTTTGCGCTGGGACGCAGCCGAGGAGGCCGCGTGCCGGAGGGTCATGCGCTGGCGGTGGTGCAGCTGGACGTGGCCCCGGGCGATGAGAGCGCACTCGCGGCGGCGGCTGCGCAGCTGAAGAAAGTCGAGGCGATTACGAGCGTAAGGGTGGTGGAGTTACCCAAGCTGTAGGCGGCGATTTCGCTGCATTTGGAGGGGTTTCCTGTAGACTGAACTGACGGTCGGTCAAGGCTGGCCAGGAAACCTCCCCAATGCAGAAATCAGTACGTCTCTTAAGTCTTCTTCTTGCGTCTTCGTTTGTTGTGCTGACGGGTTGCCACCAGGTTCAGCAGAATGGCGTGGTCGCCACGGTGAATGGTCACCCGATTCTTCGGACGGACCTCGACAAGCTTTACAACGCGCAACTGGCGAACAATCCGCAGACGCAGACGCCCTCGACCGATCAGGCGGATGCGCTGAGGCTGAACATCCTTCACGAGCTTATCGTGGAGGAGATTGTTGAGCAGCGCGCGGCGAAGCTGGGGCTGACGGCGACCGATGCCGAGGTGGACGCGAAGCTGGCCGAGATAAAAGCCCCGTATACCGAGGACCAGTTCCGGCAAAAGCTGCAGCAGAGCGGACAGACAATCGACGGGCTGCGGCGCACGCTGCGGCGGAGCCTGACGTTCGACAAGCTGCTGAACAAAGAGATCAACTCGCGCATCACGGTGACAGACCCGGATGTAACGAGCTACTACAACGCGCACAAGGCGGAGTTCAACCTGATTGAGCCGCAGTATCACCTGGCGCAGATCCAGGTGACGGACCAGACGGCAGGGCAGGTGAACAACCTGCAGAACAATAAGGCCTCGGGCGATCTTGATGCGCGGAAGAAGATCCAGGCGTTGAAGAACCGTGTCGATGCGGGCGAGGACTTCGGGATGCTGGCGAGCCAGTTCTCCGAGAATCAAAACACCGCGCCGAACGGCGGTGACATGGGCTTCATCTATGAGTCGCAGATGAAGCAGGCGACTGACCCAGCGACCTTTGCGGCGATTACGAAACTGAAGCCGGGCGAGACGACGGAGATTCTGCCGCTGCTGGATGGGCAGACGAAAAAGTCGGTCGGGTACGCGATCTACAAGTTGATCAGCAAGGAGCCGGCGGGACAGCGCGACCTGAGCGATCCGCGTGTACAGCAGTCGATTCGGCAGCAGCTTCAAAACAGCCGCTCGCAACTGCTGAAGAACGCATACGTCGAGATCCTGCATGATGAGGCGAAGGTGCGGAACTTCTACGCGGAAGAGGTCTTCAAGGAGACGGCGAAGTAGACGATGGCTGCGGTGCGGCGGCTGTCAGGCTGCGTGGGATTCTCGAAGGCCGCGGCGCTGTGTGCGGCGGTTGGGCTGATGAGCGGATGCCATCGACTGCCACCGCCGACGCCGTTGGATCAACTGAACGCTCAGCAGATGCGCGGGCATGCGGTGTTTGAGGCCCGGTGCGGGCAATGCCATCACGATCGCGAGAGCGGCGCGCTGCACGGGCCTTCACTGCTCGGGATGTACAAACAGCCGTATCTGCCGAGCGGAACTCCGGCGAACGATGAGCGCGTGACGGCGACGGTGTTGCACGGACATGGATTGATGCCAGCGCAGCCGAACATGGATCCGCAGGACCTGGACGATCTGCTGGCGTATTTGCATACGCTGTGAGAGTGGTGAGTTTGTGATGGCAGAGGAACAGAAATCGCGATTTGAAGATCCGAAGGCTACGCCTGCGGAGGACAAAGGATTTCGTGCGCGCAAGCTGCCGGGTACACCCGCGGGCGAGTCCAAGGGCATGCTGCCGGGGATGGCGCTGATCGGCATGTACCTGCTAGTGCTGGCGATGCTGAATGCGTTTGCGGCGGCGCGGGGAAGCTTTGGCAACGGCGGAGCGAAGTACACCATCCTGGCGATTTGCACACTGCTGGTGGTGGGTGTGTTCGGGCTGCTGCGGCTGTTGCGCTGGGGATGGGCGATTGTGACCGCGGGCTGCGTGTTGATGGCTGCAGGGTACTTCTACGGATTTCATCGCACGCATCTTGCGCCGTACATCATCCAGGGGTTGTTTGCGCTGGTGTTCTTTCTGTACCTGAGCCGGACAGAGGTTCGCGAGCGGTTGCGATAGTCGCCGAGGCATTGGGTTTACGTGTCGGATTCGCGTGGCGGCATATTCATCCTCCGAGCCCGCATCTCTTCGCGATGCAGGGCACCCGGCTGATAGAACTTCAATATGAGCCACAGATGGAAGACGCTGGCCGCGTTTGGGATCATCTATTTCGTCTGGGGCTCCACGTTTCTCGCGATCCGCGTGGGTGTGCTTGCGGTGCCTCCGCTGCTGTTTGCGGCGATACGTTTCTTTACTGCAGGGCTGGTACTGGTTGCGTGGACGGCTATTCGTCGTGAGCCATGGCCGAAGGCGCGGGAGTGGGGCTCGATCTTCCTGCTGGCGGCGCTGATCTTTGTGGGTGATTATGGGCTGCTGTTCTGGGCCGAGACGAAGGTGCCGTCGGGCGTTGCGGCCGTGATGCTGGCGACGATCCCGACGTTCATTGCTATCGCGGAGGTTCTTCTGCTGCGCACAGCGCGGCTGACGCTGCAGCTTGGCGCGGCGCTGGTGATCGGGCTTGCAGGTGTGTGGGTGTTGATGAGCCGCTCGTTCAATTTGGGTGGGGCGCCGATCAGTACGGTGGGCGCGGTGGCGCTAATCGTTGCGGCGATGTTCTGGTCGGTGGCGTCGGTGATGACGCGCAGATTGCCGCTGCCGTCGTCGAAGCTGCTGACCTCAGGGGCGCAGATGCTGGCCGGCGGAGTGATGCTGGGGGTCGTCGCGGCGGCGTTTGGCGAGCCGCGAAGGTTTGATCCGGCTACGGTGCCGGGGCAGGCGTGGTTTGCGCTGGCGTATTTGATTGTGATGGGTTCGATCGTTGGATTCACGTCCTATGTGTGGCTGATCCAACACGAGTCGCCGACGAAGGTGGGGACGTATGCATATGTCAATCCAGTGGTTGCTGTGGTGGTGGGATATCTTCTAGGCGGCGAAGCTTTGGGTCTGCGGACGCTCCTCGGGACGGCGCTGGTGCTGGCGAGCGTGTTGCTGATTACGCTTGGCAAATCTACGAAGAGCAAGACAGAGACGGAGAGGCGAGAGCGGATCAGCAGGGAGACGTGCGCGGAGTGAGGGTGGTGCTCAGTCGAACTGAGCTGGAGGTTCGCAAGCGAGTGCGGCCGTCCATGCAGCGCTCATAAATGAAGGCTTCATTTCAAGACGCCGAAAGTTCCAGTTGACACCGGTTCGGAGTGGCGCGTAGCTTTGCATCGCTCGGCCAGTAATCAAAATTCAGCACGACTGTGGGGTATGTATGCGCCTCCGCGACTTGTGCGTTTCACCTTCTACCGAAAAACTTCATACCCAACCTCTAAGTGTCAAGGCTTGCAACAGCAGGCGTGCGAGCCGGCGTCTGCTGAAGGCGTTCGCCGGTCTGCTGCTGGTGGTGGTCGCGATTGCGGCGCGCGCGCAGCAGTATACGAAGATCGTTGTGTTTGGGGACTCGCTCTCTGACACCGGCAACGATGCGGTGTTGAGCTTCCTTCAGTTTCACGTGCCGATTCCAGGACCGGTCGCCGACTACACGTTGGGGCGTTTCACGGATGGAGCGGACACGTTGCCGCCTGCGTTGAGCTACTTCGGTGTGTGGGTGGAGCAGTTGGCTGCCGCGCTGCCTGCGCATCCGATGGTGGTCGCGTCGCTCCAGGGAGGAACGAATTACGCCTTTGGGTTTGCGAAGACGGGCAGCGGGACAACACTGCTGACCTTCGAGCCCGGCTTGTCCATTGAGGTGGAAAACGTCGGGCAGCAGATTGATGACTATCTGGCGACGCATCCGCAGATCGACAATCACACGCTGTTTGTGGTCTGGGCGGGGGCGAACGATGTGCTTGAGGCCGGCTCGCCGGGCGATGTGATCAATGGCGCGGTGAATGAGATTCAGGATATTCAGCAGCTGATTCAGGCGGGAGCCACGCAGTTCCTGGTACCGAATCTACCGAATCTTGGATTAGTGCCGCGCTTCAATACGTCGCCGACGGCCACGGCTACCGCCACGAAGGCGTCCGCGCTGTACAACGTGACGCTGGATGCTGGAGTTTCATTGCTGCCGCTGTTGAACTTTGGCAAGCGGCTGACGATCAATCGGGTCGATACGTTCTCGCTTCTGAAGAAGATCGTCGCGTCGCCGGGCAGCTTCGGGTTCCTGAATGCAACGGACAGTTCTCAGGCGATGCCGGTTGATCCCGACACGTTCCTGTTCTGGGATGATCTTCATCCTACGACGCACGGGCATAACATCGTGGGAATGACGGCGCTGAAGTTGATTGAGCCGCCGGGGTGTGTGCAGCAGGTGTCTCCGGGCGAGTTTGTTGGCGTGGCAGCACCGGGCTGTCGATAAGGCTGCGAAGAGTTTGCGAGAGGCATGAAAGCGCAGCGGATCGAGGGATCCGCTGCGCACCTTTTTCTTGCGCGCGGAGCGATGCGACGTGAGCGCACGCATATGCATTGGGCATGTCGTGTACAACGAAGTAGATGGGGATGATTCGTCGTGCGGGTGCGAGTCCAGTGGCGCTGCTGGTAGTGGCGGTGGCGCTGCTGACGGCGATGATTCAGTCGGGTGAGCTGGGCACGGCGGACACGACGAGGCGGTTGCAGGTCGCGCACTCGTTGTGGACGAACGCGCCGCAGGTGACGAGAGCGGACTATGCGGAGTTTGGGAGTGCGGGGCGCGGTGGGCGGATCTACGCGTGGTATGGGATTGGGCAGTCGCTGCTGATGCTGCCGGCGGATGTGGTGGGCACGGCTGCGGCGCATGCTCCGTGGTGGCGTGGGTATGTGCAGAGCCGAGCGACGCCGCAGATCCGCGACATTGTGGTGAGCGGTTGCACGAATGTGTTGCTGAATGTGCTGACGGCGCTGGTGGCGCTCGAGTTTCTGGAGTTGCTGGGGTTCTCTCGTGTGCAGTCGATTGCGGGCGTGCTGGCGCTGATCTGCGCGACGACGCATCTGCACTACGCGCAGAATATGCAGGAGAACAATTACATCTTTTTGCTGACGCTAACGGGTTTGTGGCTGCAGTTGCGATGGGCGGAGACAGGGGAACGACGAGCGTTGTTGTTGGGTGCGGGTGCGCTGGGGTTGAATCTGCTGACGCGGATGACGACGGCGCTGGATGTGATGGGTGCGGCGCTGTTTCTGCTGCTGATGGGAGCGTTTGCGCGCGCGACAGGTGAGGATTCGAAGCGCGCGGAGCTGTTGAGTGCGCGGAGGGTGAAGGAGTATCTGCGCACGGTGCTACCGGTGTATGCGGTGTTTGTGTTTCTGGACCGGCTGTATCAGTTTGTGCGGTTTGGGTCGTGGACAAGCACGTATATGCGGCTGCAGGCGAACGAGTTGATGCGACGCGAACCGACGCTGCCGAAGAACTTTCCGTTCAGCGGACATTGGTTTCAGGGAGGCGTGCACTCGGGGCTGCTGGGACCACTGTTTGAGCCGGAGAAATCGATCTTTGTGTTTGATCCGCTGTTCGGGCTTGCGCTCGTACTGACGGTGGTGTTGTGGCGGCGGATGTCAGCGGTGGTGCGTGCGTATGCGGTGGCGATGCTGGTACTGCTGGCGGTGTACATGGTGCTGTACGCGCGGTACTTCGCGTGGGCCGGAGATTTTGCGTGGGGCGACCGGTACATCTCGAGCGTGGTGGAGTTGTTTGCGATGCTGGGGGTGCCGCTGCTGTTGCGGTACGGCCGAAAGTTGGGGCGCGTGGTGCGAGTGTGCGGGTGGTGCGTTCTGGCGGCTAGCGTGGTGATTCAGGCGGCGTCGCTGGCGTTCTGGCTGCCGCTTGAGATTTATCAGATCGACGCGATGGGACATGACGCGTGGACGGTGGCGCTGCGCTTCAGGAACATCTGGGCGTTGGCAACTGGGCGGCCGATGCCGGCGGGGATTGATCTGCCGGGTGCCGTAGCGGATTCGTTCGATGCGCTGCACGTGCGCACGTGGAACTTTATGCCTTCGCTACTGCGGCATGTGGGTGTGGCGCCGTTGTGGGTCGTAAGACTGCTGGATGCGGTTTGGGTGGGGATGGCAGTGGGGCTGGTTGCCGTTTTAGTGAAGATGTGGCTGGTGATGAGGAAGCAAGATCGGGCCGCGTAGGGCCGGACGGTACAATGGAAGGTGCCGATGGCTCCATTGATTCAAGCCGATGAGCTGGTGCAGATTGATCTTGCGCCGCGGAAGCCGACGCCGAAGCCAGAGTGGTTGAAGGCGCGGGCGCCAATGGGCGAGACCTTTCACGCGCTGAAGAAGCTGGCGCGCGATCTGAATCTGCATACAGTGTGCGAGAGCGCGCACTGCCCGAACATCGGCGAGTGCTGGAACCACAAGACCGCGACGTTCATGATGCTGGGCAATCTGTGCACGCGGCGGTGCGGATTCTGTGCGGTGCCGAAAGGCAGGCCGGAGCCGATCGACCATGGCGAACCGGAGCGCGTGGCGTACGCGGTGGCGTCGCTGGGGCTGAAGCATGCAGTGATTACGAGCGTGAATCGCGACGACGATAACCTGGGCGCAGCGCTGGCATTCGTAAATGTGATCCAGGAGATTCGGCGGCAGGCTCCGGGGTGCCGGGTGGAGGTGCTGACGCCGGACTTTCAGGGCGTGGATGAGGCGCGGCGGATGGTCGTGGATGCGCGGCCCGAGGTGTTGAACCACAACATCGAGACGGTACCGCGGCTGTACCGAGTGGCGAAGTCGGGTGGGCGGTACGAGCGGTCTTTGAGATTTTTGGAAGCGGCGAAGGAAGAGTCTGCGGCGCATCCGGATGGGCCGATTGTGACAAAGACGGGCATCATCGTGGGGATGGGCGAGGAGATGCACGAACTGCTGAGCGTGTTCCGCGATCTCGCCAACCGCAAGGTCGACATTTTGACGATTGGGCAGTATCTGCGGCCGAGCCGGGATCATCTGCCGATGGCGCGGTACTACACGCCGGATGAGTTTGCGTTTCTGAAGCATGAGGCGCTGGGGATGGGCTTCCGGCATGTGGAGTCGGGGCCACTGGTGCGGTCGAGCTATCACGCGCATGAACAGGCGCAGTCGACGGGCCTGGTGGCGTAGTCAACTGAAGCGTTCCATGACCGATTCACTCGGTTGGAAAATCCGATTGTGGATTTTTCAGAGTTGCAAAAGAATCGGGCGATGGGGAACGAGATTTGTGACCCGACTCGCGATAGCTGTGACGATAGTTCAAAAGGGCTCTAACGACTTGAGGCCAGAGTCAAACCGGCCATCTGCTCCCAATTGGCGATCTTTTGACACCCGGAGTAGTCAAGTAGACGCTATTTTGTACTGATCAACTGTTCCCATAATCAACGGTTCCCGTATAGGTCAAGGCTGTTGTAGTGAAAATTTAGTCGGGCCACCGCTGAGTCAAATGGGTGCTCACGCGATGTCCTTGTCAGCAACAACTCGCGGTCCGGCAGAGATTCCCACATCATCAGCGACTCTCGTGTCGGCGTCCGTAGCGCAGGGACGCCTGCTGTCGCTCGATGTGTTGCGCGGCATCACTATCGTGCTGATGATTTTGGTGAACACAAGCGGTGACCTGGCACACACTTATCGCCTGCTCGTGCACGCGGCATGGAATGGCCTCACGTTCGCCGATGTCGTCTTCCCATGCTTTCTCTTCATTGTTGGCATCTCGCTGGTGTTGTCTCTGAGCGGCCGCGTGCGGCGCGGGGACGGCAGGGTGGCGTTGGTGCGGAAGGCGCTCAAGAGAGCCACAATCCTCTTTGTCATCGGGGTCGCACTCAACGGCTTCCCCTGGTACAACCTCACAACCCTGCGCGTCTACGGCGTGCTGCAGCGAATCGCGTTCTGCTACTTCGTCTCGGTGCTGCTGTACCTGTGGCTGAAGCCGCGAACGCTGGTGATCGTGACGGCTGCGATTTTGCTCGGGTATTACGTGCTCCTGCGCTGGGTTCCGGTGCCGGGATACGGTATGCCCGGCGCGGACGTCGCGTTCCTCGATCCACACGGCAATCTGCCGGCATGGCTCGACCGGCACATCTTTCCCGCAAGCCACCTCTATCTCCAGGGTTTCTATGACCCGGAAGGCTTGTTGAGTTCGCTGCCGGCGCTTGCCTCGACGCTGATCGGCGTGCTGGCGGGTATCAAGTTGGTTCAGGAGAAGGCCGGCTGGTTGGAGTGGGCTCTTATTACCGGAGTGAGCTGCCTTGCGACAGGGCTGCTGTGGGGCCATTGGTTCCCTCTCAATAAGCGTCTGTGGACCAGTTCATTTGTTCTTGTGAACGCTGGAATCAGCCTGATCGCGTTCGGACTCCTGCGATGGTGGCTGGACGGGCACAGCGACCGGGGTCTTGCGCTGACTCCGTTCAGGATATTCGGCGTCAACGCGCTCGCTGCGTATGTTTTTTCGGATTTTCTCGGTGCTTCCCTTGCGTCCGTGCTGATGCCTCACTCGGGCGTCACGTTCACGCATTGGCTGTTCCATCCGCTGCCCGCATTCTTTCCTAACCGGTACGTTGCCGGTCTGCTCTGTGCTGTCCTCTACATCGGCGTCTGCTTCCTGCCGGTCTGGCTGCTCTATCGAAAGCGGATCTTCCTGAAGGTCTAAGCCGGGTGCGCTGGCATACGACCCAAAAATATTTGAAAATCGTGGCCCCTTTTGCGAGGCGATTTCGCTTTATCGAGTGAAGGCGGATGAAGTTCCGCCTCCCCCGAGGAGAAAACGCCATGCGCACTTTTACAACTGACAAGGATCGTATTGCCCTGATCGTTGCTTTCGCCGCTATTCTTGGTCAGCCTGTGCTCAAGGCGCAGTCGTCAAGTAACGCGGTGGTCGCCAACATTCCGTTCGCGTTTCAGATCGGCTCCTACGCTTTGCCCGCCGGCACATACAGGATCCAAATGCAGGGCAATGACCTTCTGTCGATCAAGGGTGAATCAGGTGCGGCTGTGATGCTGGTGATGCGGGATTCGGCAAACCAGCCGTCTCGCGACAGTGCAATTGTCTTCCATCACTATGGCAACCAGTACTTCCTGCGGGAGGTTCGCACAGAAGGGGACCAAGGTTTCCTGTGGTCGTACGAGACCAGGGCCGAGCGCCGGGCCAAGCTTGAGGAAGACGCCTCCAATCCAAATTCAGGTCCCCGTGAAGACGCGAAGGTGGAGATCGCATTGCTGACTCCACTCAGATAGTTATCTTCTGAAAATCTTCACATGTGGGAGGGGAAGGCGGGAATCTCCCTGGGGAGAGGGATTCCCGCATTTCCTTTTGCAGCATGATGTTTTCGGGTGGTGAAGTTTCATTACGAAGAAGTCCCGGCTCCGTCTTCGACCCACGACATCGATGTATGCTCAGTCATTGATTGAGCGGTTGTGGGAAGGAGCGGAGCCGATGCGTGTTGGCCTGATGACCCGCGAGTATCCGCCGTATGTGTACGGCGGTGCCGGAGTGCATGTGGAGTACCTGTCGCGCGAGATGGCGAAGACCATCGAGGTGGAGGTGCATGCGTGGGGCGCGCCGCCGGAAGAGGACAAAGAGGCGGCACGGCCGTCGGGTGAAGGAGCGACGCCCACGAATCTCGAGGTGCACTTTGAGCAGCCGTGGAATGCGATCACGAATGGAACGACGGCGAAGTTTAAAGGAGCGCTGGAGGCGCTGTCGCTGAATCTGCTGGAGCAGCTGCATCTTGAGAAGCTGGACGTCATTCATACGCACACGTGGTACGTGTCGATGGCGGGGTTCCTGGCGAAGAAGCTGTATGGGATTCCGTTTGTGCTGACGACGCATTCTTTAGAGCCGCTGCGCGCATGGAAGGCCGAGCAGCTCGGCTCGGGCTATGCGCTGAGCTCGTGGATGGAGCGCACAGCGATTCTGGATGCGGACGCGATTGTCGCGGTCTCGAATGGTACAAAGGCCGATATTCAGCGCGCGTATCCCGATGTGGATGCGAAGAAGATTCATGTGATCTACAACGGTATCGACCTGCAGCAATATCAGTGGACGCCGGATACGAGCGCGCTGGAGAAGTATGGCGTGGACCAGACGCGGCCGTATGTGCTGTTCGTCGGGCGCATCACGCGGCAGAAGGGCGTGACGCACCTGGTGGATGCGATTCCGTATCTGCCGCAGGGGACGCAAGTGGTGCTGTGCGCGGGGGCTCCGGACACGCCGGAGATCGCGGCGGAGATGCGTGCAAAGGTGGAGGCCGCGCGCGCGAAGGCGGGAAGCGGGCCGAACGCGGCGAAGATTGTGTGGATCGAAAACATGGTGATGAAGCAGGAGGCGATTCAGCTGTATTCGCACTGCGCGGTCTTCTGTTGCCCGAGTGTGTATGAGCCGTTCGGGATTATCAACCTGGAGGCGATGGCGTGCCGGGCGCCGGTGGTGGCGTCGGCGACGGGCGGAATCCTGGAGGTAGTTGTCGACGGGCTGACCGGCTATCTCGTGCCGTTTGTGGCGGACCCGGTGACGAGTTTTCCGACGGAGCCGGAGCAGTTCAGCCGCGACCTGGCGGTGCGGATCACCGAGCTTCTGGACGACCCGAAGAAGGCGAAGGCCATGGGCGAGGCCGGACGTGAGCGCGTGGAAGAGCACTTCTCATGGACCGCGATTGCAGCGCAAACCATTGATCTGTATCGGCATTTGGTTGCCGCGCGGAGGTAATGCGGCTCGGTCGCATCGGGATGCAGGGCGGCGAAGAGGACTATACTGGAGGCACTGGGCGTCCTGGCGAGGCTTGCGGGGCGCTACTTTGTTTCTACCTGGAGTCAACTATGGCGAACCTTCTCGATCAGCTCAAGTCGATGACTACGGTCGTTTCGGATACGGGCGATATTAATGCGATTAAGCAGTACAAGCCGACCGATTCGACGACGAATCCTTCGCTGATTGCGGCCGCCGCGGGCATGCCGGAGTACCAGAAGATTGTGGACGACGTGCTGGACGAAGCGCGCAAGAAGCTGGGCGACAAGGCGAGCGATGAAGAGGTCGCCAAGGCCGCGTTCAAGTCGCTGGCCGTGGCCTTCGGCCGCAAGATTCTGGAGATTGTCCCGGGCCGCGTCTCAACCGAAGTCGACGCGCGCCTGAGCTACGACACCGAGGGCTCGATTGCCGCGGCGCACGACATCATCAAGCAGTACAACGCGGCAGGCATCGGCAATGAGCGCGTACTGATCAAGCTGGCATCCACGTGGGAGGGTATCCGCGCGGCCGAGCAGTTGGAGAAGGAAGGCATCCACTGCAACATGACGCTGCTGTTCGGGATGCACCAGGCAGTAGCTGCGGCCGAGGCCAAGGTCACGCTGATCTCGCCGTTCGTGGGCCGCATCCTTGACTGGTACAAGAAGAACGAGCCGAACCGGAATAACGACGGCCCGAATGATCCGGGCGTGCAATCGGTGACGGAGATCTATCACTACTACAAGAAGTTCGGCTACAAGACAGTGGTGATGGGCGCGAGCTTCCGCAACTCAGAAGAGATTAAGGAACTTGCCGGTTGCGACCTGCTCACGATTGCGCCGAAGCTGCTCGAGGAACTGCAGGACACCGAGGGTGTGCTTCCGCGTAAGCTGGATCCGGAGTCGTCGAAGAAGGATCCGATCGAGAAGATCACGGTGGACAAGGCGACGTTCGACAAGATGCACGCGGAGAACAAGATGGCGAGCGACAAGCTGAAGGAAGGCATCGAAGGCTTTTCGAAGGCGCTGGAGGATCTGGAGAAGATGCTGGCGAAGCGAGTGGGCGAGATGGCGAAGGTGTAGTTCAATGAAGCTCGAAGTTGTGAAGGCCGCTCGGTTGAGCGGCCTTTGTTTTTGCGCTGATATTTTGGGGCTACTGGCAGATGCTGTCGAGCTCTTTCGAGTAGTTCTGCTGAGGTGGGATCGGTAGCTTGCGTTTGATCGCAAGCTGGTCGAGCTCTGTTCCGCCGGCGGGCGCTATGTCGGCGTCATCGCTGTAGGCGGGATTTTTTTCGGCTTCGGGCAGGCTCACGAAGCTGAAACCGCGCGAGCGATACAGTGCGATGAGTTCGGGCAGCATGCGCGCGTCGAAGGCACCGATGTGCATCAGCAGAACGTAAGGGATATCACGTCCGTAGACCTCTTTGGAGAGAGCGCGAGTGGGGGCGATCGCGTCATCCGCGGCGGCGAGGTAGAGATCGTGCAGCTGCTTGATCGAGGCTTCGTCGTGGTTCGCGACGCAGCGGGCATAGACAGGATTCCAGAGATAGTCGCCGAAGCTCATATTTACCTCAGCGATCTTGTAGTTATGCGTGGTGAGCCAGGCGCGGATGGCGCGTCGCTTCTCTAGCGTGTCTCCCTCACTGAGGAACGGGAAGCGCAGCCAGTGCCAGTCGGAGTCGCCCGCGTATTGCTTCAGGATGGGTTCGTTCTTCTCGATATCCTGCTCGAAGGCCTCGGCAGTCATGCTGCCGAGATTAGGGTGCGAGTAGGTGTGGTTTCCCAAGGGCTGACCAGCCGCGGTCCATGCCTTCAGCACTTCGGCGCTTGAGGGATCGGTGGAGAGGTGAACGCCGTTCACGAAGCCGTAGGTCGGCGGAATGTGTTGTTGCTTGAGGGTGGCGAGGATCGATCGCGCGATATGCAGCCGAGTCTCGCCTTGTGGAAGCGGACCGTGTGATGGCAGATCGTCAAAGGTGAATGCGATCTGCTGCGCGTGCGCGAGAGGTGCAAGTGCGAGCGAGGCCAGAAGAAGCACTGAGCGAAGACGCAAGGGAGGCTCCCTGGTGGAAGATCAGCGTCGCCGCAGACCGAGGAGGCTGAGGAAGAAGCTGGCGAAGCAGACCTCGGTGCCGAGCATGAGGCAGAGCATTGCGGGCAGCGTGTGCCGCATCATCTGCACAGGCGGCAGTGGGCCGTAGCCGGTATGCGCCCAGGAGAAGACGGACGAGATGGCGATGCCGAGACCAATGAGCAGCAACAGGACTCCGGCGACGAGACCTGTCTCGAGCGTGATGTAGCGGAACCAGCGGTCGAAGCTGGGGTCTTCGGGCAGCAGGCCTTCGGTGATGGCGAAGACCTTGGCGGCGACGCCGAAGAAGACGAGCTGGAAGCCGAGCAGGACGGCGGCGGCGGCGTAGGCGAGCGTGTCGACGCCGAGGTTGACGTGACCGAGCGGGCGCTCTGCGGGCAGCAGCCAGACCATGAGCGCGAGGCCGAGGATCATGAGCGCGAGGCCGGGAATGAGAAAGAGCCAGCGCGGCGAGTACATCAGCAGAAAGCGAAGGTGACGCCAGCCGTCGCGCCATGTGCGGAGGTGCGGCGGGCGGCTGCGGCCGTCCTTCTTGAGCGTCGTGGGGACCTCGACCATGCGCTGGCCGAGCAGCGCCGACTTGACGACCATTTCGCTGGCGAACTCCATGCCAGTGGTGCGGAGGTCGAGGCGCTTGTAGGCGTCGACGGAGAAGGCGCGGATGCCGCAGTGAAAGTCACCGATGGGCGTGCGGAAGAGCCAGCGGCCAAGGAAGCTGAGCACCGGATTGCCGAGGTATCTGTGCAGCGGAGGCATGGCGCCGGGGCCAATGCCGCCCAGGAAGCGGTTGCCCATAACGAGCTCGGCACCGTTGCGGAGCTCGGCGAGGAAGCGCGGAGCGTGCGCGAAGTCGTAGCTGTCGTCGGCGTCCGCCATGAGTACATACGGACTGTTAGCCGAGAGGATGCCGGCATTCAGTGCAGCGCCGTAACCGCGGATCGGTACGGGGACCAGGCGCGCGCCGTGGTCGTGAGCGATTTGTTGAGAGCCATCGGTCGAGCCGTTGTCTGCAACGACGACTTCACCGGCGATGCCGCTACTGCGCAGTGCGGCGTTCGCCTTATCGATGCAGGTCGCGAGGGTTTCAACCTCGTTGAGGCAGGGCATGACGATAGTGAGCTCGAGTGGGGACTCGGATGTGATCGATGATGCGGTGGAGCTCATGGACCTCCCTCGCGCGTCGTGTTCCACGGCAGGGTCGAAGAAGTTGCGGATGGGTGGCGTGCACCTTGTGTCAGGGTATCGCGAAGGGTGAGCGGATAGGCGTAGAGATCGGTGTCATCAAGGCGGATCCAGCCCTGCGCTGCAGCCGGGTCATCGCCAAGTGCTGCGGGATCAAACTGCGCGACGAGGACCTTGGCATTTTGAGCACGGAGCACATCGAGCACCTGTGCGCGGTTGGGCAGGCCGGCCCATTGCCGAAAGAGTTCGCCGTTGGGGTTGTAGACCTCGGTGAGGATGCGCACGCCCGCGAGCCGCGCCCAGTAGTTCTGATTGAGGCAGGCGTAGCCGCCCATGCAGGCGACTTCGTCGCCCGGACGCAGGCCCAACGTCTGCAGTGATTGCGCGGCGGCGAACATCTCCGCGTTGTACCAGGGATGCGGCAGCGGGGTTTCGTAGCGGCGCTGCTCGAGCGCGATACGGAGGCTCTCGCCGGCGGCGAGGAAGGCGAGCAGCACGATCATCGCGGTGGAGACGGAGGGCAGCCATGAGGACGGCGTTGTCGCCGAATTCGTCGGCTTTGGGTCGAGGTGTACGCAACGTAGCGAAGACCGGCAGCAGAACGACGAGGTAGGCGAGCGTGACATATCGCTCCTCGACGTTGACGAGGCCATAGAGAGCCCACATCGCGAGACCGAGCAGGATCATCGGCAACGAGAAGTTGTCGCGACGCCAGTTCCCGAAGCGCAGGCGCGCACCCAGGGCGATGAGCAGCAGGAGCAGGATCCAGGCCTCGGGATGGTTGAAGAGGTAGCGGATGACGAGCACGACGTTCCGCTCGTCGCGTTTGATCAACGCCGGCAGGTTAAGATGCGGGATGATGCGCTCGTTGAAGTACGTCGTGTCGAACCAGTCGGGGTAGGTGCCGTACGGTTCTGCGCGGTAGCTGTAGATGCCGGGCGAGGCGAGGAGCTGCTGCTCGGGGTGGATAAGCTGCACGGTTGCCGGGCCGAAGCTCGAGGTCATCCATGGCTCGAGGTGCATCTTCTCGACGCCGCCGGTGTACCACGCGTAGTTGAGAGCGCCGGAATCGCCGAAATCGAAACGGTGCTTCTGATGTGAGAGCGCGGCGATGTAAGGCCCGGCGACTACGCCGAAGACAACCAGCGCAAGCGCCGCGTTCGTGACGACGCGAGCGAGCGGTCGACGCTGCAGCCAGAGTTGGAACAGGAACATCACGCCGATCGAGAGCAGCGCTACGACGAATGCGAAGGACTTTGTGAGATACGCGAGGCCGAAGAAGAGACCCATTAGCGGCGCGTAGCTCAGGCTTTCGGTTGCCAGGGCATTCAGAAGCATCGCGAAGGCGAGCAGCATCAGCGCCTGAAGCAGAGCATCCGGGCGAACAAGACCGATCGCGAGCTCACGCTGCGAGGCGATGACGATGAGCGCGCTCCCGAGCAGAGCGAGTGCCTCGCGCGAGAGCAGCGGCGGTGCACTGTCGCTCAGCGTGCGTGTGCGCAGGCGGTCGAGCGCGTAGACGAACGCCACCATAGCGACGAGCTCGAGGAGAAAGATTGCGTAGTTCGCGAAGTAGTAGGCGGGGATTTCGTTCCAGCGTGTCGGATGAAAGAGGATCTGAGCGCTAGCGAGCACCGCAGGGTAGAGAGGATGCCAGTAGCCGTTGACCGCGCCGGCCCAGCGATGCGCGTGCAGCAGGTCGGCGATGTCCATGTAGGAGACTGCATCGCCGTCCAGCAGAAAAGGCTGATATTTCATCGCCAGCCAGCCGATCGGGACCAGAAGCAGCAGGTACACGATCAGCAGCTTGCGCAGGCGCGACTGGGACATCCAGGGGCTCCGGGTGCTGAATTCAAGGATACCTTGGGGCGCGCACGAGGTCGCGTGTTTTGCGCTACAGGATGTAACGGCTTAGGTCCTGATTTTTCACGATGCTGGCGACCTGCTGCTGGACGTACTCGCGCGTGACGGTGAGGGCCTTTTCCGTGGCGCCTTTATCGTTGACGCGCTCGTGCAGCACCGGGAGGTTGGGCTGCTTCGCATCCGGCTGTGGGTCATGGGCAGTCACCGGAGGCTTCACGAGGTCCGGGGCGTGGAAGCTGATCTCATCGAGCACCTTCTCCATGATGGTGTGCAGGCGGCGAGCGCCGATGTTCTCCGTATTCTCATTCACCTGGAAGGCGAAGCGGGCCATCTCTTCGAGCGCCTCGGGAGCGAACTCAAGCTTGAGGCCCTCGGTCTCGAGCAGTGCGATGGACTGTTTGACGAGCGAGGCGCGCGGCTCTGTGAGGATGCGAAGGAAGTCTTCGACGGTGAGGGCCTTCAGTTCGACGCGGATGGGAAAGCGGCCCTGCAACTCCGGGATAAGATCTGACGGCTTGGAGACGTGGAAGGCACCCGCGGCGATGAAGAGGATGTGATCCGTCGCGACAAAGCCGTACTTTGTGTTGACCGTCGTGCCTTCGACGATAGGCAGGATGTCGCGTTGCACGCCCTCGCGCGAGATGTCGGGGCCATGGCCTCCCTCGCGGCCGGCGATCTTGTCGATCTCGTCGAGAAAGACAATGCCGGAGTCCTCCACGCGCTCGACGGCTACGCGCGTGACCTGGTCCATGTCGAGCAGGCGCGATTCCTCCTCCTGTACGAGGTAATCGAAGGCTTCTGCAACTTTGAGCTGGCGCTTGCGTGTGCGCTGCGAAAGCAGGCCGGAGAGCATGTCGCGCAGGCCGCTCGAATCCATCTCTTCCGGCGGCTGGTTGGAGAGGATCTCGATCTGCGGTTGGCCGCGGTCGCGGGTCTCCAGTTCGACGAGCCGGTCGTCGAGACGGCCCTCGCGGAACTGCTGGCGCAGACGCTCGCGTTCGCGGCTGCGGTCGTTATCGGTCGGCACGGGCAACGGTTGGCGGGCGTCTTCAATGCCCTCCTGCCCCGCGATGAACGCTGGCTGCAGCGGTGTTTCGGCAATCGCGGGTGGGGGTGCACTCGGCTGCATCAGCAGCATCTCGAGCAGGCGATCCTCGGCGGCGAGTTCGGCGCGATCCTCGATCTCCTCGAGCTTCTCCTCGCGCACCATGTCGATGCCCACCTCGACGAGATCACGCACGATGGACTCGACGTCGCGGCCGACGTAGCCGACCTCGGTGAACTTCGAGGCCTCGACCTTGAGGAAGGGCGAGTTGGTCAGCTTCGCGAGACGTCGCGCAATCTCCGTCTTGCCCACGCCCGTCGAGCCGATCATGAGGATGTTCTTCGGCATGATCTCCTCGGCGAGCTCGGGCCCGAGCTTCTGGCGGCGCGTGCGATTGCGCAGCGCGATGGCGACCGCGCGCTTGGCGGCCGCCTGCCCGATGACGTATTTGTCGAGCTCGGCGACCGTCTCGCGAGGTGTCAGCTCTTCAAGCGAGAGCGGCTGGTCTTCTGCGGTGCCAGGGAGATATATAGCCATCGATGCCTTGCTGTCCTGAGTGTCAGGTTGCGTTGATCTCTTCGATCATGATGCTCTGGTTGGAGTAGATGCAGATGTCGGCGGCAATTTTCATGCTGCGATCGACGATTTCGCGTGCAGAGAGCTCGGTGTTTTCCATCAGAGCCGTCGCAGCGGCCAGCGCGAAGCTGCCGCCGGAGCCGATAGTCGCAATAATTCCGTCGCCTACCGGGTCAGGCTCTATGACGTCGCCATCCCCGGAGAGCACGAACATCTGCTTGCCATCGGCAACGATGAGCAGCGCCTGGAGCTGGCGGAGCAGCTTGTCTGTGCGCCAGTCCTTGGCGAGCTCGACGGCCGAGCGGCCGAGGTTGCCGGTGTACTGCTCGAGCTTCGCTTCAAAGCGCGTGAAGAGTGAGAAGGCGTCCGCCGTGGAACCCGCGAATCCGGCGAGGACCTTGTCGTTGTAGAGCTTACGGATCTTGCGCGCGGTCTGCTTCATCACCGTTGAGCCGAGCGTCACCTGGCCGTCGGCCGCCATCACCATCGCTCCGTTGCGCTGCACGCACAGGACGGTAGTGGAGCGAACACGACGTCCCTCGCCAAGGTCAAGGGGCGGTGGTGTCACGTGGTGCGACACGGTTGGGTGATTGCCGGAAGGCTGCCTGCGCCGTGATCCTGTACCTGAAGTTTTTCCGTTCATGAGCAACCTGAAGTATATCGCCGCACCACGAGTGGTTCCTCTCCAATTGGCTGGCGTAGCGCTTGCAGTCACAGCCTGCGCTATGCTCATCTCATCTCCTGTGAGGCCCTCGATCCAGCATCTGACGCACCTGCTGCACGGAATTAATCCGCGTGTGGCCGGCGGTGTGGGTGCGGGAGTGGTCGTCGCCGGAACCGCGGTGTGGATGTATGTGCGCTCGCGCCGGCCGACGGCGGAGGAGATGGAGCGCCGTCGCAGGGACCGCCTGGCGACCATGGGACGCATCACCGACGGCGTGCTGATCGACGCGCGCACGCTGGGCGGCGAGGAGACGACCGAAATCTCGCCTGAGGTGCTCATCTACAGCTACCGGCTCGCCGGCGTGACTTACGACTGCGCGCAGGATGTCTCCAAACTGCCGGACCGCGTGACCGGCTGGCGGCTGGACCAACCGCTGCAGGTTCGTTACGACCCGCGGAATCCGGGCAACAGTGTGGTCGTCGCTGAGAGTTGGAGTGGTCTGTGGCAGGACCGCGCCTAGCGGTCCCGCTCGCCGCGCCTTTCTCCATCAGACGTTGAATTTGAAGAACAAGACATCCCCATCCTTCACCACATACTCCTTGCCTTCGGAGCGCATGAGGCCTGCTTCCTTGATGGCCTGCTCGGTGCCGAGGCGGAAGAGGTCCTCGCAGTTGTAGGCCTCCGCGCGAATGAAGCCACGCTCGAAGTCGGAGTGGATGACGCCTGCAGCGCCCGGTGCCTTGGTTCCGCGACGGATCGTCCACGCACGGCACTCGTCCGGCCCGGCAGTGAAGTAGGTGACCAGGTCGAGCAGCCGGTAACCCGCGTGGATGAGGCGGTTGAGGCCGGGCTGGCTGAGGCCCATGTCGGCGAGAAACTCGGTGCGTTCCGCAGGCTCCAGCAGCGCAATCTCCGCTTCCATCGCGCCGGAGATGCGGACGACCTGCGAGCCCTCCTCGGCGGCGCGTTGCTCCACCTGCGCAGTGTATCCGTTGCCGCTCGTGAGCGAGGCATCGTCTACGTTCGCCACGTAGAGCATCGGCTTCGCGGTGATGAGCTGAAGGTCGCGGGTGGCGACACGCTCATCATCGGTCAGGTCGGTCGTACGCGCGGGCCGGCCCTCCTCGAGCACTGCCTTGATCTTCGCAACGCCCGAGACCTCGCTCTTGATCTTCGGATCGGTCGAGTTCTTGGCCAGCTTTTCCAGTCGCTGGGTGCGCTTCTCGACAGAGTCGAGGTCCGCCAGCATCAGCTCCGTGTTAATGACATCAATATCCGAGAGCGGATTGATGCCGCCTGCGACGTGCACGACCTCGGGATCGTCGAAGCAGCGAACAACATGCACGATCGCATCTGTCGCACGGATATGGCCGAGGAACTGGTTGCCGAGGCCCTCACCCTTGCTTGCGCCGGCGACCAGGCCAGCGATGTCGATGAACTCCATCGTGGTGGGAACAAGCGACTTCGGCTCGAAGATTGCGGCGATGCGATCCAACCGCTCGTCCGGCACGCTGACAATGCCCACGTTGGGGTCAATGGTGCAGAACGGGTAGTTGGCGGCCTGCGCCTTGGCCGCCGTGAGCGCGTTGAAGATGGTGGACTTGCCGACGTTCGGCAGTCCTACGATTCCACAGTTAAGAGCCATTGTTCTTCGGAGATTTCCTTCTCTTCTATTGGAACATGGCGAGAAGGGATCGTGGGCTCAGGAGCCGATGTGCGCGGCGGACTTGCCAAACGCCTTCAGTCCACGTGCAATCTGCCGGCGCTCCTTGGGGCTGAGCACCTCGGCAAGCCGGTCCACCTGGCGCGCATGTGCAGCGAAGACCTGCTCGATCAGGCGGCGGCCTGAGGGCGTGAGGTCGACGACCCGCACGCGCCGATCCTCAGAGCTATTCGTGCGAGTGACGAGTGCGCGCTTCAGCAGGCGATCAACCGCGACGGAGATGGAACCCGGCGTCAGGAATACCTTGGGCCCAATAGTATTTACAGGCATCGGGCCCTTGTGCAGCAGCGCCTCCAGGATGCGAAACTCAGAGTCCCCGAGCCCGCTTTCCTTCAGCGTATTCTCCGTGAAGCCGAGCAGTGAGTGATAGGCCTTGATGAGCACCAGCCACAACTGCGTGCCCGAAACCTTGTCGGACTTGTCAGGCTTCGCGTGCCGCTCGTCCTTTGGTTGCTTGGATTTGGCAGCGGTAACGGGCTTCTGGGACTTGGGAGGCTTCGCGGCCTTCGATGGACTCTGCATCGTTTCGATACCTATTGACATCAATATAATTGAAATGGATGGAATTGGGAGAGAAAATTATGCGGATCGGAATTGATAGCTTTGTGGAGATGCTGGCGGACGGCCGCCCGGCCGGGGAGCAGGGCCGCGACCGCGTCGCGCAATTGATGGAGGAGATTGAGGTCGCCGATCGCGTGGGCATCGACAGCTTCGGCATTGGCGAGCACCATCGCGAGGAGTACGTCGCCAGTTCGCCTGCTGTACTGCTGGCCGCTGCAGCAACGCGCACGGAACAGATTCGCCTCACGAGCGCGGTCACAGTGCTCAGCTCGGACGACCCTGTGCGCGTCTTTCAGGAGTTTGCGACGCTCGACCTAGTGTCGAAGGGTCGCGCCGAAATTATCGTCGGACGAGGCTCCTTCATCGAGTCGTATCCGCTCTTTGGCTACGACCTGAAGGACTACGACGAGCTATTCGCGGAGAAGCTGGACCTGCTGCTGCAATTGCGCGATGAGGTCAAGATCCACTGGGAGGGAAAGCACCGTGCCTCGCTGAGCGGACAGGGCGTGTGGCCGCGTCCCGTGCAGCCTATGCTTCCTATCCGGCTCGGCGTGGGCGGCACGCCGAACTCCTTTGTGCGGGCGGGGATGCTTGGACTGCCGTTGACCGTTGCGATCATCGGCGGCGAGCCTCATCGTTTCCGCCCGTTGATCAATCTCTATCGCGAGGCTGGTCGCCGTGCGGGGCATGCTCCGGAGTCGTTGGACGTGGCAGTGCACTCTATCGGCTACGTCGCGGAGACCGATCAGCAGGCGGCCGATGGGCTGTGGCCCGCGTACTCGCATACCTTCAGCCGCATCGGCAAAGAGCGCGGTTGGGGGCCGATGACTCGCACGGCGTTCGATGCACAGCGCGGCCCGGCGGGCGCATTTATCTTGGGTTCGCCGCAGACTGCGGCGGCAAAGATGCGGCACATCAGCGACTCGCTGGGCGGGGTCTCGCAGATCAGCCTGATGATGTCCGGAGGGCCGCTGACGCACGACAAGATGCTGCGTGCGATCGCGCTGCTGGGAAACGAAGTCCGACCGCTCGTGCAGGAGGAGGCCGCAGTCCTCGCGTAAGGTCCTGAGAATTGAAAATGCGCTGCCGCGGCTACTTCGGCGCGGCAGGCGCTGTCGCCGGAGGTTGGGGCTGGAAGAGCTTCACAGCGTTCAGCCCTGATTTGTAAACACCCCAGCAGAGCGGCACGCCGACGATGATCCACGCGATCGCGATCATTGCCGGCGAAGACTTTCTTGTCTCTTCCATACGGTCCTTCTCCTCTCATTAGTGCGCCGCGGTTTCGGGCGCGGGAGTTTCCTTCAGCCAGAAGCGCTCGGCGACGGGACGAATCATGAGGTTGGCGATGAAGCCAACGACCAGCAGACCGACCATGATGTGCAGAACGACGCGATAGCCATCCATCCGATTCAGTCCGGCGGCCTTGTAATGATCGAGGATGCCGTTGACGATGAGTGGCCCCACGATGCCGGCCACTGACCATGCGGTGAGCAGACGCCCGTGGATGGCCGAGACGTTGTAGCCGCCGAAGAGATCCTTCAAATACGCGGGGACGGTGGCGAAACCACCGCCGTACATCGAGAGCGCCACGCAGGCGATCGCGACGAACAGAACGACTGAGTTCAGGTGGTTGGAGCCGGTGAACGGCATGAAGAAGTAGAGGATGGGGCCGAGCGTGAAGAAGACGAAGTAAGTCGTTTTTCGGCCGAGGAAGTCCGAGGTGCTGGCCCAGAAGAAGCGCCCGCCCATATTGAAGAGGCTGAGGAGACCGACGAATCCGGCGGCAGCTGCTGCGGCGATGTGCCCTTTGAAGAAGTCTTGAATCATCGGCGCGGCCTGCTCGAGAATGCCGATGCCGGCGGTTACATTCGTGCAGAGAACGATCCAGAGCAGCCAGAATTGTCGTGTCTTCCAGGCCTGCTCAACGGCGACGTTGTGGGTGCTGATCAGTGCGTTATGCGTGGCCTTGGGCACCCAGCCCTCCGGCTTCCAGTCTCGGGCGCGGCACGCGGATTGCGAATGTTCCATACATCATGAAGATGAAGTACAGAACTCCCATCGTGATCCAGGTGATGGGGATGGGGTTCGGGTGGCCGTGGGCTTTGAAGTAGACCATCAGGTTGTTGCCCAGCGGAGCTCCGATGAGCGCACCGCCGCCGAAGCCCATGATGGCGAGCCCTGTCGAAAGGCCTGGACGGTCCGGGAACCACTTGATCAGCGTGGATACCGGAGAGATATATCCAAGGCCAAGTCCGATCCCCCCTATGACCCCATAGCCCAGATAGATCAGCATCAGCGAGTGGTTGGCCGCACCGAACGAGGCGATCTCGAAGCCGAGACCAAAGCAGAGCGCGGCATAGAACATCGCGCGCCGGGGGCCTGCACGTTCAAGCCAGGCACCGAAGAGTGCCGCTGAGAGGCCGAGGACGGCGATCGCAATCGAGAAGATGTAGCCGACCTCCTTCAGCGACCACATCGAGCCGTCTGCCGCATGCAGCGCAAGCAGCGGGTTCTTGAAGACCGAGAAGGCATACACCTGACCGATGGCCAGGTGTATGGCAAGCGCGGCGGGAGGTACCAGCCAGCGGCTGAATCCCGGAGAGGCGATCGAATGTTCACGGTCCAGAAAAGAAAGGGGCATAGGGCGCCCCCACTGTAAAGGTTGTCGGCTTCCATTTATCAGGGATTCGACAAAAATTTACATTCTCTGCAATCAGGTCAGGATTGCCGCACATGGTCGACAGCCATGGGATCTCCATGCCGGAGGCGGCGTCCGGGTGGACGGTGGTGGCTCTGCCGACCCCGTTCTTGGGTCAGATGACGGCCGAGTGTTTCCTTTAAAATGGGGAAGAGTACGCTCTCCCCGCGCAGTAGAGAGCTAAGCGCGGGGGCTTGAGAACCGACAGCGACCAGGAAGGCTCGTGCCGCGAAGCAAATCGAGGCACCCATAGCGGGCGCCTCGATTGGAGCGGAATAGTTGCCGTGGGGAGAGGAGATAGAGAGAACTCTCTCCCGTTTATTTGCGGAGCATCTTGCGACGGAGGCCAGCGCCGACGACCAGAAGGCCGGTGCCGAGCAGGCTCAGGGTCGAAGGCTCCGGTGTATTCGCAGGTGCGAAGCCGGGCGTGGTGAAGGTCGTGTCATCAATCACCGACATCGGGCCAGCCGTCCAAGTGTTGGCGTTGGTGTCGACGATCAATAGGTAGCTCGTGTCGGGGGGAACCAGATTTGGGTTGAAGTCAAAACCGACCACAACTCCTGCGCCGCTAGTGCGCGTGGCATCGGTCGGTGCCGTGGTGCCGCCGCCGTCCGCGTTGGAGAACACATCAGTCGTAAAGCCGGCGAAGCTTCCGCCCGTGACGCGCTCGGCGTCCGAGCTGGCCCCAGGGACACTGGCTACCGTCACTTGATAGACGAAGACAATGTCGTCACCAGCGACGGGGTTACCGGTCCAGGTGCCCACCCATTCCTGGATGGTGCCGGCGTCAGAACCAGTGTTATAGGCGACCGGGCCGGTAGTGGCCAGCACGGTAAAGTTTGCAACGAAACCGGCGGCATTTGCCGGAGTTACAGTGCCGCCAGGTGCAAGCGAAGTCGCAAACGAGGGCGTAGCCCCCGCCATCAGAAGTGCTGCCACAGAGATTCCACTCAGAAATTTCATTCGCTTCCTCCCCACAATTTCGGGTGATTCTGCATAGGAAGGAGGCAGTTGAGTGGCCAATCTCTAAGAATGCAAGCTGTTGAAATCGCGACAACAATCTTTTGGCGACGGTTTCCCTTAAGCAAGATTTTGCAGGCTTAAAGGACAACTGTCTGCCAATGTGTCGCGCGATTAACTATTGAGTAAAGGGCGCTTAGGGCCAAGTCTCTCGCACATCCAAACAAATCAATGGCCAGGGACGATTTTGAGTCGCCTAGAGGTAAGAGGTTGTCCGTTGGGGAGGTGGGAGAGTCAAGGATCGACTCTCCCACATACTGAAGCCCGACAGGTTGGTTAGTGTTTACGCGCGGCGCATCTTGCGACGGAGGCCAGCGCCGGCGGCCAGAAGGCCAGTGCCGAGAAGGCTCAGAGTCGAAGGCTCCGGTGTATTGGCAGGTGCGAAGCCAGGAGTGGTGAAGGTATTGTCATCAATCACCGACATCGGCCCGGTTGTATAACCGTTGGCATTTGTGTCGACGATCAATAGGTAGGTCGTGGAGACTGGCACCAGATTCGGGTTGAAGTCGAAACCAACCACAACTCCGGAGCCGCTCGTGCGCGTGGAATCGGACGGGGCCGTAGTTCCGGAGCCATCCACGTTGGTAAAGACATCCGTCGTGAACCCTGCATAGCTTCCGCCGGTAACGCGCTCAGCGTCGCCGCCGTTAAGGGTCACCTGGTAGACGAAGACCATATCGTCGCCGGAGACCGGATTGCCAGACCACGTGCCAACCCATTCCCGGATCGTGCCGGAGTCATCACCCTGCGTATAGGCAACCGTGCCGGTGTCGCCGAGTACGGTGAAGGTAGAAAAGAAGTTGCCCGTGACAACGGTCGGAGCTACTGTCCCGCCCGGTGCAAGTGACGTCGCAAACGAAGGCGTAGCCGCCCCCGCTATAAGAAGTGCAAGTACAGAGATCCCGCTTAGAACTTTCATTCATCCTCCCCACTTGTGTGTGGCTTGACCTTCATAAAGCAGGTGGGGAGCCATCTTTGCTGCCCGTAAGTACTTGATAATAAGCGCCCATTTTTCTGGGAAATGACTAATTGTGCAAGTTCTTGCATATACAGGCGGCAGTCAGATGCCAAATCTGCCTTGTCGATGTTGCAAATACATAACTTAAGTACCGTGCGCAATGAGTTGCAGAAAATCTCGTTCGAACGGGGTCGTGGCCGACCGGTGCGCCGGGGTTTATGCCACGATGCGCTCCTGCCTCGCGGGTGTACTCGAGAACGCTACGAACCGCCGATAATTCTGTCGCAGGTCTTGGGCGCGAAGACGTCGACGCAGAAGGCCTTGGTGGTTCGGCGACGCAAACCTATTTGGCTTGGTCAAGCTTCCAGACGAAGAGGAACTCGTCGTTACTGGACGTCGCAATATGAAGATTGCGCTGGGCGGCGGCACGGCTGAGGGCGGAGCGGATGTTCTCTTTGGAATCAGGAAGCTCGGCGAGCGGCACTTTCAGCGCTGAGCCGACTTTGAGCTGCTCGATGTCACTGAGTAGTTGCGTGATGATCTGCTTGTGCTTCCCATCCCGCCCTTTGGGAACGTCTGCCTGCGAAACGGATTCGAAACGCATGGAGTTTGAACGGATCTGATCTTCATTGCTGGCCATGGGAGCCTCCTCTAAGCTGGCGTGGCGCTAATCTGACGCTAACGACATACAAACCTAAAGCGACGATAACAATATAGGTCGATGCGCTCTTTATGGCAAGAGGTTGTTTTGACGAAAACGCTCGTGAAAACAAAAGGTTTAAACGACTTAACCCGTATCCCGAAGAGACGCCTAGGGTGGTGAGTAGAGGTAGTTGCCATGGCCAGGAAGCTTCATTTCGAGGTAGTTCCACTGTCAGAGATTCCGTTCCCGAGTAGCGACACAGAGCGGCGTACGGTGTTGGTCGTGGACGATGAACCGCTGGTGGCCGATACGCTGGCAATGATCCTGTCGCAGGCGGGCTTCGAGGCGAAGCCGGTATACAACGCAACGGCGGCGCTGCATGCGGCGCGCGAGAGATCGCCGGGATTTCTGCTGACGGACATACGGATGCCCGAAACGGATGGAATCGAGCTGGCGATGCAGATGACGGACGAGTTTCCGGCGTGCGAGATTCTGCTGTTCTCAGGCCATGCGACGGGAGCTGACCTGGAGAATGCACGCAGGGCCGGGTATGAGTTTCCGCTGATCGAGAAGCCGATTCATCCGGAGTACCTGGTGCGCTATATCACCAACTGCTTTGATGGTGAGCGAAGCTCGAGGGACGGGTCGACGCTTGCAGGGGCATCGCCTCGGGCAACGATGCACAACCGCGTGAGCTAACAGGATTGTTAGGTAAGGTTCAGGGATAGATGCGGTTGAGGGTGCGGGCGAAGGGAATGGTTTCGCGGACGTGCTCGAGGCCGCAGATCCAGGCGACGCAGCGCTCGATGCCCATGCCGAAACCGCAGTGGGGGACGCTGCCGTACTTGCGGAGGTCGAGGTACCACTGGAAGGCGGCGAGCGGGAGGTTGTGGGACTCGATGCGGGATTTGAGGAGGTTGTAGTCGTCGATGCGCTGCGAGCCGCCGATGATTTCGCCGTAGCCTTCGGGGCAAGCACGTCGACGCAGAGGGCCTTGGTGGGGTCCTTCGGGTCGGGCTCCATGTAGAAGGCCTTGATGTCGGCGGGATAACGGTGCACCATGACGGGCTTGTCGAATTGCGAGGAGATGTAGGTTTCGTCGGGCGAGCCGAAGTCGTCGCCGTAGGTGTGCGGGTTTTCGAGTTTGCCGTCCTTGTAGGCGGCTTCGAGCATGGCGTGGGCTTCGTCGTAGGTAAGCTTAGGGTATTCGCCGGGCGTGGCGATCGCTTCGAGTTTGGTGATGTCGCGGCCGATGACGGTGAGGTCGGCGCGGTGGTGCTCCAGCACGCGGGTGACGATGTGGGTGAGGAAGTTTTCGGCGAGGGCCATGAGGCCGTCAAGGTCGAGGTAGGCCTCCTCGGGCTCGATCATCCAGAACTCGGTGAGGTGGCGACGGGTTTTGGATTTTTCAGCGCGGAAGGTGGGGCCGAAGCTGTAGACCTTGCCGAGCGCGAGGGCGGTGGCCTCGACGTAGAGCTGGCCGGATTGCGTGAGGTAGGCCATCTCTTCGTCGAAGTACTTCATCTCGAAGAGGTCGGAGGTGCCTTCGCAGGCGTTGGGCGTGAGGATGGGTGGATCGGTGCGGATGAATCCATTGATATCAAAGTATTCCGCTGCGGCCCGCATAATTGCTGCGCGAACGCGAAGGATGGCGGACTGGCGCGGCGTGCGGAGCCAGAGATGGCGGTGCTCCATAAGGAAGTCGACGCCGTGCTCTTTGCGCGAGATGGGGTAGGGCGTCTCTTCGGGGATGCGCTGCGTGACGGTGACGCCGGAGACGTCGAGCTCGACGCCTGAGGGCGCGCGCTGGTCCTCGCGGACGGTGCCGGTGACGGTGAGCGAGGACTCGAGCGTAAGGTTCTTGAGGGTGTCGAAGACCTGCTCGGGGACGGCGGCCTTGGGGACGATGCCCTGGACGGTGCCGGTGCCATCGCGGAAGGTGGGAAAGAGGAGCTTGCCGGAGCTGCGCAGGTTGTAGAGCCAGCCGCGGAGTGTGACGGGCTGACCGACGTGCTGCTTGAGGTCGGCGATGGTGGTGAGTACAGGTGTGGCTTCAGACATGTCAGGGTCGATTGTATGAGAGCGGGAGCGGCCTCTGATTTCAGGGGCGGGTGGCGAGGGCCACGCGGGGGATGGCGGCGTAGTCGTCGAGGAAGCGGACGGACTGCCAGTCGGCGAGCAGCTCGATGAGGGCGTCGCGCTGGCCGTAGCCGATCTCCAGGGCGAGAAGACCGCCGGGGCGGAGGAGATCGAAGGCCTGAGGGATAAGGCGGCGGTAGATGTCGAGGCCGGAGGGGCCGGCGTAAAGGGCGAGCGCGGGTTCGTGATCGCGGACCTCGGGGGCGAGCGTGCCGGCGTCGTCGAGCGCGACATAGGGAGGATTGGAGGCGATGACGTCGAAGGCGGGGGTATCGAAGGCGGAGTTGGGGCGCGTGGTCAGGGGATCGAAGGGGTCGGAGCCGGCGAGGAGCGGATTGAGAGGGTCCCCGGTGAAGAGCGGATCGCGCGAGGCGTGGGGCTTGAGCAGCGGGGTGAGGAGATCGCCTTGAAGGAAGCGGATGCGGCCAGCGACGCCGAGGCGGCCGGCGTTGTCATTGGCGACAGCGAGCGCGGCGGGCGAGATATCGATGGCGGTGAGGTGGGCGTGTTCGAGGACGGAGGCGAGAGCAATGGCGATGGCGCCGGAGCCGGTGCCGACATCGGCAATATGAAGATGCGGGTCAGGCTGGGAGCGGGCCCATTCGAGAACGGCTTCGACGAGATGCTCGGTCTCGGGACGGGGGATGAGGACGTCGGGGGTGACGCCGAGGGCGAGGCCGAAGAACTCCTGCGTGCCAGTGAGGTGCTGAAGCGGGTGCTGGGCGACGCGGCGGGCAACCAGCGCGCGGAAGGATCCGAGATGCTGAGATGTGAGGTCGTCTTCGCTGTTGGCGAGGAGCCAGGCGCGGTCGCGATGGAGGATGTGAGCGAGCAGGGTCTCGGCGTCGCGGCGGGAGATGGAGGCGGAGGCTTCGAGGAGCGCGTCGCGGAGGGTCATGGTCAGAGATGAGGATAGCGGGTCGGGGATGTGATGGATTTTGGGAAAGCGACTTGAGTGGATGTGCGTATCGCGCTAATCGATCTTGTCAGGAATAACCCTTTGTCTGTGTGTAAACTGCCACGTGACATTCCAAAAGGGTAGAAATGCATGCGCAGAATTTATGCCGTAGTTCTCTTGCTGTTCGTTGCACTGCCATCTTTCGCGTCTAAAGACACTCCTTTTCAGACAGTAACCTGGCCAGACTCCGGCACTCCGGTTCTCCGATTCACTTTCTCCAAGTTCAAACTTCTGGTAAACGGCGTAGGCAAGGAACACACCTACGTCACCGATGCAACGGCCGAAAATCTCTCAGACAAGACGCTCGGCAGCGTCGATATGTCCCTCTATGTCTTCGACAAGGCGCACGCGCGCATCGGTGACGGCAACATCGACCTCACGAACGTAGGGCCCACGAGACCGTAAAGTTTGAGATAACGCTTTACGTCTCCGGCGCACCAGCTTCAGTCGCTGTGGCGGCGAGTGCGCCACGCACTCTATCTGTCACCATCAACTCGGTCCCACAGGGAGCGGTCGTCATGCTGGACGGAAAAGGGATCGGTACCACTCCGAAGATCGCAGAGGTGACCCTCGGAAAGCACATACTCACGTTCAGCAAGGAAGGCTACAACACCGGCCGCTTTCCGCTGGAGATGGGGCCCCGCGATGCGAGCGGGGGCAGCGTAAGCTACGAACTCGGCACTTCCTCCCACGACACCATTGAATTGCGGGACGGTTCTGTACTGTCTGGTGATTTGCTCTCCGTCGACGCAAAGCAAGTCGAGATCCGCATTGGCGGTAACATCCAGACCTTCGACCGCAATCAAATTAACAGAATTTTGCTCACGCAGCGAGATCCGGTGGCCCAGTAGGCACGGACCTGCTGATATCTCGTGCTTCGAGAACCTTCTGTTCGTGGATAGCAATGTCGGCCACGCGGTGCCGTGAGGAAGTCTTTGTGCATGCCATAATCGAGGCGGCCGTGGCTGGCAGTTATGGCTCGCAGCCGCTGTTTGTTGGGCCGCGCCTATAGATACTGCTGAGTGAGAGAGGCCAGCTGAATGGACGTTCATCCGCCACATGAGCCGGTGCACACGTGGGCACAGTTCTGGATTCACCTGGGAACAATTACGGTGGGTCTGCTGATTGCGCTGGGGTTGGAGCAAGGGTTCGAGTGGATGCACCGGGTGCACGAGCGACACGTGCTGCAGCGGGAGCTGCACGAAGAGGGCGAGCGCAACGAGGCTGCGCTCAAGATGGACTTCGCGCGCGTAGCAGCGCTCAAGGACTCACTGGTCGCGTGGCACCGGGGAGTGGATGAAGCGGCTGCGAAGGGCGGTGGGTTGAGCGACCCGCAGGGCAGGAGTACGACCACAGGAAACGTTCCGTTGCCGTCGGAGGCGATGTGGGACAGCGCGCGAGCGACCGGGCGCGTGGGTCTGCTTTCGGACAAGCAGACGGCGGTGTATTCGTTTCTCTACCAGCAGGAGGAGCCGCTCAAGGCCCAGGAGAGAGACATGGCGAGTGTGGCGGTGGAGAAGCAGGAGCTGGAGCGGAAATTTGAGCGGAGTTTCGAGGACGCGGGAAAGGACAGCGCGCCGGACTTCTCGAAGATGAGCGTCGACGATCTGAAGAATTACTCGGCGGTGCTGAACCGCGAGATTGCGGAATTGGACGAGACCGCGGCCATGCTGCACTACTTTGACGCAGTGAACCGCGCAGTGTTGGATGGCGCGGAGTCGCAGGAGGACATCGTGCGCAGGGTGGACGAGAAGAGGACAGAGGGCGGTTTTGTTCCCACGAATTAGGGGACGTGCTGGAGTTGCTCGATCTCGTGCTGCGCGTGAGTGTTGGAGGGGTTGAGCTCGAGGGAGCGGTGGTAGGCGGCAAGAGCGTGCGGATTGTCGTGCAGGAGCTGGTAGCCTTCGCCGAGGTAATCGAAGGTTTGCCAGGACCTGGGGTGGGTGTCTGCGTTGATCTGGAGCACTGTGACCGCGGCCTGCGTTTTGCCGGTTTGTGCTAGCCGCGAGGCGAGGTTATTGAGGCGGTCCTCGTAGCTCTGCGCATAGCGATGCAACGGATCGGCGGCGTAGGCATTGAGGGCTTCGAGTGCCTGAACGTGACCTTGTTCGGCGGCGGTGGCGATGAGGTCTTCGAGGCGCGGCGGAATGGGCGCGTAAAGCGCATAGTGGAGCGCAGCGTCCTTGCCGGCGAGGGCGTCCGCGAAGGTGTCCGGCGAGATGGCGATCTCGGGGAAAGTAGCGGTGCGGTCGTCACCCGGGTCTTCGTCCTGCCACCAGATGTGCGCCATCCTAACGTCGAGATGACTGTTGGGCAGCTCGAAGCCTTTGGGGTCGCCATACATGTTCGGGTTGCTGCCGGTCGGCTGGCCGACGAAGATCGCCTCGGTAACGTTCCCGAGGCGGTTGGTAAAGTTCTGCGCCGCGGAAAAGGTGTAAGGGCCGATGAGGACGAAGAGGTGGCCGCGGTGGTTAAAGCGCGAGCGCGCGATGGCGATGAGAAGCGGACGAAGGTTCGTGTTGTCCCCGCCACCGTTGTGGCGAAGGTCGACGATGAGGCGATCGTCGGCGTGCGCGGTGATGAACTGCTCAAGACCGGCGGCGAACTGGTCCATGGTCTGGCCCGGCGGTGGGTAGACGGAGTTGAACTGCAGATAGAGTACGTGCGCGGAGGGCACCTCGGCGAAGGCAATGTTCTCAGACCACGGGTTGGCCAGGGGCTGCTCGCCGCGTGCGGTGATGGCATGTGGCCAGTCCTTCGGCACGAAGGGATGGAGTTCACGAGCATTGACAACCGGCTTGAGCGTGACGGTGGAGGTGTGACCGTCTTTGCTGAGGGTATAAGTCGCTTCGCCCGGCGAGTTGCTGAGGCCAAGACCGTTGAGAACGAGCGGATCCACGAGGAACATGGAGAGCGGCCACGTCTCCTGGTGGCTGCAGTTACCGGGTTCGCAGGAGAAGATCTTTTGCATGCGGGCGAGAGCGTCGTCGATCGGGACGTCTCCGATGCGTTCGAGGCGGGCGCCGAGCAGGGCCTTGTTCTCGGGCGCGGCTTCTTCGACGTAAATGCCGTCAGGGTAAGAAACCATCCAGAGGCCGACATGGGTGAGGCCGGGGCGGAAGGTGATGCCGATGCCGCTGTGGCCGTCGTTGACCAGCGCCGCGATGGCGACGAGGCGCACGGTGATCTGCGCGTCGGAGAGCGTGCTCAGATCGTGGTCGAGCGCGGCGAAGGCCTGGTCGAGCTGTTGCGGTGTGACGGAGTGGTAGAGATTTTTGTGGTTGGCCACCATGGCCTTGCGCATGGCCAGCATATCTTCACGCCATTGGGCGTCGGTGAGATGCCGTGCGGGGGTTTGAGCGAAGAGTGAGGACGCGAGAAGACAGAGCCCGAATGCAAGAACACGAGAACGCATTCAAGGCGATACGCGCTGGCGCTGGGGAAGTTCCGCAAAGGCAAACGGAAGCGTTCCATATACTGACGCCAAAGGAGACGACAGGCCGTTTGAATCGTAGAGAATTTCTTGGATCCGCACTTGCGGCCGCGTGGGTGCCCAGTGGGTTTCCGTATACCCTCGTTGACTCGCACGTGCACGTCTGGAAAGCTGACCCTCGGTTTCCGTTCGCTGCGGGAGCGGTGGTGCCGCCCAACCTTGATGCGTCGGCGTCCTCGCTGATGGAGAAGATGCGGTTGAATGACGTCTCAAGAACAGTGCTGATCCAGGTCATTCATTACAAGTGGGACAACCGCTACCTGGTCTCCGTACTGCGCGAAACCCCGGGAAAGTTCGCGGGGGTTTGCCGGGTGGATCCGCAGAATCCAGCAGCACCCGACCATCTGTCCTATTGGACAGAACAGGGTTGCCGCGGCGTTCGCCTGAGCCCAGCCGGGGATGCACGTGGGGACTGGATTCGAGGCCCGCAGATGCCGACTCTGTGGAAGCGTTGCGTGGACCTGAGGGTCCCGATGACATTGCTCCTGCCTGTCTCACGGCTGCCCGATATCGTGCCGCTGCTGGACAAATCTCCAGGCCTTACGACAGTGATCGATCACATGGCTGATTGCCCGGTCGACGACTCGCAGGGATTTCACCTGTTGCGATCGCTGGCCCGCTATCCAAAGGTCTACGTCAAGGTGACGCACCCCTGGTCGCTCTCGAAACTGCCCTATCCTTATCCCGATGTGGCGGTGATGATTGCCCGTCTGCGCGATGCCTTCGGTGCGGAGCGGCTTATGTGGGGGACGGATTGGCCGATCAAACCGGAACTGCTCAGCTATGAGCGACGGGTTGCTCTCTATCGCGACGGTTTACCGTTCCTCTCGAAGACTGAGCACCGGGAACTGCTTGCGGGAACGGTGACTCGTGTCTGGCCTGCGTAGCGAGTTGTCACTCTTGGTGAGAGTTCAGGGTTTTTCGAAGACGAGGAAGTAGTCGTTTTGGTCGCCCTTGGTGAAGTCGTACTGCTTGACGAAGCGGAAGCCGGAGCGTTGAACCTCGGTGATGACGACGTCGGCGTTGATGCCGTGGTCCGCACCGTTGCCGGGGTGGTCGATGACGCCAAAGAGTCCGCCGGACTTCATGGACGTGCGCAGGTTGGCGAGGAGCGTGGGCGGGTGCGCGACCTCGTGATAGACGCGGAGCATGAGGGCGGCGTCGAGGGAGTCAGCGGGGAGCTTCGGGTCGTCGGGGGTGCCGAGGACGGCGGCGATGTTGGGGAGGTTTTCCTTGACGGCGCGATCGTGGATGGCGTCGATCGCGTGAGGGTTGATGTCCTCGGCGTAGACGGTGCCGCCGCCATTGGGCCCGCCGGCGACGCGGCGGGCGGCGCGGACGGAGAACCATCCGCCGCCGGCGCCGATGTCGGCGACGGTTGAGCCAGGGTGGAGCTTGAGGGTGTCCATGACGCGGTCGATCTGGAGCTTCTGGTCGCGGTTCGCTTCTTCAAAGACGGAAAGATCTCCGGTGTAGGGGGTGCTGGTGGGGTGGGTCGGCGGGGCGGCGGTCGTCTGGGCGGAGAGCGGGAGCGTGAGGGCGAGGAGGGTTGCGGCGAGGGTCAGGCGCATACCGGGAGGGTAAGAGGATGGTGGACATCCTGCAAACCCAGGCCTCAGAGGCGAGACCTGGGGCACCCGGCGGGAGGAGTCGGACGTCGGAGACTTCGTCCTAGAACGCGCCGCCTTGACTGGCTGCGACGTGATCGGAGGAGACGAAGGTTTTGGCGTGCGCGAGCTCCGGACGGGCGGACTGCGCACCGTTGCCGGTTGATTTCAGCAGCTCAGCGAAATAGCCGTCGGCTGCGACCTTGTCGCCGGATTGCTCGGCGGCAATTCCGGCGTTGTAAAGTCCGTTGAAGCGGTTAGGGCTGAGCCGGAGCGAGACCCGATAGGCGGCGAGGGCGCGTTGCGGTTGGTGCAGTTCGAGCAGCATGTCGCCGAGCATTTCGCGCGCGGGGATGTCGACTTCACCCTGGCCAACCTTGTCCTGGAGATCGGCGGCGTCTGACATGTGCTTGAGCGCCTCATCCTGGTGGCCCGCGGCAAAGCTGGACCATGCGGCGATCTCGTTGCGCGTGATCTGCGTGCCGGTTCCATCGGCGTAGTAGGCGTGCGGCCCCTTCCTGAGCTCAGCCATCAAGGCGTCAAACTGCGCCAGATCGGCTTGCGCCCGCGCCGCGTCGTGGAGATGACCGTCGGCAATGGCGCGCGCCCACCAGGTCAGGATGGCATCCTCAGGCCGGGCGCCGGCGACCGGCTCAAGTGCGGCCGCGGCAGGCCAGTCGCGCATCTCGAGCGCGTAGAAGACCGGGAATTTCGTCCGGTAGTATCCGGTCATGCCGGCCATTCCGCCCATGTGATCGCCCATTCCGGCGGGCATCGCGGCAATGCGGTCGACGACGGTGGCGCTCTTGGCGAGCACCTGCTTCGCGCGTGCGTCCTGGCCGCTCTGCAGGTAGGCGTACATCAGGAAGTCGTAGGAGTGGGGCTCATCCAGGAGGCCGGGTTCGTCGTGCGCGTCGGCAGTCTCAGAGGCTTGTATGGAGGCGAGCTGGGAGTCGATGTCCTGCTGCCACATGCCGAGACGGGCGAAGATGTGCCCCGGCATGTGGGTGGCGTGCGGCCCTGATGGCGCGATCTCGCCGTAATGTTCGGCTGCGGCCAGGCCGTCTTTGGCCATCGCGGGGTTGTCGCAGGCGTGGATGATGTAGTGCACGACTCCGGGATTGTCAGGATATTTAGCGAAGAGCGGCGCGAGCACGGACATCGCCTCATGCTCATTTTTCAGGCTGGTATCGGTGGGGGCGACGGAAGCGAGGAGGGAGAGCGCGTAGAAGGCGCCGGCGTCCACGTCGTCAGGATATTTCCGGTAGAGCGCGCCCATGGCCTGCGAGTAGGCGGTGATGCGGGCCATATAGGGGGTATCGCCCGGCGTATAGAAGGTGGCCAGCGCGGCGATGTAATCCCGCTCGCGCTGGGTCTTTGCCCCAAGCGATTGCGCGATCTGTAACTCTTTCCAGCCGGACTTCATCGATTCGGGGCTGGGGCGGTCCCATATCTGCTGGAAGGAGCTCATCGCGATTCCCCAATGGGCCATTGCGCAGGTTGGGTCATCTTTGGAAATGCGCTGGAACACGAGCGGCGATTCGGCGTACCAGAAATCATGCAGCAGAGCCACGCCGCGGTTGAACGGCGCTTGCACCTGCGGCGAGCAGGAGACGGGGAACGAAACCGTGCCCAGCCGCTCTCCGGGCAGCGGTGCCGAGTTCATCGGCATCGAGGATTGGCCGGGAGCTGCAACTGCCGAAGTTATCAGCAGGATAAGGGCAAAAGTTCTCATAACAGGATGTCTCCTTGGGAGGGTCAGAAACACTTTACGCTCCCCGCCGCCGGTACGCGCCAGAGGATTGGAAAGAGCGGCGAATCGAGGGCGGGATGTGAGACCCCGGCCCTAACGGCCTGGGCACCTGATTGGGGGGACGGCAGGAGTGACCAGTTGGCAGTTTTTCGGGGCGGGTGGAAGATTTTGCATCCCGGGACGGCCCGGTGCGCGTTATAGGGGAGTGTAGGCATGCGGACTGAGGCGACGGAGTTCCGGGGCGTTGTGGAGCGGCATCAGCGGATGGTGTTCTCGCTCGCCCTGAGGGTTACGGGCGAGTACGGAACAGCCGAGGAGGTCGCGCAGGACGTGTTTCTGGAGCTGTTCCGGTCGGCCGACAGATTGTCGAGCGAAGACCATGTGCGGTTCTGGCTCCGCAAGGTGACGGTGCACCGGGCGACCGACGCGCTACGGCGCCAGGCGCACCGTCCGGAGACGCAGGCCGAGGAGTGGATCGACGACGCGCCAGGCGACGGCGACGGCGCGTCCGGGCTGAGTACGGTACTGGAGGCGCGGCTCGAAGATCTGCTGGGGTCGCTGCCGGAGCAGATGAGGGTCGCAGTCGTCCTGCGGTACCAGGAGGAGATGTTGCCGGACGATATTGCCAAGCTGCTGGGGCAACCGGTTGCGACGGTCAAGAGCAACCTGCAGCGCGGCTTGAAGCTGCTGAGGCGCAAGGCCGAGATCACGATGAAGGAGTACGTGCGATGAATGGGCCAGAAGAGAGAGAGCAAGAGATGTTTGAGGTCGATGATCCGCGGATGAAGGAGTTCGAGCAGGCGCTCGGCCGCGCGATGCAGAGAGTTGAGGTGCGGGCAGAAACGTCCGCGAAGTTCCTGGCGCTAGCCGAGGAGGCCGAACGGAGCCGGGTGAAGGCTGGGGGCGGCCTCCGGCTCATTCGGTTCTCGAACGGCGGACGTGTGCTTGCGATGCCGCGGCCGCGAGCATGGATGGGCGGAGCGATTGCCGCTGTGCTCGCGATTGGGGTCTTTGCCGGCGCACACATTCACGAGCAGCACGAACAACACGAGCGGCAAATGATGGCTCAGCAGCAGTTCGAGACGGCGGAGCGGATTACGGATGAGACGCTGGCGCACACGAGAGCAGAGCTCGAACGCCAGGGGATCAACCTCGACAGTACGAACAGCAGTGAATTTGAATTTTTGCGCAGAGCGCAGGACAGAAAGGCAGGAGGACGAGATGAAGAACATGATTCAGGAACGAATCGGTGCGTGGCTGCGCGGGCTGGTGTGGACGGCGATGATTGCAGGCTGTGCGTGGGCGAGCGCGCAGAATTACCTGGTGCAGCCGACAGCTGGGCATTATCGCGTAGTAGCGATGGGTGCGGGCGAAGGCATTGGGATCGGCCAGGGCATTGGAGCCGAGGGCGCGCAGAACACGCAGCCGCTGCCGAAGGATGACCTGTTCGCGGGCACGGAGGTGTTTGCAAAGGGCGCGTCGGACATCACGGAGATCACGATGGATCCGGACACGTTGAACCTGGTGAACGGACCCGATGAGCGCCGCGCGCGCAACACGGTACTGAAGGTTGTGCGGACGTACAGCTATGACAAGCCCGGAATGTACAACATGGCGGATGTGGACGCGATCCGTAACAAGCTGAACACGGGCGACTGGCATTGCTCGGTACACGTTCGTGATCTGAAAAATGGCTCAGGCACAGATGTGTGCGGCAAGCGGCGCACGGACGGGATGCGGGAGACGGCGATTATTGAGGTCGAAGCAAAATCACTGACATTCATTCATACGATCAGTAAAGGTAGTGGGCCGGGATCGAGCGAGCTTGGGATACTTCCCGATGCTGCCAGGGCTGCACGGACTGCCGGCGCTCGCGATGATGGACCCGGATGCGTTCGCGGATATGCAGATTGGGCTGCATGGGCTGCCGATGATGATCGGCCCCGGAGTGCACGTGTTCACGTTCGACTCGAATGATATGAAGGGATTGGACAAGCTCAAGGATCTGAAGGTTAAGCCGCGATGGATCCGGAGCAGATGAAGCACCAATACCAGTACAGGCTGCGGGTAAGGACTCCATGGATGACAATGCGGCTCCCGAAGCGCCGCCGGCTCCTGCCGCACCGCAGGCCGCTCCTGCTCCTGCATCACCACAGGCTCCGAAGTAGAACACGGATGGAGCAATAGAATAGGGCGATGTCGCTCCTGTTTGAGGTGGGCGCGACGTGCGCAGAGGGCGGACGTCGCGGAGAGCTGACACTGCCCCACGGGGTGGTGCAGACGCCGGTGTTTATGCCGGTGGGCACGGCGGCGACGGTCAAGGCCGTGCCGCAGGATGTGATCGAAGGTCTGGGCGGGCGCGGCGCCGAGATCATTCTCGCGAATACCTATCACCTGTATCTGCGGCCCGGTCACGGGCTGATTCGCGAGCTGGGCGGCGTGCACCGCTTCATGAGCTGGCGCACGGCCGATGCTGACGGACTCGGGAGGTTTCCAGGTCTTTTCGCTGGCCAAGCTGCGCAAGATCACGAGCGATGGTGTGGAGTTTCGCTCGCACCTGGATGGAAGCAAGCACTTCTTCTCGCCGGAGCATTCGATGGAAGTGCAGATTGCGCTGGGCGCGGACGTGATGATGGCGTTCGACGAGTGCGTGGAGACGCCAGCGAGCTGGGAGCGCACGCGCGACTCGATGGCACTGACGCATGCGTGGGCGGCGCGGTCGAAGAGGTATTGGGAGGAGCATCGGCATGAGGTGCCGTGGGCGCTTGAGAGATCAGAGATTAGAGAACAGAGATCAGCGCTGACGGCGTTTGAGCGTGACTATGATGCGACGCGCTTCGAGGACAAGCATCAGGCGCTGTTCGGCATTGTTCAGGGTGGGATGTATGCCGACTTGCGGCGCGAAAGCGCCGAGCGCCTGGTGGAGATGGACTTTCCGGGCTACGCGATCGGAGGACTCGCAGTAGGTGAGCCGCGCGAGGTGACGCGCGAGATGATCGCGCTGAGTCTGGAGACTCTGCCTAAAGACAAGCCGCGCTACGTAATGGGCGTCGGATATCCGGATGAGATTGAAGAGTACGCGCGAATGGGCGTGGACATGATGGACTGCGTGTTGCCGACACGTGCCGGACGTCATGGACTGGTGTTTCTGCGCGAGGATCCGAAGGATCGGCGTAGTGCTGTTGTACGGCTGAACATCAAGCGCAAAGATTTGGCCGATGATCAGGGGCCGATCGACCAAGGCTGCACGTGTCCCACGTGCAGGAGATATTCAAGGGCGTATCTGCGGCATCTGTTCTCAAGCGGAGAGCCTCTGGGCGCAACGCTGAACTCCATTCATAATCTCGCCTTTTATTTGGAGACGATGGAACGAGTGCGGTCCGAGATGGCGAATGAGGGTGCTCGCTAACCTTTCTTCTACAGCGCGTGATTCTCTGACCCGCAAACGTAGTGGCCGGGACGGGGCATTGACGGAGCCCTTGGTTGGGCTGAATGTTTCCTGTGATCTGGTCGTGTCGATCCGCGTGTTTTTCATTGCGCGATAAAGAGGCCGACCAGATACTTGGGGGCATGTCGATTGTGAAGAAGTGGTTTGTTGTCGTAACGATTGTTGCGATAGGTGTTGCAGTTAAGGTTGGAGCACAACAGCCCGCTCCGCCGAGTGGCAGCGTGACCGGACACGTGACGTGCAGCGACACGCAGCGTCCGGCGCGATTTGCGACGGTGTTGCTGTTTGGAGTTCCAACGTCGGTGACGACTGCGCCGCCACCTGTCACGGACCCAAAGGATGAGGCGCAGGCTCTGGCGGCGATCAAGTCGAGCCTGGCAGGCTTGAACAGCACGAATTTTGTGCAGACGCAGACAGACGCGGACGGTGCATTTACGGCGACAGGCGTGGCGCCGGGAGACTATTACGTGTTTGCGGCGGTGCCGGGATACTTGCAGCCGGTGAATATGGTGAAGGCCGCGATTGAGGCGGGCGCCGATCCGCAGAAGCCATTGCCCGGTGTGCCGACGGTGCATGTGTCGGCGGAGAAGGAGTCGCTGGCGGATATTTCGATCGATCGCGGAGCGGCGGTCTCGGGCAAGGTGGTGTGGGAGGATGGCTCGCCGGTGACGAAGGCGACCGTGATGGTCGTCGCGGCGAAGGGCGAAAAGCCGCTGCCGCCACAGTATTCGATGGTTGTCATGGGCAGTATCGGTGCGGGAGGCGTGGTCTCGATCACGGACGACCTGGGGCGGTTTCGCATCGCCGGGCTTGCGCCGGGCGAGTACTACGTGAAGGCGACGCTGCAGACGAAGTCGCAGTTTTCGATGCAGAAGGGAAAGATGAACTTCAACTTCAATCAACTGGCTGCGGAGAAGCCTCTGACGATCTTCGCCCCGGCGGCATTTCATCAGGCGGGCGGAAAGGCAGTGACGCTTACAGCGGGGCAGGCTCTAGACGATGAGGAGCTCACGATCAATCTGACGAACCTGCATTCGGTGAGCGGGCGGATTGCGTCGGCCGAGGACCATCACGGGATCAACTCTGGAGTGATCTCGTTGACGGATGCTGGCGATAAGGATTTTTCTCGCTCGGCCAGCGTGAACGACGACGGAAGCTTTACCGTCACGTTCGTCCCGGCGGGGACGTACAACCTGAAGGTAGAAGATGCGGCGGATACGGTGCCTTCGACCGAGAAGCCGAAGGGGCTGGTGAACTTTGCGCAGGATAAGACGGTGCGGAGCTACGACGACGCGAAGCAGCAGGTGATTGTGGCGGACGACGATGTGACGGGGCAGAATGTGGAGCTGGCGCCGTCGAAGACGGTGAAGAAGCAGATGGATATCGGCGGGGTTATGGGAGGGCTGCTCAGCGGATCTTCTGAGCCCGCGTCGTCGCCGGATAAGCAATAAGGCCGACTCTTGCGCACTTTCTCCCTTGTTGCGCGTCTGTAGGATAGGAATCGAACGGTGCATCCGATGAAACGAGTTACACAAGCCGGTCTGGCTGGATTGTGTGGAGTCGTATTGGTGTTCGGCGCGGGGACGGTGGTGGCTCCGGGCGTGGCGTGGGCGCAGGAGGGTGGGCCACCGATTGCCGGCAACACGGTGCAGTTCGGGCCGCCTCAGGTGAATCAGCAGCGGATGCTGGCGACGGTGACGGGCCGAGTGACGTGCTCGGACACGCAGCGGGCGGCGCGGTTTGCGACGGTGACACTGATTGGCACGGACTCTGACGTGACCTCGGCACGAGGGGGGAACTCCTTTAACTTTGGGCGGCGGGTGTCGGCGCGCACGGATATGGATGGGAACTTCACGGTGCAGGCGGAGCCGGGGGATTACTACGTGACGGCGTCGGCGATTGGGTACGCGTCGCCGGTAGCGGAGGCGGCGGCCAGGATGCGCTCGGGTGCGAGCGGGGCTGATCTGCTGGCGACGTTGCCGCAGGTGCATGTGGCGGAGGCGGGTGGCGGGACGGCGAACATCACGCTGGATCGCGGCGCTGTCATTGCGGGAAAGATGCAGTGGGACGATGGGACGCCGGCGACGGGTGTGAATGTGAGTGTGCAGTCGACGACATCCGGAGCGGGGACGCTGCCGAGCGATACGCAGCGGGTGGTGTCGCAATTGGGCGGAGGCTTCGGCGGCGGACTAGGCGGATTCCAGACGAGCGATGACCGCGGAGTGTTTCGAATTACGGGGCTGGCGCCGGGGAGCTACTGGGTGCGCGCGACGATGATGACGCCTTCGGCGGAGCCGGGCACGGGGATGGTGCAGCGGATGTCGTCGATTGTGATGTACGCGCCGGGGAAGGTGCGGCGGACGGATGCGGAGACGGTGACGCTGAAGTCCGGCGAGGAGCGCGACGACCTGGCGTTTGTGCTGGATCTTTCGGCGCTGCATACGGTGTCCGGGCATGTGGGTGCGACAGACGAGGGGAGCATTGCGACGGGAGTGGTACGGCTGACGGATTCGCAGGATTCGAGCCTGTCGCGGATGGCGATCGTTCAGCCGGATGGGAGTTTTGTGGTGCAGTGGGTGCCGGCTGGGACCTATACGCTGGCGGTGTCGAATGCGAGCAACGTGCCTGCGCCAGCGTTCGGGAGACGAGGTCAGAACAACAGCGGGGGCGGGACGAGTTATGCGCCGTTCCAGGAGAGCCTGACGGTGACGGATACGGATGTGAGCGGGGTGGGAGTGACGCTCACGCCGGCGACCGGGTCGCAGTAAGGCATGGAATAGGGTCACGGATCAGTTTTTTTGGGTGAATACCCCCTCCCTGGGTGTTTTTGCGCAAAGTCTTCATAGAATTGGACTTAGGGCTGGACCTTAGTGTGCAAAGTCCTGAAAACAAAGGAACTATGCGCGACCGCCATCGCACCTTTTTGCTTTTGGTTGGGAGGAGCGCTAGATGCAGAGCTAAACCCCGGAAAACTACATGCTTTGTGGTGCGGTACCAGACGGCGAGGAGTACGAGGGCGGCTCCGGTGAGGGCGATGAGGAGGCCGAGCCAGAGGCCGGCGGCTCCGAGGTGGGCTCGGAAGCAGAGCAGGATGCCGAGCGGCAGACCGGCGACCCAGTAACAGATGAGGTGGGTTAGAAGGGGGCGACGGTGTTGCCGGCTCCGCGCAGGGCTCCGGTGACGGTGATCTGGATGCCGTCGAAGAACTGGAAACCGGCGGCAACGAGGAGCAGCGGGACGGCGGCGGCGATGACTCCGCGGTCGGGCGTGAAGATGCGTGCGAGTTCGCCGGGCAGCGTGAGAAAGACAACGGCGGCGAAGAGCATGAAGGCGGCGCCGGCGAGGATGCCGCTCCAACCTGCGGCGTTGGCGGCCTGCGGTGGGGCGTGGCCAGTGCGGATGCGGCCGATGGCGTGGCCGACGCGCACGGCGGTGGCCGAGGAGATCGCGTAGGGAACCATGAAGGTGGTGCTGGCGAGCTGTAACGCTACTTCGTGCCCGGCGAGCGGGAGCGGTCCGAGGGTGGCGATGAGTGCAGTGACCGCGGCAAAAACGGCGATCTCGACGAAGATCTGTGCGCCGGCGGGAGCGCCGAGGCGGAAGAGCTGGCGGAGGTGCTGTAGCTCGATGCGGCGTGAGGTGCCGAGCAGGCCGTACTTGTGGCGGCGGTCGGCTTGCAGGATGGCGACGAGCAGCACGGCCATCAAGTAAAGCCGCGCGAAGCTGGTGGACCAGGCGGAGCCGACGACGCCGTAGGCAGGGATGTTCAGCGTGTGCGAGCCGAAGCTCCAGTGGTGGCCGTAGATGAGGAGCAGATCACCGAGGAAGTTGACGAGGTTGGCGGAGATGAGCGCGAAGGCGATGGGTTTGGCGAGGTGCGCGGCCTGCAGATAGCGGCGGAGGGTGAAGTAGAGCAGGAGCGGGACGACGCCCCAGTTGAGGCCGTAGAGTGCGGGGATGGCCTGGGCGAGGACGGCGCGGTCGACGGGCATGCGGTTGAGGTCCACCGGGCCGAAGGCGAAGATGCCGATGAGGAGCGCGCCGAGGGCGAGGGCGAGGACCAGACCGTGGAGGAGCCAGCGGTTGGCGGAGTGGATCTCTTTGGCGCCGAAGGCCTGGGAGATGTGGGTGTCGAGGCCGAGGAGGACGCCGCCGATGCCGAAGGTGAAGGTGTTGAAGATGACCTGGGCGAGTGCGGCGGCGGCCATGGGGACGGCCGAGTGAGGGAGGCGGCCGACCATGCTGGTGTCGACGACGGACATGGACATCCAGCCGAGCTCGCCGGCGATGAGGGGCGCGGCGAGCCGGAGGAGCGGCGGGAGCTCCGGGCGGATGTCGGATAGGCGCATTAGTACAGGTTAGCGGATGCGCCGATAGCTAGAGGGTTTCGAGGAGTTGCCCCGCCCAGATTTCATTTACAAACTCCCTTCACCGCCCCGTCCCCACAGGCCCCGATCAACTCGGCTAGTCGAGGGTCTCTTTGTTCTTTGAGTGAGGGGATGGAATAACGGACGAAGTATGCATCAGTTACAGCTCGCAGCGTTGACGGTTTCCCATTGGCGGGGCGCGCGAAAATCATGAAGACCGCTGATGCGGAGATCGCAATTGCGTATATCGTTCGCTGAAGCGGCAAGGGCCGGTTTGCGAGATATACGCCAGCGAGAACCACGCCAGCAGACGCCGTATAAGCCAAGTACGGCCCGTCAGAGAAGTAGTACAGCAGAAAGAAGGCTATACCGGGCAGCAGAAAGATGGTCATGCTGCGGGCAGTGACATTCCGTTTCCATAAGGTTGCCCCGAGACAGACCGCCGGCGTGAGCAGCCCCCACGTCATAATCATGCCTGCAACGGTGTGGACCACATTTACTGCGGCATGCGCGCCGAGGTGCCCGGTCAGAATGCCCTGCGCCAATCCGTGTACTTGTTGGCCCGATGAACTCAACGGCAACAATAGGCTGCCGCCATACCGTTTCGCAGTGGGTATCCACCAAGCTGCCACGATGGCGATTGACGCGGAGGCACCAGCCAGGCGTTGTTTCCACGGAAACTCGGTGGAGTAAAACAGCATCCACGGAAGCACAAACACGCCATCGGATGGCCGAAAGCCCGCCATCACTGCCCAAACCACACACCCCCAGACAAAACGCCGATCGGTTTCCACCAGGAGGATCAGCAGCGGGGCGAAAAACGTCATGGATGCGTAGGAACTATGAATATCCGCAGAGAACCACACGATCGGTGAACAGGCGTATGCGAGGGAGAGCCAGAAACTCGATTCGGCGGATGAGAGGTGAGCAGCCAGCAGATAGAAGATCACGACACCGGTAACACTGAAAGCCACATTGAGGATGTGCAGTGCACTCCCGGCTGAGATTCGTAACAGGTGCGAGAGAACAAAACCGCTCAGGTTAAACAAAAAATACCCTGGCGTGTGAATCACCAGCTTTCCGGTCACGATTGCGTTGATGTGGCGCGGAGCATCGACGAAGTAGGGTCCTGACGAGCTGGCTAGACGCAGAACCAGCGTTAATAGAGCCAAAAAGCCGCACTGAAATGAGGGCAAGCGGAAAAGGCGACGGAGACCATTCACTGGAACAAACTTTCCGGGCCTCACGAACAGCCACGCGGGAATTGGTCAAGCCGCAGATGTGCTTCCGATAAGCCGAGTCGACGACACGTAATGCTTACCCATGGCGGCTGCTTCATTGCAAGAGCAATGTCATTTGTTTGTAATCAGAATGAGAGCCCCGAAGCGCCTATTTATGAACGAAGCGTGTTCTAGCGACGTCCGAGGATCATACACTCTGCCTTTCTGCGGATCTTGGAGAAGGCTGATGGGCGTCGGGCGTTGGCGGGTGGGTTGATATAAATGCAATTCAGCGCTGCGTTCTGCGGACTTCGCTTGGCCTTCGGCAGAGCGGAAGCGCGCTTTGCGCGCAGCGTTTACGGCTCGACTGAAGTCGGGCCCTTCCGAAGGCATGGCCTTGGGAGTCGACTCGAGACGGAGGAGCGGGGAACTCTGGGCGGGTGTCGGCCAAGCGCATGCAGACAGGGTAGCGGAGGCGGTGAATGCTGGAGTTTCTTCGAGAAGCTGGCCCGGAGCGTATTGATGACGGGGGCGCGTCTGCTAGGAGTAATTCCGAGATTTGACCCCGACGGTTGGTCAATGAGTGCTTTGCCCTGAAGTCAACAGTTGAGTCCAAGGGTCACTTATCCGGAAAGACGACTATTCGGCGAAGCGGCGGAAGCCCGTTCTAACCAAGCCTCCGCTGCCGCCTTTGGCTGTATCTCGCGCATGACGAATCGTCAAAACGCCAACTTCCTATTTCGGCGGCTCCATCCCCGAAATAACCTCAGCAACTTTATCGAGTATCTCGTTCCAGCCCTCCAATTGCCCGCTATTCTTTGCGCTCTCCATGGGTTCATTTCCAATGTGGGTGAGTCTCGTCTGGCCGTTCCCGAGATCCTCAAAGATGGTCACGTCGTACGCACCGTCGATGGCCTCATGTTCTATTCCTAATTCCGCAAGGTCAATCTTGTTTCCCTCCGAGTCAGAAAAGTACATGGAGGAAACGATCTTCTCGTACGGAACAATCTCGTGGTATTCAACCGCATTCCAGCCCTCCTGCCCATCCGGCGCCTTCATGCAGCAGAGAAGTTTTCCTCCCACGCGAAAATCCATCTTGCAAACAGGCGCAGTAAAGCCCTTCGGTCCCCACCACTGCATGATGTACTTCGGGTCTGTCCACGCCTTCCAAACCAACTCGCGTGGGGCATCAAAAACTCTTGTCACAACCATCCGCTCAATTTCGTTAACCGTGTTTTCTGCCATCTCTGGCCTCCTCTTTCTTCATTTGATTGACAACTACTTCCAGTTTGTCGAAGCTCTCTTCCCAGAATCGGCGATAGCTAATCGCCCAGTCGCTGACTGTCTTAATCGCCTGTGGCCTCAGCGTGCACACACTCTCTCGTCCACGCTTCGTCTTGATCACAATCCGCGCGCGCACCAGGTAGGCGATATGTTTTGAAATCATCTGCTGCGAGAGTGCAAACGGTTCCGTCAATCCATGCACAGAGGCCGGCCCACGGGAGAGTCGTTCGACCATGGCCCGGCGGGTTGGGTCAGACAGAGCCGCAAAGGTTGTACCCAGATTATCCACAACCATATGGTTGTGGATTGTCTCGCCAATGTCAAGTGTGAATTTTGCGATTCCTGATTTCTGTTCCCTGATCTTTGAACCCGGACACCTGCGCTCAGCGTTTACGGCCCGACTGAAGTCAGGCTCTTCCGAATGCGCGAGGCTATCGCTCGAAGCGAGGTCGAGCTCGACAGTCTGATCTAGGAAGACGGCCTGCATCCCGGGGTGGCCTCCCAGCGCTTCGATGTACTGGCGCAAGGTGCTCACATGCATATCGGCACGGTTCTCAAGATAGACTGCGGGCATGAACAGGCACACAAAACACTTCGTTTTCGGCACTATTCTGGCAACGAGTCTCTCAACAGTAGCCTTTACGCAATCGGCGGAGGAGCAAGCCGTGCTGGCGCCGATCCACGCGATGTTTGATGGCATGTCAAAGCGAGATGCCGCGGCGATCAAGGCGCCCACGCTGCCGGGCGGGACGATGGTGTTGATGCGGGATGGCAAGCCGACGCAGATGACCTTCGAAGCCTTCGCCGAGCGCGTAGGTAAACCCGGCACGACACAGATTGAAGAACGCATTCACAATCCAATGGTCCGGATCGATAACGATCTCGCCGTGGTGTGGGCGCCGTTTGACTTTCTGGTCGATGGGAAGGTCGATCACTGTGGAACAGACCTGTTCAATCTGGTCCGTGTCGACGGAAGATGGGTGATCGCAAGCGTTGCCGATACGGGTACGAAGAGCTGCTCTGCGAAGTGAAGGTTTGCGCTTCGGGTACCGCGTTCCGCAATTCACGAAGATGTCGCATCGTAGAACTATCCGGTCTTCAAAGTCCCGGCGACCTCGGCAGCGCGGCTGGAACTCCGGGCGGGTGTCGGATAGACGCATTGATGAGGCGAAGAGCGTTTCCCAGGAGTAATCCTTTTTGAGCCGGTTTCCACTTGATAGAAAGGTGTTGGAATGATCTCCGACAGTCAGGTCGCAAAAACGTCTCCTGTTAAAAACCTCTTTGACTCCAGCCTGGCGGGAGATACGAAGCGGCGCATTATGGAGCTTCATCCTGATAGTCAGCGGCTGTGGGGGAGTATGACCGTCGCCCAGGCGCTTGCGCACTGCACTTCTGGTTTCGAGATGGCGATGGGCGTTATCACCCCCAAGCGTGCACAGTTCCCTGCTAACGTCATGGGCGTGCTGATTAAGCCGCTGGTCTTCGGGAATGACAAGCCAATACGGCGCAATTCACCTTCCTCGCCGGAGCTCTTTTCTGCGGACCCCACCAGGTGTGACTTCGAACGAGAACGCGGGTGTCTCATCGCAGCGATCGATCGCTTCGCCACGGAAGGTGCAGCGTGCTGCTCCCAGCACCCACATCCTTTCTTTGGTCCGCTGAAGCCGCAGCATTGGGCGATTTTGATGTACAAACACGTCGATCATCATCTGAGACAGTTCGGCGTTTGACGCGCAATTAAAGTCCCGGGTCCGAGCGCTGAGGGTTGTTAGCTATCCGGTGCCTTCGGTCAGGAGGAAACACTGGGCAGGAAAACACGGACATTCGTTCCGTGTTCCTTTACGTCTTTGCTGCTTTCGATGGCGATTCGACCACCATGTCCTTCGATGAGTTGTTTTGCAATGAAGAGTCCAATGCCTGTCCCAATCATTGCGCGAGTTGTAAAGAACGCATCGAACACCCGCGGTAAAACTTCTGGAGCAATCCCTTCGCCGTTATCCCGCACGCTAACGACAACACCTTGCGGCTCTGTTTGAGAGTCACTTACGTCGATGTGGATCGTTCCGCCAACCGAAAGGGCATGGATGGAATTGGCGAGGAGATTCGAAATCACCTGCATCATCTCACCACGTCGAAGAAGAACCTTTCGCTCCGACGTCAACGATTGAAGTACTTTGATTCCCGCTGCCTGGCAACGTGGCTCGTAGATGGCGACAGTGTGCCTCACGATGTCGTTCAAAGACGCGGGAGCAGCCGATGCGTTTTCGCGGTAGTAACCGAGAGTCTGCTTTGCGATGTGCGATACGCGCTGCAACTCGCTTTCGGCAGTAGCGAGATACGCGCGCCCCTCGTCATTGGATATCGTCGGACCTATTAGATAGAGCAGATTCGCCACTGCTTCGAGCGGATTGTTGATTTCATGCGCGATCGTTGCTGCCATACGCGCTGTCGCTGCAAGTTTCTCCGCCTGCAAAAGGGATTGTTCCAGGCGCTTGGCATTGGAAATGTCCCGCAGAATCTTGGAGGCACCGATGACTTTTCCTTGAGCATCCCGGAGTGGTGACAGAGTCAGCGACACGTCGAGCGTCTGTCCGCTCTTCGTGATCCGACGAGTTTCAAACTGCTCGATGCGTTGGCCAGACCTCAGCTTTTCGATGAACGCTTTCTCTTCGGGATGGAGCTCTTCGGGGATGAGCTTCAGGATCGATTGACCGATCATTTCTTCAGCGGTGTAACCGAAGACGCGTGAAGCGGCGGCATTCCAGCTCGTCACGATGCCGTCCAGAGTCTTGCTAACGATCACTTCATCGGACGATTCGACGATTGCCGCAAGTTCGCCCAGTCGCTTCGAGATGTTCTGCTGAGTATCCCAAGCCTGCTTGATCTCAGTGACGTCCGTGATGTCGATGCAGGAGCCAATGAAGCCGAGAAAGAGCCCGCTTTCGGCGTAGCGCGGAACGCCGTGGTCCAATATCCAGCGATATTCGCCGTCGGCTCGCTGAAGTCTGTATTCCATCTGGAACGGTGTTCGCTTTTCGAAGTTACTGAGGTAGATCCCGACGCAACGGTCAAAATCCTCCTTGTGAACCCCCTCTGCCCAGCCGTTGCCCATTTCCTGCTCCAGCGTCCGGCCGCGGAAGTCGATCCACGGCTTGTTGAACCAGGTGCAAAGGGCATCGACGCCCGACAGCCAGATCAAGACTGGAGCTGAATCCGCTACTTGTCGAAACAGTGCCTCACTCGTGGAAAGCCCTTCATATTCTTCTCGAGTGATCGTTACCGTTTCGGGCATACCGCTAAAGGGTACACTCGGCGCCAATCGCCCAAGAATCAATCCACCGGAGCGTGTTTCTAAGCGAAAGAGCCTGTAGGCGCCGCACCACTCGATTTGAGCAGGGAACGATAAGCCGGCTTATCGAAAGCGACCAACTCAGGAGAGAGCGGTGCGTCTGCGGCGGAAGACGAGGAAGCCGCCGCCGAGGAAAGCGGTGGCAAGCAGGAGGAGGGTGCGGGGTTCGGGGGTGGGGCTGGTTGCGGCCTGAGTTGAGCCGGTGTCGCCAGGTAGGGAGGAGGGCGTCACTTCGACGTTGCCGGAGATGAGGGGGTGGGTCAGGTCGCCGCCGTAGAGGGTGAAGCCGTTGGAGAACTCGAGCGTATAGTTGCCGGGCGCCTGGCCCGCGGCCTGGCCGAAGTTGATCTTGCTGATCTGGCCGTTGATGAACTGGACGGCGGCGGAGGGGTCGCTGGAGAAGTCGAAGGTCTGGTTGGCGACGGTGAAGGTGAGGTGCTGGAGTTGCTGATTGGCGAGGGTGTCGCTGGTGACCCCGGAGCTGGCGGGTTGGGAGGCGAGCGTGAGAGTGCCGCTGCCAGTGTGGCCGCCGGAGGTGAAGGTCATCTGATAGGTGATGGAGCTGGCCTGCACCGCTGGGACGGCGAGTAGCAATGCGAAGAGAGAGGCGGCGCGAGACAGGGACATGGTAGTAGCTCCGATATATGTATCGGCGAGTGTAGGCGGGGATTTGAGGGGTGTTGTGTCCTTTGCCGGGGCAGTGGAGGACGAAGGTAGGAGGGCTGAGGGTGAAGGTAATCCCAGCGACGGGAGCTAGAAAATCAACCTGCAATTGGAGCTGAATAGTGGTAGCTGCGGAGGAATGAGTGTGACCTGACGTGGCTCGACGCTCGGTGACCAACTACGCTCCCAAGTAACAAACACGCGGTTATTGGAGAGGATATGCATTTGGCAAGACTCGCCGGCATACTACTCGGCTCGCAGCTCCTGATCGTTCCCCAGGTGCTAAACGCGCAAGCTGCGATGGCTCGGTCGCAATCTGCGCTACTGCAAGCTGCAGAATTGGCGGAACCGCCGATTACTTTCGATGTGGTATCGATAAAGCGCAACAAGAGCGAGACCGGCGGCGCTGGTATTAGTAGTCCGCGTGACGGTGACACCATCACGATTACGAACATGTCACCCCACATGATGGTGGGAATCGCCTTCGGCTTTCCACTCCATGATGAGATCTATGGGCTTCCCGGATGGACCGATCAAGAGGCCTATGATCTGGTCGCCAAAGTGTCAGACAAGGACCTGGCGGCCTTTCATGAGCTGGTACCCATGCAACGAAGTCCGCTGCTCCAACAGGCGCTGGTGAGTCGATTTCACCTGCAATATCACTACGATACGAAAGTGCTGCCCGCCTATGCGCTTGTTATCGGAAAGGCGGGAGCAAAGCTAGTCGAGGCTGCAGGCGGGGGATCTGGCCGTACAGATGCCGCTCCGAGCCCGGGTCGAATGCATACGCGCCACGGTGAAATCATCGGGGAGGCGGTGTCCATGGCAGACCTGGCCAGCGTGTTGTCGCAACAGATAGGCCGACCTATCGCGGACAAGACCAACCTCAGGGGAAGTTACAACCTTAAGCTGAACTGGGCTCCTGACATGGGTCCAAACAGCACGACCGCGCCGGGGGCTGATAGTGGCCCATCGCTTTTTACTGCGCTCCAAGAGCAACTGGGCCTGAAACTTGAGGCTGCAAAGATGCCTGTCCGCGTGTTGGTCGTCGATCATATTGATCGTCCCGATTTGAACTAAACCAGGCTTGAGAGGCCTCGGCCTGAAGATCAAAGGCGGCGGCGGTCCGGTCCTAGCTCGACTGGGAGCGGCATTTTCTTGACAGGGCAGGGCGCAGCGGAGATGCTTAACGCTTAGGTGTACGTTGCCTCGGGAAGGCCGACGTCTGTCCGGGCTGAGCGATCGGTTTCCTGGGGGCGGTCTGATGCTGCCTGCGCGGCGGCGAAACTCCTGAGAGTTCCTAGAGAGATAAGGCTAGGGCGCGTCCGGTTCGTGGCGCATCTTGCTGTGGTGAGTAAAACCTCGTGATTTCAAGTGTATCGGCGTTAGGGATGGTGGCTGCAGCGGGAGGGTTCGGCTCGCTGGGCGGGCTTCCTCTGCTTATTTTGATGTTTGCGGCGATGTATTTTCTGCTGATTGCGCCGAACCAGCGCAAGCAGAAGAAGTGGCAGCAGATGCTCTCGCAGCTGAAGCCGGGCGATAAGGTAACGACGAACGGCGGGATTCGCGGGACGATTTTGAGCGTGAAGGACGATGCGCTGATTGTGAAGTGTGCACCGGACAACGTGAAGCTGGAGATGGTGAAGAGCGCGATTGCGGCAGTTACGACGGAAGAAGAGCCGAAGTCGTAGCAGGCAATAACGTTCCTCGTCCGCTGAATGCAGCGGGAGATGCGCGGAAATAGAGAGAAGGCAGCACACAACGATGGGCAAAAATCTTGCAACAAAAACCTGGTCGATCATCGCGATCCTGGTGATTTTCGTTTACGGCATTTTTTATGGGTCCAACACGCCTAACAGCGGACCTATCAAGTCTTTGTTGAACGGGAACATTCATCTGGGACTGGACCTGCAGGGCGGGACGCATCTGGTTCTGCAGGTGCACGTGCAGGAGGCGGTGAACTCGGCGACGGACCGCGATGTGCAGGCGCTGAATACGGCTCTGCAGCCGCTGGGCGCGCAGGCGGCGAAGCTGGACCTGGCGCACCCGGAGGTCATCACGATCACGGGCGGATCGACGGCGCAGCAGTCAGCAATTCACGATGCGCTGACCGGTAACGAGTATGCGGGCTACGACCTGACGAGCGCGCCGAACGGCGGCTACGTACTGACGATGAAGCAGGCGGCGATTCGCGACCTCGAGGACCGGACGCTGCAGACGTCAATTGAGACGATTCGCGAGCGCGTCGACTCGCTGGGTGTGTCGGAGCCGAAGATTGAGCAGTACGGCCTGGGCGACTACCAGATCCTGGTGGAGCTGCCGGGCGTGACGGACCTGTCGCGCGTGGAGAGCATCATTCAGTCGACGGCGAAGCTGGAGATTCATGCGGTGTTGCCGGGCGGACCCTGGCCGGATCAGCAGCAGGCGCTGGCGTCGCTGAACGGAGTGGTGCCGCCGGATGAGGTGCTGATGAGCGGCACCAACGGCGCGGGCAGCCCGGAGCAGTGGTACCTGCTGAAGCGCGCGTCGATCGTGGAAGGAACGGACTTCCGCGGAGCGCAGCCCTCGACCGACCAGAACGGACAGCCGGACATCACCTTCACGCTGACAACCGAGGCGGGCGACCGGTTCTACAAGTACACGTCGGCGAATGTAAACACCGGCATGGCGATTGTGCTCGAGAACAAGATCCGCGAGGTCGCGAACATCGAAAGCGCGATTCGTGACAGCGGCGAGATTCGCGGCGGATTTTCGCAGCAGCAGGCGAACGATCTGAGCCTGATGCTGCGCACGGGATCGCTGCCGGCGTCGATCTCCTACCTGGATACGAATACGGTTGGGCCGTCGCTGGGCAAGCAGAGCATTCACCAGGGCGTTGTGGCCGCGATTGCGGGCATGCTGGCAGTGATGATCTTCATGCTCATCTACTACAAGGGCGCGGGCATCAATGCTGATCTGGCGCTGTTTCTGAATCTTGTGATTCTGCTCGGGTTCATGGGCTTCACTCACGCGACGCTGACGCTGCCAGGTATCGCAGGCGTCATCCTGACGATTGGTATGGGCGTCGACTCGAATGTGCTGATCTTCGAGCGCATTCGCGAAGAACTGCGTGCGGGTAAGACAACGGCCGCAGCGGTGCACGATGGCTTCGCGCACGCTTGGGTGACGATTCTCGATACGCATATTACGACGATTGTTTCGGCGGCGATCCTGTTTATCTTCGGCACCGGACCGGTGAAGGGGTTCGCGGTGACGCTGACCTTCGGTCTGCTGGCGAACCTGTTTACCGCAGTGTTTGTGTCACGCGTGATCTTCGATGCGCTGCTGGAACGGCGCGGGCGCGGGGCAGCGTTGTCGATTTAGAAACAGGGATCAGGGATTAGGGAACAGGGATCAGGATTTGGTTGCGGCTCAGGTAACGCCGCAAGAGGGATAAAGGCGACGTGGAATTTTTTCATGATGTAAATATCGACTGGCTGGGGAAGAAGTGGTACTTCCTTGGTTTTTCGCTGATCTTTTCAGTGGCCGGCGTGCTGAGCATGGCCTTCTGGCACCACATTCCTTTGGGTGTCGACTTCAAGGGCGGAACGCACGTCACAATCCCGTTCACTGCGCCGCCGAACGAAGATCATATCCGCGCGGCGCTGGATCAGGCAGGCGTTAAGAACGCCACCATTCAGCGCATCTCCAATGTCGGCGGACAGGCGGGCAACAATGAGGTGATCTCACTGCCGCTCTCTTCGGCGACCGACGTGGCACACGATGCTGGACGGCTGCAGGTTGAGAATGCGCTCCGCACCTACTATCACGACTCGGGCTTCGATCAGCCAAGCGTGCAGATCGTGGGACCGACGGCCGGCAAGCAACTCCAGCACCAGGCATGGATGGCCGTGATCTACTCGCTGGCGGGCATGCTGATTTACCTGTGGTTCCGGTTTGAGCTGATCTATGGCGTCGCGGCAGTTGTAGCGGTGTTCCACGACACGCTGATTACAGTGGGCGCGTTCTCGCTGACAAACCAGGAGATCTCGCTGACGGTGATCGCGGCGATCCTGACGCTGATCGGTTACTCGATGAACGATACGATCGTCGTGTTCGACCGAATCCGCGAGAACCTGGCGATGAACCGGCGCGAGAAGCTGCCGGATGTCGTGAACCGGTCGATCAACCAGACGCTGAGCCGGACGGTGCTGACCTCGGGCCTGACGTTCCTGACGGTGCTGTGCCTGTACCTGTTTGGCGGCGAGGTGCTGCATGGGTTCTCGTTCGCGCTGGTGATCGGCATCCTGATTGGAACGTATTCGTCGATTGCGGTGGCGGCGCCGATGCTGGTGGCGTACCAGGACTGGAGAGCCAAGAGCGGCAAGAACGTTAAAGAAGCCGTCGCTGCCTCCGGCCAAGGGAGCGCGACGGTAACGCGGTTGCGGGTTCAGGGTGTTTTGGTATGGGAGGGCGCCGGCAGACTGCGGCGCCCTTCGGCTTTTTGGCAATTATTTCGACCTTTGGATTGGGCGATTTCTTTGAGATCAAAGAGATAGCCCGGGGGTGGAATTGACAGGCGGCGAGGAGTAGCCGCACTTGTGAAAATCCTGTTATTCTCTTCGTCACCACGCACAGGATGGCGGCCAGTCTGAGCATTCTTTGTGGCCCTGTCCGACTCGGGAACAATTTAAAGGCCCGCGGTGTCTAACGCTGTTAGCTCTCCCGCGTGGGAGGAGGTGCTTATGTTTGAAGACTCTCTGATGGAATCCAGCGGACGGATTAAGTCCAAGTCCAGATGGTGGATGATCGCGACCTTTGCGCTGAATGGCGCCATTCTGGCGGCCATGATCCTCATTCCGCTGCTCAATCCCGAGGCGCTGCCGAAGAGTTCGCTGACAGCGTCGCTGGTGGCGCCGCCGCCTCCACCGCCTCCACCGCCTCCCCCACCGCCGCCAGCGGTGATTAAGCCGATAAAAATCATCTCGGAGATCGACCAGGGCCTGCACGCGCCGACCAAGATCCCGAAGGACATCAAGATGATCAAGGAAGAGGCGCCACCGCCGCCGTCGTCCGGTGGTGTTGCCGGCATGAGCGGTATGTCGGGCGGAGCTCCCGGCGGGATTCTGGGCGGGATGCCCGGAGGCACCGGCGGACCAAAGATTAACGTCGAGCCACCCAAGCCCAAGGGACCGACCCGTATCTCGGGCGGCGTGATGGCCGGCCAGATTATCACGAAGACGACGCCGGTTTATCCGCCGATCGCTCGTGCGGCCCACGTGGGCGGAACGGTTGTTCTGCACGCAATTATTGCCAAGGACGGCTCCATCCAGCAGTTGAGCGTTATCAGCGGACCACCGATGCTGGTGGGAGCCGCTACGGATGCGGTACGTCAGTGGAGGTACAAGCCCTATCTGCTGAATGGTGATCCCACCGAGGTGGACACCACCATTACGGTTAACTTCAATCTCAATGGCGGCTAGAAACGTGCCGCTCAGGTGGCGGTAGGTCTGCTACCTGAGCGGCATTGCCTCTGACCCGCCCGGTCGGTAACGTAAGCGGTGTCAAATGTACGACACCGCCATTCACCCTCCCCCGTAGGCGCTTTTTGCGTCTTACTTAAGGACTCAAGCTCCGGGCCCCTCCGGACCCCTCTCAAGCTTCAGTGCATTCGAGAGACCTCTCGATGCTGATATCCCCCACGTCTCCCCAGGAGGAACGAATTCCGTGATTCTCGCTCATCTCGCACACACCCCCGCATCTCTCGCCCTGTTCCTGCAGGACCAAAACGCGTCTGTAGGTTTCAGCCCCATGGAGCTGTGGGGCCACATGGGTCTATTCGCCAAGTCGATCGTGATCATTCTTTTCATCATGTCGATTTGGTCGCTGGCCGTGATCATCGACCGTGCGCTGTACTTTTCGGCGGCACGCAAGCAGTCGCGTGAGTTCGCTCCGCGCGTTGCAGGCGCCCTGAAGGAAGGCCGTCTGGACGAGGCGATCAAGGTCGCCGACCGCTCGAAGAAGTCGCACCTGGCTGAAGTTGTAACGGCTGGCTTGACCGAGTTCCGCTCGTTCGGTTCCGGCGGCGCGATCACCGAGGAGCAGGTTGAGAGCTCCAAGCGTGCACTCGAGCGCTCTGAGGCGATCGTTCACTCGAAACTGAAGAAGGGCCTTGGCGGCCTGGCGACGATCGGATCGACGGCGCCGTTTATCGGGCTGCTCGGCACGGTTATGGGCATTCTGAACGCCTTCCAACAGATCGCTGTCCAGAAGACCTCGGGTATCGGCGCTGTGGCCGGCGGTATTTCGGAAGCCCTGGTAACGACGGCGTTCGGTCTGCTCGTCGCGATTCCTGCCGTTATGTGCTTCAACTACTTCACCAACAAGGTCGAGGCGTTTGACGTGGAGATGGACAACAGCTCGTCGGAGCTGGTGGACTACTTCATCAAGCAGTCGCACCGCTAAGCCCGCGGGCGCGTGAGGCGCCTTGTGAGGGTACCTAAACTGCGAGACACGGATGTGGCTCCGGCTGCCGGCGAGGCAGCCGGAGCACAGATTCAGAGCTTGCAGGGATAGCCAGCAGCCGGATTCAAGATGGCCGGCGGGAGTTAAGAGCTATGTCAATAGCGAAGCGGGACGAGGGCAAGAAGGTCAACTCGAACATCAACGTTACGCCGATGGTGGACGTGATGCTGGTGCTGCTGATCATCTTCATGGTCATCACCCCGATGTTGAATAACAAGGTGAACGTCAATCTGCCGGTCGTGACCGCAGCGACGATCATGGACAACGCCAACAAAGAGGACGCCATCACCGTGGCCGTCACTCGCGATGGGCATGTGTTCCTGGGCGGCGACATGGTTGCGCTGAGCGATCTGGGCCAGAAGGTGGCCGATCTCGAGGCGAAGAAGACGGACCCGGCGGCGGACAAGTCGGTTTATATGCGTAACGATGAGCGCGCCAACTATGGCAAGGTCATGGACACGATCGACGCGCTGCGCACGGCGGGTGTGAGCCAGGTGAACCTGCTGACGGATAATCAGTCGCAGTCGTAGCGGCGGTGGTCCGGCGCAAAAGCGCCGGGCTTGCCCGCAGAGAGGAATTGCACTATGGGAATGGGATCAGGAGGTCCAGGCGGACTCTCTTCCGATATCAACGTAACGCCGCTGATCGACGTGCTTCTGGTGCTGCTGATCATCTTCATGGTCATCGTGCCGGTAACGCCGAAGGGGCTTGAGGCGCTGGTTCCGCAGCCGCCGAAGAATCCTCAGCAGGAGACCCCGAACGATCGCACCATTGTGGTCCAGGTGATGGCGAACGGAGCAGCACTGCCGACGTACAAGATTAACGACCAGCAGTTTCAGCGCGCGGACCTCGAGCCGGAGCTGCAGAAGATCTTCGCGACCCGGGTAGAGAAGGTGATGTTCATCAAGGGCGATAAGGATCTGAACTTCGGGACGGTCGCTCAAGTCATCGGCTTCGGACACCAGGCGGACGTGACCAACATCGGCATCATTACGCCGCAGGTGGAAGCGGGACACTAAACCGTGCTCAGGCACGATCTGATTCGAACGGCGATGGTCTTCGGGCCATCGCTGTTCTTTGTTCTGGTGTTTCCACCCGTGATAGGCGCGGCGATCGCCGCGGGGAAGCGGCGCAGGGCCGCACAACAGGCGCGTATTGCGGCGTATCGCGCGTCGCCAGAGTCTCATCTGTTGAAACTGGATTAGCACGCGAGTGAGTTTCCTGCGTTTGCTGGAACATGTGCTATCGCGCAGGTGTCTAAGTCTGTAACTGGCTTGCAGGATGCGACTCTCGCCGAGCCGTGGTGCTTCTCCAGCGCGACAGACAGATGAGTGCTCGCCATGCTCCTCATTTCGCTTGAGGTGCTGCCATGGCCTTTTCTTGCTCGAACTCTACGCAACAGTCGGAGATCAATGTAACGCCGCTGATCGACGTGCTGCTGGTGCTGCTGATTATTTTCATGGTCATTGTGCCGGTGACGCCGCGCGGGCTGGAGAGCCGCGTACCACAGGATTCCAAGGCCCCAGCGCCGGCGATTGGGCCGGTGAGTCTGCGCCTGCTTGGCGGAAACGCAGGGCAGGCGGGTAGCAAGATTACCTATGAGGTGGAGGGGCGCGTTGTAGACAGGGCGCACTTGAGTGGTGCGCTGCTGGCTAGCTTGAGCGTGCGTGCGGAGCGCAGCGTGTATGTGAGCGCGAGTCCCCAGGTGAGCTATCGCGAGGTTGCGGCGGCGGTGGGAGCGGCAAAGGCTGCAGGAGCAGCCACGATTGGGCTGGGACGATTGTGACGGCGGGCTGTGACGGGCGTGAGGGCGCGGCGTAGGCTGGGCGCATGCGTCTGTTTGTGGGGCTTGCGGTCGACGAGGCAGTGAAGGAGACGCTGGAGCGGCTTACGCTCCGGCTGCGAGCGAAGGATGACGGGCTACGGTGGTCGACGCCTGAGCAGTGGCACGTGACGCTGGCCTTCCTGGGTGAGGTGGACGACGAGGCGCGCGCACGCCTAGTGCGGGAGCTGAGGGAAGTGCGACAGCCGGCATTGAAGCTGCGGATGGAGCGGCTGGGTGTCTTTGAGCGCACGGGGATTCTCCATGCGGAGATAGAGGTGTCGGCGGAATTGTTGCGGCTGTATGAGGTCATTGCTGCGGCGGTGAGGAGGGCTGGGCTCGAGGTGGAGACGCGCCCGTACCGGGCTCACATCACGCTCGCGCGCAGCCGGAATCGCGATGGCGGCAAGACGATTGCGCGGTTGCGGCACTCCGCAGAGAAACAGAGGCTGAGCGTTCGCTGGGAAGACGCGGAGTTTCTGCTGTATGAGAGCCAGCTCTCGCCGGGTGGGTCGAAGTATGTAGTGCGGGAGCGGTTTGGACTCAGCGAGAGAGCAGACGTCTGTTAGGCTCTGCCTGTGCCTGGACAGCCCGGTATCTATGTGGAGATTTTTCTGCGCGCACCTGTCGACGAGGTGTGGCGGTTAACGCAGCAGCCAGCGGAACATCAGCGCTGGGACCTGCGCTTTACAGAGATTGAATATCTGCCGCGGCCTGATGCGAGTGAACCGCAGCGGTTTCTGTACGCGACACGGATTGGCTTTGGGTTGGCGATTCGCGGGACAGGCGAGAGTGTCGGCGAGCGCGTGGCTGAGAGCGGAGAGGCGACGTCGTCGCTGCGCTTTGCCTCAGAGGATTCGAAGTCGCTTATCCGCACGGGTTCGGGCTACTGGCGCTACATTCCGCTGGCAGGAGGCGTGCGCTTCTTCACGTGGTATGACTACACGGCGCGCTTTGGAGTGCTGGGCCGAATGGTCGACCGCAGCGTGTTCCGGCCGCTGATGGGATGGGCGACGGCGTGGAGCTTCGACCGGCTGAGATTGTGGCTGGAGGATGGGCAGACGCCGGAAGCTTCCTTGGCTTGGGCTATGGTATATGCACTGGCTCGCGGAGCAGTGTCGTTCGTATGGCTGTGGCATGGGCTCGTGCCGAAAGTGATTGCACGAGATGCGGCGGAGAGACTGATGCTTCAACAGGCTGGTCTGCCGGCGAGCCTGATTGTGCCTATCGGGCTCGCAGAGATCGCCTTCGGAATTGTCGTGTTGTTTGCGTGGCATCGCCGGTGGCCGCTGGCGGTGACAGCCGCTGCGATGCTGCTGGCTTTGCTGGCTGTGGCGTGGCGCTCCCCGCAGTTCGTTTCGGCGGCGTTCAACCCGGTCACGTTGAATGTGTGTGTGATCGTGCTTTGCGTCCTTGCATGGATCGCGATGCGGTTTGTGCCGACCGCGCGCCGATGCCTCAGAGTCCAACCGAAGGAGACCGCATGAGTTCGATCTACCAGCGTGCGCTGGGCTCGGAGTTCGCGAAGCTGCATCCGCAGATCCAGCGGCGCTTTTCGCTGACGGCCGATGGCGGAACTGCGTCCATCGGCAAGGGACGGATGGAACGCCTTTGGCACGGCAAATTCTATACGCTGCCGTTTCTGTATGTCGGAACGTGGCGGAGCATCATGTTTCCGGAGCATGGCCGCGATGTGCCGTTCACGATTCAGAATTATGCATACCGTGATGCTCTGGGACGCGAGACTGTGACGTGGGTACGGACGTTTGAGACGCGCAAGCGAAGGCGATTTGATGCGTACATGATCTGGAGCGAGAGGCGCGGATGCATCGTGGACTACTTGGGAACACACCAGCACCTTGCGGTGGACCTTGATGTACGAGTGGCGGAGAACGGAGGGCTTCGGATTCGTTCGGGTGAGCAGCGATTTTATGAAGGGCCGGTGGAATTCAACTTTCCGCTGCTGTTCTCAGGCGTCGCGGATGTTTGCGAGTGGTACGACGATGCGGCGCAATGTTTTCGCATCATGGTGTCGGCGGAAAACCACAGGTGGGGCAAGCTGTTCGGTTACGAGGGCAGCTTTCAGTGCGAGTGGCAGCAGGTGAAACCGGGCGGGGTTCCGGCGGAGATTTTGCCACGGCGCGTGGAAGCGAGGGAATAGATGCCGCGGAGCAGGAACGGTCGCCGCTGTGAGCGCCAGTCACGGTAGGCTTGGTTGCATGATTCGCACGGTTGCGGTCCAGGGGTATCGCTCGCTGCGGGACGTGGTGTTGCCTCTTGGCCAGTTGAGCCTGATCACGGGAGCGAATGGCAGCGGGAAGTCGAGTGTGTACCGGTCGCTGCGGTTGCTGGCCGATGCAGCGCAGAATGCGGTGGTGGCGTCGCTGGCTGCGGAGGGTGGGCTGCCGGCGACGTTCTGGGCGGGGCCGGAGACGATTGCGCGCAGTGTGCGGCTGGGAGAACACGCGGTCGAGGCGCTGGCGAAGCGAGCAAAGGCGAGCCTGATACTGGGGTTCGGCGGCGACGAGTATAGCTACAGCATCGATCTCGGGTATCCGCAGCCGTCGGATGTGACGCTGTTTGCGCTCGATCCGCGGATTAAGCGCGAGTGCATCTGGCATGGACCTTTTTATCGCAAGGCTGCGGCACTGGTGGACCGCAGGAACAACTTCGTGTGGCTCTCGACGACGAAGGATGAAGAGCCGGTGATGCTGACGCAGCATTTGAACGATTCCGACAGCATGCTGGCGAGTATTGCGGACCCGCAGAGGGCGCCGGAGATGCTGGAGGTTCGCGAGACGGTGCGCGGGTGGCGCTTCTACGACAGCTTTCGCACCGACGCCGCGTCGGCTGCGAGATTGGCGCAGATCGGGACGTTCTCACCGGTGCTGAACCACGATGGAAGCAATCTGGCGGCGGCGTTGCAGACGATCGTCGAGATGCGATCAGATGGAGCGCTGAAGACAACGATCGAAGATGCGTTCCCCGGAAGCCGGTTGTATGTGGAGGCGCAGAATGGGCGGTTCGAGCTTCAGTTGCAGCAGCACGGGCTGTTGCGTGCGCTGACGGCGTCCGAGCTGTCGGATGGAACGCTGCGGTATCTGCTGTGGGCAGCTGCGCTGTTGTCGCCGAGACCGCCGCTGTTGATGGTGTTGAATGAGCCGGAGACGAGTCTGCATCCGGATCTGCTGCCGGCGCTGGCGCGGTTGATTCTTGCGGCAGGAGAGCAGACGCAGATCATCGTGGTGTCCCATGCGCCACAACTCATCGAGGTGCTCGCGGCGGCGTCATCGTGTGTTCGGCTTCACCTGGTGAAAGAGTTTGGTGAGACGAGGCTTGAGGGAGAGACGCTGTTCAACCGGCCGAAGTGGGTGTGGCCTGCCCGGTAGGGATGGCTGCGATAGGGTGAAGAGATGAGGGTTTGTTCCCTGCTGCCGTCGGCGACGGAGATGCTGTTCGCGATGGGCGCGGGCGATGATGTGGCCGGGGTCACATTCGAGTGCGACTATCCGGCGGAGGCCCGCGAGCGGCCGCAGGTCGTCTTCTCGCGAATGCCTGAGGGGCTGGCGCCGGCGGAGATTGATGCGCTGGTGAGTGCAACGGGCGCCGAGGGCAAGAGCCTGTACTTTGCGGACTTCGAGCTGCTGGAGCGGCTGGCGCCGGAGCTGATCGTGTTGCAGGACCTGTGCCATGTGTGCGCGATCGATAGCCCGACGCTCCTGCCCCAGCCAGCAAGCTGGCCGGGGACCCCAGTGGCGCGAGACCTGAGCCGGTTGCCATCGGGACCGCGGGTAATCTCGTTGAATGCGAGCAGCCTGGAGGGTATCTTTCGTGAGATCGAGATGCTGGGCGACGCGGCGGGGCATGTTGAGCGCGCGCGGAGGCTGGCGGCCGAACTGCGCGGACGTGTGGAGCGTGTTCGGCAGAGCGTTGCGCTGGAGGTGGCAAGGCCGCGGGTGCTGTGCCTGGAGTGGCTGGAGCCGCTGTTTCAGGGCGGCCACTGGGTGCCGGAGATGGTCGAGATCGCGGGTGGTGAGGTGGTGTTGGCGACTCCAACGGAGAAAAGCGTGAGGATCACGTGGGGGCAGGTGGCGGCTTCGAAGGCGGAGATTGTTGTCGTGATGCCGTGCGGATATCACCTGGCGGAGACGGTGGCGCAGTTTCGTGAGATGGAATCGAGATTTCCAGTCGAATGGAGAGAGCTTCCGGCGGTGCGCGAGCGGCGTGTGTACGCGGTCGATGGGTCCGGCTACTTCTCGCGGCCGGGGCCGCGGGTGGTGGAAGGGCTGGAGATTCTGCGGGCGATTGTGAGTGGGGTTGGGTGGGAAGAGCTGCCATCGGAGAGCGTGGCGCGACTGTGAGAAGCAAAGAAGAAAGCCTCCCGGGTGGGAGGCTTTCCATCTTCCAGTCGCTGACGCTTACTGGTTGTTCTGCATCGTGATGCCGCCGCCTTCTTTCTTTTCCTTGGCGGCTTCGTTGGCCTTACGGGCGCCGACGGCCTTCTGGACCCACTGGTCGGCCTGCGCAAGGTCGTCCTTGCGGGCTGCGTCGTTCGGGCACTCGAGGTCGGCCTTGCGGCGATAGCTGAGGTTGAGATAAGACATGGCGTCGTCGTAGTTCGGGTTAATCTCGACCGCGCGATTGAGGTACTTCATCGCCTCGTCGATGAGCTGCGTATTGGCTTCCTTCATCTTGGCGCAGGTGGCCTTGTTCATCTTCGCGTTGCCGTTGCCGTCGTCCTGCAGGTTCTGCTCACCGAGGATCTGAACGGCGTTCTTGTAGGCCTGCGTCCACTCGATAACGCCGATGGTGTAGTTCGCCTCAGCGTCGTTCGGCGAGAGCGAGATGATCTTCTGCTCTGTCGCCTTCGCTTCGTCGAAGTGTTTGATGTTGCGCTGAATAGAGGCGATCTGTCTCAGAGCGTCGAGGTCATTGGGGTTCTTGGCGAGGACCTCGTTAAAACCGTCCATCGCTTTCTGGGCGATCTTGAGGTTGTCGGGGGTGTCGAGGTTCGGAACGACCTGATAGCTGTACGCGGTGGCGAGGTAGAGCTTCGCCGACTCGTAGTTAGGATCCAGAGCAATCGAGTTCTGGAAGTGGCCGACCGCTTCCTCGTAGTGACCCGCCTTGAACGCCTGCACGCCCTTGACAAGCTGATCGCGCGCCCGCAGCTTCGTGCAGCCAACGGTGCTTCCGAGCACAACAAGCAGCGCAATCCCTGCAATGATCCGTGCGCTAAGTTTCATGAGAGAACCTTCCCCTTCGACAAAATCTCGCTCTTTCGCGTCGCCAAGGCGCGCCTGGTGGAGCCTCCAGCTTAGTGGCCTTGCCGTCCGATTGTAACCCACGACGCAAAGCCTCATCTTACAGGTTACAGGCTGTCTACGTCTTCCGGATACACCCTGGATGTTGGATAGAGATTCTGACGAAGAAGGTGTCCCGCAGGACTCCGCCGGGGCCCGGAAACCGGTTGATAGCATTGATGCGGTAGGGGCTGGACGGCCCCGAAAGGCAGGGAAGATGGCGAAGGCAGCGTGGACGGCCGCGGCGATGGCGCCGCAGGCGGGCAAGACGGTCCTGGTGACCGGCGCGAATAGTGGAATTGGCTTCCAGACGGCGCGAGAGCTGGCCCGCCAGGGGGTCCATGTGCTGCTGGGTGTGCGCGACGTGGCGAAGGGTGAGGCGGCGCGCAGCCGGATCCTGGCAGAGATCCCGCAGGCGCAGGTGGCGATCGTGCCGCTGGATATGGCGTCGCTGGCGTCGATCCGGGGATTTGCGGGGGATTACCTTTCGAGTGGGGCCAAGTTGGACGTGCTGGTGAACAACGCAGGCGTGATGGCTCTGCCGAAGCGCGAACAGACGGCCGACGGCTTCGAACGGCAGTTTGGCACCAACCACCTGGGGCACTTTGCGCTGACGGGCCTGCTGATGCCCGCGCTGCTGAAAGCCGAGGCTCCGAGAGTGGTGACGGTGGCCTCGCTGGCGCATCGCAACGGAAAGATGGAGTGGGACAACCTGCAGGGCGAGAAGAGCTACTCGCCGTGGAGCGCGTATAACATGTCGAAGCTGGCGAATATTCTGTTTGCGCGCGAACTGGATCGTCGCGCACGCGAGGCGCACAGCAAGCTGATGAGTGTCGCGGTGCATCCGGGCATATCGCGGACGAATATTGCGGCCTATGGGAAAGACCTGAAGACGACACTCTTCCGGATGTTCGGCGGGATGATCACGCAGAGCGACGAGATGGGTGCCCTGCCGACGCTTTATGCGGCCACGGCGCCGGAGATGCAGGGCGGGCAGTACATCGGACCCGATGGATCCGGAGAGATGAAGGGATACCCGAAGGTGGTTCAGCCGCGGCCGCAGGCGCTGGATGAGCAGGCGGGGCGCAGGCTGTGGACTGTCAGCGAGCAACTGACGGGCGTGGTGTATCCGGCGCTCGCGTAGAGTTCAGAAGCTCAGGCGGACGGGTGCTCCGGTTTTCGCGGCCAGTTGATCGAAGGTGACCTCCGGGGCGAGCTCGACGCAGACGAAGCCGTCGGGCGTGACGTCGATCACGCCGAGGTCGGTGATGACGCGATGGACGACCTGTGTGCCTGTGAGCGGGAGGGTGCAGGCGGGCAGCAGCTTGGGGCTGCCGTCGGGCGCGGTGTGCTCCATCAGCACGACGACGCGGCGGACGCCGTTGACGAGGTCCATCGCTCCGCCCATGCCCTTCACGCGCTTGCCGGGGATCATCCAGTTGGCGAGGTCGCCGCGCTCGGAGACCTGCATGGCGCCGAGGATGGCGAGATCGATATGGCCGCCGCGGATCATGGCGAAGGAGTCGGCGGAGGAGAAGATGGCCGCGCCGGGCAGGAAGGTGACGGTCTCTTTGCCGGCGTTGATGAGGTCTGGGTCGACCTCGCTATCTAGCGGGTAAGGGCCCATCCCGAGAAGGCCGTTTTCGGACTGAAAGATCACCGTCATTCCAGCGGGGATGCAACCTGCGCAGAGAGTAGGCATGCCGATGCCGAGGTTCACGTAGAAGCCGTCCTGCAACTCGCGGGCGGCACGTTGAGCCATCTGTTGTCGAGACCAGGGCATCAGGCGATCTCCTTTCGCACCGTGCGGCGCTCGATGCGCTTCTCGGGCTGCGGATTGTGGACGAGGCGCTGAACGAAGATGCCGGGCGTATGAATCTCATCGGGGTCGAGCTCGCCGGGTTCGACGATGATCTCGGCTTCTGCGACGGTGACGCGGCCGCAGGTGGCGACGTTGGGATTGAAGTTGCGCGCGGTGCGGCGGTAGACGAGGTTTCCGTGCGTGTCGGCCTTCCATGCTTTGACGAGCGCGAGGTCGGCGTTGATGGCGCGTTCGAGGAGGTATTGATGGCCATCGAACTCACGCACCTCTTTGCCTTTGGCGACGTCGGTACCGACGCCGGTGCGGGTGTAGAAGCCAGGGATTCCGCCGCCGCCGGCGCGCATGCGTTCGGCGAGCGTGCCCTGGGGAGCGAACTCGACTTCGACTTCGCCGGCGAGGAACTGGCGTTCGAACTCGGCGTTCTCGCCAACGTAGCTGGAGATCATCTTGCGGATCTGGCGGGATTCGAGCAGAAGGCCGAGGCCCCAGCCATCGACGCCCGCGTTGTTGCTGGCGACCGTAAGGTTGCGCACGCCGGTGGCCCGTAGAGCAAAGATGAGAGCCTCTGGGATTCCGCAGAGGCCGAAGCCGCCGACGGCGACGAGCATGCCGTCGCGGGCGAGTCCTGCGAGCGCCTCTTCCGCGCTTGGATAAAGCTTATTCATGCGATCTCCACCGCGCCACACTATGCCCCAGCGGCGGCAGGGATGGCAAATCGGCGAGGGTTAGGTGGCGGCGCTTTGTTCGCGCGACGGACATTGTTGTGGAGTACACGGGCAGACACTCCTATTCTTACGTTTACGTGAGATTCGTCGAGAGCATTTAATGGTGATAGAACGCCTTCGCGGAGGTATGAGCCTCAGCCCGGGAGCCGCATGAGACGAAGCCTCTTCCTTCAGATCCTCGTTCGAGCCGCTGTCGCATGCGCCTTCCTGTGCGCTGCGCTGCTGCTGACGCATGATCTGTGGATGATGGTCGTGGCGGCGGTGACGGTTTCTCCGGTGCTGGCAGCGAGCATTGTGCGACTCGCACGGCAGGACGAAACGGCTTTCGAGGCCGCGGTGAACGCGTTGGGCGAGGGGCGCGAGATTCAACTGCAGCCAGTGTTCAGCGAGCACGACCGTCTTGGGGCGATGATCCGCACCGCCGCCGACGAGTTGCAGCGCAGCTTCGCGGTGAGCGCAGAGCGGCGCGAGAAGCTGGAGGCGCTGCTGGACTCCATGCAGGATGCGGTTACGTCGATCGACTCCTCGGGGCGGATCATCTGGGCGAACAAGGCGATGCAGCGGCTCGTGGTGGACTCGTTCGGCTCGGTGCGCGCGGGGTACTCGCTGGTGCAGACGATTCGCGCGCCGGAGGTGCTGGACTGCGTGCACGTGGCGCTCGAGACGAGGAAGTTTTGCGAGCGGAAGCCGGTTTCGCTGGCGCCGGGCAGAGTGTTTGCAGTGAGTGCGTCGCCGATGCCGGAGGGCGGAGCGGTCGTGGTGCTGCGCGATGTGACACGCATTGAGCAGGTGGAGCGTACCCAGACGGAGTTCGTCGCGAACGTGTCGCATGAACTGCGCACGCCTCTGACGAGCATCCAGGGGTACGTAGAGATGCTGCTCGAGAACGAAGGAGCGCCGCTGCCTGCGGCGTCCGAGCATGAGTTTCTGCTGGCGATTCTGAAGAGTGCCCGGAGGATGGCGCGGCTCACCGACGATCTGCTGGCGCTGGCGCGCGTCGAGTCCGGAGAGCAGAAGCTGGAGCCGAGGTCAGTTGCGGTGGCGGCGCTGGTCGGTGAGGCTGAGGCGGTGGTTGCAGGCGTGGTGAGGGAAAAGGGTGGGACGCTTGAGGTCAGTGTGACCACCGAGGGTGAGGTCGTCGCCGATGCGGATGCGGTGGTGCAGATTCTCAGCAACCTGATCGAGAACGCGCTGAACTACGGCAGAGGGCCGAACGGAGCTCGCGTGCAGCTGACGGCGGAGCCGATGCCGGGATATACGCAGGAGGTTCGGTTCCGGGTGCGGGACTTCGGCAACGGCATTGCGTGGGAGCACCTGGGCCGGCTGTTTGAGCGGTTCTACCGGGTCGACAAAGCAAGGTCGCGGGAGTCGGGAGGGACTGGCCTCGGGCTGGCGATTGCGAAGCACCTGGTGGAGTCGCAGCGGGGAAGGATCTGGGTGGAGAGCGAGCTGGGGCATGGCAGCAGCTTTTATTTCACCCTGCCCACGCAGGCGAGCGGGGCCACGGCGTCGGAGCCGGAGATTACGTCCCTCCCGATGGTGAAGTAGAGATAGATGTAGGTTTTTAGGTCGGGATTCGGCGGGGCGATAAGAAAAAATTACGAGCCATCACGTTTTTTACACTCCGGTTACATTCCATTTCCCGTCCGTTTACATCGGCTTGCGAGCATCATAGTCAAAGGACACCAAGAGCAAGGGATGCGCCGGCTCTGTTGCTCGGCAGCAGTGCCCTGCGCATACCTTAGCCGTGTCCATCAGGGGATTCATGAGATCAGCCAGATTGTGGACAGTGTTGCTCGCGGCAACGCTCGTTTCGGGGTACGCCCCGGCTCAAACTTCCACCCAGGCAGTCAAGCAGACTACGAGAAAGACCAAGGCCAAGAAGGAGAGCCCGATCGAGACTGAGCTGCGGGAGCTCCGTGAGCAGATGAAGGCGCAGCAGGATGAGATCGATGCGTTGAGGCAGCAGCTTTCAGGACGCGATCAGCAGGTGAGCCAGGCGCAGCAGGCGGCGACTAGCGCTCAGAGCCAGGCCGAGACCGCGACCACCGCAGCCAACCAGGCACAGCAGGCAGCGACGGAGACCAGCACCAAGCAGCAGGCACTCGAGAGCAGCGTGGCGGACATGAAGACGGCGAACGCCGGTCTGCAGGAGACCGTCGTCAACAACCAGGCCGCCGTCAAGAGCGAGATCGAGAACCCGCTGGCAATTCACTACAAGGGTCTGAATATTACGCCAGTCGCCTTCTTCGCGTTTGAAGGTGTGTGGCGTCAGCACACGCTGAACTCGGACGTCAACAGCCCGTTCAACAACATCCCCTTCCCGAGCGCGAATGAGTACCAGGCGAGCGAGTTGAATTTCACTGGACGTCAGAGCCGTCTGGGCGCGCTGTTTGAGGCGCATCCCGGTCACGTAAAGGCGACGGGTTACGCCGAGATGGACTTCCTCGGTACCGGCACGACCTCCAACAACAATCAGTCGAACAGCTACGTGATGCGTGTGCGTCAAATCTGGGCTCGCGCGGCGTTCCAGAGTGGCTTCGCTGTTACCGGCGGTCAGACGTGGTCGTTGGTCACAGAGAACCGGCGGGGAACAGACGCTCGGACCGAGATCCAGCCTATGACGATCGATTCGCAGTACCTCGTCGGCTATAGCTGGGAGCGTCAGCCGGGCATCCGCATCCAGCAGCACTTCGGCACCAGTGAGAACCATGGGTTGACCGCGGCCCTCTCGCTGGAGCAGGCGCAGATTACCAACTTCACAGCGAACGGCACCAATCCGAGCCAGTATTTCTTTGGCGGCCTCGGCCAGAACGGCGGTCTGTACAACGCGGCTGCAAGTTCGGCGGGTTCGACGACGACAACGTGCACAACGCCGAGCGCCACCACGACCTGTGTGACGTCGGTGACGACGAGCAACATCACAGCGTATGCAAACAACACTGCTCCGGACCTGATCATCAAGGCGGCGTACGATCTGCCGAAGTTCCACTTCGAGCTCGGCGGAATCGGCCGCTGGATGCGCGACTACTACTATCCCGTCACCTGGGGAGGAACGGCGTCTGCGCCCACCTTCACCTACAACACCAACTACCAGCAGCATACCTCTGCCGGGGGCGGCATCTTCGGAAGCATCCGCGGCTATGCCGGCAAGTACGCCGAAATCTCCGTGCAGGGGATGGGTGGCCAGGGAACCGGCCGTTATGGCTCGGCGCAACTCTCTGACGTTACGCTGCGGCCCGACGAGACACTTGAGCCCATTCGCGATTACCACGGCCTTCTCAGTCTCGAAGGGCACGTCAACAAGAACTTCGACATCTTCGGCTACTACGGTGGCGAGTACGCGCAGCGCACGGTCTACACCAGCCCGGTGGGTTCGCTCGTCGGCTACGGTCCGCCGAACCTGAACAACGGCGGATGCTACAACGCTCCGGCAGCCCCGTCGTCGACGATCGGCAACTCTGGTTTCACGGGCACGCTGAGCGCGACGACCTGCGGTTCGCCGACGCGCTACATCCAGGAGCCGATGTTTGGCTTCGCGTGGCGCCCGGTGAACGATCCCCGCTATGGCAAGCTGCAGTATTCGCTCACCTATAGCTACCTGAAGCGCGGACTTTGGTCTGGTGTGGGCAGCACGACGACCCCGGCTGCACCTTCAACCAGCGATTCCATGGTGCACTTCCAGATGCGTTACTACATCCCCTAGCAGCGGCATCGCGCGGCGGGGCTGACGCTTCGCCGCGCGATGGCGTCCTAGGTTAGACAGGCCAAGGTTTTGAACTTGAATGCGGCGCAAGCGTCGCGCAACCCGGAGGATTCAAAGTGAGACTGAGACTTCTAACTGCTACCGCGATTGCGTTACTCGCGACCGGCGCCTGGGCGCAGAACCTGAATGGCGCAGGCGCGACCTTCCCGAACCCGATCTACTCGCGTTGGTTTAGTGAGTACGCACAGCAGCACCCGAGCGTGCACATCAACTATCAGTCGGTGGGATCGGGCGCGGGCATCCGCCAGGTCACGGAGAAGACGGTGGATTTCGGCGCTTCGGACGGCCCGATGAGCGACCAGCAACTTGCCGATGCTGCCAAGAACGGCGTGAAGATCATTCATATTCCAACCGTGCTGGGCGCGGTTGTGCCCGTCTACAACATCCCGGGCCTGACGCAGGATCTGCATCTCGCGCCGGAGGTGATTGCAGGCATCTACCTCGGCAAGATTACGAACTGGAACGACGGCAACATTGCGCATGACAACCCGGGTGTCAAGCTTCCGGATCACAAAATTCTTCCGGTCTACCGTTCGGATGGGTCGGGCACGAACTATATCTGGACAGACTTCCTCTCGAAGGTCGTGCCCGCGTTCCAGCAGGAGATTGGCAAGGGCACCTCAGTGAAGTGGCCGATCGGCATCGGACAGAAGGGTAATGAGGGCGTTGCGGGCATGGTTCGCAGCAGTCCTTACTCGTTCGGCTATGTCGAGCTCATCTATGCGCTGCAGAACCACATGGCCTTCGGTCTGGTGCGCAACGCAGCCGGCAAATATGTGAAGGCGTCGACCGAGGGTGTGACGGCGGCGGCTGCCGGTGCGGCCAAGAACATGCCGGCGGACTATCGCGTCTCGATCACTAACGCCCCCGGTGCCGATGCGTATCCGATCTCGTCGTTCACCTGGCTGCTGATTCCGGAGCATTGGAGCGATTCTGCCAAGGAGAAGGCCATGGTCGATTTTCTGCACTGGATGCTCGATCACGGCGAGGCGGAGACGACCGGCATGAGCTACGCCCCGCTGCCGACGGCTGTGGCTGAGAAGGTGCGTCAGACCATCAACCAGATTCACTAAGTCATGGATAAGCCGCTGGATGCAATCGAATCCGGCGGCTTGTCTCTTAGACCGATTTACAGTCCTTTCACACTTCGACCCTACCCTCATAAGGGCACGATATGATCCCACTCAACCCAGTCACCCTGCCGACGCCACCTATACCGTCAGCGGGGCGGACGCCCGAGCAAGATGTGTCCGAAACGCCCGAAGCGGCGAAGCCCTCGGAGATCAGGCGTTTTCTGCGGGACCGAAGCTCCGGCAGGGCGGCAGATGGGACGTTCGGCGGCCTGATGCTGGCCGCGGCGCTGAGCATATTCGTCATCGTTGCGCTCATTCTTTGGGTCCTTATCCACGATTCGCAGCTTTCGATCCACGCTTTCGGCTGGAAGTTCTTCGGGACATCAAACTGGGACCCGGTCAATGGCAGCTTCGGCGCGCTTCCGTTCATCTACGGCACGTTGGTTTCGTCCCTGCTTGCGTTGCTGATTGCGGTTCCTCTGTCGTTATGCGTCGCCATCTTTGTATTGGACATCTGCCCGCCGATATTGCGCGGACCAATCTCGTTCCTGACGGAGCTGCTGGCGGCCATTCCCAGCGTGGTCTATGGTCTATGGGCTCTTGTCGTGCTGGTGCCGATCATGCGCGACAGCGCCGGTCCGGTGCTCGAGAGATGGCTTGGTTGGACCGGGCTCTTTGCGGAGCCCAACTTCGGCGTTGGCATGTTAACCGCAAGCGTGGTGCTCGCGATCATGATCTTTCCGATCATCTCTTCGATCAGCCGGGACGTGATGAAGGCTGTTCCGATTCATCAGAGAGAGGCTGCGCTGGCACTCGGCGCGACGCGCTGGGAGATGCTGCGCATCGGCGTATTGCGCAATGCGAGAATCGGCATTGTCGGCGCAGTCATTCTCGGCCTCGGCCGCGCGCTGGGCGAGACGATCGCCGTGACGATGGTCATCGGCAATCATCCGGACATCGTCAAGAATCTTTTCAATCCGGCATACACGCTGGCCAGCGTCATCGCGAATGAGTTCACCGAGGCGACGGGCGATCTGTACGTCAGCGCGCTCATCGAGATCGGTCTCGCACTCTTCCTGGTCACGGTTGTGGTGAACGCGATCGCGCGAATTCTGGTGTGGGCGGTCACGCGCGGCAACTCCACGAGGACGGCATGATCAGCGCACTTCCAGAACGTTCCCGACACATGGAACGCGCCATCGGTCTGCGGCGCTCCCTTACCAATCATCTGGTTACGGGACTGGCAGTGCTCAGCACTGTCATCGTGCTGGTTCCGCTGGTCGCCATCCTCGGCTACCTGCTCTATAAGGGCACCAGTTCGCTGAACTGGGCGTTTTTCACGAAGACCCCCTCGCCGGTGGGCGAGCCAGGCGGCGGCATGGCGAACTCCATCGTCGGCTCCGGCATCATCCTTGCCATCGCCAGCGTCATGGGTGTCCCACTGGGAATCGCCGGAGGAGTCTACCTCGCGGAGTATGGCCGCAACGGCTTGCTGGGCAACCTCGTCCGCTTCACCGCAGATGTACTGAACGGCGTGCCGTCGATCGTGATGGGCATCGCGGCCTACGGCCTCATTGTTGTGCACTACAAGTTTTCAGCGCTGGCCGGTGGTGCGGCGCTCGCCATCATGATGGTGCCGACCATCGCGCGCACGACTGAGGAGATGCTGGCTACTGTGCCGCATATGCTTCGCGAAGCAGCGCTGGGGCTGGGCATTCCCAAGTGGCGAACGATTGTCTCCGTAAGTTTGCGGACGGCTATGCCGGGCATTATCACTGGCTGCATGCTGGCCTTTGCGCGCGTTGCCGGTGAGACCGCTCCGCTGCTCTTCACGGCCTTCGGCAACAACTTCTGGAGCTTCAAACTGACGGAACCGATGGCAGCGCTGCCGCTGCAGATCTACGTCTACGCGCTGTCGCCGTACGATGAGTGGCACCGCCTGGCGTGGGCCGGGGCTCTGGTGCTGATTGTGCTGATTATGCTTTCAGTGACGCTGGTGCGTCTGTACGCGAATCGCGGCACGATCAAGGGAGGACATTAGGTTGGGTGTCGACATTCGCGTCGAAGATTTAAATGCCTGGTACGGGCAGGTGCACACGCTCAAGGACGTGACACTACACATCCGGGCGAACCAGTGCACGGCGCTGATTGGGCCTTCGGGCTGCGGCAAGTCGACGTTCGTGCGCTGCCTCAATCGCATGCATGAGACGAACCCGATCGCGCGCGCCGAGGGCTCGGTGATGATGGGTGGGGTCGACATCTACCGCGATGCCTCTCCGGTCGAGATTCGTCGCCGCGTCGGGATGGTCTTCCAAAGGCCGAATCCGTTCCCGTCGATGACGATCTACGACAACGTCGCCAGCGGACTGAAGCTGAATGGCTACCGCAAGAGGCGCGTGCTGGATGAAGTCGTCGAGCGCTCGCTGAAGCAGGCCGCACTGTGGGACGAGGTTAAGGACGACCTGAGGAAGAAGTCCGGCGCCAGCCTCTCTGGCGGACAGCAGCAGCGCCTCTGCATCGCGCGCGCTCTCGCCGTTGATCCCGAGGTGCTGCTGATGGACGAGCCTGCGAGCGCGCTCGATCCCGTCTCGACGGCTAAAATTGAAGACCTGATCTTCGAACTGAAGAGTCAGTACACCATCGTCATCGTGACGCACAACATGCAGCAGGCGGCGCGCGTGGCGGAGCGTACCGGGTTCTTCCTGACAGGCCGGCTGGTTGAGTTCGACGCTACCGACAAGCTCTTCACCAACCCTTCCGACAAGCGGACGGAGGATTACATTACGGGGAGGTTTGGCTGATGCGGATTAAATTCCAACAGAAGCTCGATGAGTTGAAGGAGCGCCTGCTTGTAATGGCCGGCCTTGTGGAGCAGGCGATCCAGCGCGCCACCGAGGCGTACTCCTCGCGCGACATGGACCTCTGTGAGCTGGTTTCACTCTCTGAGCCGGCGATTAATCGCATGGAGCACGAAATCGATCAACTCGCGCTCGACCTGCTCGCAATGGAGCAGCCGATGGCCGTCGACCTGCGCTTTATCCTCGCGGTCATCCGCATCAACGCGGACCTGGAGCGCGTTGGCGATCAGGCGGTGAACATCGCTAACCGTGTGAAGGATCTCGGCGCCGCCGCGAACGATCTGCAGGTCGACATCCCCAGGCTCGCGCAGCTCTCTACCGCGATGATTCGCAAGGCGCTGCAGTCGTTCATCGAGGCGGACACAGAGATGGCTCAAGGCGTTCTACTGCTCGATGACCAGGTGGACGAGTTGAACCGCGACGCATTTCGTACCCTCGGTGCGATGATCCAGGAGCACCCGGAGCGCACCTCAGACGCGCTGAATGCGCTGGTCATCTCGCGCAACCTTGAGCGAGTCGGCGACCACGCTACCAACATCGCGGAGGACGTGATTTTCTGGGTCAGCGGAGCTGATGTCCGCCACCACTTTGCCGCGAACGCCGCTGCTCAGGCGGAGGAGCCCACCCGCTGAGGCCGCTCTGAGAAGGCCTAGGGTCGAACAGATCGAGTGCCGCCGCCAGGTCGGCACTTTTTCATTGCAGCGGGCTTGGCCGGGAGATTAATCCCAAGCGTAAAATCTGCACGTCGGGGCAGATTTTGCGGTAGAGTCATCTCACAATTCTCTCGACAGCCGCTCGTTCGGCACAGAGCATTACGTTCGACAGGACCGCAAGAGAGGAGCTTCTCATGGGACAGCACTCTGGAACCTCTGAAAGTTCGATGACCAGCCGCCGCAGCTTTCTCCGCTACGCTGCTCTCGCAGCTGCCACACCCATTCTCACGGAGGCGCACTTCGCGCGCGCGGCGCAGGCCGCTGTAAAGCCCGCCGCGGCAGGCGGACGCCACGACTTTTTCCTCGCGCCGCCACCGGATGCAGTGCTAATTAATGCGAACGAGAATCCGCTGGGGCCGTGCCAGGCTGCGCGCGACGCCGTTGCGCGAGTGACGCCCGCCGGCGGCCGCTATGACCTCTACGGCGAGACGGACAAGCTCATCAAGACTTTCGCATCGCAGCATCACCTCAGCGAGGACTACGTCACCGTCTACGCCGGTTCTTCGGAACCGTTGCACTATACGGTGCTCGCCTTCACGTCGCCCACACGCAGCTTCGTCGTTGCGGACCCCTCGTATGAGGCGGGCATGACGGCTGCGACGGCGGCCGGGGCGACGATTCACAAGGTGCCTCTGACCGCGAACCATGCGCACGATGTGAAGGCGATGGTTGCCGCGGACCCGAACGCCGGCGTGATTTACATCTGCAATCCGAACAACCCGACCGGCACGCTCACCAGCAAGCAGGACATCGTGTGGGCACTCGAGAACAAGCCGACGGGATCGGTGCTGCTGATCGATGAGGCGTACATTCATTTCTCCGATGCGCCGGACGTCATCGACCTGGTTGCCGCCGACAAGGACATCATCCTGTTACGGACGTTCTCGAAGATCTACGGCATGGCGGGGCTACGCTGCGGCTTTGCGTTAGGGCGGCCAGATCTGCTCGCGAAGCTCTCGCGTTATGGCGAGAATCCAATGCCGGTGACCGGATCAGGCGCGGCGAACGCGTCGCTGCTCGATGCGAACCTCGTTCCCGCTCGCAAGAAGGCGATGACGGAGCTTCGCAACGAAAACATTGCCTGGCTGAAGCAAAACGGCTACAAGGTGATCGGCGAGCCGCAATCGAACTGCTTCATGATCGACACGGGCCGCAGCGGCCGGTCGGTGATGAATGCAATGCAGCAGAAGAAGATCTACATAGGCCGCACTTGGCCCATCTGGCCGAACGCTGTGCGCATCACCGTCGGAACGCCAGAAGAGATGGCGCGGTTCCGCACGGCGTTCAAGCAGGTGATGGATGCTCCGCCAAGTGCCGAAGCGACAACACGTCCGCAAACAGCGATGGCAGATGGAGTTCGTCCCTCGCGCTTCACCAAAGGTTAACGCTACGCGTTTGCCGGTGTCTGATGCGCCAGCTTTGCGGCCCTCACCCGGTCAGCGATGAGATTGACTGCGTGCAGTGCGCTGATGGCAGCGCCTTCCTGCCATCCGACCATGTGGCTGACGTGATCGCCGGCGAAGTAGATCGGTCCGTCAGGCTCAAGCAGCGTCTGATAGCCAGCTTGATTGAGTGAATGCCGCCGTACGCTGCCAGGGCCGCTACGTGGCCGTGCGGGCGCATCATTCGTCTCCTCATCCTGCAGCGGACCATAACTGTTGATCCACGCGCCCTCGTTGTACGGAATCATTCCCCAGTTCACATACAACGGCTTCTCCAGCTCTTTGCCGTGCCCTGGATGCAACCGTTCAATCGACTTGCGGCTCTCCGTCAGCTTGTCAGGGAAGCTGAGTGCGGCGAAGTCGGGCGACATATCGAAGCCATAGCCGCTCACCAGTATGCCTCGCTCACTGAACATGCCCGCCGAAGGAAGCCAGATGGGACTCAGCCCAACGTTGCAGAACTCGAGGCCACCGTAAATGTTGTAATCCTGCTCCCAGAAGCGCCGGCTTTCCCATGCGACTTTGAACGCTGAGGAGTAGGAGCATTCGTCGACGATCTTCTTGTACCGCGCGCTCAGGTCGTTCGGAATCTTCCGCAGGATCACCAGCGGCAACGTGCAGATGCAGTAGTCGGCTTCGATGCTTGCGGGCGTCCCATGGTGTGTGTAGCCGACGCGAACCCCTGAGCTCTTCTTGCGTATCTCTGTGACCGGAGCGTTGAAGCGAGCAATGCTGCCGAGCGACTTCGCGAAGGCATAGGCGATGCGGTCCATGCCGCCGACGGGCTGAAACATCGTTGCCTGCATGTCGAACGTCTCGTCGAACAACATGCCTTGCCAGAAGTCTTCGCTGAGCAGCGTGTGCAGATCGATGGGCTGACTCAACACGCCGGAGTCCTCGACCGAAGGCGGGCGCAGATAGCCCGCGCGATCGCTGCCGTCGTACTTGCCTGCGTCGTCTAGCGGACCGTAGATACGCAGGAACGAGAGCATGCGGTCGCGGTCTTCTTTCGAGATCGCCTCGTCGAGCGCACCCTGTTGCACACACTTCGCCAGCAACTCGCTCACATAGCCGCGCGTGTCGTTCTCGGCCTGCCGCAACACAACCGGCTTGCCGCCGTTGGCGTTGTCATTCTGCAGAAACGCCGAGCGGCTCATGTTCACCTCGACCTGCATCTCGATGCCGAACTTGCGGCAGTAGCCGAGGATGGTCGGATGAATGGAGGGCAGGCGCGCCGGGCCGAAGTTCTGGTACTGCGCCTCACCCCACTCGCAACGTTGCTTTGTACCGTCAGTAAACTCAACGGTGTCTCCGTTGCGCACGGTCCAGTTGCGGCCTCCGGGACGTCCGCGCGCCTCCAGCAGCGTGCACTCATAACCCAGCGCGCGCAGTTCATACGCGGCGACAAGACCGGCAATTCCAGCGCCCAGCACCACTACGCGCACGCCTTTACCAGAGCCAGGTGCGGCGAGCGGTACGGCAACCGCACGGCCGGGCTGCATGAGCCCCAACCCCTGCATTGCGAGAAATGTAGCGCTATAACCGCCGGCCTGGCCGACCCTAAAAAGAAAGTCCCGTCTTGTCACGCTCATCGATAGCGTCATCCCTTTCGCGTCTCATCGCGCACTGCGTGGCTGTTCGTCACGCGTGCCGCGAACGATGTCAAGGTGTACTCATTACACTACCTCAGCATTCGCATAGCGCGGCGGCGAAATGCGCGGCGGGGCAGCGACTCGTGCGGCTGCGTATACTTCCCTTGCGTGAGCGCCGCCTTTCGAACTCGTGATGTCGTGACGAGCGACTCGGGCCTGGTGCCCCCGCCGCAACCCGAGGTCACGCACTGGGGCCGTCGCCGTTGGCTGCTGCTGGCCGTCTTCATCACGTATAGCCTCGCTTATCTGGACCGCGCCAACTACGGCTTTGGCGCTGCCGCGGGCATGGCGAACGACGCTCGGGATCACCGGCGGCAAGAACTCGCTTCTCGGTGCGCTCTTCTTTCTCGGCTATTTCTTCTTTCAGGTTCCGGGAATCATTGCCGCACGCCGATTCAGCTGCTCACGGCTCGTCGGCATAGCACTGGTCGTATGGGGAACGCTCGCTGCGCTCACCGGCGTCCTGCGGGTCTTCTGGATGCTTGCCGTCGATCGCTTTCTGCTCGGTGTCGCCGAGAGCATCATCTTTCCCGCGCTGCTGTTATTCCTGACGCGATGGTTCACGCGCGCGGATCGCTCCCGCGCCAACACGCTGCTGATGCTCGGCAATCCCGTGACGGTGCTCTGGATGTCAGCGATCACAGGATTCCTCATCGAGCGTGTCGGCTGGCAGCATACATTCATCCTCGAAGGCCTGCCGTCTGTTCTGTGGGCCATCATCTGGATGCTCTTCGTCCGCGAGCACCCCACAGATGCGCGCTGGATGCCCGCCGAGGAGGCCGATGAAATTACCACGCGACTCGTCGTCGAACAACGCGACCTTCCCCACTCTGCACACGCGACGACGCAGACCCTCCGCGCCGCACTGATGCGCAAGGACGTCATCGCGCTCTCTATCAACTACCTGTGCTACAGCGTCGGCGTCTACGGGTTCGTGCTCTGGTTGCCGACTATCGTTCGCCAGGGTGCATCGCTGAACATGGGACGAACCGGTCTCGTCTCCGCTGCTCCTTATCTTGTAGCGATCACGCTCATGTTGATCGTTGCGCACCTCTCGGATCGCTCGCAACACAGGCGCCGCTATGTCTGGCCATTTCTCTTGCTCGCGGGAATCGCGATGATGGGATCTTTCCTTCTGCAGCCATACGGATTCTTCTGGTCGTATCTGTGCCTGCTCATTGCATGCGGGGCAATGTACGCACCCTACGGCCCATTCTTCGCCATCATGCCGGAGCGCATCCCGCAGAACCGCGTCGGAGAGGTGATGGCACTCGTCAACAGCGCAGGAGCGTTAGGCGCCTTCATTGGAACCTATCTCGTCGGCAGGCTGCAGTCAGTCACAGGCAACCCTCGCGCAGGCTATCTGCTCATGTCCTTCTTCTTCGTGATCGCGTCGCTGATCATCGTCTGGCTTCCAAATCCGCCCGCGACCGACGCACCGAAGGAGCATACGCATGCCTGAACCGCTTCCGCTGCGCGATGTGCTCGAGAGCGATCCATCACTCTTCACCGAAGTGCGCACGCACGCGAAAGGCCCCGAGGGCATGCTGCCTATCACGCCGGAGATGCTGCTCACCGAGCCATCCGGAAATCTCTTCGGTCTGTCGCAGGACGCAGGCATGGGATGGGAGCCAGCGCGACTGCTCGACCCTGAGTTCCTCATTCTCAGCACGCACGGCGGCCTGCGCGCAGCCGACGGTACGCCTATCGCACTCGGCTTCCACACCGGCCATTGGGAGGTCGGCCTGCTCGTCGCCGAAGCTGCGCGCGAACTCCGTCGTCTGCGTGCAATGCCCTTCGCCGGCGCATGCACCGATCCGTGCGACGGCAGAACGCAGGGCACTGCGGGCATGCTCGACTCGCTGCCCTATCGCAACGACGCGGCGATGGTTCTGCGTCGCCTCATGCGCTCGCTGCCGCAGCGCCGCGGTGTACTCGGCATCGCCACATGCGACAAGGGCTTGCCCGCGATGATGATGGCGCTCGCATCCAGTGGTCCGCTGCCGAGTGTGCTTGTTCCCGGCGGCGTAACGCTGTTGCCCGACGAAGGCGAAGATGCCGGCCGCGTGCAGACCATCGGCGCACGCTTCGCACAAGGTGAGATCTCACAGGAGTATGCCGCGGAGGTGGGCTGTCGCGCCTGTGCGAGCCCCGGCGGCGGCTGTCAGTTTCTGGGGACCGCGGCGACCTCGCAGGTCGTTGGCGAGGCGCTCGGCCTTTCATTGCCGCACACCGCTCTCGCACCTTCTGGTCAACCGCTCTGGCAAGAGGCTGCTTCACGCTCGGCACGTGCTCTGCTGCGGCTCGTACAGCTTGGAATAGGCACGCGAGACATTGTTACGGACGCCGCGATCCGCAACGCAATGATCCTGCACGCGGCTTTCGGTGGATCGACGAATCTTCTGTTGCACGTCCCCGCCATCGCCCACGCTGCGGGTTTGCGACGTCCCACACGTGAAGACTGGGAGAGTGCGAACCGCGAGGTTCCGCGTATCGTCGACGCGCTGCCCAACGGCCCACGCAATTTCGCTACCGTGCAGGTCTTTCTTGCAGGCGGTGTGCCGGAGGTTATGTTGCATCTCCGCCGCGCTGGCCTGCTCGACACGAACGTTACAACTGCAACGGGCAACACACTCGCACACAGCCTCGACTGGTGGGAGCAGAGCGAGCGACGCAGCGCGCTGAAGCAACGACTCCGCGATCTCGATGGCGTGGACGCCGACGAAGTGATTCTCTCGCCGGACCGTGCACGCTCGCGCGGCCTTACCTCCACCGTCTGCTTCCCCGTCGGCAACCTGGCACCGGAGGGCAGCGTCATCAAGAGCACCTCCATCGATCCCTCACTCATCGACGCAGACGGCACCTATCGGCACGAAGGTACCGCTAAGGTCTTCGTCACCGAAGCTGCCGCTATCGCGGCGATCAAGCACGGCGGGATCGGCCACGGCGATGTGCTTGTGCTCATCTGCGGAGGCCCGCTCGGCGCAGGCATGCAGGAGATTTATCAGATCACCTCAGCGCTCAAGGCGCTGCCATGCTGCAAGCACGTTGCTGTGCTCACGGACGCACGCTTCAGCGGCGTCTCCACCGGAGCCTGCATCGGCCACATCTCGCCGGAGGCGCTCGGCGGCGGGCCTGTCGGACGCGTGCGCAACGGCGACTGGATCGAGATTGTTGTCGATCGCAACGCCCTGCACGGCACAGTCAATCTCATCGGTGAAGGCATTGAGCGATTCAGCGCAGACGAAGGGGCGCGTCGCCTGGCTGGCCGCGAACCTCGCACCGATCTCGCGCCACACCCGGATCTGCCCGAAGACACACGCCTGTGGGCCGCGCTCGTGCAGGCCAGTGGAGGCGTGTGGGGCGGATGCGTCTACGACCCCGACGCGGTCATCGTGCAACTCGCACGCGGCGCGAGTGCAGAGAGGAACCAGCGATGAAGATCTACAACAGCACACGCGGCCTGCTCGTCGAGCAACAGGGCCGATTTCATGCACTGAGAGCTGACTTCGATGATCTTGTGCGCAGCAACGACCCGCGGTCACTCGCGGAAGAAGGTCTCAAGACGCCGTCTGTTGCAGGGCCACATGCAAACGAGTTCCTCGCGCCTATCGGTTCGCAGGAGGTGTGGGCTGCCGGTGTCACATACTTCCGCAGCCGCAGCGCACGCATGGAGGAGTCCAAGGACGCCGGCGGCGGCAGCTTCTACGATCGCGTCTACTCCGCCGTGCGCCCGGAGCTCTTCTTCAAGGCCACGGCGCGTCGCGTCGTAGGTTCGGGCGCCAAAGTGCGCATCCGTTCCGACGCAAGATGGTCAGTCCCCGAACCGGAGCTGACGTTGCTGCTCAATCCGCGCGGCGAGATCATCGGCTACACCATCGGCAACGACATGAGCTCACGAGACATCGAAGGCGAGAATCCGCTCTACCTTCCGCAGGCCAAGGTTTACGACGGAAGCTGCGCGCTCGGGCCTTGCGTCGTTCTGAGCAACGAACCGCTGCCAAAGACGACAGCAATTCGGATTCACATCGTGCGTGTCGGCGCCTCGGTATTCGAGGGCAACACCTCGCTCGCCGAGCTGAAGCGCGACCCGAAGGAGCTTGCAAGCTGGCTCTTCCGCGATAGCAGTTTCCCTGACGGCGCTTACCTCATGACCGGTACGGGCATCGTTCCCGGCGACGAGTTCACCCTCGCACACGGCGATCTCATCCGTATCTCCATTGACGGCATCGGCACGCTTGAGAATCATGTCGCCTGAAGCGGTTTTACTCGCGCGTAAACTTTCCGTTCACCATTCGCTGAATGCCCAGTGGATTACCGCGCCGCAGCTCCACCGGCAATGACGCATCCGGGAAGTCCTGGTAGCAGACCGGCCGCGCGAACCGCACGATCGCTCGTGTGCCCACGGACGTCGTACGGCTGTCGGAGGTCGCCGGAAATGGCCCTCCATGCACCATCGCATGGCATACCTCAACACCGGTGGGATAGCCGTTGAACAGCAGTCGGCCGACCTTCGTCTCCAGTACGCTTACAAGTTCAGCAGCATCGCGCAGATCATCCTCTGTGCCGTGAATCGTTGCTGTCAGGTGTCCATGCAAACGCCTCGCAACGTCGACGAGTTCGCGCGATTCTCCATAGTGAATCAGCAGCGTCGTCGGGCCAAAGATCTCCTCTTCGAGCTCATGATTTGCTGCAAAGTCTGCGAGCGGCACACTGAAGACAGCGGCACCTCCGGCTGCGGCATCTCCCGCTGTCGCTCCTTCGAAACCGGCGATCCACGCAGCCCTTCCGCGTCCACGCCGCTCCGCAACGGCCACGTTATAGCGCTCTGCAATCGACGGTGTCAGCATCCCATGTGCACCGAGCGCACTGACGCCGCTACGCAGGGCATCGAGAAACTCGTCTACACCCTTCTGCGGTACGAACACGAGACCCGGCTTTGTGCAGAACTGACCCGACCCGAGTGTGAACGAAGTCTGCAGACCCTTGGCCAGCTCCGCACCGCGCTCCCGCAGTGCGCCACGCAGGATGAACAAAGGATTCGTGCTGCCCATCTCCGCGTAGCAGGGGATCGGCTGCGGCCTGGCTGCGGCAAGCCGCGTCAGCGCCTGCCCACCACCAGGCGACCCCGTGAACGCGACAGCCTGAATTGCAGGATGCTGCACCAGCGCGGTGCCGATTTCGACACCGTGATCGAACAGCAGTGCAAAGACGCCGCTCGGAAGATTGCACTTCTCAGCCGCGCGCACAATCGCGCGGCCTGCGATCTCACTCGTGCCCGGGTGTGCAGGATGAGCCTTCACAATGACCGGATTGCCTGCCGCAAGGGCCGACGCTGTATCTCCTCCCGCAACTGAGAACGCCAGCGGAAAGTTGCTCGCGCCAAAGACAACCACAGGCCCCAGCGGACGCAGCATTGAGCGGATGTCCGATCTTGGCAGCGGCTTGCGATCCGGCAATGCTTCATCGACACGCGCGTCCACCCATGAGCCCTCTTCCGCCACTTCTGCGAACAGACGAAGTTGTCCTGCCGTGCGCGCGAGTTCTCCCTCCAGGCGAGGCCTCGGCAAGCCCGTCTCCATCTGTGCATGTTCGACGATCGCCGCGCCGTCCGCTGTCAGTTCATCCGCGATGACGCGCAGAAACTTCGCACGATCGCCAGGAGGAATCGCCGCGAAGTGAGGCGCTGCTGCCGCGGCAAGGTCCGCCGCGCGCGCCACGTCCTGCGTCGATGCGGAGATGAACTCCGGGTCCAGCGCCTTCCCGGTCGATGGATCAATCGCGCGAAAGCGAACACCACTTCCACTCTGAGCAGCGCCGTCGATGAGAGAGGATAAAGTTGCCTGCATCACTATTCACCTTGCCTTATCACCTGAAGTCGAATCAGGTTCCTGTTCTACAAGTCTTGACGAAGCAACCCGGTCACAGAAGTTTGCATCCAGAAAGCATCGCGTCCGCGCGAAGAATACAGCCTGCAATTCACTCATATTGAGAGGGCTGTATAGACCACTACTCCAGCGTAACCCGGATTTCAATCTATGAAGAAGCCTGCCGTCCTCATCATCGATGAGGATCCATCCCATCTGCGCATCTCTGGTTGGATTATCCAGTCCGCCGGTTTCGAATCGGTCTCCACTCTCGTTACCTTCGATGCTCTGAATCTTCCGAATGTCGACGTCAATCTCGTGCTCCTCGACTATCACCTCAATGGAAATCTGACCGCGCGAACAGAGCCATCAGTGGCGAAGGATGCGAGCGGTTGCGCCATTTTTTTCATCGACGCCACGCAGCGCGACCACGCCGCAGAGTTGCTGCGGGGGGCACGGGCAAACCTACGCTCACGGTCAGCGATCTTTCCGACTTTCTCTCTCGCTGCGGCATGATTCAGTTTCAGCTCGTCGAAAAGCGCGTTCGATTCCATCAACCTTGATGCCGTCAATCGCAGCCGTCACCATAAGCTCGGAACTACTCAAAGTAGCTATGAGCGTGAAGGGCAGAACGCCGGAAGGAGGCGCGGAGTGACTTCCTCGCACAATACGCAGACCATCTCCGGAAGAATCACGCGGATGAATCTGCTCGTCAGCGGTTCCGTGCTCATCCTTGCTGTATTGGCGTTCTTCTCGTATGACATGCTCTCCTTCCGCCAGAGCCTGATTAACAACCTTCGCGCAGAGGCCCAGATCATCGGCGCCAACAGCGTCTCTGCGCTTACCTTCGACGATTCTGCAAGCGCCGCTGCTACCTTGCAGGGCCTCAACCGCTCGCCAGCCATCGTCTCTGCAGTTCTCACCACCGATGACGGCACGGTGTTCGCCACTTATGGCTCTGTCGACGAGACCACGATCACCGGTAAGCACGTTCTGGCGCATCGAGAAGCCGAGCATCACTGGTTAAACGGCCGGCGTCTTCTCCTCGCCCACCGCATCATGTTCCAGGGTTCGTCGATCGGCGTGGTCTACATTTCTGCGACGTTGGATGAGATCGGCCAGCGCGCTCGCCATTACCTTCTTATCGCCGGCCTCATCCTTCTTCTCTGTATGCTCGCGGCACTGCTCATCAGCTCGCTCTCGCGCAAGCTGGTCGCACAACCCATCGCATCCCTTGCGGACACCGCGCGCTCCATCTCGCGCGAGCACGACTACTCCGTCCGCGCCACGGAATCCACCGACAGCGTTGAAATGTCCGTGCTGACCGAGGCCTTCAACGAAATGTTGCACCAGATTCAGCAGAGCGAGGCCGCTCTCCGCAAATCGCGCGATGAGCTCGAGCAGCGCGTGGAAGAACGCACCGCCGAGCTGCGCGCCGCCAACCGCGAGCTCGAAGCCTTCTCCTATACCGTGGCGCACGATCTGCGCGGTCCGCTCGATTCCATCACCGGCCTCGCCTATTTACTCTCAGGCGGGTCGGGGCAGCTCGATCCCAACAGCCGCGAGATGGTCCAGCGCCTGCAGGAGTCGACGAAAAACATGAGCGCCCTCATCGACGATCTCCTCAACTTCGCGCGCGCCTCCACATCGCCGCTCAAGCGGGACGAGGTCAACCTCACCGCAATCGCGCTTCGGATCGCTGGGGACCTGCGGAGTTCCGAGCCAACGCGCAGTATCGACTTCGTCATCGCCGACCTTCCCCTCGTCGAGGCCGATGCCGGTCTGATGCGCATCGTCATGGACAATCTTCTGCGCAACGCCTGGAAGTACACCTCTCATCACGCAAAGGCTTGTATCGAGTTCGGCGCGAAGCTCGTTGACGGCCGCATGGTCTACTGTGTGCGGGACGATGGTGCCGGCTTCGATCCCAGCCGCACCGCTGAGATCTTCCAGCCGTTCCATCGCCTGCACAGCAAGAGCGAGTTCCCTGGAACCGGCATCGGCCTCGCCACTGTGCAGCGTATCCTCGCCCGCCACGGCGGCGAAATCTGGGCCGAAGGTGGCGTCGAAAAGGGCGCGACTTTCTACTTCACGCTGCCCGCAACCGCCTGAGCCCGGCTTATCTGCGCACGAGCTACCATGCATACGACGTCTCAGCGAACAGTTGTGCGGCGACCGGTACGGCCACCGCACAACGCAATCGCATCCGTGTCTTTGTCCTCTCTTCAGCTTCTCTGGGAAGGAAGTATGTTCGGTCAGCGCTCGTCTCTCTCCAAGGCTCTTGTCCTCGCCGCCGCGCTATGCACGCCGTATGCGCACGCCCAGACGCCAACCTGCGGCCTCGGCCCGGTTCAACACACCGAGAAATTGCCAAACGGTATTCGCATTCACACCACACGCGGTGTCGGAGAGATCCTCGCGCTTCGACCTGACGTGCTCCGCGTTCGCATTTCATCCACCTCACAACTCCCCGAAGACGCCTCCTGGGCAGTTGTCCCTGAGGCGCACCGCTCCACTGCTCCCGTCACTATCGACAACACACGCGACTCCATCGCACTTCACACTTCATCTATCACCGCGGAAATCTCTCGCACCAACCTCACGTTCACCATCCACGACTCCGCCGGTCGCACACTCCTCCACGACGCGCACTCCGTCTGCTTCACCGGCCACGCCTTCCGCGTCTATGAAGACATGCCCACCGACGAGCACTACTTCGCTCTCGGCGATAAGACCGGCTCCTTCGATCGTCGCGGTCAGGCATTCGAGCTCTGGAACACCGACGCCTATCGCTTCCAGGAGTCCACGGACCCGCTCTACAAGAGCATCCCGTTCTTCATGGCGTTTCGAGCGGGCGCAGCTGCAGGCGTCTTCCTCGACAACACCTGGCGCAGCAGCTTCGACTTCGGCAAAGATGCGCAGAACGTCTACTCCTTCGGCGCCGTCGACGGCCCGCTCGACTACTACATCTTCGCCGGCCCCACACCGCGCGATGTCGTCGAGCAGTACACCTGGCTCACCGGCCGCCCGCCGCTGCCGCCCCTGTGGATGCTTGGCTACCAGCAGTCGCGCTACACCTACGCGCCTGAGCAGCGTCTCATGGACGTGGCCACACGCCTGCGCACCGACCACATCCCCGCCGACGCCGTCTACCTCGACATCGGCTTCCAGGAAAAGAATCGCCCCTTCACTGTCGACCCTGTTGCATTTCCCGACTTCTCCAACATGGTCGCGCGTCTTAAGCAGATGAACCTCAAGCTCGTCGTCATTACCGACCTCCACATCGCGAACCTGCCCAACCAGAACTACGCGCCCTACGACACCGGCATCGCGCAGAACCAGTTCGTGCACAACGCCGATGGCTCCGTCTTCACCGGCATCGTCTGGCCCGGCCCCGCGGTTTTCCCCGACTTCACACGCACAGCCACGCGCGACTGGTGGGGCATGCTCTATCAGCAGTTCGTTCACGACGGCGTTGCCGGCTTCTGGAACGACATGAACGAGCCCTCGGTCTTCAACACGCCCACCAAGACCATGCTGCTCAACGTCGTGCACCGCATCGCCAGTGACACCTTCGCTCCGCGCACCACAACACACGCCGAGATCCATAATGTCTACGGCATGGAAAACTCACGCGCTACTTTCGACGGCCTCCGCAAACTCTCACCCGACGAGCGCCCGTTTGTCCTTACGCGTGCAACCTTCGCCGGTGGCCAGCGTTACGCAGCCACATGGACCGGTGACGACTCGAGCAACTGGAACCATCTGCGCATGACCGCGCCCATGCTCAAGAACCTCGGGCTCAGTGGCTTCAGCTTTGTCGGAGCCGACGTCGGCGGATTCGCCGGAACACCGCCGACAGATCTGCTCACGCGCTGGCTTGAAATCGCCGCATTTCATCCCATCGATCGCGATCACAGCGACGCCGGAACCGGCGATCAGGAACCCTGGGTCGGAGGTCCCGAGCAAGAAGCGATCCGCCGCCGCTTCATCGAAGAGCGCTATCGCCTCATGCCTTATCTCTACACGCTCGCCGACGAGACCTCTCGCACCGGCCTGCCCATCATGCGTCCTGTCTTTCTCGACTACCCGCGCGCTGCCACCGACGGCCATCCCATCGATATCGACCCCTCCACCGGCGGCGAGTTCCTCCTCGGCCACGACCTTCTCATCGCACCGTCGCCCTACCCAGAGGAGCCCGACGCCTACACCGTCGAACTCCCCTCGCCGATCTGGTACGACTACTGGACCGGGAAGCGTCTACCACCATCGACACCCGCCAAACCCGCCGTCGCCGGTATCCCGCCTTCCGGCGCCGACCTCGTTCCACTCACCACCTCGATCCACACCGAGCTCAGCACACTCCCCGTCTTCGTCCGCGGCGGCGCCATTCTCCCCATCGCTCCACTCACGCAGAGCACCGCCGAAACTCCGCAAGGTCCACTCACCCTCCGCCTCTACGCAGGTCCCGACTGCCGTGGCTCGCTCTACCTCGACGACGGCCACACATACGCCTATACGCGCGGCGTTTCACTGCGCATGAGCTTCACCTGCAACGTCTCACCCGACGCCCTCACGCTCAACATCACCGAGCAGGGCAGCTACAAGCCGTGGTGGAAAGAGCTCCGCCTTGAGATCTACGGCTGGCAACCCCACGCCAACATCGCCACCGTCGACAACTCCCAGCTCACCCTCGAGCACGCTGGTGAAGCCGCTGTCCTCACGCTCCCCGAGACCGGTCGCAACCTCACAGTGAGCATCCGCTAGAACAGCGCCAGTACAATCGCCCCTGCCGTAATCAACAACCCACCCGCGACTTTCGACGGTGTCAGCTTTTCGCCCAGGATAGGCCACGCCAGCAGAATCACCAGCACCACACTCAGCTTGTCGATCGGCGCCACCTTCGATGCCTCGCCCAGTGACAGCGCTCTGAAGTAGCAGATCCACGACAGCCCCGTCGCCAGACCGGAAAGGCACAGCAGTATCCAGCTCCGCCTGTCCACGGTCGCAATCTCATGATGCCCACCCAGCGCAATCGCGATGGCCCATGCAAATGCCACGACGACCGTCGTGCGAATCGCCGTTGCCAGATTCGGATCCACATGCGCCACGCCAGCTTTTGCCAGTAGCGCTGTTGCCGCTGCGAATACCGCTGAAAGAACCGCCCAATAGAGCCAAGACACGAGTCACGCTCCTATCAAAGACAGAATCTCATTCTCATCTTCGGCTCAGAGCGTGATTCAAACAAATTGCAGAGGTTCTAGACGCGGACTTCCCAGCCCGGCTGATACTCGCGTCCCCACTGCTTCATTGCCTCGGCATCGTTGCGGATATGGCCGTTCGCCGGGTCGAGATGCAGCTCGCGCTTCACACGCCACGCGATGTTCGATAGCAGCAGCATCGTCACGCTCACATTCGCTACGGGGATTGGCGAGTGCAGCGGCTCACCCTTCTGGATGCCTGCAATGAAGTTCGCAAAGTGTGCATCGGTCATCGAATCGCGGCTCAGCAGATCGCCGCTCGACGCGCGGTCCTTCGTCGCAACGAACTCATCGGTCTTCTTCCCGTTCAGGTCGTAGACCTCGTAGCTCGTACGATCAACCAGCACAGATCCCGTAGTTCCATGCACCAGGATGCCGCGGTCGCGACCGTAGTCCTTCATGCCGTTCGCCGACAGTCCTTCCCACGAGATCATGGCGTCCGCATACTCGAAGTTCGTCACCATCGTGTCGGGGAACTGCCAGTCGTCCTTGTACGCGTAGCGGGCGCCGGCCGCGTTGACGCGTTCCGGCATATCGACACCCAGCGCCCAGCGCGCGATGTCCACCTCGTGCGTGCCGTTGTTCAGCGCCTCGCCTGTTCCGTAGCGAGTGAGCCAGTGCCAGTTGTAGGGATGCACGTTGTCGACATATCCCGCACGCGGCGCGGGGCCTTGCCACAGATCCCAGTCGAGCCAATCCGGCACCTGCGCGGGCTTGCCGATACCCATCGACTTGCGCGGATTGCTGTACCAGGTCTTCGCGTAGTACGCCCGGCCGATAAGACCGTCGTGAATCTGCTGGACGATGCGAATCGTGTGCGGCGATGAACGTTGCTGGTCTCCCACCTGCACCAGCTTGCCGTACTTCTTCTGCGCCTCCACCAGCAGCTCGCCCTCGCGCGGGTTATGGCTGCTGGGTTTCTCCACGTACACATGCTTGCCTGCGCGCAGTCCCAGCACGGCCATCGGCGTATGCCAGTGGTCGGGCGTCGCGATCGTGATGGCGTCCACGTCCTTCGATTCCAGCGCCTTGCGGAAGTCCTGGTTCGCCGTCGGCGCATAGCCGAGCGTCTTCTCCGCCTCCGGCCCGAACTTCGCGAGCACATGCGCGTCCACGTCGCAGTAGTGCGACATCCGTGCGTTCTTACCGTTGTTGGCAATCGACGAGAGATGCGCGCGCCCGCGGCCGTTGAGTCCCGCCGTGGCAAAGTTCACGCGGTCGTTCGCACCCACAATCTGGGCATAGCTGCGCGCCGGTGCGGCCAGCGCGGTTCCGGCAACTGTCACAGCCAACCCGTCCAGAAACGTTCTACGCGACATCTGAGGCATCAGGAAATTCTCCAGAGTTGAAACTAAACCCACCAAAACTCTACATTGCGGAACGCGGCTCAGACCAACATCCTTGCCTTCCCTGTGAAATCTCACCCTGATTTTAGGAATCCCGCACACCCCGAACCTCGTCGAATCCAATGACGGATTCCTCCGCGGCGGGAGGGCTACACTGCTGCGATACTGGACTCGGCGCTCAGGAGGAGCGTTCCCTTGGCAACCACAGTTGAGGCCTTCAATCGAACGCTGGCCAGCGCCCGCACCACGGTCGCCTTTCGCGAGACCGTAAGTCTCGCTATTGATAGTTTTTGCACCAGCAAGGCCCGCTTCCTCCTCACCATGCTCGGCATGGTCATTGGCTCGGCCTCCATCATCCTGGTCGCCACCCTCGGTCTCACCGGCCGTCAGTACGCGCTCAATATGATCGCCTCGATCGGGCCAAATATGATCGAGATGCAGTACGTCGGCGGCAGCGTGGCCGGGCCGGACAACGTCTCCGCCCCCGACTACATGACCCGCGAGGATATGAACGCCGTCCTCGAACAGGTTCCCGGCATCATCGCCAGCTCGCCCATGCTGGAGTCACACGACCGCATCTCCATGGGGAATGGCCTCACCAAGGAAGCGATGTTCCTCGGCGTCAGCCCGGAGTACAAAGAGGTCCGCAACCTCAAGGTGCTCGCCGGCCGGTTCTTTGACGATCAGGACGCGGTCACGCATGCGAAGGTCGCCGTCCTCATCGCTCCGCTCGCCGAGGCGCTCTACGGCAGCTACGCTGCCGCGATCGACCAGAAGATCTCGGTCAAAGGCATTCCGTTCACCGTCATCGGCGTCTTCAAGGAAGGCGTCGAGACCTTCGGGCAGAGCGAGGTCAACGACCAGACGATCCTTATCCCGTATCCCGTTGCGCGCTACTTCACGGGCACGGACACCGTGAAGCAGATCTTCTTCTCGGTTGCCAATCCGAACCAGGTCGAGCCCGCGGCGGCTCACATCCTCGACGTCATCCGCTCGCGCCACCGTTCCACCAGCGTCTACAACGCGTTTACTCTCACCGCCGTGTTGCGCGTCATGGGGCAGATCGCGACGATGCTCACCATCGTGCTCACGCTCGCTTCGGCCATTACGCTGATCGTCTCCGGCGTCGGCATCATGAACTCCATGCTGGCCAACGTGCAGGCGCGGATCAAGGAGATCGGCATCCGCAAGGCTCTCGGAGCCACGAGGCGTGAGATACGGACGCAGTTCCTCACGGAGTCTGTCTTCATGTCGCTCAGCGGCGGACTTGTGGGCACACTCATCGGTCTGGCCCTTCCGCTCAGCCTGCGCATGTTCACCAGTATCAAGATCCCGGTCTCGGCCTGGAGCGCGGTGATTGCGCTGGCGACGTCAGTGTTGGTGGGTGTGGCCTTCGGGACGCTGCCGGCGCAGCGGGCAGCGCGGCTGGATCCAGTGGCGACTCTGAAGTACGAGTAGGGATACCACTCCCTCCCTCTAGCCTTTTCGCCTCATCTTTTGAATCAGCGGTTTGCGGCAGGGGTGGCTGCAAGATGTTGCTTCCAGAGGATTTTCGGCGAGTTCAGGAAAGCATACCCAGGGGCTGCCCCCTTTTTCTCTCGGACGTTTGAGAGACCTGAGGCGAAAGCCTAGGGCTGCCTGGAGAAGAAAGGGAAAGGCGCTCCCGAAGGAGCGCCTTTTCTCTTTGGAGTCGGGTGAAGCCTATGCCTCGACCTCGGTCTCCTCGGTTGCAGTCTCGACTGGCGCGGCGGCGGGTGCCTCGGGCTTGTCGGACTTGATGTTGACCTGCACGTGTGCGGTGACCTCGCGGTGCAGACGGATCGGCACGTGGAACTCGCCGACAGTCTTCAGCGGCTCGTCCAGGTGGATTTTGCGGCGGTCGATGGTGTAACCCTTCGCCTCGAGCTCGTGTGCGATGTCGGCCGAGGTGACCGAACCGAAGAGCTGTTCGTGCTCGCCGGCCTTGCGCTCGAAGGTGAGCACGACTTCGTTGAGCTTGGTCGAGAGCTCCTCGGCGCCGACCTTCTCCTTCGCGGACTTGCGAAGGGCTGAAGCCTTCATCTGCTCGATGACAGCCTTATTGGCCGTCGTCGCCTCGATGGCGAGCTTCTCCGGCAGGAGGTAGTTGCGCCCGTAGCCGTCAGCGACCTTGACGACGTCGCCGCGGTGTCCGAGCTTGAGGACATCTTCCTTCAGAATGACTTCCATTTCACTTCTCCGATCTTGTGAGCGCGCCTTCGGCGCTCCGCTTAGTACTTGGCGGCGTAGGGCAGCAGAGCGATGGCGCGTGCCTGCTTGATCGCCTTCGTCAGCTTGCGCTGGAAGGGTGCCGAGGTGCCGGTGAGGCGGCGCGGAATAATCTTGCCGCGGTCCGAGACGAACTGCTGCAGAAGACGCACGTCGCGATAGGAGATCGAGTCGATCTTCTCCACGGTGAACTTGCAGACCTTCTTGCGGCGGAAGAACTTGCGTCCGCCAGGACCGCCGCCGGGACCGCCTGCGGGGCGAGGACCGCGCGGGCCGCCGGGGCGGGGACCGCGGTCGCCGCCGGGGCCACCTTGCGAGCGCTCGCCCTGGGGGCGGTCGCCTTGCGGACGGTCGCCCTGGGGACGATCGCCTGTGGGGGCAGGAGTTGCGGGTGCTGCTGGATTCTGAATCTCGTCAGCCATTTTGATTTCCTTTAGTGCTCCTCAATGTTTGGGAGCCGGTTTGGGCTGCTCTCGCTCCAGACTCGCAATGGAGCCTCTGGACTTGTTGCGGAAGCGATGAACGGCGGTGAGTGGTGGTCCTTTTGAGCTTGTGATCCTTACGCTTCGGTCGCGGCGGGCTCGGGAATCGCTTCGGCTTCGGTCGCGGCGGCCTCGGGCTGAGCTACAGGCTCGGCAACAACTTGGGCGCCGGGCTGGGGCTGCGCGCTGCGCTTGACGTGAGCGTCGCGGTGCTTCTTGATCTTGGCGACGCGCTTGTCTTCCTCGTCGGTGCGGACGGTGATGAACTTGATCACCTGCTCCGACACGCGGAGGCGGCGCTCGATCTCGTGGATGAGCGAGGCGGGCGAGTCAACGATGAGCAGGATGTAGAAACCGTCGTTGAACTTGCGCACCGTGTAGGCGAGCCGGCGGCGGCCCATCTTCTCGGTCTGCTTGATGGCTCCGCCACCCTCGGTGATGTAGCCGGAGAAGGTTTCGATGATCTTATCGATCTCGGCCTCTTCGATGTCGGGCCGGACAATGAACATGATTTCGTAGGTGCGATTCATAGTGCTTCTTTCTGCGGGTTCTGCCCGCACTGCCCCGGTGGGTTGAGGTCAGTTTGGCTGATTGGGAGGGCCAGGTACGAGGTTCTAGGTGCTAGGTTCCAGGTGCTAGATGAAGTTCGCGTTGTCTCTAGAACCTAGTACCTCGAACCTAGAATCTTACGTCGGGTCCCTCCGGTTGAATTCGTTCATGGCGGCTGAGGGTCCTGCTGTCAGCCACTTCTCGACGGCGCGTACGGCGATATCGAGGCCATCTTCGAGCGACGCCATATCTGCTTTGTTGCGCATGGGCGCGAGCAGATATTCGGAGCCGCCTGCTTTGATCTCGCGCCCGGTCTCGGTTGGGGCCTTGCCCACTCCGATGCGGACGCGCATCCAGTCTTCAGAGCCGAGCGCGACGGAAACTGACTTGACTCCGTTGTGCCCGTTTGCCGAGCCACGTTCGGCAAGCCGAACGGTGCCCAGCGGGAATGCCAGCTCGTCGTAGAGGACGATGAGGTCCTTGTCTTCGAGCTCTAACTCGTCGAGCAGGGCCACGACCGAAAGCCCGCTCAGGTTCATGAAGGTCTCGGGCTTGGCGAGCAGGACGTCGTGTCCTGCAAGCCTTGCGCGAGCGGTCTGGGCCTTGCCCCGCCGGTTCGTGACCTGAACATCGCAGATGCTCGCGATGCGATCGATGGCCATGAAACCGGCGTTGTGCGGCGTCAGCAGATACTCCAGACCGGGATTGCCGAGACCGACGATGAGCTTCACTGCTACTTCTTGGCCTCTGGCTTGGCCTCGCCTTCAGCAGCGGTCTCCTGCTTGCCCTTCTTGGCGACCTCGGGTTCAGTCGGGGTCTCGGCGACGACAGCAGCCTCGGGCTCCGCCTCGGCCTTGACATAGGTGACGCTGGCAACGACTGCGTCCTCTTCGCCGAGGTACTCGATCTTGTCCGAGTGCGGAAGGTCGGAGATGTGCAGCGACTGGTTCATCTCGAGGTTGGAGACATCGACGTCGATGTGCGACGGGATGTCGCCGGGGAGGCACTCGATTTCGACCTCGTGCAGAACGTGGAGCAGGATACCGCCGGAGTTCTTGACGCCCGCGGCGATGCCGATGAGCTGCACCGGAACGGAGACCTGCATCTTCTTGTCCATCGCGATGCGCTTGAGGTCGATGTGGAGCAGGTGGCCCTTGATGGGCTCGTTCTGCCAGTCGACGATCATGGCCTTACCGGTGGCGCCGCCTTCGATGGTGAGATCGAAGATGGAGTTGTGGCCGGTGTCGGAGTGAAGGATGCGGGTGATGATCTTGGGATCGACCGAGACGGCGACGGAGGGCCCGCCCGCGCCATAGAGGACGGCGGGGATGAGGCCTTCGCGGCGAACGCGGCGTGCGTGGTTCTTGTTGAACTTGCCGGTGCGCTCTTTGGCAGTGACGGCCGAGATTTTGGTGTTGTTGCTTGCCATTGTTTTCCTTTCGGGCACGAAGTTGAGCCTCGCTCCCTTCGCGGCTGTGCCGCTGTTAGTTGAAGAGCGTCGAAACCGACGTCTCCATGTGAATGCTCTCGATGGCGCGGCCGAGCAGGCCGGCGATGGAGAGAACCTTGATCTTGGCGACCTTCTGCGCGTCTTCACGCAGGGGGATGGTGTTGGTGACGACCAGCTCTTCGAGCGGGGAGTTGGCGATGCGCTCGACGGCCGCTCCCGAGAGCACGGCGTGCGAGGCGCAGGCGTAGACCTTTTCGGCGCCCTGCTCGATGAGGGCCTCGGCGGTTTTGACGAGCGTGCCGGCGGTGTCGACGATGTCGTCGAGGATGAGGCAGGTGCGGCCGCGGACGTCGCCGATGACGTTCATCACTTCGGTGATGTTGATGTCGGTGCGGCGCTTGTCGACGATGGCCAGAGGAACTTCGAGCTTCTTGGCGAAGAAGCGCGCGCGCTCCACACCGCCGGCGTCCGGGCTGACGACGGTGAGGTTGGGCAGGTCGAGGTTGGCGAAGTAGCTGACAAGAACGGGTGAAGCGAAGAGGTGATCGACGGGGATGTTGAAGAAGCCCTGAATTTGAGCTGCGTGGAGGTCCACGAAGAGGGCGCGGTTGGCGCCGGCGGTGACGAGGAGGTCGGCGACGAGTTTGCTGGTGATGGCGACGCGGGGACGGTCTTTGCGGTCCTGGCGAGCATAGCCGTAGTAGGGAACGACGGCGGTGATGCGGCCGGCAGAGGCGCGGCGGAGCGCGTCCTCCATGATGAGCAGCTCCATGAGGTGCTGGTCAGTCGGATAGCAGGTGGGCTGGATGAGGAAGACGTCGGCACCGCGCACGTTTTCGAGGAGCTGGAAGTGAATCTCGCCATCAGAGAAGCGCTGGAACTTGGCCTCGCCGAGCGGCACGCCGAGGAACTTGCAGATCTCTTCGGTGAGGGCACGGTTGGCAGAGCCCGTGAAGATCTTGAAGCGCTTGTCCTCGGAAAGCTTTGAAGGCTTGCGTGCGGCGGGCGCAGGGGTAGGCGTGGGTTTTGAAGAGGCGCCGTCGTTAGAAACGCGAACGGGCTCCGCGGGTGCGGAGCCGTTCTCTGTACTGGATGGCGAATTGCCAGATGGTGAATTCGGGATTGAGACTGCAGTCGTGTTTTGTTCGCTCACGTTGGAAACTCCTCCAGGCTGGTTGACCTATTGATGTTTCGTGCTGCATTTCGAAGTACTGCTCAGAAGGGCTCGGCGCTGTTTCTCGCCGAGGTGTTTCCTGCTGAAGCAGTTCCTCGGTCTCATTGAGGACGCCGCGAGGGTGGTTCAATTCGCTGCGCGTCCAAAACTTCTTCTGTACTTCTCCCGCACGATTCAAGTTGTGCGCGACGGGGTGTGTTCATGCTTCCTGCGGCGATTGTGCCGCGAAAAAACTCAAAGCTTCCCTTGTTTCACCCCAGCGAGCAAGCTCGCGGGGGAGCCGGTGGCCTCGGTTGGAGCGAACGACTATCGGTTGGTTGGGCGACCAGGATTCGAACCTGGACTGAGTGCGTCAAAGGCACTTGACCTACCGTTAGTCGATCGCCCAGTCCCCTGCTGTCATTGTGACGTGACAGGAGCAACTTCAGCGAACCATTTTTGCGACGGGCGTGAGTGTTTTGCTCACGCGGGCGGCGCTAAATCTCCAGCATCGTGCGCCAGTATTCGGGACGGGGCAGGGTCTCGGTGAGGAGAGCCTGCGTGCCGGAGGACTGGACACGCTGTTGAGCGGCGCGAGCGTCTGCCATGGACCGGTAAAGTCCAAACAACGCCGAACCGGAGCCCGAGAGTGCCGCGTAAATCGCACGGCTGCCTTCCGGGACGGAGGAGTCTCCCACTAAATCACGCTTGGTTGAACGCAAGGAGGGATGCTCTTGAAAGACGACTTGTTCGAAGTCGTTTTCGATCCCGGTGCGGACAAGCGTGAGAAGAGGATTCTCAGCCAGATCACCCGTCCTGCGGGTGATACCGGAAGGGCTCGGCTCAGTGGCATATTCAGAGTTTCCTCCGATCGCCAAGTTGGCGCCGCTGGGTGACCAGGCGGCAGACAGAGCACGGCTCAACTGTTCCAGTTTACTTGGATTTGGGCCGGGGGTCAATGATTCGCCACGGGCGTCGAGGGCGCGGAAGGCGGCGGTGGTGGACACGCCTACCCCGGGAACAGCCACGACGCAGGGCGTAACTGGCAGATCGGGAACGGGATAGACGGCCTCGCCGCGCCCGAGGCCGAGGACGGAGCCGCCGAGGAGGAAGAGCGGGACGTCGGAGCCGACCTGGGCGGCGAGGGCAAACCGGTCGGTGCCGGGCACGGTGATGTCGAGCTCTTTCTCCAGTCCTATTAATGCTGCGGCTGCGTTGGCGGAGCCGGCGCCGAGGCCGCCCTGAACAGGAAGGCGTTTTTGGATGTCGATCTGCACTTCGGCGGTGAGGCCGAGGTGGCGGAGCGCGAGGTCGACGATACGGTAGGCAGTGTTCTTCTCGGGGTCGCCACGCTCGGTCCGCGGGACACCCGGGTGGTCGGAGGTGAGGGTGACGGAGGTTTCGGGTGCAGGGTGCGCAGTGACGGTGACGAGGTCGTGAAGCACTAGGGTCTGGTAGAGCGTGGCGAGCTCGTGGAAGCCGTCAGGACGTGCAGGGCCGACGGCGAGGCCGAGGTTGATCTTCGAGAAGGAGCGAACGCGCGTGGACATCAGGGCTGATTGTAGCGGCGCAGGATGCTGCGTGACCCGTTAGGGGTTGGTGACCCATGTGTGGGGCATTTCTTTGCGGTGGGACGATTTCCGTACAATAAAGAGGTTGATGATTTCGATTGGTAACGCACAGCAGCTTGGCCGGAGACTGCGTGTTGCGCTGAGCGCGGCGCTGCTGGTGGGGGGACTTTGCGCCGGCCTGAGTGAGGCTGACGCCCAGCACAAGGGACAGGCGAAGCAGGTAGAGCCGGCCGTGACGGAGTCGTCGCCGCAACAGGCGGCTGCGCCTGCACCCCAGAGCGGGTTGACGCAACAGCAGCAGGCGGATGCGATTGCGCGCGAGCAGAAGGTGCAGGCGTTGATCGGGCGGGCAGAGAATAGTTACAACTCGGGCGTGGCGAACTACAACGCCAACCGGCTGGAGGCCGCGCGGGCGGACTTCGACAACGCGGTGGACGCGATGCTCTCGAGCGGGCTGGATCTGAAGAACGATCCGCAGCTCTCCGATGAGTTTGAGCATTTGGTGGATGCGATCAACTCGCTGGAACTGGTTGCGCTAAAGCAGGGCAATGGATTTTCGCCGAAGGTGGAGCCTGCTCCGCTGGACGAGGCGATGAACGAGGTGACCTTCCCGCCGGACCCGGCGCTGGTGGGACGGATTAATGCGGAGTTGCAGAACACGAAGTCGGATTTGCCGCTGGTGGTGAATGATTACGTGGCGGGGTTCATCAACTACTTCTCGAACTCCTCGGCGGGGCATGCGCATCTGCGTGCGTCGCTGGAGCGGGCGGGTAAGTACAAGGACATGATCTCGAGGACGCTGAAGGAGTACGGCGTCCCGCAGGATTTGATTTACCAGGCGGTGGCGGAGTCGGGGTTCCAGCCGCAGGCGTTGAACCGGAGATCGGGCGCGGGCGGCATGTGGCAGTTCATGCCGTTTGCGGGAGCGTATGGTCTGGAGCGCAACGGGTTCTTCGACGAGCGGTTCGATCCGGAGAAGTCGACGATTGCGTATGCGAAGTACATGAAGTACCTGTATGAGCAGTTCGGCGACTGGTACCTGGCAATGGCGGCATACGACTGGGGTGCGGGCAACGTGCAGCGCGCTGTGGCGCGGACAGGGTACGCGGACTTCTGGCAGCTCTACCGGCATAACGCGTTGCCGGGCGAGACGAAAAATTATGTGCCGGGCATCTTGGCGGCTGTGATCATGGCGAAGAATCCGAAGCAGTATGGGCTGACGGATGTGGTACCGGATGCTGCGGTGAAGTCGGACACAGTGACGACGGAGTATTCGATCAGCATGCAGCTGGTGGCGGATGTGACGAACTCAAGCGTGCCTGAGATTGTAGCGCTGAACCCGGCGCTGCTGCGGCTGACGACGCCACGCGACATTCCGTATGACCTGCACCTGCCAACGGGCACAAAGCAGATGTACATGGACCGGGTGAAGGACATTCCGGAGGAGGACCGCGCGAGCTGGCGTTTTCATGTTGTGAAAAACGGCGAGACGCTGGACGCGATTGCGACGTCGCTGCACTCGAAGGCCTCAGAGATTGCGACGGTGAACGAGATTGCTGCTGGCGATCCGCCGGGCGCGGGCGATGAGTTGGTGGTTCCTGTGGCGACGGCGGCAGGACGGGCGCAGCGTTACACGGCGCGTCGTGGCGACACTCTGGTCACAGTCGCGGATCGATTCGGCGTGGGCGTAGAGGATCTGCGCGCGTGGAACCATTTGTCGTCGAACAGGCTGACGCCGGGACGGTCGCTGTATGTGGCGGAGCCGGTGCGGTTGGCGCCGACGGCGAGGGCGAGGGCGAGTGCATCGCGCGGGCATTCGACGGCGCATGGGCATTCGGCGAGTTCGCATTCGGCGCACGGGACGCCTGCGGCTTCTCATCCGAAGACGAAGACGGTACACAAGCAAGGAAGCACGGGCCGTTAACGAACGTTGCGCAGTACTTCTGTAACGAGGAAAGAAGTGCTGGAATGGGTTATGCGGCGAGTCACTCGGAGGTGAAAGAGGGTATGCACCAAAAAAGGTGCTTGCTATTTCATTGCACAGAGCGTAATCCTGTTGCTACTATTCGCGCGAGAGCTGCGTGTGTTTCGCAACGCGCACCTCGAACGAGAGCGCGGACGAAGAGCAGGTAGCAAGAGAGAGCGGTCAGGGAGAACGACGATGTTTGAGGACGACGTAACGTTCAAGCTGTATGCAGCGGCGGAAGAAGACGACGAGCGCGACCTCGATGCCGAGGACGCGGAGTTCACCGAGGATGAGGAAGAAGAGGAGTCGTTCTCTGGCGGAGACGATCTGACGCTGGACGATGCCGACTACCAGCCAACGACTCACGTCGAAGAGGTTGAGGTCTTTGCGATGCCGGCGAGGGCGGGAGAGCCGTATGAGCCGCCGACACGGATGGGCGCGCCCGCAGTTGCGGCAGCCGCAAAGAAGGCCATTCTGAAGAAGGCCATCAAGAGAGCCATCGTGAAGAGGGCGATCAAGAAGGCCATTCTGAAGAAGGCGATCAAGAAGGCCGCAGTTAAGAAAGCGGTCAAGAAGGCCGTCGTAAAGAAGGCCATTAAGCGGGCCATCGTGAAGAAGGCAGTGAAGAAGGCCGCAGTGAAGAAGGCGGCCAAGCGGGCTATTGTGAAAAAGGCCGCTGGAAAGAAGGCGGCCAGAAAGGCCGTTATGAAAAAAGCAGTCAAGAAAGCCGTTGTTAAGAAAGCAATCAAGCGGGCCGCTGTGAAGAAGGCAATCAAGCGTGCCGTCGTGAAGAAGGCGATCAAGAGAGCCATCGTGAAGAAGGCCATCAAGCGGGCTGTCGTTAAGAAGGCGATCAAAAAAGCCCGCGGCTAAAAAAAATTAGGTTCTGCCGCGAAGTGGAAGGGTGCTCAATGCGGCGGGAAGGCAGCCTTGAAGAAGGCAGTCGGCAACAAGGGCACACAACAAAATCAATCTATGTGAGGTAAAACTTTGGCAACCAAGAAAGCAGCAAAGAAGGCAACCAAGAAGGCCCCAGCTAAGAAGGCGGCGAAGAAGTCCGCAAAGAAGGCGACGAAGAAGGCCGCCAAGAAGAAGTAACCCAACAGGCAAGCAAAAGCGCCCGGCACCTCTCGCGAGAGCCGGGCGTTTTTGCGTCCGTAGGACGCTGACGTGGAATTAACTACTTCGCGGCCTGGATGGCGGCGAGTACCTCGGCGGAGTGATTGGGGATGTCTTTGACCTCCCACGTCTTCACGATCTTGCCTTCGGGCGAGATGAGGAAGGTATTGCGCGTGGCGATCGTCATAGGACCGCTGGGCGTGGTGAAGGTCCTTACTGGAACGCCATAGAGATCGACGACCTTGTGATCGGGATCGGCCAGCATCTTGAAGGAGAAGCCGTCCTTGGTGCACCAGGTCTTGTGGCTCTCGACGGTGTCCATGGAGACGCCGAGGACGACGGCGTTGAGCGCCTCGTACTTGGGCAGGTCGCGCTGGAAGTTGTGGGCTTCCATCGAGCAGCCGGAGGTCTGGTCCTTGGGATAGAAGTAGAGGACGACCCACTTGCCCTTGTACTCGTTGAGGGAGATGGGCTGGTTCTCCTGGTTGGGCAGCGTGAAGTTCGGGGCGCTGGTTCCAACGGCGGCGAGGTCTCCTGCGGCAAGCACGTGCTTGGGCAGAAACAGGCAGGCAGCAGCGGCGATGAGGGCGAGCGAACTGGTCAGGACGATGGCTTTAAGGTTCCTGCTGGAAACTGGCATGAGACGTGATCTCCTGGGGCGAAATTCGCTGGTCTGGTGACCTTAGAAGCGTTGACCTAAGGAGCGTGACCTAAGCAGCGCCCAATGCCCAACATCTTACGCCGCCGATGTAACGGCAGTTGTCACAGGGATGTAAGTGGCGTGCGGTTAGCGTGACGGAATTTCTTCGGCGACGACTGCGATCCCGGCGGTGTCGGCGGCGGCGATCATGGCCTCGCGATCGAAGAGGAGAGTGCGGCCGGCTTCGACGCACAGACAGGTGGCGCCCGCGCGGCGCATCGCGTCGATGGTGGGAAGGCCGGCGACGGGGACGTCGAAGCGGAGGTCTTGATTTGGCTTGGCGACCTTGACGACGGTGAGGCGGCGGGCGAGGGTGGTGTCGGTGCCGGGAGGGTCGTCTGCGTGGAGGGTGCGCATGAGGTCGCCCGCGCGGAGGATGGCGGCGTCAGTGCCTTCCATAGCCTCGACGGCGACGCAGGCACCGGCGGCGATGACGACGGTCTGGCCGAGGTCGAAGTCGGCGATGCCGCGGGCGACGGTGAGGCCGTAGTCGATGTCGGCGCGCTCGGTCTCGTCGGGCGCACGCGCCGTGAGCACGCCAGCGGGTGCGAGCATTGGTTCGAGGTACGACGTTGACGAGATGAGAGTGATGCCTTCATCTTCGAGGACCTTAGCGATGGCGCCGAGCAGCATGTCCGTGTTGCGCGTGCGCAGGTTGAGCAGGAGTTTGGCGAGACGCCAGTCGGGGCGGATGGCGGAGAAGATCTGCTTGTGCTTGACCTGGCCGGCCATGACGGCGCGGGTGACGCCTGCGTCCTGGAAGGTTTCGATGAGGCGCGAGAGCTCGCCGAGCGACAGCCAGTGGACAGTGATGTTGGGGTCGGCAGCAGCGCGATCGTTCATCTCGGGCGAGGTCTCCTCCTTAATCGCGGCAACGACGAGGTTGAGTCCGTGGGCGCGCGCGGCGTCGAGCAGGAGAAACGGGAAGCGGCCATTGCCGGCGATGAGGCCGAGGTTATCCATTCGCCTCTTACTCTACGGCATGTGCGGGGCGAGGCAGATGTGCTCTGTTATGTTGGACGCCTCGGGCTGTCAGTGAATAGTGCGGTTTCTGAACGGGAGGGTAGCCTCATGGTGCGTAGCGTGTGTGCCGTCGTTTGTGCGTGTTTGTTTGCGGCGCCGTTGATGCTTGCGCAACAGCCGACAAGTCCGCCTACGACGGCGGCGGATGCGGCGAGCCGCGATACGAGTTACATCGATGCGGATGGGACGGCGCATGTGACGCGGGTGATTCCGGTTCCAAAGGATCTAAGCCCGGAAGCACAGGCGTTCATCAGTCATCGGCTGCCGGATGAGGCTCCTCCGCAATCACTGGCAGACCGGCGGAAGATGCTGGACGAATGGCAGGTTCGGTCTAGGGCAGAGTGGAGCAGGATCTGTCCGACGAAGATTGAGGAGACGAAGATCGCCGGCGTGCCGGTGCATCTGGTGACGCCGGAGAACATGTCGCAGGGTAATCGTGACAAGGCGCTGATCAATCTGCATGGTGGCGGGTTCAACGGCGACTCGGGATCGTACTCAGAGTCCATTCCGATTGCGAGCTACACGGGGATGAAGGTGGTCGCCGTGCTGTACAGGCTGGCTCCGGAAAATCCGTTTCCGGCGGGAGTGGATGATGCGGTGGTGGTGTACAAGGAGTTGCTGAAGACGTACAAGCCCGATCACATTGTGATCTATGGGACGTCGGCGGGTGCGACGATGACGGCTGAGGTTGCGGTGAAGCTGAAGCAGCTGGGGCTGCCGATGCCTGCGGCGCTGGGTATCTTCAGTGGGCTCGATACGTTTGAGCAGACGGGGGATTCGTTCGCTATGTACACGCTGAGCGGGTTTGCAGGGCATCTCGACCCTCCGGCAGGGCCGCGAGCTCCCGTTTATGTCGGTAAGACCGATCCGAAAGACCCGGTGCTGTCGCCAAGGTATGCCGACCTGCATGGGATGCCGCCGGCTCTATTCATCACGAGCGGGCGCGATGCTCTGCTGAGCAGCACGACGAATCTGCACCGGGCGTATCTCAGGGCTGGTGTCGATGCGCGGCTGGTTGTGTTCGATGGGCTGCCGCACGCGTTCTGGTATCACCCCGAGATGCCGGAGTCGATTGAGGCCAACCACATCATGGCCGATTTTTTCCTGAAGCATCTGCAGAAGTAGCGGCGAGGCGGATGGTGCGGCCGGTTTGGGCGGAGCGGCGCGCGGCGTCGAGGATGCGGACGACAGTGACGTTGGTGTCGAGCGAGGTGAGGTCGTTGCGCGATTGCAGCGTGCCGTTGAGAACCGCGGCGAGGTAATCGAGAGAGTTGTCGTAGGGCGCGGCGAGAGGCGACGCGGTCTCGGTGTGATCGGTGGCGTCGTGCGGAAGGCGAAGGCGGATGGTGTTGCCGTGGTCTTTGTCGAGATAGACCGTGTCGACGTAGCCCTTCGCGCCGTAGACCTGCATGTCCTTGACGTTGAACGGCCAGTTCCATGAGCCCTGGATGATGGCTTGCGCGTGCGGATACGTGAGAAGGATAGTGCTGTCGTCGTCGACGCGCAGATAGATGTCGGGTTTGATGTGGAGCGTGATCGCGGTGACGCTGAGCGGAAGCTCGCCGTGCATGAACCAGGTGGCGAGATCGACGCCGTAGCAGCCGAAGTCGAAGAGCGCGCCGGCGCCATTTTGCTGCGGGTCGGTGAGCCAGTTGAGGAACTCAGGGCCGACGTTGATCTCTTTGGGGCCGCGATGGCCGTCGCGGATGACAAGTTTGCGGAGGTCGCCGACCTGGCCGCTGGTGAAGGTGTTGTAGGCCGCGGTGTTGGAGGCGTACCAGGTGGTCTCGTAGTTGGTGAGGATGGGGACGTGGTAGCGCTGGGCGAGGCGCTGGATGGCGAGCGCGTCGGCGTAGGTGGTCGCGAGCGGCTTCTCAACCATCGCGGCGATGTGCAGCGGCGCGGCCTGCTGGATGGCGGCGAGGTGCCCGGCGGTCGAGGTGTAGACGAGGATGGCCTGCGGATGCATCGCGCTGAGCATCGCCGCCTCAGTTGGAAAGAAGAGGCTCGTGGGAAGATGCGTGCGCTGGATGTAGCGCTGGCGGAGCGCAGCGTCGGGCTCGGAGATGCCGACGAGGGTGATGTTGCGGTGCAATGGGAGATCGTGCAGAAAGCCGCCGACGTGTCCGTGGACCAGGCCGACGATCGCTACGCGAATGGGTGTTTGCGCTGACGCGCTGAGAACAGGAAGGAGGCTAAGCGCGAGGAACAAAAGGCGGATCGAGAACATTCTTGGGATCCCGGAGAGTGATGGCTACTTGATGATGCCGCGCTCGCTTTTGGCGATGAAGTCGGCAAGGTAGGCGACCTTCTCACCGAACTCGCCGGAGGCGATCTTTTCGCGGATGGCGGCGACGGCTTCGGTGGTGTTGAGCTTGGAGTGCTGCAGGATGCGGTAGGCAGAGCGGAGCTGTCTGAGCTCGTCGGGAGTGAAGCCTTTGCGTTCGAGGCCGACCTTGTTGATGCCGTAGGCGTGGTTGTTGCGCTCGATGGAGGTGAGCGAGTAGGGGAGAACGTCCTGCGTGATGGTGGTGCCGCCGCCTATATAAGCGTATTGACCTATCGTGCAGTACTGGTGCACGGGGCCGAGGGCGCTGGTCGTGACGTAGTCCTCGATGGTGACGTGGCCGGCGAGCGTGGTGCCGTTGGCGAGGATGCAGTGGTTGCCGATCTGCGAGTCGTGGCCGATGTGCGTGTAGGCCATGATGAGGCAGTTGGTGCCGACGTGGGTTACACCACCACCGCCTTCAGTCCCGCGCGAGATGGTGACGGACTCGCGGATGACGGTGTCGGCACCGATCTCGCAGGCGGTGGGTTCGCCTTTGTATTTGAGGTCCTGCGGCGCGATGCCGACGGCGGCGAAGGAGAAGATGCGGACTCGGTCGCCGATTTTGGTACGGCCGTCGAGGACGACGTGGGAGATGAGCTCGCAGTGTTCGCCGAGGGTGACGTTGGGGCCGATGGTGCAGAAGGGGCCGACGGTCGAGGAGGCGGGGATGACCGCGCCATCGGCGATGATCGAGCTGGGATGGATGGGCATGAGCTATTGCCCGGCCTGGGTGGGTGGCTCGGTGTGTTTCTTTTTGCCGGGGCGCGGGACGAGCTGGCAGGTGATGATGGCTTCGGCGGCGACCTTGCCGTCGACCGTGCAGACGCCCTGCATCTTGACGGCGCGCGAGCGCCAGTTAAGGACCGTGACCTCGATGCGGAGCTGGTCCCCGGGGACGATGGGGCGGCGGAAGCGCGCCTCTTCGATGCCGGTGAAGACCATGAGCTTGTCGTCGCGGTCGGGGATTTCGGTGAGCAGGAGCGCGCCGCCGGCCTGGGCCATGGCTTCGATGGTCATGACGCCGGGCATGATGGGGTAGTCGGGGAAGTGGCCGGTGAACTGCGGCTCGTTGGCCGTGACGTTTTTGATGGCGACAATGCGCGTCTTGCGCTCCATCTCGAGCACGCGGTCGATGAGTAGGAACGGGTAGCGGTGCGGGAGGATGGACATGATCTCGACGATGTCCATCGTGTGGTGAGGTGCCGGGTTGGGCGTGCCCTCGCTGGGCGTTGGGGAATCACTCATGGCGAGGGTCAGGATATCAAGTTCGGTGATCGCGGACAGCACCGACGGGCTGCGACCTTCGTTTGCTACTTCTTTGCGCTTTCTTTGAGGGGGCGGTCGGGGTCGAAGAGGTTGGGCGGGAAGTGAACGTTGTAGTGGACCTCTTTGAGGTAGACCTGGCTGGTCATGTCGCCGTTGTGGAAGCGTGTGAGGGTCAGCGGCGTCATCACGCCTTCGATGGGGTGGTAGTCATCGAAGTCCTGGACCTCGGTGTTGAAGTCCTTATAGGTGGGGTCGCGCCACTGGAACGTGAGGTTGATGGGGAGGTGGGTGAACTCGTCTAGGTCGAGGGTGACGCCATCGTTGGAAGCGGTGAGGATGGAGACCTTGTCGGCGACCTTGCGGTCGACAAGTTCGGTGCCGAGGTAATTGATGAGCACGCCGGGCTGTTTGAGCCAGGTGAGCATGACGGTGTCGAGCGAGTGGCCCTGATAAAGGAAGAACTCGGTGACGTCCTTTTCGGGGAGTTCCTTCTTGCCTTTGTAGGTGACCTCGTAGCCCTTGTCTGTGGTCCAGATTTCGGCGACATCGCGCTTGGTAGTGGGGATGAAGACGCCCTGCTTGGAGACGATGATGGTTCGCTCGCCGAAGGGCTGGAGGCGCACGTAGCGCTCGAACTGCGTGACGTAGGGGTTGGCGGCGCTTTTGTAGAACGTGCCCGCCTGGCCGGTCGCGGAGTAGTCGGTGCGGCCGAGCCAGGCGGCGCCGCCGAGGGCCTCGACCATCTTGTCGAGGAGCTTGCGGCCTGCGGTTGGATCGTTGGTGTCGACCATGGACTGTGCGCTGGGGATCGCGGAGGCCTGTGGGCGAGCGCTGGGCGCGAGGAACAGTAAGGCGAGAAAGAGATACGGGATACGAGAAGCGAGATGCGACTCTTTAGCGTGAGGCCTCGAGTGTGGCGTTGCCGTGTGTTGGGTGAAGTTTGTTGTCGTTCGCATCTCGGTTCTCATGTCTCGTATCTGTTCTATCCGACCAACACAGCTCCGCCGTTGACGTTCCAGATCTCGCCGGAGATGAAGCCGGCCCACGGTGTACAAAGAAACACGATAGGCCCGGCGATCTCCTCGGGATCCGCGGCGCGCCCGAGCGGAATGAGGTCCAGCGCTTTCTTGGACGCGATTGGGTCCGCGAGGGTTCCAGCGGACATCTCGGTGCGAACCCAGCCGGGGGCGACGCAGTTGCAGAGGATGCCCTGGGGCCCAAGCTCGGAGGAGAGGCTCTTGGTGAGGGAGAGCAGGGCGCCTTTGCTGGCGGCGTAGTCGGCGTGGAAGGCCTCGCCGCGCTGGGCGGCGGTGGAGGCCACGAGGATGATGTGGCCTCGAGTTCGGCCCACAATCGGCTGCCGAAGCATCTGGGCGGTGGCGGACTGAACGAGGCCGAACACGCTGGCGAGGTTGATGCCGAGAGTGGTGGACCACTGCGAGGCGGGCATGGTGGCGATGGGTTGGTCGTGTGGCGGCCAGACGCCGTGGTTGACGACGAGGATGTCTAGGCGGCCGAAGACGGTGGTGGCGGCAGCGATGAGGGCGTGTCCGTCGTCGATGGTGGCGAGCTCCTGCTCGATGGCGCGGCAGTTGGCTTCGCCGCCGCACTCGGCGACGAGCGCAGCGGCGCGGTCTGCGGTAGAGCGGTAGCTGAAGACGACTCGGGCTCCGGCCTGGCGGAGCAGGCGGACGGTCGCGGCTCCAATGCCGCGCGAGCCGCCGGTGACGAGCGCGACCTTGCCGGTTAGCGAGAGGCTGAGGCCAGAGGTGGATGCTTCCATACGGGTGAAGCTATCGGTTTGAAGCGGAGGGCGCAACCTCGACGACGTGCAGCGATACTCGTGCAATTGGATGGGAATCTCGCCTATAGTTGCAAGCAACGAGGCAGGAACATGGGCGGAGCTGATGATGCGAATCCGGAGGCAAAGACGCTGAAACTTTCGGCAAAGCGCCGCATCTCAGCAGGATGTTCGCCCGGCTTTGTGTAGTTCATCTGCAAACAGAGGAGTCGAAGAGATGAAGGTGCTTGTACTGGTCTGTCGCGTCTTGCTGGGACTTGTGTTCGTCTTCTTTGGGCTCAACGGGCTGCATCAGTTTCTGTCATCGCCGATGCCACCGAGGGGGACCCCGATGGGCGATTTCACGGGGGTCTTTCACGATGTGGGATGGCAGCAGGTCGTGGCCGCATTCCAGGTGGCCGGAGGCCTGCTGGTCTGGTTTGGCGGGACGGTGCCGCTGGGGCTTTGCATCCTATGCCCGATTACGGTGAATATCTGGCTGTTCCACGTGCTGTTTCACGCAACCGCGCCGGCATACATCATGACGCCGATCCTGGTGACCCTCTTTGAGATCGTGCTGCTGTATGCGTATCGTGCCTCGTTCGCCGGCATTTGGACGATGAAGGCGAAGCCGACGCTGTAGTTCAACGGGTGCGGGTGGGCTTTGCGGCCTTCTTTGGCGATTTCTTCGCTGACTTCTTCGATGGCGCGCTGAGGAGTGCGTCGCGTGTGCGCTTTGTCAGCTTCGCGAAGATCACGGCGTGCGCGTTGCGGAGCTCAGCCTGCCATTCAGGCAGGCGGAGGACGGTCCAGCTGTCCGCGGCGACCCAGTGGGCGCGGGCGAAGTAAGGTGCGGGTTTCAAGCCCTCCACTTCGACGAGCTCGGCGAAACGCTCGGGACCAGCGGCGAAGGAGATGACGCCATGTCCGCCGGCAGGAGGCCCACCGGCGGAGAGGTTGACGAGGGCGAACATCTTGCCGCCGATGGATTTGTCGCCGACCCAGAAGACGAGGTTGTCGCCCCACTGAAGGGTTTCGGCGACGTGCGGGAGCGTCAGGAGGAAGGCGCGGGCTCGCTCGGCGTCCATGGGTGGGAGTATAGGCGGGGCTCCTGACAGAAGATGTCAGGAGAGTTTGGCTCTTATACTTTGAAGAAGCATGTCCATTGAGAGCCAGACCATTCTTATGCACACGTTTGCACCCGTTGAAGAACAGCTTGACCTGATTATGAAGGGCGCGGCGGAGCTTGTGCCGGCGGCGGAGAGTGCGGCGCCGGATGCGCTGCGGGCGCGGCTCGAGGAGTCGCGGAAGACAAGTGTGCCGCTGCGCATCAAGGCGGGGTTTGACCCGACCTCTCCGGACCTGCACCTGGGGCACACGGTGCTGATGCGCAAGCTGCGGCACTTTCAGCAGCTTGGGCATACGGTGATCTTTTTGATTGGCGATTCGACGGCGCTGATCGGGGACCCGACGGGGCGCAATGTGACGCGCAAGCCGCTGACGCGGGAAGAGATCATGGCGAACGCCCAGACGTACACCGAACAGGTGTTCAGGATTCTCGACCCGGTGAAGACCGAGGTGCGGTTCAACTCCGAGTGGCTGGACAAGCTGGGCTACTACGACATGGTGAAGCTGCTGGCGCAGTTTACGGTGTCGCAGATGCTGGAGCGCGAAGACTTCCATAAGCGCTTCCAGGAGGAACAGCCGATCTCGCTGCACGAGATGATCTATCCGATCGCGCAGGGGTATGACTCGGTGGCGCTGAAGTGCGATGTGGAGTTAGGCGGAACAGATCAAAAGTTCAACCTGATGCGCGGGCGCGATCTGCAGCGGCACTTCGGGCAGAAGCCGCAGATCATTCTGATGACGCCGATCCTCGAGGGCCTGGATGGCGTGCAGAAGATGTCGAAGTCGCTGAACAATGCGATTGGGATCCAGGAACCGGCGACGGAGATGTACGGCAAGCTGATGTCGATCTCCGATGAATTGATGTGGAGGTACTGGACGTTTTTGACGGACTTGCCGCAGTCCAAGATTGACGCGATGCGCCAGCGCGTGAAGGATGGCGCGGTGCATCCGATGGATGTGAAGAAGGAGCTGGCGCTGACGATTACGGCGGGCTTCCATGGCGTGCAGATGGCGGAGCAGGCGGCGCAGGGGTGGTCGACGCAGTTTCAGCAGAAGGGCGTGGCTGAGGATCTGCCGGAGGTTGAGGTGTCGGCGAGTGCGGACGGACTGGTGGCGGACGGTGTCGTGAAGTTGCCGAAGCTGCTGGTGCTTGCGGGGCTCGCGGTTTCTGCTGGCGAGGCTCAGCGAAAGATTGCCGAGAATGCAGTCTCGGTGAACGGCGAGAAGGTGGCGGAGCGTAGCGTGGCACGCGAGGCGCTGGGAGAAGCTCCGGCGCTGCGTCTGGGAAAGAAGGCTGTGCGGGTCCGCTGGGTGAGTTGAGACGATGCCACTGCGCCGAATGACAGGACGCGAGCGCTCCGAGACTGCGAATTGGCAGCTTGCGGCGCTGCTCGCCTTCACCGCGGGCGCGGTGGATGTGACGGGATACCTTGGGCTGCGGCAGTTCACCTCGCATATGTCGGGCGTGACGGCGACGCTTGCCGCGGAGTTCGGGACGCAGGGCGTGCGTGTGCTCACGCGACCGGCGCTGGTGCTGGGATGCTTTCTCGCCGGCGCGGCGTTCTGCGCAGTGGTCGTGAACTGGGAGCGAAGACGCGGTCGCGAGAGTTTGTTTGCCGTGCCGGTGGCGATTGAGGCGCTGCTGCTGGCGGCGGTCTCGATCTTCGGCGGCATGGGGCATCTATTCGCGTCGCTGGCGGTGATGGGCTTCAGCATGGGGCTACAGAATGCGGTGATTACGAAGATCTCGGACGCGGAGATTCGCACGACCCATGTGACGGGCACGATCACGGACATTGGGATTGAGTTGGGAAGGCTGTTCTATTGGAACCGCACACCGCGGGGAACCGAGGTGCGGGCTGACAGGCGGAAACTGGCGCTGCTGACACTGCTGGTGGCGCTGTTTTTCATCGGCGGCACGGTGAGCGCGGTGATGTTTCACCGGGTTGGATTTCTACTGATGCTTCCGCTGGCGGCGATTCTGGCGGTGCCGACGGTGCTGCCGATTGCGGCGGACTTCAACGGTGGGCGGATCCGATCGAACGCTTAAGTTGAGCGGCGCTTTTAGCCCGCGTGAAGCCGGTTGTCGAATGGCGACATCTGCTGGACGAACTGAGTCGCGAGGACTAGCGGCGACCGGTCACGAGGCGAGGCGGCGGGTTGTCCTTGCTGTACGGCGCCGGTTTGAGCGTGACGTCAATCTTGCACTTCTCCGGACGATTCTGTCCGGTTTCAACGACTAGGATTTCGATCTCGCGATCCTGCTTCTTCCATTTGCCCTGGTAGGATTCGCCGCTCTCGGCGTTGCGGAGGAACCCGCCGCCGCAGGTCGAGGTGTAATCGAGCCCGACGTTGGGGCTGCCGAGAATATTGGCGGAGCCGTAGCTGTTTGTGTAGTCCAAGCCGCTGTGGCGCTCCTGGTGACGGTCGGAGCTGAGCACGCGGACTCTTAGGGGATAGTCCGGGTTTGGCGTGGACCATGCGACGCGGGGCGTATCGTATGGACGCTGAGCACTGAGACCAGACGCGACAAATAGAGTGAGGATGAGGACCGCAGAACGCATGGTAGCTCCGTTCAATTAGCGCGACTTATAGGGTTGAGCTTTATAGGAGATGTCGAGATCGCATTTGTCGAGGTGGTCGCTGCCGATGCGCTGCATTAAGAGCTCAATCTTGCGGTCCTGCTTTTTCCAGCGGGCCTGATAGAACTCGTTCTTGCCGGTGTTGAGCACGGCGGAGGAGCACTCATAGGTGAAGTCGATGCCCTTCTCGGGTGTGCCGAGGATGTTGCCGCGGCCGAAGCCGCGAGAGCCGAAACGACCGGCGGTTGCCTGAGTTTGAAGGACCTCAACGTGGAGAGGAAATCCTGGGTTTGGAGCCGTGGCCGGGCCATCTGGCGTAGAGATTTGCAGCAGAAAGGCTAAAGGAAGAAGCAGGGCAAGCTTCATTGATGCTCCGCAGAACGCAAAATGTTTGTTTCGAAGAGACGATAGCTATTTCCGTGGGACGATGCAATCGCTTCTTTGGGTTCACGAGGATGCGTCATAAGCTGAAGGCGGCTCTGCGGAGGTAACAGTGGCGTTCCACACGGCGAATATCGTGGGTTCCGGGCCGAATGGGCTGGCGGCGGCGGTGACGCTGGCGCAGTGTGGCGTTGCGGTAACGGTGTTTGAGCGCAACGAGAATATCGGCGGGGCGTGCTCGACGGCAGAGCTGACGCTGCCAGGCTTCAAGAATGATGTGGGGTCGTCGTGCTTTCCGATGGGTGTGGCGTCGCCGTTCTTCCGGTCGCTGCCATTGGAGGAGTTTGGACTGCGCTGGATTGAGCCGCCGGCGCCGCTGGCGCATCCGCTCGATGATGGGACGGCGGTGACGCTGGAGCACGACGTCGATGCGACGGCCGCGCAGTTTGGAAAGCATGATGCGCGGGCGTGGACTGCACTGATGGGGCCTTCGGTGCGCGATTGGAAACAACTGGTGAATGCGGTGACAGCTCCGTGGATGGGGCTGCCACAGCGCCTGGATACGATGGTAGGCTTCGGATCCGTCGCGTTGTTTCCGGCGCGAGGATTGGCGCGCGCTGCGTTTCGCGACGAACGGGCGCAGGCGCTGTTTGCGGGAGTGGCGGCGCATGCGGTGATTCCGCTGACGCATATCGCGAGCTCGGCGGCGGGGTTGGTGCTGACAACGGCTGCGCATACGACCGGATGGCCCGTGGCCGCGGGTGGGGCGCAGAGCATTACGCAGGCGCTGGCAGGCCTTCTGCGATCGCTGGGCGGAAGGATTGTGACGGACTTTGAGGTGGGCAGCCTGGATGAGTTGGAGAGGGTGAACGCGGCGGATGTGACGCTGTTCGATTCATCACCAGAGACGATGGCGTCGATTGCCGGTGATGCGCTGACGGAGAGCTTTCAGGCGAGATTGCGCCGGTTTAAGCGTGGGCCGGGGATTTTCAAAGTGGACTATGCGCTACGGCGGCCGATTCCCTGGCCTGCGACGGAGTGCGCACGGGCGGCGACGGTTCACCTGGGAGGGTCGCTGGAGGAGATCGTGGCGTCTGAGGCTGATGCCTTTGCGGGGCGGCAGAATGAGCGGCCGTTCGTGATCGTGGTGCAGCCGAGCCTGTTTGATCCGGAGCGCGCGCCGGTAGCTGAAGACGGGAGCGCACAGCACACGGCGTGGGCGTACTGTCATGTGCCGAGCGGGTCGAACGAGGATCGTACGGCGGTGATCGAGGCGCAGATCGAGCGGTTCGCGCCGGGGTTTGCGGATTGCGTGCTGGCTCGGCGAAGTTGGAGTACGTCGGCGTTAGAGCGGCGGAATCCGAATCTGTATGCGGGCGATGTGGGGGGTGGAGCGATGACGCTGGGGCAGTTGGTGGCGAGGCCGACGCTGCGGGGGTACAGGACGTCGAACCGGGCGATCTATCTGTGCAGTGCGTCCACGCCGCCGGGAGGCGGCGTGCATGGGATGTGCGGGTACAACGCTGCGCTGGCGGCGCTGGAAGATTGGGGTTGAGGGTCTGTCCGCCGCTGTGGAACAGAGTGTTCCGCGTGGAACATTAATTAGTATGTCGCTAAGAAACAGCTCATACGAAAGTTTTACAGGATCTGCACTGGTTAAGGTGCAGGCGAGCTTACGCCGTGGCCCCGGAAACCGGAGCTGTGGGCTGCTGCGCAGGGGGCTTTGGCTTAGGCGCCGCCTCGGCCTTCTTGGAAGGCGCGAGGATGGCGTGCAGCGTCGTGCCCTCCATGCGCGGCATAAACTCGACGATGCCTGCCTCGCCGATGTCGGTGATGAGGCGGTTGATGATCTTGTAGCCAAGGTCGCGATGCGACATCTGGCGGCCTTTGAAGCGGAGGCTAGCCTTCACCTTGTCGCCCTCCGTGAGGAAGCGGACGGCCTGGTTCTTCTTCGTCTGGTAGTCGTGCTCGTCGACAGTGACGGAGAACTTGACTTCCTTGATGACGATGACCTTCTGCTTTTTGCGGGCGGCGCGGTCGCTCTTGTCCTTCTCGTAGAGAAACTTTCCGTAGTCCTGGATCTTGCAGACGGGGGGCACCGCGTTGGGCGAGATCTCGACGAGGTCCAGAGAGCGCTCGCGTGCGAGCTTCAGTGCGTCGAAGGGCGCCATGACGCCGAGTTGCTCACCGTTTTCGTCGATGACGCGGATTTCGCGAGCACGAATACGATCATTGGTGCGGATGAAGGACTTCTGCGAGCGTTTATCAAGAGGCGGAATAGGGCGAATCTCCAGCACGCCGGTTGGGCGAGCTTATGTATTGGTGTTGGATGCGCCCGTTTGAGCAGGCGCTTCGGGCCAGGGAGGATTTAAGTGTAGCACTCGCGGCCGTCTGTTCAGCAGGAGTTCGTTGTAACGGAAATGTAACTATCTGAATGGTCTGGATGGTTTTGCTGAGTTCCTAAGAATCGCCATGCGAATTCGGAAATCCCGTGCGTACGACATAAATTGCCGATGAGGCGTATGCCGCGCGAGTTGGCGAAAGCTTGCGCCGTGGTGAGGGTAGCTGAGAATATGAGGCGGATGTCGGCACCCCGATTTTGAGTGCCGAATGAGCCCTCTGCGGAATGCAATGGGCTCTTGGAGGTTTGACTTGCCAAAGCGTCGAGTGTTGCTGGTGGACGATGAAGTGGCTGTGCTGTTGACGATGAAGGCCGTGCTCGAAATTTCGGGCTTTGATGTAGAAACGGCCACGTCGGCGCATGAGGGCCGATCGAAGATTCGTACGCGCGAGTATCAGATGGTGATTACCGACATGCGGATGGAGTCGGATGCTGCGGGTCGCGAGGTGATTCAGGCGGCGCGGACGGCACCGTACCATCCGGCGGTGGCGCTGCTGACAGCGTTTCCCGTGGAGCAGGACGACTGGATGGAGATGGGCGCGGACCGGATGCTGGTGAAGCCGATGCAGACGCCGGTGTTGATCCGGCAGTTGGAGAAGTTGCTGGAGAGCCACGCGGCGAAGCTGGCCAAGATATCGTCCGCAGCGGCGCCGGCGAGCGACGGGAAGGCATCGGCGAAGAAGGCGGCGAGTAAAAAGTCTGTAACGAAGAAGGCTGCAAAGAAGGCGCCAGCGAAACGGTCGCCCGCGAAGAAGGCAATTCGCAGAGCAGCTAAGAAGAAGAGTTGAAGATCGGGCTCACGTGAGCCCACCTTAGCGCGCGATGAAACTGCGCGCGAAGATGGGGCACCCGGCCTGGTGACTCCAAGGTGGGCACCCGGTTGAGATGTTTGCGACAGCGCTGGACATGAGCATCTAATAGCACTGAGATTGCTTCACACGAATCAGACTGCGGCGTTTCAGTTCGTGCGCCGGCGTTTTTCTATCCGCCAGAGAGATTGTCTCCATGGAATTTCACATCAGCCGCGAGATCCGTGATCGACTCGAGCTGGATGATTTGCTGTTCGGCTACACGGGAAATGTTGTCTTCGCGAATGTTGCGGCGGCGCGGAAGATGGCGCAGGCGTTGAACAAGACGCGGGGAACGGAAAAGGATCCGGAGCGCGTGGTTCACGCGGGCGCGCTGTACGCGATGGGGATGATCGACGAGTTGAATCATGCGCTCGTTGCGCGGTTCCGCAAAGAGAAGGATCCGGAGGTCCTGAAGGCGGCGGTTCGCTGGCTTACGGAACAGGCGGACGCGGAACAGGTGGAGAAGCTGCTGCAGACCTTTGCGGAGCGGTTCCCGAACACGACGGTTTATCGCGGGAAGATGACGGCGGCGGAATGGCTGGCCAAGGCAACCGAGGGGATGCCGAACCGCGAGGCGGCGATGGAGGAGTTGCTGCTGCTGTGGCTGGCGAATATCAATCCGGCGTTCAAGCCGTTTCGTGAGCTGTACTCGGATGCGCCGTTGCGCGAGCAGACGATTTACGGGAAGGCGACGGAGACGCTGCCGCAGTACTTCAAGACGCGGCCGAAGCTGGCGCCGGAGGTTGGGAGCCTGCTGGATGCGCTTGAGGCGCCGATGAAGGCGTCGCCGGACTCGCTGACGGGGCAGCTTGATTTCATCCGCGAGCATTGGACGCCGTATCTCGGCGCGGACCTGAAGCGGGTGCTCCTGGCGATCGACACGCTGCGCGAGGAGGACTTGGCGATCTGGATGATGTTCAATCCGCCGGCACCGGACTGGTACAGGCATGGGCCTCCGGGGCGCGGAGGCGAGGGCTTTGTCGGCGACGAGTACATCGGGTTTGAGGACCAGTGGTACATCGACGCAGAGGGCAAGCGCAGGCGGCGGTATGCGTCGGACTACCAGGCGCCGCTGAATGAGTACGAAGCGTTCTCGGCGGACCAGGCGTGGATGCCGAATGTGGTGATGGTGGCGAAGAGCACGTATGTGTGGCTCGAGCAGCTATCGAAGAAGTATGGCCGGCACATTCATCGGCTGGATCAGATTCCGGATGAGGAGCTGAGGATTCTGGCCGAGCGCGGAATGACGGCGCTGTGGCTGATTGGGTTGTGGGAGCGCAGCATTGCCTCGCGCACCATCAAGCGGCTGCGCGGCCACCATGATGCGGTTGCGTCGGCGTATTCGCTGAAGCGTTATGACATTGCGGAGGACCTGGGCGGAAACTCTGCGTATGAATATTTGCGTAATCGCGCGGCGCACTTCGGATTACGGCTGGCGAGCGACATGGTGCCGAACCACATGGGCATCGACTCGGATTGGGTGATCGAGCATCCGGACTGGTTTCTGTATCGATGGGAGAGTCCGTTTCCGAGCTACAGCTTCAATGGGCCGGACCTGTCGACGGACTCGCGGGTCGAGATCAAGATTGAGGATCACTACTACGACCAGACGGATGCGGCGGTGGTGTTTCGACTGAGACATCACTCGAACGGCGCGACGCGGTTTGTGTATCACGGCAACGATGGGACGACGTTTGCGTGGAATGACACGGCACAGATCGACTACTCGAAGGCGTTTGTGCGCGAGCAGGTGATCCAGGCGATTCTGCATGTGGCGCGGCTGTTTCCGATCATTCGCTTTGACGCAGCGATGGTGCTGGCGAAGCGGCATGTGCAGAGGCTGTGGTTCCCGCTGCCGGGCGCGGGCGGATCGATTCCTTCGCGCGCAGAGAATGCGATGAGCCAGGAGGAGTTCGATGCGCTGATGCCGCACGAGTTCTGGCGCGAGGTGGTGGATCGCGTGGCGGCGGAGGTGCCGGGAACGCTGCTGCTGGCTGAGGCGTTCTGGCTGCTTGAGGGGTACTTCGTGCGAACGCTGGGAATGCATCGTGTGTACAACTCGGCGTTCATGAACATGCTGCGTGATGAGGAGAATGCGAAGTATCGCAGCTACCTGAAGAAGACGATCGAGTTCGATCCGGACATTCTGAAGCGGTATGTGAACTTCATGTCGAACCCGGATGAGAGGACGGCGATCGATCAGTTCGGGACGGGCGACAAGTGCTTCGGCGTGGCGACGCTGCTGGCGACCTTGCCGGGGTTGCCGATGTTTGCGCATGGACAGGTAGAGGGCTACACCGAGCGCTATGGCATGGAGTACAAGCAGGCCAAGATGGACGAGTGGCCGAACGAGGCGCTCGTCGCGCGGCACATGCACGAGATTGCTCCGCTGCTGAAGCGACGGAGAATCTTCGCAGAGAGCACGAACTTTGTGCTGTATGACTTCTGGACCGGTTACGGCACGGTGGACGAGAACGTCTTTGCGTATTCGAATCGTAACGGGCATGAGCGATCGATTGTGCTCTACAACAACAGATATGAATCGACGCATGGAACGATTCACATCTCTGCGGCTTCGATGGACAAGGGCTCGGGAGAGCTGCGGCAGAGAAGCCTGGCGGAGGGGTTGGCTGTGGGATGGGATGATTCGCTCATTCTGCGGTATCGGGACTGTGCGCGCGGCTTGGAGTATCTGCGGCGTGGGACCGATATTCACCGCTATGGATTGACGTTCGATCTGCGGGGATATCAGTACGCGGTGTTGCTCGACTGGCAGGAACTGCACTCGACAGCGGAGCAGCCCTGGGACCGGCTATGTGACTCGCTGAACGGCGCGGGCGTGCATAATCTCGACCACGCGCTATCTCTCTTGCGGCTGAGGCCGCTGCATGAAGCGCTGGAGCATGCACTGCATCCGGGAGCGATGCGAGTGCTTGCGGAGCTGGGCCGCGAGCTGTTGCAAGCGACTCCGGCGAAGGCGCAGGCGGACGAAGATGTGCCACAGGCCGAGGTTGCGAGGGGCTCCGCAGGGAAGCAACCGGCGACACCGAAGGAACGCGAAGCGGGGGCGCAGCTCTCGGCTCGCGAGCAGCTGCGGCTTGGAGACTGGTTACATTCGGTGGACGGCTTTGCGTGGCGAGCGGCGGAGATTCTGCAGCCGGCGTCGGCAGAGGAGTTCGTCGGCGAGTTTCGCAAGACGCTGGACCCGATGGTTAGTGCGGCGCTGCGCTTGCCGGTGCTGGAGCGGAAGTTTTCGACGGTGTGGCCGGGCACTGTGCGCATGTGGCTGCCGAGCTGGGAGCCGGGAGCATCGGCGGAGCGGACGTGGGCGCCGGTGCTGGCGTGGGCGCTTTTGCGGAGCCTGCCGGGGTCGGGGCGGCCAGAGGAAGGGTTCGACCCGCTGCAACTGCGCGAGGCCTTGGGCGCGATCTTCTCGACGTGTGGAATGGAAGGTGAGGACGCGTGGCGGGCGGCGGCGCGCGTTCGTGTGCTTTTGGCGCACGGTAACCAGCCGGTTCGATTGTTGGCGTATTCGTGTTCGTTCTGGGAAGACCCTGATGTTCGCTGGCTCGCGGGCGTGAACGAGTCGGGAGGGAAGACGTACTTCAATCAGGAAGCTGCAGACGAACTGCTGGCGTGGATGGCCCTGCCATCACTGCTTGCCGCGGCGGAGAGTGCAGAGCCAGTGGCGGAGTTGCTGAGCATAGAAGAAGTTGTTGCTGTGCTGAGCGCCAGTGCCAAGGCGTCTGGCTATGAACTCAACCGACTGTTGGGCGAATCATCTGCGGCGGCTGTGACTCGGAATGGCGGGGGATCCGTTCCAGCGATGGCCGAAGAGTTGCCCGAGGAAGTTGGAACTCCTGGCAAGAAGATCACGCAGGACGAGGGCGAAGGCAGTCTACGCAAAAAATAAGCACCTAGGCAGCAACCGATGTTACCAATGAGTGCACTTATGCACGCTCGGAGGAAGGCTGAACAGGCCTCTTTTCTGACACTTCGGCGCGTCCAACAGGTGAGTGTCCACTGAGAATAAATCCCCGCGCCGCACCATAACCGTGATGGGCCTGCTGCGCCCACACCGGCGCGCGCTATGGCTTGGGCTGCTGGCGATCGCAGGCGAAAGTATTGCGGATGTATTGCAGCCGTGGCCGCTGAAGGTTGTCCTTGACAACGTGATTGCGCGCAAACCGGAGCACGGATGGTTGACGCGCTCTATCCATCACACCGTTGGCACGAACGTGACCAGCATTCTGCTGGCGGCGTGTGTTGCGGTCATGGTGATCGCGTTGCTGGATGCCGTGTGCACGTATGGTGAGAAGTGGGTGACGACAACCGTAGGACAGTGGGTGTCGCATGATCTGCGGCGTGCGCTCTATTCGCGGGTGCAGCGGCTGTCGCTCTCCTATCACGATCAGTCGAAGACTGGCGATTTGATCAGTCGAGTGACGGATGATATCGATGCGATTCAGACGTTTATTGTCTCGGGACTGCTGAGCATTGTGGTGGATGTTGCGACGATCGTTGGGATGATCGGCGTGATGTTTTACCTGAGCTGGCAGCTCACGCTGATGGCAATGACGGTGGTGCCGGTGCTGTTCACCATCGTGTATGTGTATACGCGGAAGGTGAAGAAGTACTCGCGCGCGGTTCGCAAACAGGAAGGCCAGATGATCTCGGTGGTGCAGGAGGTACTGGGGTCGATTCGCGTAGTGAAGGCGTTTGCGCGTGAGAACTACGAGATTCAGCGGCTGGAGGGCGAGAGCCTGGAGACCGTTGAGGCGGCGCTGAAGGCACGCAGGTTGAAGGCGCGCCTGGTTCCCCTGGTGAGCATTGTGACCGGAGTGGGAACTGCGCTGGTGTTGTACTTCGGCGGCAAGCAGGCGCTGACAAATGTTGTTGTCGGGGCAGGCGGTGGGACGATTGTTGTGTTCCTTGCTTACATCAAGAACATGTACAAGCCGATGCAGGATATCTCGAAGATCATGGACTCGTACTCGAAGGCGGATGTCGGGTATGAGCGGATCAAAGAGGTCATCGAGGTCGAAGACGAGATGCGCGACGCACCGGATGCAAGGATTGCGCCGAAGCTGCGCGGCGATATCGACTTGGAGGATGTGAGCTTCTGCTACAACTCGGAGCAGCCGATCCTCAGCGACATCAACATGCATGTTAAGGCTGGGACGACGGTGGCGATCGTGGGCCCGACCGGCTCGGGCAAGACGACGTTGGTGAACCTGATTCCGCGGTTCTATGACGTGAGCAAAGGCGCGGTAAAGGTAGACGGCATCGACGTGCGCAAGTTGAAGCAGAGGTCTCTGCGGGAGCAGATTAGCTTTGTGCTGCAGGATACGGTTCTGTTCAGCGGGACGATCTGGGAGAACATTGCGTATGGCAGGCCGGAGGCGAGCTACGCGGAGATGGTGCGCGCGGCTGAGGCGGCGAACGCGGCGGAGTTTATCGACAAGCTGCCGCACAAATACGACACGGTCGTCGGTGAGCGAGGGCTGACTCTGTCGGGCGGACAGCGTCAGCGTATCGCGATCGCGCGCGCGATTATCCGTAATAGCCCGATTCTGATTCTCGATGAGCCGAGCTCAGGGCTGGATGCGGCGAGCGAGCAACTGGTATTTGAAGCGCTGGACCGGCTGATGCAGAACAAGACCTCGATTGTGATTGCGCACCGGCTCTCGACAATCCGTCAGGCGAGCTGCATTTTTGTGATCAAAGATGGGCGGATTGTAGAGCAGGGAACCCACGACGAACTTATCGCGCACGAGGATGGTGTCTACCGGCAACTGCACGATATTCAGTTTCAGGAGACGTCTGAGCCGGTGGCCGCGACGTCGTCGTAGGTGGGTTTAGAGAGCCTTCAGTTGCGTGATGCGATCCTCGAGGATGGAGACGTATTCGTTAGTTTCCTCGGGTGTGAACTGGGCGGCGCGGAAGGCGTCACTGAGTTGCTGGCGGGTGAGCTGGCCTAGCAGTGAGCCCATCCAGCGGGCATCGGCGCGCGGGATGTCGTCGCCAATCCAGTCATAGCCGAGGCGCTTGAAGTAGAGCGGAGCGAGCATGCCGCCGGATTCCATGAGGAGGTCTGTGGGCGGTGCGGGCGTTCCGAAGCTCACCTCGGCCTCCGTTTCGTGAGTGATGAATTTGGATTCCGCATATTTCTCGACGTTGCCCTTGCCGTTGGCGTTCTCCATGCGCACGGAGTTGGTGCCGAAGCTGGCACCGGTGTCGCTGACTAGGAAGAGTTGCCGGCCGGTCTTCTCGTTGCTGTAGACGGCGTTGTTCTCTGTCTTCAGATCCCAACTGTTGAGGACGGCCATCATGACGCGGAGACCGTTGAACTCGCGCGTGCCGAAGAAGGGGTTCTCCTTCCACTTCCAGGAGGCGATGCGCTTGTCGCCGCCGGGCTTGCGTGCGAAGCGAGCGTTGATGACTTCGTCGCCGTCCTCGACGCTGTGCGCGGTGTGACGAAGATGAAGGCCGGGAACGGTCGCTCGAGCGAGGACGTAGTCGTCCTCGGCGAAGTAGCCGACTGCCCAGAGCAGGCGCGAGGCAACGATCTCGGGACGCGCTTCTGTGCCGAGCTTCACGCGCCATGAGTGACCGTTTCCGTCGCGGACGTCGAACTTCGGGTTCGAGTCGTGCTTGTCCTGATCGAGGAAGGTGAAGGGTGGTTTCGGCTGGCCGTCTTCCCCTCCAAGGCCGTAGAAGAGATCTTTGGCGGAGATATCGCCGGGATCCTGCCAGAGGACGGCATTGTGCACCTTGCTGGACGAGATCGGCCTGTGGTTCTCCTTGTGACTCTTCTTGCCAACGTCAGCAGATTGCGATTGAGCGAGTGCGACTGCGGAAGGGCAAAAGAAGATCAGAGCGAGACTAAGGCTAGCGATGGTCGAGTTGGCTGCGAAACGAGTACGGGTGCGGAGAGACGTCATAGGGCCTTGAGTTGTGCGATGCGGCTCTCCAGCACCGCGACGTACTGGTCGATGGACTCCGGGGGAAAGTTGCCTGCGCGGAAGGCGTCGACTAGTTGCTCATGACTTAGCTGACCGAGCATGGAGCCGATCCAGCGCGCATCTTCGCGCGGGATGTCGTTGCCGATCCAGTCGTAACCGCGGCGTTTGACGTAGTCGGCTGCGAGTACGCCGCCGGACTTTACCAGGACGCCGGTGGGTGCCGATGGAGTTCCGAAGTCGACGGTCGTCGGGCTGGTGCGAGTGATGAACTTGGAGCCGACGTAGCTGTCGACGTTGCCCTTGTCTTTGGCGCGGCTGGTCTGCAGAGAGTTGGTTGCGAAGGTGGCGCCGATGTCGCTGACGAGAAAGGTTTGATGGCCGGTCTTCTTGTTGATGTAGACCGCGTTGTTCACGTCTTTGAGATCCCAGTTGTTGAGGACGGCCATCATCACGCGCAGGCCGTTGAACTCGCGGGTGTCGCGAAAGGGATTGGTCTTCCACTCCCAGATCGCAACCTTGGTGTCTTTGCCGGGTTTGCGAGCGAAGCGTGCGTCGATGACCTGTTCGCCGTTGTGCACGAGCTTTTCACCGCGCTTGATGTCGAGACCTTGAATGGTGGCGACGTGTAGGAGGTAGTCGTCGTTGACGTAGTAACCGACGGCCCAGAGGAGACGCGAGGCAACGACTTCTGGGCGAGCTTCCTCGGCGAGTTTCACGCGCCATTTTTTGCCGTTCGCAGCTTCTACGTCGAACTTGGGGTTGGTACCGTTGGTGTCTTCAGAGATGAACTTAAAGGGTGGGACGGGCTGACCATCTTTGCCGCCGTCGCCGAAGAAGAGGTCCTTCGCAGAGATGTTGCCGGGATCGCGCCAGAGTGAGGCGTTGTGGATGTCGGCCTGACTGATGGGCTTGTCGTTGTCCTTCTTTGCGGCCTTTGAGTGGCTCGCAGATGACGGGGGCGCCGATTGCTCAGGGAGAGTGCCGGGTTGTTGCGGAGGCGGCTGCGGCGTTGCGGAAGATTGAGGGGGCGCGGTCTGCTGCGGTAGCGGGGCCGGGTTCTGAGGTGTGGACTGATCGGGTGAACAGGGTTGAGATTGCGCAGACGAAGGAGCGCTGCTGAAGGCCACGCTGATGGCTGAAAGAACTGCAAGTCGCCGTACGAGGGGAAGCATTGTCGGTCTCCAAGAACACCGCTTTTAGAACTCATCAGTTAGAAGCAGTCGGAGAGATTGGCGGCTATCTATTGTGGAGAGAAAAACATCCCGCGGAGGTTCAAGACGCATCCTTATTCAAAGGACACAGGATGGGATGCGGGGCAAGGTGTGCCTCAGTCAGGACGCCACGTGAAGCTTTTTGTGCAACCGGAAGCCGGTCTCGAGCCGATTCTTGCAGCGATACACAAGGCCAAGAAATGTATCCAGATCCTCATCTTCCGGATGGATCGTCCGGAGATTGAGAAGGCACTGTTTGAAGCGGTGGAACGCGGGGTTGCGGTCCAGGCGCTGGTTGCCAATACAAACCGCGGCGGTGACAAGGTTCTGCGGCGGTTCGAGATGCGGTCGCTGGAGCGTGGAATTACGGTAACGCGCACGGCAGATGACCTTGTCCGCTATCACGGCAAGATGCTCATCATCGACGCAAAAGAGCTGCTGCTGATGGCGTTCAACTTTACCCATCTGGACATAAGCCTCAGCCGGTCATTTGCGATCAGCACATCGAATAAGCCACTCGTCGCAGAGGCGGTGCGGCTGTTCGAGTGCGATTCGAAGAGGAAGCCCTACACGGCCGAGAATAAGAATCTCATCGTCAGTCCCGCGAACGCACGCGAGCAGTTGACCGCGTTCATCCGCGGAGCGAAGAAACAACTGCTGATGTATGAGATGAAGATCAGTGACAACGACTTTGTGAAGCTGTTGAACGAGAAGATCTCGCAGGGCGTGGATGTGCGAGTGATTGGCAGCACCAGCAACAAGGGAGGCACGCTGCCAACGCGCAAGCTGCCGATGCGACTTCACACACGGGGAATTATTCGCGATGGGCGATCGGTGTTTCTCGGCAGCCAGAGTCTTCGCAAGCTGGAGTTGGAGGCGCGGCGGGAGATTGGGATTGTTGTCCATGATCAGAAGATCGCAAAGCAGATGATCGCGGTTTTCGATAAGGACTGGAGCGGAGCGACGCGCAGCAGCAACCTGCTGAGATGAACGGTCTCATTAATGTGCCCGCGAAGAAGCTGGCAAAGAGAGTCATGAAGGAGCTCAACATCGTGCCGGCGGTTGAGCAGATTCTCGATCGGGCGATGGAGAAGAACGAGGATGTTCAGCTTGAACCGAAAGAGGTTGTGGAGGGCGTGCGCGCAGCGGTGCACGAAGAGGTGCACGCGGCGGTGAAGGAGGCACTTCATCAGTTGGTGACTGCGGCCGCGGCAGAAGATAAGCCGGCTGGAGAGACGAAGAACGGTAACCGGTAGAGGAGAGAGCATGGCATCGGGTCCGGTGGTTGTTGTAACGGGTGCATCTGCGGGTTTGGGCCGCGCCATTGCCCATGCGTTCGCGCGTCAAGGGTGCGCGAATCGGGTTGCTGGCACGCAATCCGGAGGCACTGGAGGCCTGCAGGCAGGAGTGCGAGGTGCTTGGCGGCGAAGGCCTGGTGGTGCCGACGGACGTTTCAATCGCAGAGCAGGTGGAGGCAGCCGCCGGCAAAGTTGAAGAAGCCTTCGGGCCGATTGATGTCTGGGTGAACGACGCGATGGTCAGCGTGTTTTCTCCTGTGAAGGAAATGGAGCCGGAAGACTACAAACGCGTCACGGATGTGCTCTACCTGGGATTTGTGCACGGCACGCTGTCGGCTCTGCGGCGCATGATGCGCCGCGAGAATGGCAAAGGTAAGGGCACGATTATTCAGATAGGGTCGGCGTTGGCGTACCGGTCGATCCCGCTGCAGTCGGCATACTGTGCTGCGAAGCACGCAATCAACGGGTTCACGGACTCGCTTCGGTGTGAACTGATTCACGATGGCAGCGAGGTGAAGATCACGTCCATTCATATGCCGGCGATGAATACGACACAGTTCAACTGGGTAAAGAACCGGTTGCCGAATATCCCACAACCGGTGCCCCCAATTTACGAGCCAGAGATTGCCGGGAAGGTGGTTGTCGCTGCGGCGATGGCGAAGCGGCCACGGCGCGAGTATTGGGTGGGAGCGCCGACTGTGGCGGCGATTGTTGGGCAGAAGATTTGCGCCGGGTCTGCTGGATCGATACCTCGGCAGGACGGGATACGACTCCCAGCAGATCAAGGGTGAGCCACGCGATCCGAACGCGCCGAACGACCTCTATCACTATGTGCCAGGGGTGCACAGCGCTCGTGGGAAGTTTGATGATTGCTCGAAGCGTACGAGCGCGGAGGTGTTCGTGGCGCTGCATCGCACGTGGTTTCTTGCCGCGGCCGCACTCGTGCTCGCGGCGGGAGGTACGTTGTTGGCGAAGAGAAGCTCGTAAACGGGAAGGACTAGAAGGCGCGGACGCTCGCTTCGGTGACCAACTCCTCGACAGCGATGTTCATGGATGTGCCGAGTTTGAGGAAGGCGTCTCGCCACTCGCGCGACCAGCAACTGGCTCTCACTGCGCCGCAACATGTCGTTCCAGATGTTCTGCGCTTGCCAGATGTTGATGTCCATGGGGAGCGATTGGACGCTGTCGGCGAGGGCGAGTGTCTCATGCAGGACTGTCAGGTTCTGACTTTCGGCGTTGTCTTCGAGGCGAACCATGGCGCGCTTCATCCGCTTGTCGGCGGTGTAGCTGAGGAGGGGAGCGTCAAGGGTGACGTTATCGATCTCGGCACGGCGAAGCAGGCGCGTTACTTCCGCTGGGTCGTAGCTGTCTGAATCGAGCGCGCGGCGAAGGCTGGCGTTGATGGCGAAGGTCGCCGTGATTGCAAGCGCAGGCGGGGCGGCAACGTTACTCTCGCCGAGGAAGTGGAGCAAAGTTGCGTGCTCCTCGTAGATGCGAATCAGCGAGGTTTCGACCTGTTCCAGGGTCTGGTTCAGGATATTTGTGAGGATGCGGTGCTGTTCGTCGGCGAAGAGTGAGGTGAGGGAGTAGAGTGTGCCTCCGAAGAAGCGGTCGATGAGCCGGATGAGTTCGGCGAGATCGGCCTTGCGAACCGCCGTACGCGCTCCCTTGAGAAACGTGTTCCAACTGGTGTCATCGCCGGGGAGGAATCGCTTCACGGCCGCGGAGAGATTCTGGTCGCCGAGGTGCAGGACGGCAAAGCAGATCTCCTCGGTGTCCTCAGTGATGCGCGAGCGCACCGAGGCGAGGCCAAGCGCCAGCCGGCCATGACCTGAGGTCAGCAGATCGTAGCTGTGACGGTGCACGTCATAGCAGAAGAGCTGTCCGGAGGGGGGATAGGTTCGGAACATGGAGCTGATGGCGTAGTGTGCGCCGACGTGCTCCATGTCTACGCGTCGTGAGGTTACAAAGCGGCGATAGACCTCGGCTCCGTTGCCGATTTCGGCGACGTTGCTTTGAGCCTGTAGCAGGATGGCCAGGAAGTCTTCTTCAAGTTTGTGGCCGGGTTCGCCGAAGAGTTGGCCGGCAAGCTGCAGAACACGGCCGGCGTAGGCGATGATCTGCACGGTCTCGATGCCGGAGATCTCGTCGAAGAACCAGCCGCAACTGGTGTACATGAGCTGGGTGTAGCGCTCGAGTTCGAGTAGTTCGAGGGCCATGACGCGTTCTTCCGCCGACAGAGGATGCGTAGCGAATACACCGAGGAAGCGGTCGACGTTTTCTGGGCTGCGATTCAGGATGATGCTGATGTAGGCGTCGCGCGCGGTCCATAGATCTTTCAATAGAGGCTTTGCAGCGGCCTCTGCGAGTGGAGCGGTGCGGTCGCGCAGTAGATCGAGCGCCTCGCGCAACGGACCGCGCCAGAGCTGATTCCATCCGGGCCTGCCTCCGTTGCAACCGCAGTTGGAGCGCCAGCGTTCTACGCCATGCGCGCAGCTCCAGGAGCTGTCGTCGAAGACCTCGGCCTCCCAGCGGGGCGGAAAACGCTCGAGGAACTCACCGTAGTTCGTGAGCGCGGCGTGATGGTTCTCCTCAATCCAGTGCATCGCGTAGCTGAGTGCCATCTCGCCGTGACGGTGATGATGTCCATAGCTCTCGCCGTCGGTGGCCACGTGTGCGAGCTGGGGCTCGTCGGCCGGCTTATCAGGGTTGAAGCCGCCAATCAGGCGTCTTCCAAAGTTTTCTCCGGAATTCAGCAGGCCTTCAAAGGCGATGGCGCGCGATGCCGGGCCGTCGTAGAAGAACACCGCGATGGAGCGGCCTTCATCGAGCTTTACAAGGTAAGGACGGGCTGACTCGACTGAGGCATTAGGGGTCTCGGTCCAGGGACCTTCCTCCGGGCCGGAACCGTTGGCGCCCGTTGAGGATCCTTGGTGAAGAGGCCGCACGCGCGCGCACTGATGAGGCGCAAGGATGGTGAAACGAATGCCCTCCTGCGCCATCAGGTCGAGTACCTTTCGCGAGACGGCGGTCTCAGCGAGCCACATGCCTTCGGGCATGCGGCCGAAACGGTGCTTGAAGTCGGCAATACCCCAGCGGATCTGAGTGCGTGCGTCGCGCTCGCTCGCAAGTGGCATGATGATGTGGTTGTAAACCTGGGCGATCGCAGAACCGTGCCCGGAGTAGCGCTCCATGCTGGCGGCGTCGGCGTCCAGGATCATGCGATAGGTGCGGGGTGCGAAGTCGGCCAGCCAGCTAAGCAGCGTCGCGCCGAAGTTGAAGCTCATTCGCGCGTAGTTGTTGACGATGCGGGTGATCTGGTTCTGCTTGTTTTGAATGCGGGAGGCGCCGTTGGGAGCGTAGCACTGCGAGGTGATGCGCTCGTTCCAGTCGTGATAGGGAGCGGCCGACTCCTGCATCTCCACGGTCTCAAGCCATGGGTTTTCGCGCGGAGGCTGGTAGAAGTGGCCGTGGACGCACACGTATCGCGTGGGAGCGGGTGCCGAGTCGGCCGGCTTTGATGTGGGTCTACGGGCCATCGTTCAAAATCTTATTCCTTGGACCATGTCGAATGTGAATCGCGCTGTGATCGACCCACAGCATGGAGAGGATTGCGATCCAGTAGACGGCGATGTCGATGTACGAGAAGTGGCGGCCCAGGATAATTATGCCGAAGAAGGTATTGCGGATGTTTTCGAGGGTCGACGATTGAACCCGCTTGAGAAATTCGATGGCGGCCGTGACCACGAGTGAGATGAGGGCGAGCAGGAAGGGCTTCTGGCGTGCGAGGAAGTAGCCGATGAACCAGTAGACGGTTGACGCCCAGAGGAAGGAGCCGCCGTACTTCACGATGACATACGGTAAGCCGATGGGGACGAAACGACAGACGAAGCCCAGAGGAATGAGGAGCAGCATAATCGCGAGGCAGGTGAGACGCCGGCGCGTGGATGGCGGCAGGGCGCTCGTCATTGAGGCTGGACGATTTTGCCCGCCGCGAGGTCGCAGGCGCGCCACATGTACCAGCTCGCGATCGAGCGCCACGGAGCCCATTTCTTTCCGCGCCGCTCCATTTGCTCGCGTGTGGCAAGCAGGTCCGGCGTGACCTTCTGCGTTGGCTTGAGGCCGAGAAAGGTGAGGGCGAAGCCTTTGCGAACGCCATAATCGTCGACTGGGAGGACGTCGGGGCGGCCGAGGCGGAAGATGAGGAACATCTCCACGGTCCAGCGGCCGATACCGCGCACCTGGGTGAGGTGTTCGATGATGTCCTTATCGGGCATCTTCTTGATGGTTGCGAGCGTGGGCACGGTTCCGTCGAGGGTTTTGGCGGCGAGGTCCCGAAGGGCGAGCATTTTGTTGTGAGAGAGTCCGGCGGAGCGGAGCTGTTCGTTGGGGCAATCCAGCAGATGTTGCGGCGACGGATGGTTGCCGAGGCCGCAGAGGGGCTCAAAGCTGGCGAGCATACGAGCGTGAATGGTTGCTGCTGCCTTGCCGTGAAGCTGCTGATAAATGATGGACTCGGCCAGTGCCTCGAAGGGTGACTGCTGGGAGGGAAGGCGCACCGTGAATGGGCCGGCACGTTCTATGAGGCGGCCGAGCTTCGGGTCTGCGGCCGATAGAGCTGCGATGGCGGCGCTGGGGTCATAGGGAGGCTTGCGTGTGGGACCGGAGCGCGGACGCGGCATGCGGAATAGTGTGTCACGAATTCGGACTGATGTGGACGCAGTTGATTCATCGGATTCGCACCGCGTTGGATCAGATGCGGAGAAACCTGAAGGAAGCGGGAAATGCAGGCCCGGTTGGCGATTCGATAATCGATTGATGTTACGAACATCGCTCAATTCGACGGACAGCCCCCTTCAAACCTTTACAAATCGGCTGTTATACTTTGGCTCTCGAAGCAGTGTCGGTCTCGTTGGATTTCCCACGGACAGATAAGTAAGCTGCTGGCTTCCCTTGCGGGATGTCGGAGCCCCATGCAATTGCAGTAAATGAAGCCACGCCGAAGGTGTTGGCCAACGGAGAGCAGGAACGCACTCATGGCGCAAGTCTTTGACCGCAGTTCGAATGCACTGGTTCGCTTGAGCCTGGTGCTGACGGGTCTGATCGTCATCGCGCTCGGCGTGACGCTGAACGAGTTGCAACGGTCGCCCTGGGTGACGCGGCAAGGTCAGCGGCCGGATCAGCCGGTACCGTTTAGCCACAAGCATCACGTGGAAGGGCTTGGACTGCAGTGCCAGTACTGCCACACGTCGGTCGAGAAGAGCTCGTATGCAGGCATTCCGCCGACGAAGACCTGCATGAACTGCCACTCGGAGATATGGACGAATGCGCAGTTGCTGGAGCCCGTGCGTAACAGCTGGGCGACGGGTGAGTCGATTCAGTGGATCCGGGTTCACGATCTCCCGGACTACGTCTATTTCAATCACGAGATTCACGTGAACAAGGGCATCGGTTGCGCGAGCTGTCATGGCCGAGTCGATGAGATGCCTTTGATGTATGAGGAGAACTCGCTCCAGATGGAGTGGTGCCTCAACTGCCACCGTAATCCTGCGGTCAACCTTCGGCCGACAGCGGAAATCTACAACATGGCCTGGGCCGGTCCCGCGAGCAACAAGCCCGTGTGGTGCACGACGACCGGCAAGCCTGGACCGACCTCGGGCGACGTTTCCTGTACAACGACTGATCCGACTGGACAGAATCCAGAGTTCGCGCAGGCCGAGCCGCCGACGCCCATTGGTCAGGGCAAGCCAGAGTCCGGAACGAACCTGCAGCCGCATCCTCTGAGTGAGCCGGGTTCGGTGTCGGATGTTCCTGTAATTGCCATGCCGGCCAGCTATCAGAAGTTCACCAGTCAGATCGATCTGGGTCACTACCTGATGCAGCAGTACCACATCCGCTCGGCCAACGAGCTCTCCAGCTGCGAGACATGCCACCGATGAACGAGACGATGATGAATCAAGAGTCGAAGGCCGCGGGCGTGCTGGCAAAGCACGAAAACCGAGCGCCAGAAAACGGAAGCCCGGCGGCAGAGAACGCGAGCACGGCTCAGGTTGTGACGGCCATTGCACCTGCTCCGCGGAAGAAGATGTCCCTTGAAGCGGTTCGGGCGAAGCTCGACGGCAAGACGGGGCGGCGCTTCTGGAAGAATCTGGATGAGCTGGCGGAGACGCCTGAGTTTCATGAGCTCATGCAAGAGGAGTTTCCGCGGCAGTCTGGCGCTGGTGAGTGGGTCGACGCAGTTTCTCGGCGCAGCTTCCTCAAGGTGATGGGTGCGAGTTTTGCGCTTGCCGGCCTCGCGGGTTGCACGAAACAGCCTGATGAGCCGATCTTTCCTTATATCAAGCAGCCCGAGGACCTGGTTCTCGGCAGGCCGATGTACTTTGCCAGTGCGCACCCGTTCCCAACCGGGGCGATTCCGGTGTTGATCAAGTCAGACGCGTTCCGCCCCATCAAGGTGGATGGAAATCCTGAGCACCCGATGTCGAAGGGCCGCTCGGATGCCTTGACTCAAGGAACGCTGCTTGGGCTCTATGATCCGGACCGCTCGCAGCATCCGCGTTTCCGCGGAGAGACCTCGGCCTGGGGCGACTTCCAGGAGCAGTTTGCGAAGGGTGCAGGCCAGCTTCCGGGCGGGCAGGGGCTGTACTTCCTCTCGGAGACGATTACCTCTCCAACGCTAGCGGCGCAGTGGAAGCAGGTGCAGGCGAAGTATCCGCAGGCCAAGCTGGTGCAGTACGACGCGGTGAATGGCGATGTGGCCCGCGCGGCTTCGAAGGCGGCCTTCGGCGATTATTTCGACACGCAGTACAAGCTTGAGGATGCGGATGTCGTCCTCTCGCTGGATGCGGACTTCCTGAGCGGAATCGGATTCCCGGGCTTCCTTCCGATGGCGGCGGCCTTTGGGCAGCGCCGCCGTTACGAGGAAGGTAAGACGATGAATCGGCTGTACGTCGTCGAGACGATGCCGTCGGTTACTGGATTCAAGGCAGATCATCGGCTGGGACTGAAGCCGAGCTTAGTTGATAAGGCTGCAGCGTTGATTCAACTTTTCGCTACTGGTGGTCACATGGACATGCCAAGCGAAGGTGATAACGCTTTCATCCTCGCTGCCGCCAAAGATTTGAAGAATGCTAGTGGTCGTGCCGTAGTCGTCGTTGGGCCCCAGAGTTCGCCGGCCTGCCATGCTGCGGCGCACGCAATCAACGCAGCGATTGGCGCGGTTGGCAAGACGGTCAGCTACTCGACGCCGCTGGCGCCGATTCCGGCGGAGCAGGGCTCCGATCTTGAAGTCGCTGGTCGACGACATGAACGCCGGCAAGGTGAAGTGGCTGGTGATGTTGGGCGTCAACCCGCTCTATAACGCGCCGGTAGACTACGACTTCATCGCAGGCTTCAACATGGTGCCGAACACCGTGCACCTGGGCCAGCACCTGGATGAGACGGGCTTCAATGCGACGTGGCACATCAATCAGGCGCACTATCTGGAGAGCTGGTCCGATGCCCGTGCGGCGGATGGGACAATCTCGATCGTGCAGCCGATGATCGATCCGCTTTATGGCGGCAAGACATCCCACGATATCCTCCAGACCCTGCTTGATCCGTCGCGCTCGTCGTACGACGCCGTGGTGGCAAACGCGAAGACTTATATCAAGGATGCAGATTTCGCCAAGGCGTGGAAGAAGGCGCTGCATGATGGCTGGGTCGAGGGCACCGCATACACTGCGGCGACCGTTCCCGCTCCGAAGGCCGCCGCGCCGGCTGCTGCGCCACCTGCTGCGGATGGCACGCTGGAGGTCAAGTTCCTGCCGGACCCGTCGCTCTATGACGGGCGTTATGCGAACGTCGGCTGGTTGCAGGAGCTTCCCAAGCAGGTAACGAACCTGTCCTGGGACAATGCGGCGCTGATGAGCCTCGAAACGATGGGCAAGCTCGGCATCGAGGAGAATGAGGCGATCGAGCTCGAACTGCACGGTCGTAAGGTCATCACGCCGGTGCTGATGGTGCCCGGGCATCCGGATGACTGTGTGACGGTCCATCTCGGCGGGGGACGGGGAGCAGAGGCTGGTCGCGTCGGCGCCGGTGTCGGTTTCAATGCCTATCTTCTGCGGACCTCTGCGAGCCCGCTTTGGGATTCGGGTCTTAAGGTGACGCGCGGCAAGGGCACGTACGACCTCTGCGTCACGAAGGTGCACAACATCGAGCACCGCGGCAACTTCGCGCAGCACGATCTGGAGCGCAAGCAATTCGACACCCAGGGCACGTACTCGCTTGCGGGTCATGAAGCCCTGGAGCGGTCGATCATCCGCTATGCAACGGTTGCTGAGGCACAGAAGGACGCGGACTACGCCCACAACGGCGCCAGCGGGACGCTGGTCAACAAGATTGGCTACAACCCGCAGGGCGAGAAGGTTCCACACGATGAGAGCTTTTGGCCGGATGCCTGGCGGTACGATCACAAGGATCCCTCCACGGGGCAACTGCAGAACAAGTGGGGCATGGCGATCGACCTGAACTCCTGCGTGGGCTGCAACGCGTGCATCGTCAGTTGCTATGCGGAGAACAACATCGCCGTTGTTGGCCGCGAGCAGGTCAAGATCGGCCGCATCATGCAGTGGATTCGCATCGATACGTACTTCGAGGGCGATCTGCATGCGCCGCAGGCGTTCTTCCAGCCGATGCTGTGTCAGCACTGCGAGTCGGCCGGATGCGAGCAGGTGTGCCCGGTGGGTGCGACGATTCACTCGCCGGAAGGCCTGAACGTGATGGTCTACAACCGCTGCGTGGGCACTCGTTACTGCTCCAACAACTGCATTTACAAGGTGCGGCGTTTCAACTTCCTGCTGTATTCGGACTACGACACCGAAAGCCTCAAGTTCATGCGGAATCCGGATGTCACGGTACGTTCGCGCGGCGTGATGGAGAAGTGCAGCTACTGCATCCAGCGCATCGAGGCGGCGAAGATCGATGCAGATAAGAACAACCGGGAGATTAAGGACGGCGAGATTCTGACGGCGTGCCAGCAGGCCTGCCCGACGGATGCGATCGTCTTCGGCAACATGAACGACCCGAACTCGCGCGTTTCTAAGCGCAAGGCCACCGAGCGCGACTACGAGGTGCTCGCTGACCTGAACTTCCGTCCGCGCACGACGTACACCGCCGGCGTCATCAACCCGAACCCGGAGCTTGCTTAGTATGGCAACCCAACGTCCACCTCACGATCCGGAGACGGTGCACGATCCAATGATCGACCCGCGCACGGGCGAATATGCGGTCATCGCACCGGGGCATAACTTCAGGAGCGTCACCCAGAAGATTGCGGGCATCGTACTCACCGGCAGCACGCCGTGGGCGTGGTGGGGCGGCCTGTTCTTCGCGGCGACAGTCGCAATGGGCGTCGTTATCGGCGTGACCTGGCTGGTGCTGAAGGGCGTCGGGATCTGGGGCGTCACGATTCCCGGAGCCTGGGGCTTCGCGATCATCAACTTCGTCTGGTGGATCGGTATTGGTCACGCCGGCACACTGATCTCGGCGATTCTTCTGCTGTTCAAGCAGGGTTGGCGCAACTCGATCAACCGCTTTGCTGAGGCCATGACGATCTTCGCGGTGTGCTGCGCGGGTATGTTCCCGCTGCTGCACGTTGGTCGCCCGTGGCTCGGATACTGGCTGCTGCCGTATCCGAATTCGATGAACGTCTGGCCGCAGTTCCGCTCGCCATTGGCATGGGACGTCTTTGCGGTCTCAACGTATGCGACGATCTCGGTGGTCTTCTGGTACATCGGCATGGTGCCGGACTTCGGTACTTTGCGCGACCGCGCGAAGCTGCCGATTGCCAAGTACTTCTACGGCCTGCTGGCGCTGGGATGGCGCGGGTCGACCCGGCATTGGATTCGTTATGAGTCGGCATCGCTGCTTCTGGCGGGCCTTTCGACGCCCCTAGTGCTCTCCGTACATACAACCATCTCCTTCGACTTCGCTGTGGCGGCGATGGCGGGTTGGCATACGACGATCTTCCCGCCCTACTTCGTCGCAGGCGCAGTCTACTCAGGGTTCGCGATGGTGCTCACGCTCGCGATTCCGATTCGCAAGTTCTATCACCTGGAAGACCTGGTGACCTTGCGCCATCTCGACAACATGGCGAAGGTCATGCTCGCGACGGGCTCCATCGTGGCCTACGGCTACGCCATGGAGGTCTTCATGAGTTGGTACTCGGCCAGCCACTGGGAGTTCTTCATGATGTGGAACCGTATGTTCGGCCCGATGGGCTGGGCGTACTGGCTGCTCATCCTGACGAATATCGCGATTCCTCTCACCACGCTGTGGAGCCGCCGTCTGCGTGTGAGCCCGGGCTATCTGTTCTTCTTGAGCTTTGTGGTGAACATTGGCATGTGGTTCGAGCGGTTCGTGATCGTCGTCACCTCGCTCTATCGTGAGTACCTGCCGTCGAGCTGGGGCACGTACCGTGCGACCTTCTGGGACTACCTCCTGTTCATCGGCACGTGGGGCTTCTTTACCACTCTCTTCCTGCTCTTTGCGCGGCTAGCCCCCATGATTCCGATGAGCGAGATCAGGATGATGCTGCCGCAGACCAAGGTGCGGCCCGGTGGGCAGCCAGCGGACCGTGTTGTTGAGGAGGCTCTCTAATGCCACCGCGTGAAGGAATGTATGGTCTGCTGGCGGAGTTCAACACTCCGTCGGAGTTGGTACACGCGACCGAGATGGCGCATCGTGCGGGTTATCGCCGTATGGAGTGCTACACGCCGTATCCAGTGGAGGAGGCGGCTGAGGCGCTCCGCTTCCACAAGACACGCGTTCCCTTGATCTGTCTGATCGGCGGAATCATGGGGCTGATCACCGGCTACGGCATGGAGGTCTGGGTGGCAGTCTGGGGTTATCCGCTGAACATCCGTGCGATGCCGCTCTTCAGCTGGCCTGCCTTCGTGATTCCGGGTTACGAGTGGACGATTCTGTTCTCGGGTTTATCGGCGGCATTCGGAATGATTGCGCTGAACGGCCTCCCGCAGCTGTACCACCCACTGTTCAATGCGCCGAACTTCCGCGACGGCGCAACGACGGACAAATTCTTCCTTTGTCTCGAGGCGCACGACCCACGCTTCTCAGCGACCGAAACCCGTGCATTCCTCGAGCAGTTCAACCCGGTCTCTGTTGTGGAGGTCGACCACTAATGCAGAGATTCGAGATGCAAGAGACGAGAAGCGAGATGCGAGCTGCGAGGTTCCAGAAGGCGATGCGAGCTGCGGTACTTGTGACTGCAACGGCATCGACGCTGGTGCTCGCCGGCTGCCGCCAGGACATGCAGGACGAACCAAAGTTCTTCCCGCAGCGCGGAACAACGTTCTATGCGGATGGCCGATCGGTGCGCCCGCAGGTCGCGAACACCGTCGCGCGCAATCAGGGCAATGAAGAGTCCTACTTCTATACCGGTCTGGTGAATGGCAAAGAAGGTGACGGTTTGCCAATCGACCTGACCGCAGACACCATGGCGCGAGGTCAGGAACGGTTCAACGTCTATTGCACGCCTTGCCATTCGCGCGTCGGCAACGGCGACGGCATGATCGTGCAGCGCGGTTACCGGCCGGCCGGCGACTTTCATACAGAGCGCCTGCGCAATGCGCCGCTCGGTCACTTCTTTGCGGTCATCACGAACGGCTATGGAGCGATGCCCGATTATGCTGCGCAGATTACGCCACAGGACCGCTGGGCGATCGCAGCGTACATCCGCGCGCTGCAGTTGAGCCAGGACGCGAAGCAGGCTGACGTTCCTGCGGGACAGCATGTTGAGGATCTGCACCAGATTGCAAATGAGCAGGGAATGCCACCGGGCTTCGCAGATCCCTGGGGAATGCCCGCAACTGCGATTTATGGCACGCCGAACGGGCAGGACAACGGTATTCCAGGGCAAGGGACGACGACGGCCCCGGCAGGCGCACAGGCGCATGGCAGCAATGCGGCGGGGCAGCCGTCGACAACGCGTAACTCCTCCGGACCTCCAATCTCAAAACCCGATGCTGAGGCTCCCGGCAAGCTGGCGGCACCACCACACTAGGCAAGTTCAGGACGCTTGATCGATTGATTTTTTCAGCAACCCGAAGGCGAATAACCGATGGCATTTGAGAACGAACATTTTGGAGCCGGACCCACCCACGGCGAGGTGGCGCATCCCCACCCGCGTCAGATGCCATCGGTACTGACCGCGCCGGATGTTGTCCTTCGCTGGCGGACTCTGGCGGCAATTGCGGCCGTGGTGCTCGGAGTGATTTCCCTCGCATTCATCTTCGTGCCCGGCGGCCCCAGTCACCTGCTTCGTGCCTACCTGATGGGCGTCATGACTTGCTTCAACTTCACCGGCGGAGCGTTGGCGTTCCTGCTGGTGCAGTACTTGTCGGGTGGTAAGTGGGGACACGTTCTTCGCCGGCCACTGGAGGCGATGACACGCACGATCTGGGTCGTCGTCCTGATGATGCTTCCAATTCTGTTCCTGATGAAGCACCTCTATCAGTGGGCTAGGTTCACCACCCCCGCACAGACCTGGGATGCCTTCCAGTCCGGTTTCATCACGCAGGAGCAGGAACTCTGCATCAACCTGAAGCACTTCATGTTGAGCCCAATGAGCGCTTGGGTTCAGGCGATTCTCGTTCTCGGCTTCATGGCGGTGGTTGTTACGCTCCTCAACAAGTGGACGATCGCCAGCGACAAGGATCCTGCAGCGGGCACGTTCCTGAGCTTCGACCGGTGGCGGACGCAGTTCGAGAACCTCTCGGGTCCCTCGTTGTTGCTCTACGTCATCTTGATGACGGACTTCGTGATCGTCTTCGTCAAGTCGCTGGATGTGACCTGGTACTCCTCGGTTTACGGCCTGCAGTTTCTGGTGGCGCAGGGTTACGCGGTGCTGGCGCTTGGCATCCTCACGCTGGTCCTGCTCTCACGCCATGAGCCGATGAAATCGATGTTCCGTACCACTGAGCAGCACGATCTAGGCAAGCTGGCGTTTGCGTTCACAATGCTGAACATCTACCTCACGTTTGCGGAGTTTCTCATCATCTACTCCGGCAACGTTCCGGATGAGATTCCGTGGTATCTGCACAGGATCCGCGGTGGCTGGTGGACGATCTGCACGCTGGACGTAATCTGCCACTGGGTGATTCCGTTCTGCATTCTCCTGTCGCGTGACTTCAAGCGCTCGAAGCGGCGGATGATCTGGCTTTGCCTCTTCATGATCGGTGCGCGGTTCATCGACATGTTCTGGCTGATTGAGCCGAACTTCAAGGACGCTGCCGGCAATCTGCACCTTGTCGGGAACTGGGGCATTCTGGCCTACATCACCGTTCCCCTTGCGGTTGTCGCCTTCTGGCTTGTCTTCTACCTGACCGAACTCACGCGCCGACCGCTCATCCATCTGAACGACCCGCATACTGAGGAGCTTCTGGAGCCTGAACATGCCCACTAGTGGACACGAAGGACACGACCCGTTGCACCCGACTGACCGAGGCCCTCATCCCGTTCCGTCAGTGCGCGATCCCGAGCATCCGGGTTACGAGGTGGAGGATGTTAACGTCGGCGGCATCGTTACGTTTGTCGCCGGTCTCTCGGGCTTCCTGATCATCTTCTTCGTCTTCTGCTTCTTTATGGGAAAGGCGATCAACTATGCGATCGCGAAGCAGGATGGGCCTGCGAACAAATGGCACGCGGGCCAAGGCGAATTGGGGGCAACACCCCGTGGCGCCGAGCGCGAAGACCTCACCTCCAACGCCGTCATGGAGCAGCGGCAGCTGGCCCAGATGACCCAGACCTTCCCGACGCCCCGCCTGGAGATGGACGACGGCAATCAGGACATAGCGGACCTGCACGCGCGTGAGGATCTGTTGCTGGATTACTACAGCAGCTCCCCAGACCTGCCGGCCGGCACGATTCGGATTCCCGTTGCACGTGCCATGCAACTCATCGTGCAGCAGGGGCTGCCGAAGCCAGCCGCAGCGGCCCAACCCGCACCGCTCATGGCAGGCGAGACCGAGCCAGCCGTGCAAGCTCCGATTACAGACGGCTTTGCACGCACCGGTTATGAGCTCGACACGATTGAAGCGCGGGAACAGAAGAACGAGTTCAACCGCGCCGAAGCGCACCACGAATAGAATTGAGAACGAGGACCGCTTGACCGCATTGCCGACAATCCGCACACGCCGAGCTGCTCTAAGGCAACTCGCCGGCGCCGCCCTGGCGCTGGGTCTGGCGCTGCCGATCTGTGCGGTTGGCCAGGTATCGAGCTACGGAGATAAGACAGAGGGTCCGAACGTCGGCGATCAGTTGCCGAAGGTCCTTCAGGGTGCCACGATCCAACAGCACCTCAATGCGCAGCTTCCGCTGGAAGCGACCTTTACAGACGACCACGGCAATCCCGTCAGGCTCGGCCAGTACTTCGACGGCAAACATCCTGTCCTGCTGTCCGCGGTGTATTACAACTGTCCGATGTTGTGCTCCGAAGAGCTGGACGGGATTACAAGCGCCCTTGAAATGGTGCACCTGACGCCCGGGAAAGACTTCCAGATTGTCATCGTCAGTATCGATCCCACCGAGACGCCCCAGCTTGCCGCGCGTCGCAAGGACTTCTATTTGCGCCGCTATGGTCATCCCGAATCCGCAAGCGGATGGCATTTCCTTGTCGGGCAGGAACCCAGCATCCAGGCACTCACGAAAGCAATTGGCTTTGGCTACGTTCGTGTGCCGGGGCCGGATGGCAAGCTGACGCAGTTTGCACACGCGAGTTCCATTGAGATTGCGACGCCGCAAGGCCGCATCGCGCAGTATTACCTTGGCGTTGAGTATTCGCCGAAGGACATGCTCCTGGGGTTGATTGATGCCTCGGACAACAAGATCGGGTCGCCGGTAGCGAATATCCTTACGTACTGCTACCACTACGACCCCCAGATCAACAGGCACTCGCTAATCGTGGCCCGGGTCGTTCAACTCGGAGGTATGGTGACGGTCGCGAGCCTCGGTGGTTTCATGTTTCTGATGTTTCGGCGAGACAAGGAATTGAGCCGCAAACTCGGCAGCGTGCCGGATTGGCATGACGATAACTGGCGGAACGGATAAGGCAAACGATGGGTATTAGTCCAGTCCTGTGGCAATTTTTGGTGAAGTGGCTGCACAGCTCGGCCCTGTTTCCGGTCGAAGCGTCCACTATCGCGCCCTATATGGATGCGCTGTACTTCTTTCTGGTTGCGGTGTCGCTTGTCGGATTGATCTTCGTCGCCTTCCTGATCTTTTACTTCTCGCTCCGCTATCGCCGCGACAAGCATCCCGTGGCGATTCAGGTCGAAGGGTCAACCATCCTTGAGGCCACGTGGACAATCATTCCGCTGGCCATATTCCTCGTCGTCTTCGTATGGGGTGGCTTGTTGTACTTCAGGATCTACGATCCGCCACCCAACTCGCTGAATATCTACGTGGTCGGCAAGCAGTGGATGTGGAAGGCCGAACATCCGGGTGGACAGCACGAGATCAACGCGCTTCATATCCCGGTCGGACAGCCCGTCCAGCTAACTATGATCTCGCAGGACGTGTTTCACAGCTTTTCCATCCCCGACTTCCGGGTGAAGCGCGAGGTGATCCCTGGCCGCTACTCCACTGTGTGGTTCCAGGCGACCGATCCGGGGACATACCACATCTTCTGCACGCAGTACTGCGGCACCCTCCACTCCGGCATGATTGGCGAAGTCACTGCGATGACCCCAGGCGATTACAAGAAGTGGCTGGACCAGTCGAACTCCGGAATGAGTTTGGCTCAGAACGGCGAGAGGCTCTTCGCGTCTATGGGCTGCAATGCCTGCCATTCTGGGAATGCCACAGCTCGCGGACCTAACCTCGCCGGTGTCTATGGATCAAAATTGACGCTGACAGATGGCAGCCAGGTTCTCGTGAACGATGCCTATCTACGTGATGCGATCCTCAACCCATCGCAACATGTCACGGCCGGGTATGCCCCAATCATGCCGACGTACCAGGGGCAGATCAGCGAGGACGGCCTCATTGATCTCGTCGAATTCATCAAGCAATTGCAATCCAATTACCGCATCCAACAGACCTTCGTCACTGCGGACTCGAACCAGGCGTCGCCTACCACTCCCAGCGCAGGCACCAACCAGGACTCGGTGAAGCCATGAGCAGCACAGCAACCATCGTCTCTTTACCCGATCAGGCCACGGCAAGACTGCCGAAACGCAGCTATCTGAACAACGAGCAGGGCTTGTTGAGCTGGCTGCTGACCGGCGACCACAAGCGTATCGCGATCCTGTACCTGATCTCGATCACGTTTTTCTTCTTTATCGGTGGAGCGTTTGCTGGCCTCATTCGTCTCGAACTACTTACGCCCCAGCCGGATCTGGTTGCAGCTGATACCTACAACAAGTTCTTCACGATGCACGGCATCATCATGGTCTTCCTGTTCCTGGTGCCGTCGGTGCCGGCGACGATTGGGAACTTCCTGATCCCGATCATGGTCGGTGCAAAGGACCTCGCGTTTCCGAAGATCAATCTGCTGAGCTGGTATCTCTACGTAGTCGGCGGAATCCTTGTGCTCGCTGCGCTCGTCCTGGGCGGCGTTGATACTGGTTGGACCTTTACGACCCCGCTTTCGACGCACTACCTGAACACTCACGTCATCACGGCTGCGCTGGCCATTTTCGTCGCCGGCTTCAGTTCAATCTTTACAGGCCTGAACTTCATCGTGACTATCCACCGGATGCGGTGCCCGGGCATGACATGGTTCCGTCTCCCGCTGTTCGTCTGGTCGAACTACGCGGCTTCGCTGCTGATGGTTTTGGGTACGCCAGTCCTCGCAATCACGCTGGTGCTCGTCCTGCTCGAGAGAGTCTTCGGTATCGGAGTCTTTGATCCGACGAAGGGCGGAGATCCGCTCCTTTTTCAGCACTTGTTCTGGTTCTACTCGCATCCGGCGGTGTACATCATGATTTTGCCGGGCATGGGGGTGATCTCTGAGACCATCTCTACCTTTAGCCGCAAGCGGGTATTCGGATATACGGCTGTCGCCTTCAGCTCGGTAGCGATCGCGCTGTTCGGGTTCTTTGTGTGGGCGCACCACATGTTCATCATGGGCGTCTCCAATTACTCGGCGCTGGTCTTCTCGCTGCTGACAATGCTCGTGGCCGTTCCTTCGGCAATCAAGGTTTTCAATTGGGCATTCACGCTGCAGAAGGGATCGATCACCTTCGAGACGCCGATGCTGTACTCGTTCGGCTTCCTTGGACTGTTCACCATCGGCGGCCTGACGGGCGTGTTCCTCGGCTCGCTTGGCATGGATATTCACCTGACCGAGACGTATTTCATCGTGGCACACTTCCACTTTGTGATGGTGGGCGGCATGCTGATGGCGTTCCTCGCGGGCGTGCACTTCTGGTGGCCGAAGATGACGGGCCGCATGTATCCCGAGTCGCTTTCGAAGCTGGCTGCTGTGACGACGTTCATCGGCTTCATACTTACGTTCATGCCGCAGTTCATTCTGGGGTACCTCGGTATGCCGCGTCGCTATCATGCGTATCCGCCGGAGTATCAGGTGCTGAACGTGCTCTCGACCGCGGGTGCGACAGTGCTTGGAATCGGCTACATGCTGCCACTCCTCTATCTTGGTTGGTCGCTGAAGTATGGTGCAATTGCGGGAGACAATCCGTGGCAGGCCACCGGCCTTGAGTGGCAGATTCAGTCGCCGCCGCTGACCGAGAACTTCATTGAGACGCCGATCATGGATCACGAAGCCTACGACTACGAATGGCTTGAGCAGAAGCAGAAGAATGAGGTGACGACCGTTGGATAACTCCGTCGCGACCACACATCCGCACACGCACGAAACGGCTGTGCATGTCGAGCACGCGCACGTGCATCTGCCCCAGCACCGTCATCACTTCGAGACGGTGGAGCAGCAGCGTGAGGCGGGCAGCTTCGGTATGTGGCTCTTTCTCCTCACCGAAATCATGTTCTTCGGCGGACTCTTCTTTGCGTATTTGCTGTACCGAAACTGGTACTACGATGCCTTCTTTACGGCGTCGAATCAGCTCAGCATCCCGTTGGGAACGGCAAATACTGCAATTCTGATCACCTCCGGCTTTTTCATGGCGTTGGCAGTGTGGGCTGCAGAGGTCCGCAAGAAGGACATGCTGGTCTGGACGCTGATCCTCACCACCGTCTTCGGCATCGCCTTCCTCGGCATCAAGTATGACGAGTACCACGAGAAATGGGAAAAGCATCACATCCCAGGCGCGCACTTTGATGTCGCGGAATTCGTCAATCCCGCGAGCCCACGGTATCAAGGAAAAGCCACTGCCGCCCGACATGGCGCAGCGCACACAGGTCTTCTTCTTCCTGTATTTCGCCATGACCGGCATGCACGCACTCCATATGATCATCGGAGTGGGTCTGCTCTTCTGGCTCATCTGGCGGGCTCGACGAGGCGATTTCAGCGCCGGGTATGTTGCGCCCATAGAAAACTTCGGCTTGTACTGGCACTTTGTCGATATCGTTTGGCTGTTTCTGTTCCCGTTGCTCTATCTGATCAACCGACATCCGCTTCACTAATCTGTTGCGGCACCGAATTAGAAGGAATATTTGATGGCTGAGATTGCTCACCACCACACTGAAGCTGGCGACCCGGCGAACATCACCAATCCCGAACACTCGTCGCACCATATCGTCACGCCGCGCGTATACGCGATGGTCTTCGGCACGCTACTCGTCTTCACCGGAGTGACGGTTGTCGCTGCATTCATAGGACTTGGGCTGGGCGAATCCGGTTGTGGCGCTGTTTATCGCCTGCTTCAAAGCCGTTATTGTCATCCTCTTCTTTATGCACGTGAAGTATCAGTCGCGCCTGATCAAGATGACGATAGGCTCAGGCTTCTTCATCTTTCTCGCATTGATCGTTATGACTTTGAGCGACTACATCAGCCGCTCATGGGGTCTCTGGTAAAGCCAGATCGCATTGAGCGTTACGAAATTCTGCGCTCCGTGGCTTCAGCCCGGAGCGTCTTTCTTTGCGCTGCGCAAGACCTGCCGCAGAAATCCCATCCAGGTGACCGCTTCCTCCTGACTCTTGCCAAGTTGCATCGCGAGTTGTCGCACGACATGCTCGCGGGCGTTTGCGGGGAATCTTCGTGAATAGCCGGTAGCCTCCATTGCGCCGACCAGTAGCTGGGTCAGCCGCTCGCGAGCGTCTGCGGTGATCTGTGCCTCGTAGATGGCGGGAAGATCTCTTGCGTCTTCGAACCCTTCGCGTCCGAGCTCGTACAGGCATACGGCTACCGCCTGGCCCAAATTCATCGACAGATGGCGAGCGTCGGAGGGCGCAAACATCGGGATGTTCAGAAGGATCTGGCAATGGCTTAGCTGATCGTTGGTGAGTCCTGTTTTCTCGGAGCCAAAGAGAAGCGCGGCGCGAGAGCCCGGCCTGGCCAACTCTTCGATGAGCTCCTGGCCTGCCTCTGCGAGCGGCAGTACCGTTCGGGAGAGCTGTCGGCCGCCGATTGCGGTAGTTCCAACGCTGAAGGTACAGTCCGCTAGAGCGTCGGCGACAGAGGAGAAGGCGCGGGCGCCCTGCATCACGTCCGCGGCGCCAACTGCGGACTTCGCCTCGAGCTGTGCTGCCTCGAACGGCACGATGTAGTCGTTCACAAATCTCAGGTCGGAGAATCCGAAGTCCCGCATCGCGCGAGCCGCGGCACCGATATTCGACGGGTTGCGAGCTCCAACCAGAACAACGGCTAAGCGAGCGCGCATGGCTGCTGAAAGCATGTGTCGATTTTAGTGATTCACGACATGACCTGGCGCAAGCAGCGGCTTTCCAAACGGAAGCGGCCGGCCCGAAGGCCAGCCGCTTTCTATCGAGAGGTGAGAGGTCTTAGCGGCCCTTCCCGTCCCGGTTGCCGTTATGGTTCTCCTGGTGGATCTGCTTAGATGCTTTGTTCTGCTCGTGGTTGATCTGTTGATGCTGCTGCTGATTCAGCGCTCCGCCATCGGCAGTGCGGTCGTTATGCGTCTGTTGAGCAATGTTGGATTGGTTGCGCTGCGCACGAGCCGCTTCGCCGGAGGTCATCTGTCCGCTGCGCTCTCCATTGGCGACACGCTGCTCCTGGTTGGCTTCGCGTTGATTTACCTCGTTCGGGGCAATTGTGTTTGCATTGTGGTTGTCTCGATAGATCTGCCGCGATGCGCCGTTCTGCTCGCGGTTGACCTGTTGCCGCTCCTGGTTGGTGAGCGTGCCGCCGTTGGCCGCGCGATCGTTGTGCACCTGCTGGTCGATGTTCGACTGCGTCCGCTCGGCACGAGCCGCTTCGCCCGAGGTCATCTGTCCATCACGAAGCCCGTTGGCGATGCGCTGATCCTGATTTGTCTCGCGCTGGTTCGGGCGCGCCGCGAGCCCGGGATTGTTGGGATGATCATGGAACGCGCCAACCGACGCTGCCGCCGAGACGGTCGGCCGTCCGTGGTTGACGCTGGCCCACTGCGAACGATTTTGCGCAGCGAAGCTCTGATGGCTCATCTGGTTCGCCGTCGGCTCGAAATGCTGCTCGTGCATAGCTGCGGCCTCAAACGAGGTAGGACGCGCCTGGATACCGCCGACGCCGCCATTGAACGCCACTGTCGAGTGGTTCACGACCGTCACGTTGCGCACATAAACATTTGTCACGTGGACAACGTCGATGTTCGCGACGGAGCGGTTATAGAAGAACGCCCCTCCGCGCCACTCGCCGCCGACGAAGCCGACGCCACCGTAACCAAAGCCATAGTTGATGCCGCCATAGAACCCTACGTGCGGTCCCCAGTAGCCGGGGTGAAATAGGTAGACGCCACCCGACCAGCCCCAGTATGCCGGGGTCCAGAGAACTCCGACGGTCGGCGGCTGCACCCAGACGCCGGGTACCCAGTAGTACCCGTCAGGTCCATAGGCCCAGTAGCCGGGTGTCCACAGATAACCAGGACCAGGGCAGAGCGGCTGCGTATAGACCGGCAGCACCGGGGGCGCGAAGCCGACCGAGATGACAACGGCCGCATGGGCCTGGGCGGTTGGCATGGCAGCCAGGGGTATAGCCAGCGCGGCCCCCATCAGCATCTTTGAGATGATCTTGCGTGTGTTCATGTGTTCTCCGTGAGCGGACTGTCGAATCGGTCGTGCCTACACGCTCTCCTTATACCCAGATTGGCCGCGCTTGTTGCTCCCACGAAGCATTTCGACAGCGTGTCTCTTTTGGGTCATTTCTCAATGACAGACGGGGTAACCTGAGGCTGAGATAAGTCGCCGTGCGACAGAAGTGGCGTCTCGGGACATGGCGGTCATGCGAGGGTTGTTCCGCCCCATACACTGGTGATGAAGTTTTGATGGCTGACAATTTCGCACAAACCGTCAAGCAGCAGACAGATATCGTGCGCATTGTCGGCGAGTACGTAAAACTGCGAAAGTCTGGCGCGAACTGGTCCGCCCTCTGCCCGTTCCACAAGGAAAAATCCGGGTCGTTCTACCTTTACCCGACGACGGCCAGCTACTACTGCTTCGGTTGCCACGAGCATGGCGATGTCTTCACCTTCGTAATGAAGATGGACAGTGTTAGCTTTCCGGAGGCAGTGCGTTCCGTCGCGACGAAGATGGGAATTCCGCTGCCGCAGCGTGAGTTCTCGTCTCCGCAAGAGGCGCGCGAGGCCGGGCTGCGCAAACAATTGCTTGAGATTCACGAGGCGGCAACTCAGTACTTTCAGCAGAACCTGAACTCGCCCGAGGCTGCCCGCGCGCGAGAATATATGACCTCGCGTGGGATCACAGCGGAAACCATCAAGACCTTCCGCCTGGGCTATGCGCCGGAGAGTTTCAACGACATGCGCGACCGCCTCGGCAAGTTTTTTAGCGAGGAGGTAATGCGGGCAAGCGGCCTCTTCAGTTCGAAGGAGCGCGACGATGGGTCGTCCGGCCCGCTGTACGCGCGGTTTCGCAAGCGGATCACCTTCCCGATCTGCAACGAGCAGGGCAAGCCAATCGCATTCACTGCACGTCTGCTGGACGCAGTCGACGACAAGTCCGGACCAAAGTACCTCAACTCCCCCGAGACCGCGCTCTACACAAAGGGGCAGGTGCTCTTTAACCTCGACAAGGCGAAGGCCGGAATCAAAACCAGAGATGCTGCGCTGCTGGTTGAAGGGCAGATGGACTGCATCTCGCTGTTCATGGCAGGAGTCGACAACGTAGTTGCGACGAGTGGAACGGCCTTCACTGAACCCCAAGTGCGTATGCTGGGCCGTTTTACAAAAAAGGTCTGGCTTAACTTCGACCCTGATCAGGCAGGTTTGAACGCTGCGGAGAAGACGCTGAGCCTCCTGGTGGAGGAAGGGTTCGAGGTTCGCGTCATCACGCTGGAGGGTGGTCTTGACCCTGACCGCTTTGTGCGGGAGCGAGGAATCCAGGCCTACGCCGAGGCCGTCCGCGGGGCGGCGCGCTATGCAGACTTTCTGATCGAGAGGGCACGCACGGAATTCCCGCAGCGCACCGACGAGGCCAAAGTTAAGGCGCTGAATTTTCTTCTGCCGCATATCAGACGCATCCCCAACGCAATTTTGCGGAACGAATTTGCGATAAACGCCGCGCAGAAGCTCGGAATCGAGAGCTCTCTCGTTCTTCAGGAGTTGAAACAGGCGGCACAGCAGCGATTGGAGAGCGTGCGGGCTCCACAGCCACGTGCGGTCACCGAAGTTGAGCGCATTCTCCTCTCCGCTCTTATTCTTCCGGAGGCGGACTCTGCACGAATGCTGGCAGCGGCGACGCTTGCAGCCCATCCGGAGTGGGTTAGCGAGCTGCCAACCGCGACCGTGATCGAGGTCCTTGCAAATGGACCTGCACCGGATAACCCATTCGACGCCGCACCGGATCCGACTTCACGTGCACTGCTGGCCGCGGCCCTCCACGCATCGTCGGAACTCCCTGAAGCAACCGCTGAGCGGCAGAGCCTCGCCGATCGGGTTCGGGGCGCACTTGAGACGCTAGAAGAGAGATATCGCGAACGTCGCGGCCGCGAGTTACGCGCAGCGATGAGCGAGGCCCAGCGCCGCGGTGACGATCCGATGCTCCACCGGCTCATGCAGGAGAAGATTGCTCTCGATCGAGAGCGGCGCCAGACGACATGACGCGCGTTGATAAAATGAGGACAACAGTTCTCGTCTGCAGCGAAGCTCGCACTCTTGCCTCTCGACGAGTGGAACGACTCCATGGATGAACGCACACGCAACCGGTTGTTTGTGGGTTTCATCACCACATGGATCAGCAAGCTGGCCTCATCCATCATTCAGTTCGTTCAGATTCCCATCCTGTTCCACTACTGGACTATCCAGATGAACGGGGAGTGGATGATTCTGAGCGCTATCCCCTCGTACCTCAGCTTCTCCAACATCGGCTTCGGCTCCGTCGCCGGCAATGAGATGACGATGCTGATGGCGCGCGGTGAGCAGGAGGCCGCGCTCAGCATCTTTCAGAGCTGCTGGTGGCTCATCTCGCTGGTCCTCGGCGTCATCGGCGTCGCGATGTGCGTGGCGCTTTACTTCCTTCCGGTCGCCGATCTGCTACATCTATCCTCGGTCGGTAACACGGACGCGCGCTGGATCCTCTTCTGGCTGGGGCTCGCTGTTCTTCTTGGTCAGCTTGAGCAGCTTCAGCAGTCGGCCTATCGCTGCATCGCGCGTTATTCCTACGGCAACATGCTCAAGACTGGCCTCTCGCTGGTTGCCTTTGCCGTGCAGTTGATCCCGGTCTTTCTCGGCTATGGCCCGCGCACTGCAGCGAAGGTTCTCGCCCTGGCCAATATTGCCGTCACGCTCATCATGTGCGTCACCGTACGCCGCGACATCCCGTGGATAAGCTATGGCTGGAGCCACGCTTCGTTTCGCGAGATCAAGCGTCTCGCACGTCCGGCAATCGCTTTTATGGGTTTCCCGCTGGGCAATGCGCTCAACCTGCAGGGAACGCTGGTGGCTGTCGGCTATGCTCTTGGTCCAGTCGATGTAGCCATCTTCGGCACCGCGCGCACGGTCTCGCGTATCGCACTGCAGATCGTGCAGATGGTCAACAACACCGTCTGGCCGGAGCTCTCGATCGCCTTTGGCGCAGGCAACATGGAGCTCGTGCGTGTGTTGCATCGCCGCGCTTGCCAGCTTGCGCTCTTCATCTCGCTGTCTGTCGTTGTTATCGTGGCTCTGCTTGGTCCAACGTTTCTGCATCATTGGACGCGAGGCAAGGTGCCGCCCAGTACCGGTCTCGTGAGCCTGCTGCTGATTGTGGTGGTCTTTTACTCGCTTTGGTCGACGAGTTCTACGCTGGTCTCGGCGATTAACCAGCATGAGCGCCTTGCCACTCTGTATGCCATCGCCACCGGACTCACGGTGGCATGCACTTATGTAGCAGCTCGCCACTACGGTCTCTATGGAGCCGCTGCTTCGCTCCTGCTCTCCGAGCTCATCATGGACATTTACGTCCTGCCATCCGCACTGCGCATCGCCCACGACACCTGGGGTGGATTTCTGCGTTCCATGCTGAGCTATCCCGCGTCACTGCACCCTTCAGCTATACTGGCGCGGCTGCGTCGTGCACGCCCGGAGTTGGCTGTAAAGCCGGAACTGGATGCCTAGGCTCGGGACCACGCGTTAAAGCTCCTCAGCTCCTTTGAATGGACCCCCTGATGATTGTTCACAAGACGCCCCTGTTCGTTGCCGTTCTCAGTGTCATTTCCACAATCCCGGTTTTGCTTCACGCGCAACGCGAGTACACCGCGCATGACTACGCACAGGCGGAGCGTTGGATGGGTTACAACGTGAATCCGCTGGTGGATCACACCGTGAGCGACGTGAAATATCTCTCCGACGGCCGCGTCTTCTTCCGTGATCCCGCTTCAGGTACGGTCGCTTTTCGTATCGCGGACGCGCGCACGGGCAAGACCGAGCTCGCCTTCGATACAGCGAAGCTGGCCGCAGCTCTCAGCAAGGCCAGCGGACGCGAGATCGATGCCGCGCATCTGCGCATCGAGAACTACACGCCGGAGGCGAAGGGCTTTGCCGTGACCATGCGTTCGCAGACGTTCCACTGCACCGCAAATGCGCGAGAGCTGCACGCTCGAGACGCCGCCGCAGCCTGTTCAGCGTCCTGAGCAGAAGCCCAACGCGCAGCCACCCGCCGGACAAAGCTCCACCCAAACCGGCGGCAACGCGCAGATGAACGCCGTCCGAACCCACAACAGGGCACGCAGACGAGTCAGCGGCCGCCCCGCGCGGCTCGGCCGCCGGTAGGTCGCGGCCGAGCTCCCTTCGACGTCTCGCCTGACAAAAAACTCGCAGCGTTCATTCGCGACAACAATCTCTGGGTGCGCGTCGAGGCGACAGGCGAAGAGCGCCAACTCACCACCGACGGCATCAAGGACTACGGCTACGCGACTGACAACGCCGGTTGGACCCATTCCGACGCGCCGATTCTGATCTGGTCGCCCGATTCGAAGAAGATTGCCACCTTCCAGCAGGATCAGCGCAAGGACGGCATGATGTATCTCGTCTCAGTGACGAACCGTCATCCGACCTTGGAAGCCTGGCGCTATCCAATGCTTGGCGACAAGGACATCACCAAGATCGAGCGCGTAGTCATCGATGTCGAAACCGGCAAGATGGTGCGCTTGAAGATGCCTCCTGACGAACACCGCAGCACGCTCTGCGATGATGTGAGCTGCCGTGGCGGCTCTGGTTGGGACGATGTCGAGTTCTCGCCCGACGGTAAAACCCTCGCTTTCGTCTCCACCTCGCGCGATCACAAGGATGAATGGCTGAGAGTCGCCAACACGGAGACCGGCGATATCCGCACGGTGTACCACGAGCACGTTCCGACCTACTACGAATCCGGTCAGGGAAAGGTGAACTGGCGTTATCTCCCGGCTACCAACGAGTTCCTTTGGTATTCGGAGCGCAGCGACTGGGGGCAGATGTACCTCTACGATCTCACCACCGGCCAGTTGAAGAACCAGATCACGCACGGCGACGGTCCAGTCACGCAAGTGCTTCACGTGGACGAAAAGAACCGTGTGCTGTACTTCCTCGCCACCGACAAAGAGAAGGACAGCGACCCTTATTTCACTCACTACTATCGCGTGAACCTTGACGGCTCCAACCAGCAGTTGCTCACGCCGGAGAATGCTGATCATGCGATAACACCGTCCCCCGACGGCAGCACATTCGTGGACGTGTACTCCACCCGCGAGACTCCCGAGACCGTTGTGCTGCGCGACAACACGGGCAAGGTGATTGCCACGCTCGCACATCAGGACATATCGCGACTGCTGGCTGCCGGATGGAAGCCGCCGACACCGATCAAGGTGAACGCGCGCGACGGCAAGACTCCGCTCTACGGCTTCCTTTGGAAGCCCACGAACTTCGACGCGTCGAAGAAGTATCCGATCGTCGACTACGTCTATCCGGGGCCGCAGATCGGCTCGTGCGGCTCACGCAGCTTCTCGGCTGCCAGCGGCGACGATCAGGCGCTCGCCGACCTTGGTTTTGTGGTCGTTTGCATCGACGGCATGGGAACTCCGTTCCGCAGCAAGAGCTTCCATGACGAGCACGCCGACACGCCCGCGGAGATGGGTGAGGACACGATCCCGGACCAGGTGGCCGGCATCAAACAACTTGCCGCTGAAAATCCATGGATCGACATCACTCGCGTCGGAATCTGGGGTCACTCCGGTGGTGGCAATGCCACAGCGTCCGCGATGTTCCATTATCCCGATTTCTTCAAAGTTGGCTGGGCAGAAAGCGGCAACCACGACAATCGCGACTACGAGGACGATTGGGATGAGAAGTACGCGGGCCTTGAGGTGATCGGAGCGAACGGCCAGGACAACTACGAGGCACAGGCGAACCAGGGCTATGCGGCTAACCTCAAAGGCCACCTGATGGTGGTTCACGGAACCATGGATGATAACGTTCCGCCGAACAATACGTTGATGCTTGTATTGGCCCTGATGAATGCGAACAAGACCTTCGATATGCTCATGGTTCCCAACGCGCACCACGGCTACGGCGAGCAGTCGCAGTACATCGCGCGGCGCCGCTGGGACTACTTCGTCCATTACCTCGCCGGCGGAATTCCCCCGGAGAACTATCAGATGAAGAGCTACGACGACGTGATTCGCGCGATGTACGGCCCGAACGGGGACTGAACGCAAAAGGCAGCCTGCAATCGCAGGCTGCCCTTGCACCACCCTGACAATCGAACTAGCTGATGAGCAGCAGGAGCGCGACACCGAAGGCTGCCGCCCATCGCACCGCGTCGCTGGAAATCCATCTCATGCTGCACCCTCAGTCATGAGATGCGGCTCGGATGAATTCGTCACCAACTTCTGATGAAATTTGGTAACGGTACATTCGTGGATGCCTTGTCGCCTTCACCCCGGTGACCGCGGTGAAGATCCGACATTCAACCGTGCGATCACCTCTGCAGGGGTACAACCTGCTTCGCGAAGCGCACGCAGGCTCAGGGCATCGTGTCGCTTCGCCAGCCGAACTCCGGCCTCATCGCGCATCAACTCGCAATGGAAGTATCCGGGCGTCGCGAGGCTCAGGGCACTCTGGAGCAGGATCTGACGAGCCGTGGATCTCAGAAGATCCCGGCCGCGCACAACCTCCGTGACACCCATCGCGGCATCGTCGACGACACAGGCGAGTTGATAGCTCGGCAGCCCATCCTTCCTCCAGACAACAAAGTCGCCGAAATCCGCTCCTGCTCCACATCCCGCGATGAAGCTCTGTGCACCCATGTTCCCGTCGAGGAAGCTCACGACCTCGCCATCAGGAACACGGAAGCGATAGTTCGTCTCCGGTAGAAGTTCGCGCGTTCCTGGCTTCAGACGGCATCGTCCGCTGTAGATCGGCTCATCATCGTCGTCGTGCGGTGCCTCGATGGCCTGCTGTAGATCTTTGCGGCTGCATCGGCAGGGATAGACAAACCCTTTGTGCACGAGCTGTTGCATAGCTTCGCCATACACAGCCAGACGCTCGCTCTGACGCATCTCAGCGTCCCAGGCAATCCCGAGCCAGCGGAGATCCTCTCGCATGGCCTTGGCGAAGTCTGCGCGCGAACGCTGCGGGTCGAGATCTTCGTCCCGAAGCCACAACATTCCTCCCGCAACGCGCGCACGCTGGGCGGCGATCCAGAACGTCCGCGCGTGTCCAAGGTGTAGTAGTCCAGTCGGCGAGGGCGCGAGCCGCCCGACGTAGCGCGTCCCGGTCACAGCCACCCACGCTGCCGCGCGATTCTCGCGGCATCAACACGGTTTGCTGCGCCAAGCTTTGCGATCGCTTCCGACAGATAGTTCCGTACAGTTCCTTCGCTCAGCCGTAACTCCGCCGCAATCTCGGCGGACGTTTTTCCGTCTCCAGCTCGCTGAAGGATTCGACGCTCGCGGTCGTTCAAAGGATCGGCATCCGCGCTCCATGCCTCAGCCGCAAGATCGGGATCGATTACGCGCAATCCGGTATGAACTCGCCTGATCGCCTGTGCCAGCTCCGCTGCGGGCCGGTCCTTCAGGAGATAACCGCGAGCACCAGCGTCGAGCGCTCTTCGGAGGTAACCTGGCCGCGCAAACGTCGTCAGGATGATGACATTTACCTTTGATCCGCTCTCTTTCAGTGCAGCGGCAAACTCCAGCCCGGTCCACTCGGGCATCTCAATGTCGGTTACGACGACGTCGGGCTTCATCTCGCGCGTGAGACGCTCTGCTTCACGCCCGTTCGCCGCCTGCGCGATCACCTGAATATCCGGCTCCAGTTCGAGTAGCGCAGCCAGGGCCCCCCGAAGCATCGTCTGGTCTTCAGCCAACAGGACCCGAATCTTCGCGCTTTTTGTTGTGGGAATGCTCACGATGCACTCCCTGTGGCGGCCGGCAACTCAATCAAGAGGCGGGTGCCATGCTCCCGTTCCAGTTGAAAGGTCCCCCCCATCGACTCCACTCGTTCACGCATCCCGCGGAGCCCATTTCCTTCGTATATCGCGGTGTGCTCTCCGTCGTCTTCAATTGCCAGGGAATGGCGTCCATTCTGCACGGTAAAGCGCAATTTGCATGTCCTCGCCTGCGCGTGACGGACCACGTTCGTCACTGCCTCCCGCAGTGCGAGCGCAAGCACAGTCTCCTCGGCCGGTCTCAAGGCTCCAGCCGCGGGCGCACCCTCAACCTCAAGGAGCACGCCGGCAGCCGTCAACACGTTTCGCGCTGCGTCCATCTCTGCCGCCAGCCCGCGCGCTCTGTACCCGCCAATCGTCTCGCGCACCTCGGCCAACGCCGATCGGGCGATACGTTCCACGTCGGCGATCTCCTGCACGGCACGTGCAGTGTCCTCGCCACGTGCCAGCAGACGTCCTGCGAGCTCAGCCTTCAGGACGATGACGCTCAACGTGTGGCCGAGCACGTCATGCAGATCGCGGGCAATGCGCTCGCGTTCGGCGACAGCAGCGAGCGCCTCAATCTCCTCTCGCGCCATTCGCAGCTTGCAGTCCGCTCGCTGCTTCTGAGCGAAGAAGATGTTGCTTCCCCCAACCACCGCGATAAAAAATATCGCAGAGGCGGGACTCAAAAGGCTAAGGTGTTGGGGACCCCGATACAGCAGCCATCCCTCCGCCACGACAAGCAGCGCCTCGACGACAAAGCAGATTAATACCGTTCTTGCCGACGGAATTACGAAGGGCAACAGGGCGGCGGCATAGATGAAGAAGGTTATTCCGCCGCTATTAATCGGATACGTAAGCGCGCCGAGCAAATACATGCCCGCGACGCACGCGAGTCGGAGTTCAACCCGCCTCAGCTTAAACAAAGCCACATACAGTGCAACAAAGATTGCAGTAAATCCGAGGGACTCCAGCCAGAAGATGAGAGAGTGACGGAAAAGAGGATCGATGAAGTAGAAGACCAGATACGCAAGCCAAAAGAGGTCTCCGCGATCCATGCGCCTGCGCGTCGGTGTGGAATCGGTCTTCATCGGGAGATCTCCTGCGATTCGAGTGTAGCCCTTCCTCTGTATGAATCAATTGCCGGCTAAGCGTCGGCCTCACTGCGTGCAAAGGCAATCCATGCGCATCCGAGGAACAGCATAGTGAACCCCAGCAATGCGACGACGTGACTCATGGTTTCAGCCGGCTGTGCGTAGCCAATCACGCGAAGCATCAACTGCGCCAGGTGATACGTGGGGAGCCATGGCGCAGCGTGCTGCATCCACTTCGGCAGAAGCGAGATCGGCATCCAGAGGCCAGAGCAGTAGCTCATCGGGAGGTAGATCAGGTTCACGATTCCTGGCGCTGAGTTCGCTGGCAGCAGCATTGCCAGAAAAAGCCCCAGGCACGCGAACGGCACACCGCCGATGATGCTCATGCCGCAGATGCCAAGATACTCCAGGGCGGTCAGATGAACTCCGGCCGCAACGGTACCAATGAGGCAAAGGATACTGGCGATGATCAAGCCGAAAGCAACTGCGGAGACGCACTTGGCTGCCAGATAGGCCAGCGGCGGCATGGGGCTCGCGCGCTTGAGTTCAAGCCATCCCGACGAGCGCTCTCCAGCCAACCCGACACCGATGCCGAACAGTGCGGCTCCCACGACACCGAAGGCCCCATAGCCAGCCAGCATGTACCTCGCAACGATTTGGCCGTGAATTGCCTGTCCGCGGTTCATTACACCAAACAGCAGGTAGAACATCACTGGAAAGCCGATAACAGAGAGCGAGAATGCCTTGGTGCGCATCGCACGAACAAACTCATAACGAGTCTCGCGCATAAAAATTGCGAGCATGCGGTTGGCTCTGCTGTACGAGTAAGGGAGCGAGAGAGTAGCTGTCGAAGACATGAGGAACCTCCAGAAACGTTTGGTAGAAGACAGAAATGACTATTCCTTCGTTGTGAGCGTAAGGAACGCATCTTCCAGCGCAGGACTCCGTACCTCGAGGCCACGCAGTTCAAGGTCGAGTGCAAGTAGCTCGCGCAATGTAGACTCAGGAGCCGACGTGGTCACGATGACGCTTGTGCCGTTTGCTTCAACCTTTTGCACGCCAGCGAGGTTCAGGATTTGATCGCGTGATAGCTGCGTCTGAAAGCTTAGAAGCTTGACGTTCGGCAACTGTGACCTCGACTCGTCGAGCTCTGGAGAACTTAGCTGACTCGCGGCTGCTCTAACCTCTGCCGGTGAGCCTTCGCAAATTACGCGTCCTTTGTTGAGCACGATGATTCGATCAGCCAGCGCATCGGCCTCTTCGAGATAGTGGGTCGTCAGAAGCACCGTCTTGCCTCGGCTGCGCAACGAGCGGATCTCCGCCCACATCTTGCGTCGAGCTTCGATGTCCAACCCAACCGTCGGCTCGTCCAGGAAGATGAGGTCCGGATCGCCCGCCAGAGCCAGAGCGAACAGCACACGCTGTTTCTGTCCCCCAGAAAGCTGGCCGAACATCCGCTCCTCGATCCCTTCGAGACCGGCCGCGCGGACGATATCGCTGAAAGGAAGAGGACGCGGATAGTAACCGCGCATGATCTCGACATGCTCACGAACGCGCAGCATCTCCGGCGCACGCCCGACCTGCAACATCACGCCCGTTCGCAATCGATTTCCAGCGAAGCGAGGATCGCCGCCGAACACCCGCGCTTCGCCCTCGGTCGACGAGGTCAGGCCCATCATCAGCTTGACCGCAGTCGATTTACCCGCGCCGTTCGGCCCCAGCAGGGCAACAATTTCACCGCTCCGCAACTCCAGCGACACGCGATCGAGTGCAATCACTCCGTTGCTGTATCGCTTGGTCGCCTCATGCAGAGAAGCGGCTGCACACTTCGCTTGGAACCGGATCTCATCGGCGGTTGCGTCAATCGGTACAAGGACGGCGTTCATGTTCATCTCCACGACTTACAGGGTTAGTCTCCCGCAGTCGTCCGAAGATTCTTAGTGAGTGCCGTCAACGAAGCAGGATGACGTTTGTCACCTTCCCTTACCCCGGCCTTTATTGCCGCCCTTACTTCCACTCTTCGTCGTGCTTGGCGCAAGCGCAGCGATAACCGCCGCTCCATTCGGGCTGCCCAGCCCTGTGCAGGCGTCCCATCCGGGACCGGCGTTGAATGCGCCGTTATTGCCGCTTGTAATGTCGCGAAGCGCCTTTGGATCTCCGTAAAGTATCGGGTTCACAAACCCCGCATCCTGCCCGTTCGCCGCATTCGCCAGTGCAATCAGCCCAGCCCACAGCGGAGCGACCGCACTGGTTCCTCCAATCGTGCTCGTTGTGCCGTCAACGCGAACGGTATATCCCGTCGCAGGATCGGCATCGCCGGCAACATCAGGCACGCCGCGACCGCCCGAGCTCGCCTTTGGTGCGGGAACCTTGCTGCTGGCTTGCCAGGTTGGAAGCGGGAACAATGTGCTTACCCCACCGCCAGTTGCACCTTCGTTTGCCGAGAGCTCATTCCACGCCGTCTCACTCGTAATCGTGGTTCCACTGGCAACCAGTTTTGTGCCGCCGCACGCAAGCACGTGGGGGCTTGAAGCAGGGAAGTCCACGTTCTTGCCTCCGCCTGTGACACCATCCGTCGAACCGTCATCGCCAGATGCAACCGTGATGGTAACCCCCAATGCTGCGGCCGACTGACATGCCTGATCCAGTGCGGTCACCGCCTGCGCTGTCCAGCGTCGACTCCGGGCCGCCCCAACTGATCGAGAGCACGCTAGGCTTATTCGTCGAATCGTGCACCGCGGTTGTCACTGCGTCGATGAAACCTTGATCCGTATTCGGTGCAAAGTACACGACGACGTTGGCTCCCGGAGCTACCGCCGCAGAGACTTCGATGTCCAGCATCACCTCTCCGTCAGCTCCATTTGGATTGCCTGGCGAGTTTGTTCCCTTATCCACTAAAACCGCAGAGACCTTCGGAGCTGACAGTCCGAGACTCTTGAAGTACGCCGTGATATCGGCCGCGCGATATCCTCCGCCGAGCTCCAGTACGCCGATCGTCTGTCCCGTCGCCTTTGCACTCGCCGGAAACCCATAGAACTGTGCGACCTGCACTGGTGTATAACTCACGTTTCCTGCGTGCGGTTTCGCATCACGAAAATGAGGTTTCGCCTGCGGTCGATTGTCGAGTCCCAGCACTGCTTCCACATGCGGAGCCACTTCCTCCGGCAATGTGATCGCTCCCTCGCGCAGGCGAAGTACACCCGCTGCGGTAGTGTGCGATTGCAGTGATACGCCGAAGGCCTTTTCCATCGCCTCGCGAGAGCCGGTAAGGTACAGCGTGCGTCGCCCTCGCTCTGCCGGCTCCTCGACGCTCAAGCCAAACTCCTTTGCGAAGGCCCGAACAACCTCTTCGGAGCGCGGGTCGGCGCAATATTTTTCCGCGAACTGCTCGCGCGTCAGACGAACGGTTGGATCGACGGGCGCCTTGCGCGGCAGCAGAACGGAGACCATAATCGGCTCTCCGTCCTTCGCCGGTGACACGAGCGCACCCACGCGAGTTACATCGAATGCCTTGCGCGTGCTGCCCTTCAGTGGAACTCGCTTCTGAGTCGAAAAATGTGATTGTGCGGACATGTGACCCTCCGGGCTTGTGTGGTTCGTTGGATGCACGCTCTGCAGTTCGGAATGGCTTACATGTACTCCACGCCGTACTGCACGGGAATCTGGGTGAACGCAATTCGTGTGGGGGCACTGTCTCGCGCAGGAAGCATTCCTGCGAAGTGCACAGTTGAGTGGCCGAACTTCAGGTTCAGTTTGTCCATCGTTGCCGATAGCTCGTTGCGATGCCCCGGCTCTTCAAAAAGCATCTTCGGCACCTCAGCGTCGGGCACGAGGTTTCTCATCGTGACACCCACGAAGAAGGGCCGCTGATGTTGCGGCTCATTCGGCCGCTCCCGCCAAATACCTTTCAGCGCATCCAGCAAGGTCAGCGTGTCCTGGCACGGTCGGAATCTCGCCTCCATAGCCCATCCCGAGTGCTTAATCCCCGAGGTGTGGTGCTTCAGCTTCGAGGCTCGTGCAGCCTCTTCACGTGTCAGAGCAAACTTCAACGTGACGGCCATCGTCGACGTGTGGAAATGCTCCATGCGCAGCCGCATGGCCGCCTTATGTAGCAGTTTGTGCGCAACCGCCCACGCGCCCTCCTGTGTGCGATGCTCGGGCCCGAGCACGTGAGAATGTCCCAGAGACTTCTGCAAATCGCTGGCCACAGGTGCGCCGTCGTCTCCCGTCAGCTCTCCACGCAGCCAGTGATACAGCCGGTCGCCCCACACCGAGTCCCAAAGCGCATGCATTCCGTTACGATCCAGCGACAACAGTTGCGCCATCGTAAGAATTCCCTTGTCCTTCAATCGGGTTTCCGTGCGCGCACCCACGCCGGGCAGATCGCGAAGCTCCAGATGCGCAATCGCACGCGGAAGCTGCGAGGGTAGCAGTCCAATCAGACCGTCCGGCTTCTGCATATCGCTCGCAATCTTCGCGAGGTACCGATTCGGCGCCATCCCGATCGAGCAGCGCAGCGTCTCCCCAACGTCATCGCGTATCGCCTGCTTGATCGCCATCGCAATCTGCCGAGCCCTTGGGGGCTCCTGCTCTCGACCCATCAGCTGGCAGACCATCTCGTCGATCGACGGCGTATGCGCAACCGGGCAAACACGTTCCACAGCTGCGGCGATCTCGTGCGAATACTTCGCATACGTCGTGTGATTGCCGTTGACCAGTGCGATCTGCGGACACAGCCGCTTCGCCTCACCGACCTTGGTGCCGGTCTTAATGCCGAACGCCTTCGCCTCATAACTCGCGGCGATGATCGTTCCCGTATCGGCCATGGTTGCAGTCACGGCCGTCGGCTTCTCTCTGTACTCCGGATGCAGCTGCTGCTCGACCGACGCAAAGAAGCTGTTCAGATCGATGTGCAGAAAGCCGAAGCGGTCGGGTTGAAACGAGGCATCCATCGCAGCGCTCGCTCCATTTTATTCGCCCTTTGTTCGTGCGGTGTGCGCGTTGCTGACTGCGCGGGCTTGCGCGTCCGCACCTATTTCGAAACCGGAACCTTCAGCCTGAAGTTCAGATCGGTCTTGCTGTTGAACTGGCTGATGCTCTTCGTCTTCGACCGTTTTCCATTCAGCTCTGCCCACAGATCGAAATCAGCACTCATCGAAAGCTGCCGGAAGTGGAATTGGCCCCGGGCGTCGCTCAAATAGCTCTTCACCGCCAGAGACTTCGAATCCTGCAGGTAGACTACAGCGCCCTGTATAGGCGCGCCGCCCTCTTTGCTGCACACGATGCCTTCGATCGTGCGCAGCTTCGGAACTTTGGTCGTTTCGCCGGGCGACCCCGAACCCCACGCCGGAGCGGCGCCCAACGCGGTGCTCAGCACGGCTCCCAATGCAAGGGCGCAGAGGAGCCATACTCGCGCTTGGGACTTACTCGTCCTCGTCTTCGTCTGCGGCGCGCGGATCGTCGTCCTCCTCGTCATAGCCCTCCTCATCGACCGGCGCCAGCTCCAGAGGGTCACTCGAAACCACCTCGAGGTCCGTCCCACACTCTTCGCACTGAATCACCTCGCCCTCTTCCACATCATCGACGTCAATATCGAGTGGGTTGTCGCACTCCGGGCATACGACTGACATAACGATCTCCTCAAGCTGAGTTGCTGCCGCCCTGTACGATGGTCAAAGCGCGTCACGGGCAGCTTCACTAGTTCTAACGGGGCGCCTCTGGCTCGTCAACATGGGACGCCTGCAACCTGTTCGGCGGTTACTTGCCGCCAATTCGGAGACCGAAGAATGAAGCGCTTTCTTGCACTTGGAGCCGCCGCGATCAGCCTCGTTTTGCCGGCCTTGGGGCAGTCCCAGACTGCCGCCGCCGCCGATCGCCTGGCGCCGCTCCCCGCCGATCCAGCCATCGCCGCCGCCCTTCGGACCATCTCGCCCGACGCAGTCCGAGCAGACATCGCCAAACTCGTCAGCTTCGGCACCCGCAGCACGCTCTCCAGCATGGACACCGACCTTCCTCCGGGCCAGGGCATCAACGCTGCCGCGGACTGGATCGAGTCCGAATTCCGCGCCATCTCAGCCACCTGTGGAGGCTGCCTGGAGGTCAAGCGCGATGCCTTCGTCGAGCAGCCGGCGCCCGTGAATGGCCGCCCCAGCCGTTTCCCGGGGCCTACGCGCCTTGTCAACGTCTATGCAATCCTCCACGGCACATCGACCGACAAAAATGCGCCCTGGACCCTCGTCACAGGCCACTATGACTCCCGCGCCACCGACGTGATGGACTCACACATCACCGCTCCCGGCGCAAACGATGACGCCAGCGGCGTTGCCGTCTCCATCGAGTCCGCCCGCGCGCTCTCCCGGCTAAAGATCACCGGGACCATCGTCTTCGCGACGGTCGCTGGCGAGGAGCAGGGTCTCAACGGATCGCATCATCTCGCCGAGCTCGCCAAATCCGAGGGTTGGCCCCTTGTCGCCGCGCTCAACAATGACATCGTCGGCGGCGACACGACGCCCGGCGAGACGCAGCAGCGCAAGGACGTCGTCCGGGTCTTCTCCGAATCCGTGCCCGCGACCGCCACGCCCGAGCAGCAACGCCAAATCCTCTCCCTCGGCGCCGAGAGCGACTCGCCCTCCCGCGAACTCGCCCGCAGCATCGCCGAGCTTGCCCCAGCCTACTTCAAACCGGCCGGACGCCACGCGAAGGACCAGACATCAGCCTTCCTTCCAGTGCTCGTCCTTCGCCGCGACCGCTACCTTCGCGGCGGCGACCACACCAGCTTCAACAACGCGGGCTTTGCTGCCGTTCGCTTCACCGAGTGGCGAGAGAACTTCAACCATCAGCACCAGACCCTGCGCACGGAAAACGGTGTCGAGTACGGCGACCTGCTCAAATTCGTCGACACCGACTATGTCGCTCACGTCGCGAGACTCAACTCCGCGGTGCTGGCTACTCTTGCCGCCGCGCCCAGCGAACCCCAGCACCCTCGCATCCTCACTCACAACCTCGACAACAACACCGAGCTCGCCTGGGACGCTTCCGCATTCGCACCGCCCGGGACCACCTATGAGGTCGTCTGGCGTGATACGACAGACGAGCTCTGGACGCACGCCCGCAGCGTAGGTGCCGAGACGCACATCACACTCGACGTCAGTAAGGACAATGTGCTCTTCGGCGTACGTGCAGTGGACGCCGCCGGGCACCGTTCGCTTCCCGTGGCTCCCGTTCCCGCGAGACAATAGGTTGTCAGCAGGAGACAGCGCATGCGCTCAAACGGTCCGACTCTTCTCGCGCTGCCAGCCTTTCGCGGTCTCACGCGAAAGATCATTCTGCTTGCCATCGCCTGCTTCCTCTTCTTTCTGATCACAAGCTTCGCCGCCCCCGGCCTTGGCATTACCGTCGCTGGCCTTCTGGCACTTCAACCGGCGCTCGCCTTCAAGTACGTCTGGCAGTTCGTCACCTGGCCCTTCGTTCCCGGCGGCCTTCTCAACCTGCTCTTTGCGCTCCTGTTTCTCTGGTTCACCGGCGCAGCACTTGAAGACGAATGCGGAACCCGCTGGTTCACGGAGCTCTTCTTTGTCACATCGATCGCGGGCGCTGTTCTCGCGACGCTCCTCAGCCTTCTTCTCGCTCGCCTGATTCCGTTCATCGACATCGGCGTTAGCGTCGGCCTCTGGCCTACGTCCCTTGCGCTTTTGCTCGTCTACGCCCGCCTTCACGCGGACGAGCCCATGACCGCCTACTTCATCATCCGCGCGCGCGCCAAGTACATCGCCGCCGGTTTCCTGCTCCTCTATCTCATCATCGACCTCTACACCGGCCAGCGCTTCGACGCCCTGAATGCCACATGCAATTGCCTCGTCGCATGGCTCTTCATGCAGATGGGACCGCGCCGCGGCCTTCGCCACAACGTCTCTGAGGGCTGGTTCGGCCTGCGCAATCGCTACTACCGCGCGAAGCGACGCCGCGCCGCCAAAAAGTTCCAGGTTTACATGCGCAAGCAGGGCAAGGACGTCAGCATCGACTCAAGTGGCCGCTACATCGGTCTCGACGACGACGATCCAGACGACCGCCGCCGCATGAACTGAGCCCAGAACAGAACGCGCTTGCGCGAAAATCGCCCTGCGCAGGGCAGCAATCCACAGAAATCTGCGTTTCCCACATTTCTTCGCGACATACAAATGAATGTTCCACGTGAAACAGCGCGTGGAACGTCCATCAAGCCCGGTGCACGATCCGCAGATTCAACTCTCGCAACTGCAGATCGCTCACGGGCGTTGGCGCATCCACCATCAGATCGATCGCCTTCGCCGTCTTCGGGAATGCAATTACCTCGCGCAGCGACGACGCGCCCGCAAGAATCATCACGATGCGGTCCAGACCCAGCGCAATTCCTCCATGCGGCGGCGTGCCGTATTCCAGCGCATCCAGGAAGAACCCGAAGCGCTGATGCGCCTCTTCGTCGCTCATTCCCAGCGTGCGGAAGATCTCCGACTGCACATCCTTGCGATGAATACGGATCGACCCTGAACCCAGCTCCGTGCCGTTCAGCACAACGTCGTAGGCGAGCGCGCGAACCGCGCCCTTGTCATTCCACAGCGCGCCGGACTTGATGTCCTCCTCATGCGGCGAAGTGAACGGATGATGCGCCGCATCCCACTGCTTCGTCTCTTCGTTCCACTCGTACATTGGGAAGTCCGTGACCCACAGAAAGCGGAAGTCCTTCGCCGTTCCCGTCTGCGCAAACAAGCCCATGCTTGTCAGCAAACTTTTTCGCAAGCTCCAGCCGCAGCGCACCCACGCGCTTCGGAATCCACTGCTTATCGTAGTTCCAAGCGGCAGGCGTACCCGGCTTCGGCGTGATGACCACAGCAAGATCGTCGGTTGTAAAGTTCTCACCGCAGAACACAATCTGCTCGGCCGTCAGCTTCGCCGGCAATCGCCTCCGCCAGCGGCACAAACGGCCTCGCTCGTGCGCAGCCGAGCGACGTCGAGATAAATCGAGCCCTGTAGTCGCCGAGGCTCTTGCGAATTTCATCGACGGAGCCGCGCCGCTGCGTTCCGCTCATCGCGCCGGCCTTCGGAATCGTGAATCCGTACACCGGCAGCGTCGGATCAATCTTCAGCGTTTCGCGCAGTTCGGGCGTCAAATCCGTCGTCAGGTCCACCATCGCCGGCAGCCGCATATCCGGCTTGTCGATGCCGTACTTTTGGATCGCCTCGTCGTACGTCATCTGCACAAACGACTCCGCCGGAAGCTCGACGCCAGCCGCCGCAAACGCTGCGCGCAGGAATCCTTCGACAATCTTGAAGACCGTCTCCTGTTTCGGGAAGGTCATCTCCAGGTCGATTTGTGTGAACTCAGGCTGCCGGTCCGCACGAAGGTCCTCGTCGCGAAAGCAACGCGCAATCTGGAAGTAGCGGTCGAACCCCGAGATCATCAGGATCTGCTTGAAGATCTGCGGCGACTGCGGCAGCGCGTAGAAGCTGCCCGGATGCACACGGCTCGGCACCAGATAGTCGCGCGCGCCCTCCGGTGTCGAGCGCGTCATAAAGGGTGTCTCGATCTCCAGGAATTCCTGTCCAACAAGGTAGTTGCGAATCGCCATTGCAACCTTGCTGCGTACCGCGAAGTTCTTCTGCATCTCCTCACGGCGCAGGTCGATGTAGCGATACTTCAGCCGCACCTCTTCATTCGCAATCGCATCATCGGCGGGCGAGAAAGGCGGTGTCTTCGCGTCGTTCAGCAGCAGCATCTCGTGGACGAAGACCTCAATCTCACCGGTTGGCATCCGAGGGTTCGTCAGTCCCTCGCCACGCACGCGCACAGTGCCGGTCACCGCGACCACGTACTCCGGCCGCGCAGCCTCTGCCTTCGCATGTGCCTCTGCCGAGACGCTCTGGTCGAAGACCACCTGCGTTATCCCGGTCCGGTCGCGCAAGTCAAGAAAGATCAATCCGCCATGGTCGCGCCGCCCATTTACCCAACCCATCAGGGTTACGGTCGCGCCGGCATCGGAAGCACGCAGCTCGCCGCAACGGTGCGAGCGCTCAAGAGAACCTAAAAAGTCGAGTGTCACAATCCTTCTATTGTACGGAGTCCGCGCTCCCAGACCGGAACAGCCCGCGTCGCGCCTTCGCAGCCTTCCACAACGCATCGATCGCCAGCGCCAGGCCGCCGCCCACGACCGTATTCACCAGCCGGATGTGCGCCGCCGCCGTGTCCGAGAATCCGCCAAAACGGAACAGAAAGACGATATACAGCGTGATGAACACCGAAAACGCCGCATAGTTTACTGCCTGCAACGCATAGCATCCCCACGCGCTCGCAACCACCAGCGCCGGCAGCACCCACGCGGGGAACGGCAGCAGCCTCGCCAGCACCAGCGCGATCCCCGCGCCCGCCACGGTGCCCAGCATGCGCGCGAGCCCGCGGCTCAGCGTATGCGCCCACTGAGGCTTTAGCACCAGCAGCGCGGTCATCGGAATCCAGTAGCCGTTCCTCACGTGAAGGTAGCGATAGATCGCCGTGCTCGTCAGTAGCACCAGCGACAGCCGCGCCACATATTCCGCGGTGCCTCCGTGCAGCGTCAGCTCATCGCGCAAACAATGCAGGAGCTCCCGCAGCCGTCGCGGTATCCGTTCATGCGTCCGCTGCGCTCCCGGCTCGCGCCGCTTTGGCTTCAGGAGAAAAAACAACGAGAACACAATAATCTGCAGACCGCCGCCAGCCAGCACCATCAGCGTGCGTCCGACTGCATAGTGCGGCCCCTGCGCAAAGTAGCTCGCGATAATGACAAACACGCCGCTCTGCTGTCCGATCCATCCCTCCGTCGGCCCCAGCCCCGCGAGCAGCCCATAATTCACCGCCGCCACAAATGCGACGGCCAGAACCACCGACGTCCACGGTGCGCCGAGGCTTCCCGCCAGCGTCGCTGAGGCGATACCCAATGTCGTCACCGTCATGCTCAGCAATACCGAGGCCAGCGCTTCGTGAAACACGGCAAACCCTACCGTGAACGCGCTACCGGCGGCGATCGCCCCCGCGCTCGTGTGGCCAGTCAGCCAGCCCACCAGCAGCGCGATCCCCACCGCGATGACCGCCACCACCCCCGACCCCGGCGTCCGCTTCGCCCACGGAAACGCCGTCGTGTCCTCCGAGATCGTGAAAAGCCGATGCATTCCTCAAGCTCCGACATTCAGAAACTCGCGCTGCGATGCAAATCGTGCGCCCTAACTCTTTCTTTTTACTAGGTCTAAGCCTCGACTGACGATATGCTTCCGCGCATGCATCATCTTCAGCTCGCCCTGCTTTTTGGCGCGATTGCTGTGTCCGCCCAGCCTCCAACTGCACAGAACGCCGTTGCTCCGTCTGCGCCCTCACCGTCTCACGCGATTGCTGACAGTTGGCACAATCTCTCGGCCATCGCTCCGCACACGCACATTCACGTCGCCGCAGATCACGGCGGCAGCACCTGCTACTTCATCGCCGTCGATGACCAGAACCTCACTTGCGGCCATCACAACGGCTCCGAAAAAGGCCGCCACGTCTTCCAGCGCGCCGACGTCAAAAGCGTCAAGCTCACGCGCTACGCAGTCTCCACACTAGGCGGAGCAGCAATCGGCACCGGCGTCGGTGCAGCGATCGGCTTCGCGGCCATTCGGCCCGATCCGCACGCCTTTCTCGACTTCCCTGGAATCGGCAGAGCCATCTGCACTGTTATTGGAGGACTCGGCGGCACAGCCGTCGGCACTGCAACCGACATGTTCCGAGGCCCCACGATTTACAGGCGCACTCAGACGAAATAGAACATCGCTTCTGCAAGACGCGGGCTTCGAGTTTTGAATCAGTCAGTCGGCGCGCAGACGATCCTTCAACTCCGGCCGCGGCACCTTCACCTGCTCGCCCGTCGCAAACGTCTTCACCGTCATCACGCCGCTCGCAACTTCATCCTCACCCAGCAGCACAATCGCGCGCGCGACCTTGTCGGCCACATCAAAGCTCTTGCGCAGCTTGAAGGTCCCATCGCCGACCTCGACCCTCAGCCCCGCGCGTCGCAATTCTCGAGCCAGCGCCAGCGCCGCCGCATTTCGCTCCACGCCCAGCGGCGCGACATACACATCCAGCTTTGGCTCGCTCGCCGCTGACGCCCGCTGCCTCGGCATCCTGCTTCGCCTGCTCCTGCAGCACGAGAATCAGCCGGTCCTCGCCGATCGCAAACCCAATCCCCGGCGCCTTCGGGCCGCCCAGCATCTCGCTCAGCCCGTCATACCGTCCGCCGCCGAGCAGCGCATTCTGCGTGCCCAGCCCCGTCTGCACTGTGAACTCAAACGTCGTGCGCGTGTAGTAATCGAGCCCACGCACCAGCCGCGGATTCACGTGGTACTCCACCCCGCACGCATCCAGCGCCGACCGCACCTGCGCAAAGTGCTCGCGCGATTCCTCGCCTAGATAATCAGCAATCTTCGGCAGCCCGTTGATGATCTCCTGGTCCTGCTCGTCCTTCGAGTCCAGAACGCGCAGCGGATTCGTCTCCGCGCGCCGCTGATTGTCTGGACACAGCTTGTCCTTCACCTTCACCAGCTCTTCGCGCAGTACAGCGTTATAGCGAGCCCGGTCCTCGGCACTCCCCACCGAGTTCAGCTCCAGCCGCCACCCGCGCACACCCAACTCATCCAGTAGCGAGGCGAGCATCTCCAGCACCTCGGCATCGCGCAACGGCGACTCCGACCCCGAACTCGGTGGCCCAATCACCTCCGCGCCAATCTGCCAGAACTGCCGGTACCTTCCGCGCTGCGGTCTCTCGCGCCGAAACTGCGGCCCAATGTAATAGAGCTTCTGCAGGGCACCCGTCTCGCCCATCTTGTGCTCGATGTACGCCCGAACCACGCCCGCGGTCGACTCCGGCCGCAGCGTCAGCGACTGCGCCTTCTCGCTCGCCGCCCGCGCCCGGTCCTCCCACGTAAACATCTCCTTGGAGACGATGTCCGTCTCCTCGCCCACGCCGCGCGCAAACAGCTCTGTCGCCTCGAACACCGGCGTGCGAATCTCGCCGAAGCCATAGCGCGCAAACACGGCCCGCGCGGCCGCCTCCACGCGGTTCCACAGCGGAGTCTGGTCAGGGAGAAGATCACGTGTACCGCGCACAGCCTTGATCGCTCCGCGCGTTGGGCGCCCGCCAGGCTGCTGGGCGCCCTTGTCATTGCTGGAAGTCATAGAGCTTCCAGTCTATCGAAGACGCCCAACAGGCTCGCCGCGAAATGAGCTTAGCTAGACCGACGAACCGCCCTGCGCCCTCAGGTCATCCATCTCGTGCGTCTGGATCCTCGTGTCGATCAGGAACCCCACGCCAATCGCCAGCGGAATCAAGGCCGCCGCCGCTCCGCAGAGCACGTCCCGCTCCTGCAGAACCGTCGCCAGGGCAATAAAGAAGAGGATCAGCCCTGCTGCCGACGCCAGCAGTACGACACCCGCCAGCCGGATGTTGGCGCGCCGACGCCTCAAATCTGAGGTCGGTCTGCCATGCGTAATGGCCAACTCCTCTGGAGTCGGCGGAATCGGCACTCCGCGGGCAATCGCCTCCAGCCGTTCGCGCGACTGAATCTCCCTGTTGCGGACCCCCGACCAGACGCCGCCGAGCACGATCCCAAGGATCATCAGGCAACCGGCGACCGGTACGATGAACGGGCTGTTCCACTCAATGCCATACATTGCAAGGGCTTCCAACATAAATCCTCCTCGGTCCGCAGCGTTCATTCGCCCGCGATTGACCGTTCTGTGCGCCTTGGACTATTGGCTTGCCTGAAAGTTTCACTCGCACAGCTGAAACTTTTGCGAGATGCTGAAGTCTGAGGGTTTCGCAGCCCGATGCGCGCAGACCTCACATCGCCGCAGGCATTCGAAGCCCTGGTCCGCGAGCACCAGTCCATGGTCTTTCGGACCCTCTCGCGCATGACAGGCGCCGGCCCTCACGTCGAGGACCTCGCCCAGGAGGTGTTCCTCCGCCTCTATCGAGCTTTACCTGAGTTCCGCGGCGACTCCGCCCTCACTACCTACCTCTATCGCATCGTCGTTAACGTCGCGCAGGACGAGTGGAAGCGCCGCCGCCGCGACCGTGAGTTCATCGCCACCGCACCCGCCGCGTTTGAAGAGGACGAATCCACCGAGTGGATCGAAAACATGCCTGGCGACAGCCTCCACGGCCACGCCCGCACGCCCGAGCAACTTCTCTCCGACGCCGAGCTTCAAAACGCCGTCGATGCCGCCCTCCTGACACTCTCCGAGTCTGAGCGCGCCGTCCTCGTTCTCTACCACCAGGAGGATTGCAGTTACGAGGCAATCTCGGCCGCGCTCGAGATGCCCATCAATACCGTTCGCACACACCTGCACCGTGGCCGCAAACGCATGAGCGCTCTCCTTCGCGCACAACTCGCTCCGCCGCCTCCCACCGCTCCGGTGCGCTATCCTCAACCTCTGGAGGCACGATGAACAGCCCCAACAGCAACAACCTCACGCCTCCGCAATCCTCGCACCTCGGCAGATATGGAATCGCGCATCGATCGCGCCATCGAGCACAAGCCTGAGCCGCAGATTCCCTCTGACTTTGCCGCGAAGGTCGCCGCTCATGCCGTCGCCCGGCCCCTGCGCCGCCGTCGTTACAAGCCGCAATTCGGTCCGATGATTGCTCTGTTGTCCGCGCCGCTCGCGGCTGTAGCGCTCTTTGTGCTCGCGCCACACACTTCGCCGAACCTTAAGAGCCTCAGCTTCGACGCCGAGGTAGTTCTGCTCGCAGAACTCGCGTTCATCGGATGGTGGATTGCCCGCACCTTCAATCCAAAGATGAACCGCTAGTCATTCATTTCATTCATTGTCATCAAAAATGCTTTCACGCCAGGGGCATCTGCGCTAGAGGCCACAAGCATCGCATCGTGTGGGGACAGACACGGAGCTCTCTGTCACATGCGCCTCCCCGTCTGGGACATTGAGCTTCGTGGCTGACCACCGTTTCTTGAATCTCACTTCAACCAGGCTTTCGCGAATCAGAATCTCCCACGCGAACTAGACCGTTGCCTAGCGGCAACGGCCCTCGTCCTCACAGCGCTCGCGCTTGTGGATGTCGTTCTGCTTGCGCACGTGGTTGGCGAGCAGGCCGCCACCGGCGCCCACTCCAGCGCCGATCGCCGCGCCCTTCGGTCCGCCCATCAATCCGCCGACAACCGCTCCGCCCACTGCCGATCCGCCAACGATCTTGGCCTTCGTGTGGTGATGCGCGTCATGTTCTTCCTGCACGTGCTTGGCATGGTAGTACTGATCGCTGTGCTGGGCCGACATGCCCAGAGGCATCATGAGCATGCTTGCTACAACCGCTTGTCCGATAAGTCGTTTCATCATTCTTCTCCTGAAAAAATCGAAGTCATACCATCCAGCAAATCGTTTACAGGCCGTCTTCTCTGCGTGCGGCCCATTCATGCGATGCCCCCAAAACCTGCGTCAGATGCACTCAAAAAACATTTCTTGCGGGCAACCTCTTGCACGATTTTGGGGAGTGGGTGTAACGTAGAAACGATGTCTCCGTCGTCCATCGCGTTCTTCGCTTTTCCGTACCGCTACTGGTGGCCAGTAGCGGCCGCGGCGGACTGACTTCTGCTGAAATCGAAGAACCTCAGCAGACTGCATCAAAAGCCCCGAGCCGCGAACTCAAACGAGTCGCGGCTTTCGTTTTTTGCGCACGAACTAACCATGATCGAGCACGAGAGAACAAAAAGATGAGCAGCACCTACCTCACCAGCCCGGTTCCGATGCCCGCAGCGTCCACTCCCGGGCGCTTCGGAAAGTACGGCGGCCGCTACGTGCCGGAGACCCTCATGGCCGCACTCCTCGAGCTCGAGCACGCCTACGCCGACGCGCAGAAGGACGAAGCCTTCCAGGCTGAGCTCGCCTCGCTTCTCCGCGACTACTGCGGCCGCCCCACGCCGCTCTACTTCGCAAAGCGCCTCTCCGAAACCCTCGGCGGCGCGAAGATCTACCTCAAGCGTGAAGACCTGCTGCACACCGGCGCGCACAAGATCAACAACGCACTCGGTCAGGCAATGCTCGCCCGTCGCATGGGCAAGCACCGCATCATCGCCGAAACCGGCGCGGGCCAGCACGGTGTCGCCACCGCCACCGTCTGTGCGCTCTTCGGTATGGAGTGCGTCGTCTACATGGGCGAGGAAGACATGCGCCGCCAGGAGCTCAACGTCTTCCGCATGCGGCTACTTGGTGCGGAAGTGAGGGGCGTCAGTGCAGGCTCCGCCACTCTCAAGGACGCCATCAACGAGGCCATGCGCGATTGGGTCACCAACGTCCGCGACACTTTCTACATTCTCGGCTCGGCTCTGGGAGCTCATCCCTATCCGACGATGGTCCGCGACTTCCACCGTGTCATCAGCCGCGAATCCAAGCGCCAGATCCTCGAGCACGAAGGCCGCCTGCCGGACGCCATCGTCGCCTGCGTCGGCGGCGGGTCGAACGCCATAGGAGCTTTCTACGAGTACATCCCCGAGCGCAACGTCGAACTCATCGGCGTCGAAGCCGGCGGCCGCGGCACCGCCCTCGGCGAGCACGCCGCGCGGTTCTCTGGAGGCTTGCCCGGCGTGCTGCAAGGCACCTACAGCTACGTCCTCCAGAACGACGCCGGCCAGGTCGCGCAGACCCACTCCGTCTCCGCCGGCCTCGACTACGCCAGCGTCGGCCCCGAGCACGCCATGCTGCACGACACCGGCCGCGCGCGCTACACCTCGGCCACCGACACCGAAGCCCTCGAGGCCACCAAGCTCCTCTCGCGCACCGAAGGCATCATCCCCGCCCTCGAGTCCGCACACGCCATCGCCGAAGCCATCAAGCTCGCGCCGAAAATGGCGCGCGACAAAATCCTGATGGTCAACGTCTCCGGCCGCGGCGACAAAGACATGGGCATCCTCACGCGGGAGATGAACCTGGACGGCAGCACATGACGGAGGCGACGCAGTGAAGCCTCCTGTACTGCGATGTCGTGCACGGAGATCGCTCAGGCTGCTGGCTAGCTACCGACTGCAGATCCCCCTACTCAGCGATTTGTCGAGCTGCCTCGCGTGTGAGTTCTCTAGGGATTGAGGACTCTCGACTTGACGCTATCGCTAAGCAGTTGCCTCTCCGTCGTCCTGAAAGATGGAGTATTGCGTAGCAAATGCCGTATCTATTGACATTGCAATCTTTCCGACGTACTGACCTGCTCTTTGAACCAATCCCATGCCGGGGCCTAATGGCGTAGTGGTTTCACTGATTCGTTTCGCAAGAACTGCAGATGGGTTCTATGTTCGATTGCTACGGAGCAAACCTGACTTTGCGGGCTGAATGCATCTTCGCGCTGAATCACTCATTTCAACGAGTTACTTGCGCGAATCCGGAAAGGAGATTGCGTAATGCCGATCTCGCTTCGACCGCAAACCCGGCCTCGTCATCTACCTCACCGCAGGCGACCCCGCCCTCGCCGACCACGCGCGACATGGCCATCGCCGCGATCGACGCGGGCGCCGACGTCATCGAGCTCGGCGTCCCCTTCAGCGACCCACTCGCCGACGGCCCCGTCATCCAACGCGCCAGCGAACGCGCCGTCGCACGCGGCACGCGCCTCGCCGACGTCCTCGAGTCGCTGCCTCGACATCCGCAAGCTTCGCCCGCAAGCCGGCATCATCCTCTTCAGCTATCTCAACCCCGTCATCCGCATGGGTATGGCCGAGTTCGCGAAGGCCGCCAAGGCCGCAGGCGCAGACGGCGTTCTGCTCACCGACATGATCGTCGAAGAGGCCGCCGAGTACCTCGATGTCATGCGCTCCAACGACCTCGCGCCCGTCTTCCTCGCCGCGCCCACTTCGCCCGACGACCGCCTTCGCGCCATCGCCGAGCACTCGCGCGGCTTCGTCTACGCCATCTCGCGCGTCGGCATCACCGGCACGCAGACCGAGCTCGCTGCAGACGCCGAGCAACTCGTCCGCCGTCTCAAGCAGTTTACGAATCTCCCCATCGCGCTCGGCTTCGGCATCTCCACGCCGCAGCACGTCGAAGCCGTCGCACACTTCGCCGACGCCGCAGTCGTCGGCAGCGCGATCGTTGGCCTCGTCGAGCGCACACCGCCGGCAGAAGCCGCCGCAGCCGTCGGCGACTTCGTCCGCTCTCTCCGCGGAGATGTTCGCGCATCGCAAAACACCCCCACCGAGATCTCCCGCGAGGTGCCTGCATGATCTCCGTCACCAGCACGTATCATCAATATGAGGCCCGACTATGGACATCGCCGACTGGCGCACACGAATCGATGAATTGGACGAGCAGATCGTTAAGCTGCTCAATGAACGAGCAGCCTGCGCCATCGCCATCGGCGAGATCAAGCGTCAGACCGCGGCCGCTATTTACGAGCCGCGCCGCGAGCACCAGGTCATTGAGCACGCACGCAAGTCCAATCCAGGCCCGCTCGCAGGCGAACAGGTCCAGGATATCTACGAGCGCATCATGGACATCATGCGTTCGCTGCAGCGTCCCGACCACGGCGTTCCAGCCGCTGCGTCGCAGCAGACCTCTGGCAGCAAAAGTTAGCCGCACACAAATCACATCGCGCAACTCGCGCACACATTTGCAAGGAAGCGCCGCTATACAGACGGCGCGGGAAGGACTCCAGTGATGATCGTTGCAATGCAGGACCGAGCTACAGATGAACAGATCCAACAGGTGATCGAACGGATGGTCGAGCTTGGCTTCAACGTACACCGCACTACCGGAGAAACACAGACGATTCTCGCCGGCGTCGGCACACCTGCGCACTTTGAGGTCACCGAGTTCCAGGTGCTGCCCGGCGTGCATCAGGCCTACCGCATCTCGTCGCCCTACAAGCTTGCGGGTCGCGGCTTCCGCCCGGAGGGCACGCGCGTGCGCTTCCCGAACGGCGTCACTGTTGGCGGTGAAGAGGTCGTGATCATGGCCGGCCCGTGTTCGGTCGAGAGCCGCGACCAGATTCGCCTCAGCGCGAAACAGGTCGCAACTGCCGGAGCGCAGTTCCTTCGCGGCGGCGCCTACAAGCCGCGCAGTTCGCCCTACAGCTTCCAGGGGATGGGTGTTGAAGGCCTGAAAATTATGCGCGAGGCCGCCGACGAACACGGCCTGCTCGTCATCACTGAGGTTATGGAGATCTCGCAGATCGAGGTCATGCTCCCCTACATCGACTGCTTCCAAATAGGCGCGCGCAACATGCAGAACTTCAATCTGCTCCGCGAGCTCGGCCACGTGCGCAAGCCCTGCCTGCTTAAGCGGGGCATCGCCGCCACCATCGAAGAGGTTCTGCTCTCAGCCGAATACATCCTCTCCGGCGGCAACTACGACCTCATGCTCTGCGAGCGCGGCATTCGCACCTTCGAGACCTACACGCGCAACACCATGGACGTCTCGGCCATCCCCGTGCTCAAGAAGCTCACGCACCTGCCTGTGCTCGGCGACCCATCGCACGGCGTCGGCAAGCGCGACCTCGTGCCTGCTCTCGCTCTCGCGTCGGTCGCCGCAGGTGCAGACGGCCTGCTCATGGAAATGCACCCGAATCCGGACAAGGCGATGTCCGATGGAGCGCAGTCGCTCTTCCCGGATCAACTCACCGAGCTCGTCGAGCGCCTGCGCAGGCTGGCTCCCGTCGTCGACCGCACCATCGCTCCGGCAGTCGCCGCGGCCCACGCGTAAGAGGAGCTCGCGATGCGCCGCATCGTCGTCAAACTCGGGACGAACGTCATCATGCGTCCTGACGGTAAGGTTGCGCTCGGTCTGCTCTGCGGCCTCGTCGAGCAGATCGCCGCACTGCGCAGCCGCGGCATCGACGTCCTCGTCGTCAGCTCCGGCGCTATCGCTCTTGGTGTCGAGCGACTTGGTTTGACCGAGCGTCCGAAGGTGCTCGAACAAATGCAAGCCTGCGCTGCGATTGGACAGTCGCGACTGATGGCGCTCTACGATGATGCGTTCGATCGTCTCGACTGCCGCATCGCGCAGGTGCTGCTTACCGAAGACGATTTCCTCGATCCTGTCCGCCACGCCAACCTGCGCGCAACGCTTCACGCGCTCCTCGAACTCGGCATCATTCCCATCGTCAACGAGAACGACACGGTCTCCACCATGGAGCTCGACCGTCCCCTTGCATCGAACATACGCGTGAATGACGAGCAAGGAGAACGCGTCGGCGCAGCGCCGTCGAACGGAACGCAGTCTCGCCTCTTCGGTGACAACGACAAGCTCTCCGCATTACTGCTCACGCACATCGACGCTGATCTGCTCGTACTGCTCTCTGACGTCGACGGTCTCTACGATCGCAATCCCGCAGAGCCCGGCGCGAAGGTCATTCCTTCCGTCTCTTCCATCGACACGAATGTGCTCGAACTCGCGCACGGAGGCAACGGCCGTGGCCGCGGCGGAATGATTTCGAAGCTCGAGTCCGCACGCATCGTGCTCGACGCCGGCAAAGAAGTTGTCATCGCCAACGGCCGCACGCCATCTGTTCTCGAGCGCATCGTCGCCGGCGAGTTGGTCGGAACCCGCTTCACTGCTCGCGAGACCACTGAGGCCCGGCGATGAGCGCATCAAGTGTGCGCGAGATCGCGGAGGCTGCGAAGCGCGCTTCACGCTCACTCGCCTCACTCGACGAGGCAAAGCGCAACCGCGTCCTCGAAGCGATGGCTTCTGCGCTTGAACAGTCTGCAACAGAACTCTTCACGGCAAACCAGCAGGACATGCAGCACGCGACCGCTCGCAGTACGGACGACGCTCTGCCTGCGAGCACTCTCTCGCGCCTCAAGCTCACCGACGCCAAGCTTCGCGAGATGGTCGAGCAGGTTCGCTCCGTCGCGGCCACTCCCCGATCCGCTCAACCGCCAGCTCGATGCAATCGAGCTCGATGACGCCGATCCCTACACTTCGCATTCACGCGGAATGGCGAAGAGCGGGCTGCATCTGGAGAAAAGGTCAGTCCCGCTCGGCGTTCTCGCGGTCATCTTCGAGGCTCGTCCCGACGCAGTAACGCAGATCGCATCGCTCGCCATCAAGTCCGGCAATGCGGTTATCCTCAAACCCGGCCGCGAGGTCGAGCACACGGCGAAGGCGAATCGTGCAGGTGCTGCGCAAGCGCGCTCGCGAGCGAAGGCGTTACCTGAAGACGCAATCTCACTCGTGCTCGGACGCGAGAGCGTTGCTGAACTGCTCGCGATGCATGACCTCGTCGACATGGTCATCCCGCGCGGCTCGAAGTCCCTGGTCGAGTACGTGCAGGCGAACACGCGGATTCCGGTGCTCGGCCACTCCGAAGGCATCTGCCACATCTACGTCGATCGCGCCGCGGACCAGGAGCTCTCGCTGCGAGTGATCGACGACGCGAAGCTCGACTATCCTGCAGCGTGCAACGCAGTCGAAACCGTCCTGGTGCATCGCGATATCGCAGAAGAGTTCCTTCCGAAACTGCTCACTCGTCTGCGCACAGCACGGAGTCGTCGTCCACGGCGATGAACAAGTCCGCAGCAGTGAACAACGAAGTGCAGCCTGTCGCTAGCGTGGCACTGCGAGTATGGCGAGCCGGAGCTTGCAGTGGGAGTCGTTGACTCGCTCGATGCGGCAATCGAGCACATTCACACAGCACGGCTCAGCGCACACCGAATCGATCCTCACCGAGGATGCTGCTGCTGCGGAGAGATTTTTGCGCGAGGTTGATGCTGCGGGTGTGTTTCACAATGCGTCGACACGGTTCGCTGACGGCTTCCGCTACGGCTTCGGCGCCGAGGTGGGGATCAGCACGAGCAAGCTGCATGCGCGCGGTCCCGTCGGGCTCGAGGGGCTGACGACCTACAAGTATGTGCTGCGCGGGCATGGGCATGTGGCGGGTGACTACCGCGGGGCGAATGCGCGGGCGTTTACGCACCGGCGTGAGGCGAAGCAGTGAGGGTCCTGATCGTTGGCACCGGGCTGATTGGGGCGTCGATTGGGTTGGCGCTGAAGTCGGTGAGGGTTTCTCCGGCGAGGTTCTCGGCTGGGATGCGAACGCGGAGGAGCTTGGGACTGCTCTGCGCATGGGGGCCATCGATCGAGCGCTCGCGAGTCCCGTGAGGCTGTGCTCGAGCCTGCGTTGCCGATGTGGTGGTGCTTGCGACGCCGGTGCTGCCGATCCTGGACTGGATGGAGCGGCTCGCTCCGGTGATGGGCGAAGGTCAGCTCGTGACCGATGTGGGCTCGACGAAGCGCGAAATCGCGGAGCACGCGCGGAAGCTGTTCAACCAGCCGGGACGGGCAAGATTTTTGCCGGGGCATCCGATGGCGGGCAAAGAATCCGGCGGGGCGGCGTCTGGCGGAGGCTGGAATTGTTCCGGGGGGCGGCGTGGCTGTTCACGCCCGATCGACGACAGAGGAGCGAGATCGAGCGGGAGTGGGTTGCGGCTGGTGGAGGGGTTTGGGGCGCGGGTGATGGAGATGGGGGCGGAGCGGCACGATGAGGTGTGTGCGTGGGTGAGCCACCTGCCGCAGATGCTGTCTACGGCACTCGCGGCGCTGCTGGAGGATACGTTTCGCGGGCGATCCGGAGGGGATGGCCGCGGTGCAGGCGATTGGCGGGCGGGCGCTGAGGGAGACGACGCGGCTGGGGTCGAGCCCTTACAGCATGTGGCGGGATGTGGCGATGACCAATGCGGAGCCGATTGCGAAGGCGATCGCGGCGCTGGAGCAGCGGCTGCAGCATGTGAGGGAGAATCTGCGGACTCCGGAGCTGCGCGAGGAGTTCCGGGTGGCGAATCGGTTTCGGGAGAAGCGGTAGATCACGCCAGCGAGCGGATCGCCGGGGACCCCACCCCGTCACTTTTTGCGCAAAGTCTTCAGGAGATTGGACTTAGGGCCGGACTTAGGCTGCAAAGTCTTGATTCTATTGAGGAATTTCGGAAAGTATCTGGAATCAGCCGGTTACGGCGTTGAGGGTTCCGCGATCCGATTCCAGTTCTCAGAATTGCCCCCTATATCTATTTTACTGAAACTGGCCTAATAAACCTGTCCCGACTTTCACCTGTGTTTTCAGTGAGGGTTTTAATGGGTCGGGGGCTTGACAAGGATTTCATGTGGAAAAGAAAAGGCCTGCCACGAGGTGTCGCGGCAGGCTCAAGTGAAGACCGACCCGTAGGGGGGTCGAGCTTAGCGGTTGGGTTAGAACTCCAGACGAAGGCCCAACTGACCGATGCGGGCCGTGCTGGCGGTGGTCGTGATGGAGCCGAAGTTAGCGTTGGTGATGTCGGTGCTGGCCCCTGGAGCCGCCGGTGTGGAGAAGCTGGGATGGTTGAGGACGTTGTACCAGTCGGCACGGAACTTCAGGTTGATGCCGCGGTCACGGGAGATTTCGAAGATCTTGTCGAGACCTGAATCCATGACGAAGTAGCCGGGGCCGCGCAGGTTGTTGCGCGGGCCGATGGCGAAACCGATAGGACCGCTGAAGCTGCTGGCGGCTGCAGTGCCCTTGGAGAAGATATTGACGGCACCGGAGGAGTTCTTGTTGACCTGGGCATGGAGTTCTGCGCCGGTGCCGTTGTAGAAGGCCTGGGCGTCGTTGGAGTAGCTGGGGACGAAGGCGTTCGAGACGGTGCTCCAGGCGAAGCCGGAGTGTTGGTTGAAGACGGAGCTGACGTTCCATCCGCCGATGATCTCGTCGGCCCAGCGAGGCATAGAGGCAGCCCACTGGCGGCCGTGACCGAAGGGCAGCTGGTAGTTACACGTAGCCGTTGAAGATCTGGGTCGTGTCGAAGTCAGAGCTGCCTCGGCACTGGCGAGGAAGAATCGGGTTGCAGACGAATCCGTAGCCGGCTGAAGCACCTGAGTTGGCGATGAGCGAGACGTTGTCGATGGAGTGGCCCCAGGTGTAGTTGGTCTGGAAGGTGAGCCCGTGCGTCGCGTTCTTGGTGAGCGTGATGAGCAAGCCGTTGTAGTTCGAAAAGCCCTTATTGGTGTAGACGGTGTCCTGGGAGAACTGCGGCGACATGCTGGCGTTGAAGGCCTGGGGGATGGTGTAGGCGCCGACCGCCTGCACCGTATCGGCGAGATCGCCATTGGGGATGAGTGTGCCGAACTCGTAGGCGAGGAAGGAGGTCCAGTTCGCCATGCCGTATGCGCTCGGTGGACCGAAGTAGTTTGTCATGCCGGGGCCGGCGACGTTCTCAAACCAGGGTTGCGCTGTGAGATTCGCGAGGCACTTCGCCACGCCGCCGCAGGCGCGGGCCTGGAGGGTTGCGTTGGTCATTCCTGCGGAGAGCAACTGACCGGAGACAGGGTCCTTGTAGTCGAGGGCCTGGTTGGCATCAGTTTGTCCGAGAAGACGGCGACCGAAGCGGCCGGCGTAGTTCAGCCTCATGACGAAGCCGCCCGCGAATTCCTGCTGGAAACCGAAGTCCGCGATGACGTTATAAGGCGTCTTGAACTGCGAATCGATCATGGTGTTGAAGGCGCTGCCGTTGGCGAGGCCGTAGGGCTGGTTCGGAGTACCCCAGAAGTCGCCGTTCGCGTCGTCAACGAAGGGAAGGAACGGACGCGACGGCGACGGCGGAGGTCCGGGCGCGACGTAGGTTGCATTGGCGCCGAGGCGAGGGTCGTTCTTCAGCGAGGCGTTGCTCTGCGTGACTGACTGCTGGAAGAGGTAGGAGTGCTGGTCCTGCTGATACTGGACCGCATTGGTGATGGTGCGGTCATAAACGATGCCGGCGCCGCCGTTGAAGACGGACTTGCGGTTCCACGACGGGCTGTACGCGAAGGCAACGCGCGGAGCGACATTATTCCACTGGGGTTGATAAAGGGCTGGACCGTTGTTGGCCTTGCCGCCGAGGACGTACTGGACGAGGGGAACGGCGAAGGGTCCGGGTGTGTTCATTGCCTGAACACGGTCGGTGAAGTACTGGTTGAAGGTGAACGGGACTGCACTCCCGGAACTGGGGACGATCTCGGCGACCGACTCAAGGCCATTGGTCTCGTACGGGACGGAGAAGTACTGCCAGTTGACGCCGTAGGAGAGAGTCAGCGAGGGCGTGACCTTCCAGGTGTCGCCGGCATAGAGCATGGACTGGTAGTAGCGGTAGTGCCGCTGATCGCCGGTGGCGAGCGGAAGAGCCTTGCCGCTGGAGTCGTAGTTGAACTGCTGTCCGATCTGGGCGACGCGGCCGAGTGCGCCGGCGAAGGCCGTGTCCCAGTTGTTTGCTGCCGTGGAGCTGGCGAGGATGTTCGACGGACGTTGAGAGGCGCTGAGACCTGTGATCTGACCGCCGAGACCGATCTCGGCGACGTTGTAGTCCAGGATGGTGTGGTCGGCGGAGGTAATGAACTTATAGAAGCCGCCGAACTGAAGGCTGTGGGAGTGCTTCTGCCACTGGAAGTTGTCGTCGAACTCCGGAATGGGGATGCGACGGCCCTGGGCGTTTACCGGGGAGAGCCAGGCGTTGGACATCAGTGAGGTGGTGCCACCGGCGAAGGTGAGCAGGTTGGTTCCGTTGGGGTTGAGGTTGGTGATGGGGAAGTCAAGGTCAGAGACCGTGTAGTTGAAGCTGATGGAGTTGGCCATGTTGCTGTTGATTGCCCAGTTGTCACCGACCGACCAGCGGTAGCTGCGGTCGTGGAATGGGGCGGTAACGCCGTCCTGCGGGAACTGCGGAGCGGACTGGATGGCATCACGGTGGTTGACGGTCGTGAGGGCGAAGAGCCGGTGCTTCGAGGTGAGGTTGAAGTCGATGCGGCCGGTGTAGTTCATCTCATCGTCCGGCTCGGGGGTAGTGAAGGTGAAGAAGCCGGTGTTCAGCCCGTCACCGCCGCCGGCGGGGTTGTTGACGTGCGGATAGCGCGAGTTGATGAGCTGGAAGAAGGGAGCGTTCTCGCCGATGCCCGCGGGGTCCAGCGCCACGGTCTGCGAGGGTGAGTAGTAGCCGACGCAGGCGGGTGTCGTGTCCTGGCGGCTGGTACGGGTGCAACCCGCGGTGTTCAGGATGTAGCCGATGTTGCCGTTGCGGAAGTTATCGAGCGGAACGGTACGGTTGACGAGCGCGGACTGGACGATGCGCGAGTCGTAGAAGTTAAAGAAGAAGAAGGCCTTGTCGTGCTTCCACATGGGACCGCCGATGTTGCCGCCGAACTGATTACGGATGTAGTTGGGCTTGGCGATGTGGGTGTTATTGCCGAACCACGAGTTGGCGACCAGGGCCGCGTTGCGGTTGTACTCGTTGATATTGCCGTGGAAGCGGTTGGTGCCGCTCTTGGTGACGAGCTGAAACTGACCACCGCCGCCGGGGCCGCTATCGGTGGTGAAGCCGCTGACGGTGCCGCGGAACTCCTGCAAGGCATCGACGGGCGCCTGCGCGACGATGGAGAAGGGCTGGCCGGTAGCCATGTCATTGACGTCAATGCCGTCGACGGTGACCTGATCCTGGTCGGTGCGTGAACCGGTGGTGGAGCCGGTGAGCGTGACACCGGGCTGCAGGGTGAAGAGGGCGGACGGGCTGTCGCGGACCTGGACGGGGAGCTCGTTGAGCACCGACGGGGAGATGTTGTTGCCGACGCTCGCGTCCGTGGTGTTGATGGTGACTTCGGTGCCAGTAGCGGTGACCTCAATGGTCTGGGCGGCGCCGGCCTGGAGCTTGGCGTCCTGGGTGCGCGTGATAGCGACCTCAAGGTCGAGGTTCTTAACCTGAGTGGTCGCGAAACCCTGGTGCGTGAAGGTCGCCTGATAGCCCTGTCCCGGCGGAATGTTGGTGAAACGATAGGACCCCTTGTTGTCGGTGGTCTGAGTAAAGGAGACAGCGGTGTGCGGGTTCGACAACACGACGGTGGTGTCGGGAACGAGCGCGCCAGAGACGTCGGTCACGACCCCGGTCATGGAGGCCTGATTCTGAGCGTAGAGGGAAGCGCTCGAGAGGAAAAGAGATAAGCAGGCGAGTGTCGCGAGTATGTGCTTCATCGTCGGGGGTCTCCTGTTTTATGCCGCTCCGCGTGCGGGGGAGGGCTCAGGGAATGAGAGTCTCTCCACGTCACTTTTCGGAGCGGTGCAATCGATTTCACATGCAAATTGATGACCAAACGGTCATTGGGGACGAACAGACAAGCTGGCGTGACGAATGACATGTAGGTATTCCATTTTGTAGAAGGCATCTACGTTGAAAGAGAGATTTAGCCGGCGTTGACTGTCGGATCAAGAGAAGAAAAAGGCTCTCTTGACGATGCAAGAGAGCCTGGTGGTGAAGTTGTCTCGTGCGAAATTATGTCGTGCTTAGCGCTTTGAAGAGGTGCCGAAGGTGACGGTGAGCATGATGCTGCGTGCGGCGAGAATGCTGATGTTGTCCTGGCCACTGATGGCAGTGGCGCCGTTGAATGGGTCGGTATAGCTGGTGCCGTTGGTGGCGATGGTCTGTGCGGTTGTGGAGTTGGTGTAGGTGATGCCGTCGATGCTGTGCTGATTGAAGAGGTTGTTGACGCCGAGGCGGAGCTTGGTGCCGTTGAAGCGGCTGCCGCTGCGGATGGTGTAGTTGAGGAAGACGTTGGAGACGTTGAAGGGATCGATGGTGGCCTGGTTGTGATAGGCGCCGTTGTCCTGGTACTCGGTGCCGATGCGCTTGTTGAAGAAGGCAGCGTCCCAGGGGCCGCGCTGGTAGGTGAGGCCGATGGTCTCGACGTCGGAGGGAGTTTGTGCGACCCAAAGGCTGGCGGGGACGTTGACCGTGATGGTGGGCGTGGCGGAGGTGCAGCCGGTGGCGCCGGAGGTGCAGCTGACAGACTGCGAGCCGGTGTAGACAGCGTGGTTGTAGCTGGCGTTGAGGTACGCGCCGAGGCCGTGACCGAAGTGGATGTTGCTCTCGCCTTCAATGCCTTGAGTGACCGAGGGTGGCTGAGCGTAGAAGACGGGCTCGCCGGAGGTGGGGTCAGGTGTGGAGGAGTAGCTGTTGTCGAAGTGGATGTGGAAGTAGTCGGCGTCGAAGGTGACGTTCTTGAAGATTGATCATCGGTGCCAGTCTGGTAGGTGGTGTTCTTCTGCTGCTTGGGTAGCGTGCCAACACCGAGGAGCGTTGCCGTTGGTGTTCTGGTTGAAGTCGAAAACTCCTGGAGGGCGGGACGATGCTGCCCTGCGCGAACTGTCCGTAGACGGACCATGTTGTGAAGGAGACGGAAGTTGGCAGTGGCCGAGGGCAGAGTGGCGAAGTAGCTGCCGCCGTTGTTGACGAAGGCGTTCGGGTTGATGAGTGAGTTCTTGTTGGGATCGCAGACGCCGGGGACGAGACAGCCGATGGTCTTGCCGTCGTCGGCCCACTGCTGCGTGCCGATGGTGTAGTACGCGAACTTGACGCCGGGAGTGAGATCGAGGCTGGTTCGTGACGTGCCACTGATACTCGAGCGAAGGGCTGGTAGGAGTTGGTGACGAACTTCTCGGCGAAGTTGGGGAGGAGCTGGTCGGCCCAGCTGTTGAGCGGGATCGGAGGGGTACTGGTGGCGATTGGTGTTGGCCCACTCGTACCAGATGCCGGCGCTGAAGACGCCGTGCTTGGAGACCTGGCGAGAGCTCTGAGGTCTCGCCGTACTTGCGATAGCTGTTGTATTTGTCGACGCCGCAGGGAATGGCGCTGACGCCCTTCTTGCTGGTGACGATGACGTTGCAGGGCGCGATGGACATGCCGAGATAGGTCTTCGAGCCGTTGATGGTGGTCTGGTCGGTGATGGGCGTGGCGTTCGAGTACTTCTCGGAGTTGTCGTAGTTGTAGGTGTAGGGCTTGAAGTCAAACGTGAAGTTGTGAGCGAACTCCTTGTGCAGGCCGACGTACTCGAAGTCGGTGGGCACGTGGTAGTAGTTGTACTGCGTATTGAGATAGAGATAGGGATCGGAGTTGTTGGTCAGCAGGAAGTTGATGCCTGTGCCGGTGTAGGGGTAGAGCGTCGAGCCTGAGATGAAGCAGTTGTAGGACGACGAGGTGACGCCGTACATCTGGCAGCGGGTGGCGGAGAAGTTGGGTGTGTTGGCGTCGACCCAGATGACCCCAGAGAAGCCGGTGAGGACGGTCTTGTCGGAGATGCGGTACTCGAGCTTGATGTCGCCGGCGTTGTACTGCTGATTGTTGAGGCTCTGGTAGCCGTGCGACTGCAGGTGATGGATGTCGATGTCGGTGTTGAGCTTTTTGCCGGGACCGAAGGGGCCGGAGTCGTAGGCGACGTCGTAGAGATAGGTATTGAAGGAGCCGCCGGAGAAGGTGAAGCGGAGGGAGTCGACGGGCGAGAGATCGCGCGAGAGCAAGTGCATGGAGCCGCCGAACGGCGTGGGCCCAATGGTGGAGGCGGTTCCGGGGCTGCGATCCAAGTCGATGCTGCCGACGGCCTGTGCGGGGAAGAAGGCCCAGGAGTGATGCGTGGGCGTGTTGGTGTCGTAGAAGGGAATGCCGTCGAAGTCGATGTCGTAGTCGCCGTCCGGGAAGCCGCGGAAGTAGGTCTTGGACTGGCCGAGACCGACGCCGTCGCTCGAGAGAGTGAAGGTGGAGGGCGCCATCTGCACGAGCTCGCCGTAGTCCGAGACCGGTGACGTGAAGTTGTTGATGAACGATGTTGTGATGAGTGTGCGCGCGGAGGTGTCATCGAGCTTCCCGGTCATGGGCGCGAGCGCGACGGCGATGGAGTGCGTGGGATCGGCAGCAACCGTCACGTTCTCGCTGGTGGAACCGATCGCGAGTGCGAAGGTGAGATCCGCAGTGTCCGCGGTGACCTGCACGGCTGGCTTCGTCTGCGTGTTGAAGCCGGGCGCGGAGGCGTGAACTGTGTAAGTGCCGGTAGCAAGGCTGGGGATTGCGAAGTGGCCCTGGTCGTCAGTGGTTGCGGTAACGGTGTGACCGCTGGCGTTGTCGCGCGCGGTGACGGTGGCCTTCTGGAGGAGACCGCCTGTGTTGTCGGTGACGGTGCCGTGAAGTGTGGCCACCCCAGCGAACGAAGAACGTCCGCTGGGGACCCCGGTGTTGCTGGATTGCGCGAACGAAGTCGCGGTGATGAGGATGAGGAAGACGAAGAGTGCGAGCGCTGTGAGGCGCCGTTGCTTGATGGCAAGAGGGAACAAGAATGCGTTCATGGCTTCCTTAAAGGTGAGAAGGATTTTTTGTACTGAAGACACACGAAGGCAGGGCCAGGAATCACGCAGGTTTGCGTGTGTGCCTCAGCCAGCGGGCCCATGCTGTTTCGGTTGTTTAAACGATGAGGCGAGTCGCGCCGCGACGAGTAAATCCGTCGTGAAATAGGTGTAACGGCGCTGTAAATCTCTGATTACTGCAGCGTCAGATTCTCTTTAACGAGACGTTGCGAGTGAAGATGTCCGGCAGAGTCGAAGGTGAGAACGATCACCCAGTCGTAGGTGTCGTTGGGCCACTTGCCGCCGGGGATGAGATCTGGCGAGGCGCCGAACGCTGCGAGCAGTGCAGGGATGGAGCCGTGACGCCACGCGACGAGTGGATGATTGCCGTGCGGTTGCATGCGAAGCAGCGCCACGAGCGCGGCGGGATCCTTGGTGCTGACGGTGCTGTCGAGCGGAAGGCCGGTGGCGCGGCTGAGAGGCTCGAGCGTGAGGCGCGGACGGATGCTGTCGGCGGAATCGGCGCCGGCGTAGAGCGCGTTGACGCGGAGGTTGAGGCCGGCGTCGTGGAAGGGCTCGAAGTAGTGGATGTAGGCGCCGGCGCGGGCTTCGCCTGTGGGCGTGAGTTCGCGGCCGAGCGGCGGCTTCTCCGCATGACGCACGATGAGCACGGTGTTGCCGGCGAGATGATCGTGCGCGACGGTCGTTGCGGCGTGGAGAGAGAACGCGAGCGCCGCGGCGAAGAGCGTCGCTTGGAGAGGCATGCGGTTGTAGAAGTTCACTCGATCATCGTGGCCGAGAGTGAGATGAGCGTGTGTGAAATTTTGGTGAACCTGCGAGTCGCGATTCAGGCCTCGTAGAGGTAGGCGTCGGGGCCGACGGAGAGCACGGCGCTGAGCTCGATGCCATTGCCCCAGCGGTCTGCGGGCCGCGGTGGAGCTTCGCCGGGAGTTAGGAAGAGAAGGCCGGTTTCGTTGTGCGAGACGCCGGAGTAGATGGCGCGGACGCCGATGGGCATCTTGAGCAGAGCGACGATGTGCAGCGAGCGCATGGAGGAGACGATGGCGTCGAGATCGTCGTGCGTGAGGTGATCGGCGGCGAGTTCGGCGTCGAGCGAGTGAAAGGGGACGCCGGGTGGATAGGGGATGAGGCCGTTGTGCTCGAGGAAGGCGGTGACGGTGGCGTGCTGGAGGAAGGTGTTGTTGAGGCGGAGGTCGTCAGGGACACCCCACTGCGCGATCAGCTGGACCTCGGGCGCGGTGGCGGAGAACTTCTGGACGAGCTCGCGAAGTGAGGGGAGATAGATGGCCAGATCGTGGGCGAGGTCGGCGGGATTCTGCTGGTCGTGCTTGAAGGTGTCGAGGTGCGTGACGAGTGCGGTGCGCGAGAGGCCGGAGGCGGCGCCGGCCATGCCGTAGAAGATGTCGCGGCTGGATTGCACGGACTTGAGGTCGCCGCGGGTGACGGTGAGGTCGAGCGGAGCGTAGGGCTGGGTGAGGTTGGCGAAGAGTGCGGCGTCGCCGTGGATGGCGTGGGTCTGGGATTCGATGTAGGTGCGGAGGTGCTGCCAGTCGGCGTCAGAGGGATTGGTTGGCGGCGCCGGATTGTGTGGAGCGAGGAGGAGCAGGGCCAGGAGGGGCGTGACGCTGCGCATGGGCGGAAGTATAGCGGGTTTGTGCGGAGGGATTTGTCGGGTTAGGATTTTAGGGAAGGAGTTGGGACAGATTATGGCGTCGCACGAAAAGGCGAAGTGGTATGACCGTTACTGGTGGCTGTTTCTGATTGCGTTTGGCATCGCATGCATGCTGGGACTCGACTTCTGGCACCCAGTGCTGGGCGGATAGCGAGCGGACGGTGATGAGCGCCCGAATTGCTACCGCAGCTCGCGATAGCGGAAGCAATCGGTAAGGTGGTCATTCACCATTCCGACGGCCTGCATGTGGGCGTAGATGATCGTCGAGCCAACGAAGTTGAAGCCGCGCTGCTTGAGGTCCTTGCTGAAAGCGTCGGACTCGGTTGAGGTTGCAGGAATCTGCTGCATGGACTTCAACTTGTTGAGCTTCGGCTTTCCGTCGACGAAACGCCAGCTATAGGAATCGAAGCTCCCGAACTCTTCCTGGATTTTGAGAAAGGCCTTTGCGTTCCGCACAGAGGATTCGATCTTCAGGCGGTTGCGAATGATGCCGGGATCGAGCATGAGTTTTTCGATTCGCGATGTGGTGAATCGTGCGACTTTTTCGGGGTCGAAGTCAGCGAAGGCTTTTCGGTAGGCTTCGCGTTTGCGCAAGACGGTTGACCAACTCAGGCCGGCCTGTGCGCCTTCGAGGATGAGGAACTCGAAAAGTTTGTGGTCGTTGTGGACGGGGACACCCCATTCCCGATCGTGATACTCGAGCATCAGCGGGTCGTCGAGACTGACCCAGGCGCAGCGTTTCTTTTTGAGATCCTCGGGCATTTGGGGGCTAGTGTGTTCTGCTGCCGGAGGCCTTGGGGGGCGGAGGTGGGTAGGCTGGTTTGGCCTTGGGCTGCTTGTAGATCGCGGGCTCGGGCGGCGGGAGCGGGTCGTGGGTGCGATGGGCGGCGACGGCTTCGGCGATGGCGTACTTGAGCTTGTCGATGCCTTCGCCGGTGACGGCGGAGATGGTGTAGAAGGGCAGCTTGCGGCGGGTGGCGAAGGCCTTGAGCTTTTTGAATTTTTCGGGGTTCGCGACGTCGGCCTTGGTGGCGACGAGGATGGTGGGCTTCGCGGCGAGCGCGGGGTCGAAGGCTTTCAATTCGGCGGTGATGGTTTTGAAGTCTTCGACGGGGTCGGGACGGGCGCTGCCTTCAATGGCGTCGGAGGCGTCGGAGACGTCTACCAAGTGGACGAGGACGCTGGTGCGCTCGATGTGGCGGAGGAACTGGGTGCCGAGGCCGGCGCCCTGGCTGGCGCCTTCGATGAGGCCGGGCATATCGGCGACGGTGAAGGACTGCTCGTAGGGAGGGTCGCCGACCTGAACGACGCCGAGGTTGGGCTCGAGGGTGGTGAAGGCGTAGTTGGCGATCTTGGGGCGGGCGGCGGAGAGGCGCGAGATGAGCGTGGACTTGCCGACGTTGGGGTAGCCGACGAGGCCGGCGTCGGCGAGGAGACGGAGCTCGAGGCGGTAGTTGCGGGCCTCGCCGGGGCGGCCGAGCTCGTGTTCGCGAGGGGCCTGATGGGTGGAGGTGGCGAAGTGCTGGTTGCCGCGGCCGCCGCGACCGCCGCGGGCGATGACGATCTCTTCGTTGGGGCGGGTGAAATCGTGGATGAGCTCGCCGGTGTCTTCGTCGTAGATGAGGGTGCCGACGGGGACGTTGAGGACGGTGGGGGAGCCGGTGGTGCCGGACATGTTGGAGCCGAGGCCGTGGCCGCCGCGCTCGGACTTCCACTCGGGGTTGAAGCGGAAGTGGATGAGGGTGTTGTGGGAGAGCGAGGAGCGCATGAGGATGTCGCCGCCGTGGCCGCCGTCGCCGCCGGAGGGGCCGCCGCGCGGGACGAATTTTTCGCGGCGGAAGGCCATGCAGCCGTTGCCGCCGTCGCCGGCCTTGATTCGGATGTGGGCTTCGTCGATGAACATCGGGCGGGGGCGGGTCCTCAGCAGTCTCTTAAAGTGAGTTTAGCGGAGGGACGGGGTGGGCTGGTGGAAGGGTACGGGAGCGGATGGAGAGTGAATTTGACCAATTATTCGGGATAAACGCCCAAGATTGTGGAATATCGGGGACAAAACCGCCGTTTTTGGGAAACGAGGATGTATTTGTCGTCATTTTTTCATATGCAGTTGCATAGGGCGTTGCTAAACTGACGGCTCGATAGCAAAGACTGCGCCTGGACAGAAATGCACGCCGGGACGCCATGATTGACGAGCCAGGGCAATGCAGTTGTCCAGGTCGAGCTCAGGAACTTTTTGCAGAGCTGACCGCCGCGGCAAACTTTAGGAGACCGTATGAGACGTAACACGATGCTGAGCAGGCCGAGCCTGCTCTGTTCTGCATTTCTATTAATGGCCAGTGTGGGGCTGGCGCAGTCGACGACACAAGGAGCTATCTCGGGCACGGTGATGGATTCGTCCGGCGCGGCGATTCCGAGCGCGTCGGTGACGGTGCACAACACGGGGACGAATGCCGATATTCACCTGACCGGCGATACGAGCGGCTACTTCAAGGCGCCGCTGCTGGACCCGGGCACGTATACGGTGACGATCACGGCGCAGGGCTTCGGTACAGACACGGAAAACAGCGTGGGAGTGGTCGTTGGACAGATCACGACGCTGTCGCCGAAGCTGAAGGCGGGCAGCGAGTCGACGACGGTGAGCGTGTCGGCGGACGCGGTGCAGCTGAACTTTGAGACGCCGGACATGACGGCGACGCTGAACCAGACGGCGCTGCAGAATATTCCGATTCAGAACAAGCGGTGGTCGGCGCTGGCGATGACGACGCCGGGCGTTGTGGCGGACTCGAGCGGGTTCGGGCTGGTGAGCGTCCGCGGCATGAGCACGCTGATGAACAACGTGATGGTGGATGGCGCGGACGACAACCAGGCGTACTTCTCCGAGGAGCGCGGGCGTACGCGTGAAGGCTACTCGACGGTGGCCGACTCGATGCGCGAGTTTGCGGTGAACACGGGCGTGTACTCGGCGCAGTATGGACGCGCGGCGGGCGGCGTCATCAACTCGGTGACGCGGAGTGGAACGAATCAGATTCACGGCGACGTGACCTTCAACGATCTCGATCGCGGTTTCGGAGCGTATGTGCCGGGATCGATCGACGCGAACGGACATCCGCTGAAGCCGAAGGATCTGCGCAAGATCTACGGGTTTTCCGTGGGCGGACCGCTGCTGAAGGACCGGCTGTTCTGGTTCTACACGTACAACCAGCTGACGCACATCAATCCGGGCGTTGGCATTGCGGCTAGCTACGGCGCCCCTGACGGGAGCACGGTTGGAACCTTCCTTGAGAAGCCGGACGCTTCGACGGCGACTATTGAGAAGAACTGCAACCAGACGACCGGCTATTTGAATCAGACCGCGACCGGCACCGGCGCCCTGACGCACACGTCGCTGGACAGTGCGGTCTGCACGCTGGCGGCCCGCCTGAAGCTGGGCACGTATGCGGCGGCAGCGGCGTATTACAACAACGGGGTCACCGGGGCGACCGGATTGACGTCGGACCTGGGAATCGTTCCCCGCGCCGGCTACCAGGAGATCAACTCTCCGAAGCTGGACTGGCAGGTGAATCAAAAGAACCGGGTGAGCTTCCTATACAACCGCCTGCGCTGGGACGCGCCGGGCGACGTACAGACGTCCAGCACGGCGAAGTACTCAGTGGATGCGTTCGGTAACGATTTTGTGAAGCTGGACTACGGCATTGCGAAGCTGACGAGCCAGTTGAGCCCGCGCCTTGTCAACGAGGTGCTGTATCAGTACGGCCGCGAGCTGAACGACGAAGGACAGCAGCCTTACAGCCAGTACACGCTGAACAACCTGGTGGCCAAGGGCGGAAGCGTGGCCGGCGCGCCGGTGAACGGACCCGGTGGAACGATTCCGTACATCGGCCTGAACACGTCGATCGGCTTCAACATGGGATCGCCGTACTACTCGTACCGCATTGCCTATCCGTCGGAGTGGAAGTGGCAGGTGGAGGACATCCTTTACTACCAGCTGGGCAACCACAGTTTGCGCATGGGCGGCGACTTCGTTCACAACGCAGATCAGCTGCACCAGACACCGTACTACTACGGCGACTACAGCTACAGCTCGCTGACGAACTATCTCTCGGACCTTGGAACGAAGGGCGGGACGAACCAGGGAACCTGCAACAGCTCGGGCGCGTCGGGAAGCGCGACAACCTCGGGCGTGGGGAGCTATGGCTGCTACTCGTCGATGTTCCAGTACTTCGGCGCGACGCAGTTCTCAATGCAGACGATGGACTACGCGGGCTTCATCCAGGACAACTGGAAGGTGTCTCCGCGCCTGACGCTGGAGCTTGGCCTGCGGTACGACTATGAGTCGCTGCCGGCGCCTCCGACGAACCTGACCTCCGCGACGGGCTCGTTTGTTCCGTATGCGGGACTGACGAACGCTCCGAGCGACAAGAACAACTTCGGACCGCGCATCGGCTTCTCGCTGGATGTGTTCGGTTCCGGAAACACGGTGCTGCGTGGCGGCTACGGTCTGTACTATGGCCGCGTGCTGAACGGCGTGGTTGCCAGCATTCAGTTTGGCTCGGGCAGCCCGAACGGACAATTCGGAACCGCCAGCCTGAAGCCGACGGCCACCAGTGCGACGCCGCAGTTCCCGTTCCCGCTGGCGGCGGGCGCGGGCACGAAACCTGCGTCGTTCTACCTGGCGCCGAATCTGCAGAACCCGCAGGTGCATGAACTCGACATGCAGGTGCAGCAGAACCTGGGCAAGGGGAACATCTTCCAGGTGAGCTATCTGGGAGCGCTGGGTCGCGAGCTGCCGAACTACCTCGACGTGAATCTGGCGCCACCGCAGTTTACGGAGTACGTCCAGGCCACCGCCGGACCGCTTGCCGGAACGTTGACGACAGTCCCGACCTTTGGGTCCTGCCCGTCATCGAACTCGACCTGCAATCCGTATCCGACCGGCTACCTGAACACGAACTTCGGCAACATCACGGAACTGATTTCGAACATCAATTCGAGCTACAACGGCCTGGTGTTCGAGATTCTGAACCGGTCCGCTCATGGGCTGCAGTTCGATGCGAACTATACGTGGTCGCACGCGCTGGACTTCAACCAGAATGCAACCTCGACGACGAGCACGAATAACTGGCTGAACCCCTACGCGTCGGCGCGGGACAACTACGGTATCTCGCAGTTCAATGTGGGCAACCGGTTTGTGGGTTACGTGCTGTACAACTTCCCGAACGTGCACTCGGGAACCATGTTGAAGTATCTGACGAACGACTGGAGCGTGGCCGACACGTTCCAGATGCAGAATGGCCTTCCGTTCTCAGGGAATATCGGAAGCGGCTTCAACTCGGCCGCAGCCCTGAACTCGTCCTGGAACGGCGCTCCGAGCGTGTTCTACATCCCGCTTCTGGGGATCAACACGTACCAGGTGCCGCGCGCGATTGTGGATGATATCCGGTTGCAGAAGGGCGTCCGCTTTACCGAGCGGTTCAACCTTCTGCTGCAGGCGAACATGTACAACGTGGCCAACCATCAGAACTTCACCACGAGCGAGATCAACCAGAACGTGTACAACTTCCTCAGTGGCAGCGTGGGGAGTCAGGCAAGCCCTGCTCAGCTGACCTACCTGCCGACGACCTTCCAGTCGCGGTCAGGCTCGAACAACTCGGGCTTCCTGTACACGCCGAGAGAGTTTGAGATCGGTGCGCGGTTGGAGTTCTAAACGACAACGCTTTACGGAAGGGCGGTGGCTTCGGCTGCCGCCCTTCGCACTTTCGGAGAACGATGATCTTCGGAACTCATCTTGTGATGTATAGCGCGGATGCCGAGGCCGACCGCACGTTTCTTCGCGAGGTGTTGGGCCTGGCCGCGGTGGATGCCGGGCACGGCTGGCTGATCTTCGCGTTGCCACCGGCCGAGGCGGCGGTCCATCCGGCGACAGGGGCCGGGCCGACGGAGCTTTATCTGATGTGTGACGATCTCGAGGGCGAGATTGCGACGCTGGCGCAGAAGGGGGTTCGCTGCACGGAGATACAGCAGGCTGGTTGGGGTGCGATGACGCGGATCCGGCTGCCGGACGGCGGGGAGCTGGGGCTCTACCAGCCCAGGCACCCGACGGCGCTGGGGCTTGGGCAGGGCGGGGCGGCCGGTTCTTGATTTGGGGCGGGATTTTGGGGTAAACTCAATAAGTTCGGCGAAGTGGCTGGTTTTCTGGCTGCTGAGGCTGTTCCGGCGTGGCGAACGCAGCTAGGGATTCCGGGTTTTTGCATCGGTTTTCATGGTTGGCAGCGCGGTCCGGAGCTGGCGTGGCAAGCGCCTCCTGACATCGAACCAAGAGTTTATCGAGCGAGATTTTTGGGGCAGCGCCGTGTGCGCGGTCCGCGAGAGGTTGGAGTTATGTACGCAGTCATTCGTACCGGTGGCAAGCAGTACCGCGTGGCTCCCGGCGACACGCTGAGGATTGAGAAGAGCGAGCACAATGGCACGCTGGAGTTCAGCGATGTGCTGGCGGTGAGCGGCGACGAGGGCAAGTTTGAGCAGGAGCTGGGCGGCGCGAAGGTGCTGGCCGAGGTCGTTGGCGAGGGCCGCGGCGATAAGATCCTGGTCTTCCACTACAAGCGGAAGAAGCAGTACAAGAAGCTGCAGGGCCACCGCCAGAGCTTCGTTGAGGTGAAGATCAACGAGATCCAGGTGAATGGCAAGAGCTTCAAGGCTGAGAAGAAGTAAGAGATCAGGGAACAGAGATTAGAGATCGTGGAGCTGATGCTTCGGATCTCGCAATGAGGCGGAACGATGGCACATAAAAAAGGTCTTGGAAGCAGTAAGAATGGGCGCGACTCAAACGCGCAGCGGCTGGGCGTGAAGCGCTTTGGCGGTGAGACGGTCACGGGCGGGTCGATCCTGGTACGGCAGCGCGGGACACCGCTGAAGCCGGGCAAGAATGTCGGCCGCGGCTGCGACGATACGCTGTTTGCGAAGATCGACGGCGTCGTGAAGTTTCAGAACCGCGGGCAGCATGGGCGGTTTGTGTCGATTGAGCCGGTCGCGCAGTAAGCTCGTTTCGGTTAAGAATTGAAGGCCCTGCTTCTGGCAGGGCTTTCGTGCGTCTGGAGGCAGGTGCGCTTAGTCTAATTTCCGGCTAGGGAGGTGAGCGATGGAGCAGAGTCTGGAGAGGACGATGGCGGTGTTGGAGCGGACGCCGGCGGCGCTGGACGCGATGTTGCGAGGGTTGCCGGAGGAATGGACGCGCAGCAATGAAGGCGAGGGGACGTGGAGCGTGTTCGATGTGGTGGTCCACCTGATTCATTGTGAGCACGATGACTGGGTGCCGAGGGCGCGGGTGATCCTGGAGTCGGGCGGAGAGGTGCGGCAGTTTCCGCCGTTTGACCGGTGGGGTGAGATCTATGAGAGCCGGTCGATGAAGATGGAGGAGGTGCTGGAGACGTTTGCGAAGGTGCGTGCGGAGAATTTGCAGAAGGTGCGGTCTTGGGGAGTCGGAGACAAGGAGCTCGCGATGCGTGGGAGGCATCCGGCGCTGGGTGAGGTGACGCTGGCGCAGCTGATGGCAACCTGGGCGGCGCATGATCTGAATCATCTGCACCAGATCTCAAGGGTGATGGCGCTTCAGTATCGCGAGGCGGTGGGGCCATGGCGCGACTTCATGGGCGTGATGAAGTGCGAGGGTCACGGCGGGTGATGGTGGGATCAGTGCGCCGGTAGAGCGGCGAGTTTCTTAGAGAGTGTCCCGCGCCAGATCTCGCGGGCGTCGGGCTCCATGGTTTCGATCTTCTCGCTTGCGCGGGTGTAGGCGGCGCGGGCTTCGTTAGTATTACCGGCTGCGGTGAGTGCGTCGCCGAGTGCGAGCTCGGGCTCGACTTCGCCGGGAGCGAGTAGTTCTGCCTGCTGGGCTTCGGCGACGGCCTGCGGGATGTTGTGTTGCCTGAGGGCGAGGGTGGAGAGCTCGACGTGTGGGAGCGCGGCGGCGAGAGGGACGGTGAAGGTGCCGTCGAACCAGAAGACGCCGTTCTGAATGAACTCGGTAGGATGGATTGAACGGAAGGACTCGTAGGGATTGAGGACGCTGGAGCCGAACTCGAAGCCGTTGAGGTCGCCGGCGCTGATGAGGACGGGGCCTTCGAGGATGGAAGGAGTGGGCTTCGAGGCGTTGAGGGCGTGCGAATCAAACGTCGGAATGAGATCGCAGGGGATGCCGTAGTCCGAGGGAAGAATGAAGGGCGTGGCGAAGTAGGCGATGTAACAGTGCTGGATGCCGCGTGCGCGGAGTTCGGCGGAGACTGCGACGAGCTGCTGGGCCCAGTCGGTGTTGGAGTCGGAGAGATAGTGATAGGTTTGCGCGGGTCCGCCCCAGGCCTCGTTGGCGTAGCTGATGTAGTTGGGCGAGGCGTGAACGGTGGTCGCGATGTGGAAGATGAGCAGAGCGATGACGGCGAGGGTCCAGCGCTCCCGGCTTTTCTGCGTTCGCTGCGCACGGATGAGTGCACCAGCGCCGGCTCCGGCGATGACGCAGCAGAAGAGATAGATGGGAAGGATATGCCGCGCGCCGATGTTGAGGTGAGAGCCCATGGAGACGAGCATGTAGACGATGGGCGGGATGAGGACGAAGGCGAGCTCGAGCGAAGGGCGCAGCCAGCGGCGGGCGATGGCGAAGAGGGTGAGCGCCAGAAGGGCGAGCATGGAAAGCGTCGACTTGATGACGAAGACGATGGGGAAGTACATCCACGTGCCGTGCGCGTAGACGCGCCCGAGGAGGAAGCTGGGCATGTCGTTGGCGACGCGGCGGACGTCGGCGAGGCCGTAGAGGTAGCTTTCCGGCAGCAGATGCCAGTGCGCGAGGAGCAGGATGCCACGGGCTTCGCTGGGATTGAGCGGCCTGACGTAGTCGGCGAGTGAGGGCGAGAGAGCGAGCCCGGCGGGGCGTGCGCTGAAACGGAATCCGTAGAAGGCCCAGAGGACGATGACCGCGACACACGTGATGACAGCGAGCGCGGTGATCATGCGGGCGAGCGTGATGCGCGATGTGGCGGCGGGCTTGTTGCGGCTCTGGTCGTAGAGCACGGCGGCGGCGAGAAGGACCAACATCGGGGCGAGCAGGATGGTGGAGTGCTTTGCGGCGAGAGCGAATCCTGCGACGAGACCTGCGGTGAGGAGACGGCCGGTGGAGGGGACTTTGACCCAGCGCCAGAAGGCGTAGATCGTCGCGAAGATCGTGCAGGAGGCGCCCATGTCGGTGGCGACGTAGGCGCCGTGACCGATGAGGTTGGGCTCGAAGCAGAAGAGCGTGAGGGCGATGAGACCGGCGGTGAGCGAGAACATCTCCGTAGTGCCGAGGAAGACGAGTACGGCGGCGACCAGCGAGAAGATGGAGGCGAAGAGTCGGGCGCGGAAGAGGAGTGTGTTGGAGTCGTAATGGCCGCCGTCGGCGGGGCCGTTGTGGAAGAGAAGATCGCGGCCGTCGAAGTAGGCTTCTTCCTTGAAAAAGCGATGGCCGACGGTGGGAACTTTGAGGTCGAGTGGAAGGAGTGGGAGCGCGCCGATCATCTTGACCATCGGCGGGTGTTCCGGGTTGAGGCCGAAGTCGTGGGTCCTCCAGCTCTCGTAGCCGGCGAAGATGTGGTCGCCCTCGTCCCAGGTGAGGGACTGGCCGCGGACAGCGTGAAGCATCTGCAGCCAGAAGATGAGGATGAGGGCGGGCACGGCGATCAGCACCCAGCGGGTTCGCAAGCGGCTTTCTCCGGTGAAGGAGGAAGCATATCAGCGGTGGCGTCGCAGGGTAAAGAAAAACGTTTGTCTAGATGATTTTCGAGGCTCAGTTTATGAGCGCGTGCGTCAGGTGCGCCGATTATTCGTCGAGCGGCCAGAATTTGCGGTCCATGGTGAAGATGTCGGTGGTGCGGCAGTAGCCGCCGGCGCCGTGCATGCGGCCGATGAGGCGCAGCTTGTGCGGGTCGATGTAGAGGCGCTCGAGGTTGGCGAAGGCCTCGGTGCGGACATGCGCATAGAGAACGCGTGCGAGCACGATGACGCTGGTGCCACCAGGCTCGATGATCTGGAAGAGGCGGCACTCGAGGCCAACGGGTGAAGCGGCGATGCGTGGGACTTCGATGACGGCGGAGGGTGTGAGGTCGAGGCCAGCGAGTTTGGTTTCGTCGGTGCCGCGCGGCGCGTTGGTGGCGGTGATGTTCATCTGAGGCGCGAGCTCTTCGGGGACGAGGTTGACGACGAAATCGTTGTGCTCGCGGATGTTCGAGAGGGTGTCCTTGCCCTCGCGGTCGGGGGCGTCGGCGAAGCAGATGGCGACGAGCGGCGGGTCGGCGGAGAGGATGTTGAAGAAGGAGAAGGGTGCGGCGTTGAGTGCGCCGGCGGCGTCGCGCGAGACGACCCAGGCGATGGGGCGTGGCATGATGACCGAGGCCAGGAGCTTGTAGGCGTCGGGCTTGGGCATGGCAGCGATGTCGAAGTGAGAGAAGGTGTCGGCCATAAGAAGTCAGTGGTTAGTAGCTAGTGGTTAGTAGATGCGAAAGAGACCGTGGGGCGGCCTTTGTCGTTGAGGGTTACGTGCGTGGCAGGGACGTGGTGGTCGTGGGGGAAGATGAGGAGCCAGTGCTCGGGGATGGCGCGGGAAAGAAGGCGCTTGCGCTCGTCGATGCAGCGGATTGGGTCGAGATCGTAGCCCATGACCCAGGTGGGGTCGAGGTGGTGGTGCGTAGGGAAGAGGTCGCCGGTGTAGACGGCGTGTTCGTTGCCTGACTCGATGTGAACGGCGAGCATGTCGGCGGTGTGGCCGGGGAAGGGTTCGACGGTGAGGCCGGGCAGGATTTCGGGTGAGGTCTGGATGGTGGGTAAAGGGAGGTCCGGCGCTTCGGAGTTGCGAAGGCGGGGGTCGTTTGGCGTGTAGCCACCACGGCTATGCAGGTCGAGCAGGGTGAGCTGGCCGGAGGCGAGCAGAGGATCGTAGTTGGGCGAGAGATAGCTGACGCGGTCGCGGTCGTGCTGCAGACGCCCGTGCGCGAGTTCTCCGGCGGCGAAGAAGTAGCGCGCGTTGGGGAAGGTGGGGGTGACGGAGCCGTCGGGGTGGAGGGTGGTATTCCAGCCGCAGTGGTCGAAGTGAAGGTGGGTGTTGAGAACGTGGGTTACGTCTTCGGGACGAACGCCTGCGGCGGCGAGTGAGGCGGGAAGGAGCTCGTGGTTCTGGTGGATCTCCCGCATCTTCGGGGAGAGCTTGTTGCCGAGGCCGGTCTCGATGACCACGAGCGCGGAGGGCATGCGGATGACGAGCGCGTTCAGGCCGAGGAGGATGTTGTTGTTTGCGTCGGCGAGCGTGCGGCGGCTCCAGAGGGTTTTGGGGACGACACCGAACATGGCGCCGCCGTCGAGCAGGAAGGTGCCGTCGGTGCAGAGAGTGAGTTCGAGGTTGCCGAGGGAGTGGCGGGCGCGGATGAGGGAGTCGTCGCCGGGGAGGGTTGCTGGGTGCGAAGGGACACGCGTCACCGCATCAGGCTACACGAGCCTGATGGGTGAGCCATGCGAACTCATGCGCGGGTAGCCTCGGCGACGAACGAAGACGTGTCGGGAGTCTCAACGATGACGGGCGTCTGGGCGATCAGGCCGAGGGTGGTGTGCGCATCTACGGACGATGGAGGGTCTCCGTTAGGGAGCACTTGTTCGACGGCGGCGGCGACCTGCGCAGCGGGCGAGTCCATCTGGGCGACTGCAGCGACACCCGAGGGAACACGCTTCATCTGGAAGCAGGAGCGACAGAGCACCGGCCGGCCCTGGGTGGGCTTGAACGGGACGGTGGTCTCCACGCCACAGGCCGAACATTTCGTTCGGGTCTCTGTGCGCGAAAGCGGAAGGGTTAGGGACCCATTGGCGTTGGCCGTGCGGCCCAGGCCAGCACGTTTGGCCTTGCAGAGCTTGCAACGCTTGGGGTCGTTCTTAAACTGCTTATCGTAGAAGAAGAGCTGCTCGCCTGCGGTAAAGATGAACTCGTTGCCACAGTCCGAGCACTTCAGGATGCGGTCCGTGAATTCCATTTGCGCCTTCTCCCAGTCTTGCGGGATAAGGCTGAAACGTTACCAGAGGTCCAGACTCAAGGGTGAAGATCCCCAGGACGCGTGTTCAAGCCTAAATGCGAATTTTTGCAGCGGGGCCCGTCGACTGATCTTGAGGATGCCGCACGGTTTGGCGGCTCTCCCTGGGGTTATCGCGGCGAACGGGGCGCCGAAACGCCCCGTCCCCTGCCGAGTTCTTGTTATAGACCAGGCATTTGCCCGATCCCTGCTGCTCCACTAACTGCGTGGGTTAGTCCTGCTCCTTGCGGACTTTCTTTCTGTTCCGCTTACGAGCCAGAGCTTCCTTCACGCGACGCTTCTCGCCCGGCTTCAGGTAGAAGGAGTGGCGCTTGACCTCCTTGATGATGTCTTCCGTCTGCACCTTGCGCTTAAAACGGCGCAGGGCATTCTCAAGGGGCTCGCCTTCCTGCACACGAACCTCTGCCACTTAGATACACCTCCAAACCTGCCTGCTGGCGAAGTTTTAGAATACGACACCGGGGTGGGGTTTCCGCAAAAATATTCGCTTCGGGCTACGACTGTTCGCGTGTCATCGAAGTATCGAAAGTATGCGATTTTATTGGTAAATTTTGTCGCATTGGGGTTGCAATCGATTGCAGGCAGCGAATTTGACGCGATCTGCCCGGCTGTGCCTCAGAGGGTGGGAGACATGTGTGACGGACGTGACGCGATGCAGTCTCATAGAATGGTATTGGCCCTATTTTCATGTCGACTGCAACGACCTTTTCCCCCGAGCCCGCGCCACCAACGGAGATACATAGCTGCCCGAGCTGCAGCCACTGGCTTCCGGATGGCACGCTGGCGTGTCCAGACTGCAAAACGTTGACCTATGGGCTCTATTTGCGTGAGTTGGCGGGCTCGGCCCAGCAGTTTGAGCAGCAAGGCAAGTGGACCGAGGCGAGGGAGCGTTGGCGCTCGACGCTGAAGTGGCTGCCGGAGAATGCGGAGCAGGCGGCGGGGATTCAGCAGCACATTGCGCAGATCGACAGCCGGTTGAAGGCTGAAGACGACCGCAAGGCGAAGTGGACGAAGCGGCTGGGGCCGTTTGCGCCGATCGCGCTGTTTCTGATCAAGATCAAGTCAGCGCTCTTCCTGCTGTTCAAGCTGAAATTCTTGCTGGGGATTCTTGGATTCTTTGGGCTGTACTGGGCGATCTTCGGGTGGAAGTTTGCGCTGGGATTTACGGTGGGCATCCTCATCCATGAGATGGGGCACTACGTCGCGGTTCGGCGGCGTGGGCTGAAAGCGGATCTGCCGCTGTTCTTTCCGGGGCTCGGCGCGTATGTGCGCTGGTACGGCATGGGTGTGACGGTAGACCAGCTGGCGGCGATTGCGCTGGCCGGGCCTATGTATGGTCTGGTGGCAGCGCTGGCGTGTCTCGCCGTTGCCTGGGGCACGCATGGGATGATGAACCAACTGTTCCTGGTGCTGGCAAATGTGGGTGCGTGGATCAATCTGTTCAACCTGGTTCCGGTGCTGGGACTGGATGGAGCGCAGGCGACGTATGCGCTGGGGCGCATGCAGCGCGGGTTGATTGCGCTGACATGCTTCCTCTTCTTCGGGCTGACGGTGAACAGCGACATGAATGCGGGGTCGACCGGAGCGCACATTCAGTGGGTGTTCCTGTTTGTGGGGGTTGGCATGCTGTGGCGCTGCTTCACGAATGATGAGCCGGAGAAGCCGCACACCGCGACGATGATCTACTTCCTGGGGCTGCTTCTCGCGCTGGGATTTCTGCTGATTCGGACGCCGGTACCTGTTGGGGGACGTGGGCTTCGGTAACGAAGGCGAATTTGTTCGTAGAACGTATACTGGCGCAGAATGCCGCTACCAAGAATCCGATCTGCTGCACTGAATGAAAGAGCAAACCGGTATCTGCCGGGCGGCGTGGACTCGCCTGTCCGTGCATTTCGCGCTGTGGGCGGGGATCCGCCGATGGTGGTTCGGGCGGAGGGAGCCTACCTGTACGACGCAGACAAGAACCGGTACCTGGATCTGTTCGGCTCATGGGGACCGATGTTGTTGGGGCATGCGTTCGGCCCGGTGGTGACTGCGGTGAAGCGCGCGGCCGAACATGGGACATCGTTTGGCGCGAGCACACCGAGTGAGTCGGATCTGGCGGAGCTGGTGCAGCGCTGCTTTCCGTCGATGGAGCGGATGCGCTTTGTGAGCTCGGGCACCGAGGCGTGCATGTCCGCGATTCGCCTCGCGCGCGGATTCACCGGCAGGCCGTTCGTCATCAAGTTTGAGGGCTGCTATCACGGGCATGCGGATGCGCTGCTGGTGAAGGCCGGAAGCGGTGTGGCGACGTTCGGGATTCCTGGCTCGGCGGGCGTGCCGGCCGAGACCGCGATGCATACGCTGGCGCTGCCCTACAACGATCTTGAGGCAGTGGAGGACGCGTTCGGAGCGTTTCCGGACCAGATTGCCTGCGTGATCGTTGAGCCAGTTGTCGGAAATGCGGGAACGATTTCACCGAAGCCCGGATATCTTGCGGGGCTGCGAAAGCTGACGCGTGAGCATGGCGCTCTGCTGATCTTCGATGAAGTGATGACTGGTTTCCGGCTGGCGGTGGGCGGAGCGCAGGAGCGATTCGCAGAAGAGCTGGGCGAGAACGGAACGCCGGATTTGACGACGCTCGGCAAGATTCTTGGCGGTGGTTTGCCGGTCGCTTGTTTCGGTGGGCGCGGGGATGTGATGGACCAGCTCGCGCCATTAGGCCCCGTGTACCAGGCGGGGACGCTGAGCGGGAATCCTCTGGCGATGGCCGCCGGTGTTGCGATGATTGCGCACCTGCTGGCGTACAAGAATGAGATCTATCCGACGCTGGAGCGGACGTCGGCTGCGATTGCCGATGGTGTGGCGAAACTGGCCGCGGACCAGGGCATTGCGATGACGACGAATCGCGTGGGCAGCATGTTCACGTGGTTCTTTACGCCGTCGGAGGTGCGGGACTTTGCGTCGGCGAACGCGGCGGATACGGAGGCGTTTGGGCGGTTCCATCGCGGGATGATGGAGCGCGGGGTATGGTTGCCGCCTAGCCAGTTTGAGGCGGCGTTTGTGTCGGCGGTGATTGGAAGGCGCGAGGTGGAGACGATTCTGGCGGCCGCAGGTGAAGCGCTGGCCGAGGTCGTGCGCTAGCTGGCCGGAGCGGCGACCGGTTGGTGAGGCTTGGGCTCCATCCAGAGTTTGCCGGCGAGTATGAGCACGGCGAGAAGGATGCCGCTGAGCAGGAAGACTCCGCGCACGCTGGTGTGCTGGGCGAGCACTCCGCTGAGGAGCAGGCCCGCGATCTGCGCGGAGAAGACAAACGACATGACGGTTGAGCCGACGCGGCCGAGCATGTTTTGCGGTGTCTCCTCCTGAATCATGGTTTGCGAGGGAACGATGATGCCGCCGGCGGCGAAGCCGATAAGGATGAGCGCTGGGATGGTGGCCGCGAGGTGTGGGACGGCGGCGAGCACGAAGGTGCCGACGGCCATGCCGCCCAGGCCGAAGTAGACGAGCGAGGTGTGCTTCACCTTTTTGGCAGCGGCGGTGAGGACGTTGATGCCCGCGAGAAGGCCGATGCCGATCATGGCGCTGGTGACACCGAAGATCTTCTGCGAGGCGTGCAGATTGTCGCGTACATAGACGGCGATCATCGGAGCGAAGCAGCCGAGGGCGAACATGCCGGCGGCAAGCGCGGTGATGACGAAGAGAAGCGCGGCGTGGTGAAGGATGAAGTTTGTGCCCTCACGCATGTCGGCGAGGATGCGGCGGATGCCGGTAGGTTGGCTGGGCACGACTGCGCTGCCCTGATTTGCCCGCTGCGCGGCGCTGCGAGCGGGGATGGTGAGAGCGAGCGAGGCGATGAGCGAGGCTGAGCCGACGAAGCTGATGGAGTCGCCGACGTAGCAGACCCTGACGCCGAACACGGTGACGATGGTGACGGCGATGGGGCCGCCGACGATGCGCATGATGAACATCACCTGCTGCATGAGCGCGTTGGCGGAGCGAAGGCCGTGAAACGGGACCGCTGAGCGAAGAGCGATGCCCTGGGCCGGTGAGAAGAAGCTGGAGACGACGCTGATCGACGCGAGCACGAGGTAGAAGCCCGCGATGGAGTGCACCAGGAGAAGAAGCAGGCAGAGCGCAGCGCGGGTGAGATCGCTCGAGACCAGCGTGAGCTTGATCGGCCAGCGATCGGCGAAGACGCCGCTGATGACACCCAGGATGGCGATGGGTGCGAGGTAGGAGATCTGGATGCCGGTGACCTGCTGCGGCGTGGCGTGGAGCTTGTAGGTCACAATCGTCATCACGGCATAGAGTGCGAGGAAATCACCGAAGACGCTGACGACCTGCGCGTACCAGAGACGGCGCAGCGGGACAATGCGCAGCACCGCGCCCATGCTGAGGGGCTCGGGGGCGTTGGGTGCGGGAAGGGGCAAGCCTTCCGGTGTCTCGGCGGCAACGGCTTCTGCGCTCATGCGCGGATTCTCCAGCGGGTGTGTGGAGACAGTTTAAAGCAGATTGTGAGGTGTTGGTTACTCTTCGACGAGTTTGGCTATTCTTCGACCAGCTCTACGAGGATAACCTGCTCGTCGTTGTCGATCTCGCGGAGCTTGACCTCGATGATTTCGCGGCGCGAGGTGGGGACGATGCGGCCAATGAATCGTGCTTCGATGGGAAGCTCGCGATGGCCGCGGTCGATGAGGACGAGGAGCTGGACGCTCTTAGGGCGACCGTGGTCGAAGAGGGCATCGAGCGCGGCACGGATGGTGCGGCCGGTGTAGAGGACGTCATCCATCAAGATGATGTCGCGGCCTTCGATGTCGAAACCGATCTCGCCCTTCTCCACGACGGGACGGACGTCGCGCGTGGAAAGGTCGTCGCGATAGAAGCTGATGTCGAGCACTCCGGTCTGGACGGGCTGGCGCTCGATGGTCTCGATGAGCTTGGCGATGCGCTGCGCGAGCGGAACGCCGCGGCGCTTGATGCCGACGAGGCCGATGTTGGCGGCGCCGTTGTTGCGCTCGACGATCTCGTGCGCAAGACGGACGAGGGTGCGTTCGATCTCCGAGGAGGACATGAGGCGGCCCTTCTCGCGAAGGCGGGGCGGGCGTGTGGCGTCGGAGTTCGTTGAGGCTGGGGTAGAAGCTTCACTCATAACTGCCCATGATGATAGCAGTGGAGCGTGAGGGTGCGTTCGTCGGCGCGTGATGCTATTTTGTCTCGGCGCGTGAACGCAGCAGAGCGGCGAAGGCGCCGCCGAGTGCGGAGAGTCCGAGGTAGATGATGAGGACGAAGGCGGACATCATCAGGAGCAGGCCGAGGCGGTCTTCAGGGATGTTGAGCCAGGCGAGCACGGGCGCCTGCGCAGGACCGCCCTGCTGCTGAATCGTCGTGCGCAGCTCCGTGAACATGGCGGCGAGCTGGATGTCGATCTGCGTGGCGTTGTGGAAGACGAAGCGCGCGAAGACAAGACCGCAGGCGTTGATGGCCGACATCGCAAAGAAGATGGCGAGGCCGCAGAGCAGACCGAGGCGGGCTCCGAAGCCTGCGCGGAGGCTCGTGGGGCGGATCTTCGCGTTATAGACGCCGAGGACGACAACGGGGGCTCCGATCGCCCAGAACCAGGCGAGCAGGATGACCGGTGGAAGGGCGAAGGAGACCAGCGTGAGTGCTGCAGCGAGGGCTCCGGCGAGCAGGGCATAGCGAATGGCTGCGGGCCAGACGACGCCGTCCGGGTGCGAGCCGAGTACGCCGTCAGGGAGACCGGAGTCGAGCACTGCGCGTTGTTTCTGCGCCTCCGTGAGGAGCTCTTCGGAGACGGTTATCTGTGGTGCGCCACAGTTGAAACAGAAGACGAGCGAACCCTCATGCTCCTCGGGGAGCGCTGCGTGACAGCGAGGGCAATGAGTTGGGGGCACAGTTTGAGGCTACGCGAGGTGTGCGCGGGCCGCAACGCAGGCGAGGTCATTCGCTATCGGACTGGTCGTGGTGGCTGGGGAGATCGAGAGCGACGAGACCGATGCGTGTGCCGCCGTCCTTCGGCTCAATGCCGACGATGTGCATGTGATCCGGTGAGCCGACACGGAGTTCGAGTTGGTTACGGTCGTTGTCGCCGGAGATATGGATCTCACGCTTGTGATTCTCGTCGCAGGTGAGTCCGTCGGCCGTACGCGTCGGTTGCCCGACTGCATGGTCGCCCTCGCACTTCAGGATCTGGCCGTAGCGGGTCAGATCTTTGAAGTAGAAGGCCTCGACTTTGTCGGGCGAGTCGGACGTCTGGAAGGAGGCGGCTTTGACGCCGAGATGGAAGTCGCCGAAGTTGAGGTTGATGTCGGCGGCGTCATTCTTCTGGCCGTCGTGTTCCTTGACCGGAACGGCCCCAGGGTAAGTGGCGACACCGATGCCGGCGACGTTGGCGTCCTTATCGGTTTTGATGTGCATGGAGCCGAAGGGCGTGCGCATCTGGACGTTGTCTCCGTTGCCGTTCTTGCTGTGGGAGATATTGCAGCCGGCCAGGAGTACGCAGGCGGCAGCGGCGAGCAGGGACCATCGAATCGAGTTCAGCTGGTTCATCCAAAGGACCTCAGCAGAGAGCGTTGGCCAGGGAACACACCGGCTCATGAAAGGATACGCCGCGGGAAGGCAAGTGGTTCCGTGGATTAGGGTTTCGCAAGCGTAATGCGCAAGGATACGCCGCGCCCCGGAGGGCCGCGTCTTTCGGCTGCAGACGGGGTTACACTGAAGCGCCACACCGAGCGCGGGGGAGGATGGTAATGAGCCGCAAGGGATGCAACACAGGGGCTTTCCGCAGTTCGCTGATGTTGGCCGCGCTGGGGTTGGTGCTGTCGATGACCGCGCGGGCGCAGCAGCAGCCGGATGCGAGCCAGGGGTATCCGCCGCCCGGTCAGGACAATGCTGACCCGACGCAGGTGCAGCCGAGCGCAGATCCGCCGACGCAGGTGGCGCGGCTGAGTGTGGTTCAGGGAAACGTCTCCGTAGAGCCGGCAAGCGTAAATCAGTTCAGCCCGGCCGAGGTGAACTACCCGCTGACGACAGGCGACCGTCTTTGGACCGACTACAACGCGCTGGCCGAGGTGGAGGGTGGGCAGCTGGCGGTGCGGATGGCGCAGACCACCGATCTGACGGTGACGGCAATGACGGACACGCTGGCGCAGTTCGGCCTGGGCCAGGGCAGTGTGCGTCTGCGGGCCTATGAGCTGGAGCCGGGAACAACAACAGAGCTGGATACACCGAACGTCGCCGTGACGGTGCTGGCGGCGGGCGATGTGCGCGTCGACGTGGACCCAAGCGGCGAGTGGACAGTGGTTACGGTGTTCTCGGGCGTGGCGGAGGTTGATGGGAACGGGCTGCAGCAGACGGTCGGCGAGGGGCAGGCGTTGCGGCTGTCCGGAACGAATCCGGTGTCGGGGCAATGGGTGGCGCGGCCGCAGGTCCGCGATCCGCTGGATTCGTTCTCGAGCCAGCGGGACCAGTCGTATGAGGCGGGCGAGGCCGCAGAGCAGAACTATCTGAACGCGGACACGGTGGGTGGCGCTGAGTTGCAACAGTATGGAAGCTGGCTGCCGGAAGAGGACTACGGGACGGTGTGGTTCCCGGCAAGCGTTCCGGCGGGTTGGCAGCCTTATTGCTATGGGCGCTGGACGTGGGTTGCTCCGTGGGGATGGACATGGATTGACGCCGCGCCCTGGGGCTTTGCGCCATTCCACTACGGACGATGGGCGATCTTCGGCGGGCGTTGGGGATGGGTGCCGGGACCGCCGGTCGTCCATCCGGTATACGCGCCTGCGCTGGTGGTGTTTGTGCACCCGGGCAATGGCGCGGCGGCGTGGTTCCCGCTGGGTCCGAACGAACCGTATGCGCCGTGGTATCACTCGAGCACGCTGTACCTGAATCGCGTGAACGCGAGCAATCTGTACAACCGCAATGTGAACCAGGTGCGGACGGTCTACGACACCACCAACCGCAATGTGTATGCGGACCCGCTGGGGCCGCGGCGACAGTTTGAGAACCGCACGGCTGGAACGGTCTCGGTGTCCCAGGCCAGCTTCGCGAGCGGGCAGCCGGTGCGGTCGTCGCTGGTGCATCTGCAGCCAACGCAGCTGGCGTCGGCGCCGATGATTGCGCATCCCATGGTGACACCGGAGCGGACGATGGTGGCGCCGGCCCGCGCGAATGCGTTTCCTTCGCGCCTGGCTCGGCCGGTGCTGATGTCGCATAAGGAAAGGCCGATCAGCAACGAGCAACAATTGCCGCAGGTGCCGGCGACGCAACAGGGACCGCCGGCGCCTGTCGAACGGCGAGGCAACAACGCCGCGGCTGGCGCGCAGCCATCGAATGAGGTGAATCAGATCGAGTACAGGAATACTCCGCAGCAGAAGGCCGAGGCGAATCAGCAGGCTGAGAGCGAATCGGAGTCTCACCAGAACAACCCTGCCCCTGCGCCGCCGCCGAGCCGGCCGACGCCACCTACATCTTCGAACGTTCCAGTTCAGAGTGGGCAGTCCGGTCAACAGGCGACCCAACCGTCGAACGCGAAGCAGAATGCCCCCGTCGCCGGCACTCAGCCGCCGAGCAGGCCAAAGCCTGCGACCTATCCGAGTAGCGTCACTCTGGGAGCACAACCGCAGCAGGGCGGGCAGCCGATGGCCATCCGGGGCGGAGAGTCGGCGAATGCGGTTCACGGGACCGAGCAGCTTCCGCGGCCGGGCGCGCCTGTGGACGAAGGGCCGCACCAGCAGCTGTACAACCGCGAGGTGCCGCCGCCGACGAGGCCAAGCTTCGACCAGCAGCGGCAGGCGATCCAGAACACCGACCCGGGCCGTCCACTGAGTCCGCAGCAGTTGGACAATCTGCGGGAGAATCGACCGGCGGGTCAGCCGCAGATGCGCGAAGCCGCACCGCATCCGGCACCTGCTCCGCCGCCGCGGAGTGAGCCGGCACCGCAGAGGAGCGGGCCTCCACCACAACAGCCACGGCACTAAAGATCAAAGAAAACTCGGCGAGCGCTTGGCCCCTTGAAGGGCTGTTGATGCGGTGTGCGGCTCAGGACGAGTACACTTGAAAGAGTGTCGGAACGTTGATTTCCCGAACCCCAGCGCAGCCGTGCCTGCGAACTTTATCCCCTTCCTGAGGACAGAATGACTGAACAAGCATCTTCTCTCGACGCTCGCAATCAGGCCGAGCTCGATCAGCTTTCGATTAATACTCTGCGACTTCTGGCGGTCGATCAGGTGGAAGCGGCCAAGAGCGGACACCCTGGAGCTCCGCTCGGCTGCTCGCCGATTATGTACCTGCTGTACCACAAGTTCATGAAGTACAACCCGAAAGAGCCGAAGTGGTCGGACCGCGACCGCTTCGTGCTTTCGAACGGGCACGCGTCGGCGATGTTGTACGGAGCGCTGTACTTGACGGGCTATGATCTGCCGCTTGAGCAACTCAAGCAGTTCCGGCAGTGGGGATCGCACACGCCGGGTCATCCCGAGGTTACGGAGGCTCCTGGCGTCGAGGTGACGACCGGACCTCTGGGCCAGGGTCTCGCGATGGCCGTCGGCCTCGCGATGGCTGAGAAGCACATGGGCGGCGTCTACAACAACGACCAGTACAAGATCGTTGACCACTACACCTATGTGCTCTGCGGCGATGGCGACCTGATGGAAGGCATTTCGCACGAGGCCTGCTCGCTGGCCGGCACGCTGCAGCTCGGCAAGCTGATTGTGTTGTACGACGACAATCTGATCTCGCTCGATGGCCCGACGGACCTGAGCTACACGGAGGACGTCACGGAGCGCTTCCACAGCTACGACTGGCATGTGCAGTTCGTCTCCGATGGCAACGACCTCGAAGAGCTGAACCGCGCGATTGAGGCGGCGAAGATGGAGCGGACGAAGCCGTCGCTGATTCGCGTCCGCACCATCATCGGCTATGGCGCGCCCAAGGCTGGCACCAAGGCCGTCCACGGCGAAGCTCTCGGGCCCGAAGGCGCCAAGGAGACGAAGAAGTTCTTCGGCTTCCCCGAAGACCAGAACTGGGTTATCCCTGAGCCTGCGTTGGAGAACTGGCGCACGGCCCTCGACAAGGGCACAAAGGCCGTCGCTGACTGGCACGAGCGCTATGACGCCTACAAGAAGGACTTCCCGCAGCTCGCCGCACAATATGACCGCACCACGGCGCAGAAGCTGCCTGACGGATGGCAGAAGGCGCTGCCGACCTTCCCGACAGAGAAGAAGGTGGCGACTCGTAACGCGGGCCAGGTGGTGCTGAACAATCTGGGCGCTGTGCTGCCGGAGCTCTTTGGCGGCGCCGCTGACCTCACGAGTTCGACGAAGACGATCTTCAAGGACTCAGGCAACTTCCATCTGGACCCCAAGGGCCGGAATATCTTCTTTGGCGTACGCGAGTTCGGCATGATGGCGGCGGTGAACGGCATCGCGGAGCACGGTGGCTTGCTGCCATTCGGCTCGACGTTCTTCACGTTCTCTGACTACTGCCGTTCTGCGCTGCGCATGGGCGCGCTGATGCGGTCGCACTCGTTGTACATCTTCACGCATGATTCGGTAGGTCTGGGCGAAGACGGACCGACGCATCAGCCGATCGAGCACCTGATGTCGCTCCGGGCGATTCCGGATTTGACGGACTTCCGTCCGGCGGATGCGAACGAGACTTCGGCGTGCTGGGGCCTGATGGTGGAGCGCAAACTGCCTGCTTTCATGGCGCTGACGCGGCAGGATATCGCCGTGCTGGATGCGCAGAAGTACAAGGTCTTCGAAGGCTGCCGCAAGGGAGCGTACGTGCTCGAGCAGTTCGGCAAGGACGTCATCATCGTCGCGACCGGCTCCGAGGTTGAGGTTGCGATGAAAGCGGCGAACGACCTGAAGGGCGCGGGCATCAACGCGACGGTCATCTCGATGCCGAGCTGGAAGATCTTCGAAGAACAGAGCGAAGAGTACAAGATGTCGCTCTTCCCGCACGGCGTTCCGAAGATCTCCATTGAGGCCGGCGCGACGCTGGGCTGGTATAAGTACATCGGCCGCGATGGCATCGCAATCGGCATCGATCGTTTCGGCGCGTCGGCTCCGGGTCCGATTGTGCTTGAGAAGCTTGGTATCACGTCGGCGCACGTGGTTGAGGCCGCGAAGAAGCTGGTTAAGAAGTAGATTGATTTCGAGGAAACAACGGGCGGGGGCCAGCGGCCTCCGCCCTCTGCTTTGTGGGAGAATGCACGAAGATGAGTGCCGAGATCACACGCACGCTCTTGCAGACCTCTCCGATTGCGGATGTGCCCGGCTGGGAGACGCGGTTGTTTCTTGTGGAGTACCCGCCGGGAGCGGACGCCAGCGGCCACTCGCATCCGGTTGTGGGGCTGGGATATGTGCTCGAGGGCTCGGTGATCTCGGCGTTCGATGATGACGAGCCCGAGACGTTTGTAGAGGGACAGAGCTTTATTGACGCGGCGAGCTTTCACCGCGTCAGCCGCAACGGCAGCGATACAGAGTCGCTGCGTTTTCTCATAGCCTATGCAGTGAAGACGGGCGAGCCGAATACGGTGTGGCCCAGGCAAGGATAGAAGACGGTGACTCAGGACGAAGCGAAGGCGTTGGTAGGGAAACGCGCTGCGGCGATGGTCGAAGACGGTATGCGCGTCGGACTGGGCACGGGGACGACGTCGGTGATGTTTATCAAGGCGTTGGGTGAGCGCGTCAAAGCTGGTTTGAAGATCCGCTGCGTGGCATCGAGCGATTCCAGCACAGAACTGGGCCGCTCGCTGGGTATGGAGGTTGTTACGCTCGAACAGTTGCCGGAGCTCGATCTCTATGTTGACGGCGCGGATGAGGTCGCGGTCGAACCGGGTGCGAGACTGTATTTGATCAAGGGTGGAGGAGCGGCACTGCTGCGCGAGAAGATCGTCGCGAGTGCGGCGGATAGATTCATCTGCGTTGTGGATGAATCGAAGATGGTGAAGAAGCTCGGCAGGTTTCCGCTGCCGGTCGAGATCATCAAGATGGCGCGACCGCTGGTGGAACCGCGCCTCGCAGAGCTTGGCCTTAATCCGAAGCTGCGCATGAAGAAGGACGGATCGGGTCCGGTGCTGACGGATGAGAACAACTGGATCCTCGATTGCGCCTGCGGTGTCATCGAAGATCCCGAGAAGACTGCGGCGGAAATCCGATCGATCATCGGCGTGGTGGAGCACGGATTGTTCCTGGGCATGGCGGAGATGGCGCTGGTGGCGGGCGAAGGCGGCGTGCGCGAGATCACAGCGTAAGCGCGAAGGCGATCAGTGTAGGGCCGGCATTCGCGGGGTCTGACTCAGCCTGCGCGATGAGCTTGTCTTCGAGTGGACGCCAGCTCTGGTCCATCTCACAACGTGACACTTCTTCTGCCGATGCGTGCGTGAAACAGAGCTCGCAGACGGTGAGGCGATCGTCCTCATCGCGCATCGGCGGTCCAAAGGTGCGGCACTGCACCGGCCGCGACGCGTAGAGATCGCAGGTGCCCGTCGCTGGGTCGAGCACGGGACATGGCTCGTCGTTGGCGAATTCTTCGAATGCTTCCTGGTGATGTGGTTCGGTGAAGAGGATGCCGGTGTTAGCGTCTCCCGGAAAGCCGGCGGCCAGCAGACGTTCGCGTGAAGCAAGCGCGCGAGTGCGGATCCGCTCGGCAAGATCGCTCTGCGCGGCTGCGAGCCCCTCGCGGAGCTCTGAGGCATCGAACGGCGTGATTGCGAATACACCGATGCAGCACTGATGGCAGCCCCGACGGCATGCAAGATGCGCGCCGGAGCGCTCGGCAGCGGAGTCAAGTGCCGCATCGATGATGGGGAAGAGCTCATTCACACTGACAAAAGTGTATAGAGGGCTGGGGGCGATGTTGTATACAGGTGGCCATGACTTCGCAGCGTCTTTCACTTGTCGCTCTCGGTATCTCCTTGCTTGCCTTTGCGCCGGGCAGTCTGCATGCCCAGGACCGCACCCAGAAGCTCTTGCAGCAACTTGCAGACGCGCCGGGACCGCCGGGGTTTGAGGATCCCGTGCGGGCAATCATGGTCGGCGAGATGAAGCCGCTGGCGACGGTGCCGCTGCGCTATGACGGCATGGGCTCGGTGATTGCGCAGCAGGGTGCGAGCGGCCCGCGCATCATGATCGACGCGCATATGGATGAGCTCGGCGGCATGATTCGCCGCATAACGCCGAACGGGTTTCTCTCGATGCAGATGCTTGGCGGATGGCTGGACCAGGCGCTTCCGGATCAGCGTTGGATCATCCTCGGCAGCAAAGGCCCCGTCCATGCAGTGACGGGGATTCGCGATGTGCACGTGATTCCGCCAAACGAGCGCAACGAAGTCTTTCCGCGCAATTCGATATTTCTCGACGTAGGCGCGCATAACGCGGCTGAAGTCGCAGCAATGGGTGTGACACAGGGCGATCCTGTGGTGCCAGACTCCCCTTTCCTTGTGCTGAACGGAACGGACAACTATCTTGCGAAAGCCTGGGACGACCGCGTGGGCCTGGCGGTGCTTGTTGAGGCGATGCGGCGGACAGCGAATCGTCCGCACGCGAACCAGCTCTTCTTTGTCGCCACGACTCAGGAGGAGGTTGGACTGCGGGGAGCGCGGGCAGCGACGGAGGTTGTTCGCCCGGATATTGGCATCGCGATTGAGGGCGGAGTCTCGGGTGACGTGCCGGGAGCGCATCCTGAGGAGACGCAGGCGCATCTCGGTGGTGGTCCAGGGCTCTTTCTCTTTGATACAAGTGCGATTGCCAATCCGAAGATGGTGGCGTTTGCGCGCAGGATTGCTACGGAGAATCACATTCCGCTCCAGGAAGATCTGGTGCAGGGTTATGGCGATGATTCGGCAGAGATGCAGACGGCTGCGGGAGGCGCACCGACAGTCAATCTTGTCGTCCCGGTGCGTTATACGCATGCTCACAACGGCATTATGAACCGCCAGGACTTCGATAAGACGGTGGATCTGGTAACGGACATGCTGCTGGCGCTGGATCAGAAGACTGTGGATGAACTGCGAGACTGGACGCCGAAGTAACTGTAGTCGCGATCTGGTTGTGAAATATCGAAGGGATATTGCGACATGAGGATGCTTGCATCGCCCCGTGGGTGAAACGCGTCCCATAGACATGACCACTTCCGTGAAGATTGCGCAGAAGGATAAGCACTGGTTCATTACCGGTGCTTCGAGCGGCTTCGGCCGTCTGTTGACGGAGTATCTGCTGTCGCTCGGTGCGAAGGTCGTGGCGACGGCTCGCAGGGTCGACGCGATTGAAGATTTGGCGAAACGCTATCCCGGCAACGCGGTGGTGTTGCCACTGGACGTGACAAGCCAGCACAGCATCGAAAGAGCGGTTGCGGACACGATGGTGCGCGTGGGTCACATTGATGTGCTGGTGAACAACGCGGGTTACGGCGTGGCCGGCGCCATTGAAGAGGTGGCTGAGAACGAATACATGCCGATGTTCGAGACGAACCTCTTCGGCCTGATCAATGTAACGAAGGCGCTGCTGCCGCAATTTCGTGAGCGACGCTCAGGCACGATCGTGAATTTTTCGTCAATCGGTGGATTGATTGGCTCGCCGGGTTGGGGATACTACAACGCGACCAAGTTCGCAGTAGAGGGGCTGTCCGAGGCGTTGGGCGCAGAGTTGGCACCGCTGGGTGTGCACGTGATGGTTGTCGAGCCGGGGCCATTCCGTACGGAGTTTCTGGGGCGTTCGGGCATGGAGGCGAAGGAGCGAATCTCGGACTACGAGCCCACCGCAGGCAAGACGCGCGAATACTTTCAGACGCAGTCCGGCAAGCAGCCGGGTGATCCGCAGCGTGCTGTAGAGGCTGTAGTTGCTGCGGTGAGCGATTCCAATCTGCCAAAACATTTGCTGTTGGGCAAGATGGCGCTGACGCGCTTCCGCAAACGGCTGGAGGAGTGGAATGAAGAGCTCAACCAGTGGCAGGCGACGACGGAGGGCGCGGACTTTCCGAAGGCCTGATGTCGTCTTTGGGCCGGCGCCGCTTTTCCCCTTGACCGTGTTTGGGATTACTCTCTAAGAGGCATATCAACGCGAATGCGACCGGGTGAGACCCGGCGATGAGGAAGGATTTTATGCAACTTGGATTAATCGGACTCGGCAAGATGGGCGGCAACATGGCGGAGCGTCTCCGCAAGGCAGGCCACAAGATTGTCGGGTTCGACTTCTCCGCTGACGCCGTCAAGCGACTTAATGATGCGGGTTCGGTCGGCGTCAATTCGCTCGAAGACCTGGTGAAGAACCTGACAGATTCGCCACGGGCGATCTGGATCATGGTTCCTGCGGGCGATCCCGTCGATCAGACGATTGCGAAGCTGAAGCCGCTGATGAAGAAGGGCGACATCTTCATCGACGGCGGCAATTCGAATTACAAGGACTCGCAGCGCCGGCATGATGAGTTGAAGAACGAAGGCTTTGAGTTTGTCGACGTGGGCACGTCAGGCGGCGTGTGGGGCATCACCGAGGGCTATTCGATGATGATCGGCGGCGACGATGCACCGGTGAAGTACCTGACGCCGATCTTCGAGGCACTGGCGCCCGCGGAAAATGAAGGCTGGGGACATGTAGGACCATCGGGCGCCGGACATTTTGTGAAGATGGTGCACAACGGTATCGAGTACGGCATCATGCAGGCGTATGCCGAGGGCTTCTCGATTATGCGGGCGAAGACGCCGCTGCATCTGGACCTTGTGCAGATCTCTGAGATCTGGCGGTATGGCTCGGTGGTGCGCTCGTGGCTGCTGGACCTGACTGCGGATGCGCTCAAGAAGAATCCGACGCTCGAGGGTCTGGAGGCGTATGTGCCGGATTCGGGCGAGGGCCGTTGGACCGTATTTGAGGCAATCGATCTGAATGTGTCGGCGCCGGTGATCACGGACGCGTTGATTCGCCGCCTGCGCTCGCGCGAAGAGAACAACTTCACGGATCGCATGCTGGCGGTGATGCGCAATGAGTTTGGCGGGCACGCAGTCAAAATGGCCCCAGCGGGCGACAAGTAGATAAACGCCGGCAGTGCGGCATGCAGAGACCCTGCACCGAGAAGGAGAGGCATTATGGCCACCATGGTAGAGGAAGTTGGACAGTCGCTCACGGATCGCGAGGAGCTGGACGGGGGGCTGAAGGAAGAGCGAATTCCTGAGCCGTGCATCGTGGTGATCTTCGGTGCATCAGGGGATTTGACGAAGCGCAAGCTATTGCCCGCGCTGTTTCACCTGGAGCAACAGCACCTGCTGCCAAAGGACTTCGTAGTCGTCGGCGTGGCACGTCGCGATCTTTCGGCGACCTTCTCGGCTGACATGCAGGAAGGCATCCTGAAGGGCGGCGGTGTTGACCGTGGCGACTCCGCGCTGAAGCCATTCATCGATCGAGTGAAGTACTTCTCGACCGAGTTCGATAGCGATGAGGGCTTCGACAAGCTGAAGGCATATCTTGCAGAGCTGGATCAGCAGTATGGGACGACGGGTAACCGTCTGTTCTATCTTGCGGTCGCGCCCGAGTACTTTGCAGACATCGCGCAACGGCTCGCGAAGCACGAGATGACGCAGGTCAAGGACAAGGGCCAATCGATCAACGTCATCATCGAGAAGCCGTTTGGCACGGACCTGGAGAGCGCTCGCAAGCTGAACGATGAGCTGAACCAGGTGCTCACCGAGCATCAGATCTTCCGCATCGACCACTATCTCGGCAAAGAGACCGTGCAGAACATTTTGGTCTTCCGCTTTGGAAACGGGATCTTCGAGCCGATCTGGAACCGCAATTACATCGACTACGTCGAGATCACGGCGGCGGAGTCGATCGGCATCGAGGGCCGCGGGCCGTTCTACGAGCAGGCTGGAGCGCTGCGTGATGTTCTGCAGAACCACGTGATGGAGGTGCTGAGCTTCGTCGCAATGGAGCCGCCCGACAGCTTCGAGTCGCAGGCGGTGCGCACCGAGAAGCTGAAGGTGTGGCGCGCCATTGATCCGATTCCTGTAGAGGACACCGTGCGCGGACAATATGGTCCGGGCGTGATCGATGGACAGAAGGTCATCGGGTACCGGCAGGAAGACCGCGTCAATCCGCAGTCGACGACGGAGACCTTTGCCGGCATGAAGCTGAACATCGAGAACTGGCGGTGGGCCGGCGTGCCGTTCTACATTCGCGCAGGCAAGCGGCTCCATACGCGCGTTACAGAGGTGACGGTCACCTTCAAGCAGGCGCCGCTGCATCTGTTCAAGACGAACAACATGAACAGCCAGGTCTGCCCGAATGTGCTGAAGATTCGCATTCAGCCCGATGAGGGAATCTCGCTGGTGTTCGGCGCGAAGGTGCCGGGGCCGACGACGAATGTTAAGAACGTCGAGATGCATTTCAGCTACGCAGAGGCCTTTGGCAAGAGCTCCGCAAACGGCTATGAGCGGCTGCTGCTGGATGCGATGCTCGGCGATGGAACGCTGTTCGCCCATCGCGATGGTGTGGAGGCGACCTGGGCGCTGATGACGCCGATCCTCGACGCGTGGAAGGCGAACCCGCCGAAGGATTTCCCGAACTACGCCGCGGGCAGCTGGGGCCCGAAGTGCGCTGATGAGTTGCTGGCCCGCGACGGGCGCAAGTGGCACACCAGGTAGCGAGATCATTGAACAACAATTCGAGAGTTGAGAGATCTATGGCTCGTCCCGTGACTGTTACGTACCAGGTGTGGCCTTCGGCCGCCGCAATGGCTCAGGCCTCCGCACATCTGTTTGCAAACAAGGTGGAGCAGGCGGTTGCATCGCGCGGAATCGCACGCATCGCAATCTCAGGCGGATCCACGCCCAACGCGACGTTCAAGCTGCTGTCCGATCCAGCTCAGCCATTTCTCGCCACAGTGCCGTGGGACAAGCTGCAGCTCTTCTGGGTCGATGAGCGCTGTGTTCCGCCGAACCATCCGGAGTCGAACTACGGCGTGTGCCGGGACCTGCTGCTGACGAAGGTGCCGATTCCTGCGGCGAACGTCTTCCGCATGGAGGGTGAGCTCGACCCTGAGGAAGCGGCGTCGCGATACGAGAGCACGCTACGCAATGTGATGAAGCTCGAGGGCGCGGAGTCACCGGCGTTCGACCTGGTCGTACTTGGCATGGGGCCTGACGGACACACGGCGTCGCTCTTCCCGAATACTGACGCGCTCAACGAGATGGGACGCCTTGTTGTCGCGAATCACGTTCCGCAGAAGGACACCTGGCGTATCACGCTGACATGGCCTGTGATCAACCAGGCGGCAGAGGTTGCGTTCGAGGTCGAAGGACCCGGCAAGACGGACATCGTCGCCGAGGTGCTGACCGGGCCGCGCGATCCGGAGCGATTGCCCTCGCAACTGATTCGCCCCGCGAATGGTAAGCTTCTCTTTCTGCTGGATCAGGACGCTGCGGCGAAGTTGCCGCCGGCCAGCGCGGTTGCCGAAGCACAGGGATACCGCGTCGGCACGCTGGAGATCTAGCAGCGGGAGAGATAAAAGCGCATGATTCTGGCCGGGGATATCGGTGGGACCAAGGTTCATCTGGCGCTATACGGCTTCGTCGGCGGTAAGCTGTCGCCGGTTCGCGATGAAAAGTTTCCGGCTACGGAGTTCGCCTGTCTCGATGATGTAGTGAAGGCGTTTCTCTCGCCGGAGAAGAGCGGCCAGCCGGACGTTCGTGATCAAATCATTGCCTGCTGTTTCGGGTGTCCCGGACCGGTGCGCGACGGCCGGCTGAAGCTGACAAATCTGCCGTGGACGCTGGATGCGCGCGACCTGCAGAGGTCGCTTGGGATTCATCACATTTTCCTGATCAATGATCTTGAGGCGAATGGCTATGGCATCGCTGAGCTCTCGAACGACAAGATTTTTACGCTGCACACGGGCGATGCCAGTTCGGTGGGGCACCGCGGATTGATCGCTGCAGGCACAGGTTTGGGCGAATGCCTGCTGATCTGGGATCGCGATTCTGCGGCGTCATCTGCCGATTCCGTCCGAAGGTGGTCACTGCGATTTTGCGGCTCGTAACGACACGGAGATCGCACTGTTGAATTATCTCCGGCGCAAACTGAACGGCCGCGTGAGTACGGAGCGTGTCGTCTCCGGACTTGGCATTCAGAACGTCTATGAGTTTCTGCGGGACGATCAGAAGATGGAAGAGCCGGCGTGGCTGCGCGAGCGTATGCAGACGGAAGATCCGAATGCAGTGATCGGCGCCTGCGCCGAGGACGGTTCAAGCGAGATCTGCGCGAAGACGATCGAACTCGTCGCCGCGTCCTATGGCGCGGAGGCTGGCAATCTTGCGCTGAAGCTGCTTGCATTGGGCGGTGTATATCTCGGTGGCGGAATTGCTCCCAAGATCCTGAAGTTTCTGGAGAACGGCGAGTTTATGCAGGCCTTCCTCGACAAAGGCAGGCTTTCTCCCCTTTTGGATACGATTCCGGTGCGTGTGATTCTGGATGAAACCTGCGCGCTGCTGGGCGCTGCGGCGTACGCGGAGGCCCGGGCGGCGGAACTCTCAGGTCACTCCGAGCGGCAAGCCTCCGTGCATAGCGCCTAAGTTATTGAATTTGGGCATAGTGACAGGGCGTTTATAATGCTTTGTGCGCGCTGCCTAAGCCCCTAGAATTGAAATATGTCCACAGCACCTCTGACGACGGCCGACAGGCCGCGTGTGCGCGAAGAGCGAGCGACAGAAGTCTGCGGATGGTTTCTGGCGTTGCTGTCGCGGTCTTGCTGGGCATCGCTGGTCTCTTTGCAATTCGCTCAACTTGCGATGCCCTGTGGGTCATGTGGATCGTGGATCCTCTGAAGTCGATTGGCGGATTGATTCCCATCGTTAGCCTCATGTTGATTCTGCGAGTCTGGCGCTCGCTCCGTTGGGAGGCGAATGGCTCGTGGTGGGGGCTTGGAATTCTCGCGGCGACGATCGCTGTTGTTCATGTGCGAGACCAGGCCGTCATTGAGATGGTCCTGTCGCCGTCATGGCCGATCGTCCTGCCTCCATACTCATTCATCGCGGTGGCGTATACGGCGGGATTCGTGCTCCTGTTCGGCGGCATGAAGCTGCTGCGCGCCGCATGGTTTCCCGTTGCGCTGATGTGGTTCGTGAATCCCGTTCCGCACTTCTTCAACCAGTTTATTGATCTTCCCGCTGCAGCATGCATCATCGGTCATCGCGCGCAGCTTCGCGCACTTGCTTGGCCAGCCGCTCACGCCGGATCAACTGAGCCTGATGTTTACGCCGAAGTTCGGCATGTTCATCGCGCCCGGATGCAATGGTATTCGCGGAGCAGTGACGATGGGATTCATCGCGCTGATTGCCGGATACCTCTATCGTTTGAGGTTGCGTCGCTGGTTGCTGCTTACTGCGGGCGCAGTGCTGCTTGGATACGTGTTCAATTTTGTGCGCCTTTGCGGGCTGGTGGTGTACTACGTCATTGCGCTACGGCATCCATGGCTGCAGGATCACGCGGCGACAGGCGACTACATCCTGGGCGCGTGTCTATTCTTCATCGCAACGGTGCTTCTGTTCACAATCTTGTTCCGATGGAATCCGCGACGCGATCTTAGGCTGCCGTCGGCGACTGCACCGGTCGCAGTCTCCAGCGAGGTCTCGTGGCCAGGATCGCTGGCAACGCGTTGCGTGGTGTTCGCGATGCTCATCGCTCTGGGCAGCGTGAGCTATGCACGGGCGATGATGCGGAACCCAGGCGCGTCAGCTGCACAAAATCAGCAGACCGGCGTCTTTCCTGCGCGTGTGGGAGTCTACAGGCTGCAGCGTGAGTGGAACGAGGCACTCGAGACCGGGGCTGTGGTCTTCCACTGGGCGGAGTACACGCAGGCTGGCGGAGGTCCCACGGTATCGATCGGCGTGTCGCCGGTCCTGGGTGCGCATGACACATTGATCTGCCACGCCGCTCGTGGCGAAGACTGGATATGGCATGGCCCACTCACGCTGCCAACCGCGAGCGGCGATACAAGTCTCAGTGCATCGCTCTTCAACAATGGCGCGACGCAATATCTTGAGGCAGCGTCGGTCTGCACGAGTTCAACGTGCAGCCAGTCTTCAACGGAGCGCACACATTTCGGTCTGATATACAGCCATCCTTCAACCCACGATCTGCTGACACAATCCCCTGCGCGGCCGATCCCGATTCTGCTGCGCGCAGAGACCCCAGACGCGGCACTGAGCCCGACACAAGCTCGCGCAGAGCTAACCCAAAGCCTTACAACCTTCCTCTCCGGAGCCAATCTTGCCGATTTCACGAAACCCTATCGTCAGCACTGAGATGAGTTTCAGTGACCGGAGTTCGGCACTGAGTCGCGGCGTAGTTCTCGCCGCTGCGGCTACGCTCGCGCTGGCGTTGCTGGGCTGCGGATCGCCGACGACTACAGGCAACTCCGGCGGCGGGTCCGGGGGGTCGACCGAGCCAAACAACTGCAAGTCAACAAACGTCACGAGCCCATCTCAGCCCGCGCCAACGCAAAACTACGCGGTTGCGAGTTTCAGTGGAATGGTGCGCGCGGGTGCGCTCCCGATGGTGGGTTCGAGCGTGCAACTCTACGCAGCAGGGGCGACGGGCAACGGATCTGCACCTGCGCCCCTCCTGAGCTCACCTGTGACAACGGATTCGACGGGTGCCTTCGTGATCGCGAGCAGCGCCCCATGTCCCTACAGCAACTCGGTGTTGTACCTCGTGGCGCGCGGAGGATCAGCCGGCGCAGCGGGCACATCGAACAATGCTGCGGTGATGACTGCGGTGCTGGGACAGTGTTCCGCATTGAAGACTGGCGCGAGTGTTGTGGTAAATGAGGCAACGACGGTCGCAGCCGCATGGGCAATGGCTCCGTTCCTTGCGGCGGGAGCGCAGATTGGAGCGACGGCGACCAACAGCATTGGCGTCGCACTCGCGGCGGCGACGGCGTCGAACCTCGTGAACATTGCAACGGGCAAGGCGCCTGGCGCGTCGTTTCCAACGACTGGCACCGTACCGACCTCGCGACTGAACGCCGTAGCGAACGTCCTTAATGCGTGCACCGCTTCGAGCGGCGCATCAAGCTCGGCGTGCACGCAGTTATTCTCCGCGACGACGAACGGCGGGTCGGCTCCTGCAAACACCCTGGATGCCGCGATGAATATAGCAAAGTCGCCCGGAACAAACGTCGCGACGATCTACGGACTGAGCAGCGCATCGGCTGCATACCTACCCTCTCTGAGCGCGGCGCCGAACGATTGGACTTTGTTCTCAACCTATAGCGGCGGCGGAATGAACGGGCCGTCGTCGCTATCGATCGACTCCCTGGGGAACGTGTGGGTGGCAAACTACTTCGGTGTTGCGAGTCTCTTCTCGAATGCCGGAACCCCGGTGTTTGCTTCGGGTCTTAGCGGCAACGGACTGCTGAACAGCTACGGTGGCAGCGTGGATGTGAATGACACGATGTGGGTCGCAAACGAACAGAGCGCGGCCAGCGTGAACAACGGCCTTGGATCTGTGACGCTGTTCAACGATGCCGGCACCTCGCCCGCGCAGTACACGAGCGGAGGCCTGAACTTTCCGATTGCCATCGCTTTCGACACCAGCGGCGTCGCCTGGGTCGTGAACTACGGAAACTCGCACGTTACGCTCTTGAGCGGAAGTGGCTCACCGTTATCTGGAGCGACAGGATTCACAGCCGCAAACCTGGAGTTTCCCGTCCGCAGTGGCGACGAGACTCGAAGTGCAACGCATTCGTCGCGAATCAGTCGAGCAACACGATCACCCGCGTTCTCGCAGACGGCTCGGCAGTTCACTGACTACGTTGTGGGGCAGGGCCCCACGAGCGTCGCTGTCGACAGCGCAGACAATGTCTGGTCTGCGAACTTCTATGCGAATAGCGTAGGCCTCGTTTCGTCCGCGGGTACCGTGCTCTCCGGCAGTGGGTATACCGGTGGCAGTATGAACGCGCCGCGGGCAGTTGCAGTCGACGGCAGCGGCAATGCATGGGTTGCGAGCGAACACGGTCTTTCCCTCGCCGAATTCTCAAGCGCGTCAAGTGCGAACCACGGTACGCTGCTCTCGCCCAGCGCCGGATGGGGAGCGGATGCGAAGCTGCTCGAGCCGTACTCGCTGGCGCTCGACGCGGCTGGAAACATCTGGGTCTCGAACTACGCAAACAACACGCTGACAGAGTTCATCGGACTGGCTGCGCCCGTGAAGACTCCGCTGCTCGGTCCCGTCCGCGTGCCCTGAGTGTGGCTGCAGTCGAGCCGCGCGCAAACTACATCAACCGGAAGCGCTCGCGCATCAACCGCTGAAAACGCGGACGCCAAATGAGATCGTAGGCGAGTTCTTTGCCCGGGAACATCGCAAGCGCAGCCGTGCGTGCGTCGGCGATCATCTGTGACGCGTCTTCGATCGTCAGTGTGCCATCCTGCGCGATGACCTGCATCACCATATTCATCATCATCTGAAGGCGGCGGATGAGCTTGGCCTCTTGGAGTGCAGCGTCGTCGACGAGAGAATGATCCGAAGGAAGATTAGGAACGGGTGTATCGCCGGTTGACTGCGGTTCGATCGCTTTGCTCAATTTCACACTCCTTGTTGCCAATGCGGGCCTAAGGATTGGACGCTGCGGAGACCGCCGAGATGCTGCCATCCGCAGAGATGAGGAAGGTCTCGGCGCCTTCGCGATCGGTACGCCAGGTTTGGACGCGTGCCTGCTCAAGTTTATTCAGCACCTCCCACCGCGGGTGGCCAAAGGTGTTATGGGTGCCGACGCTGATGACCGCCTCGCGCGGTGAGACGGCGGCAAGAAATGCGTCTGCCGTCGAAGTCTTGCTGCCGTGATGTCCGACCTTCAGCAGAGTTGACGGGGCAATACGATGATTCAGAACCATATCGGCCTCACTCGACCACTCGGCGTCTCCTTCGAGAAGCACACTCCCGCGGTTGTATGCGAGTCGCATCACAAGAGAGTCGTCATTGCGCGGAGCGCCAGGGTTGCTATACCCGAGCTCAGGTGAGAGGACCATCGCGTGCAGCCCACGCCAATCAAATCCATCACCCGCATGGAAGCGGCGCACGGTGATGCCAAGCGTCTGTGCCTCGGCGAGCAGAGCACGCATCGCCGGAGCATCGCCCGGCTCGATGCTGATCCAGAGCTCGCGAGGCCGCAGATCGCGCAGAACTGCAGGCATGCCACCCATGTGATCGCTATGCGCATGCGTGAGCATGACGGCGTCGAGCCTGCGAATATGGCGCGACCAGAGGTACGGTGCAACCACCTCCTCACCGATGTCCCAATGCGAGTTGGAAGCAGTTGGCCCCACAGGTCCCCCGGCATCGACGAGCAGTGTCCCGCCATCAGGTGAGACGACAAGGAGAGAGTCACCCTGTCCCACGTCGATTGCTGTGACCTCAAGAACCCCAGGATGCACCAGTGGAGATGTAGGCCAAAGCGCCGCCACTGGAGCCGCAATCAGTGCGATGCATGCCGCTGCCAACCACAAGCGGGAACGCAGTCGCAGCGCACCGCACGCCAGGGCAATCGCACCGCACGCGAGCAAAATAGATTGTGCTGATGGAGCGGGGACGCGCATGTCCGCAAGGCTGAGGTGTCCGATGTGAGCGACAACTACCCGAATGAGATGAATGAGCGCGGCAGTGCACGCCCCGGGCACGCGTGCGATGGAGAGGCTGATCAAAGAGGCGCAGAAGGTGAGTATCGTTAGCGCGAGGAGGACCGCGATAACCGGTACAAGCACCAGGTTCGTAGGCAATGCCAGCAGGGTTGCGCGATGGAAGTAAGTGGCCATCGGCAGGGTCATACAGAGCTCAACGGCAACGCCAAAGAGGATCGCTGCGAAAAGGCTAAAGCTCGCACGAGCTGTCCAGAGCGGAAGGCGGCGCAGGCGAGGATGAATCAACGCTGCGCAAAGGCTTCCGAAAAGACGGAGGCGCACACGCATCTGCCCCGCGCGCGGATTCATGTTGGCATCGAGCGCGATCGTATCGAAGTTGTGGAGCGCCCGTGCGTAGGATTGGAAGCTACGCGCCTCAACTGGCCGGGCAATACCTGCTGCCGCGATGATGACGAGCGTCGTCATCTGGAAGCTCGCCTCGAACAGTGCGCGCGGATCGAGCGCGAGGATGATGACGGCCGCGATGCCAAGCGCGTTCAGAGGTCCCGTATCGCGTCCCAGCCAGCGTGCGAGCAGATACGCTGCGGTCATGCCGAGTGCGCGCTGCACAGGGGCGCCGAACCCGGTCAACAACGCGAAAAGAAGACCCAGGCTCAGCGTGACCCCGATAGCGACACCTTCTGGCATCCGCGCCCTCCGCAACAACCAGAGCAGACCGCCGACCAGGAGCACGACATGCAGCCCGGAGACGACGAAGAGATGAAAGGTGCCAGTGCGCTCGAAGCCTTGCCGTAGTCTGCTCGTGAGCTGTGTGCGATCGCCGACAAGCATGGCGCTCAGCATCGCGGTGTCCTCGCGATCGAGTCGCATCCATGCGGGTATCGCCGTCCCTGCCGTGTAGGTATCCAGGCTCTGGAGGCGTTTGGCGGCCCAGCTCTGAGCGGCTGCAAGTTGGCAGCCCCATGTGCGCGTCGCGTGACCAACAATGCGAAGACGCTGTGTGTGCGAAGAGGCCAGCGCGCTGATACCTTGGCCGAGCAGATAGTCAGAGTAGGACCACGCTCCTGGATCGCGATAGGTGTCCGGCACGCGAAGCCGCAACGGTATTTCGATGACGTCGCCGCAGGCGAGGGCAGGAGCTGCGTCCATGAGAGTGATGCGAACGCCTCCGCTGACAGGCCGCATCGTGGAGACATCCGGCGTTACATCTTCGACAGCGTCTACCTGGAGATCGACGGAACGAAGCGGCTCGCCGCTGATTGGCTCCCACGCGCCGGGTCCGAGAGCCCACGGATGATCATTCACCTGATCGGGCGACGAACTCTCCGGCGCAAGTTCGCGGATGCGCACGACGCGGCCCCGCACCGTACGACTCAGACCATCGGCGTAACTGGTGAGCAGCTGCTGGCGTGAGATCGGCGGCTCGATCTGCGCGCATGTGCACCCAACAGCAACCCACAACGCGAGCACCGGGACGACCGCAATACGGCGCGACCACAGTTGGCCCACAATCGAGAGCAAAAGAAGAAGCAGCAATGCCGTGACGAGGAGCGCGGGCGGTTGCCAGCGACGTGCGATAAGATCGCCCGCAGCGAAGCAGCACGCCGCGGCCAGCATCGGTGCCTGCCGCAACTGCGGAGGATCGACTGCCGGCGGCGAGTCCATCCAGTGCTTGCGAGCCCCGACTGCCTGCATGAGAAGAGCTCCACGATCTCTCGGGAGTGTCCTCTTAGTGTGTCATGAGCGGCGGCTGAGCTTCACTACCGCCTCCTGGTGATACGTTTGCGGGAAAAGATCGACCAGATGCAGCGACTCGATTTCGTAATTCGATTGCAGCGCGGCCAGATCGCGTCCCAGAGTTACCGGGTCGCAAGAGACATAAACAATCTGCCGCGGAGCGATCCGCGCAATTAGCTGGCAAACCTCGACCCCTGCGCCGGCACGGGGAGGGTCGAGCACGATGAGGTCGGGACGTTCACGCTGCAACACGGCCCCACGAAGATAGTCCACGATCACTGCCGCGATGCCACGATGCTGGCCGTCAAGGCGCTGCATTGCGGAAGCCAGTTCGCGGGCTGCGGCCGGATTCGCCTCCACGGCGATGACCTGCTCAAAGTTGCGTGCCAGGATGCGAGCGAAGAGGCCTACACCTGCGAAGAGATCCCACGCGATGCGACCTCGCTGCTCGGCGCAGACAAGCTCGACCATCTTGGGCAACAGAAATAGATTCACTTGGAAGAAGCCGCCTCGCGCAACCCAGTAGCGCTCTCCCGCGACCTCGTAGTTCAAACCCGCCGCACCCCAACTTGCAAGCTCCTCTTGAATCTGTCCTGTGCGCGGATGGATCCGCAGCGCTCCGGCGCCGGCAAGCTCGGGCAGGTCCTGTTGAAGGCGGGACAGTGCCTTTTGAAAGCCTGTGGCAGAAGGCGGCTTCTGCTCTTCGCACAAGAATGTGATCTGCAGCCGAGACATATCGGCGTTGCAGAAGAGTTCGACCTCCGCCGAGGATTCGAACCAGCGGCGCATGTCGGCGTCATCTTCGGCTACATGGAGCACAGTCTCGGCGGCGCGCCAAAGGAGTGGAGCCGCGATGGGGCATGTGCCGATCGGAAGAATCGAACTGCTCGCACGCTCGCGATATCCGAGCCGAAGCATGCCGCCCTCGCGAGTTACGTGCAGGCGTATGCGATTCCTGTAATGCCACGGCTCCGCCGCGTGCTTCATGACAGCTGGAGCCTCCGTGACGCCGGCTCGTGTGAGTGATTCGCGCAGGACCTCTTCTTTGATTCGAAGCTGTTCCGGGTAACTCGCCATCTGAAGATGGCAGCCCCCACACGTGCCGAAGTGCGGGCATCCGGGCTGCACACGTTCGCTCGAGACTTCCAGCACCCGGAGCAATTGCAGCTCACCCATGGAGTCCGAAGGCATGGCCTCGACGAGTTCGCCGGGAAGTGTGAATGGAACGAACGACGCTGAGGCCTGCGAATCGGGCTCCGTTCCCGAAGATCGCGCAAGTCCAAACCCGCCGTACACTACCCGCTCGATGCGAAGCTGAAGCGGCTTCATTCGCCGACACTCATGTAAAAGAGACTGAGCCGCGGAAGCGAGTGTATCTGCAGCAAGCGTCGCGTAAGAAATTGCTGCTGCACTTGGCGCAGCTGCACAGCGCTCATCTTCGACCGGAATGGTGCCAGTTCGGCATCGGCCTGCTGGCGTAGCGCGACCAGTTCCGCTTCACGGGCACTTGCACGCACAGCATCGACCATCCGTTCTTCAAGAACCGTGAGGATGCGGTCCAGATCTTCGAGCGGCATCGCGTCCGGCTCGTGCATGCTCGCCGAGAGTTCGCGAAGTCGCGTCGCGATCGGAGCGAGGGCCTCATTCGACGTCCTCTCGCTTGCCGTCCTGACTCCATCCGCATTTCGTTTCAAATACACCGCAACGCGTTCGTTCTCAAAGCCGCTCGAATGCGTGGCGACTGCACGCTGCGGAGCGGAACCGGTCGCAGCCTCCACCATCTCTTCCGCCGCCGCCATCACAGCCTGCGCGCACCACGCGAGCCCGTTTACTTTGCGCAGCTGCCCCTTCGAGCGTGAAGAGCGTGTCTCATATCGGTCAAACGCCGCGTCGATGCCGCGCAGCACTGCTTCCAGAGGAACTCCGGCCTCGCGCCAGGTCTCAATCAGCGCCCAGTCCAGCGTGGAGAGAAGCAGCAGCGAACCACGCCTGCGGCTGAAGCGATCCTCAATCTCCGTGAAGTAGTGAAAGTAGTTCTGCATAGAGCACGCAGCAGAGAGCCAGGCGACTCCTCGCGCTCCTCAGTTTACTTTCTCGTTCTTGTTCTCGTTACGTCGCCGCTGACGATCATGATTGCGCTCCCAGATGAGCCGCAGGCCGGTGAGCGTCAGCATCTCGTCCACACGCGAGATGTACTTGCTGTCCGCGGAGATAAGCTTCGCGAGTCCACCAGTCGCAATGACCTTTGTGTCAGGGCCCAGCTCATGAATCAAGCGTTCGAGGATTCCATCGACGAGACCGATGTAGCCATAATAGAGACCGATCTGAATGTTGTCGGTCGTGCTCGTGCCAATAATCTTTGTAGGCTTTTTGATCTCTACGCGAGTGAGGCGCGCAGCGCGCGCGAACAGCGCGTCAGCCGAGATCCCAAGTCCCGGTGCGATCGCTCCGCCGAGAAAGGCGCCCTGCTTCGAGATTACATCGAAGGTTGTCGCTGTACCCATGTCCACGACAATCGCAGGACCTCCGACCAGATCGAACGCTGCCACGCAGTTGACGACGCGGTCCGCGCCAACCTCGCCGGGATTGTCAGTGAGCACCGGCAGACCCGTCTTTACGCCAGGCTCCACAAAGAGCGGACGGACCTTGAAGCAGAGTTCACACACGCGCCGCAGCGAGGCATCCAGTGGTGGAACGACGGAGGCGATGGCCACTCCGTTTACATCCTCCATCTTGATGTTGCGCATTGTGAAAAGCGTTTGCAGCAGGACGGCCAACTCATCGGGAGTCTGCTTGTGTGGCGTCGTAATTCGCCAGTCTGCGACAAGCGACGAAGGCCCGTTGTCGCTCGGGAGCTGAAAGAGGCCCATCACGGTGTTCGAGTTGCCCACATCGATCGCCAGCAGCATGGTCTTCCGTGAACCTCTCAACTAGCTTCCGCGGTCTCTTTTATAACGCACGAACCCCGCCCGAGAGCACAGTCCGCCGCACACCATCATCATCGTCGACGAGGAGAAAGCCACGGCTGTCCAGACCAGCAGTAAGGCCAGTATATCCGCCCTCCTCGGGGACCTGAACCCGCTTCCCACGCACCCAGGAGGATGCCTCCCCAAAGCGGGCCAACAGCCCCGGACCGTTCTCCAGCCCGGCGTACTCGCGGTCAAGCTCATCCAGCTCACGATCGAGCGCTCGCAGAAAGGCGATGAGCAATATCTGCCGGCCGACACTGTGCGCTCCCTCGAGTTGAAGCGAAGTCGCGAGCGGGGCGATCTCGGGAGGAAACGACCGATGATGCACGTTGATGCCAATTCCCAGCACAGCGTACCGGAGCCCCACAGGTGTAGTTGGCGGTGCATTCGCCACGGAACTCTCGACGAGGATCCCTCCGAGCTTTCGCGAGCCGCAGAGTAGATCGTTCGGCCAGCGCAGATCAATGCAAATCCCGCCAGTTACCCGGATTGCCTCCTGGGCCGCCAGGCCCGTCGCGAGCGAGAGCCACAGCGCGCGGTCCAACGGGAGTTCCGGCGTGACGAGAATACTGACGTAAAGGCCATTGCCGCGCGTCGAGTGCCAGGAATGGCCGCCGCGTCCCCGGCCGGCTGTCTGTTCATCGGCCACCCAGATGCCGCGTCTCGCGCCCGCCTGTGCGGCCTCAAGCGCAAGCTGATTCGTCGAACCCGTGACCGGAAGCCAGGTCACTGGGCCGCCGATGGCTAGCAGTTCGACCGCGCGCTCTACTGCTCCTGCGTCAATCGCGTCCGATTCTTGCTGTATCTCCATGCTCTTCATGATGGTACCCGCATCTCACTTCGCAGGCGGGCGTAAAGCTGGCCGGCGCACGCGATGATCCGATGATCGAAGACCTTCCTGTCCCTCTCATACATCAGTCGGCAGTGCTGCTGCTCCTTGCGCTGCCGGTGGCGTGCGTTGCCTGGACGGTAACGCACGAAGAAGTTTTTCGCGAACCGCGCGAGTTCTGCAAGCGTAAGAGCGAGCAGGCACGCGCGGTCTCGAAGCGGAAATTCTTTTACCTGTTCACGTGCGAGTACTGCTTCTCGCACTATGTTGCAGCGTTGGCGCTTTGGATCTTTCACTTCACAATGTTGTATGAAGGATGGCGTGGATACCTGGTTGCATGGTTCGCGCTCGTCTGGATCGCCAACGTTTACATGAGTCTCTTCAATAGGTTGCGCCTCGACATTAAGCATGAAAATGTAGCGATTGCGGTGGACCAGACATCGCTTCTGCCGGACGCTCCGCATAAAAAATAACAGCAAACATCTGTGCCAGTGCCTCGTCTTAAGGAGCAGGAGGTGACGATGGCGGACCAATCACCACTTCGAGAGAACAGTGCCGAACCGCGTGGTTTCGGCAAGCATTCGCGTGGACGCTCCGGCGAGTATGCCCATGAACAGGGGTGGGGGCTTAACATGGAGCAGCGTAGACGTGAGTCGATGCAACCGCAGAACATTGACGGTGGCACCGACTACGACTACGGCGCTGAGGACTTCGGCGATGAACCGGTGAACACACAGATCGACCCCGACGGTACCGCCGGCAATGGGCCGCGCAGTGATGACGAACCTTAAGGAGAAACCTATGTCGAAGACGCGCAGCAAAGCCAACGAAATGGCGATGAAGGATATGGATCGGCATGCAGTTGGCGAAAAGAGCAATATGCCCGTGGCCGGTATGCGAAGCCAGACGGCGCGCGCACACACGAAGCCGGTCGGAGATCTTCGAAGCGTCGAGATGAAGGAAGAGAGCAACCGCAGAATCAGCCGGTTGGATCAGTCTCACGTCGGAAACAAGAATCGTTGAGATTCTTCATTCGTCAGAGAAGAAGGGCGCCGGATCGGCGCCCTTCTTGCTTGAGTGGGATGTTCCGCGTGGAACATCAATTTGTATGTCGCTAAGAATTGTGCAAATCGCAATTTCCTGAGGATAACGTCTCAGGCGAAATCGATTAGCGCGCAGTGACATCGCATGCGGTTGTCGCTGTCTAAAGAGGCGGAAGCGAGTCGAGCGCGTCCTGCGCCTTCTTTCGAAGCGCGCTTGTCTCCGCTGCTTGTTTCCTGAGGCCTTCGATGATGTGCGGGGGTGCCTTGGCGACGAAGCCGGGATTGTTCAGTTGCTTCTCGGCGGCCTGCAAACCCTTGTCATACCTGGCCAGCTCTTTGTTCAGCCGCTCGCGTTCGGCGGCGACATCGATCTGCCGCTCGTACATGACGGCAACATCAAAGCTTGGCGTGGATCGCGCATTGTTGCCGGTCAGCGCTTGCGGCGCAGGCTCAACACCGCTCACGCGCGCAAGCCGCGAGAGCATATCCGAGTTCTCCTGCGAGAGCGTCGCAATGACGTCCGAACTGTGCAGACGGATCGACGCGGCCTCCTTCTCTGGTACTCCGAGGTCCTTGCGCAGCGCACGCACCGTAACGATGAGCTCTTGCAGCGTCTGCATTGCCCCAACACCGGCGTCATCTGCTGCAAAGTCAGACTGAAGCGGGAACCGCGTTAGCGCGATCGACTTCGCGGGCACAGGCTGTTCGATTGCGCTATAAAGCGCATGCCACAACTCTTCCGTGAGAAACGGCATGAACGGCGAGAGCAGACGCAACGCAGTCTCGAACACGCTAACCAAAGAATTTAATGTCAGCTCCGCCGTGTCGTTCTTCTGAGCCGCAAAGTCGAGCCGCAGCTTCACGAGTTCCACATACCAGTCGCAGAACTCTCCCCAAAAGAACTGATAGACGGAATTCGCAGCTTCGTCGAAGCGGTAGCTTCCGAGCGCTGCTGAGACATTCTCCGCCACCGTATGAAGTCGCGCCACAATCCATCTCGTCTCGAGCGGCGCGCCGACCAGATCTTTCGGAAGAGACAGTGAAACCTCGTATCCTGCCTCACGCGCGCGATCGATGTTCATCTGCACAAACCGTGCGGCGTTCCATATCTTGTTTGCAAATGCGCGGTAGCCCTCCGTGCGCTCCTCGCTGAATGCGATATCCGTGCCCGGCGAGGCCTGCGACGCGAGCGTAAACCGCACCGCATCCGTCCCGTACTTCGTGATGACCTCGATCGGGTCAATCACATTGCCCTTGGTCTTCGACATCTTCTGCCGATCGGCGTCACGCACCAGGCCATGAATGTAGACCTCGCGGAAGGGCACCGACTCGGCGAGCGAGCGCGGCGAGCCGTCCGGCATCGGCACATCCAGCGTGAAGTGGCAGCCGAGCATGATCATGCGCGCCACCCAGAAGAACAGAATGTCAAAGCCGGTCACAAGCAGATCGGTCGGATAGAACGCAGCGAGATCCGCTGTCGGCTTCGAGTTGTCGCCGTCCCAGCCCAGCGAAGTGAACGGCAGCAGGCCGGAGCTGAACCACGTGTCGAGCACGTCGGTCTCCTGCGTAATCTCCGCCGAGTCGCAGTACTCGCACGCCTCCGGCGTCTCACGCGCGACGGTGATTCCACCGCACTTGCCGCAGTGCCACGCAGGAATGCGATGTCCCCACCAAAGCTGGCGAGAGATGCACCAGTCATGAATGTTGCGCATCCACTCGTCGTACGTCTTCTTGTAGTTCTCCGGCGTGAAGCGGATGTAGCCCTTGTCGACGGCCTCAATCGCCTTATCTGCCAGGGGTTGAATCTTGATGAACCACTGCATTGAAAGCCGCGGCTCAATCACCTCACCTGTGCGTTGTGAGAGCGCGATTGCGTGTTGATGCTCCTTGATGTCGACAAGCGCTCCACTCTCGCGCAGGTCCTCAACGACACGCTCACGCGCAACGAAGCGATCAAGCCCGTCGTAGGGTGTGCCCGGCAGCTTGATCTTCGCGTGCTCATCCATGATGGAGAGCTGCGGCAGATTGTGCCGCAGGCCGATCGCAAAGTCGTTCGGATCATGCGCTGGCGTTACCTTCACGGCGCCGGTGCCAAACTCCGGATTCGCCCACTCGTCGGCGACAATCGGAATTTCCCGGTCTGGTTTTCCGGCCGCGGCGCTCAGCGGCAGGATCAGCGTCTTGCCGATGAACTTCTGATAGCGCTCGTCATTTGGGTTCACTGCTACAGCAACGTCGCCGAGCATCGTCTCCGGCCGCGTCGTTGCAATCGTTATCGAGTCCGTGCCATCCGCCAACTTGTAGCGAATGTGATACAGCTTGCCCGCGCGCTCCTCGTGCACTACTTCGAGGTCTGATACCGCTGTCGCCAGCACTGGGTCCCAGTTCACGATGTACGCGCCGCGATAGATCAGCCCCTGCTCCCACAGGCGGATGAAGGCCTCCTTCACTGCGCGGCTCAGGCGGTCGTCCATCGTGAAGTACTCGCGCGACCAGTCGACCGAGGCGCCCAGCCTCCGCATCTGCTCCGTGATCGCGCCGCCGTACTGCTTCTTCCAGCACCACACGCGCTGGGTGAACGCCTCGCGCCCCATGTCTATGCGGCTCGGGCCGCCCTCGGCCGCCAGCTGCCGCTCCACCATCATCTGTGTCGCGATGCCCGCGTGGTCTGTGCCCGGCAGCCACAGCGCCGTCTCGCCGCGCATGCGATGCCACCGCGTCAGGATGTCCATCTCTGTCTGGTTGAGCATGTGGCCCATGTGCAGGCGGCCGGTCACATTCGGCGGCGGAAGCAGCTGAACAAAGCGCGGTCCTACGTCCTCGCCATCGCGCGGTGTGGGCACGTGGAACAGACCTTGCTCCACCCAGAACTTCGCCCATTTTTCTTCAATCAGGGAAGGCTCATACGCCTTCGGTAGCTCAGAACTCATAAGTATTAAGCGTAGCAGGGCGAGCCATCGGAATCGGCGGTCAGCCGTACCCCGCTCAGCAGAAAGGGCGCCTCGAGGGCGCCCTTTCCGGTCTTCTCTCTTTCCGCGATTAGAACGGGTTCAGCTTGTCCAGCCCTTCCTTCTTCTTTTTCTTGCTGGAGCTCTCGTCGTTCTTGTCGTAGGCCGGCTTCGGATTCTTCTTCTGTCCCGCCGGCTTCGTCTCTGCCGGCGCCGTCTGCTTGCCGGCCACATCGTTCACCTGGTCCGGCGCCGGCGCGGGAGCCTCCACCGCCGGCAGCGGCGAGTTGTCCTTCGGCGCCACAGCCTTCAGCCCGAGGTTCGGGTCCGCAGCGCCCGTGGCTGACGGCAGCGAGCTGGCAGCACCAGAGGTGGTGTTCACACCCGGCGTCAGCACCTCGACTCCTACCCCTGTCCCGCTCGGTGACGCTCCCGTAGACGACGCCGGGGTCATCTCGGTCGGAGCGCCCTCGGTGTTGCTTGCACCCGCCGCCGGCACGTCAGAGAGCGTCGGCGTTGCGGCCACCGCAGGCGTTGCCGGTTGACCCGAAGCTGCGCTTGGCTGTGGTGCAGGCTCGCCCGCCGCAGGAGCCTCCGCCGGCGCCGCCGGCTTCTCGTCCGCCTTTGGTGCGCCCGGGTTCAACGCCGTCCTGTAGCTCGCGAGGATCTCCTTCGAGACCTCCGGAGCCAGCACCGGCGCGGGATCTTCCAGCGGCGGATCGCCGATCTGCGCCGCTGTCACCGTGTCCGGCTTACGCATCACCAGCAGTTCCAGGCGCTTCTGCATCGTGTACTGTGCGCGGCTGCCCTCGAGCTTCTCGCTCGCGGCAACTTCCTCAGCGGTCGGCTGCGGGATCGGCAGGTTCATCTCCGCCAGCCGTTCCTTGGCAAACTCCATGTGGGGCGCCGCAGAGTGCTTCAGTACCACCTCGCGATATTGATCGGCGGCCTTCTTGTCGTACTCCTGCTCCAGGGCAGACTTCGTTCCCTCCGGCAGGCACTGCGTTCCGCGCGGGAGATTCGCAGCGCAGGCCGTTGCGTTGCGTGCAATCCTGGCCTCCGCCTCGTAGGCATCGCCCATCCCGATCAGCACATCGTCCATGTGGCTGTACTGCGGATAGGTCTCGTGGACGGTCTGATAACGTGCCAGCGCCGCGGGCCAGTCTTCATGCGAGGCATAAAACGCCCCGATGTCCGCTTCGCGCTGTGCCAGAACCTCCTGCACGTCGCGCAGTTTCTGCTGCGCCTCCGCCAGAATCTCCTTCGGAGCATCCGGGTACTGCTTCAGCATCGTCCGGTATTCCTCCTCGGCGTGCTCTGCCTTGGAGTAGTCGCGGTCCGGAACATCCATCTGCTTGAAGTAGATATCGCCTACGCGCATCTGGGCCAGGGCGGCCTCCGGAGCGTTCGGGAAGAACGTGATGAAGTCCTTGTACTCCTGCTCGGCCTGCGCCAGAGCTGCCGATCCACCCTCGCGATACCACGCGTCTGCAATCGCCAGCTTCGCGCGCATCTGGTACTGCGAATCCGGGTAGGTGCTCAGCAGCGTGTTCAGGTCCAGGCGCGCCACGTCGAAGTGTCCGCTCTTGATCTGCGCCAGCGCCTTGTCGTAGAGCTGCTTATCCGGCAGGTCGGCGTCCTTGCTTGCCAGCGGGTCGAGCTTCTTCTCCTTCTTCTCCTCGGCGAGCGTGTCCTTCGTGGATTTCACCTTTTCGTCTTTGGAGACACGGTGCTTTTTCGACGTGTCGACGCTTATCGTCGCCGACTCCTGCGGGTGCCCTTGCGCATCGGTCGTGGTCTGCGAGCTTCCGGTCACCTGGGCGCCGGCTGCTCCGGCGAACGCCAGCGCGGCGGCGATCACGCCGACGGCCAGACGGGTCGTGCTGAGAGAAGAAATGGAACGCTCCATCATGAAAAACCCTCGATCTGTCCCGGGCGCCAGGCGCACCAGAGACGTGCTCTGATTCTAAATGGCGAAGACCCCTCCGGGGGTTCGCGCTCGGGCCTCAGAAATGGCTTTTCAGCCGCAAGAACGGCTTCTCGTTAGACGGAGACCTCGGTGGCTCGGCGAGCAATCCGCAGGAACTCCCGGGCATTTTCTTCGGCCTTTCCCCCGGCAAAGATCGCCGACCCGGCCACCAGCATGTCCGCCCCGGCCCGCACCACCGATTCCACGGTGTCGTCGGCCACCCCGCCGTCGACCTCAATCCGGAAGTTCAGCCCCATCTCGTGGCGCAGGCGCCGCAGATGCGCAATCCGCTCCACCGACCGCGGCAGGAACCTCTGCCCCCCAAAACCGGGGTTAACACTCATCACCAGAACGTGATGCACCATCGGCAGCACCTCGACGAGGAAGTCGACGGGCGTAGCCGGGTTAATGACGACACCCGGCAGCACCTCATGGTCGATGATGTGCTGCAGCGTCCGGTTGAGGTGCGGGCAGGTCTCCCACTGGACGCTGATCATGTCCGCGCCGGCCTTCGCGAAGTCAGGAATGAACTTATCCGGGTCCTCGATCATCAGGTGGCAGTCCAGCGGCAGCTTGGTTACTTTACGCACGGCTTCCACGACCGGCGGCCCGAAGGTGATGTTCGGCACAAAGTGCCCGTCCATCACGTCGACGTGGACGATCGTGCCGCCGCCGCGCTCCGCCCGCGCGATCTCATCCGCCAGGTGCGTAAAGTCCGCCGCCAGAATCGAAAATGCCAGTTCAACCAAAGCACTAGCTCCGGCGTTCAGGATTGCCCCAAGTCTATCGCGCTACTCGTCGTCTTCATCTTCGTGCTCGAAGAATTCCCAAGGCTTCTCCCCATCATCGCGAACTGCATACCAGCCGCGCGGAAGTAGTGCAACGCCCGCTAGGGATGGATCTTTTTTCAACATCGTTCCCAAGCGTGAAAAAACCGGACCTCCGCCGTCGATCATCAGGTCACCAAGAAACTGCCAGGTACCATCTTCGGCGTCGTGGGAAACATAGGTCACTCCTTCCTCCCCTGCCTGGACGGTCTCGCTTATGTACACACGCGCTTTTGCAGGATCAGGAAACTCCCAACCCTTAGGATCCGACTCGTTTGCATCCCAGAGGTCTCTCTCGCGATGACCCTCCGGATAGCCGCTAGCTAACATTGGCTGACGGAAATGTTCCGTGAAGCCGTCTTCCCACTGGAATCTGTTTGCGAGATCGGGATAGACAACTTGTAGTACCGGGACGTCTGCGCCTTCGTAGTACCAGTGAGATCTCAGCATTAATTGATGCAGCCACTTCCGGTCGACAGGCTGAAATTCGACCTCCACATCGCCCACCACTTCTCGGAACCGTCCTGCAGGCACATCAATCTCCGTTTTCATCAGCCGGACGGCGGCGTTCAGCGCATTCCCGCCGACATTCAAGGGCAAACCAATGGTCAGCAACTCAGGCAGCCCAAATATGTCGTACAGACCAACCGTGTAGGCGAAGTTATCAGGAACATGATCCGAAAAGATGTCCCAAACCTGCCAACCGAACTTTTCAATCTTGTCCAAGGTCTCGACAAAATTTGGTTTGAGATCCGATTGTCGTGAGCGCCACAACTGAAGCCGCGCAGACGTGTACTTCTGGCCCTCTCCACCGCTCACTCCATTCCCTCCACCACATCGTTTGGCAGCACGGCCTTTCTAGCACGCTTCCGCTTCGGCAGCACCGGCACGACCCGCTCCACACCCTCGCGCCCCTCATGCAGCACGCGCGTCTTCATCTCCTTTGCAGCTTCGCGGTCCATTGGCGCAGCCTCGCGCGGAGGCCCCAGCGCCTCCCTCGCCGCCGCATTCAGCAGCCGCCGAACCGGCCATCCGCCATCCGGGTTCGGGAAGAAAATCGCCCCAGCCCGCTGCTTCTCCGGCCGGTAGTACCACCGCCGCAACAGCGCCAGATAATCGCAGCGCTCCTCAATATCCGGCGCCCCTGCGCTCGCGCGCCCGCTCCTCCAGCCGTTCAATCACCGCGCGGGCCCGCTCCTCCGGACTCAATACCGCGACGGTCTCGGAAGGTCTCACCGACCTGTTGACTCGCTTCCTCCAGCGGAACCGCCGCCAACATCAGCGGCTGCGCAAACAACGAACTCCCCACTGCCGTCTGCTCGCGCACCGCGCGTACGCCCAGGGTCGAAAGCCGCTCCGGCCCTGCGATGCGCGCCGCGCCCTCGCAAACGCAAACACATTCGCCGCGTCGCGTGCACTCTCCCCGGCGTCGGAGCCGCAGCCTGCACGATCAGCGCCCGCAGCCTCGTCAGCGGCCGCACGATCTCGTCCGCAAGCTGGGTCGCAGCCTTCACCTTCTCCCACTGCTTGTGCACCGCCGCCGCGGCCTCGAAGTCCATCGCCTCGCTGGCCTCCTCGCGCTTCGCCGCCACTTCGGTGAGCATCGATTCACCGTTCGTCTCCAGAAACGCCTTTACCCGCCCCGCCTCGGCCGCATACTCCTCGCGTGTGCACGCGCCCTTGCATGGCTCCATGCACATCTTCATCTCGCCGTACGCGCAGCCCGGATGGTCCGGGCTGACCTCCAGATCCTCCCAGCACCTCCGCAGCTTGAAGAGGTCCAGCACCGCCTCGCAGTACCGCTCCGCCATCGCACGCGAAGGGAACGGCCCATATGACTCCTCGAGCGACTTGCGATTGATCCTGTTCGTCGCATACACCCGCGGATGCTCGTTCGACATCGCCATGCGCAGCACAAACGGCGCGTTCAATCGCAGCCGTCTCCGCGCCTCCATCGCGCCGAAGCACGCCCGCGCCGCGCAATACAACACTACCGTCGACTCGAACTCCGACCCCGTCCGCGTCCACTCAATCCATCGCACGCGGTCGCGGAGGTTCAGCCGCTTCGACAGCACTGGCCGCCCCTGCTCATCTACTGCATCCGGTGAATCCAGCAGCCGTCGCAGCCTGCGCCGAACATCTGCCGCGCGCGTCAGGTACGGCTGGCTCTGTTCCTCCGCGCCCCGCAGGCACACCACACCCGGAGCCGCAGGAATCTCGCGCAGAATCTCGCTCGCACGATCAGGCGTGAACTCAACGCGCCGCTCGAACTCGAAGCCCACACTCACTCAGATGGATTCTAGTCGCGCTACGCTCGCCTCGGCGTTACGCCAAACGAGCTACTGTTGTGCCTGCTGATGCTGCCGCTTCGCCGGGTGCGGCTGTTCCGGCAGCGCCTGCGCCTTCTCCACCAGCACCGACCACTCCTCCGGTACCGGCATCTCCCGGTCGAGCGCCGGCACGCCCTCGCTCTGCGTCACCCGCACCGCGACCGTCAGTTCACTCTTCGTGCGCCCGCGAAAGATCCCATGCGTCGGCGGCACATCTGCATAGTCGCGTCCAATCGCCGTGCGGATATGCCGGTCGCCCGCTACCAGGCTGTTCGTCGGATCGAAACCCACCCATCCCAGCTCCGGCAGAAACGCCTCTATCCATGCATGCGTCGCTGCCGCCTCGGAGCGATCATGTGCTTCGCCGCCATGAAACAGGTATCCGCTCACATACCGGCACGGAATTTGCAGCTCCGTGCGCAGCAGCGTCGTCATGATGTGCGCAAAGTCCTGGCAAACGCCCGCACCGCTGCGCAGCGCATGATCGATCGGCGAATCCGCGCGCGTCCAGTTCGGCTTGTAATCGAAGTGCTCGTACAACTGCCGATTCAGTGTGTACAACACGCTCAGGGGATCATCCCGCCGCCGAAGGTCGAGCTTCTTCGCAAGCTCCTTCAGCGCCGGCGTCGCCGTCGCAAACTCGCTCGGCAGCAGCATCTCCCAGAAGTCACCCTCGGCCACCTGGCGATCGAGCTCCTCCCATGATGCGTTTGGCAGCGACTCCGGCAACTCCGCCTGCGGCTGCGTCTCCACCAGCGATTCCGCGACGATCACCAGTTGCGTATGCGGCCCAGGGATATCGAAGTGATGCACATGATTCGCGTGATGATCGCGATAGCTGAACACCCGACAGCGCGGCGTCACCGAGAGCTGAAACGTCAGGCAGCGCTGATTCTGATCTGAGCGCGGATGCATCCGCGTCTCCATGATGCTCTCGCTGATCTCGGTCTTGTACGAGAACTTCGTGAGATGCCGGACGAAGTAGTTCATGCTGCGCTCGCGCTCCGTGGCGCCCGCGCCCTATCGCCTCGAGTCGGCGAGGGCGGATTGCACGGAATAATCCACATAGACGCTGTACAGCATGCGGTGGAGCTGATTGCACTCGCCCTGGACATTTTGCAGGTAAGGTATCACACCACGTTCCAGGATCTCGCCCACCGACACATACGCCAGCGACGCTTGCATGCGTCCGGCCAGCCGCGTCAGCGCCTCAGCGCGTGCCCCGCCACTGCGCTCCTGAATCGCTCTCAGAGCTCCCTGCATGCTCTCCACCGAAAACCGCAACGAGTGCGGAAACTCCGCATTCAACAGCAGAAACTCAAGAATCCTCTCCGGCGACAGGTCAGCCGTGTACACCTTGCAGTACGCCTCGAACGCTGTCGCGCTGCGCAGCAGTCCCATCCACTCCAGGTACTCATTGCCCACCGGGCCGCGATCGCGCTTCGTCCATAAATCGCCGTGGTACGCATCCAGCAGCATCGCCGTCGCCATCGCGCGCTCCAGATACCGCCCAACCTGGATGAAGTACCAGCCCTCGCCGTGCGTCATCGTCGAATCCGTCACGCCCTGGAACTGGTGCACCGCCTCCAGCACCTGCTGCAGAAACGCTGATGGCGCCTCGTTTGCTGCCTCCGTCGCCGGCTGCATCATCGCCTTCACTTCAGGCCGCGTCACCTCCAGATACAGCGAGTTCAGCCGGTGCCACTGCTCCGTCGAAATCTGTTCACGCACATGTCGCGCATTTTCTCGCGATGCAACGATGCACGACAGCACCGACGACTTATGTCCGGTGTCAAAGGTCAGCGTCCGCGCCAGCGCATACGGATTCCCATCCCACTTCACGCGCTTCGGCTTGCCCAGCGCATGCAGCACACGCACCCACCGGTGGTCTGAGCTCGTCGAGCTCTCATCCAGCATCAGGTTCAGGTTCACGTCGACGAGCCGCGTCGTATGCTCGGCGCGCTCCAGGTACCGCGCCATCCAGTACAGCGAATCCGCCACACGAGATAGCATCGGGCTCAAACCCTTCAGCTCCGGAGCCCACTCGCAACTCCGGCCGCGCTGGAATATTTCGTCTACTCTACACTCCACCCGATTGATGTCCCCGAAATTTTCTTTCCACTACGACTGCTTCGGCGGTGCCTTCATCAGCTCAACAAACATCTTGTAGAACCGCGTCGCATTCAGGTTCTCGTGCACATGCACCGTCCGCAGTTGCCTGTCTTTCGGCCGGTTCGCATCGGTCCACGTCAGCGTATCGCCGTAGTTCGGCCCGCGTGTCAGGTCCACGTCGACATACAGCACGCGCTCGCTCGTGATGATCTTCGGATCCAGCCACGCCGCCGCCGCCAGCTCATCCCACAGGTAGTGATACTCCGTCGTGTACTTCGCCACATACTGCGCCGCCGGAGTAGAAGACCGTGCAATGTCTGCCATCATCTCTTTGGAGAACAGCGTCTTCACCGAGATGTCCACCGGCGTCAGGTCCACTCGCGGCCATGCCGCCCGCAGCACGATATGCGCGGCCTCCGGATCGAACCAGAAGTTGAACTCGTGCCTCGGATGCGTCGCAAACTCCGGATCATCCGTTCGCGGCGCGAGACTTCCTCCCATGATCACGATGCCCTGCGTCAACTGCGCAAACTCAGGATCGATCGACAGTGCCAGCGCGATATTCGTCAGTGGCCCCGCCGCATAGATCGTCACCTCATGCGGATGGGCGTGCACTTGCCGAATCAGAAAGTGCACCGCGTCCTCATCCAGCGGCTTCGCCGTCGGCCCGCCCTCTTTCAGCGGCGGCACAACAAACGGCCCATGATGATTCGGCCCTTCCGTCCACGCGCCGTACCACGGTGAGCTCCCCACAAACGCCCGCTCCGCCATCGACTCCGCCTCATTCCTCACCAGCGGAAACACCGCGCCCGGCACCACCGGGACATCCGTGCGATGAATGATCTCCAGCATCCGCAGCGTGTGCTGCACCTCTTCCGGCCGCCACGCATCTCCGCTCACCACCGTGATGCCCAGCACCTTCGCCATTGGCGACTGCAGCAGCACCATCATCGCCATCTGGTCCGACCCACCCGGCCCAGCCGCGTCCTGGTCGATGATCACCATCCGCTGCTCTTCGATAGCGCCACTCTGCGCCAGAAGCACTCCCGCGCACATGCCAGCCACCAATGCAGCAACAAAGACTCGTCTCATTCGCTCAACACCCACGTATCCTTCGACCCACCGCCCTGCGAACTATTCACCACCAGCGATCCCTTCCTCAGCGCCACGCGCGTCAACCCGCCGGGCACAATCGTCACCTTGTCGCCGTACAGCACATACGGCCTCAGGTCCACGTGCCTCGGCTCCAACTCATCTCCAATCAGGCATGGCGCGCGCGAAAAGCTGATCGTCGGCTGCGCTATATAGTTTCGCGGATTCGCCCTGATCTTCTCTGCAAACGTCTCGCGTTCCTTCGCCGTCGACTGCGGCCCGATTAGCATGCCGTATCCGCCGGACTCGCCCACAGCCTTCACCACTAGCTTGTCCAGGTTCGCCAGTACATACTCGCGTTCCTTGTCGAGATAACAAAGAAACGTCTTTACGTTCTGCAGAATCGGATCCTCGTGCAGGTAATAGTGAATGATGTCCGGCACAAACGCATACAGCGCCTTATCGTCGGCTACACCCGTGCCGAAGGCATTCGCCAGCGTCACATTGCCCGCCCGATACGCATTGAACAACCCCGGCACACCCAGCATCGAATCCGCGCGAAACGCCAGCGGGTCGATAAAGTCATCGTCCACTCGTCGATAGATGACATCCACGCGCCGCAGTCCGCTCGTCGTGCGCATGTAGCACACGTTATCGTGCACCGCCATGTCGCGACCTTCCACCAGCTCGATGCCCATCTGCCGCGCCAGGTACGCATGCTCGAAGTACGCAGAATTGAACACTCCCGGGCTCAGCAGCACGATGTTCGGCTCCGGCCGTCCCTCCGGCGCCAGCGACCGCAGCGTCCCCAGCAGCACCTGCGTGTAGTTCTCAATCGGCCGTACGTTGTACTGCTGGAACAGCCTCGGGAAAATCCGCTTCATCACGCGCCGGTTCGTCAGCATATAGCTCACGCCGGAGGGCACGCGCAGGTTGTCCTCCAGCACCACGAACTCGCCGTTCTCCAGCCGTATCAGGTCCGTTCCGCAGATCGCTACATAAACATTGCGCGGAACCTGCAGCCCGCACATCTGCCTGCGGAACTGCGGGCACGAGTACACCAGCTCCCGTGGGATCACGTTGTCCTTCAGGATGCGGCCCTCGTTATAGATGTCCTTCAGGAACAGGTTCAGCGCCGTAATTCGTTGCGTCAATCCGCGCTCCACGCGCGCCCACTCCGCTGCGGTGATGATGCGCGGCAGCAGATCGTACGGAAAGATCCGCTCCGTTCCTTCCTCCTCGCCGTATACCGTGAACGTGATGCCCTGGTTCAGGAAGCTCAAATCGGCCTCCTGCTTCCGCCGCTGGATCTCCTCCTGCGGCATGCTGGTCAGCATCTCCACCAGCGGCGAGTAGTGCGGATGCAGCTCCTTCTCTGCCGCAAACATCTCGTCGTACGCGCCGTCGAGCAGATACTGCCCGAGCGCCATCCGCTCCAACGTGCCCACCGGTCCATCCACCGCGAACTCTTCCATAACTTCGCCGTCAGTAGCCGTCAGTATAGGGCACAAAAACACTGCGACCGGAGCAACCTCGCTCCGGCCGCTGCGCCTCTCGCGAGCTACTTAGCTTTTACGCCGATGACCATCTCCGTGCTTCCCGCCAGGTCTACGTCGGACTTCGGCGCCAGCATAATTGCAGACTTCTCTCCGCCGGCCACCGCCGACAGCGCCACTCCTGGAATCGCACTCACCACGTGCACAGGCGCGCCGCTTCCCGACTCCATTCCTGTCACGTGGTTGTCCATGTTGTCGCTGCCTCCACGTACCGCCGAGGTGGTCTGCTGCTCCGCTGCGCTGCCGCGCATCCCCAGGTCCTGATCAGTCTTCTGACCCAGAATCTGGTTCTCTGAGAGCGCAATCCGGTACACGCTCGCCTCCACCGGGAACGCCGCGCCCTTCTTCGGCTCCATCTTGTCGAAAACGATCGTAAGCGAGCCGCCGTTCTGACCCTTCTTGAATGGGGCCGCGTCCACCACATGTCCGGTCAGCATTGACCCGCGCGGAATCGCCACGCCGTTGATCGTCGTCGGCTTCTCTGTCACCGCGGCAATCTCCTGCCCCACCTTCGCGTCGCGCGAGCTCAGCGTCTTCTTCAGCGTGCAGTTCACGGGGATTTGGCCCTCAAACGCTCCGCCCGGCTCCTGCGCGGCGAGTGTACAAAACGCGGTCATCATCACGACGGCGATTCCAACCTTCAGCTTCATGGAAAGCATTTCCTCCGAGACAGGCGATTCAAGTTCGCACCCATCCTATCCGCAAGCCGTCCCTCAGGGTACCGAAATCTTGCTTTAAGTTTCACTTACCGGGCCCGTGCAAGCCCATAACGCGACCCCATCTGCGGTAAACTTGATAAGTTGCGTTCTTTTCGCGCCGACCCGCATCTGAACCCCGCGCAGCGCCTGAACCCATAGCCAAATTTCATACGACAGGATTTCTCTCCAGTGAGCACCGCATCGCAGCCCATCCGCAATATCGCCATCATCGCCCACGTCGACCACGGCAAGACCACCCTCGTCGACGCCATGCTGCGTCAGTCGGGCACCTTCCGCGCCAATGAGTCCGTCGCCGAGCGCGTCATGGACTCCAACGACCTCGAAAAAGAGCGCGGAATCACCATCCTGGCCAAGAACACCGCCATCCACTACAAGAACACCAAGATCAACATCGTCGACACCCCCGGCCACGCCGACTTCGGCGGCGAGGTCGAGCGCGCTCTCAAGATGGTCGATGGCGTCGTCCTTCTAGTCGACGCCTCCGAAGGCCCGCTGCCCCAGACGCGCTACGTGCTCTCCAAGGCCCTCGAAGCCAAGCTCACGCCCATCCTCGTCATCAACAAGATCGACCGGCCTGATGCCCGCGCCCAGGAGGTGCTGAACGAGGTCTACGACCTCTTCATCGATCTCGACGCCGACGAGTCCATGCTCGAGTTCCCGGTGATCTACACCAACGGCAAGGCCGGCACCGCCACCATGGACCTCGCTAAGCCCGGGACCGATCTCCAGCCGCTCTTCGAGCTGATCATCAACACCATCCCCGTCGCCAAGGGCGACCCCGACGGAACGCTGCAGATCCTGGTCACCAATCTCGACTACTCCGACTACCTCGGCCGCCTCGCCATCGCGCGCGTCTTCAACGGCACCCTCAAGACCGGCCAGGAGGTCGCCGTCTCCAAGCGCGATCTCTCGCTACAGAACGTCAAGATCACCAAACTCTTCAGTTTCGACGGCCTCAAGCGCGTCGACACCACCGAGACCACGCTCGGCGACATCGTCGCCATCGCCGGCGTCCCCGGCATCACCATCGGCGAGTCCTTCACCAACATCGAAAACCCCTCGCCGTTGCCGCTCATCACCATCGACGAGCCGACCATCGCCATCCAGTTCTCGGTCAACAACTCGCCCTTCGCCGGTCGCGAAGGCCAGTACGTCACCTCGCGCAACCTCAAGGAGCGCCTCGACAAAGAGCTCCTTACCAACGTCTCCATCCGCGTCGAAGATACCGGCTCGCCCGAGACCTTCAAGGTCCTCGGCCGCGGCGAGCTCCAGCTCTCGGTGCTCATCGAGATGATGCGCCGCGAAGGCTTCGAGCTCCTGGTCTCGCGCCCCGAGATCGTCACCCGCCGTATCGACGGCCAGCTCATGGAGCCCAACGAGCTCCTCACCATAGACATCCCCGAAAGCTTCGTCGGCACCGTCATCGAGCGCCTCGGACCGCGCAAGGGAGAGATGGTGAAGATGTCCAACCACGGGTCTGGACGCGTCCGCATGGAATTCAAAATTCCCTCCCGCGGCCTCATCGGTCTGCGTAGCGAAATGCTTACCGAAACCCGCGGCACGATCGTGATGAACTCCATCGCCGACGGCTACGTCCCCTACCAGGGCGAGATCCCGCAGCGTCCCACCGGCGCCCTCATCGCCGACCGCGCCGGCACCACCACGACCTACGCGCTCAACGGCTTGCAGGACCGCGGCGTCCTCTTCGTCCCCGACGGCGTCGAGGTCTACGAGGGCATGGTCATCGGCGAGCACTCCCGCGACAACGACCTCGACGTCAACGCCGTCCGCGAGAAGAAGCTCACCAACATGCGCGCCTCCTCCGCCGATGAAGCCCTCCGCCTCGTCCCCTACAAGCAGCTCACCCTCGAGCAGTCCATCGAGTTCATCGCCGACGACGAGCTCGTCGAAGTCACACCCAAGTCGCTGCGTCTGCGCAAGCGCGTCCTCCAGGCCAACCGCCGCCCGCGCCGCAACCAACCCGTCGAGTAGTCGGCGCATCACTGCCGGCGGCGCCACAAGGTGTCGCCGTCCGGCGTCGTCGCCACCGGCACATACGCCGCGTGGATGTAATCGCGCAGCGGCGTCAGGCGATCGTTGCACGGCGACGAGCACGATGAATCCAGCACCTGTTCCCACAAAACATAAGGGACGCGACGCTCCGCAAGCTGCCGTGTCACCAGTTCGACGTCCCCCGGCCGCGGCATATCGGATACGACTGTCGTCTCGAAAGCCGTTGGGTTGCGCACATGCAACGGCACATAGACGCCAGGCCACCCCGCCTGAAAGAGATCGTCTCCGGGCTTCACGAACTGCAACAGGGTCGTCAGCTTGGCAGCCATCTGCGGTGTCGTCGCAACTCGCCCCGCGGGCAGATCGATGAAGGTGCGCTGCATCTTGTGGCGGGTAATCGTCTGGTGCGCGCCAAGTATCAGGACCCATGCCCAGAGCGCAATGGAAGCGCACAGGCGCATCCCCGGCCACTGTTCAATCGCCCACGCCAGCAGGATGACAGTCGGTGATGAGACAGCATATATACGCAACCAGTTCGGGCTGACCGTAACCTCCGCCAGCAGCACGATCGCAACGAGCAGGACCAACATGGCTGACGTGATCGACGCATACTGGCTCCGTCTCTTCCAGCAAAGGTACAGCGCTGCAGCCGTCGCCACCGCCAGCAACAGGTAGACGGCGAGGTAATTAGAGAGCGCCGGGAGATTATGAAGTCTGAAGGGAAGCGGAAAGACCAGTCGCACGCCATGAAATTCATCAATGGCGTACTTCCGAACGCAGGTCACCTGGAAGTACCAGAGTTGCGCGATTTTGCCGCCCCTCATCAGGTAGGGCGTGTACAACACGGCGAGCGCAGCGACGTAGGCCCCGATCAGCAGCACCTGTCGACGCAAGAGATCCGCCCAGCGTGATTCTGTGCGTGTGCTGTGCCACAGCAGAAACCCAGAGAACGCCAGAAGCCCGGCGAGTCCGTGGTACAGGCTGAAGCACGATGCCAGGCCAAGGATCGCTCCCGAGAGCGCAATTCTCAGCGCACTAACTCCTCCAAGCATCACTCGAACTGCAACCAGCACCACCAGCACTCCGAACCAGTGATGTGTGGCGTTCAGGGCGTTGCCATAGATCGGCACAAGAAAGATGGCTGCAGCAAGCACCGCGGCCTCGCGCCGCATAAACCTGCGGGCGATCGAAAAGATCAGCCACACGAACGCAAGTCCCAGCACCAGCACGACTAGGTTCGTAACCCACATCTGCGGGCCGAAGCGCTTGAACAGTGAAAGAAAGACAAGATCAAGCCCCGGCGGCTGCGTGAACTGCAGGAAGTCCCGATAGAGGCGCTCTCCCTCGAGCAGGCGCATCGCACGGCTCCAGAAATAAACCTGATCCCCGCCAATAAGAAACGGCACCCTCAACGACGCAAAAAGATTGACGTAAAGATAAAGTGCCGAAGCGCACACCAGCAGCGTCGCCGTTAGAGAGGACCTGTTCTCCTGTTGGGGCATGTCCGGACAAGCTTATCTCTTCACATGCCGTCGTCAAGGCTGCCAGCTTACGTCGTACACCCGCAGTACTTGTCCCAGCGATACAACCAGCACATACGCGTGGCCGTCGACACTCGCAAGCGCGGACGGCTTATGGTGAGACTTCGACAGGCTCACAGATAAACCCGGCCCTCCGCTTCCAACAGAGATTCCTCTTGACCTCACCTCCGGCGAAGACGTACTGTCTCGCCAATCCGCGCAACATCCGTGCTTCGGCCCCGAAAGACTTGCAGTGCGAACGCTGTCTCTTGGAGGAATCGCATGGCCATCAGCCTGACTCAGGCCGTTCTTGCCGTTGGCGGCCTCGGAACCGCCGCCACCGGTCTCGTCGACTCAACCAAAGCATTCTCCGGCGGCATCAGCCGCGCCGGCTTCGGTTACGTCAAACAACTCATCAAGCGCACCGTCCCCTCAGGCCCCAACGCCCAAACGGGCTCCGGGCTGGGCTCGGATGACATCCTCAACACGCTGCTCGCCAACTTTATGAACGGCATGGACACTGGTAGCCAGAAGGCCATCGCCAAGTCCTTCATCAAGCTGCATCTCAACCCCGCCACCGCAGCCGCGCTCGCTGCGCAAACCAACGTTGACCCCGCCGCGCTCGCGAGTGTCACCGCCAAACTCGCCGCCATGCAGCCCCTCACCAACACCGAGTCCGACACCTTCGGCCGCTTCGACCTCGCTCTCTCTGCACTGATCGACCGCGCCTACGAGCGTGCCGACCAGTTCTACCGCAACTGGTGCAAGGTACTGGCCTGCATCTTCGCTGTCGCCCTCGCCTACCTTGGCAACCGCGCCCTTGGAACAACGCTTCCGCGCTGGGAGATCATCATCATCGGCCTCATCGCTACACCGCTCGCGCCCATGGCCAAGGACATCGCCAACGCCATCCAGACCGCCTCCGATACCCTCGGGAAGCTGAAAGGCTAGGCCGCCATGTTCTTCCTCAACACGCGGTCTCTGCCCGTCGGTGGCGGTGTCGTCGCCAGTGCCGATTCCATCACCATCCTCGACCAAACCAACGTCGTTCACTCTGTGGGTGAACTCGCCTCCGCCATCGGTGGCCGCGACGTCCTGCTCATCACCCACGGCTTCAACGTGAATCAGATGGACGGAGTCCAGAAACTCAGCGAATGGGGAGCCCTTCTCAACCTCGGCAACGCCCTTCCCATCGGCGTTCTCTGGCCCGGGGACTCCCGCTGGATTCACGTCGTCGACTATCCCATCGAAGGCAATGATGCGATGGACGCCGGCAACCTGCTCGCCACCTTCCTCAACAAAAATTTCACCTCCGCGCTCTCGCTCTCCTTCGTCTCACACTCCCTCGGCGCGCGCGTCGTCCTCCAGACCGTCGCCGGCCTCAACCGTCCCGTGCGCCGGCTGCTTCTCATGGCTGGCGCCATCGACAACACCTGCCTCAGCAGCGAATACGCAAACGCAACCAAGGATGTCGGCACCATCTCTCTCCTCGCCTCGCGTTCAGACAATGTGCTCAAGTGGGCCTTTCCCGCTGGCAACTTCGCCAGCGGCCTCTTTTCACGCGGCGCCCCGTACATTCACGAAGCCATCGGCCGCGAAGGCCCCTCAACGGCCATCACGCCGCCGTCCAACGTCCACGCCGACTGGCAGATCCCCGACGGCTGGGGCTTCGACCACAGCGACTACCTTCCCGCCGCCGTCGCGCCCCCGCCAATGCCGCCAATCCAGGCCTTCCCCGGTCCAGACCCCGCCTCCAAGCCAGCCTTCAGCGCCGCCTTCGAGACCTCCCGCTGGTCCTGAGCACTTTTGACCACATCCCTGTGGCTATTTGGCCACAAGTCCACCCTTATCTCTTTTATCGTCTAGACTTTGCGCAAATTTGCCGGGGAGGGGGTAAAAGCTCTTTTCAGCTCCCCGCAACGGTCATCCCCTCGATCCGCACCGTCGGCACCGCCCCCGTGCCACGAAACTCAAGATCGTTCCCGATTGCGCTCACGTTCCGGAACATCTCCTTCAGGTTACCCGCGATGGTGATCTCCTCGACCGCATGCGTCAGCTCCCCATCCTCAATCCACAACCCGCTCGCGCCCTGCGAGTAATCGCCCGTCACCAGGTTCACCCCAAACCCCATCGTGCTCAGCACGAACAGCCCCCGCTCCACATCCCCGACGATCTCGTCCTGTGTAGCCTCCCCCGGCTCTAGGAAGTAGTTCCCGCCACCAATCCCCGGTGCCCCCGCCAACCCCCGCGACGCCTTCCCATTCGATTTCATATTCAACTTGCGTCCGGTGTAGGTGTTCAGCAGCAGTTCCTTCAGCACACCGCGCTCGACGACGACAGTTTTCCGCGTGGGCAGCCCATCTCCATCAAACGGTGACGTTCCAAACCCGCCCGCGCGCAATGTGGATCCGTCCGCCAGCACGTGATCGAAGACCATCGTCCCATCGTCCACGATCGTGATGTTCTCGCCCGCCACCTGCTCGCCCAGCTTGCCCGCAAACATCGAAGCGTTACGGTAGATAGCATCTCCATCCGCCGCGTGCAGCAGGTTTGCCATCAGCCCCCGCGAGACCTCCGGCGGAAACACCACCGCACACTGACACGTCGGCACGCGTCTCGCACCTAACTTGCGCAGCGCTCGCTGTGCGGCAATCCGCCCAATCTCTTCAGGGTCCTCCAGCAGCCGCGGCGTGCGTGCGCTTGAGTACCAGGAACCCGTCTGCATCGCTCCGCTCTCATCCTGCGCAATCGGCGTCGCGGAGAAGCCGCAGTAGCTCCGTCTGTACTCGCCTGCAAATCCCCGCGTGTTCACCATCACCCGCCGCGACGTGCTCAGGTCGAACCCCGCACCGCGGCTGTTCTGGATGCGCGTATCGAGCGCCAGCGCCGCGGCCTCGCACTGCTTCGCAATCTCAATCCGCTCCTGTGGCGGAACGCTGTCGATGTCCTCGAAGTACAGAGCTAGCTCATCGACTGCCAGCGACCCAAACGCCTCGCGCTCCGGCAGACCGGCAAACGGATCGATACCCGTCACCTTCGCCAACTCGACCGCTCCACTCACCAGCCGCGCGACTCCATCCTGTGACAGGTCCGAGGTCGAGGTGCTCGCCGTCCGCTGTCCACCCTCCGCTTCGAAGAACACCCGCAACCCCATCGCCCGCGAGCCCGACTCCGTCAGCTCATCCACCTCACCCATGCGCACGTGCACGGTGAACTCGTCTCCCTCGAACGCCACGGCCTCTGCATCGGTCGCACCCGCCCGCCGAGCCATCTCCACCGCCTGCTCCGCAAGCGTCCTCAGTCCCGTCGCGACCCCCACGTCCTTCGATCCAGCGCTCATCGTGCCGTCCCGCCAACCGTCATGCGATCGAGCTTCACCGTCGGCATGCCCACCCCCACCGGCACGCTCTGCCCATTCTTCCCGCACGTCCCGATGCCCTCATCGAGCGCGAGATCATTCCCCACCATCGACACATACTTCAGCGACTCCGGCCCGTTGCCGATCAGCGTCGCACCCTTCACGGGTGAAGTGACGTGGCCATCTTCGATCAGGTACGCTTCGCTCGCCGAGAAGACGAACTTGCCGTTCGTGATGTCCACCTGCCCGCCACCGAAGTTCACGGCGTACAGCCCGCGCTTCACACTGCGGATAATGTCGCCCGGATCGTCCTCGCCTGCGAGCATGTATGTGTTGGTCATGCGCGGCATCGGAATCGCCTGATAACTTTCACGCCGCCCGCTGCCGGTATTCGGCATGCCCATCAGCCGCGCGCTCAGCTTGTCGCTCAGATAACCGCGCAGAATGCCGTTCTCGATCAGCACCGTCTCCTGCGTCGGGTTTCCCTCGTCGTCGACGTTCAGCGATCCGCGCCGTCCCGGCATCGTTCCGTTGTCCACTACCGTCACCTTGCTCGACGCCACCTGCTGCCCGATCAGCCCGGCAAACGCACTCGTCTTCTTGCGGTTGAAGTCTGCCTCCAGCCCGTGCCCCACGGCCTCATGCAGCAACACCCCCGGCCACCCCGGCCCCAGCACAACCTCCATGTCACCCGCCGGTGCAGCAACGGCGCCGAGTTGCAGGACTGCAGTTCGCGCCGCTTCGGTTGCGAAGTGCTCCGGACTTTTCGAGCCGGTGAAGAAGTCGAGCGTCACCCGTCCGCCGCCGCCACCCGACCCGCGCGCGGTGTTGTGCTCGTCTTTCGCAATAACCGCGACGTTCAATCTAGCGAGTGGTTGCGTATCCGATGCAAACGTTCCATCCGAGGCAGCGACGAGGATTCTCCGCAACTCATCGTTCAATCCAGCGCGCACCTGCACGATGCGCGGATCGAACGCTCTCGCTGCACGGTCTGCGCGCGCAATCAGGTCGAGCTTCGCGCTGATTTCGGCATCGGAGGAGCCTGCAACTGGATAGAGCTGCGGTGTGCGCGTCTGCTGGAATCCCGCGACCCGTGTTGTTTGTGGCCCGCTGGCAATCAGCGCAGCCGTGCGCGCCGCCTTCAGCAACCGCTCTGCGACTGAGATCGTCGGTGTAAGCAAAGCCTGTGCGTTCGCCGCTCAGCACGCGCACGCCGCAGCCCACACTCACGCCCTGCGCGGCGGTCTTCACGATGCCCTCGTCCATGCCGAGCGAGGTCGAAGTCACTGCCTCGAAGTACAGGTCCGCAAAGTCGCCGCCGGCGCTCAGCGCCTCGCCGAGACAGCGCTCCAGCAGGCGCTCGCTGAGTCCAAGCGTCTCAAAGAAGTAGCGTTTGTGGTCGTAGAGGTCCGGGAAGGAGTGTGAAGCTGCTGCCATCCTGAGATTCTACGCGTCTCGATAAGTCTCAGCGCCCATGCGATGGATCGGCTGAATCGGCAGCGTCCATATCAAGAAACACCTGCGGGAAGCCAGGCGCGTAGCAGTTGCCATCGGCAGCATAGGTTGCACCGCAGCTCTGCGTAATCTCGGGCCGGCGTGGCGACTGCGAGTACTGCCACGCCGTCAAATTGAAGTCCGGCGCCGCGCTCAGAGGTTTCGCATGAAGCGTGCAGCCGGGCGACGGCGGGCACTGGTCCAGCGCGTTGAAGATGGCGACCTCATGCAGTCCGCCTTTCTTCACACGCGCGCGAATGTCTTCAATCGTGTCGATCCAAACTCCGGGATCATCTTGAACGCGCTGCCCGCTCGCATAGACACCCGGATGATAGTTGGAGGCGGCGACAGCTTCGGTCCACGCCAACAGATAGGCCGCCTGCTCATCGAGCAATCGTCCGCCCTCCTCCTGGTCGAGGAAGACGATCGTCTGCGCGGGGAAGCCTTCGCGCTTCGCGGCTGCGACTGCATCCGCCGCGTCGGTCTTGCCCAGGGCTGCGGGGGCTGTGCCGCGCTTCTTCGCTTTGAGAATCTCAGCGTCGAGCTTCCCGTTCGCCAGCACCAGGAAGCCCCAGCCCTGCGAGCGCAGCAGTTCGCGTTTTCCGGTCCAAGTATTGGCGTTCTCGCCCGGAGGATTGGTCAGCCAGTATCCGGTGAAGCTGAAGACCTTGCGCATCGACGACATCGTGTCGTCGCCGGGATAGTCATTGCGATCGAAACCGACGAAGGATTCGCCTGGTCGCTGTGTTGCGCTTGTCGTGCTCGCGGAGGATTGGTTTGTGGCCGCAGGCTGGGTCGCGGAGGTTGCCGCAGGCGCGGAGCTTCCGTGCGAACACCCGCAAGTTGCGATTGCTCCAGCAAGTACAAGATTCAGGCCAGCCTTGAGCATCGTTCACGGAATCCTTTCCTCAACAGAGTAGCGCCATGTTTACGACAGCGTTTTACAATCGCTACGGGACCCTATGTCAGAGACTAACGAACTTTCAGCCAGCGATCCGCGCTATCCCGTCGGCCGATTCACTCCGCCGGAGAGCATCACACCCGAGGATCGTCGCGACGCCATCCTCACTATCTCAGAGATGCCCGAACAGCTTCGCGAGGCCGTCCGCTCGCTCAAAGAAGAGCAACTCGACACGCCGTATCGCGATGGCGGCTGGACCGTGCGGCAGGTCGTGCACCACTTGGCTGATTCACACCTGGCAGCCTTTCATCGACTGTGCCGTGCACTCACCGAGGACACGCCGGAGATTCAGGGCTACAACGAGGCGGCCTTTGCCGAACTGCCGGATCATAAGATGCCGATTCAATGGTCGATCGATCTTCTCGAGGGCGTGCACGCGCGCTGGGTTGTGCTGCTGAACTCGATGGAAGGGCCGCAGTGGAGTCGCACGTGGAACCACAGTGAGCGCGGAACGCAACGGCTTGATGTCGTGACGCTGCTCTACGCGTGGCACTGCCGTCATCACGTTGCGCACATCACACACCTGCGCACACAACAGGGGTGGTAGAGCGCTCTCTGTACAACGAGTGATACGCTCCAACCATGCCTCCGCACCGGGCCCCTTCCGCGGAAAATTCCGCATCGCAATCACCTGAACAGATCGCCGCTGCCATCGCAGAGTTTCTGGCGGAGCACGCCGAGGCTGCGGTGCTCGAAGATGGCAGAGTCCTCTTCGACCTGCGCACTGCGAAGCATTCGCTCTCGATGGAGCATGGCCGCTGCTCGCTGCATCTCTGGAACGACGAACGCAACGTGGTGCGGAACATCGTTGCTGTAGCGGCAGGTGCGAACAGGCTGCGTCTTGCGGCCAAACGATTGGGCTATGCGCAGCCGAAGACGCTTGAACTTGTGAGCGCGCGCGAGCGGCGTACACCAACCACGCGTGACGCGGCGCGCACGCGTTATCAGCGGCTGCTTGAAAGAGTTCTTACCCGAAATTTTCCGGACTGGAGCGTCGATGGCTTTCGCACAGCGATGGACCTGGAGCGCAGCTTCGGTCCTGCGTATGCACGCGGCATGATGGTACGCGGGTCGCAGGCGTGGGCCGTCATCGGCGTGGGCGGACACGAGAGCGGGGCGATTGTCGACGGCATTCTCACGCTCGGGATCCTGTGGCTGCATCATTGTCGCGAGCAAGCCGGTGGCCGGCGGCTGTACCAGGGGCTGAAGGTGGTGGTGCCGCGCGGTGCCGCTGCGCTCACGCTCTCGCGCATGGCGTGGCTCAACAAGGATGCTGCCCAGTGGGAACTCTTCGAGCTCGAACCGTCGAGCGAAGAGATCGCCGAACGCGATCTCGCCGATACCGGAAATTTGCGCACGCGGCTGGTCCATCATCCCGATTCGAGCGCCGCGGCAGAACGCTTCGCGCGCGCGATCGGGCAGGTGATGGAGCTTGTGCCGCAACACGACCAAGCACGCGTCGAGCAGCGCCTGCGCAGCACCTCCGAGCTCGCATTTCTGCTGCATGGGCTGGAGTTCGCGCGAACCCGCATCAGCCTCGCACCGGGCAGCTTCACGCACACGCTTGAGATCACCTTCGGCACCGGCGAAGCCGAGATGCCGCTGACACAGGGGACTCGCGATGAGATTCACGCACGCGTCGCCGAACTTTTTGAGCGAAGACGGGCGACTCCGCGCATTGAACGCAAGATCGCGGTTCCACCGCATCGCCGCATCGGTTCGGTGTCAGCCGGACCAGCGCACTCGCGGCTTCCTCTGCGCGGCAGAGCAGCAACGACGTCTGCGATGAACCCCGCGCAGGATCCGCTCTACCGCGCCGCGCCGGAGCGATGGCTCGAGTCTGTGCTGCGTCACGATCTTGCACCTCTGACGCGCAATCTCGCTCACACAAAGACCAGTGGCGCGCGGCGGTCCGCCGGATTGTTCGCCAACGACCCCGACCCGGACACTCGCGGCAACCGCATTGAGACTGACTCGGCGCTTCTTGACGACAGATCCGTAAGTGCCTCCTCCTCGCGCGTGCTTCCGCATCTCGATCCGAAGCATGTCTACACCCAGGTACCGGCCATCGCCGGCGCGAGCGATCGCGGCATGCTGGACCTTCTCGGAATCACTGCCGACGGCAGGCTTGCGGTGCTCGAGCTCAAGGCGCAGGACGATCTCCACTTCGCGCTGCAGGGTCTCGACTACTGGATCCGTGTGCGCCATCATCATCGCGAGACCGCGGACCCGAACACGGGGCTCGGCGAGTTCCAGCGCCACGGCTACTTTCGCGGCGTCGAGCTATCGCCACTTCCACCGCGGCTCTATCTCGTCGCGCCCGCACTGCATATTCACCCGGCGACGGAGACCGTGCTGCGCTATCTCTCACCCACCATCGAGTGGAATCTACTCGCGCTCGATGAGCGCTGGCGCCAACAGATTCGCGTCGTCTGGCGAAAGAATGGTGGCAAAGGCTGATTTCAGAGGCGTTCTCGTGCGAGTGTCATCGCAACGAAAATCCTCTGCGTCCTCCACAGCCGGTCCCGCATCGAACCGGCCAAGGAGAAGTTTGCCATGGCAATAGCAACGGAGACTGCAACCACCTTCCGCCTTGGTGGCGACATGGAGATTCATCGTCTTGGCTTCGGCGCGATGCGCCTCACCGGAGAGGGCATCTGGGGCGAACCGAAGGACCGCGAGGAGTGCAAGCGGGTCCTGCGGCGCGCGGTGGAGCTCGGCGTCGACTTTATCGATACCGCCGACTCCTACGGCCCGGACGTCAGCGAGAATCTCATCGGCGAGACGCTCTCTCCGTACAAGCGTGGCCTCGTGATTGCGACGAAGGCCGGACTTGTCCGCACCGGGCCCGACCAGTGGGCACCTGTCGGCCGCGCGGAGTATCTCATCCAGGAGGTCGAGATGAGCCTTCGTCACCTCAAGGTCGAGCGGCTCGATCTCTGGCAACTGCACCGCATCGATCCGAAGACGCCGGTTGAGGAATCGCTTGGCGCAGCGAAGAGATTGCAGGAGCAGGGGAAGATTCGACACATTGGCCTGAGCGAGGTATCAGTGCCGGAGATTGAGAAGGCGCGCAAGATCGTCGAGATCGTCAGCGTGCAGAACGAGTACAACCTCACCACGCGCAAGAGTGAAGAAGTACTGAACTACTGCGAGAAACACAAGCTCGGCTTCATTCCATGGTTCCCGGTCGCTGCGGGAAAGTTGGCGCAACCCGGCGGCAAGCTCGATCAGATCGCGAAGCGCCACAAGGCATCGGTTGCACAGCTCTCCATTGCGTGGCTGCTACATCGCTCACCGGTAATGCTGCCGATTCCGGGCACCAGCTCCGTCGCGCATCTTGAAGAGAACCTCAAGTCGGCCGACCTCCATCTCAGCGAGAGCGAGTGGAGCGAAGTCGAAAACGCAGTGAAATCCTAGCGCGCTATGTTTGGGGTCAACCCATCCATGCCGGAGCCGCATTCAGCTCTTCGTCTGGTTCAAGCGGTGGCTGTTCGGCCGGCTCATCCATCTTCGCGGTGAAGAACCGTTCAATGCGATCCATCACCTCGACGCCGCGTTTGGCTTCGAAGATCTCGCGCCGCAGCGTTGCTCCGCCGGGGACGCCGTGCGTAAACCAGCTTGCGAACTGCTTCATCTTGCCGATGGCATCGCGCTGTGCGCTTTCGCGGTCACGCTTCTGTCGCTTCGCCTCGTCGGTGATCGCAGGCGCAACAACTTCCGGATGCTCTGCAATCTCGTGCAGGAGCCGCTCGAAGTAGTCGCGGATCATGCGATAGCGATCCATTTCGGTCGGCTTTTGATACACGCCAGTTCCTGTGGCGTACTTTGTAGCGGTGTACTGCGCGATCTGCCGGAAGATCCACGGATTCGCTGGTGCAGCGCGCCCAATCATCACCGCATCGCAGCGTGTTGCCTCAATCATTGCGACCGCATCTTCCGGCGTGCGAATGTCGCCGTTGCCGATCACCGGAACTTTTACCGCATCCTTCACGGCGGCGATCCACTCCCAGCGCGCATCGCCGGAGTAGCCCTGCTCACGCGTGCGAGCGTGCAGAGCAACGGCGTTGAGGCCGCAGTCCTCGGCCATCTTCGCCAGCTCCACGCAGACGATGTTGGAGTCGTTCCAGCCCATGCGGAACTTCACGGTGAAGGGGATCGTCACCGCGGCGCGCACGCGTTCGAAGATCTTGTGAATGGCAGGCAGATCGCGCAACAGGCCGCTGCCACCGTTGCAATTGACAACACGCTTCGCGGGGCATCCGAGATTCAGATCGACGAGATCGAAGCCGGCGTCTTCGCAGATACGCGCGCTGTCGGCGAGTGTTTCGGGGTTGGAACCGAAGATCTGCGCGGAGATCGGATGCTCGTCATCGTAGTACGTCAGGTAGCGCTTGCGTTTGGTCTCGCGCATGCGGCTCAGACCGTCGGCGGAGGTGAACTCGGTCATGATGAGACCGCACCCGGAGACCTCGTTCGATGTTTCGAGATCGACGTCGCTTGTGGAGCCACTCGATTGCGTCGCGGAGTACGGTGCTGCGGCAGAGTACAAGGACGCGTTCTTGATGAAGCGGCGGAAGACCGTATCGGTCACGCCGGCCATCGGCGCAAGAACCGTCGCAGGCGCAATGCGCACGTTGCCGATGTGCAACTCCGCAGGCACGCTTGCCTCGACCGGCATCTCGCGCTCAATCGTCGATGTCCACTTTTTATCCACAGCAACTTTCTCTGATTCGAGGATATCTCGCGTGGCAGTTCGGCGCCGAGTACGGGTGGCGGCGAACGATTTTGCTGACTAACGTCAATAGCCCAAAGAAGTTGAATTGTATCGATGTTAGCGGTGTATCCGCATGCGATATGGACGTGCAGCGATGCAAGTTATTGAGCCCAAAACGCAGTTTAAATATTGACGCCGAAAATGGACCGAGCGCATGATTGTGGAATTCTTCGATAGCGGCTTCCACCGGAAGTTTCGATGGGGCCGGCGCACTCGCTAGATGAGCGTCGCTATGTTGCAAACGCAACAGCAGCCGGACTCTTGAACGTTGAGCCCGAGTAAGTTCTCCGGGGTCTCCCATGAAGAGCAAGCTCCTCCTTACATTCTCTCTCCTTCTCGCGGCAGCACCTATTCTCGCTTCGGCTGAGCAGCTTGTCCCCGCAGGCTCCGTCCTGAAGTGCACTGTCTCCGACAAGATCTCCTCGAAGACCGATGCGATCGGCGATCCAGTCATGTGTACGCTGAGTCACACTGAGGCGTACAGCCGGACTGTATTTCCATATGGAAGCTACCTCATCGGCCACTTCGAGGAGTACAAGGATCCTGGCCACTTCGTGGGCAAAGGCTGGATGGAGCTGCGGTTCGACCGGCTGATGATTCAGCCGGACACGAACGTTCCCATCAATGCTCGCGTGGTTGCAGTGCCGAAGTATCCGGTCGACAGCGAGGGACGCATTCACGGCACAGGGCATCCCGTGCGTGACACGATCGAGTGGCTGATTCCTGTGTTGTGGCCGATCGACCTGATCAACCTTCCACGTCGTGGACCGCGTCCGACGCTGAAGCCCGAGACGCAGCTGACGCTGAAGGTGCTCGACGACTTCGGCATCCCTTCTCAGGCGGAGCAGGACTATCAGCAGCCCGCGCTGATCGAGCGGCGCGCCGCGGCGATCGAGCAGCACAAGGAGAACCTGGTCGATCAGGGCTACATGACTGCGGATGAGGCGTTTGGTCAGCAGTCAGCGCCAGTGCAGCAGCAGTATGCTCCTGCGCCGGTGCAGCAGAGTTACGCACCGCAACAGCAGTACGCACCGCAGCAGCAGTATGCGCAACCGGTGTACCAAGCGTTTGCCGCACCGCAACCGCAGGTTATTGTGGTGCAGTCGCAGCCGCAGACGGTATATGTGCCGCAGCCTGTCTATGTGCAACAGCCGATGTACTACGCTCCGCCACCGATGTATTACTACGGTCCGCGGTTCTATCCGTACTAGATGGAACGAGGGAAGAAGAGAGAAGGCCTCCCGTGATGGGAGGCCTTCTGTTTTTTGCTGCTGCGTTCGAGTTACTTCTTGGCTTCGACCGCGGCGGCGTATTTGCGGCGGAAGCGCTCGACGCGTCCGGCGGTATCCACCAGCTTCTGCTTGCCGGTGAAGAACGGGTGGCAGGCAGAGCAGATTTCGAGGACGATGTCTCCCTTGTGGGTGGAGCGGGTCTCGAAGTGGTTGCCGCAGGCGCAGCGGACGTTGGTCTTCTCGTACTTGGGGTGGATGCCTTCCTTGGGCATAGTGTGAATCCTTTCGTAGCTAACCCGCCGCAGAACGGTTCGCTTGCCAGGGCGGAAAGTTCAACTCCTGACATCGATATGCCTGACGCGCTGCGAGCTTGGGGTCCGACTCCCGGACCTTTAGGTGCTTGATTGATTTTAGCATTTTGCGCGGCTGGGATGGGGTACCCCCTCCCCCCTGTTTTTGCGCAAAGTCTAGATGAGAGATAACTTAGGTCCGGACCTTAGCGCGTGGCGATGTGATGCAGCGCCTATGGTCCGGGTGATTTCTCCTCTACTTTCATTATATCGGGGGCGTCAAGCTTTCCTCTGTCGGGGAGGGGATTCGCACATGGACGGCGGCTGCGATACTGGGGGAACCGATGGCTGACATTTGTCCGATTTGTGAGGGTTCGGGACTGCGCGTGGTGGAGCGGCCGGGTGGGCTGCGTGTGGCGGAGCCGTGCGAGTGTCGCGAGGCTCGGAAGCAGGCGCGGATGATCGAGCGGGCTCGGATTCCGCAGAGGTATGCGCATTGCACGCTGGAGAGTTTCGAGACGCAGTTGCCATGGAGCGACCGCTCGCAGGCGAAGGCACTCGTGACCGCCAGAAACTTCGTGCGCGAGTATCTGCCGACCGGCGACGGAACCGGTTTGCTGCTGACCGGATCGATCGGGGTTGGGAAGACGCACCTTGCGGTGGGGATCCTGCAATCGCTGATCACTGAGCGCGGAGCGAAGGGTTTGTTTTATGACTATCGCGATCTGTTGAAGCAGGTGCAGAACAGCTACAACCGCAGCGTCGAGGTGACGGAGCTGGAGGTGCTGCAGCCGGTGTTCGATGCGGAGGTGTTGGTGCTCGATGAACTGGGTGCGTCGAAGCCGACGGACTGGGTGTGGGATACGGTGGCGCACATTCTGAACACACGCTACAACGACCGGCGAACGACGATCATCACGACGAACTACGCGAATCTGCCGCCGGGCGGCGCCGAGTTGAGTGCGGCGCGGGCGGCGGTGCGCGAGGAGACGCTGGGCGATCGCATCGGCGAGCGCATGCGGTCGAGGCTGCAGGAGATGTGCGTGGTGGTGGAGATGACGGGCGAGGACTTCCGGCAGAAGGTGAAGCGGGCGAGCTTCGCGTAAATGTTTCTGTGCGGCGTGTGGTGCGGTCTTGGGATCTATAGATCGGGCCTTCAGCCCTCTTGATTTCTTCTTGTCTCGATCCTGGGGCTTCGTGCTGCCGCACTTCGCCCAAGGCTGTTATGGAGCGCGCCGTTGGCGCTTGGGACTGGTGCGAGTTTCGAGAGGCGAGTTGGCATCCTGCGAACCCACGTCTCAAAAAGCACCCGGCGAACTAGTCGCGAGTCGCGAGATGCGAGATGCGAGTGCGTTCGTATCGGTGAGCTTGTCTGTGTCCTGACGAGCATTCTTCTCGCGCGTCTTAACGCGCGATACCACCACCCTGCCGCTGCGCGTCGAGGGTGGGGCACCCACGAACTAGAAGGTTTTCATCGATAGCCCGATCATGGCGCTGGGCTGCATCCGTTTCTCGCGCGTCTTAACGCGCGATACCCCACCCTTTCACGATGTGAAAGGATGGGCCACCCGGAGTATTGGCCACCCGGACCGTTGGCCACCCCGATCGTTGGGTATCCGGATCGTGGCTTCTTGTATTTAGGGGCGGTGGCGGCGCTCGACGAAGACGTGTCCGCGGTTGAAGAGGACGTCGAAGGCCTGGCAGATGCGATTGAGCAGGGTGTTCGGCACGGGGACCGGGCGGATGCGGTCGAGCTCGGTGCGGATGAGGAAGGGACCTTCCTCGCGCATGAAGTCGCGCTCGCGCTCTTCTCGCGAACCGCCAAGAATCGGCGCGCGCGGCTGCAGGACGTGAAGGCTCGCGGAGCTGGACTGCTTGGACATTAAAGGACCTCGCGTCCCAAAGTACTCCAGAGGTTTCGGCATGTTCTCCGCCAAAGTGAAGCCGAACCAAGAAAGCTCTTGAGAGATATGGTGCAGTATAGAATCCTCCTGATGCCTGAGCCGACAAATTTTTCTCCTAGTTCCGGCCCCCGCGACCCGCTTTTTAAGGAGCCGCCGCGGGAAAAGAGCTTCCCTACAGCAGCAGTTTCGATTGCAGCCGTGGCGGTGGTGATCATTATCGTGGCGCTGGTTGTGATGGGCCGGCACGGGGCTGGTCCGAGTGGGGGACCGGCGGGCGGCGCGGCCTACGCGACGAACCTGGAGCTGACGAATCTGCAGCCGAGCCAGTCGGAGAGCCTTTCGGGCGGCCGCTCGACCTACCTGGACGGGCACATTGTGAACCACGGCAACCAGACGGTGACCGGCGTGACGGTGCAGGCGGTGTTTGGGGTGGACGGCGGGACGCCGCAGACGCTGACGGCGCCGGTGTCGATTATCCGGACACGACAGCCGTATGTGGATACGGAACCGCTGAGCGCGGCGCCGCTGGCTCCGGGCGCGGGTGCGGACTTCCGGCTGATCTTTGAGGGAGTTGGAGATAGCTGGGATCAGAAGACGCCGACCGTGCAGATTCTCGAGGTTTCAACGAAATAGCGAGATTCCCCCGGCGAGGTGGAGTGGTGGGTCCAGAAATACAGAGATCCTTCGCCTAACCACCCCATCGAGCAAAGAACGCTCGTTGGGGACCCCGGTACGGCTCAGGATGACGCCTGTTGAAGGGCGCTTCGGATAACGGCTGTTGAAGGGCGCTCCGGATGACGGCTTGCCTAGGCGGTGGGCACGGCGGCGTGGATGGCGAGGAGGGTCTCGAGGACGGGGCGGAGGCGGTTGAGGTGGAGAGCGTTGGCTCCGTCGGACTTGGCCTCGGCGGGGTTGTCGTGTACCTCGAGGAAGATGCCGTCGATGCCGGCGGCGACGGCGGCGCGGGCGAGGACGGGGATGAACTCGGGCTGACCACCGGAGACGCCGTTGGCAGCGGAGGGCGTCTGGACGGAGTGGGTGGCGTCGAAGACGACGGGCGCCATGGCACGCATGATGGGTAGCGAGCGCATGTCGACGACGAGGTTGTTGTAGCCGAAGGAGGCGCCGCGCTCGGTCAGTGTGACGCGTGACGAGCCGGACTCGCGAACCTTTTCGACGGCGTGGCGCATGTCCCAGGGGGCGACGAACTGGCCCTTCTTAACGTTGATGGCGCGGTTGGGCGTGGAACAGGCCTGGGCGGCGGCGATGAGGAGGTCGGTCTGGCGGCAGAGGAAGGCGGGGATCTGGAGCATGGCGTCGACGGGGCCGAGGCGGTCGGAGAGCTCGGCGGCCTGCCCGGAGGTGTGGATGTCGGTGAGGACAGGAAGGCGATTGGACTCCGCGATGGAGCGGAGGATGCGTGCGCCTTCTGCGATGCCGGGGCCGCGGAAGGAGTGGATGGAGGTGCGGTTCGCCTTGTCGTAACTGGCTTTGAAGATGTACGGAACCTTGAGATCGGAGGCGATGCGCTGGATGGCGTCGGCCATGCGGCGGGCGTGCGGCTCGGACTCGATGACGCAGGGGCCGGCGATGAGGAAGAGCGGGCCGCCGCCGAGCGTGACACTGCCGAGGTTGAAGCTGGAGGCGTGAGACATAGGGTTATTGGAGCATAAAAGCGAAGCGCCCCGGCGGGCCGGAGCGCTTGGCGAGGTTGCCTGTTGCTTATGGGTTCGCGAGTTGGAAGGAGTGCGGCCCGTTGGGAACAGAGGCGATGCACGCCGGCAGCGAGGAGACCGTGAACGGCGAGTTTGCGATGCCTGTCAGCGAGCCGGTGTTGGGGCTGAGCTGGCCGGCGGAGATGGTGCCGTCGAGGTAGTTGGAGGTGTAGAGGTAGATGCCGAGCGCCGGGTCAATGGTGACGCAGGTGGGACGCGTGCCGGTGGTGAAGCTGCCGGCAGCGGCGACACCGCTGAGCGATCCGCTGGCCTGGTCGAGGGCGAAGGAGCTGACCGTACCGCTGTTGTAGTTGGTGGTGTAGAGGTACTTGCCGCGCGGATCGATGATCACAGAGACCGGGAAGAGGCCGGTGCCGTAGGGGCTCGAGACCAGCGCGGTGAGATTGCCGGAGACCTGGTTGTCGATGGAGTAGCCGTAGATCTGGTTGGCGGTCTGGTCGGTGACGTAGACGTAACGGCCGGTGGGGTCAGTGACGATGGCGCTGGGTGTAACGCCGGCCGGGTAACCCTGCCAAGTCTTGAGGGTTGCGTTGAACGCGGTGCCGGAGAGCGGGGTGAGCGCGCCGGTGGAGGTGTTCTGCGCGTAGCCGAGGACGGTCGCGTTGGGCGTGGGCTCCTGGTCGACGACGTAGACGAAGACGTTCTGCTTGCCGGCGCCGCTGGCTCCCGTGCAGGCGGTGTTCGTCGAGATGACAGGGGTGGGCGAGCAGACAGCCGGCGCCACCGAGATGGAGACTGGGTTATTGCCGACGGAGAGGAACGGCTGGCCGTTGATGCTGACCGGGGTGCCGAGTGTTCCATCACCGGGGACGGGGAAGATCACGACGCCGCCGGGGCCGGGGGAGACCGGCGTGAAGCCAGGCTGGTAGGTGAAGGTGATGTAAAGGAACTTGCCGGCGGAGTCGATCGCCATGGACGTTGGGTAGGTTCCGCCAGCGAGGGTGTAGGTCTTCTGGCCGTAGAGCTTGCCGTCGGTGCCGACAGCGAAGACCTCGACAGCGGAGTCCTCAAACCCGGAGAGGACGAAGAGGTACTTGCCGTCGGGCGAGGGGACGAGAGTGGTCTCGCGCTTGAAGCCGGTCTGGAAGGGAGAGCCGGTGACCTGGGTCAGGATGCCGGACTGGTAGTCCACGGCGAAGGCGTTGATGTTCGGACCTGAGGCCGAGACGGTGTACACGTAATCCGCTACGTAGTCGCGGCTGCAGGCCGTTGCCCCCAGCCCAATGGCTACCGAAATACCTGCCGCCATCGCAGCCTGGAGCATTCTTTTGTACGTCATTTGCTTCCCTTTTTATACGTCATGTGCTTCGCTTGCGCCGGCGCACTGGATGGCGCCGTGTGAGTTCCGGCCGTCGCCGGGTGATTCGAAGATTGGTGATCGGCGAAAGGCAAGGCAGGCTCCTAGTCGACCGCACCGCTGATAGCCAGGCATTCGGCGAGGCCGGTGGCGGAGAAGGTGGAGCCGCGCGAGAGCTGAGAGAGCTCGCCGGTGTTGGCGTCGAAGAGTTTTCCGGTGACCTGACCCGAGTTATGAGCGGAGATGTACACGTATTTGTTGGTCGGGTCCTGAACCATGCAGACCGGACCGGCGTCGACACTGTATGGAGAGCCGGTGAGAGGGGCGAGACTGGTGCCCGACTGAATGAGGAAGCCGGTAATGGAGCTGTACGGCGTTGTCACCGTGGTGCTGGTCGTCGACTGGTTGAGGATGTAGAGGAATTTGTTGTTGCTGGAGATGAAGGAGTAGGTCGGATTCGAGGTGCCGGACGCGTTCTGAGTGACGCCGCCGAGGGTGAGGCTGAGACCGCAGCTCGAACCGATGGAGTACGGAATGATCGTATTGTTGCCGGTGTCGGTGAGGATGACGAAGCTGCCGTTGCCATTGATCGAGGAGATATTGTTGGCGCTGGTCGCGATCTTGCCGGTGGTGACGTTGACGAGCTGTCCGCCGCCGCCCAGGCTGTAGGGCGTGATGGACTGATCCGCCGAATTGACCGTGAACATGCAGCTGCCGGCCTGCTTCATCTGGAGCGGATTCTGTCCGACCTCCCAGTAGGTGGGCGCGGGACTGTTGGGGGGGACCGATTGCGTGTTCAGCACGAGCGTCAGGCGGCCGGTGGTCGGGTCGATCGAGAAGGCCGTGATGGAGCCATTGCCCGAGTTCTTGAAATTGGGCGAGTACTTGTCGAGCACATAAAGGTAGGAGTTCGTAGCGTCGAACTGCATCCACACGGGCTGAAAGCCCTGACTCTGATAGCTCTGCAGATAGTTGAGGGTGCCGTCGCCACCGACGGAGAAGACAGCGATACCGGCCCCGGGACCGTCGGAGGTGGTTGTGCCGCCGCTGCCCTGGTTGAGGACGTAGACGAAGCGGCCGCCAGCCTTGACGAGAATCGTGACGGGGTTTGCACCCTGGCTCGCAAAGGGCTGATGCGGGGTCTGGGTGAGATTGCCCGTGTAGTCGTCAACTTTGAACGAGGCAATCTGGTTGTACTGCTGACCAAGTACCCAGAGGTAAGCGATCGTGCCACCACCACATGCCGACATGCCAAGTCCCAGGGCCAACGACGCAAACAGGGCCAGAGCCAGCCGGCCGAACCAACTCAACTTCATGTGCTTCCTTCATCCCCGTCGTGCTCGGCGAACAAGCGCCGGCGTGCGGAGAAACCTATCTTTGGAGAGAGTACAAACCTTCGTCTGATTGTAGTGGCCACAGACGATTTCTGCCAATTCTCATAGACGGGGTTTTCAGATGGACGAGGGTACGCGGTCGGCGGCCGGCGGGTGCCGGGAGAAATTTCAGAGAAAAACAAAGCCCCGGAGCGGGTCCGGGGCTTTGGCAAGAGGTGATTGAGCGCTAGCGGGTGTTACCAGGTCCGGCAGCCGCCGGAGGCGGGCATCATCGGGTCGCCCTTCTTGCAGCCGAAGGCCTTGCCGAACTCGTCGAAGTTCTGCACGGTGCCCTTGACGCGCCACTCGCCGGTGGAGTGCGGGTTGGTCTTCGCCTGATTGATGGCCGCCTGCTGCGTCTCGGTGCCGCACCAGACCTGCGCGAAGGAGATGAAGAAGCGCTGATCGGCGGTGTAGCCGTCGCGCTTGCCGTCGACGTAACCGGGCTCGGCCTTGCTTCCCTCTTCCTTCAGCGTGTTCTGAAGAGCCTGGAAGGCGATGCGGATGCCGGCGTTGTCGGCCGAGTTCTCGCCGAGAGTGAGATGGCCGTTGAGGTCGACGCCTGTCCCCGGGGCGACCTCAAAGCCGTCGTACTCCTTGGCGTAGCACTCGCTGCGCGCCTTGAACTTGGCGAGGTCATCGGGTGTGAACCACATGCGGACGTTGCCCTTGGGGTCGTACTGCGCGCCCTGGTCATCGAAGCCGTGGGTCATCTCATGGCCGATGACCACGCCGATGCCGCCGAAGTTTACGGCCGGATCCTTGGAGACGTCATAGAACGGCGGCTGCAGAATTCCGGCAGGGAAGTTGATGTTGTTCTGCGGAGGGTTGTAGTAGGCGTTGACGGTCGGCGGCGTCATGCCCCACTCCGTGGGGTCGACGGGCTTGCCGAACTTGTCGAGGTTCCGGTGACGCTCGAAGACGGCCGAGCGCTGTGCGTTGCCGAAGAAGTCGTCGCGCTTGACCTCGAGTGTGGAGTAGTCACGCCAGTGGCTGGGGTAGCCGATCTTGTCGGCAATGGCATCGAGCTTCTTGCGGGCCTCGACGCGTGTTTCGGGACTCATCCAGGGCAGGGTCTGGAGATCCTGCGCCATGGCGCCTTCGAGTGCCTTTACGAGACGCTCGGTGGCGTCTTTGGAGGCTGGCGGGAAGTTCTGTTTGACCCAGTCCTGGCCAACGGCCTCGCCGAGGGCGCGATCGGTGATCGAGGTGCAGCGCTGCCAGCGCGGTTGCTGCTCCTTCTGTCCGCCGAGTGTGCGATTGAAGAAGTCGAAGTTCAGGTCCTCGAACTTCTTACTGAGCAGCGGCGCCGAGCCGTGCACAGCGTGCCAGCGAAGGTAGCTCTTGATCGCGGGAAGGTTTTCGTCGGTGATCTGCGCGTTGGCGGTATCGAGGTAGGGAAGGCTGGTGACGATGACCGTCTTCGCCTGGGGCAGACCGACGCCCTTGAGATAGGTCTCCCAGTCGAAGTTGGGGGTCTTGGCCTGGAGGTCAGCGACGGACATGGGGTGGTAGCGCGTTGCGGGATCGCGCATGGCGACGCGGTCAAGCGAGCCCTTGGCGAGCGCGGTCTCGATGGTCATCACGTTCGCGGCTTCTGTGGCGGCCTTCTCGGGCGAGTCGCCGAGGAGTTGGAAGGTGGCGACCATGTTCGCGACGTAACCCTCGCGGATCTTCTGGAAGCGCGGCGACTCGTTGAGGTAGTAGTCGCGGTCGGGAAGAGTGAGCCCGCCTTGTCCTGTAGCAGCGACCTGCTGGCTCGAGTCCTTCTGATCCTGCGTCACGGCGACGGCGAAGAAGGCGCCACCACCGCGGCGATCCTGCTTGGCGTTGAAGGCGGGGAGTTCTTTGACGCTGGTGAGCTCGTCGATGGCTTTGAGGTCCGGCTGCAGCGGCTGGTCGCCGAGCTTGTCGAGAAGATCCGTGTTCATGCAGGCGGCAAAGTAGTCGCCATACTTCTTCTGCAGTGGCGACTTGGGGGCGTCGGCAGCGGCGACGAGATCCTTATAGAGGAGATAGTTGTTGTACTCGCCGAGTTCAGCGAAGCGTCCCCATGCGGCGCGGTCGGCGGGAATGGGGTTGGCCTTGTTCCAGCTGCCGCACGCGTACTGGAAGAAGTCCTGGCAGGGATCGGCGGACTTGTCGATCGCATTGACATCGAAGGCGACGGGTTTGACGGGAATCTTGGTTGGGGCCGAGCCGAGGTCCACCGGGCCAGCCGCATCGAGCTGGATGGGCGGGAGGGAAGTTGTCAGGTTTTGGGCCCGACACAACGGAGCGGCGAGCCCGAGCAGTGAGGCGATGACAAGCGTGCGCATAGGTCTCCTTGGAAGCGAGTGGCTGAATTTTTCAGGGTCGCCGGGAAACCCGAGCGGCTCTTTCGGACGACAGGGATGAATGGTGCTCGTAGGACGAGACAGGATAGCTGGAAGTTTCGAAGAACGACAATGGAAAACGATCGCGGGGGCGGAGTCGGCCCGGCCGGGTGTCGACCTGCCGTCTAGAAGATCTTCATGTGGATCGTGAGGTACTTCTTGGGGTCCGTGCGGATCATGGTCACGAGCTCGTTGCTGTTCGCAAGGAGCTTGTTGAGGTTGTCGTAGGCGGCGTCGTCTGTGGCGAGCTTGCCGAGCGTGCCTTTGCCGCTGTTGACGTTGGTGAGCAGCAGATCGAGCTTCGCGACGGTGTCGTTGAGGTGGTCGGCGAAGGCCTGATCTTTAATAAGCAGACCGAGGCCGCCCTTGCCGGAGTTCACCTGGGCGAGGATGGCGTTGGTCTGATTGAGCGTGGTGTTGAGGTTGTTGTAGAGCGTGTCGTCGGTGAGCAGCTTGCCGGCGGAGCCCTTGCCGGTGGAGAGGCCGGTGGCGAGCGAGTCGAGGCGCGCGGTGGTGTCTTTCAGGTTGTTGTAGACGGAGTCGTCGGTGAGGAACTTGCCGGCAGAGCCGCGGCCCTTGTTCAGGTTGTCGACGAGTGTCTGAAACTGATTGATCGTGTTGACGGCGCGGTTATAGAGCTGCGGGATCGTTGATGAACTTGCCGGCAGTGCCCTTATTGCTGTCCAGCGACGTGGCGATGTCGTTGAGCTTGGGCATGATGGAGTTGATGTTCTTGATGGTGTCCTGACTGGAGGCGACGACGTCCTGGATGGAGGGGACGTCACGGGTAGGAAGCTCGTCGCCGTTTTGAATGACGGGGCCGGTGGCGCGCTGGCTGGTGATGTCAACGACGGTATCGCCGAGGACGCCGGTGGTCGCCAGGGAAGCGACGGAGTCGTTGTGGAGGGAGGAGCGGAAGCGCGGCGAGAGTTTCATGACGACCTCGACGGGTGTGAGCTTGCGCGCGGGGTCCGTGGTGATCTCGACGTGGGCGACCTCGCCGATGGTGACGCCCTCAAGCGAGACAGGAGCACCGGGCTTGACGCCGGAGGCATTGTCGAAGAAGGAGTGGACGACGATGCGCTTCTGGAAGAAGCCAATGCCAGCGGCGCTGGTCATAAGGAAGAGCAGCGTGCAGAGGAGCAGCGTGGACACGAGAACGATGCTGCCGACCTTGAGCTGCGACCACCGGACCTGAGCCTGACTGGGCAAGCACACACCTCCCCGTGGGACCTGGGTTCATCGTATCAGCGTGCAGAGATACGAGGTACAGGTTCTAGGTTCCAGGTTCTAGTGCGGGATAGCTGCCAAGACTCAGTACCTAGCACCTAGAACCTAGAACCTCAATCCTCGGCGACCACGATGGCGATGGCGAGCTCGCGGGTGTGGGAGAGCGAGAGCGCGAGATGGCGGATGCCGAGGCGGGCGGCGATAGCGGCGGCTCGGCCGGAAAGATGCAGCGTGGGGCGCTGGCCGGGGGAGCGCAGGACCTCGAGTTCGCACCAGGTGACGCCCCGGCTGATGCCGGTGCCGAGGGCTTTGGCGGCGGCTTCTTTGGCGGCAAAGCGCGCGGCAAAGCTTTCGGCGGCGTTTTTCTTTTTCTGCCGGCAGTAGGCGATCTCGGCCGGTGTGTAGATGCGGCGAAGGAAGGCGTCGCCGTAGCGGGCCACCGAGTGCTCGATGCGGGCGATCTCGATCATGTCGGTGCCGAGGCCGAGGATCATGTGTGCGAGTTTACCTGCGGTGAGTCAAATTGAGTCGGAATGTGGGACACGGGTGATTGACTGGAGACGAGCGCCGATAGCTCTGGTGATGAAGCTGCCGGCCTCGGATTCGTGCGGTTGCGTGATTGAGGTGCACAGCGTGTCGCTCGAGCAGCGAGAGGTGCTGCTGGCGCGGCTGTACAAGGTGCTGGCAGCATGCGGCTGCTGGACGGTGGGCTACAGGCGCCACGGGGCGCGAGCGGTAGAGTACAGCTTCGAGGTGGAACTGGCCGCGATGGTGGAGCTCTACTGCGGGCTGGCGCAGGCGGGGCTGGAGATGACCGAGGTGAGTCATCGGGCGCTGACCGAGCTGTGCGTCTTGAGGGCACATGAGAAAGCGCTGCGCGGGAGTCGATGCCTGACTCCGCGCCTGGTGAGCGTGCGGCTGATGATGAGCTTCGTGGACCCGGAGGAGGAGATTGCAGTCCCCGGTGTCATCGCTGCGTCGGCGTAGGGTGCTAGTATGCGTTGCGATGAGTCCAGAGACGAACTTTGCGGAGCGATACAGCACGATGTCCGAGACGGAGCTGATGAATCTGGCTCGCGAGTATGACGATCTCGTGGAACCGGCGCAGGCGGCGCTGCGCGCGGAGTTCGCGCAACGCGGGCTGGAGCCGCCGCTGATTGAAGAAGAGGACGCGCCGACGGAAGACGACCCTGAATTAGTGACTGTGGCGCGGTATCGGGATATGCCGGAGGCAGTCGTCGCGCGGGCGGTGTTGGAGCAGGCAGGCATCGAGTGCCTGCTGCGCGACGAGAATACGGTGCGAATGGACTGGTTCTGGTCCAACCTGATTGGCGGAATGAGACTGCAGGTCGCAGCCAAGGACGAGGCGGCGGCGCGGGAGCTGCTCTCGCAGCCGATGCCGGCACAGTTTGACGTCGGCTCGGGTGAAGAGTTTGTGCAGCCGGTGTGTCCGAAGTGCGGCTCAACGGACGTTGTGGCGAATGATCCGGACCGCAAGGTGCTGGCAGCGTCGATGCTGATCAATATTCCAATTCCACATCGCAGGCCCCGAGACGAAGAGTGGCGCTGTTTGCAGTGCGACTCCCGGTGGGTAGACGAGTCGGAGTTCGATGAGCAGGACGCACGCTGAGATAGACTTGAGCCTGCGCCATGCCTCCGATTATTGAAGCCAGTCATGTGGGAAAGACGTACCGTTCAGGCAAGCTGGAGGTTCCGGCGCTGCGCGATGTCACCTTCAGCGTGGAACCCGGGGAGTTTGTCTCGATTGTGGGGCCGTCAGGCTCGGGGAAGTCGACGCTTTTTTATGTGCTGGGCGGACTGACCTCGCCTACGGCGGGGACGCTGACGATTCGCGGCCAGGACTTCTCGCGGCTGTCCGATGCAGAGCGAACGAAGCTGCGGCGGGCGCACATCGGGTTTGTGTTTCAGCGGTTCAATCTGCTGCCGACGATCTCGGCGCAGGCCAACATTGAGTTGGCGCACGACATCGCCGATACCGGCAGGCCGTTCGACAAGGCCCTGCTGGATCATCTGGCGGATCTGTTGAGGATCAAGGGGCGGCTCGACCATCGGCCGAATGAACTCTCAGGCGGCGAGCAGCAGCGCGTGGCGCTTGCGCGGGCGCTGATTACCCGGCCGGCGATTGTCCTGGCCGACGAGCCGACTGGAAACCTGGATACGCAGAACTCGGATGCAGTGCTGGAGATGCTGCGGGTCTCAAGCCGCGAGCTGGGCCAGACGGTGCTGATGATTACGCATAACCCGGAGGCCGCGACGATCGCCAATCGCATTCTGCACATGCGCGATGGGCAGATTGTGAAGACGGAAGCGGGGCGCGGCGTTCCGGTGCCGGCGTAGTCAGAGATCAGCGCTTGAAGTTCACGACGATGGTAGTGTCGACGGCGACGGGCTGCCCGTTCAGCAGATACGGCTTGTAGGTCCACTGGCGAACAGCATCTACTGCGGCGCTTTGCAGAGGCGGTGGTCCGGCGACGACGGAGAGCTGCCGCACCGTGCCGTCCGGGGCGATGATTGCATGCAGCACGACGGCTCCCTGTGCGTCTGTGTCGGGATAAACAGGGTCGACTCGGCTGACCAGTTGGCCGACCATGACGCCGCCGGAGATGCGAACCGCGCCGCTGGGGCCACGAGTTCCGGCGAGGTCAGGCGGTGGAGCTTGAAGGGAGGCGATGGGATCATGCGGTGGGGGAGCTTCTGTTGATGACGTGGTTTGTGCGTCCAACGACAAACCCGCGCCCAGCGCAGCGATCAGGCAACATCCGGCGAGGATTCTCACATCTCCTCCATAGTTCACGAGTGCGGACACAGTGTATGCTGACGGGCGTTCAGAGGTTTAACTCTCGGGAGGGTGTACATGACACGATTCAACCGTCTGCTTTCCTATAGCTGTCTCGGGCTCCTGATTGGTTTTCCGGGTGTGTTGGCGGCGGGAACGTCGGCAGTCGCGCTCATTTCGCCCCATGTGATGGTGCCGGTTCCGCCTCCGCCTCCGGCGCCGGACCTGATTGACATCAACACAGCGACAGCGGACCAGTTGAAGACGCTTCCGGGTATCGGCGATGCGTATGCAAAGCGGATTATCGACGGGCGGCCGTATAGCGCGAAGAACCAGCTGGTCACCAAAGGGATTATCCCCAAGGCGACGTACGACAAGATCGCGGACAAGATTGTTGCGAAGAAGGCGAAGTAGGGCTCTGGCTTCGGGCGGTCGCGCTGAGTTGGAGAGACGGCCCCGAAGCCGACATTCATGCAACAGATTTCGTGCTTTTGGGCCTGTTTTTTCAATTCCTGCTTGTAGGAGAAGGCGCTGCAGGTAGGTAGAATGGATCGAGTGACCTCTTCCACCTCCCCACTGGCTGAACAGATGGATGTGTGTGCTATGCGCCCGAACAGTTCGCGGCGGCTGCGTCTGTGCGTGGGGGCGATGGCCGTGGGAACGATGCTGATGCTTGGCTGTCAGAGCATCGAGATGACCCCGCAGAATGTGGCGCAGGTACGGGTGATTGCGGCTTCACCGGACACGGGCAGCGTCGACTTCTATGCAGGCGGAACGGCGTTGGCGTACGGCATGGAGTTCGGCTCGGCGAGTACCTATGTTCCGCTGGCTCCGGGGAACGTACGGTTGAGTGCGAACACGGCCAGCACGAATCAGATGCTGGTTGCGGAGAATCTGGGGCTGGTCGCGGGACGGCAGTACACCGCAGTGGTGACGAACGTGGCGGCGAGCTTGCAGGAGACGATCTACGCGGACCAGACAACGCCTGCACCGGCAGGTGATGTTGCGGTGCGTGTGATCGATGCGGCGACGCGAGCGGGCAATGTGGATCTGTACATGGTGCCCTCGGGTGGAAGGCTGACCGCGTCGGCGGCTGTGCGTGCGGGCGTTGCCTTCGGGGCGTCGACCGGATACGCGCTGGTGCCGGCGGGAACGTACTCGTTGGTGGTGGTGCCTGCGGGAACGGCGCCGACGAACCAGGCGCTGCCGCTGATGACAGGGCCCCAGACGAGCTATGCCGCAGGTGCGGTGCGCACTGTAGTGCTCGTGGACCATCCGAACCCTTCGATGCCGGGTGTGGATGCGATCACGGCGAACGACTACGATCCTGCGCCGCCTGATGTAAAGTGATCGCGCTTACACAGCGCATGAAGAGAAGTTGTGGTTACGAGAAAAAATATAGTTTGAAACTTCGTCGCAACTGCGCATGAATGCGTGTGTCCACTTCTCCGTACACAGTGGCAGCAAGATCGAAGCCGCGGTGAGCACCACAGGAGAAGACAGTCATGAAAGCAATCCATGTTGTTCTTGCAACTGTTCTCGTCGCACTTCCTGCAGTTGGATCCGCGCAGACCAACAAGTATGAACGTCACCACATCAACGCACGCAAAGAGAATCAGCAGGACCGCGTCGCGCGGGGCGTGAAGAGCGGACAGCTGACGGCCGGTGAAACCTCGAAGCTTGAGCACCAGGAGGCGGGCATCAACAAGGAAGAGCGTGGCATGCGTGCCGAGGACAACGGCCACCTGACCGCGCAGGATCGCCACACGCTGGCAGCGCAACAGAACCAGGAGTCGAAGCGCATCTATCGCGACAAACACAACGGCAACGTGCAGTAAGGCCGATCGTTGAAGAGCAGACGACGCAGCCGAAATGAGAAGGCCGCCAATTCTGGCGGCCTTCTCTCTTGCTTTGCTGCGGGTTCTTAGTAACGGTAGTGCTCGGCCTTGTAGGGGCCGTCGACCGCAACGCCGAGGTAGTCGGCCTGCTTCTTCGAGAGCGTCGTGAGCTTCACGCCGATCTTCTCCAAGTGAAGGCGGGCGACCTCTTCGTCGAGCTTCTTCGGCAGGATATAGACGCCCGGCTTGTAGGTGTCCTTGTTGGCCCACAGGTCGAGCTGCGCGAGCGTCTGGTTGGAGAAGCTGTTGGACATCACGAACGACGGATGGCCGGTGGCGCAGCCGAGGTTCACGAGACGGCCTTCGGCGAGCACGAAGATCGCGTTGCCGTTGGGGAAGGTGTACTGATCGACCTGGGGCTTGATGTTGAGCCGCGTCGCGTCGGAACCTTCAAGCTCGGCCATCTGGATCTCGTTGTCGAAGTGGCCGATGTTGCAGACGATGGCCTGGTCCTTCATCTGGCGCATGTGCTCCAGCGTGATGACGTCGACGTTGCCGGTGGTGGTGACGTAGATGTCGCCGCGGCCGAGCGTGTCCTCGATCGTGGTGACCTCGAAGCCTTCCATCGCGGCCTGCAGAGCGTTGATGGGGTCGATCTCGGTGACGACGACGCGCGCGCCGAGGCCGCGGAGCGACTTCGCCGAGCCCTTGCCGACGTCGCCGTAGCCGCAGACGACTGCGACCTTGCCGGCGATCATGACGTCGGTGGCGCGCTTGATGCCGTCGACGAGCGACTCGCGGCAGCCGTAGAGGTTGTCGAACTTGGACTTCGTGACCGAGTCGTTGACGTTGATGGCGGGCACGAGAAGCTTGCCCTGCTCGAGCATCTTGTAGAGGCGGTGGACGCCCGTGGTGGTCTCCTCGGAGACGCCGCGCCAGTCCTTCGCAACGCGATGCCAGCGCTGAGAATCGTCGGCAAGGATGTCCTTGAGGAGCTTCTGGATGACCGACTCTTCGACAGAGCCAGCCTTGCCGTCGACGAAGCTGCGGTCGCCGTTCTCGAGCTCGATAGCCCTTGTGAATGAGCAGGGTGACGTCACCGCCGTCGTCGACGACCAGCTGCGGGCCAAGGCCACCTTCGTGACGGAGCGCCTGATCGGTGCACCACCAGTACTCCTCGAGCGTCTCGCCCTTCCAGGCGAATACGGGGACGCCGGCGGCGGCGATGGCAGCGGCGGCATGGTCCTGCGTGGAGAAGATGTTGCACGAGGCCCAGCGGACTGTGGCGCCGAGCTCGACCAGCGTCTCGATGAGCACGGCGGTCTGGATGGTCATGTGCAGCGAGCCGGTGACGCGGACGCCCTTCAGGGGCTTCGACGGCGCGTATTTGGCGCGAATCGACATCAGGCCGGGCATCTCCTGCTCGGCGATCGTGATCTCTTTGCGGCCCCAGTCGGCGAGGGAAATGTCAGCAACTTTGTAGGGCAGGGTTTGTTCCAGAACTGCGGTAGCAGCCATTGATGTCTCCTTGGGAATGTGCAGTCTTAAGGGTATCAAACAGGACCTGTCGTGGCCCGGCGAAGGGCGCGATTCACGCGTTTTTCTCTAAAACGACGAGCTGGCTCCAGAGAGAGTCGACATTCTGCTGTAGATCGGCGAGAGAGCCATCGTTTTCAAGCGTGTAGCTGGGGATATCAGCGGGAATCGTGGCGCGCTGGGCCTCAAGCCGGCGGCGAGCGTCATCGCGAAGATGAAGGTCGCTTGAACCGGGCGCGGTGCGCTGGATGAAGCGGTCGATCTTTATATCGTCTGGCGCGGTGACGAGGACGATGCAGTCGAAGCGGGAGCGCCAGCTTCCCTCGGGCGTGTGTTTCGTGGAGAAGATGAGCGCGGACTCGACGACGACGATGGCATGCGGTTGCGTGCGTGCGATCTCGGCGACCCTCTCGGCCTGCGCAGCGATAACGGCGGGGTGAATGATTGCGTTGAGCTCTTCGATGCGTGGGTTGTTGGAGTCGAAGGCGATCCTGGCGAGCGCGTGGCGATTGAGTGTGCCGTCGTCGTTGAGGATGGCCGGACCGAAGCGTTCGAGGATCTGGGCGAACGCCGGTTGGGCGGGCTGCATCATGGCGCGGCCCATCTCGTCGGAGGAGAGAACGACAGCGCCATGCGCCGCGAGCATCCGCGCGACTGTGGACTTGCCACTGCCGAGTTCTCCGGTGAGACCGACGCGCAGCATGCGTTAGTGGCGAATCGCCGGAAGGTTGCGGCGAAGACGCGCGGCTTTGACGGTGTTGGACATCAGCATCGCAATGGTAAGCGCGCCGACGCCTCCGGGAACAGGTGTGTAGGCGCCGGAGACGGCAAAGGCCGCGGGATCGACGTCGCCGACGACAGTGGAGCCGCGCCTGACGAAGGCCTCGCGACGGGTGAGGTGGTCGGGGTGCTCGGGTGGGAAGAAGCGCGAGAATTCCGCCTCCCCGGTGAGCCGGTTGATGCCGACGTCGACGATGGTGGCGCCGGGGCGCACCATATCGTGATGCACGAAACCTGCGCGTCCGATGGCGGCGACGAGGATGTCGGCTTCGCGCGTGATCTTCGCGAGATCGCGCGTGCGCGAGTGGCAGACGGTGACGGTGGCCGAGGCGTTGATGAGCATCGCGGCAATGGGCTTGCCGACGATGTTGGAGCGGCCCACAACGACGGCGTTCGCTCCGGCGATGGGGATCTCGCTGCGCTTGAGGATCTCCATGATGCCTGCCGGGGTGCAGGGTGCGAGCACGGTATCCATTGGCGCGCCGCTGAGGAGGCGACCGGCGTTGATCGGGTGAAAGCCGTCGACGTCTTTCTCCGGGACGACGGCCTCGAGAAGACGGCTGGTGTCCACATGCTCCGGCAGCGGCAGTTGAATGAGGATGCCGTCGATGTCGTCGCGAGCGTTGAGCGAGTGAACGAGTGCGAGGAGTTCCTCGGTGGTAATGCTCGCGGGAGGGGTGTGCATCTCGGAGTAGATTCCGAGTTCGCCGCAGGTTTTGATTTTGCTGCGAACGTAGATCTGCGAGGCGGGGTTTTCACCGACGAGCACGACAGCGAGGCCGGGAGTGTAACCGGAGCGGCGCGCGGCTTCGACCTCGCGAGCGACTTCGGACTTGATCTCGGAGGCGATCGCGACGCCATCCAGAACACGAGCGGCAGTGAGAGCAGACGGCATACAAGAAGGATAGCGCGTAGCGACTTTGATGCCACGCAAACGACGTGGGAACGCCTTTGTTCACGCATGTTTTCGCTGATTCCCCGACAACTCGCGGGACCGTTTTTCGCTCTAAGTCATCATTAGCAGTCGGGCCGCTATACCCCAAGGGAATGTAGATAGCTCGAAGGGAGAAGGCGCTGTGAGTGATTTCGACCGTTACGACGATCGTTTCAATGCGGAGAAGTTCACGCCATCGGATTTGATGGGACTCCGCAGTGAGCTTTTGCAGTGCAACCTGGACTCGTTCCTGGCTGCAGAGATTCTGACCAGTTTTCTGAGTGGCCGCGGCTATGGCATTTCGTCGCAGGAGGCACGCCGCGTGGCCTCCACGATTGAGGGCATGGGATGCAAGCCGGAGCACATTCAGCAGGAACTGGAGCGCGTAGCCAGAGTTATGTAGCATCGCGCGCGATGTGACCGCGCGCTGCGTTTGTTCCGTGAGCCACGCCGCTATTGCGTGAGTTGTCCTTCGGGGTCATCGGTGGGCGATTCGATCTCGGCCTCGAAGCCTTCCAGCATGCGTTTGAAAAAGGCATCCTGATCGAGGTCTTTGCGCGCGAGCGACTCCGCGTGCACGATGTGGCGCGCGAGATCCGCGAGGACGATTCCCCAGGCGAAGGGGTCCTCCGAAACGCCCGAGCGAAGGCTTACATGCTGTCCCTGCTCGGCGATCCAGACGCGCAGAAGCTCAAAGGACGCGGCGTCACGCTGTGCAACCGGAGGCGGATCAAGGTGCTTGTTCGGTGCCATGGAGGTAGAAATTCCTGGCTACATGATAGTCGTGCCCGGCCCGGCGGCCCAATAAAAACTCCAACGATCAAGGGCGGCGGAGCGCGTTCTCGATACCGTGATTGACGTCAGCGTGGGCGAACTCAGCTGCGACGCGGATGCCGTTCATGATGGCGCGCTCGTTGGAGCTGCCATGCCCGACGATGCAGACGCCACGCACGCCGAGCAGCGGAGCTCCGCCGTATTCGGAGTAATCGATGCGCTTCTTGAAGTTGTGAAAGGCCTTGCGGCTGAGCAGCGCGCCCATCTGCGCGGTGACGGTGGCCTTGAGGCTTTCACGCAACGAGGAGGTCACCATTTTCGCAAGGCCTTCGCTGGTCTTGAGCGCAATGTTGCCAACGAAGCCATCGCATACCACGACGTCGACGCTGCCGTTATAGAGGTCGCGGCCTTCGACGTTGCCGACGAAGTTCAGGCCGAGGCTGCGGAGGAGTGGGAAAGCGTCGCGGGTGAGAGTGTTGCCCTTGGTCTCCTCCTCGCCGATGGAGAGCAGGCCAAGGCGCGGGTTGGGGACGTGCAGGACATCCTTGGCGTACATGTGTCCCATGATGGCGAACTGGAAGAGGTTGTTCGGATCGCAGTCCACATTCGCGCCGACGTCCAGCAGAACGCAGGGTGTTCCGGCCGAGGTGGGGAGAACAGTGGCGAGCGCGGGGCGGTCGACACCCTGGAGCGAGCCGAGCACCATCTTGGCCGTAGCCATGGCGGCGCCAGTGTTGCCGGCGGTGACGAAGCCTCCAGCGCGGCCCTCGCGAACCATCTTCAGGCCGACACGCATGGAGCTGTCGCGCTTGGAGCGGACGGCGAGCGCTGCCTTGTCCTCCATGCTGATCCACTCGCTGGCCTGGACGAGGAAGACGGACGGGCGCTTGCGCTTGCGGCCGTTCTGCGTGGTCAGGGCTTCGAGCGTATTGCCGATGGCTTCGAGCGGGTTGCCGCTCTGGCCGTTTTGTTCTTTGAGCGCGGCGCGCAATTTCGGGCGCAACACATCCTCTGGCCCCACCAGGTGGACGCGAACGTCCAGATGGCGGGCAGCCAGGATTGCCCCGCGAATCTCAGGGTCAGGGGCCTTGTCGGACCCCATTCCATCGAGAACGATGTCTATCGGCATGCGCTCTGCGCTTCTGAAGTGAAAGCCCTAACTGCGGAGTATAAAGGAGATGTGAACGAGTGCCGTTGACCGCCCGGAACTACTCGGCGTTCTTGGCTGCTACGACCGCGCGTCCCTTGTACTCGCCGCACTTCGCGCAAACGGTGTGAGGCCGCTTGGGCTCGCCGCAGTTCGGGCATGTGGAGACGCCCGTGGGGGTCAGGAAGTCGTGGCTGCGGCGCTTGGCAGTGCGCTGCTTGCTATGGCGCCGTTTCGGATTAGGCATGGAAGTCCTCTCAAACTTAACAGCCACAACGCTTTAGGCGCCGGGCCTGAAAACTTGGTGCTACAAAACTCTGGGCGGCTCAGGCCTTGTTGCTGAGGCTGAGCCCGGCCAGCGCATTCCAGCGCGGGTCCGCAGGGGCCTCACCACAGCCGCAGTCGGCCAGGTTGCGATTGGCACCGCACTTCGGGCAAAGGCCCTTGCACTCCTGCCGGCAGAGCGCACGACCGGGCAGGCCTAGAAGCACCTGCTCGCGCACTGCGTCCTCCAGCAGAAGGCCGCTCTTTTCATAATAACCGATTTCGGTCTCATCTTCGGTAATGGCATGCTCGCCGGCCTCGGTTTCGACGCTGATCGGCCGGTAGATGAGGTCGAAGTCGCCCGCGAGCGGGACCTGGACGGGCTCGAGGCAGCGGGCGCACAGGAGCTGAAAATTGCCCTCGAAGTGGGCGCGCAGGCGGATGTCCTCTACAAACTCACGAGGGCCACGGTGTTCGACGATCAGCTCGGCTTTGCCCTTGAGGGCGAGCGGGCCGATCTGGCGGATATCGGGGGTGTAGTCGATTACACCCTCCGGAAGGCTCTCGTTGAGTTGAAGGTGTTCGTCAGCGAGTTGGACAGGCGTAATCAGCATGGGCCTGTCTCTATTTTCTCACGTCAGAGCGGGCCTGTTTGCGGGTTGCCGCCGCGCCAGGTATCCGCCGAGCGTCGTCGACGGAATCGCAAAGACAACGCCGCCGAGCAGATACCAGTGGGGTTCCATATGCCAATGGCGCGCAGAGACAAAGACGCACAGCACGAAGCCAATGATTCCTAGAATCAGCGCATGGCCGACCGGATTTTTCGGAGCGATGCGTCCCGTGATGTAGCCGCAGACGGCGTTGATGATCTGCACGTAAATCAGCACGATGATGGCGGCGATGCCATATACGTAGCCCTCTGGGCTGATGACGCCGGGCTGGAGGCGGCCGTAGATCCAGTCGGCGGCGATGACGAGAAGGGGTTCTGCGATGAAACCGGCGAGCAACGCGAGAAGGCTGCGACCCATGCCAGGTCTCCTTGAGATTAGATTTTTGGGAGCCGAGGAGTTGTGCGGAAGTCTAGCAGGGTATGGCTACGCCGAAAAAAGGCGAATCCCCGCGACGCCGGCGGCTCCTGAAGCGAGGCAGACGGCGGAGTTCTGTGGGGTGATCCCGCCAAGCGCGAGCACAGGAACCTGTTGCGCGATGGCACAGGCGAGCGCGAGTGCCTCGAGACTGGCGCCTTCCGTCACGAGTTCGCCGTCGATGCGCTTTTCGAAGACTGGACCGAAGAGGATGAAATCCGCGGCGCTGTGTCGCGCGCGCGCGATGTCGGTCGGCGTGTGGCAGGCAACGCTGACAATCGGTGCCGGGAGTCCCGCGTGCGTGAACAGCTCGCGCACCTGCTGTGGCGTGAGTTCGTCAGCGTGGGAGGTGAGGTGGACGCCGTGTGCGCGGGCGGCGATGGCGACATCGGCGCGCGTGTTGATCAGGAGCTTCGTTGGCGACTGCATCTCGCACAGTGTGTGGAGCGCAACCTCGGCGAGTGCGAGAAGTGCGCCGGCGTCAAGGTTCTTTTCGCGAAGTTGAATGAAGTCGATACCGTCAGAAGCCCAGCGGTGCACGTGATTCCGCAGCCGGTCGATTTGCGCGGTGTTTACGAAACCGGATGCGCCATCCGTGATTGCACAACGGAGCATCCGACCAGTTTATCCGGGTTGCTGTGCGCATGGCCTTCCGCACGTGTAGGGCTATGATAGACAACGGCACAGCCGGATCAGCATCCTGGCATGGTGGGTTCAGGGATGTGCCGGAGATCTTCTCCACGGGAGAGAGCAACGACGTATGGCCAATCCGTATGACCTCATCGTCATTGGCTCCGGACCGGCGGGACAACGTGCCGCGATTTACGGGGCCAAGCTGAATAAGAGAGTTGCGTTGATTGAGGCGCGCGAAGTAGTGGGCGGAGTCTGCATCAACACCGGTACGATTCCGTCGAAGACAATGCGTGAGGCGGTGCTGCATCTCTCCGGCTACAACTACAAGTCGATCTACGGTATGAACTATCGCGTGAAGGAACGGATCACGATGGCTGATCTCGCCTTCCGCGTGCAGCACGTGATCAAGACGGAGGTCGACGTCACGGATGCACAGCTTTCGCGCAACAACGTGGAAGTGCTGACGGGCGTCGCCAGCTTCGAGGACCCGACGCATGTGAAGGTCACGAATACGCGCGGCCAGACCGTGTACGAGGGCAAGAACGTCATCATCGCGACCGGCACGAAGCCTGCGTGCTCGCCCAAGGTGCCGATCAACGGCACAACGATTGTGAACTCGGACCAGGTGCTGAACCTGCCGAACCTGCCGAAGACCATGATCATCGTGGGTGGCGGCGTCATCGGCGTAGAGTACTGTTGCATGTTTGCGGCGTTGGGCGTGCGTGTGACGTTGATTGAGCGGCGGCCGCGGCTGCTGGAGTTTGCCGATCAGGAGATCGTCGAGGCCTTGAGCTATCACCTGCGCGACGCGCGCGTGACGATGCGTCTGAACGAAGAGGTGGAGTCGGTTGAGGAGAGCGAGGGCTCGGTTGTCGCGAATCTCGAGTCCAAGAAAAAGCTTCAGGGCGATGCTTTGCTGTATGCCGTCGGACGGCAGGGCAATGTGGACGAACTGAATCTCGCAGCGGCAGGCGTCGAGGCCGATGCGCGCGGGCGCATCCCGGTGGACAAAGACTTTCGTACCAAGCAACCCGCAGTGTTCGCCGTAGGTGATGTCATCGGGTTCCCGTCGCTGGCGTCAGTCTCGATGGAGCAGGGGAGAATCGCGGCGGCGCGTGCCTTTGGCGATGACAGCGTGGTCTCGAATCCAAGCTTCTATCCCTACGGCATCTACACGATTCCCGAGATCAGCTTTATCGGCAAGACCGAGGAACAGTTGACGGAAGAGGACGTGCCCTATGAAGTGGGTGTGGCGTACTACCGTGAGATTGCGCGCGGGCAGATTCGCGGCGATACGACGGGACGATTAAAGCTGATCTTCAACCGCGAAAACCACTCGATTCTCGGCGTGCACATCATCGGCGAAGGCGCGAGCGAGTTGCTGCACATCGGGCAAGCCGTGATGGCACTCGGTGGCAGGCTGGAATACTTCGTGGACACTGTCTTCAACTATCCGACGTTGGCGGAGTGCTACAAGGTGGCGGCGTTCAATGGGTTGAACCGCGTCACCAAGCTGGATTAGCAAAGAGCGCGTCGCACGCGCCGGAGACGTTTGACGACCGCTCCCGCAGCACGCTAGTGTCACTTGTTTCAGGCGTTGTTGGTTTTTGATTGCGATGCCAGGGCCATGGGGCCCGGAGGACTGGGGATGACAGGACGGGACATTCCGGACAGTGACGCAGCAGCCGGATCGAAAGAACCCGTGGAGGCGATCGGCGTCAACGTGGCCGAACGCATCTACGCGGGGCTGGTAATCGGGCACAAGATCCAGGGAGTGCTGCTGTCGTATCCTCCGGGACCAGTTCCGATCGACTCCGATGAAGACGACGCACTGGTGGAGCTGCCAACAGAGTCGCTCGTTGAGGGCGTCTGCGATCTGGCCTTGAAGCTGGCGAAGGGGCGTGAGTCGAAGATCAAGAGTCTGGGCATGGCACTCCCCGGGTTGATTCGCAGCGGCGTGGTGGAAGAGGCCCCGAACCTTCCGCAACTGAAGGGCGTGCATATTCAGGAGTTGGTCGCCGCCGCTCTGGGGTCGCGTGGATTGAAGATTCCGGTCACCATCCTGAACGACGCGGACGCAGTGGCGGCGGGGCTCGCTGCGCAACATGGGAAGCTGGAGCAGCAGGTGCGCGTGTGGACCATCGGCACCGGCATTGGCTACGGGTGCTATCCGTTCATGGAAGGCGTGTGGGAAGGCGGACACACGGTGGTCACCTTGGACGACAAGGAAAACTACTGCGGCTGTGGTGGGCGTGGGCACCTTGAGGGCATCATGGGCCATCGCGCGATGCGTCTGCGCTTCCTGGACATGGAGCCCGAAGAGGTCTTTGAAGCGGCGAACCGGAGGAGCGATCAGCGCTGCGTGGAGTTCAAGCAGCTGTGGCACAAGGCGCTCGCGGCTGCGACAGCAAGCACGATTCATCAGGCGGGCGCGCGCAGATTCTTCATCACCGGATACAACGTGCGCTTTCTTGACCTGAAGATGCTGAAGGACTATCTGCACCAGATGGTAAAGATGAGTCCGCTGCAGAGCTACTCGGTGGAGATTGTCGAAGATAACCAGATGGCGCGCGTAGTCGGCGCGGCAGTTGCAGCGGAACAGGCGGTCGACCGCTGTTAGTCCGCGCCCAACGCGTCGGCTATCGCTGGCACTGCGGGCAGTAGATCGTGGTGCGTCCGCCGACCGTGAGCTTCTTGAGCGGAGTCTTGCAGACGGTGCACTTTTCGCCGGCGCGTCCGTAGATCTTGTGCTCGAGCTGAAAGAAGCCGCGAACGCCCTCGGCATCCACGTAATCAGATACTGACGATCCGCCGAGTTGAATCGCCTTCGCAAGCACCTGCTGCAGCGCTGCGTGCAGGCGATTGAGCTCATCGCGCTTGAGGCGGCCGGCCGCGCGGCGCGGTCGGATCCCGGCGCGAAAGAGGCTTTCATCGGCGTAGATGTTGCCGACGCCATGCAGGATGGACTGGTTCAGCAGTGCAGCCTTGATCGCAACTTTGCGGCCGCGGAATAGCTGCGCGAACTCGTCGGCGGAGATGGTCGTGGGCTCCTTGCCCGGGCCGGTGTAGCCCTCGCCGTCTTTGCCCCCGAGAGGCACGACTGAGAGCCGCCCGAAGCGGCGCGGATCCACGAAGCGAATCTCGCGCTTGTCCGCCAGCGTGAGCACCGCGTGCGTGTGCGGTGGCAGCGGCACATCCGGCTGCGAGACGAGCAGGCGGCCCGTCATCCCGAGATGAACAAGGAACTGCGGCGCCGGCCTCTTCGCCCGCGTTAGATCGAAGACGATGGACTTGCCGACTCGCCGCACGCGCTCGATGGTCGCGCCGGTGAGCGCTTCGGCGATCTCCTCCTCTGGAGATTTGAAGGTCTGCGGCTTGCCGCTGGTCCACACGCGGACGATGCGTTGTCCGCGAACGCGCGCGTTCACGCCATTGGCGACGGTTTCGACTTCAGGGAGCTCAGGCACGAAGATTGGATGCTCGTGGAGCGCGATTGGCCGCGCGCCGATAGAACACATAGCCGAGTAGATTGGCGCCCGCAACGGTCCCCAGGATCTTCGCGGCGAAGCCAAGCGGGCTGGCGACATCGACAAACGGGTAGGCGTTGAGTACCAGAATCAGGATGCAGGTGAGAGCTCCGAGGCCGCACCACGCGATGACCCAGCCGGGGAGATGGCCACGCAGATGGTGCGCTCCGAAAAGGCCGATCGTGAACATCGCGATGTAGGCAAGCACATAAAACTCGGTGGAGGCGTTGTTGAGGACATCAAAGGCCTCGGCTGCTCGGACGCCAAGCGAACCGAAGACCAGCATCGCCGCAACCACTGCAGTCGTGAAGTAAATCGAGTTCGCAGGCGTGCGGAAACGCGGGTGCAGGCGCGTGAACCAGTGCGGCGCGAGGTGGTCCCAGCCGGCGGTCATGGGAAGACGCGTGACGCCGGTGAATAGATAGCTCGACGCTCCGAGAATGCGAATCTGCAGCAGCAGAATCGTGAATCGCGCGATCAGCGTCGCGGCACCGCTGCCCGCGAAGGCAAGGCGCAGTGTCTGCGGGATGGGTGCGATGTAGTTGATCGCCGTGCCGGGATTCGCGTTGTGAAACGCAAGCACGGATCCCGTCCCAAGCATGAACATTGCAAACACGATCGGCGTGGCGATAACGACGCTGCGGCTGATATCTCGCGCGGGAGAGTGCGTTTCACCGGCAAGAATGGCGATGTACTCCAGCCCCGACGATGCGAAGAGGATTTGCCCGATGAGCGCCAGCGACTCCTTATCCGTGTGCGGCAACTCAAACGTGAACGGCGCAAAGTGCACCGGATGACCGTGCAGCATCGCCCAGCCTGGCGCGAGGATGAGCAGCGTGAACGCCAGGATCATAGAGGCGCCGCTGACATTGTGAATCCACTTGCCAAGCGAAAGCCCACGCACGGCGCTCCAGGCGAGCAGTGCGACGATCACCGCGAGCAGCGAGTAAACGAACGTGTGGCTCTCCGGCAGGTGCGCCGCCGAGGGCCCGACCATGTACGAGAATTCGCTCGGGATTTGGAAGAGGATGGTCGCAATGCTCGAGAGCGCGTAGAGCCAGACGTTCCACGCGGTCATGAAGCCGAGTGCGTCGCCGAAGGCCCGCCGCGCCCAAACGTAAAGGCCGCCTTCCAGCGGCATCGCGCGGTTGAGGTAAAAGACCGCGACGGCCATTGGCAGGTAGAAACCGGCCAGCGCAAGCAGCCAGACCAGCGTTTGCGCGCGTCCGAGCCCCGCGGCAAGGCCGACCCACGAACTTCCGACGACGGTAAGAACCTGCGCGAGGACGAGGTCGCGGAGCCGCAGCTGGCGTTGGAGATGGTGCTCCTGCGGCGGGTCGCCATGAGGCCGAGTCTGCGCGGCGGCTTCGCTCATTCGAGCATCGTCGCACAAAGTTGTGCGGGTCTGGCGAGGGAATGCATCGTCTTTCGCGGCGCGGATGCAATAATTCCACGCATGTCGAATTCATCGAATGGTTCTTCTGCGACGGTCACCCGCCGCACGTTGCTCTCGGTGTGTGCCGCCGCCGGGTTGGGGCAAACGTTGTTTCCGGGAGTGCTGCTCGCGCTCGCATCACCGCAAGCTGCAGGAGGATCCGCCGCGCGGCAGCAGGGCGCATCGAACGAAGACCTGCGCGGCTGGCCTGCGATTACGCCTGCGATGATCGACGCAGCAGCGGTGATTGCAGCGGTGCACGTCACCGACGAGCAAAAGCAGATGATGCTCGACGGACTCGTCGGCCAGCGGAACAACGCGCTGCGTGTGCGCGAGTTGCACCTGGCGAACGGCGTCGCTCCGGTGGCCATGACGAATCCCATACCCGCGGGTACGACGCCTCCGCCAGTGGAACCACTGCAGCCGTTGCGGCTCGGCCCCGCGCCCAGCATCGCGAGGATCGTCGCCGAGGTAAAGGGCAGCGGCGACGTTGCCGACGAAGCCTGGGCGTTCGCCACCGTGCGTGAACTCGGCGTCGCACTGCGGCAGAAGAAGGTAACCTCCGTTGGTCTGACGAAGATGTACCTTGCGCGTCTGCGGCGCTACGATCCGCTGCTGAAGTTCGTCATCACCTATACCGAAGAACGCGCGTTGAAACTTGCGGCGCAAGCCGATCGCGAACTCGCAGGCAAGCATGACCGCGGGCCGCTGCATGGAATTCCGTGGGGCGCGAAAGACCTGCTCGCAGTGAAGGGCTATCCCACGACATGGGGTGCCGGAGGCTTCGAGCATCAGCAGATCGACGAAGACGCCGAGGTCGTGAAGCGCCTGGATGCAGCCGGCGCGGTGCTTGTCGCAAAGATGACGCTCGGTGCCCTGGCGCAGGGTGATCTCTGGTTCGGCGGTCGCACGCGCAATCCATGGAATCCGCATCAGGGTTCCAGCGGAAGCTCAGCTGGTTCGGCCAGCTCCGTGGCCGCAGGCTGCGTGGGATTTGCGATTGGCACAGAAACTCTTGGCTCCATCTCCTCACCCTCAACGCGCTGCGGCGCGACGGGGCTGCGGCCGAGCTTCGGCCGCGTGCCGCGCACAGGTGCGATGGCGCTGTCGTGGTCGATGGACAAGATTGGGCCAATCACGCGTTCCGCCGAGGACTGCGCTCTTGTGCTGCATGCCATTTCAGGGCCCGATGGCCAGGACCTGAGTGTGCACAGCGGCGCCTTCAACGCGGACCTGACGATGGATGTGCGCAAGCTGCGCGTGGGCTATGTGAAGTCTGCGTTCGATGCGCCGACCCTCCAGCCGCTGCCGAAGGACGAACTCGCCACGCTTACCGAGGACGAGCGCACGAAGCGTGAGGCAGAGCGCAAAGCGCAGTTCGACCGTCGTGCCTACGACGCGAAGTACGATGCAGCGACGCTCGACCGGCTACGCTCCATGGGCGTGACGCTGACGCCGTGCGAGATGCCGGACTTCCACTTCTCCGCTCTGCTTAGCATTCTTGAGTCAGAGGCCGCCGCAGCCTTCGATGAGCTCACGCTCTCCGGCCGCGACGCACTCCTCACAGGCCAGAAACCCTTCGACTGGCCAAACACGTTCCGCACGGCCCGCTTCACTCCGGCGGTGGACTACATCCAGGCGCAGCGCGCGCGGACACTGGCGATGGCACAGATGCACGAACTGTTCTTGAAGTTCGACGTCATCGTCACGCCCAGCGGGGGAACGCAGCTCACCGCGACCAATCTCTGCGGACAGCCCGCGGTCATTGTTCCAAACGGCATTCGCGGTGACGATGCTCCGCCGCCGCCGAGCGCCGAGGATGGTGCGCTGAACAATGTGGGCGGTCCCGGAACCCCTGTATCCATCACCTTTCTCTCGCCCCTGTACGAGGAAGGGAAGGCTTGTGCGTTGGCCAACGCCTACCAGCGAAAGGCCGGATTCATGGACCTCCACCCCAGGCTTCCCTAGCTGACGCCGGGGAGTGCCGCAGTGCACGCTCATCGTGCGCAGCCGCGCTAAAGCGAGAGTTGATTCCGAACAACTCCAGCTGCGAAAGGCTGAAAGTGTAGACGGATTCTCTAGAATAGACACGTGCTGCGGAGGCTACTGACATTCCTGCTGCTGGCCCCCCCAGTCTTGCGCGGTCAGAGCGTCATGTCCGCGCACACGCTGATCGAGGCAATCCAACAGCATGGCTCGTCCGGCACGAGCATCGAACCTGCAAGCACGCCGGTGCCCATGTGGATGGGTTCGCGCGACGGCTGGCAGCTAATGCTGCATGGCAATGCGTTCGTCGCGAACACACAGCAGCAGGCCGACTCGCCGCGCAATCGCGATGCATTCTTTTCGACGAACTGGATCATGCCGATGGCGCAGCATGCGCTCGGCGGCGGTGGCCAGATTACGCTTCGCGCAATGTTCTCGCTCGAGCCTGCAACGATTTCCAATCGCAACTATCCGGAGCTTTTTCAACAGGGCGAGACTGCGTATGGTGATCCGATCGTCGACGGTCAGCATCCGCACGACTTCTTCATGGAAGTCGCCGCACTCTACGATCTGAAGCTCTCACCGAATGTGCTGCTTTCTTTTTACGTGGCGCCCGTGGGCGACCCAGCGATCGGGCCGACTGCCTATCCGCACAGGCAATCAGCGAGTGAAGACCCGATCGCGGCTCTCGGCCATCATCAGGAGGACTCGACGCACATCGCGTTTAACGTCGTCACGGGCGGCTTGACCTACCGATGGGCGCGTGTCGAGCTCTCCGGCTTTCACGGGGCAGAGCCAACCGAAGCTCGTTGGCACTTCGAGCCTTCGCCGAATGGCCACGCGATCGATTCGGTCTCGACGCGCCTGACGGTCTCACCCACAGCCGACTGGAGCGGGCAGTATTCCATCGCGCACATCGTCTCGCCCGAGGCACTGTATCCGGGCGAGAACCAGCAACGGCAGACCGCGAGCGTGATGTATCACCACACCTTCCGCTCAAAGCCGATGCCGCCGATGAAGATGCTGAAGAAGGACAACATGGCAGACATGCCCGGCATGGATATGGGCGGCAGCTCAGCGCAGCACACACAGAGCAGTGGTGGCTCAATGGCGGCGATGCAGATGACGCCTGAGCCAACCACTGATCTCGCCACGACGCTTGTCTGGGGCCGCACGCGCTCGCTCTCCGATAACAGCAAGGAGAACAGCTATCTCGCAGAGGCGCTGCTGCGTTTTGCGAGCCGCAACTACGTGTGGACACGCATGGAAAACGCTGGCCGGTCCAACGAGTTGGAACTGACTCCTGGCACGCCGCTGCCCGAGGGATTCGTGGAGTCGCCCATTGGCCACGCGGCGGCATACACCTTCGGCTACGATCGCGATTTCCCGCTCGGCTCGCATCTTCTCGCAGCGCCCGGCGTGCAATTCACTGTTTATCGAGCGCCGGCCGCGCTGCGCTCTATCTACGGAGATACCCCGACCGCTGAACAGTTCTTCATCCGCTTCCGGATCCGATAGCCCGATAAGAGCTACGTGCCCTTCGCCAACTCAGCCTTCACCATCTCGCTGACCATGCGGCCGTCGGCGCGAATGCCGCTTGCCAGGATGCGCTGCTGCGCAACCTTCATCACCGCACCCATGTCCTTCGGAACGGGGCGCGTTCCGCCATTGTCTTTCGTGATCTGCTCAATCGCCTCATAAACCAGCGCGCGAACCTCGTCCTCGCCAGCTGCCTTCGGAAGATAGGCCTCGATCAGCGCGATCTCCGTCTGCTCCTTCGCCGCCAGCTCAGGGCGGTTGCCCTTCGTGAACTGCTCCACTGACTCGCGCCGCTGCTTCAGCATCGTAGTCAGCACGCTCTGCTCCTCTGCCGGCGTCAGCGGCTGGCGTTTATCGATCTCCTTTGCCCTCAGCGCGGACTTCACCATGCGCAGCGCGGTCAGCTTGTCTTCCTCGCGTGCTTTCATCGCAACCACGATGTCTTTGTTCAAGCGCTCTGCGATCTCTGGCATTTCGTCTCCCTCTGTGCCCCAACTCAACAGCTTATCAACCCGCGAGTATTTTCGTTCTCGCTAAAATAGAAGCATGATTCGCAAGACGCGCCTCTTTACGCCGGGTCCCACACCGCTTCTCCCCGCCGCGCAGTTCGCGATGGCAGCGGCCGACATCCATCACCGCACGCCGGAGTTTCGTGCGCTCTATCAGCGTGTTCTCGGCCAGCTCAAGGAGTTTGTCGGCACGAAGAACGACGTCATCATCCTCTCCAGCTCCGGCACCGGGGCCATGGAGGCCTCGGTCTCCAACCTCACTTCGCCCGGCGATCGTGTGCTCGTGCTCACGGCTGGCAAGTTCGGTGAGCGCTGGTCCGCGCTCGCCAAGGCCTTCGGCTGCGAGGTCGATGTCGTCAGCGCGCCCTACGGGCAGACGTTCACGCTGGACGCCGTAAAGGCCGTGCTGAAGCTGGAGACACGTGCCGTCTTCATGCAGGCAAACGAGACCTCCACCGGCGTGCGCCACGATGTCGAAGGCGTTGCGAAGCTGCTGAAGCAGCAGAAGAGCGAAGCCCTGTTGATCGTCGATGCCATCACCGGCCTCGGCACCTCAACGCTGGATATGGATGCGTGGGGCGTCGATGTGCTTGTCGGCGGCTCGCAGAAAGCGGTCATGATTCCGCCCGGCCTCAGCTACCTCGCGGTCAGCCAGCGTGCCTGGGACCGCATGGAGTCCACCTACAATCCCCGCTACTACTTCGACCTCCGCAAGGAGCGCAAGAATGCGAAGAACGGCGAGAGCGCCTATACGCCCGCGGTGGCGCTGATCGCCGCTCTGGGCGCGGCTTTGGACTGGATTGCCGCGCAGGCCGATGGCGACCTGGTGAAGGGCCGCGAGAAACTTGTCGCCAACGCCGAGCTCATCGCCGAGATGACCCGCGCCGCGCTGACCGCTCTCGGGTTCAAGCTCTTCAACGCATCCAACCCCGGCGCTGCGGCGACCGCGGTCTACGCGCCCGAAGGCGTGGACTCCGTCGTCGTCGTCAAGGAGCTGAAGTCGCGCTTCGCCGCCATCATCACCAACGGCCAGGGCGAGATGAAGGGTCAGATCTTCCGCATCGCGCACCTGGGCTTCTTCGACTACCTCGACACCATCTCGCTCATCGGCGCGCTGGAGCAGGTCATCGTCAAGAGCCTCCCTCAACTCGGCGCAAAGTTCGGCGATGGCCTCATCGCCGCGCAGAAGGTCTTCGCGGAGCGCACGGCGAAGTAACAGTGGGTGGCAGGAATGTGGGCGGCGGGTTTCCGCCGCCTTTTCCACGTTCTGAACCAGCTTCCCGCAGCTTCCAGACTGCGTACGCACCTCGAATGGTGCTCGTTGACCAAGTAGCGCCCTACACTAAGAACATCATTTCGGAGTTCCTTCGCCCATGGCTGCACAACCCATCCCCGTGTCCCTGAACGACGGTCTGCCCTCATCGGTGCAGACCGAGGTCACGGTCCTTGGGGCGATGCTGCTCGATGCTGTAGCCATCGTCGACGCGACCGAAAAGCTCCGGCCCGAAGACTTCCTGCTCGACTCGCACCAGCGCATCTACCGCGCCATCCTCGAGCTGCAAAATGTAGGCCACGCTGTTGATCACATCACCGTAATTGAAGCGCTAAGTCGTCGCAAGGAGCTCGACGCGGTGGGTGGCCAAGCCTATATTGCGTTCCTCACCGAAGGCATCCCGCGCCACCCGAACATCGAGTCGTACGTCCGCATCATCAAGGACAAGAGCCTGCTACGCCAGCTTCTCGGGATTTTCAACGAGGGCATGGCCGCCGCTGCTGACCAGGCCGAAGACGCGACGACCGTCCTCAACAACGTCGAAGCCAAGCTCGCCGACGTCGCCGACTCCGCAATTCAGCGCGGCCTTTCGAACATTCCGGAGATCGTTGCCAACAGCTTCGGCTCCATCGACGCACTCTACGAACAGGGCCGCGAGATCACCGGCCTCGCCACCCACTACATCGAATTCGACAAGATGACCTCCGGGCTCCAGAACAGCGAGCTCATCATCATCGCGGCGCGTCCCTCCATGGGCAAGACCGCGTGGGCCATCAACATTGCGCAGAACTGTGCCGTGCGCGATCAGAAGGTGGTTGCCGTCTTTTCGCTCGAAATGTCGAAGGAGTCGCTGCTGCGACGCATGCTGGCCAGCGAGGCGATGGTCGGCTCGCGCAAGCTGCAGACCGGCTTCATCCCACGCGAGGATCGTGGCAAGCTGATTTCCGCACTCGACCGCCTCATGGGGTCGAAGATGTTCATCGATGACACGCCCGGCATCACGCTCGCCGAAATGCGCGCCAAGGCTCGGCGGCTGCAACAGCAGGAAAACGGCCTCGACCTCATTGTCATCGACTATCTCCAGCTGATGACCGGATCGACTGGAGCATCCCAGAAAAAATTCGAGAACCGCACGCAGGAGGTCAGCTCCATCTCGCGCGGCCTGAAAGCGCTGGCCAAAGAGTTGAGAGTCCCCGTTGTCGCCCTCTCGCAGCTCTCGCGCGGAAGCGAGCAACGGACCGGCGACAAAAAACCGCTGCTCTCTGACCTCCGCGAGTCCGGCTCCATCGAGCAGGACGCCGATGTCGTCGCGTTCATCCATCGCGAGGAGTATTACGACCGCGAGAACGAAGACCTCAAGGGCAAGGCTGAGATCATCATCGCCAAGCAGCGTAACGGCCCCACAGGCTCGGTGCACATGGCCTACCTCGCCGACTTCACTCGCTTCGAAAATCTCGACACCATGCACGGCGAGGCTGGCGGCGGAGACGCCTATTGAGCGACGCGAACACACCTTCGTACCTGATAGGGCCGGAGGAGTGCGAAGCGTTCCTCACCGATTTTGAAGCTGGAGCCGTAACGACAGCAGAGTGGACTCACCAGGCGCACATTGCGATGGCAACGGTCTACCTCACGCGCTACGGCAACTCGGTCCTGCCCCACACCCGTGCCGCGCTTCGCAACCATCTCCTGTCACGAGGCAGGCCAATCGGCTTCTATCACGAGACACTGACGATCTTCTGGTTGGCCGTCGTCGCAGAGGCGACACAACAATACAAGGACCTGCCGCAGCACGAGGTGGTGCAGCGCAACTGCGCTGTCTTCAGGAGCCAAAGCAAACTGCACGAGCGCTACTATAGCTTCGATGTCTTCAACTCCCCGGAAGCGCACGCGCGCTGGATGGCGCCCGATCTGCTGCCCCTCACGATCCCATTCCCGAAGGACGTTTGAGGCCCAACATAAAAATATTTGCTCCTGACATTCTCCTGACAGTATGCTGTCAGCAGCCCCGTCCTACTCTGCGTCTGTAGTCAATTCCACCTCGCAGAGGAGAACAGTCATGAGCAAGTTTGAAGCGAATGCAATCACCTGGTTCGAGATTCCCGTCTCCGACATGGAGCGTGCCCGCGGATTCTACGAGAATCTCTTGTCCTCAAAGTTGATTCCATATCCCGGCGGCGCGCCCTGCTTCATCTTCCCCACCAAGGAAAGCGGTGTCGCCGGCTGCATCGTCCAACGCAACGATCTGAAACCCGCTGCCGAGGGGACCATCATCTTCCTGAACGCGGACGGTCAACTCAACGCCGCAGTGGACCGCGCGAAGACCTCGGGCTCGAGGGTCCTTGTCCCGCGCACGGAGATCCCTGGAGGCTTCGGCTTTTTCGCATGCATCACAGACTCGGAGGGCAACCACGTTGGCCTGCACAGCCGCGGCGACTAAACCAGAACAAAGAGAGCTACCCGCATGAGGCGCGCCGACCGTCTCTTTCGCATCGTGCAGATGCTCCGCTCCGGACGCCTGAAGACCGCCCGCGCTCTCGCCGAGCGGCTCCAGGTCTCCGAGCGCACGATCTATCGCGACGTTCGCGACCTGCAGCTCGCAGGACAGCCGATTGAAGGAGAGGCGGGCGTCGGCTACACGCTGCGGCGCGAGTTTGACCTGCCGCCACTTATGTTCACGCCTGAAGAATTAACCGCGTTGGTGCTGGGCGCACGCCTCGTGCAGGCGTGGGGAGGGGCGGAGTCCGTGATCGCAGCGAAGTCCGCGCTCGCGCGCATTGAGGCCGTGCTGCCTGCGGAACTCGCAGCGCGCCTGGACGCAATCGCACTCTACGCTCCCGGCTACAAGATGCCCATGGCGCACCGGCGCCTTCTGGACCAACTCCACGCAGCCTGTCTCAGCCGCACCGTGCTCGAGTTCAGCTACACACGCCTGAACGAGGACGCCTCACGGGCAGAGCAGCGCACCGTCCGTCCGCTGGCGCTGGCCTTCTGGTCCGGCGTGTGGACGCTGGCCGCCTGGGACGAGCGGCGCGACGACTTCCGCACCTTCCGCATCGATCGCATCGAGAGGCTCGAAATCACCTTGCGCATCTTCACGCCGAAGCGCGGTCAGCGTCTCGAAGACATGATGAAGCGCGTCCGAGCCGAGGCTGCCGCAGCTACTCCGTCTCGCCCGGAGTCAGCTTCGGATTGATCTTGATCGTGTCCTGCTCGTACGGCCGACCCTTGGCCAGCGCATCTTCGAGCTGCTTGTCGTAGCCGTAGATGTCGTTGAAGAAGTGCATCGTGCCATCTTCGTCCGCGTTCGCTGTCAGGTACGTGATGTTCACCGTCAGCGGCGTCTTCAGTCCGACCTGTTTGTTGTTCTGTGGCTCGCTGCCATCCGCAGGGCCATACATCGCCTCGTGAATCGAGTCCTCATCCCATGGGTCCTGGTCCGTCGAGCACCCAGTTCGCCATCTTCTCCGCATCGTTTAGCCGGATGCATCCGTGCGAGTGGTCGCGCCGCGAGAGGTTGAACAGATTCATCTCCGGCGTCGAATGCATGTAGACGTCATACTCATTCGGGAACATGAACTTCACCAGACCGAGCGAGTTTTTCGGGCCGGGCCTCTGCCGCACTCCGTAGCGCCCGTGTTCAAGATCATGCGCCGTCCATCCCGTGACGACCGTGCCGTTCCCCGTGATCACCTCATAGTCATTGCGCTGCATGTACGCCGCTCCGCCTGCGCCGCCGAGATGATTCACAAGTTCCTTCTTGATGATCGAAATCGGCAGATTCCAGTAGGGCCGGAAGATCATATAGCGCATCGTGCGCACAAACATCGGCGTATCGTGATTGCCCTTCGCCTCACCGTCCACGACCTTCATCTTGAAGACCAGTTCGTGGTCTTCGTCGTAGGTGCGCACCAGAAACTCCGGCAGGTTCACCATCACGCGCGGTTGCTGAAAGTTGTCCGGCAGCCAGCGCCACCGCTCCAGCGCATCGTCAATCTGCTGCACGCGGTGGCTCATCGGTACGTTCAGTGCGTCGATCGTGCCGTTGCCCAACCTGCCATCGTCCTGCAGCCCATACCGTTCCTGGAAGCTCTTCACTGCTTTGACAACCGCAGCATCGTAGTGCAACGGAGGCGGTGTAGGACAGGGGGGACTACAACCAGCATTGCCAGGTGCATCGCCTTCCGTTTGCAGTCGTGCCCACAAATCCGCCACCGCGGGATAGCTATCGCCTTTCCCGACAGGCTTCTCAACCTCTGGCAACGCTTGCGGAGGATTGGCGTTCTGTTGCTGCGCCAACTCGAGATACTTCGGCAATCCCTTCTTCGTCTCCTGGTAGAGCGGATTCTGCGGCTCAAGCTTCACCACTTTATCGGCAATCTCATTTGCATCGGCATCGACGAAGTCATTGTCGATCAGCGTAGGAATATCGAACTTCGCGCGCCGACTCGGCACGTCGATATCGAAGTTCAGCGCCTGCGGATTGATGCGGCCGAGATGAATATCGGAGAGATAACGTGTCAGCGCAACCGTCATCGCGACGTCGAACTGTGCGACGGCTGATTCCGCCTCGTCTGAGGTGTCGTGCGTTCTGCTGATCTGCTGAAGTTGCTGCACACGCTGCGGCCAGCGATCGCCGTCATAATCAGAGGGAACAAGGCCCTTCTGCGCTGCATTAGCGAAGACCTGCATCAGCGCATTCGCGGACTCCGTCGGCAGACCGTTGCGCGTCCACGCGAGTTCATAGTTGCGGCCGTCGTAGAACTGCTGCACTTGCGGCTGAAAGTCGGAGTAGTTTGCCCAGCGCAGAATCTGCAGCTTGTCCTTGCCCGCCAGCGAGGCCAGCGTGTCGGCGTAGTCGGTCGTGTTTTCCTTGGACTTCGCGCGCCGATGGTGGAACTTCGCCCACAGGGCCTTCGCTCCTCCGCGGCAGCCGTTAAGAGGAAGTAGGGAAGCCAGCAGGAGGAGGGCAAGCAAAGAGCAGATCGTGCGACGCTTCATCAAAGAGGGCAGCCTCGGGAGTCTCAGCAACAGCGTAAACGGGCTGTCAATCCTTGGATGCCGAAATTCTTCGGCGACCCGAAACGGGTACGTCCATCAAAGCGTAAGCCCCGCAAGGCTCGTCCAGCAAAGCGCGGCCTGGGTGATGAGGATGGCGGCGCTGAGCGTGAGGAAGAGATTCCGCTGGCGGCTTTCCAGGATGTCGGCGAAGACGCCGCCGATGAACGTAAAGAGGAACGGAAGCGCCCACACCCACGGCGCAGTCACGACCTGGGTCGTGTAGATCGGAAACAGCACCAGCGCCATAATCAGCGGCGTAGTGTTGCCAAAGTAGCGGCTCGGTCGGCTGCTGAAATAGACTACCAATGCGACCGCCGCAGCAACGAGGATGCCCGCATTCGCGGGCGACGAGCAGAACCTGCGCAATCCTTCCGTCGTGAACCAGAACCGCGCACTGCCGCCCGTAAACACGTACATGAACGCCGACGGCCGGAAGCTGAACGACGCGAACAGGATCACAAACGCGCCCAGTCCGGCGAAGATCATGATCTGCGCGACGTTACTGCGGCGCCGGTCTGCGAGATAAAAAAGGAACGCCATGCCTGCGATGAAGCCGATGATTGCCGCCAGCAGATGTGCCGCCGCAGTCAGCCCCAGCGCCGTTGCCAGCAGAAGGATACGAGGCTTCCACTTCGTCCGCGGCCCCTGCAATGCATGCGCGACACCGATGGCCGTGTAGACAAGCCCATAGAGCCCCCACAGCGCCAGCACCTCGTTATTCGGATGTGTCGCATAGCGAACCACCTCCGGACACAACACATACAGCCCCAGCGCGATCGCTCCGCCCTCGTTGCCAAACAGCCGCCGCGCCACCCACCACAGGCCTCCGCCCAGCCACACGGCGAACAACACAAACGGCAGCCGCATCAGGTACTTCACATAATTGAGTTCGTGGCGCGCCTCCCACGTCGTACCGTTCAGCGAGCCCTCGCTGTAAAGCCGGTTCTCCGGCTTGCGCACGTGGTCGATTCCCAGCAGGACCAGTCTCTGCGCGCTCAGCGGAAATCCCGCCAGCCTGTAGGCCAGCGTGCCATCGCCGTTCAAGTTGCCGCACGTGGTGAAGTAGCCCTGCAGCGGGGAAGGCCGCTCCCACATCTCGCGGCCGCAGCGCGCATAGCGGTAGTCATTGGCATCCAGCGGCTGGTGCGCGATGGTGTACAGGCACTCCGCAAAAAGCAACAAAAGAAGAATGGCCGCGATCCGTTGCGCACGGCCCAGCACGAAATCTCGAACTCTCACCTTTCTAGGTTACAGGGCCGCGCCTGTAACCTAACCTCTATGGATTCACTTACATTTGTGCCCGGCGGCGCCCATCTCAAGTCGAACTCGGCCGTGGTTCCGTGGTCTGTGATCTTTGAGGATGAGGGCAGCGCCGGTTATCTGTATGCCTGCGACGGGTCTTTCCCCACCGAGGAGCACGGCATTCTCGACGCCATGCTCATCTACAACGTGCGCTCGCTTGAGGACCCACCACGCGAGCGCCTGGCGACCGTGCAGTGGTCGCAGGACGGCATACAGACCGTCTTCTATATTGACGGAACCCCTCAGGGCTTCATCGACTTCGCCGCGCGCCAGAGCTTCTGCCGCTCCAATTTTCCGAACTTCATGGAGCAGACGGGCGACACCTGGCGCAAGTCCTCGCATCAATGGGACGAAGCGAAGATCAAGAGCTTCGAGGCCGCGCTCTATCACTGAGAGAATTTGATTTGGGGGAAGGGGTCTTGCGGAAGGGGTACAGGGAAGGCGCCGTTCTCAGGTGAACGAGAGGATGGGATCGTCTAGTCCCAGTCCTCATCTTTCTCAGGGTGCCAGCGGAGTGTCATTAAACAGGGCGATAAAACCATCAGGACAAAAACCGCTGCTACAAGCAGGCTGTGCATTTCGGGGACTCCGGACTGCATGGACGTCAACTGCATAGGACAACAGAGGCATAGCGTCTCCCGAAGGAGCCATGGAAGGTACCCCCCAAAGGTGGAATCGCCCGAACAGAAGCGACAGGCAGGAAGGAACGCCTCTTGCTCGGAGACTCATTGTTTCGCTGCATTTACGGAAAGAAGACTTGAGGCTTCACGCTGTCGCGTTTCGCCTTCAAGAGTTTGGTGCCGAAGAAAGGACTCGAACCTTCACACCCTTGCGAGTACATGGACCTGAACCATGCGCGTCTGCCAATTCCGCCACTTCGGCTCACCACAATCAGATGCCCACCGCATCCGCCGCGTGAAGTCTTAGTGTTTCAAAGGCGTCCCCCGCTGTCAATTCGCACACCCTGCGAGTAAACTGTGCCAGCCGTGCCTGCGTCTGTTGTTTGATGAAGTCTGCAATTACCCAAAGGGAGCATCGTTGCGCATGAGTGAGTCCTCTACGGCCGTTTCTTCGGCATCGGCCCAGCAAATTCCGGAGGAGCTTGCGCTGGAGATCCGGCGCATGGCGCACGACCTCTCCAACGCCCTCGAGGTCATCGTCCAGACCAGCTACCTGCTCAGCATGGCCGAGCTCAAAGAGCCGGCGGCCGACTGGCTGCGCATGCTGGAGTCCGGCGTCAACAAGGCCCTCGACCTCAATCTCCAGCTCCGCAGCTACATCAAGCAGCACACGCCGAAGTAAGAGATGAGAAATCAGAAAACAGAGACCGAGCCGCAAGCTCCTTGTCTCTATCTCTGATCTCTGATTTCTGATCCCTAGTTGTTTGCTGCAATCGCGGCCACGATCTTGTCCATCACCGCGCGATCGTTCGATCCATTAGGCGCGTGATCATCAACAAAGATCGAAAAGATCACCTCGCGCCCACTGGCTGTATCCACATACCCCGAAAGCCCGCGGCTCTCTCCCAGCGTGCCCGTCTTCGCAAATAGATGATCCTTCAGCGGGGCATCAGGAAAGCGCGACGATAGCGTCCCATCCTCACCGCCCACCGGCAGCGCAGCCTTCCACTGCGCAAACCAAGGCTGCTTCGCCGCAAAGGCCAGCAGCTGCGCCGTCGCTCGCGGCGTCACCAGGTCATGTCCGCTCAACCCAGACCCGTCATAGAACACAAAATCCGCCGGGTCGAGTCCCGCGTGTACCAGAAACCCTCGTACTATCCGCGCTCCATCTACGGCGGAGCCGGTAGCCATGGCCGTGCACGGTGCGGACCACCAGATCCCCAGCCTGTGCAGCAACATCTCCGCGTGCAGATTCTGCGACACCTTCAGCGTCAGTGTGACATCCTCCGCCAGCGGCGCCGACACCTTCGACGCCAGAACATTCTGCCTGACGTGCACCGGACAAGTCGGCGCGCATCGGTTTCCGGCAATCGCGTCAGCTTCGCACTTCGTCAGCGGCTCGTTCACTGCGCTGAGGAATCCGCGGCCATCCTGCACCGGCTGATGCTGTGCTTTCGCCTCGCCATCAACCACAACACCGCGCTCGACCAGCAACTGCCGCAACGCCATGGCCGCGTACAGCGCCGGGTCGTCGATGCTGACATGCTCCACATCCGGCGGCACGTCCACAGCAATCGACCCATACACGCGCAGCTCGCGGCTCCCGGGCAGCCGCTCCACATTTACGTGGCTCCCCGTCCCCGCCGCCGTCCCATCCACCTGCGAGTTCACCGTGTAGTAGGGAACGCCGTTCTGCTCGAGCGTCACCGTCACCGGCGTATATCGCTCGTGGCCTTTCGGGCCGCTGACAGCCCCCGGCGTCACCGTCAGCTTCAGCTCGTTGTCGGCAATCGTAAGCGCGCTCACCGGCGCTCCGTATCCCCAAACCAGGTCCCCAACGTCCCAGCTATCCGCAAACGGCTCGTGCGGAAACAGGGTGTCGTCACCGACGATGCGCCCGGTCACTCGTTTCACGCCCTTCGCCACAAGCTGGTCCGCCAGCGCGCGCAGATCATCCAGCGCAACCGGTTGCGGCTGCGGCTCTTTCGGCCTCTGTGACGGCGGCACATATGGCAGATCTTCGCTGGCAAGGTTCGCGTCCGCCGCGCCCACCAGTTCCAGATCGCCGCTCACCGTCCCGTTCGCATCGAGATCGCCGAAGACCTTCGTTGCGACGGTCGCGTCCGGTCCCAGCAGCGCCATCGCCGCTGCGGTCGTATACAACTTTGCGTTCGACGCTGGTCGAAAGAATTTCCCCTCATCCAACCCGTAGATTGGCGTCCCATCCACCGCCATCACAGCGATGCCCCAGTGCGCCCGGATGACGCTCTGTTCATTTAGCAGAGCCGCAATCTGCGCCCCCATCGGCGTGCCCGTCCCGGTTGGGAACACCGGATGATTCGGCGGCTCCGTGGGGGTATTGGGCGTCTGCCCCACGCAGGAAAATCCGCGCAAAATGACGGCCCCTAGCGTCGCGGCGAGAAGTCCGTGCGTCACATATAAAAGCGGAGTTCGCATGCTCCGCAGTCTACGTTAGGGCTCCCTGTTGCGTTCGACAGCGCAATATCCATTCTTCTGCAGATTTTGCAGAAGTTCGTTGACAATTGACCCTAGGATTATGTCTACAATGGCGCGCATGTCTTTGGCCGCACGTCCGATGTACCGCTGGCAGCTCCGCACTCGAACCCTGGAGCTTGGCAGTCGTACGCACCTCATGGCCATCATCAACATCACGCCGGACAGCTTCTCCGGAGACGGACTCAGCAAGGGCTCGGTGGAGGGGGCGATCGACGCCGCAGTCCGGGCGCAGGACAACGGCGCGGACATGCTCGACCTCGGCGCTGAATCCACCCGCCCCGGCGCCACACCCATCACCGCTACCGAAGAGCAGGCGCGCCTGCTGCCCGTGCTTGAGGGCCTCATGCATGAGCGTCCGCAGGCGGTCGTCTCCGTCGATACCTATCACGCTTCGACAGCCCGCGCAGCGATTCGCCTCGGCGCGGAGATCGTCAACGACGTCTCCGGACTCGAGTGGGACTCAGACATGGCGCGCACCGTCGCCGACTCCGGCTGCGGTCTCGTGCTGATGCATGCGCGCGGCCGCCCCGCACAGTGGAAGCTGCAGACCCGGCTCCCGCCCTCGAAGGTGCTCCCGACCGTCTTCTCCGGCCTCTGCGAACGCCTGACGCTGGCCGAAGCTACCGGCCTCTCCAGCGAGCGAATTCTCATCGATCCCGGTTTTGGCTTCGGCAAGGTCGACCACGAAAACGTGGTGCTGCTGGCCGGCCTTCCCCGGCTGCATGAGCTCGGCCGGCCGCTGCTCGTCGGTCTCTCGCGCAAGAGCTTTCTCGCGAACCTCGTGCAGCACGTGCAGGGCGCAAGTCTTCCCATTCCCGAGGCCCGCCGCGTCGCCACCATCACGGGCAACGTCGCCGCAATCCTCGCCGGGGCACACGTGCTCCGCGTTCACGAACTCCAACCCGCCCGCGAAGCTGCTGCTGTCGCCGATGCCTTACTGGAGGCTGAGGAACCGAGTATGCGCAAGGTCGTCGGTTTCGACGCCTGAGCCTGGCCGGCTCCAGCCGCCCCGCCTCGCACACATCCCGCAGTGAGACGGCTGCTTAGACCGTCATCACCTCTTTTTCCTTGGCCTTGAACATCTCTTCCACGCGCTTGATCGCCGCGTCGGTCATCTGCTGAATCTCTTCGTTCGCGCGCTTCTCGTCGTCCGCGGAGATTTGCTTGTCCTTCGTCGCCTTCTTTACGGTGTCATTGCCGTCGCGGCGAATATTGCGGATGGACGTCCGGTGGTCCTCGAGCACGGTCGAGAGGTGCTTGACGGTATCGCGGCGGCGCTCCTCGTTCATCGGCGGAATCGGCACCCGGATGATCTTCCCATCGTGCATCGGGTTGAATCCCAGGCCGGACGTCCGGATCGCCTTCTCAATCGGGGAGACCATCGTCCCCTCCCATGGTTCCACTACGATCAGCTGTGCCTCGGGCGTCTTCAGCTGGGCCACCTGGGAAAGCGGTACTTCGGTACCGTAGTAGTCAACGCGCACCTGGTCCAGCATGTGGACGGAGGCACGTCCGGTACGCACGCTTACAAGGTTGTTGCGGAAGTCTTCCACAGCCTTGTCCATGCGCGTCTTCAGCCCTGCGGAAAGCCCCTTCAGGGCCTCGATTCCAGCCATACCTGTTGCCATGGTTCCTCCGGCCTCCTGCCGTTCACAGGCGATTCTAAACGCACTTTGTGCTGCCGTCCGGTGCTGCGGTTCAACTCCCCTGAAATCACGTCCCTACGACATTTGGTGTAGCCCAATGCGATACCTTCGTGGGGAAATCAGAATTGACGCTAGCCATCCCGGGCCCATATTCTGACATCACGTATTCAAGGCAGCAGTGATGACTGCCCTGAGCGCAGGGCTAAGTGTTCTCCGTTGCCCCCACGAACGAATGACTCGATGTCACGGGCCAAGGTCCGAGGCAGAACAAGGATTGACGATGAAGAAAGCCATCCTGTCTGTTGCGCTCGCGATTCCCTTGATTGCTGCTCTGCCAGCCCGTGCTCAGAGCGGTTGTGAGGATTCGCCGGAGAATCCGACACTCGTTCTGGCTGGACTCGCCGGCGGCGTCTTTGCCATCTCCTCGCTTCGCACGCGTCTGCGCGCCCGCCGCGCTCCAAAGCAGAAGTAATTCAAGCAGGGGCCCTTATCTTCTCTGATCGGACTGTCTGCTCCTGTAATCTGGGCTGAGCTTTCCTGTGTCTAACGGCCTGCGTGCGATCTTCTGACTCCAAAACTCTCCAGCCTGCAACCCTGCATCCCAGCAGCGTCGCGGCACTGGCCTGCCTTGCGGCCGCCGCTGGCCTCCTGACCATCTTCAGCTCCGTTCGGATGTTGTGGTTGATCTGGCGCACCGACGACCTCAAGTCCATGGGCATGGTCGTCCCCTTCGTCTGCGCGGGCCTCATCCTTCGCGAGTGGCGCCGCCTCGGCTGGGAGACCCAGGGGAGCTGGTGGGGGTTTGCGGTCCTCGCCATCTCGGCCGCCCTGATGTTCCTGCGCGACCAGACGCTCTTCATCGTCACCATCAATCAGGATTGGCTGTTGCAGATCCCGCCACTGCCGCTTGTCGCGGTCGTGTACGCCGCGGGAATCGTGTTGCTCTTCGGTGGCGCCCGCCTTCTCCGCGCCGCATGGTTCCCCGTGCTGCTCATGTGGGCCGTCATTCCCGTGCCGCAAACCTTTAGCCGTTTTATCGATCTCCCGCTCCAGCACGCCGCAGCAAGTGTCGCCCGCGCCTTCGCTCACGCCCTCGGCCAGCAGCTCACGCAGGACAGGCTCCGCCTCATGTTCACGCCTGAGTTCGGCATGTTCATCGCGCCCGGCTGCAACGGCATTCGCGGCTCCATCACGCTTGGCCTCGCCGCGATCGTCGTCGCCTGGCTCTACCGCTTCCGCTGGTACGTCTTCGCGCCGGTGGTCGCGGGTGCGGTCCTGCTCGGTTATCTCTTCAACTTCCTGCGCCTCTGCCTGCTGGTCATCTACTACAAGCTCGCCCTGGGTCATGATTGGTGGCAGAATCACGCGCGCCAGGCGGACCTCGTCATCGGCGGCTGTCTCTTCGTGCTCGCGCTCGTCCTTTTCTTCGCGGTAGCCGAGCGCCTCCGCCGCGACCCGCAAGACGTCCTGCGCAATTCAGATCAGACCTCGCCCGCCGCTACACCGGCCATCCGCCCCGCGAGGCCCTACCTCATCCGCGTGGCCGCCGTCTTCGTGCTCTCCGCCATCTTCGGCGTCGAGGCCCTCCACGCTTTCCGCGTCCAGGCCGCCTACGATGCCAGCCGGCCCACGCCTGCCGGCCTCCCGCAGCGCATCGGAGACTACACCCTCGTCCGTACCTGGACCGACACCACTCTCGAGGGCGCAGTCGTCTATCTCTGGGGTGAGTACGCCGCACCCGGTCCGCCGCCCAACAGCGGAGCCAGCGCACCGCCTTCTCCGCACATCGACCTCGGCATCTCACCGCAGCTTGGCGTGCATGACGCCGAGGTCTGCCACATCGCCCGCGGTGAGGACCCCACCTGGCACGGCCAGATCGCTGCTGCCTCGCCCGGCGGCGAGATCGACCTTACATCTGCGGCCTACAACAACGGCGTCACGCAGCGGCTCGAGGCCTCCACCGTCTGCGACGCCGGCGCCTGCCGCCAATACTCCGAGACCACGCAGCATGTCACGCTGGTCTACGCCCGGCCGCATCGCGAACTCCCCATTGGTGCCGACCGCACGCGTCCCGTACCGGTTCTGCTCAAGGTCGAATCGCTTGATGTCGTCTCTCCCACGTCGGTTATCGAACCGCAACTTGCTGCCGCCCTTAAGAACTTTCTCGCCGAGGCAAATCTTGTCCAACTAACGGCTCCCTACACCGTCCGCTGAGCCAGGAATGTGACGATCCAGTTAGCTCTAGGCGCGATGTGTCGCCTATAATCGAATCTCCCGCCGAGAGCGTGCAGGATGGAGCATTTTTCCTGAAGGTGTCACTCGGAACCACAACACTTTGTGCCGGTTTCCGGGGGAAGGAACGGCGTTCGATCGTTTGCCGAAGGCCGCAGTATCAGGAAGAATGTTCAAGAGCTTAAAGTGCAGTGAGGGTGTGGTTATCTTTACCGGAATGCGAGTGAGCGCAAGCTCCCTGAAGTGTACGTCCCAGCCTGTGCGCACGCGCTCGAGCCGCTTTGGTCTCCGCCGCTCGGGGTCCCCGGTCAGCTTGCTGACTGGGGCGATCCGCGACCTGGTCCTGCTTCCATTGCTCCTGTTGTCGAGCCTCACCCCCGGCCTTGCCCGGGCGCAGGTGGCTGCACAACCGCAGTTCACCGCTGCCCCGTCGACGCCGCAGATTCTTTGCCCCACCGAGGTCATCGGCAACCGCCGCATTCCCAAGGAGTCCGTGCTCGCGCGCACCTACCTCCAGCCCGGCGATGTCTATGACCCGGCCGCCGTCGAGCAGACCTTTAACTCGCTCTGGAACACCGGCTACTTCGACGACGTCCGCATCGAGCGCGTCGACGAGCCCAAGTGCATCCAGCTCCTGATCTACGTGCGCGAGAAGCCCACCATCCGCGCCATCAACTACACCGGTCTCAACGCCGTCTCCGTCTCCGACGTCCTCGACCGTTTCAAGAAGGAGAAGGTGGCGCTCTCCGTGGAGAGCCAGTACGACCCCACCAAGCTGAAGCGCGCCGAGGTTGTCATCAAGGAGATGCTCGGCGAGCACGGTCACCAGTACGCCATCATCCGCACTGAGGTGAAGACCATCCCGCCAGCCTCTGTGGAACTGACCTTCCACATCAAGGAAGGCCCGACCGTCAAGGTCGGCAAGATCGCCTTCACGGGCAATACGCAGCTCAGCTCCCGTGAGCTCCGCTCGGCGATGCACTTCTCCAAGCCCATCGGAATCCCGCACTCGATCTTCTTCGAGAACATCTTCCCGCGCACCTTCGACGCCTCCAAGCTTGACGAGGACGCCGAGCTCGTCCGCCAGGACTATCGCGAGCACGGCTTTGCCAAGGCCAACACCGGCGAGCCGCAGACCAACGTCCGCAACGCCGGCGGCATTAACCCGTTCACTCTTCGTCCCTCGAAGGGCAAGCGCGTCGACATCCTGATTCCTGTCGAGGAGGGCCAGCGCTACCACCTCGGCGGCATCACGTTCAGCAACAACAAGGCCTTTGTTAACACGCGCGCTCTCCGCGCCCAGTTCCCCATGAAGGATGGCGACTGGTACAACGGCAAGCTCTTCTTCAAGGGCCTCGAGGCCTTGCGCAAGGCTTACGGCTCCCAGGGCTACATCAACTTCGTCGGCACGCCTACGCCCCACTTCGACGAAGCCAAGCACCTCATCTATTTCGATATCGACTGCGACGAGGGCAAGCAGTTCTACATCTCCCGCATAGAGTTCACCGGCAACACGCTCACGCGCGACAAGGTCATCCGCCGCGAGCTCATGATGGAAGAGGGCCAGGTCTACAACTCCCAGCTCGTCGACCTCTCGCTCCTCCGCCTGAATCAGCTCAACTACTTCGACACCCTCAAGACCGACCAGGACGTCGAGACGCACCAGAACTCCGACACCGGCACCGTCGATCTGCTCATCAAGCTCAAGGAAAAGGGCAAGAACTCCATCGGCCTCAACGGCGGCATCAGCGGCCTCTCGGGATCGTTCATCGGCCTCAACTACGAGACCAACAACTTCCTCGGCCTCGGCGAGACGCTCTCCGTCAACGCCAACCTTGGCGACCTCGCGCGCAACCTCAGCTTCGGCTTCACCGAGCCCTATCTGCGCAACAAGCCGGTCTCGCTCGGCATCCAGGTCTTCGACTCCAAGACCGACTACAACCCGGCCAAGGCCTACGCGATCACCAACGGACAGAGCGCGAACCTCACCAATGCGCAGAACTCGCTGCTGACCAATTACAACCAGTCGACCGAAGGCCTCACCATCTCGACCTCGACCGCGCTGCGCAAGCTCTTCCGCCGCTCCGGTGTGGCGCGCGTCGGTCTGTCCTACGGCCTCTCGCGCTCGGCGATCACCACCTTCAACGACAACACGCGCAACGTCTTTGAGACGCTCGCCTTCCGCGCGGGCATCGCCGGTCAGAATCAGCTCAACGGCATCATTACCTCGGTCGTCACGCCCAGCTTCAGCTTCTCCACGCTCGATCGCGCTGTCGGTCCGCATCACGGCAAGGACTTCAACGCTGCCTTCCAGTTCGCCGGCGTCGGCGGCAATACCAAGTACTTCGCCCCCACCATCGCGTGGCGCCAGTTCTTCCCGATGAAGGGTCTCCGCATCAGCCCCGAAGGGCGCAACGTCCTCGGCTACCGCATCCTGTTCAACTCCGTTACCGGCTTCGGTGGCGAGGTCGCTCCGCCCTTCGCGCGCATCTACGGCGGCGGTGAGAACGACATCCGCGGCTTCGACATCCGCTCTGCATCGCCGTACACCTTCATCCCCACGCGCGTGGATCTCAATCTCACCAACCCCGACGGCTCGCTCGTTCCGCGGGATCCGAGCAACCCCACGCTCGGAACCAACGTGCAGGTTCCCATCCCCGTCTACCGTCTCGCTTCTATCGGTGGCGACACCAACTTCACCACCAATCTCGAATACCGCATCCCGATCGTCGCCCAGGTGAGTTTCAACATCTTCACCGACTTCGGCATGACCTTTAACTCGCAGCCCGCGCAGCTTCGTCAGAGCGTCCTCGGCATCTCGGCGCTCAATGCTCCGCTCTACGGCTGCCCGCAACTCGTCAACGGCAACTGCGTCGGCGGCACGCAGGTGAACTACCCGCTCTACCTCAAGACGGTGCCCGGAACCAACTTCGTACCGCGCATGTCCAACGGTGCTGAGATCTCATTCATCCTGCCGATCGTCAACGCTCCGTTCCGCATCTTCTACGCCTACAACCCGCTGCGTCTCTACAAGGAACTCCCGCAGGAGTTCGTGCTGCCGAACACTTGCCCGCAGAGCCAACCGAACTGCTCCAGCTTCAAAGGCCTCTTCCCGTTCGCGAGTGCGCCGGGTGCTGCGGCGTACACCTACCAGCAGGCCGTCCAGTTCTACGGCGCCGACTACGTGCTGCGTGAGCCACGCAAGACCTTCCGCTTCACGGTCGCGACAACGTTCTAACTCTTACCCCACGCACAACATCAGACGGCCGGGCTCACAGTCCGGCCGTCTCGCGTCACTGCACACTCGGCGCGCCCACCATCGCCTGGTTCAGAATCTGTTGCACAAACACGATGTGGATGTGAATGCGTCTCGCCACATCCGGCAGGAACTCCGCAACGATCGCGCCTGCTGGATCCGTAGCAATGCCAACACCGATTCGCCGCGCGGTCGATGCCGCATCGGTCTGGATGCCCGGCACATAGAGATTCGTGAGTTCCGCGCTGATCACGTACGTCCCCAGCGTCGCGACGTTCAGCATCCGCCGTCCGTCGTCATGCTGTGACACATACGTATGTGAAATCGCGTGCCATATCCGTCTCTTCACACTTGCCGTCGGCATCCGGTGATAGCGAGGGTCTTGGTGCGCCAGCGAAGCAATTGCGTACGTCTGGAAGAACTCGCCTTGCGCATCCTGTAGCAGGCCATATCCCGTCTGCTTTGCAAAACCCTTAAATCCAGGTCCGTATGCCGAGTGTGAATCCGCCGCAGTCGCAATCGCTGAATACCCCGCAATCGTGATGAAGTTGAACGGATCGAGAAAGTCACGCAGCGCCAGAACCCCCTTCTGGGTCGACGTCAGCGGTTCAATATGGATCGATGTGACGAACGGTGCGATCGGATCCTCCGGGATGCACGGCGGCGGCCCCTGCAACGGCATCTTGTCGACCGTGTAATCGGAATCCTTGCACGGACGCATCGGCGCCTTCGTCATACCGTCCGCATTCGCATCGGAAGGCGACACCTGCGACGGGCTCTCCACGCCTGCACTCTGGTCCATCTGCGCGCTCGGCGCATCCGGCAGATCGTCTTTCGCGGCGATCGTGTTCTGCGCGCCGGCTGTCGTGCCGAATCCCAGCAACGCAACAATAGCGGCGCACCACGGCCCACATCTCCGCCCTGTCGCCACGCATCTTGTCTGGTCGCGTCTCAGCTTTGCCCCCAGCTCCGCGCGTGAACTCGTGCGCATGACGATACAGACCCGTCTGCATCAGACTCTTTTGAGGCTCTGTTGCAGGTGTGCTTCTCTCATGGACGGGTCAAAGCGCTCGAAGGCTTCGCTAGTGCGTTAATCTTTCCAGCTGTTTCAGCCGAATGATCCTCAGCAGATCGCTCGTATACTCGTCCAGCACGAAGCTCAGCGCTGACCCGCCCATCGAGCCGCCGAAGCTCGACAGATTGTCGTGGAAGTTCCGATTGCTCTGCGGATAGTACAGATTGTTCAACGCCGTGCCGGCCGCCTGCCCAAGAATTAGGGAGGAATTAAATTCAGCGTGCCCGTCGCTGCTGTCGCGCGTGATCAGCGGACGCGTAAGCGCGTACCACGTTCGCTTCACGAAGCTGTGCCCCCGTCCCATCGCGAAGTAACGCGGATCCTGGTGAAACCACACCGCGAAGGGGCCATTCGACAAAAACGCCTGTGTGCTATCGCGGATGGCTGCCGCTCCCAGCCGCTGGCCGAACGCTCCACTGTCCGTTCCGTAATTCGGCTGGCCATTCATCACTTGGCTCCAGCCCGCCGAGAAAATGATGCTCGCAAAGCTGGTCGCCGAATACAAGTTGCGTGCTGCCAGTTGGATCTTGTCCCACTTGTGAATCTGCGGCGTCGCCATGCCCGCTGGAATAACTCTCGAGTACATCGGCGCCATCGGCATGTTCGTCGTCGCGGACGCCGGGACCACCGACATCAGCGGCTTCCCATCCGGATCGCGTGGATCAGCCTTCTGCGGCTCAGGAGCATCCGGCAACGGCGCATCCATAGCACCGCTTGCGAACGGTGCTGGCTGCACCTCCGCAATCTCGTTGTTGGAATAGATCGGTATCAGGGAAATATCGCCCGGCGAACCGGTCGTCTGCGCCATTCCGCGCGGACCCGTACCGAAAAGGAATGCGCCAACACAGAGGCCTGAAAAGAAAGAAGTACGACAAGCTCGAATCACTTGCATTCTGTCCTTTGGTGGCCCGCCTTGAGAAGCACAGCTGCGGCTGACCTCGACGAAGAAATTCGGCCGTCTCTAGACGGACGCCTTACCCACCCTCATCGGTTGTCCTTGCATACACTTCCATTCACCGATTCGCGCATCATTTCGGTATCACGAGGGTTTACCACTACGGCACAGCTTGCCTGCGTAACGTTGACCATGGCCCCGTGTCGCATCAACCATCGAGGGGTGGCCTCGTCGGCCCCGCTTGGAGAACCCATCCATGAGCTCCGCTCCAAATCAGAAACCGCCCAGTCAGAAACCGTTCGACCAGAGGCTCCACGAAGCCGCCAAGCGCGCCGAGGAAGAGCTCCGCCGCTTCACGCGCTACCTCGATGAGGAAGTTGTGCCCGAGGTTCGCCGCAACAGTTCCACCGCCCTCCGTGCCGCCGCCGTCCGCCTCCAGAAGCTCGCCGAGAGCATGGACGACGCTCGCAACGACAAGGGCAGCTCCGGCCCAGGTTCTGGCCCGCAAGGTTCATGATGACGTGGACCACCACGAAACTGGGTGGCCTTCCCTTTCACAAAGTGAAAGGGTGGGGTATCGCGTGCGGTAGCAAGCCAGAAGAACCCTCCCGGCGGTCCAGACAGTTCCCCACGACCCTTATTCCTAAATCCCGTCATCTCGACCGGAGCTCTTCGCGGAGCGAAGAGCGTAGCGGAGAGACCCCTGTATTTGTCTTTGCTTCTAGGGACCCTGAGGCTTCAGCCTCGGGCCGCTCATCGCGAAAAGACAGGAAGGAGACTTTCACCAGTGGGGTATGCCTCTCAAAGGCAACTCTGGCCCTCTTCGCTTTCATCGCGATGCTTCCCCTCGCCGGTTGCCATCACAAACCGCCGCAGGTCTCTCAGCAGGCGCCGCCCCCCATCACACGCCGCAGCGCATCTCAGCCTTCGACCGTTCCCAGCCGTCCCTCCGCACCGCCCTCGCTCGACGACACCAGCAGCCCTCCCATCTTCACCGAGACCGGCCTCGCCAGTTGGTACGGCCCCAACTACAACCGCCACGCCGCCGCCGACGGCACCGTCTACGACCAGGACGGCATGACCGCCGCGCACCGCACCCTGCCCATGGGCTCCACCGTGCGCGTCACGAATCTCGCCACAGGCCAGCAGGTCTACGTCCGCATCACCGACCGCGGTCCCTTCGCGCCCGGCCGCATCCTCGATCTCTCCGAAGGCGCCGCCAGGGCCATCGGCCTCTACCGCGCTGGGATCGGCAAGGTCCGCGTCGAGGCCTTCGCCCACACCTCCGCCGACCCTCCCGGCCGCTGGTGCGTCCAGACCGGCCCCTTCACCAAAGAGCACGACGCCCGCGACCTCAAGACTGCGCTCCTCGACCGCTACCGCACCGCCAAGGTCGCCGAATTCCAGGGTCCCACCGGTTTCTGGGTCCGCATCGACCCCGCCGACCACGCCCGCGCCGACGCCCTCGAAATCCAGGACTGGATCGGCAACCCCGACCCCTACGCCGCCCCCTACCTCGTCCGCATCGACTAATCCGACTACGCGGCAACGCCACGTGCGCCCGCCCCAAGCGCCGTCATCCTGAGCCGTACGGGGGTACCCAACGAGCGTTCTTTGCTCGATGGGGTGGTTAGGCGAAGGACCTCTGTATTTGGCGGGCTCCAAAACGGACGATAGCCTATGACGACCCCCGAGCCTTTAGAATCAATACTTTGCACACTAAGGTCCACTCCTAAGTCCTCTGTTGTCTGGACTTTGCGCAAAAACAGGGGGAGGGGGGTCTGACTGCAACCGCGAAACCCCCTCTGCTATACTGATTTCTGCTGTTTATCCGTAGTTTCTCTACTAGGAACACCCATGCCCAAGTTGAAGACCCACTCCGGCGCGGCCAAGCGCTTCAAGAAGACTGCGAGCGGTAAGTTCAAGCGCGGTCAGTCGAAGATGCGCCACATCCTCACCTCCAAGGAAACGAAGACCAAGAAAAAGCTTGGCCGTATCGTCCTGGTGAGCAAGGCCGACACACCGAAGGTCGCCCGCATGCTCCCCTACGCGTAAAGCGTAGAGAGCAGCAAGAGTTATTCGAATCGAGACGCAGGTTTTCAAACCTCAAAGGGCCACTCAAGCGTCGAGGCCCCTCGGTGAGCACAAAGCCCACCGACACCAGATTCGAAGCAGCAAGCGAGTGAAGAGGTACACCTTACCTCCAGCCGCTGGAACGACGCAAAGAAAAAGGAGCACACGATGCCTCGTGTAAAGCGCAGTACAAAGCGCAACGACCGCCGCAAAAAGATCCTCAAGCGCGCAAGCGGCTACTTCCTCACAAAATCCAAGCTCTACCAGGCAGCTCAGGAAGCCGTCGAGCGCGGCCTCAAGTTCGCCTACATCGGCCGCAAGCAGAAGAAGCGGCAGTTCCGCTCGCTCTGGATTGTGCGCATCGGCGCCGCCGCCAAGCTGAACGGCATGAGCTACTCGACCTTCATCAACGGCCTCAAGAAGGCTGGCGTTGGCCTCGACCGCAAGATCCTCGCCGACATCGCCGCCAACGACGCCGCCGGCTTCACCGCCCTCGCCGGGCAGGCCAAGGCCGCGCTCGCGACCGCCAAGAAGGCCGCTGCGTAAGCAAGCATCCTCCGCATATCAGAAAGGGCCTGGCTTCGGCCACGCCCTTCTGCATTTCGGCTGGATCGCGGCAACAATGCCTAGTCGATCGACACGCCGCCGTTTACCGTCTCGACTTGCACCAGCGCCCCACCGTGGCCAATCTGTCCATCGATGCGGTGCCGCGAGTTCATCACACTCGCCATCATTGGCAGCCGCACATCGGTGCCACCGTTCACGGTCCCTGCGATCAGGTGCGCCGAGTAGTTCGCCGGCATGGTCACATGCACGCCGCCGTTGGTCGACTTCGCCACTAGGCCTGCGCCTTGCCAGCTATCGCCCGTCAGCGAGATGTGCAGACCGCCATTGGTCGTCGTTGCGTGCACGTCGCCGCTCAGGTTGCTCAGCGAGATGCCGCCATTGGTCGTCTCGGCATGCACCGTGCCATCCAGATTCGCCAGGCTGATGCCGCCGTTCTGCGTCTGCAGCTCCGCGGCCAGGTGTTTTGGCACGCGCAACTTGAAGTTCACCGACCAGTTGCCGGTCTTCGGTCCTTCCGCATGGATCGTCCCGCTGGTCTCGATACGCACCTCGCTCACCAGTTGCTGCGCCTCATCGTGCGATGAGGCCTGCGCGGTTACCTGCGCTTCCAGCGCGACATCGTTGCGGTCTTCGCCGGTCACCTCGATGCCGCCGTTCTTGCCGGTTACACTCAGCTGGCCACCAGCAAGCGGCAGGGTCGCCTTGCGGCTCTCGCACACGCGCTCCTGTGACCACGAGTGATGCGAACTTCCGTTCCCATCGTCGCTGCACGGTGCAGTCGTGAACGACTGCGCGAAAGCAGCGGGGGCGATCAGCAGGGAAGCGAAACAGACGACGACCATTGGGCGCATAAAGTCTCCTATCGAATACAGGCTTCCCAGAGGACTACGCAGCCCTGGCAGCGGTGGTTCCATCCGGTCGCCGATAACCCGGCCGGACAGTCTGAAATCGATCGGAAGACTCTACTTTCCTCTCGACACGATCTCGCACGGAGGTCCTTCATGCCGAGCCTTGGCGCAGTTCTCCGCCGCGCGATGATCGGCGAGGTCCTGCGTGAACTGACCGACTGCCAAACCGAAGACTCCCTGTCCGTTCGTCGCAAACGCTTTGTTTGGTCCCAGGATCAGGAAGCTCCGAAACGCCTCCTGGCCACGCTCGGAGAGTCCTGCGGGTGCTGCAATCGGCGGCGGGGCCGGCATTGGATAAGGTGTCGCGAGCGGCAGGAGATTGTGCCTGCCGAGGAAGCCGTCCACAGTATTCGACCACGCGGAGACGTGTCCATATAGATGGTGTCCATCCTCGCCGTCCGGCGGCGCGAGCACGAACTCATCCGTCCCCCCAGCACCCTCATACGCCGCCTGGAATCGCTTCGCATACTCCGGTGGAAACCACTTGTCGTTCTCGGCGTAGATCCACAGCATCGGCGTGCGCGCATGCTTGCCGAAGCTCTTGAACGCGCCCACGATTCCCGATTCGTCGCACAGATGGCCCTTGCCATCGCCGCCGCGGCCACCCGCGAAGCTGATCGCCGCCTTCAATCCAGCCGGTGGCTTCGCAGCCAGCGCCACCTGCGTAAATCCGCCGGTCGAGACACCTGCGCTCACCACCTCGGACGTGTCGGCCTCCGGCATCTGCTTCTCGGCATAACTCACCGCAGCGCGCAGATCATCTGCCGCCGCCTCGCCGGCCTCCTGAAAGCTCCCCCCGGCCCGGCACCCACCGGAGGTTCCGTCCTGCCTCCCACCCGAAGTTCCGTAGCCGCGGCGAATGATCACCAGCGCCACGTAACCGCGACGCGCAAACCATAGCGCCTGCGGCAGCTGCGACCATGGTGTCAGCTGCAGCCGCTCTTCCTGCTTGTCGGAGGTTCCATGCGTAAGCAGTGCCAACGGATGCTTGCCCGGCGTGTCGACGTACACCTCGAGCACATCCAGCCCATTCGGAAAACTCTGCGGCACCGCCATCCGGAACTCGCGCTCGACGTAGCGCGCGCCCGCCGGCAGCGCCATGGAGCTGCCCGCATCCTGCTGCGCCACAGCCGGCATGCTAACCGCGAGCGCAGCAAGCAGAAGCCAGTCATGTCGAAGCATGTCGCCCAGTAAACGGAAACCGGCAGCAATCGTCAAGGAATCGCGAATTCCACAAACCGCCGGCCGGAGCCTCTCCTACGCTGCGCCCGTAACGGCCGCCGGCCGGAAGCGTTTCACGGCCAGATAGCCAAGGACGATAAACAGCAGCAGCACTAATCCCTGCGCGACCTCAAAGGGAGGTTCTTTGCCCGTCGGCGCCAGTGCATGCAGTGCCGGAATCTTCATGAACGACTGCGCCACTGCAACGAACGCGTCGAAATAGAGCACGATGAGCGCCGAGAGGACATAGACTAGCCGCCACGCTCCGCGTAGACGCCCGGTGTACCAGGCAACAGCGGCCAGCAACAGGAACGGAAGGGAAATGAAGCCCAGGATGATCCCTGGCGTCACTCCGTGGTACGGAAACAGAAACCCTGTAAGCGTCGTCAGCGCGCCGGTAAGAAGAAACAATCCATTGAGCCGGCTGGGGCTTCCTCCAACCATCTTCAGGACGACGACCGCACCGGCGATCAATTCCACGATGGTGATAATTACGTGCAGGATCGTAAACGAATGCAGCGACATTCCAAGGACCATGAGCCACCTCTCTGGAACGGTGTGATTTAGCTTGGAGCCGATTGTGCTCGATACTAACTCACTTATTTCATTGGTCTTCAAGAAAATCGCAAAGCTATCTACAGCGCGATCCACCCCGCGCGAATCGCCAGCAGCGATACCGTCGCCACCACCACCCACAGCGCGATGCCCTGAACCATGGGGCGAACGCCCACGCGGCGAATCGTCTCGCGCGATAGCCCCGTTCCGATCAGGAAGAGGACGACCGTTAGTCCGCTCTTTCCGAGCGCGCTCATCCTGGTGAACGTCGCGACGCTCAGCGGGACGTAGGTTCTCGCCACGGCCGCCAGCACGAATAGCCCGATGAACCACGGTACGGTGATCTTCGCTTTACCGCCGGTGCGGCGCGAGAAGATCATCGCCGTCACCAGTGCGACGGGGATGATCCACAGAGCGCGCGCCAGCTTCACCGTCGTTCCCACTGCTAACGCCTGTTGTCCGTAGCGCGCCGCCGCGCCGACGACCGAGCTCGTGTCATGAATCGCCAGCGCAGCCCACAGGCCAAACTGTGTCTGCGACATATGCAGGTGCCATCCGATGAAAGGGAAGAGCAGCAGCGCTACCGCATTCAGTGTGAACACTGTTCCCAGTGCGACCGCCATGTCCTCTTCGCCGGCATCTGCGACCGGAGCTATCGCGGCGATTGCGCTTCCGCCGCAGATCGCTGTTCCGCAGGTGATCAGCAGAGAAGCCTTTTGGCTAACGCGCATCAGCTTTCCGAGCCCGAGCCCGAGAGTCAGCGCGAAAGCAAGCCCGCAGGCTGTAAAGAGAAATCCCTCGCGTCCTGCATGTACCACCTCGCCCAGGTTCATCCCAAAGCCGAGAAACACCACGGATGCCTGGAGGAGGAACTTCGCAACTGTCTGGCTCTCGCGCGGCAGTGGATGCACCATCGTGAGGCCAAAGATCAAGCCCGCAACCAGCGCCATCGGCGGTGACAGGATTCCAACGGCAGCCAGGATAATCCCAACAAAGAACAGCGCAGTCCGATTCATGAGGCTCCGATATCCAGTCTCGGAGCTCACGATGGCTAAGTCCAAGCAGTAATTTCGTTGCCCGATTAGCTCTTCTTATCGCTGCGCCGGCTCGCCCGTCGTGTCTCGACCGCCCGTGCGAACGCGGTGAGATGAGCCGCGAAGATTCCGGCGACGCCATGGGTCTTCGGCCCGCGCGAATGCACCATGCTGAAGTCGCGCGTAATCCGTAAGCCCTTCACCTTGACGGCCGCGAGCGTTCCGAGCGCACGCTGCCGCTCAAGCGCGAATCGCGAGACGAACCCAACACCCAGTCCTGCCTCAATACAGGCCAGCAAGGCCTCAGTCGAGCCTAGCTCCATTGCAATCTGGATCCTGTGAATCGGCGCACCGGCTCGCTTCAGAGCCTGTTCGATCACCTCGCGCGTCCCTGAACCACGTTCCCTGACCAACAGCTTCGCCGATCCGAGCGCGCTCAGCGCGATCTCCTCGTCCGCCCATTCGTGGCCTGCGGGAACCACAAGCACCAGCTCGTCCTCGAGCCATCGTTCGACGACGAGCTCCTGATTGTGCGCCGGTCCCTCGATCAGACCGATCGGCGCATCGCCATTCGCAACCGCCTCGACGACACGCTGGGTGTTCGCGCTTTCGAGCTCCAGTTGAACGCTTTGATGTTGCCTTGCAAACTCCGCGAGCAGACGCGGCAGAACATATTGCGCGATCGTCGTCGAGGCCGCAACGCGCAGAGCACCGCGCACCTCACCCTCGAGCGATCCAATCTCCTCGACAGCGCGACTCAGCGTCGCCTCTGCCTCGCCCGCGTGACGCAGCAGAACCTCGCCGGCAGCCGTCAGCCGCACCCTGCCGCCACTACGGTCGAACAGCCGCGAACCGAGCTCCTCCTCCAGCGCCTTGATCTGCTGCGTTACCGCGGGCTGCGTAACGTACAGTACCTCGGCGGCGCGGCGAAAGCTCGCCTGGTGAGCTACCTCACGAAACACTCGCAGTCGAAAATTCTCGAGCACTGGTTCTCCAGTTGCATGGTACCGGTTGCATAGGCAGGTTGCATGGTACAAGGAAACATGCGCCCCCTGGCTATTTTGCTGGCTCCGGCCACGCTCTTCGCATGCACGCTTCGCGGCCAGACGGACAACCCGTCCAATGGCCCGGCCGAGAAGCCCGCTCCTACGATAGCTGCACGCACTGCTTCCATGCAGCACATGCCTGGTCTGCTGCAACTCGATTGGGACGCGAGGTCCGGCAAGCTGTATCTTGAGGTTCCGCTCGGCGCCAACGCAGCGCACACGCGCTCGCAGGATCTGCTGTACACGGACTCGCTGCCCTATGGCACCGGATCGAACGACCTCGGACTCGACCGCGGGCAGATCTCCGAAGGCCACATTGTGCACTTCGAGCGCACTGGACCGAAGCTTCTGCTGGTTGAGCCGAACTCCGCGTTTCGCACGAGTTCCACGGACCCGGCAGAACAGCTTGCCGTGCTGCAGTCGTTTCCTGAATCCGTGCTTGGGGGTTTCAAGGTCGAAGCCGAGAGTCCCGATGGCACAGTGCTTGTCGATGCCACGGACTTCTTTCTGCGTGACGTTCACCACGTTGCTCAAGCGTTGGCGCGCACGAAACAGGGAAGCTACAAGGTAGACGCGAATCGTTCTACGATTGCGCTCGACCACACCAAGGCCTTCCCGAAGAACACTGAGGTCGAGTCCGAGCTGACCTTCGCTCTCGAAGGCGAACCGCAGGGCCACTTCGTCAGCGATGTCACGCCCGACCCAGCAGCGATGACGGTACGCGAGCATCAATCGTTTTTGGAGCTGCCGCCGCCGGGGTTCACGCCACGTCGATTCTCACCACGCGCGGGATACTTTTCTACAAGCTATCGCGAACTGAACGCCCCGCTGGGCGATTCGCTCGACCAGAACTTCATCGTCCGTCATCGGCTTATCAAGCGCGATCCGAACTGCACGCACGCGTGCGAGGCCGTCGAGCCGATTCAGTACTACGTCGACCGTGGCGCGCCGGAACCGATTCGCACGGCGTTGCTGGAAGGCGCCCGCTGGTGGGACACGGCGTTTCAGGCCGCGGGTTGGGCTCCCGGAACATTCCGCGTGGACCTGTTGCCGGATGGCGCTGACCCGATGGATGTGCGCTACAACATCATCCAGTGGGTGCACCGCTACACGCGCGGCTGGAGCTACGGCGCGGCGATCGCGGACCCGCGCACTGGCGAGATCATCAAAGGCAATGTGACACTCGGCAGCCTGCGAGGGCGTCAGGACTACCTCATTGCGGAGGCGCTGCTTGCGCCGTACGCATCAGGCAAGTCGAAGCAGGATCCGGCGAACGACGCTGCGTTGCAGATGGTGTTGCAACGCATTCGCCAGCTTGCAGCGCATGAGACGGGACACACGCTTGGCCTTGCGCACAACTTCGCTGCGTCGAGCTTTCCGCATCCGCCTACGCAAACGATGTCGGTGATGGACTATCCGCATCCGTACGTGACACTGAAGGATGGCGTGCCGGATCTCAGCGAGGCCTACCCCGCCGGCATTGGAACGTGGGACAAGGTTGCGATTGACTACGGCTATCGCGAGTTCGATCGCGACGGCAAGCCTGTTGAGGATTCGGCCGCGCTCGATAAGATTCTCAGCGATTCGGAGAAGACTGGCCTCATCTTCATCACGGATGAGGACGCGCGTCCGCTCGGCTCGGCGCACCCGCATGCGCACCTGTGGGACAACGGCACGGATCCCGCTAACGAGCTGAATCGAGTGTTGGAGGTGCGTTCGGCTGCGCTCGCGCGCTTTGGCGAAGACGCCATCAAGCCCGGAACCGATCTTGCGCAGCTTGAGGACACACTCGTTCCGCTCTATCTGTTTCACCGCTATCAGACCGAAGCCGCAGCGAAGGAGATTGGAGGACTCGACTACCGCTACAACGTTCGCGGCGATGGACAGATGCTGCCGAAGATCGTCGATCCCGCGGACCAAAAGAAGGCGCTTGAAGCAGTGATGAAAACGCTCTCGCCGGAGACGCTGACGCTGCCGGAGTCACTGCTCAAATTGCTTCCGCCGCGGCCGCCCGCGCTTCCACGCACCCAGGAGTCGTTCCCCGCGCATACGGGGCTTACCTTCGATCCCATCGCTGCCGCAGAGTCGTCCGCTGACCTCACGCTTGCGCTGCTTTGCAATCCCGAGCGTGCGAGCCGGCTCATCGAGTACCACATGCGCGTTTCGCAATCGCCCTCGCTGCGCGGCGTTCTGGAGGCAATCTCCAAAGCCACGGCGGAGCGACCCGAGGCCGGACATAGCATGTCGTCCGAGGTAGAGCGCGCGGTTGAGTTCCGCGGCCTCGAAGCAATGCTTGCGCTTGCCGCGAATGAGCAGGCCGCAACGCAGGCGCGCGCCATCGCACGCTCGCACATCAACGATCTGCTGAAGCAGTGGACGACTACGCCTCCACCTGATGACACGGCTGAGGCTATTCATCGCGCGGCAATGGTCGAGCGCATCCAGGAGTTCGATCGAGATCCGCAGAAGTTCGTTCCGTCCAAAACGGTCGAGGCTCCGCCGGGGATGCCGATCGGCGATGACGAAGAGTGACGTTGGTATGACGACCGCGACGACAAGACCGTCGATGCGCAGAGCGGCAGGTAGTGCTGTCCTTGTCGTCGCGACTGTTGCGCTCGGATTTGGCTTCGCGTCCGCTCAGACATCTGCAGCTGCTAAAACGCCGTTACAAATAGCGTTCACCTTTGACGATCTGCCGGCGCACGGCCCGTTACCTCCCGGCATGGCACGACCAGCAGTTGTGAAATCGATCCTCTCGACGCTCAAACAAGAGAACATGCCGCCCATCTACGGCTTTGTGAACGGTTTTCGCGTCGCGCAGTATCCATATCAGATTCACATCCTGCAGGCTTGGCGAGCGGCCGGTAATCCGGTTGGCAACCACACTTGGTCGCATCCGGAGTTCGACAAACTCAGCGTCGCGCAGTACGAAGCGAATATCCAGCGCAACGAGCCGCTGCTCCGCAAGGTCTCACCGGACAGCGATTGGCACTGGTTCCGCTTCCCGTACCTCGAAGAGGGCGACACTATCGAGAAGCGCGAGCGGGTTCGCGCGTGGCTCTCTCAACACGGCTATCGCATCGCTGAGGTCTCCATGGACTTCCAGGACTACGACTGGAACGAGCCCTATGCGCGCTGTGCCGCGAAGCACGATGACGAGTGCCATCAAGTCACTCCACGACAGCTATCTCGACGCCGCAGACGAGTCCATCCGTGTCTACAGGCAGATCGCTCAGACGCTTTACCACCGCGATGTTCCTTACGTGTTGCTGATGCATATCGGCGCTTTTGACGCACACATGCTGCCGGAACTCATCGGGCTCTTTCGCTCGAGCGGCTTCAGCTTCGTTACGCTTCAGCAGGCGATGGCCGATCCGATCTACAGCTTCGATCCGAAGGTGACCTCTCCGGGCGGTAATACCTTCAACGAGATGGTCGCGCAGTCTCGCAATGTCAACACGCCCGACATAACGGACCGCTCGAAAGAGCTCGACGCGATGTGCCGCTAAACTTTCAGCCCGACCATTCGCATCAAGGCCACACCGTTCCTCGTCGTCACGACTCCGTCGCGCAGCCTGAAGTCGAAGCGCATCTCACCATCTTCGATTCGCTCCTCGAAGTGCACATTGCGAAGTGAGAGCTCACTATCTCCAATCGCCGTCAGCGCGAGATCGTGTGTGCTGATCAAACCAATTGCGCCGGATGCCATCAACGCCTGCGCGATTCCTGCGGCTCCGGTCAGCCGATCGCTGGAATTCGTGCCATCAAGCAGCTCATCGAGCAGAAACAAGACCGGCGGCCGCTCTTCTGCAAGCGCGCAAATGGCCCGCAGTCGCAGAATCTCTGAGTAGAATCGCGATCGCCCCTCCTGCAACGAATCATTCACCTGGATGCTCGCGCCTACACGTAGCGGAGTCATGCGCAGGCTGGCGGCGCGTACAGGGGCTCCTGCCATCGCCAACACCACGTTGATGCCAACTGCGCGCATGAGGGTGCTCTTGCCGGACATATTCGATCCGCTCACGAGCAACAAGCGCGTTTCGTCGCCTAGCGAAACATCATTGCGCACGCACTTCGCTCCGGGAATCAGCGGATGCCCAAGCGTGCTCGCCTCAAAACAGGGTTCGCCATCAGCCAACTCCGGGAAAGGATCGTTCGGATGTTCGAAGCTGTAGGTCGCCAGCGATTGCAAGGCTTCCAGTTCGCTGAGCGTCTGAAGCCATGGCCCGAGTGATGCTCCATACCTTCGCCTCCACGCCTGTGCCGCGCACGCAAGCTGAACCGAATACAGGAGCGGCGCGTCGAAAATTCGAACCATGAGGTTCCCGCGCTGCTCCATCATCCGCGTCAGCCGCGCGAGCTTTGCCAGGGCCTGTGACGCACGGTCATCCTTTATATGAAGCGACTGCTGCAGTTCTGACAACAACGGTGACGAGAACTTTTCCTGCTCCCATCTCTCAATCAAAACCGAAGCCAGCTTAAGGCTGGTGCTTGCTCGTTCTGCACTCACAAACAGGGTTTGCGTTCGCTTTAGTAGTGCAAAGGTAATAGTGGCATCGATCATCACCATTACAACCAGTAGCCATCCATGATTCGTCGCGAGGTATCGCACTGCTGCTGCGATCGTCAGAACGGCAAGCAGTGGGGAGATCCATCGCCATGCCGCAGAGATCCTCGGCTGGTCGCTGGCTGCCCACTGACTCAAAGCCGCGACATCCAGGTGCTCAAAGTCCGCCTCGCCGCAGGCCGCAACCTGCTCACGCAACTCTGTCATTTCGCGCGACTCGGCGATTGCCATCTGACGCGCCAGAACGATCTCGCGTTCTGCGGGCTCTAGCAACCAGGAGGCGAGTGCGTCGTCACCTGCTGAGGTTCTCGCGGTGTTCAACAGATCGAACAGTCCTCCTCGCTGGAACAGATCGAGATCCCCTGCGAACAAGCTTCCTGCGGCATCCACATCTGCAGCGCGTACGGGTAGCTCAGCCCAACGGTCATCTATTCTGGCAATCCCACGCTCGAAGAAGGCGATTGCCCGCCGCGCCTCGGCCTTTCGCTGCAGCACAGCGGAGTGCCTCCGCGCCGTGACAACAAACACTGCAAAGATTGCCAGCAGCCACCATCGCGACATCAGATGTTGATAGAACGCGAACCATGCGACGGCGATGCCCGCAATCACCAGCGCGAGCCGAACGTACCCGAGTAGCACATGCTGCCGATGGCATGTTGCCTCCTCCGCCTGCCGCGCGGCCATCCGGCTCTGGTATATCTCACGCGGATTCACTTTGCTGCTATCGCTCATGGCCTTCCTTATGTACGATTCATCTCAGACAGCGCGACAATTGTGGGACCTCTTCCAGCTCGATGTCGTACAGATTGGAAAGACTCAGATGATCTGTCGAGACATGTATGTTGAAGACTGACTCCGCGAACAATTCTATGGCGCATTCAGCGGAACGTCCTGCGACACGCCGCGATCTTCTTCCTGTTTTCTTGATCGCGGTCGCCATCCTATTGCTGCATACGTTGACCAACATGCGTTACGGCTTTCACCGTGACGAGCTGCAGTTTTTGTCAGATGCTCTACACCTCGGTTGGGGTTACGTTGCCTATCCGCCGCTTACGCCGTTCATCGAACGGCTCTCGATGGTACTGTTCGGGTTCACGCTAGAAGGCCTGCGCTTGTTCTCGGTTCTCGCGCAGGCCGGCATCGTCGTCACGGCCGGTCTTATCGCACGAACGCTCGGCGGTAACCGCGTTGCGATAACCACCGCCGCGCTCGCTGCTGCGCTCGCTCCCATCGCGTTGTTCGAAGGTACGGAGTTCCAGTACACGACCTTCGAGCAGTTTGGCTGGGTGCTCGCAACCTACGGGGTCGTTCGCCTGCTCGACAGCGAAGACGAGCGCTGGTGGCTCTGGATCGCCGCCTTCGCCGGCCTTGGCATCATGGCGAAGTACACGGTTGTCTTCTTTGTCGTGGCGTTGCTCGCGGGATTTGTTCTGACACCTGCGCGTCGCTTTCTCGCGAGTCGATGGTTTCTTTTCGGCTGTGGACTGACCGTGGCGATTGTTCTTCCGAACCTGATCTGGCAGGTGCACCACAACTTCATCTCGCTCCACTTTCTCGAATACATCCATGCGCGCGATCTCCGCATCGGCCGCGGCGGTGCGCGCGATTTCTGGTTCTTCCAGGCGCTTATTTGTGCGAATCCGTTCGCTCTCCCGCTCACGATTGCAGGTGTCATCGCGGCGTGGCGCAGTGTGCGGTACCGCGCACTCAGTATTGCGTTCGTTCTGACCATCCTCTCCTTTGCGCTCACGAAAGGCCGCGGCTATTACACGGGTGCTGTATATCCGATAATGGTCGCCTTCGGCGCCGTGGCCATCATGCACTGGGCGTCCTCGCTGCGTCCGGCCTTTCGCCGCACCATCGTTATAGTCCTCTGGACGGGTATTCTCGCCTTCGGTATCTACGCCGCGTGTGCGCTTGTACCGATCGCATCCCGTGGCCCGTTGAAAGCCTTCGCGCTGGCTCGCAGTGAGGACCTCCGCGAAGAACAAGGCTGGGATACCTTCGTCCAAACCATCGCACAGGTTAGGGACACACTCACACCTGCGCAGCGCGCAAGTCTCGGCATCGTCACGGCCAACTATGGAGAGCAGGGAGCTGTTGAGATCCTTGGCCGGAGCGATGGGCTGCCCGCTCCTATCAGCCTTACGAACTCCGCCTGGCTTCGTGGCTACCCGACGCCGCAGCCCACGACGCTCATCGTTACCGGGCTTGACCTCGAGGACGCCAACGAGGAGTTCACTGACTGCCGCGTTGCCGCGCGCGTCCCGTATCCTGCCCACCTCAATAACGAGGAGAGCAAATATCATCCGGACATCTTCCTCTGCGGTCCGCCGCGCCTTCCATGGCCCGAGTTCTGGAAGAAGTACCAGCGCTTCGGCTGACACCTTTGGTGCAAATCTCACCCACAAGCGCATCCGCTATCCTAAGTGCATGCCCCCTGCGGTCGAGACCCCCACAACCACCGCCGCACCTGACACGACTCCAGTGAAGCCACCGTTCGAATCCTGGGGGCGCTACCCGGTCTACGATGCTGACGTGCGCTCCATCCACTGGCAGGACCAGTTCCCGCGTGTCATCGACGGTGTGCATCACGGCGCGCTGCCCGTCGGCATGGGCCGCAGCTATGGCGACGTCTGCCTGCTCAAGGACGGCACGCTCGTGCGCACCACCGGCATGAACCGCCTGCTTGGGTTCGATCCTGCCACCGGTGTCCTCACCGCGGAGGCCGGCATCACGCTCGCGCAGATTCTCGACTTCGCCGTTCCCCGCGGCTTCTTCCTGCCTGTTTCGCCCGGCACCAAGTACGTCACGCTTGGCGGCGCAATTGCCAACGACATTCACGGGAAGAACCATCATATCGCCGGTACATTCGGCTGCCACGTGCCACAGTTCGAGCTTGTCCGCTCGGATGGCGCGCGCCTGCGCTGCTCGCCGACTGAAAACCCGGAGATGTACTCGGCCACCATCGGCGGCCTCGGCATCACTGGCATGATCACGTGGGCTCAGCTTCGGCTGAAGCCTATCGTCAGCCGCAAGATCGACTACCAGGGGATTCAGTTCCATGGCATCGACCAATTCCTCGATCTCACCGCGCAGTCGCAGAACATCGAGTACACCGTCAGTTGGATCGACGTGACATCCACCGGCAAGAACTTCGCGCGCGGCATCTTCATGCAGGGCGACCACTCGCAGGTTCCCAACGAACTGAAGCCTTCGTCTGAGCCCAAGCTCGTCTTTCCGATCGAACTCCCCGGCTGGGTGTTGAACGGCGCCAGCGTGGGCGCCTTCAACACGCTCTTCTTCAACAAGCAGATGAAACAGCGTGTCTCCGCACTGCAGGACTACGAGCCGTTCTTCTATCCGCTTGATGCGGTGCTGAAGTGGAACAAGATGTACGGCAAACGCGGCCTGTTGCAGTTCCAGTACGCCATTCCGTGGGAGCACGCGCGCGAGGGCACCATCGCGATTCTGCATCAGGTTGCGAAGTCCGGACTCGCCAGCTTCCTCGCCGTGCTCAAAGCCTTTGGCGACGTTCCCTCGCCGGGCATGATGAGTTTTCCGAAGCCGGGCATCACGCTTGCGCTGGACTTTCCAATTAAGCCCGAGAAGAGCTTTGCGCTCTTCGACCGCCTCGCTGAGATGACCTACGAATTCGGCGGCCGCCTCTATCCGGCCAAGGACGCACGCATGACCGCACTGCAGTTCCAGGCCTTCTATCCGCAGTGGCAGCGCTTCGCGCGCTACAAGGATCCTGCGCTCACCTCCAGTTTTTGGGAGCGTGTCGTCGGCGGCGAGGGGTTCATGCGATGAGCACAACTCCTGCGCCTGATCCGTCGATTCCAAATCGTCGTGACACACAGGCTCCGCGTACCGAACCTCGACGCATTCTCATCCTCGGCGCCACCTCCGGCATTGCCGAGGCCTGCATTCGTCTGTGGGCCAATCGGGGAGATCATCTCTTCCTCGTCGGGCGCAACGCCGGCCGTCTTGCTGCTGTAGCGGCTGATGCACGCACGCGTGGCGCCGGCTACGTCGACTCTGCCGTCGTCGATCTAGATCGCACCGAGCACCATGCGGATCTGCTCGCGCACGCTATCAACTCTCTCGGCGGTCTTGACATCGCCTATCTGGCACTTGGCGTTCTTGGCGATCAATCCAAAGCCGAACGCAACTTTCACGACGCCGCGCACATCGTCCACACCAACTACACGGCGCCCGTCAGCCTTCTCACGTGGCTTGCGAACTATTGTGCGCAACGCCATTCCGGGACGCTCGCCGTACTCAGCTCTGTCGCCGGTGAGCGCGGCCGCAAGTCGAACTATGTTTATGGAAGCTCGAAGGCTGGCCTTACGGCATTCGTTGATGGCCTGCGCAACCGCATCGACCGCGAAGGCGTCCACGTGATGACCATCAAGCCCGGCCCCGTGAAGACATCAATGACCGAAGGCATGAAGGGCCATGAGCGCTTCGCCGATGTCAACAAGGTCGCTGCCACGATTGTGAAGTCCATTGATAGCGGTCGGGACATCGTCTACGTCCCTGGTCAGTGGCGTCTAATTATGTCGGTCATCCGAGCCATCCCAGAGCGAGTCTTCAAGAAACTGAACCTGTAGCGATTACTGCGGCAGCGTTCCGCGAATCGCATCGTCGAGCACGATGTGGTTCTTCTCAAGTAGATCGCCGAGATCATGGTCGAGCTCAATCTGCGCCTTCTTCCAGTTCGACCGTGCCGCAATCTCGGTTGACCTCGCCTGCGCAAGATAGGCCTCGTCCTGCAGCACCGCCAGCTCCGTCGATTGCCCCACGCTCAACTTGTCGCGTTCCGCATCCAGCAGCTGCGACTGGTACTGGCGGCTCGCCGTCGCCGAGACATATGCGGCCTGCGCCGTTTGCAATGCGACGACCGCTGTCTCAATCTCCTCGCGAATCTGCTGCGACAGCTTCTCGGTCCGGCCTTCCACCTGGCGCAGTTGCACGACATCGCGCGCTGCATCGCTTGCCGCAATGCGGTTGCGCAGCGGCAGCTCAAGCTGCACACCCGCCTCGTAGATCGTTGAGGTCCGAAGTCCGCCTGCCGCCAACGCTGGAGGTACTGTCGGTTGTCCGTTGCCCGGGGAGCCCGGCGTCTCGAACGCCTGCTCCGTCGTGCCGCGCACTTCGACGTTCCCGTACAGGTTCAACTGCGGCAGCGTTGCATTGCGGCTCGCCGCCGCGCTTATCTTTCCTGCCTCAATCTGCAGCTTCGCCTGTGCGAGGTCCGGCCGCTTCGTCAATCCTTCGCGGACCAACTCCTCCACGTTCATATCGGCCGGTTGGTCCGGCACCAGGATGCGGTCCGTTGGCACAATCTCGTCAAACTGCGCCGTGAATACCGGCGAGGCGGTGCGCAGCAACTGGTTTTTCAGGATGATCTCTTCCTGTTTGTACAGCCCCTGCGCCTGGATCAACGTAAACCGGCTCGAGCTCTCGAGCGCCTGCGCGCGCGTCAGCTCAATCGGCGCCAGAGTTCCGAGCTGCACTTGGTTCTGGTCGTCTTCGCGCAGCTTTATCGCCGCGCGTAGACTCTCCTGCTGTACCAGTACGTTCTCACCGAGCGAGACGAGATCGAAGTACAGCCGCGACACACCATAGACTGTGTCCAGCACCTGTTGCTCAAATAACAGCCGCGAAATCTTCTGGTTCGTTCGCGCAATCCGCAGGTATCGCAGATTCACATCGCGTCCACGCCCGCGCAGCAACGGCTGTATCAGCGTCACCGAGGTGCTCGGCGCATAGAACGGATCGTACTTCGAAGTCGATCCATACAACACCTCCGAGTCGTTGTTGACGATCGCTTCCAGTTGCGCGCCTGTCGAGAATCCCTGCACGTAGCCAAGGTTGAGCGCTGTGTAATCCTGCGCCGGCCCAGCGACGGTACTGCCTTCGCTTCCTGTCGTCGGTCCCGTTGCGTTCGTCAGATTCACGGTGTCCGATCGTCGCAGCCATCCCGCCATGCCGATCAACTGCGGATCGAACAGCGGAATATTAGGTCCTGTCGAATATTGAAAGCCGGCGCCAAGCTGCGACAACGAAAGCGTCGTCGTCGCCGTCGAGTTCAGACTCGTCAAGTCGGTCACGGTCGGTGATGTGGGGTTCGTATTCGTGGTCTCCGCGGCCAGCAGTGGCGACCCCGGCCCACCCACGCCATTCGGCGACTCGGCCACCGTGTAGTCAATGCCGCGCAGATTTCCACCACCCTTTGCGCGCACCTCATCCGTCTCCGCCAGCACAAGATCGTACCGTTCCGTCTCCACATCCAGGTTGTTCTCGAGAGCGAGCGCAATCGCATCCTGCAGCGTCAGGTACAGCTTTCCATCGTGTATTAGCGACTGCAGCCTTGCTTCACTCCCGCCGAAAAGTGGCGGCACAATCGGAGTCTTATAAGGTCCAAGGAAGCCGAGGAAACCTGGTGTTAGCCCATGCACTTCCTCGCGTTCGGGGCGAACCGTGTTGTTCATCGTCGCTGTAATCTGCGGTGCCGGCGCTTCGGGCGTTTCTACATGCTGCGAGAGGGGCGAGATCGGCGGCGGTTGCATCTGTGCGTTCGGCGTTTGTTGCGCATTGGGTCCCGGCGGCACGCTCTGTTGCGGCGACGCCGTAGGAGCCGGGGACGGCCTCTGCGGCGTCTGCGCGCTCACCGTCACAGCGGCACACAGGGCCAGCATCGCTCCATTGCACCATCCCCAGCCTGTGCGTCTGCCGTTCACCATCACGATTTGCTCTCGCTTTGGCTGCCCGTACCTTGATCCTCGGGGGGTGTACCCTGCTTTGGTTGCTGTTGAGGCTCCTGCTCCGGGGTTTTCGCAAAGTGCAGCTGCACCTCCGCGCCCTCCACAACATCGTCGGTCACATTCGTTACGATGATGTCGCCTGCCTGCAGGCCTGTCAGAATCTCCACTACACCGCCGAGGTCGCGTCCAATCGTCACCGGCTGCAGGTGAATCTTTCCGTTCACGACCTTTGCAAGTGTTGGCCGATCGTGCCGGATAACAACCGCGTCACCCGTTACCAGCAGCGGCCCCTCGGTGCCCGGCGCCGGCGGGAACGTCACTACCGTATACATTCCGGGCACCAGCTTTCCACTGCGGTTGTCCACCTGCACTTCAGTCAGCATCGTGCGTGTGTTCGGATCGACGGAGTTCGCTGTGCGCGTGACCTCTCCTGTGAAGTTCACACCCGGATATTCCTGAAACGTGAGTTGCACGTGACCGCCGACGTGAATCGCGGCGAGACTCCCCTCCGGCACCGACACAAGAATCCGGAGCCGCTGCGTCTGCGCGAGCCCGAAGAGCGGACCGCCCTGTCCCGGTGACTGTGTGGTCGTCGCGGCCGTGCTCGACGCACCCGAACTTCCTCCCGTATTCACCTGTCCCGCCTGCTGCGATCCCCCCGAGGTTGAGGTTTGTCCTTCCGGGGCGGGCGCGCTCTCCGCGCCAGAGGTCATGCCCGACGCGGCAATCAGCGCACCCACATCAACATTCCGCTGCGTAATCACGCCTGAGAACGGTGCACGTACAGATTCATAGCTTTGCAGCGCCTCTAGGTGGCCCAGGTTCGCGCGGTATGCATCAACATTCCGTTGTGCGGCTTGCACGTTCGCCATCTGCGAGGCGTAGTTCGCCTCCTGCTGATCGCCGTCCTGCTGCGAGAACACTCCCTTCTTCACCAGCACCCGATAGCGTTGAACGGTTACCGTCGCAAGCGTCAGTTGCGACTTCTGCTGATCCAACTGCCGCTCCGCCTGTAGCAACTGCTGCTTCGCCTGCGCAACCTGTTGATCAAGGTCCGGCGCGTCAACTACTGCAAGCAACTGGTCCTTATGCACGTGGTCGCCAATGTCCACCAGTCGAGTCTTCAGATAGCCGCTCGCGCGCGCATACACATACGCCTCGGTCAGCGGAATCGTTGTTCCCGGCAACACCAGTCCCTGCTGATTCTGCGCAGGCTCAATCTTGGCCACATTGACCATCGGCTTCGCATCCTGCTGCTCTTTCGCGCGCCGGTCAATCTCTCTCTCTCGTTCGCGACGCGGCAGCCACCCTGCAATCACCACGATCAGAAACAGCAACAGGAACACGATCAAAAAGATCGCGATCTTTCGCCGGTCCGTCGGCCGCCGCGCGCGCATTTCGTGCGCCGACTTCTTTCGTTTGCCGCTGGAGTTCGTCTCCTCGAAGCTCTTGCCCAGCCGCGCATCGTCCAGCGCATTCGGGTCTTCGAACGACCGCGCAAGCTGCTGCTGCTCTGCGTACGCCGGGTCGGCAAATTCACGTCCCAGCTCGCGCTCGTCGTATCGATTCTTGCGGTCGTCCATCTCGTCGGCCATCTACGCGGGCTGCTCCTGTGTGCTGCCGTGGGATGTCTGCTTCCTTGGCTCTTCGCCTTCGTGGTACTCCTCCTCGATCTCCTTTGTGTAGTCGATTGGAGGATGCTTCTTCAGCAGGGAATAGATCGTCGGCACCAGGAACAGCGTTCCCACCGTCGCAAAGATCAAGCCGCCAATCACTGCGCGCCCAAGTGGCGCATTCTGCTCGCCCCCCTCGCCCAGCGCGAGCGCCATCGGGAACATGCCGATGATCATCGCGAGTGCCGTCATCAGCACGGGACGCAGTCGTGTGTGGCCGGCATTCAATGCGGCCTCGCGGCGGTGCCTGCCTTCCAGGCGCTCATCGTTCGCGAACACCACCATCAGAATCGAGTTCGCAGTCGCCACGCCGATCGTCATAATCGCACCCATCAGGCTCGGCACGTTGAATGTAGTCTGCGTCAAAAACAGCGTCCACAGAATGCCGCAGAATGCACACGGAATCGCCATCAGAATAATCAGCGGATCCAGCCAGCTTTGGAAGTTCACGGCCATCAGCAGATACACTAACCCGATCGCGAAGATGATTCCGAGTCCCAGCCGTGCGAACGAATCGTTCATCGTCTGGACCTGGCCGCGCAACTCAAGCTGCGTTGCCTTTGAAACCTTTTGATCCTGAATGATCTTCTCGATCTCGTGCGCCACGCTACCAAGATCGCGCTGATCGACATTCGCATAGATGTCATATACCGGTTCGATATCGTAATGATTCACAATGATCGGCGACTGATCTCGCTGAAACGATGCCACATTGCCCAGAATCTGCGTCGCATTCCCCTGCGGCGTTGTAACCGGCGTACGTGATAGCTCCGGCAGCGACGAGATACGATACTGCGGCGTCTGCACCACCACGTTATAGTTCACGCCGTTCTGTGGGTTCAGCCACTCGTTCGGTGCTACCTGCGAGGTGCCAGACAACGAGATGAGCGTGGACTGCGCAACGTCCTGTTGCGTCAGGCCAATCTGTCTCGCTTTCGTGCGGTCCACATTCACATCCAGCGTCGGATAGGCTACCTGCTGATGCAGATGCACATCCACAGCGCCCGGAATCGCAGCGACCTCCTTTTTCAGCTTGGTCGCAAGCGCATAGTTGTCCTTGCCGTGCCCGATCACCTGCAGATCGATCGGCGCGGGCAGACCAAAGTCCAGAATCTGATTCGTGATGTTCGCCGGCGCGAAGAAGAACGTCCCATCGGGAAACTTCTGCCGCAGATCGTCGCGTAGCGTCCGCATGAACTCCTCGGTCTGCTTCGGTCCCGGATTCAGGGAAATCAGAATCTCTCCGTCGGAGTTCGAGATGGGCGGCGAGCTTGAGAACGCAAGATTAATGCCGCTGTTTGGCAGGCCGATGTTGTCGAGCAGCATGTTCACTCGGTCCGGTGGGAGCACGCGTCGAATCTCCGCATCCACCCTTGCAAAGTATTGCTCCGCATCTTCGATGCGCAGGCCCTGCGGCGGTTCAACTTCAAGGCGCATCTGCCCCGAATCGACATAAGGGAAGAAGTCACGCCCGATGAAAAAGGTCAGTGGTAGCGAGACCAGCAGCAACATCCCGAAAAGCATTAGCGTCACAGCCGCGTGGTCGATGCACCACTCCAGCAGTTGTTTGTAGTAATGCTGCAGCCGTTCGAACTTCTCCTCGAACCGCGTGTGCCAGCGCCAGATAAAATTCCGCTTCGCTTCGCGGTCACTCTCGCTTGGGTCCTGATACAGCGCAAGCTCCTTCTTCAGCAGAAAGTGCATCATCGTCGGCACCAGCGTGCGTGAGAGGAAGTAGCTCGCAAGCATTGCAAACACAACGGCCATCGCCAGCGGCGTAAACAGGAACTTCGCTGCGCCGGTCAACAGCACCACGGGAACAAATACGATGCAGATCGAAAGCGTCGAGACGAACGCCGGCGCGGCCACCTGCTGTGCAGAATCGAGGATTGCGCGCGTCAGTGGCTTTTTGAGACCCATGTTGCGATGCGTGTTCTCAATCTCCACCGTTGCATCGTCAACCAGGATGCCGACCGCCAGCGCCATCCCGCCCAGCGTCATCACATTGATCGTGTCGCCGATCGCGCTCAGAATCACTAGTGATGTCGCAATCGAGAGTGGAATCGAGATGCAGACAATCAGTGTCGAACGCCAAGATCCTAGAAACAGCAGGATCATCAGGGCAGTCAGTGCGGCCGCGATGATCGCCTCGCGCGCCACCTCGTCAATGCTTGTGCGCACAAAGATCGACTGGTCGAACAGCGGCGTAATCTTCAACGGCGCCAGCTCCGCCTCAATCCTCGGCAGATTCTTCTTCACGTTCGACACAATGTCCAGCGTCGAGGTGTTGCCGTTCTTCAGCACTGTCAGCAGCGCCGAGCGCTTGCCGTTCTCGCGAACGATGTTCGTCTGCACCGCATAGCCGATATGCACCTGCGCGACGTCCCTGATGTACACCACCGCGCCGTTCGCCGCACGCACCGGCAGATCGTTCATCGCAGCGATCGTCTGCGGGCTGGAGTTCGTCTTCACCACGAACTCCCGGTCGCCGATGCGTGCCGTTCCCGCCGGCAGAATCAGATTCTGCTGGCTCATCGCCGTAGAAACATCCGCCGCCGACAGATGATGCGCATACATCAGGTTCGGATCGGTATCGATCATCACCTCGCGCACCTTGCCGCCATATGGCGAGGGGATGCTCGCGCCCTGCACGGTCGCCAGCAGTGGCCTCACAAAATTCACGCTCGTGTCATAGAGGTCGGCCTCGCTCAGCCCCTGCCCGCCCAGGCTCAGCTGCACGATTGGCACAGACGACGCGTCGTACTTGATGATGAATGGCGGCGTCGTTCCCGGCGGGGCGATTTTCAGGATCGTCTGCACAACTGCCGTCACCTGCGCCTCAGCTGCCGCAATCTGTACATCTGGTTGGAAGTACACCTTGACGACGGCGATGCCCTGGTAACTCTGGCTCTCTGTGTGCTCGATATCGTTGACGGTCGTCGTCAGCGCTCGCTCGCAGATCGTCACGATGCGACCGCTCATCTCTGTAGGCGTCAGGCCCGCATAGTTCCACACAATTGTGACGACGGGAATATTGATGTATGGAAAGATGTCCTTCGGCGTCTCAATCGCTGCTCCGATGCCCAGCACGGCGATCAGCAGCGACAGCACGACGAACGTATAGGGGCGGCGCAGCGCCAGTCGTACGATCCACATATCCGCCTCAGGAGGGCTTCGTTCCGATACTCGTTGAGACGCGCCAACCCCTCATCGAGACTCGTGTGTCTGAACTTGGCCCGAAAACGAAGGCCGCTTCATTCCGAAGCGGCCCTCTCCTTGCGAAGTTCACAGGTTCATTTCTTCGCCTGTTCGAAGCGCTTATTCACCTCGGCCCAGTTGACGACATTCCACCATGCGGCCAGATAATCCGGGCGGCGGTTGTTGTACTTCAGGTAGTACGCGTGTTCCCAGACGTCGTTGCCCAGGATGGGGTATAGCCCCTGCGACAGCGGATTGTCCTGGTTCGGCGTCGTCATGATCGCCAGCTTGCCACCCTTCCACACCAGCCATCCCCAGCCTGATCCGAACTGCTTCGCCGTGGCGTCATTGAATGCCTTCTTGAAGTCTTCAAATCCGCCGAAGTCCGTCTGGATCTGTGCGGCGATGTTTCCGGTCGGATTGCCGCCACCCTTCGGCGCCATAATCTGCCAGAACATCGTGTGATTCACGTGCCCGCCGCCGTTGTTGCGAACCACAGTGCGCACGTCCTCGGGCACGCTGTCCAGATTCCGGATCAGCTCCTCCGGCGTCTTCTTGCCCAGTTCCGGATGTTTCTCCACTGCGCCATTCAGGTTCGTCACATACGCCTGGTGGTGCTTGTCATGGTGCAGTTTCATCGTAGCCTCGTCGATCGTGGGCTCGAGTGCGGCGTAGTCATACGGCAGGGGAGGGAGTTCGAATGCCATAACAGTTCTCCTTAGGTTGCGAGTAACGGCAGGTTGCGAAGTAATGGCGGAATCACATCTCCGCCCAACGAAGTCTCGTGGCCTTCTTCGCTTGGATGCAGCACGGAAGCCTTGCGACTCAGCACCATTGAGCTTAGCTCACACGCGAAAACTCTGCTTCAACGCCGCCAGACCTGAAGAACGGCGCTCTTGTTCCACCCCGCTGCGCACCCACTACATTTCAGTGCCATGCGCCTTTGTGGTCTGATAGCTGTCGATGAGTGTTTTGAACGAAACCTACCGCTGGCTGGACGACGACGGTGCGGCCTTCGGTGCTCCGGGCCTGGAACCGCGCTGGACCTCCAGCAAGAAGGACGCAGTCTCCACTGCCTACGCCGCCTCCAGCCGCATCTGGTTCACCGCCTCCCACGGTACGCTCAACGAGATCTACTACCCCACCATCGACCGCCCGCAGACGCGCGACATGGAACTCCTCTTCACCGACGAGGAGACCTTCTTCCACGAAGAGAAACGCGACTTCGAGTACGACTTCCACTACATCGACCCCGACGCGCTCGCCGTCCGCGTCGTCGCCAACGACCTTGGCGGCCGCTACACCGTCACCAAGGAATTCATCACCGACCCCCACCATCCCGTCGTCCTCATGCACGTCAAGATCGACGGGGACGAGGAGATCCTCTCCAAACTCCGCTGCTACGCCCTGCTCGCTCCACATCTCGACGGCGGCGGCGCCGGCAACTCCGCCCGTGCACTCGACATCGCCGGCCATCGCGCCATCCTCGCCTGGAAGAATGGCATCTCTCTCGCCTTCGGCTCCGACTGCGGCTTCAGCCGCACCAGCTGCGGTTTCGTCGGCTCCAGTGACGGTTATCAGGACCTCTGCCTGCACAAGCGCATGACCTGGAACTTCGGCCAGGCGCTCGACGGGAACCTCGCCGTCATGGGCGAGATCAACATCGCCTGCACTCGCGAGTTCACCATCGCCATCGCGCTCGGCGACAACCACCACGCCGCGCTCGCCGCCATGATGCAGAGCCTCTCTACGTCGTACGAGGTTCACCGCAAGCGCTTCATCGAGCAGTGGCACCGTGCTGCCTCACCCGAGCGGCTCGCCTCCGCATCTACCGACAGCGGCCGCCTCATGCGCATCTCGCACAACGTCCTGCTGGCGCATGAAGACAAGATCTACTCCGGCGCCTTCATCGCCTCTGCATCCATCCCATGGGGAGCCTCCAAGTCCGACGACGACCTCGGCGGCTATCATCTCGTCTGGACGCGCGACATGATCCAGTCTGCGAGCGCTCTCCTCGCCTGCGGTCGCTCGGAAACGGCTCTCCGCGCTCTTGTCTACCTCGCCTGCACACAACACCCCGACGGCGGCTTCTCGCAAAACTTCTGGATCGACGGCACCCCCTACTGGTCCGGCATTCAGCTTGATGAAGTTGCCTTCCCCATCATCCTTGCGTGGCGTCTCTGGAAGCTCAAAGCACTCGGTGGCTTCGACATCGTTCCCTTCGTCACCCGCGCCGCCAGCTTCCTTGTCCGCTACGCGCCTGTAACCCAACAGGAGCGCTGGGAAGAAAACTCCGGCTACTCGCCTTCCACGCTCGCCGTCGTCATCTCCGCGCTCATCTGTGCGGCGGATATCGCGCGCGCCGAATTTCCGGACCTCTCAACCTTCCTCTGTGACTACGCCGATTGGATCGAAGCTCATCTGGATGAGTGGACCACCACAACCGCTGGCGTCCTGCTTCCCGACGTTCCTTACCACTACATGCGCATCCGTCCACCGGCCGAAGGCGAGCCCTTCCACAACCCCGCCATCGCTCCCGGCATGATCCATATCAATAATCGCGAGCCCGGCGAGCGCGCCGACTTCGAGGCCCGCGAGGTCATCGACGCCGGCTTCCTCGAACTCGTTCGCTACGGTGTCCGCCGCGCCGACGACCCGCTCATCATCGACTCTCTCAAAGTCGTCGATCACATCCTCAAGATCAACACGCCCTATGGCCCCTGCTGGCGTCGCTACAACCACGACGGCTACGGGCAGCGCAAAGACGGCGGCCCCTATATCGGCTACGGACAGGGACGCGCCTGGCCGCTGCTCGTCGGCGAACGCGCGCACTATGAGCTCGCCGCCGGCAATGACGTCAGTCCGCTCATCAACGCCATCGAACAGTTCTCCTCCTTCGGCGGGATGCTGCCAGAGCAGGTCTGGGACTACGCCGACATCCCCTCCTTGGACCTCTACTGCGGCCGTTCCGCTGGCTCCGCGCAGCCGCTCTGCTGGGCACACGCCGAGTACCTCAAGCTCCTCCACTCCATCGTCAATGGCCGCATCTTCGACCGCATCTCCATTGTCGAGGAGCGCTACGCTGTGCCCAAGGAGCAGCGCACCTTCCAGAGCCGTATGGAGATCTTCCGCACCACGCGCCCCATCTCCGCCATGGTCTGCGGCGGCACCCTCCGCATCGTCGACCCCGAACCCTTCACCGTCGTTTGGTCTCCCGATAACTGGGCCACCACCAACAAAACCGACGCCGTTCCCGTCGACAACTTCGGCGCCTTTGCCGATATCGCCGCCGCTCCCGGCCAGACGGGCGCCATTGTCTTCACCCTCTACTGGCCCGGCTCTGACCGCTGGCTCGGCCGCAACTACGAGGTCACCATCCACTCCGAGCAGCCCGCCCAGATGCCTGCCTCCCGCAAACCCCAGAATTAAGGCCTTGTGAACCGAAATAGTTCGATTATCATCTAACTAACCATGACGAAAGCGCGAAAACATCTTACGGACGACCAGATGCAGGCCATCGCCCGCGCCGTCGCCGACCCCCGCCGCTTCGCCATCCTGCAACAGATCGCCCGTCAGGACTGCACGGCTTGTGGTTCGCTCGCCGAGCAGAAGGTCCTCAGCCCCGCCACCATCTCGCACCACCTCAAGGAGTTGGCGGACGCTGGCCTCATCGACGTTCAGCGCGAAGGCCGCTGCGCCTCGCTAACCCTCGAGCGCGACGTCTGGAACGCCTATCTGGCCCAGCTCGCCAGGCTCTAAGTCGTACCCCGCTCAATAACATTTCGATAAATATCGAAGCTTCCTGAATCCTTCCTGCCGTCTAAACATCCATTTCGATGTGCGTCGAACAATTCGACGAGATTCGAAGGGAGAAATTATGGCAAAGCTTACTGGAAAGGTTGCAGTCGTCACGGGAGCCAGCAAGGGAATTGGCGCGGGAATCGCGAAGGCCCTCGGTGCTGAGGGTGCATCTGTTGTCGTCAACTACGCGTCTGACAAGTCAGGCGCGGACAAGACAGTCGCGGAGATCACCAAGGCCGGTGGGAAGGCCGTAGCGGTCGGAGCCAGCGTCGCCAAGTCCGGTGACATCGAAAAGCTCTTTACCGAGACGAAGAAAGCGTTTGGCAAGGTAGACATCCTGGTCAATAACGCGGGTGTCTACTCGTTTGCTCCTCTCGAGGAGATCACTGAAGAGGAAATCGACCGCATTTACTCCACCAACGTCACCGGCCTCTTGCTGACCACGAAGGCTGCGGTAAAGCTCTTTCCGTCTGAAGGCGGAAGCGTCATCAACATCGGCTCGGTTGTCAGCGACAGAACGCCCGCAAACTCTGCGATCTACACCGGCAGCAAGGGCGCGGTCGACGCCATCACCCGCGTTCTCGCTGTGGAACTCGGTCCCAAGAAGATTCGTGTCAATGCTGTAAATCCTGGCTTGACCATCACAGAAGGAACGGAAACCGCTGGCATCGTTGGCTCTGACTGGGAGAAAAACGCCGTGGCACAGACCCCACTCGGCCGCGCCGGCAAGCCTGATGACATCGCTGACGTCGTCACCTTTATCGCCTCAGACGAAGCCCGTTGGGTCACCGGCTCACTCCTCCAGGCCGGCGGCGGTCTCCGTTGAACAAGTTTTTACGCAAGGTACCGAAACTTTGACTAACGAACTTGGTCTCACCCATACAACGGCTTGCCGAGTATGGGTGTGGCCCTCAACAAACCACAGGAGAAGATCATGAATATCGTCCTTACACTTCTTCCCCTCGGCATCGTCGCCGCGAACTACCTCATCGCCGACATCCGCGATCGTCGCCACAACGCGCACGAGCCCATCTGCGGCTGAGCTCTCATTGCAGAGCCCAGCCGCGGACAACCCTTTACGCCGGCGGCAGTTCTCCCGGCGAGCCCACCATCCAGCCCACACCGAACTTATCCGTGCACATGCCGAACAGCGGAGACCAGAACGTCTTCTGCAGCGGCATCTGAATGCTCCCGCCGTCCTGCAGTGCGTCGAAGATCCGTTTCACCTCAGCCTGGTCGCTCGACCCCACGGAGACCTGAAATCCTGCCATTGGCTTGGATCGATCCGGCGGCGCATCGCAGCCCATTAGCATCGCTTCACCCATCGGAATGGATGTATGCATTACCTTGTCCTTCCAGTCAGGCGGCACCGGTGCACCCGCAGGAGCCTCGCCATAGGTCATAAGCATCTGCTGCTGCACTCCGAACACCTTCTGATACAGCGCAAACGCATCCCTGCAGTTTCCATTGAAGTTCAAATGCACACTCATCTTCATTGCTGCTCTCCCTTATTTTGTCGATTAACGCATTGATTGCTTACTTCGATTTCGGCCATGCCGGTTGCCATGGCCCATCCGCTGAAGGTCCATACAAGCCCGGCAGCGGAACGTTAAGCAGGCGCAGGTACACACCCATCTGCGCGCGGTGGTGGATCGCGTGATCCACGCACATCAGTTGATACATCGCCGCCCGCGGACCCTCTTCCAGCACCTTGTCGCCTGCCTTGAAGGCCCACGGCGCCTTCAGGTACTCGTCGCTGGCATTGACCAGCGCTTCGCGCAGAAGTGTGCAATTTTCTTCGAACGTCCGCAGCAGATCGGCTCTGCCTACGTACTCCGGCAGCGCCGGTGGCCCCGCGCTTGCATCCATCGAGTCCGTCGTCAGAAACACCACGCCGAACGCCGGCAGCATCGCGATGTGTTTCGCCAGCGACCCGAGGGCCGGTGACTTCTCATGCGGCTTCCACTGGGCTTTCTCTTCCGGCAGCACCGCGAAGTAGCTGCGCGTCTTCTCCGCTTCGGCATCAAACTCCAGCTTGAGCAGGTCTGCAATCCTCATCAAACCCTCCTGCCGACAAATTCGAGCAGCCTGTCCAGCATCTGGTTCCAGCCCTCGCGCATGCCCTTCAGCGGTCCTACCGCCTCCGGCGTGCTCTTCGTTACGTGGATATCCACCACCACTTCAGTGCCTCCCTCAACCTCCTCGAAGAACACCGACGTCCACGTCTCCAGGATCTGCCTGCCCTCCTTATCGACCGGCCCCGACGTGAAATGGAAGCGATACGGCGGATAGAACTCCACGAACCGTCCCGTCATCGGATACACCGTTCCATCCGGCCCTCGCATATGAATCCGAATCTCGCCTCCTCTATGAGCGTCAAGCTCGCAGACGGGATTCGTGAAGCCCTTCGGTCCCCACCACTCCTTCACTATCTCCGGCTTCGTCCACGCGTCGAACACCATCTGCCGAGGCGCCGCGAAGAACCTCCGCAGATGCAGCTCACTCGGCACCTCGTCCGCCGCCGCTTTGCGCTCCGGTTGGATGCGCAACATGAACTCTGCAAAGCAGTCGAACGCCGAGTTCCATCCGCCGTTGTGTCCATCGCGCTCGCTCTCTGTCGCAAACGGAGCCTGATGAAAGTGCATGACCGTCTTTCCTCCTCGCTCTTCAAACCGTACTGTGATGACGTTTTCCTTCGGGCCATCGCCGAGCCCAACGCTCGCCCGGCTGTCCCAGCCGAAGGTGTAGACCAGCAGCTCCGGCGGCCGAACCTCGAGGATCCTGCCGCCCTGTCCCAGTGTTACGAGCTGTTCACTTCCCGGCCGCTGACCCTCCATCGTCAGGTGCCACGGGCCGCCCGCATCATCGGAGGTCGTAAACTCCGTGGTCGTGAATCCGCGCGGTCCCATCCACTCCTTCGCCATCTGAGGGTCCGTCCACGCCTTCCACACCAACTCGCGTGGGGCGTCAAACGTCCGCGTAATCGAGATCTCGTAGCCCGTCTTCGGTTCCATCGCTGCTGTGCTCATGCCATCACTCCTTTCTTCGCAAGAAAGTTCGCCAGCCGGTTCAACGTCTGCCGTCCGCCCTCAATCGACCCGTACTTGCGCACGTTCTCGTCTCGCTCCTCGGCGCTCGCAAACTCCATCCGGATCGTCAGCCGCGTCTTCTCCGGCCCCATCTCCTCAAACGTCACCGTCGATTGAAACTCAACGTCTTCATCACCCCCGCGTCCACCGCGATTGAAGTAGGCGATCAACTCTGACCGCTGCACCTCCGTGAACATCGCCGTGCACGGATAGTTCGTCCCGTCCGGCCCGTGCATCACCTGCACCCACTCTCCGCCCTCGCCGAAGTCGAAGGTCTTGACGGTCGTCGTGAATCCCTCCGGGCCGAACCATTGCACCAGTTGTTTCGGATCAGCCCACGCATCAAAGACCAGCTCTCGCGGCGCGTCGAAGATCCGCATCACAACGATCTCGCGTTCGCCCTGCACCTCGGCCATACTCATCACCTTCGCCGCCATCCTGCGTCTCCTTCCGGCTGTTTACTCGCTCTCGTCTTGGGATCGCCGCCCCGGTCCCGGAATCTCCAGCCGCAGCATGAACTTCTTTGCGGTGCACACGTTTCCGGTGCATCTGCGACTCACGCGAGCCGTCGCTTGAAACACACGGCCCTCACGTCCAACGTGCGTCTCTATCGATACAGGGCTCGCCCATCGACCCGCGCCGATTGCTCCCGGCCCGGTAATCCACAACAGGGAGAGAAGCAACTTTCCAAGCCCGCCGGCCAGCTTACTCATGCTTGCCATTTCGACTCTCCTTTCCTCTCTTCGTCGACAACTTGCGCTTCCCCTTGGCCTCCTCCGCCTGCAGCCGCTTCAGGTAGGCATCCAGCCGGTCGAAGCTCTCTTCCCAGAACTGCCTGTAGTCCTCAATCCATCCCCACGCCTGTCGCAGGGGCTCGGCCCGCAGCTTCACCGGCCTGTACTGCGCCTGCCGGCTCCGCTCCACAAGGCCGGCGTTCTCCAGCACCCGCAGATGCTTCGAGACCGCTGGCATGCTCATCTCGAACGGCTCCGCCAGCTCCGTCACCGAGGTCTCACCCAACGCCAGCCGCGCCAGGATCGCCCTGCGCGTTGGATCCGCCAGTGCCGAAAACGTATTGCTGATTGCGTCATTCATAGTGTGTAACCATTCGGTTATATAACTGTATGGTTAAATACATCCCTCCGCGAAAGCTGTCAAGCGATCCTCGGAGAAAATCCGCAAGTCACGTCCATTCATGCTCTTGCGTCGCAATCGGTAATTTCAATCGATTACAATCGATGCAATCGAAAACTACCCGACGGCCTTCGCTCGCTCGTGCGTCCGCCGTTCTGCAACCACGAGCATGAGGAGAGACAGAATGGGCAACAACCGGGTCCGTGTGGCGCGCTTTTGCTCGCAGCGCTTCTCGCTGTGCCACGCGCAGAATCTTTGCTTCGCCGCCACGAACAACTCCACGGCCACCCCCATCCGCACAGCCCCCGGCAAGTTCTTCGTCCTCCCCATCTCCGGCAGTCCAAACGCGAACCAGAAACTGCTCTACCGCTGCGGCGTCCCATTCCTCGCCACAACCTCGTCTGCCTCTCAAATCAAGGTCGGCGCGCCGGTCAAAAAACTCTTCCTCCTTGGCATGACCGAGACCATGCGCCCCTCTGCCTGGTGGAATCCGCTCGACATGTCCCGCCGCTTCTTCATCGGCGACTACCTCGGCGCTGTCCACCTCACCTACGCCGACGGATCGACGCAAAACTTCCCGCTCATCCTGGGCGAGAGCGTCTGGTTCGGCCTGCCGTTCTATCAGACAAACGAACCCTTCCCAACCGACGCCCATCTCCGCGCGGCCTTCGCGCAGTCCATGCATCTCTATCCCGCGGCGCCCGTCGAAGACGGAAACTATGTCGCCGTCATCGAGCCACGCCCCAATCCGCTCGCCAGCATCGAGATCGTGCCGTCCGCAACCAAGAAGGGATCCGTCACCATCGCCGCCATTACCGCCGAGACCGCGCAGGATCAATCGGTCCCCGGCTTGCGCTTCACGCCTTTCGACGCCTTTGACCCCAAGTTCGCGGACTTCATGAAACAGAAGCCGCTGCGTCTTGAAGGCGCGGATGACGCCGCCTCGAAGGCGCGCCTCAACGATCTGAGCTCTGCGCTCTACACCCCCGACACCCTTTTCAAGCGGCACGTCACCGTGAAGCCCGCGCCCGCCGGCTACACCGGCCCACGCGTCACCTTCAAAGGGAACAACTACGCCAACATCCTGCAGAACGCCTTCTACGCCAACGTGCAGGACATGCTCGACAAGGTCGACGCTGCAGGCTTCTACCACACCTCCACCAAAGGAGCGCTCGCCGGCGCCGGCGTCCCGTGGTCCGCTGGCGGCGAGTTCGGCACCTGGCGCAACGGCGTAGGCGTCTACTACGACGCTTCGTGGTCACGCGATCTCGGCCGCACCATGCAGGAACTCGCTGATCTCGGCTTCCTCGACCCTGCCACGCGTGGACTCAATCTCGCCCTGCGCGACGCGCGTATCTATGAGGAAAACCCGTCTCTGACCTTTCAGGGCCACCGGCTCCCCCCGCACTGGAGCCGCGTCATCAATCGGCCCGATCCCGGGACGCCCTTTGAGAACGACGGCCACGGCCTAATCAGCCTGGCACTCTACAAGCTCTGGCAGCGGCTCCCCGATCGCGATGCCTGGCTACGCTCTCACTGGACGGACGTCAAAGCCGCCGGCGACTGGATCCCCTGGCAGTTCGACCACCCCGACCTATCAGGCGCCAGAGACGGGGTGCTTTACTCAACCGGCGAGTCCGCTGCCGGCAAGGGCTACTCGGTATACCCCGACTACATCTGCATGACCGCGCTCGAAAGCCTTGCGCGCATGGCCAACTCTATCGGCCAGACGCAGTCCGCTGCACTCTGGCGCGACCGTGCAGCAAAGATGCGCACCGCCATGTTCTCTCACTACATCATCTCGGATCCGAAGTACGGTTCCGTCTGGACGCTCGACTACGCAGGCTGGCCGAATCGGAGCACCGTCCTCGGCCCCATCATCCTTCAGGCCGACTACACCACCTATGAGCCGCACGCCGACAGTCCCGAATGGCAAACGGCAGACCGGGCCGCTTACCAGCGCCTCATCGACACCTACAAGCCTCTCGGCTTCTACGGCTGGGCGATGGGTTACGGTCAGGGCTTCGTCACCCAGTCCGCTCTTCTCCTCGACCGCATGAACGACGCGACCACCATGTTCGACTGGACCGCGAAGGAGATCTACGACCCGCGTCGTGGCTCAGCCGCGTTCATCGTCCCTGAAGGCTCTCAGCTGGACCCCACAGGCCACTTCACCTTTCCCACCGGCGATCAAGGAAACGGCGTGCAGGAGGCCGAGATCGTCAAGGCCTTCCGCATCCTCCTCGGTGTCGACGACCTTGGTGTCGACAACATTGCTCCGCAGCATCTCCGCGTCATGCCGCGCATGCCCTACGGCTGGACCGAGATTGCCGTCGACAAGTACCCCACACTCTTTTCACACGACGGCAGGGTGGAGACAGCATTACTGAACTACCGCCTCGTCCGCTCGTCCGGAAAGATGAGTCTGGATATCTCCTCAAACAAAGCCGTTGGCCCAGTCTCCATTCGCGTCGGCCCCTTCAAGGACTCACCGGCAACCACCAGCGTCCTCATCAACGGCAAGCACCCCGATGGGGCCTCTGTCTCCCACAGCGGCGACTCCTACTGGGTTAGCTGCACCACCACCCTCGGCCCTCGTCCCGCGGCCACCCATTGATAGACCCGGGAGGGCACGCCATATCGTGCCCTCCCGGACTTGACAGACCCACCCTCGCGGCAGCCCCTTCTTTCAAAGCCCTGTCAATGTGTGCGCACTAAAGTCCACCCCTAAGTCTTATCTTGTGAAGACTTTGCGCAATATTGACGGGGAAGGGGGGTCCCACCACCCTTGTCCGCGAGTCATGCGAAAATATAAGAGATGATCTCTGTCTCCAATGTCACCATGCGCTACGGCTCGAAGCTCCTCTTCGAAGACGTCTCCGTCACCTTCCACGGCGACCGCCGCTACGGCCTCACCGGCCCCAACGGCTCCGGCAAGTCCACCTTCATGAAGGTCCTCACCGGCGAGCTCGACGCCCAGAAGGGCACCGTCGTCCGCCCCAAAAAGTTCGGCGTCCTCAAGCAGAATCAGTACGAGTTCGACGCCTTCCGTGTCATCGACACCGTCATCATGGGCAACAAGGGCCTCTGGTCCGCACTCGAGGAGCGTGAAGTCATCTACTCCAAGCCTGAGATGACCGACGAGGACGGTATCCGCCTCGGCGAGCTCGAGGGCATCGTCGGCGAAGAGGACGGCTACGAGGCCGATTCCAACGCCGCCATCCTCCTGCAGGGCCTCGACATCCCCGACGAACTCCACAACCGCAAAATGTCTGAGCTCCAGGGCGGCCAGAAGGTCCGCGTGCTCCTCGCGCAGGCGCTCTTCGGAAACCCCGACGCCCTCTTCCTCGACGAGCCCACCAACTACCTCGATCTCGACTCGATTCACTGGCTTGAAAACTTTCTCACCCGCTACAGCGGAACGGTCATCACCATCTCGCACGACCGCCACTTCCTGAATTCGGTCTGCACGCACATCGCCGACATCGACTACGAGACGATCATCACCTACACCGGTGGCTACGACGAGATGGTGATGCAGAAGACGCAGATCCGCAGCCGCATCGAATCGCAGAACGAGCAGCGCGAGAAGAAGATCGCACAGCTCAACGAGTTCATCGCTCGCTTCTCCGCCGGTACGCGCTGCGCTCCGACGCACGGCTCGTGCTCGTCGGCGACCCGGGACAGCTGGCGTCGATCGAGGCCGGCGCGGTGCTCGGCGACATCGTCGCCAGTGCGGACGGCGCAGGTGGCGCCGCCGGCGGCGGCTCGCGTGGTGCCGTCGGCGCGGACGGCGCCATCAGCGCGGGTGGCTCGGGTGGCGCCGGCGGCGTGTGCGGGACTCCGGGAGTCGTCGTGCTGGTGCGCGGCCGGCGCTACGGCGACGAGATCGCGGGCGTCGCCGCGGCGATCCGGGCCGGCGACAGCGACGCGGAAATCGGCCTGCTGCGTGAATCGCCCGCGCGGTCACCTGGATCGACGAGGATCCCGGCGGTCGCGCTGCTCGGGTCGGTTGACGGCGGCGTCGTCGAGGCCGGGCGCGCCGCGATCGAGGCCGCCGGCGACGACCGCCCCGCCAAGGCGCTGGCGGCGCTCGCCCGGTTTCGGGTGCTGTGCGCGCACCGCCGCGGTCCGATGGGCGTGTCGACGTGGACCGCCCGGATCGAGACGTGGCTGGAGTCCGAAGTCGCCGGCTTCTCCGCGCGGGAGCGCTGGTACGTCGGTCGACCGCTGCTGGTGACCGAGAACGACCGCGAACTGCGGCTCTACAACGGCGACACCGGCGTCGTCGTCCGGACCGCCGACGACCGTGTGCTGGCCGCGTTCGAGCGCGGCGGCGAGCCGGTGCTGTACAGCCCCTCGCGGCTCGGCGCGATCGACACCGTCTACGCGATGACGATCCACAAGAGCCAGGGCTCCCAGTTTCAGACCGCCGCCGTGCTCCTGCCCGAGCCCGGCTCCCGGATCCTCACCCGAGAGCTGCTCTACACCGCGGCGACCCGCGCCCAGGATCGGCTGATCCTCGTCGGCACCGAGGAGATGGTCCGGGCACGGTCGACCGACCGGTCGCGCGTGCGTCCGGGCTGGCGCGGCGGCTCTGGGGCGCCTGAAGTTCACCCTTCCGCACCTAGACTGTCTAGGTTCTTGACCGTCAAGACACTGGTCGGTATCATGCCGCCGATGGCTGACCAGCAGACCGACAATCACACCGACCGCGCCGACCGCGAGCGACCCCACCGAGCCGACCGACCCTGCCGAGCCGCCGCGGATCCCGCCGAGCCCGCGGATCCGGCCGACCCCGCTGACCCTCCCGGCGCCGCGGATCCCGCCGAGCCCGCCGACCCGCCATCCCGCCGACCCCGCCCGCCGACCCCGCCGACCCCGCCGACCCCGCCGACCCCGACCCCCGACCCCGGCGACCCTGGCGACCCCGGTGACCCCGCCGATCCCGGCGACCCCGCGCGACCCCGCCGACCCGCCGACCCCGCCGACCCCGCCGACCCCGGCGACCCCGGCGACGAGATCGTCATCCCCGCGCTGATGCGCGCCGCCCGCGGCAGCTACGGCGCCGTCATCGCAGAGCGGCTCGAGGCGGCCGGGAATCGACGACCTCCCTCGTCACGGCGCGTTCGTGTTGGGTGGCATGGCCAACCACGGCGGCTCCGCTGCCGACATGATCGGCGGGCTCGGGATCAGCAAACAGCGCGCCAGCCAACTGATCGACACCCTGGTGCTGCGCGGCTATCTGACGCGCGAGGTCAACGCCGAGGACCGCCGCCGGACGACGATCCTGTTGACCGAACGCGGCCGCGCCGCCGCGGCAGAAGTCCGCGCTGCCATCGATCAGATCGACTCCGAGCTCGCACAGACGTTGTCGCCGGCGAACTGGCCGGGCTGCGCAAGGGCCTGTTCGCGCTGTCGCAGATCCGTGAGCGACACGCCGCCGGCCACGCCGACTGACGTTCGGAGGGAGCCGCGCGCCGCGGCCGGCTGGCCGCGGGACAGCATGCCTGCGCGCTGACGCCCAGCCAAATCCGATTCGCACCCGGCGCGCCGGGGTGGCGCCGACCGAGCGCCGACATATGCCGGGTCAAATGGGTCGCACCCTGTGCCCCGGGGGTCCGACCCAGATTCGACTCGCTCAGCGGGCACTTTCCGGGCTCGGGCTCCCGTTCAACCGCGCGACTGGGATTTGGCTCGGCAAGGCGTGATCGACGCCGGAACCAAACCGGAAAGGCGCGCTGACAGGGGTGATGCAGATTTGGTCCGCATAGGGCGCTTTTGTCGACATACCCCCAGCGGCTGCCTGGTCGACGCAGCCCGGCCGACGGCGGGGCGCAGCCGCGGCGCCGCTCAGCCGCCCAGCCGCCGGCACCGCCCGGCCGCCATCGCCGCCCAGCCGCCCCGGCACCGCCCGGCCGCCAGCGCCGCCCGGCCGCCATCACCGCTCAGCCGCCGCCGCCGCCCGCGTCGCCGGCGAGCGCCGATGCCAGCTGCGTCCCGTCGGGCGAGCCCAGGCCCGTGCACGCGTCCCAGCCCGGGCCGGCGCTGTAGGCGCCGTTCGAACCCGAGGTGATGTCGTGGAACGCGGCGGTGCCGAGCAGCGCGTACAGGCGCGGGTTGGCGAACCCGAGCGGAGCGCCGAGCGACTGGTTGAGCAGCGCCACCAGCCCGGCCCACAGCGGCGCGACCGCGCTCGTGCCGCCGACGACCTGCTCGGAGCCGTCGACCAGCGTTTGGTAGCCGGTCTCCGGATCGGCGTTGCCGGCCACGTCGGGGACGCCGCGGCCCGGCTTGCCGGTGTCGACGTTGTCGGGCACCTTCGCGTCGGCCTGGTAGCTGGGGAGCGCGAACTCGATCGAGACGCCGCCGCCGGTCGCGCCGTTGTTCGCGGTGCCGCCCCACACCGTCTCTGAGGTGATCGTCGCCCCGGAGGCATGTAGGGTGGTGCCGCCGCAGCCCAGCGCGTGCGGCGCCGAAGCGGGGAAGTCGACGTGCTGCTGGCCGTCGGTGGAGCCATCGGTCGAGCCGTTGTCGCCGGCGGCGACGGTCACCGTGACCCCGAGCCCGCCGGCGTCGGTGAACGCCTGGTCCATCTGCGTGCGAGCCTGCGCGGTCCACGAGTCCTCGGGACCGCCCCAGCTGATCGAGATCACCGACGGGCTGTTGGTGGTGTCGTGGACGGCGGTCGTGACCGCGTCGATGAACCCCTGGTCGGTGTTCGGCGCGAAGTAGACGGCGAACTTGGCGCCGTTGGCGACCGCGCCGGCCACCTCGATGTCGAGCATCACCTCGCCGTCGGCGTTCGTGTCCTTGCCGGGCTGGTTGGAGCCGCCGTCGACGGGCACCGCGGTCACCGTCGGCGTCGACACGCCGAGGCCGCTGAAGTAGGTCGACAGATCGCTGGTCTGAAAGCCACCGCCGAGCTCGATGATTCCGATCGTCGCGCCGGAGCCGTCGACGTTGGTGGGAAACGCGTAGGCCTGGGCGACTTGGAGGGGCGTATAGGAGACCGCGTCCGCTGCCGCCGACGACGCTTCAGCGATCCGTAGCTTGGGCGAGCTCTGGGGCCGGTCGTCGACCCCGAACACGCCGGTGACCGCGTCGCCGAGCTCGGACGGGACGGTCAGCGCGCCGCTGCGGGCGCGGTAACCGGGGCCGCCGTCGCCGGCGTCGTAGCGGCCCTCCAACCGCGCTTGGAAGGCGGCCGCGACGTCCTGCACGGAGCCGCGCAACGTGACGGCTCTGCGACCGCGGTCGACGTCCGTCACTTTGAGCCCGTACCGCCGAGCGAATTGCTCCACCGCCTCCACATCCCGCGGGTCCGCGCCATACCGCTCCGCCCACTCCTCGCGGCTGAGGCGTGGGCGCTGGGCAGGCGCCAACTGCGCCTCTTTGTCGACCCAGCCGGTGTCGGCTCGCGGCCGCAGGTAGACGGTTACCGCGATCTCCTCGGCGAGATCGATATCGCCGATCCGCGGATGCTTCGTCACCAGCTCGCGCTGTGAGCCGGAGATCTCGACACGGTCCGATCCAGTCATCGTTTCCCTCCCTATCGGGTGCGCGTGCTAGCCCGTGCGCGAGCCTACATGCCGGTACCCTGCTCGGTCACGATGATCACGCGCGCCAGGCTGATCGTCGCCGCGCTCGTCGCAGCCACGGTCGCCGCGGCGGTCACAGCTGCGTCGGCCGAGACAAGGGCGAGCGACTGCGTTACGCCCAGACTGGTCGGCCTGACCGAACGGGCTGCCGCACACCGAGCGAGCGCGGCGGGATGCGTCGTGCACCTGACCGGCGCGCGGCTCAAGCACGCGACGGTTCAGACGATCGCCGTCCAAGCCCCCGCCCCGGGGACGCGAACCGTCGTCGTCAGGCTGACGCTGAACCCGCTCTGCTTCGGCTCGGCCCTGGCCGGCCCGCCGCACGACCAAGGCATGCGGCCCGGTCCGACCGAGCTGATCACCGGCCTCTACCTCGTCGGCGGACCCGCGCTCCCGTACTCGTCGCCGCACTGCCGGCGCAAGCCCGGCCAGCCGGGGCCCGGCACGATCGACGTGCTCGCTCCGGCCGGCGAGACGATCGTCGCGTCACAGACCGCCAAGCGCGGCCGCCTGGTGACGTTCAGGCTGCCGCCCGGCCGATACCGGGTGAGCGGCCGGGCCGACCCAAGCAACGACAGCCTCGCCCGACCGTTCACGATCCGGGCCGGCTACACGACCCGTCAGTATGTGATCGAACCGGTGCCCTGACCGGCCGCGCGGCCAGCCGCAGCTATCCGCGTGTCGGTGGGACGTCTCCGGCCGATGCGAGACTCATGCTGCGAATGCCACGACCTGACCCGACCCGCGGCGAGGACCGCAGCGGGCACAGATGCAGCCGTCAGACGCCCGGCCGCTGATCGCGGTCACGACCTCCGAGGTGCGCCGATCGGAGACGGTCACGCCGACCCCGGAGGGCGAGCCGCCGCAGCGGGAGATGGCGCTCGGGATGCGGTACCTGGAGGCGCTGGAGGCCGCGGGCGCGATCCCGATCGTGACGCCGCCGCTGTCGGGCGAACTGGCGCGGTCGCTGCTGACTCGCGTCGACGGCGTCTGCCTGTCGGGCGGACCCGACCTGGATCCCGAGGCCTACGGCGAGCGCCGCCACGAGCGCACCGGCCCGGTCGACCAGATCTGGACGCGTTCGAGCTGGCGCTGGCGCGCGCCGCCGACGAGGACGAGCTGCCGATCCTTGCGATCTGCCGCGGCATGCAGGTCCTGAACGTCGCCCGCGGCGGTACGCTGCACCAGCACCTGCCCGATCTGCACGCCGGCGACATCGTGCACCGCCAGTCGGCCCCGGGCACCGAGACGACGCATCAGGTCGCGATCCGGGAGTCCAGCCGGATCGCCCGGATGCTCGAGCGCACACGGACCGACGTCAACTCGTTTCATCACCAGGGCATCGCGCGACTCGGGGGCGGACTCGTGATCACGGGCCGCGCGCCGGACGGGACCGTCGAGGCGATCGAGGCGATGGACCGCGAGTTCGTGATCGGCGTCCAGTGGCACGCCGAGACGCTCGTCGCGCGCCCTGAGCAGGCGGCGCTGTTCAAGGCGTTCGTCGAGGCGGCCGGCAACCGCCGGGCCGGCGCCAACCAGCTTCGCGTCGCGTAGGCGATGTGCGGTTTTGCAGGTGAGTTGCGCTTCGACGGGCGCGTCGCCGAGATGACGGCCGTGCGGAAGATGAACGAGCGGCTGCGCCACCGCGGGCCGAACGAGCCGGCTCCTGGCGGCGGCGGGGTCGCGCTCGCGCACCGGCGCCTGACGATCATCGACTTGAGCAGGCGGGCGCGCAGCCCATGACCGACCTCGAGCTCGGCCTCTCGCTCGTCTTCAACGGGTGCATCTACAACTACCACGAGCCTCGCGCCCAGCTCGAAGGCGCCGGCTACAAGTTCTTCTCGCACTCGCGACACGGAGGTGATCCTCAAGGCGTACCACCGCTGGGGCCGCGACTGCGTCGAGCACTTTCACGGCATGTTCGCGTTCGCCATCGCCGAGCACGAGACGGGGCGCGTGGTCCTCGCGCGAGACCGCCTCGGCATCAAGCCGCTCTACGTCTCGCGCACGCCGGCGCGCCTCCGCTTCGCGTCGACCTTGCCGGCCGTCGTCGCGGGCGGCGGCGTGGACACCACGATCGACCGCGTCGCCTTGCATCACTACATGACCTTCCATTCCGTCGTCCCGGCGCCACGGACGATCCTGCGGGGCGTGCGCAAGCTGCCCGGCAGCGACCGTGAGGACCGTCGAGCGCGACGGCACGGAGACCGACCACGTGTACTGGGAGCCGTCGTTCACGCGCCCCGCGCGGTCGATGTCCCCCGGCGAGCTGGCAAGAGGCCCTGCTCGCGGCGCTGCGCGTCGCGGTGAAGCGGCGGATGGTGGCCGACGTCCCCATCGGCGTGCTCCTGTCGGGCGGCTTCGACTCGAGCCTCATCGTGGCGCTGCTCGCCGAGTCGGGCGCAAGGGGCCCTGAAGACGTTCAGCATCGGCTTCGAGGCCGGGGGTGGGGAGCGCGGCGACGAGTTCGAGTACTCCGACCTCGTCGCCCGGGAGTTCGGCACCGAGCATCGGCGGATCGCCATCGACGACGCCCGCCTCGTCCCGGCCGCGCAACACGCGATCCCGATGATGAGCGAGCCGATGATCAGCCACGACTGCGTCGCGTTCTTCCTGCTCTCGGAGGAGGTGTCCAAGGACGTGAAGGTCGTGCAGTCGGGCCAGGGGGCCGACGAGATCTTCGCCGGGTACGACTGGTACCCGCCGCTGGCCGCGGTTCCGCGGCCGGGTGCCCTCGAGGCGTATGCTCGCGTGTTCTTCGATCGGTCGCACGGGGCGATGCGCGAGATGCTCGCCCCCGAGTACTTCGAACCCGAGGACCCGAGCCGCGCCTTCGTGGCCCGGCACTTCGGCCGCGCCGGCGCCGAGACAACGCTCGACGCCGCGCTGCGCCTCGACACGACGATCATGCTCGTCGACGATCCGGTCAAGCGGGTCGACAACATGACGATGGCCTGGGGCCTCGAGGGACGCGTCCCCTTTCCTCGACCACGAGCTCGTCGAGCTCGCCGCAGCGTGCCCGCCGGAGCTGAAGCTCGCGGGAGGCGGCAAAGGCGTGCTCAAGGACGCCGCGCGCGGCATCGTCCCGTCCGCGTCATCGATCGGCAGAAGGGATACTTCCCGGTCCCGGCGCTGATGGACCTCGAGGGCGCCCTGCTCGACCTGGTCGCGCCGCGCTGCGCTCGGAGGCCGCCCGCGCCCGGGGACTGTTCCGACCCGACTACGTCGACCGGCTGCTGCGGCGCCGAACGACCACCCGACGACGCTCGGCTCGACGAAGCTCTTCCAGCTGGCGCTGCTCGAGCTCTGGCTGCAGGCCCACGGCATCTGACTACGAGGGACGCCTGCCCTACGAGGAGCACCGCCACGCCGACGGCGGGGTTCGAAGCGACTACGAGCGGCTGCTGACGGAGCTCCGAGGGACTCGATTTAGGAGCAGCTCTATCAGCGGGTTGTCAAGCGACTGGCCGACGACGGCGCACGCTTCGGCGACGAGCCGTTCGTCGTCGACATCGTGCCGCGCCTGCTGTCAGCGGATGAGTGGGGCCCGCTCGCACGCGGGCTGGCGCAGCGAACCCGCGCGCTGAACGCGTTCCTGTCCGACGCCTATGGCGAACGGCGGATCGTGGAGGCGGGGATCGTCGCCGCCAAGTCACTCGACGGAGCCGAGGGCTATGAGCCCGAGCTCGCGGGACGCCTACCGGCCCGGTCGCCGCCCCGCCCCGATCATCGGCTTTGACCTCGTGCGTGATCCCGACGGTACGTTCCTCGTGCTCGAGGACAACCTCCGGACCCCATCCGGAATCGCCTATCTCGACCGCCGCCCGCGATGCGCTGACGGCGGTGCTGCCGGACACGATCCCGCGGCCAACGCTGGATCGACCCCGAGATCTACGGACTGCTGCGAGCGGCGCTCGTCCGCGCGGCGCCGCCGGGCGCCGGCCCCGATCCCGCAGTTGTTGGTGCTCACCGACGGCCCCGCCAACAACGCCTATTACGAGCATGCGCGGCTGGCCGCGGCGATCGGCGCCCCGATCGCGACGCTCGGGCAACTCCACACCGACGGCGAGCTGATCCGCCGCTGCGCACCGACGACTCAGAGCCATCGCCAGATCGACGTGGTCTATCGCCGCACCGACGTGGATTGGATCCGTGACGCGCGCGGCGCGATGACCCCGGTCGCGCAGGCGCTCGCTGCCGGCCTGGCTGGCGGGCAATCTTGGGCTCGTCAACGCGTTCGGCAACGGCGTCGCCGACGACAAGCTCGTCCACAGCCACGTCGAGGACTTCGTGCGCTTCTACCTGGGCGAAGAGCCGCTGGTCCTGGTCGGTGCCGACGACGGCGCTCGACTCGCCGGAGTCGAGCGCCGACGCGATCGAGCGACTGCACGAACTCGTCGTCAAGCCGCGCCACGGTCACGGCGGCACCGGCGTGACGATCGGATCTCAGGCCGACGAGGCGACGTTGCGCCAGGCTCGCGTCGAGCTGGAGCGCCATCCCGAGCGCTACATCGTCCAGCCGATCGTGCCGCTCTCCCAGCCACCCGACCGTGATCGACGGCGAGCCTGTCCCCCGCCACGTCGACCTGCGCCCGTTCGCGTTCTACTCCGAGGTTGTGGCGCTGGCGCCGGGCGGACTCTCGCGGGTGTCGTTCGACGAGGCTGAGATATCCTCCACTCCTCACGCAACGGCGGCGGCAAGGACACCTGGGTGCTGGACTGAGACCCGGCGTCACGGGAGCCCGAGGGGCGCCCGTGGAGGGATTGGCCAAGGAACGCAGGCAGACTGCACCTCGTCGACCGCGCCCGCTCAAGGTGGCAGCGGCTTCTGCCGATAAGGCGAATGCCGGTCGCCATTTCTGCGGGGCGGTCTGCCGGACGAAGCTCCGCGGCGGTCCGCTGCTGAGCTAACCGACGAGGAGATGCGATGCGCGGTGCACGGACGTCTGCCGGGTTGCGGGTGCTGATGCGCGGCGCGGTTGGTCTCGCCGCGACGATGTTCGGGAGTGCCGCGATGACGAGCAGCGCGTTTGCGAGATCCCCCCGACCCGCTGCGGCGTTGGGTGAACATCATTCGTCGCCGCGGGTAGCTTCGTTCGTCTGAACGGCGGCGGCCCGGTCGGAACCGGGTCCACGCCCTCCGTCTATCGATGGAAGATCGTCAAACACCCGGCCCGGCGCGGGCGACGTTGGAGCAGCCGACAAGCCGGGACCCCGGGTTTGTCGCCACCGTTCCGGGCACATATCGAGTGCGCAGCACCGTCACGGCGGCCAACGGTCCCTGTTCGGTCGATACGGTCACGGTGATCGTCCGAGCCGACGCGCCCCCGATCGGGTGGCGACTGGACACGGTGGCGGACGCTCGCGGCACGATCATGCTCAATGGGACGGCCGTCCCTGACACGACCGAGAACTGCGATCCCACCGCAGACGGGGAACCGGCTGCTACCAACGCGCGTCCTACGCGGTGTTCAACCGCCAGACGCTGGCGCTGGTCACATCGGGCAACCTCGTCAATAACGCTTAGGTTTCGGACCCCGTGACCAAGACCCTGCTCGAGCTGGCGACGAGGTACAACGCCTCCCCGACGTATCTGATGGTCGTCAACCTACAGGGCACTGGTGCCCAGAGGCGGACGGGCGCAAGCTGCTTGAGATGCTGGGCGTCGCGCGGATCCCGACTCCGACCTGTTCCGAACGTTTTACGGTAACCCTGTCTCGATCGTGGGTGTTCCTGGGTCGCCCGCGGGCTCGGCTTTCATCTCAGACGAGTTTCCGGAGTTGTTCCACGGATCGAAGCTGCCGGCGAACATGTCGGGCTATCTGCGTCTGAACCCGTTGTCGGTCAACGGCTTCTTCGAGTACGTGCTCACCGATCAGACCGAGTTCAACACCGACGCCAGCACGGTGCCCATCCGAGATCACGATGAAGGTCGGCGATACGACGATCGCGCACAGCGTGCCCGCTGGTTCGGGCAACTTCTGGTCCGTCTCAACAGCCGAACCCTCGCACGGGAGGGGGACTTCTTCTACGTGACCAACCGGCCCGACGGGGCTCAGGTCCCGGACGAGGCGAAGCGCATGGCAGGCGACATCGCATGGGCGACGTCACCCGGCCATCAGGAGCACGGCGACTTGCTGGTGATGCTGCAGTCGTTCGGCACGCCCAAGGGCAATAGCGCCGGCTGGCTACAGGCGGCTGACGCGATCCAGAGGCTCGGGTAACGCCCAGGTGTTCGCGCAGATGAACCAGGGCGATAGCGACGAGCCGCCACCAGGGTCGCTTCGCATTCGTGGCGCGTGCCGGGGTGAATACGCCCGAGGTCGACTCCAGTCAGTCATTGACAGGGCGGGCCGGCGACGGCGTGCTGCACGGGCTGCTGGTCCGCGGTCGCGATTACCAGTACCAGCCGTTGCTGGCAGACCCGGCCGGCACGGTCAACTTCGATCTCGTCAACATCGTCAACCGCCCCTCGCCGGCAGACGGCGGCTTCCCCATCTTCAGTACCGAAGAGCGGGCCGCGGCGACCTTCCTCGGTCGCGACCCCGACATCATCGGAGTGCGCGACCCGCCGGCACCGACCTGCGACGTGCGCAAGGCGTACTACGACGACTACGCGGGCGCCAACTGGGCGAACATCCTCACCCGTCTCGGAGAGCCGTAAGCGGCATGCGCGCTGCCCCATCCCGGTTTCTCACCGGCCGATTGCGACAAGGTCCGAGTCGAACTCGCGCTGGAGATCGGACGACGGAACACCGTCGAGGAGTATTTCGGTCCGAAAAGGGTCTGCAAGCCCCGTTCGGCGCAACGGGGGTCGGAGCGCTGGTCGATATCGCGAAGATTGCCAACCAGATCAAGACTGCCGTCCAGCCACCCGAGGACAGCAAGACAGCCACTACCGTGCTCAGCATCCTCAGCAACATCGTCAAGGCCGGCGCACTGATTCCCGGAGGCGCCGCAGCTGCGGCCGCCGTGA